>NZ_MLQQ01000018.1 GCF_001865995.1 Anaerobacillus arseniciselenatis | reverse complement strand
AGCGTACCCACCAATTGGCATAGTTTCACATATTATAAAAATAATGTTAGAGGTCGTGTCGAAAAATATTTTTTTGGTACTTCTCCAACGGCTCAAACCGTTGGTATATCAATATTTATAGAGGGAGGTAGTGTCACCTTATCAGAAGCGCTCGCTTGTGAAGTCCCACTGATCATTTATAACCCTGTTCCCGGTCATGAAGAGGAAAACGTTAAAGTTTTAATAAATCAAGGAGCGGCGATTAAAGCAGAAATGAGTGAGGCGATTCCTTTATTATTAGAAAGAGTATTATACGAAGCTAAATATTATGAAAGGATGAAACAAAGTGCGCGGAAATTAAAGCGTCCGAATGCTGCAAAAGATTGTGTATCGATTATTTTAAAACGTATGGAGAAAGAAAAAGACTCGCCAAATGACGAGCCTACCTTATAAAATAGCATCTGCTTTTGCAATTCCTATCGATAAATTTTCACTTGTTGATAAATCGAGTTCGTAAGGAGGTATCTTTTGGTCATTTTCGTCTTTAATAATTCTGACGATTGGACGACCGACGGCTTTAAAATTATATTCTGTAACAATTCCAGTTCTGCCGTCATTTAACTTAATCGTTACACCTTGTGGGTAGATGGCGACACAATCCTTAAATAATTGAACTTGCCTATTATCAAAATGTGTACCACTGCCAGCATAAAGTAATTCAATAGCGGTATGTGGTAACATTGCCGGGCGGTATACTCTGTGGCTTGTTACCGCATCAAAAACGTCAGCAACAGCCATAATTTTAGAATATTTATGAATTTCGTCTCCTTTTAAGCCTCGAGGATAACCAGATCCATCTATTTTTTCGTGATGTTGAAATGCACAGTGAGCGACAGTTAGTGGTATTTCATGGATTTTTCTCAAAATCTCAAAACCTAACTCTGAATGAGCTTTCACTTGTTCAAATTCTTCTTTCGTTAATTTACCGGGCTTATTTAAGATTTCGGGTGCGATGTATAGTTTCCCTAAATCATGGAGCATCGCCCCTAGGCCGATCTCTTCAATATTTTTTAAAGGAAGTCCGTTAGCAATCGCTAATTGACATGAATAAATGGTGACATTGACACTGTGCATGTATACGTAGTTGTCATGAACTTTCGTTGTCGCTAATAAATTGAGAGCTGCTTTGTTTTCCGATAAACAACTTAAAATATCTTTGAAGATTTTTTTGAAACTGCGGATCGCGCGTTCGGTTCTAACCATGCCTCTTAACTTCGTTCCTTTAGAATCAGATAAACTAGCAATATCATTTAAGCCCTCTGTTATGACATTTACAGCTTCTGTCCGTAATTCTTGTGGAATAGCTTCGACGATTTCGATTCCTTCAGATTCTTCGTCTTCAACATATATGGTAAAAATTTTGTACTTTTTTAATTGTTTAAGTAAGCCGCTTGATAATTCAGTTCCTTCGGCGAGTAATATGTTGCCGTTTTCATTGAAAATCGTTTTTCCTAATTTAATCCCTGGCTCACATTTATCTAACGTAATTAAACGCATTTTGTTCACCTTTCTTCCAAAATATACTATCAAAAACAAAATTTATCTGCTGTTAAAATACAAAATTCGACATCTTTATTGTAAATCCCTTCTTAAATTAAGTATATATATTTATTTTTAAAAATTTGTTCATAATTGAGTGAATTCATAATTACCAAAAACGAGCCACATCAAGTAATGAATAATTCATTAAAATAAATGTAAAGTTTTTAGTTGGTTCTTTAGTAGAAAGTTGGAAAAGCATCTCCAGGTGTTGACGATATTGCTAAAAAATCTTTTAATAATATTTCGAGAAAATAAGTTTTTTCCTTCAAACTATTGAAATGGAAGGGATAATTTGTTAAGGTTGACGAAAGTTCATATTTTATTTACTTCAATATTATTTGAAGTGAGTTTAGAGGCGCAATAACCATTAGTACAAATTTTGAGGAGAATGAGCTCCTGTGATAAGTTTGAAAAGGGGGTATTGCCGAAGCAACGAGTAACTCATGTGCTTGTTGTTGGGGCTACATTTAATAAATGTAGCACTGTCGTATAGTTTTTTAAACTATATGGAGGGCTATCTCACGCTAGAATGACCGTAAAGACTATCATTCTTAGAGGGTGGCCCCAAAGTGTCTGACACTTGTTTTGGGCCATCCTCTTTTTAGTTTTTAAGCGGTTAATCCTGCGATTTAGCTCTATTCAAGAACTTAAGTCGCCATTTGTGGCGAACAAAATCTGTTGAATAGAGGTGTTTTATCATGAATTTTGGACAATTATTAACGGCAATGGTTACTCCATTTGATGAAAAAGGAAACGTTGATTTCCAAGCGACAAGATCTTTAGTAAACTACTTAATTGCAAACGGTACAGACGGCCTTGTGGTAGCAGGTACGACAGGAGAATCTCCAACATTAACTACAAACGAAAAAGCTGATTTATTTAAATTTGTTGTTGAAGTCGTTGACGGTCGTATTCCAGTAATCGCTGGTACTGGGACAAATAGTACACGTGCATCAATTGAGCTAACTGAAATTGCCAAATCTGCAGGTGTAGATGGAGTAATGCTTGTAACTCCATACTATAACAAACCAAACCAAGAGGGTATGTATCAACACTTTAAAGCGATTGCTGAATCTACGGATTTACCGGTGATGCTTTACAATATCCCTGGTCGTAGTGCGGTCAATATGATTGAGGATACAATTATCCGTCTTGCTCAAATTGACAACATCGTATGTGTGAAAGAAGCTAGTGGAGATTTAGAAGCAATGGCCAATATTATTCATAATACGCCAGATGACTTTTTATTATATAGTGGTGATGATAGTTTAACTTTACCGATTTTAGCGATCGGTGGACATGGAGTCGTTTCAGTGTCTTCACATATCATTGGTAACGAAATGAAAAGCATGATTGCAGCATATCAAAACGGCAACCCGAAATATGCGGCTTCTCTTCACCGTGAATTGCTACCAATCATGAAAACAATGTTTATTGCACCTAACCCTACTCCTGTCAAAGCAGCTTTAGAAATGACAGGGATTAGTGTTGGTTCAGTTAGACTACCGTTAGTTCCATTAACGATTGAAGAATCAGAGGTAGTATACTCGGCGGTCCAATCTAAAAAATTATATTCTGCTGTGTAATAAGAAAAGCGCAAGCGCCTTGGTAAGCCCTGAAAAGTGTTGGAGAGCCAGCGACGGTTTATCTCCTCTTGAGATACATCAACGAGTAGATAAACATCGGTGGATCGAAACGCTCGAAGGGCTAGGCGGTGAAGCTAGACAGCTTCCAAAACTTTTTATACTTTCTTATCATTTAGTAAAGAGGGTGGGCCAAAAGTGTCTGACACTTGTTTTGCCCAACCTCTTTTTTTTTTGCGGTTTTTGAACGATTTTGAGAAGCATGAGTAAGTTTACATTTCAATACTCCTCCCCCCCACTCCACGTCATTATTTTTGCGGACATTGAGTGCGTTATTTTCAGAAATAGTAGCATTTTAAAGTGGTTTGAGGACATCAGGTACTCTATTTGCATAAAATCATAAGAAGTCGGCTTCTTTTTTGATCAATAACGGAACGTATGTCCGCAAACCTCTTAAAAACACTGCTTTTGTCACAAATAAGGGATTGGATGTCCACTTCGACGTACTTTTCTTACTGTACCCACTAAATTTGCTCAAACACTAACATACAAACAAAAAATCGCATGTGATTTTCTTTTCGAAAATTCATGCGAGATTTGTTTTGTAAAGGGTTATTGCACCACTATACTACCCCCGTTACGGTTATTATTGAGGGCCTTTTATCATTCTTCTACACGGCTAAATTCATGCACCCAAACTCTCATATGCGCAAGCCACGGCATTCCTTTATGAAGTGAAAGAATCGTATTTTTATAGTCCTCTAGTGTTTCGTAACCTTCTTGTTGCGCCATTTCATCGGTTAAATCACCAAGTGTTTGTCGATAAACGTTGGCAACCTTAAACGAAACTCCATTTAACTCTAAAATTTCACCTACATCAGCATATCTTCCATTTCGTCGTACAGCGGTTTTCTTTCCTTCAAGAATTTTATTAATATCATTTGGTAAAGTGACTAGCCTATCAATTTCACATGTTTTTGATGGTAAATTCGCTTCAGACATAGTAGCACCTTCTTCCCTTTTTTAGTATTATACCATTATCAAGGTGTAAATAGTATAAAAACACTTGGATTTTTCCATCTGCCGATCCCCCAAAAAAGAGGTTACACATTTTTTGTGTTAACCTCCTTTATCTAGGGTTCAATATTGTTCTTGTAGTGTCATCGGCTTCATTTGTTAGTTTTGTCGGCAACCTCACACCATTCAATGACAGTAAGGGCGATGATTTCAGCGGTTATAAAAATATCTTCGAGTTCAATGTATTCGTTCGGAAAATGCGCCATACTCGAGATTCCCGGTCCAAAGACGATCGAAGGGGTATTTCCTACTTGTGAAAGTAGTCCTCCATCTGTGCCCCAAGGAGAAGCTTCGATGGTTGGTTCGGTGCCTACTACATCCTCAAACTTTTCGATTAATATTTTCATTAAAGGATGGGTTTCGTCGATAGATCCTGGAACCCATTGGGCGCCGTACCACTCAAGTTGTACAGGGTGATCTTTAAACCACGGATCAATATCCGATAGTTTTTTTAACCAGTCATCCAATTCTTTTTGTACGTCTTCAATTTTTTCATTCGGTGCGATTCCGATGCGACCTTCTAATTTAACAAGGTCGGCCACAGATGATGGCCAATCCCCACCTACTATTTTTCCGATATTAATCGGGACGGGGATCGGGATTTTTTCATAAAGTGGATCGTCAATTCGTTCGTTACGCTCTGTTTCTAAGTCTTCAATATGTTTTACTACAATCGCGCTTTTTTCAATGGCGCTAACGCCGTGATATCTCGTGCCACCGTGAGCCGAGCGTCCTTTGACGTGAATACGAAACCATTTTGAGCCTTGCTGTTTCGGAAATATTTTCATGTTGCTCGGTTCGGGGATAATCGCTGCATCTGCTTTATATCCTTTAAGAACGGCAGCTAATGTTCCGGCACCCCCACTTTCTTCTTCTACGACACTATGAAGAATAACATCTCCCTTTAATTTTATGCCGCTATTTTTAATCGCCTCTATCGCTAAATAAAGAGCTAGGTTCCCACCTTTCATATCGGTTGTGCCTCTCCCGTATATCTTTCCGTCTTTGATTTTTCCGAGGTATGGTTCATCGTTCCATTGTGATAAGTCACCAGCAGGTACGACATCAACGTGGCCATTTAAAACAATGGAAGGTCCATCCCCTTCCCCTTTTAAAATACCGACAACGTTAGGGCTATCTGAAAAATCAGTACGATTTGAGAAAAAATACGGATGCTTTTGCAACTCTTCTTCATCCAATTCCCATTGCTCTACTTGAAGTCCGATTTGTTCCAACTTTTCGGCGATTATTGCTTGAATTTGTGCTTCATTACCTTGGGTGCTCGGTAACTTAATTAATTTTTGTAGGAAGTCAATCGTATTTTCGCGATTTTGTATGAGCCAATTCTTTATTTTTTCATTGTAAGTGGTCATTTTTCCCCTCCTTTAACGTTGCTCTTCTTAAAAAAGATAATTAATTGACAAATTTTATCCTTCATTTCAACAACTATTCATTGTTCAGCGAAAAGAGATAGCGATTAACAGGAAATTAAGTAGTTTATCAGCGGAAAATCTGCTCTTATCAGCCAAATCAGATCGTTTATCAGCGAAATGGCAGCCGTTATTTGCCAAACCAGCTACTTTATCAGCGAAACTACATATGCGCGCACTTCAAATCGTCTTCAAATTTTCAGAAACAGCAAACTCGGCGCCTGTATATTTATCGACATCTTCTTTCGTATATGGGACCATCACTTCGAGTAACACTAATCCTCTAGCACCGACTTCAAAAACAGCCATATCCGTAATAATAAGATCAACACATTGAGGTGCGGTTAGTGGTAGATTACATGTTTTTAAGATTTTCGGACTTCCATTTTTGCTGATGTGATTCATAAGGACAATAACTTTTTTTGATTTTTGCGCGAGTTCGATCGCACCTCCGACACCGGGAACTTTCTTGCCCGGGATAATCCAATTGGCTAAGTCGCCTCGCTCACTTACTTCTAGCGCACCTAAAATCGTTACATCGACTAAACCTCGACGAATAATTCCAAAAGCGGTCGCACTGTCAAAATAAGATGCGCCAGGGATCACGGTAATTGGAAACCCGCCCGCATTGCACAGGTTAGCATCCTCATCTCCATTTTCAGGGCTAGGGCCTGTTCCTAAAATCCCGTTTTCAGCATGAAACATGACCTTCATTGAATCAGGGACGTAATTTGCGACTAATGTTGGAATGCCGATCCCTAAGTTGACCGTCATTCTGTCTGTAATTTCAGCAGCGGCGCGTTTGGCAATCCGTTCTCGAACATTTATTCCCATACCCATTTCCAATCGACTCCTTGTGTTTTAATCACTTTATCTATGAAAACACCTGGCGTAACGATTTCGTCAGGGTCAAGTTCACCTACTTCAACGATTTCTTCGACTTCTGCTATCGTTACTTGGCCAGCCATTGCGACTAATGGATTCGTATTTCTAGCACTTTTGTCATACACTAAGTTACCGTACGTATCCGCTTTTTTCGCATACACAATCGCTACATCAGCGGTCAATGCTGGCTCAATTAAAAAACGTTTCCCGTCTATTTCTACTGTTTCTTTATTTTTAGCGAGGATACTATCAATACCAACATCGACAAGGACACCACCTAGTCCCATACCACCCGAACGGATCCGTTCAACTAACGTTCCTTGTGGCGAAAACTCTACTTCTAGTTTTCCATCACTCATTAATTGTCCGGCTACAGGATTGGAACCAATATGTGAGGCAATTAATCGTTTTGCTCCACCTTGACTGATGATTTTGCCGATCCCGATGTCCGGAAACCCAGCATCATTGCCGATTAAAATAAGGTTAGTTACTCGCTTTTTTAACATTCCGTCAATGAGAGTTGGTGGGTTACCTACCCCACCAAAGCCTCCGTACATTAAAGTCGTACCATCTTTGATAAAATCAAGTGCCTCATCGACTGTACATACTTTCATCGTTCATCCCCCTCCCATCACTACTTCCCTTCGCCCTTATTAAGCCAAACTACGACTGTTTGCGTTACATCGTTTGTGAAAACTTCACTTCATCGGCTTATTTTTATCTAGCTTTCTTTGAATTATAGGTCACTTAATCGAACCGTTACTAAATTTGGGCTTTCGAATTTAGGCAATGAATGACTGGCCATCATGAAGTAAATCTTTTTCCACTTCTTCTATTGATTTTTTAAATCTAAATATAAGTTCATCTATTTCTTCTTTCGTAATGACGAGCGGCGGAGCGACCAATATTGCGTCTCCTGTGATGCCTTCGTCTCCGGCATTGGCTGGATAAACTAATAGCCCATTTTCCATCGCTTTTTTAATAACTCGGTTGGCGATTTTCACTTGAGGAGCAAATGATTGTTTTGTATTTTTATTTTCGACGAATTCTATACCTAACATAAGCCCTTTGCCGCGAACATCTCCAATAATGGAAGTTCGATTAGCAACTTCGATCAATTCTTTTCGTAAATAGTTACCGATTTTTTCTGATCGATCAACTAAATGGTGTTTTTCGATATAATTTAAAACCGCTAACGAAGCAGCTGCAGATTGGGGATTTGCACTAAAGGTATGTCCGCTCATGATCATTTTTGACCCTTGTAAAATCGGCTCCATCACTTTATCACTGACTAAAGCAGCCGCAATTGGCGTGTAGCCCCCACTCATCCCTTTTCCGAGTGCCACAATGTCAGGTTGAACTCCCCAATGCTCGATCGCTAACATTTTTCCAGTTCTACCCATCCCTGTCATTACTTCATCGGCAATAAATAAAATATTATTTCGCTCACAAATCGCTTTGATTTCTGCATAATAACCTTCAGGGGGAACAACGGCACCGGCCGCCGCACCGATGATCGGTTCAGCAATAAAAGCAGCAATCGAGTCTTTACCAATTCGCTTGATCGCTCTTTCTAATTCTTTCGCGCATAAAAGTTGGCACCTAGGATGCGTTTGCCCGAATGGACAACGGTAACAATAAGGAGCACTTGCACTCGGTAAATCATCTAATAAAGCAACGAAACGCTCCCTACGGGCGACATGACCAGACATCGATAACGCCCCTAACGTAATACCGTGATAACTCATCCAGCGCGATAGGACTTTCGTTTTTGAATAAATTCCTTGTTCTTGCCAATGTTGAATCGCAACTTTCATTGCCGTTTCGGTTGCTTCTGAACCGCTATTCACGAAAAATGACCAGTTTAAATCTCCCGGGGTTATCTCGCTCAGTTTTTTGGCGAGCCCTTCAGCTGCTTCACTCGTAAATTGAGAACGATACACAAACGAAACTTTGTTCGCCTGCTCTGTCATCGCATTAATGACTTCAGTAACACCGTGACCAACACTTGCGGTCACGGCACCTGATGATCCATCTATATAATCTTTATTATTTTTATCATAAAGGTATACGCCTTTGCCGTAGTCAATCGTCGGATATTCAATGTCTAAAACTGGTTTGATTAAATAGCTTTGTTGCATTATTAATCCCTCCTTTTACAATAAAAAGCTTATAAGTGAGCCGATTCGTTCATTCCATTGAAAATATATTTTTATAAGGGGATTTCATCAGCTGTTGATAAGTGATTTGTTTTTCATTTTGTGGCAGCTCACGAGCGTATAAGGCCATGTCGATTTCGTGGTTCATCTCATCGCTTAAATAAGAACCGCATGCTTTGCACGTGAATGCCGGGATTTTTAGTATTTCAATCGCACTCCTCCCATCAGGCATAATCCAATAACAGTCTTTTTTTGTTTTCGTAACGCCAGGAGCATCACACCACATACAATTCATCTATTTATCCCCCTTCGTTTCTGAAGAAGAACTATTTCTTTTTTTCGCATTGATTAGTTTTTCTTTCATTTGATCTCGTTTCGCACGTTGGTTCTTTAGTGAAGAATGACTTTCGTCTGATTGATAGTTGTTCCGTTTTTCTAAGCGTCGTAATCCTTCAGGGATGAGATTAAATTTTTCATCATTTAATAAAGCAGATACCCCAACAGACTTTTCTTCTTTTTTGCCATACACTTCGTTAAAATAATCGTCAGCCTGCCCCGCTACATAATCTTTCGGTTCAGGATAAGACGTAATCACTCCTTCAAAATTTCGAAGCACAACTTTTTGGGGACTTTGCGAAATCATATAATTCGGTTGAAGTGCTATTTTTCCACCGCCACCAGGCGCGTCAACGACAAATGTCGGTACTATGTTTTTTAAATAAAGTATAATCAACCTTTGTTAAATAAGGGTTTATCTATAAAAAAAGAACCACTGGAATTAATCATCCAGTAGTTCAGGTTGTTTTGATTTTACATGGTGGTATAATCTCGTAAAAGATTTTGCCATATTTTCAAGGTTTGGTTTATTTACTTCAATTACTGTACAAGGCGGTTCAGTGATGTTTTTAGATTCTGTACTATCTTTCTTTTTATTATCTTTCATAGAAGCACCACCTTCATTAGTGATTACTTCATTTATATTCTTGTTAGTTTGTACGTTTATTTTGTCCATGTGAAATTTCTCCTTGTTGTTTGGAATGTTTTACACTCCTTAAACAAGTCGGAGAACAATTTCAGACAAATGTTTTACATGTTTTACAATTAATTTTTAATAAGTTTGGTATATGAACGTTATAACGTATATTAGATAGGTACTAAATAAAATTAGGTTTAACTTCACGAATTACTATATTACTGGTGTTGCTAGTGAAGCATACAGTGCAATTAACTTTTGTTTGGTGTACCATCATCAAGTTCATGTTTAAATTATGTACATTACAGACATAAAAAAAGTTGGTGCATCATATCAGCACCAACTTCTTCAGAATGTTTTATTTACTTTTTCTTTGTTGATTCTTCTTCATGTTGTTTCAAAACCCTTGATTCATGTTGTTCTACTATTTTCATCAGCCTTGCAATAAATTCTTTATTTTCAGCAGATACATCATGTTGTAATTCTTCTTCACGTTTATTCCTTTGTTCTTGTTTCATCTTCTTATTCATTTTCAATCATCCCCTTCTCTAATGGTTTTTTGTTTGTTACACCCCTTAAACAAAACCACCACCAAAAACAGACCAACTTTTTTAATTTTTTTTTATAGTGTTCCACCATCAATTAATTTATTTCGAGTTTACTAATGTATTAGAAAGTAATTGTTTGTAAACAATTGCATACAGACATAAAAAAAAGAAGGTGCTGATAATAGCACCTTCCAGTTTATTATTCAGCTTGTTGTAACTGTTCATCACAATCAATACATTTTACATTAACGTTTGGTTTGCTGGAACGCATGATTAAATCACATGAAGGACAACACCACTTGATGATATTACTTTTCTTTTTAGCTTGCCCACCAGCGTTTAAATCTTTTCTTGATACTGCAAATGCTTCTTTATTTATTCCCCAAAATTTAATTTTATTTTGAGTTTCCTTTGTTAAAGTTACTGCACTATATCCGATTTTTTCATGTGGTCTTTCGTGTGTGTATTCCATACCAGCTTCAATTGCTGAAGCAAGGAATCGTTTATTGTGATAACTGTTACCACGTGAAGTATCTTTTACTTCTCCTACTGCATTCCATACATGAACCATTTCATGAATTAACGTTGTAATGATTTCAAAATAATCACGTTTTAATGCTTCACTAGCAATGTTAATTTCATATAGTTCTTTATCTTCACCAGCTTCCCAAACTGGTTTAGTGTACATCCATCCAAGTGTTCCTTTACGCTTACCACGTGATTGAATTGTAATAACAACATCTTCAGGAAGTTCATTATTAAAAAGGATTTCATTTGCTTTCTTATATATCTTATGAAGTTCAGTAATTGCTGGTTGTAAGTTTGTTTGCGGTGTTTTCTTTGTTTTAGTTGTCATGATGTATCACCCTTTTTGAATATTAATTTTCAATAACTAACTAATGAATATATTAAATCATTCATAATCATTTGTAAACATAAAGTTGAATATTAATTTTCAATAATCGACATAAAAAAAAATGGTGCTGGTAAAATACCAACACCTGAAAAGGAAATACCCACACATTGAAAAGCGTTTGTAAAGAAACGAATAAATGTAACATTGGCTGAAGTGTTACAAAGATTTCATGCAAGGTTATGATGTTCACCGTTCCTAACCTTACACACCTTTAACAAATTCACCACGAAAAACAGACACATGAAACTGAAATTATTTTATAAAAAAACTGGTGCTAATATTTGTATTTGTATCCAAATCCTTTTTTGAGTTCCTTTTCTACTTCATTCAACCAGATGTATTTAATTATACAAGTAACTAAGAATTAAAGTTTTATAGGAAATATATATCATCATGTTCCCAAAATGTAGAAATTATGTAATAATATTTATATAAAATTATAAATTTTTTTAATAGTTGGTGAATCTTGTGGTAAAAGGACTTCTTGATTCTTTTAATCTTTTTATATCTTTATTAATAAAGGTTATTAAGTTATTTCATAAAAAAAATGTAAAGTATAATAAAAGTTTTATAGGTGCAGAGTATGGCACTTACGAATTAGGCGAATTTCATCTTTTTAATGTGATTTGGCATGTTAAGTACCCCAGATATGATGCATTTGAAAAGCTTAATATCAATACAATTACTTTGAGTAATATTGTAATCGATACTACACCGAGATGTCCTACTTGTAAAACAGAACTTAAAGAAACAAAAACTAAGTTTACTAGGAAGGTAAAGTTCCAATGTGTTAATTGTAGATTTAGTACTACGGCGAATCAGAATTCTGAAGAATTAGTTATTGATGTTGAAAGAATTGTTAAAAATAAATATGAAAATAGGAGGATGAAAGATGTTTGAGTTTATTGATTCAGGATTATTTTGGTTTATTTTTACACTGAAATTATTTTTGGTTTTCATTTCAAGTTCAATTAACAAGATATACGGTATAGTTGAATACGATGTGAAAAATATAATTGGGGGTGCTGGAATAAACATACCAAGAACCAAAGAATATAAGGTTATCACATTTATTTCATTATTATTGTACATACCTGCTTTTTACCCATTCGCAAGTATACCAATGTTTTTTACCTTATTATTAGGAAGCGTTTTTTGTAACTTAGTCCTAGCTTACTTTTTTATTAAAACTTTATTGAAAAGAAGTCCGTATATAAATGCAAAAATTGATTTAATGGTTGAATCTGAAATACAAATATTAAAAGCTAACCTTGAGAAAAAAGGAACTAACTTTTAATATTGCTTTTAAAAAATTTGGGGGAATTATGTTGAAAAAGATAAAAGAAAAGTTATTTGTTCTTTTAACAAGTCTAGGTGCAATTATCTTTTTTGTTTTAATTTATACTGGATTAAGTGACACTATTTATCACGCACCAGAACATGTTTTAGTAATTGGTGATTTGGAATATGAGAATTATATTGCACCATTTTGTTTAAATGAAACTTATGAAAAAGAATTATTTGATAGTGGAAAAGGCTTTGTTACTACGATAGGAGAAGCTAGAAAATTAGGTTACGAGATGGATTCTACTTGTACATATAACGAACTTGTTGTTAGCCGTCAAACTTTTATAAGTTTCGTTCTTGAAAATCTAGGATTTTGGAAGCATCCATCAGAAAGATGGAATGAAGATGGTACATGGAATTGGTAGGGTGAAACATATATATATATATATACTACTAAATTACAAAAAAACATCCTTCACCGATTTCATTAACTTCAGGAATTGGTGAAGGCTTTTGTATTACTGTTTTTTAATTTCTTGCACCTTCTTTAGTAAATAATATGGAACTGAACCCCCAGCAAGAACACCAGTAACTTCACTCGTTTCTATTACAAATGATGCACCACCAGCTTCAGTTGCTTCTTTAACCTTGCTTGTAATAATCGGTTTATAGTTAATTCCATACTGATTAAATGATTGTGTTAATGTTGCATCAATTTCAGCACTCGAATTGTACAGTTCCTTGTACAGCTTCACCTTTTCAAGATACTGTAACTTTAAATCTAGTAATTCATTATTGGTTTTATTGATTTCATTTGCAATTGCTTCAACATAATCATCACTTAATTCTTGAATATTATTATTCAATTTCAAAATATTATCACGTTTAAAGCCATTGATTAAATGAATTTCTTCAGTGAGTTCTGTAATTTCATTTTGTAAAGGTTGCATCTTTATTTTGGCTTCTTCAACTTTTGATGCTGTAAGGTTTTTCATTCGATATTGTTTAAATTTATCAGCGTATTGACTATATAATTTTTCATGCTGAAACTGAAGCTTCTTCAATTGCTTCTCTTTTGCTTGTAGCTGGTTATCATAAGCAGTTGATACAGTTTTAAGTTCATCCTTTAACTGTTCCATATGAAGCAATATAGACGGTTTTACTGGTGTTTCTTTTGTTGGTTCTGAAACTTCTTCAGGTACATTAATTGAAAACAATTTATTAAACCACTTTTTTACTAGTTTCATTTAAACCTTCCCCCCTTATATTTGGACAAATAAAAAAGCACCATCAAGATTATGTTCCTAACAGTGCTTTTGATTATTTATATTCAAGTTAAACATTTCTTTTAAAAGCTGATTCAATTTCTGAAAAACTCACTTCAGCACCTTCAACTTTACCATTAAAGCTACTGCCTTTTAATACAGTTGCATCATGTAAACGTTCATAACTGTAATCCTTATAATTACAATCAACTGCAAGTTCACCAAGAAAATGCTGATACTTTTGAACATCCTTAATCGCTTCAGCTTCCTTTGAAACTGCAAGTAAATACATGTGCTTCAGTTCAATAATCTTTGCACGTTGTTCAGCAACAATTGCTTCTTTTTCTTTTGTGTACTTTGATACTAATGATTTGTTTTCATGATGAACTCGTTGCAGTTCTTCAATCTTCAGTACATCAATATCAGCAACCTTCTTTTCACTTGCCTGAAGTTGTTTCTTCAGCTTGTCCAGTTCAGCCTTTTCAGCTTCATATGCATCACTGGATATTTCACCAAGTACAAACGATTTATACAATTCATGTGTATTAGATTCCATTTCATTAATCTGTACTTTTAAATCAGTTATTTCAGCTTCAGCACGTTGTTTAGCTTCTTCAAAACTTGCATGAATCTGTTCAACTTGTTTTTTGAATTTCTCCATATCCTTTAATACTTTACTCATAATATAACCACCCTTTTATTTTTGTTTATTAATAATAAATTACTTTAATCGTTTAACCTTGATAATAATGCATTTTTTCTTTCTTCTAATGTTCTAAAATCATTACTGTTTGGACTTCCCTTTTCCGATATTCCTAACGCTTCCAATCGTTCACGTTTATCAGCTTCAACCACATATGAAAAAGTATCTGTAAATAGTTCAATTTCTTTAATACTTGGATTTTGCTTTTCTGCAATCTTCAAGATGTGTTGTTTAATTTTCTGAAATGCGAGTTTCTCATCTGAAGGAATAACTGCATCTTGTAATTGGTTCAAATAGTGTTTAAATGCTGGTTCATCATTCATCCACGAATACCAACTGGCAGTGCTGATTGAATTTGATTTGCAAAATTCAGCTACTGTAAACCCTTCTTGCATAGATGCTTTTACATACTGCCTTGCAAGTTTCACTTGTTGTTCTGATAACTTTTGTGGAACTGTAATTGTTTCTAATAAACTATCTGCTTTACTCATTTCCCCCACATCCTTAACATTTCAGATTTAATAATAGCTTTATATTTTCCAGTTGTATTTGGATAGTAATTCCTTGCCTTATCACGAAGTTCATTTGTGTTTAAATCAGTAGTAAGTAACCGTTCAATTAATACTAATATCCTAGCTTCATTTGGCTTCTTGCTTCCTAGTAAATAAATCAATTCTTCTAATGCTGATAATGTTTTATATTTTCCTTGTTTACCGACATTCTTCAAAACTTCATGATGCAAACGATACCTTCCAGTGTTCACTTCAATCTGAAAAGTAGCACCAGTTACTTCTTCATGTGATTCAGTTGCGAGTAATACCAACATTGGTTGGTTTTCTTTTAAAGTGCCTTGTTTAACGCTTCTTTCAATGTACAGTAAATTTTTAATAACCGATGTAATCATCTACCAGCACCCCAATCTTTACGAACTGATTTCATGTTTTTACTAGCAAATACACTAGCAAGTAATTCAATATCAGCATCAGTAATACCAGCATCATTAAAAGCACGTTTAATCTTTTGTAGTGTTGCATCTTGAACTGGAACAGCACCAGTTTCAATTTTATTTATTAACGTTCTATGCACACCCACTTTTTCAGCAAGTTCTTCTTGTGTTAATTCTGCAATTTGTCGTACATGTTTCATAAGTTGTAAATCCATTTTCAGCACCCCTTAAAGTATTTTTTATTTCTCAAAAAGAGAATAGTAAACATAAAAAGTAAAGGTGCTGGTACTAGACCAACACCCCACACCCTGATTCCTTTTACGAATTCCCAATTTAACCAAACTATTAAAAAGAAGATTATTTTCGACAAGCTATAACTTGTCATATATAGGGTACTTAAAAACCACTGAATGTAAGACACAAAAAGAGAATAAAAATGTTTTGATGTAAAAAAATTTTGTAAATTTATTACTGTACATTTACCAGTTTCAATTTCTGAATATCTTCAGCAATTCAATTATTTATTTATTGGATATAGTTTAATATAGAATCTTGTTAAGTATAAAAAATTGGTACAGTACCAGTTTCAGATTCTGTACTTTATTACAGTAAAGTGTGCAGTTAGTTATTGATGCAGTTGAACCTGAAGAAGATGCAGTTGTTGAAGGTGAAGTTATTTCACTTTTAGTAAAACGTGCTTCACGTGTTAGTTCCTGAAGATGTTGAACAACCTGAAGGTGAAGTAAAAGGTGCGTTTGCTTATCTTTGTAAGGAACTGAAAACAAAACGTGGATTAAGAAGTTGCATTTAATTCAGTTGCAGTTGAACCAGTTGTTGTTGGTGCTGAAATTCAAGAAGGTAAAAATTGTGTTGTATATTTTATAACCCTAAACCCCACAGAATTAACACCCCCTTCCCCCTTGCACCCCCTATTTGACAACTTCACTCTTTTATGTATTTGTTTTTGAATATTAATTTTCAATCAATCTTTTAAACAAACTTTTTAATTCTTTTTTCATTCTTTCAATTTGATTTTGAACATTAATATTCAACATACAATTCAATTAAAAACAATCACCTTGTTACCGTTCCAGTGCTTCATATCCCCCTTTAAATTCATTTGAAATACAAAACCCCCACCCTTTTAAAATAACGCTGGTAAAGCAAATAAGAAGGATATACACCCCTTTTAAAATTACACTGCACACCCTTTAAAGAAGCTGGTGAAGGTATTGCTGAATAAATCACTGTACACCTTATTTAAAATAACCACTACCAGCTTTAAAATAAAGCACCCCCAACTTTAAAAAGAAGATACCACCCCACCGATTAAAAGTAGATGTACCAAGACTATTAAAAATATGGAACACGAACTTAAAAATGAACTATTTGAAATGGAACACGAATTTTTATAACTGATTCATCAAGGATAATAAACACCACATACCTTTAATATTTCGTATTCCTATAAGGAACATGTACTTTTTGTATAACCCTGAATACTAAATACATCATTATTACGTAAAATAATCTTTTTGCGTAAAGATATAATTTGTCAATATTGTAGGATTGTTGATTTAAAGCCTTTTCTTAGCAGTTGTTTTTTTACGTGTTTTCATCCAATATACAAGATTTCATGCATTACTGTAATATCAACCTTTTCAGCCTATGGAACAATCTAAATTTTAGTGTTGCATAGGTGCAAAATGAATAAATTGAAAATTTCAAAAGGGTTATAATACATAGTTTTGGGAACTTGTCAAATCAGTACTAATTTAAACCGCAACACAGTTTTATCAGTTTGTCAAATTCGTATTTTCATAACCAACGTTTGAACTTGATACATAATTTAATAGTTTTGTCAAATCACTCTATAATTCAGAAATAATTGAACTGTTATTGATGCAATTAGGGCAACCACTTCAGATTGATATAAACCCTTTTCAGTTCTTAATTGTATTACTTGAATGATAACACCAGTACCAACTGAAATAATAATTGTATGAAGGATTAAGTGTAAAGAAAAAAACTTGACACCACCTATTTTAATTTTCAAACCCGAACCTTGAACGCTGGTAAAATTGAACCCCTTCAGTACCTTTACCAGTTCACACAATAGCCACATATGTATTTACTGAAAGGACAAACACATAATAAAAAGCACCAGTACCACTCACTGATACTAGTGCTTTACAGTAAATTAAAATATTACTTTTGGTATTTTAGGTTTATATTCTTTATTATCGTACATTTCCAGCACTCCTTCCCCTATGAAAGTAAATACCTGATTAATAGATAACCACTTGAATTTATCAGACTTCCACTTTTTCTTATAGAAATAAATTGCACCTAAACAAGCAATCATTGCACGTTTATAACCCCAACGGTAAATCATTTCATTAATTCGTAATTCATCCCCTTGTTTTAAATCATATTCAAACTTAAATTCTCTTTTGTATCTTTGTTTGAAGTGTTTCATGATTGCACAAGTTGCAATTTCAACATCAATTTTACTTAACTGTTCCATCCTGTTTTTCCCCTTCCTTTTATGATGTCTTACAATCCTTAAACAACATTGAAAGGAAAAACAGACATATCAAAACTGTATCTTTAACTGGTAAACCGTTCTTATTGCTTCGTTCGTAAACTCACTTCAGCAAGGAAGGGGAAAATCACCCCTTCCAAGATTAAAAATAAAGATAATCCTGAAAATAATAACACTGAATAATTCCCCCACCTTTTTCAGCGTTTCTTTTAAATCATTTAAGATTTTTCTTTTATTTGGGGAAGTGGTTTTCTTCCCCTATGTTTAGAATTTTTCTTTTGAACTTGATTATTAATATTCAGTACTCATCCATCTTTAAAAATAGTTGATAAAGAATAAGAAGGGCAACGTTTTCCAAAAGTGCCACAATCCCTTATGTATCATGGGTTAAAGACTTGTTACTATGGGGTAACATTTTTCGCATTTTTTGGGGTGTTTGGGTAACATTTTTCGCATGATATTTTGGTTACTTTTTTTCGCAGCGTCTTACTTTTGTTCCTTTTGAAATCCCCTATATGTGAACACCTTTAAATTGTCTGAATCAACATCAAAAACTGTTTAAGGTATGTAAGCAAAACACACCAAGAAGAAGGGGAATGATGAAAGGTGAACAACAACAAGTTTGATAATCCTGATAAGTATATTGAAAGAAGAAATTTAGTTGATGCTGATACTGGTGAAAATTTGGGGAATAAATTGATGGTATCAGATGAAACACAAGTAAACATACATTCTAAGAAACTTGATGATAGCAGAAAGGAATATTTTGATAGAAAACATAGAAAAGATTTATTTGATGAAATTGCTGAAGGTTTCACTTTCACATATATCAATAAGGTTTCAGAATTACATGAAGATGAAAGATTTACAGATGATGAAAAAGCAAGGATTATGTATTTAGGAACTTTTGTAAACTATTCGGATAAAGGAAGTATGTTAGTTGTTGCAAATGGTGAACCTATCAATAAAAAACAGTTGAAGGAACTACTTGAAATATCCAATAAAAAGAAGTTTTACAGTTTCTATACTAAATTACTTGTTGCTGAAATTATAGAAGAAGTACCAACTGAAGCTGGTATTGGTTTTAAGTGGTCTGAAGCATATCATTTTAAAGGTAAGGTTACAAAAGGTAATAGTGTTGAATCTGAACGATTCATTAAAACATATGACAAACAGATTCAGGAACTGTACCAAGCTAAAAAAGCAAATGGTAAACCAGTAAATTCATCTAAACAACTTTACACCGTTTTTATGGTGCTTCCTTTCGTACACTATGAAACTAATGTACTTTGTAAATTTCCTAATAAACCATTTTCAGAATGTGAACCATTAACGATTGATGAACTAGCTTCAAGTTTAGGTTTCAACCGTTCCAATGATTTAAAACGTAAAATGCTGAAAGTTGAACTGAAGGAACTTCCAGTATTCAGTTTTAATACCACTTCAAAGAATACACATATTACAGTAAATCCTTTTGTAGTGTGGCGACAAAATAAAATGCCTGAAGCATCTTTAATGGTTACATTCTTTGATACTGCAAAACGAATTGCTGGTAGAAAAGGAATGAAGATTGAATTGAAGGATTTAATAAAACTTCCACAATAAATAAAATGCCAAATCATTCTTCTTTTTTCTTTGCACCTGATACAGTGTTGATTATGGATTATTTAGAATCTATTTTCAGCAATGCATCAGGTGCTTTTTATTTTGTCTTTCAGAAGATGACAGCTTTTCTCTTTTGTAATTTTAGACTTGCGTCTACTGCTGAAAGTAAATTGAAAAACAACCAAGGATAAAAAATTCCTTTATCATAATTTGGTTTTTGGTCAGGTCTATTATGTCTTAAAGAAAAGTTATTTAGAACTTCAAATAAATCATTTTCGTCTTTTTTATTAAATCCTAACTTACCCGTTTTTTTAAGTTTTTCAAGAACTGCACCGACTTCTAAGATTGCACCTCTTTTGTCTGCTTCATCAGCTTTGTAATGAAAAAATTTCTTCTTCGCATCTTCTATACGTTTTTCAGAATCATCGTCATTAACAAACTCGTGTTTTTCATCTACTACTTTCTCTAATCCAGTATCAATTATTTCTCTTATGTATCCTTGAACACTAAGTTCAAACCCTTTACCATAATTATTTAATATGGTATTCATTTCTTTTCTAAATTCGTTTTTACCAGCTTCTTTATCGTATTCTCTAATTGGTTGTATTTTTACTGGTTGAGAAACGTAGTCATAAAATAGTTCCATTAAATCAAAAACATCATCTTCACGATAAAAAATTTCATCATCTATGGGAACTAAATCCCTTTTGCCAATTCTCTTAAAAACAAAAGTATCAAAGCTACCAGCAATTTTTCCTTTTATTCTATTTCCCCAAGTATCAGTGTACCCAATAAGTTCTTCAAACATTTTTTTATCACTTAATTCATAGTAAGTTTGAACAAATAATTCACTTAAATCCTTTTCATTGTATCTTTCACGTTCCCTTATATTATTTCTTTCAGAATAATATTTTTTATCACTCATTTGGCATTATCCCCTTTAATTTTTATAGGATAATTATACCAAAAAAATTATGAACAGTTAATTGGGGGGGGGGGAATTCCGTGTAGTTGCTTCAGATTATTTCATATTCGCTTAATTAACTATAACCAATTTAAATACCCTTTCACACCGTAATAACTGCATACAGTGGAAAGGGTACATATTTAATAATATTCAATCCTAATTAGAAAAGGATAATATTTTCTTTCAGGATTTTGTGTTGATTTTTTTAATAGT
Source organism: Anaerobacillus arseniciselenatis (assembly GCF_001865995.1). Lineage (GTDB taxonomy): Bacteria > Bacillota > Bacilli > Bacillales > Anaerobacillaceae > Anaerobacillus > Anaerobacillus arseniciselenatis. Next base: position 304,974 of record NZ_MLQQ01000018.1, on the reverse strand, counting down.
TCTTCAGGTATCACACGTTCATAATGTACCTTTTTAATAATTGTCTTTAGTTCAGCATTTATTCCTTCTACATCTTCTATTTGTTCAATCTTATCAATCGTTTTAATAATATCTTGTATTTTACTTTTCTCATCTTCAATTGATACAGAACTTATTTGCTTTAAAACTGTTTCACGTTGGTTATTTAAACTGGTTAATAAATCTGTTAATTCTTGTTTTTTTTCTCTTATTTCATCATGTGTGTATATACCAGCTAGTGCTAAATTTAACAGTTCCTTTTGTTGTGGTTCAATTTCTTTAATACGTTTTTCTATTTGTAATAATCGTTGATGGTGTCCTTCCTTAATTTGTGTGGTATCTTCAGCATCAAGTTTTACTAGTAATGATTCCAGTTCTGTTTTATAATTTTGCACTTTTTCAATAAACCCTTTTTCTATAAAATTCAATTTTATTCCGGCATTACAACATTTTTCACCGTTATCAAGTAGATACTCGCATTTCTTTAAAGTGTAACCAGTACCTGATTTATTATCTTTTCTTATAAACATCTTACTACCACAAACAGAACAAAAAACTAAATCTTTTAACATTGTTACTCCTGATTTAATTGCTGGTTTTTCTCTTGTAATTGCTGATTTTTCAGCACGTTCTTTTCTATCTTTATTCACTGCATCCCATTCTTCAGGTGAAACTATTGATGGATGGACGTTTTCAACTCTAATCGTATCTACTATTTCATGTGTAAACTTACCATTCTTTTTAATTCGTTTTCTATCATTAAAAATTAGTGTACCTTTATAAGTTTCATTTTTAATAATTCTTCTTACTGAAGGTAGTGAAAAATGTTTACCAGTTGCTGATTTATAACCTTCTTCATTTAAGATGTCACGGATACGGAAAGCACCTAAACCTTTAGCATGCAGTTTAAAGATATACTTAATTGTTTTTGCTTCAGGTTCATATATTTCAAGCCTTTTAGTTTTTGGGTTCCTTCTATAACCCATAGGGACACTTCCTGAAACATGTAATCCTTGCTTTGCCATTTGTATTTTATTGTTCTTTGAACGTTTTCCTATTAGCGAGTGTTCTTGTGATGCAATTAAAGAACCAAAACGAAACGTTAAAACATCATTATCATTATTTGCTAAATCAAAGACCTTTTCCGGTGTTACAATTGGTTTATCATAGTCTTTACAGTATTGTAAAACAGTTTCAGATATTAAACCGTTCCTTGATAAACGTGATAATTCAACCACTAAAATTGCATCATACTTCTCTATACTACCCAACAACTTTTGTAATTGTGGACGTTTTTCAATTTCAGAAGCACCACCTGATAATACTTCTTCAAATGCTTCATATGTGTAACCATTATTCTTTGCATAATCTGATAAAAGATTACGGTGGTTTGTTAGTGTTTCAATTCCTTCAGATTTCTTTTCTTGTGAAATTCTTAAATACATAGCAACATGTTTAATACCTTTTGAAATCATTGTTGTATTCATTGTTGTATTCATCCCTTCAAGTAAATAAACATTACTAATCTATGTATTTATTTTAACATTATAATTAAGCACATACAATAAAAAATGTAGTAGGTACGGCATAGCCTGAAGTGTGCCCGCGCAGTCCTTCGATAATTTCTAACCCTTTTGAGATTGGTGCCCGGAAATGGCCGATCCCTTCTGATAAGTCACATTGGTAAATGTAGTAAGGGCGAATACGGGCTTTCACTAAGTCGTGCATTAACTTTTTCATAATTTGCGTACTGTCATTGATCCCAGCTAAAATAACTGCCTGGTTACCAAGAGGTACTCCTACCATTGATAACATATCGCACGCTTTTTTCGCTTCATCAGTTAGTTCTAAAGAATGATTAAAATGCGTGTTTAACCAGACGGGATGATATTTCTTTAAAATATTACAAAGGTTTTCGGTAATTCGTTGTGGAAATACGACCGGCGCTCTCGTGCCGATGCGAATGATTTCCACGTGTGGGATCGCGCGCAAATTTTTCAAAATATATTCTAAAATCGTGTCGTTAATGAGAAGTCCGTCTCCTCCAGAAATGAGTACATCGCGAATTTCTGGCGTTTGGCGAATATATTCGATCGCTACATCTAATTGTTTTTTCGGAACACCCATTCCGACTTGGCCTGAAAAACGGCGCCTTGTGCAATATCGACAGTACATCGAACATTGGTTCGTTACTAAAAATAACACTCGATCTGGATAGCGGTGTGTAAGACCTGGAACCGGGGAGTCTTCATCTTCGTGTAACGGATCTTCTAAGTCGTACTTCGTTTTATGAATTTCTGCCGATAATGGTACGGACTGCATACGGATCGGACAACGTGGATCATCAGGATTCATTAATGAAGCATAATAAGGTGTAATATTTAAGGGAATTGTTTTTGTTGAAATCCTGACTCCTTCTTCTTCGTCCGGGGTTAAGTTGACGACTTTCTTCAAATCATCTAACGTTCGGATTGTATTCGTCAGTTGCCACATCCAATCGTTCCACTTCTCTTCAGGAACATCTTTCCATAGTTCGATTTCTTTGTAATGACGTCTTAATTTTCCGCTCTCTGTGTTCATGTAGCTTCACCTCTGTTGGAAAGATTTTGTTATGAGCTTCTTTAATACGCTGTAAAAGAATTTACTAATATAAATGCAAAATCGATACCAACTTTTAAAAAATGGAAAAAATATTGAATAATATTTTTGGGTTTTAGGAATAAACTTAGAAGTTAACAAGATACTGGTTATAAAAATAGTTTTTTTAAAGAGAAATTGGTCTTTTGGACAACTCGACTTTAATTTTCACACAAAAAACGGGCTAGTTAAGACTTGTCCTATCTATTCATTTATAAAAACGCAAAAAAACTGGCAGCAAATAATTTTTCAGCGGTGCCAGTTTTTTTGCGTTATTTCCGAATTTGATATTTATGCAATTTATATTGCAGCGCTTGGCGTTTGACCCCCAACGCATTAGCTGTTTTACTAATATTTCTGTTGCATTCGTTAAAAACTCGGATAATCGTATCACGTTCAAATTTTTCTATTAAATGGGGTAAGGACATATTTGCAGTTGTCGCTATAAACCTTGTTGGACCTTCAACTTGAGGAAAGTGAGATCGTTCAGAAACACTTGTTGGTAGGTGATCTTTTTCAATTGTTTCGTAATGATAGTCGATAATATTGAATGCTCTTTCGATTGCATGGCTTAATTCACGGATGTTCCCTGGCCAATCATACTGCAGTAAATGTTGGAGGGCATCATCACTGATGTTTTTTACATTCGTCATAAATGTATCATTAAACTTTCTTATGAAATGCTCTACGAGTATCGGTATATCTGCTTTCCGTTCCTTGAGGGTTGGTAGTTCAATATGCAATACATTTAGGCGAAAATAAAGATCGGAGCGTAAAACCTTTTGTTGCAATGCTTGTTCTGGAGGTATGTTCATCGCAGTAATAATCCGAACATCCATTTCTTTTTCTGTTTTTCCGCCGATCCTTCTTATTTTTCGGTCTTGCAAGACGCGCAGTAATTTTGCTTGTAATAACAAGTCGAGGCTATTTAATTCATCTAAAAAGAGCGTGCCTCCGTTCGCTTGTTCAAAAATCCCTTGCTTGTCAACGGCCCCCGTGAATGCCCCCTTCGTCGTTCCGAACATTAGCCCTTCCATTAATTCTTTCGGAACGGCTGCACAGTTCAAGGCGATGAACGGTTGGGGACGGCGACTACTTGCATTATGAATGCTTTGGGCAACTAACTCCTTCCCTGTTCCAGTAGCTCCGTATATTAAAACTGGGGATGTCGTTCGCGCAGCTTTTTTTGCAATAGCTATCGCGTGCCGAAAATTTGTGCTATCCCCAATTAAATCAGAAAAATGATAGACCGCTGTACTTGGAGAAATCCGTTCTTTTTTCTTCGTATCAAAAAGCTGTTTCCGCAATTCAAGTGTCTGATCATACATTCGAACGACCCGCGTAATATCTTTGGCGGTTTCTACCGCTCCAATAATCTCACCGTCTTCATACAAAGGATAAGTACTATTAATCGTCGTGATATGTTTTCCTTTCATATTTACATATGTTTGCATTACTTCGACCGTTTCGATCCCTTTTTTTAACGCTAAGTTTATCGTACTCGTTTCTACAGTAAGTGAAGGATAAAGTTGAAAAATCGTTTTGCCGATGACATGATTTTGTTCTAGTCCGTCAATAATCGCCATCGTTTCATTATAATAAACCGTCATCCCCTGTTTATCAACGACATGAACACCGACATTGACCATGTTTAAAATCGCTTCAAAATGTGCAGACCACCGCAAATCGCATCACTCTCCTTGCCATGTTTATTTAAAGCTATTTTGGCTAGGACTCTTTATTAGTGATTATATGCTGCTGGTGCAATCTTTTTCTAAATTTTTCGGTGGTTTGTTAACGTATGTTCGTCCCACGAAATTAGGCACAACAGTAAGGCCTAAAAGACATAAGCTAATATCGAGCTTAGTATGTTGTTCACGCCCTATTGCATAGCGCTAACTTAGGAGATTATAATTTTAAAAATTAGGAGACTAAGATGTTTTATTATCCGTACAATTGGAACCATTACTATCATTATTTTGGCTATCCTGTTGAAAATGACAGGCGCTTAACAGATTATTATACATTTCCACACTACAAAAAATTTGATCCATATAAGGTGGAGTTACCGAAATTTCATACTGTCAATGACAAGTCGCGCCATTGCCATCAACAATGTTTGGCAGCCGGGTTTATTCCAGGTACGTTTGCCTGGAACTATTGTATGCAAGGGTGTAACGCGCTAATGGGATCTTTGTTAGATGACCCAACATTTCTTGAAGATATGATGGAAGAGTAATAAATATTAGTAGTGTTCGCCGCTTACAACTGTATTCATTAACAAAAGGGAACGACCCAGCTTTGGTCGTTCCCTTTAAGGCGCTCGAAATTACATTTAGATTGATAGGGCTCAATTTAGTTGACTATGAAGTTTATTCAACTACTAAATATATGAACCGGAGTTTGTAAAGGTAACGTATCATAAAGCCATTTAACATCAGCGTTATGCATGCGAATACAGCCCAGACTAACATAATTGCCAATCGATGAAGGGTTATTTGTCCCATGAATGCCGTAAATAAATCCGTTTGTACCAGGAACGTTTAATCCGAGCCAATGGCTTCCTAATGGGTTTTCAGGGGCGCCGCCACGAATGTTTTCAGGATTATACCAAGGCTTTTCTACTTTATTAACGATTTTGAAACTTCCTTCTGGTGTTAATGACTGATCTTTCCCTGTGCCTACTGAAAATTTCCTCACAACTTTACTATTATAATAAACGGTTAGGATATTTTTACTTTTATCAACTTTTACTTCGTAACCTTTACTAGATTGAGCCTCTAAGATAGATAGTTCAGGAATTTTTAATACCATCCCGGCTTTCATATCTGTAGAAGGGTCTTTAATTCCGTTATATAGGGCAAGTAATTCCTGATAGTTAGCTGAAGGGTAGTAGGTATTTGTAATTCTAAACAACGTCTCCCCTCTTTTAATTTCATGGTAACGCATGAGGGGGTCCGGAATTTTAAGCTTCATTCCCGCTTTGATATCTGTTGACGGATCTTTTATGTTGTTATATTCAGCTAATTTTTTTTGATAATCACTATTTATGTAATATTTCATCGTAATGCTATACAATGTTTCTTGCGGTTGAACTTCATGGACAATGACGACCTTAGTGTTGTCGTTGCTATTTGCTTGATTTTTTTCTGAAATCAATTTCTCTTCTTCTAGCGGTACGTTAGAAGTTGGAGGATCTTCAGTTGAATTATTGACGACAGAATTTTTTTCTCTCGGTTGTTCTTGTTTTCCCTCACGCTCTGTTGTTGGAGCGTTACCTTGCACTTCTTTTTCTCTCTCAGCCTGCTTCGTATTTTTATCACGTTCTTTGCGTTCTTCTCCAATATCCTCTTCGCTTTCTTCAGAAAATTCTCGCTCCGCATCCTTGACTTCATCGTATGTTTCTTCATCATGAGCTTCGTTTGTACCACTCGAAACTTTGGTCACATCTATTTGTTGCTCATCCTGTATTGACAGTTCTTGTACTGTAACCCCTTTCGTTTCAGTTTTCATCGGTATTTGCTCTTTCAATTCTGAACTAGACGTTGGCATTACCATTGCCGAAACTAAACCTAAGCTAAATACAATCGCCATTGAAAAAATAATGATACCTACTACTACTACTTTATTCGTAGTTTTATGGCGTTTGGAGCGAGGCTTTAAATCATGATGTTCATTAGATTGATTTGACACGTTCTCACCCTTCTCTTCTTCGTTTATAGCAATTTTACAATAGCAAATTGCTCGGGAAAATTCTTCCCATTTTGACAAAACAGGACTCTATATGAAAAAAATACATCTTAATCTCTATTTAATATTTATAAAAAGTTTCCTAGTTTGGACAAAAAGAACTAGATGTAAATGAGGATATGTCTCTAAACTAAAAAACTGTGATAGTATAGTAGAAAGTGTCTGAACGTAATTTTTACAGAAATTTCCGAACGTGAAAGCCCATCTCCTTCAGGTATGGGAGTATCAGAATTTATTTAGAAAGAGGCCGCCAACAATGCTAAGCGAAAAGTCACATCGATGGATTGTGTTATTAGGTGCTATTAGTTACTTAATGACGATTTTATTTTTAATAGAAAACTTTTTTCATAACGAAACTTTACAGTTTACATATAGTGTTTTCGGAGCGATTTTGCTAGTGAGTGCCCTTTTATTTATTTCAAATGTTAATCGGGTGATCGTAGTGACGCTTCTTCTTATCGGGAGTGTTTGTTTTTATATTGAGGGAGCGGCGGTAACGACGGCAATCACTGGCTTTGGGGCCAATACGAATATTCTTTCGTTATTTTTACTAATCCCGCTCATTGGAACTTTTATGTCAACGGCGGGTTATTTGTTAGTGCTGAAAGAAAAAGTGCAAGAAAAAGAACGAAAAGGCAGACAACACCCATATCGTCTCTCTTATTTTTTAACAGCGACGATTGGGATTATATTAAACTACGGTTCAATTGCGATTGTAAAACAAATCGCTGAGGAGAGTTTTTCGAGTTTTAAAGACAAGAAGTTGACGTTAAATATTATGCGAGCTTTTGGCTTTTGTATGCTTTGGTCGCCGTACTTTGTCAATGTCGGTCTTATTTTAGTTTTATTTGATTTATCGTGGTTTGATATTGGATTTTACGGCTTTATTTTAGCGGTTATTTCCGTAATAATCTCTTGGTTAATGTTTCGAAAAATATCATTTGCAGATGACACGACTGTTGAAAAGACAGATAGTGCGACTAGTCAGCAATCTCGCCAATCACTCGTACCTTTTATTGTATTTTGTGTCGTTTTAATCTCTTTATCTTTTATTCTCGATTATTTACTAGACGTAAATATGCTTACTGTTGTTTCGCTACTAGCGTTAATTTTTCCGTTCGTTTGGGGAATACTCACGAAAATAGTGAAATCGTATATTCATGACGTTGTTACTTTAGTAGAAAACTCTTTCCTTCGATTAAAAAACGAACTAGCCATCTTTATTTCTGCGGGATATTTTGGGGTAGCTTTAGCGCAAACAGAGTTTGGTGCAACCATTTCAGCGGTGTTATTTGACGTTTCGTTCGGCTCTATTTATTTATTAAGTTTTCTCATCGTCTTTTTAGCGATCGTGCTGGCACAAATTGGTATTCACCCGATCATTATCGTGATTGGCATTGGCAGCTCGCTTTCCCCTGAAAATTTTGATGTTAGTCCAGTATATATGGCGTTAGTGTTACTGATCGCCTGGGCGAGTTCAACACAAATGTCACCATTTTCAGGTCAAGTATTGTTAGCTTCGAATTTAATTAAACAATCGCCAACAGAGCTTGTGAAACAAAACTATCAATTTGCGTTAATATTAGCGGTCGTTTTAACGACTGTCATTTATGGTTTTCTTTTGGTTGGGTGGATTTAAAAAAGGAGCATAATCTTCTCTATAATAAAATGAAGTCTCTCTTTCATTAACGCTGTTTTCGTTTTAATTGTTGCTTTTCAAATTAACTGATATCCCTTGTAATTTCAAGGGTTGGCATCTTTTCGTTTTCTGTAACAACAATAATCCCATAAAAACAAGTCATTGATTAACCTAATTTATAGTAAAAGCAACAATCTTTACGAAAAGAGCCTTCATTAAAGAAAACCACCATTAAGGATCTTAAACCTTAAGGTGGTTTTCTGCTATTAAACTTTAAATTTTGATATCGTAGATTGAAGATTTTGTGATAGTTCAGCAAGACCTTCACTATTTTTTGAGATTTCTTCCATTGATGCCGTTTGCTCTTCAATAGACGCGGAAACTTCTTCTGTAGAAGCTGAATTTTCTTCAGCAATGGCAGAAAGACCTTGAAGGGCATTAATGATCTCTTCTTTCATTTTATTCATTTCATCCCCTGATGTATTTAACTTCTCAACAGCTTCTTCAGAAACTTTTATGGCATCAGTGATTTGTAAATATTTCTCTCTATTTAGCTGAACGCTTTGATTCTGTTGTTCAATAATAGCTCCAACACTTTCCATCGTTTCCACTGCTTGTTTTGAATTTGTTTGTAATTGTTGAACAACTTCATCAATCGTTTTTGTGGACATTGTCGATTGTTCAGCTAGTTTTCTAATTTCATCAGCGACAACTGCAAATCCTTTTCCAGCTTCTCCTGCTCTCGCAGCTTCAATCGCAGCATTTAATGCTAATAAGTTGGTTTGATCAGCAATATTCGCTATTACACTACTAGCTTCTCCAATAGATTGCGAACTTTGATTTGTTTTTAAAATTCCTTCATAAACATGTCTAGCAGCTTCACTACTTTCAGCTATAATGCTCGTTAACGTTTCAATCTCAGTTAAGCCTTCTTTTGCAACGATTCCTACTTTTTCAGAAGCACTATTTAAACTTTGTAAATACTCTTGATTATTTTCGACAGTTTCTCCTAATAAATAAGCCTTTTGTGAACCTTCCTCAGTACTTCTTGCTTGTTCAGATGCCCCATTAGCGATCTCTTCAACAGTCTTGGCTACTTCTGTCGCCGATGCTGCTGATTGTTGTGAAGTAGCTGATAATTCTTCAGATGAGGCTGCTACTTGGTCAGAGGAGTGAGCGACGTCATGAATAATATTTCTAAGGCTTGTCACGATTGTTTGCATCGCTTTTGATAATTGGCCAATTTCATCTTTTCTTTCAAGGAAGCTTTCATTTACATCCTCACTAAGATCTAAGTTTGCAATTTTCTCAGAATGATTGATCGTAAGGATAATTGGTTTTGTTATAGAGTTTCCGATAATAAAACTAACGATGATACTTATTGCTAAAACAATCAACGTTATGATGAATAATGCCCTTTGTAATCCCGGAAGTGCCCCTAATACTTCATCTTCAACTGCGGTTATGACAATTTTCCAATCTGTACCTGGTATTTGTGCAAACCCAGCATAAAGGTTGTTTCCATCATACGAATATGAATTTACACCGTTATCTTCTTCAAGCATCGTTGTGAACAAGCTTGCCACTGATTTTTGAGAATCGTCATTCTTTGCTTCTTCAATCGGATTGAATTCATTTAAAACCATTTCTCTATCATGGTGGGCGATAACAGTCCCAGCACCGTTAATCATATATGCATAACCATGCTCTCCATAATGAATTTCGTCAGTAATTTGACTTAAGGCATTTCCGTCGCGTCTTCCTATTAAGACCCCTATAACTCGGCCATTATTTTCAATGGGAACTGCATACATAAGTACCGGGTCGTTTGTCACACGACTAATAATCAAATTTGACACATTACTTTCTCCATCAAATGCTCTTTGTACATAGTCTCTATCACCTAGTTCTGCGGTGGTACCATCTTCATAATAAGCAGTCCCATTTGGGTGAACAACTGCAAGTGCGAGGAAGCTCGTATTCCCAATTTGTCGCCTTAAAGTCAACGCTTGTTCTGCGGCATTCATTCTTTCAATATCTGATCTATTTGCAATCATTTCTAATGTTAGCAATTGGGTTTCAATTCTACTTTCTGTTAGCCTAGACCCTTCATAAGCAATCGCTTCCAATGCTTGTTCAGCTTCATCTTGGATAGCTTGACTAGATAGGTAATAGGAAATAGAACCTAAAATGATAGATATTAGGACAATTAAAACTGAAAAATACGTTATTAATTTTGTTTTGATACTTCTCATATCTCGTCTCCTTTTAAATATTGTTCTGTTATTTATTTACTATCACGTTTGTACTATTTTTGAAAAAAAGTCATTAGCCAACATTTTTCAACAATACCTTTCTATAGTAACATAGTAGGATAAAATTACTATATATTAAACTGATTTTTATGAAATATTATAATTTTTTTAAATCAATGAATTTCATAATTCATTATTCTCGCCAATATATAGTTGCGTAATGTGTCTCATTTTTGGTAATTATAAATTATACAATTCACTCAAATAAATAAAAAGACGGACATTTTTCTGCCCGTCTCGTAAAAATTAACAGTAAAGGAACTATAATCCAACTGTTTTAATATTCCCATTTTGTGATGTATTACTATCTTCGGCAATCATTAATTTTACTACAAATGTCGTTCCTTCCCCTACCTTGCTACTTACGTTAATCGATCCTCCTAAATCTTCAATGATCATGTAACACATCGGTAAACCTAAACCTGTACCAGTTTCTTTCGTTGTAAAAAATGGCTTGTTAATCGTTGCCAATGTTTCTTCATCCATACCAATGCCTGTATCAGTAAATGCTATTTCTACCGCATTGTCTTGTTCTACAAATTTCGTTGCAATTGTAATACTGCCACCATCTGGCATCGCTTCAAAAGCATTTTTTATCATATTAATAAACACTTGTTTCAATTTACTTGTGTAAGTAAAAAATGACGGTATTTGTGTATCTAATTTTTTAATGATTTTAATATTATTCATTGATTCTTGACCATCATAAAGTAAAGTAATGTCGCTAATAAGATTGTTTAAGTTTGATAGTACATATTGGTTGTCGCCGTTTGGTTTAGCAATATCCATCAAGTCCCCGACAATCCCATTGATCCGATCTATTTCTTGAAGGATGACTGAATAATATCTTTTTTCAAAATCAGTGGCATTTTCTTTAACATCCATTAGCTGAATAAAACCACGAATCGTCGTTAGCGGATTGCGAATTTCGTGAGCGAAACTTGCTGACAGTTCGCCGATTACCCTCAATTTTTCAGTACGAATCATTTCTTTTTCCATTAATTTTTTTTCAGTTAAATCACTAAATACTACTAATATTTCAGCTTCATTTTGCTGGGCCTTTTTAGGAAGTGCTGTCATATTCAATAAAAAGCTTATCGCTTGTTCACTCTCCGGACACTGACATTCTAGTTCTATTGAATTCGGTACTTCCTCTATTTTTTCGATTAAATTTGAGTCAATAACGAAAGCATTAAATTTCTCGCTATATTGACATACTTCATTCACATGCTTAAATATGACATCGCGTTTGCTAATCTCAAATAATTTTTCACACGTTTTATTAAATGTTGTAATCCGCATTGTGCTTTTATCGATAGCAAAAACACCATTCTCGGTCGTCTCTAAAATTAAAGTTGATTTTTTATGTATTCTTTCTCGGTCTTGTAATTTTTCGACCATATCATTGAATTGATTGCTTAACAAATTGATTTCAGAATAAGATTGGACTTCAATCGGTGTAAATTGCTTCCCATTCGTTAAATCAGTAGTAGCAGAAACTAATTTTTCAATTGGACGTACTAAATACTTCGAAAACTTAATAATTGCTAAAAGTGTAACAATGAACACGAGACCAAAAATAATAATGTAATTTAACAATAATTTATTTAGGGGTGCGAAAAGTTCATCTTGCGGAACTGAAATGCCAACGTACCAGTAATTATTAAACCCCGGAATTTGACCGATATGGGAGTACGCACTCACTTCATTGGTTATTTCATTAAAACAAAGTGACTTTTCTTCCTTTTTTTCGATTAAATGTTCTATATCGATATTCTGTTCGTCAAAGTAGTTTGCTGATAATATTTTACTAGAATCTGGATGAACGATGATATCTCCTTTTTCATTAAAAAGAAAAGCAATACCGTTTGCACTCATTTGACTTTGAAAATCAGTAAACTCGTATAAACGAGACCAAAATCTATCGAAATGTATAGAAGGACTAACAGCTCCAATAATATTACTATCTTCATCTTTTACAGGCGCTCCGGTAACTAAAATCGGCAAATTTAAAACAGGAGAGAGATAAACATCTGAAAAATACGTTTCACCATTCATTGTTTGCTGAAACCATTGGCGATTATTAAAATCATTTCCTTCTACGACACCATCTAAGATGTCCACTTTGACGATTCCTGATTGATCGACGTAAATAGCGTCATTGTAAATAGAGTGGTATTCGATAAATTTTTCAATCTCGTTTCGTATTTCTTCTCTCGAAGAATTAGGATCTTTCAAAATCGTATTTTCTGCTAAGTAGTTAACATCTTTAATCGTTTCTAAAATAAGTTCCTCTACATTTAAGGCTAAGATATCCGTATACATAAAAAAAGATTGCTCGATCTGTTCGGTTATCGCCGTTTTTTTAGATTCATATGAAACATACCCGACAACAAAAAGTGATAAAAAGGTGGTAAATAATACGAAAAATAATAGTTTTGCTCGGAGTGTCTTAAACATTTTTAACTACCTTCTTTACATGAATTGTTTAAAAACGTTGATTTATGTATATGACACATTCTACCATACGACAAATGTAGAATAATGTTAAAATATGTTTTGTGTATTTTCTTCACAAATTCGTCATATATTTACACTCGTTTCACATATCCGCCTTTCTTCATACAAAAAAATAGAACTTTACCATTATTCTGTGGTTTAGTCCCGAATGCATGAAGATAATAGATTAATTGTTTGAAAGTTAGCGAATTTCATTATTAGAAATTTATCAACAGAGTGAATTTCATAATTGTCTTAATTGAGCCATATCAGACTATATGTAATTGCGAGCCGATTGACGCAACTACATATAGATACTTAATGGTGAAAATATTGCATTATGAAATTCATTAAACTATCTTATACTACCTTTTTGCTTCCCTTTTAAAAAGTTCAAAATGACGTGGGCGGCAACCCGACTTGTCATATCACGGAAATCGACGGTCGGATCAATTTCGACAATTTCTAAACCTTTAACGAGTGACTGTTCACCTAAAAATGCAATTGCTTCAAAAAGTGACGATGTGTCCATTCCCCCAGGGCCGATCGCTGGGCATCCAGGTGCTTGTGATTGGTCAATGACATCCATATCTAAAGAAACGTAGATCGCATCGACCTCATTTTTCATTAGATCGATGGATTCCTCCATAATCTCTAAAAGGGCGCGTTGCCGAACATCTTTCATCGTATAAATTGAAACTCCATGTTCTTCACAATACTCTCTATATATTTTACTATTAGAAAAATCGCGAATGCCAACTTGGACTAAATGCTTTCCTTCGATCGATTTCGTTTCTAGTAAACTACGAAAAGGAGTCCCGTTGGTTGGGCCGCCATCTTCTAAATTACGCACGTCGTGATGCGCATCAAATTGAATCACGCCAACTTTTCCTTTTGCTTTTGCAAATGCTTGAATACTCGGAAACGTGATAGAATTATCTCCTCCTAGGACAATCGGAAGAAAATTAGGCTCTTCAGAAAAAATGCGAGAAAACGTTTTGTAAATTCGAGTTTGTGACTCTGTAATATTCGTTACGTGCATCTTTACATCGCCAAGGTCATAAAAATTCCAATCAGCTAAGTCAATGTCTGCTTCAATCGAATACGTCGAAAAAACTTGTAGCGCTTTTCTGATCGTTCCCGGTGCAAAAACAGCACCTGAATGACTAATCGATGGTTTTGATAATGGTGCCCCGAGTAAGCCGACTCCTTTTAACGTTTCGATTCCGTCCCAAGTTTCGATAATATCAGCCGCTTTAGTTGTAAATCGATCATTAAAAGGAGTGTTTGCCGGCTGTAAGTATTTGTAGTTACTCAATGACCTCCCTCCTTTTCGAAACGATTTTCCCAGCCTTTATCACCGTATTTACATGATTGACGCCATAATGATAAGGAATGTATAAATAATTTGGCGCGTCCCAAATGACGACATCTGCACTACGACCGACGACAAGTTGACCTGCGCTCTCACCGCGACCAATTGAGTGTGCAGCATTAATAGTCACTGCATTCCAAATTTCTTCTGGAGACATTTTTAGTCTTAATGCAGCAATGGACATAATCAGTTGCAAGTTTTCGGTCGGTGAACTTCCTGGGTTGAAATCCGTCGCTAATGAAACGATGGCGCCCGCTTCGATCATTTCTCTAGCTCTTGCATACGTATCTTTCCCTAAATAAAAGGTCGTGCCCGGAAGTAAAATTGCTACCGTCCTTTTGTCAGCAAGCATTTCGATACCTTTGTTAGAAGTGCCAACTAAATGATCAGCAGATACTGCTACAAGTTCACACGCTAGTTCGGTTCCTCCGAGCGGATCAATTTCATCAGCGTGAATTTTTAAGCCGAAGCCCTTCTCTTTTGCTTTTGCTAAATAATCTCTAGATTGCTCTACCGTAAAAACACCGGTTTCAGTAAAAATATCCACAAACTCCGCCAAATTTTCTTCTTTTACTTCATCTAACATCGCACTCATTTCTTCTAAAAATAAGTCTGGATCGTCTTTATGTGATTTCGGGATTGCATGAGCTCCTAAAAATGTAGAAACAAGATCGATCGGATGGTTTTCGTTAAGTTGTTTTGCAACACGCAGCTGTTTTAATTCCGTTTCACGATCAAGCCCGTACCCACTTTTTGCTTCAACGGTCGTCGTCCCATAGGAAAGCATCCGATCTAAATAAAATGACCCTTTCGCAAAAAGCTCTTCTTCAGATGCTTGACGAGTCGCCTCAACCGTCGATAAAATTCCGCCACCACGTTTTAAAATCTCTAAATAAGGAAGCCCTTGTTGCTTTAAGGCGAGTTCATGTTCTCTTGATCCCCCAAAAACGATGTGAGTATGGGGATCAACTAACCCAGGCGTTACTAATTTCCCGTGACAGTCAATTACTTGCTCCGCTTTAAAACGAGCCGCCTCTTCGGTTTTGCCAATAAAAACTATTTTCCCTTCGTTGATCGCGATCGCCCCATCTTCAATAACGTCAAGCTGCATCATCTCTTTTCCGGCACGCGGTCCATCTGATTGCATTGGTAATAATTGAGCGATATTTTTAAGTAGTACGTCTACGTGTTGAGTCGTCATATTGATATAAGCCTCCTATTCGATTTCTTTCATCGGGATGTGTACATTTTTTTCAGTAGCTACTTTTTCAGCGAGTTCGTAACCAGCATCAGCATGGCGAATGATCCCCATTCCCGGATCAGTCGTTAAAACACGCTCTAATCTCTCATGTGCAAGCTCACTTCCGTCAGCAACAACAACCATACCGGCATGAAGGGAATAGCCGATACCGACACCACCACCGTGATGAACGGATATCCAACTGCCACCAGCGGCTGTATTAATTAACGCATTTAAAATGGCCCAATCTCCCACTGCGTCACTTCCGTCTTTCATTGCTTCTGTTTCCCTATTTGGAGAAGCTACAGAACCACAATCTAAATGGTCACGACCGATGACGACCGGTGCTTTAATTTCTCCTATGCGAACTAACTCGTTAATCGCAAGTCCCATCTTTTTTCTTTCCCCATAACCTAACCAACAAATTCTTGAAGGTAAGCCTTGGAAAGCGACTTTTTCTTGAGCCATATCAATCCAACGACAAAGTGCTTCATTTTCAGGGAACAGTTCTTTAATGAGTGCGTCGGTTCGGTAAATATCTTCAGGATCTCCTGATAACGCAACCCAACGAAATGGTCCTTTTCCTTCACAAAATAGTGGTCGAATGTAAGCAGGTACGAATCCTGGAAAGTTAAAGGCATTCTCTAAGCCTTCATCGTGAGCAACTTGGCGAATATTGTTACCATAGTCAAAAACGATCGACCCCTGTTGTTGTAAAATGAGCATCGCTTCGACATGCTTTTTCATGCTTTGTTTTGATAAAGTTACATACAGGTCAGGATTTTCCTTCCTTAGTTTTTCAGCTTCTTGTACGCTGTAACCGACAGGCACGTAGCCGTTTAACGGATCATGCGCAGATGTCTGGTCGGTGACAATATCAACTTTAAAACCTCCCTTGACGATTTCATGATGAATTTCTGCTGCGTTTCCGACTAAACCAATCGAAAGAGCTTTACCGTTCGTTTTCGCGATTTCTGCCCAAGCAAGCGCCTCATCTAATGATCTCGTCATTTTGTCGCAATATTTCGTTTCGATACGTTTTTGAATTCTCGTTTCATCGACATCAACGGCTATGACAACACCACCATTCATCGTAACCGCTAACGGTTGAGCGCCACCCATGCCACCTAGTCCTGCGGTTAACGTGATTGTCCCTTGTAAACTATTGTTAAAATGCTGTTTCGCAAGTTCGGCAAAAGTCTCATACGTCCCTTGTAAAATTCCTTGGGTACCGATATAAATCCAACTTCCAGCCGTCATTTGTCCATACATCATTAATCCTTGTTTCTCAAGCTCATTAAAATGTTCCCAATTGGCCCATTTCGGCACTAAAACGGAATTCGATAAAAGCACCCTTGGAGCGTGTTGGTGAGTTTTAAAACGACCAACAGGTTTTCCTGATTGAATCAGCAATGTTTCGTCGTTCTCTAAATCTTTTAAACTATGAACAATTGCTTCAAATGAAGGCCAATTACGAGCGGCCTTACCGATTCCTCCATACACAATTAAGTCTTCTGGCTTTTCAGCGACTTCCGGGTCAAGGTTATTACAAAGCATTCGCAGAACCGCCTCTTGCTCCCACCCTTTACAATCAAGTTCAAGACCTTTCTTCGCTTTTATTTCACGTTTTTGAATATTTGTCATTTTACTTCTCTCCTTAATTTGCAATCTTCTTATTATTTTTTATGTGAAAAACTGAATGTTTAAGCCAATCATTTACTGCGTCAATATCTTTTGAAAAAATTCGGTCACGATCGATAAAAGGAACAACCTTTCTACCTGCTTCTAAAAATGAACGCGTCGCAGCTGCCATTTTTTGTTTTCCTCTTATTTCAGCAGCTTGCATACTACAAATCGCCTCAATCGCCAGCACTCTAAGCGTATTCGTAATGACTTGATAAGCGTGACGTGAACCGATCGTTCCCATACTTACGTGGTCTTCTTGGTTCGCAGATGATGGAATTGAATCAACACTTGCCGGATGCGCTAACGTTTTATTTTCAGAAACGAGCGACGCTGCTACGTATTGCATAATCATCGCTCCCGACTCAAGGCCAGGTCGTGGACTTAAAAACGGAGGTAAATCATTTAATTGCGGATTTACTAGTCGTTCAATGCGCCGTTCAGAAATATTCGCAAGTTCGGCGATCGCAATCGCTAAAAAGTCCATTGCTAGTGCAATTGGCTGCCCGTGGAAGTTACCTCCCGAAATTACTTTGCCACCTTCAAAAATTAACGGGTTATCTGTTGCAGCATTCATTTCAATTTCTAATTTTTCTTTGACGTAATTTAACGTTTGCCAAGTAGCACCGTGTACTTGTGGAATACACCGCAGTGAATAAGCATCTTGAACGCGGATTTCTCCTTGTGTTGTTGTTAATTGACTACCTGCTAAATAATCTCTGATTCTCTCAGCGACATCGATTTGTTCTTGATAGCCACGAGCGGTATGAACTCGCTCATCAAAAGCATCAATGATTCCACGTAATCCTTCGATTGTCATTGCTGCTACCATTTCAGATTGGTAGGCGAGCTTTTCTGCTTCTAAGTAATTAACGACGCCCATCGCAGTCATTGCTTGAGTGCCATTAATAAGTGCTAACCCTTCTTTAGCAGTCAGTGTAATTGGAAAAATCCCTTCTTTTGTTAATGCCTTAATCGCTGAAGTTTTTTCACCGTTATAAAAAACGTCACCCTCACCGATTAAAACGAGCGCTAAATGGGATAAAGGAGCTAAATCTCCACTAGCACCGAGTGAGCCTTGTTGCGGAATGTACGGGTGAATCTTACAATTTACTAATTGTAATAAACGTTCAATAACCACTGGTCTAACACCTGAAAAGCCCTTTAATAAAGCATTGGAGCGAAGCAAAACCATTGCTCTTGAGACGATCTCCGGAAATGGCTCCCCAACCCCACAAGCATGGGAGTAAATTAAATTAAGCTGAAGTTCAGAGACGTCGTCTTTATCGATAAAAACATCACTAAATTTACCGAAACCAGTCGTAATCCCGTAAACAACTCATTTTCTACAATTTTTTCGACTCTTTTACGGCTTTCTTTCACTTTTTCTATACTTTGGTCTGAAGCCTTTACTTTTTCATTTAAATAAAGGACTCTTTTTATTTCTGAAAAAGATAATGTATTTCCCGTTAACGTCACCATAACTACGTCACCCCTTTACTAAGATAAAGATCGAAAAATAAAAGGGGACTATACCAAGAAATCCTAAGATTTCTCTGATATAGCCCCCTAAATCAACTAAATAACTATGGGCATTATATATGATTGATTCCTAAACCGATCGTCTCATGCTCTAACCCTTTCACAGGAGCACCAATCGTCCCGTAAAGGCAGACGGCAATCCAATCGCCTTCTTGCTCACTTTCATATGGGTTTCCTCTAATGATAGAAAAACTTAACCCTACCGTTCTAAGCACGGAGCCAATTTGTACTTGACCTCGCGTTACACCACTAACCGCATCAATGATCGCGTGATAAAGTGCATGAGTTTCTCGATACACACCCGGCTGGATAATGCCGTTTTTCTTAGCAGCGGTCTCAATTGCTGCAACGACCTTTTGCGATTCCATAGAGCCTACTTTACCAGTGCAACTTTTCCACTTTAACTGACGAAGCTGCTCTTTACTAATACATTCTTCACCGTTTAAAACGAGAAGAATCGCTGTTCTTCCAATCCGATTGTCTACTCTAAATGCTGCCATAACCACAACTCTTTCATTCTATTGTCTAATAACTAAATAACTTATTTTCGCCAAGTATATAGGCTTACACCTTACAACTGGACACGCTACCTAAAAATTCAAAACTTTATGAAAGTATAATTTAACTGTAAGCGCTTTATTTGGAAATGTCAATATATTTGTTACTTCATTTCACAAGAAAATATTATTTGGGCAAAGTAAAATTTCAAACAATTCTCAAATTCTCTCCACGGATTTTTCAAAAAACTCATATATGATTGTATTATTACTATGTTATAGGGGGAGTTTCGATGAGTAAAAATATTCAAGTAGTTGCGGTTATCGTAGTATTAGTTGGAATATTAATCGTTGGCCTAGCTTTATCTCCAGCAAGTAGTACCAACGATGATTTGATTGAAAGTGGCGGTTACATAATTAAAGAAAATATAGCTGGATTTCAATTAACAGAAAAGATTACTGGAGAAGAAGCATTAGCTCAAATTAATCATCTTCATGGTCAGTCGATTGATATCGACGCAGGTTATATTCTCCATTACGAAACGGATAATGAAATGGCGATTATTTGGATTTCAAAATCAACTGTTCAAGAAGATGCGGAACGCCTTTTTCATGAAATGAATGATATTATGGGTGGAAGTCAAATGTACTCCAACCATACGGAAGTTGATGTAAATGGTGAAAAGATTCAATATGTATTTGGGATGAATATGGATAATTACTATTATTTTGTGGAAGATCGAGTCATTTGGATTGCGCTCACAGCGGGTGGTGGAGAACAGTTTTTAGAAGAAGCCATCGATACGTTTTAAGGTTGATTAAATATAAACTTTCCTATTTTCTTATAACAGATTGAATGCGAACATGAACCAATTTTGTTTTCAAACTAAAAAGAGGTGCATTAAGCACCTCTTGCGCATTCACCTCAACCGAAACGGACATACGTTCCGTTATTTCTTTGATTTGGTGTAAAAATCAAGCATTTTATTGCAAATAGAGGAACGTATGTCCGCTAGCTATTAAAATCCACCCAAAATTTTTAAAATAAAGGATCTCATGTCCCCTACCCGCACCGGACTAAAGCAAACCCCGTTATCCCACAACAGGTAATGAAATCTTAAAGGTAGTCCCTTTACCTTCCGCGCTATCAACCGTCACTTCACCTTTATGGTCATGAATGATTTTATAACTAACCATTAACCCTAGACCGTTGCCCTTTTCTTTCGTTGAATAAAAAGGTTCACCTAGCATTTTTAACTTTTCTTTTGGAATGCCAATACCTTCATCTTTAAACTCAACTTCAACGAACTGGTCTACGGTGCGAACTTTAATGTGAAGTTTCCCTCCGTCTGGCATTGCCTCAATCCCATTTTTGATCATGTTTAAAAATACTTGTTTTAACTGGTTTTCGTCACATTTGACGATCGCCTCTTCTAATTTAAAGTCGCTGATAATTGTCACTTTTTTATACTTGGCTTCTGTCTGTAAAAACGTAATCGTTTGATTAATAATCGAAAGTATATTTTTATTGGAAAACTGTAATACTTTCGGTTTCGCGAGCAACATAAATTCTTCAACGATAAAGTTAATTCGCTCAATTTCTTCTAATAATATATCGAAATATTGCTTTTTCTCTTCTTCTTCAGTATCATCTTGTAAAAATTCTGTATATCCTTTAAGCGATGTTAACGGGTTGCGAATTTCATGGGCGACCCCAGCAGCGAGTTCACCGATTAACGAAAGTTTTTCTGAACGTAACACCATTTCCTCAACCTTTTTACGGTCGGTAATGTCGTTACGGATCGCCACATATTGATACGGCTTCCCTTTTTCATTTAAGAAAGGAACGATCGTTGTATCGACCCAATATTCTTTACCGTCTTTTGCAATATTTTTCACTTCACCTTTCCAAATTTCCCCTCTACCAATCGTACTCCACATATTTTTAAAGAATTCCCTCGGATGATAATTAGAATTTAACTTACCGTGATCTTCACCGATTAATTCTTCTCTACTATATTTTGAGATCTCACAAAACGTGTCATTCACATACGTTATAATGCCTTTTTCATTCGTCATTGCTAAAATGCTCGATGAATCGAGGGCATATTTGATGTCAGCCAATTCTTTGTTAGTTTCAGCAAGCTGTTCCAACGTTTGTCTTAAATTTTCTTCGGTCATTTTTCGGTCTGTGATGTCATTGCGGATGGTCACATATTGATAAGGCTTCCCGTGTTTATTTAAAAAAGGGACTATTTGTGTATGAACCCAGTAAAAAGTTCCGTCCTTTGCTTTATTTCTAATTTCGCCTGTCCATACTTGTCCAGAACTAATCGTTTTATATAAATTTGCAAAAAATTCTTTTGCATGGTACCCGGAGTTAAGAATTCGATGATCTTTTCCTAATAACTCGTCGGCTTTATATTTTGAAATCGCACAAAACTTCTCATTTACGTAAATAATTTTCCCTGTATTATCGGTCACTGCAATGATTGATGTTGCATCAAGCGCTAATTTAATATCAGTGATAAACGAATTAAGTGAGTTGTTAGTCATGTAATGTCCCCACTTTCTAAATATGTCTATATTGTGAATATGTTCGTCTTATATTATGCATCATGTTTACCACTATGTCTATAGTGTTTTAGGTTAAATGAAGAAAAATTTGGTAAGGGAAACGAAAAGCGTTATATATCTAGCGTTTGCTTAATAACAAAAAAGAAAAGCGCAGGAGCTAGACATCTTTCCAACTTCAAAAAAATTATATTTTCTTATATTAAAATGGGCTCACTTATAATTTCTGATTATACAAAACCTTCATGGTGGCATGCCTGCAGCCACCAGCTAATATGTAAAAGTTAGGCGGGAGCGCTACCTAACTAACTGTCCACTAACCAACAAACCAACTTTCATAAAAAAACCATTGTGTCTCGAATATCGAAGATCACAATGGTTTTCGTTGTTTTCAGGCTATGATGATTAATCAACAACTACTAGGTTAATTTTCATGTCATTATGTCCTGCTCCACATGGAATTGAACATAAAATTTCGTGCGTTCCAGCTTCAGTTGCTTCAAATTCCACAGTTTCACCAGCGCCACCTTGAATACCGAAAGATGGAATATCAAGACCGTGAACTCCTTCTTCATTCTCAATATGAAGCGTCACTTTATCACCTTTTTTCACGACTAACTCTTCGTCAGAAACGTAATCAAAGTTTGTGGCAACAATCGTAAATTCTTTATCTCCTGCTTCAACGTTTACATCGACAACTTCAGCACTTGTTTCTTCTGCGTCAGGAGCACTAGTCTCTTCATCTCCACCACAAGCAGTTAAAGCTACAACAGCAACGGCTACAATCATTAATGATAATAATTTTTTCATATGTAAAACCTCCTTAAAAAAGTTAACTACAATAAGTATTATATAAGAAATATTTCAAATTTAAACAGAAAATTATGGCTAAATTGTGAACTTTTACTATTTAGGCAGTGTTAATGTTATTAAGGTGATTTCAATGAATTTCATAATTTATATTATCGCCATTAAGTAACTATATGTAGTTGCGTTAATGCGTTCGCAACTACATATAGTTTGATATGGCTCAATTTAGGTGATTATGAAATTCACTCAATTAAATAACTTCAAAAAAAGAGAATGAATTTATAATTCGTCCCCTTAGGATTATTCTCCGTTAGTAATATGGTGAAATAAAAATATAAACGAGTACTCCCGTTAAGCTGACATATAACCAGAGCGGCATCGTCCATCTAGCAATTTTTTTATGCTTTTCATTTTCCATATTTAATCCCCGTGCTAACGTCACTAATGCTAATGGAACGATTACAGCAGCTAAAACGATATGAGTAATCAAAATAAAATAATAAATGAATCTCATTATCCCTTCTCCACCGAATGTCGTTGCTTCACTTAACGCATGATGTGCCACATAAGTGATTAAAAACAAGGCGGTTGTTGTGAAAGCGGCATAAATAAATCTCGTATGAAGCTTTATATTTTTTTTATAAATCGCAAAAGTGGCACCGATTAAAAATAAAAACGTGAAAGTATTTAATATCGCATTAATGAGCGGCAAAATTTTGACATCAAAACCTGGATCAATATCAAGTCTCGGCATTTCTGACAAAAGGATGACTAAACCGTTAATAATAATCGTTAATATAATAATTGCTGGAGTATAATTCCTCTTCTTTCTCTCCATTAGTCTTCCTCCTAAATTCCTATTCCTTAAAAATCTTGCTAATGTACAGTTTTAAACATTTACCATAGTATTGGCTATCAAATCTATTTGAAAATGTAGTTCAATGAATTTCATAATTCATTAGTCTCGCCACTAAGAGCAATATATAGTTGCGTCAAAACCATTCTCATACTATATATTGCCTGATGTGGCTCATTTTTCGTAATTATGAAATTCATTCAGTTAGTCGTTAAAAGGTTACTTTAATCCAAATTGAAAATCAAATAATTAAACTCGATAATATTTTTTAGTGTTGCATAAATAGACGGATTAAGACAAAGGAAGTCAAAGGGTTCGACAAACAGTTTGCAGAATTTGTTTAAAGAGTAAAGATCAATCAAAAAGGGGTTATGAAAAATGAGAACAAATCGTAGAGACGAATGGAAAACACATTGGAAAAAGTACAAGCACCTTTATAAAGGGAACAGAAATGAAAGAAGGAATAAATGGCGAGTAAAATGGGATAACCGGTATAAAGCCAGCTAATAGTTGTCACTCTTTCCCCTTAAAATGAATAAGCTGTCCTAGGCAGATATTTTACACTAACGACTTGCGACACAGGTGATAAGTTAAGCTACTACTTTCACCGAAAGTTTTGTAAGAAGGAGGGGAATAGAAATGGCTAGATATCGCAGAAAACCGATCGTGGTAGATGCAGTAAAACTTACAAAGTCTATCACCGTCGATTCCGAAGAAGGAAGTGTTGTAGGTAATCCTGGAGATTACTTAGTTACTGAACCTAACGGTAAACAGTATCCTATAAATGCTCAGGAATTTGAAAAAATGTATTCACCAGTCAGTGAAAATTTTGATATGCTCCTCATCGCCAAAAAAGTATATCGTGTCATAAAATATAAAGTAAAAGCTATTTCTGCAAAAAGTCAGTAATGCACAAAAGTGTCAGTTCACCAAAGGGTACGATTAAACAGACTAATTTCCTCTGTATTCAACACCTTCTGATCGCTGACACTTTTGTTTTTGATTCCCTTCTTAAATTGGGCTAGTTACAAACGGACATGTCCGTTTGTATTGAAAGTTTGATTTGGTCAACTAAATTTTAGGCATTTACGTGTCCTAACACACCATTTGTTGCTGTCATCGCAATAATGACGCAGCCCCACATATGTTTATAAGCAGTTACCATATCTTCGCAAGTGAAAGTAATTCTTTTTGGAGCAATTTGAGTTACTGATGGGATCGTTGTTGTCATTAATGCTTGGCTTGTCCCTTTAAATTCAATTTCAATAGTAATCGGTCCAGCGATTTTTAAAGACGAAGCGTTACCAATATTTTTTACAGCAGCTTCTGCTTTTCCACGAATAAGTTGTTGAGCTACTTTAGGGTGAAGAAGCTCGGCCGAAAAACGGTCGACCCCCTTTTTTACGACGGCAGCCTCAACTTCAGGTAACGTTTCCCTTACTTCTTCTACGTAAGCGTCGTCGCCAGAAATAAAGATCGTTGGTACGTTGAAATCACCGGCAACCATTGCATTCATTTCTGTTTCACCAACAATTTTTCCGTTGATCTTCATTTCGTTTACGCAAATACCAGCTAATGTATGGCTAATTAATGTTTTTTCAGATCCACTCTCACGACCGTGATGTCCGACAAACATAATTGCATCAAAACTTTCATCCAAACCTTGCAGCTGACACATTACTCTGTTACTCCCTTGGATAAGGCGAGCTCTTGGATCTAAATCTTCAATAAAAATGTTAGACATATTTCCATGTCCATCCGCTACTACGACTTCTGTTGCTCCACCGTTAAACGCGCCTTCTACAGCAGCATTTACATCTTGCGTCATTAATTTACGAAAACGTTGATATTCACTATTTACTTTTAATTGTTGATTAGTAGCAACCCCAGTTACTCCTTCAATATCTGCAGAAATAAAAATTTTCATTTCAAACGTCTCCCTCTCTATGTATAGTTTAATGTTTAGCTTCCATAAATATTGTTACTTTTTAATTCAATATTAAGTAACAACCTTTTGAAAAGCGTTTTATATTTCGACTCTCTAATTATAATATATCTTTTATTGAACAAAAAGAAAAACGTTATAAAGTTGGTTTGTTGGTTAGGTAATTTAGTCTTGTACGGGGTTAAATTGGTAATTTTATGACGAAGGATTTAGTGGTGATAAAGCTGTCATGGGAAGTACAAAAGAGGGTGGGACAAAAGTGTCTGACACAACAAGGATCCTACTAAATATAGACGTACAGATTTATCCTATGTCTATATTTGGTGCCTAGCGGTGTCTGACACTTTGGTTTGTCCCACCCTCTTTAAATCATTGCTTATAGCTAGGAAAATCAACCTCATGAATATTCCCTGGCTCTTGTCTTTTCGTTAATTCTTCTAATGCGACTTGAAGAACTTTCATTTGTGTCGCTTTGTCTTTTGGTTTACCTAAAGAATGACCAAATTTAAAGCCAATTGGGTGAATTGCACGCGGCGGTCTCATCAAACTTGATTGCTCCACATCAAGAGTAATCAATGCTGTTGGAATGCCTTGTGCTTCAATTCCACGCTGCACTGTAACTACAGTGCGATGACAAAGCGGTCAGCCAGCTGTTAAAAGTACAGCATCTGCTTTAGAGCGAACTACCTCTTTGACAAGGGCGGGGATCGTTTCTTTATTAATCTTGTTTAATCTCATCGAGTAGCCCATCATTGTAATGTGCTTTTCAGCGACACCACCGAGATCACCATCATCGACCATTTCACGTAAACGGTCAATCGGAAAAACGCAGTTAATATCCTCTTTCGGATAATCAGTGTTGTAATGATCTTTCGGTGCTGAATGTGTGACCGTTAAATCTTTCGGGTCGACATCACCCGGGATCACTCGATACGTAGCGTCTCCTTCTGAAGGATCAGTGTTATAAGGCTCTTGGTCGGTAAGATGAACACCAGATGTTGAAACGATCATAATCGTTGTTTCGTGTAATGGTTTATCATTAGGTGTATATGGGATTGCTTTACGAGAAAGTTCCATACACAGCCCCCCTACTATTTGTTTTATAGCTTACGTAATACATCGAATAATTCTTCGTTATCAGGTTGCTCGCCAATCGGGTGTACATCAATCCACTGCACAATTCCTTCTTTATCGATAATAAATAAAGCCCGTTCTGACGCACCATATGCTGGCTCCTCAGGATTTGTACGAAGAACTCCGAATTTTTCAGCAATTTCTCCATGTGGATAAAAATCTGCACACAGTGGATACGATAATCCACCAATCGATTTTGCCCATGCATCATGACTATGAACACTATCGACACTTATACCCAAGACCTGGGTATCAAACTCTTCAAAGCGAGGAAGATCATCCTCGTATGAAGGCATTTGCGCACCTCAGACAGGTGTCCAATCTAGAGGGTAAAAGCATAAAAACACATTTTGTTTTCCGCGATAGTCACTTAACGAAACCATGCGGTCACCATGAGCTTTCGCTGTAAAATCAGGTGCTTGATCACCGACTTTAAGCGTACTAGTTTCTGTCGCTCCTTTTGGCATAATAACTCCCCTTTCAATAACATTTTTAGCTCGAAGCTTAACAATACTATTATCGCCAAAAACGTTATAAATAATCGTGGAGTGAAATTTTTTAATCCTTCTTCCTTGCATTGGTCATTTGCTGCCATACAGATCCCGCAGCTTCTTCACCACTTTCAATGCGCTGAATCGCCATGTTAATTTGTAAACTCACTTCAAATTCAGGATCATCTACTGCCGTCTTTAATGCTTCTAATGCTGAATCGTCGCCTACTTCATATAAAAACATCGCGGCACGCCAACGAACAAGTTTGTTTTTATCTTGCAATGCATCGATCATTGCCGGTATTGCTTTAGGACTTCCGATGTCTGATAAACAATCACCAGCTGTTCTTCTTACTGTCACCGAACGATCCTTAAGTCCCTCATATAAATATGGTAAAACGTCATCATCTTCAATCATCCCTAAAAATACGACAGCTTGGCGACGGATCGACGTATTCTCATCCCTCAAAGCAGTCGCTAACAAAGGAATATCTTCTTTTTTTGGATCCATTTTTTCCAGGGCAGCATAACGCGTTTTCCAATCATCACTCTTAAACGCTTCTACTACCTCTTCAGTAGTAATTTTTTCAACTTTAACACGCTCTTCTTCTTTTTTAAATGCCGACTCTACAAGTTTTTCTAAACGCTCAATATCATAGGCTGCGGATAATTCCTCAATCACCTCTTCGGCAATTTCTTCAACCTCACCATAACGGATCCCGTAATCTTTCCACTGCCGTTCCTTTACGAGATTATCGCTAGCTGACTGGGCCCTTAAAATTGCTGCCTTAAAGCGGTCCGGTAAGCCAAAGCGTTGCTCTCCTTCACCGTCTTCAATTTTAATTTGAATCGGAATACCACGGAACATATGAACAAATACTTTTAATTCACCAAAACTGTCATTAGGAGCGTTTTCATCCTCAACAGTTTCAGCTTCCTCACCAAAAACTTCTCGTACTTGTGGCAAAATGACTTTCCAATCGAATTTTGCATTTCTTTCAACGGCGATAAAGTTAGTCACTTGATACACGCCTTTTACACCGTCAATTTCTAGTATTTTTTTTAAGTAAAGTGGTGCCTCGTCTTTATCTTCTTTTTTCAAATTGTATGAAACATTATTTGGAAGACTTTCATCTACATTTATTTTCATCGAATTAGGACTCGGTGTTGGTTCAATCGATACTAATTTCAAAACATTAACACTCCTTTTATGTTGTTAATTAAATCGTAACATAATCAAAAGCAATGCTCCATTTTCCTGCTTAATATGATCAAGCCCCCCCATGAAACACCTATCAACATCTTCCATGTAATAATTCCGTATTCCTTTTCCAACTTTCCAACTTTCGGCTCACCAACCTCCACAAACCTAACCAAAAAAAAGAACTTGGCCTTTTAACCAAGTTCCATACGCTATAACATTCTACTTTTACTCAATAGGAAATTTAACACTTTTTGATCAATTTTCCCTTGAGGTTGCTGACGTTCTTCAAAATTTTCAGTTAAAATAAAATTGTCTAGCCCTTTCGTTAACTCCTCGATCGTCTCGACTTGTTCTTTTAAGTACCCTAAAGAAGCCAGCGCTTTACTCATATCCATTAAGATCGTTTCATTAATTTCAACTACATCAGCTTCTGTTGGTTTACTAAAGTACAATTGTTGCAAATCATAAATACGCATAAGTTCTTTAATTGGGTCAGGATGATCGTCAACACGTAGGTCAATTGAACGGTCATTAAAACCGCCATAACCACCTTCTTCTTTAACAACTAGAAGTGCTGCTGATTGCTTTCCGCGAGAATCTCCTCCTGCTTCTTGGGCAGCATCTAACGCTGCAAGTAGGCGTTCAGCTAATGTACCAGTTGCTGTTTCAAAAGTTGTTGCCATTGCTTTCACTGTAGCTTCACTAACTAAGATATTTCCTTGCGCTGCAAAGTGTTTTCCAGTCATACCACCAGCCCAGTCAAAACATTTTTCCCCTGTAAAAGTAGCAGCGTTCCCTTTCGCGTCAACGATCCCTACTTGGCGTAACGCCCGGTCATCATCTGCAGCAATTAAATGATCGATCGCTTCTTGGGCGGTTTTACCGGAAGCCATTAATTCAAGCCCCTTTGGTCCGTATGTAGTGTTCGCGTATGATTGGGTTGCAACAGCACCAACACCTGCCGCAGCCCAAGGAACAACCGCTCCTACTCCTAAAAATTTCGATTGTACAGCAATTCCTAATTCTTCGGTCTCCGGATCAAAACCGACAATCGAAAATGTAGCAACTAAATCTTTTGGCGTCTTCAATCAAATCACCTCTTAAGTTTATTTAATTTTGCTATTCCTGCTTTACAAACTCCGTAAGAGAGCCAGCTACAGCCGTGGCATAAGTGGTCTAAATCATCAGGCTCGACTCGTTTAGCTGTTAATTGTATTAAATCACTTTTTTGATAAGTTTTTCCTGCTTGTAGTTGAAGATGCTCGATGACTTTTTGATCCATTGTTTTCACATGTTGATCTGATCCTTCACTTGAGATACAAATGGTACCACCGTTATGTGGGCAAGCACCACAGGCATCATCTAAGCTAGCTACCACCTGAACTGGAAAATCTATCTGTTCATTTCTAATTTCGGCGACGATCGCCTCCATTAACTTGACAAAATCATCACTATAGCCCATTCCTTGAAAACCGTGCACACATAATAAATGATGCCCGCGTAACGTACGGATTGCCCCCATCCCCCTTTGAAAAGCTTGATTTTTCTATTAACCTGAGTGAATTTCATAATTACCTATGTTGAGCCATATTAAACTATATGTAATTGCGAGCAATTACATATAGTTACTTAATGGAGACAATATTAAATCATGAAATTCATTAACCTTAAACCTTATTTCAAAACAAGATTTTTATTTTCAAAACCACTAATAATCCGATAAAGCATTCCTTCATCCATGTCCAAAGTGCTAACACTATGATATCGTAACAACTCTCTCATATTTTCATCATCAAATTGAATCGTTCGGTTTAAATAATCTTTAAACATGTGAAGTGATTTATTAATCGTTGCCTCTAGTGGTGTAAAACTAGGGATTTCACTTTCGCTCGCTAATGAAATCGACTGATATTCGAGGACATCTTTAGCAACATCAACGACCAATTCGTTCGTCGGCGGTTGACTATTCGTAATATGATAAATAGTTTTTGTTTTGCTGTAATACATCCCTAGTACAAGCGAATCTATCACATAATCAACAGGAACTAAATTAGATACAGTTGCTTTATTCATTAACAAACGAACATCCGTTTCATAGCCTTCTTTCTTTGCTCGACGCTTTAACAACTGAATCGTTTTCAAGACGCCATATAAACCAAAGGTTGTGTTTGCTTGTCCAGTTTTAGAATCACCGACAATAATTGCTGGACGCATAATCGTGACGTCAAAATAGTTTCCATACGACATGACAAGGTGTTCAGCGTGACATTTACTTTCTTCATACGCATTAATAAATTCCGAATCCAAAGGATAAAGTTCCTCTTTACCTAACGTACGATTCCCTAAAGTATAAGCCGTACTGACATGAATAAACTTTTTACAGTCGATCGTTTGAGCAAAATTTAATACTTGTCTCGTCCCCTCGACATTAACGTTAAAAATATCATCTCTTAAAGAGTCATCAAACGATAAATAAGCTGCCGTATGGAAAATAATATCGATATTATTTTTTAAATCTATTAAGTCATTAGAGCTTAAGCCTAATTTTTCAGAAGTTAGTTCTCCTTCATAAAAGTTTACATGCTTTTGCTGCTCAAAATTTATCTTTTCTAGTAAACTATTAGCTTTTTTACGATTGCGGATTAATAAATAGACATTATGTCCCTCGTTCACTAAACGTTTTACGAGTTCAGTTCCTAAAAATCCTGTAGCTCCGGTAATGAATACGTTCATACTAGTAATCAGTCCTTCTCTGTATTTCTATGCTATTAATCTTATCACAAATCTACGACCCACCACAGTATTTCCTACTATATGAATAATATTGTTAAAAACGGTTATAAACACCTGTACCCTATTAAGCTATAGTTCCTTTACATCTTTCTACTAGCCAATTAACGAACACTTTATAAACTACCAAGGCATATTACTTGCCCGAATACCCATCTTTTTATTTAAACAAAAATTGTAGTTTTTTTTTGAAAAACCTCAACTGCCTCACTATACACATTTAGGTCTTTTGAATTAAATATGGTATACGTTGATATTAAAACGTTTTATCGTCTCATCCTTTAAGGGAGGTGAAATAGTGACGCAACCCACTTATTAAAAGGAGTGTATTTAGATGAAGTTAACAGTAGCTAAAAAGTTGTCATTTAGCTTTTTCGCTCTCATTTTGTTCATCGCTGGAATTGCCGGGTTTAGTTATTATGAAACTAACAATGTCAATTCTTTGTATGAAGAGTTACTCGATGACCGCGTTTTAAAAGAGGACCTCGTTCAACAAATGATTATTGAAATCAAAGACCAACAAGTAACGGTTCGTAGTTACTTGCTTGATAGTGATGAATATTATATCGATCAATTTCAATTAGCCGTTAACAACTACAATGAATTAAGCAATCATTTAGAAGGAATCGTTGACGAAACTGGAGCTAATTATTTAGCTCAATTAAATCAATTACAAGAGCAATATGAGGTCATCGCAAACGAAGCCATCTTAATGAAACAAGAAGAACGCACAGATGACATGATCTCCCTACTACAAAATGAAGGCAGTCCAATCATCATAAAATTCGCTGAAACCTCAAATCAATTTTTACAATACCAACAAATGATGAAAGATGATTTTCGTGAGTTAGTGAACAGTAGTATGGTCACCTTAATTTCTACGTTACTCATTGTAAGCACGATTGCTTTATTATTCGCAGCTGCTGTCACATATATCATTAGTAAACAAATTTCAAAGCCAGTTTTAGCAATAGCTAACGGCGCTGAAAAAATCGCCAATGGCGATTTAACAGGAGAAACATTGCAAATTAAAAATCGTGATGAGCTAGGAAGGTTAGCGGAATCGTTTAATAAAATGCACGATAACTTAAAAAATATGATATTTAAAGTGAGTGACTCAGCAAATGATCTATCAGCATCTTCTGAACAATTATCGGCAAGTGCTGAGCAAACGTCTTCAGCAACGAACCAAATTGCTTTAAGCATTACGAACGTATCGGAAAATTTACAAAACCAATCTGACCACGTCGATGAAACGAATCAGACGGTCGGGCAAATGGCTGTAGGCATTCAACAAATTACTAACAATGTCGTAGCAGTAACCGAGTCCGCAACTGATGTTCAACAATTATCGGACGAAGGAAGTGCAAAAATTAAAGATGGCATTAAGCAAATGGGGCTTGTTAATAATAAAGTATCACATTCTAAAAAAATGGTAGAAGAACTCGGAGTTCAATCGAAAGAAATTAGTCAAATCGTAGATCTAATTAACAATATCGCTGACCAAACGAACTTACTCGCTTTAAACGCAGCGATCGAATCAGCCAGAGCAGGTGAGGCTGGTAGAGGTTTCGCAGTAGTCGCTGATGAAGTTCGCAAACTCGCTGAAAAATCAACAAAATCAACAAAGCAAATATCAACGATCGTCGAACAAATTCAGCTAAAAATTGCTGCAATTGTTGAGGCCATGGATAGTGGTGCACATGAAGTAAATAAAGGGGTAACAGCTGTAAACCAGACCGGTGAAGCCTTCAAGAAAATTCAAAAGGCCGTCAATAATACAGCAGGACAAATGCAAGACGTTTCTGCTGCGGCACAACAGCTAGCATCTGGCTCTGATGAAGTAACGAAAGCGATGAATGATGTCCGAAAATTAAACCATTCAATTACTGGACAATCGCAAGAAGTATCTGTAGCCGCAGAAGAACAACTTTCTTCGATGGAAGAAGTTTCTCATTCAGCGAACCAATTAGCAGACATGGCCGAAGAATTACAAGAACTAGTAATGAGCTTCAAAGTATAATAATCTCCACTATATATTTTCTTTATAAAAAACGAAGGCTATTCGCCACAACTTGCGAAAAGCCTTCATTTGTCTAATAGGAATCTTCAAAGGTTGTATATAATGCAGGATTTACTAAGGAAATGTTCGAAAAGTCTAAGTCATGAATCGCAGCACCGTTCGTATAAGCACTAATTTCTTGTTCAATTTTATTTAAATCTTCTTGAATATGCTCGTAAGGTTCATTATTGTTTTGGAGTTGTGTCATTTTTTCACGAAGCATTTGTCCAGTTTCTGTTAATACATAAATTTTTTCAAGCTTCTCAAAATAAGTTAGTCCAGGCTGCTCCATTTTCAAACCTCCTAAAAAATGTTGTATCTATATTCTGACTTTTTTCGCTTAAAATTATTCTGATCTAAACGGACACCAGAGCCCTTATTTCACCAAAAAAACGTAATTTTAAGAATAACCGGACATGAGGGGCCTTATTTTGCAAAAAACGAAGCAAAAACTGTTGATTTAGAGGGAATAAGGGCTCTGGTGTCCGCCAAATACCAAAAATTAAATAAATTATTGAAATAAGGTCTCTCATGTCCGTAATAATTACGGGTTAATTATTTATAAACTCCGAAAAACCTAAGATGAACAATACCCATACCCCAATTAATATGTGAGAAACACTAACACCGATGATCGACTTTTGACGTGCATACATCCAACCCCAAAACAGTCCAGGAATAAATGCCGCTAAAGCAAATACCGTTCCAATATGAGTGTGCGCCACGGCAAATAATAAATTAGAAAGCAAAATTGCTTTAAACGTTTTCCCTTTTCCGTTTGGAAGCAAAAGTTGAAACGCCGATTGTAGCCCGCCTCTTGCGATAAATTCTTGTATGAAACAGAAAACAATGTAAATAAGCACAGTTCCGAGAAAGATCGTCAACGTAAACTCAATATCAGTAAACGCTGCGCCTAAATTAAATAAACGAATATGTGAGTACGCTGAGACAAACGTAATAAGTCCCCATTTTAAAATCAAGAAGAAAATAAGAATCGGAAGCGTCAAGAGCGTCGCCTCCCGGACGTGGATTTTCCATTTACTTAGTGTCAATCCGAAAGTCGCTAATGAGTATCTACTCTTTTTTATAAATATAAAGATAACGATTGTAAAAATTGCAATTAAGGCGATATCGACAAACGTTGAAACTCCAAAATGTTCGACAAAACTTCGAAGTGGAATTAAGGTTAAAGTGTATAAGGAAAAAACAATTAAAACTGTCGTCATTAAATTTGCAAAATCGTGATAAGAATTCTTTTCATCGATTTTTTGTTCGTTCAGTGGCTCGTTAATTTTATAGGCTACATTCGCTTCTTTAACTATCACGTCAATTTCCCCTTATTTATTCAACATCTCCTGTAGTTTCGTTAAAATATCTCGCAACGACATATCGTTGAATCAGTTGTTATTATTCTATTATAATTTCTTTGTCGCATCGTATATAGAGAAAAGACCAATAATATTGCTAGTAAGTAAGGCCAATTTTTCATAAAAAAACCATTGCTAAATAATAAGCGGCAGCTAATGTCGTGCCCCACGAGTGCCCTAAAATATGTACTTTTTCTAAATTAAAGTGGGCGATCACTTGATCTAACTCATCTACAAAACGATCTAAACTTAAAAGATTATCACAATTGTTTGCTAAACTCCCTCTTTTTGCATCGCGACTAGACCACAGACAAATTATTACATCCAAATCACAGCATTAAGTGAGGCTTGTAAGGGAAAATTAAAACGAACTTTTAAATGAGAGGTGTGGACCAATGGAAAACGAGCACTTACGTGATAAAATAACGATTGAAGATGATGAAGGTAATGTGGAGGATTATAACGTTGAAGCTCTATTTGATATGGAGGAAAATTCATATGCGCTTCTACGTAGTCATGAAGAAACGCTACTTATGAGAATTGAAGAAAATGAAGATGAGCAATATTTAGTTGGAATTACAGATCCCGTTGAAAGAGATTCGATTTTAGATGCGTACCAAATTGCCGTGGATGCTAATCCTGCAGAAACAAACGGTCAAGATCATCATCATTAAAAATAAATAAAGTGTCACAAAAAGGGAATCAGCCCTAGCTTAGTACTAAAAAAAGTCGCTAATTGCTGGGGCCAACTTTTTGGGGACACCCCCCTACTTCGTTAAAATTGTAACAATTTGATCCTCGATACTTTTTCCAGAATAGTCGTCGATTAAATTATTTAAGATGATC
Organism: Anaerobacillus arseniciselenatis; assembly: GCF_001865995.1. Classification (GTDB taxonomy): domain Bacteria; phylum Bacillota; class Bacilli; order Bacillales; family Anaerobacillaceae; genus Anaerobacillus; species Anaerobacillus arseniciselenatis. The sequence continues at coordinate 269,700 of NZ_MLQQ01000018.1, read as the reverse complement.
GAAAATGTCAGTATTTCACCAGCCTTTGTTTTCGTGTAACCAGAGATCGAACTTACGGTCGTCAGTGTCCCTGTTTTTGCATGAACATTTCGATAAGTCGAAGTACCTTTCAATCTGTATCTTAACGTCCCTCCTTCTAGCTCATCCTCAGACCCAGCGACCGGTAAGGAATCAAAAAAAAGCGGAAACCACTCTTGCCTTTGGATCTCATATAACAATTTTGAAATTTGATTAGTAGAAATTAAGTTGACGTGTGAAATACCGGAACCATCTCTTAAAAAAAGTTGATTTGGGTCTAAACCTAGTTTTTCGAGTTCAGCACCGATGACTTCTAATCCTTTTTCCCAGTTTCCTTCCCAGTGGATCTTCTTCCCCATTTCTTTTGTGAACATCTCCGCATAAGCATTGTTACTGAGTTTCATTAACGGGACAATGAGTTGTGACAATGGCTTTGATGAGTGTTTAGTTAACATCGTAGCTTCAGTTGGTGTTGCACCTCTTTTCATTTTTTCAGTTAGCTTAATGCCGTGGTCTTTTAGAGACAGTTTGAATAAATATAAGGTGAAATCGGTTGGCTCCCAAACAGATATAGAGTTTTCAATCATCTCATCGTTAAGAAGGATCTCCCCATTTATAACGATTGTATTAGTTCCGTGTTCGCGGTTAATAGTGAGAGTGTTTTGTCCCTTTTCGGTAACCGTTATTGTTTCGTTAATGATTTTTATTTTCTCAGTGTGAGGCTCTACAGTTACTAAAGCTTTTTTACCTACCGATTTTCCAGGCTGAACCTTAACGATCACTGTCCCTGGGTCGTGATGCTTTTTGGCCGCAAACGTTAAAGCTGAAATCTGTGCTCCGTAACCCATGGTTTCGTCACTCCAAGGTAAATCGATCGAATAACGGACATCATCATACCAGGAGTCATCTGCAATAAGGTCACCATGGATTTTTTCAATCCCTTGTTTTTTTAAAATATGCACGATTTGATCAATGTCAGATCGTAAAAGAGCAGGGTCGCCTTTTCCTTTTATATAAAGATTACCTTTCAGGTTTTTCCCTTTTAATTTTCCGTCAGTATAAATTTCAGTACTAAATGTATATTCTTTCCCTAATGCCGATAATGCTGAAGCTGCTGTGAGCAGTTTTAAATTGGATGCAGGACGTAACAAAGTGTCACCATTGTAGTTATAAATCAATTCACCGGTTGTGGCAGATCGAACACTTACACTAGCTAGAACATTAGATAAACGAGCATCATTTTGTAAAAAATCATTTAAACTTTTTTCAAATGTAACCGTTTCTTGACTATAGCTCGTTGCAATTTGTATATTAATAAAAAATAAAATCGTGATCAGTGAAATGATAATTTTTTTACAAATGATATATCTTCCTTTCTTTCTAGGATTTACTTATCCTTGATGATAGTATGGTTATGAGAAGTAAGGATCATTCATCTTGTGCTTTTTGCGGTTGGCGTGATTGGCGCTGTAATTCTTTGTGTATTTTCTATTGTAGGTATATCCAATTCTTTTATAAATAGTTTAAGTGGAAAAGTTGGTACGAAGGGGTGGTAGCTTTTGTTTTGGCAAATCATCGTGTTAGTAGTGGCATCAAATTTAGACGACCTTGGCGTCGGTTTTTCATTAGGGATAAAAGGGAAAATTCCGTGGCGGGTGATTTGGATCATTTCAATTTTATCAGGGGTTACGATGGCTGCAGGTTTATTGATTGGAGACGAACTTGCGGAATACATCCCTGGGAATTGGGCTATATACATTGCCTCACTTGTTTTAGCTGGGATTGGGATTTGGTTGATTTGGCAAGGCTTTAAAGTTCCCGAAGCAGACGACCCGAATCCAACTGCCAGTAAGATTGGTTGGAAGGCAGCGATTATTTTAGGTTTAGCCCTTGGAATTGATTCGTTTGCTGCTGGATTTTCAGGGGGATTAACCGATTTTCCAATCATAGTAACGAGCGTTTTAGCGTGGTTAACTAGTTTGGTTTTCGTGTGGCTCGGTTCGACTTTTGCCGGGAAGGTCAGTGTAAAAGTCGTACGGGATTATGCTGAGTTTTTTTCTGGGGCATGTTTTATACTGTTGGCAGTGGTCGTTTTGTTTTTTAAAGATGTATGAAGGTGTTCGAAATGCACCACCATTATAAGCGTCATTAGCAGATTGTAAAAAATATTTGTCAGTGGTGACCTAACATTTTGTAACACTCTCATTGTACATCGTTTATTTATTTTGATACAAACCGATTATCGGTAACCCCTTTAAAAATTCTATACTCAGTATTATGGATTATTAGCAAAAATATCCGTGCGTATAAAGTTAGAGTACGCACGGATCACTCTTATTACTAATATGATCATTTTTGTTGAATGGGGACAAACATCAAGTGTATTTTAACAAAAAAGATTACAAACTTTCCCCAAATCTTGACGATATTTATCTACTAAAGCATCTGGCCAATTGGAGTCTGTTGTTAATGTGCCAAAGAAAAAGCGTAATACGTTTGGCTCTTCAACAAATTTCAATCCACCGATAAGCCTACGATTTTCGTATAGCCAAGTAATTCGATCGATGGCATATTTGATTTGAGAAAGTGTAAATACTCTTCTAGGCATTGCGAGACGCACGAGTTCCATATGGGCTAATTCTTCGATACCATCTTCATCTCTTTGCTCAGATAATGTTCCTCGCTCCATTCCACGGATCCCGCTAGCAATATAAAGTGCTGCTGCTAGTGCTCCAGCCGGATATTTTGTTTGTGGTAAGTGGTCTAGAAACGCGCTCGCATCGAGATGACAACCTAATCCCCCAGGAGGTGTAATTACCGGTACCCCTCTTTTTTGAAGTTCATTTGTCATGTAAGCAATGAATTGCGGTGCTTGGTTAATCATATTCTCATCCATCGTTTCCTCTAAGCCGACCGTAATCGCTTCCATTTCACGAACCGACATTCCTCCGTATGTAAGAAACCCTTCGTATAATGGAATTAACTCACGTATTTTCATATATGCTTCTTTATTGTTCGTACAAATTCCGCCACCACGACCATTTCCTAATTTTCTTGCAGAAAAATAAGTAATATCACAAAGGTTAGATATCGCTCTTGTAATCTCTTTAATCGTCATCTCTTTACATTGTTCTTCGCGCTCTTTAATGAAGTAAAGGTTATCAGCTAGTAAACTAGCATCTAGCACAATCATTAATCCGTGATCATCACAAACTTGACGGACTTCTTGTAAATTTTCTAGAGAAAAAGGTTGCCCACCTATTAAGTTTGTTCCAGCTTCCATTCGTACATAAGATATTTTTTCTGCACCATTTATAGCAATAAGTGCTTTCAGTTTATCGATATCCATATTTCCTTTGAACGGGTGTTCACTATTAATCTTCAATGCTTCATCAATAAAAATTTCTTCAACCTTTCCTCCATTAATAACGATATGAGCTTTTGATGTTGTAAAATGGTAATTCATCGGGACAATCGTATCCGGTTTAACGAAAAGTTTTGATAGAAGATTTTCACATGCGCGGCCTTGGTGTAATGGTAAAAAATATTCGGTATCAAAAATTTCTCTTACTTTTTCATCAAGTCGTGTAAATGTTTCAGAGCCAGCATAGCTATCATCAGCTTGCATCATCGCAGCTTGTTGCTTATCGCTCATAGCATTAACACCACTATCCGTTAGCATATCCATAAAAACGTCAGGGTTTTGTAGTAAAAACGTATTATAACCCGCTTTTTCCATTGCCTCCTGACGTTGTTCAATCGGTAATAGGTTTAACTTTTGAACGATACGTACTTTATGCATCTCTAGAGGAACTGCATCACCATAAAAAAACTTCACTTCCGACATAACATAACCTCCTGCTAAATACTTTTATAGTTTGGAATTTTCTGATATTGGTTCAATTATACATTTAGCTGATCAGGATAGCAACACAAATTAACGCGTTTATGCATTAAAGTTTTAAAATTAAATAAAGAGAACGATCTCAACTCAATCGTTCCCTGGAAAAAAGTATAAAACCGGACGAAAAACCCACCGCCATCAAACCTTGCTTAAAACAAATAATCCAAACAAATAACACACTCAGCCCTAGAGCATTTCACTCACTTCATCCTTGAGCACCATCCAACAAGGTTCGTATTAAGCTTCATCGAGTAACTTTCACAACTCAACACTCAACACTCTTCATTCACAACTCAAAACTCAACACTCAAAATTCAAAACTCTTCACTCAAAACTCAAACTTTTCACTCAAAAAATACAACAGCCCTGTTAAAACGAACGTTACAAAGCCTGGCGACCAACTTTCTGGTAATAACAAATAAATGATCATTCCGATGGCGACGCAAATAAACCCTTTCACATTATAATGATAGCTTTCACTAGCAATCTTTTCAAAATCATCTGCTGATAAGCTTCGTTTTTTCACTAATATAAAGTCAGTGACGATCACCGCTGATAGTGGGATGACGAATGCACCTAAAAGTGAAATATACACTTGCGCTTCATCAACTAATGTAGGAAAACCGCTCAATGTAATCGCAGCGACACCGAAAATAATTGCGCTTTTAACTCTTCCTACTTTCGGGATACTATTTAAAAGACTGTAGCCACCGATATAGGCATTCGCTAAATTTATCGAAATCATCGACGCCATCGCAGCTACAAAAATAATCACAATAAATAACGTTGAGTCTGTCATTTGCGTCGAGACGACATATGGGTTCCAACTACCCGCGAGTGTTGCCGTATAAGCACCTAGGATTGCTGTGAGCATAAACCCGAACATATTACCAACAAATAAGCCGTAAAAACCATGCTTTGATGATTTAGCATATCTCGTCATGTCAGATGCAGCACTTACACCTGAGACATATTGCACAAAAGCGAGACTAGCAAAAAAGAGCATCGTACTTATTTGATTCGTCCCTTCTTTTGTCCAAACATCTGTAAAGGTCTTGCCAGATTCGGCAGAAGTAATAAAAATATACAACATTACGACCCCACCTAAAAACAACACCGGTAGGAAATATTTTGTCACCTTCTTCACCGCATGAAAACCGATTAGTGCGAGTACCGCCATGATTGTTGCCATCGTTAGTGCCAACGGAATAAATGGAATTTGAATTCCTGCAAACCGTTCAAGGATTTCTTTTAAAAGATATGTACCACCGATTGTTTGAACACTAAACCAATATAACGAAGTAAGCGTCCGAACTGGTGAAGCTAAGTAACGAGCCCCTTTTACCCCCATGATCGAGCGGATCGCATATTGCGCCGGTATTCCATATTTTGCTCCAGGCAGTGCTAAAAAAGATACGAATAAAAATGCGAGTCCCGCACCAAGCATTGTCGATACGACGGCATAAAAGAAAGAAAGCCCCCCTTGTAACACCGCTAAAGCAGGAACTAGAACGTTACCAGCGTTCACAGATATGGCAATTTGAATTGTTGTATATTCCAAGCTTGTTGTCGTCCGTAAATGATTAGGTATTGCTTCTAACCCGTAACGTTCGATCACTTGCTTTTTCTCAACGTTTTGAAGTTGTACCTCCCCCATGTGCTCCCTCTTTTCTATTAAACTTTTAATGCGATTTTGGCAATCTTAAAAATATCACTTGGCCGATGGGCGACGTAATCTGGAGGGTGTTTTTCAGTCGCTTCAATGGCGTCAAAGCCCCAACTCACCCAAATGATTTTTATATTTGCTCCTTTACACGCAACTATATCTCTCAATTCGTCGCCGACATAAAGCACTTGAGACCGTTTCAACCGGTGCTTTTTTAAAAAGGTTTTTAATACTTGATCTTTACCAAAAATATTTTGTGAACAAATCACATCGCCAATCGAGTCAATCTTATTTTTCAATAGAAAATCTTTAATCGTTGCTTCTGAATTAGATGAGATAATCGCAAGTTCGTAACCGTGTGCTTTCAAGCGGTCAAGCAATTCTTTTATCCCGTCAAAAAGCGCTAGTTGACCTGTTGAGTTTCGATACCGGCTTAAAAACTCTAGCGCAGCAAAAGGAATTTTATAAATCGGAAAATTGAGTTGACGACACCTCTCGACGATTGAAAGCTTGCGAAGTGCCTCAATTTTTTTAGAGCTAAGTGGTTCAAATTTATATTTTACAGCTAATTGGTTAATGATTTTTATCGAAAGATCCTTTGAATCTACTAACGTCCCATCAAAATCAAAAATAATATATTTTTTCAAAATAAAATCTCCTTTAATAAATTTCATCATTCATTATTCCCGTCACTAAGATCAATATATAGTTGCAGCAAAACACTTTATATATTGTTTGATGTGACTCTTTTTTGGTAATTATGAAATTCACTCCCTTATGACTAAAATTTCAGTTTCCAGACGCTCTTTAATGTTTCTTTAAAAATACAGTTTAGTATATGCGTCATCTTATCGTTCGTTTGGGCCGGTAGTTGTTTTACAATATCTTCTATAAAAGCAATCTCCTGCTCGATGAATACATTTAATCTTTGATAGTTCGGTCTTCCTTCTTGCCTTACCTTCAACTTCACAAGTTCATTGACTTCCCGCTCAACCTCTTTGTCCCTACAAATATCTACAACATGCTTTTGAAAATCAAGTAGTGGAAAAGCTCTATTTTTTTCTATAGAAAGACAAACTAAAATAGGTCGAAGTACGTTTAAATACGATTTTGCGTTCGTTGCGTCGATTTGCTGATAATTTCGTTTAGCCATATGTAAATAATGATAGCCTACGGCACGTAGTGAAACCGTATCTTTTGTTAATTCACGCAATTGGTCAATCACGTTACTATTTTCAATATAAATGATTGGTGAATGGAGCCATTCTAAAAGGCTCGGGTTAGACTTTTCAAATAAGTGTAAAGCCTTTTTAAAATCCCAACCATGGATATCTAATAGATCACTAATAGGGGCGTTAATAACATCTTCCATTTTATTAATTGATAAATACGAATCGATGCGATGAATGTATATAAAACGAACATCATAATCACTGTTCTCATTTGCAAGACCATATGCTCTACTTCCTGCTTCACAAGCATATAAAATTCGGATATCATGATCAGCTTCAATTTTCGAGAGGTGTTTTAAAATTGTCGTTTTCATGCTACACCACCTTTAAGGCTTTTTTCTAAAAGTTTATTTTCCGTCAATAAAAAAGCTAAAATGCTTGCGAAAAAAGCACATTTTAAAAAATGATAAAGACAGTGTCGCCTTAGACACTGCCTTTATTTTATCATACAGCTTGCTTTAAGAGCTTTGTTTTAAAATAATAGTTCGTAAACTTCACTTAGTTCATGGGCCCGTTTTTTGTCTTGCTCATTTTTTGCGTACTGAATTTCATTTTTTAAGACGAGGTCTAAAACAGCCATTTCCGCTTCGTTTAAATCATCGACAAAATCACCTTCGTTTTTGTACTGGTTTTCTTTTAATTTTTGATATATGCCTTGGCAGCTTTCGTATTTCTCCGTGTAGTTTGATAATGATTCCCGTAAATATCCTAATGTTACATCCATGAAAATTAACCCCCGTTATATATTATTTTTTTCGCAATATGTATCAACGATTTCTTCAATTTGGCTCGGTGCCGGAGATTCTCCTTCGAATTGAAACTTAATTTCTTCTATAAAGTCTCCATCTCTCGTTACATGAACGGCACCATTTTGATTAATGACACTGTATTCTGGTTCAAAGCGATAGCCATTACGTTCAATTGCTCCCACAAAGTCCAACTCCTTTGTTCTCGAGTGAATTTCATAATTACCTATATTGAGCCATATCTACTTAATGACGATAATATCGAATGATGAAATTCATTAAATTTACGATATTTTTATTATGTCTTAATGTGAAATTTTTATTGTATGTTTCTGTTTTAAATATTTCTTACTGATTTTAACCATATTAAAGATAGAATGATTTGAAAGGTGGATGAACATGGACAACATATCAAGAGAAGCGCTAATTAGTGAAATGAATGACACGTTAAAGCATATGTTAGAAAAATATGATCTCGATGATATCGGTATTTTTGAAGAAGAAGGTGAAGGTAATCGCTTTTACCTTGGCTATACAGTGAGAAAAAATGGTGAAGTATTTATGATCCATATGCCGTTTGAAAAGGACGAGAATGGAAATTTAGCTCGCTTGGAAAAAAGCTGGGCGATTGAAAGTGATGAGGTCGATACTAGAGGTTACGACAATTTAGATGATGTGTTTAATTATCTTGAAATGGGTTTTTAAGTGAGTAAATTTCATAAAACCAATAAATCAGGCACATCCATCTGCATTTAGGTGAGAGCAACTTAACTAACAATACGTAGTATTCTAGTGGAATTAAAAATTGATTTTGATTTAGGAAAGGAAAAAAGCCTTTAAGTAATCAAGAGCGGAAACTACCTTTTCACTATACTGGGAATTTTTTTGGAACGTAATTGTTCGCACGAAAACACTATTCTTAGTATAATAAAGTTACATATATTGAAAGGTAGTGTTTACCTATGGATATTTTCACGTTTCCTGATAAAGCTGCAGGTGGATTCGGTTACGCCTATATCATGATGGCCTTGCTGTTTATTGCCGTCAATATAACGTTATATAAATTAAAAAAGGCTGATAAAAAAGCAAAAGAAGAAGTAGCAAAAATTGAAGCTGAAATGGCAAAACATGAGGCCGCTTCAAAACAAAGTGTGAGTCATCGCTAAAGTATTTGTGGCATTGGAACGATGATGAAACTCATTGAAAACACACAAAAAAATAGACCTACCCCTCTAATGCTCTATAGTAAGGGTAGGTCGTCTGTAGTTTTTGAGCGTTGTGATCGATAAAATTCAGTTCGTAAAATATTGTCAGTTGAATATATTGAATATTATAAATTTAGCACGGAGCTTTGATTTTAGCAATCTTTCCCATACAACGTTCATATTGTCGTCACTAAAGTTATATTAGGCGAACTCCTCGAGTGGGATTTTCTTGTTTTTTTATGACTTCATTACGTTCTCCACCATCTGCAAGCTCTTCTGAAAATTCATGTTCTTCATTGTTTTGAGTTTTATTATGCTCACGTTTACGATTATTTTTTTTATTCAAAAAATACACCCTTTCCAAAATGTTTAATCAGGTTTTAGTATTCCTTAGTCGATCGTGTCGTTATCCTCGTATTCATTTAACAAGGAATTTTCTTTTGGAGCAAAATTAACGGACTGTAGGCTCATTTCAGGATCAAGCCTATCTTCTTGTTCATCACTTATACATTTCTCGTCTTGATTTATTGTTTTCGCGGATAGTTTCTTTTTCATTACTTAGACCTCCTAGCTTTTATACCACTGTTTTTACTTGTTTTGTTTCCGCTCGTGTATTCGTAAGTTGCTTCTATTCCACTGTTTTTTGCATAGCCACGCGTTACTTTATATTCTTTTAAATCCCGATGTTTCATCTTTATTCCACCTTTTCATTAATTTTTGAGTTATTGTACCAAAGCTTAGTGAGTTTCATGCATTTTTTAAAATAAAAAAAGGAGTATGAATTATTTTACTAATTCATACTCCAGATTTAATTTGCCTTCGATTTTGATTTAGCTTTATCAATATCTTTAACGTTAGTTACTTCATTTTGGTTTTTCATCAGGCTTTCGCCACGGAAGTAGCCATTTTCGTCGATGACAATTGAACTCATTTCTGCTTTTCCATCAAGAGAGCCTGTTTCATAAATATGGATTTTGTTTTCCACATTCACATTTCCCTTTACACTTCCTGCAATTAATAAATTTCGGGCAGTCACCGTATTTTCAACATAACCTTCTTTGCCAATCGTGACATCTCCGGTACACTTAATTTCTCCGTACACTTTCCCATCAATACGTATGCTTGAGTCGACATTAAGTGTACCTTCCACCGTTGTTTCTACACCGATAATCGTAGAAATTTCTGCTAGTTTTTTTTCATTACCTTTAGAAAACATATGTTCCAGCTACTCGCTGGTTCACCTCCATTAGTTTTGCACAGCATTGCTTTTTATTGACTTCGCTCATGAAATGTCATATATAAGTATGGATCAATATGTTCACCATCACGCTTAATTTCATAATGCAAATGAACGCCAGTGCTACGACCGGTTGTTCCCATGCCACCGATGGTATCACCTTTTTTCACTTTATCGCCAACTTCAACGTCAATTCGGTTTAAGTGAGCATAAAGCGTTTCATATGTACTTCCGTGATCAATAACTACGGTTAGCCCGTACCCACCGTTATTTCGAGCCATAACAACGGTGCCATCTGCAGCCGCATAAATCGGGGTGTTTAACGGAGCCGCAATATCGATACCAGAATGAAACCGAGTATTCCAATTAAACGGATCTCTTCGGTTTCCGAACCTTGAAGTAATACGTCCTTCAGCAGGAATGATCGTTGGAACCGTTCTAAGATCTTGTTCGTATTGCGATAAACGGGTGAACGCATCTTCAAACTTTTCAATGAGGTCAGGTAATTCTCGTTTAATTTCTTCTAACATTGGTGAAGTTTGTTGAACTTGCTCTTCATATTGCTTTGGAAATTGTAGTCCACCACTTCCATCTTGAGCATCTGGATCTAAATCAATCGGCATATCTAAACTTAGGTTAGTAATACGTTCTTCTAATTGTTTAAATTCTTCGATAGACTGTTGCACGGTGAGTGCTTCCTGTTGCAAAACAAGATAATCTTGCTTTACTTTTTCCATTTCAGCAGTTGTGTTTTCCAGTTTAACAGCTAAATTTTGTTTTTCGGTAGTGACTTCATTTAAAGACAACGACAATCCTGCAATAACAACAAATAACATAAGTACAAAGCCAAGAGAAAAATAAAATACTAACTTCCGGAGCTGAAATTGTTTAATAGGTGCTTGAGGACCTGACGATAATATGATCGTCCATGATTTTTTATTGCTCAAATTATTCCCTAAGCAAATTTGCTTTAGGCTTCCCCCTTTCTCAATAAAATTAAGCTAGGCTTATCGCTTGTTATTCAACAACAATCGACAAAACTTTTACTAGGTTAATTCTACCAATCTTTCAAAAAATAAAAAAGATAAAATCTATTTTTTTATAAAAAAGTTCATGACGATTTATCGTCATCCATCTAATATGAAAAGACGGGTGCTTTCCCTCAGTTCACCTTGACCTTTTAACGAATCTCAGATGTTCGTTCGCAAAACACCCACCTTTTTTCATTCAAACAGCCTAGGACGGTAGTCTGCAACCATTTAAAATTCAGAATGCTTTTTCGATTTTTTTTCGTGTAAAAAACAAAGAAGAGGAATCATTTCGCCGTTTTGATTTCTCTTCTCGTATAAAACTTAACGTGTCTGTCGTCTTTCAACACTTTTATTTATTAAGATTGACGTTACAAATGCGGTGATTGGGATCGATAAAATTAAGCCGATACTACCAGCCGCAGTTCGTAGTATTTCTACGGCTAAAAATTCCATATGAATTATTTGCGAAAGTGTACTTTCGTAACCGTACAATGTAATTAATAACGGTAAACCTGCGCCAACGTAGGCAAGAATTAACGTGTTAGCCATCGTCCCCATTATATCTTTACCGACGTTCATACCTGATGTAAATAGTTGCGCTTTTGTGATCTGCGGATTCGTCTTTCTAATTTCTTCCATCGATGATGCAATTGAAATAGCGACGTCCATGATCGCCCCGAGTGCACCGATAATAATCCCCGCAAGTAGAATGCCTTGCATATCAAAGCTAATTTCATTAGAGATTGAAAGAAGAACTCGTTCATCGTCACTATGATACCCAGTTAGTTTCATCGCTTGTGAAAAGATGATAGAAATTACAGCTGCACTAGCTAATCCACCAACTGTCCCAATAGTTGCAGCAACGGTCTTTTTCGAAAATCCACTAACTAACAAAAAGGTAATTAAGGTGACAACTGTTCCGGTAATGATTGCTAAATATACTGGTGAGTGTCCCATAAATAAATATGGGATCATAAACTTAAAAATAAGTAAAAGTGTAAGTGATATTGAAATCAATGCTTTAAAGCCTTGTCTTCTTCCGAAAAATAATAATAGAGCGATAAAAATCGTCACTAAGAAAAATGTCGGAACATCTCTCGTATGACTCATGATTTCTGCTCTAACAATTTCATCGTTGAAAACATTTAACTGGACAACAACTTTTTCGTTTTCTTTAATCCAAAAGTCTTTATCGTTTTTGCTCGAAAAACGATAATTTTCACTCGTTGTAACGATGATATGATCTTTAAATTTTCCTGACAAAATTTGTGCTCTCACCACTTGGTGTTCGTATTGAACGCCGCTTTGATCGTAGTCATCTTTATTTTCCTCGACAATTTCGAGCACTCTAGCTGTCGGAAATATCGTTTCAATAGAATTTTCTGTTTGAGACGTAGCCTCTGCACGATCAATATTTATAAAGCTATTAATGAAAAATATGATTAATAGAAGCCATTGACATTTATTTTTCACGTTTACTCATCCTTTCAATAGAGAAGTTGCGATGGAATCTAGTAATTTTCCTTTTAATTCATCTTATTAATATATCTATTGAATTATGATGAGTTTTAATAGAAATGCATAATGTGGGAGAGTTTTCATAAAAAAAACGTAAAGACTAATAATTCTTTACGTTTTCCTTAAAAATATTTAATTACACCTAAGTGAGTGAATTTCACAATTACCAAAAAAAGTCACATTAGACAAAATATAGTTGCAAAGTATTTTGGTGCAACTATATATTGAACTTAGTGACGGAATAATGAATTATGAAATTCATTAAAGTACTTTAAAATACACTTAAATCTTTTCTGCTTTTGCGCGCATTTTTTGTACGTATCTAACAGTATCTCCGTCAGTAACGGCCTTTAATTCTGTTTTGAACATTATACTATTAGGATTTTGCTCTGATAAATCAAGCACTTCAATTAATTTAATGACGTATGAACGCACTGTTATATCATTGATTTCTATGCCCTCTTTTTTTAAGAGAAGTAGCACCCAATTTTGTAGAGATTGTTGACTAATTTTCAACTTAAAATCGTAAGCTTGGTTAAATAGCTCAACAATATTTTTCGTTAATCGTTGGATTTCGTTTACATTTAATTTTTTTAAGCGAATGATCGGTTGTCTTATATCTTTTTTGTTCCCATTTCCACCTTCACCGATCCTTTGGAATAACGCTTGATAACTTTTCGGGCCTTTCTCTTCATTCTCTAACCAATCTGTGGTAGAGGCGAAAACAAATAAACAATTACTTAATTGGTTATTGTAGGAGTTATCGATTAAGTAACGTAAATTTTGGTAGGCTTGCATACGAATATCGGACCGGTAACTCATAACGACTTCAAGCTCATCGACGAGTATAATTAAGCCATTATAACCGAGTAATTTGACTAATTTTATAAACGCTTTCATAAAGTCCATCGCGTTCGTATGATCAATTTTACCGACAACTTCAAATCTTTTTTTGATCGAAGCAGGGATATTTTGTTCGCCAGTTAGCCAAGAGGTTACGGCATTGGCTAACTCATGATCATTTTGAATACGCGCCCGAATGTAAAAGAGTAAGGCTCTAGAATAGGATGAATGATAGTCATTTAACATTGAAATTAAACTTTGAATCGCTAATGCAGAACTTTCTTGATCTTGATCCTTCAATGAACGGAGCCAATTGGTAAATAAGTCTTGAAAACTCGTTTTGTTTGTTGTTGCTCCTTTTGTTGTTAAGCTATGCATTATATGGTAATAAAGGGTTTGAAAATCGTTAAGACGAACCCCTTTTTCTATTTGAATGTTGGCAACGACGTAATTTTGTTCGAGAGCTAGATTCTCCATTTGCTTTAGCATAAAGCTTTTCCCACTACCGTATTCGCCAACAATAAACTTCATCATGCCGTTGTCATTTTGGACTAGTTGCAAAAGTTGATGAAACTCTTCTAATATTTCATCGCGTTGTATCCCAAATGTCGCAACAGTTTCTGGAACAACCCCGTTTTTTAAAGCTAATAAGCTTGCTTTAGCTTGTTCGCAACTTTGAATCATTGTTTAACCCCCTAAATAAGCAGACACATTTATGTTAACAATTCGACAAAAAGTGCAATTATCCTGCAAATAGTTCGAAAAGACTAATTCTTTTGTAGGTTAGTTGGGTTGTTGGTTTGTGGTTTGTGGTTTGTGGTTTGTGGTTTGTGGTTTGTTGGTTAGGTAGAAAGATGGAAGGTTGCGCCGCATGATTACTCTACGGTGGTTTTGCGTGAGGAGAGAAAAATACCGCCCAGCATGAACCTGAAACGGTATTTGATCACATTTGTAATTTAATGAATTTCATAATTCATTATTTTCGCCACAAAGATCAATATATAGTTGCGTTAAAACCATTCGCAAACTATATAACGTGTGATGTGGCTCGTTATTGGTAATTATGAAATTCACTCAATTGTGACAATTTGGTACTTTTTTTAGCAGTTAATTTAATTCAAATCGTCCTGATGAAGTTCGAACTTTAATTTCATATTTTCCTGCTCCGATGGTACCGTAAACGCGGTTATTGGATTTTTCCTCAAAATCTAGTCCAGGAAGGTTTACCGACCCTCTACCAGAGCTTCCTTGGAAATCAATGAGCGCTGATGTCGGTGCATTTTTTAAATCAATTTCCACACGACCGCTTGATGTTGATACATTAATATCGCCAACTAATTGATCATTTATGATGGAAACACGACCAGAACTAGCTGCTGCACTAACGTCACCTTCAAAGTTTTCCAATACAATTGATCCTGATGAAGTCGAAGGAGATATTTGTTCTGAAATCTGACCATTGATTAAAATTCTACCACTACTTGCACGAGCTTGTAGCGATTTTGCAGTGTTGTTTACCGCTTCAATTCGACCACTTGAAGTTTGCAAGTTAATTTCGCTTTCAGCAGTTACATTTGAAATTTCAATTCTTCCAGAGCTTGCTCTTAACTCAACGTTTTTTGCATGTAAGTCGTTGAGTGTGATTCTTCCTGATGATGAATGGACATTGAGCTTGTTATATTCTTTTCTTGGAATGTGTAATTCAAGTTGCAGATTTGTTGTCATAGTACTGAAGTTAAACCATCCAGAGACGGTAGTACTATTTTTTACATAGACATCTAATTTGTTATTTCTGGAAGTTACATCAAATTCGAAGTCTGTTTTTTCGCTGATCTCTCCTATTAATTCAACCGTTATTTCGTTACTGTCTGTCGGTATAAGATAGACACTTGGTGAAGAAACATTTACATCAATTGTTTCGATATTTTTACCATCAATGACTTCTTTCTCGTTAATCTCGATTGTACTACTTGTAAACGTACTAAAAACTGGTTGATTAAAATTAAAAACTAAAGCAAATATACCAATTGCTATTAGTGCGATCCCCAAAAATGCAGCCCTATTCATTTTTTCTCCCCATTTCTTTTCTATTTTTTAAACGAAAATATATTTGGATAAAAACGGAAAATCATCTCTTTTCATCATCATACACAATGGCAAGATCGTTGCACAATATCTTTTTTAAGTGATGAATGTTCTTTGTTGTTATTATCATATCTAGTTTTGTGCATTTCCAAAATAAACCTAAGATATATTTTTGATAAGACTTAAGGCGTATTATATTGCGATAGCCTCTTACCACATTGAATGCGTAATTGCTTTACTAATGCTTTGGTAAATTAAATATGGATAATGTATGGGGGGAGTGTGCAGTAATTGGGCGGACATGTACTGTGGGCATGATAAGGATTTTGCGTGACCTTTTGATGAATGTGGCACTCGGTTGGGGCACGCGAGAAGGTGCGCTTTACCTTTTGAGTGATGTAACGCTTCGTTTGGGCACGCGAGAAGGTCTCGCGTTACCTTTTGGGTGATGTAACGCTTCGTTCGGGCACGCGAGAAGGTCTCGCGTTACCTTTTGGGTGAAGTGGCGCTTTGTTCGGGCACGCGAGAAGGTCTCGCGTTACCTTTTGGGTGATGTAACGCTTCGTTCGGGCACGCGAGAAGGTCTCGCGTTACCTTTTGGGTGATGTAACGCTTCGTTCGGGCACCCGAGAAGGTCTCGCGTTACCTTTTGGGTGAAGTGGCGCTTTGTTCGGGCACGCGAGAAGGTCTCGCGTTACCTTTGGGTGAAGTGGCGCTTCGTTCGGGCACCCGAGAAGGTCTTGCGTTACCTTTTGAGTGATGTAACGCTTCGTTTGGGCACGCGAGAAGGTCTCGCGTTACCTTTTGGGTGAAGTGACACTTCGTTCGGGCGCGCGAGAGATTCTTACGTGCCCTTTAGGTGATGTAGAGTACGATTAGGGCAGTTACACTAAGGATAAGTGGCCGAACTTGAGTGCCAACACTGAATTCAGGCACTTACACTAATTTGCAATCAACCCCTGTTTTACTGCTCACTCCCCCAATAATACGAAGTACGTGATACTGCATACTCATTTATTATAGTGCCATTCCTTTTCTCCCACTCAACCGAACCCGTTATTATTATGTGGCAACTTTTTGATTGCCCCTATATTCCTTATGTTGTTTCGAGCGCTTCACACTGACGATGATCGTCGCGATGGGGCCGATCCAAAGAAACGCGGCATAAAGAGCATAGTCCAATGTTGCGACTCCAATGGCTGCCGCAGATAAAATCGCCACCATATTCCACGGGACCAATCCAGAAGTAACTAGCGCAGAATCACAAACGACTCTACCTAAGTCACTCCTCTTATAGCCGGCAGCTGTCCAAGTATTTTTTAAGGAACGGCTCGTTAACATTACCGGAAACGCTTGGTTACAGCCCACGATCGCAAAAATAATCCCGATGGCTACTGTTCGGATCGTATAATTGGTCAATGTACATGCTTTTTCAAACATCTTCTTCATAAACTGCTGAAAGATTTGCGTTCGATCTAATAAACCGTTCATTATGCTCGCAAGTGTAATAAAGATAAATAATTCTCCCATATTAAAAAATCCGCCACCTCTTAAAATTTCCTCTAAGCCTTTCGGTGACTGAAGGTAACCGAATCCTAAACTTTGTAAAACGCTGATGAGGGATTCTCCTTGGACGAATAAGGCCACAAAAATACCTGTTAATACCCCTAAAGCTAATGCTGGGATCGTCTTAACATTTAACAAAATACTACCAAACAAAATAACAATCGGTAACAATGTCAGTATTGATATGTAAAAATTTTCTTTTAAAAGTGCTGTAACTACACTGTTTTCCATCACCTCTTTAGGCTCAATCGTAAAACCGAGTACAAAATAGAAAATGAGACAAAACGAAACCATTAATATCGTCGTCGGTAACATGTTTCGAAAAAGTTGTTTAGGATCAACCTCGACGGAGTTGGAAGCTAAATGAAAAATTGAAGACAGCGGTGAACAGCGATCACCTACAAAAGCCCCAGAGACGAGAGCGCCAGCGACAAGCGCGATCGGGACGTCAACTGTAACTGCAACCCCGATAACTATAATTCCTAGTGAACCCAGCGTACCGATGGCGGTGCCTAAAATAAATGAAGTCACAGCTGTAATGACAAAAGCAAATAATAAAATCCAATTCGGTTCGATCCAACGGACGATGTAAGAGATCATCGTAGGAACCGTTCCACTTATAATCCAAGCCGGTATAAGCACTGAAATTAATGCCAATATAATTAAAACAGGTTTGATTCTTTTTATCCCATCAAGGCTGGCAAGTATTATATCTTTAGTAGTAAATCCTTTTAGATAAATTAAAATAATGACCAGCGCCAACCCAACTGCAAAGCCAATAAACAATGGGATTTGCAAAACCGCCGCTAAAGTCAAACTTGTAACAATAAATAAAAACGTTAAAATTGCGTCTCTCATAGAGGTCCCCCATTTCCAAACTTCAACATCTTTCATTGTATATGGGGACAGTAAAGTGATCAATCACTTTCTGAAGGTAAATCTAAATTTTTCCAGTATTAATCAATTCAAAAACAAAAAACTAAAAGAAACTTGGAAAAAGGAGGACAATATAATGAAAGATCTAAAAAAAAGCGTTTATGAAAATGAACCGACGATTGCCACTGGAATTGATGATGATGAAGAGTTAAGTGAAAATGCTACTTCTGAAGAAAAAAAACGTGGAGACTATACTAAGGTTGTCACATTAAGAGCTACGACGAAAATCCAAGATTAAAATAAAAAATATATTTTAATCAGTGCATAAAAAAATATAAATTTTAGCACATTAAAGGTGTTGCCTTTTTGGTTAACTACTTTTTAAGGGGGGAAAGTTTTGACTGTTCAAACTCAAATTCAACAAGCGTTATCTTCTGCACAAAGTGTTGAGGCGAGCCTTACACAGTTTAGTCTTGAAACGGAAAATCAACAAGCAAAACAATTGTTTCAAAACTTAGCACAACAGCAAAAAACAATTGTCCAGCAACTTGAAACTCGCTACAACCAAGTGTTACAAGAAGAACCGCAATTTCAGCAAAACCAAGACCCTAATCAAAAGCAATAATTAATCGCGTTAAATCTAAGGAGGAATTTTAAAATGCCGAATCAACAACAAAACCAACAACAAGTTCAACAAGCTCAGCAAGCTGCTCAACAAGCGATGCAAGCAATTCAACAAGCTCAACAACAAGCAAACCCACAACAGTTGCAGCAAGCTCAACAACAATTACAACAAGCTCAGCAGCAAGTTCAGCAAGCTTCTCAGCAAGCTTCGCCACAACAGCAACAACAATTACAACAGGCGCAGCAACAGCTACAACAAGCTACACAACAAGTTCAACAAGCTAACCAACAACAGCAACAAATGCAACAACAACAACAGCAAAATCAACAACAATAATTTTAATTGTAAAAAACGGTTTGCTTCATGACGAGGCAAACCGTTTTTTATTAAAGGCTCTTTTCGTAAAGATTGTTGCTTTTACTATAAATTAGGTTAATAAATGGCTTGTTTTTATGGGATTATTGTTGTTACAGAAAACGAAAAGATGCCAACCCTTGAAATTACATGGGATATCAGTTAATTTGAAAAGCAACAATTAAAACGAAAACAGCGTTATTAAAAGCACTCTACAGCTTCAATTGTTCTGCTGCACCCCTTTTTTAGTGGGCAAAAACATGGTTACCTATTATTGTTGATACGGTTCGGCTTCTTACCCACTCATCGTTCGTTTTATCGGGGTTATAAAAGAACAGTGAACCATTCGTCGGATCTTCACCACTAAGAGCACGTCGGGCTGCTTCGTAGTTTTCTTCATTTGGAGTAGCTCGGTCAAGAGCCCCATTACCAGCTGGGCTAAATTGATAGTGGCCATGACTTTTTTCGAATAGGACATCTTGAATCGAGTTAGGAAATAGGTCACTATTTACTCGATTTAAAATGACGGCGCCAACAGCGACTTGTCCTTCTTTTGATTCTCCTCTCGCTTCAGCATGGATCATTTTTGCCAGCCATTCTAGTTCCTCTTCGTTAATATTTATATTCGCAGTTGGTGCAGTGCTAATACTTCCGGCAGTTGGAATTACTAATACTTGTCCGATGCGTAAAAAGTCCGATGTTAAATTGTTCGTTGTTTTAATCGCATCTACGGTCGTACCGTTTCTAGCTGCGATTTGTGACAGTGTATCCCCTGATACGACGACATAAGTTTGATCTGTTTGTTGTACTGGTGCCGTAGTTGTCCCAGCAGGGATCGAAAGTGTTTGTCCGATGCGTAAAAAGTCCGATGTTAAATTGTTCGTCGTTTTTATCGCATCTACGGTCGTACCGTTTCTAGCTGCGATTTGTGATAGTGTATCCCCTGATACGACGACATAAGTTTGATCTGTTTGCTGCACTGGTGCCGTAGTTGTCCCAGCAGGGATCGAAAGTGTCTGTCCGATGCGTAAAAAGTCCGATGTTAAATTGTTCGTCGTTTTTATCGCATCTACGGTCGTACCGTTTCTAGCTGCGATTTGTGATAAAGTGTCTCCGGATACTACTGTATATGTAGTTGACGCAGTTTGTTCAGTTGGGCTACTTGCAGAAGCCTCAGCACTTGGAGTTAATGTTAAAAATCCAAATGAAGTAATCAAAAGAGTTCCGGCAACCACTTTTATTGCTTTTACTTTTAAGTTAGGCAAATGTTTTCTCGTGTAATCTAAAGCTTCTTCTTTCAAGTTTCTTTGTTCATCTTTTTGTCTTGTACCTAATTCATCTGAAAATTCCGACATGCGTTCATTTAAATATAAAACGAGTTCATAGCCATCTTCTGTTTTGTGTAATCGGTAATGCGAAAATGAATCCATCATTGTCCCTCCTTCTGCTGTTAATATTCCCAATAAAAACTTTTTTAGGAATGCAGAAGGATTTTTTAGGGTCATTAAGATTTTGCATAGTGACTGCAATTCCTCGTCCCAAATTTTCAGCGAAGTAATCTTGCAAAGTCTCAACCTAACCAACAAACCAACTAACCACTAACCAACTACAACAAAAAAGCTGCCTCCTAGTGAGACAGCTTCGTTTTTAAAAATTAAGCTTTTTCTTCAATTTTATCAATGACAACGTTAATCGCACCGTCTCCAGTAACGTTTGCTGCTGTACCGAAGCTATCTTGCGCCATGTAAAGGGCAATCATTAAGCCCATTGCTGCTTCTCCAAACCCTAACATTGTCGTTAAAATTCCTAGAGCAGCCATAATTGCTCCACCCGGTACTCCTGGTGCTGCAACCATGATTAAACCAAGCATAAAAATAACTGGCAACATCGTCGCAAATGTTGGTTGTGCTAAATCAGGGGTCAGCATCATGACAGCAACCGCACAGAATACGATCGTAATGACACTTCCTGATAAATGGATCGTCGCACAAAGTGGAACACCGAAATCAGCGACTTCATCTTTCACCTTGTTCTTTTTCACTGAACGTAATGTCACCGGAATTGTTGCTGCACTACTCATCGTTCCTATTGCTGTAAAATAAGCTGGAAGCATATTTTTAATTAACGTAAATGGATTTTTACCACTGTAAGCTCCCGCTGACACATATTGAATAATGATCCAAACCCAATGTGTAGCGATAGCAAGGAGCAATACGACACCAAATACTTTTAATGTATCAAAAACTGTGCCTTCTGCTGCAAGCTCTGCAAAAATACTCGCAATATAAATCGGTAAAAATGGAATGATGATTTTCGCAATCACTAAATCAATAATTTTTTTACCTTCATCAAAAATCGTTTTTAACATTTGACTTTCTGTTTTCGCAATACCAATCCCAAAAACAAAGGCTGTAACAAGAGCTGTTATAACGCCCATTAATGGAGCAATTTCTAGCTGTAAAAATGGCTCAAAAGAAGAACCTTCTGCAATCACCGATTGTTCCGGTGAAGTAAATGGAATTACAGTAATCGCAATGATGAATGCTACTAGACCGGCTAGGACCGTAGATAAATAAGCAATTCCAACGGTAGTCCCTACAAGACGACCTGACTTCTTCCCTAAACCTGCTACCCCACTAGCAATGAAGAACAAAATAATAAATGGAATAATAAATCCGATAAAGCTTCCGAAGATTGCCTTAATGCTTAAAAGTACACGGATGACAAATTCGGGTGAAATGAGTCCAAGAAT
The DNA here is from genome assembly GCF_001865995.1 of Anaerobacillus arseniciselenatis. Lineage (GTDB taxonomy): Bacteria > Bacillota > Bacilli > Bacillales > Anaerobacillaceae > Anaerobacillus > Anaerobacillus arseniciselenatis. Next base: position 248,042 of record NZ_MLQQ01000018.1, on the reverse strand, counting down.
AATCCCAATAATAATCCCGGCAATTAGCTTTAAAACAAGTTTCATGTTTTCCCCTCCTTAATTTTTTTGTATTTCTGAGAAACACATTTGTTTTTTATATATTACCTTATTTTTTCAAAATTGCAATACATGTTTATTTTTTCAGAATAATAAGATAATATATACTTATAGTATATTACTAGTTTAAAAGTTTAATTCCTACAAACTAAATAAGGCTGTAGCAAATTAAAATGTCAGACACTTCAGTTTGCGACAACCTCTTTTATACTTACTTTTTATTTATTTGATCATTCCTCAATAGATAAAAAAGTTGCTGTTGCTTTGGCTAATAACCTCTCCTGGTCATCTTTAAGAAGACATTCGACAAATTGAGCTTTCCTCCCCTTTTTCAAAAAGGAAGCTTCCGCAAATATTTTACCGCTTTTTGCTGTGCGAAAAAACTGGGTTTTTAGTTCTAGTGAAACCCCTGGACGTTCTGCAAACGCAGCACATAAATGCCCCATTGCCGTATCAGCAATATATGTAATCATCCCACCATGTATGAAACCGATCGGATTAAACATCAATTCAGAAATCGGCGCTTCGATCCGGACGACTTCGTTTTCTTCATCGTATTCAAAATCAAAATTTAATAATGAATACATAAACAGCTCACCTGTCCCTTCTTGATGTGTTTCTAGAGCATGTTCAAACTGTTTACGCAATTTTTCTTTATCCACTCTTAATCCCCCACTCTTTGCATTTTCTCTTATTATATAGTAGAAGATTGAAATTAGGAAATTTTGGTTACAACAACTCGTTTTTGAGCAACTATTACGAAAGAAAAAAGGGACTGCCCCATAAGTGTCTGACACCATGCAGAACTTTCTAAATAGAGGGTGGGACAAAAGTGTCTAACACAACAAGGATCCTACTAAATATAGACGTACAGATTTATCATATGTCTATATTCGGTGCCTAGCGGTGTCTGACACTTTTTTTGTCCCACCCTCTATTTGGTGCCTAACGGTGTCACTTTCTTATCGAACAGCCCCTCTAATGTATTGACAAAGTTTTTTATCACTTTAGGCTATTTGTTAGTGTTCGTTAATCGATGGATTTTCTTCTTTATTTTCAATTTCGTTTTCTTCATACCAATCATCAAGTACTTTGGCATCTAGCACTTTATCTTTAACGTAAGCAGTTTGTTTTTTTGAAAAAACAGTTTCCCATGCTACCTCAAGTTCTTCTGAAAGTTTAACAGTCGTCAGTAGTTCTTGCCATGCAACATAACGTTTGTACCAGAAAAATTGTGGTTGTTCACTCATGTAAGGGTATAGCGTGTCAAATTCAGTATGCTTGCAATCAATCGTTCGTTCAAATTGGTTTTTCGCTTCTTTTATTTTTTCAATAAAAAATGGCTTTAAGTCTTGATTACTCATAAAAATTCCCTCCCGCAATTTTCTTTTTGTTGTTACTGTTTCAACTTTTAAGTACTATTTTTCTTTCAGTCTATGACCGACGAAATCATTGGTAAATTTATAGAAACATAATATTAACGAATATTCTAACATAAATAGCGCGGTTATTGTTGGGTATTTTTCTGACAATTTTCATCGAAAGGTGGATACGGCTAAATGTAGTTAACCTTTAAATAAGCCCACCCCGTAATAGGATGTTACTGTAAGGACAATTGTCCATAAGCCTAAGCTAATCGTTGTCCAGCGAAAAGTGAGTTGTTTTTTAGCACCAAGAGATATGGCAATGACCACCGCTAAATGAGCTCCTGTAATAATCGGTCCTGATAAACTTAAGCCCGGTAATCCATATTTATTCCATATTTCCACTGCTCTTTTTGTTCTTTTTTTCTTTTTAGTTTTTCTTTTTGATTGCCACACTTCATATTTTTCGTAAAAATAGATAAGCAAATAAACAGTCGCTAAATTTCCTAAAAATGAGATAACCCCCACTAATAATGGGTTTGCTCCTCGGATAATTGCAAGCGGGATGACAACAGCAATCTCTATCCAAGGAATTGCCGCTAAAATAAAAATTAGGACGTATTCCCAAACTGATACTATAAAGTTCATGGTAGCCTCCTAATGTTTCTGTCACAGGAATCAATTTTAACAAATCAAGAGAGTCTTTATCAACTCATAGCAGTTGCTTTTAACAAACTAACTTTCCATACAAAACGCGCATGACGAAGCTTCGCCACCATTAATATGGAAAAGTCGAATGATTTCCTTCACTTCGCTTTGACCTTCTTCCGAATCTCAGAGGCTCGTTCACGAAATCATTCGACTTTTTTCATACAAAACTCTCATGGCGGTAATCGTCACCATGTAGTATGTAAAATTTCGGTTCGATTCCGCCCTTCGAACAAACCAACTAGCCACTAACCAACAAACCAATACAAAAAAGGCTGCCTTAAAAGCAACCTGTATTTCTTGTGCTAAACTATAAAATTAATATCAACTAATCTATTTCTACGAAATATTTTAACAATTACTCGGTTGGTTTAAAAGCATAAAACGGACCCTTTTGATTATCGAGTGTAATATTTTGTGCAAATGTATCGGCCATTTTTGCAAATGAAACCTGAATTTCGTTATTTCTTTTACTGTATCTTCTGCTTGTGGCTCATCCAGAGCCATCCCTATTTGTGGACCGCCTAATAACGAATAGCTTAATTTGGTAGTAAACGAATAGTTTTAGATTGTTCACTCGATTTTGTAACAGCATCTAAAATCTTTTGTACTTCTAGCCCTGCTTCAAATGAAGGTAGGTAAGGGTGAATTTTGTTGTTAGCGATCGCCTCATAAACGGCATCTAAGGAACGGTAAAAAGCGTTATAATAACGTCCGGCGAGATCACTCATTTGCTGTGGTATTTCAAGATCTGAAAGTAATTCGACTTCTTCAAGTGGACCGTTGCCGATTCCGACAAGTACCTTTTTATCTTCGGTCATCATTAATGTACCTTCAGACCCGTATACCTCTAACTTCCAACTTTGTGAATGTCGTGCTGCACTTATAAGGCCTAGAGAAAATGTAGTCCCTTTAGAGAATAAACCAAATGTTTGGAACGAATCATCTGCTGTTCGGATTTCTTTTTCACCATTTTCCGGGTCAAATTCGGGCACGTGTGTAGTCAGTTGGCCACTCACCGATTGGATTTGATCGCCTACCCACCATAGAAGTGAATCAAACATATGCGAACCGATCGCCCCGAGCATTCCCCCAGCTTGATCTTTTTGTCCGAGCCAACCTCTGCTATTTGATATAAGTCGCTCATATCCAGGGAAACTCATCGAATAATTAACATGAAGAATTTCACCTAATTGACCACTAGAGATGACTTCTTTGATCTTTTGTCTAGCTGGTAAAAAACGAAATTCAAAATTGATAAACCCCTGCTTGTTCGCTTTATTTCTTGCTTCAATCATTTCAGTCGCTTCTTGTGCATTTTTAGCAAATGGCTTTTCACATAAAACGTGATGTCCATGCTCGTACGCTTTTAAAACCATCTCATGGTGTAGTAATGGTGCGGATGCAACTGAGACTAAATCTAGCTCTTCTTTTTCTAACATCTCATTCCAGTTATCATAAATTTTAGCAATCCCTGTTTCTTCTTCAAGTTCTTGAATTCGTCCTCTCCCAACACTAGCTAACGAAACGACTTCAAAGCCTGGATGAGATTGCATCATCGGTGCTTGTACTTTTGCTCCGAAGCCACCGCCAATAATTCCAACTCTAATTTTTTTCTCCATGTCATTCTCCTTCTTTGTTGTTTTCACTATATCCATACTAATATGTTGATTTGTCCACCACTCGTGGACATTTTAGCGATTTGTCCACGGGCGGTGTCAGACACCAAAAAGTTGATACCTAAAATGACTTTTCTAGTTCATCGACGAGTGAGCCGACGAAGGCAACTGCTTTACGGATTGGTTCAGGGTTTGACATATCTATGCCAGACATTTTCATAAGATCTAGCGGTTTTTTCGTGCCGCCTGCTTTCAATACTTCAATCCAACGCTCAGCAGCAGGCTTACCTTCTTCTTGAATCATTTGCGCCACAGCCGTGGAAGCCGTTAAGCCAGCAGCGTAGGTGTAAGGGTATAAGCCCATATAGTAATGAGGTTGTCTCATCCACGTCAGTCGTGCCCCTTCATCGATCTCTACCGTATCGCCCCAGAAGTCACCGAGTACATCGCCTTTTAATTGACAAAGAACGCTGGCAGTTATTGGCTTGCCACTTTCGGCATGGCGATAGACGCGCCTTTGCATTTCAGCTTCTAGTAAGTGAGTAACAAAATTATGATAATAAGTGCCTAACACTTGAACGATGACAGAACGTCTCATTTCTGGATCAGTGGTTTTCGCTAAAATCGAGTGACTTAACAGCATTTCATTTAACGTCGATGGTGCCTCAATGAAATATTTGGAAGGTCTCGTATTATGAATGCGTTGATACCGGTTAGCGAAAACAAAATGACCGGCATGTCCAAGTTCATGAGCTAGTGTAAAAGCTGAACGCATTTTACCTGACCATGTCATTAAAATATAAGGGTGGGCGCCGTACGGACTTGAGCAAAAAGCCCCGCTTCTTTTTCCGACCGTATCAGCGTAATCAACCCAGCGTTCGTTTATCGCAGTTTCCATTGCTTCCATATATTCTGGTCCCATTATTTCGAGTGCTTCGAGAACTATTTTCGATGCTCCTTCAAAACTCACTTCCGGTGTATCACCAAGTTCTATTGGCGTCTTCAAGTCACATAACAACATTTTGTCCAAACCTAATACCCGCTTTTTTAACTTTGCCAGTCGTCTCATATGCGGAGCGAGCTCTTTTTGAATAATGTCTAAAATATTATTGTACATTTCTGATGTAACTTGTTGCGGTTGTAAAAGCATCTCTTCAACCGAATCATAGTTTCTTAGGCGAGACATCACGACTTGTTTTTTCACTTCGGTGGCATATGTAGCGGCAAACGTATTTTTATATTGATTTAATGTATTGGTAAATGAAGCATAAGCTGCTCGACGTTCATTTGTATTCGTCGATTGCTCATAGCGAGTTTCATATAATGCAAACGACACTGGTAATTGTTCGCCGTTTTCATTTGTAATTGGCTCAAAATCCATGTCTGAAGTTTTACTGCGAGAGTAAATCATAAATGGGCTATCTAGCACCTCTCCTAGTGATGCCAACACGGTTTCAGTTTCTTTTGATAATCGGTGTTGTTTTGTTTCAAGTAACTCTATCAAACTTTTACGATATGTATCTAACCCTTCCTCATGCTCTAAGTATTCTTCAACCTGCCCGTCCGGTAATTCTAATATTTCTGAATGAATGAAAGATACCGCGGCATTTATTTTAGCGACAACTGCCGAAACGTTACTTAAGTTTGACTGATAAAGCGAGTTCGTTCCGTCTTCAGAAGAGCGTAAATGAGCATATGTAGTAACACGAATTGTTCGCATTTGTAGTTTTTCATGTGCATTAAGACAGGCAAGTAAAGTTTGAGCGCCTTCATGTAAGCGTCCTTGATATTGAGTTACTTGCTCTACCTCCTCCTCGAGCGTTGCTAATTCTTGTTCCCAAGATTCATTTGTTTGAAAAAGATCTTTCAAATCCCACGTTTGTTCAACTGGTACATTATCACGAGTCAATCTTTTTGACATTGTTTTCGTCCCCCTGTTGTTTGTAAAAATGATATTTCGAAAACCGAAACTATTACCATTATACACTTTCTTAATATTCAAATAAAGTGATGTCTTTTCTGAATTGCTATTACTGAAATAAAACCGAGTAAAAATTTTTTTCTGCATTTGGAAGTACTCCGCTTTTAAAAAATAAGAGCTGCCGCTGTGAATACGTATAAATTTAGAAAAACTTGCAACAATCCGGCAGATGAATGGTTCATCACGTACGCTAATCGTGGAAAATGTAAAAAATGAACATATTGAACCTTTCAATATGTTCAGAAATGGAGGATACTGTAAAACCCTTGCGCATTGAGCCCTTCAATATGCAGAAAAGTAGTAGAAAATGTAAAAAACGTGCATATTGAACACATCAATACGCACGCTGAGCTAATATAACCTATAAGATCAAGACATCAACTCCCCATTCACTGATAACGGTGTAAATCTAGCATTAAAAAAGCGCAACGTTGGAGGTTCGTACACCATTTTCAGCCCGACGATCTGCTCGCGCTTTTCATATAAAGAAATAATCGAGTCACAAACAACATCCATATGGTTGTTCGTATATACTCGTCTTGGGATCGTTAACCGAACTAACTCTAATTTTGGAACGTTATTTTCCCCGGTGACCTTGTTGCGACCCGCTGAAACAATGCCGCGTTCCATTGCTCTGACACCGGAGTCCAAATATAAGGCGGCCGCTAACGCTTGTGCCGGGAGCTCTTCTTGTTTTATGTGAGGTAAAAACTTTTTTGCATCTAAAAATACGGCGTGCCCCCCAATTGGCTTTACAACGGGAATTCCCGCATCAATTAACTGTTGCCCTAAGTAACGAACTTGCCCTATGCGATGACTAATATAGTTATCATCGATAGATTCGTAGATACCCAGAGCCATCGCTTCCATATCACGACCGCTTAAGCCTCCGTAAGACGGCATTCCTTCATATAATACGACCATCTCTCTCGCACGCGTATACAGCTCTTCTTCATTCATCGCTAAAAAGCCACCGATGTTGACGAGGCAATCTTTTTTACCACTCATCGTACAACCGTCAGAATAAGACAACATTTCTTTTAAAATATCTTTTACCGACTTGTCGGCATAGGCGTCTTCTCGCTCTTTAATAAAATAAGCATTTTCCACACAACGAGTTGCATCTAACATGACGGAAATTTTGTTTTGCTGACAAATCTCGTACACTTCTCGCATATTTTTCATGCTGACAGGTTGCCCGCCAGCTAGATTCACAGTGACGGCAAGACATAAGTATGGGATTTTCTCCGCACCAACATCATCAATTAATTTTTGGAACTTAATTAAATCAACATTTCCTTTAAAAGGATGATCTAACAACGAATCATGAGCCTCATCAATAATCACATCGACGAAAGTCGCGCCATTTAATTCTTGATGCGCCCTTGTCGTCGTAAAATACATATTGCCCGGAACGTAATCGCCCTCGTTAATCATCAGTTGCGATAATAAATTTTCCGCCCCTCTACCTTGATGCGTAGGAATGACGTATTTATATCCGTAAATGTCTTTCACTGCTTTTTCTAACTTATACCAACTTTTACTACCTGCATAAGCTTCATCACCGACCATTAATGCGCCCCACTGTTTATCACTCATTGCGGTTGTGCCACTATCTGTTAAAAGGTCGATATAAACATCTTCAGAATCAATTAAAAACGTATTAAACCCTGCTTTTTCAAGTGCTTGTTTTCGTTCTTCGTCATTTAACATTTTTAACGTTTCGACAGCTTTAATTTTGAACGGTTCAGCAGTTCGTTTTTTCATGAGCACCCTCCTGAATTTGGCAATTTTTACTTGTAGTTTGAGTATATAACTACTTTCAAACTATTCTCAAGAGTGCGAATTAATCCATAAAAGCTGTGAAACTTTATGGCAACAAAGTAGGGGCCGCCCCATAAGTGTTTGGCACCATGCGGCCCTACAAAATATATACGTATAAATCCATTATCCGTATATATTAGGTACCTAACGGTGTCTGACACTTTCTTTTGGGACAGCCCCTTATTAGTTAACTCTCATAAACATCCTCTTTAAATCGAAACAGATCTCGATAAATAATTTTATCGGAATAATAAAGTTCTGCAGCCCCTCGTTCAATGAGCGGTTGGCATAAATCACTTGCGACTTCTTCCCCTGTTTCATAACTTAAACAAGTTTCATTCGTATAAATATACTCATCAGTAATCACCGTACCGTTCCTTAAAACAGCGAAGTCATCACGATCCTCAGCAAACAAATCATTACCAAACATCGTTAAACCGTCTTCTTCAATTCCTAATAAGTTGAGTAATGTCGGCATCACATCGACCTGTCCAGATACGGTATCAAACGTTTTACCTTCTAAGCCCGGAATGTGAACGATTAACGGGACTCGCTCTAACTTCACCGCTTCAGCCACATCAATCTCTTTATCTAAAAACTTACTAAGTTCTCCGTAATGTGAGTTAGCAATTCCATAATGATCTCCATACATTACGAGAATCGTGTTTTCATAAAGTCCTTCTGCTTTTAATTCATCAACGAGAATACGCATCGCTTCATCTGTATAACGAACCGTTGGAAAGTATTGATTAACAATTCTACTATTAGAGTCAAACGGTTGAATAAAGTGATCTTCTTCATCTAAATGATACGGGAAATGATTCGTTAACGTAATCATCGTACTATAAAATGGCTCAGGAAGTTCTGTTAAATAATCCATCGATTGTTCCACAAAATCGATATCTTTTAAGCCCCAGCCAACAGAGTTCATTCTCGAAATTTCATAATCTTTAAACGAAAAATTGCTGTCATATCCGAAGTTAGGATACACGATATCGCGATTATAAAATGTTTTATCGTTGGCATGAAAGACGGCTGAATGATAACCATAATTTGATAATGTGTTCGGTAATGCTTTAAACTCATTATCATAATGTGTTAAAAATACAGCCCCTCTCCCTAACGGATATAACGAATTATTAATGAGAAATTCAGCATCTGATGTTTTTCCTTGCCCTGTTTGATAATAAAAATTTTCAAAGTAAAAGCTGTCTTCAATCAACTCATTTAAAAATGGAGTTATTTCTTGACCATTAAGCGTCTCACCAATGACAAAGCTTTCGACAGATTCAAGTGATACGACAATGACATTCATATCTTCTGCGATACCAAACATTTCTTCGTTAGACTCAATTCGACTTGCATCTAAATGTTTCAACACTCCTGATAAATCATCTTCATTTGAAAACACAGGTTGAGCATTCGTTTGCGTGTGAATGAAGGCATCATACAAATAAAAACTATAGACCCCTAAAGTGTTGACGATTTGTTCGCGATTATAAGCATTTGTTCGCTCTAACAAGTTTACATAAGAAAGTGAAAGAACGGTAAGAACTAACGCAGTTAAAACATAGCCCTTGGAATGCTGAAAAGTTAACCTTTTCGCCGATGGTATATATCTCTTTTTCATCATTAAAAAGCCGACCACGAATACATCAATAAAGTAAAAAACATCGTACCAAGCAATAAGCGCAAAAATACTCGTGCTTAAATCACCCATATTAGAGCTCATCGATAACATCGGTAAAGTGATAATATCGGTAAATTCTCGGTAATAAACGACATTTGAATATAAAATCACCGATAATAGTAAGCTAATAAAAAAATAATATTTTACTTGAAATTGAGGTTTTATAAATAGTCCAAAACCAAAAATAATCACTAAAAACAATAAAGTGTTTAGTAAAAACAGGACGATTTGATTGCTTGTAAGTTGAAATGTAAACGTTGTTACAATAATTGTTTTAACCCAAATTAACAAAAGCGTTAGCAATAAAAATCTATGGTTATTATAAAACGTTGTCATAATTCCCTCCGTTTTTCTTATTAATGAGTGAATTTCATAATTACCAAAAACGAGCAACATCACGCAATATATAGTTTGCGAATGATTTTGACGAAACTATATATTGATCTTAGTGGCGAGAAATGAATTATGAAATTCATTAAATAATTGCACAAAAATTATTGTTCTATTTTAATATAATTACGCTTGTATTGGCAAACCATTTCCATTTAACGACATCATTTGTAAAAATAAAAGATGCACACCTTAAGAAAGTAGGAAATTTCGTTTAACATTCTTTTAGTCGACAAAAACGTCAAAAATGTTACAACATCGCAAAACTTTTTTATCGAATTCAAGGGTTAATATTTTTAGCGAAAGAAGGATTGGCCAGCGCTGGTGTATATTTCATAAATGCTAGGGACGCACTTTATCAATTGTCGATCATTAATGAAAGTTTTGCTAATGAACTTATGATTGAAAATGAACAAACGTATAGTAACACAACAATTGTGCTCATTACATTATTAGTAATTACATTGATTGCTGCGATTATAATCATTATTTTCCTTAATAAAATGATTACTAAACCTATTTTATCCGTGAACAAACAACTTGAAGAAATTGCCGATGGCGAAGGTGATTTAACAATTAGCTGCAATGGAGGAGATTTCAGCATCTGCTAATTCTTTATCAGAGTTAGCGTCACAACTACAACTAATTACAGGAAGGTTTCAGGTTTAAAGTAATGTTTTTGCATTTCTTTTGGCATGCATCCCTGCACGTTTTCGTCCCTAAGCATTAAATTTGTATGTCCACGTCATTTTCTGTAAACTAAATGGTGATATTTGTCACACCAAAGAAAGGACTGAATGAAATGGAATGGAATACAGATGCCAAAGAATTGCTAGATGAATTAGTAAGCCCAATTCCTATTTTTGCACGCCCGATGGCCAAAAAAGGAATTGAAAAGAAAATTATAGAAGTTGCCGAAGAAGGTAGTGCGGTTACAAAAGACGACGTAATCAAAGGGTACATCCTTGCTTCTCCAGGAAAAATGCAGCAGCGTGCCGTTGCCCTACTTAAAGCGAAAAAGGTTGATTTAACACCTTACGAGGATCTGCTGGAAGAGACGAAATAAACATACTTCTTCCTTGAAACGGATTTACTTGAGGGGTGCAAAGCAGTAAAGTACTTCATAATCGCGGTGGAAATCCCACCTTTTCCGAATGAATTTTTTATCAAAAATAAATACACACTGAAAAAGGCTTGAAGACAAGTTCTCCAAGCCTTTTACTATCTACTAGCATACTGAAGTGACGTTTTGATACGCGCATTTTACAGATACTGTAATTCCTGTGCGTCAATCGGCGTTTTGATGCGTGTGTTTTACAAATACTGTAATTCCTGTGCATCAATCGATGTTGTTGCGTACTCTTTCCCATTTTCCCGGACATGAGAGACCTTATTTCATAGATTTGTTGAGTTTTTGCAATTTCGCGGACACCACAGACCTTATTCCCTCAACATCAACAGCTTTTGCATGGTTTTTTACAAAATAAGGTACCTCATGTCCGATAATTCCTAAAATCATGTTTTTTTGATGAAATAACGCCTCTGGTGTCCGTTTGAAGCAGCATGTTGAATTTTTAACCTACCTTTTGGTATCCGCATAGGCCAAGTGGGCTAAATTCCCACTCTAGATTTCGTTGTATGGTTTCGACATCTAGCTTTATTGATAATAATGTGCAGTTCCCCCATACTACTGCGCACTCCCCCATAACATACCCCAACGCGATACTGCACATCCCCCACATTCTTTCTGACATCACATTAGCTACATAGGGAAAAATACAAAAAAGCCCTTTCTAATATAAAAAAATAGACGCTGCAGCTCTTCCACTCTCAAGCCACAGCGCCTAACACTTCCACACTACCTCATCTTACTCCACAATATTTACAAAAATATCATCTAATGACGGTTCTTCGTTAATTAACTCAAATTCCATCATCCAATCAACCGTTTCTCGCCACGATTCTCTAGCTTGGCTTCCGAAGCCAACCTCAGACTCCATTTTCGGTAATAGAATTTCTAAACTCTCCTTCTCCACATCTTCAATCAATGGGAAGTTGGCTTGATCTTGGTTATCAAACAAAATTGCTAACGCTTCTTCCGAATTATCTCTCATAAACTCATAACCGCGGGTTGCTGCACGCCAAAACGCTGCAATATCTTCTTGGCGCTCATCCCACGTATTGTCATTCGTCACAATCACTAATTCATAAAAACTAGGAACCCCGTAATCTACTGGATTAAAATAACGAGTTTCATAGCCTTTATGTCTTAGTACCGGTACTTCGTGATTAATATAAGCACCAATGACCGCATCTACACGCTCACTAATAATCGATGAACCTAACTCAAAGCCAACATCAATCATTGAAACTTTGTCTGGGTCACCACCGTCCGAACTAACCATCGTTTTGATTAATGACTCATTTAATGGAATTCCAGGATAACCAACCTGCTTTCCTTCTAAATCTTTCGGTGATTGAATTTCACTATCTTCCATAATAACAATGTGATTAAGCGGTGAGCGAACGATGGCCGCAATTGACTTCACCGGTACATCTTGATTAGCACGAGCCATTACGACATCTGGTTGATACGTAATTCCTAGCGTTACACGACCAGCTGCTGCTAGATTAATTGGATCTGTAGGGTTTGCTGGAAATTGAATGTTTAAATCAATTCCTTCTTCTTCAAAATAGCCATTTTCGATCGCCACGTACAAATAGCTATGTACCGCATTCGGATACCAATCTAACATAATATCCATTTCAACGAGTTCAACTTCTCCTGTTTTTTCTCCTTCTGCGGTTTCATCACTTACTTGCCCGCCTTGCTGAGTTGCCTCTTCTGTTTCTCCTTGACCACACGCTACAACTAAAGAAAATATTAATATACTAACAAAAAATAATAATAATTTTTTCACTCTGATTTCCTCCATTTTAATGTGATTTTTTCAAGAACTACAACGGCTAAAAATAAACTGATACCAACAGCTGATAACAATACTATCGGAGCAAATACCCCAGCGCCATCAAACTGGGTCATCATTCGGCGACTGAAATAACCGAGTCCACTTTGTGCGCCTAACCATTCGCCGATCGCCGCGCCAATAACACTTAACGTCACTGCGACTTTTAACCCTGAGTAAAAATAAGGTAACGCTGTCGGTACATTTAGTTTAAAAAAGATATCGCGTTTACTCGCCCCCATTGTTAAAAGTAACTCTTTTAACTCTTTACTACTTGAGCGAAGGCCATCAAACGTACTGACGGTGATTGGAAAAAACGTGATTAGCAAAGTTACCGCGACTTTACTCCAAATCGAATAACCAAACCATAATACAAAAATCGGTGCCAGCGCGATAATCGGAATCGTCTGTGATGATACGAGTATCGGATAAAACGCTTTTTCTGCGGTTTTACTAAGGTTCATCCAAACCGCAAGACCGACGCCTAAAATAATTGATAACGCTAACCCCGTAACAATAATCATTAACGTCGCCGGTAAATGGACTAAAAATAAAATGTCTTTTAGATCCCATACTTTAGCGATTACTTGCAGCGGTGTTGGTAAAATAAACGGCATCGCAATTATCATAGCGACCACTTGCCAACTCACAAAAAATGAGAAGATTAATATAAATGGTGCGAAATAACTATTCCATCGTTTCATTGTGTACTCCCCATTCGCAGTTGTTCGATCAATTGTTCTTTCACTTCGATCACCGCAGGAGTATGAATATCTCGAATTTCACGAGGGCGCTCGAGTGGAACATTCACTTCAACAAACTTCCGTACAGGGCTTTCTGTAAAAACAAAAATTCGATCGGATAAAAATAACGCTTCATCAACATCGTGGGTGATGAACAAAATTGAGAGCTTTAATTTTTGCCACTGCGTAAGTAACCATTCTTGCATCGAAAGTCTAGTGATCGCATCAAGTGAACTAAACGGTTCATCTAAAAGCAATACGTTCGAACCACTCAATACTGTACGTAAAAAAGAAATTCGCTGCTTCATCCCACCACTTAGCTCACTCGGGTATTTATGTTCGACACCGTTTAAACCGAATTCAACGAGTAGTTCTCGGACTTTGTCATAAGCCTCTCGTTTTTTCATCCCTTGAATTTCTAAAGGGAGTGCCGCATTTTCAATAATCGTCCGCCAAGGCATTAATAAATCTTGTTGTGGCATATAACCAACTTTTCCTAGTCGGTTAGAATAGTTCGTTTCATTGATGAAAATTTCCCCATTGGCGGGCTGATTCAGTCCTGTTATCAACTTAAAAATTGTACTTTTTCCAGAACCGCTCGGGCCGATAATGCTGACAAATTCACCGTTTTGAACATCGAAGCTTAAAGTATTTAAAATCTCTTTTTCTTCATGGCCATTTTCATAGCTAAAAGAAACATTTTCGAACTGTAACGAAGCTTTACTCATCCGTTGGCCACATCGCTTGATTGTAAGACATATCCCAGAACATGTATTCAAATCTCGTCGTATTCAGGAAAATTTCTTCTAGTCGTTTTAAATCCGCCTCCGGTAAGCCAACCGTTAACTCGTCTAACAGTTCAATGCACCACTCAGCTAACTGACCGAACTCATCGGAACTATACATCTGAATCCATTCTCCGTAAAATTCATGCTCACTCGCTCCAGGAATTTCGTTTAACTCTTTGCCGATTTCCCAGTAGCTCCACATACAAGGAAGAATCGCGGCAACAAGGTCAGCGAGTGTTCCATTTTGACCGACGTGAAGCATGTAATGAGTGTACGCTAATGTTGTCGGAGACGGGCTTGCGCTCTCAAACTCTTCTTCAGCGACACCAAACTTCTTCGCATACTCACGGTGCAGCGCCATCTCCTCGTTTAATGTCCCATCCAATAAACGAGCAAAGCGCCCCATCGTTTCTACATCTTTTGCTTTGACGACGCCGATCGCAAATAACTTCGCATAATCCATCAAATATAGGTAATCTTGCACCATAAAAAAGCGGAATTTTTCTTTATCAAGCGTTCCATCGCCTATCCCTTTGACAAACGGATGCGCATGGTTTTTCCGCCAAATCGGTTGTAACTCTTTATGAAGACGTTCACTAAATTTCATGATCTTCTCACTCCTAATTTTTTTAGAACTTTCAAAAATCAACCCTATGTGTATTGTATATTGCTTTTAGCAAATCAAAAAAACGCTACGATCGTTACGTTACAATGAAAAACTCATACGAGCCTTAGATTGTTTTTTTTTCAGAGCTCCTAAATAGTCTTACGCTTTCCTTGTATGGCTCCACTCGTAAATAAACTTCGCAATCACTTTTGTAAATTCAACTACTTGATCAACCGACACTTTTTCATTAACAGCATGAGCATTGTTTAAATCACCTGGTCCGTAAATCACTGTTGGAATTCCAGCATCTGCTAACCAGCCTCCATCAGTAACCGTTGTCGAAACGTCTATGGTTGCATTCTTTTTGACAACAGATTCATGAGTACTTGCTAACATTTGTACTGCTTCATGATTTGGATCTACTTCAAGAGACGGGAAGATTTCGCCACGGTCTTCAATCATCGAGGTACCTCCCCATTCAAACGTAGGAAGATTTTCTCTTAACCACGGATTTGCTTTAGCAACATTTAAAATATGCTTTTCAATTTCCTTTGCGACTTGTTCGTAAGACTCGTTCGGATAATAGTGAACCGTGATCCAAAGCTTACATTCATCGGCGATAAAAGCGGCATGTCTCCCACCTTCGATGACGGCTGGATTTATCGTATTTGTGCCTGGTAAATACCCTGGGTAACTTTTCGTAACGGCCCAATGGCGCTCTAAATCTTGTAGTCCGCTAATTACCTTCATCATCTTTTCAATTGCACTTGCACCGAACAACATGCCGCCCGCATGAATCATATTTCTTCTTGTGGCATCGTGGTGGGTTTGTTTACTTTTTACGGTAATCCACCCTGTAATAACACCGCCCTGCCCTTGAATATGTAAATCACTCGTATCAACGACAACCGCAAAGTCTGCTTTATAACCACGAGTACAACATTGTAACGTTCCAGCTTCACCCACTTCTTCACCGATCACCGATTGAAAAATGACATCTCCGGGTAATTCCATTTTCACGAAGAAGTTGAAGCGCAAATAATGATCCAGCCATACCAGCTTTCATATCTGCGGCACCACGCCCGACAATGTGTCCGTCCTTTATGAACGGAGTAAAAGGATCTGTTTCCCATTCCTCTCCTTCATTCACTTCGGCAACATCGATGTGTCCATTAATGATAAGACTTTGATTTTTTTCCGAAGTAGTTCCTTTTAAAACGCCAACAACGTTCGGGTCATTCGGATACACATCCCACATATCTACTGAAAACCCTAACTGTTTTAAAAACTCGGCTACATACTGTTGCGCATCTTTCGTGTTTCGAGCTGGTGGTGCAGGAGTTTCGAATTCAATCAATGTTTTTACTAAATCGGTCAGTTCCTCTTTGCGAGTTTCAACTTCTTGTAAAACATGTTGCAATTTTCCCATCCAATCCGACCTTTCTTTTCACTTGTCGTGTCACCGCTCGTTGGTTTCACCTTTTTCTTGACCTTTAGTAAACAAGTTTAGTTAAAACGTCCTTGGGCCCTAAGAGACGAAAAATATCTTTCTCATTTACTTTTTAACGTAATAAAACCACTTCCAAATAGGTAGAAGTGGTTTAATAAGCAAAATATAGATATAGGTGGATATAAAGATTCCCCTATCAAGCTATAATTTTACACTTCTTCCCTACGCTAGTATGATCTAGATCAGGTTATAAGGGTTAAGACCAATGTCTCTCTCAGCTTTTCAAGCACCCCTAGCAGTGAATATCTGTTATAAAATTTTGGTAATTAGAACTACTACAGTTATATTTTTACCATAACAAAGAATATTTTTCAATTACTTTTTTCAGGCAATTTTGAAATTCGGGCAAATTACATACAAAACGCACATGACGTCCATACCGTCACCATCTAATACGGAAAAGGCGGATGATTTCCTTCTCTTCGCTGTGAAGCAACTGACCTCAATCACAACATGAGATACATCTTAGAGTTTACTTCGTGCAGCTTTGCGACGAGTAACCGCAGGAGCAGTTCTAACGAATCTCAGAGGCTCGTTCACGAAATCATCCGCCTATTTTCATACAAAACCCTCATGGCGGTAGGCCTGCCGCCACCATCTAATATGAAAAGTCGGGCGAGGGGCCTGACAACTAGCCACTAACCAACAAACAATCCAACTTTCATCACATGAAATCGCCTTTCCCTACTCATACTAAAAACTATGAGGAGGATTATTGTCTAATGAAATTTGCATTTATATTTTTACTTTTCATTCAAATTTTTTCAAACTCCAATCAAATATCGATCGTTTTTGAAGATGAAACGATTGCTGAAGTGGATCGTGCCGAATTAACTTCTGTCGTCGGTGATGAAAAAATCGATGCTGAAAAAGTTCGCAAGTTCGTCGAAGAAATTAATATGACTGTTTATAAAGCACCAAAAAATGCGGAACTTGATGATTATGGAGGGATTGTCCCAGAAGAAATTGGTTATAAACTAAATAAAGAAAAATTCACGATGGATATATATAAAACTTTTTTTGATAAAGGCACGACTACGATTAATGTCCCTATATTACCGCTATACGCTAAGGTAGACAGCGAATTATTAGCAACGATACGTGTAAAACGACTCGGACAATTTACGACTTATTTTAACCGCAGAAAAAAAGCCCGCATCCAAAACATTTCACTAGCCGTGGAAGCGATCAATAATCATGTTGTTTTCCCCGGTGAAGTGTTTTCTTTTAATGAAGTCGTCGGCAAACGTACGTTAGAGAAAGGCTATTTACCTGCGCCTATTTTTATTAAAGGGAAAGTGTACCGGGATTTCGGTGGTGGAATTTGCCAAGTTTCATCCACTTTATTTAACGCTGCCGACAAAGCTGGCCTTGAAATTTTAGAACGCCATTCTCATAGTAGAAGAGTCCCTTATGTACCGCCTGGCCGGGACGCGAACGTTAGTTGGTATGGTTCTGATTTTACGTTTAAAAATCGTTACAATCAGCCAATTCTTATTCGCGCCAAAGTGTATGGCGGAGCATTGATGATAATGATTGATTCGTCGGAGGTGGTGAATTTTAAGAAGGAGATCGTTTAAAAAAGTAAATGGACCATATATCTATGAATTATTTTCAACGATTGAGTAATATTCACTTGTTAAGCTAAATGATGTTAAATTTAGTAATGGTGTAAATGGTTCATATTCGTATGAAGCTGATACTTTTATTTGTTCACCTTTTGAACGCGAAGTTAAAGAAGGGTGTAAATGTAAAAGTGACTGTTTTTCCTTTGGGATCTTTTACTGAGATTGCTGAATGTGTCGAAGAAGTGGTTGTCGACACTGAGTGAGCATCGAAAATTGCTATAGACGATGTAAGGGATTGTTGCTCAAGTTGCTCGACCGATTGTCCGACGGTTGAAATATTCTCAATAACTTCTGCTATTCAACAATTTTCAAAAAAAAATAATTTAAAGATCGATTCTTATTTATTAACATACTACCTTCTAAATTACTGACAAAGACGTTTTTGTCTGACTTACAATTAGCGTATAATTTAGGCCTTTGTTTAGGACAAGGCTATTTCATTGGTAAACCGAAAGATTTACCAATGAAATAGTAGTCACAAGAAATAATATTAATTTTTATCTTGAAAAGAAGTGAATATACTTCTTTTTCCCTTTTACTATTAAACTGCCCTTCGCCTTAACGAACGTATCGCTACTTCATGATCACCTAATATTTCTTTAATCGAACGTTGGTCTTCATAAATGAAATCGACTTTTTCGTTTACAACATCAACTTTTTCATCGACACTAGCAACTTTTCCGTGTAACTTGCTCACATCCATTGTTAAAGCTTCTAATTTCGCATCGGATTCACCTTGACGGTCGAGAAAATGTCCTTTTGACCGCTTCTAAATTAGAAACACGAATGTCTAACGATTTCACGTCAGCTTTTAGAGTGCTAACATCAGACTTAAGAGTGTTCACATCAGCTTTTAAGGTGTTGACATCTGACTGAATTGTTTGAACGGTAAATAAAACTTGTTGTAACATTTTTCCATTTTTATACCTCTTTTCAAATAATAATCAAAAGTCACCTCAGATGTATAACCAGTTGATATCTATTAATATAATAGCAAAAAAAAGAGGGGAAAATGGAGAAAAATTTATATGGAATTTGTAAAAAATTGACTATATTTTCTCCTTACCTTCTATTCCATTTATTTTGTAGCTGGCGGTAATTTCTGCACTTAATGAATGGGAAACGGTACAATATTTATCTTTCGACAATTTAATCGCTTTTGCGACCTTAGCCTCTGGTAAGTCACCCTCAAACGAGTAATGAATATGGATTTTAGTGAACTTTTTCGGGTGATCCTCGGCGCGGTCCCCTTCTACTTCCATTTCAAATGATGTTGGATTGACACGCATTTTTGTTAAAATGGAGATGATGTCAATGCCTGTACACCCAGCAACGGCATTTAGCAGAAACTCTGTCGGTCTTGCGCCTTTATTCTCTCCTCCAACTTCTTCGGGAGCATCCATTACTAGTTCATGGCCGGACGGTGTTGTGCTTGAAAAAGCCATTTTACCTTGCCAGTTAATTGTTGTTTTCATCTCATTCATCCTTTCTAAATTTTATTTTCCTTAGTTTTTTTGTGATTGATACAAGTATGTCCTCTCAACCTTAGAATCACAGCTGTTTTGCAAAATAACGGTACACATGTCCTTTCCCGTCATAGTCCATACCAAAACCTGAGTTATTCCTGACACATAGTGGTTCGTAACTTTTCAAAAAATAAAAATACCAGCAAGGATTTAATTATCCCTCTCTGGTATTTTCCACATTCACTACAAAATCAATCCATAATTTTGCAAATATCGTTCGTAAATTCAACTGGGTCGCTGACTGGTAAGCCTTCGATCAAAAGTGCTTGGTTGAATAATAACTTCGTATATAGCGCGACTTTCTCTTTATCCGTTTCATATGCTGCTTTAATCGATTTAAATACGTCATGGTTGGCGTTAATTTCTAACACTTTATCGGCTTTTACGTTTTGGTTATCTGGCATTTGTTGCAAGATTTTTTCCATTTCGACCGTCACTTCACCTTCTGTTGCAATACATACTGGGTGAGATTTTAGTCGCTTTGAAGCACGAACGTTTTTTACTTTATCCGCTAATACTTCATTCATATAATCAAATAATTCTTTGTTATCATTTTCTGTTTCTTCGTTCGTTTGATCTTCTGTTTCAAAACCTAAGTCACCACTTGAAACTGACTTGAATTCTTTTTCTTTGTAGTTCATCAACATTTTGATCGCGAACTCATCAACATCGTCAGTGAAGTATAAAATTTCGTAGCCTTTGTCAGCAACTAATTCTGTTTGTGGAAGCTTTTCAATTCTTTCGTTGCTTTCACCTGCTGCGTAATAAATGTACTTTTGATCTTCTGGCATTCTAGATACATACTCATCTAATGTTACTAATTTCTTTTCTGTAGAGGAATAGAACATGAGTAAGTCTTGTAAAACATCTTTATGGCTACCGAAATCACTGTAAACACCGTATTTTAATTGAGTGCCGAATGATTTATAAAATTGTTCGTACTTTTCTCTCTCGTCTTTTAACATGCTTAGTAAGTTCGATTTAATCTTACTCTTAATGTTTTTCGCAATTACCTTCAGCTGACGATCGTGCTGCAACAATTCTCTTGAGATGTTTAGTGATAAATCTTCAGAATCAACCATTCCTTTAACAAAGCTAAAGTAATCTGGCAGTAAGTCTGCGCATTTATTCATGATTAATACGCCGTTCGAGTATAGCTCAAGACCTTTTTCATACTCTTTCGTGTAAAAATTAAATGGTGCTTGTTCTGGTATGTATAAAATCGAATTGTATCTGATCATCCCGTCGACACTTAAATGAATATGTTTTAGAGGCTTGTCAAACCCGTAATGCTTTTCCGCATAAAAGTTTTCGTAATCCTCATCTGTTAATTCATTTTTATTTTTACGCCAAATTGGCACCATACTATTAATCGTTTCTTCTTCTTGCACATCTTCTAGCTCTTCTTCGTTGTCATCTTTCGGACGTTGAACGGTCACATCCATTTTTATTGGGTAACGGATGAAGTCTGAGTACTTTTTGATGATCCCTCTTAGACGATGCTCTTCAAGAAACTCATCATAGTTTTCGTCTTCACTATTTTCTTTTACTTTTAAGATGATTTCAGTTCCGATAAAATCTTTTTCGACAGGCTCAATCGTGTAACCTTCAGCACCTTCTGATTCCCATTTGTACGCTTGGTCACTTCCTAACGCTTTACTAATGACTGTTACTACATCAGCAACCATAAACGCCGAATAGAACCCAACACCGAATTGTCCAATAATATCGTGACCATCTTTTAATTCATTTTCTGATTTAAAGGCAAGTGATCCACTTTTAGCGATGACACCGAGGTTAGTTTCAAGCTCCTCTTTCGTCATCCCAATTCCTGTATCAGTAATTTTGAGAGTTCTACTATCTTTGTCTGCTGAAAGTTTAATGTAGTAATTATCTTTTTCAAATGTTAATGAATCATCAGTTAACGCTTTGTAATAAATTTTATCAATCGCATCACTAGAGTTGGAAATTAATTCGCGCAGAAAAATTTCCTTTTGCGTGTAAATTGAATTGATCATCATTTCTAATAGACGTTTTGATTCTGCTTTGAATTCTGTTTTTGTAGCCATTAAGACCTCTCCTTTCAATCGCAACCATATGTATTTTATTCTTTAGCACTCAAACAACCAGAGTGCTAACACTATCAATTTTTTACCATATATTTTTTTGTGTGTCAATAGAGTGAATTTCATTATTACAAAAATGAGGCATAGCAAACTATATGTAGTTTACGAACAGTTTAATGCAACTACATTAAATGAGGAAATATCAAATGATGAAAGTCATTAAATAATGCTGAAATTTTCTCTTCAGGCATGAACGAGCCATCAACATCATATCATTTTTAATGGACAGCAATATTTGAGTGAATTTCATAATTACCTAAATTGAGCCATATCTAACTATATGTAGTTGCGATCGACTCTACGCAACTACATATAGTTACCTACCTAATGGCGATGATATTGAATTATGAAATTCATTAATTTATAGTGAGGTGTGATGATCAATGAAAAAAATAGAGTATAGTATTGTCATTAAAAAGCCAGTAAAAGAAGTGTTCCGTTACCTCGAAACCCTCGAAAATCGCCCAGAATGGGAGCCAGGACTTATTGAAGCAAAAGTCGTATCCGGTAAATATGAAGAGCCAGGTTCTGTCATCCAAATCACGAACCAAGCTTTAGGTAAAAAAATGGAGACAAAAGCTGAAGTGATTGAATATGTGGAAAATAGTCACGTTATTTGCCGCGCTGAAAAACCGTTTTATCACGAAGTTACCCATCTTTATGAAGATGTCAATGGTCACACGAAATTTACGCGCAAAGCGGTAGCAGACGTTGAGAAAAAAGGCGGAGCATCTAAATTAGCTTTAGGAATGGTGGCTAAAAAAATAGAAAAAACGTTTCAAAAAACGGTCGTGAATGCGAAGGAAGTTTTAGAGAATAGTAGTGAGGTCAGTAATAAGTAAAAAAATAAATTTGGCACCGAATTAAGAAAGCAAGCGAAGAATCTAAAGGGTAAATAATCTGTTGGGCACATAGATTCTTCTATGTGTCTTTTTCGATGGACAGCGCATAACTTTAGGCAATTAGAAGCCGACATTGAAACCGACTATTTCACCCTTTTTAGCTAACTTAATGCAAGCCCCTCCCCACTCTCTTAACTTATTGAAATATCCGCTCGCCTCAGGACTCTAGCATGAGCCAAGTTTTTCTAATTTACTTCCTTCTAAGAAACTTGTATAATTCCGATTGTACTACAATTTTGAACGACAACAAAGAACGACAGAACTGTGAGGTAATGACGATGAGAGAAACGATAAAATCATATATGTTTTTAAACTTAGGAGCTTTATTTGTAGCCATTAATGTACATTTTTTCTTATCCCCTAACACACTAGCAACGGGTGGTGTCAGCGGATTAGCAATTATATTAAACTCACTTATTCCAGGATTAACAATCGGACTTTTTATGATCTTTGTTAATATTATTCTATTTATCGTTGGCTTTATTTTTATAGGCTTTAAATTTGGGGTTAAAACGATTTATGCTAGTTTTGCCCTATCGTTTCTCGTTTGGTTTTTAGAATGGCTCGTGCCAATGTCGGGTCCTATTAGTGATGACTTATTAATTCAATTAATTATCGGACAATGTATTTCCGCGGTCGGAATTGGTCTTGTTTTTTCTAAAGGAGCATCAACTGGTGGAACGGATATTATTGCGATGATTTTAAACAAATACTTTGCGATTGAAATGGGAAAAGCCGTTTTATTAGCAGATATTTTTATTGCGCTTTCTTCAATTTTTTTATTCGGACCAGAGATCGGTATGTATGCCTTCTTTGGAGTCATGTTAAATGCCCTTGTCATTGATTACACATTAAAACAAGTGAATGAAAAGAAAGAGGTTGTCATTATTAGTGCGGAAAGTGATAGTATTAAGAAGTATATCGTCAAAGAATTAGAAATTGGCGCAACGATTCATGATGCAAGAGGTGCTTTTACTGATTCGCAAAAAGAAGTGATTACGACGATCATCGGTCGAAAAGATTTAATAAAGCTAAAAAGATATATTAGCGAAGTCGACCAACAAGCGTTTATTACGGTTCACGATATGAATGAAATCTTAGGGCAACGTTATAAAAGATTAGCTTGAGTTGTTGGTTTGTTGGTTAGTGGTTAGTTGGTTTGGACCTCCGCCCGCCTTTTTCTTCTTGGTGGTGACGGTTATCGTCATAAGGGGTTTGTATTGAAGTTCGTTTGTTGGTTTGGTAGTGAGGCGACCCGACGGGCTTTTACATGTTAAATGGTGACAAGTAAATCCGCATGCTGGTTTTGTATGAAAAATTCGTATAGATGGCAAGAAATCTATTTTTATAGAAAGTGAGATTACGATGAGTACGAAAAAGTCGATGAAACAACATGTATATCAGACGTTAAAAGATGCGATTTTATCTCGGGAAATTGCTCCAGGTTCGCAATTAGTGGAACAAATGATCTCTGAAAAATTAAATGTCAGTCGTACGCCGATTCGTAATGCGATTTTACAACTAGAAAAAGAAGGCCTAGTGACGATTTACGCCAATCGGGGTGCATTTGTCACTTTACCGACGACAGCGGAAATTGAACAAGCCTATGTGGCTCGAAAAAAATTAGAACAGTCGACGGCGGAACTCGCGGTAGTAAATGTGACTGAAAAAGACATTGAACGTTTAAGGCGAATCGTTAAAAAGGAGCGCGAGTCTTATCAAAACAAAGACATCCTTGAGTATCTCGCGATCAATAAAGAGTTTCACCTTGAGTTAGCAAAAATTAGTGGCAACAAATTTTTAATTGATTTTATTGATAAGCTTTTAAATCAAATTAATGTATTTTTAATGCTATATGACGTCTTTTACGACGTTAATATTGAAAATAGCCAACGGTATTTAGAGCATGAAGCAATCGTTGACGCCCTCGAAGATAAAGATATCGATCGCTTACAATTGCTTTTTCAACAACATATGAAAACGAGCATGACGTATATGAACTTAGAAGAAAAGCGGCACACGTTTTTTGGTGTCTGACACCGCCCGTGGACATTTCGCGATTTTGTCCACCCCTGGAGGACAAATTCAATAAAATGCAAGGTAACGCACATTAGCTGCCTATGATCATAGCAGCAAAGATTAATAGTCTCAAAGCGAGGTAAAAATATGTTTGAAATTAAACCGTATCCTGAGTTTTCTTGGTCAAACTCGAGACATAAAACATTTACGGAATGTAAGAAAAAATATTATTTCCACTATTACTTGTCACATAATGGCTGGTTACTTCAAGCCGAGGAAGAGAATAAACAAGTATATCGCCTTAAAAATATTAAAAACCTTCCGATAGCTCTCGGGGAAGCGATCCACGACATCGTTCATGATCAGCTAAAAGCTCATTTAGCCGGTGAGCCATTACTTACCGAGCAGCAGTTAAAACAAGAATGTAAAAATAAACTAAATCAAGCGTTTATAGATTCTAAAAAACATTATGAAAATTGGGCACAAAAACCGAAAAAGTTTAATATGCTTCATGAAATTTACTACAATAATGAGTTAAATCCAGACGATGTCGATAAAATTAAAGAGAAAATTGAGATTTGTATTACGAACCTATTAAGCTGTAAAAGTTACAATGAAATTTTATCGAATGAGAATCTTTACGTTTTAGAGGCTGAAGAGCTGAAAGCCTTTTATTTTGATGATATTAAAATTTACGTCGTTCTTGACTTTGTTTTCCGTGATCGCCTATCAGGAAAATGGGTGATCGTTGATTGGAAAACAGGTAAGGAAAATCAAGGTGACCGTGATCAACTGGCGTTATATGCGTTGTACTTAATGGATAAGTTTGACATCACGTTAGAAAGTATTGAAATCCGCAATGAGTATTTGCAATCAGGAAAAACCGTGACATACACGTTAAATGAAGAAGACATTATCGAAGCAAGAAATTTAATCGTTAATAGTAGCGACAAAATGCAAACGTACCTTCAGGATCGTAGTTTAAATAAGCCTTTATCAGCAGATCATTTTGAAGAAACTTTCTCCTTTCGCTGTAAAAGTTGTAATTTTAAAGAACTGTGCGATTTAAGCGGAAAGAATGATGGATAACCGTCCCCTCTTCAATATAATATTTAGCGCTTTTTCTATTTCCGAGTGTATTGAATCGTTCAATATGCTCGGATTTTTTAAACAATTTACCAGAAAATAAAGGAATTTCCATTCTTACATAGAAATAAGATATTAAAAGATTATGAATTTTCCGATAAATGATAAGGAGGTTTTAAGCTTGGAGACTAACACTAAAGAATACGAAAATATTTTACTAGAAACGAATGGGGCTATTGCTTATGTGACGATGAATCGTGGCAACAAACGAAATGCGCTTTCGCAGCATCATATGGAGGAATTGACAGATTGTTTTACCGCCATCGGAAAAAACAAACATATATCGGTTGTCGTTCTTCGTGGGAGTGGGCCTGCGTTTTGTGCTGGACATGATTTAAAGGAAATGCAAAACGAATCGCCGCAATTTTACCAAAACCTTTTTGATACGTGTATTAAAATGATGGAAACAATTCAGTCGATCCCTCAACCTGTGATTGCCGAAGTTCATGGCATCGCCACTGCTGCTGGATGTCAATTAGTCGCGACATGTGACTTAGCGGTTGCTGCTGACGATTCTAAATTCGCAACCCCTGGGGTGAAAATTGGTTTGTTCTGCTCAACACCAATGGTGGCTTTAAGCCGAGCGGTCGGTCGAAAAAAAGCGTTGGAAATGCTTTTAACTGGGGAAGCTTTATCAGCAGAAGAAGCCGTTCAAGCAGGTCTTATCAATAAAGCTGTTCCATTCGAACAATTACAACATGAAACAAATGTGTTAGCGCAAAAAATTTCCGAAGCAAGTGCTTACACTATAGGTGTTGGTAAACAAGCCTTTTATCAGCAAATTGAAATGCCACAAAATCATGCCTACGCTTATACAAAACAAGTGATGTCAATGAATGCATCCTCTAACGATGCTAATGAAGGAATGTGTGCGTTTTTAGAAAAAAGAAAACCTGAGTGGAAAGGCTGTTAAAAATAAAAAGTGCGAGGCTCATTCCTTCTAGAAATAAAAGAAGTCATAATAAAAATAAGTCTACTACTTTATGAAAGATTAACCATCTTCAATTCCCTTTGCATAAACTCAAAATATCCCCCTTATAGATGCCAGAAAAGTTTATCAACCCTACTATAAGGGGACAATCTCAATTTCCAAACAGAAGAAACTTCCACCAAAACCTTTGTACATTTCTCAACTTTTCCTTTACGATTTAACGCTCCACAGTTAGACGTTTCCTCCACTACCATATATCAATGCCACGTGTCCTAATTGTCAAAGTAAAGAAAAAACTTTATTAAACCGACTCAACCGCCCCAGCTACGTCGTAACGTGTAAGGTCAAGTTCTGTTTGCTGACCTTGAGCAAGTTTTGCAAGTTCAGCCCCGAGGTACGGACCGGCAGTTAAGCCTGAAGCTCCTAAACCGTTAGCTACATAAATTCCTTCAAAATTAGGTAGTGCGCCGATTACTGGAAGAAACCCTGGGGTCAATGGGCGGAATCCTACTCTAGTTTCAACTACTGTGCTATTTGCTATACCGGGAGCGACCCGCAATGCTTTATCGAGAATTTCGTGAAGGCCTCCTGCGGTTACCCGCAAGTCAAAGCCGACATCATCTTCATGAGTCGCCCCTACAACCACTCGCCCACCTTCGAACGCTAATAAATATTGATTGTTAGGTGGCATGACGACAGGCCAGTCGCTCGTATCTGTTTCTGGAAGTTCTAGATGGACGATTTGTGCTTTTTGTCCAGTGACTAAAAAGTTAACCCCTAACGGTTGAATAAGTTGTTTTGCCCAAGCACCAGCGGATACGATGATTTTATCTCCATCTATCGTTTCGCCATCTACTTCAATTCCTGTGACACAATTTTTTTGAAAAAGAAGCGTTGCATCACCTTTACGGAAACTAGCGCCGTGATTAATCGCTGCATTGATGAGTGCATCGCGAAGTGCTTTTCCATTGACACGTGCCCCACCACTAATGTGAACGGAGCTGTATTCATCACTTAAAGATGAAAATAAATCGCGTGAGCCCTCCGGTGAAAGTCTGTTAACTTCACCGATTTCGGGAGCATCGGGTCGGCGTTTCAAGGCGCGTTCCTCTATACCTTCTAGTTTTTTATCTTCTGTATGAAGGCTGATCGCCCCTACTCGCTTGTATCCAGTATTCGTCTCACCTAAAGCTTCAAGTTCTTTAATTAATGTAGGATAATATCGAGCTCCTGACCTCACGAGTTCGTACCACGCTTTATTACGCCGTTGCGAAACCCAAGGACAAACAATCCCGGCAGCAGCATCCGTTGCTTGTCCAGCGTCAGCGCGATCAACGACCAACACGTTACAACCGGCGCGAGCGAGATGATAAGCTGTTGAAGCCCCGAGAATTCCAGCGCCAATGATGATATATAGTTGTTGCATTGTAATCTCCTTTTAAATTCAAGAATAATATGGGATATTTTTAGACTTCCCACTAATGTGAGATTGTTCCGTCTATTCTGCTCTTTCTTTTCCACTAAACATCACGTTAGTAGAAATACCTTTAATTTTATTTTTTGTTTTGGCAAACGAAAGCTGATAGCTGTCGCTCGATGTTTTCAATGGATTGAAATTTGTAAAACTCATGTGCTTTCATGCCATTAACAAATACGACTACATAAGGGACGCTTTTGATCTTCCATTTCATCGCAAGGTTTCGATTGACGTTAATGTTCACTGCGTGTATCGATGTATCGCTATGGTTTGTACTCCAATGTTCTAACATTTTTTTTGCTAATTTACACGTGCCGCATAACGGTGTATAGCAAAAATAAATGCGTATGCTTTGTTTTTTATTTAAAAAATGCCAATCAATCATCTTCTCAGTTACTTCGATCATGACCGTATCCACTCCTCTATCCCACATTATAACGAATCTATATTTGTCAGGAAAATAAAAGGGTTTGGCCGTGTGGATTAAACTGTTGCGGACATGATGTCCGCATACTTCAGTAAAAAGCCTTTTTGTTCACAGATAAAAGAACGTATGTCCGCATCCTACGTAACCACCAACGTAGCCACCACCTACTAAATTCCAATAAGAAAAAACTTGGCGTTCCCACCAAGTTTTCCCTAACACGTTATCAAATTGTACCACTTAAAGCCTATTCACCAGCAACAGCTAATGATTTCACTTTAAGCGATGGCGAACCGACGTATCCTCCCGCTGGTAAGGCAAACTTCAAATCGCCTCCAACGACTTCCACTTCCTCCAGCATCGTAAAGAAATTACCAGCTACAGTAATTTGATTGATTGGGCGTTCAATTTTTCCACCTTTTACTAGATAGCCATTCGCCGCAAGTGAAAAGTCACCTGAAATAGCATTCGCTCCCGAATGAAGCCCTTGTAAATCCGTAATAATAACGGCTTCTTCTTCCCCAGCAATCATCTCGTCGTACGATTTTTCACCTGGCTCTATGAATAAGTTAGACGGAGCGACCGTAATTGTACCTTTATATGACCCTTTCGTTCCGTGCCCCGTTGAAGCAACGTTGTCTTTCGCGGCTGTTTTTAAGTTGTGTAGATATGTTTTCAATACACCATGCTCAACAACATTTAAACGTTTCGTTGCCACACCTTCACTATCAAACGAGCGACTCATAAATCCGTCTTCTTTGAATGGATCGTCGACGATCGTAATTAAGGAGTTACCGATCGCTTCCTCTAATTTGTTAGCAAGTCTAGACTTCCCTTTTTGAACGTTATCTGCTGAAAAAGCAGTAGAAAACACTTGTAATAACGAAGCTGCTGCTTTATTTTTTAAAATGACCGGGTAGTCGCCACTCTTAATCGATGTCGCACCAAGTGTGCTAAGCGCTTCTTCAACGACTTCTTTAGCAATCGCCTTCGGATCAAAGGCAGAAAAATCTCGTGTTAACACTAATTTCGAAGCACTTTTAATGTCTTCGCCTTCTTTAGCCACAACTGAAACGAAAATATAAACGACATTGCCTTTTTCCCTTTTCTCAAGACCTTTTGTGTTGGCGATCATTTTTTCAGAATCATGTGATTCTAGTAAACAATAGTTAACACTTGATATTTTTTCACTTAAAGCAAAACATTCTGCTTCTACTTTTTTCAAAAGTTCAATTTTGTCTTCATTAGACACGCTCGCAAGCTCTTCACTATATAAATCTAACTCGTCGTAATGTTCAGATCCTGCAAAAATCACTTCTGGATCTTCACTATCGATCATCGCTAAATTTTCTTTCGCTTCTTTCACTAAAAATGAAATTGATTCTTCGTCAATTTTTTCCGTGTACGCATAACCCATTTTTCCTTCAAAAATACCACGAAACGAAACACCACCGTCAATGGCGATATTGTAGCTATCAACGTCACCTTTAAAAATTTTCGTACTAAACTTGCCGTTTTTTTGAAAATACAATTCCATATCTGAAAAACCTAGTTCCGCTCCTTTGACAAAAAGGTTCTCTTTAAATGTTAAAATATCCATTTTTTATTTCCCCTTTCTTCCGCCAACTGTAATTTCACTGACACGAATCATCGGTTGACCTACATTCGCTGGGATCGAACCACTCGCCGACCCACACATACCTTGGCCGTGAGCAAGGTTGTTTCCGACCATATCAACTTTTTGCAGTGTTTTTGGACCATTACCGATTAAGGTTGCGCCACGAACTGGCTCGGCAATTTTTCCATCTCGAACGATATAGCCTTCGTTGATCGCAAAGTTATAGTCACCAGTGGCAGGATTTACAGAGCCACCGCCCATATATTTTGCATAAATACCAAACTCTGTGTTCGCGATGATTTCTTCAGGTGTAGACTTGCCAGGAGCGATAAACGTATTTGACATTCTTGATGTTGGAGCGTACTTATACGATTCACGACGACTTGAACCCGTAGATTCAGTGCCCATACGTCTTGCTCCTAATTTATCAACCAAGTATCCTTTTAAAATACCATTTTCAATCAGGACATTTTTACGAGTCGCTTCACCCTCGTCATCAACATTTGCTGAACCCCATTCATTAGGAAGTGTCCCGTCATCAATGTACGTCACTATTGATGGAGCGACTTGCTCACCAACACGATCTGCAAATACTGAATTTTTCTTCGCAACAGATGTAGCTTCCAAACCGTGACCACACGCTTCGTGGAAAATAACACCACCAAACTCATTATCAATAATGACTGGGAACTTACCACTCGGGCATTCCTCAGCATTAAGCATCGTTACGGCAATTCTCGCTGCTTCTTCGCTGTAATGTTTTAAGTCGAGTTGCTCTATAAATTCAAACCCTTTATGAGCACCAGGTAAATAAGAACCCGTTTGCATTTCATTTCCTCTTGATGCTACTGTTTGGATCGCTAGTCTCGTACGAATTCTTTCGTCTTCAACGAAACGCCCTTCTGAATTGGCAATTTGTACTCTTTGCTGCTCATCTTTATAGCCGACAGTTACTTGGCTAATAAGCTCGTTATAGTTTTTAGCAATGTCGTATACTTCACGCATTGTGTTTACTTTTTTTATTTTTTCAACTTCACGCGGTTTATGTATGATTGGATGTTGGTTCGTCAACGTTTGACGAGTTAAGTTTAAGGTAAAGTCACCCGGTGTTCCTTTAATCGCTTTTGCAGCTTGTAGGGCAACATCGATTAGTTTTTCTCTTTCATGTTCATTCGTATAAGCATATACACTATTTAATCCGTGAAAAATACGAATCCCAATTCCGTAATCCCTACCAGATATACTGTTTTCAATTTTTCCACCAACTAAGGCAATATTCGTATTAAATTTATCTTCAACGAATATTTCGGCAAAATCCCCACCCGTACTTAGGGCGGCTGTTATTAAATCTTCAATCATTGCTTGATTCAGCATTCAATTCCCTCCTTATTTTAGAAAACATCACATTCTCATAATATATGAAAACAGAAAATAATTAAACTATTTCGAGTATAAAAATAAAAAAGATATTTTAGAAAGTAGTAGAGTTTAATGTAGATGTTATCCCAAAAATGTCTGCCACAAGACAAAACTAAATAATATGAGGGTGGCTCAAAACAAGTGTGAGACACCGAATCACACCTACATATAGACATACTTCAAAGCCTTTTTTTCTATATAAAGTTGTTTGCTTGTTGTGTCAGCCACATTTGGGCCACCCACATATTTGGTGCCTAACAGCTTTATTTATACTACAAATCAGTTGTCATTCTCCGATCACTATCTCATATGAACGAAGCCTATCTTTATGGTCGTATATGTGCGAGTTGATCATTAATTCATCAGCTTGAGTTTCGCCAATAAAGGCGTCGATTTTTTCTTTAACAGTTTTCGGGCTACCAATCATCGTCGTTTGTAGCTGTTGGTCGACCAACATTTTTTCATAAGCGCTCCAAATGTTATCCATCGACTCTACCGGTGGTTTTAACTGACCCGGGGTTCGCCTAATAAGATCAAGAAATGCTTGTTGTTGCGAAGTTGCTAGCCACTGGGCCTTTTCATCAGTGTCTGCAGCAATGGCATTGATTGCGACCATGACGTATGGTTCAGCGAGGCTCGCTGACGGACGGAAACTTTCACGATACAAACGAATCGCCGGAAGCGTATTTTCCGGTGAGAAATGACTTGCAAATGAAAAGGGTAAACCAAGTTCACCAGCCAAACGTGCGCTAAAACCACTTGATCCTAATAACCATATCGGAATATCGAGCCCTTCACCCGGAATCGCTCTAACGCTAGCTTGCTCCCCTTCCGATAATGGTTTAAAAAATGAACGTAACTGTTCAAGTTGGCTTGGAAATTGGTCGCCATCACTTAAGTTACGTCGTAATGCTTTTGCAGTAGCTTGATCACTTCCCGGTGCACGACCTAGGCCTAAATCAATCCTCCCCGGATACATCGATTCCAGAGTGCCAAACTGCTCGGTGATCACTAAAGGTGGATGATTTGGCAACATGATCCCACCTGAACCTACTCGTATACGCGAAGTCCCACCTGCAATAAAACCAATCAATACAGAAGTCGCAGAGCTAGCAATCCCTGGCATACTATGATGTTCTGCCACCCAAAAACGGTTATAGCCCCACTCTTCAACGTGTCGAGCTAAATCTAAACTATTTTGAAAGGCGAGATTTGCTGTACTTCCTTCTGTAATCGGGGCAAGGTCTAGTACAGACATCGGTATTTTTTTTATTTAAACTCATAACGAACACTCCTTGTTAAAAGCTACCACTACTGTTTAGTATCGTCTAAAGTTGAGAAAATATCTAAAAATTCCTTAAGATAACTTAGGTCCTTTATTCATCCACGCCACAACGGTCGCCAGCAATGGAAAAACTAACATTACGAGTAAAATTTCTGTATAACCGCCAAACCAATCATAAGCGACTCCAAATGGTAACGGACCGAGAGCAGATGCAACAACGGTGGACGTCACCCCTACACCTTTCAAACTCCCTAAATGAGCGGTACCGAAAAAATTAGGAATAATAAGTGCTAAACAAATCGTTCCAAACCCAGCAGCAACCCCTCTCAGAAGTCCGAAAATAAGAGCTGCAGTGTAGGAGTCTCCTACTAAAAGAACGACAATGGCCGCGGCTTCGACGACAAACGTAATTGCAAAAACTTTATGTAATGACATACGGTCAAGAATAACACCGGCAAGAAACGATAATGGAAAAGCGACTAACGCCATCATACTTAAAACGAAGGAAGCCTCTGCTCTCGTTACGCCCTGTTCTCCTAAAATCGAAACGATATGAAACGTCATTCCAGTATTAACCATCGCTGGGACGGCAATACAAAATAAAACACCCCAAAAGCTCAGCGTTTTAATCGCTTCATTTAAAGTCCAGCTCTTCTCACTAATACCCACTTTAGGCTCAGTTACCTTCTTCTTTTGAACTTTTGGTTGCTCTAATACATATCCGTCCGGTTGTAACCCGTAGTTCTCTGGACTATTTTTTATAAAAAAGAAAACTAACGGGACATAAAACAAGATTAATACACCCGCCCAAACTTGCCATGCTCCTGACCAGCCAAGTGAAGCAATTAACCACACATTTAATGGTGGTAGTGCTGCCGAACTTAAAAAGCCGCCGACTTCCATGAATGCGATCGCTTTTCCTCGCTTTTTGACAAACCACCTCGGAATAAGCGTATTCGGGACCATTTCCATTAATCCTTGCCCAAAAACTCGAATAAGAAAAAAGCCGATAAACAACATTAACGGTCCAAGAATAAAACTATTAAACAAGCAAGCGATCCCTAACATCGCCCCTGCAAAAATAGACATGCTCCGTTGCCCACGAACATCAATCAACTTCCCCATTAAAATCATCAAAAATCCGGATAGTAACGTCGCTCCAGAATATAAACTCGAAATTAACGAACGACTCCATCCAAATTCTTCAATATAAGCATCAATAAAAATCGATACTGAATACGTCTGCCCAGGTCCTGATAAAAATACACCTAGTGCTCCCATAAACACAATCACCCAACCGTAATAAAACGGAGTTCGTTCTATAACTCTATCTGACTTTTTATCTACTAAACCCATAAAATATCTCCTTAGTTGTCATTCTTGATAAATGCCTTTTTTTCGCGGCATAAATACTGCTATTGAAAATATAAGTGACGTCACAAACATAGCCAAAGATGATACTATGATGGTTGTCCGTAAAGGAATAATATCTGCGGTGATACCGATAGCGAGGATAAACAAAACTTGAAACCCGTTTTGGAAGAGCTGAAAAATACTCGTCACACGCCCCATTAAATCAGTAGGGATATTATTTTGATAAAACGTTGTCACCCCTGCATTTAGATAGACGTTAAAAAATCCTAGTATGATAAACCCTATTGCAATCGAATAAAACGACCAAGAAAAGGCATAGATAATGTAACCAACGGTGGTCATAATAATTCCGATAACGATCATATGCCTAAGCGAGAACTTGTTTGAAAAAACAGACAAAATAGCTGCTCCAGTAACAGAGCCAATTCCAGTTATGCTGATCAGTAAACTATACTCTACCTCTGATAAGCCGATAACTTGTTGAGTAAAAACGACCTCTTGTGCATCCATGGCGTATGAAAAAAGCATGATTAAGATAAAACCGATGTATATGTATGAGACATATCTATTTTTCGAAATAAATTCTATTACTATTGTAAAATCACTGACTACTTGCTTAAAGGTTAATTTAGGAATCGAATTCTTATCGATTGTTTCTTTATCTGGTAAAAGTGTGAGTAGTATTGCAGCAAAAATAAATAGAATAGCATTGATCCAGAGTGTTATATGTACTGATGATAAAAGTATAAGAGTTCCCCCTACTGCGGGTCCAACAATAAATGCACCCGAAGAAGTAAAGGAGCGAATCGCATTAAATCGCTTTCTTTTCGGTTTTGGGACAAGCATCGTAACGTACGTCATAGATGAAGGTCCGAAAAACGCTTTTGCAACGCTTGATCCTTCCAGTCTTTTAATCTATTTTTCATAAAACGGTGCTCCTATTATCTCCAACTATCTACTTGTTTTTCTACATGTTCACGGTCAACTAACATTTTTTGCATTTTTGCAGGGCAAATTTGATTATATTTTTTAATGAACTTATTGATTGATTGAAATTCTTGATCAATATCATCATCACATGGATTAGTATTTATTAATGTAATAACTTTCAATAATCTATCACGTACTTCATTTTGGAGTTTAATCCATTCAGGTAAATAACCAGCATGTTTTACTGTCCTATCTAAAACATCCCCTTCTAAAACTTCTCTAGAGAGTGGCTTCCCCATCCCTCTTGGCTTTTCATAGAGAACATCTTTTTCCTTTGCCTTTAGCATATCTCCAATTAAATCTCTAGACATGTAGCATCCCCTCGTTTCATAAAAATTGTTTAATAAGATAAGATGATTACGGTATTCTCTTGTTACTTGTTTTATTCTTTCCATTGTATAAAAGTAAAAAAATTAAACGATTCTTTTACAAAATAAATACATTTTGGTGATAGGAATTTTTGAACAGGCTCTTCTACTCCGTTCGATCGAGCAAATGTCTAGGCGCATCGATATGCGTTCCGATATGCATTCCAGCCTCTAGCTTTGTATTATTATATTGGTCACGTTCTAAAAATTTATCTTGGTATAACTTTACTTCATCATCATACGGATGAACGGGCATTGCGTTTTTAATCGTTTGACTTAAATCTATATATTGTGACATTTCTACACACCCTTATAGTAATTTTCTATATTATACCAAAAGAATACGTAATTCTAAATAAAACGGGCATGACGGAAAACCAATACCGTTAAGATTGGGTTACCAATAGTAAGAAAACTCATTATACATGTATTTCCCTAGATACTGTAAAATTCATGCATATTGAACCCTTCAATATACACGCATTTACCTATTTCTGTAAAAACCAAACATGTTGAACAGCTTATAATGCATAAAAAAACGACAAGCGCACCAACACTTGTCGAATCAAATTATTTTATATTTTTCCCGTAATATAGTTCATCCATCTCGCGCTTAATAAGCTGTGTGATTTCTTCTTGTTTTTCATCGGTTAATGACTCTTTTTTATACCCGAAAAGATAGTTGTTTAAGTCGAATTCTTTTAATTTCGCTTTCGTGTGGAAAATATTTTCCGGATAAATGTTAACGTCAATCATGTCGTACTCATCTTTTACTTCTTCAGGAATATAGTTTTGGATTGAATTAATATCGTGGTCAATAAAAAGCTTATGACCGTTAATATCTCTTGTGAAGCCGCGAACACGATAATCCATCGTCATAATATCCGTATCAAACGAATGCATAAGATAATTTAATGCTTTTAGTGGTGAAATTTCTCCACAGGTTGCAACGTCAATATCAGCACGGAACGTACTAATCCCTTCATGAGGGTGGTATTCAGGATACGTATGAACTGTGATATGACTTTTGTCTAAGTGCGCTAAAACTGTTTCTGGAAGTGGCCCTGGTGATTCTTTAAAAAAGCCTTTAGGGGCATCATCCACTGGTCCTTCAGAAACTAAAATCGTCACACTCGCTCCTTGTGGCTCGTAATCTTGCTTTGCGACATTTAAAATGTGCGCTCCGATAATACTCGTAACATCTTCTAAAATTTTCGTTAATCGGTCCGCATTGTATTGTTCATCTATATAAGCGATATAAGCTTCGCGCTCTTCTTTTGTTCTTGTGTAACAAATGTCATACATGTTGAAGCTTAACGACTTTGTTAAATTGTTAAAACCGTGTAATTGAATTCTTTGCTCTCGTGTTAACATCCCTATTTCCCCTTTTTCACCTTCTAAGTAATACCCATTATTTACCCGTGTAACGATTAAATCAAAACAAAGAAGATACATAATTTTTTCATTCAGGTTATTATAACAAAACTATTATACTGTGTTAATGGAAGTAGAGAAATAGTTTATAAAAAAAATATAGAAAAAGTTTCTTGGGGCTATTCTTAATATTCAATAACTTTTTGTTGTATAATAAACCGTCATCACATATTTTATAAAAGACGGCCGTTTTCCTTCCCTTCGCTGTTTATTTTTTAGCAAAATAAGAAGGCTCGTTCAGGGACATCGCCCGCTTTTTTAAAAAAGCTTCCGGTATTATCCAGAAGCTAATTGCACAAAAAATTTTTAATGGAAAAATGAATTTCATAATTCAATATCATCGCCATTAAGTATCTATATGTAGTTGCGTTGAAACGCTCGCAACTACTTATAGTTTAATATGGATCAATTTAGGTAATTATGAAATTCACTCAAATACTAACTAATTTATTTCAATTTCACTGTTCCTGTAACTTCGGCTCGATAAACTTATTAATGAACAACGGCTCCCCTTCTAACCACTCCGCAAACAGGACTTGTTCTGCTTTCACGATGCCATGTGATGCTAGTTGGAGTTGAAGCCACTCTTCATCAAATCCTGCTTCCTTCAAGTTGTCCCACAGTACTTCCCCATCTGTAATTAACGTAATCGGTAAATGGACTTTTTTAGGAGGAAGATTTAAATCCCCTTTCGTTGGCTTTTCATAATTCGGCTTCCTTAACACATTGACAGTTCCGTTCGCTTCTAAAATTGCATATTCTACCTCGCGCATTGAAAATACCTCTTTATCCCGAAGTAAA
This sequence comes from Anaerobacillus arseniciselenatis, assembly GCF_001865995.1. Lineage (GTDB taxonomy): Bacteria > Bacillota > Bacilli > Bacillales > Anaerobacillaceae > Anaerobacillus > Anaerobacillus arseniciselenatis. The sequence continues at coordinate 210,327 of NZ_MLQQ01000018.1, read as the reverse complement.
TGCTGTAATTGATTTAAATCTAACTTGTTTTTCTTCAATTGTTCTCGATCAATTTTTCCATTACGAATCACGACAGCAGGATTTCCTTCTAAAATTCCCCTCGTTTTCTTATATTTTTGCGTCACAATTTCTAACAAAAGGATAAATGATCCCCATAACCCAATCGCATACAGAACATAGCGAAGGCCAATATCTTTATTGTAAATCGCGTTACCGATTAACTCCCCTAAAACGAGGGCGGAAACAAAATCAAACGGGGTCAATTGCGTGATTTTCGTTTTCCCTAACAACTTTGTTATTAATAGTAAGGCAAAAAATCCTGCAATCAACTCTATGGATAAATGAAAAAAGTTTGTATTCATTGTCGGTCTCACTTTCGTTTCATACTACCTTCAGTTTCGACAAAGCCGACTTAAGATAAACTTTAAGCGAAACATAGAATTTAAATCGCAAATAAAGGACAAATAATGAAAAACTAAAACGCCACCATAACCACATTACAAAAGTAATGAATGTTAGATGACGTTATTAAAGTTTTCACCGTTAACACTTTAATGAATTTCATAATTCATTATTCTCGCCACTAAGATCAATATATAGTTGCGCCAAAACCATCCGCAAACTATATATTGCATGATGTGGTTCGTTTTTGGAAATTATGAAATTCACTCACTTAATAAACACTTGAATTTAAAGTTGAACTCGAAGTATCCTTCTTCATTAAACTAACCGTAACAAACGCTAGGAGCGAAAATAAAATTGGGAAAATAACGGTATGAACTCCTAATAAATCTGGAAAATACGTATGAATTATGATATAGGAACTGATCCCGACGATCATCGATGCAACCGCTCCATATTGATTGCCTCGGTGCCAATAAAGCCCCATTATGACCGGCCAAATAAAAGTTGCTTGTAAGCCACCAAAAGCAAATAAATTTAACCAAACTAGTAAATTAGGCGGACTTAATGCCATTGAAAAAACAAGGATCCCTAATATACCAGTAACTGTATAACTCACTCGTTTCACTTGTTTTTGCGTCGCGGTTGGCTTTATGTAATTAACATAAACATCTTTAACGACCGCAGAACTTACAATTAATAATAGTGAGTCAACGGTTGACATAATCGCCGCAAGTGGTGCTGCTAACACAATCCCGGCAAGCCATGGTGGTAACACTTCCATCGCGATAAGTGGCATTACCGAATCACCGACTTCAATCCCCGGTAAAATTGGACGGGCAAAAACACCAATTAAATGCATCCCAAGCATAATGAAGCCAACAACAATTGTCCCTGTAATAAGCGCCCGGTGCATCGCCTTCGAATTTTTATAAGCCATCGCTCGAACCGTCACTTGTGGAAGAGCAACAACCCCTACACCAACTAAAATCCAAAACGAAGAAACATACGCAGGTGTTAAACTCCCATCGTAACCGTACGGTGTCACTAAGTTCGGATTTTCAGCGACGAGATCCGCCATAATATTGGAGATACCTCCACCGGCAATGATTGTTCCAATTAAAATGATCAATGTTCCGACAAACATGACAACCCCTTGGATCATATCTGTAAACGCCACCGCTCTAAAACCACCGATAATGACATAAATAAGTACTGCAACCGCAAAGATAAAGAGCGCAGAAGTGTAATTTAAACCTGTTAACGATTCAATTAATCGAGCTCCACCAATCCATTGGGCAGCCATTGCTGAAAATAAAAATACAATAATACTAAACGCCGAGATTAACACGACCCATTTGCTGTTGTTGTATCTACATTTTAAAAAGTCAATGAGCGTAATCGCTTTATATTTACGCGCGTAAATAGCAAACTTCTTCCCTAGTACCATTAATACAAAATAGCCCGTTGCCACTTGAGCCATCGCGAGTAGTACCCAGCCTAATCCTTGCGTGTAGGCAACACCTGGTCCCCCAATAAAGCTGCTCGCACTTCCGTATGTCGCAACCATTGTCATCGCTAATATGAACCCACCGAGCTCGCGACTTCCTAAAAAATATTCTTGCAAAAAGTTACTAGAGTTTTTTATGTATTTTGATGACCAAAATCCGATGAAAAAAATTGAAATTATAAAAATTATTAACGGAATAACAACTGGCCAGTTCATGTATGATCCTCCTCTTCAACGTCAAAATCGACCTCTTTGAAAAAGCATTTCACCATAATGATGACGAGGATGACCATCACAACAAAGCCGAGAACACAGCTATAAAAAAACCAAGCTGGCATCCCAAAAACATACGAGTACTCTTCGACCGGCGCAGAGCCTAACCCATAAGCAAAACCAAACCACCAAATAAAATTAAAAATAACGAGTCCTATTCCAATAAGCGCTTCTCGATTGGCAATTTTAAAGCGCGGATCTTTTGGGTCAATTTGATTGTTCATCACACCACTTCCTTTCTAACTAACCAACAAACCAACCATTCATGTCTATATTAACTAGTTTAGTGAATATTGGCAAATTTCTATAAGTTTTTCCGTATAAATAATTGTGCACATAAAACTTCAATATATCTTCATATTTACGTCACTATTTCAGGAAAATTTTGTGACGTTCGTCACCTAAAAAAACTCCAACGTTTTCTATACTTAGATCAAAATAGAGAAAACTCTAGGGGGTAAACATGAATTTACAAGTTAATCTTAAAAAACAAATAATGAAAAATCCGTTGCAAACTGCAAGGTTGGCTACTCAGCTTGCGTTTACGATTTTTCTTCTTTATGTCGGTTATCAGTTTTACCGATTTTACCTACATTTTGCAACATCAGGAATGACGCCATATGTTGAAAAACCACCGGCGGTTGAAGGTTTTTTACCAATTAGTTCGCTGCTTTCGCTTCGAATTTGGTTTTCAACCGGTCACTTTGACATGATCCACCCAGCTGGATTAGTGTTGTTTACGTTTTTTGTTGCCTCAGGGATCATTTTCCGAAGAACGTTTTGTAGCTGGCTTTGTCCAGTTGGCACTTTAAGTGAATGGATCGGCAATCTGGGCAAGAAAATCTTTAAACGTGATTTTAACCCGCCAAGGTGGGTTCGTTGGATTTTGTATTCAGTGAAATATTTAATCTTGTTCTATTTTTTATATTTCATCTTAATTCAAATGCCCGTGATGGCTGTTTATCAGTTTATGACGACACCGTATAATATGACATCTGATGTTAGTATGATGTTATTTTTCTTAAACATTAGTACATTAGCTTTTTTCGTTATTTTAACGTTAGTCGTCCTTTCTCTTTTTATCCGAAATTTTTGGTGTCGCTTCTTATGTCCATACGGCGCGCTCATTGGTCTCGGTTCGCTGTTTCAATTAACGAAAGTAAAACGAAATGAAGAAAGCTGCATCGATTGTAATGCTTGTACGCGTGCTTGCCCGAATAAAATTGATGTCGCAAAGAAAAAAGCCGTTAGAAACGTGGAATGTACCGCATGTCTACAATGCGTTGAAGCATGTCCTGTGAACGACACTCTCAACATGACAGTCGCTACGAAGAAAATTGATCGTTGGGCATTACCACTCGGCTTTTTCGCTCTCTTCTTTATCGTTGTTGTCATTGCTAAACTTACTGGCCATTGGGAATCAGAAATTACGTACGATCAATATCGATACTTAATTCAACTTCTTGAGAATTAACAGTCTAAAGCTTCCTTGTATAAGGGAGCTTTTTTGAGTTAGTTGATTTGTTGGTTTGTTGGTTAGTGGTTAGTTGGATACGAAGGTGTTCGACTTTTTACTAAAAATAGTTTTGTATAATTTATTGCATAACGATTAGTATATTTATGGTATAATTCTTGCTAGATATAAATATAAAAGGAGAAAAATAGCTGTGTTTCAAATGAACGCAGTTATTATGTATATATTTTATGTATATTGTCACTTTAGTTCTTATTGTTTTAATACAAATTTTATTAGTTTTTTTTACTATTACTTCAATTGCTGGGTTTCAAGATAACGCTTTAGATTTTATTGGGATACCAGCACCCCTGATTTTCGTCGTTCTATTAAACTTCGTATCTCTTTACGTTTTAAGTAAAGTTTATAAAAAAGAGGAAGAACGAAAAATTGCCGCTTCAGAATCGACTCACGTAGATGAGTTTCGTTCGTTAGTGGCCTCCGTTCGCTCGGATCGTCATGATTTAAATAATCATTTAACTGTTATTTCTGGGTTAATGAAAATAAATAATTTTGACTCGGCGAATTCTTACATTAATGAAATGATTGGTGAAATACGTATTAATAATAAAGCATTAACCATTGAAAATCCGGTGCTTGCCTCGATGTTATATTCAAAGATGGACAAGTACCACCGTGAAAAAATACCGTTTAATATGAGTATTGAAAGTGAAGAAATCGTAAAAATTTTACCATCAACTGATTTAATTCGCTTAATAAGTAATTTATTAGACAACGCCTATGAAGCTACTATGGAATTACCTATTGAAGCTCGCACCATCCAATTAAACATTCAAAGTGGTAAAGAAATAAAATTGATCGTCCAAAATAGCGCTAATCAAAACGAGATTAGTGATGAGCATTTTGAGTCAGGATTTTCGACAAAAGAAGAAAACAGAGGCTATGGCCTTTCTATCATCCGAGAGATTACCGAAAAATATAAAGGCACAATGACGATCGACACGAGAGACAATTTAGTCATCTTCGAAATTAGTTTACCAAAAGGTGAAAAAAATGATTATTAATGTTAATCAGCGATTAGCAGAAATTTTATGTGATATTATAGAAAAAACGACAGAAGTAGATTATGTTCGCTATGGGGCATCTGGTGGTATGTTATATCAACCGAAATTACCAAAAGACAGTGAATAAATACATACTTAAGTGCTACTGATCTACAGTAGCTTTTTTATCTTATAAAAAAATCCATCGGTCTCTCTCACTATCCGCTACGTTTATCAGAATGAATATTTTTGGGGACTTATGTAGAAAAATGTCGAATCCTTATAAAGTTTGTATTATAATAGTTTAATATCATCTATGTTTTACAAGAAAGGGAGATTATATGGCTTGGTTTAGTTATTTCTTATTATCCGTTCCAGAGGCATTTTTATTACTAGCAGTCACTTTTACACTATTAAGTATTTCTATTAAAGAAAACTTAAAGAAAATGATACTCTTTGCTTTTCTATGGGGTGGAGTGGCCTTTATTTTTAGTATACTCATGAACAGTTCAATAAAGCCGGTAATAAATTTTACATTTTTTGCAATAATATTAATCGTTCTTTTTCGCTTTAAAATACTTACTGGAATTATTATTAGCCTTATCAGTTATATTTTATTAGTAGCTTTAGAAATCATTATCCTTATACCACTTACACAAGTAATACCGTTTGAACAGATCGCAGCTAGTCCATGGCTACGAATATTAGCTGGTGTTTTTGTAATACACATACCGTTGTTATTGATTTGGTTTATTTTACAAAAGTTTAATCTGAAAATAAAAATACCATTGTTAAGATAAAGGTCGCCTTGAGCGACCTTTTTTACGTTTGTAGCTTTTCTGGTATTTACTCAAAACGAGCTTTACTATATTTAAGGACGCGGTCTTCTTTTGCAAATGGTTCGGTTGTTGAAAGAAACGCTTCGAAGCCCTACTTTTGTGAACTCAAAACTCAAGTTTAATTATAGTAATTGGTTAACATTTACCAACGTTTCTTTGGCGCTGCCTTCAATCACTAGATCGAAAAAAGATTGCTCTACCCCTACTTCCTTATTAATGCAAACCGTCGTTCCATTCGTCATTGTCGGTAGTTGACTAACTGGGTACACTTGAAGGCTCGTACCGATTACGATCACAAGATCAGCTTTTTGAATATGGTATAGTGCGTTGTTCCACGCTTCTTCTGGAAGTGTTTCACCAAAAAGAACGACGTTAGGACGTAATTTGCCGTCGCACGAGCTGCAATGTTTTTTATCGATAAAAGCCTGCTTGCTCGCTTCTTTTTCACATTGTTGGCAGCGATACGTTAAAATTGAACCGTGTAATTCGTCGACATGACGATTCCCTGCTTGATGGTGAAAGCCATCGACATTTTGCGTGGCGACTCGGTGTAGGAGTCCGTTTTGTTCCCAATTGGCTAACATTTGATACCCTTCGTGAGGTTTGCACTTTGCTAGTGCCTCTATTCGTGCGCTGTAAAACTGATGGAATAGCTCATAATTACTTTGTAACGCCTCGACAGTTGCGACCGTTAGTGGATCGATATTTTTCCACCAACCAGAACGGGAGCGAAAATCAGGGATGCCACTCTCTGTCGACATTCCAGCTCCTGTAAGAACTACTGTATGTGTGGAGGTTTTTATTAATTTCGCTAATTGAACGATTTTTTTATCGATCTTCATCATCCCCTTAAATTGAAGTTTTTCTATTTAAGTATTACATACGACATTTTGGAAGGATTTCCTTTTTATTGAGGTTGTATTCAAGTTGGCAAGTAAAAGATGGATTAGCGTTGTTATTGAAATTAAGTTCATGCGATCCCTTAAGCTACTTAGTTGCTGTAAGATACAAAGCTCTAATGCCGGCATGCCTGCCAACACCACCCAACATGAAAAGTCGGGCGAGGGTCTCCTAACCACTAGCCACTAACCAACTTTTTTTTACAAAAAAAGAGTTCCATGGTAAAGTGCCATGACATTAGTCACTAAACACTTTCATGAAAACTCTCATTAATGTTATATATAATTTATTGTCTACTCATTCGCTCAACTTCAATTTCTAAACGATACACACGTTTATTTAAGGCATCAGTACGGTAATCAACATGTTCAGCTATCTTTTCAGTATACGTACCAAGGCTGTCAATAATATTCTTTTGTAGACGTTCTTGCCCGAGCTTTATTTCAGTAACATCAGATTGCAATTGCCGCTGACCTTCTTCAAGCTTTTTCTGACCTACTTCAAGTTTTTTCTGACCTTCTTTTAACCCGTGCACTTCTTTGGTCAATTCAGCTTGTCCATTTTTTAAGAAAACGATTTCTGAGCGGACGTCTTGAATATTCGTGTCAAAGTTGTCAAAGCGTTGATTGATTTGTTCCATAAATTGTTTTAATAATTTTTCCATATAAATCCCCCATTTACGTATCTTTATTATAGCATGAATTAAACATACAAAATACAAAATTAGTAACTATGGACGACAATACAGTGATATACAGCCTCAAATTTTCACAACGTATTAACTATTTTCTGTCGGTATAATACCTACCAAATTTGAATAACAACATGGTCTTGCGTTATTGCAATACCGACTTAGAGCACCACCAACCTTTTCTACTTCTTGTTTATATTATATCAATCCCCACTGATAAGAACAAGTGTTCCGTTTGTACTTTTTAAATTTTTATCAATTAAGTGAATTTCACGATGTAGTTACAATCAACTTTACGCAACTACTCATAGATACGTAATAGGGATAAATAGAAAAAGCAGCCTCATATCGATTGAAAGGCTGCTTGCATCATTTTATAACCCGAATTATAAAAAGAACGAAAATCCTGTATATAAAACGGTAGCAATTCCAGCTGCTATGAGCGCTGGTTTTAATTTAAATTTAGCATAATCCATTACTTGTAAACCTAAAATTTTAGCGATTGTATTTGTATCATCACTAAGGGGCGATGCCACTGCACCAAATGAGCCACTGGCAAATACAGCCCCGATTATTAACGGTAATGAGACATCTGTTGTTAAAGATAGCGAAATCCCTAGAGGCATTAAAATCCCCCACGTTCCCCAAGCAGAACCGATAAAGTAGGAAATCACAGCGCCAAATACAAATAACAGAGGCACGATAAATGTATCTGGAATCCACTCTGTATGAGCGGTCACAAATTCGGAAAATCCTAAATCATCGGTAACCGATGCTAGTCCCCAAACGACCGATAATAAAACAATGACAGACATCAATTCATTCCCACCATAAATAAAGCTCGTAATGATATTGCTTAATTGAAAACGTTGGAACAGTAAAAAGGCAATTGTAATAAACACGGTGAATAATAAGGCAATCACCATCGCTTGTAGGACATCGGCTTGCATAAATGCTTCAAATACTGAAACTCCTTCACTATATCCATCCCACCACGTTAAAAATAAAGTTAAAGTAATAACTAGCACAATTGGCAAGATTAAATTCCACGGTTTTGAAGGTAGTTCTCTCGATACGGCCGGATGACAGTCTCGCCAATCCTCTTCCTCTTTTTCCTCTCCTTCCATTTCTGTCGGAGCATCGGTATGTGATGGATGAAAAAAGCTAAGGTAAATTCCAACGAGAATGATAACGATCGCAAAAAAATTAAACGGTATACTTTGTAAAAATAAATTGTACGGGTCCGCAGTCCCTGCTTCATTTTGTACAGAAACTTGAATGATCGATACCATGTAGCCGACGAACGCTGTTGCAACAGGGATTAATACGATAACTGGAGTTGCTGTAGTTTCAATGACGAAGCCAAGTTCTTTCGTCGACATTTTTACTTTTTTCAAAAGTGCCTTCATGATCGGCGCAATTGTTACAAATCGAAACGTCGGTGCACTAAACGTTCCAATCGTTGAAACATAGGTAAGAAGTAGTGCTTGTTTTTTTGTCGTAATTTTTTCGGCAGCATTTTCTACAAAACCTTTAATCCCACCACTCACTTTAATAATACCGACGAGACCTGAAAAGGCGTATAAAAAGACGACGATTTTAATATTATTTTCATCGATTAATGCTTGGACGACGTAAAAAAGCATCGTCTCCATTCCACCAACAATTGAAGGTGAAATAATGTATGAACCTACAACAAGCCCGACTATTAGTCCTGGTAATACTTCTTTTGTATAAATGGCAATCGGAATAACGACTAAAAAAGGTAAAATTGCGAGCCAATTCGCTTCCATATTAACTATCTCCTTACTATAATACAGTACATTATAGTGTGGTTTAGATTTCCAAAATTATGAGTGTTGTCAAATGAATTTTCGAAATGGGAGTACATTGTAAGTTTGCACGGTCAATTTCGAATTATCTGTTTTTATTGAAAAGAAACGGATCTATCTGTAAAGTTAAAAGCAACGAGGCGATGGGAGTTGATACGAATGAAAATAACTTGTATTCAAATGGATATTGAGTTTGGCGACCCTAGTAAAAATAAGCAAGTCGTCGAGGCTGAAGTAACGAAAGCGATAAAAGAACATCCTGATGTGATCGTCCTGCCGGAATTATGGACGACAGGCTATGATTTATCTCGGTTGGATGAAATTGCCGATGAGAACGGTCTCGATTCACAACAGTTTTTATCAGAGCTTGCCCGAAAATATAAAGTAAACATTGTTGGTGGATCGATTGCGAAAAAATCGTCGGACGGAATTACGAATACGATGTACTTTTTTGACCGGAATGGGCGCTGTGTCGGCGAATATAGTAAAGTTCATTTATTTAAATTGATGGATGAACACCATTATTTACAAGCGGGAAATACAAAAGGTCTTTTTACTGTTGATGGAGCGTCATGTGCGGGAATTATTTGTTATGACATTCGTTTTCCGGAGTGGGTTCGCGCCCATGCAGTCGATGGTGCCGAAGTTATTTTTGTCGTTGCAGAATGGCCGTTAGCAAGAGTTGAGCATTGGCGCACTATACTCATAAGTCGAGCGATTGAAAATCAATGTTATATCGTTGCTAGTAATCGAGCAGGAAGTGATCCGAAAAATGAATTTGCCGGCCATTCAATGGTGATTAACCCATGGGGCGATGTGTTAGTCGAAGCTAGTAAAGAGCCGACGCAGATCACAGCGACAATCGATTTAGATAAAGTCGCTCAAGTTCGTAAGCAAATTCCGATTTTTGCTGATCGGCGTACAGATTTATATTAAGAAATATCAATATCATAGTGTTTACGAGCTCTTATTATTAATGATTTTTACAGTAATTCCTATTTTCACGTGTAATGAACCGGTCATTCCACACGTTTTTTACAAATTAATACCATATTCACGTGCATTGAGCCCTTCAATGCACGTGTTTTTTACAGTTGTTACCAGATTCACGTGCATTGACCCCTTCAACACACTTGTTTTTTACAGTTAACACCATTATCAAGCATATTGAAGCTTTCATTACGCACAGATTTTACAGAGTCTTCCTTTTTCGTGCACATTGAAGCTCTCATTACGCACGGATATTACGGTATTTTCCACTTTAACGCACATTGAAGATCATAATGTAGGTTTTTATAAATATTTACAACCTCATCCGTATTGACCCCCTTCGACACACATCCCCACTTTGTGTTATTACTTCTTCGCCTTATGAACTTTTAACTGCTTTCCTTTCACTTTTGTTGTTTTCATCTCATTAATGACAAGAGGACCTTTGCCATTTAAAATGTCTACATAGGTGACACTGTTTTGGATGTCGATAATGCCGATGTCATCGGCAGTTACTCCGTCTAATTTGGCGATCGTCCCCACGAAGTCAACCGCACGCAGCTTCTTTTTCTTTCCGCCATTAAAATAGAGCTTCATGATATCTTTGTTTAACTCTTCACTCTTATCCTTTTTGATCTTTGGACGGGCGTTTAATTTCGCTTCGAAAGCTGTTTTCCCATTATCGACCTCTTGTTGGGTCGGTGCCTCTATTATTTGTAGGTGAAAACCAACAAACTCTTCGATTTCTGATAATCGTCTTCCTTCGTGTGGTGTTACAAATGTAATTGCTTTTCCTGTTTTTCCTGCTCTTCCAGTTCTACCGGTCCGGTGAACATAGCTTTCTTTTTCTAGTGGAAGGTCGTAGTTGATGACATGGCTAATATTTTCAATATCAATCCCTCTTGCCGCTACGTCTGTCGCGACTAAATATATAAATTTGCCACGTCTAAAATCGTCCATCACTGCAAAACGGTCGTCTTGATACATACCTCCATGAAGTTTGTCACAAGGATAATCATATTCGTTTAGTTGCTCAATCAAATTTTCGACTTGTTCTTGGGTTCGGCAAAATATAATGCAACTATCTGGATTTTCTACGATTGTCATATCTCTAAGGAGCGAAAACTTATCGTCATTAGCGACTTTAATGACAAAGTGTTCGATTTTATCAGTCGTGATCCCCGCTGTAGATGTAACTTCGATTTGAGTAGGGGTTTTCATGTATTTATGACTAAGGTTTTTAATATCGTCTGGTAATGTTGCCGAAAACAGCATGGTGACTCGGTCTTTAGGAACTTCTTTAATAATTGATTCTACTTGGTCAATAAAACCCATATTCAACATTTCATCTGCTTCATCAATGACCAGATACTTTACTTTGTCCAAGATAAGTGTTCCTTTTTCAATATGGTCGAGCACACGTCCTGGAGTTCCAACAACCACATGAGATTTTTGCTTAAGCTCTAACTTTTGTTTATCAAAAGGAGATTTCCCATATACCGCCGTGGCTTTAATACGTTTAAATCGACCAATGTTCGTGATGTCTTGTTTTACTTGTACAGCAAGCTCTCTCGTTGGTGTTAAAATTAAGACCTGTGGCTTATTTTCCTCCCATTCCACTAATTCACAAAGCGGAATGCCAAAGGCTGCTGTCTTACCGCTTCCCGTTTGTGATTTAACGACAAGGTCTTCTTTTTGTAAAGCTAATGGTATAACTTTGGCTTGTACTTCGGTAGGTTTTTCGTAATTCAAGCTAGAAAGAGCCCGTTTTAAGTCTTCATTTAATGGTAAATCGTTAAATTGTTTCATCATGTAGTAACCTCTTCTTTTGGTTTTATTGGCATTTTTATTGACGACTGATTTAAATTTATTAATTCTTGAGAACTATTAATCAATATTTAATGTCGTCATCCGTAAGTTTTTTAACAATAATTGCTATAGTAAAATTGTCTCCTTAGGACATCATATTATTCGAGGGCAGTAATGCTCTCCTAACCTAATCCCATCACTTAGTTGATGTTGATATACAGTTATGAGGTGATTCTTTTGCACAGTGACCAGAAATTTCAAGATTGTTTTTAACATGAATGAAATGAGGTGTTTCTGTGATTAAAAGTAATCGATACGACCCCAGATTGTAAGTAAAGCTAATGAATGGGTAAGGAAACGAAGAGATGGTCACATTACGTTGGCCATCTCTTCTCATTTTTTATCGAAGCTTTTAGTTAAGTTTTCCGATAGTAGCATTCCTCATATGTCGTTTAGCGCTTCGGTTTAAAGCCTTCTTCAAGCAAATATTGTTTTGCTTCATTGTAAGATGGAAAAGTTCCATCTAGCTGTTCTCCTGCGTACACGTTCCACATCTCATCTTCTTTAATGATTTCAAGAGTATGGTTCTCCTTGTCGACCCAAATTTTAAGCCATGCGTCTTCTTCGCTTTGCTCATCTTCTTCTGACACTGCATCAGGATGTAGGGACTCAATTGAACGTTCGATGAGTGAACGTAAATCTTCTTCAGAAAAGTTTCTAATATTGACCATACCTTTAGGATCCTTCTTGGGTACTTTTAATTTGCCGGCGTATACAAAGCCGTTCCCGTTCGGGTGTAGGTGATAAACAACATTCTTCTTGTCACTGCCACTTTCTTCAAAATGAAAGTTGACACGATTTAACGAAACATCGTGACGAGTTAATTCAGGATAAGATTCAATAATTGCAAGTTTTTGTTCAAAAGTTAACATATTGCCTCCAAATAGCGTAATTTTTCAACCCATTATACCATTAGTAGAAATTAACAACAAAAAAATCCGAAAAACAGCCCACCTCGATGTACAATTGTAGCTTTTAGTATTCTCCATCTCTCACTGTTGTTAACCTTTTAGAAAATAGTAAAATATAAAAAAGCTACCGCAAGTAGATAGTATGCGGCAGCTTTACCAAAATTATTTGTCATTGTTATCATTACGATTGTTGCGGTTGTTGCGATTATCGCGATTTAAATCTTGTGCATCATTGTCGGATGCAAACTCAGTGTTTGCATTATCGATGTTTAAATCATTATTGTTGTTATTGTTGTTACGATTATCGCGTTTTCTATTTTTACCCATGCGATCACCTCCTTAAATGTATTATTTAACAATATATGTTAAACAATTCACAAACTAAATTGTTTTTACTATTTGCAAAAATCACATATATGAGTGAATTTCATAATTACCAAAAACGAGCCACATCACGCAATATATGGTTTGCGAATGGTTTTGACGCAACTATATATTGCTCTTCGTGGCGAAAATATTGAATTATGAAATTCATTATTATGTAACGAATTTCATAATCAATATTAACGTTTTACCAAATTTAACCTACATACATTTGGAAGCGCTTATATTATACTTTCATTAAGAGTTGTGACAGAATTGTGAACAATCTGTTGAAATACATATGAATGAAAGGGGTTTTGGTTTATGGCTTGGCTACATATCGTCATTTTAATTGGCTTAATAAGTATTATCGTTCCGGCTATGTTTTCTATTCTTCTCTGCTTTCAGTTAAGTAACTTTTTAAGGAGTTTACTAATATCGTTAGTTTCGATCGCTTTTACAGTGACCGTCACCTTTTATATTTATTCTGATTGGCTACTATACATAATGATTGCGGCTGTTGTACTTCTTTCAGCAATCGCAGGATTTTTAACATACTATATCTTTAAAAAATACGGAAATGGTCGGAAATTTAGCTTTGAGGACATAAAGGCAGGATAATACATACAAAACCGTCATGACGGCACAACCCGTCACCAAAGCTAATGACCTCAATTACGTCATGAGATACATCTTAACTAACCAAATATTTCCACATAACAAAAATAGGCTGTCTTGAAACAAATGGCAGTAACGCTAAATACCTAATTTATAGACGAATATTATATGTATACATCTATAAAATAGTATATTCGTATAGTATCTGACACTCATGGGACAGCCTCTAATGAGGTACGTGATTTAATTTTGGTTATCGTTTTTGAGTTTGCATAAGGACCTACTTTATTAGCTTTTCTAGGATTGGCAACATATTTTCTAGTTGCCTTTCTTCTTCACCTAATTCACTTTCGAAAAATAACAAAGAAAACATTAATTTAGCATCAGAAGAGGCCCAATAAAATTTTTCTGGAGGATCTCCTTCCATACCTGAATAGTAGACGTTTTTACCGTTTACTTCGATTACTTCACCGTACTCAAATACGGAACGGTTTTTATCTCTACGATGCATGTTTTCTAACTTAGTTTCTAGAAGGTCGGGGTCTTCTTTGTTGATCCACAACTCTGCAAACTGTTGATCAGCACTCACCTTGTAAACGAGTTTCGTTGCCCGAGCACTCGGTGAACCTCGTTCAGCCATCCCCTCTTCAAGCAACCTCATCTCTTCCATATCGATTTCGTTTTCCTCACTTGCTCTACCGAAATGAAATTGCACCATATGCGGTTCCTCGGTATAAATTCGTTTCGATAAGTCTGGTTCATCTGGATTTTCCGAGGAAAAATGATAACCGATTTGTAATACATTCCAGCTTTCAGGGATTTCAAAAGCTGATAATCCAAAGTCATCATCGATTTTATTAAAAGGAAAACTTGTTTCTTTCGTTTGACAGCCACTGATGACCACAAAAGTTAGCATAAATAAAAATAAATACCGCATGAAAATTCCCCCTCGTTTTTATGACAATCTCGACTGATCTTTGTTATGTAGTGAGCTTTGACATTGTTTTAAATTAACTCTTATTTTTAAAAATTCAGATCACTTTTTTCATCATTAGTGTAACACATTATTTGAGAATAAAGTTTAATTTTGACATCTACATCTCTATACATAGTAACTATCCTTGCTTGTTTTCACTATGTGGTATATTATTTATCAGGTATGATTTTAAAATAATAATTACAAGTGAAGCTTTATAAAAAGATCGCTTTTGCTAATAAGCTTCAAGATTAGTGAAAACAGCTAGAAAGGGAGAAATATATGGAAAGTCATTTACTAGCCAACTTATACCGCCTTCGCTACATAGAACGTTGGAGTTTAATGAGAAATGTCATGAAGGAGAATGTCGCGGAGCACTCTTTTCATGTGTCACTCATTACTCATTGTCTTTGCTCGATTGCCAATGAAGTTTTTAATAAAAATATTAATACGGATAAAGCCGTCACGTTATCGCTTTTTCATGATGTGACTGAAGTTTTTACCGGCGATATTCCAACACCTGTAAAACATCATAATCGTGATATTTTAAAAAACTTTCGCGACCTTGAGGGATTAGCTGCTGAAAGATTAGTTAAACAAGCACCAGATCCTTTAAAAGTCATATATAAAAATATCATTAGTGAAAATGATGCTGACCCTGAACTTATACGATTTATTAAAGCGGCGGATTTATTAGACGCATACTTAAAATGTGTGACTGAATTATTAGCTGGGAACCGGGAGTTTGCTATTGCGAAAAATCAAATCGAACAAAAAGTACACGAGTTAGACATGCCTGAAGTTGATTATTTTCTAAAGCATTTGGCACCAAGTTTTGAAAAAACATTGGATGAAATATCTGAATAAAAAAGTTGCTGTTCTATTCGTGTTTCGACACATAGGACAGCTTTTTTGATCTTGGCTTAAAAAATACCGTGTTCTCTATGAAAATATTGTAAATTGAAGTATAATGTTTCGTGATACGAAAAACTGCTTTGCATTGGAGCTGTTATTTTATGAACATTGCACGGTTGATCGAAACTTGTATTATTGGAGTCATTGGCGGGTATATATTTACTTTGATTAACTTCCCTCTTCCTTGGGTTTTAGGGGCACTAACGTCTGTTATGCTATGGCAAGGAATTACAAACCGCTCTGTGAATTGGCCGAATCCTTTAAAAAGTGGCGGTTTTATGATTCTCGGAATCTATTTCGGCCTTTATTTTACGATGGATACGTTTATGACGATTGGGCCTTATTTACTGCCGTATCTTTTGATGACTTGTCTTCTTATATTAGCAAGTGTTTTTATTAGTATTTTAGTGACGCGCTGGATTAATGTCGATAAAGTGACGAGTGTTTTTGGTTCAATACCAGGTGGATTATCAGAAATGGTCATTGCTAGTGAAGCTTTAAAAGCGAACACTTCTTTTGTGGTGATATTTCAAACGGTGCGTTTAATGACGGTGTTATTTATCGTACCAGCGGTTATATTATATTTTTTTAGTGGTCAAGAAGTGGCGACGATTGGCGGAGTTGGCGCTGCATTTGAACTGGGAGGTTGGAATTACTTTTGGTTTTTAGTTCCAGTGGTATTAGGGATTTTGTTTCGAAATTTGATTCCGGCAGGGATTGTTGTTGTTCCGATGGCACTAACTGCACTCATGAATATTAGTGGTATTGATTTAGCAAGTATCCCCGTAATCGTTTTACATGCTGCCCAAGTTGCTGTCGGAATTGGTCTAGGGAAGAATATTTCATTTCATGACTTAAAGCTCGGTGGGAAGTATTGTCTCGTTTATTTTGCAGTCTCACTTTCTCTAATTGTCATTTCGTTTGGCTTAGGCGGTTTGTTAGCCCATTTTACAACATTGGATTTAACAACAGCGATTTTAAGCATTGCCCCAGGCGGGTTAATTGAAATGGTATTAACAGGTGCGATGATCGGTGCTGATCCTGCGGTGATTAGCGCGCTACAGCTCATACGAATTCTCATTATCATTATTTTTGTTCCTTCGTTATTGAAATGGTATTTTCGAAAGGAAGTAGAAAGGCAAGCCGCTTAATCTAAAAAAGGACTATACTCCAAAAAGAAGTATAGTCCTTCAGATTAAATTAGAGAGAAACAATTAGCCTCTCGAAACGTGTCCACTCCAGAAAGACAAATTGCTTATTTGTCCACGGGTGGGTCTCCCCTGTACATAAGTTACTACGGGAATGTTCACTTTCTTTAATTGAGCACTTCTTAATAACTTATTTTCATTGATGTTGGTGAAAGTGATCTTTCGTTGGTGTCTGACACCCAATAAAAATTGTGAATTTGGTGCCGTGCCCAGGTGTGCTATCGACTTCGATTTTGGCGTCGTGTAAATCGATGATGTGTTTTACGATCGATAAGCCGATGCCGGTACCGGATTTTTGACTTCGGGCTTTGTCGACTTTGAAGAAGCGATCCCAAATAAACTTCATCTCTTCTTCGCGTAGCCCTGGCCCTTGATCCTTAATCGAAACTATCACTTCTTGTTCGTTCTGCGCAACTTCAACTTCTATCATTCCTTTTTCAGGTGAAAAATTAATCGCGTTTTGCATTAAGTTACCTAGAACTTGGTCAATTCTATTTGGATCGGCATAAATATAGATGTCCTCTTCTTGATTTGAGGTTAACGAAACTTCTAGTTGTCCTTTCGTTAACTCTGGCTCCACTTTTGCAATCAGTTTTCGCACTTGTTCGGACAAATTATAACTGATCGGTGAAATGGACATTTGCCCAGCTTCGATACTCGCAATATCAAGTAAATCATTGACAAGTTTAATCAACCTTGTCGTCTCATCTTTCATTAAACGCAAATAACGTTTATGCTGATGTTCTGGGATCGTCCCATCCAACATTGCTACGATAAATCCGTTCACTGATGTTAATGGTGAGCGCATATCATGGGAAACGTTGGCGACAAATTCTTTTCTCATCGAGTCAAGACTTTCAAGCTCTTTGGCCATATAGTTCAAGCTGTTGCCTAATTGACCGACTTCATCTTTACTTTTTACGGTTACTTTTTTATCAAAATTTCCTTTGGCATACTCTAAGGCAACACTATTCATGTCTCGTAGTGGCGCAGCAATTCTTTTAGAGATGACGAATAAAAACAACGTCGTACCTAAAACTGTGATAATGCCGGCTAATAAGAAGATTCCCTTCATTCTGCTAGCTGTTTGCTCATAACCGTGCAATGCAATCAACATCACTTGTTCATCATAGTTTTCATTAAGAGGTGTTGCCATAAAAAAGATCGCCTTGCCATCTTTTTTTATAAACTCAGTTACACTCTCGCCCTTTAACGCTTTTTCAACATAAATAGAATTTTCGAATGGTAATTCCTCAAATGAAGAGAAATTGTACAGCAGTTCACCACCAGCACCGAACAAAAAGATACTTCGATAATCGAAATCACCAATAAAGTTCAACGTTGAAATAATCGCTTCTTTATCTTGCCCTTCTTCGTAAGCTAATTGTAACGTTTGCTCAACTTGATGTCTTTTTTCATGTAAGGCGTCAGTGAAATCTTGTTTAAGATCATTACTAAACAACAAATAAAAAATAGCAACAAAAACGAGAAAAGCAGCAAAAGAGCCAAATAAATACGTAAAAAATAACTTCGTGAATATACTCGATCTTCGTTTCATCATCCATTCACCTGAAATTTATAACCGATGCCACGCAATGTCTTTAATTCCCATTGCGTAGCCTCTTTGCCAAGTTTTTCACGAATTCTTTTAATATGAACATCAACCGTTCTCGCATCTCCTTCGAAATCATAGCCCCAGATTTGATCGAGCAACTCTTGTCTAGTAAATACCCGATTTGGTTGAGACGCTAAAAAGTAAAGGAGTTCAATCTCTTTAGGAGGCAACGTCATTTCTTCACCAAAACAAGCTATTTTATATTGTTTCATGTCGATCGTTAACCCAGGTAGTGTTAACATTCCTTCATCATTGTTTAAAATGTTATATCGTCTTAAAACCGCTTTTACCCTTGCAAACAGTTCATTCGGATCAAACGGCTTCACGACATAATCATCGGCACCGATTTCCAAACCTTTAATTTTATCGTAAACCTCACCTTTGCCTGTGAGCATAATAATGGGAACAGGGTAACTTTTGCGGATTTCTTTACAGATTTCCCAACCGTCCATTCCTGGAAGCATAATATCTAGCACGACAATATCAGGTATTTTTTCGTAAAATGAGTCGAGGCCCTCCGACCCATTTAATTCAGACGTAACCTCATACCCCGCTTTTTCACCGTACAATCGAATGAGCTCACAAATATTCGGATCATCATCAACGACTAATAAGTGTAATTTTTTCATGAAAACAGCTCCCTTACTTAGGACACTTCTTGCTCTTTATTACGTTTAAACAGTCCTTTGAACCAATTCGTAAAGTTATCCGTATAAATGTACATGACCGGTACTAAAAGTAACGTAATAATCGTTGCAAACGATAAACCAAAAACGATCACGGTTGCCATTGGTGCTTGTAATTCTGCGCCTTCGCCCATACCAATTGCCAGTGGAACCATCGCGAGTACCGTCGTTAACATCGTCATTAATATCGGTCGTAACCTGGCGGGACCTGCTTCAAGGATTGCTTCTTCTCTTGATAATCCTCTTTCTCGTAATTGGTTAATATAATCAACTAAAATGATCGCATTATTAACAACAATTCCACTTAACATGATCACCCCGATAAAGGCTGGAACACTTAAAGGCCTTCCAGTTACCACAAAGCCGATCATGATCCCGATAAACGTTGCTGGTAAACTAAACATGACGATAAACGGATACATGACTTTTTCAAATTGGAACGCCATGACCGCGTACACGAGGAAAATAGCTAAAGACAATGCAAGTGCAAGATCAACAAAGGCATCCATCATCATCTCAAATTCTCCACCTGTACGATAGCTGTATCCTTCAGGGAAAATGTATTGATCGAGTTCTTTTTCAATATCGGCAATCACACTTCCTAAATCTCGATCAACGACATCACCACTAATTGTCACACCTCGACTTTGATTTTGACGATTGATCACATTCGGCCCATCTGCTTCAACAAAACTAGCTATCGCTGCAAGTGGAACCGTATCTCCAACAGGAGTTAACAACGGTAAATTTTGTAGTTTTTGAAAATTATCACGATACTCCTCTGGTAAAATAACTGTTACACTTATTTCTTGACCTTCCGATCGCATTAGCGTTGCGACTTGACCACTCACACTACTCATCACCGTTTGCATCACTTCAGGATAAGATAAGCCGTAACGGCTAGCTAAGTCTCGATCGATATGCAGTTGCATTTCTGGTCTTGTGTCGCCCATCGAATGAGTAACGTTCGTTGCTCCTGGTACTTCACTAATAATTTCTTGGATGTCATCTGCAATCCATTTTAACGTATCAAAGTCTTCGCCTCGAACTTCAATTTCAACAGGGTCGCCACCCATCCCTTGACTTTCAAATGCTCTTACATTTAACTCTAAATCAGGAATTGTCTGAGCGAAGCTGTCAAATTGCTCGATTAAATCATTGGTTGAGATGTCTCTTTCATTTTGCGGCATGAGGCGAACATACAATTCTCCTTCGTTATTACCCGCACCACCCATGCCCATCATTCCGCCACCACCGACGGTAGAATAGATGACTTCAGTAGCTTCTGTTTCTATTAAAAATTTTTCTAATTGCGCTAGTGTTTCTCTCGTTTCTTCTATTGGTGTACCAGATGGAACTTCATAACGAGCAGAAAGTTCACCTTGGTCAAACGATGGCATTAACTCTGTTCCGACAAGTCGTACACTCCCAAAACTAGCTACTAATAACAAAACAGTGCTAAAGATAATCGTTTTTCGGTGGTTAATGGCCCATTTTAACACTCTACGATACCGTTCATTTAAACGATCTAAATAATTTCCGATGGCCACTCCGATCTTTCTTAAGCCCCTTGGGTCTTCCTCGACTTTAATTTCTGGAAGTAATAAACCTGATAACATCGGAACTAACGTAAGAGCAACAGCTAATGATGCTAATAGCGTAAATCCAACCGTTAAAGCTAATGGCATGAAAATTTCAGCCGCAATTCCTCCTGTAAACACGATTGGTACGAATACAACAAGGCTTGTCAGTGTAGATGCAATAACCGCACTTGAAACTTCTGAAGCCCCTTTGATCGCCGATTGGGTTCGTGAATATCCACGTTCACGGTATTTATAAATATTTTCTAAAATTACGATTGAACTATCGACAAGTAAACCGACTCCTAGTGCCAGTCCTCCTAAAGTTATGATGTTTAATGTTTCTCCTGCAAAATATAGCAATGTAAACGCAGAAATTAAAGCAATCGGAATCGATAAACCGATAATTAACGTACTTCTAAAGCTTCGTAAAAATGCTAGAAGAACGAATAACGCCATAATTCCACCGAGAATTAAGTTTCTCGAAACACTATTGACGGATTCTTGAATGAACATCGCTGAATCCATAATCGGTACGAGTGACACGCCACCATTAAGGTCACTTTCAAGTCGTTCGAGCTCACTTGTAACGGCTCGCGACACTTCCACCGTATTTGCGTCTGTTTGCTTTAAAATATCAAGGCTTAACGTCGGCTTTCCGTTGACATAAGCTAAAGAATCTTGTTCTTTGAACTGATCTTTCACTTCAGCGATTTCTGAAAGTTTAATCGTTTCACCTGTTCGTAGTGGGATATTTATTTTTCGAATATCTTCTGCAGAACGAAAGTCACCGACGATACGTAACGGCATTTCATCCCCACCACGAACAACGTCACCAGCTGGTGCAGAACGATTTTCGCCACCAATCAGTTGTGCTAACTGTGTGATCGTTAAACCGTAGTTTTGCATTTTTGTCAGGTCTGGTTCAACAGAAATTTCTCGTTCCTGCCCTCCAGTTATATTCACTTGACCTACTCCTGGAAGTCGTTCGATTCTTGGAAGAATCGTATCTTCGGCAATGTTTGTTAGACGGGTTAAATCCATGTCCGCTGAAATACCGATTTGCATAATTGGCATTTGGTTAGGATCAAACCTCATGATCGTCGGAGAGCCGGCCCCTTCCGGTAACATTTGCTCGACCATATCAACACGATCTCGTAAGTCTAACATCGCAACATCCAAATTCGTACCGAAGTTATACATTAAAAGAATGACCGATTGATTAGGTGCCGATATCGACTGCATCGTGTCTAAGCCTTCCGTAGCACTTAACGAACCTTCTAGCGGTCTAGTGACTAAATTTTCTACTTCTTGTGGTGCGGCCCCATTATAAGGTGTCATAACAACCGCAATCGGTAAATCTAAATCTGGCATTAAATCTACTCTTAATCCAGTAAGAGAAACAACCCCTAACATCATTACGACGAGTGTCATGATAATGACACCAACCGGTCTCTTAACGGATTCTTTAATTAGTCTCATCTATATTCCTCCGTGACATATCGCAAGTATCATTCATCTTCTGAGGTATCGTCGTCCTCTTCCTCATCAATTTCTTCTATTTCTTCGGTTTGGCCTTCAGTTTCATTTACTCTATCTTCTAAAAGATCCGGATTCCGCACATTAATCAATGCTCCATCATAAAGTTGATGAGCTCCACGAACGATAACGAATTCCCCAGGTTCTAAACCTGCTTCAATACTATAAAAATCTACGGTTTCTGAGGCGATTGTTACTTTACGACGCTCTACAGTTTCGCCATCATTTGTCACATAAGCAATCGTTTTATTATTTTCTGTGATGATTGCATCTACAGGGACGACCGTTTGTTTCTGTTCATCCGATACAGTGACGATCACTTCAGCCATCATACCAACACGTAAATTTTCATCGCCATCATTTATTTTAATTTCTACTGGATAAGAAAGTGATTGCTCAGCAGGCATGATACTGATGTACGAAATTGTCCCTTTATACGCTCTATTTAATGATTTTATCACTACCTCAACATCCTGATCTCTTTTTAAAGAAGGAAGCACCGATTCATTCACATTCATTTGAACAAGTGGCTCTTCCATTTGAACAATTTGTGATAATGGTGCTTGCGGCGACACCATTTGACCGACAACTGCTGTGAAGTTCGTAACTTGTCCAGAAATCGGCGCCCTTATAACGGCATTCGTTAGTTGTTTTTCTGCCATTTCAACAGCAATTTCGGCTTGTTTTACAGAAGCTTCAGCCGCTTCGATTTGTGTCGTACTTCTCGCTTGCTCCAAAGCTGTTTCAGCTTGCTCTACGGCCATTTCAGCTTGCTTTCGATCAAAATCACCTGGCATATTGGCCCCAACTAGGTTTTGAATGATTTCTTGAAGGTTAGACGGAATTTCATCTGTATCGATGCTTCCATCTCCTTCTAGTTCATCTAGCTGTTTTAATAGATCAGTTGCTTGGTCTAATTGAAGTTGCGCTTGTTTCATACTTTGCTCCCGCATCTGTCTTGATCCTGCTAGATTCGCTCTTGCCGCATCGAGACCCGCTTGAGCTTGAGCCACATTTAATTCAATATCTGAAGCATCTATTTCAATTAAAATATCTCCTTTTTCTACTTGATCACCATTTGCCACATTTACTTTTGTTACTTCCCCTGTAAGCATTGGGAGAACGACCATTTGTTTACTCGGCATTACATTTCCTGATAATTTTATTTCATCTGTAAGCAGCCCCTTCGTTACTTCATCCAGTTCAACGGGGTATAACGACGGTGCCTCTTCTTGAGTTGCTTCATCTACACTGTCTCCACCAGTATTACAACCAACCAATATAGCTGCTGCTAAGAAGGGTGTTGCCCACTTCATTTTTTTCCAATTCATTTCTTATTTTCCTCCTCAGATCTAAAAAAACCTATTCGTATTATACTTTGTTATTTTATCACGGTTAAATGAACACAATGTGAACAATAAAACTAATTTTAATATTATTATCATTTCGATAAAGTCGACCGTCATTTTATTTTCATACAAAATGCTCATGACAGGGATCGTCACCATTTAGCATGTAAATGCTGACCGAGTTCTCTCACTTCGCTGTAAACTTCTATCGAATTTTAGAGGCTCGTTCAATAATCTCGGTCAGCAAATGTATTTACATAGAAATACATAATTTGTTATAAGCAAAAAGGTGATCGTAATTGATCACCTATCACACGATTAGATTAATTTTTCAATTTCTTCTTTACAATAATTATCTATTACTCCGGGTTTTGTCGATAAATAATTGATAATATCATGACTGTTAAGGTTTACGTATCGTTTGAGACCTTCGATGATCATACTTAAATATTGCTCGGACGGCTTATTAAACGGCACGTCTAAATCCCAATCAGCCGTAAACGTAAATATCGACGCCCCTTCCGCTTCTCCTAAAAATAAAATCGTCCCGTACCACGAGTCTCGAAGAGTTAAGTACACTTCTTTTTTTACTTTTTCTAAATCAATATCAAGCTCAACACCATTATTTTCTTGTTTGACAACATCTAAAAATTGTTCTTTTGTAATTAAATATTTTCTGCTATACGTTACTTCGTTTTGGTCTTTGGTAAGACCAATAAAAGCGACTCCTTGTTGTTGCCACCGATCGGAATTTTTTGCAAAGTATAATGGAAAATTCATGACGAATGTTTCTTCTTTTAGAGGTAATGATTGATCTCTACAACCGACTTCTTCTTTTTCAGATCCTTCGGGTTTGCCGCCTCTTATATAGCATAAAAATCGGTCTTTACTTAAATTTGACCCGTAACTTGCATACCAAACATAATTGTTTTCATTCATTTTTTTGTTGTCACATCCTTATCAAACACTTTCTTAAATTATTTATTACACTCAGCAATAAATTGTTTAAACAATTCGTTCATACTCGGATCTTCTACCGCCATTTCTTCAGGATGCCATTGGATCCCCCATAATATAGGCGTGTCATTAATTCCTTCGACTGCTTCAACTACACCGTCCGGAGCGGTCGCTACTACTTTTATATTAGGCGCTAGCATTTCGATAGCTTGATGATGCATACTATTGACGCGAATTTTTTGCTTTTGAAATATTTGATATAGGCGACTTGTAGTATCAATGATAATATCATGTGTCGCTTCTGGTCTTTCGGCTTGCTGGTAGTGATTGATCGGATTCGAAACAGTAGTACAAATATCTTGAACGACTGTTCCACCTAACGCAGCATTTAGCATCGTAATCCCTCTACAAATTGCTAAAATTGGCTTTTGTAGTTTAATTGCATTGTGAATAAGTTCAATTTCAATCTTGTCACGTTTTTGGTTTGTTTTTTGTATTAGTGGTATTGGATTCGCTTGAAATGAAGCAGGGTCAATATCCTCGCCACTACTTAAAATAAGTCCGTCACACATCGAAACCCATGCTTTGGCCATCTCTGTTGGACCAATGGGAATTACGACTGGGATCCCTCCACCATTAAGAACCGCCTGAACATACTTTTCGTGAACATGTACACTAGGAATATTATTATGGTTTTCAACGGAACTTGAAATTCCGATAATTGCTTTTTTTTCGAACGGCATCATATCTCTCCTTAAACTCGATCGTTAAAAAACATTATTTGTCAAAAGTGTACTGATGATGTAAGGAAAATTGGCGAACATTCCCAATCATAAGTTCGACCTTATTTTTATCGAACGCTTGCGGAAAAATACATGCATTTATTACTTCTAAAAAGAGGTTACCGTTTCCTGCAAAATATTTTATGTAAAAGATTTTCAGCCCTTCCTAGATAATGATCATAGCTTACGTTATAATTAAATCTTAAAAAGAGGTTTCAACGAAATATAAAAGAATGTGAAGGTGTTAACCTATGATAGAAGTTAAAAAGTCTCCTTTAGGTGATGGGGAGTTTAATAGAGGAGTATTTGCAACACGAGATATAAAAAAGGGCGAGCTAATCCACGAAGCACCGGTAATTCCTTACCCAAATATTGAGCAAATATTGATAGATGAAACGACCCTTGCTGATTATGTGTACGAATATGGTAAAAATCATTCTGCAGTCGTTTTAGGCTATGGAATGCTTTTTAACCATTCTTACGAGCCTAACGCAACATACGATATTCACTTTGAAAATCATACATTTAAATACTACGCATATACCGATATTAAAGCAGGACAGGAAATATTGATCAACTACAATGGTGAGGTCGATAATAAAGAGCCGTTATGGTTTTTGAAAGAGGAAGATAAAAACTGATACACCCTACTTTTGTATAATTCCTCACTAGGCGAATTCACTAATTAGCAAAATAATAGGTAAGTGCCCACTCAAATGTGCTCTCTTTACATAGGGTATTACTGTGACACACTTAAGGGGGTGTTATTGAATGCATAACAGCTTTACGATAATCGTTGTGTTGTTCATTCTGTTAGTGATTGTTGGTTCTGCGTATGTTGCCTAAAATTTAATAAAGAGACGGCCACTCACTTCACAATGAGTGGCCTTTTTTTTGTGAAGGCATGACACTAGAGTCTATTCGAAGTAGCAAGCAATTCTTCTCTATCTACACACATCTAGCAAATTGAGGTTTTCCCTTTTCTCCGCTTTAAGAAATAAGCTAGTAAAATTCCGAACTCACTAATGATAATGTAAAGAAAAAAGCTTTCTAGCCCTATAAATGAAGCTGCTTCCTTTGCTGGTGTGGTCGTTCTATCCATTTGTTGAATTTCTATAAATAAATAATCAAGGATCGAAAATTGATTCTCCATATAAAATCCACGATATAAGAAAAATAAGCCAATGAGATAAAAAGGAACTGCGATAAAAAAAGCTGATTTTCCTCTAGTGATAAACAACCACGCAATTAATAATGGAAATAGTAAGAGTGCTACAAAAATAACGATATGAACAACAAATGGTTGTTGGATGGTATCTGCAAAATTTATCGGCCTGACAAATAATAAATAGATCGCAAGGCTGAAGAGAACGGCTGTCCCGTATATACTACTCTTTACGATTGTAGACATTTTGTTCCTCCTTTCTGACGTTTTTATTTAGATTGGATAACAATGAGTTTAAAACTATTCTCTTATTTCTATATACGAATTAATGCTCATTTAGTTTCAAAATATTTACTCAAAAAGAAGCTCCGTTTTAGTTTTTTAAGAAATATAAAAAGCTCGCCAATTGGCGAACGCTTAAGGATGATAAAATTTATTAATACATTCCGAAATCAACGTACGTCTATTTACTTCCAAAAACTAACTATTTATAATTAGATTAAGGGGTTGCCCCCCTGATCTCCTTTTGATGTTTTTGGTGTAGGTTTGAGCATTAAACACAGACCGAACGGAAAAGCCCGAATGAAAGGACTCTCCTTCCTTTCATTCGGGCTGGTCTGTTTTATTATAGTATTAAAGTGTCCACCCCAGAAAGACAAATTGGCAAATTGTCCACGAGGGCTGTTCACCCCGCAAATAGGTTGCTACAGGAAAGTTCACTTTTTTTAGTGGAGTATTTGTTCGCAACTCCTTTTACATTTATGTTGTTAAAAGTGAACTTTCTCTGGTGTCTGACACCATGTGAAATATTCACATGCCTAAGAAGTGACGGGTACTTTTTCGTAGGCGGTTTTTAAAATTTGCATTGGGTGCTTTACTTGTTTGTTCGTTAGCTGATCCAGTTGGTTTTTACACATTCCGCACTCAGTCACTGTGTAATCTGCGTCGAGTTCTTCTACTACAGTCGCCAACCCTTTGCCTAGTTCTAAGGAATAAGGGTACTTTTCTTCTTTAAATCCAAAAGTACCGCATTGTCCGCAACAACTAGCTGCCATATCTTGAATTTCAAATCCTGGAATAAGTTCTAAAATATCCATGGCTGGATTTCCGATCCCTTGACCTTTCATATGGCATGGCGCATAATAACCTACCTTAGCGTTGATTGTTGCAAAGTTTGTATTTAGCACACCTTCTTCATGAAGGATGCGTAAATACTCATCGGCATCATAAATATGTTGGGCAAGTTCTTCTGCCTCTTCTGTTTTTAAATAAGAGGCATACTCTTTTTTAAATGCGGATGTACAACTAGTACAAGTCATAACGATATCGTAACCTTGACGTGTATACTCTAATAAACTGTTCGTATTAAATTGTGCGTTCTTCAATCCTTGTTTCATTTGACCGTTCGCAAACATCGGAACGCCACAACATTTTTGCTCTGGAATGGCAACGTCTATTCCGTTATATTCCATTACTTTAATAAAAGAGTCCGCCACATCAGGTGCGTTATATGTTGCATAACACCCGGTAAAATACGCAACTTTTTTCTCGGTTGTCGCATGCTTTTTATTATAACGGCGTTTAAAATTGCTAAATTCGTATGTTGGAAATTGACGATCTGCATGAATGCCAAGCACTTTTTGCATCGCTTTTCGAACGGGCTTTACCTTCATCGTCATATTCGTAATCGGTGCGAAAGTGGAGGCCAACTTACCAACCAATTCGGCATTGCTTAATATAAGATCGCGAAATTTGGTACCATTTTCTTCAGCATGGATCGCTTTTGCGTAAGAAGTTAGCGTAGAGACGTGAACATTTTCCGGACAACTGGCATCGCACGTACCGCACAATGTACATAGTTCAATCCGCGCGTCATCAATCACCTCTTGATGATCCATCATTCGCTTTAGTTCGGGTCCTAAATGTTTCGGTCCACCAAAATCGAAACTGACGTTAGAAATCGGACAGTTTACGGTACAAGCATTACATTTTAAGCACTTTTCGAAAGTCGTTTCATGAAAGCTTAACTCATGCACGTTGTAACCCCCTCATGTCTGACCGCTCTATTTGCAAATTCGTTAAATAACTCGAAACCACAGAATAAATGCCCCCGGTAATGCCGTAATGGATGACGTTTGTACCAAGGCTAGCGCCGACTGGATACACATGATCAGGGAGATCAACATAAGCCCCTTCTTTATTAACAGAAAGCTGTAGTGTCGTCTCTTTAAGTCCTTTAGCGGTTTGTTCGAGACCTCCACCGAGAATGCCCCCAGTGCAAATCAATAGGTGCTGCGACTCTAGTTTTGCGTTGCGGTTATTCATTTTAATCGTGATTTCATTGATGGTTCCCTTTTTTGAAAAGCCGTTCACTTCTGTATCTGTATAAAAACGAACGCCAAGTTTTATTGCCTCTTTTCGTAATCGTTCGTGAAGTCGTATCGCCGTTGCATTCGGTGGCAGCCCCGGTGCTTCAGTAACCATTGCCTTTAATTCAGAACAGAATTGCGAATGCACTTTTTCCCACTGTTGAACCCCTAATGCAGCAGGGAAAATGAATAAGTCAACGCCATCAGTAAATTCAGTCTTCATTTTCTCTTTTATTTGTCTTAAAATTTGCTCACGATTGTCTTTTTCATCTAACACTCGAGCAGCGTCTAATTGCGTCAATGTCCGTTGTGAATCTTTACCGAGACTAACGCTCATCGTTTTGATCTGTAAATTTGGTCGTTCTTTTTGTAAATTACCTTTTAAAAATTCAGGTTGGAAATCGACAATTTCATTAAATCCAACGATAACGATGCGTCCTTTTTCTGGAATAGGAGTGATCGTTTTCGGATAAAGCGCGGTACTTTTCAAATGGCCACTACTAGTGACGACATTAGCTAGTTTGTCAACATCGCCAACGTATTCGTAACCGATCTTCTCTGTTAACCTTTTAAACTCGTTAATAGCGTCTTTCACAGTAATTTTTTCGCGGTTTGATAAACCATACAACTCCATCCATTGTGAAAAATCTTTGTTCGATCCAGGAACTAAATCCATTAACCCTGTTGATTGAAGCATTTTTCCCGTTCCTTTAGCAACAAGTGCGACTTTTTTGTTTTGCTTTCTTGCAACAATGGCTGAAAGTAATCCGGTTAACCCTTGACCAACAACGATTACATCATACATTTGACTTTCCCTCCTCATTTAATCCTAGAGACACTTTGTAAATCGTCTCCATCATTTGTAATTGTTTACTCGTTTCACCTGTCGCGACGACTCCCATTCCTTTAACTCGATTAGTGACAGCATCTTTTAACGCCCAGTCGGCTTCTTCTTGAGTTGCTATCCCTTTTTCAACAGCTAGAGCGGCAACACGCTGATTACAAAATGTCCCTTGACAAGGTCCCATTCCAAGCCTCGTGCGACGACGAATGTCTGTAAGGTTAAATCGACCTTCTGGCATTGCTGCTTTAATTTCTGCCCATGTAATTTGTTCACACTCACAAACGACAATTTTGTCTTCTGTTTCATTATTTAAAGAAGTTTCAATCTCCTTAGCGTTTTTACCCGCCCAATGAAATAACTTCGTTTTTGCTGCAGGTGCAATATCCGTTTCTTTAAAAAATTGTTTTGCGTCTCGATGAGCCACTTGTTCTTCATGTGTTGTACATGCAACATTGACACCGAACTTTTCGCAAACGAGATCCACTGTTTTTTCAGCCATATAGCGAAACGTCGTTAATTTCCCGCCGGTAATCGTAATAAAGCCTTCAAGTCCATCTCTTGTACTATGATCTAGCAACGCCAAGCCTCGTGTTACATTTCTACCGCTACTATCAGAATCATCTGTATCTTGATAAAGCGGTCTGCTTCCGGTAAAGGCACGGATCATTCTCATTTCCGTCACCCCTGGAACGAGTGCTTCGCCTTCTTTTAACATTTGCTCTAATTCTTCACGATCCAACGAAAAATCTTCAGGACTTTCAACATTTCTTCCTGTCGTACCAAAAATCGTTACATTATGAGCAGGCACGAATATATCCGCATCTCCCGGCATCCGCAAGCGGTTGATTACTTGTTTATTAATGCGGTGGTTCATAACTGTAAGCAATCCTTTGTTGTTGATTAACTTTAAAGGGACTTCAGCGAGTGTCGCTACATGTGATCCCCATGGGCCTGCCGCATTAATGACGAGTTTTGTATGAATATCAGTTTTTTCACCAGTATAACGATTACTTACGGTCACACTTGAGACCGTACTTCCTTGTTTGTTGATGGCGACAACTTCACTATACGTAAGTACTTTCGCACCTCTCGTAATAGCATCAGCAGCAACATCTATTGCTAAAGTAAAAGGATCAACCGCTCCATCCGGCACGTGGTAAACGGCCTGAACTCGTTTATTTAAATAAGGTTCTTGTTTGATTGCTTCTGCAACGGGGATTTCTTTCGTCGGTATTCCTACCTTTGCGCAAGCTTTTACCCATTTTGCGACATAATCATCCTCATCTTCAGGTACTTTTGCAAAAACCCCTCCAGTAGCTTCCACTGATCCTGGAACCGTTTTTTTCAAAATTAAATTTTCACGATAACTTTCGATCGCTGCTTCTTCGTCTCGAACGGCATATCGGGCACCCGAATGAAGTAGCCCGTGGTTTCTTGACGAAGTTCCGTGAACGAAATCTCTCTGTTCCACTAATACCGCTTTAATTCCGCGTAATGTTAAATCGCGAAGCACACCTACTCCTGTAACTCCCCCACCAATTACGACCACTTCTGTTTCTATTATCGGTCTCATTAGTTCTCCTCCTCTTAGCTAATAAACTCATTGGTAATATATGGGAATGAGAGAAAACAGAAAAAGCCATAAAAACCCATAAGGATACAAAAATATCCCATGAGTTTTTATGGCTTTCTCCTATTCTCCGGCCAAATGTATTATATTAAAATTATCATAACATATTGTAGGATTGTTGGGGTTTAAAATTTTGACGGAAATGTGGCGTTTTGTTTAATTCGATTATAGCCCTGCAGACCTCATAAGTACACCACCACGAACTAGAAGATATCCAATCACCCTTTGTGCTGTCGGG
The DNA here is from genome assembly GCF_001865995.1 of Anaerobacillus arseniciselenatis. Classification (GTDB taxonomy): domain Bacteria; phylum Bacillota; class Bacilli; order Bacillales; family Anaerobacillaceae; genus Anaerobacillus; species Anaerobacillus arseniciselenatis. The sequence continues at coordinate 178,759 of NZ_MLQQ01000018.1, read as the reverse complement.
TGATCTGTCATTTGATATACTTTTGAAGCGTTTGAAATACATAAGGATCAACATACGTATACATCTGTACTGAATTATCAGCATGGTGGTGTGGATTTTGATAATTACTCAAAAAAACATCTCCCTTCCATCATTCCGTGATAATTCCATCTTATGAAAAAGGCTGATTGTACTATGCGGAACTAAATAGAAACCCTGCCTATTATTAAAACCGGAGAACATTTAAAACAAATATACCGTGAAATAGATAAGCTGTGAGTGCTGAAGCGAACATGATTAGTAGCGCTGCTCCCCAAACAATGAGTTTATGTTGTTTGATAGCGAAGTAATTAAAGGTAACAAATATAAGTATGACTAATCCGAGATACCACGGCATTAATTGCGGATGAGACCAAAACAAGCCAAACAAAATATATAAAAAAGAAATGATTGACCCAACACCTATAAAAACATTCCCGATGATCCAAGTTTTCCTACTCATAATCGCACCCTCCATTGTTGATTAACAAATATTTTACATTGGATGGGTATCGCAAGTATTAGCACCTAACGAAATTTCCACTCATCATTTCTCATACTGTACCCAATTCGTCTCGTTAAGATCAAGTGATAGATCTATGATTTTTTGCCGTACTCTTTTAGCTTCATCGCCAATTAACGGCGTTGGTTGGAAGTTATTTCGATGACTTACTGACGAAACGCTAAACGGTATCACTTTGACCTCTTTTTCATCCGTCAACTCACCATCGATAAGATGAAACGTTTGTTGAAAAACAAATGTATCCTTATCTGATGGATTGCGATTTCCACCGAACATAAAGTTCGCCAGGCTGTATACAATAAATTTCCCGTTATATTCTTCAATTCCTTGAATAACGTGAGGGCGATGGCCGACAACTAAATCTGCCCCACTATCAATCGTATATCTACCTAGAGACTTTTGAGTTTGATTGGGAACGTAGCTTCTTTCTTGGCCCCAATGAAAATTAACGATAACGATTTTTGCGCCTTCTTCTCTCAGATTATCAATATCTTTTTTTATTTGATTCCTTAATGTCGTAGAATCGTACCATCCTGTATACCCCAGCAACCCAATTTTCACTTCTTTAATTTCGGTCATTAAATGGTTTTCAAATCCAAAATAGCCCACACCTGCATCTTTTAAATGGTTGATCGTATCTTCATACCCTTTCTGAAAAAAATCTAACGTATGGTTATTTGCTAAATTCACGACATCGATATTTCCATTAGTTAAAATTTCAGTATAAGAAGGATCTCCTCTAAACGTAAACTGCTTATCTTTTCTCGCAGTTGCGTTCGTTAACGCACCTTCTAAATTCACCATCGTTAAATCATCTTTTGAAAAAAGATCTTTAATGTTTTCCACAAAATGACCAAGCCCTTCTCTTTTCGCTTCCTGATTGAAGCTACCTTCGTAGCCATAGCGGTCATCTCCACCTAACGTCACATCTCCTGCAGCACTGATGGTAATCGAAACTACTTCAGGTTCAACAAATTTCCCCGCAAACACTTCCTCTACGTGTAACGCAACCATTTGCCGTCCTTTTCTTATTTTGGTTAAAAAATTAACTTGTTCCTGATTATTAGGTTCACTTGCTCCGTACGTTTTTCCTCCAACAAAAGGACTATTATCTATGTAAATTGCTTCTTCAGCAAAACTGAAACTCGTCCCCAATAACAAAAAAAGAATGACGGTGAGAATACTTTTCTTAAAAAAATTCATAACAAAAACCTCCCTAGTAAAATAGTTCTAGAGAAGTTTATTTTTAAAATTATATATATATTCCATTCTTATGAGTGAATTTCATAATCACCAAAAAAGAGTCACATCAAACAATATATATTTGCAAAATGTTTTGGTGCAACTATATATTGATCTTAGTGACGAAAATAATGAATTATGAAATTCATTATTACAGAAGAAATAAAATAATATTCGTTTCACAAAACAGCATGAGAGCCCACTCTCGAGCGATACCTTTTATAAATTTCTACCAACTTTTCTCCCTACTCTTCTAATCTTTTAAGGAACATTTTCCGCCAACTGCTAGAAAGGGCTTCCACTTCAAGGATTTTCTCGATCGCTTTTAAGTTGTCTTTGTCGTGGTACATGAAGTGATTTACGTCATTGATTGAAATTTTTTGTGAATGTTTTTCAAGTAATTCAATCGTTGAATTCCTTTCAATGGTCCCTTCTTTTAAAACGCGAAAATAAAACCCTGTGTACCCAGTATTTTGCACTAAATGCGGTAATTGGGGAGCGTTGTAACGTACAGCTAGTTTATAGCAAGGCATTCTTGGTTGACTTATTTGGACGATCGCTTCACCAATTTGAAACGTATCGCCTAAACAAACGTCAAGTTCAACCATACCGCTGATGGTCAGATTTTCACCAAATGCACCGTATTCTAGCTTTGTATTTAAAACCTTTTCCCAATGAGCATAGTGCTCAAACGGATAAACACATACGGCTTTATCTTCTCCACCATGATTGATTAAATCAGCTTGTTCATCTCCTTGAAAATGATCTTTATGTAAGAAAAGTGCTTCATGAACTGGTTTTTTAAAAAGGCTCGTTTTAATTTCTTTTCCTTCATGAATCATCGTCATTGGTGTTCCGATATTGATGGAGTTCAATTGATATGTTGTCATCGTATCGCCCCTTGTCTTTTTCTATATTTTATCAGACGGATTACATATCCTCACTATTTATGGTTAAAAAACATTTTTCTGATAAGAGAATCATATAGTGGAATCGTAAACTAAAATTTTACTAAGGTCGTGTGTTTATGGGGCAAAAAAGATATTTATTAATTTTTATAATGTTACTCTTCGGAACAATGACTACGATTGTATATTTAAATGTATCTAATTCTACCCCTTCTTTTACAATAAAAATGGACAACCAAATTAAACAGTTTAACGCCCGTGAGATCACGGAAGAGCTTTTAAAACAACTTAATATAGAAAACGACCACCATTTATATTATGTAACTCATTGGGCTGGCCCATTAAGAATTGACTTTTTACGAGACGGAACCATTCAACATTTTTATTGGGAAATGGCGATATTAAATGAAAATAGTTTTTATGAAATCTATCGAGCTACGAAAGATAAAGGAAAATTAAGTGTAGAAAAAATTGATGAAGTATCTGAAAAAGAAACTCAGTGGGGCTCTGTTTTCGATGCGCTTAAGAAGATCGAAAATACACCTTGGCAAACGATGATCAGCAATCTACCTAAAGGAGATAAATATACCGCACAAATAACGAATGTTTATCAAAAGGGGGCAAGAGTTGCTTTAAGTTCGCAGCCTATCAATGATAGAAATAATAATATTAAATTCTTGAATGAATTGTATGGTCATCACGCCCATTTATATCTTTTTGAAAACGGAAATTTGTTCAATGTTACAAATGAAGTTTTACGCATAAATGAAACGTCTTATGAAATTATATTTTCTGTCGCCGAAAAGAAAAGCCAAAGATTTTACCGCGGCCGTGTCGAAGGTGTTTTATTGATCCCGAAAAATGATTTTAAATAATAAATAGGTTGGCTGGTTAGTTGGTTAGTTGGTTAGTTGGTTTGTTGGTTTGTTGGTTTGTTGGTTTGTAGAAAGTTGGACAGCGGAAAGTTAGAAAGATTGAATGTTGGAAAGATACTCTGTTTTTTATAAATTAGATGGTGATGGCGATTCGTCATGATGACTTTTTTTATAGATGAAACAACGTTACGATCAGCGCCCTCAATTGATCGTAACGTTGTTTAGTATGGGTGGTTGTGCTCGTTTGCCACTTCTATTTTATTGAGAGCGGAAATTAATCTGCGAAAACTTCGTTTACTTCATAACCTTTCGATCTCAAAAGGTCAACTATGCTATTTTCACCTACTAAATGTAGTGCACCAACGACGACGAAATATGTTTCCCCGTTTTGGCTACGTAAAAATTGATCAATTTTCTCTGCCATTTCTTTGTCGCGTTCGTCTGTTAATGCATAGTGAAAGTCTAGGAGATCGGCAGGCTCATCATCATCAATTTCACGTAACTCCGATAAACTTTCAATGTCGCCTTCGATCCATTGTACAACAAGGTTTTCAAGCATTTCTTTATTTTCCTCTTGTTCAAACAAAGTAGATCGTAACGACTCCTCTTGGGATTCTGCACTTAATATCGTAAATAAACTTAATTGATCTTCAAGGGTTTCTAAACTAATAATCTCTTTATTGTCCTCTGCTGCTTTCGTTAAAAAATATTGGTCAATTCCCAAATCAAATGAATAACCATATTGCTCAATTAAAATGCTTTCTACCATATCAGCAATTAACCACGGTTTAAACATAACAATTTCTTCTTCTGGCATTCCGTTTTTAATTAGTAACGTAATGAGTTCCTCATATAAATCACTTTCTATATGATCTTTTAACGTAGAACCATCTTGGTACACCCCTTCTTCAGATATAAACTGCATCATCTCTATAGGGTTAAGATTATTAATGTCCACTTCAACAGCTAGATAATCTGAGTTTGAATAAGCCTCTTCAATCACCCCATGTAGGGGGTACATATCGGAATTGCCAACATGGACTGAACCTAATAAATAAACTTTACTATCATCACTTTCTACTTCATAAAAAACGCCTTTAGCCCCATTAGCAGGCTGTTGGTCTGTTTTTTCTGTACACCCTAATAAACTAATAAATAGTACGAAAACTAAGCCTAACATAGTTAAATAGTTTTTGAGCATGTCGCCCTCCTGATTTATGTATTTTTACCACATATATGAGTGAATTTCATAATTACCTAAAATGAGCTATATAAAACTAAATGTAGTTGCGAGCGATTTAACGCAACTACATTTAGTTACTTGATGGCGAAAATATCGAATTATGAACTTCATTAATATACATACGTCAGAAATAATAAAATGTTTCAGGGAAAATAAACTAAAGTCACAACAGGTGAAGCTTTTACCCAGGCTGTTCAAAAAATCCCCTAAAATGATGAACGTATTCTATTTAACCCTCAACACTTAACTACTTTTTCACCGCCCTAAATAGTGCTCCTTTCGTATACTTAGATGTTGTAACTCCTGTGTCACTGACGTGTTCTACGTCAGAAAAACCTGTGTTTTGTAACAATTGTACAAGATCCCTAACTGGGATCGCTCCACCAATTCAGTTCGACCATGCTTCTACATTTTTGGTCATCTCTAAAGGAATACTTTCTTGAAGGACAATGTCGGCAAATTGAAGTGTTCCCCCTGGTTTTAAAACACGATAAATTTCTTCAAAAGATTGCTGTTTTAATGGAGAAAGGTTTAATACACCGTTGGAGGTGATGACACCAAAGGTTTCGTCATTATATGGAATTTTTTCTGAACTGGCAACAATGACTTCTCCATTTGAACTAGCACTGTTTTTAAAATTTGTGTTCGCTTTATCGACCATTTCAGGCGTGATATCAATACCGCAAACTAGCCCATCATCCCCCACCATAGTACTTGCGACGAGAAGGTCAACTCCTGCGCCACAACCAATGTCCAAAACCGTTTCTCCGGCATTGATCTCACCTAGTGAGAATGGGTTTCCGACTCCACAAAAACTATTTAATGCTTCGTCTGGTAGACAGTCTAAAATAGATTTGTCATAACCTAATGAAAGAGCTCCTTCTTTTCCAGTTTTGTAATTAAACTTTCCGATGGCAGTTTGCGAGATTTTTGCATATTTAGCTTGAATTCCTTGTTTAATATCGATCATTTTTTTACTGTTCAATTAAAGCTACTCCTTCCCTATTCAAAATCTTCATTTATATTTAAAACTAGATTAATACAGATAATCAGCAACTTTTTGTGAATTCAATGATTTTCACCATTTCTGACAAGTTGTTTTACTGATTAAATAAATTGCTAAAAATGTCCATTTTTATAATACCACTTCGTTCTAAATAACGTAACCAATTTCACAATGATGATCTAATGGCAACTATGAGATATCATGTTTTTTCCCGATAAATTTTTTATTTATTGATTTCAATGAATTTCATAATTCGTTATTTTCTCCACTACGATCAATATATAGATGCGTCAAAACCATTGCAACTATATATTGTTTGATGTGACTCTTTTTTGGTAATTATGAAATTCACTCATTTAACGAGTTCTATTCAAGACACGTAATTGTCACATTTTTTTGTAAAAAAGACATTGTGAAACCCTTCACTTTGTCGTAAGCTATTAACTATGTTACCGTTTGTGAAATTAATCACAAGTTTCATAACCTTGAGCGCAGCATCATTTTTTAGTAGCACTGTTATTATTTTATAAGTGAACAGAAATTTAATTTTTAAGAGGGCTAAACCCTCTTTTTAAAACAGTTTACATGTGAATTAATTCACATAACTATACATATTAGGAGATGATCATTATGAACAAACCAAAAATTGTAGTCTTAGGATCTGGGTACGGTGGAATTATTACGACAAAAAAATTAGAAAAACTACTAAAATCAGGCGAAGCTGATGTAACGCTTATTAATAAACATTCTTATCATTACATTACTACTCAGTTACACAAAACGAGCGCTGGAACTGCTCAAGATAATAAAATTGCATTACCGATCGCAGAGTTAATCAATAACGAAAAAATAAACTTTAAAAAAGCGACGGTTTCTTCGTTAAATTTTGATGATAAGCAAGTGTTATTAGAAAATGATGAAACTGTTGAGTATGATTATTTACTTGTCGCACTCGGATTTCAAGTTGAAACATTTGGTATCCCTGGTATTGAAGACCACGCTTTTAAGATTCGTAGTTTCCGAAGTTCTAAAGCGATTTACCACCATATTGAAAATCAATTTTCAAAGTACCAAGAAGATCACGACCCTGCTAGATTAACGTTTGCAGTCGCAGGTGCTGGCTTTACTGGTGTTGAGATGGTCGGTGAATTAGTTGAGAACTTAAAGAATCTAGCGGAAAAACATGATGTTCCTTATGAAAAAGTGCAAATTATTAATATCGAAGCGTCACCAAATTTACTTCCAGGCTTTGCCCTAGACGCAGTTAAATATACGACGGAGCTTTTTAAAACGATGGGCGTTAAATTGATGACTTCTACTAAAATACTAGAATGTACAGAGAATTATGTAAAGGTTGATTCTGGTGAAATTGCAACGAAAACGTTGATTTGGTCTTGCGGAGTACGAGGGCATCAGCTATTTGAAGAAGCTGGTTTAGAAACTATACGTGGAAAAATGAAAGTCGATAAGTTTTTACGCATACCAAACTTAGAAGATGTATATTGCATTGGTGACAACGCACACTTTATGGTCGATGAAAAAACAGCACTCCCTCCTACTGCTCAAGTTGCGATGCAACAAGGCCCGGTTTGTGCCGAGAATATCGTTGCAACGATGCGTGGTACAGAGTTAAAAGAATTTGAATATAATCATAAAGGTTCAGTAGCATCGATTAGTGACTACTATGCGGTAGGAAAAGTAGGTAATTTCGTAATTAAAGGGAAATTCGCAGCATTAATGAAACAAGTCGTCGAAGCAAAGTACTTATTCGCTCTAGGTGGTCCCGGGCTAGTATTCAAACAAACGCTCGGCCTTAACCCACTCGGTTTTGTTAAAAGAACTGTAAAACAATAATTGCACGATAAGCTGACCAATAATTGCTTTTTTTGCTCCATAGGAAACTAGAAGAAAATGTATAGTTATTTACATTTTCTTCTAGTATTAAACTTATTTTAAATCAATTCTCATCGCTATAGCGGTTGTTTTCTTATTACCAATTTCGTAGTCTGGGACTCTTTTAAACTCTTTAAAGCCTAACTTCCTCCAAAACTTTAGCGCTCGATGATTTTCTATTAATACACCTAGTCTTATTTCAGAAAAATCGTTAGTTTCTATCCATTGTTTAAAACTCGAAAACAGCCCTTCACCTAAACCTTTACTTCTATAGTGAGGATCCATCAACATTAGCCCCATAAACCAAGTTCCTTCTGGGAAATTATTTCTAATTTATTGGCCACATCTCTTTAGGGTTTAATTCATATTCCCCACCTTGTCGGAACATAAATTGACACATAACAAATTCACGGCGAATTGTGGCAAAGTCTTCGTGAAATTTCTTAATATGTTCGTTGATTTCTCGTTCCGTATACTTTTTACCAATGTCTAATTGCTTCACCATATGCTCTAAAATAATGAGTCGTTTTTTGCGTTGTGCAGGAATAGTTTTCAGGGAACCATCTGCTTGAATAAAGTTTTTAATCACCTTATATTTTTCCTCATCCTCTACTTGTGCAAGCTTCATCTCGTCAGTTCCGAGACGTAAAATCGCTTCAGCCATAAAGGTCAGCTTTTTTTCATTCAAGTAAAAATAAATCGTGTTCTTTTCACGTCGTTGAAAGATAATGTCAATTTCGCGTAGCTTTGCGATATGGTGCGAAATCGTTGGTGCTGTAAGCCCCAATTTCCCTGCTATCGCCTGACCGTGCAGTGGGCCTTCCTTTAATAACGAAATAATCCGAATTCTCGTTTCATCTCCTAGCGCCTTATGAAATTTAACGAGTCTACTTAGTTGCATATAAACTCCTCCTTTAACAACCATCTAATTTGATTATAATCTAATTAGATGCTTGTAACAATAGTCTGTGGATATAAATAAAACATTTTTAACAAAAAAAGCCACTATTACGAAAGTAAGTGACTCGATCTTTATTCGACAAGTGACAGGCACTTGTCTAATAAAGATCATTTTTGGTGATTATGAAATTCACTCAATTGGCTGAGGAAATATTGTACGAACTTCTCTGAATACAGTCTTGCAGCAACAAATGGTGGTTTACTCTTTGTCGCTCCTTCAAGTGGATGGCCCAGCCAAATAACCGATTCGTCGATGATGACAAATGGAAAAGGTAAGTCAGCTTCGATATAATGAACCTGCCGATTACTCAATGCACGCTGCTTACAAACGATCGAAATGTTTACTCCTTCACTTATCGACGAAATCACTTCTTGCCATTCTGGAGTTAACTCAGTATTCTGTGGTAAAGAAATGAACACTGATTTCTTGGCTATTTTCACGTCTTTAAAAACAGGTTCAAGTTTTAACGCGTGGAGCCATTGTAGTTTCTTATGTTGATGTTTAATCCAAGTGCCAATTTGTTGGTGATCCATAACTTGCTTTTCTTTTTCTTGATGGTCGACGAGTTGCCGTAACGTTTTTCCTTGGTAAACATGATTTTTTATAAAATGACGATCACTGACGTGAAGAAACTTTCCTTTCGTCCGAGTAATCGCAACATTAACGAGGCGCTCGCTATCTTTTCCAGTTAAAAGCATACTTGAACGTTCCTCAGGATAGCTATCGACGGTGTCAAAAATCATAACGTCACGTTCACTGCCTTGAAAACGGTGGACAGTTGCGGCGATAATATCAGCATCCGCGCGTTCGTTTTCATAAATACATTTCAATAGTTGCTCCATTAACAACGCCTGCGCGCGATACGGAGTTACATAACCGATCGACTTCACACCGGCAACATAAGATTCATGAATAAGTTGAAATGAAATCAACAATTGCCATACGTTCATACGAGATTTCGACGATTTTTCTTGAATACAGTGCTGCCCTGTAAAACTCGTATCGACTAAAATCGAAGCCAGGTTTGGAAAAGGTGCCCGGGCTACTAATTCATTTCGCTTCTTCTCCATACTGCGATGATCATACACCTTCCCACCATAAATAAAGCGATTCGTAAACGCCGATACATGTGGATGCATACGGCGTTGCTCTTTTAATAACATTAAGTGCGGGTGTAAATTGTTATTAGTCACCGTCTCAACGACCCCAGAGCGATGAAAAATATCTTCTTTTAACCACTTGTCGACTAACGAATGCCTGGATGCGGCAATTGGCGGTAACTGTTTAAAATCACCGGATACAATCACGCGCTTGCCGAGACTTGCCGCAAATGCTGTTTGTGGAACATAGGCCATACTTGCTTCATCAATGATGACGAGATCAAAAGTTTTTTCATAAATGGCAGGATCGTTAGCTGCTTTCGCTAATGTCGTTCCAACCACCTTTGCTTCTTTTAAAAATATCAATTCCTTTTGGCGAACTTTTTCTAATAAAGTGGCTAACTTTTTTTCCATGGCTAGTAAGCTTTCGCTATCTCGTCGACTAAATGATTGAGATAAATCTTGTTTTAACAACCGTCTTTCTTGGGCAACCGTTTCTTTTTCTTTCGCTAGTTTTGGTTCATGTGCTTCTAGTAGTTTTTGTGTCGTCACAGCCTCAACCGACGTCTGTTTGGACCCTGAGCCGTACCTTAGCACATCCCCTTCTTTAAACCGTGATTTTTTTATTAAAAAATGAACAATTTCCTCAAGTAACACATCGACCGCCTGATTACTGTGGGATAATATCAGCACCCGTTTCCCTTGAAAATACTTATTCGCGGCAACTCGCGCTAACGTGTACGTTTTTCCAGTCCCTGGTGGTCCCCAAACGAATGTTGCTGGATTATATTTTGATCGATAAAATAACTCATGAGCATTCGTTTTGTTTTTTTCAATTGAATGTTTTGCTGGTGCGTTCGGCTCGACTAACTGCTTCATTCGTTGAAGTTTTTTCTTACTTTTTTTCGCTTCATCCAAACGTAAGCCCAGTTCTTCTAATAACTCCCACGGATCGTAAAAAAGAATAGCTTCACCAATTAAATCCCCTAATGATTTTTCAAGCGAAACGAGGATACTACTTCCTTCTGAAGATAACATTTTGCCACTGACCTTCAAGCTTTCCCATTGTACGCTAATCATTGAGCCTACTGGAACGGAGATTGGCAGTGACGTTTCAAAATAGTAAGTAAAACCGTTTTGGCTTGTTATTAAACGACCACTTTTCAGCTTATATTTCGTACTTCCGTATTTTTTTAAATGATGAATTTCGATGTGCAGTGCTTCTTGCCACTCTTTGATGTATTTCATCGGTGATCTTCCTTTTTCGTAAAATTAAAGATTGTTGCCTCTTCTAGTGAAAAAAATAAAGCGCCCAATCATAAAGATTGAGCGATTTACCTTTTAATACTATAGCATATTTTATCGGTTAAGGTGTAATTGGTATAATTCTAGTACCCTTTATAGAAACAAATCAAAATAGTTTATTTAAGAGTAAGATTGTTGTAATGTAATTACATAAATGTAGTTGCACTGGAGGTCGTTGATGTCTAACACCTCAACTTTTACTATTAAAAAGTGGTGCGTACGCGTAAACGGCTGGGGTTCCGCCTGAATGTAAAAACAAGACATTATCGCTCGGTTTAAAATAATCTTTGCGTATTAGATCAATTAAACCGGCCATCGTTTTTCCTGTATACACTGGGTCTAAAATGATCGCTTCTGTTTGCCCGAGTAACTTAACCGCCTCCACCATTTCTTCGGTTGGTAGCGCATATCCCGGTCCTACATATTCATCAAAACACATAATTGTAGCGCGAGGAACTTCTCTTTCAATCCCAATGTGCGCAGCGGTTGCTTTCGTTAGTTCATACAATTTTTCTTCTTGTTCTTTTTTTTCTCGACTAATATTAATGCCGATGACTTTCGTTTCACGCTCTAAACCGAAGAAACCTGAGATTAAACCAGCTTGCATACCGGCACTACCACTTGTACAAACAACATAGTCAAATTTTACTCCTATTTCCTTTTCTTGCTGAACGATTTCTTCGGCACACGCTGCATAACCAGTTGAGCCAATGACATTCGACCCACCAACTGGGATTACATATGGGTTTCGCCCCTCTTCGCGTAATTGTTGCGCAAGTGCGTCCATTTCTTCATATACATCAGTGCCGTTCGGAACAATTTTAATCGCCTCCGTACCTAACAGCTGATATAGAAGATAATTACCGCTCGTATCTGTATGAAATTGCGAGACCACGTTCTCCTCTAAAACTAGCATGCACTTTAACCCTTCTTTGACACATGCGGATAACGTTAATCGGCAGTGATTCGATTGGATTCCTCCAGCAGTGATGATCGTATCTGCGCCCTTCTCAATAGCATCAGCAATTAAAAACTCGAGCTTTCGTGTTTTATTGCCGCCCTCTGTAAGGCCTAATTGATCATCTCTTTTTATGTATACATTTGCTCCGCCTAACGCTTTAGAAAATCGAGCTACCTTTTCAATGGGTGTCGCTGTTTTTGTATAACGATTTCTAGGAAACTTAGTAAGATTCAATGGTTTCTCCCCCTATAAAATAGTATTTAGTCAAGCAGACATGTACCGACGCTTTTAGATGAAGGATAGGATACAAAACCTAAAACGGCTCCTTTACTTGAAAATATTTTCGTAACAGTTCCGCTAGGAAATCGAGAGGTGTTGTCTCTACTTGCCGATACACTTTGTCTATATACAAATGTGTCGCATTTGGTAGCTCATGTTTTAATTGTTTTCTTAATTTTTCACCGGCATCATCGGCATCAACTAGTATATAAACGTCGTTGTCTTCAATAGGATAAATGATCGTCTCAAGCTTCTCTTCACTTAAAGTTCCGTAAGTGCAAATAATATTTACCGATTCATCAAGTACTTTCTCGACTGTTTTACGATCATTTTTACCCTCGACAATTAAAACTTTATCCTCCATGTTCCTCATCCTTAATCCATAAAGTAGTCTAATAGTATATTAAATAATACTTTCATTCGAGTGAATTTCATAGTTCCAAAAAAGAGTCACATCAGAAATATATAGTTACAAAGTGTTTTGGTGCAACTATATATTGACTACTTAGATCGAACTTTAATAAAAGCAACTTTAAGATAGTTTCCTTCTTTATACTGTTTCATTGTTCGAAAATCATCAGGAAGTGAAAACTCCTCAACGATCTCGTATTTCGCATTCGACTCTTTAAAAGCAGTGTCGATAAAGCCTTTAAATTTTTGCATATCAAAGGTTGCGCAATTCGTCGACGCAACAATAACTCCTTGATCGTTCGTAATCGCAATCGCTTCTTTTAAGAGTTGTTTATAATCTTTTGCGGCACTAAATGTGTATTTTTTAGACCGGGCAAAGCTTGGTGGGTCAAGGATGACCATATCAAAGCTTAAGTTTTTCTTGACGGCATATTTAAAGTACTTAAACACGTCTTCAACAATTATGTCTTGTGCCTCATAGTCGATATTGTTAATGCTGAACTGTTCAATCGTCTTCGCTAAACTGCGATTAGCAAGGTCAACACTCGTCGTTTTTGCGGCGTTCCCTAGTGCCGCAAAAATCGAAAAGGCTCCTGTATATGAAAAAGTATTGAGTACCGTCTTTCCTTCGGCATAATGATCACGGATTGTTTTTCTGACTTCGCGTTGGTCAAGAAAAACACCGACCATTGCCCCTTCATTTAAATAAACGGCGAAATGGACGCCATTTTCTTTGACGACTAGCGGGAATTGTCCTCTCTCACCCGTGACAAAATCATCTTCTTCTATGTATTGACCATCTTGATTAAAACGCTTTTTCTGATAGATCCCTTTGTAATCAACGAGTTTTTTTAATGAAGAAAGCACATACTCACTAAACTTAAAAATGCCTTCACTGTACCAATTAATTAAATAATAACCATCAAAATAGTCGATTGTTAAGCCGCCAATCCCGTCACCTTCCGCATTAAACACACGAAAAGCCGTCGTTTCTTTATTATTATAAAACGACTTTCTTTTATTGAACGCAGTTTTCAGTTTTTTTTCAAAAAAAGCTTCATCAATTTTTTCGTTGGCATTTTGAGTAAGTATCCAACCATATCCTTTGTTTTGTTTACCGTAATAGCCTTTAGCGATCAGCGATTGACGGTCGTCAACCAGTTTAACGACCGTACCTTCCTCTTTTAAGTCATTAATATTAATGATTGCTTCCTTAAATATTAACGGATACCCAGCTTTAAATTTTTTTACGAACTTCGGTTTTACTTTTAAAATCATTTCAGTTTCCATAGTCACCAACCTGTTCCACATTATCATTCTCTCTATTTTCACATAAGTAATAGGGCGATGTCACGTTTTCAAACAAAAAAGCCCGAACACGTTGACGAATAAGCTATTCTCCAACGGGTTCAGACCAACAAAAACTATTTATTATTTTTATTTTGATCTTTTTTTAATGCCTTCTTTAATGACGCATTTTCTTCTTTCAACTGCTTTTTAAATGTGAGCTCTTCTTCTTTTAATTGTTTCTTTAATGCCATGTTTTCTTCTTTTAATCGTAATTTATCTTCTTTAAGCTTTACTTTCTCTTCTTTCATTTTCAACCTAGTTAACTTATCTTGGTATAGTATGATGTGTTCACGGCGCAACTCTTTAAATAAAGAGATAATCATAAAGATCATAACAACGGTGAACGGTAATGCGGCTATGATTGCTGCTGTTTGTAAAGCATCCAATCCACCCGAAGCAAGTAGTACCGCTGCTGCAGCAGACTGAATGAATCCCCAAATTAATTTAACTGAATTTGGCGGATTTAGACTTCCATTTGTCGTCTGCATTCCGAGTACAAACGTCGCTGAATCGGCAGAAGTAATAAAAAACGAACAAATAAGAAAGATTGCAATAAGCGAAATAATCATGCTAAGTGGGAATTGTTGTAATAACGTAAATAACGCTACCTCCATTCCACTTGATTCGATAACGTTCATAATACCAATATTATCGTTCATATCTAACGAAATCGCTGTACCACCAAAAACGGAAAACCATAAAGCACTAAATAAAGTTGGAACTGCTAAAACCCCAATTACAAATTCACGGATCGTACGACCACGAGAAACACGTGCAATGAATGTACCTACGAAAGGAGCCCAAGAGATCCACCAAGCCCAGTAGAAAATCGTCCAACCTTGAACCCAGTTCGTTTCAGGGTTAAAAGGGTCCATTCTGAAACTCATACTGACAATATTTTGAAAGTAATTTCCGAGAGTTTGTGTAAATGCCCCCATAATGTACGTTGTTGGACCTAAAAATAACACGAACAACATTAAAGTAACGGCTAAATATACATTCGTCTTACTGAGAATACGAATTCCGCGATTTAATCCTGTTAGCGCAGAAATCATATATAAAATCGTAATAATGATAATGATGATGAATTGAGTGGCAAATGTATTAGAAATCGCAGGTGTGATCTCTGATAAGCCTCCTGATATTTGCATCGTACCAAAACCGAGCGACGTCGCAACCCCGATAATTGTCGCAAATACGACTAATACGTTAATCATTGTCCCCATTCCACCGTCGACTCGATCGCCGATTAACGGACGGAATGTTGCACTAATGACTCCAGAATATCCTTTACGAAATTGAAAATAAGCTAAAACAAGTGCAACCATTGCATAAATAGCCCACGGATGGAGTCCCCAATGGAAGAACGAATATCGTAAAGCTTGTCCAGCTGCTTGATAGTCTGTTACATTCTCATGTGGTGGAAAATAAAAATGATACATCGGCTCAGCGACACCCCAGAAGACTAAACCAATCCCCATTCCAGCTGTAAATAGGAATGAAAACCATGTGAGATAGTTATATTCTGGTTGTTCGTCAGGCTTCCCTAACTTTATTTTTCCGTACGGGCTAAAAATCAAAAATAAAGCGACGGCTAAAAAGGCGCTCGCTGCTAATAAGTAAAACCAGCCAAATTCATAAGTGATGAATTCTTGTATTAGACTTGTAACTTTATCTAAATTGTTTGGAGCAAATGCTCCCCATAAAATGAAAGTTATCGCTAATATCGCAGAAATCGTAAAAACGGGCGTTAATTTCTTCAAGTAATATTCTCCTTTATTAAATTATTTAAATTTAGTAACGGGTGTAATTAGTATTGCTTGTTCGTAGTTCTATTATATTTTGCCGATACTGTTTTTGAATACAATACTAAACCGATAAAAGTGACAACCTAATTAAAAGTAAATTTTAAAATACTAGTAAATCATTTTAATACGTATAGATTATCATGCCTCCATCAAAGTATTCGTTAGTCACTTACTCCTTATTTAAAAACCTTTATAATGATAACATAATCAAGCAAACTATGGAAATAAATTAACCGTAATTAGAGGTTAATATAGGCTATTCAAAAAGACAGAGCTGTCCCGTAAGTGTCAGAGACCATGTAGATCTTACTAAAATATAGACGTATAAATTTATTCCGTTTATATTTGGTACCTAACGGTGCCTACTTTCTTTTGAGATAGCTCCACATAATTTATGACGATTGCTCTTTAGCATATTTAGGTTGTTCTTTTGGAAGAAATGTAGCTACTAAAATTGCACAAACGGTAGCGATCACCGCTAAAATAATGAATACCGAATGAAGTCCTGCCGCCAGAAGTTCAGGTGCTACGTTCGTTCCGTTATTCGTGTGCCCACCGATATGTTGGTTTAAAACAGCACCAAGCACGGCAATACCGAGCGTCTGACCGAGCGTACGAAGAAAAGCATTCGATGATGCTGCGGCACCTCGGTTATTCCAATCGACAGAAGATTGAACAATGACAGTAAAAACCGTAAACGACAAACCAAATCCTAAACCGATAAAAAACATGACAATGACAAGAAATACATTTGATGTCGTACTTGTGATAAATGTAAGTGCAAATGTTCCTAAGGCGATTAATATGACACCGACGAGAGAAATTGGCTTTGTCCCAACTCGAACGATAATGCGACCGCTAATAAAAGCTCCTAATGGCCAGCCTAGTGACATCGGAATTAATGTTAAACCTGAGGCCGTAGCTGCTAAGAGAAGCACCCCTTGCACCCAAAGCGGTAAATAGGCTGTTAGCCCGATCAGAATAGCGCCTAATAGTAATCCGCTTAAGTTAACAATTAATAAGTGACGATTTTTAAATAAATGGAACGGAACCATTGGCTCCTTTACTTTTAATTGAACAATAATAAAGATGAATAGGAACACAAATGCGACACCGAACAGAACGATCATGATACTGTCGTTCCAAGCGATTTCATTTCCGCCTGATAATAGTGCGTAAAGTAGTGCACTCGCACCGATAATGAAGGTAATCGCACCGCCATAGTCGATCGAACGCTTCCGCTTCTCGATTTTCTCTTCTAAATACTTTCCGATTAAGTGCATGGAAATGAGTCCAAATGGAATGTTGATGTAGAAAATCCAGTTCCATGTCAAATAATCGACGAAAAAACCGCCGACTAACGGTCCGAAAATACCGGCAATCCCCCAAATCGATCCGATGATTGCTTGCACTTTCGCTCTTTGTTCATACTTAAATACATCACCAACAATCGTAAATGTCATTGGCATTAACGCTCCTGCCCCAACACCTTGTAGTGCCCGAAACAAAATCAGTTGCTCCATCGATTGGGATAGACCACATAAGGCAGAGCCGATTAAAAACAAAGTGGCGCCCGTAATAAATATCTTTTTTCTTCCAAATAAGTCAGCGAGTTTACCAAAAATCGGTGTCATTACCGCGTAAGTTAATAAATAAATCGCAAATACCCAACTAATTAAATCTAGACCACCGAGGTCACTCGTGATCACAGGCATTGCCGTGCTAATTACAGTTACTTCGATTGCTGCTAAAAACGTTGCTATTATGAGTGCTATAGTTATGTTACGTTGATATCGATTCATGAGAACCCTTTCTTTTTACTATGAGAATTTATAAGATTGAGGGTGATCATATGTACGTATTTCCCCCATCTTCTAATTTTATGCCTGTTGAAGGCGTCAACGTGCACGGATTTACCACTTTCTTCCAAATTCGTACATATTGAAGACGTTAACGCGCATGTATTTACCACTTTTTTACAAATCTGTGCGCGTTGAAGGCGTCAACACGTACGGTTTTTCCATATTATTCCAAATTCATGCATGTTGAAGGCGTCAACGTGCACTTATTTTACACCATCTTCCAAATCCGTGCATGTTGAAGCAGTCACAGTGAATAGGTCACTTCCCCTCGACAAACCGTCATAATGACGTCTTTTTGATCATTAAGCACGACAAGATCTGCATCTTTCCCTTCTTTAATACTTCCCTTCCGCTGAAAAACATTTAACCTTTTGGCTGGATTTTCAGATGTCATGACAACGATTTCCTGAAGCGAACAGCCTGTATAGGAGATCATATTTTTAATAGCTTCGTTCATCGTCAAAGTACTACCGGCTAAGGTGCCATCAGCTAATAGCGGCTGTCCATCAATTAAGTTCACTGATTGCCCTCCCAATTCATAACAACCATCCTTTAGTCCTGTTGCTCTGATTGCATCGGTAATTAAGATGATTTGATTGGCTTGTTTCGCTTTATAGGTGAGCTTAACTATTTCAGGATGTACATGAATACCATCGACAATGAGCTCTACAAATAATTCATCGTTCGCTAATGCAGCACCAACAACCCCAGGGTCACGGTGGTGCATTCCACTTAATGCATTGTATAAATGTGTAACATGTGTCGCGCCAGCCTCAATTGCTCGCTCTACATGCTGATAGTTGGCGTCTGAATGGCCAATCGAAATAATAACACCAAGTTCATTTAATTGTTTTATAAACTCGATTCCATTTTCTACTTCTGGTGCCACCGTTACTACTTTGATCGTTACATCTGCTAAATTTCGCCATTTTTTAAAAAGTGGAACGTTTGGTTTGAGAATATAGTTGCTTGGTTGAGCCCCAGCTTTATGCGATGAAATAAATGGTCCTTCAAGGTGGATGCCTAAAATTTCTGCCTCGCAACCGCTTTGTTTTTTCATGTAAGAAGCAGTATTTTTTAGGGTAGTTTCAATTTTATTGCTACGATGAGTCATTGTAGTTGCTAAAAAACTAGTAACCCCTTCTTTCGGTAACGATTTTGCTATATTCGCGAGCGCCGAATGAGTACCATCCATTACATCTGAACCGTTCCCTCCATGAATGTGAATATCAATCATTCCAGGAATTAACGTAAAACGGGGTGAAAACTTAAATTGTTCAACCTCTGTTTCGGTAGGATAGTCAGACATACGACCAACTCTGGCGATTTTACCGTTTTTTACTTGTAGGAAACCGGACGGAATCGTGGTCGTTTCGGTAATGATATTAATGTTTGTGATAAAGAATTCTTTCATATTTATATTAACTCTTTTTTTTAGCAATTGCTTCAAAAGTAATCGTTTGTTCTTTATTTACCGGGTACTGTCCGTAGTTATAGTCTGCAGAAATGACGATCTGGTCAAATCCGATACTTTCTAGCAACATTTTGAATTCCTCTACTCCATACCATCGTAACGGAAAACGTTCTAATTCGGTTTGAATAAGGTTACCATTACGCCATTTTTCGTAACGGCCATGAGAAACGGTATACTGGTTAATATAATCGACTTCGACCGTTTTATTTTCGAATGTAATTATATCGCCATTTCCTAATTCCCACGTTTTCGTTGTGATTTGATTAAGTGCAATATCTGTTTGTAAAAAAAGATCAACAATTAGGCGCCCACCATCAGTAAGATGCTTGTAAAAATTTTTTAGAGCTTCAATAGACTGTTCCCGCTCATGTAATAATAGAAATGTCCCTGTTGGAACGATGATCACATCATACTTTGAATTTAATGTAAAAGACTCCATCCGCCCCTCGAAAAGAGTCGTACTTAAACCTCTTTTTTCGCAGTTTTTACGACAAATACTTAACATTTCCTCCGAAAGGTCAAAACCATCCACCTGAAACCCAGCTTCTAAAAGTGGTATAAGAATACGTCCCGTACCTGTTGCGGGCTCTAAAATACGCCCTTCTTTTATAGGTGCAAGTCGTTCTAGATAATATTCCACATCTCCGAACGAATGACCGATCGGCTTATCAATATCATATACTTGTGACGATAGCTTACTATAATAACTTAACAATTTAAATCCCACCTACTTAATTTTTGATTTACTTATAGGTTACCTTTGAAGTATTCACTCACTTATTTTACTGTTTCTACTTTTTCGTTTTCTATTTCTTTGTAACTGTTTAGGTAGTCATCGATCGATTTCCCTGTTACCCTTTCGCAAAATTCCCACACTTCATTTGTCATTGTTGGATCATCGGCATAATATGGGTAAAGGCTCGAGCCGGTCACTTGTTTTATATCATGAATAAAGCCTTGCGGTTGCTTTGGCGCAGCTTCCATAATCTCAAGTTTATCGTTAAACAGCTTCCCTGTTGTGTCTTTATAGTTCTCAGAAGTACAAATTTCATAGTAATTGTTTGCCATATAGCTAGGCGGACGAAAAAATCGGTTTTGCACTCTTGCAATCAATCGGTACCTTAGAGTAACTTTTTGAAGGGTTTCTTTTGACATCGTGGCACCGTTAATTTGTAGTGCGTTTACTTTAATGCCGTGATTTTTGAATTCGTCTGCCATTTTAAAAGTAAGCAGCATCAACGCCATTTTTGATTGGCAGTACATTTTATATACTGAATATTTAGGATCGTTATTTTCTCCTTGTAAATTACTAAACTCAATTTTTTTCTTAGGGTCAAAAAAGTGTTTAATAATGTTACTACCCGCATTTAAAATTCGCGCATCGTCGGACTTTTTCAGCTGATCTAAAAGTAAACATGTGATTAAATAAGGTCCAACGACGTTCGTATTAAATGTCATTTCAATTCCATCATCACTCACACAATATTTTGCGCCGTGATTAAAATAAGCAGCATTATGAATTAAAATGTCCAATGTTTCATAGCGTTTTTTAAATTCTTCGCAAAATTGATGAATCGATTGAAATGAAGAGGCATCAAGCTTCATGAGTTCGACGTTTCGGTTTTGAGTCGCCTCAATAATGTCCTTATGAACTTTCTCACTCTTTTCGATATTTCGACATGCCATGATCACAGTGTAACCTTCTTTGGCAAATTGCAGCGTAGCAGCTTTACCAATTCCAGAGTTTGCTCCAGTAATAATCACCGTTCGCTTTTTCATTTTCACTCATCCCTTATTTTTAAAATTTAATCTTCTTTTTTATTTAGATGGGCAGCGGCAATGACGTCATTAGCAGTACTTTCAAGTATCTCTATCATCTTTTCTTCGTTAAATTCGTCTGGAAGTAACTCATTTGCAACCATTATCGAAAGACCTGTTTGGAAGATTTTCATTTTTAGTAAAATTTCTTGAAGCTCTTCATCTGTAAAACCTTTTAAGTCTGCATCTTGTTTCATAAGCTCAATAATATCGCTGTTACTTCCTTGTTCTAATTTTTTAATAAATTTGTTCTGGTTCATTACTAAGTCTTTAAAAAGCACACTATAATGTTTCGCAAAACGAATACTCGCGACACCGATGTCACGAAAAGGCCTTCCACTATTTTCTTGTTGTAAAAGCTGTTGACTCACAGCAAATATTTTATTTACAACCTCCTCTATAAGTTCATCAACATCCTTGAAGTTTACATAGATAGGCGCGATCGAACTACCTAATTTTTCGGCGACTTTTCTAATCGTGATATTGTCAATCCCTTCAGTTCTTGCTATATCAAAAGCTGCGTCAACGATTTGTTGTTTCGAAAACTTCTTTTTCGGCGGCATAATTTCCCTCCTTTATGGTGTCTGACACCCCTCGTGGACATTTCGGCATTTTGTCCACGAGGGGTGGACATTTCCGCTGTAGTAGATCATCTGTTATATATCTTTTGTTATATATCAATCGTAATACATTCTTTTTATTTTGTAAACTGTTTTTTACCATAAATTTGTATTTACCTTTCCTATTTTTACCAGTCTGTTATGTAATATTATTTTACAGATAAGATAAAGTGCCATTGTAAAAAAATCTTGCGAAGGAAAGTAAGCTACTTTATTAATGAAACACAAAAAACCTTACTACCCGGAATAGTAAAGTTGATGTCAGTATATTTACTCTGTTGAAGCAACAGGTCACTTGTTGAAACGCCTTGTAAATTTTTAAACTTAGGAATAAAAGGAGCGATTGTATTGATGATAAGATCGCATTTATATCTAGGAAAGGCAAAAATATTAAACCTCAGTCTATATAAACATTAGTTATTGCCCTTCATACTGTTTTAATTTTTTTATATTATTTATTTCAAGTTCATTATCAGCTTGTCTATGATTAATAAAACGAACACTTTCTTTCAATTCTTGAAGCGATTTTAATATAAAATCATCTGAATTTATATTTTCAATATGCTGTTCCTGTACTTTAATTAGTAATGTCTTTATATCTTCTTTCATCTCAAATTGATTTGACGACAAAGTACCTACTTCATTAGATAGTGACTTCAGTTCACTTCGCATCGCCTCTTGATTAGATGATAAAGTGTTTATTTCACCTCGCATCGCCTCTTGATTAGATGATAAAGTGTTTATTTCACCTCGCATTGCCTCTTGATTGGATGATAAAGTGTTTATTTCACCTCGCATCTCTTTTTGATCAGACGATATCTTTGTAACATCACTACTAACTTTATCGAGTTTTTCTAAAATTATGTCAAGTTTATCAGTCATTTAAAACATTCCTTTCTAAAAGAAATATCGCTATTATTATAGCATTTTAAACTAACTTTTAAAGCACAACATCCCAATTGACTAAAGTTAACAAGTAAATAAAATTACTTACCCTACCACAAAACAAAACCTTTTCCTTTTATCCCTTCTCTATTTCCATTATATAAAACATACGTTCGTAAATAAAGCTTTTTTTGAATTTTCACACAAACAAAAAAGACCGCTCCATTGGAACAGCCCAGGTCAACTCGTAACTATATTTTTATAAACTTCACCAACAACGAATTATTGAGACAAAAACTGATTTAAACTCGTCCATTTTTCTTTGGCATCATTATAACCAAGTTCGTATAAAGCAATTAAATTTTTCTCATTTCGCTCAATCCGTCCTACAGGAAGTTCAATGCTTGGTTTTATTACAAACGTCCTGCCATGTTGCTCCTCTTCTTCAATACAAGAGAGTGTATCGTTATATACTTCGTGTCTTTTTTGCAATAAATCATATATGGCTGGATAAGATCGATAGGTGATTTTAGCCAATGATGCAAATTTACTAGGCTTTCTACGAAAATTTTCAGCTTTCGTCATTACGACCACATTTTTGATATTGCCGTCATGTTGTGATTTTTTGATCGGAATCGGATCAACAAGTCCGCCATCTAAAAGTAACTTCCCATGATATGAAACGGGCGGTGCTACGAACGGCAATGAGCTTGAGGCTCGAATAATTTGTAAAATATTTTCACTATGGTCTGCTTTATCGAAAAAGACGGCTTCTCCTGTATGGCAACAAGTCGCGCCTACTAAAAATCGCTCTTTTCCTTGATTAAACGTATCATAGTCAAAAGGAACTACTCTGTTCGGGATATCATCGAACAAAAAGTCCATTCCAAATAGCTGTCTTTTAAAAATCAAATTCCGTAATGACAAATAACGTGGGTCTTTCACAAGGCTCGTATTGACCTTTTTATTTCTCCCTTTTTGCCGCGATAAGTAGGTAGCAGCCATACAAGCTCCTGCTGAAACCCCAATAACATACGGAAAAAATAATTGTTTTTCTAAAAAATACTCTAGGACGCCTGCGGTGTAAAGACCGCGCATACCGCCCCCTTCTAGAACTAATCCTATATTTTGCATACTCTCAACCCTCAATTATCAATTCTTTTTCTAATTATGTATTTGAGCAAATTTCATAATACCAATAATCTAGCGCATACATCTACATCTTTTTAGAACGATTTAACTCAATTAGATGTAGCAACCTAGAGGCGCAAAATAATGATTATGAAATTCTTTAATTTAGAAACCTTTTTTAATATCTACTTTGTTAGGTAGTGGTTGATTTTCTTCAATATTTTTAAGTGTTTCTACAAAACATTCGACAGCTTCGTCGGGAGTTGTCACTGCTGAAATGTGGGGAGTCACCGAAACATTTGGATGTTCCCACAATCGATTTTCTTTCGGCAGTGGTTCTTCGGTGAATACATCTAATACCGCGAACCTCACTTGGCTTTCATTTAAAGCTTTAAGTAACGCGGCTTCATCAATTGACCTACCTCTTCCAACATTAATAAAGCCGACATTGGCAACTTGCTTAAAAATGTTTTCATTAAATAAGTACTCCGTTTTTTCCGTTAGGGGTAAGGTATTGATAATGTAATCGACGTTACTTAAATAGCTGAGATGCTCGTTGACATTCATTACATCTTTAAATGGCTCTTTTTGTTTACCACTTAATGAAACTCCGTAAACTTCGACACCTAGTGAAGCTAAAATTTTAGCAGTTACTTGGCCGATTTCACCCGTTCCATAAATCATTACCTTTTGATCGCTTAGTAATTTTGGAGTGATCGGCTGCCAGTTTTTTTCTTTTTGTTGTTGGTCGAATTGCTCGTGAAATTGCAGATCTTTTAAAATATAACTTAAGCTATACTCGCCAATTCTTTGCCCAAACGAACAAATCGTTCTAGTTAACAATACGTTTTCGTCCCATTCTTTTTTGAAAAGCAAGCTGTCTACTCCCGCTCCTAAAGAATGAACCCACTTCACACGAGAATAATCGTGGTCTGATTTTAAATTAAAGGCTAGAAAAGCATCAGCCCAATCTAATTCTTCCTCGGTTGCTTCTTCTTCGGGTAAAAATCGAAAGTTTTTTTCTACGTTTTTACTTTGAATTAGTTGCTTTAATTCCTTATATTTAGGACTTACAACAACAATATTTTCGATGTTCATTTTTAAAATCACCTCTTACGTTTATTTCGGGTTGCTTTATGGAAGAAATTATTAATATTGTTATTGTAACGTAATTTTCTAAAGTACAACAGTAAGGTGTTTTCGTTCCATAGTAAAATACAAATTTTTTAACAATTTCTGATTTCCCCTTGAATATTTCGACCTCCGAAGTATAATAGGTATAACGATATGGGAGTGAAAAAAATAAATGCCAAAAACGAATTGGAAACGAAACTTATACATACTTATGGTATGTCAATTTTTTGTCATGGCTGCAATGACGATGATTATCCCCTTTTTACCTTTATATTTACAAGAATTAGGAGTCACTGATCCACAATCTGTTAGTCGCTGGGCTGGAATTATTTTTGGCGCAAACTTTCTAACGGCCTTTTTATTTTCACCATTATGGGGAAAACTTGCCGATCGACACGGACGGAAATTAATGTTACTACGCTCAGGCTTTGGAATGGCGATTGTTATCACCCTTACCGGATTCGCAACTGGGCCTTGGTCTTTACTGTTTTTGCGTTTGTTAAATGGAAGTATCTCAGGGTTTATCCCCGCTGCAATTACGTTAATTTCAATGACGACACCGAAAGAGCGAACAGGATACGCCCTCGGAATGTTACAAGCTGGTGCTGTAGCTGGTGGCATTTGCGGTCCATTGTTCGGTGGAGTTTTAGCTGATTTAATTGGATTTCGAATGGTGTTTTACGTCACAGGACTAACGATCCTCATCACAGCGGTTGCCGTTTTATTTTTTGTCAAAGAAGATCAGCAGAAAAAAGAAGAAATAGTGAAGACAAATACGATCGAAGATTTCAAAAAAATCGTCTCTACCTCACCGATTTTGTCTTTATTTATCGTCTTTTTCATTGTTCAATGTGCATTGATCGGAATAAACCCACTTTTATCATTGTACGTACAAGACCTCACTACTTCACAAAATGTCGCTTTCTTCGCTGGGTTAGCGATGTCTGTGATGGGATTTGCGAACATGTCAGCTAGTCCGTTCCTCGGAAAGTTAAGCGACAAAAGAGGCACTCAGTTTGTTTTGCTAATTTCTTTACTTTTTGCGGCAATTATCACCTTACCGCAAGCCTTTGTAGAAACGTATTGGCAACTTCTTATTTTTCGATTTTTATTAGGGCTTTGTTTAGGTGGATTATTACCATCGATCAATTCGTTAATTCGTCATTTAGCTCCTGAAGGAATGGAAAGTCGAACGTTCGGTTATTCAAATAGCTTTATGTACTTAGGGACGATGCTTGGACCGATTGCCGGTGGTTGGTTAACGTCGGTTGCGGGAATTCGAAGCTTATTTATTGCTTCATCTATATTGTTACTGATCAACGTTTTAATAGTAAAATATAATGTCGTACCTGCGATGTCAAAGAGAAATACCTCTACGAGTTCAAAAAAGAAATCAGTCGCAAATTTATAAGCCCATGGAGGTTGTACAAAAAATTATACTAAGCTAGTTAAAATGGAATGTGAAAAAAAGAAAACTAGGGCTCGCACAGCACAAGACACTGGCGAACCCTAATTGTTTTTTAACTAACTTCCCTCTTTATTTATCTGAGTGAATTTCATAAATACCTAAAATGAGCCACATCTCGCAATATATATTGATCTTAGTGGCGGAAATAATGGATTATGAAATTCATTAATCTTTTTTGTTATTGTTAAAATAGTCTTTTGCTTCTTTAAATGCTTGTTTCAAATTCGTTTACCTACTAAATACAAACTGATCAATACGAGCTCAATTATTTCTTAAGAGGGAAAAACTTCATGACGGGAACCCGTCACCATCTAATATGGAAAAGTCGAATGATTTCCTTCACTTCGCTTTGACCTTCTTGCGAATCTCAGAGGCTCGTTCACGAAATCATTCGGCTTTTTTCATACAAAAGCGGGTATCCTAAGTCGCTAATCATCCTAAAAGCGTATAAAAATTAAGGGTGCCCCAAAACAAGTGTCACACACTTTTGGGGCAGCCCTATTTTTCCTACAAACAGAATACGACTTCTGATCGCATTTCGGTATTCATTCTGTCCTAATTTGAATTGGTTACGTTTTTAATCTTTGTCCCTGGATAATAAAACTGTAAAATTTCCTCATATGATTTTCCTTGCTCTGCCATCATTTGTGCACCCCATTGGCTCATACCGACACCATGACCAAAACCTCTTCCTTTCACTATATAAGCCTCGCCATTTTCTGTAAACGAATCGATTAAATAACTTTTAAACACATTGCCACCGATTAAAGGACGAATTCGATTTACATTGCCATTTTCAAAATTGATCACTTCATATAAGACGGTTCCATCTAATAAACGTTGTAAAAATTCAACCGTTAAGGCTCCTTCTTCGGTTCGTTCAGAAGAAAGCTGTTTCGGCGTTATTTCAAAATCAGTAACCGATAAAATCTTAATATCAGATGAGTATCCTTTATTATAGAGCCAATTTTTCATTGCTGCTGTAATTTCCGTATCAACTTCCTCAATTTCATCCCACCAATTGTGGTCATCCCAATTGATTTCGTCTAAAACGATTTGACTCCTATTAAGCGTAAATTCCCACGGATGAGTTGGGTCGTACGGATCCTTTTTGATCGGAAAGTAGCTTAAGGCGTTACCTCCCCATACATTTTTATTACTTTCTGTCATCCCTCCGTTACTTGCTGAGTAAAACGCGTCAATCGGTCGGTCTTTGTAAGTGATCACTTCGCCCTTCGTTTCATCTACCGCTTTCCCATACACTTGAAAACGGATCGTATCATCCATATTTTTCTTCATATGAGTAACTGCATACGTTCGAGCGGCTAACGTTTGCGCCTTTAATGTTTCAAGTTCCCATGACGGGTACACTTCAAAAGGTACGACCCCTTTTAAATAATCTTCTAAAAAAAGTTGATTAACAGGTCGAACATTTTTACCGTCCTCGATTTGAAACTCTACGGAACCTAAGTACGGACGATCATTAATGTAAATAACATGATTTTCATCATATGTTTTCGGGATCAGTGCAAATGATTCATTAATATGAAACGTTTTCTCCTCCCCTTCTATTCGAATCGAACCATCATTTACTTTTAATTGATAATTCACTCCTTCTTTTAAACTTAGCGCGGGATCAAGAGTGTAAAACTCTCCTTTTAGAGCGAGATCCAACTCATTAGTATCGCCGATATAGTTAACTAATTTAACGGTCACCATTTCATCGGCTATTACTCCATTTGGAAATAGAAAAGACAAAAACAATATGAAAATAATTAGTAAGTATCTCATACCCGTATAATGTCTCTTCCGAAATCTGTTTATTCTATATTAATTTTTCCAGAAAACTTATATCGTGGGGCTAAGTGTAGCCAAGAGTATAAATGATTTCTCAAGTAAATACTTAATATAAAAGTGGAGAATCGTCGTCGATATGTGATCGCTTTTCTAATCGGCATAGTGAAATGTCAACAATATCCTCCAGTGGCAATCGTTTAATATATACATCGATTAAAAAAACATGTAAGATATAGTTATTCAGTTGAAACACATCGCAATAGACGGGGCAGTAGCGGCGCCTTGTAACCTGCAATCCGCTATAGCAGGGTCGAATTCCTAATGAAGGTTTAGTCATGTGTGGACAGTACTTTCGATTTGATGTTGATGAAAAAACCTTTTACAAAGAAAACCCTACGAACGGGTCAGATCCGGAAGGAAGCAGCCATAAGAAGGACCATTTTCTTGTGTAAAAGACCATTTTTTCTGAGTCAAAGAAAAAGGATACGCATGGATGATTAAATCGTACTTAGGTTTGCGATTTACATATAGTTAGAAAAATGGGGGCACCAATTTCAGGTGCGCCCATTTATGTTTTTCAAATGCAAATACATACAAAACGCTCATGACGGCACAACGTTAGCTTTTTTCTCGTTACTAGTAGTGACTTTCTTCGTTAAAGTCGGGAATGTAATCGTGAATTTCGTTCCATTACCGACCTTACTTTCGACTTGAATGTTTCCACCATGGCTTTCAATAATTTGATAGCAAACCATAAGGCCGATTCCTGTACCTTTTTCCTTTGTAGTGTAAAAGGGTTCACCAATTTTACTTATTACTTCTTCTGGAATACCACTACCTTCGTCGATTATTTCAATTTGAATATTATCGCTCATTTCATTTACAACTAAGCTGATATTTCCTGGATTTTCCATTGCGTCAATTGCGTTTTTTATCATATTAATAAAGACTTGTTTAATTTTCGCAGCTTCACATTTTATAAATATTTCATCCTTTTTTGTAAGGAGATTAATTTCTACTGACTTCATGTTCGCTTGAGACGTTAGCAGCAATATCACTTCGTTAACTAACTGAATAATATTATGCACTTTGCGATCCTCTGAATGCGGTTTTGCTAGAGTTAATAATTCACTTGATATTTGTTCGATTCGAGAGAGTTCATCTTCAATCACGTTAAAATATAATTCTTTTTCTTCATCTGATGTTTTAAGGATATGAAAAAAACCTTTGATAGCCGCTAACGGATTCCTTAATTCATGAGCAATACTAGCAGCTAATTCTCCAGCAATATTCATTTTTTCAGAGCGAATGATTAAATTTTCATTATCCTTCTCTTGAGTAATATCAATAAAGGAATGGAGAAATGCTTCCTGCCTGTCAAACAAAAGACTAATAGACTTCACTAGGTAAAACTTCTTTTCACCATTAATATGGCTAAACTGATGTTCCTGAATTTGTTTTTCGGCAGCTTCTATTAAACTGAATTTTTCAAAAAAAGGAATAAGGTTTCTCAATTCAAAGATATTCTCACTATTAATTTGAAATTGTTTTTTTGCAACTTCATTATAAAAAAGAATGGTTGACTCATTTCTAATAATTATTGGAAGAGGGAGTTCATTAATAATTGTACAAAGCTTTGCCTCATTTTGCTTAATCACTTCATTTTTTAATTTCACGGATTTATTTTCGGAAAGTAAGTCATTATTTCTTTCTTCAAGATATTGCTTTTGCTGCTCTAACTTTTGTATCCTATATAGTTCCCCCGTTGTTAGCGATTGGTGATGTTTTTTATGATAAAAAGGGGATATCAAATAGTCATCATCTGTCATAAAATGCGTATGCGTTTTCAATAGTTCATTCTGTACTAAGGCTGGTGTGTTAAAACCATCATATGTACAAACAGAAATCATTTTTCGCTCTCCTATGTAGTCATCACAATTACATTCATATAGTCGGAGCTGTTCTATCGTAACATTTTCATTAATAAAGGGGACTTGGCCCCAAGTTCTCACGCTATAGCCTTGTTCCATATAAGGCTGTACTACATTTCTTAACGCTTGACTGACTTTGAATGCATCAAACGTTCTTCTACCAAGATAAAATTTATTCATTTCTATCAATTTTAAATTATTTAATTGATCTTTTGTAAGTCCCAATGATTTTAGTTGTTCAACAATTGTTTTATTTAATTCTTCGCTATCGTTGAAAAGTACAATATCTCCTTGTGTAATACCTTCATAAATAAATTTAGTAGCATTTTCAATATACTTGTCGATGTCACTAAACACATACAATATATGTGCTCCACAATCATCAGTTGAAAGTTTTTTTATCAGAGTGTTTATCGGGTATTTTTTATTCACGTGTTGTTAGCCTCCATTTTCACATGTGTCTTTAATAACCAGTATAGATATTAGCATTAGTTAAATAGGACGACGTTGGTGAAGATTTCTAAGAAAAGCGCAATCCCACTGATAAGTCCTAAAATCGTTATTTTCAATGAGGTGAGATTTCGTACTCGCTAACCACCAAAGTGAAAATTACCCCCGGTTAACTTCTCTGAAACGTCCCACAGTTTTTTCATCGTTTCCTTGTTGTACACTTCTGGCGCCGGGACTTCGATCGTCGGATTCCCTTTCCGATTGCCTTTTCCGTCTGGGCCGATATATTCCCCACCTTTTAAATTTTCATTAGTAGCGGCATAAACGGTAGGTAGAGCGCCCATTTCTGCAGATTGTAAAAATAACTTCGCTATCTTCAGTAAAAATGGAGGTGCATCACGTTTTCCAAATTTAAATAGATTAGTTGTAGAAATCCCTGGGTGGCATGCGACGCTTATCGTTGAAATTCTCCGTTCTTTTAACCGCTCGTCTAATTCTTGTGCAAATAATAAATTAGCGAGTTTACTCTGTTTATAAAAAGCCATGGCTTTATATCCTTTTGCGCCATCCAAATTATCAAAAAAGATCGACGCTCCTCGGTGAGCGATACTACTCACAGTAACTACACGTGAGTTTGGTGTTTTTTCTAACATTGGCAACAGGTATCCGGTTAAAGCAAAATGCCCTAAATGATTACAACCAAACTGTAACTCAAAACCATCTTTTGTTAATTGATAAGGCGGTACCATCACTCCCGCGTTATTTATTAAAATATGTAAATTTTCAAACCGAGCTAAAAATTGCTCTGAAAAGTCTTTAACACTTTTTAAATCGGAAAGGTCAAGTTTCATCACATCGACGAGCGCATCACTATTTTCTGCCAAAATTGTCTTCTTTGCTTGCTTTCCTTTTTGTTCGTTTCTTACGGCCAAAACGACACGAGCTCCTCTTTTCACCAACATTTTCGCTGCCTCAAGTCCGATCCCGCTATTTCCCCCAGTTATAATGATCGTTTTTTCGAATAAGTCTTGTTTTATCAAATAAGCTCACCTCTTGCAACATTTTGAAAAATTGTTAAAGCTTTATTATAGGATAATCTAACATTATAGTGCTAAACTATTAATCAATTTTACCACATTATTAGATTTAGTATGTAATAGTTGGTTTGTTGGTTAGTCGTTAGTTGGTCAGGACCCTCGCCCAACTTTTCATATTAGATGGCGGCGGCAGGAATGCCGCTATGTGGTTTTGTATAAAAAAAGGCGGATACTTTCGTGAACGAGCCTCTGAGATTCGCAAGAAGGTAAAAGCGAAGTGAAGGAAAGTGTCCGCCTTTTCCATATTAAATGGTGGCGGATTATCTCCATGATCATTTTGTATGAAATAGTGGTTAGTTTGACAAAATACCATTTTACAAACGTACGTTCCAACTCTTATAATGGAAAATGAAAGAGGTGAATTTTGATGAAAGATCGTGTCATCGAAAACTATCAACGAGATGAGGAAATGATGATTCTTATTTTTGCGCAATGGTGTGTTAACCATGACTTAAACCCTGTCGATATATATGAGCGCGCTTATCCAAGTCAAAAGAACAATGAGGCATTAAAGAAAGCGATCGATTTAACGGTTTCCAAAGAGGAAGCTGACCACATTCCTAATGAAACATTGTTAGCTGCATTATCTATGTTCGGTAACGAAGAACTTGCGTTTGTTGTAAGTGAAATAAAGAAGAAAGGCTAGAAATAAAATCTAGCTTTTCTTCTTTATTAATGGGCATTATAAGATCGATACCTTTAATTGTTGTAGTAACGATTTCGGTACAACGAAACGAGCAGTGATTAATGGGTCAACGATTTGGCAAACTTCAACTTGCCCTACAGCACTCATTAACATCGTAACTTCTTGCACAGTCATGTTCGTTTTCGATACAATTTGGTCAATCATTAACTCTGTTGCTAATTTAGCGGCAGCATCTAACGTTTCAGCCGAAGCAATTTGTGTTACAACGCCTTCATTTTCAAGCATTGGTTGCTTTAGGCTAATTCCTTTCATTACTTCTAATGTCACAGTGGCTTTTCCAGGAACTTCAATTCCTGAAACACTAATTTCACCGTCCCCCATCGCAGCGTGGAAATCACCTAGACCGAATAATGCGCCTTCGGTAAAGATAGGTAAATATAACGTTGCTCCTTCTGTAACCATTTTATTATCCATATTTCCGCCATGTTCTCCTGGTGTCCCACACGAAACCGCATCTCCAGAAGGCGCCACGCCAATAACACCAATCATTGGATTTAGTGGTAACTCCAATTCGTTGAAAATCGCCTTCCCGTTACGTATGGGGATGATTTTAGCTTGCATCTCCGAAAAACGATGTCCCATCACGCCAAGATCCGGGCCTACGACCATAACACCTTTGTCTCCTATTTCTATCTTTTCGATTTTAACTTTAAGAACATCTCCTACTTCTGCTCCCTCAACAAAAATCGGACCTGTCGCAGGATTCACTCGATCCCAATCTAGAGCTGAAATTTCAGTGTCCTCTGATTGAATTTGACCTTCAAAACAATCGTATGTACTAATTTCTATACTTGTTCCTGATACCACTTTTTTAATAGGTTTATGCTCTTTACTAAAGTTATAAATCACTGATTCACGAGATAATATTTCCATGACAGTCCCTCTTTTCTTTGATTTATACTATTTTATTCTCATAATGTTGCCCAAACACATATTTTTCTCGCAACGATGGAATAGAAAGTTGAACAATTCAAAAATCCTCACTAAAAGTATTCAACTAATAGCAAGGATTTTCCTTTTATTATAATGTTTAAAATTTCATTGGAATTTCACATACGGGTGAAAGGCACTTTAATTAAATCGTACGAACTGTTACAATGCCATCAATTTGTTTGATTTTTGCTTCGATATCAGGGATCATATCTTTATCTACTTCATTATCGATATCAATCATTGTATATGCGTAGTCACCACGGCTTCTGTTGACCATGTCAGCGATATTTAAGTGATAGTTCGAGAACGCTGAGGTGATTTGGCCCACCATATTTGGAACATTTTTATGAAATGCCGCTACACGAGTCTTACCTGTATAAGGCAGTGACGCATTTGGAAAATTGACTGAGTTTTTAATATTTCCTGTGTCAAGATACTCCTTTACTTGGCGTGAAGCCATAATTGCACAGTTTTCTTCTGACTCATTCGTTGATGCGCCAAGGTGAGGGATTGGAATCGCATTTTTCATTCTTAACACTTCTTCGTTCGGGAAATCAGTGATGTACTTACCAATTTTTCCACTTTCGAGCGCTAGAGCCATATCGATTTCGTTAATAAGTCCTCCACGAGAGAAGTTCATGATATAAACGCCATCTTTCATAAGCTTGAACGTTTCTTTGTTTAACATCCCTTTAGTGTCGCCCGTTAACGGGACGTGTACAGTGATATAATCTGCAGTAGCAAACAATTGTTCTAGTGACATTGCGCGATGTACATTTCTTGATAAGTTCCACGCAGTATCAACGGAAATGAACGGATCAAAACCGATGACTTCCATATCTAAATCAAGAGCATCATTGGCAACTAGCGCACCGATTGCGCCTAAACCGATCACACCGAGAGTTTTTCCTCGAATTTCATTCCCAACGAAGTTTTTCTTGCCTGCTTCTACTAGCTTTGGAATTTGTTCTCCTTCTTTTTCTAACGTCTTTGCCCAAGCAACCCCTTCAAATAGATTACGAGACGAAGCAATTAACGAAGTTAGTACTAGTTCCTTTACGGCGTTGGCGTTGGCTCCAGGCGTATTGAAAACAACAATCCCTTTTTCTGTACATTTGTCGACCGGAATATTATTAACCCCAGCTCCCGCTCGGGCGATCGCCTTTAGTTGCGCATTCAATTCCATTGAGTGCATATTAAAGCTTCGAAGAACGATCGCATCAGGGTTTTCACTTTCATTATTAACCGTATAGTTTTCTTTATTAAATACACTTAACCCACATGAAGCAATATTGTTTAACGTCTTAATTGTTTTAGCTTTGCCTAAAGTTGTCGTGCTCATAATATCTCCTGCCTTTTTTTAATATTTTTAAAAGTATCGATTTTTCAGTTAATTAATTCGAAAAAAATAGTAATCTATGTTTCTAAAAAGTTCGTTCATTAATGAACATATAATCTGTGAATCTATGAAAAAATGCTAATTCATACTTTATTAAATAAACTTAATGAATTTCATAATTCATTATTTACGTCACTAAGATCAATATATAGTTGCACCAAAACATTTTGTAACTATATATTGTTTGACGTGACTCTTTTTTGGTAATTATTAATTTCACTCAACTACTAAAAAAAATTAAATCACTGAAACTTTTATTAATTCTGACTTTTGAATATAAAATTTATCCTTTACGCTACGCATCTCCTCCTAATATACATAAAGAGGTAAAGGATCTTCCCTTACCTCTGCCCAGGCGAACGGCGTTTCGATACTATATGCTCCCCTACGGTTATCCGCTTTCGCCAGTTACACATAGCCTTTTAATTTCTTATATATTATCAAATAGTTCCTCAAGCTTCAACCTTAAAAATGTGACAATTTCGCTTTACAGCATAAAAGCGCTAAAAACTCACATAACTTTACTTTAAAATGGTGAACAGAGCAATAAAAAATACAATCACCTTGAATCATTTCATATCCAAGATGATTGTAGTTTGGGGAAATTTATTATAAGAAAAGCGCAAGGCGCCCGCCTATCGGCGAAAACCGGTCGAAGACCTTCCCGTAGCGGTCAGGTTTTAGACCGCAAGGGAAAGTCTGAAGCGGTCAAGCCGATGGCGCCTGCTCCTGCGATTACTCGTCGCAAAACTCCACTGCAGCATATTCAGTGAAGCGTCTTGGAGCTAGACACCTTTCCAAGTTCAAATATTATATACTTTCTTATCTTTTTAAAAAGTATGAGCCATATCTTTCGCACGGGCAATCGCGTTCTCTTTAATTTCCTGTGCTTTGTCTGGCATTGCCGCATGCCCTTCGACGAATAACCCTTCAAACGATGGGATGCCAAAGAACTGCATAACTGCATTTAAATGACGATGTCCCATCTCAAATTGTGCGGCTGGACCTTCGGAATAAACACCTCCACGTGCTTGAATGTGCAGTGCTTTCTTATCCGTTAATAAACCAACTGGCCCTTGTTCAGTGTACTTAAATGATTTATTAGCTACAGCGACTGAATCAATATACGCCTTCATTACTGGTGGGTAGGAGAAATTCCATAACGGTGTCACGAAAATATATTTATCAGCTGAAATAAATTGCTCGCACAGTTCTGAGAGACGCCCTACTTTTGCTTTTTCATCCGCTGAAAGCTCATCAAAGTTGCTTCCTGATTGTAGTTTGCCCCATCCACTAAAAACATCTGGGTCAATATGAGGAATGTTTTCTTTGTAAAGGTCTACGTGTATAACCTCATCGTTCGGATTGGCCTCCTTATACGTGTCGATAAACGCCTTTCCAACTGCCATACTATAAGAATGTTCCTCGTTATTTGGATTTGCGGTAATATACAATACTTTTGCCATTTTTGTACCATTCCTTTCATTACTCATTTTAACTTTTTTAGTTTTAGCAAAAAATAAAAAACAATTCCTGATTATCGATATCTTGAATTCAAGATATTATTGCAAATTTCAGCGATTTGCAACATTATTCAAAGTGAACCAATACTTACGGTAAATCAATTAACATGAACCGCGTGTTTGTCGTAGAATTTAAGTTAAGTGATGAAACATCTTCAATACGAGCAGAGTCACGTCTGTTTAACGTTACTTCATTATTGACGACAAGTTCTCCTTCAATCACAAATAGGAAAATTTTCCTGTTTTCACCTTGCTGAAAAGTCAATTCCTTTCCTTTTTCTAAATCCGATAAGTAAATTGTTAAATCTTGATTAATCGTTGCGACATTTTCATCTTTTGCGTTTTGCGATACGACAGGCAATAATTGATTTTTTAATTTAGTCTCATCAAAATTTGTTTGCTCATACGATGGATTTACCCCAGGTATTTCAGGCATAAACCACATCTGTAAAAGATTCACTTCCTCATCTGGTGATGGATTGACCTCTGAATGAACCACCCCGGTACCCGCCGACATTCGTTGTACTCCGCCAAACGTCGTCGTAGCTTTCTCACCCGTGCTATCTTCATGTTGTAAATACCCTTTTAACACAATGGAGACGATTTCCATCTCTTTATGAGGGTGTGATGGAAACCCTTTTAACGGTGCGATAATATCATCATTTAGCACCCGCATCGGTCCAAAGTTCATATTATTACGATCAAAATATTCGGCAAAAGAAAAACTAAATTTGCTTTTTAGCCAACCATGATCCGCCGTGTATCTTGAGTCAGCTGGATATACTTTTATCACTTTTTTCACCTCTCTAATTATTATCTCGAATTCAAGATAATTATATTAGAGATAATTTCGAATGTCAAACGATTGAATTGCAAATTATTTGTTCTGAAATGCATCCATGCTTTATTACCTCAAAAAGTTAGACGACGCTTTAGTCAGTCGTTAATTTCAACAGTCGCTATCACGATTTGTGAGCAACGGTGTTCATTACCGTTCTAAAAAAACTAAGGCATTCGCTAAAAACATTCAGCGAGTACCTTAGTTTTTCTTCCTAGTATAAAGTTTATTAAAATCTTCTACTCTGGCTTTGGTTCTTCTTTTCTTTCTTCCCACAAATCAATTATTGCACCGTCTTTAGTTGTATCTAATATAAATGAACCGTTACTGTATCGGTCACTTAAGCGAATTTGATCCATTTGTAATGCATCTTCAATTCCATTTTCCGTTTTCAAGTAAAAAACAGAATGCTGGTCAACCTTTTTTAAAGCGATTAAGCGATGAGGATTACTTTTTAGCTCTCGTAACATGATTAAGCCACGCTTTGCTCGCGATGTTTTATCGAATTCGGTTAAATTCATTTTTTTATAAGCGCCACGCTGAGTAACGACAAATAAATGGGCTTTCTCATCTTTTTCTAATGTTAGACCGCTAATGACATAGTCGCCATCTTTTAAGTTTATTCCTTTAACACCTGCTGCGCGTTGTCCGACAACACTAATTTCATCTTCCTCATACCATAGTCCAAACCCATAGGCTGTAGTTAAAAAGACATCTTTCGACCCATCAGTTAAATGAACATCTACAACAACATCATCATTTTTCAATTTTAACGCCATTAAAGGCTTCGAATAACGCTGTGCTTGATAATCGGAAAGTTGCGTACGTTTCGCCATTCCGTTTTTCGTGAAAAATACGAGGTAATGATCTTCTGTGAACTCTTTTATCGGTATTGCTTTCACAATTTCATCGCCACGCTCTAACGGAACGATGTTGGCGACATGCTGTCCGAGGTCTTTCCAACGAATATCAGGAAGTTGATGAACCGGGATAAATAAGTAATTTCCTTTCATCGAGAAAATTAACAAAGTGTCGGTTGTATTGGTCTCAAATTGACCAATGACTCGATCGCCCTCTTTCATCCCCGTAGGATCTCCATTGGACGCGGAATAAGAACGTACACTTGTTCTCTTCACGTAACCTTCTTTCGTCACGGTAACGATAACGTCTTCAGCAGGAACTAGCACTTCTAGATTAATCTTGATTTCTTCAATTTCATCCTCGATGACTGTACGACGCTCATCATTAAACGTTTTCTTAATCGTAAGCAAATCTTTTTTAATGACTTGGATCAGCTTCTTTTCACTATTTAAAATCTCACTTAATTGAGTGATCTTCTTTTGCAATTCGTCACTTTCTTTTTGTAGCGTCGTGACATCTGTATTCGTTAGACGATAAAGCTGTAACGTGACAATCGCTTCAGCTTGCGCATCTGTAAACTGAAACTTGCTCATTAAATTGTTTTTCGCATCTCGTTTATCTTTAGAGGCTCGGATCGTTTCAATCACTTCGTCTAAAATCGAGATCGCACGAATTAATCCTTCAACGACGTGCTGACGCTCTTCAGCTTTTCGTAACTCATACGTAGAACGTCTTGTCACCACTTCCTTTTGATGATTGACGTACGCTTGCAAAAGAGGCTTTAAGCCTAATAGCTGTGGTGTTTTATTAAAAATCGCAACCATATTAAAGTTGTACGTAATTTGAAGATCTGTATTTTTATATAAATAATTCAAAATTCCTGCTGCATCAGCATCTTTTTTCAATTCAACGACGATACGTAAACCTGTTCGATCCGTTTCATCACGAACTTCAGCAATTCCATCGACTTTTTTATCAAAGCGAATTTCGTCCATTTTTTTAACGAGGTTAGCTTTAACGATCTCATACGGAATTTCTGTAATAATAATTTGTTGTTTACCACCGCGAAGCGACTCGATTTCAGATTTACAACGAACGATGACTTTACCTTTTCCCGTTTTATATGCTTGGCGGATCCCTTCAACACCTTGAATAGTTCCACCGGTCGGAAAATCCGGTCCTTTAATGATTTCCATTAAATCATTTAATTCACAGTCCGGCTTTTCCATTTGTAAAATCGCAGCATCAATGACCTCACCTAAATGGTGAGGTGGAATGTCGGTTGCATATCCAGCCGAAATACCTGTTGAACCGTTAACGAGTAAATTCGGGAACATTGCCGGTAAAACGACCGGTTCTTCTTCTGAATCATCAAAGTTCGGAATGAAATCTACCGTTTCTTTTTCGATATCACGTAGCAATTGCGATGAAATCGATGATAATCGAGCTTCTGTATAACGCATTGCTGCTGGTGGGTCACCGTCAATCGAACCATTATTTCCGTGCATTTGAATGAGTCCGTAACGAACTTTCCAATCTTGACTCATACGAATCATCGCGTCATACACAGAAGTGTCTCCGTGAGGGTGGTAGTTACCAATTACGTTACCAACCGTTTTTGCTGACTTACGATACGGCTTGTCCGCCGTATTTCCCTCTTTATGCATCGCATATAAAATTCTTCGTTGAACAGGCTTTAAGCCGTCTCTTGCATCTGGCAGGGCCCGTTCTTGAATGATGTATTTACTATATCGACCAAAGCGATCCCCAATGACATCTTCTAAGGGGAGGTCTAAATATTTTTCGGAAAATAACAAGCTTTATTCCTCCTCAGTTAAGGTCAAATTTTCATTTTCTAAGATGTTTGTCTCTTCATCTAAACCGAATGCAACGTTCGTTTCAATCCATTTACGGCGAGGTTCAACTTTGTCCCCCATTAACGTTGAAACACGACGCTCTGCTCGAGCGACATCTTCAATCTTCACGCGTATAAGCGTTCTCGTCTCTGGATCCATCGTCGTTTCCCATAGTTGAGTAGCATCCATCTCTCCCAGACCTTTGTAACGTTGAATTGTATAGCCTTTTCCTACTTTTTTCAAGGCTTCTTTTAAGCCGTCTTCATCCCACGCGTATTCAACTACTTCTTTTTTTCCGGTCCCTTTACTCACTTTATATAAAGGCGGAAGAGCGATATACACTTTCCCAGCTTCAATTAACGGGCGCATGTAGCGATAGAAAAACGTCAGTAGCAATACTTGAATATGAGCCCCGTCAGTATCAGCATCGGTCATAATAATGATTTTATCGTAATTAATATTTTCGATCGTGAAATCTGCACCGACGTCTGCGCCTATAGCATAAATGATCGTACGAATTTCTTCGTTTTTCATAATATCAGCAAGTTTTGCTTTTTCTGTGTTAATGACTTTCCCTCGAAGTGGTAGAACGGCTTGGAATTTGCGGTCACGTCCTTGTTTCGCCGATCCACCGGCCGAATCACCCTCAACTAAATAAAGTTCATTTCGGCTCGGGTTCTTCGATTGAGCTGGTGTCAGCTTGCCACTTAAAAGAGCGTCTTTACGCTTTGATTTCTTCCCGCTACGAGCATCTTCACGAGCTTTACGAGCTGCCTCGCGAGCTTGAGCTGCTTTAATTGTTTTTTTGATGAGTAGCGTGCTTATATCAGGGTTTTCTTCTAGAAAAAAGGATAATTGTTCACTGACAACTGCGTCAACCGCACTTCTCGCCTCAGGAGTTCCTAGTTTCCCTTTCGTCTGCCCTTCGAATTGAAGCTTT
This sequence comes from Anaerobacillus arseniciselenatis, assembly GCF_001865995.1. Classification (GTDB taxonomy): domain Bacteria; phylum Bacillota; class Bacilli; order Bacillales; family Anaerobacillaceae; genus Anaerobacillus; species Anaerobacillus arseniciselenatis. The sequence continues at coordinate 138,153 of NZ_MLQQ01000018.1, read as the reverse complement.
TGCTCTGGTACTCGAACAGAAACGATCGCTGTAAAACCTTCACGAATATCTGAACCGTCTAAGTTTTTATCTTTTTCACGAAGAAGAGCCATTTTTCTAGCGTATTCATTAATAATCCTAGTCATTGCCGTTTTGGCACCAAGCTCATGTGTCCCACCATCTTTCGTTCGAACGTTGTTAACGAATGAAAGGACATTTTCTGTATAAGCATCGTTAAATTGAAAAGAAAATTCGACATCGATATCTTGGTTTTTCCCTTGGAAAAAAGCCACTGGATGTATTGTTTCTTTTTCTTCATTTAAATACTCAACAAACGCTTCAATACCATTTTCATAATGGAAAACTTCCTGTTGATCTTCTTTTCCAGCACGCGTGTCTTTTAATTCTATTTTCAAACCTTTTAATAAAAAGGCCGCTTCACGTAAACGTTCGGTTAACGTTTCGAAGTTGTATGTCGTTGAACTAAAAATCGATGAGTCTGGCTTAAAGTGGATCTTTGTTCCTGTTTTTTTCGTCGTTCCTTGTTTTTCTAACGTCGTCACAGGCTTTCCACCGTTTTCAAAACGCTGCTTATAAATAAATCCATCACGTTTAATCGTGACCTCCAGCCATTCTGAAAGAGCATTTACGACTGACGCGCCTACTCCGTGAAGACCTCCACTCGTCGAATATCCACCTTGTCCAAACTTTCCTCCCGCATGAAGGACTGTTAAGATGATTTCTGGAGTTGGTTTTCCCATTTTATGCATTCCTGTGGGCATACCACGACCGGCGTCTTCTACACTAATACTATTATCTTTATGAATGGTAACTTTAATTTCATTACCGAAACCCGCTAACGCTTCGTCAACGGCATTATCAACAATCTCATATACGAGGTGATGTAAGCCCCTCGCGTCAGTACTTCCGATGTACATCCCTGGGCGTTTTCTTACAGCTTCAAGCCCTTCTAGTACTTGGATGGCATCGTCGTTATATTCAAACTTTGATTTCGTTGCCAAATAAAATGACTCCTTTCGTAACTAATAGAGGATGTTCAAAAAATCCGGTAATAATTGCAGTTTCATTAAATTAAATATAATACGAACGAGCGTTTCTATCAATGAAAATATTTCCTCACCCTCATTACTGTAATACTGTCCTTATTTACAATAATGCTTAAATCCTTATTTTTCAAGCTTGTTTTTAATTAAAACTAAAAAGAGACTGTTCGAAAATTGTCGAATCACTTGAAAAAGGAACTATATGTTGAAAGCTAAACTAGAAATAACTCTACATATAGTATTCAAGTGGCTGACGTTTTGATTTTCGAACAACCTCTTTTCTAATTTCAAATTTATTTCGTTAACGCATGTTCAACTTTAATGCAGCGGTCCATAATTACTTTCATATCATTCTTTTTTAAATAATCATACGCTTCATCATTTGCGACACCGAGTTGTGCCCAAAATACATTTGCGCCAATCTCAACTGCTTCTTTTGCAATATCTGGGAGGAATTCACTTTTACGAAACACGTTGACGATATCTACTTCTCCTTCAATATCTTTTAAAGAAGATACTGCTTTTACTCCAAGAGCTTCCTCGATCACAGGGTTTACAGGAATAATTTCATAACCAGCATTTTGCATTGCTTCGGAAACCATATACGATGTCCGGTCAGGATTATTAGATAGACCAACAACAGCGATCCGTTTCGAATTTGATAAAATTTCTTTAATTTCACTTCTTTCCGGATTAATCATTGTCAAATCACTCACACCTTCGCTTAAAATATATTACCCATAGGAGTATTATAACGAAAATTCAGTAAAAAAGCCAAGTTTTTCTAACTTGAGTGAATTTCATAATATCCAAAAAAGGGTCACATCAAACAATATATAGTTTGCGAATGGTTTTGACGCAACTATATATTGATCTTAGTGACAAAAATAATGGATTATGAAATTCATTAACAGGACTCTTTCACAATGAAAATCGGTATTTTGACTTTTTTTACGACTTTATAGCTAACGCTTCCTAACACATATTGTTGAAGCGATGTTAACCCTCGACTTCCGATGACTAAAACATCGTAATCACCACTATTAGCGTAGGAAATGATCTCCTGTATCACATCACCTGTAATGACTTCAACTGTATAGTCAACATTCCCTTTGTTTAGTAGATCTTTCGTACGAACCAATTGGTCATAAGCTACACTTTCTTTCTGAAAAAAAGATAGCTTTTTAAAGCTCTCAGGAAGTGCATCAACAATATGAAGCAATGTAAGATGAGTTTCTTGACATAATTTTGCTAAACTAATCGCTTTTTCAGTTGCAACCATAGAAGCTCTTGAGCCGTCGGTCGCTAGTAATAAATTTTTAAACATAACGTTGCCCCCAATGATGAATAGAAACTCGTTTTCATAAAAACTGCACAAGGATAAAACCTATTTATTACATACATATGCAGAAATAATTAAAATTCCTCAATCGAGTGAATTTCTTAATTACATTAATTGAGCCATATCAAACTAAATGGCGAAAATAGTAAATTAAGAAATTCATTAAATCATTAGGGGATTTCTACAAATTATCTATTAGTTGTTGCGCTAATTCGCTCGCAACTACATATTGTTTGATGTGGACGTGGACTAACTTTAGGTAATTATAAGATTCACTTTAATAATAAAACGAATTTTATTCAACAGATTCATTATTTAATACTGCATCTAGAGCTTCCCAGCTTTCATCGTTTGAAAAAAAACGATTCCAAGAAGCAACTCCTGCCAAGTTATAGTCATGAACCATTTGTCCACGTCTTGCAATTGAATCGGCATTTTCAATCCAAATTTTATACGTAGATTGCTCATTTTCATCATAAAACTCTACATAATCTTGACCGCTCGTCTCATCAAACACGGGTGTTAACTCACGTTCTTCAATCCACTCCTCCACCGCACGCATGCTTAAGGCTCGTGATGAAACCTCGATATTTCCACCTTCAGTTTCTCTTTCTTCCCAAATCCTTGTGTAGGTTGGAATCCCTAAAATTAATCTCTCGTTCGGTATTTCTTCGAGAAGTATTTCTAAATTTCGCTCCACCCAAGGAAATGAGGCAACACTTCCAGCGATCGGTGATGTTCCCCAATGTTCATCATAGGCCATAACGACCATATAATCGACAATTTCAGCTAAAGCTTTGCGGTCATAAAACATCGACCACATCTCACTTGAGGAAATAAACGTAATATCCATCGAAATGATCAATCCTGCTTGATGGGCTAAAGCCGTTAATTCTCTAACGAACTGCGTCACTAAGTCTCGATCTTTTAAGTACACATTTTCAAAATCTACGTTAATACCATCTAGATCATACATTTCACTATATTGTAATAGCTGCCTAATCATTTTTTGTCTCGTTTCAAAGTTTTGTAAGGCCACATGGGTTTTGTCAGGATCAAAATCATTAGAAAATAAACCCCAGATTTGATAACCACGATCTTTTGCCCAATCGACATAAGTCATGGATGCGAGACTATGAATATCTCCTTCTTCATTTTTTAACTTAAACCATGTCGGTGAGACGACATTTATTCCTGGCATTTCAGGTAATTCGTTCGTATCTGGATTCGCCTGGTAAACCGCTTCCCACGTTAAGTTAATCGGTGATTCAGGGTACTGTAATTGACGAAATTGGTCATCACGTTCAATTGTGACGATACTCGTTTCGACATTTTCTATAACATCTTTTTTTATAAACCCGGAAATCCCAATCTCATTTCGCACGAAATAATGACCTACTTCTTCGCTCATTATATATACTTTTTCACCTTGATCGACTTTTGCATAGTAGTCTGAAAAGTAACTCGGTTTTGTTTTCAAACGGAGTTCTCTATGTTTCGTATTTTCTTTAACGATGCCGGTAGTTTGCTCTTCTCCATCGGATGAAATAACGACACTACCAACTTCCGGATAAAAATTGTAGTGAATAGGATAAATGTTTTCTAGTTGGTCCATTTCAACATACAATTCTTCATTTGACGTGATTAACGTCTCTACTTCAATGTTAAAAGATTGCTCATTGACAAATTTCTCTAATTTTTCAATAGGAAAACGTAAAATATTTTCATTTGAAATAATAATGACGGACTCAGTATCTTCATCAAAAGTTACGCCGTCATCTAAATAATCGGAGATCAATTGTAAAGGAATATACAACTGGTTATTTTCATATAATGCTTCCTTTTCATATATTTCACCTTGAAAAATAATCGGATTCTCTTTTTGAAAATATGAAACTTGTTTTTGTTGCGATTCAAAATAGTAGTACATACTAAAAAGTGCTATTAAAAATATCGTTGTTATGCTCAACACGATAAGTAATAACGGGATTTTCGACTTTTTGTGCGTCTCTTTTCTCGACCTTTTCGACATCTTTCTCCCCTCCTTGTTACATCATAAGGGATAAAGATACCTTTTTAAAGGGGTAACTACACATTATAGTTTGTAACATATCCCAAAAGCTAACATAGAAAGTCGGGCGAGGACTCTAACCAACTTCCACACAAAAAGAGATAAGTAGTTTTATTAAACTACCTATCTCTTATGTAACCGTTTACTTATGAACGCTCAACGATTAATGAAGTACCTTGTCCGCCACCGATACAAAGCGTCGCTAGACCTGTACGAGCATTTTGTCGTTCCATTTCGTATAATAGCGTTACTAAAATTCTTGCGCCAGAGGCACCAATTGGATGACCTAGAGCAATGGCACCACCATTTACATTAACTTTTTTGTCGTCTAGTTCTAACCCTTTACCAACGGCAACTGCTTGAGCTGCAAAAGCTTCATTCGCTTCAACGAGATCAATGTCTTCAATCGATAAATTAGCTCTTTTTAACGCTTGTTCTGATGCTGGAACTGGTCCGTATCCCATAATTTTTGGATCAAGGCCGGCATTTCCGTAAGACTTAATCGTTGCCAGAGGCTTTAAGCCTAACTCGTCAGCTTTTTCTTTCGCCATTAATACGAGCATCGCAGCTCCGTCATTAATCCCGGAAGCATTCCCAGCTGTTACTGTCCCATCCTTTTTAAACGCAGGACGAAGCTTAGCCAATTTTTCAATCGTCATTCCACTCTTAGGGTATTCGTCTTTATCGACGATTAATGGATCACCTTTACGTTGTGGGATCGTTACAGGGAGAATCTCATCAACAAACTTACCAGCTTTTTGTGCTGCTTCTGCTTTTAACTGACTGTTAAGAGCAAATTCATCTTGCGCATCACGTGAAACTTCCCACTTTTCAGCTACATTTTCAGCAGTAATTCCCATATGGTATTGGTTGAAAGCATCCGTTAATCCGTCATGAATCATCGTATCGACGACTTTACTATCCCCCATACGCATTCCCCAACGAGCATTTTTCATCATATAAGGAGCATTACTCATACTTTCCATGCCACCAGCTAATACACAATCTGCATCACCTAGCATAATAAATTGAGCTCCCATACTTACTGTTCTTAGCCCAGACCCACAAACTTTATTAATCGTCGTTGCCGGTGTAGTTTCAGGTATGCCTGCATTTACAGCAACTTGTCTCGCTGGGTTTTGCCCTAGCCCAGTAGATAAGATGTTACCTAAAAGAACGTCATCTACTTGGTCAGGACTGACACCTGCACGCTTTAAAGCTTCTTTGGCAGTAACTACCCCTAAATCTACGGCTGATAATGATGATAAAGCACCACCGAAATTACCGATCGCAGTTCTTGCTGCACCTACAATAACCACTTCTCTCATTGCTACTCCCCCTTAAAAAATTAATAGGATAACCTGAGTGAATTTCATAATTATCTAGATTTAGCCATATCGAACTATAGGTAATTGCGAGCGAATTAACGCAACACATATACATATGTAATGGCGATAATATTGAATTATGAAATTCATTAACCTTTCTAAATTTTAACATAATTATTTAAAATAGCCTATCCTATTAATGTATTTTTCTAAATTTTCATACAAAAAGCCCTTGAAGATGTATTGTCACCTTTTATCGTGTAAAAGGCGGGTGCATTCCCTCACTTCACCTTGACCTTCTACCGAATCTCAGACGTTCGTTCGCAAAAGCTCCCGCCTTTTTTCATACAAACTCTCATGACGACACACCGCCACTAACTAATTTTGATAAAGTCGTGCAATTTGTTTTGCCTTTCCAACTTTCTGCATTCCAACTAGTCAGCAACCAACTAACAAACCAACCATCTTTTTCATGGTTACCATTTCCATTTAACCTGTTTTTACTGTAGAATTAATGTATACATAAAAATACGTTAAGGAGCCGTTATGAATTCCATATATAGCCATACGCCAATTTATAAACGAAAAAAACGTAAACAACCAATTAAGTTTCTGATCATCACGTTCTTATTCACGTTAATAATCTCTATTTTCGCCATTCCTTTCACAAAGGACCATTCGCGAAATGTAAAACCATTTTTTAAGGAACTAGACACACCCATCGTTATTGCGCACCGTGGCGGAAGCGCTTTCCCTGAAAACACATTGCCTGCTTTCGAGCATTCTGAACAGATCGGTGTTGATGTGTTAGAGTTTGATATTCACATGACAAAGGACGGTCATCTCGTCGCTATTCACGATTTTACTGTTGATCGTACGACGAACGGAACGGGGGAAGTAGATTCTTTTACACTCGACGAATTACAACAGTTAGACGCTGGATACTACTTCACTGATCGTGAAGGAAATTATCCTTTTCGAAACGAAGGAATTACGATCCCTACCGTTGAGGAAATTTTTGAGCAATTTTCGCATATGGATATGAATATTGAAATTAAAGCACAATACCCAAAAGCTGGTCCGTCTGAAATCGAAGCAAAACTTTGGCAACTTATTCAACAGTACGAAATGAAAGATAAAGTTTTACTTGCTTCTTTTGAGCAAAAAATCATTAATAAATTTAACGAATTAGCAAATGGACAAGTTGCGATTAGTGGCGGGAAAAACGAAGTGACGAAGTTTGTATTACTAAATAAGTTTTTTTTATCAAAGTTATATAATCCAAAAGTAGACGCACTTCAAATGCCAACAAAAGTGAATTTGTTCAACTTAGCCGATCAAAAGTTAGTTCGCAATGCGCAAAAACTTAATATGCACGTTCACTATTGGACGATTAACGATCGCGAAACGATGGAAGAACTTTTGAAATTGGGAGCTGATGGGATCATTACCGATGATCCTGAATTGTTAATGGAAGTGATGAAGGAGCTTGGAATGCGGTAAAAAGAAAACACTACACTCCTTATTACTCAAAACTAAACTTTAATTCTGGCATCCATTGTGATACATGCTGTTTCGTGTTTTGTAAATGCTCGTCCGCATTTTTTAAAATCCGTTCGTCATCTATTTCATGCAATGGATAAATCTTATATTGGCGCCAGTTTTGTTTATAGGTAAACGTCGGCAAAAAGCGCGGATCTTTTAGTTGGAAAGACACTTCATCACGAAACGCCGTCTTTTCTACTTCTAATTGAACAATACCACCAATCTCCCGTTCGATGCCAACTTGTCCAGATAAAAAATTTCCGAGAGAATAGGCAACGAAGGTTCGACTTCCGTCTTCTCTTTCAATCCATTCCATCGGCTGCAAGACGTGTGGATGATGGCCAAAAATAATATCTGCACCCGCCTTCGAAAATTCCTGAACGAGCATTTTTTGCGTTTCATTTGGCATTAACTCGTATTCGTTCCCAAAGTGGAGGGAAAGAACAACCATATCCGAAACTTCCTTCGCTGCAACAATATCCTTATTAATAACATCTACATCAATTAAATTAATTAAGTAATCCTTCCCACTAGGAATCGGCATACCGTTCGTTCCATACGAATAAGCCAAAAACGAAAAAGTAATCCCATTCTGTTCGATCGTTCGTATCGCTGCCCGGTCCTCTTCAGACTTGTAGGCACCTGTATAAATAAGCTCCGTAGAATTGTAATAATCAATCGCATTTAAAACCCCTTGTTCCCCTTTATCTAACGTATGATTATTTGCAATACTTACTACATCAAAACCTGCATCAATAACGGCATCGCCTACTTCATACGGACTATTAAACAACGGATATCCTGATAAGCCAAGCTCCTCACCACCGAGAATCGTTTCTTGATTGGCAAAAGCGATATCAGCATTACTGATATACGGTTTCACATGTTCAAACATCGGCTTGAAATTATAAGTTCCATCTGCTTGTCTAGCATCGGTAATAATTGAAATCGCAATCAGAAGATCACCAACACCAGAAATCGTCGCACGGCTTACTTGAGGCTCGACCTCATCAATCACGTCTATACCAATATCATTTCTTAACTTCCCATTAAACTGAACTAGTTGTTCGCTCAGCTGCAGAGTGTCGGAAGGTTTGGTTTGATCACCTTGAAGAAAATAAACAAAACTGCTTAGTAAGCCTACTAAAAGAATTAAACTTAATACTATAATTGTAAATTTTTTCATATGAATAAGACATCCCCTTACGTATAATCACCTTATATCTTACCAACGTTAGGAAACTATATCCAGTCGGATTTTTTAATATTTTTAGTATTTTGGTTTATTTTTTTGGAAGGAGTGTATTCGAAGTTATTTCGTGTATTTATTAGCATAAGAGGATGCTGCGTAAGAATTTGGCTTTATTTTTGGCTGTAACCCGATCGCCAATATGAGCTCACTCATTTCATCGATCAGATGCCTTGTTTTCCCTTTTTTTCCAATATCTAAATGAACCTCAAAACTAAAATCAGCACCATTGTCAATATACGGAATTAAGATTTCTGCCATTTTTGAGATATGTTTCTCTGTAAAAAGTGCGGCTACTTCTTGACTATAGATCGTTTCTAAAGAAATCTTTTCTTTTAACGACTTAATTCTTCTCTTCGTCATTTCTTTTTTTAAGCAACCCCAAGCCCCTTTTCCAACTCGGTGAAGATGGATCGATGTAATAAATTTCGTTCCCTCTTGATGAACCTGACTATCCGTACCAATCGCTAACCGATAAAGTGAAGCCGGGTCACTTTTCATAAACTGTAATAACTGTTCAAAAACATCGTCAAAGGTCATTTCAGCTGTAGTTGTATTATAAAACCTTAGGTCGTTATTCATATTCGACTCCTTTTAATGAGTTTTTTGACACTAACAATTTATAAGTTGAGTTGGCGATAAGCCAATTATTCTTTATTAGTTCCTATAAAAATTGTATTCTTACTATAGTTTACTTAGAAGTTAGAAAAATGTGATTTGTATACGACTGGTTAGATGGGGAGTTTTAGTTTTGAGTTTTGAGTGTTGAGTGTTGAGTTGTTAGTTTATGCTTCGAGGGGATGGGAGATCGTTCCTGCTAGGAAAAGAAATAAAAGGGAGCTGTCCCAAAAGTGTCTGACTCCACGCGTTACTACTAAATATGGATGTCTAGATTTTTCATCCGTCTAAATTTAGGTGACTAACGGTGTCTGACCCTTTGTTTTCGGACAGCCCCATAAAATACTAACTCATATTATATTAAAGTTCGTAGACAGACTTATACTTTTTCTCTAAATACTCGATTAAGTATTTAGGGTTTAAGCCTTCACCGGTAATATCTTCGATGATTTCTAATGGCTTTTTCATTTTCCCGTGTTGATGAACATGTTCAATCAGCCATTCTTTAATTGGAGTAAAGTTGCCTTCTTCCATTAATTCATCATAATTTGGAATATCTTCGTTCATTTTATTTTTAATTTGTGATGCATAAATGTAACCTAAAGCGTAAGAAGGGAAGTAACCTAAGGCGCCACCTGACCAGTGAACATCTTGAAGTACACCTTCGCCATCGTGACTTGGGCGAATTCCTAAGTATTCTTCCATTTTATCGTTCCAAATTTGCGGTAAATCTTTTACTTCAATTTCGCCTTTAATCAGCGCTTTTTCAATTTCGTAGCGCAAAATGATATGAAGTGAGTACGTCATTTCATCTGCTTCAATACGAATTAACGACGGTCCCGCAACATTAATTGCTTTGTAAAAATCTCCTAAAGTTACATCATCAAATTGTCCGTTCGAATACTCTTTTAAGAGACTATAGTTCTTTTTCCAAAAAGAATAGTTACGGCCAACAAAGTTTTCACAAAATAAAGATTGCGACTCGTGTATTCCCATCGACGTTCCATCGCATAGTGGCGTGCCGATTAATTCTTCGGATATATTTTGTTCATATAATGCGTGCCCACACTCATGGATCGTACCGAAAACAGCCGTACGGAAATCTTTTTCATCGTATTTGGTCGTCACGCGAACATCGTTACGATTGATCGCCACCGCAAAAGGATGAACCGTCTGATCAAGTCGCCCCGCCTCAAAATCGTATTGCAACTGCTTCAATATTTCTAATGAAAAGTCTTTTTGTTTATCTTTTGAAAAGTGCTCAAATAAAAAGTCTGTTTTCGGTTGTGCTGGTGCTTCGGTAACTGATTTTACGAGTGGCACTAATTTTTCCCTTAACTCACCAAACACACGGTCAAGCACGTCAACGGTTACACCTGGCTCATAATCGTCTAACAATGCGTTATACGGATGTCCTTCGTAACCGATACGCTCAACATATTTACGTAAATAAGCAACAATTTTTTCTAAATACGGTGCGAAGCTATGAAAATCCGCCTTTTCTTTCGCTTCTTCCCATGCATTTTCTGCTTTTGAAGTTAAAATCACAAATTCCTTATACTCGTCTGCAGGAATTTTTTTGTTTTTATCATATTCTTTTTTACTTTCTTCAACGAGTTTCTTCGTAATCTCTGATAGTTCGCTTTTAGCTTCTGGAGCTGACAAGGCATCTAAATATTGCCCCATTTCATTAGAAACACTCATGTTAAAAACTTCCGAAGATAACATACCAATGGTTTCTGAGCGCTGTTCCACTCCTTTTTTTGGTGCTCCAGTTCGCAAGTCCCAAAACATTAGTGAAATCGCTTCGTTATAGCTTTCCATTTTTTTCACAAAATTAATAAATGACTCTTCTACTTCTCGTATATTTCTAGTCATAAATAACACTCCCTTTCTTCTCTCGCCTAACTAATTCTCTATTGATGAACAGCCCTCCTTCTTTACGAGAAATATTTTTTGCAATAAATGCCTATTTCATAACAAAATCACAATGATAATGAACCGTCACCGTGTAGAAAGTAAAATGTCGGTTGATTTTCTCTCACTTCGCTTTAAACTTCTATCGAATTTTAGAGGCTTGCTCAAGAAAATCAACCGACCATTTTTTTATATAAAACTAAATAATGGTACATCTCATAAACTATCCAACAAACCACTAACTAAAACCAACAAAACAATCCGACCGGTCTCAATTACTTTTTAAAACAAGTGGGATATGATATAAATAGACTATTATGTTAAAAGGAGTTTTTAATTAATGGAATTACAAATTAGCAAAAAAGCGGTTGATTTATATAAAAACGAAATGGATTTAAAAGCTGGAGATTCTTTAAGATTATATGTCCGCGTAGGTGGGTGTGGATCGGGTGGATTTTCTGTTGGAGTAGCTAAAGAACAACCTTCGAAAAATGCATATGTTACAACGGTAGATGAGATACAGTTTTTTGTAGCAGAAGAGGATTTTTGGTATCTTAATGGGATGGTTATTGATTTTGATGAAGATTTAAATTATGTCACCTTTGAAAATCCTAATATTAATGATTTAGATAATCCAAATAGCTAACAGTTAAAGATTCGCCACAAGCATTTACAAAAGACAATCCACGCTTTAATGATGTCCGTATCAGACTGACAGCTCACCCTAAACAAAAAACTAAGGCCGCACATATGTGCGCCTTAGTTTTTTATTATCCACCGATTTGTGACATTTCAATTTTACGAATTTGTTTTTTATCTGTGTTTTGCAGGCGTTCTTCAGAATAGCGGTCATGGCGGTTACCCCAAATTTCAGCCATACGCTCGATGACCTTTTCGTCACTCGCTCCGGAACGTAGCAAATCTCTTAAATCGTGGCCTCCTGCTGCAAATAAGCAAGTAACTAGCTTTCCATCAGCTGATAATCGTGCTCTTGAACATGTAGAGCAAAAAGCATCTGTCACAGATGATATAATTCCAATTTCGTTATCACTATCTTTAAAACGGAACCTTGTCGCAACTTCACCTTCATAGTTTGGCTTAATCGGTTCTATCGGCATTTCTTTATTAATGCGTTCAAAAATTTCTTTTTTAGAGATGACATCGTCTAAATTCCATCCATTTGAGTTTCCTACATCCATAAATTCAATAAAGCGTAAAATGATGCCAGTATCTTTGAAATGGCGTGCCATCGGTATAATGTCATGATCATTTACACCACGCTGAACAACCATGTTTATTTTCACGCCTAAACCTGCTTCTTCAGCTGCGCTAATTCCTTCGAAAACTTGGTCCACCCCTACGCCGCGTCCATTTATTTTTCGAAATCTTTCATCATCTAAACAATCTAAACTAATCGTTACACGATGTAACCCAGCTTCTTTCAGTGCTTTCGCATGTTTCGCTAAAAGAGAGCCATTGGTTGTCATCGCAATATCTTTAATCCCTTTAACCGTGGATAGCATTCGAATTAAATCGGTAATATCTTTACGGACTAAAGGCTCCCCACCTGTTATACGTAATTTCTCGATACCAGCAGCACGCACGAATAAGTTTGAAACTCTAGTAATCTCTTCAAAAGTAAGTACATCGTCCTTAGGAAGAAATTGAAAGTTTTTATCAAAAATTTCCGCAGGCATACAATAGCTGCAACGAAAATTACAACGGTCAGTTACGGATATTCGCAAATCACGAAGTGGGCGTCCTAATTTATCTTGTAAGCTCGTTATTTCCATTTTACGTTCCCCCTATACCTTCGTAAAATCGATATTTTGAAGGGCTTTCATTCTTTATAATTAAAATTTATATTTCTGTTGTAAAGAAAAGCCACTACTTTTCAATTAGAAATAGTAGCGACTAATTTTATTTAATAACAATTCTAATAGTATTGTACCATACGTTCAAACATTTGTAACTATAGGAATAGCGTAAATTATATTAAGTTCTTACAATCGACACTTCTTTAGGTAACACAGCTGAAACTTGTTCATAAAGTTTAGCATCGCCCGATAACCTTTCATCAACAATGGCTACAATTCCTTTATCTGAGCTCGTGCGTATAAGCCTACCTATTCCTTGCCTTAAACGTAGTAGCATATACGGTAAATCAACTTCCTCATATGGATCAACAGTATTTTTCCTTTTCCCGTTAAAAACCGGGTCTTTCGGTGGAAATGGTAACGACCAAATGATCACACTTGAAAGTGACGGCCCTGGAATATCTAATCCTTCCCATAAATGAACCGCACAAAGACATGTTTTCTCTTCATTTTGAAATGCCTTCACAATACTACTAAGCTCTTGATCGCCCTCAAATAAAAATTTATAATCTTTAAATTCAAGCTCACTCAAAGCAACTTCTTTAAACGTTTGTAATTCTTCGTAATCATTAAACAACAATAAGCTTCGACCTTCTGTTTGTTTGATAACATTTAAAACAGCGGCTTGTTTATCAACTGCTTTGTTGAATTCAGGAACTTCTACCTTCATATGTTCTTTATAATTAAATGGCGAAGCTACTGTAAACGATAAATAATCTCTAATACCTAAACTTGCTGCTAAGTAACTAAAGTCACCATTGGTAGATAGTGTCGCTGATGAAAAGATAAAAGGAGTGTTTTTAGAAAACACTTTTTCTTGAAGTACATTCTCGACTAAATTCGGCATAATCACCAAAGTTGTCACTCCGTCATCTTTCGTTACCCAAGTAATAACATTCGTTTTGGCTTCAAAAAGACGTAGTGCATATTGGAGCATGTCCAGATGTTCTTCAACAATTTTCAGTTGGTATTCTTCGATCGTATATAACTCGCTCTCAAAAACTAAAGCATCTTCGAGTTCCCCTAAAAGAGTTTTAAATTGCTTAATTTCATCGATCATTTCTGAAGTGATAGTTAGCTCATACCGGCTAGACCCTTTAATGTTCGTTGTACTGCTGTCGATGAGCTGAAATAAATATAAACTTCGAGAAATAATATCTTCAACTAAAAAAGCAACTTCTTCACGAACATCATTTTCAAGCAATCTCACTAAAATTTCTTCTAATAGGTCATGGCGAATATGATAAGCTAATGCTTTTTGTGCGGCAATTTCTAATAAATGACCTTCGTCAAAAATGACACTACTTGCTTCTGGTAAAAACGGTAATTGTCCTTTTCTTTTTCTAGATTCATACGTCCAAATATGCTCCATATAAAAATCTTGAGAACAGACAATTAAATCAGTCGCTTTTCGGTAATGTTCTCTCGTTAACGTCATTCCACAACGATGGCGCTTTTCACAAACCGAACAATCTTGAAAAGCGTCCCAATTTACGTTGCTCCATTCTTCATTACTAAGTTCTGAATACGTTTTACGATCACCGTAAAAATGAAACTCTTGCATCGCTACATTATTATACACAAATGAAGGTAGCGTATCAGAGACACTTTCATAAACCATTACTTTTTCATCATCGTCTTTTAACCGCTCAAGCTTTTGTACACATAAATACTGGTCTTGTGCCTTCGCTAGACGCACATCAATATTTAATTGCAAAACTTCCGAGAGCTTGGCGATATCACCTTCAGGTTTCACTAGTTGCTCGATTAATGCTTCATCAGCACAGGCGATAATGGCGGGCTTCCCTACATACCTTGCATAACAAATTGCGTAAAGTAAATAAGCAATCGTCTTTCCTGTTCCTACTCCTGCTTCGGCGAAAATCGGTTTCTTTTCTAGAAATGAGCGTTCTAATTGATAAGCCATAAAAATTTGTTCATCACGAATTTCAAAGCCAGCCTCTGGTAAAATATCATAAAATACATCACCAACCCAATCGCCGAGTTGCTCAATAAAAGGCTTGTTTCGATCATATGTAAAAGGAAGTTTTTCAAACGATTGCATAATGTCCCCCTGAGTTAATTTAAAATGTACAATTTCTAATTCTTTCGGTAGTGCTTCATTTGTTTTAATGTTTTATACGTAATTTTAAAGATAACATTTCAATTATGTATATTTTTTTTAATTTGTCAATAGGGTGAATATCATAATTACCTAAATCGGTCCATATCGATACTTAATGGCGATAATATTGAATGATGAAATTTATAAAATAAGAAAAACGCAAAAGAAGGTGACCCAAAAGTGCCTGACATCACGCGTAAACTACTCTACTTTATATAGACAAAAAGGCTTTAAAGCATGTCTATATGTAGGTGTGATTCGTGTCTGACACTTGTTTTGGGCCACCCTCATTTTTTTATTCTTTTGCTTCTTGTAATTGATGGTCGATGCGTTCAATTAACTCAGATGAAAACTCAAAAAATTGATCGTCAACACCTGTAGCATGACTAACGGCATCTTGGTATTGTTTCTTTGCTTGATTTAGTGCATCTGTAGCTGCTTTTAGTTGATCCTCATCCATACTCATTGTCGCTTGACCAACCATTCTTTGCGCGGCTTTTATTGCCATTTCGACTTGTCTAATATCGTTAAACGGTTCTGACATCGTACAACCCACCTTTACATTTTTCTTTGTTAGGTTATACAAATTTCAAAAGATTTATTCAGGCGTCCAACAACTGAGTGAATTTCATAATTACCAAAAACGAGCCACATCAAACAATATATAGTTTGCGAATGGTTTTGACGCAACTATATATTGATCGTAGTGGCGGAAATAATGAATTATGAAATTCATTAACTAAGATAAGTTTTAAATGGTATTATAATCGCACTTTATTAAAAATTTATTTTGCCGTTAAGCGTAAAAATTCATCTACGTCACCAGCAGCTAAGTCTAGGGCGCCTTGCCAAAACTCTGGTTTCGTTAAATCAACATTCAAATGTTTCATTGCTAAATCTTCGACACGCATTCTCCCTGTATCACGAAGTAAGTTAATGTATTTCGCTTCAAAACCTTCGCCATCTTCAAGAGCAAGAGCATAAATCCCCATACTAAATAAATAACCGAACGTGTAAGGGAAGTTATAAAACGGTACACCTGTAATGTAAAAGTGTAATTTTGAAGCCCAGAAGTGCGGATGATATTCACCAAGTGAATCACAGAACGCATCTTTTTGCGCTTGAACCATAAGTTCATTTAAGCGATCGGTACTAACAAGCCCTTGCTTTCGCTCTTCATAAAATCTCGTTTCAAATAAAAAGCGTGCATGAATGTTCATAAAGAACGCGATACTGCGGCTAATTTTATCTTCTAAAAGAGTTAAGTGCTCTTCTTTCGTTTTTGCATTTTTTACAGTTGCATCAGCAACAACCATTTCTGCAAACGTAGATGCCGTTTCAGCTACATTCATCGCATAACGTTGTCCTAAGTATGGTAAGTCATTCATCACATGTTGATGGAAGGCATGACCTAATTCATGAGCTAACGTTGATACGTTAGAAGCTGTACCTGCATATGTCATAAAAATACGCGATTCCTTACTTAATGGAAAGCTCGTACAAAATCCTCCAGGTCTTTTCCCTGGGCGACTTTCAGCTTCAATCCAACTTTTATCGAAGGCTTCTTTCGTAAATTGAGCCATTTCAGGAGTTAACTTTTCGAATTGATTCGTAATAATATCTGCGGCATCATCATAACTAACTTCAGGTACATCACTTGATAACGGTGCAAATACATCATGCCAGCTTAACTTTTCAACGCCTAAAATTTCAGCTTTTCTTTGTAAAAATTCCGTAAACTTCGGCTTATTGTCAGTGATTACTTTCCACATCACATCTAACGTCTCTTGTGACATACGATTGATTTCAAGTGGTTCTTTTAAAACATTTTCCCAGTCTCTTTCACCGTATACTTGAAGCCTAAACCCAGCTAAATGGTTAAGGGCATCCGCACATAAATCTGCTTCGCCTTCCCATGCCTTTTCCCACTTTTCAAATACTTGTCCGCGTAACTCGCGATTTCCGCTATTCATTTTATTACTTGCTTGACCTACGGAAAGTTCTTCAGTTTTTCCATCTTCTTCAACGGAAATTTTTATACGTCCAACGATCGTGTTATATAGTTGCCCCCATGCTGAGTAACCATCCACAGATAACTTTTGGATTAAAGTTTCTTCTTTTGGAGATAGCTTTTCCTTTGCTCTTTCTCTTCTTTCTGTGATCGGATATGTAACTTCAGCGAATACGTCTTTTGCTAGTAGCTCTTCCCACTCACTCTCAGACATATTTAATAAATGATCATCTATTTTTGTTAAGCTAGCTTCTAAAATCGTTCCTAATTGACTAACTGTGCCTAGTAACTGTCTTGCTTTTGCATCTTGTACATTTTGCGCGCTTAAACAGCTTAAAAAAGCACCTGCTTGTCTTGAACTTTTCGATAATTCTTGTACTTCTAAAATCCAGTTCGTCACCGTTTCTACGGAAACTTCTTTTGTTTCTTCGATTTTACTACGTAATTGTTCAAGATCCGTTTTTAACGTTTGTAAAAACTGTTGAAATTCCTTACTTTCGCTTCCTCCTGGGAAAATAGAATCTAAATCCCATACTTGAGTAAGTGGTTTTGTCATTATGTACACCCCTATTTTTCTCTTAATTTATATTGCTTGCAACATTTTCATTTTAACAAATAGTCAGTCATTAATAAAGTTTAGAGTACCGAAACTTTTCTAATTCAGAATGTAAAATTCAGAATTAAAAATTTATTAGTTTTGCTACGTAGCGTTTAAGAAACATATTGGCACTAATTTAAATCTAATGACCTCTATGTATCAAAAGCATAATACGTAGCACAACCTTCAAACAATTTTACATTGTAATTGTAAACTATACATTCTTTTTCGGTGGGCGTGGACCGAAAAATTGGTAAAAATCCGTTTTTATGTTTCCATTATAAAGCTTTCTTTTTTTCGAAGCTTTTTTTCCGTATAGTTCTTCAAATCCTTCATTAGAAGTCAACATATACACGGACCACGTATCAAATTTTGCGAAAGCTTGGCCCATATCACGATACATTTGCTCTACTTCTTTTACTTCCCCTAAACGTTCACCGTATGGTGGGTTTCCTACGATGCACCCGTACTCTAATTTTGTAGAAAGATCTTTTACTTGCATTTGCTTAAACTGAAGCATGTCACCAAAGCCTGCTTCTTGCGCGTTATTAATCGATAAATCAACCATTTTATGGTCAATGTCTGTTCCGATAATTTCAAGTGGCTGGTCGTAGTTAGCAAGGTCTTCCACTTCCTCTAAGGCTAGGTCCCAATTGTTTTGTCCAACCCAATCCCAGTTTTGCGAAGCGAAATCACGGTTAAATCCTGGTGCGATATTTTGCCCGATCATCGCCGCCTCTATTGGTAGCGTCCCTGAACCACAAAACGGGTCCCAAAAAGGACGATCCGCACGCCAATTCGTAAGCATAATCATGGCTGCGGCCATCGTTTCTTTTAATGGTGCTTCACTATGCAGATAACGATATCCACGTTTATGTAATCCATTTCCAGTCGTATCAATCGTTAATAAAGCAGTATCTTTATGTAGTGCAACTTCAATACGGTAAAACGGACCATCCTCATCAAACCACGCACGTTTATATGTTTTTTTCAAACTATCAACAACCGCTTTTTTGACGATCGCCTGACAATCAGAGACACTAAAAAGCTTTGACTTCACAGATCTACCGACGACAGGAAATTCTGCATTTTCAGGAATGTATTGTCCCCATGGCAATGCTTTCGTTTTTTCAAACAGTTCATCAAATGTTAATGCTTTAAACTCACCTACGACTAACTTCACGCGGTCTGCTGTCCGTAGCCATAAATTCGTTCGACAAATGGCTTTTTCATCTGCCTCAAAAATTACTTTTCCGTTATCTACTTGTACATTTTCATAACCTAAATCTTTTACTTCTCTAGCAACTAAGGCTTCAATCCCCATTGCAGCTGTTGCGATTAATTTTACTTTTCCCATAACATTTCCTCTCTCGTTAAAATTTGCTCCTACTATTATAGTTTGTACACAGTTAAATGTAAAATCTGTTTGTTTGTTTTGAGTTTTGAGTGGTTGAGTTTGCTTGAGGTTTATTCTTGAGTTATTTGCTTTTTATTTGCGATTATTTAATCTTTCTTGCGATTGTCCTCCCTTTTCTTGCGATTCTTCCGTTTTTACTTGCGCGCACCTTTTAAAAGATAACAATTTCTAAAAAAATTTCGGTGGCGCGTCATTGAAACAACTTCACACAAGACATTAAAGTCATTTTTTAATTTAAATTTGAATTTCAACTTGCGTTTTTAGAATTTTAAATTTTTAATTTTATATTGTGAATTGTAAATTGTGTATTCTTTTTACCTCGAAGCGTTACATACACAACTCAAAACTCATAACTCATAATTCATAACTCGCACTCTCTCTACTCTTCACACACAACTCAAAACTAAAAGCACAACTAAAAAACTCCACACATCAACGTGTAGAGTTCGCATTCAAAAAAATATATTTTTTAGCTATAAGCGTTCGATAAGCCATGTTTTGTTCCATCGTACTACAAGCGGCTATTCACCTCGTACTCCGGTGGTAATCATCTATCTACAAGAAGCAAAGCTCCCTGTCCTTCTCTTCGTTCAATTCCTCCAAGAAGGTTCCCCTACCAAATTTGGGTTTCTCGCTCGTGGGGTTTACCTCGTTCCACTCTACTTGTTTCCAAGTAGACTACGTCACTGTGGCACTTTCAAGGTATTAGCACCGTATCTATAAAGACTTAGGTACGTTCCCTGCCGTTAGCTCAGTCGAAACCGAACTACCCTAGCTTATGAATTGGCTAGGCACGAACACTACGGTCATCGCAGACCGTGCGAGCATGGACTTTCCTCAACATCAAAAGATGCAGCAATTACCTGAACGCCTATTGGCTGTCGTAACAACGACAATTACTATTATATCATTTTCTTGATACAAATCAAAGGTAATTTTTACCACTTTCCTCTATTAACTTGTCTTGCAAGTTGAACAGCCGTAGCATTATTTTACTGAATTTCTCTTATCGCTTGTTTGGCAAGTCGGTCAGCCGTAGCATTATTTTTACCGGGTATCCATTTCAAAAAAAATAAATCGAACTGATCAATACTTGGTAAAGCTTTGTTTATTAGGCTTGCAAAAGGCTCTCTTTTTGCATAGCGCGCTTCAATGGCATCGTCGACAACCTTTGAATCGGTGCGAAATGAAACGACTTTATACCCTTTATCGATACATATTTCAAGCGCTTTTATTAAAGCCCAAAATTCTGCTTCATGACTCGTCATCTCGCCTAACGGAATCGAGTAATGTTCTACTTTGCCATTTGCTTTAATAAAAATTCCTGCCCCCGCTAAACCTGGGTTTCCGGTACTCGCTCCATCAATATATACTTCAATCAATCTAATTCCCCTTAATCAAAAAGTTTATTACCAAAAACGTGTTTTTCTAAGTTTGAAAGTCTCTTTAAAATATCGTAATTGGTATTTCCGGCAGCCGTTCCTTGACGAGGTTGTTGCTCCGTATATTTTTTTGCTTCCGTTTTTAGACGCCCATTTTCTGTTTCAAGAATTTCTATCTTTTTTTGTAAAAGTTCATAATCTTTAATAACAATATCTAAAAATTTATCAACTTCGTCTTGATTATAACCTTTTAGGCTTGTTTTGAATTCTTTTTCTAATATTTGTTTTGGAGTTAGTTGTGTAGCTTGTTTTTCTATCATCCTACGATCACCTCTATTAACTTTAAATGAAATCCATCATTTTTTTATATTTTTTCAAAACATTATCATATTGTCAATTATGAAAATTACCAACTTTCCAATTCATCTTGATAAGCTAGCTCAATTTCATCAGGATATATGTAAAATATTTCGTAACCGGAATGCTCGCTACGAATTTTCGCATATGTAATATAATAACTTGGTGAACCAGGTTTGTCATCATCAAAAATAACTAAAAGTGCATCACTTTTTTCGACAATGTATTGATTTTTTAATTTAAGTTGACTAGGGCTTTCATAGCCTCTTTTTGTTATAGTATCGACATAATCTGCTTGTTGTAAAACCGATTGGTACTGTTCCTTTTTTAAATCATTCCACCTTTCCTCTTGGTTTAAGTACGGCGTTAAAACCGCTAACTTTAACTGTGGATATTCCTGTTTTAATTGAAGCACGACTTCCCCACACCAAAGCTCGACACCGAGTTGCCCCGATATGATGACCCACTCTAAACCTTCTTCGATAAAAGAAATCAATCTTTTTTGTAACACTTTTTTTATGTACTTAATACCAACATGCTTTTCATCAAAAATACCAAGTTCGTGGGATTTGTAACCGGTAACCGCTAATACTTTTATCATTTTACCACCTTCTACAATAATTTAATTACTCTGCTGTTTATCAAAAAGACTTTAGAAATGAACAAAAAAGGGCAGGCACTTTAAATTATGCCATACCCTTTAAGAAAAATGCGATGTTTAGCTTAGTAAATCATTATCTTCCAATAACTAAAAGAAACGACGACGGGGTGCCATTCCAGGGGCTCCCATACCACCAACAGGCATACCTGGGTTTACAGGTGGTCCTGGAGGGCAAATGAAATCCTGCCTACCTACGCGATCCACTACTGATTGAGTGTGTGGGAAGTTATGATAGTGTTTATACATATGGTCTTGAACAATCGTTGTATGGCTAGGGTGCACCTCTGGTACAATATACTCACAACACTTATGCTTTACATAGTGTTGAGTAGGATGAACACGAGGTGGCATCATTTGCTGTTGAACTGGAGCTACAGGTGCATGCATTCCTGGTCTTGGTCTCGGAAAGAACATGTTTTTTCTCCTCCTTTTTTTATAGGGTCAATATCAACCTATGTAAAAAGGAGCTCACATGTACTAGTATAATCACCTATTTTGTAGTAACATTTTTAAATTCCATTAAAAACAAAAAATGTTACACCGATCATGACGAAAAACAAAATTAAAATATATAAGGGCATTTTAATCTTCTCCATTTGAGTTAATTTCATAATTACCTAAATCGAGCCATATGAAACTATGTGTAATTGCGAACGGTTTAACGCAACTACATTTAGATATAGATAATTGATGGCTATAATATTGAATGATGAAACTCATTAACTTATATTAAAATAATTAATTTCTATCAATTATTTTAATTGTCTTATCCATTAATGACAACTAGAAAATATTTGAATTTACATACTCTTTGTCGTATCGCGTTACTTTTCAGAGAATTCTACAAAATAAATAAGTAAACGCTTACTTAAAATAGAAAAAAATAGAGAAAAACGGCGAAACAGCGCTATTTTTGCGCTTACCCAGGAAATAGATAGTAATTATTTTCACGTTTATTTCCTTCTACTAATGGGTAAAAAGAAAATTAGTTATAGTTTTGAAAGGCGGGATAATATTGGGAAATATTAATGTCATTGGTTATCACTCATTTTATGCTGAAGACGGAAAGAAGTTATCAAATGCTTTAGAGGACAACGGAATAGACATTTTGCATCGTTGTGGTGGTAAAGCAAGATGTGCTTCTTGTAGAGTAGAAGTAATTGAAGGAGACTTTGGCCATTTAACCGAAGTTGAAAAAAAAGCTTTTGCCGCAAAAGGACTCGATGACACAAAAAGTCGTTTATCTTGTCAAGTTCGCGTAAATGGCGATGCATTCGTTAACCCATTAATGACGAAAACAATCTCTGATTTAGACCCAGGACCAAGGCCTGAAGACTAAAAGTAAGTGGCCGCTGTTCCATAAGTTTCCGGCACCATGTAGACCTTACCAAGTATTGAGGGGGGACAAAAGTGTCTGACACTTTGTATTGTCCCATCCTCATACTTGGTACCTAACGGTGTCTGACACTTTCTTGTGGAACATTTCCCCTTTTTATCACTTTATTAGTAGGTCTCCTTTTTTCTTCCCTCTTAGTTTCAAATAATCTCCTAACGTGTCGATCCCCTTCTCTTGTAACAAATACAACAACTGCGTAAACACTTCGGCTGTCATTTGTGCATCATTTAAAGCGTGGTGTCGCTGTTTATTTTCAATATTAAAATAGGAGACTAAACCGTCTAATTTATTGTTCTTCTTAGGTCGCAAATAATTTGCGATATAGTAAGAATCAATAAATGTAGGTTGAAATAGTCCTAATTGCCACCTTTTAGCCATCACTTGTAAAAAATTAACGTCAAAAGATGCCGGATGGGCAACCAAGACGGTACCTTCACTAAACTTTAAAAACTTTGAAAAAACCTCATCAAAAGTCTTACCATTACTTACCTGTTCCTCCGATAACCCTGTAAGTGAATAAATATTATTTGGAACCTCCCCGATAGGCGAGACAATTTCATAAAAATGTTCTGGAAACTTTATTTCATTTACATTCATTTTAATAGCTCCTACCGAAACGATTTCATCACCTAACTTTGGATAAAAGCCTGTCGTTTCTAAATCAAAAACGGTGAAGGTAGTCTCCATTAAACTTTGTTCTAATGATAGATTGACATGATATTGGGCTAACTGTTGAGAAACTATGTTTCGCAAATGTGGATTCATCCGTTTTTTTTGCTGATAAAACGTCGAAAAACGATCATAAAAAAGATATTTTAACACTCGTAAAGAAGGAATAGGTTCCATTTATAATCCTCGCTTTCTGGCGAAAGAGAGTTCACTCATATGTTGCAGGCGTTTGGCGATACTTAATGCTTCTTTAAGCTTCTTTTTTTCCTCTTTATCCATTGTTTCAAGGGAAAGTTCGTTGGATAAGTCCTCACCGTTTCGTAATTGTGCAACGTTATTTTGAAGCCGTAATGACATTAATATATGTAACGCTGTTTTCGCATTGTTCACATCTCTTGGGTGAAACGCTTCTATTTTTTTTAATTTATTTAAACGGTTAATTGTGTTTTCATCTTTAATACCATTCTTAATTGAAAAAATCCTGATACCATTGACTATTTGCATGATCGCTGCCTTTTTTAAATTAATAGATTTCGATTTTCCTGAAGTCGTAATCATGCCAAATGGATTTAACGGAACACGAAAACGAATCGTATCTTTCATTAAAAGTAGTTGCAAAATCTTTCCTTTACGTATCGTTTCAGTCGTTTCCTCTCTTAGTTTTGTTGCCAATGAAAAGTCACCAAAAATGGGACGGTAATCAATAAAAATTGTGAAATTACGGATTTCTTCTGCATCGGTTTCCCTCACCCAACGTGCTACTTCTTTGACCCATTCATTAAGTGAACGACGCCACTTTTTTTCTTTCGCCATGATTCCACCTGTACAAAGAGGAAAACCACAAGTTAATAACCCCCGATTTATTTTTTCGGCAAAAATACGGAAAAATGTCTCAATTTCACCTTTATTCGAAAGGTGTTCATAGTCATCTAAAATAAATCCATTGTCTTGATCTGTACTAAATCCTTGTTCTTTTCGACCTTGACTCCCCATGACGATAAAGCAATAATTAATCGGTGGAGTTCCGTACCCTTCTTGTTTCATTTCTTTTAAGGCTAGCCTAATTACTTGGCGATGTATTTTATCGTTATAATTTGAGATCAACTCACATACGTCATATGCGTAAGTATTTTGTGAAAGCAGTTCTTCTACAAAGTTAATAAAGATAGGATTATACACAGATGCAAGTTTTTTCAACTGACTCACTGAATGCGAATGATGAACACTGTGAGACATATGAATGTAATTCGAATCTTGAAGCTGTAGAAATGATTCTGCCGTTAATACTCCAATAACTTTGTCTTGTTTTGTAATTGGAATAAAGTCAACATGATCATCTTTAAAATACGATAAAATATCATAACAAAAAGAATCATATTGAGCTTGATACGGATTTTTATTCATCACATCTTTAACACATAAATTGAGCTGATCGGTCACAATCGCTTGTAATAAATCTCTTTGTGTCAATGTACCGAGTAAATGGTTGTTGTGATCAACAACTACTAGCCCTGTCTCAGTTTCATCACGAAGCCGTTTCGCAGCTTGAACAAGTGGTGCGTTGGCTGAGATAATCAACGCTTTATTCATAATTGCATCAACTCTCGTACGAAAAAGAGGAATGTTTTCTGTCTCCTCTTCATTTCGCTCACGAGTAATCTCATTGTATAAAGTTTTCATTCTTTCGCCGATGCCTTCTAAAACGATTTCTGAAAAAGCTTTATTGTTCGTCATCACTTGCAGAAGTGCTGATTTTTTAAATTTGATCGTCTCGCAATTTTGCAAAGCTAGAACAGAAAAAGTCATCTTTCCACCTGCAAGCATAATCATTAAGCCGACAATATCTCCTGGATAGTAATAACGAACAGAAAATTGTTCTCCATTTGTTTTATGAAGAATATTTTTCGCTAATCCTTCGATAAGAAAATACAATTCAATTTCTTCTTCATCTTCATGAAATAAAAATTCATTTTTTTTAAATTGTAATAGCTTAGCTTCTTTCGTCATTTCCGCAAATTCCTCTTCTGACAAAAGATTAAAAGGATATGTTTTACGAAGCTTTTCTAAGTTTTCTTTTTTTATCAAAATGCTTCATCTCCCCTAACCAACAATCCAACTCTTCTCAGTTCATCACATTCACGTTGAATAGATTCTTTCACACTTGGATCAAATAATGCTTCAAAACGTTCTAACTCATTTTGGATAGAGTCGACGATCCGTTTTTTCAACTGACTTTCTATAGCCTGGAAGTGAGCTTCAAATGCTACGAAATACCGTTTAGAGCATTCATCGATCATCACACTTGCCATTTCAACACCATCTTGAACTAAAACCTCTTTTAATTGTTTCGCTGCTCCTTCTTCAAAAAAGTCCTTCTTCGAACGAATATATGAAGCATATTTACTCGAACTTACGGAAATGTGCAAATCTGAAACATCGACATTGGTCGTTTCAAGGTTAATTTCATCATCAACATAAACAAATGGGAGTTCTTTTTGTATTATAGTTTCTTCTTCTTTTACCCATTTTTTCGCCCGTTCTTTGATGGCTTCTTCCATACGAATTACAGTTGCTTCTAACTCTTGTTTTAAAAAGTGCTCTCCTAAGCCACGCCATTCTTTAATCGCTGCAGTTAACTGCTCTTGCAGCCCTTTTTTACTATTAGCTGTAAGAATAGAAACGTTAATAGCAGTTGTGAAATAGTCATTTAACACAAAACGCATTCGCTCTCGTAAATAAAGTACTAGCTGTTCAAATTCTTGTAAAATGTCACGGACGGCATAATCGAAAGAAACTTCATTCACTCGCTTCACTTGAAGGGCTACTGTCGTTTTCAGCCTTTCATGCTTCTGTTGCTGAGTCACCTTCTCTTCATTCATAAACGTGATACTGTCTTCTATTTTACGAATATATTGCTTTAAATCATTCGTAATCATATCAACGCTTAATTGCTTTAATTCTAAAATCGTATAATCATAAAAAGCACTTTCAAATTGAGAAAACGTCGTTTCTGAAGTCAGATCATCTTTTTTCGCATTTAGCCCTTCTTTACTTGAAAGATCGTATAGGCGAGGCTCATTAATTCCATTTTTAACCAATTGATCATGTACGTGTTTTCTTACACCGTTAAGTTCACCGGGACTACTAGCTAAGTCACTCGCATTAATCACAAAATACAATTTATCATGCCCAAAGCTTTCATTCACTTTTCCGATTTGCTGTAAAAAGTATTGGTCCGCTTTTGAAAAGGCATGGTTATAATAGGTTAAATAAAAAATCGCATCCGACGTACGCATTTGCGTAAAAGCGACATTCGTATGTCGGCCATGAATTGAATTCACCCCTGGTGTATCTACTAAAACGATTCCTTTATTCGTGATTGGCGAATCGTAATATATTTCTACATGGTCAATAAGGCAAGCTTTACTTTCATTAGCGACTAAACCTTGGAGTTCATCTAGCCCTACCGTAAACTCATTTCCTAACTGACCACTAGACTCGCTTAAACTATTTCGAATCGTTAGTAAATATTCAGCATACGTTTTTTGCCAACTAGAAATCACTTGTTTGAAATTCGGGTTCCAATGATTAATTTTTTGAATATCGATGTCTTCATCTAACTGTTCGGCTACCGCTTTGATCTCATCGTTTAACGCTCGTTTTGACTTTAACGTAACAACTGCCGTTTTGTGCGAATGATCTTTTGTTGACTTTTGAACCGTACTGACCGTTGCCGTCGTCGGATTCGGTGAAACTGGTAATACTTCCTCACCTAATAAAGCATTTGCAAAGCTTGATTTCCCAGCACTAAAAGCGCCGAATAATGAAACGATAAACGTTTGCGTTTCGTAACGGTTTATACGCTCTAAAAGATGATTTCTTTCTTGAGCAAGGGTCGACGTTTTTTTATGTTCACTAAGAACGTTTTTGACATTTTCCAACCAAAGCTCTGTCTCTTCCTCCGAAAAGTAAATAGCTGTACGTTTTGTTTCATCTATTGATTCAGAAGTAATAACACTTTCTTCTTCAAACGTAATATTGGCAAAAGCGTCACTATCATTTTCCGGATAAGAACCTGCCATCGCTTCAACGATTTTTTTATTATACTCTTGTTCAGGTGGAAATGTTTTTAACTGCTCTGTCATTACCTCTATAAATTCGTGATAGTCATTTTCAATTCGTTCGATTTTAAGACGATAGTATTCAATTTCCTTCAGCTTTTCTAATTTTTCATGAAGGGCTTGTTCTTCATGAGTATAGAAGTCCTTCATCCCTTCGATCGTTAGTTCTACTAACTGCCGTGCTTTAGAGCGAATATCTTTAACGATCATATTTGTCATTTCGTTTGTGAATGTATAGACATACTCACGATTAGAGTGGTCAGTATTCACATGTGCTTTCAGTAAGTCACTCGTCACATCATAAGTAAGGTTAGTGAACGCATTTTCAAACTCATCCTTGTTCGTTAATACGACTCTATCGACCTTTTGAAAATACGCTTGAACGTGAAAGAGAAGCTGTGACTTCACTTTATTTTGTAGGTTATTAATTAACTTTTCTAAGCGCCTTTCTTGCTCTTCTGTCGTTTTCTTTTTCGCAAAGAAAACCCCTACTTTAAAACCAGGCTGCAAACTTTCGATCCATTCTCTTACTAAATCGGTTGTTAGTGCTGGGAAAATGGTCACATTTTTAAACAGTTTTCCTAATTCTTGATCAAAACGATGCCACAACCTTTGATCATATTGGCGCGTTGCCTCTAACTGTCGTAATAACTGCTCTTTCTCGGCTAATTGTTCACTTCGAAACCCTTTTGCTTTCATTTCAGCAATGACTTCAGAAACTGCTTCTTGCTGCTCTTCTTCTAAACGATTAACCACCGTCTCATAAAAGCCTTGCTCAAGACGTAACTGTGATCCTTCGATTAAATCTCGGCTTTGATATAGTAATGCTTTTAAATGTTGTTCTAATCGTGGAAATTCATTTAAAGGGTGCGTTTGATTTTTCATCGAAGTAAAGTAAATAGAAATATAATCTATTCCCCAGCTATGAAAAACGGTTTCGATGGATGATTTAAATTGTGAAAATGGAATTTCTGTTTCATTATGTTTGTCGATCTGATTGATCACAATATAAATCGGCTTTTTCTCCACTGATAATTGCTTTAAAAAATAAAGGTTCGTTTCTGATTGCACGTGGTTATAGTCCATCACATAAACAATCGCATCTGTCGTATAAAGTTGTTCTACAGTAATAGCTTCATGGGAGTCGTCAGTAGAATCGACACCAGGAGTATCTAAAATACAGCTATGCTCGCCTAGAAAAGGTAGTGGTGCCGTAATCGTCATCTTCGAAATATCATGACCGTTCATTCCCCATTCGCGAACTTTATTCCACGGAATTTCACCGTGCCAAACCTTTTCTTCTTCACCTTTTGCATGTACCGATAACGCTTGTTCACCATTCTTTATTTCAATAATGTTCGCACTCGTTGGAATTGGGCTCGTTGGTAAAACTTCAGCGCCAACAATCGTATTTAATAACGTTGATTTCCCCGCTGAAAAATGGCCACAAAAGGCGACCTCAAATAATTTTATATCTTTTTTGTTATGTAGTTTTTGCTTACGATCTAACTCTCGTTTCGTATAAGGCAGATCGTTCTCAGTTATAGATTGAAGTTTTTCTATGATCACTTGTATTCCACCATCCTTACTTATCTACTATAACGAATTTTCGAAAAAATGAGAAGAAAAAGAGCGATAAATTCCCCATTAGCTTCCCCCTCTTAAAATGAGACATGAAGCTAATGTGAATCTATCGCTTTTTACGTAATCTTTCTATTCTCGCTTTTAAGTCGTCCAACGTCTTTTTTTCCCTAAGGAGCCGTGCTGCTTTTTTCTGCTGTTCGTAGGCTCGTTCGGAATAATAGAGCGCTTTATCAAAATCTTTAAATTGATGTTCAAAAAGTTTAGCTAATTCAATGCAAGCGGTGATCGCTAGAGCATTTTCTTTAATAGCTACCCCTTCAAAACAGTCCATCGCTTCGTCACGTTGCTTTTGTTTTTTTAAAAGGAGACCTAAAGCTAAAA
Source organism: Anaerobacillus arseniciselenatis (assembly GCF_001865995.1). Lineage (GTDB taxonomy): Bacteria > Bacillota > Bacilli > Bacillales > Anaerobacillaceae > Anaerobacillus > Anaerobacillus arseniciselenatis. Next base: position 108,461 of record NZ_MLQQ01000018.1, on the reverse strand, counting down.
GCGCCTCATCGCGACAACTAACGTTACTTTTTACGACTTCTTCATACATCTCGGCAGCCTTCATCGGCTCTTTTACTTTTTCGTACCACCTTGCGATTTCATATTTTTCTTTCATCGTACTACTCACATCTTCACAATTTAGTATTCTTTTCGAAAGCTGAACATAAAGCACGATTAAAGAAAGAACATCATATTCATTATGTTTTAGCACACCTTCAATGATTTTCGGATCTTTCTCCTTTAGAAAGTCAAAATAAAGAAGTGGCGCTAAGCTACCAGGTGTATCATCAACTCTTTCGATCCCAAGGATTTCTTTTTCGACAATCGTAAGGCGACATGATGGTAACGTATCTTTCCAAAGCCTTCTTGCGGCATGAAGTAAATCATAATGGCCAAATTTCGGCAATAACGGTACCTTGTCACGAACTAGCGTATGCCTTGTTTTCACTTGTGGCCAATCAAAAGCCTTTCCATTATATGTAACAAGGTTACTTAAATCGTTAACATCTTGTAAAAAATGAAAATACATCGCCGCTTCATCAGCTGGCCCAGGTAAAAAGAATTGTTTTACTTTCACTACGTCATCTTCTAGATGGCAATACCCGAGTAAAAAAATCGTATTTCCCGTTCCACCACCTAACCCGGTGGTTTCTGTATCAAAAAATATCAGTTGTTCTGCATCGATCCCTTTTGTCGATAATGGATGATCTGTATCCGCACCTTCCCAAAGCCGAACGACTTCTTTTAGTTCTGAAAGTTGGGTATTCCCTAGTTGAAAGTCAAGCGGATAATGAATTTCTCGAAAAATTGTATATTGTTCCTCTAAAAACAGTGGCTTGCCTTTCAAAGGTATCCACTGATTAAATTTTGCAGGTAGCTTAGCATCGCTTTTTTCATTGGAATGATCTTCGTAATTTTTTTGTTCTTGTTCAGATGCTTTTCGACCATCTAGCTGCATATGCCCTTTCATACGAGAGAGTTTATTTTTTAAAGACATTTGTATCCCCTACTTCTAAAAGCTTCTTTAACAAGGTTAAAGAGAGCTGTTTCGTATTTGCTGAAGAGTTTGAACTTGAACCGACACCGATACAAGACGGACACCCTTCTTCACACGAACACGCTTCAATATACTGTTTCGTTCTCGTTAAAATTTCATTAATATGCTTATAAACGTCATCACTCAAGCCAACGCCACCAGGATAACGATCATATAAAAAGATCGTTGGCTTTCCTGAATGAACAGCTTTCATTTGTGGTGTCACGTGAAGATCGTTCCTGTCACACATAACATAAACGCTTGCAACAGCTTGCAAAACGTGGGAAAGACCAATAAGTGCATGTTCAAGCTCTTCTTTTCCGATTTCGTCTTGAACACATTCTTCAAATTGAATCCACGTCGCATTCGTATGAAGCTCTTGTTCAGGTAGATGGATCGGTCCTGATCCAATCGTTTCAAAACTCGTTAGCTTAATTTTTTTAAAGATCGTTGCCATCGCATTTACAGTGACATCTCCAAATTCAACCGAACAGCTGGAATGTTTCTTTTGTTTATCTACTTCTAGTACTTTTAACTGCACGGCTAAGTTAGCATCTGTAAAGTAATCAACATCGACTTCGCGGACGAATGCCTTTTTCTCATCCCAATCTAATTTTTCGACTTGGAATTGCGTTCCTTCATGTAAGTAAATCGCTTCATCATGAAGCAAAGTCATGGCACTAAACGTGTCCATCTCACCGATCACTTGATGGTTGGCGACATCGGTTTGATCAATAATAATGACATTTTCCTGAGCCGCTGAACGCAAACTAATATTGTGAGCGGGAAACGATTCGTTCATCCAAAACCATTTATTTTGTTGATGATGAAGCACTTGTTGTTCCGTTAAAAAATGTAACACATCTTCCACATCAACCCCGTCAAAAAGATCTCCTTGTTTAAAAGGAAGTTCATATGCCGCACACTTCAAATGATCGACTAAAATAATTAAGTTGTCTGGATTGATTCGGGCGTGTTCAGGTGTTGCCTCGAAAAAGTATTCAGGTTGGTTCACTATAAATTGATCAATCGGTGTAGAGTTAGCGACCATAATAATTAAAGCTTCATCATGGCGACGACCAGCTCTTCCTGCTTGCTGCCAAACACTCGCAATAGAGCCAGGGTAACCGGTCATTACACACGCTTGAAGTTGTCCAATATCGACTCCTAACTCAAGTGCATTCGTACTAACGACGCCTTTAATATCGCCGTTGCGTAACCCTTGTTCGATTTCTCTTCTTTGCTTCGGTAGATATCCGCCGCGGTAGCCACGAATTGATTTTCTTCCTAGTTGTTTCGCAACAATTTCCTGAAGATGACTTAAAATAATTTCGACCCGGACACGACTTCTAGCAAACACTATCGTTTTGATATCATTTGATAACAACTTGCTAGCAAGTCTTTTCACTTCAACATTTGTACTTTTTCTTATTTGTAACGGCTTATTAATGATCGGTGGATTATAAAAGACAAAATGCTTCCTACCGCGTGGAGCACCGTTATTTTCAATGACGGTCATCTTCGTTCCAGTTAAATTTTCACTTAATTCAAGTGGGTTCGCAATCGTCGCTGATGTACAAATAAATTGTGGGTGACTCCCATAGTAAGCGCAAATTCGTTTGAGACGTCTGATCACATTAGCAACATGGCTTCCGAAGACGCCCCTGTATGTATGCAACTCATCAATAACGACATACTTTAAGTTTTCAAATAAGGAAACCCACTTCGTATGATGAGGTAAAATCGCTGAATGAAGCATGTCCGGATTCGTTATGACGATATGGCCAGCTTTTCTGACGACTTGACGAATATTCGGAGCCGTATCACCATCGTACGTAAATCCTTTAATATCTGCACCAATCGCATCAATCATCTCATTTAGCTCACTACGTTGGTCTTGTGCTAATGCTTTCGTTGGAAAAATATAAAGCGCACGACTACTTGGATCCTCACAAATTTGTTGTAACACTGGTAAGTTGTAGCAAAGTGTTTTTCCTGAAGCCGTTGGCGTGATCGCCGTAAAATGACTTCCTTTCACCGCAAGATCATAAGCCGTTCCTTGATGCGTATATAACTCATGAATACCACGCTGCTCGAGCGCTTTTTTTATCCGTTCGTCTAAAGTATAAGGAAAAGGCACTGTTTTTGCTCTTTGCCCCTCTAGTTCATGCCAATAAACGACATTTTCATCTTCGCACAATTCTTTAATATAACGTTTGAGTGATAATTTTTTCAGCAAATTGACCACACCTCTACAAGTCTATTACTTACAATTATAAGAATATACGTTTGCGTTGTAAAGAGGGGGGCATTTAGTTTACATAATAAAATTACCGTAAATAAATATACTGAAACACAAGAAGAGTCCGAATAGTTAATACAATTGGCACTCCAGTGAGCTATCTCTTTACCTTTTTATATGTATTCCGAGTAAGGATACTCCCGTAAAGCTCAAGATCCTTCTCGATCATTTTTATATTTATCATATAGTTCAGCAATCACATCTTTAAATCCAGGCTTTCCGTCCATACTTTCTTTCGGAATATATTTAACAACACATAACGGTACTTGGTCAGGGGTTAAAAATACACTTAATGGCCAAGCCTCTTGGCTGGTCATCTTTTCGTACGCTGACATATATTTTTGAGAAATATCGATTTCCTAGGATGATCAATCAAGTTTTATATTAAGTAGTTATTTGAACAAACAATGGTCAGTATTCAACTTAAAATCAAGTAAGTGGATATTAACCACGATATATCACCAAAAAGAGGGAATAAATAGAATACTGTTCTTCTTACTTTTCTATTAATTTGTAAAAAACAAAAATAGTGGATACCCTCCCACCGGAGAAGGTATCCATTATCTCTTATAACAACTTTAGCAGTATTTTACCAAGTAACATATGCTGTTCCAACAATTACTAACAGAATAAATAATACAACGATTAACGCAAAACCTGTCACTGGTTTTGGCGGTAAAGTATGAATTGGTTTAAAACAATCAGACATTGTGTTCTACCTCCTTTTAAACTGTGTTCGACATAAACTATGTTTCCTCTTACATAAATGACAGGACAAGTCTACCTTTTTACCGCTAAATAGACTCTAAACTATTTTAATTTTTAACAATTAAATCATAGGAAGTTGATTAAAACCTACACGAGGCAAAAAACCAAACTGACCTGTTCGAAAAATTTGGACATAATCGTAAATTTGAGGACCCGCCCTTGGTCCTTCTTCTCCTGTTGGACTAGGAATATACCATTGAATAGAGACGAGTACCTCGCCCTCACGAATATTAATTGCGGGCGATTGCAGGTTTGGTTCCTGGTGTAATTTGTTAGGTTGGATGGCAACGTGAATTCTTTTAGACCAGAATTTAACAAGGTGAATTCGTAACAAAGCAAATTCAGCTAGTTTAACTATTATTTCATTAGGATCACTTAAAGCTTTGTGGAGGGCTTGTGTTACTTTTTCATCATCCAAGGCTAACCTCCCAATACTAATGAAAGTATATATTCGAACCGTTTCGCACGGATGCTGCAATAATTCAATAAGATAAGGGATGCCTCTTTCTCCTATTTCCTCCCAAGTGTATGACCCGTGATAATAAATGCCATGAACCATAAGGTCTGGCATTTGCTTACATAGTTCTTTTCCAGTCTCATTCCAGCTCTCTTTTAGTTCGTTTGGTTCAGGGGTTGGGGGGCCGATGGAGATTTCCCTTCCTGTAAAAATATCATCCGGGTTTTCAATGCGATTATTCACAACCAGCGTTTCAACTGTTGCTCCAAACTCTTGAGCTAAACACCATAACGTGTCACCAGGTTGAATGACATAATATGGGCTCACACCAGCTTTCGGCAATGGGATATTTGGATCAGGAATGATTAATAGATATCCGGGAACGATCAAGTCTGGACTACAAAGAACATTTGAATTTAGAATCTCCTCTATACTAACGTTAAACCGATTAGCAATTGCAACTAAAGTGTCCCCTTGCTGTATGACATATAACATTTCTTTTTCACTTGCTCCTTTCACTAAAAGCTCGTTTTATTAACCAATAATTATGAAAAAAGCTAATTAAATCTTAGAAGCTTGTATAAGTTATGTCATTAACTACTGTTCTAATATTCGATTAAAAAGCGACTGTTCATATTGAACAATCGCTAACCAGTTACTATAAATAAGAACCACTGTATTTTTAACAATATTCATCTAATTACCGTTGCCACATTCCTATGATTCCTCAATAATAAGGATAATATGGATACGGGTATGGCGTTGGTGGGACAATGTAAGGTAATAGAGCTAATGCGGCTAAAGAAGCTAGCGGAAATTGGCGACGTCTAAAACGTCGAAACCTTCTTCTAGGTCGCCCATAACCAAACCCATAATATTGCCGTTCATCAGAAGCATTTTCGTTTTCACTTTTTCGCTCCATTACATCCTCACCAACCAACACGGTAATGCGATCCATATCTACATGTTCAATAATTCCATCAAATGTTGTACCATCTGCCATCGTTAAAGTAACGTGATAATTCAAGTGTCTTTGGCAATCATCATGTAGCGTCTGTAAGTTGTTGTAATAATCATGTCTTCCTAAAGTCATTTTTTAATCATCTCCTTTTGAATACATGATATTCACCTATAAAAAAAATCGTTCCTTTTTTATGTGAGTGAATTTCATAATTACCAAAAATGAGCCACATCATAATGATACGACTCACAATTTTTTGCATCCTAAACAATAAATTATTTAAGCTTTGTAATAAAAGATATTTCAATTTTAAACTTTTCTAATAGCTCCTCGAATGAGTTGTTAATCAAAAATGGGAAAAGTACTTCTAATGCTTCATTATAATTTTGACCTAGTGCTTCTCGTAAAATAACGTATTTCTGGAATAATAGCGCTTTTTCGAAATCAATACCTAGCTCATATAACCCTTTAAACAACTCTTCTTTAGGGATCCGTTTAATTTTCTTAAAGATTTTTTCATTTTCTTCAATTAATTTTTGGTTAATATAGTACGTCACATAATCTGTATATATCATTTGCCCGATATCATTTGTTTCTTTTTTTGAATGACTAAAGCCGATAACGTGGCCTTCATTTTCTTGGATAATAAACGTCTTACTTCCTTGAAGATGGGTAATAAAATTTTTTACACGTTTATCAAATATTTTATTTAACTTAATGATCTGATGAAGCTTTACCGCAAACTCTTTATGCTCTTCACCGACAACAAACAGACGGTCAACGATTGGTAATAGTTTTAAAACACCTTCAGAAAGTTGACTTGAGGCGTCATAAATAATAATATCGTACTCTTTTTTCATTCTTTTCACTTTACGCTTTTGTTCTGCCAATGTTAGTTTTGCAAACTCATGAACAAGTTCATTCGATGTCTCTTCTTTTTTTAATTCGCCATACGATATAAATGCAGCAGATAAAGTTGTGTTCGCTTTAAGCCAATCGTAAACTGATAAAGACAATTCAGTTACACCTGATTTTGCTTTCGGAGAATAAAAACCAACTAAATACATTTTACTCACCCGCCTTTTTTATATCATATTCAGGAAAAAGTGAATCGTTAAAGCACCCCCCTAGTCTTATATATAAAAACGCTCATGACGAAGCATCGTCACCTTTTACGATGTAAAAGTCAGGCGAGAGCGCAGCCTAACCAACTGTCCACTAACCAACAAACCAACTTCCATACAAAAACACTCTAATTAAAGAAGGTATAAATCCTCCCTGAATTAGAGTGCTTTTTGAGTGAAATTCATTTTACTGTGTAATTTATCTTAGTATTTTCTTTAACGATTTGCGGCAAATGCTCAGATTTTATTTTATCTTCTAACTTAAGCTCATCTTCATAAGATCGATAATTCAAAACGATATGATCTGCTGTATGGATCTTAAAAGACAATATTTTCTCAATTACATCCTCTTTAATCTCTAAATGAAATACCAAGTCGTTAATCTTCAATTTATAAAAATGAAATGTAATTCCGAGCATCGTTTTAGTCTTCAATCTCGTATTTTCATGGTTTTTCACCATCTCGGCAATTTCCTTGACTGTAATTCCTTTTTGGACCATTTCGCTTAACGTTTCAAACAATGATTGCGCAGTTTGACTAAAAATTTTAAAAATATTTTTCGGCGCTTCTTGTGTAGAATTTTCCATTTTATCACTCCTTTTCTTTCACTACTATTCCCGTAAAAAATAATTTCATGTTAATTTTCAAGCACCGAGTTTAGATGTACATGCCGGATAAGTTCTCTCGCTTCGCTTTAAACTTCTGACGAATTTTAGAGGCTCACTCGAGAATCCGGACATTTTTCATACAAACCCCATTATGACGCGATCCCCTGTCACTAAAGATAACCGACATCAATCACATCATGGAATATGGCTTCGAGACTACCAGATGCTGCTTTGCTACGAGGAAGCATGCTTTGAAGCTTTACTAGCAGAGGAAGACCACAAAAAAGCACTCCGATTATGCGAGCGCTTTGAAAATCAGTACAAGCGAGAGTGGGCCAAAAGTGTCTGACACTTGTTTTGTCCCAACCTCTTTCTTAAAAGAAATGCACTAAAATTTATTTTTTACAGATTGAATTAAGTCCAGTTGACTTACTGTATTCATGATTTTATCGAACATTGGAAACTTCCCTACTTTGCCATCTTCTAGTTCAAGATCAGGGCTATAAATCTTAAAGCTATTTTTCCCATTATTTTTAGCGAAATACATCGCTTTATCAGCATTTTTTATTAACGTCTCAATATCTTCACCATCTTGAGGAAATAAACTAATACCAATACTTGGTGATATCTTTGCTTCATTTTCATTAATCATATACGGTTTAGAAGCAGAAGTAATTATACGTTCGGCAATCACTTCTACTTCATTGGTAGTTGTTTCTTCAAAAACAATAATAAATTCGTCGCCACCGAGCCGTCCTGTTAAATCTTCTTCTCGAACGACGTTATTCAAGCGATCGGCAACTTCCACTAATAAAAGGTCACCACATTCATGACCAAGTTCATCATTAATTGCTTTAAAACCATCTAAATCAATAAACATAACTGCAAATGAATACTCATGTCGTTTCGATCTTGCTAACGTTTTCTTTAAATGCTTTTGAATTAAATTTCGATTCGGTAAATCAGTTAATTTATCATAGTAGGCCATTTGTTTTAATTTACCTTCTAACCGTTTTTGATCGGTAATATCCGAAATGTAGCCATTAACTCTCTCAACTTTTCCGTTAACATCAGAAATTGGACTCGTATGAAGGGCAACCCAACGGATGCAATCATCGTTATCATTAATCTGAAGCTGGAGATTACCTCTTTCGCCTTTACTAAATAAGTTTTCGAGTTCCTTTTCCTTATTTTTATCAAGAGAGGCAATAAAAAATTTAATTAGTTTTGGATTTTTCTCTAGTTCACTTTTTGAAAATGGACTTATTGCTTCGATCCCTTTGGAAATGTATAATTGCTCATTTTCGATGTCATACGAAAATGTGACTATATTAATTTCATCATAAATCTCTTCTAATCTATGAATTTCGTTATTTAAATCACGGTTCTTTTCTACTAATTCATTAATATTTTGTTTGAAATGCATTTCATTTTTTTCGGATAATTGCAACTGTTTGTAAACAAACCATACTGGAATTAAAAATAAAATGACTATAATATTTGTAAGTTGATGAAAACTACTATTATTTACTATTAAAAAAATGACTAATAATAACGAATAAAAGATAACTAGATTTTTACGAATAGTAAAAAACAATTCAACCACACCCTGTCTAAGTTGCTAGCGCCACTTCAGTAAAATACCCTCGATACACGATAGCAAAACATTTAATGATATAAAAACATAACTGAGTTGACATATCAATTTACATTTGTCTTAATATGTCGAAAAATACATCTTACAGTTAACGTTCAAATCTTACCATAGTTTATTTGTTACGGAAACAAAAATTTATTGGAAGTGTGATATAGGATGATATTTTAATGCGTGGCGGTAAAGTGGATAAATCATTAAAATAAGAAACACTAAGGCTTTTCACAATATACGAGGAAAAGCCTTAGTGTTTTTTCATTTCAATCTTCTTTCTAATCCGTGCCAAATATAAAAAACTTCATCGGACATTTCTACCGCATCTTGTGCTAACCAACCGGATAGGTCTCTTAGTCTTCGATCCTCTCTTGTCATTGGAACTATACCTCTTCCAGTCTCTAACATAATTAAAACTATTTCTTCTCCTCTTTTTAACCCTTCCTCTTTTAGAGCTTTTAGCGCTACCTTAAATTTCTCTCGAATTATATCATCACCTTGTTGGTGGGTAATTTCTATAGCGACCCATTTCTCCCAACCTTCCAAAACTAAAGTGGTACGAGGAATCCATTTCTGAGGCCAGTCATCTAAACGATCACCTTGGTAGGAAGAAATCCAGCAAAGCGATTGACTTTTTTGCTTTACGATCGTTCGTTTTCCGCTATAAGCGCCTCCGATAACGAGTTGCATTGCCAAATTCCCGCCTTTCTAACTAAAGATAATTTTATCCCGTTCCCGTGTTTAATTGGAATGTCCCAAAAAGATTCGCTAGGTTGAAATTTTGAAACAATATATCGAATAACGCCGCCATGAGTGACAACCAACTCTTTTTGACTATTTTTAGAAGCTTCTTCAAAACGATCACTTAAAAATGAGTCAACGCGTGTTTTAAAGGCGATTCCTGATTCTCCTTTTGGGATTGAATTCTCTTCCCAATTTGTTAGCCAGCTTCGATAAGCCTCATCATCCTTCAATTGCTCATACGTTTTTCCTTCCCAATCTCCAAAGTCCATTTCTCGAAGTCGGGCATCTAACGTTGCAGACTGTGATACGTTTAGAAATGCTAGAGTTTCTCGACAGCGCCTGAGATCGCTCGTAAAAACACCGTCAAATCTTATTTGCTGTAAATGTTCTTTTAAAAGACGCGATTGATCGAGTTCTTCTTTTATGACACCGCGATCCGTATGTCCTAAATACCTTTTTTGTTTATTCCAATCAGTTACCCCATGACGAATGAGAAATAAATCCACACAATCATAAGCCCCCATAATTCTCCTCCTTCAATCGCTGTTCCTAATAAATCTCCGTTGATCCCTTTAAATGCCTTCATAACCCATAGCCCATAAAATATAACAAATAAAAAATAAGCAGGAATTAAGATCAAGAACTGGTCTAAATAAATAACTACAATTACGACTGGAACAATGGCAAAAAGTAAATCGGTCCGCTCAATATTAGCTTTCCATACCGCTGCCAATCCTTCCTTTTTGGCAGTGGGTAGAAAAATTAATAAAATAACGGTACAAAGACGAGTTGTCGCCATAATTAATATGATAGAAAAAATTAGTCCGTATCCGATGTTAAGTAAACTATATATTAACACCGTCTTCCAAATGAGTAAAAATAGGAGTGCGATTATACCAAAACTACCTACATGCGGATCTTTCATAATTTCCCACTTTTTTTGTAATGGGGCATTTGAACCGACAGCGTCAGCGACATCCATCCAACCGTCAAGGTGCAACCCACCAGTTAAACCGACCCAAAGGGTTATTAACAATACTGTCATCATCCAAGTTGACAGATGCGGCTGTAGTATATAAAAAGTAAATACGATAATGAATCCTAATAGGAGACCGACTAAAGGATAACTACGTAACGCCCACCTGCTCGTCTGTTTATTCCAAGGGCACTGAAAAGAGACCGGTACTCTAGTTAAAAATTGAACAGCTAGTAGAAAACCATAAATGAATTGCTTCATCGCTTCTCCCCCTTCCAATACGTCGGAATCCCTGTAATAACTTCAACCGCATAATCAGCCTCATTTACAATTCGTTTATGTAATGATTCTAGGATAAAAATATAATCGTTCACAAGTAGGTTTGATTGAGGTAAGCCTTCATTTAAATCATTAGATACGATGATTAACGACAAACCTTTATGTCTTACGATCCTTAGCCATTCATCAACTGCCTCGATAAATTGCTTTACATTAAAATCTAAATCAAACATCATATTACTTAACCAAACGGTTAAACAATCGATTAAGATGACATCCTCACTATTTGCCTTCAATAAAACTTTAGAAATGAAATGGGGTTCTTCAATCGTTTTCCAATATTTAGCGCGTTCATTTTGATGTCTATCGATCCGTTGTACCATTTCATGATCACTTCGTTTAGCAGTGGCTATATAAAGTAACTGAACGTAAGCTTTCGTTTTTCTAGCTTTTTTAAATATAGTTAAAGCCATGTTCTCTGCAAAACTACTTTTACCAGAGCGAGCACCACCTGAGATAAACGTAATCATTGTAATTGTCTCCATTTTTTTAACCAATATAGTAATTGTTCATTTTCCTGTTTGGAACGAATGGCGATTCGTAAAAACTGTCCGTCTAAACCTTTAAAATTATGAGTATGCCTTGTTAAAATTCCATTCTTAAATAAATAGCGAAACAAATCGTCAGTTCCACTTTGATTTAGATTATCATGTAAAAGATAAAAATTAACGGACGTAAGCGATACATAAAAATTTAAAGAAGACAGTTCTCTTGTAACTGATCTCGTTTCACTACTTAACCATTTTTTCGTCTTTTCTACAAACTGATGATCCGTAAGCAGATGAGGAACGATGGCATCAACTAGAGCATTCACACTCCAAGGTATTTGCTCAGTTTGCAAGGCCTTAATTATTTTCCTATTAGCGATCAAATAACCAATTCGTAAGCCAGGAATGGTATACATTTTTGTTAAAGAACGTAATAAAATCAAATTTGGATAAGAGGAAATGAATGAAGTGAGTGAGCAATCCGATGTAAAAAGAAAATCTACAAAGGCTTCATCAACAACGATGTATGTATCGTTCTTTATAGCTTCTTTTAATAGTCTTTCGATTTCATTTTTCTCGATGACTGTCCCTGTCGGATTATTCGGGCGACAAAGAAAAACGACATCACTATATTTCAATTTTTCTTGAATACATGTAAATGGAAGTTGAAACTGACTTTCTTTTTCTAAAAAAACATCCTCGACATCGATATGATAGTGAAGACAAGCTCGTTCATATTCGCTAAAAGTTGGTTGAACAATTAGCGCTTTCCTATTCTCAAAATATTTCGCTACTAAAAAAATCGCCTCTGCCCCACCATTTGTTACTAGCACCTCGTCTTGATGAACACCGACCGAGCTAGCAATCGAACACCGACTTTTTAAATAGCTCGGTTCTGGATAACGAGTGATCGATTCAAACTGTTCAGTTAACTGTTGCTTTAACCAAAGAGGTGGTCCTAAAGGATTTAAATTCGCACTAAAATCTAAAACTGTTTCAACATTTATATTTAATCGTTGTTTCATCGTTTCTGGCTGTCCGCCATGGTTTGGCCAATTCATTGTTTCACCTCATTTAAAACCATTGTTTTTATTAACATAAGCCCAAATAAAAAAATGACAAATACGATCCAGCCACCGTGCATGTATAAAATAGACCGATTAATGTCTTTTGCTACTAAACTTCTAGTCGCTTCCCCCATCGTTGCCCTTTTTGATTCGACCCCTTTATAGTAATTAACCCCGCCTAATTGTATTCCGATTAATCCCGCAACCATTGCCTCTGGGTAACCACTATTTGGACTTGGGTGTTTTTTTGCATCTCGCTTTGTAATATGTAATGCTTCTTTTCTCTTTGGCCCTTTCATAAAAAAACTAGCAAGCCACATTGCAAAAGCTGTAAGTCGCGATGGTATATAATTCATGACATCATCAAATCGGGCGGAAGCCCACCCAAACTGAATATACGACTCACTTTTATAACCGACCATAGAATCAAGTGTGTTTGTGGCTCGATAGACCATCGCTAACGGGGCTCCACCAATAAATGCCCAAAATAAAGGAGCTGTTATTCCGTCAACCGTATTTTCAGCAACAGTTTCCACCGTTCCTCTGACAATTTCACTTTCATTTAATTTTTCTGTATCACGTCCGACGATCATGCTTAATTGAAATCTTGCTTCATCTAAATTACCTTCAACAAGAGGTACAAAGACACTCTTAGCTGCCGAATGTAGCCCTTTAATCGCAATCGTCGTTGAGATTAGGTAGATTTCAAGTAGAAATCCAGCAAGAAAATGAAACTGATAAGCGAAAAAGAGTATAAAATAAGTGATGGCAAATACCACGCATAGTACCGCTATTGTAAGGAAAACCCCTTTTATCTTCCGGTACTCTCCTTTGTTCCAACTTTGTTCCAAAAAGGAAATTAATTTTCCGATCTGTATCACTGGATGAGGCAACCACCTCGGGTCACCAATGATCAAATCTAATAAAATAGCAAGAATTAATAATATAAAGCCTAGTAGTAAAAACCCATTAAAGATCGTAAAGTAGTCAACTATTATCATTTTTGTAACCTATGAAAATATTTTTGAACGGCTTTATGTGTCGCTTCATATACGGTTTGACCAATTACTTTGCCAACAACCGTACCTGAACCAGCATATTGAGTTTCCTTACCTTGCTGAGTAACCGCAAGAAGTAAGGCATCTGTTGACGTACTCGTAGCCATCGTATTTGTCTCGGGATCTTTCACATTTAAGTCGTGTAACGCTTTTACTTTCGCTTCTGTAGCCGACATAAAGCCATTAACTAATGCGCCATCTGTAAAATGAGCATCAATAAAGACCATCGAATTAATCGTGCCAACCTTTTCATGTGATTGGCTTAATGAACTATTCGTAATATCTACGGCATTCCCTGTCCCTGCAGTTACAACAGCGATTACCTTTATGTCTTCAATTTGCTTCGTTACAATAACAACATCTTCTAAACGAACTGCCGTCATCATCGCTACTGACTGTTCAAAAGGAATCTCGTATTTTTCCATCCACTTTTGTAAATCTTGTTTTGGGTTGGAACCATTATAGTGTTTTTCAACGTGAAAATTACAAAAGTGCTTTAGCCATTGAATACCTTCACCGATTACCCCGTTGGAAATCGTTCTTAATGGACTCTCAAATTGAACATGAATAAACTGATCATTTTTTGTAATGGAAAAACTAGTATCAAAATTGAGCAATTCACTTTTTGTTTTCGAGTGGTTAGGTGTCATTAATAGCTGTGGTTTTGGAACGGTTGGATGTGACTGAGCATTCACTTTAACTTCATAAACGGTTTCGAGCTGACTCTCTTTCCTTAATGTATCAACGTCACCAACATCTAAAAATGAGCCTTTATGAAGTAAGGCGATTCGATCGGCGTAAAGGGCAGCAACATTTAAATCATGCAAAATCGCAAAAATGGTCAACCCTTTTGTTTGCTGCCACTCTTTTAATAAATCGAGCATTTGAAACGTATGTTTAATATCCAAATGATTAGTAGGTTCATCTAATAGTAAAACTTCAGGTTGTTGTGCTAAAACTTTTGCAAGTAAAACACGTTGCTTTTCACCACCACTAATCATTCGAAATTGAGTATCACGATACTGTTTTACCTTTGTAATTTCCATTACCTCTTCAATCACTTCTTTATCTTCAACAGAAAGTGTTTTAAAGAGGCCTTTTTGATGAGGAAAGCGACCGAGACTAATAATTTCCTCAACGGTGTAATCAAAGGAGATTTGAACTTCTTGGGAAAGAACAGCTACTTTTTTTGCCTTTTCTAACTTTGAAAAGGAAGAGAGTGACTTATCATTAATAGAGATCTCACCTTTTTGGCAAGGAAGTTGACCAGTAATCAGTTTAAAAATCGTCGATTTCCCACTACCATTCGGGCCTAGCAAGACAAAAAATTCTCCTTTACTAATTTCAAAATCAACCCCGTTAATAATTGGAGTGTTTGTATAGCCACCAACTAAATTTCTAATCTTTAGCATTTTTCTTCCCCCTTCCAATTCGTTCTCTAATTAATAGCGCCGCAAAGACTGGTGCGCCAATTAATGCTGTTATGATTCCAATTGGTAATTCTTTCGGTGCAATGATCATTCTTGCGACTAAATCAGCTAAAATTAAAAAGGAACCACCAACAAGTATTGATAAAGGTAAAACGTGACGATGGTTTGGACCAGTGACAATCCGAACAAGATGAGGGATGACAAGGCCTACAAAACCAATCGAACCTGATACGGCAACAGCTGCCCCAGTTAAAAGCGATGCCCCCATTAAAATATATATTTTAGATCTTTTTACATTTACACCTATATGGTCGGCTGCCTCTTCCCCTAATGCTAACGCATTTAATTCCCGGTAATGAACGAGCAGCATGAGTGATCCGAAAACCATAAATGGGATAATGATTTGAACGTGCCCCCATCCTCTCATCGCAACACTTCCGTAAAGCCAATATATAATTTGCGTCATTGACTCCCGATCACCTAAAGAAATGATTAAAGATATAATTGATCCAATAAATGCACTTATGATAATCCCTGCGAGGATAATCGTTTCTATGGCTAAACTTCTACTACTCAAACGGACTAAACCAAATACGATGAAAAGTGTTACAAAGCCACTAATAATAGCAACGGTCGGCAACGTAAAACTTCCTAAGACAGGAAAAGTAATACCAAAAAATATAACAATAACCGCACCTAAGGCAGCACCTGATGATACTCCGATTGTATACGGATCAGCTAGAGGATTTCGTAACAAGCCTTGAAAAGCAGCCCCTGCTAAAGCAAGCGAAGCACCAACACAAAAGGCAAGTAACACTCTCGGAAAGCGAATATTCCATATGATCATTTCTTCATTTCTAGGAACGTCTTCTAGCAAACCTAAATGTAACGTGTTAGTAATAAAAAGGTTAACCGTATGATCAAGAAAACTATTAACAGTATTAGTAATGATAATTGTGAAGATTGTCGGTATAGGGACCGTAACACTACTTATTAATAAACCGAGAAGGGCTGTACAAAGTACAAACCCTCCACTTAATACATAAAGCCAGAGTACTTTATTAGTTAAAAATTTCCGGATAAATGTATTTGGCAATATGTTCAACCCCTTCGATTAAACGAGGTCCTGGTCTAACAACGATATCTCCTTCAACATCAAAAACTTGTTCAGATTTAATCGCTGATACATCACTCCATCCATCTCTAGACAGCACAGATTGTTCTGGGTTCTCGTAATACGAACCATATGTCGTAATAATAACATCGGGATTTAACTGAACAATTTCTTCCTCAGTAAGCATTACCCAACCTTCGTGCTCCCCAGCTGCGTTAATCGCATTAATCACTTCAAGCATTTCATGCATGAACGTTCCTTGACCAGTTGTAAAAATATCTGGAGCTGGTGCAACTTCAACCCAAATTTTCTTTTGCTCCGTCACTTCTTTTGCTAGTCCTTTCACCGTTTCAAGACGCTTTTGCATATCAGTAACGATCACTTCTGCTTCAGCTGTTGCACCAGTCACCGCACCAATTAATTCAATTTTTTCGTACACATCATTAAAGTTTGATGCATCCCCAACGACAATAACGTTAATACCTGCATCCTTAAACTGATTTAGGATCTCAGCATGGTTATTGTAATGGTATGCAGATACGAGTGCTAAATCAGGAAGCATAGATAATATAAGCTCAACGTTCATATCTTGAGCACCAACTTTATCTACTTCTAACGCCTCGGCTGGATAATTACAAAAATCTGAAACTCCAACAATCTTTTCTTCTAAACCTAAAGCAAACGAAACTTCCGTGTTACTAGCTTGAAGAGAAACAATCGTTTTTGGCTCTTTTTCAATTGTAACTTCTTGTCCTGTTCCATCAATAACTGAAACAGGAAATTGCTGCCCTCCTATACTATCATTTGAATTTTCATCTTTATTTTCTTCCTCTTCCTTTGTAATTGCTTCACTTGAAACCTCACTATCTTCATTTGTTTCAGTCTGAACTTCTTCTGAATTACAACCAACAACGATTGCCATCATAACTAGAAGAATAAAGCTTAGTAATCCCCACTTCTTCATTTGTTTCATCATATTTTTCTTCCCCCTACTATTTTTTAGCAACAAAAAAACGCTATTCCAAAGGAAAGCGTTGAATGTAAAAAGGCATCATATATGTATCCACTACACATTTGTAGAAATTTCTACCAATCTAGTTTTTCAACTAGATTACTATGCTCTTTAAACAACCTTTTCCTCGAAGGAGCTTAAACACAAAATAGGCAGGTCTCCTGACTTACGCTTCAACAGTTAGCAGTCCTTCCCATGTATATTTTTTATACACAGTGGAAACATTTGCCTTCCTCAACGTTTACAGTGGCGGGACCGTGCTGGAATTTCACCAACTTCCCTTTTCAGAGGCTATCAAAATCAAGTGTCAGACACTTGCATAACAACCCCAACCTATTTGTCAAATATTCAGTTTTTTTGTGCTAAATCAATTATAAAGTAATTTATTAATGAAGTAAATTATTATTTTTAAACTTTATCGATTTAAATCATCAACACTGCGCAGTCAAAATGTTCTCATTTACTTTAATGTTTACGTTATTGAGTGAATTTCATAATTACCAAAAATGAGCCACAACACTCAATATATAGTTTGCGGGGCTGCAACCCCATTTTCCATAGTTATTATTTCACGCCTCCAAACCCTTTCAATTTCACATTCGCATTCACATTAATTTTTGCAAGAGGGTAGATCTCCTCTTTCCAATTCATTTCTTGCCATTCTTTATATTTTGAACTATTACGTACAAACTTTCCTATACCAAGGCTATCAGTATTATTTTGTTGCATTTCTTGAATTAAACTTTCACCAACACTTTCTATATGTTGTTCTAACTTCTTTTCAATTTCTTTTTGTACTTCATCCTCTGACAGCTCTAGGTGACCTGTGTACTCATCGATACTACCTTTAACGTCTAAATGAATATCAATTTTATCAGGAGATTTCACTTTGACTTTTAGCTTAGATTCAATTGTACTAAACGTAAGGTATAAGTAACTTCTCTTTTCTTCTTCCTTTAATTTAATCTCTTTTGTAATGTCACCACCTATATAATCTCCATGCAACATCGTCAAAGTTCTAGCGTCGGTTGGATTTACTTTCATTACCATCCGATCACCGTCAAACAAGCCAATTCCGTCAACGATAATTTCATTAATTCCTACTTTGACTACCGGAACCATAGGATCTATTCCATCATCATAATAATCTCGCATAAACTGATGTAACGACGTATCCACAGCAACATGTGATTTCGCTTCTTTATCGATAAGTTCGAAAATATACCTACTCGTTCGTGGATGCTCTGGATAATCTTCTAATAACAATTCTTTACTATTACCGTTAACAACGATAATTTTTAAGTTTAATCCAATCGTATAGTCACGCTTCAACGTATCAATCGTATCAAAAAAACCTATTTCTGCTAGGTTCATGCCAAAAAGTGCTGTTCTTAATTGTCCACTTACTAAAATACGATCGGTTTTCCGAGCCATTTTTGCTCGTGCTTGTTTACTCGTATGAGCAATCGTCGTTAACACTTCACGATCTACTTCTGCTGTCGGTGTAATTTGTGGAATAGCAACAGTCATAACTAAAACACCTTCTTCCACTGCGTCTTCAGCTTCATTTAAGTCATAGCCGACACTATGAATAAAGCCTAAATCCTCAACAGTTTGTGGTTCTGCACATCCTGAACATAAGATGACAAATAATAAAATCATTAAACTACGCAACTTTATTGCCTCGCTTTTTTTTCATATTTTTTATCCACAATAATAAGAGAAGTAGCACTGGAAAGCTAAACGAAAAGATGACTTGCCCTAAAACAATGATATTTAAAACTTCATTAATTTCTCTTTGAATTTCAAAGAAGAAACTAAAAATAAATGAAGCTACGATGATCATTAACAATAACCATTTTTCTTTTATTTTCGTTAAAACCCTTTTTGCTGTTTCCACAGAGGCCCAATAATAAAATGCAACTGTAACAATAATTTTCAAAAAAAAGACGATAAATACAATATTTTCTATTCGTTCGATTAATGGAGTTTCCATGAATTTCAATAAATTTTGTGTCGGATAAAGAATATTTTTAATTTGCCCAAAGCTATAAAAGCCCATGGCGACAAAACAAAAAGCTAAATAAATAAAGGTCGTAAATAAGTGCCCGAAAATGACAGCCTTACTAAACTTTCTATCGTTTTGTACGTAAGGAAATAAAAATAGTACGATTTCAAATCCTACAAATGCGGTATACACTTCAAAGCTTTTTTCAAACGAAAGACTTGCGCCTTGAAAAATAAATGGGGTCATTCGCTGGAAACTAAATTCCGGCAACAATAAAAGAAGCAAAAAGGTCGTCCATATCGTTAAAAAGAAAAATACTAAGGTGATCTTTCCCATGTTATATATTCCTTTACTGACAAAAAATAGCGCTGTAATCAAAAAATGGATTAAAAATGGATTTGCGCCTACAGTAGGAAAAATCGTTGTTTGTATTAATAAAACATAGTTTTTTCCAATTAATACAGCAATAAAACTAAAGTTGACAACCATTAAAAAATAAAAAGGTAAATATATCCATTTCGGCAAACTGGCTTCTAATATCGAAAAAATGGATTGTCCATTTCCTTTATTGTAAACTAAAACAATTAAAAAAATATTTACTAAAACGATTCCAGAGGTTAGGACTAAACCTAACCAACCGTTTGTCCCAAACGCTTCAGCCACTAGTCGTGGAAGTGCAAATAAAATAACCCCCGATTGAATCATGTAAACAATTACCGCTATTTGTGTGTAATGTAACTTTTCTTTCATATCATCGACCCTTTATTGCTTCATTTTGTTGACTTCAGTATTATCTGTTTTCGTTTGTATTGGTCTATGTTTCATCGCCCAATACGGCCCACGGATAAACGTATCGACCCAGTCTTTCCAATAAAATGGTGACATTGGAATTAAATATGGTGTTTTTAAACTCGTTAAGCTAGCAAGGTGAATTGCTATTAAGGCTACACCAAAAACAATTCCGAAAATTCCTGAAAATCCAGCCAAAATAATTAAGAAAAAGCGGACGATACGAATTGAATTACTCATGTTATAATTCGGCAACACAAACGATGCGATCGCAGAGCTCGCAACGGCAATGATTAGGATATTACTCGTTAGACCAGCTTCAACTGCGGCTTGTCCAATGACAATCCCACCAACAATCCCAATCGTTTGCCCGATTTTTGTCGGTAATCTCGCACCAGCTTCTCTTAATAATTCAATTGTCACTTCCATTAGTAGTGCTTCAATTAATGGTGGAAACGGAACTCTCGCTCTTGATTCTGCTAATGTAATTAATAAATCTTCTGGTAACACTTCGTAATGAAAAGTGATGACAGCAACATACATCGCTGTAAACGATAAAGTAATAAAAATAGCAACCGCACGCAATATTCGTAAACCCGTCCCCAGTAACCACCGTTGATTGTAGTCATCAGGAGATTGGATAAATTCAAAAAAACTTGAAGGTGCACTAATCGCAATCGGACTTGTGTCTAAAAGGACAACCATTTTACCTGAAACTAATTTCGAACGAACAACATCTGGAAGTTCTGTACTATAATATTGCGGAAAAAGAGAATCAGGAACTTCATCAATTAATTGCGCTAACATATTCGTGTCATAAACTGAATCAACTTCAATTTTTGAAATTCTTTCTTTCATTTCTGAGACCATATCACTGTCAGCAATTCCATCGATATATAATACGTAAACATAGGTCTTTGTGACTTCCCCAACCTTAAGCTTGACCGCTTTTAAGTTCGAGCTTTTCACTCGTCTTCTAACTAATGATAAATTCGTAGTAATATCTTCTACAAACGCGTCGTGAGCCCCAACAATCACAGTTTCAGTTTCACTTTTATCGATCCCTCTGGTTTCAGGTCCATAAACGTTATAATAATATGTTTTATTTTCAAAAAAGATCCCCACACTGCCAGATAAAATTTCATCTTTTATATCTTTAATTGACGTCGCTTCAGGGATGTCCTTCTTTTTGACCCAACTTTTAACTTCTTCTGTTGTTGACGAATAAATTGAATTGATAATTTCATCTTCTACTTTTTTGTCATCTACAAGTGGACTAAAATAGATAAGATCTATCCCAAGTTCTGAAAACGTTTTGTGTTCTAAATCATCACAGTCATTAAATAGCTTCATTACTTCCTCAAAAGTAGGTTCTTCATTTTCATCCGTGCTATTTTGCTGCTCTGTTTCCTGGATTGATGCTTCACGATTAACGTTTTTTAGTTTTGTCTGCTTTTCCCACTTTTTATAATACATCGTGAAATCACCCCCAAATAAAAGAACTCACTGTTAAAGTTTGCAAAGAAAAGGATAAATATACTAAATGTTCCACTTTTTATTCAGTTTTCGCGGTAGTCACAGTGATTTTCAAAAAGCGTTAAAAAAAAGGCTATCGCCACAACTTGACGATAAGCCTTTTTTATTTTTATATACTTATGCACTTGCTCTTAGTCAATAACTCGCTTAGCAAATAAATAATTTTGCCCCCAGTAAGGGTTATTTAAAACATCTTCAGTAATATGAACTCCTCTAGAAGATGAGGCGTGAATCATATGACCTCCGTCCATATAAATTCCAACATGTCCAACTCGACCATCAGAGTATAGTGATGGTGATGTGAAGAATAATAAATCTCCTTGCTTTAACGAAGTTACTGGAATACCAATTCCCGCTTGTTGCCTTGATGTTCTCGGAATTTGAACTCCTTTATGTTGAAAAACATATTGTGTATACGATGAACAATCAAATAAATTAGGTGCTTCATCTAAAGTTGCTCCAAATTTATATCCTGCACCGATAAATCTTTTGGCAACCTCGATTAATGCGGTACGAATTTGTGGCTCTTCTCGTTCTTTAGGTGCTGGTGGGCGAGTTTCTTTAATTGGCTCATCTTCTTTCGTTTGTTCACGTGGTGGAATTTTCAACAGCTGACCAGGTTGAATAATATTTGATGTTAAATTGTTTGCTGCTTTTAATTGAGCCACAGAAGTATGATGCGCCTTTGAAATCAACCATAATGTATCACCTGCTTGAACACGGTACTTGCTCGCTGGTTTTTCTACTTGAATAGATCCATTTTCCGGTTTAAAGGAAATAAATGAATTAAAAAGCTTCCCACCTGCTTCTAATGATACATACGCTGTTTCGTTAATCCATCTAGGTGGATCAATATTGATGAAGTCGTCACCTCTACGTGCTCTGTATCCTCCCATGGTTAACCGGACTACTGTAGAGCCATCGGTTACTTGATATGTTTTTGTCCCACTTTCAAACCTAATATCATTGTACCCTAGTAATTTAGATAAGTGTGTAAACGGTATGTAATAATCTCCTGCAATTTTGATCGGTTTAATCCCATCAACCATAGTTCCGTTAATGGCAATTCCTGCTTCAGGAACATCTTCATAAAAAGCAAGAACTGGTGATGTTAATAACGCTAAAATAGAGATCGTTAGAATGAAAATACGTATATTGTTTTTCCTCATAATGTTTATTCTCCTTTATCGATAGTTTCTCTTTAAGGTTACCTAAAAAGAAAAAAATAATCGTTTTTATATTGTGTGCATATTTGACATACGAACTTTTTAATCTATCCTTGTTGTAAGTTCGAATCACGATGGCTTTCGTGCAGTTGAACAATAGCATCTTCTACACTTTGATTGGCTTGATTTAAAATTTGCTCTTCATTCGCACTTACTTTTAACTTCGCCTCACTAATTGCCTCTTGAGCTGCGAGCAACTGCTTTTCTACCATATTAAATTGATCTGGATTTGCTTTAATCAGTCCTTGCTGGATAGCTAATTTAGATTGTTGAATTGCTAACATTGCTTGTTCAATTGGAATATTAGTCATTTTCCTCACACCTTTAAACTTTTTTGTTAGTTTAAATCATGTAAAAAGAAACATACATTTAATTTTCCTATAACGGTCTATTTCTCATACAAGACCTTCATGACGATTAATCGTCAACATTTACGATGTAAAGTCGGGCGATTTCCTTCTCTTCGCTGTAAAGCTACTGACCTCAATATTAAAATAACAAAAAAGAGCGCCAGCTTAATAGCGGACACTCTCTTTTAATATTATTTAAATGTTATTCTTATTTATCATCGGGGTTGTTTTCTTTAGATTCAACAGGCTGGTCAGGGCCTTGAAAGGTTTCATTAGTCGATTTTTCAGCAGCTATTTCTGAGGTCATAACGGTGTGTGTGTTACCTCGGTTGACTAGATCGGTTAGTAAGTTCGTTACATCTAAGCCTGTTAGCTCTTTTAACGGTTCTTGAATTTGGGCCATCGTATTCGTAATCGATTTGCTGTAAGAAGCTACGCCCTTTCCGTCGCCAGTGTCAATAATTTTGACAGATTCGATGTTCGATAATGGTGCTGCGATTTCTTTTGCGTATTGTGGGAGCATTTCGATGAGTTTTTCCACGATAATAACTTCACCGTGTTTCGCGATTGCTTCAGCAAGTAGACGTTTCGCCTCGGCTTCCGCTTGCCCTTTTTGACGAATAACATCCGCTTCAGCAAGACCTTTTTCTCGCTCGATTTTCGCTTGTGTTTCCCCATCAATACGAGCTTTTTCAGCTTCGGCTTCAGCTTTTCTAGTTGTTTCGTAGAAATCGGCATCCGCTTTCGCCTTACGCACTTTCGCTTCTTGTTCCTCTAGTTTAACTGCACGTTCACGCTCTAGATGACGGATACGCAAATCTTCCTCTTTCTTTTGCGCATGAAGTTTTAATTGTTCTTCTTGCACTTGTTTATCTAGTTTTGCTTTTTCTAACTCATATGATTGTTCTGATTTCGCTCTCGCTCGTTCGGTTTCTTCTCTAATCGCAGCGTCATTCAGATCTTTTGCCTTCTGAGCTTCTGCAATTTCGATTTGACGTTGGTACTCTTGTTCTTTTGCTTCTTTATCGTTATTCGCTCGATGGATACGTGTTTCTCTCTCGCTGTCTGACTCGGCTAATTCGGCTTCTTTGCGCACTTTGGCAATTTGTGGACGCCCTAAGTTTTCTAAGTAACCATTTTCTTGATCGGCATCAGATAAATCGGTAAGACCTAAAGAAGTGATTTTAAACCCCATCGAATCTAATTGTGCTTGAGCAACGATTCTAACGTCTTCATTAAATTTTTCTCGGTCTGCATTAATCTCTTCTACAGTCATTTTTGATAAAATCGCACGTAAATTAGCGTTCAATACTTCCGCAATTTCGGTTTCGATCTCTTTTTGTTTTTTTCCTAGAAACTGCTCCGCGTATATTGCAATCCCTTTTAAAGTGTCTGCTACCGTTACCATAGCAACCGCATCAGCAATGATCGGCACGCCTCCATTTGTGAATACTCGAGGTGTTCTTAACTTCAATTGAAAAGACGTTAAATCCACAGGTGTAGCCGTCTGGTGCATTTTTAATAAGTGACCTCCACCGCGAATGATTTTTATTGAGCGCCCTTCATTATCGTTAAAAATGTTCGTTTCTTTTTCTGGGTCCCCTAGCTTTGGTCCTGCGATGATTAACGCCTGATTTGATCTCGCTGTTTTATAACGAATTTTGTACCAGAAAAAGTAACCAATACTTGCGATTGCCGCTAAAACAACAATAGGAATAAGGAAGATTAAAATACCAATAGTTGCCATATCGTACCCCCTGCGATTGAATATTTTTTATTACATCCTCCATTATATTGACTATTATTGGAAAATATTTATAAATATCTAAAATAATAATCGGTTTATTTTTCTGTTTCCATACAAAACCCGCATGACGATTAATCATCACCATCTAACATGAAAAAATCCGGTCGATTTCCCTCACTGCGCTGTAAATCCGTTCCGGCTTTAGAGGCTTGTTCGGAAAAGTCGACCGTCATCTTATTTTCATACAAAACGAGCATGACGATTTACCGTCACCATCTAATATTGAAAAGGCGGATGATTTCCTTCACTTCGCTGTGACCTTCTTTCGAATCTCAGAGGCTCGTTCAGGAAATTACTCGTTTTATTTACATACAAACTTTCATTACGACACACCGATATGAACCTAACCAACAAACCACTAACCAACTAACTTTTACCCACAAAAAAGACTACCAAAATTAATTGATAGTCTCTTTTTACTATTTAAATTAAAATTTCAATCTCTGCTTGTTCTTTTAGCTCTTGAATGATTCTACCCATTTCTTCGTCTTGCTTTTGTTGAACAACTTCTTGTTCTAAAGCGACTTTAACTTCTTCAAATTCAAGCTCTTCTTCAACCATTTCACTATATTGTTCGAAAAGTTCTTGTAGTTCTTCTTCAGTAGCTGTAACTTCATTGATATTTGCTAAGAAAAACTGGTCAATTTTTAATTGTTGTTCAAGATTTTCTTTTAACGACTCTTCCGTGAAGTTGTTAGCCGCTAAAACTTCATTGAACTGTTCCTCTGTTTCAAAACCTGCTTTAATTGCTTCATACTCTTCAGTTACTTCTTCTTCTGATACAGTATAGTCTTGTGCAGCTTTTACTAGTAAAACCTCCGTGATTAAACCGTCTAAAGTTTGCTGTTTAATCATCTCCACAAACTCATCACCTTGTTCGTTCACATCAATTCCATCTTGGGCATACATTGCAATCGTGTTGTCCACTTGTTGGTCAACATCAGCAACCGTAATAACCTCTTCATTTACTATAGCTGCAGTTTCACCACCGTCGTTAGTTCCACCACAAGCGACCATGACTAGTGCTAATAATCCTAAAGTTACCATTAACAGAGTTCTTTTAAACATCGAAACATCCTCTCTCTTTATATTAAAAATGTGTACGGTAAGCAATTCTACTAGCTATACATAAATTTGTAAAGGAAAAAGAGAAGATTTCTAAAATTTGTTATAAGTTTTCTACTCCGAAGCGTTTAAGAAACTTGGAAAAGTGTTCTCGTTTTTTGCCATGTTTTTCATAGTTTTCTATGACACTTTCACAAGCATGATAAAGATCATCTTCCGTTAAATTTTCTTTATATAGAGTGGCCATTTTCGCATCGAGACCTTTTGCCTTCCCGCCAAGATAAATGCTAAACGTTTCGCCTATTTTTACAACCCCGATATCATGAACAAGTGGTTCACCACAGGCATTTGGACATCCAGTATAGGCAGGTCGAAGTGGAAATGGAACAGATTTCCCGGCGATCCGACGATTTAATTCAATCGCAATGTCCATTCCCTCTTCTTCAGCTCCTTGACAAAAATTACATGTTCTTAACGTTTTCACATAAAGGCCGACTGGATATGTATTTAAGCCAGCAGCTTCAAGTTTTGCTGACACATCTTCAACTTGGTCATCTTCCACTTCTATATAAAGCTGTTGAAAATTTGTAAGCTCTATCTCTGTTGAATCAGCCACATATTTTGAAAGTATTTGTAATTGGCCTTTCGTAAACTTCGCACCGAAACTAATCCCTGGGTGCACTGCTAGTTTTTTCATTATAATCACTCCTTATCTAAAATAATTATAACAAAAAAATTTGAAGAAATGATGAAGGAAATTATACATAACGTAACTTCGCTAACGACATTGTACATAATGAAAGGTAGATAATTAGTAATTTGTTGAAAATATTGTATAATGAGTTCATCAGTAGCTATTAGAAACTTTCTCCTACATTATATAAGTTACTAGTAGATGAATTTAAGAGAGGGAATTTACGATGCTTTATTTTATTTATATCATTATAATTATTGCTTTTTTAGATACTTTTTCGCAATTACCGATCATTGCTCCTTTCGCCCAAAGTCTTGGAGCAACAAGCTTCATGATCGGTCTAATTATTGGAATGTATTCATTAGCAAATATGCTAGGAAATGTTATAGCTGGACAGTGGATTGATAAATTCGGACGAAAAAAGATATTAGTATTCGGATTAGTGTTCGTTAGTATTTGTCTTATCGGCTATACGTTCGTATCAACTGCTGAGCAACTATTGTTAGTCCGACTCATTCACGGGATTGGTGGGGGATTTCTAATTCCAGCTGCATTTGCTTTTTTAAGCGATCGTACAGAGCCTAATTCTCGTGGAAAAGCAATGGCCTTTTCAGGTGCCTGTGTTGGTATTGCCGCCATTTTGGGACCTGCTTTTGGTGGGATCACAAAGGGTGTCTTAGGCATCAATTATGTTTTTTATATCATTAGTGCTTTATTCATAGTAACCGCGTTATTGGCTAGCGTATTTTTAAAGGATATATTTATTTCTAAATCTAAACTTGAGAAAAAAGTGAACTTTAAACTGTCTGAGATCATTAAGTTATTATTGCTACCACCATTATTAAATGCTTATATCGGTGCATTTTCTTTAATGTTGACCTTAGGAATTTTAGCTTACATGCTTCCGCTTAAAATTGAAGTGTCTGGATTAAGTACTGCGTTTTCCGGAATGTTGATAAGCACATTCGGAATTGTTGCGATCCTCATTTTCTTACTACCAACAAATAAACTGTTCGATAAAGTACAACGCGGAAAGATGGTCTTTTATGGGATGCTGTTTGTGACGTTTGCTTTACTCGTTTTAAGTTCATTTGAAAATGTTCTTATCTTATTTTTTGCAATGATGATATATGGAATTGGCTTTGCTTTTATCTTCCCTTCTGTAACTGCACTAGTCGTCGACCATTCTCATCAAAGTGAACGTGGCAGAGCATTTGGTATCTTTTATGCCTTCTTCTCTTTAGGGGTTGTCGCAGGTTCGTTTTTAATTGGCGCATTAAATGTCACACCTAACGAAGGTCTTCTTGTCGGTGCGGTGATAATGGCAATCATAGCTACCGTAACAAAATGGCGCCTGAAGAAGTATTTAAATTAAACCTCATCGATATAATCATCGATCATTTTCAGTAAGTGACGCTTTATCGAAGGATGATCATTCATTAACTGATGTCGCCCATTTTCAATAATAGCTATTTGACAATCGGTAAACTTTTTTTGCAGGAAGGAAATATTGTATTTCCAATCAACGGTATGATCATCCGTACCTTGAATAATATAAAGTTTTTGAGTAGAA
The DNA here is from genome assembly GCF_001865995.1 of Anaerobacillus arseniciselenatis. Classification (GTDB taxonomy): domain Bacteria; phylum Bacillota; class Bacilli; order Bacillales; family Anaerobacillaceae; genus Anaerobacillus; species Anaerobacillus arseniciselenatis. The sequence continues at coordinate 80,281 of NZ_MLQQ01000018.1, read as the reverse complement.
GCGGATAGCGCTTCTACTTTTTTGTTCCATTTAATAAGTGCTAATACCCAATGAATTGAAATGTATCGACATTGAAGCGGGTCGTTTTTCACAAAAGATAAATATTGATTGTCCCCTGAATTGACTTTAAATTTTCGTTTTAATCTTTTAGTAAAAAAAGGCACGAATTTCGAAGCCGCTACTATTGAACACCATTTATTTGCTCTTACTAGTGGTGCTAAATAAATAACTTTTTCAAACTTCTGTTGAGACTGAAGTAAAAAATGTGTACAAATTGCTGTACCAGTACTATGAGCGAGCACTACAGATGGATAGCACTTATTACCTTTACTATACGATAATACTTTTTTGAAGGTATTTACATAATCGGTAAAATCATTGATTTCAGCTCTGTTTCCAGAAGATAATCCGTGCCCAGCGAGATCATAACTTAGTACACGCCATCCTTTACGAAGAAAATGATTAATTAAATTTTTTAATCCTCCAGTGTGATCAAAGTATCCATGAACGAGGAGAATTGTTTTCGTTATCGATGCTGGTTCAAAAATATGTAATACAGTCTGTTGTGTGCCTTCCTCAATTTTTTCTTCTTTATAATGATAAAGGTATTCTTGATTGATTTCGTAGAAGTCTAAATATTGTTTGAGGTTAGCGAATGTTTTTTCCAAAATAATGCCCTCCTTCTGTATTTCGTCCATCTTAAGCTAATAACCACTATTGTTCTATTTTAGCTTATTTTGCATAAAATGTTTAAAGCACAAGCTTATTTCTGCCTCTTCACTGTTAAAAATTCTGACTACTTAGAAATGGAGGTGAATATGATGAAGCTAGATTCGGTTAGTGAAAAAGTAATACTCTCATCAATTGCTGCAAGCGTCGCCTTAGGCGGACCTGTATCTGTTCAAGCTGCAAATCAAACCCAAGTCATTGATGATATCACTATTAACCCTGAAGAAAAATTTAGTTTCGGTCATAAAGGTTTTAAAATTCACTCAATCCAACGTAAACTATTAGACTATAATATTGAAACTGCAATCGCCGATAATGGAGTTTACGGAGTAAAAACTCATGCAGCCATCCGTAAATTTCAAAAACTTAAAAAGCTACGTGTTGACGGAGTTGCTGGAAAAGAAACATTATCAGCCCTGTTTATAAATAATGATATTGACGAAGTTGAAGTTGAAGACCATGTGTTAATTAAACTTAAAGAAGGGCAACTGTTTGGTATCGGTGATCGAGGAGATTCTGTAAAAGAAATTCAAAAGCTATTAATAGATGGTGGTTATTATCACTATGAAAAAGATGGTATTTTTGGCCCGATCACCGAAGAGGCTATCAAAAATTACCAAAAAGACCATGGCCTTATGATTGATGGAATCGTTGGAAAACAAACATACGAACATTTATCTGGCGTCTCTTTAAATGTCAAAAAAGAAGTGACAAAAGACGACAATTTAAATATGAACATTTATGCTATTGAAAATGAAACAGATGAGACCCCAGCTCCTTTTATTGTTTCTTCTATTGAAAAAGAAGAGAAAAATGATTTGAATAGTGTAGAATTTTTGCAAAATGGCGACACAGGCCAGGCCGTGAAAGATTTACAACGTTTACTACAAAACAAAGGTTATTACAACTACGCTATCGACGGTGCTTTTGGGCCAATTACAGAAGCAGCAGTTCGAAACTATCAAATTCAAAACAGCTTAGGAGTCGATGGAATTGCTGGGGAAAGAACAATTACACATCTTAAATACTCCCCATCAAAACCAATGCCGTCTAGGTCTTCTAACTCGAATCAGACACAACAAACAGAGCGTGCCCAACCTCAAACATCAGAGGTAAATCAGTCTTTTAACGAAGAAGTGATTAGTTTCGCAAAAACTTTAATAGGTGTTCGTTACCTTTGGGGCGGGGCGACACCGAATGGTTTTGACTGCAGTGGATTTCTTATGTACGTATATAAGCAAAATGGAAAAAATATACCGAGAACGGTTACCCAAATGTGGAATTACGGAGAAAGCGTACAGACTTTACAACGAGGAGATTTTGTATTTTTTGAAACATATAAAGCAGGACCATCACACAATGGCATTTACTTAGGAAATGGCAAATTCATTCATGCCAGCTCCTCAAGGGGTGTGACGATTAGCGAAATGTCCAACAGTTATTGGAGCCAAAGATACTTAGGCGCGAAACGAATGAATTAAATAACCCTTACAAGCTTTGCTTCTATCAAAAGTAAGGCTTTTTTTTATACCCAACCCTCATAACGGTGTTGCGTAGCATGGGGGGAGTGCGCAGTAATTCGCACTCGCTCGGTAGTATGCATTATGGGGAGAGTATGCTGTAGTTGGGTTCCTTATGGGGTCGGGCATGCGAGAAGATCTTGCGTTACCTTTTGGTGAGTGTGACGCTTCGTTCGGGCACGGGAGAAGGTCTCGCGTTACCTTTTGTGTGAAGTGACGCTTTGTTCGGGCACGGGAGAAGGTCTCGCGTTACCTTTTGTGTGAAGTGACGCTTCGTTCGGGCACGGGAGAAGATCTTGCGTTACCTTTTGGTGAGTGTGACGCTTCGTTCGGGCGCGGGAGAAGGTCTCGCGTTACCTTTTGGTTGATGTGACGCTTTGTTCGGGCACGGGAGAAGGTCTTGCGTTACCTTTTGGTGAGTGTGACGCTTCGTTCGGGCGCGGGAGAAGGTCTCGCGTTACCTTTTGGTTGATGTGACGCTTTGTTCGGGCACGGGAGAAGGTCTCGCGTCACCTCTTGGGTGATGTGACGCTTTGTTCGGGCGCGGGAGAAGGTCTCGCGTCACCTCTTGGGTGATGTGACGCATTGTTTGGGCGCGCGAGATCATCTTGCGTGCCTTTTTAGTTGATGAGAAGCTCGGTTACGTCACGCGAGAAATTCTTACGTTCCCTTTAGCTGATGTAGCGTACGATTAGGGCACTTACACTAATTTGCACATCACCTCCTGTTTTATTGCACATAACCCCCACACTACGCCACAACCCTAGAAGCTATTAATTCGTTCTAGTTGACATTGCCCACGTATGTCTATAAGACCTGTAGTTATTGGTTCAGCACTTCAACAAATTTAGGAAATGAAATCTCTCACGTTTACTTCCGTTATTTCATTTCCCACTCCTCTAAAAAACGTTCCAAAAACACCTCTAAATATTGATGTCGCTCTTCAGCTAATTGTTTTCCATAATCAGTGTTCATTAAATCTTTCAATTTCAATAATTTTTCATAAAAGTGGTTAATCGCTGTACTTTTTCCTTTGCGATATTCTTCCTTCGTCATCTCCGTACGAACTGGGATTGAAGGGTCGTACATTAACTCTTCTTTAGCGCCTGCATAAGCAAATGTTCGGCCGATTCCGATAGCACCAATAGCATCAAGACGATCGGCATCTTGAACGACTCTTCCCTCTTTCGTTTCCATCGGCTTCCTATTTCCACCTTTAAACGACATTGTTTTTATGATCGTTAAAATATGGGTCCGTGACTCTTGGCATACGCCATGTTCTTTTAACCACTCTTCTATACTTAATAACCCCTTTTCTTCGTCACCAAAAAGTTTTTCATCTGCTAAATCATGAAGTAATGCCGTTATTTCACAAATAAATAGATCTGCCCCTTCATTAATAGCAATTTTTTTTGCAAGCCCTCTCACTCGATGTATATGCCACCAATCGTGCCCACTACTATCCTCTTCTAATATTGAACGTACATACATTTCTGCTTGTATCAACACTTCTTGTTTATTCATCTCAACACCTCATTTTGTATTAATATACAACCTTTATAATTTTTAGATTATTCAGATTTCATTGTTATATAACAAGACACTACCTGTTATATATGAAAAACCCTAAGTTTTACAGTGTTTCGAATACTTTTTTCAGAGTGTACCAATAAAAAAAATTATTTTTTTCAAACAAAGTGTGACTTTCATCACAACAAAAAATATTCCTTTGCTTTATAATGAACTCAGGTGGGAGAAATGTCAATTTTTTAGAGGGGGATTTATAAATATGTCTAATTTACCAAAAAAGAATGAACTAGGCTTTTTTGAGATACGTCTAGAATCTATTGGGGGTTTAGGAGCTAACCTTGCAGGGAAAATGTTAGCTGAAGCAGGCGTACTCGGATTAGGATTAAACGGATCTAACTTTTCATCATACGGTTCTGAGAAAAAAGGTTCTCCAGTTAAAGCGTTTGTTCGCTACTGTGATCCTGATGTTGAAATTCGTGACCATAGCCCAATCGAACAACCTCATGTTGTAGGAGTGTTCCATGAAGCTTTATATAAAACTGTAAATGTTGTAAGCGGTTTACCTGCGGACGGAATTGTATTAGTTAATAGTACAAGAGATTTCGATAGTGTACGCGAAGATTTAAAGCTTGATTATGGAAGATTAGCTATCGTTGACGCGATGAAAATTGCACACGAAGAAAAAACAAAAGTTAACACTGCGATGCTTGGTGCCATGTACCGCATTTTAGACTTTTTAGATCCAGAAGAAATGCGAAATGTTATTCGTAAAACATTTGAAAAGAAATACCCACACTTAGTTGAACCTAACATTAGAACGTTCGACCGTGGCTACAATGAAGTAGAATTTAAAACTTACGAACTACCAGAAAATGCACAAGGTAAAGAGTTTACAAGACCACAACCAATGCTAGGATATTTAACACAAGAACTCGGTGGTGTCATTACTGCTCAAGCAAATAGTATTTTAAAAGACTTAAGTGGTTCTCGCCAAGGTTTCCTACCAGCATTTGAACAAGAGAAATGTATTAATTGCGCTGCATGTGATACAGTTTGTCCAGACTTTTGTTTCGTTTGGGAAGAAGGAGAAGACAAACGTGGTCGCAAGCAAATGTTCCTTTCAGGAGTTGACTATCAATATTGTAAAGGCTGTTTAAAGTGTGTTGACGCATGTCCTGTATCAGCTTTAACAGATATGTCAGAAACGATTGGCTACGCTGAGGCAAATCGCGTTGCGCAAAAATTTCCATATGTAGCAGGAGGTCGTAATTAATGGCTAAATTAGAAAATAAATTAAATAACAATGATATAAATACAAAGTATGAACAAACGACAACTTTCGAATCTGGAAATGAAATGGCTGCAATGGCTGCCGCACAAATTAACTATCACGTAATGGGTTATTTTCCAATTACACCATCTACGGAAGTTGCTCAATATTTAGACTTAATGAAATCTCAAGGATTGCATGACATCGAGTTAATCGCTGCTGACGGGGAGCACGGGTCTGCAGGTATTTGTTTCGGTGCATCAGCAACAGGTGCACGTGTATTTAACGCAACAAGTGCAAACGGATTCTTATATATGTTAGAACAAATGCCAGTACAATCTGGTTTACGTTTCCCAATGGTAATGAATCTTGTAACACGCGCAGTTAGTGGACCGTTAGATATCCGCGGAGATCATTCTGATCTTTACTACGCACTTAATACAGGTTGGGTCATCTTAACTGCTCGTACACCACAAGCAGTATATGATATGAACATTATGGCTTTAAAATTAGCGGAGCATAAAGACGTTCGTCTTCCTGTTATCGTAGCGTATGATGGCTTCTTTACATCACACCAAAAGCGTAAAGTTGACTATTTCAAAGATCGTAAAACGGTTCAAAACTTCGTTGGAGAAATGCCAACTGAGTACCCAAGAGCATGTGTGAAAGATCAACCAGTAACAATCGGTGCTCACATGAATGGTGATGACCTTATTAATAACAACTTCCAGCAATCAGAAGCTCTATATCGTGCTGGTCAAGTGTTTGAAGAAATTCAAAAGGAATATGCTGAAATTTCAGGTCGTGGATATGAAACATTAGACTTATATGGTATGGAAGATGCCGATGTTGCTTTATTCTTATTAAACTCTGCTGCTGAATCTGCTAAAGACGTAGTTGATAAACTTCGCAAGCAAGGAATTAAAGCTGGTGTGATTAGCCCTAATATCATCCGTCCATTCCCTGCTAAAGAAATTCGCGAAGCATTAAAGAATGTTAAATCAGTATTAGTTGGTGAGCGTGCTGATTCTTACGGCGGAAATGGTCCAAACTTAACTCATGAAGTGAAGTCTGCCCTACAAGAAGATAAAGAAAACGAAACGATCGTTCTTAGCCGCGTATTCGGTGTAGGTGGTAAAGACTTCTACGCAGATGACGCTGAAAAGTTTTTTGAAATGGCAATTGACGCAATGGAAAGAGGCGTTGCAGAAAGACCATTCGACTACTACGGTCACGTTCCTGGAAATCCTGAGAACAAACTTGAGCCAGTGATTGAGCCAATGAAAGGCGAGGACTTCAACAGCGGCTTAATTAAAGTGACTCAAGATGAAGAAACAAATAAATTAAACGTAAAGGTTCCGCCATTACGTGCTTTAACAGCGAAGCCTAAACGATTTGGTTCAGGTCACGGCGCTTGTCCTGGATGTGGGATCTTCCCAGGTTTAGAGTTATTCTTCAAAGGAATTGAAGGAGACGCAGTTATTTTATTCCAAACTGGTTGTGGTTATGTTGTTACAACAGCTTATCCGCATAGTTCGCATAAACAAACGTTTATTCACAACTTATTCCAAAGCGGTGCTGCTACACTTTCTGGTACACTCGAAGCATTTTTCGAAATGAAGCGTCGTGGTGAAATTGACATCTCTGATGACTTTACATTCGTTATGATCACTGGAGACGGTGGTATGGATATCGGTATGGGGTCTGCGATCGGTACGGCTTTACGTAACCATAAAATGATCATTCTTGAGTATGATAATGAAGGTTATATGAATACTGGTTCGCAAATGTCTTACTCTACTCCACTTGGTCATATGACTAGTACAACAACAATCGGTAAAACAAAGCAAGGTAAAGCGTTCCACCATAAAGATACAGCTCAAATTATGGCTGCAACGAACATTCCTTACGTTTTTACTGGTACAGAAGCATATCCACAAGATTTAATTAAAAAAGCTGCAAAGGCGCAATGGTATGCTCAAAATGTTGGAATGGCTTACGGAAAGATCTTAATCACTTGTCCACTTAACTGGAAATCAGAAGACCGTTTAGGTGAAGAGATTATGAGAAAAGCTGTTGAATCTTGCTTCTTCCCTCTTTACGAAATTGAACAAGGTGAAACAACGATTACGTATGATCCTGAAGCGAAGAAAAAACGTGTTGAGTTATCTGAATGGTTAAAAATGATGGGTAAAACGAAACACTTATTAAAAGAATCTAACGCTCCAATGTTAAAAGACTTCGAAGAAGAAGTAGAGCGTAGATGGAAGCGTCTTAAAACTAAGCACGAAACTCCATTTGTTTAAAATTATTAAAAAGAGCAGCCTTGGCTGCTCTTTTTGTTACCCTTTAACAATTGATACCGTTCTTTGATGAACCGGTAGCTGTTCGTACTCTATCGGCAAGTTGATTAAGTGATTTTTTTTAATAGCTTTATAGTTTATAGATACTGTAACTTCATTCTTAAAAGGAAAATCAGATAATGCAACTGTCGCTTCATCAAGCCAATGTGCACTGATCGTTTGATATTGATTAAATGCAAACTTTTGTGAAAAACCGCTCCGAAACCAATTTACTTCATTTTTTTTAGCTACACCCGGTGTGTTCATACATAAATATAGTGAAAGATTATCGCAAAACTGTAACAATTCATAGTGAAATTGTAACGCTCTATCTTTCTTATTAATATTTAACTTCTCCATCAACCTTTGTTGCCGCCTTCTCTCTTGTTTTAAAAACCCTTCTCCCCTACCGTTCGTATACCCTTCAAAAAAAGAACTAAAATGTAAACTACAAAGTAATGCCGCATAGTTGTCTATATCTTCAACTCTATTAATACCATTCGTGTACGCTTTCAATTTCGGTTTTAATGGATAATTAATAAAAGAATACGGCATTTGCGTCTTTTTATTTAATGATGGTTTTTCATCCAACTCGATCCAACCGTTGTCATGTTCAACAATTGCATAAACCACTTCATCTCGCTTCTTTTTCTCAATGAAATACTCATCTCGCCACGCCTCTGCAAAATCTCCACAAGCTTTGGCATGTTCATGTTGTTCAAATAATAATATTTTTTCTTTATCGTTTTCTGTGACAACCATACCATCCCCCCTCTTCATACTATAAAATAGGTTACTCTAAAAAAACTGCAACAGTCTTAAATTAAAAGTTTCATAGTATCCCACTACCTCATTAAAACACCACTACTAACTAATCTAAATATAGCTTTATTATACAATATATACTTTCCTTATAATTTTTCATATTGAAAATCGGATTTGAGAAGTTGCTATTGTTACAATTTTAAGAACAGTCAAAAATGTGATAATTATCACAGAAGTTAAAAGGATCCATAAAGTACGCTATATTTAGACATAAGTAATGTGGTTATAAATTTTTCAATTTATATCACGGTTCATCGAGAACACATTTAATATTTTATTAGAGGAGGAGTATTTATGTTTTGTTATCAATGTGAACAAACACCAAGTGGCGGCTGTAAAGTTATCGGAGTTTGTGGGAAGAATGAAGATATCGCAAGTTTACAAGACACAATTATTTTTGGGCTAAAAGGGATCGCTGCTTACGCAACACATGCAAGACAATTAGGCTACACTGACCCTGAAGTTGATGCGATCACCCAAGAAGCACTTTATTTAACACTTACTAATTCAAACTTTAATTTGCAAGAGCATATCGATATGGCAATGAAAGTTGGGAGTGCCACTGTTAAAGTGATGGATTTATTAGATCGTGCTCATACAGAGAGACTAGGCATCCCTCAACCTGTTCAAGTATCTCAAAATAAAATTGAAGGTAAATGTATCGTAGTAACCGGACATAATTTATTTGCATTAGAAGAACTACTTAAGCAAACAGAAGGAAAAGGCATTAACATATATACTCACTCTGAAATGCTTCCCGCACATGGGTATCCGCACTTGAAAAAATACTCTCATTTAAAAGGAAACATCGGTAAAGCTTGGTTTGATCAAAGACGTTTATTTGAAGAGTTCCCTGGTGCAATTTTAGCTACAACGAACTGTGTAATGCCGATTAAAGGTTCTTATGCTGACCGCTTCTTCTCTTATGAAATTGCAGGACTTGAAGGAGTAACAAAAATTGAAGGAGAAGACTTCTCTCCGTTAATTGAAAAAGCATTACAATTACCTGAAGCAAATATTGAATCTGATGAGACGTTAGTCACTGGGTTCCATCATGAAACCGTTTTAGGTATAGCTCCTGAAATTATTGACGCTGTCAAAGCAGGTAAGATTAGTCGTTTCTTCGTTATCGCCGGCTGTGACGCACCAGGTAAAGGTGGCGAATACTATCGTGAATTAGCAACCTCTCTTCCTGATGATGCCATTATTCTTACGACTTCGTGTGGTAAGTTTAGATTTAACGATGTCGATTATGGGACTGTTCCTGGAACAAACATTCCTCGCTACATCGACTTAGGTCAATGTAACAACTCTGGTTCTACTGTAAAAATTGCTGTTGCCCTTGCTGACGCTTTCGGCTGTGAAGTTAATGATCTACCAGTAAGCATTGTTTTATCGTGGTTTGAGCAAAAAGCTGTTGCGATTTTACTAGGACTATTTAGCTTAGGAATTAAAGATATTCGTATTGGTCCAAAACCACCAGAATTCATCACTCCAGGTGTGTTAAACGTTTTACAAGATGCGTTCAACTTGCAGTTAATCGGTAACGCACAAGAAGATATGGCAAACATGCTTCAATTAAGCTCTTCAAAATAAGAAGTAAATGTTACACAAACTCAAAAAACAAATGGTTTTACAAATGGAAAGAGGGTGTCCAAAAAACACCCTCTTTTTTCACTTTCTATTACTAACATAACTTATCAAGCCAACAAAAAATCCTAAAATGGCTCCACCTAGAACCTCTTCTGGTTGATGGCCTAAACTTTCTTTTAATTGTTTTGATTTTTTATCGTGAGCTTCATCTTTGTTTATGCCACTTAGTTGATCAATTCGCTTTTCTAAATCATTCACTTTAATGGCTGTTTCGCCCGCGTGTTTTCTGATCCCTTGGGCATCATACATGACAATTAAACCAAAAATAATTGACAGTGCAAAGTCTAAAGAACGAGCTCCTAACTTTAGACCCACGTATGTAGCTAAAGATGTAACACCTGCTGAATGCGAGCTAGGCATACCGCCAGAACCGAAAATTTGTTTTAAATTCCACTTCCCTGTCTGTAAAGCATTAAGGGGTACTTTTAAAATTTGTGCGATAACGATGGCAACCAAACCAGCTATAATACCTTTCACAATCATCCCCTCCTATATAAAACATCCTATTATAGCTTTCGTTATCAGATTTTTTTTATACAAAAAAACTCCCCACCAATAGGTAGAGAGCTTATTATTATTATTTTACTTCAGTATCGCATTTCTCACACTGATGTGTGTAACAGTCGTGCATTTCATCAATTTCATTTCCGCAATTAGTACATTGTTTCGGTGGTAAATTTTTAAAAAAATCAGTTGCTGTTTGCAGAGCCATTGTAGTTACCTCCGTTTCATTGTTGACTAAATTTATAATTTCATTGTACTACAACAATTATTATTTTTCAACAGGTTGTACTAAAACAACTTTAACATTGTGATAATATTGAAAACGCTTCATTTTAGGGTTTACACACCAAGTTTCAAAGTAATAACACATAGGTAAAACTTACCTTATTGCCATTCGGGCACATAGAAACCTTCACGCAAACTCCTTGGTCAGCGAAGTGTTTTGAAGCTAGACACTTCCCAAAATTTTTATATTTTCTTATCTTTCAAAAAAAAACTGACTGAAAGGTTCGCTAAAATGCAACCTCTTCAGTCAGTTTCTTCTCTATACTAATAACTGATCAACCTTTTGAACTAAATTTACGATTTCTGGTTTACTTACTTGTGCATCCGCGCCTACTCTTTCGCCTTTATGATATAAATCTCCACTAATTAACGAGCTAAAAATAACCACTGGAATATCATTAAGTTCTTTATGTTCTTTAATGCGTTTCGTTAAATGATGACCATCCATTTTCGGCATTTCAATATCCGTAATAATTAAATGGGGAAGTTCAGAAAAACTATCGGTATTTTGAGCTTTCTCTTCTAAGTAATCCCATGCTTCTCTACCATCTTCAAAAAAGTGTAAATTGCTATATCCCGACTCTGTTAACGTATCTTCTAACAACTTTCTTAAAATCGGTGAATCTTCAGCAATGATTAATTTTTTATTAGAGCGTTCACGTTCCCCTAACGATTTTAGTTGTCCGACATTCAACCCTGATTCTGGGCTTATATCTACGACAATTTTTTCATAATCTAAAAGTAAGATCATTAAATCATCCATTTTAATGACACCGATTGTTGAGCCTTGCAACCCTTGTGAAAGTTGAGTTGGCTTTTCAATTTGTTCCCAAGAAATTCGGTGTATTCGTGAAACACTATGAACGTGGAATGCTACTTTCAGTTGGTTTAACTCAGCAACAATTAGCTTATCTTGTTCAGGGTTTTCTGAAGACGGAAAACCAATAACTTTCGCTAAATCTACTACTGGAATGACTTCTTCTCTTAGCCTAATAATCCCCTCAACATTCGGATGGCCGTTAGGCATTCGTGTAACCGGAAGTGGATTTATAATTTCTCTAACTTTCATAACGTTTATTCCAAAAACTCCACTTCCTATAGAAAATACAATAACCTCTAGTTCGTTAGTTCCACTTTCTAATAAAATTCCTTTATGATCATTAGCCATATACTGACTTCCTCCCTCAATTTCAATAGGCTCTTTTTTAGTATTGCATACAAAACCTGCATGACGATATTCCGTCATCATCTAATATGGAAAAGGCGGATGATTTCATTCTCTTCGCTGTGAAGCAACTGACCTCAATCACATCATGAGGTACACCTTAGAATTCACTTCATGTAGCTTTGCGACGAGTAACCGCAGGAGCACTTCTAACGAATCTCAGAGGCTCGTTCACGAAATCATCCGCCTTTTTTCCATACAAAACCTCTATGACGAAGCAACGTCACCATCTAATATAAAAATTCTGGCCGAGTGTCCTAACCAACTAGCCACTAACCAACAAACCAACTTTCATACAAAAATAAGCCTACTTGTTTCAAATTAATATTTATATATATCCATAGATTACCACGTTTTTAGTGTTTGTTCTAGAATATGTTCGTCTAGATTAGTAAATTAAACAAATTTTTATCTTTGTTTACTTCAATAAATTCAATTTCCGCTTCATTCATTCGATAGATTAATCCATCATAATCTTCACTACGCTTTAATTCAATTCCAACAACAGCTGGACCATTATCTTTATTGTTCTTTTTTGTGTACTCAAAATGAATAATGTCATCATCAGGGCCTAATATATCATCTAAAAATTCTCGCAAGGCACCAGCCCGCTGCGGGAAATTGATAATAAAGTGATGTTGTAAGCCTTCATAAATAAGTGAACGCTCTTTTATTTCTTGCATTCGACCGATATCGTTATTCCCACCACTAATGACACAGACAATTGTTTTCCCTTTAATTTCTTCTCGATAAAATTCAAGTGCTGCGATCGGCAATGCTCCTGCCGGTTCAGCTACGATGGCATTTTCATTATATAACTCTAAAATTGTCGTACATACTTTCCCTTCAGGAACGATGAGAACATCGTCTAATATTGTGCGACAGATCGAAAACGGTAACTCCCCTACTTTTTTGACCGCAGCTCCGTCCACAAATTTGTCAATCTTACTTAACGGTGTAAGCTCATCATTATCAATCGATGTTTTCATTGCAGGGGCACCTTCTGGCTCTACACCAACCAACTTAGTTGTTGGACTAACTCCTTTTATATATGTCCCTACACCTGACGTTAATCCACCTCCACCAATCGACATAAATAAAAAATCGATGGATTGATCGATGTCATCCATAATTTCCATTCCAATCGTACCTTGTCCAGCGATAATCCTTTCGTCATCAAAAGGGTGAATAAACGTCTTATCATTTAATAGGCAATCATCCATCGCTTCAGTATATGCATCGTCAAACGTATCTCCACATAAAACAACTTCAACAAACTCCCCACCAAATCGTTTCACTTGAGTCACCTTTTGTCTCGGTGTTGTTTTAGGCATAAAAATTTTCCCAAATATTTTTAAATGGTGACAGGAATAAGCAACGCCTTGAGCGTGATTTCCTGCACTTGCACAAACAACGCCAGCCGCACGTTCTTCATTCGTTAAACTTTGGATTAAATGATAAGCACCTCTTATCTTAAATGAGCGAACTACTTGTAAATCTTCTCTTTTCAAAAACACATTACATTCATATCGCTCTGACAAAACAGAATTATATTGAAGTGGTGTATGTATGATTACATCTTTTAAACTATGATGTGCAATTACTATATCTTCGATCTTAACTTTATTTTGATTCATTATTTTACCCTTTCTTACATTAAAATATATTTTGAATAGTCTTTACTCTTTAATAAAACATTATATCATGTTTTTTTACACATTAAATGTCTATTTTAAAAACGAATGGTGACATTCAAAAATCATTCAATCGTTAAAACTTTAAAACAATCATTTGCCTTCATATTATTGCTATTCAAAAGAGTTAACTCTATAATATTAGTATTAACCATAATAATCATTAATAGCTTTGTATTAGGAGGAACCATTTATGAAAAAGGTGTTAGCAATTTTTTCAACATTATTTGTTTTTTTAACGATGTTTGCTACTACAACGATGGCTGCAGGTGAAGATCAAGCGGTAGCATCTTACGAAGGACCGTTAATTTTATTATCCGTTATGACTTTAGGGTTCATGATTTTTTTAATTTTTACTGACAATAATTAAAACACTAGTAAAGGTTAATAAATTTCATCATTCAATATTATCGCCATTAAGTAACTATATGTAGTTCGCAACTACATATAGTTTGATATGGCTCGATTTAGGTAATTATAAAATTCACTCTGGTAAAAAAATTTTCAAACTGAAAAAGAGCAATGGGACAAGTGATTATCTCATTGCTCTTTCGCTTTTCTTTGTCTAGCTTCAACGCCTACGAGCTCGGGTCACTTCAGACCTTTTCGGAAGCCATAAAGCGGCTTCTGTCAAAGGTCCTCCAGTGCCTGTCGCTCGTACCAAGGCGTTTCCGCTTTTCTACTATGCTTCCACTTTTTTATCTATTAACCAACCACAAATAAACAACACGCCGGCAACAACAAGGATATCTACAACCGCTGTTCCTGCATATAAAATCGCATCAGTTGTTACATCGACATCCATCATTGCTTCATTTCCATCGAAGTGGACGAAAAATGAGTTCATGAATGCCTCTTCGTTTAGTACAACACCCCATTCAGTTATTGCGCGATACACCGCAGTTTCTTGGAACTTCATCCAAATCCAACTACTTCCAAAAACAATTCCTATACCAAGTAACCAACCCCACTTACGAATCGATTTCGCCATTAAATAAATAAATGTCGCAACGATCCCTGTTTGTAGTGAAGCGATGAAAAGTCCACTAAAGAGTATCCACCAAAACGATTGAAACTGTTCAAGAATAAATAACGGTACTTGAGTATCGGGAAAATGTAAAATTGTTCGCTGAAGTAAAATATAAAGGATCATAAATGTTAGTGATAACGAAATGAAAAGCTGAGTCATTGCAGCTGAAAACTTAGCAGTTATTAATTGCCACCCACTTTTTGGGATATTTAACCAAAAGACAGCTGTATTTTGCTTCCATTCTAACCTTAGTGAGTCAAACATTGCAACAAGCATATAAACAAAATGTACTAAAATGAGCGGTACTGTTAACGTAATAAAAAAAGCATTATACCTTTCTGTAAGAACGAAGAAAAGAATTCCTAATATGATTAAAAAAACGATATTGATGAGAAACCTCGTTTTCGTTTGACGAAGCTCTTTCATATACAGTGCCAACCAACTCATCGTAACACCTCTTTCATGGCATCTAATACACTTTGCCCTCTCTTCTCACGTAAATCTTCAACTCTTTCAGATAAAACAATCTCACCGCTTTGCACTAATAAAACGTGGTCTAGTAAAGGTTCAATTTCAGTGACTTCATGAGTTGAAATAATTAGCGTCTGATTTTCCATTTCTACATACTTTGCAATCATTTTAATAATGTCTTCACGTACGAGAGGGTCTAAACCAGATAACGGTTCATCCATAATTAAAAGTGGGACGTTTCTCGATAAAGCAATCGCAATTTTCACTCGTGCACGATTCCCTTTCGAGAGTGTGCCGATTTTTTTATGAAGTTCTACTTCTAAAGCGTCTACGATTTGGTACGCTTTTTGCTCATCAAAATCAGGAAAAACTTTCGTTGAGAAAGTAATCGTTTCTTTGACCGTATAAAAATCATATAATGAGTCAACTTCAGCGAGAAAGGCAACTTTTTTGGCTATTAACCTATTGACAGCTTCCCCACAAACGACAATTTCCCCAGAGCTTCCTTTCAATAACCCAGCCATCAATTTTAATAAAGTAGATTTACCACTACCGTTAGATCCAACTAAACCGATGATCCCACCACTAGGAATTTGGAAGCTGACATTTTTCAGTGCAGATGTTAATCCATACCTCTTTGAAACCCTGTCAAAATTAATTATCATATTTTCCATGTTTTCACCTCTCACCATTTGAGCTTTGCAGTGCAATTTTCACTCGCTCAAGTATTTCCGCTTCTGAAAACCCATTATTTTGCATATATACAACAAACTTGTTGACGTATTCTTCAGAAATTTCTGAGCGTAATTGTTTAATCATACTTTCATCTTCCGTAACAAATGAGCCTTGACCTCTTTTTGCGACAACGACTCCTTTTCGCTCCATTTCTTGGTAGGTTCGTTGCACTGTATTTGGATTAACTCCAACACTAACCGCCGTTTCTCTTACAGACGGTAACTTTTCCCCTAACTTTAGTGAACCACTGCATATTTGCTGAAAAAAATGATCCATCAGCTGTAAATAGATTGGTTTTGAATTATCAAATGTTACACTCATAAATCTCCTCCTTCCGCTCCACACTCCAATAGCTGATAAAGCACTATATTTATTAAAACATCCATCTAGTAATATAGAAGAAAATGAGATGGGCTGTACCATACGTATATAATTATTTTGGGACAGACCCATTTTTTTAATTATTCGTCGTTTATTTTAACATATCTTTACGCAGCTACATCACGTTTTTGAAAAATAATCCAAGAGAGCGCATTAAAGGCAACAAAATAAATAGCTAACATCACAAGTGAGAATGTCATCGTCATCCCTTCAACAATTGGGGTTCCTTCAATATATTGTGCTAAATACGTATTCGCAAATAAAATGTATTTCACCCATTCATATTGGCTGAGAACATGAACAAGTTGAGTTCCTGTGAACATTAAAAACAACGCTAAACCAATCGCCAAAGAACTACTTCGAAATACCGTTGAAATCATAAATGCGAAAGTCGCCATCATTAATAGTTCAACACTACTTAAACCATAAAGCATAAACAAATGGGTAAACATGTTACGTTCGATCACTTCACCATTTGTAAAAACTAAATGTGGTTGTGTGATTGCCGAAAACCCAAAAAATAACCCGCCAATCGCAAACGAAAACAAGAAAAGAGCTAGTAACATCGATAGTGCAAAAACAAAAGTAGCGATATATTTTGAAAGTAAAATTTTTGCTCTTGATACTGGACGAATTAACAACAACTTAATCGTTCCCCATGAAAATTCTCCAGCAACGATCCCCGCTGCAACGATAATGGTAAACATCGTAATTAAGCTAATTAAATTAACAGTAGAAGTCATGTAACCCCAATAACTTTTCGTTTCTACTGGAGGAATGTCGTGCTCAAGTCGATATTCGTTAATGATAATCTCTTGAGAATATCGATCCTTTACTGCAGACGGAATATTAGGATCATCAATCATCATTTGCAATTGTATATTCCTAGAATGCACGGCTTGATGCCAATCATCATTACTAACAAATTCTTCCTCCATGGTTACTTGAATTTGACCGTTATTATCAGCACCAGTTACTTGGCCACTCGGATCATCTAAAAGAAATTTTGTAAACATACCTACAATTAAAAGCATTAATATTAGGAGACCATACATCACCCATGTTCCTGGGCGACGATAAATTTTCATGTTTTCATTTTGAATAAGTTTTGTGAAATTAAACAATTTTCTCCCCCCCAGTTACTTCTAAAAATTTATCTTCCAACGTTTTAGACGTTTGCCCAATTCCGTAAACTTTTACGTTGTTGTTTACAAGTAATTCATTTAAATCTGGGATTTCCTCTTTTTCTAAAGCGACTTCGATTACTTCACCGTTTATTTTAAATTTCTTGTTAGGATAATGTTCTTTTAACACACCATTCGCTAGTTCATGATCGTCCACTTGAAAACGGATCAGGAGCTCTTTTTCACCGTTGACAAAATCATTCACCGTTTGAACACCAATTAACTTTCCTTGTTGAATGATACCGATTCGATCACACATCAATTCCATTTCAGATAAAAGGTGACTAGAAACGATAACAGCTAACCCTTCTTCAGCTGCTAGTCTCCTTAAATAATCACGAATTTCTCTAATACCTGCTGGATCTAAACCATTCGTCGGTTCATCTAAAATGAGAACAGACGGTGAATGTAATAATGCTTGCGCTAACCCCAACCGCTGTCTCATTCCTAATGAGTACGTTCTAACCTTTTCATGGATTCGATCAGATAATCCAACCAACTCCACAACTTCATTAATTCGTTGTTTTGTTACTCCATTGACCATTCTTGCATAGTGAACTAAATTTTGATACCCGGTAAGGAATTTATACATTTCCGGATTTTCAACAATTGCACCGATCTCTGAAACGGCTTCTTCAAAGTTTTTCGCCACATTTTTCCCTTTGATAATTACTTCACCTTCTGTGATCGAAATAAGACCAACCAACATCCGGATCGTTGTCGTTTTCCCCGCTCCATTCGGTCCAAGGAAACCGAAAACTTCACCTGGAAAAATCTCAAAACTTAAATCATCAATAATTTTTTTCCCTTTAATCGTTTTAGTTAAATTATTTATCGAAACGACTGGCGTATCATTCATTTTTTTGCCCCCTCATTGTACCTCTGTATTATTGTTCTGCTGTATTAATTAAATAGTACACTGGTATAGGATGGAATGTCAATAGTTTTTTGCACTTTTCCATTGTTAGCGCTATAATCTAGTTTTCTTATAGAATTTCCTAAAATTATTGAAATAAATT
This sequence comes from Anaerobacillus arseniciselenatis, assembly GCF_001865995.1. Classification (GTDB taxonomy): domain Bacteria; phylum Bacillota; class Bacilli; order Bacillales; family Anaerobacillaceae; genus Anaerobacillus; species Anaerobacillus arseniciselenatis. The sequence continues at coordinate 61,884 of NZ_MLQQ01000018.1, read as the reverse complement.
TGAATACTTTATGATTATTTTTTCAATGTCGCATCTTCGTGCCGTTATAATAATTATGGCAATTTTCACATTCACTCATTTCTCACTATCATTATCGACAATTAATGGTAAAATTTAGTCATATGATTATTAGTGGAGGTGTATTTTTTGAAAAAACTATTACTGTATCTACTATTAACTTTATTGCTCACAACGGGCTGTAGCTTTTTTAATTCAACAAAGGGACCAGTTGAAACTGTGACCAAAACCATAGAACTTCAAGAGGATACCACTTTGGGTGAAATTGAATTAAGTTTCGGCGTTGGCAGGCTTCAATTTATTGGTAGTAGCACTCATTTAATGGACGGCACTTTTACTTCAAACATCGATAGCTTAATGCCCAACTTTGACCATCGAGAAAGAAGCCAATTAGAGTTAATTTCAATAAAGCCGAGGAGTACAGGACTTAACATTAGTGGGAATATTACAAACGATTGGAAGCTAGCTTTTTCAAACGAAATACCGTTATCATTTTTATTAAAATTAGGTGTAGGTGAAAATAACCTTAGTTTTGCTGGTTTAATTATTGAAGATTTAAACGTTAACGCTGGTGTGGGTGACACTGTTATCGATCTATCCGAAGCAAAAAATAATGATTTTAACGTTGATGTTAGTAGTGGTGTTGGCCGTACAAAGCTCATCTTTTCTGAAGAACATGCTGTTCATATCAAGATTTCTAAAGGCCTTGGAAGTGTCTCAGCACGAGGGTTTATTAGCAACGGCGATATTTACGAAACTGACGTTGAATCTGAAGAAGTGATGAATGTAACGATCAAACAAGGGATTGGCGAAATTGTATTAGAAACGAAATAATATTAGTCATACCTCCTTTTACGACGATTATCTTGTCAAACTAAGCCTAGTAGGCGTGCACGTATGGGTTAATCATTTGCAAGTAAAATTTCTCAAATAAAAAAAGAGTGTGCCAGCCAATGATATTTTTCCAATATCTCCGCACACTCTTTTTTCTATGATTTCAAGGCTAGTGAGCATAAATACGCTACTCTAGCTGGGCTTACTCTACCTTAATGAATTTCATAATTCAATATCATCGCCATTAAGTAACTATATGTAGTTGCGTTTAAACTCTCGCAACTATCTATATATAGTTTGATATGGCTCATTTGAGGTAACTATGAAATTCACTCACCTAACTTAGTATTTCAATTCTTTCAATAACAATGTCCTCTACTGGACGATCGTTCGATTCCACTTCTGCCTCAGCAATTTCGTCAACAACATCCATTCCTTCAATAACATGTCCAAACACTGTGTGGCTGTAATCTAAAAACGGTGTACCACCGTGCTGCTCATATAACTCGACTGTTTCTTCTGGGAATTCAAAGCCTAAACCTTGTTCCACTTGCTCAATGACGCCACGATCAAACTCGCTTGAATGTACGATAAAAAATTGGCTTCCATTCGTATTCGGTCCACGGTTTGCCATTGATAGCGCCCCGCGAAAATGACCTAAAGCAGGTGAAAACTCATCATCAAACGGCTCTCCATATATGCTCTCGCCACCTGTTCCATTGCCTAACGGATCCCCTGTTTGAACCATAAAATCTTCGATGACCCGATGGAAAATCACCCCATCATAATAGCCATTTTCACTATGTGTTAAAAAATTCTCTACAGCAAGTGGGGCATATTTCGGAAATAACCTAATCGTTATTTCACCTTTATTCGTTACCATCTTAACAATTCTTTCGTCCGGTTGATCATCTTGAATAAACTGTGGATACTCAATTTGAGTTACTTCTTCAGCGCCTGGGACTTGATCGTCAACCTCTTCTTCTACTTGTCCTTCGCCTCCAGTAGTATCATCGATCGCCCCCTCATCATCTACCTCTGGTGCTGCCTGTCCACATCCAGAAATTAAGAAAACCAAAAACGATAGTACTAATAAATATTTTAATAAACGCATTATGTATCCTCCTTTAGTCTTTATATTATTGTCTGATAAAACCGTGATTAAACGTACATACTCGGTGACTTAAATCACCGACAAAAGTTGCAGGTAATTGTATTCTAGTATTAGTAAGATGATTGATAAGAAAAGCGCAATGCGCCCGCCTATCGGCGAAATGCTCCTGCGATTATTCGTCGCAAAGCTACAGTGAAGTAAGTCAAGGTAGTGCTTCACTTAAGTGGTCGAGCCGATGGCGCCTGAAGCTAGACAGTTTTCCTAGTTCAAATATTTTGTACTTTCTTATCTTATAAAAAATTGGAGGTATCGGCAATGGAACAAGTAATTAACCTTTCAACAAAAGTAAGTGACATCGTTATTAAAATACCACAATCAGACAAAGTATTAAAGTCATATAAAATAGATTTTTGTTGTGGAGGTAATCGCCCCCTACAAGAAGCAGTTGAAGAAAAGAATTTACCTGCTGATGAAGTGTTAGCTAAAATACATGAAGTATACGTTCAAACGGTCCAAAACTCTGAATCAAAAAATACAGATTGGCAAACTGAAAAATATAGCACACTCATCGATCACGTCATCGATAAACACCACCGTTATTTAGTCGATGAGTTACCACAATTAAGCATGTATGTAACTAAAGTTTTCCGTGTCCACGGCGATACGAACAAAGAACTCGAGCAAGTTTATAAACTCTTCCATGATTTAAAACAAGAATTAGAATTACACTTAGTCAAAGAGGAAAAAGACGTTTTCCCTCACATCGTTAATTATGAAAATGAACAATCGAAAGAAAACTTGACAAAAGCAGTCGCTGCGATCGATGAATTAGAACGCGAACATGAAGCTGCTGGTGACCTTATTAAAACTTTACGTGAAGTAACAAATGACTTTACACCTCCACTAGGTGCTTGCACAACTTACCGTCTAACGTATCAACGGTTAGAAGATTTAGAAGCAGATTTGTTCCAACATATTCATCTTGAAAACAATATTTTATTCCCACGTTTACAAAAAGAACAGTAATGACTATAAAGGAAGCAACGAACATTAACATTCGTTGCTTCTTTTTTTACTGTTGCAATAATTTAATTTATCGATTAAAATATACACGAACACAAGTTCTGTATAAGGAGGGGGGTCGGGTATGCACTGCTTATCCCAACATGAACAATCGCTTTCTGATGCTTATATTATCCTTACTTACACTCGTAAAGTTTTACAGCAAGATTTAGTGCATGTTGAAAAGTCTCTTTTTAAACTTAAAGAGCCGTACATTCAATTAATCCACTCATCACTTAGTGCTATTAGTAAAGAGTTATTTGAAATAAAAAAACAGATGCACCAACGAAATATAAAAGTAACGTTCGGCACGAATGATGGCACATTTACTGAAGTCCATCTTTTTTGCCGAGGTTACTCGCAAACCATCCGCTATTTAAATGCAAATTTAAAAATGAAAGTACAAAATAGCCTTGAAAAGCACTTCATTAAAAGCACTGATACTCCCACACCCTAAAGGAGTGGGGTTCTAATTTACTAACGCATTTCTCCAAAACTACGGCCATACTCAACAATCTTAAGCTTTGTTGCAATCTCTCCCATAAATGAAACCTCCTTCTCTCTATTGCGTTCGATCCTATCCCTGTCTTAAAACAAAGGCTTTTTTCCTAAAAGTGTTGTTTTTTAACTACGAACTAAAAAACAATCTTTTGAAAAAAAACCAAAACAAAAGGGACTGTCCCATTAGAAAGTGTCAGACACCGCTAGGCACCAAATATAGACGGTTTATAAATCCATACGTCAAATATTTAGTAAGCGCTGCATGGTGTCAGACACTTATGGGACAGTCCCTTTCATTACACCTTTTTGTAAAGACTAGTTTAAAGAAGGCTTAGAAAGCGCAATTTTCTAACACCTCATTATTGTATCAACATTTAGTAATTTTTGGTATGTTTTTTTCTGTCTATTCGAAAAACTTCCCTTTCACTTGAACGAACGCATTATTTAATGCTCCTTGAATCGCTCTTCCACGATCTTTCTTTCTCTTTTTAAATTCAGCAATGATCTCTTCTCCAGTATATCCTTCCTTTATAATACTTCTTAAAATCATATCTGAAAAATCATCTTCTTTTACAACTAAGAAACCATCAAGGAGGATACTAATATTTTCGTTAAGTTTGTTAACACTTTTAACAGTAGAAACAAATGTTGCTGGATCATTCGTTTTTTTCGTAATCGTTGCTTCTACCATAAATTTCTGTTGTAAGTTATGTAACTGTTTAAAACTTTCTTCCCATTTTTCTGAAACAACTACTTCAAGTAACCAATTTTTATGTACTTCCTCTTTATTAATAATTAAACCATCGATAAGGGGAATTTCTTTTGGTTCGGTTTCATTGTCTAATAAAATTATTAATGAACACAATTTAAACGTTTTCATTGATTAACACCCCACCCCTAAATTAATTTGCTTATATCATAACATACTTAAAGTGGGTGTCCCATAGCAAAATAAAAGTAGAGAATAGCTTCCTAAAGAAAATCCACAGCGACGACCATTTCATCAGCACTTTCAAGTAGATGATGGTGTTAAGAAGCTCGCCTAGCACTGTGTGACGTATGGGGGGGAGTGCGCAGTAAAACAGGGGTTGATGTGCAAAATAGTGTAAGTGCGCTAATCGTGCGCTACATCAGCTAAAGGGAACGTAAGAATCTCTCGCGCGCCCGAACGAAGCGTCGCATTCGCCAAAAGGTAACGCACAACCTTCTCCCGTGCCCGAACGAAGCGTCACTTCACACAAAAGGTAACGCGAGACCTCCTCCCGTGCCCGAACGAAGCGTCACTTCACACAAAAGGTAACGCGAGACCTTCTCCCGTGCCCGAACAAAGCGTCACTTCACACAAAAGGTAACGCAAGATCTTCTCGCATGCCCGAACGAAGCGTCGCACTCGCCAAAAGGTAACGCAAGATCTTCTCGCATGCCCGTCCGACCTAAGGAACCCAACTACTGCACACTCCCCCATACTATGAACTAACTCAAAACTGAGCACCCCCACATTCTGTGTCGTCAAACAAACATAAGAATAGTGTTCAATATCGTCGTGCAATAATTCAAAACAAATAAACGCAAAAAACGCACAGATAACTAACTAACTGCGCGTTTTGCCACTATAAAATGTACGCATTCTCTCCCAAAAACTAACCTATTTTGAGGGAGTCCCCTTTTTTCAAGCCACCACTTAAATATTTATCGAACATTTCTTTCAAGAACATCTTCATTCACTTCATCAACAAATTCTCTAAGTTGCACATCGTAATCTTCATTTCGGCGTCCACTCCGAAACCCATCGTTTAAATATCGTACACGGTCAACGGCACGTCTATCTGTAATGACAATTGGTTCTTTATGAGGAAACTTATTCTGAACATACTGCTCAACCTCTTGTTTTAATGCGTGAGTATCTTGAGCTTCACTATCTACGGCAATCAACAGTTGATTTTGATAGTGAATCACTCTCGCGTCTCTTACCGTATCGATTGACAATAATTGTTGAGTAATCTGTTCAGTCATATTTTTATCATAGACCGCGCCTTGTTGGGTTAGCCCTTTCAAGTTAGGGTTAGTGGATCGATCTCTAATTTCAGCTTCAAACCTTGAAATTCGCCGGTTCATTTCATTTGGCGTACGATCAACAATTCCATTCATTCCTCGTCCTGGCCTCTCATCACGCGTAACCATGTTTGCAATCGGGTTTTGCCGATCACGTTGTTGATTCCATAAGCCAAACCCTTCGCCTCGATTGTCATGGGCGCGAAAATGTGCACCTGCATCATTTTCTAAACCAGGGTCGGTAGCGCGATAATTCATAATGCCACATCCATTTATATAAAAAATAATGATAAGTAATCCTATGCTTAAAAGAACTCCTCTTTTCACTGTTGTCACTCCTCATTTTATCATAGGCTAAGCTAATTTAACAATTTAATGAATTTCATAATTTAAAATGATCGCCATTAAGTATCTAAATGTAGTTGCGTAAAGTCGCTCACAACTACATTTATTTGATATGAGTAGGTTTAGGTCATTATGAAATTCACTCATTTGCTGTTATGATTAGAGTGAGTATTTTCAGTTATATTTACACAGTTAATATTTTCAAAAAGATGGTGGCGAAAATGAAGCAAACAATGAATGCATCACTGAACGAATATGCGGAAAAGTATGACCATTACCGTGTTCTCACAAAAGATAACCGTTTTTATGCAATCAACGACAAAGTAAAAACATATTGTTCGATCCAAATAATTAAATGCAGTACCCCAACCCCAACGTTCGAAATTGCGCAAAGCTACTTTGAATGGTTAAATCGCGTCTCAAAGTCGATCATTAAAACGACGTTTGAAAAAAATACGTACAAGCTTTATTTTCGCTTTTTTAAGAAACCACTACTTTCGCTGACAATCATTAAAAACAGTGAAACAGAAACGACCTTTGCTGTTTCAGGTGGAATGTTAGCAAAACAAAACCAAAAAGGTACCTTCACATTTAAAAAAGTGACCGAAAGTGACAAACATTACGTCATTGCCTTAGAGAAGTTTGAACCTAGTTTACCGTGGCTATTATACCGCCTAACACAAGCTCCCATTCATGAATTTGTGATGGAAAAATTCCAACAAGAAAAAAGGGTTGACCGAGTGAGGTCCCCCTATTAGCCTTATGAGAATTTAAAAACAGCGTAAGGTAAATTAAGGCTAACAAGACAAAGCATTAGACCACCCTTTCTAGCTTCATTTAAAGCACAAAAAAGAGAGTGGACAGTCACTCTCTTCCTAACTATAACATTTAGGGCTACATTACAAATTCGTAAATCGAATTTCTCCTCCGAGTACTTTACAATTTAAATTTCTTAATTTCCTCTTGTAAGCCTTGGGCTAATTTACTCAAATTATTAGCTGACGATTGAATTTCCTCCATTGATGAAAGCTGCTGCTCTGCTCCTGTTGCTACTGTATGGAAGCGATCAGACGTTTCTGTTGCGACATGGGACATGTCATCGACAGATGCACTTACTTGTTGTGAGCTTGCAGACATTTCTTCAGAAATTGCCGATACTTCTTGAATTTGAGTTGAAACATTTTGAATCGCTGTTAAGATTTTTTCAAAAGCATGACCGGTTTCTTCAACGACTACAATTCCTGCTTCTACTTCTTTCGTTCCATTATCCATTGTTTTCACGGCGACCGACGTATCTTCTTGAATTTCATGGATGACTGAAGATATTTTCGCTGCGGAACTACGGGATTCTTCGGCTAACTTTCGAACTTCATCTGCTACAACTGCAAACCCCTTACCATGTTCACCAGCACGAGCTGCCTCGATCGCCGCATTTAAAGCGAGTAAATTTGTTTGTTCAGAGATATCAGTAATCACTCCTAAAATATTCCCAATTTCATTAGAGCGTTCACCTAATCGACCTATTATCTTTGTCGCATCTTTCACAGCCACGCTAATTGAATTCATCTGTTCAATTACTCGTTGTAATGACTTGTTACCTTCTTCCGCTTCTTGGGTCGCATCTAAAGAACTTGAAGATACGATTGACGACGATTCAGCAATTTTTTGAATACCAGTTGTCATCTCTTCCATTGCACGAGCACTTTCTTTCGTTCCATTCACTGTTACTTCGGCACCTTTAGCAACCTCTTGAATAGTTGTTACAATTTGATTCGTCGCTACTGTCGTTTGTTCTGAGTTAGCGGTTAATTCTTCTGATGAAGCCGCTACTTGATCAGAAGTTTGGGACGTTTTACTAAGTAAACTTCTTAAGTTATCTGCCATTTCATTCGTCGAAGCTGTTAAACGACCAAGTTCATCATTTGTTTGAACATTAATCTTTTCACCCGTTAAATCACCTTTCGCCACTTGCTCAACACGATTCACAACAGCCACAATTGGTTGAATAATTTTTCTAGCAGTAAAAATAGCAACTCCAAGTGATAAACCGACTCCAACTACCGTTAAAATAATATTCATGAGTACGATCGTCTGCCCGTGTTGGCTCATTTCTCGCCCTTGTGCAATAATCTCTTCTTGACCAGAGCTTGCCAACCCTCGATAGCCAGACATTACATCTTCTGCTAACGGATCTACTTGGTGTCGAATACTAGCTACCGCTGTATCCCGACCGTTTGCTTCAAACATCGGAAAAATTCTTCCCGTAACTAATCGATCCCAAAGCTGACTGTTCTCAACTAATTCCTGTACCTCTTCACTGCCATTTAGTTGAACAAGTTGTTCTTCTAAGTTAATACTAATTTCGGTTAATTGAAGATAACGATCTTTGTAATCTGTATCCCCAATCAATATGTACCCTCTTACTAAAGCAAGTCTCTCTGCCATATTATGAGCAAGTTGATTGCTAATCGTTAAACTTTGTAAATCTTCTTGCACAATGCGTTCAACGTTACTATTAATTCGATTAACGTTAAATAAGCTGTAAGCTGACATAATGACCAATAATAATAGAATAATAGTAAAACCACTAAGTATCTTTCCTCTTAAGCTCCTCATAAATGACCCCTTATTAAATATTTTTGTGACGAATTATGTTGTTATGTGACTAATATATCATAAATATTACAAACAGTTCACTGTTTTGTCATAACTTTTCCTGATTTTATGAAATCATTGTTTAATTTCTATACAAGAAAAGCGCAAGCGCCTTGGTCAGCTTCGACAAGCGTTGGAGGGCCAGCAACGTTTTGCCTCCTCTTCGATTCTCCCTCGTGAATAGGCAAATCTTGATGGATCGAAACGCTCGAGAAGCTAGGCGCTGCTCCTGCGATTACTCGTCGCAAAACTTGCACCGTAGCAAATTCAGTGAAGTGTCTTGGAGCTAGACACCTTTCGTGTTAAAATGTTATCCACAAATAGTTTGTCTTTTTAGTTTCCTAAATAATAAAAAAAGCAGGCGATTTTTCCTTCTCATTGCAATAAAAGTCCATCGACTTTTAGAGACTAGTTCAGGAAAATCACCTACCTTTATACACCACACCATTTATGAATGCCTTCTCTCTATATTCTCACCGTTTCGTAAACGGTAGTAAAATAGCTTATAACCACTAAGGAAAACAACTCCAGCTAGGGAAATCATCGCTAAAAATAAATATAAGTGTTGTGCGCTTGATTGCTCGATAATTTGACCACCTAAACTTGAACCTATGATCCCTGATAATCCAAAGAAAAATGAATAAAAAAGAAGATGGCCTGTTGATTGTAATTGTTCAGGAACAATTTTCGTAACATAATGAAAAGCGCTTAAATAAAAAATCCCGAAAGTCAACCCGTGCATTACTTGTAAAGGTAAGACTAACATTGGATCAGCGATGACTGCCATTAAAAACCAACGAATACTATATAAAATAGCAGCAATAATAATGAACGTTAAGGCATGAAAGCGGCGAAACCATAGTGTGGAAGTGGCGAAAACTAAAGCTTCAGCCGAGACCCCAATAAACCAAGCCCAACCTATAAAAGATTCAACGCCTCCTCTTTCAACAATATATATACCTAAGAAGCTATCACTAGAGCGATGAGTAACTGTTATAAACATCATAATCACAAAAAACATCATTAGCTTTTTATTTTGGACTAATTTTAAAGCTTCTTTAAAATTTACCGGTTTTTGTGATGTTTTTATATCTTTTATTCTAATGCCGATAACTAGAGTAATGATTAGAAATAATATAAAAGGTAAATATATATATTGAATACCTATAGCCGTAAATAGAAAGCCACCGACAAGTGACATAACAGCAAACCCAATTGAACCCCACATTCTAATTGAGCCGAACGTAATAGAAAGTTGATTCGCTGTTTTCTGAGCAAGACTATCCCCAAGACCACCTACGGGAGCCATAAAAATAAAGAACACGAAAATAACTAAAGTGAGTAAACTAAAGTCAAGGTTTTGAAACAAAAAAACAGAAGAAAATATCGCACCTGAAAGGCAAACAATAATAACCTTTTTGGACGTTTTATATTTATCAGTCATATAACCCCAAAAAGGTTGGGCAATCATTGCAGCTAAAGGGCCAACTGCTAGCAAGAAACCAATTTGACTTCCCGTTAAGCCGCTCTCCTGGAAGTATACAGGTAAATAACTAATAATAATCGTCATTGCTGAAAAATAGAAAAATAAAAGTGCTTTAATATTAAGTGTCGAATACATATAGTTCTCCAATCATTAGTAGAGTTCTCAGTAGCGTTGTTGTTATTTTAATATAACAACCCTTCATGTTCAAAAAGAAATTCATAAGAGATGTCCAGAAATAAGTATAACTCGCTATTAATCGGATATGAAAAAGTACGGATAAACTCATTGGATTCTATATCACTATATAAATCAGACAAAATACCTCTTCGGTCATATTGCATTCTGACGATCGTTTCTAAAAAATAGGGGCGCCAACTCCAGTTTTTCCCTAAATATTCAGATTGACTATGCCAATCTTCATCTTTTTTTATGTAGTTAGCTGAATTCTGAAAACCATATTGGTCACAAATATAAAAACGAAAGCAAACATCATTTAAGTTAGTAGAAATTGCCGTAGCAACATCTTCTGATAAATATTTCTTATCCTTTTTAATTACTTGTTCGAGACGATTGTTTAGTTGTTCGGTAAAAACATACTGTTGAGTTAGCTTCTTTCTTTCATGATTAATAAATTGCTCAAACTCGTTGATGAGTTGCTGCTTACAACATTCAGGATCAACAAACTCGCCGCAAGGTTTTGCTAAATAAAAACCTTGATAATATCTACCGCCATTTTTCCAAGCAGCGTTTAATTTCGTTAAATCACCTATACCTTGGAACAATAAAGTAGCTCCGATTTTTCTCGCGAACATCGATAATGAATATAAAACATCGCGATGGTTCGGGGATAACAACCCACCCTTAATAAACTTTAAATCAACTTTTAAAATATCGGGTTCTAAAAGTGCAATACGATCTAAATTGCTCCCCCCCCGGCCTACATCATCAATAGCAACCTTTATCCCAAAGCTTTTAAGATATAAGATTAAATGATTTAACTGAGATAAGTCACCTTCATAGTCATGCTCTCTTATTTCTAAAACGATATTTTCAAATTTTAACCCTTTATCATTGTATAACTTGATTCTATTAATTAACTGCTCTCGATAATCATCTACATTTAAAAGAATATTTGCATTGCAATTAATAAATAAATCGGCTTCGACATTCATTTGACAATAGTAGTCAAAAGCCAACTGTTGTATATGTTCATCGACTTCAATGACATACTCTTCTGGAATATTATCATTGTGGAAAAAGTCACCTAATGTTTTCACTTCATTATTTATATTGATTCTCCCAAGCACTTCATAACCGATCACCGTCTGTTCTTCAGCACTTAAAATTGGTTGAAAGTGTGGGACAATATCATCTTTATTCATTAAAATCTCTAGTGCATCCATATCTCGATACCCCTATCTAAACTCTTCATTCTAGAAAACATTAATGATTATAACATTTAATTGGTACAAATGGTACGTACTTCCTTTTAACCTCTAAATACTAAAGAAGAAATTGCCATTAGAGGTCAATTTCTTCTTTTTTTGCTTGATAAAAACCAATTTTCAGCTCTTGTTTTTTTCGGACGGTCTGGGGATGTCGGATCATAAAACCAGTTATTTTTCACAGTTAAATAAACGAGAACAACGATGATTAATATAAGTAACCAATTCATCTGTCTCCCTCCATACGTATATTGTTACCAAAAACACCGTAATAAAGGGAGTTAAATTATTCATTTTTCACCAGTTAATCCTTAAATGGTATAAGGGTTATAGCCCCCCACCTCAACGCGTAGCGTAGGTGGGAACTTTTTAGAGGGGGGGACAAAAGTGTCTGACACCACGCGGATCCTACTAAATATAGACGTAAAAATTTATGAAATGTCTATATTCGGTGTCTAGCGGTGTCTGACACTTTGTTTTGTCCCACCCTTTCTCGATGTTTCAGCTTGCTGAAACGAGTTCGCTTAGTGGTCATAAATGACATTGGCAGCTGAACACGCAACAACATGTTTAAAGTTATGTTTTGTAGCAGTTTGTTCATTTAGATCATACTGCTCTTTCTTGTTTGCTACAATCGCTTCTTCATATTCCTTTTGCGCCGCTTGCTTTGCCTTAAATAACATCATTTGAACACGACTATAAATGTTTACCGCGCCATCACCTGTCGTTTCGATCGGTAAAAAAATCGCTTCTGGAAATTTTTCGGTAATATACGATTGAACCCCATCTGATACGCCAGACGAGGGCATGCAGCCAAATGGCTTTACCGAAATTGTCATATTGGCTTTCTTTTTCACTACATTCAATAAAAGTTTTCCTACTTCCATGTGACCTTCTCCGCCACGTATATGGTTATCATAATACTTATGGGCATACTTTGCTAACTCATCCATATTAGGCAACTCATAATAATGGAGACCTAACAACTTCGCGTAAAGTTGAAACAATACTCTTACGGAACGGTCTGCTAACGATAATTGAAATATCTTCTGCCGTGGTTTCTTTCCTTCTAATCCAAATTTGCCACGGTCGTATTGTTTTAAGTTGATCCGCCTATTGGTATCAAAACGACCTTCCCAGATTAAAAATAAAATCCAAGCGGTGACAGGTTGAACTTCAACTTCTGCACCTTCAGATTCTAAAAACTGTTGAAGTTTATAATTCCCGTCCCCTTCTGTCGTCATTGCCCAAAATTCACCGATGACACTTACTTTCGGTTTGATTTTCGTCCAATCAACTTTTATGTTTTGGAATTCTTTTTTACAGCTAAGTAATACCGGAATGAGTGACTTTTTATTTAGAAAAGCATCATAAAGCTTGTCTTTACAGCGCTTTAACGCTTGATTCGTTGCCCCTCGCTCGATTTCATACGGCCTTATACGATAACCAATAATATTCAAAATATCACTTATAAATACTGACTTTAAAACGGTCACGAAAAAAGTCGTGTTTAGTTCAAGAGCATTGTCTGCTCCCGTTGCTTGCTTTAAGCCACCTTGCTGTTGAAATAATAATACACGAAAACCTTCAAAACCAGCATCTCGAAGTGCCTTTCTGTATTCCGTAACATATGTGCCGAAGCGACAAGGGCCACAAGAGCCAGTCGTTACAAACACATAATTTTTAATGATTTCTTCCTTCGTTTTACCTTCGGTTTGTAACTGCTTTAAATATTTTATTAAATTTCCAACCGTAAAATAAGTAGGATTACATTGTCCGCGGTTCCCGAATTCTCTCCCCAGTTGTAGTGATGTAAGGTCTGGACAATTTAACGCCTTAATTTTGTACCCTAACCCACGAAGCGCTGCTTCAATAAGAGTATCGTGGGTCATCGTAAGTCCACCAAACAAAATCGTTGTTGTCTGCTTTTCTTTTTTTGAAAAATGCCGATACACTCGGTCATACCAATGTTTTTTTTCTTTTAATTGATCATCGTTTTGCTCAGGTGTTTTAGTTTGATTACTCATCGCATTTACCCCCTCCAAATCTAACTTGTTTCTTCGATAGAAGAGTAATCGAGCATCTCTTTTCGTTTCTCTTTTCTTTTTAATTCGTCCTCTATCTGTTCTTCTTTTAATTTTAAAGAATGGTGATACGTCTTGACCCGAATTTTTATTGACCCTGTAGGTTTATTGGCATCAATGTCATGAAGTGCTGAATACGGAACATTGGCAACACCTGTAATCGAATCAATAATCCCATACGTTGGAGCATCGTGACCACACTTAAAGCTAGATAAGTCTAAAAGAGCAACATTAGGGTGCCTAGCTGCAAACTTAGTCGCCCACACCTTTTGCGCACTATTGGAACTAAAGTTTTCAGGCCAAACATCGTTAATATCAAATGGACTAGCAATTTGATACGTTTTTAAATCTTCCTCAAAATATTTGGCAATCCATTTTTCATCTTTCGGGATGGAGCGCATCGATAAAATCGGATACCCTTTCACTTGGTATTCCTCAAGAACTCGATGGTTTAACCCTGGATCAGAGTGATATGGACGACCGATCATAAGTAATGCAAGACGGCCATCTTTTTCAACATTTTCAAGAATTTCTTTTCCTTTTTGCTCCATTTCTAAATCAAACTTTTTCATTGCTTGTAAACCTTGTTCAACGGCAAAACTATTCTCATCTTCCGTTATATTTAAATGTTCCCTAAGCGCCTCAAGTAGTTGTAGTTTCATAAAGTTTTTTTCTACAAACGTAACCGCTGGATCTAAGTACGTAATATTTTTCGTCTTAAAAAAATCTGTTTCTTTCGTGAACGCCGCTTTAATCACATTAGGTGAACCACTCACGATCGGGCAACTAGCCGTATCCATGACATTATCTAAATACGTAGGCAAATGAGTCACGCACGGAAAAAATATATAATCTAATTCGTGTTTTTCATGATGTTTCGTTAATAAATTATGAACGTGTGCTTGCGTTACTTTTGACGGATAACAAGGATCTACGGAACCGTATTTACCACCCTTCATCCATAAATCTTCACTAGTATAATCACTAAAAATAATATTTTTTGATTCTATACCGAGAGTCTCAAAGTATGTACGCCAAAATGGAGCTGTAGACCATATGCTCAATACTCTAGGTATACCGATTTTAATGTTACGTCTTTGTTCAGCAGATGCCTCGGAAGAACGTTGAAAACGCCGTTTAATCGGTACTTTTTTCGGCTCTAAAAATGGTAAAACTCTTCTTCTTTCTATCTTCACGTCTTCTATTAAATCGTCTTCTTCTGGCATTGGACTAGGTTCATAAAAACGCTCAAACATTTTCTTTGCTTCATATTCTACTAAATTTGGATATTGTTTTTTCAGCTCATTACGTTTTTTCGTAAGGGCAATCACTGCGTCTTTATCTTCGACGGTTCCTTTTTCACAGCTAAATCCTGATATATACCTTGCCGTCTCCCCTTCAGGAGTCACTGTATCGATGAATGTGCGGCTGCAGTGGTTTGGACAAAAATGACAAACCGTCGATTGATCATTTGTTGTTGTATACTCAATATTTAATGCCGTATTTAACCCGATAAATGACGTGTCACCTTTCCGTTTCACGACACGCAGGGCTTCCATCGCAGCACCAATTGCGCCGGCTTCACCAGTATGTGGATGAACAAAAACTTCTGCCTCAGGTACACGTTCTTTTATATAATCTACTTGTGCTTTGACAGCGGCCAAGTTATGCTGTGTTCCCCCTTGAAGAACAAATCGTTTCCCTAGCTCTGACATTCGTGGAATTTGCACCACGTATTGCCATATGTTTTTCGGTAAAACTTGTGCAAGACCAGCAAGAAGTTCTTCTTTTGAATAGCCTTCTTTTTGAAAATTAACTCGGTCCGTATCTAAAAATACTGCACATCCGTAAGAAAATTTCGGTGATAATTCAGCTTGAAAAGCACTATCTGCATAGTCATTGATCGGGATTCCGAATTGATCAGCCATTGCTTGTAAGAGCATCCCATTACCTGCCGAGCATTGATTAGATAATCGGAAATTGCGAATATCACCATTTTTTAAAAATAGTACTTTAATATCTTGTCCACCAACATCACAAATAACATCTATATCTCCACAAAAGTGGACTGCACTTTGCATGTGTGCCACGGTTTCCACGATATTAACGTCAGCGTATAATGTGCGTTCTAGCACGTCTGCCGCATAACCTGTAGCCCCGAAACCGACAACCTTTAACGTAGCTCCATCTACTTCTGCCTGTTTTTTCAAATCTTTTAACAGTTCTCTCGTATCTTGAATCGGGTTTCCTTTCGACAGTTGATATGCCTTAAATAAAACTTGACCATTTTCATCAATGAGAACAGCTTTTGAAGAAGTTGAACCTCCGTCTACTCCTAAAACGGCGCGAACGACTTCTCCTTTTTGAAATTGAGCTCGTTTAAATTCCGGTATTTGATACCGCTTTTTAAATTGTTCAAGTTCATCACTACTTTTAACCAGAGGCGGACCTGCTGTTTCACCAAGTTTTGCTTTTCGACCGTATAAAATATAGTCTTTAAGCGACTGTATGCCTTTAAAAACACCGACGTTTTTAGGTTCGTATAAGCCATATACCGCAGAGCCAAAAGCTGCATAATATTGTGAGTTGTTTGGCACATAGATTAGATCATCAATATCACAGTTAGGATATGGATAATTTCGTTCGTCCCAAACATCTTTAATTCGCTTCTTCCAACAATCTTGTAAAAAAGGTAAATACGTATTCGGGCCACCAAGAAGAATCACTTCATGTCTCAACGTATTCCCTCTACTTAAAACTGATAAGTTTTGCATGACAATGGCGTCCGCTAGCGAACACATAATTTCTTTCGATGGTATCCCTGTTTTCGTTAAGTTTACGATATCAGTTTCAGCGAATACACCACACTTTGCAGCGACGTTATGAAGCTTTGTATCATCAAAACGAAGTTCTGCTACTTCCTCTTCTTTCATTCCTACTTTAATCATGCATTTATCAATCGTTGCCCCTGTTCCAGAAGCGCATTTATCGTTCATTGATGTAATGGCGTGTTTTCCACCTGTTTTTTCATTTTCTTTAAAGATGATAATTTTTGCGTCTTGTCCACCTAATTCAACGACGCTACCTGCATTAGGATGAAGCTCTTCGACCGCCATCGTCACGGCATTCACTTCTTGGACAAACTTCGCCCCTAGAACTTCTGCTAACGGAAGCCCACCAGAACCCGTAATAAAAATGCGAACATCATCATTCATTTTAATATGAAACTCGTTAATGATTTCTTCTAAAAAAGTAAGGACGAATTCCGCCTGCTTCGTATGGTGTCTTTTATACTTTGACCATAAAATCTCCTTTGTTTGAGGGTCAATTACTGTTGCTTTAACAGTCGTCGATCCTACATCAACCCCGATCACGAATTGTTTTTGTGTCATTACTAATCTCCTCTATGTATGTAAAAATAATTTTGACTAAGTTCAAGAATTGATCATGAAAATATCATTTTCAACTCATAGTTTCCAAAATAGACGTATCCACAAACAGCTTTTCCATGCTCGTTATAAACTATTCATTGAAATCAGCAGAAAACAGAGCAGACCTACCTCTCCTCAAAAAAATGTAAAGTGTCATGACGATTGTCCATAACCAGTGTTTTCCAACTTTCAGTTTACCAAATAAACAACAAACTAACTAGCCAACTACATACAAAACTCGCATGACAGTACCACCGTCACCATCTAATATGGAAAAGGCGGTGGCCCTAACCAACTAACAACTAACCAACAAACCAACTTTCATACAAAAAGGCAAGGAGAACTGTCAGCATTCTCACCTGCCCTTTTCACTTAGTTTGTTATTGCTGAAACAATTTCTTTCCCTTTTTGGTTAAGGAGATCGCTATCAACTGCTTCTTCGTAATATTGTTCTAGTTTATTTTTGGCTTCTAATGCTTTTTGTAAAAGCTCTGTTCCTTCTTTCATCTGTTGTTTATATTGAACTTGTAATTCATCAAATTGTTGATCGTACTTAGCTTCAACCGATTGGTCCATACAAAGTTCGAACATGTCGATAACTTCATCAGATTTTCGCGTAGGATCAATGACATGCGGAGCTGTTCCGTCTAGTATGGCGACACTTAATGAAGGAATAATAATCATATCTAAACTATGAGGGTCAAGCCCACAAGGAAAATATTGTACCGTTAAGCCTAAGTTTTCACCATACTTAGCAATTTTTCTCATTACTGTACTTTTCCCACTACCGGAACGGCCTTTAATAATATACCTTTTATTTATATCACTCGTAATATTGTCAATATAATTAATCGCTCCTTTTGGCGTTGCTGCACCAAAAAACAGTTGCTCAACTATCGGCTTTTCACCGTCTATACTTACGTCATGAAATAGGTTAGCGGCCAATTGAGCTGTTACTTTATTTGCTTTATCAAAGTCCATTGCTGAAATATATAGTTCTTCCTTTTTTTTATGAATTTCAACGCCGTTTGCAAACCGAGCATAAGCCTCTTGGTGAAGTTTCTCAACTTCACTTTGTAACTGAATGATTAAATTTTTATTTTTTACGACAGTTGCTTTATTTAAAGACTCATCAAGGTCAAAAACTTGTTCGATAAAGTTAGCGTATTTGGCTTCGATACCATTTCTTGCTGTCCCATCAATAACAGCAATACCCTTTTCGGGAATAATCACCCCATCAAGGTTTTCTTCATCTGATGGATTATGAAGCCACTGAACTAAATGACCTTTTTGTTCGAAGTGTTTACTTATCTTTTTAAACAACTTCGTTTTTTCAGAACTCAAACTCCCTTTAACGACATATATTTTGTTAATACCATCTATCACATATTGAATAAGAGAAACATATCCCTTACTTGTGTTTCCATCTAAAAAATAATGCTTTGTAGTCACTTGAAACCCTCCTATGGCTAAAACATTGGTAACCAAATAGATTAGACAGTTACCTAGTTTTTATCATATGCAGCTACCTAACGAGAAGTGCTAAGCAATGCACGAAAAGCACTTAAGGCTCGTCTACGGTGCTTTCATTTACTCAAATCATAAGGGGTTTCTTGGTACACATAATAGTTAAGCCAATTAGAAAAAATTAAATTAGCATGAGCCCGCCATCGTAACCTAGGGCTTGAGGCAGGATCATCATTCTTAAAGTAGTTGATTGGATAACAAATATCTAACCCTTTTTCCAAGTCTCTTTCATATTCTGTTTTTAGCGTTGTTGCATCGTACTCAAAATGACCGGTAATAAAAATTTGTTTACCGTTTCTTGAGGCAACGATATTTACACCTGTTTCTGATGATTCTGATAAAATTTCTAAATCTGGTATTCTCTCAATATCTTCTCTTCTCACTTCTGTATATCTAGATTGCGGAACGATATATTCATCATCAAACCCACGTAATAAATTTACATTTCTAGTCGTAATTGTGTGCGGAAAAACCCCAAATATCTTTTCTTTTAAAACATATTTCGGCACTTCGTAATGGTGGTATAAACCAGCTTGAGCACCCCAACATATATGTAGTGTTGAAGTAACATTGGAAACGGACCAATCCATAATTTGTTTTAATTCGTTCCAATAATCTACATTTTCAAACGGGAGCTGTTCAATCGGTGCTCCAGTAATGATCATCCCATCAAACTTTCGCTCTTTGATCTCATCAATTGTTTGATAAAATGTGGTTAAATGATGCTGTGATGTATTTTTAGATTGATGCGTATCAGGGTGAATAAAGGCCACTTCTACTTGTAATGGTGTATTACCGAGCAAACGAAGTAATTGTGTTTCCGTTACTTCTTTTACTGGCATTAAATTTAAAATGACAATTTGTAACGGACGAATATCTTGACTAAAAGCTCTACTTTCATCCATGACGAAAATATTTTCATTAAGTAAAATTTCTTTTGCGGGTAATGCATCTGGAATTTTTATCGGCATTAAACGTCACTCCTCAACTCAGCTAACTCATTTTATATAATATGGATATGAAACATCGCCTAAAGGAAAAATAAAATTACTAACAGTTATGATGTAAAAATACAATAAACCCTTTTAAGTATTTAAGTTATCATGTTTTTATAAAATTCGCAATTATTTCTTTAGCGATATGACGAGGTAAAGGAGAGAAATATGAAAATTCGATTAGAAATTGTTTACCAACTGAAACAAGGGAAAAAACAATATGAATTAACGACAGATTTTCTTTCAATTCAAGAAGCATTATATTTAAGTGAAGACATTGAAAAGACAGGAAGAGTCACAAAAATTGATTATATTGATGAAACAGGGGCGACTTGGCTTCCTAAACAACTAAGAAAATATTTAGAAAGCTTAAAAGAAGAACCACACAATATCGTTGTTTACTTTGACGGTGGTTATAACGAAGAGCAACGTATGTCAGGTGTCGGAATTGTTATTTATTACGAACAAAATGAAAAATATTATCGATTACGTAAAAATCAACTTTTAGAACAACTCTCCTCGAATAATGAAGCCGAATTTGCTGCTTTATGGACGGCAATCGTCGAGTTAGAAACATTAGGAGTGCACCATTTGCCAATAACAATTAAAGGCGACTCTCTTGTTGTCATTAACCAAGCAAAAGGAGAATGGCCTTGCTATGAGGAAGAACATAACCGCTGGCTAGACCGTATTGAAGAAAAAACTGGCGAGCTAGGTTTGAACGTTAGTTACGAATCAATCAGCCGTGACAAAAATAAAGAAGCCGATCAGCTTGCTTCACAAGCTCTTTCTGAAACATTTATTGACGCAACGAGTGAAGTGAAGGGGTATAAATAATGAGGGGAAAAGCAATTTACTATTTCCATCTAATAGATGTTTGAAGAAATACCACCTCAATGAATTTCATAATTCATTATTCTCGCCACTAAGAGCAATATATAGTTGCGTCAAAACCATTCGCAAACTATATATTGCGTGATGTTGCTCATTTTTGGTAATTATTAAATTCACTCAAGTAATGTTTCAGTCTTAATGTGACCTTTCTTTCGGAATTCCACTTACAAAGGCACATTGAAGCTCTCAACGTAATCTTCAGAAATTCCATTGACGAAGGGTACATTGACAGCTTCAATGTGACGTTATCACAACGAATTTATTCGATCAATTAACCGAAGTGCTAACTGATTATCAACACGGGTTTCACCTAACGGCTGCGGAACTCTTCCGTAGTCTTCGTGGTGAAAATCAGAACCGCCAGTCCTTAATAAAGATAAGTCGAGTTTTGTTTCGATTTTCGTAGTTAATTTTTCATAATGTCTTTGCACTTCAAGATCGTGATCACGATGATATACTTCAACTCCGTGTAAAAGCCCCGTTTCAACCCATTCACTTATTTTTTCATCTAAGTTGTAATAAACAGGGTGAGCTAAAATCGCTACTCCTTTCGTTGCTTTAATCCAATTTAGCGCTTCTCGTGGAGTCATTTCTCGTTGTTTTTTTACATAACAAGGTTTCCCTTCACCTAAATATAGATCAAAAGCTTCCGCGACATCTTTAACGACTCCCATTCGAACTAATACTTTAGCAACGTGGGGTCTGCCTATACTACCACCTTCAGCTTCTTTAAGAATTTCTTGTTCATTTAATTGAATATTAAGCTCAGAAAACTTACTAACCATTTCTTGCATCCGCTTTTCTCTCATAATTTGTTGCTCTTTAAGCATTTCTAGAAGCGGTTTATCATCAATATCAATTCCATAACCTAAAATATGGACACCAACACCACTTTCCTTTGTAGAAAATTCAATACCAGGAATTACGGTTATTTGATGCTTTTTAGCTTCACTCGTCGCTTCCTTTACACCTGCTACTGTATCATGATCGGTAATCGCAATATATTGTAAGCCTACTTCCTTACATTTCAACACTAACTCTTTCGGTGAATAGCCACCATCAGACGCTGTCGTATGTAAATGCAAATCAGCATTTCGTGAAGTATTATTCATTCAACTCACCCCTCGTTTCACAAAAAATTAAGTTGTTACCCCACCACCGATGAAAACTTTTAAAATATAAACCCACTCCAAAACTATCTCAATATAGTAAGTTGATTTACAACTCAAAACTCAAAACTGAAAACTGAAAACTGAAAACTGAAAACTACCTCCACCAATCATCATAAATAGTAACAGCACCTTGACGCTTATGCTCTGTCACCCTATACTTTGCTTCAATTTTATCTTTTATAGCACTGGCAACTTGTTTTCCTTCTAAGTAATCATCAATATCATCATATGTAAAACCTAAAGCTACCTCATCAGGCAATCCGGGTTTATCATCTTCTAAATCGGCCGTTGGAACTTTTAAGTATAAATGTTCTGGGCAACCTAATTGTTTTAAGAGTTGCTTTCCTTGCCGTTTATTTAAACCGAATATCGGTAATATGTCACATGCACCATCGCCATGTTTGGTGAAAAAGCCAGTGATCGCTTCTGCAGCATGGTCTGTTCCAACAACTAAGCATTGATAGAAAGCCCCGATGTCATACTGTACCTTCATTCGCTCCCTTGCTTTCGAATTCCCTTTCATGAAGTCGCTCAACACATTCCCGCCAGTTGCCTCTGTAAAAGCATTCACTGATGCATCCACTGCATTTTTTATATTTACGGTCATTTGCTTTGTTGGGTTAATAAATGTTAAGGCATCTTGGGCGTCTTTTTCATCTTGTTGCGTTCCGTACGGAAGACGAACAGCAATAAAAAAGTACGGCTCTTCTCCTTTATTTTCTTTATTAAGTTCATCTACGGCCCTTTGACATAGCTTTCCAGCCAATGTCGAGTCCTGACCACCCGAAATTCCTAAAACATAACCACGCATCCCTGTTTTTATTAAATAGTCTTTAAGTAAATTTACACGATTTTTAATTTCTTCATCATTATTGATTTCTGGCTTTACTTTTAAAGTTGAGATGATCGTTTTTTGAATACTATCCACTTGTTAGAACCCCCAAAATTTTCATTAATAGCATTAGTTTAACATTTATTATAGCATCCCTCACTTTTTTAGCAAAAACAAACAAAAAAGAGGCTGTTCTCCCACAACTGTCAGAGATCATTAGCCCCGAAATGTAGACTAGTTTCATGTCTACATTTCGTAGTTTGGTCTTGGTGATCTGACACTTTTGGGACAGCCTCTTAAACTAGCTTAAACTTCGCCATTTTCACGTGCTTGCATTTCATCTTTAATTTCGGCTTGGAAATTATCAATACTTTGCTCACGGCGCTCATTTTTGGCTTCAATTGCTTCGCGTTCTTCTTTTTTCATATCTTCGTTTTGTAACGTTTTATGAGCTTCTTCTAAATTTTCAATCGTATTATTGACCATTTGTTCTAAACGCTCTACATTGTTATTTCGATTATCTGGTTTTGCCATTAAAAATCCTCCCTTGTCATAAGTTCTCGGTTATTTTTTTACGGGAGGAAAAGATTTATTCAGAAATTAATTGTTGTTTTTTTACTTTTTCATACGCTTCGTGCCATTCAGGTAATTTTCGTTTAATTGAAATCGGGCGGAAAGATTTTTTATCTACACATACGTGTTCACTCGTTCCCGTCACACATACCTTCCCAGCTTCATTGACGATCTCATAGCCATAAACTACTTTTACGCCCGTGTATTCCTCAACCCATGTCTTTACTTCGACAGTCTCCCCATAACGTGCTGGAAACTTATAATTAAGCTGAATATTTACAACCGGAGACATAATACCGTCTTTTTCCATCTCTGCATATTTAAAACCGATATCTTCAATGATTTTCGTTCGTCCAATTTCACACCATACGAGGTAGTTAGCATGATAAACAACCCCCATTTGATCTGTTTCTGCATAGCGAACATCTATTTTGGTACTAGAAATAAACATCGATCGTCCCCCTAATGATTTAACGACTTTTTAAAATCGTCTAGTGATAATTGTGTTAGTTGAGTCGTCGTTAACTCGTCAACGTCATTCATGATTCGAAACGAATGATGCTGTATTGCCTTATCTACGAGATCTTTTGCATAACGACCATTTCCTTGTGGATCCGTTTTCGCTATTTCTGTTAGTAAAAAGGTCTGAACTTCATCCCCCATCGAATAGCCGTAATTTTTCGCATTAAGATCAATCATCTCAACAAGTTCATTAATTTTATAGTTCTCAAAATGAAAATATTTTTTAAAGCGTGTTTCAAGTCCAGGATTACTTTGAATAAGTAAATCAATTTCCTTCGGATAACCTGCCAAAATAACGACTAAATGTTCATTATGTTTCGTCATTTCGTCAACGAGTGTATCAATCACTTCTTTGCCGAAGTCTCCTTGTTTTCCGATCAAAGAATAGGCTTCATCGATAAACAACACACCACCTAACGCTTCTCTTATCTTTTTTTTCGTTTTTAAAGCGGTTTGCCCAGTATAGCCTGCAACGAGGTCTCCTCTTCCAACAACAACGAGATGGCCCCGTTTCAATAAACCTAGTTCTTTTAATATATTTGCATAAATCTTTGCCACCGTCGTTTTACCTGTTCCAGGATTTCCAGTAAAAACCGAATGTAGCTGCAATGGAACTGCCGGTAAGTTTTTCTCGCGACGGATTTGTTGTACTTTTACAAAAGAAACGAGCGACATCACTTCTTTTTTAATTTCATCTAGACCAACTAATGAATTTAATTGCTCGACTCCATTCGTATTTTCTTCGTCTTGCTTATCCACTTGAACATCTTCCCGCTTAATCATCGTAAAGTCTTCATTGTGTAAAGGCTCATTTAACTGAATAAGAGACCCTTTTTGAAAAATCGCATCAAGAACAATGTTTTTCACTGTACGAGCATTTCCGAACGATGCATCGACTTGTTCTTTTTCAATCCGTTTCTGTAATTCAACGAGTGCCTCTTCAGAAAAAGTAAAATCATTATCAAGAGCGACATGTTCTGCTATTTGCATGAGCTCATCAACTGCATAGTCACGTAAATGAATATGGTTACTCTCAGGAAAACGACTTCTAAGACCCGGGTTTGCCAATAAAAACTGGCGCATCTCTTCAGGATAGCCTGCTAAAATGACCGCAAACTTCCCAGCATACTCACTATTTGTCATCGCTGAAACAAGCGTATCTATCGCAGTTTGACCGTAATCACTGCCGCTACTGTCTTCCCTTTTTAAACTGTACGCCTCATCAATAAATAGAACACCGCCAACGGCTTGCTTAATAATGTTCATCGTATTTTCTTCTGTTTGACCAACATAACCACCGACTAAGTGAGATCGGTCGACCTCAATCACTTCTTCACGAGGTAAAATCCCTAGTTCAAAATAAATTTTCGCAAGTAGTCTCGCTAACGTCGTTTTACCCGTTCCCGGATTTCCGGTTAAGATCATATTAAGGCTTAGCTCATCCTTTAATTGGTAGCCTTTTTCTTTACGAATTTTTTGGTAATTTAAATAATGATACAGCTTTTCTACACGGTCTTTTACTTCATTTAAGCCAATCATTTTGCTTAATTCGGTTAAAGCTTCTTTTTCATTTTCTTCTGCTTCAACTTGAGCTTGTCCAATCGTTTCTTGCCATTGTTTATGTAACTGTTCCATTTCAGCGATCGATTTTTTCACTTCAACGAGCTGCGCTTGTGAATAATAGATCCCTTTGACAGAGTCTGAATAAGCTTCGGTCGATTTGACAATTTTTCGAAGCACTTTCTTCAACCCATCTAGAGACTCTTTTAAAGTCTCAAATTTGATCATCATTTCGTCATCATATAAGCGTCTTGAAGCATTCACTAACGAGTCTACAATTTCTTCATACTTGGAGGCTCGCTCAAAAAAATCATTGGCAATTTTCAAATAATCAGCGGCGAGCTTTTTCTTCGCATTTCCGTGATCTGTTTCACGAATTTGCGGAAACTGCGTCGGAAGTAAAGGACCTTCTAACAGTTTAATATAAATTTTAATATAAGCTTCATTAATGATTCGGTCATGAGCATCTACTTCCATCGCTTTATCTAACCAGTCTAATGTAATTTGATCTAGTTTTTTTAGACGCATAAAACGAGCGTAAGCGATAAACGCATAAAGCTTTGCCTTTATTTTATTTGTTTTCGTAGTTGGCTCTTGTACTCCTTCAACAAATTGCAAATACCTAAGGAGCTGTCCTTCATTAAGCGTATCAATTTTTTCACTCCAAGAAGCAATTGTAGTTTCAATTTCTTCTATGCTCAAAGTTTTATTACCCATTTGACCACGTCCTAATTAAAAATCTTATATTATACAAAACGATCATGGCGGCATGCCAGCCGCTACCATCTAACATGTAAAATTCATGCTGGAACGGCCTAACCAACAAACCAACAATTTCACACAAAACACGCATGACGATTATACAACATCAACTTCTATGTACAATCAAGTTTTTTCCTTTCCAACTAACCAACAAACCAACTGGCCAACTACTTACAAAATAGTTTATCATTTTCACTGTGGATTTTAAACAAATTAAAAACTAGGCTGTTAGCCCACAAAGGGCTAAGCATAAGGCCTAGTTTTTAATGGCGGATCGTTTCTAAATATTTTTCAATTTCTTGTACATATTGATGTAATTCTGGTTCATTCATCTCGACACTTTTTACTTTAAAAGTGTTTGAAATTAAAAATAATTCATCTCTTAACCCTTCAACACGGAAGCCTTGATCAATATAATCCCTGACTCGCTTATAGTAAGCAATGATCTCTCCTGTTGACATATGTTCGTAATTCATATCCATTCTTATCAACTCCTTAAAACATGTTGTTAAAAATCTTAGCAAGTGTCATCCCTGTTCCCCTCTTGTACTATCAATCCAATCAATTTTATTTATATATGATAGTGGTAAAAAAGGATTATAATACTATTTATTCTATACTGTTTGAAAATGTGCTTCAATCTAATTCGTTCATCAAATTCTTCCACTTTTCGACTTTTTAGAAAATAAAGACAATTTACCAGTGTGCAAAAGAGACTGCCCCAAAATGATCAGATCACCAGAAAATGCACAAAATACAGACGTTTTTACATCCGTCTGTATTTAAGGTCTCATAGGTACTGACACTTTGTTACGGGACAGTCTCTTTCTATATGTCGAATTTTCTTTATACTAACTTCTTTTTTGGTTTCAAATTTTGGTTTTTCACTGACTTTTTATAATTACTTAGTGTAATTCCGAACAATACAAACACTGCACCGATAAGATGTGGGAGTGTGAATGCTTCTCCTAAAAACAAACTAGCCATCACAACTGCCGAAATCGGCATAAAATTGATAAAGATCGATGCTTTTGCTGCTCCTACTTGTTGAATTCCGTAATAATACATGATAAAAGAAACGACGGTAACAAAAACACTCATATGCCCAATAGCAAGCCATGTGTTCATTGAGCTTGAAGCGATATCAGTAAGGGAAGTTTCTCGTACGGCAAACGGTAGCAAAAAAAGTGTGCCAAACCCGACTGCATACGTTGTCGAGACAATCGAACTATATTTTTGCAAAACGACCCTACCGATGACACTATATAGCGCCCAGCAAATAACGGCTCCTAGTAAAATGAGGTCAATAGGTTCAAACGCCATCGCCACAAAAATGCCGAGATCACCGTTCGTAACAATAATTGATGCTCCTACTAAAGCAAGAATTAATCCAATGACTTGATTTTTAGTAATCTTCTCTTTTAAAAATAAAACCGATAAAATAATAATTAAAACCGGATTAGCAGCAATAAATAGTGAGCTCTTGATTACTGGCGCGTGCTTACTCGCTAGAAAAAAGAAGATATTGTATAAAGCAATTCCGGTTAAACCTAACATCGCAAATAAAAACCAATCTTTCTTTGTCGGTTTCGGAATGTTTCGCTCTTTATACCACATGAGTGGGAAAAGTAGCATTGCAGCACCAAAAAAGCGGAAGAAAGCGACCGTCGCTGGTTCAAAGCTCTCAACGGCAATTTTTCCAGCTATAAATGCACTTCCCCATGTACTTGTCGCAACTGCAAGCATGATATATATAAGCCATAATTTTTTTCGATCCACATTCATCGCCTACCTTACGTTGTATTTCACACAAAAATCATGATGATAAGCATCGTCACCACCTAATATGGAAAAGGCGATCGATCTCTTTCGCTGCGCTGTATATCCGTTCCGACTTTAGAGACTTGCTCAAGAGAGTAGATCGCCTTTTGTTATACGAAAATCTTCGTTAACCGAAATATACATGATTTTTGCGTGAAATACCAGAATTTTTTTAAAAGTAAGCTTAATGGCAAAATGCTTCAGTTTCCATAAACTGTCTCATGTATCCACCAATTTCTTCTCCATCTTGATTATAAAAAATAATTGGGTGTAATGCCTCCCACTGTTCATCTGAAGACGACAAATTGAAAAACGTGCGATTTTGAACATTAACATTACGACGCTCTCCTTCATATTGAATCTCTACAGAAAACACGTCGTCCGGCTCTTGAATGTGACCAAAAGTAACATACGTATATTGCTCATTTTGCTGCTTCCATGGGCCATCAGTAATTAAAAAGGTGCGTATCTTATGTTTAGAGTCTTTGATCGGAACCCCACCAATTGTTAGACGACTTTCACGAATTCTTTCATAACCTAAGTCGTTTTCATATAGAAGTTCTCCAATTAACTGCGAGTCATTAATTGTATAAATGACGTAAATAATCTCAGCGTAACGATTCCCTGTTTGGAAAATCGTAAGTTGATCATCTGTTGCATGCCCGACCATAATTGCTTCTTCAATTGAACTATAAACTCGACTTTCTGTTTCAAACACATTCTCAACTGTCACTAAAGACATAATCAACGAATAACTAGCTAGAAGAAAGATTAAACTAGTGAAGAAAGCTATTAAAATACGTTTACTTTTTAATACAACGTAAAAAATGAAAATAATAGTTAATAAAACAATAAAAACGAGGAACATAGTGAATGGTTGACTACTTATTAATACATTTGAATACGTCCCGACACTTCCATAAATCCATTCGAATAATGTAGAAGGCTCAACACGTTCGAGTGTAACAGAAACATTATGCGGCGGGGCCTCTTCCGTCATAAAGGCTGTAATCATAAATGTAAAAATTAAAAAAACACTTTCAAGTCTTAACCACTTTTTCGGTGTAAAACTCGGATTATTTTTCAATTTTCTTCTAATTAAAAAGCCATTAATAAATCCATAAATAATTACTAGTAGAAATAAAATGTGTTTTAGTAGTAATAATTGTCCGTATGATAACATTAAAGAATTTGCATAATCAGGAACAATCCCTTTCATTAAAAACATTCCTGAAACAGATAAAATCACCACACAAAAAACAGCTGTAGGTGTATACCATTTTAAAAATGAATCCCAATTAACCTCATCTTTTGCACTTATTCCAACCACTAAAAGAATTCCAGCCCATACACTAACACTGATAAAATGAATGCTGTGGCCTACAAGACCTAACGACGGTTGTAATGATGCAGAGTGACTAGCCTGTGAAACTATAACAACTATGACTATTGATAATAGTAGAGCAAAGTATCGAAACTTTCGTCCTTTGTCCCAAAAAAGGAGAATTACAATTAACAAAGCCCCTGAAATCAACGTCTGTATCCATACTTGACCTATATTAAACGTAAATAACACTTGTTTAACCGCATTTAATAAACTTAAATTTAAAATTCCAGAAAGATTAATTGCTAATGAAAAAACCGGAACACTTGTTAAGAATATGATCGCCAACACTACAGTAATAAAAGTGGTTTTATTTACGTATAGTGTTGGACGATATTTTTCCGGAACAACCATTAAAATTAAGCCACCAACAAGAAAAGCAAAAGCCGGATATAATAATGCATTACTAATTACAACCAACATTAGCGCTTCCTTTTAGAAACAACGAATAAAACAACAATGATCGCTATAAACAAAATTCCAATTAGGAGTATGTTTAAACTTTGGTCCTGATTGTTTTCGATTATTGATTGTTCTTCGGCAATTTCGTCGTTACGATCCTCATTTGTTTCTCGTTCTTCAACAACGTCCTCCCTTGTTTCATTGGCTTCTTCTTGTTCCGTAACTTTTTCTTTGGCTCCTTCTTCTACTTGAGGTAATATGATGGAAAATTCAATCGTTCCCTCTGTCGGATGACCATCGTCACCAATCACAAGCCAATTTAGTTTATAATCATCGGTCGCGAGTGGATCAACTAAAGTTGCTTCAATATATGGACTATCTACGATAAGTTCTTGAAGCGGTACTTCCTCGCCATTTGATCGAAAAATTTCAATGACACTACTCGATTCAATTCCAGCATCAAATGTTAAGCTAATGTCTTGAATGCTGTTTTCTATAACCTCACCATGACTCGGGTAAGATTGTTGCAAATAGGAATGAGCCTCCCCATAAGTACTTATTAAAAAAAAGAACATTAATATTCCCCAAAAACTAATAATAGATTTTTTCAACGAAAACACCTTCCTTAATACCGAGTTAACCACTTAGTTTTATTGTATTTATATCATAACAAAGTTGTTAATATAGTTAAAGCTAAAACTTCCAAAAAAATATATACCGCATTTGTTTATTATGCTTGCAGTAAAAACAATAATTTATTCGAAAATTAGCGCGAGCGCGACAAAGTAATAGGTATGTTTAATGAGGAATTGTGCAAAATGATCGGCGTGAGCAGTAGACTATGATGCGGAGTATGGGAAGAATGTGCAGTATTAATAAAGCTAAATGGTGTAAAACAAACAGCGAACT
Source organism: Anaerobacillus arseniciselenatis (assembly GCF_001865995.1). GTDB lineage: Bacteria > Bacillota > Bacilli > Bacillales > Anaerobacillaceae > Anaerobacillus > Anaerobacillus arseniciselenatis. The sequence continues at coordinate 31,504 of NZ_MLQQ01000018.1, read as the reverse complement.
CTTTAGGGAGAAATATCATCCTTGGCCTATAAATTCCCCTCCAAAACATGGATTGAAACAAAACTGATTACTCTTCCTACATCAAATCCAGAGAAGAGTAATCGAAACGCCGGAATGATTTCTCTTCTCGAATCAAAACTAGAGAAGAGTAATCAAAACGCCGGAATGATTTCTCTTCTCGACTCAAATCCAGAGAAGAGTAATCAAAACGCCGGAATGATTTCTCTTCTCGACTCAAATCTAAAGATGAGTAATCAAAACACCAGAATGATTTCTCTTCTCGACTCAAATCCAGAGAAGAGTAATCAAAACGCCGGAATGATTCCTCTTCTCGAATCAAATCTAAAGATGAGTAATCAAAACACCAGAATGATTTCTCTTCTCGACTCAAATCCAGAGAAGAGTAATCAAAACGCCGGAATGATTTCTCTTCTCGACTCAAATCCAGAGAAGAGAAATCCAGTGTTAGAAAAGGCGCATTTCTACTGCACAGTCTCCCGTGCCCGAACAAGCGTCACATCACACAAAAGATAACGCGAGACCTTCTCGCGCGCCCGAACAAAGCGTCACATCAACTAAAAGGGAACGCGAGACCTTCTCCCGTGCCCGAACAAAGCGTCACATCAACCAAAAGGAAACGCGAGACCTTCTCCCGTGCCCGAACAAAGCGCTACTTCACACAAAAGGAAACGCGAGACCTTCTCGCGCGCCCGAACAAAGCGTCACATCAACCAAAAGGGAACGCGAGACCTTCTCCCGTGCCCGAGCAAAGCGTCACATCAACTAAAAGGGAACGCGAGACCTTCTCCCGTGCCCGAACGAAGCGTCACATCAACCAAAAGGGAACGCGAGACCTTCTCCCGTGCCCGAGCAAAGCGTCACATCAACTAAAAGGGAACGCGAGACCTTCTCCCGTGCCCGAACGAAGCGTCACACTCACCAAAAGGTAACGCTAGATCCTCTCGCATGCTTGACCCGATAAGGAACCCAACTACAGCACACTCTCCCCATAATGCATACTATCGAGCGAGTGCGAATTACTACGCGTCACCCCCATACTACGAAACAAAACAAAAAAACAGAGTACAAATCTTCCTCATTTGTACTCCAAATCATTTATATTATTTCAAATTTCTCCTACCATAAACGCTACCACTCTATAACCCATCATATTTTCCGAACTTCAAAATTACCTTCAATTAATAACCAGTTTTGTGGGAAAGGTAAACCAAGTTTCCAATAACTAATCCCACGTAAATCTAGCTCTTTTAATAAGTCAAACTTCGCTTGGATACTTCTAGCATCTTCAAACCATACTTTATGTTCATTTCCCTCATCGTCAAAATAATTAAAATGAGGCGCTTGATCTTCGTAATCGTACTCAATGGCTACATTTCTTTCCTTTGCTAACTCAATGGCCGCTTGGGGACTTAATGCGCGGGCATATTCGCCACCTGGTACAAATGGTAACGTCCAGTCATACCCATATAAGTTTTGCCCCATCATGATCTTATTACTTGGCATTTCTGTTAAAGCATACTCAAGCACTTCCCTTACAGGTCCAATCGGTGAAACGGCCATCGGTGGCCCTGCACTATAGCCCCATTCATACGTCATAATGACGACAAAGTCGACAATTTCACCATGTGCCCGGTAATCGTGAGCCTCGTACCAAGGACCAGGTTGATCAGCTCTCGTTTTCGGCGCTAATGCTGTTGAAATTAACAAACCTTCAGCATGAATTCGCTCTGCCGCCTTCCGTAAAAACTGATTGTAAGCTTCACGATCTTCTGGTCGTAAAAACTCTAAATCAAAATGAATATCACTATAACCGACTCGGCGCGCCTCTTCAATCACAGTATTTAGCAATACATCTTGCAGCGCTTCATCGTTTAATATAATTGCACCTACTTCATCACTAAATGCCCCTTCTTCTAAATTAGTGACGGTCATCATTAATGCCGCTTGACCTTCTCTAGCAATTTGCGGAAATTGTTCTAATGGCGGATTTCGCAATGTTCCATCTCTGGCAATTTCATAGCTAAACGGCGCTAAGTACGTTAAGTGGGGAACTGCTCGTCTTGCTGAAGCATGTAGGTCCTCACCCACTTCATCCCCTATTGGTTCTACATATGCATTTACTTCTTTTACAGGTTTTGGTGGCTCAGGAATGTACAACCTAAGTCCTACTGGTAAGGCCGCATCTGGTTGAATTTGATTTACTTGTGCTAACGTCATGTAGTTAATCCCAAACCGTTGTGCAATCGACCAAAGACTATCTCCCGGTTGAACCCAATAAAAACGTCCAATAATTGGTATAACAATAGTTTGCCCCTCAACAAGACGAGTTGGCTCTGGAATTTCATTAGCGTCTACAATGTCTTCTACTGTCGTTCCGTAAGCTTGTGCAATTCCGAAAAGATTTTCTCCCGGCTGTATTGTATGAATTTGCAACTGAAGACCTCCCTTAATTAAAATCTTATTTTTTTCACACAGCAACTATAAAGCTCTCACTTAACATACATATGAAGGAAAGTTTTAGTTATGTCTTTTTAAGCAAAACTCCACCGTTTTTACATCACTTTATGTTAAAATCATATAGGCCTTATTTTTTTATTTTAATTACAGGAGTTGTGACTATGAATAAAGGATTATTGTTCGTTTTTTACTTATTCATTGCAATTGCTATATATATTTATCAAGAACCACTTCTTACTTGGTTCCAGCAAACACAAGATATTTCTATTTATTTAACGATGGGGATCGGAACGCTTTTCGCTTTATTCCCGATCATTCCATTCCCAATTATTGGTGGGATCATCGGCGCAATGTACGGAACCTTTTTAGGAGGTTTTGTTACGTGGGTTGCTTCAACAGCAGCATCACTGATCATGTTTTTATTTATTCGCTTTGTGTTTCAAAACTGGGGATTAAAAATCATTCAGCGTTATAAAAAACTTGAGATGGTAACTGAAATGTTCGAGCGCAATGCTTTTATTACCATTTTAGTCACTAGATTAATACCTTTTATCCCATCGATTATCGTTAATGCTTATAGTGCTGTAAGTCGTGTATCATTTGTTAGTTACGCAGTCGCTTCAAGCCTAGGAAAAATTCCGGCGATGCTTTTATTTGCGGTATTAGGTCACTCACTCGTATCAACAAACCGAGAAGTTTTCTTTGTCGTTGCCATTTATGCAGCCATCATCTTAATGACGATTTATTTTTATAGTCGTTGGAAAAAATCATTTGCACTAAAGAACAATGAAAAGGCTGCACCATTAACGAAAAAAGCATAAACATCACTACACAAAAATGAGGCTATCCTAAAGTAAATTTTAGGACAGCCTCATTTTTTCACTTCAAAAAAATAAATTTTAGAGTTAATAAAGAAGCAAATTTTTACTAAAATGACTCCAATTAACGCACCGAACGTATTTAAAATAACGTCATCAATATTAGCGACTCGATACGTGAATAAAAATTGACTCGTTTCAATCGCAACGGAGATAAGCATGCCCAATATGGTCGTCACAATGATTGATTTTCTTAAAAATCTGACCGCAATTGGTGCTAAAAATCCGAACGGAATAAACAGAACGATATTACCTATCAAAATCTTTATCGGGTCAACAATCGTCGGGCTATAAACAGCAATTCGATAAATACTACGAAACGGAATTAAATTATAATTTCTGCCACCTGGTCCAACCGGCCCTAACGATGCACCGTAATTCCAAGCAAATAAGGTTACATAAATTAAAGCTAGTAAATAAGCGAAAAAAAGAAAAAGGAGTATCTTTTTATACTTTCGTTTTCTCGTATATTGTTGGTGATCTTTTAAATTGTTTTTCATTTCATATTGAGGTTGAATTTAGAACACTTCCTTAAAAACCATGTTTTACGGCTTGGCTCTCTAGTTCTCTTACGTAAAAGACAAACTACTTCTTATTCATTATTAACTGTAAATAATGAAATGACAAGTGTTTTTTCACAGGAATTTTTAGACAAACTTCGCTATACCCTCACCATCCCGTTTCGTAAAAGCCTAGTACTTCCTTTCCAACTTTCGACTAACCAACAAACCAACTCCACAAACTAACGAGCCACTAACCAACAAACTAACCAGCACAACTAACAACAGGTAAAAGCTGACAGACTGTGATAGCACCATTCGAACATACTATTAGTAACCATGTATTTTTAAAAGGAGTGACAGATTATGCATACAATGTGGAAGGGTTCGATTAGTTTTGGACTAGTACACATACCGATCAAACTATTTTCTGCAACAGAAAGTAAAGATGTCAAACTTAGAATGATTCATAAAGAATGTAACAGCCCGATTAAATATGAACGAACATGCCCTGTATGTGAAAAAGAAGTTGAAAACAACGAAATCGTTAAAGGGTACGAATACGAGCCAGGAAAATTTGTACTTTTAGATGGAGACGAACTAGATGCCATTGCCCAAGAGCAAAACAAAAGCGTCGAAATTATTGACTTTGTAAAATTAGAAGAAATTGACCCGATCTATTTTAACCGTTCTTATTTTATCGGTCCAAATGAAAATGGAGAAAAAGCGTATACGTTACTAAAACAAGCGATGGAAAAGTCCGGGAAAATCGGTATCGCCAAAATTACGATACGTTCAAAACAACATTTAGCCGTCGTTAGAGTATTTAAAAATGCATTAGTATTAGAAACGATTTATTTTCCAGATGAAGTTAGAAACGTTGATCAAGTCCCTGGTGTCCCGGAAAATGTTGAATTAAATAAAAAAGAAATGGAAACTGCGGTTCAATTGATCGAACAACTAACAACTACTTTTGAGCCTGAAAAATATACGGACGATTATCGTACAGCACTTATGGATTTAATCCAAGCTAAAATCTCAGGAAATGAAGTACAAACTGCAAAAGAAGCTCCAGAAACCAATATCGTGGACTTAATGGATGCACTTCAAGCAAGTATTGATCAAACGAAACCGAAAAAGCGTAAAACAACGAGAAAAAAGAAAGCGACTGGTTAACAAGTGAAATGGTTTAAACCTATGCTACCAACTTTAGTGACAGATTTACCTACAGGAAACGATTGGTGTTATGAAGTCAAATATGATGGCTTTCGGGCAACGATTTATATCGAGAAAAACGAAACTAAAATTATTAGTAGAAATTTGAATGAATTAAATCCACAGTTTCCAGAGATTGTACGGTACTTTCAAGAAAATACAGAAGTACAACGATTAACCCCAATTATTTTTGATGGAGAACTATGTATATTAGAAACAGAGAATAAAGCGAGCTTTGATAAAATTCAAAAAAGAGGTCGTCTAAAAAATAGTGATAAAATTAATCAAGCTAAAAACACACTTCCAGTGACGTTTTTAGCTTTCGATCTCTTAATGGTCAATGGAGAATCATTTACGAACAAACCGTTACAAGAACGACAAAAGCATTTAAATGAACTTTTTAACAAACTGAATATCGATTCAGCTCATTTTAACAAAGTAAAAACTTACACAGACGCTTCACTAACTTGGCAATTAGTTAAAAATGAAGATGGAGAAGGAATTGTCGCTAAGGAAATAAATAGTAAGTGGTTAGCTGGGAAGCGGTCTAAGCAGTGGTTAAAAATAAAAAATATGTTGATCGGCACTTTTTTCATCCTAGGCTACGATGAAAGCAACTCCTTTTTCCATATTGGTTGTATTGATGAAGATGAAGTTAAAATGATCGGCAAAGTTGGACAAGGATTTTCTAAGGAAGAAAAAGAATCGCTAATCTCGATTATTAAAAAAAATAGTACCGGAAAAAAACAAAGCATTTACGAAGTAGGTCCTAGTATATGTATCGAAGTAGAATTTTTAGAACTAAGCAAAAATGAACTTAGACATCCGAAATTTCGACGCTTTCGCTTAGACAAGCATTGGGAGGAATGTACGTGGGCACAAATACGAAGAGCCACACACAATTAAATATTGATGGTGAAAAAGTCGCAGTCAGTAATTTGGACAAAGTAATTTGGCCCCAAAAATCAATCACCAAATATGAATATTTAAAATTTCTAACGACTGTGGCTCCTTACATGGTCCCTTTTTTAAAAGATCGCTTACTTACCGTCATCCGGTTTCCAGACGGGGTAGAACAGGAATCTTTTTATCAAAAAAACTGTCCAGAATACGCACCCGAATATATTGAGACAAAATTACAAGGTGATATTAATTATATTATTTGTTCTAAACTCTCCTCGTTAATCTGGTTAGGAAACCAAGCAGCTGTTGAATTTCATATTCCATTTCAAACCGTTAATAACCATAACCCAAGTGAAATCGTCCTTGATTTAGACCCACCATCACAAAGTGAATTTTCGTTAGCTGTTGAAGCTTCATTAATATTAAAAGAAATATTCGATAAGTTACAGTTACATTCTTTTATTAAAACATCGGGGAATAAAGGGTTACAAATTTACCTTCCTTTAAACGAACAATTTTCGTATGATGAAACACGCATTTTTACAAGTTTTATCGCCCATTATTTAGAAACGAAATACCCGAAATCTTTTACGACAGAGCGTTTAAAGAAAAACCGTCATAAACGACTTTATGTTGATTTCTTACAACATGGTGAGGGAAAAACGATTATTGCTCCTTATTCATTACGTGGAAATGGGGAAGCATTAATGGCTACACCACTCCATTGGTCAGAAGTAAACGAGCGCCTTCATCCAAGTCAATTTCCGCTGGAGGAAGGCATCGCAAGAATTAACAACGGAATTTTACCGTTTGACAATTATTTTGAAGCAAAGAAAAAACAACCGTTTAAAAAAGTGTTAGAAATTATTATGCAATAAATATGTCGGCGGCTTTTCTTCGCTCCACTGTAAATTTCTAACGAATTATAGAGGCTCACTCAAGAAAAGCGACCGAGTATCCTAAATTATAGGTCGTTTAATTAAATAAATCATAAAAGGCTTACACGTGTATGGTTGCACGCGTAAGCCTACTTGTTTTAATTCAACTAATTCAATTATCGTCCACAAAAAAGGAATGTTACCCTTTTGGTGGAGCGTAATCTGGGGTTTCGTTTCCTTTAGTTCCCATTTTTTTCGCATTATTTTTGTCAGTTGCTCGTTGTTGTGTTCCAAGATGATTCGGTCTATATTTATCAAAAGCGTGTTTAGATTTAGCCATCAGCCTCATCCCCCTTCCATACTTTTAATATAAGCACTTTTTGCAACGGCTATGCTATGAAGCTGTTTCTCCAAGTGTAAAATATTAGAAGTTGATTATTATATATAAAAATCCCAGTGCTTCCTTTCCAACTAGTCAACTGACGACATTTTCTCAAAACCCTCATGGCAGCATGACTGCAGGTGCCATCTAACATGAAAAGTCGGGCGGGGCCCTATCCAACTAGCCACTAACCAACAAACCAACTTTCATACAAAAAAAGGCAAAGCCACCTAGGCCTCACCCATTTTCTTTTAGACGTTGATGATGTTTATCATCAATTCGCTCTTCAATTCTTTCTAATTCCTCTGCATCACTCAATAACATTTTTTTATTTTCCTTTACTAATTCTGAAAATGACATTTTCTTATATTTTCTCATCTTCATCAGTCCTCTTTAGATGTTTTTAAACAGTATTCTCTATAAGGACTCTATTTAAACATAAATTATTTGAAAATTTCTTTATTTAAATTTTCTACACGGTTGTTCATCGGACTGACATAAATTTGGCCACCCTCATCCATCGTCATTAAAAAACAGTCAGTATGATGTTTAAGACCAAAACGCTTAAGCTGTTCCTCTAACCAACCTTTCGTTCCAACCTTATCTAAGTTAGGCCATACGATCGCCCCATCTTGGACAAGAACCGTAGGATAACCTTTAGGTGGGGTTTGCTGAAGCATATCGTTCGGTGTTAACGATTGATATTGACTCTTTTTAATGACACTGATTTGTCCGTTTGATTCTAAAATTGCATAATCTACCTCAGAAATGTCGATCGCATCTTGCAATCGTAAGTCCATTAATAACGATTCGACCGTCATTTTCACTTTTTTTAACTCTTTATGTAGTATCATGCCATGCTCGATTAAGATAATCGGTTCGTCTTCAATTAAACGTCGAAATCGTGGAGTTTTTAAAGCGATAAAAGATAAAAATAAATGCAATCCAGCAATTAGTGCGGCTGCCGCTAATGGTCCACCAAGTGGAAGATCTCCACTAGATAAAGGTTCACCGACGACATCCCCGATAATAACACCGAAAAGAAAGTCAAGAGGATTAATCGCACCAATTGATCGTTGTCCAAGTACTTTTATCATTAAAAATATATAAACATACACGATCACGGCACGTATTAAATAACCGTATACGGGAAGATCCGTGGCTCCCGTCCAAAATTCAAACATTTACAACCATCCTTATAATTAAATATTTGACTCAAAAAGTGTCTATGGAGAACACTAATTGAGCCAACGTTTGTCTTTTAACATTAATTTTGGTTAAATTGCGGTTCTTGTTGAAGGATTAGTTGATACCGTCCTTCAAGTTGAACGACGATCCCTCTTTGTTGCTGTGCTAATTGACTATATAATTGTTTAGCCATTTGATTTTCAGTTTCCAAAGAAAACTGGGTTAGACTCGCTTCTACACTTTGAGCGGAGGCAATTGCTTGCTGCAATTGAGTTTGAACCGTCATCTTCTCTCCTCCATTTATTAATCATTTTTCATTTTTTCTGCTTCTATTTCTGAAAAAGTTGAAAGCTCTGAAGCATGGTTATTCTTTCCCATTTTCTTTTTATTATTATTTCTTTGTGCATTCGCATTTCCTTTTTTCTGTCTACCCAATTTGTACACCTCCTTTTTCAAATTTATCGTCACCATCTAACCAACATTCATCAATAGTATTTTCATCTCTTAATGAAAATATTTTAGTTTTAACGATTGAGTTAAAACGAGTGCATGTTAACAGGAGGTACTGCTAATCATAATATTTAGATATAAGAGGATGTTCAAAAAGTTCTATTATCATAGCTGTCGAATCTCTTCGGCTCTGATTACCCTCCTTTTTGAACACGCACTATAAGGAAGGATGGATGAGTAATGACAAAATTTACAAACTCGAAAATAAAGTTTTTATTACAGGAATTAAACGATTGGGTAGGTTCTGAAATAACGATCGAAAAAGAGGAAAGAAACGATTTAGATAAAAACACACTATCGTTAGAAAATGTAGAAATTGTAAAACAAGTAGAGAATGAGGATGACTATGTAGATCCTTATTCCATCGAGTTACAAGGAAAAGGAACCGTTATCCAAGACGGGCGAAAATCAACAAAGTTGCCATTAGACAGCTACGAATTACCACTTCATGAGCTTCACTCTGTTGAAGCATCTAGCGAACTTTTAACCGTCAAAACAGACCGAGCAACATATAAATTAAAAAAATAATACGAAAAGCATAAAGCGCTTGGAGCTAGACAGAAAAAAGCAGACACCAAGTATCTCTACTTGAATGTCTGCTTTTTAAATAGTAAGGTGTTTACGCATTTAATTAAGCGTTTTGCTTTTCTTCCGCTAATTTCGCGCGAAGTACCATTGGTAAAATACCACCATGGCGATAGTAATCAATTTCAACTTCACTATCAAAACGAGCGAGAACTTCAAAAGTCTTTTCTTCACCTGTTTCTTTATTTGTAGCAACTACTGTTACCATGTCTCTTGGCTTAATCTCATTAGTAACTTTAACGTTAATTTCTTCTTTACCAGTTAAACCTAAAGAATCTGCACTATCTCCTTCTTTAAATTGTAACGGTAATACACCCATTAACACGAGGTTACTACGGTGAATACGCTCAAAGCTTTCAGCAATTACAGTCTTAATGCCAAGTAAGTTTGTTCCTTTCGCTGCCCAGTCACGAGAACTTCCCATACCGTAATCTTTACCAGCTAAAACAACTAAACCAGTACCATCTTCTTTATACTTCATACAAGCATCGTACATCGCCATTACCTCGCCTGTTGGCCAGTAAGTTGTAAATCCACCTTCTGTACCAGGAGCGATTTGGTTTTTAATACGAATGTTTGCAAACGTTCCTCTCATCATTACTTCGTGGTTACCACGACGAGATCCGTAAGAGTTAAAGTCTACAGGCTCTAAACCTTTGGAGACTAAATACTTACCAGCCGGAGTATCTTTTCCAAACGAACCTGCAGGAGAAATATGGTCAGTTGTTACAGAATCTGCAAGCTTCGCAACTACTTTTAAGCCACTAAGTTCTTTAACCTCTTCTGGTTCAGGAGAAAGGTTCTCAAAGAATGGCGGGTTTTGAATATATGTTGATTCTGTGTCCCATGAATAAAGATTTTCTTCCGTCGTTTTAAGGTCGTTCCAGCGTTGATTTGCTTCAAATACTTGCTCGTATTCTTTCTTAAATAGCTCAGGCTCAACCGCTTCTGCCATCGCTGCTTTCACTTCCTCAGTCGTTGGCCATAAATCATTGAAGTACACATCGTTGCCGTCTTTATCTTTACCAAACGAATCATTTAAGAGGTCAAAGTTCACGTTACCAGCTAAAGCGTATGCTACTACTAATGGCGGTGAAGCTAAATAGTTCGCTTTTACTAATGCATGAATTCTTCCTTCAAAGTTACGGTTACCACTTAATACACTTGTTACCGTTAAATCGTTATCAGCAATCGCTTTTTCGATCTCTTCTGGAAGTGGTCCACTGTTACCGATACAAGTCATACAGCCATAACCAACTGTATTAAAGCCGATTTCATCTAAATAAGAATTTAATCCAGCTTTTTCTAAGTAGCCTGTAACAACCTTAGATCCAGGTGCTAAACTTGTTTTAACATACTCAGGTACTTTTAAGCCTTTTTCAACCGCTTTTTTCGCCACTAAGCCTGCGCCAAGCATAACGAATGGGTTCGAAGTATTTGTACAACTAGTGATGGCAGCGATCATCACTGCACCTGTTTTCAATGTTGAAGTTCCACCGTTCGGGTGCTCAACTGTAACTTCTTTCGCAATATCTTCGTCACTTAAATCGAAACCACTACTACCAGCTGGTGCTTTTAACGCCTTTTGCCACTCTGTTTTCATTTGTGAAAGTGGAATTAAATCTTGCGGGCGTTTAGGGCCTGATAAGTTTGGTTCAATTTCAGAAATATTAATTTCTACGACATCAGTGAAAACTGGATCTTCACTACCTGGCGTGTAGAATAAACTATTTGCTTTACAATACTCTTCGACAACTTTAATTTGCTCTTCACTTCTACCAGTTAGACGTAAGTAGTTAAGTGCTTCGTCATCGATTGGGAAGAAACCACAAGTTGCTCCATATTCAGGTGCCATATTTGAAACTGTAGCACGGTCTGCTAATGGCATTTCAGAAAGTCCCGGTCCGAAAAACTCAACAAACTTTCCTACTACCTTTTTCTCGCGAAGTACTTGCGTTACTTTTAATGCTAAGTCGGTTGCTGTAGCACCGTTCGGTAATGAACCAACTAACTTCACACCGATAACTTCTGGCACAGGGAAATATGAAGGCTGTTGAAGCATTCCTGCTTCTGCTTCGATTCCACCTACACCCCAACCTAAAATACCGAGGCCGTTAATCATCGTTGTATGTGAGTCAGTTCCCACTAATGAGTCAGGAAAAGCTTCAAATTCACCGTTATTTTCAACCGTTTGAACGACACTTGCTAAATATTCTAAGTTTACTTGGTGAACAATACCTGTTGCTGGTGGTACTGCACGAAAATTATCAAAAGATGTTTGCGCCCAGCTTAAAAACTTATAGCGCTCTTCATTTCTTGCAAATTCTAAATCCATATTTTTTGCTAGAGAATCGCTTGAACCAAACTCATCTACTTGTACGGAATGGTCAACAACAAGATCTACTGGAATTGCAGGGTTAATTTGATCTGGGTCTCCACCCATATCCGCCATTGCTTTACGTAAAGAAGCTAAGTCAACAACAGCTGGAACCCCTGTAAAGTCTTGTAAAATAACACGAGACGGCTTGAAAGGTACATCAATATCCTTTACCTCGCTCGTCCCCCATTTTGCTAGGTTTTCAACATGCTCTTCCTTAATTACCGAACCATCATATTGGCGTAAAACAGATTCTAGTAAAATTTTAATAGAGTACGGTAACTTGGAAACGTTTCCAACACCTGCATCTTGAATTGCTTGGAGCTTATAAAAGTTGTACTTTTTTCCGTTTACTTCAAAAGACGAACGTGCATTAAAAAGATTTTTTTGATTTGTCATATGTAAAACCCTCCTCTACTAATCTTATACCACATTTTCGCAATTGTCTAAATAGTTAATTCAAAAAAAGTTCAATTTTTTAAAAAATATTACCTTTTTAGAGTATAGCAAATTTTTAAAAATAAAGCATGATAAATCATTCACACATGTTGGTATTGCCAATTTACCAAAATCTTTTCTTATAGAAAAACATTATTTTAGAAAAAATACAACTAAAGAAATGGAGGTGGAGAAATTGGCAAAGCGTAAAGCAAATCATGTAAGACCAGGAATGAATGCAGCTAAAGCACAAGGTATTGGCACAGGTTATAACGAAGAGGTTTCAAACGAACCACTTACAGAAGAGCAGAAGCAATTTAACAAGAAGACAAAGAAACGCCAATAAGTGACAAGAAATGAGCAAAAAAACGAATTTTAAATTTTTCACCATAATTAATGAATTTCATAATTAATGATTCTCACCACTAAGATCAATATATAGTTGCGTCAAAACCATTCGCAAACTATATATTGCATGATGTTGCTCATTTTTGGTAATTATGAAATTCACTCTAATAAAGGGTGTCCCATAAAAGTGTAGTCACCATAAAGTCTAAATAAAGACGGCGGTTGAACCTGTACGTCTTTATTTAGTTTTAAATCGTGGTATGACACTTCCAGGACACCCTCATTGCGTTTAGCTTTCAAAAATTAAAATTGGGTTAAGTGTTCTTTTAGTTCGGCAATTTCCTCTTGATATTTTTGAAGTTCACGTCGTTGATGTTCAGATGCATTACGTAATGCTTTATCAATCACTTGTTCAGCTTCAGTAATTTCTTGTTGCGCTTTTTTTAAATGATGGCCAAAATCTTCATCATTCGGTTGTAAATCATTCATTGCTTGCTCTGCTTGAACAAACTGCTGTTGTGCTGCTTGAAATGCTTGTTGCTTGTTTTTAATGTATGGCAATACAAACTCCCCCTTTTAGGATTTATGAACGTGTTCCAAAACTGAGTCAATACACCGTTAGTCACAAAACATATACAGCTGTTTCTAAGTTTAATTTAACTGTGACGCATGGTGTAAGACTTATCGGACACCCTCATCCTTTATTAGTTTTTATAAACAGCAAAAAATCTATTCACGTTAATGAATAGATTTTCTTTCTCACTAAAATACTAACTATGCTACAAATAAATCTGAGGAGGATTCCCATGACTGAAAAAAATACGTATAAAGACCAACGTAAAAATTCCCCGAAAGGACACAACCCAGGTCAACCAGAGCCGCTAAGTGGTTCGAAAAAAGTCAAAAAGCAAAATCATGTTGGCCAAACTGACGGTGAAAGTTAAAATATTTAAAGCGCATCCTATGAAGAAACGGGCAGTTAGAGGAAATTCCTTGTGCCCGTTTTATTGATGTAGAGTGTGCCTAACAATTCTTTACATTTCAATATTTTTTAATGCTTCTACGATAATGACTAGCTCTTCATCTGTAATCGTTCGAAAGTCTAATAATACATGATCATCTTTTCTTCGCGAAATAATGGCTGGTTTATAAAGCCTTAATTTTTCAGAAAGCTGATTTACCGACAGTTTATAGGAAACGAGAGCAACCGCTTTTGTTGAGATTTCCTCTGTAGGCATCGTTCCACCTCCAATTTGAGACTGCTCATCAATTAACTTACAGGAATAGCCAATACATTCGGCTTCAACCATACCGATGAACTGTTTTGCTTTTAATTCAATATCCGTTTTTGTTGCTAATATGTCCCTTACAGTAGGTACCTCTTGTCGTGCCATTTCATCTTCATACGATTTTAACGTCCCTTCAAGAGCAGCGAGCGTCATTTTATCAACACGAAGAACTCGCGCTAATTGATGTTTCTTCAGTTTTTGGATAATTTCCTTTTTCCCAGCGATAATTCCTGCCTGCGGGCCACCGAGAAGCTTGTCTCCACTAAAAGAAACGACATCGACCCCCATGTTTAAAACTTTAGAAACAATCGGTTCATCACCCACACCGTGTTTGGTAAAATCAAATAAAGCGCCACTACCTAAGTCTTCGTAAAAAATAATATCCTCGTGTTTGTTTTTAAGTTCAACCAACTCTTCGGTTTCAACGGAAGCGGTAAACCCAACGGTTTTAAAGTTGCTCGTATGCACTTTTAAAATCATCGCCGTATCTTCCGTGATGGCGTTGTCATAGTCATATTTGTGGGTTTTATTTGTCGTACCAACCTCAACTAGCTTGGCACCACTTTCTTCCATAATCGAAGAAACGCGAAACGAACCGCCAATTTCAACAAGCTGGCCGCGAGAGACAATGACTTCCTTTTCACAAGCTAAAGCTCGTAAAATTAAATACACTGCAGCTGCATTATTGTTGACAACCATTGCTGCCTCTGCGCCAGTAATACGCTTTAATACATTTTCAATAATATCGTGTCTCGAGCCACGTTTCCCTTCCCCAATGTTAAACTCTAAGTTGGAATAGTTATGGGCGACTTGTACTACTTGTTCAATCGCTTTATCACTTAACTTTGCCCTACCTAAATTAGTATGTAAAATCGTTCCTGTCCCGTTAATGACACGCCTTAAATAATACGGCTCATAGTTATTTAATTTTTGAACAACATTGTTAAATACGATTTCAATAAACGTTTCTTTTGTTGGTACATTATTTAACTGTAAGCGATCCATCAGAATCTCGTTTCTTAGCTCATCAATTTGATTTTGAAGCATTTGTGTTAATTCGAGCTCAGACAACTCAAAATCACTACTATATTGCAAAAAACGTGGATCATTTTTTAAAATATGTATAGCCGGTAATTCACGCAAATAATGTTTCATCTTCCACTCCCCATAAGATCTACAGCTTAAACTGCTTATTATGTGTTGATTATACCTAAAATATTCCCAAAATCCTAACAGATAATGCAATGTTCAAGACAAACTTTTCCATAAATAATTTAGCGAAGAAAACACACAATAGTATTGAGAAATCGCTTAAATGCTTTTTCTCCCATCGAATTGATTTATTTAGGGTAAGGATTTGCTTTTCAATACCTCTAAGGGGTGATAACGGTTGCACAATGTAGCTGATTACTCATTGTTCTAAAATGAACAACTATGGAGGTGTCTCCGAAAAAAACAAATCGATAAGACCCCAGAAGAAAGTCATGTAGATGGTAAAAAAAGGTGGTCGGTTCGCCCGATCACCTTTTGATTGTTTTATTCACTTTAATGAATTTCATAATCCATTATTCTCGCCACTAAGATCAATATATAGTTGCGTTCAAAATCATTCGCAAACTATATATTGTGTGATGTGTCTCATTTTTGGTAATTATGAAATTCACTCACTTAAAATCAATTATTGTCCAGTTCCAAATGTTTCTCTTTCTTTCATTTCTTCGGCTTTTTCCTTGTACTCTAAATAAAGTCCAGCTAAATAGAGCGATACACCAATCCCAAAGCCAATTCCAAAGCCTTTGGCAAATTTCTTCTTCATGATTACCTCCCTCTCCAATTCATTTCTCTTTAAGAGGTTGTTCAAAAAGTCCGGTAATCATAGCTTTCGAATTTCTTCGTTGGCTCTGATTATCCTCCTCTTTGAACACGCTCTTTAATAAAGCCTGTCCACTTAATATTATACAAGAAAAAATAGGAATTTTGGTAGGATTTTTTTAATAATTTCAAAATTTAATAAACACAAAAAAGAAGTGCAGATTATATTAATTAATTCGCACTTCTCATACTTCAAATATTTTTCTGCAACTCAATAAAGTCGTACACAATGCTTTATTGTAAATTGCTTTATTTATTTAAATTGCTTTAACTTCGCAATAACCTCTTCATTATTGGGAAATTCTCCAGTTTGAAGTTTAGAATAAATCTTCTCGCCATTGACAATGACTTCAAAAGCGCCACCAGAACTTGGAACAAGATCTACATTGGCCACTTCTGTACGAAAGTTGTTAAATATTTCTTCTGCGAAACTCGCAGCTTTTGGTGCGTAGTTTCACATCATGCAAAATTGAACTTCAATATTCATAAAAAAACTCACTCCCCAGTAAAATTTGTTCCTATTTTATGATATTATT
The DNA here is from genome assembly GCF_001865995.1 of Anaerobacillus arseniciselenatis. GTDB lineage: Bacteria > Bacillota > Bacilli > Bacillales > Anaerobacillaceae > Anaerobacillus > Anaerobacillus arseniciselenatis. The sequence goes on along the minus strand of NZ_MLQQ01000018.1, from coordinate 15,127 downwards.
TGTCAAAAATCAAAGAATACGCTTATACTATTCGTTAGGAGGTGCTTTAACCGTGGAAAACAATCAAATAAAATTAACAACTATGACAGCAAAAGGTGGTTGAGGCTGTAAAATTGGTCCTGAAGACCTGGCACAAGTTTTGTGTCAATTACCTAAAAGAGCCTATGACCCTAATGTATTAGTAGGACATGAAACTTCAGATGACGCTGGAGTGTATCAATTAACGGATGATATTGCGATGATTCAAACAGTTGATTTTTTCACACCAATTGTTGATGATCCATATATGTTTGGTCAAATAGCTGCTGCAAATTCATTAAGTGACGTCTATGCAATGGGGGGCGTGCCAAAAACGGTTTTAAATATCGTTGGCTTTCCTATTAAAAAATTAAACCCAGATGTTTTAGCGCAAATTTTATGTGGGGCTTCAGACAAAGTCAATGAAACTGGTGCTGTTGTTATTGGTGGTCACTCGATTGATGACCAAGAACCTAAGTTTGGACTTTCAGTTACAGGAATTGTTCACCCGAAAAAAGTGTACAAAAACATCGGGGCAAAACCAGGGGATGTCCTCGTACTAACAAAGCCGATTGGTGTTGGAATCCAAACGACGGCGATCAAACGAGACAAACTAACAGAAGCGCAATTGAAGAAAGTAATGGAAACAATGGCCACTTTAAATGATAAAGCAAGCTCAGCCCTACAACACTTAAATCCTAATTCAGTCACAGATATCACCGGATTTGGTTTATTGGGCCATGCTTACGAAATGGCAAAAGGAAGCAATGTCACTTTCAAACTGAACTTTAGCGAAGTACCGGTATTAGATGGAACTACTGAGTTAGCTCAAGAAGGCATCGTTCCTGGTGGCTCTAAAGCAAACCACCGCTGGCTTGCTAACGATGTAGAATATGGAAGTGATATCGAAGAATTTGAACAGTGGATCTTATGTGATGCGATTACCTCAGGGGGACTTTTAGTTAGCTTACCGAAAGAAGAAGCTAGTGTTTATGTTGAAAACTTACATAAACTAGGAGTCGAAGAAGCAAAAGTTATCGGTGAAGTAGAAGAAAAGCAAGAAAGATTTATGTACGTAAACCGTTAGGAAAAACTATAAAACAGGCGACTCACACAATGTCAGTCGCCTCGTTTTAATAAAGTTCCTCATAAGTTAAAGAGGTGAATCTCATGAATTTAAAACGAATCAAGACCTTCATGATGGTACTGGACCATAAAAGCTTTTCAGCAGTGGCAAACACTCTAAACATTAGCCAGCCCGCTGTTAGTAAACAAATTAAGACATTAGAAACTGAGCTCGGTATTTCGTTATTAAACCGTGAAACGGTCGAACCAACAGAAGCAGGTCGACTTGTTTATCAAAAAGGAAAAAAGTTTCTCTATGACTGGGATGTATTAGTTGAAGAATGTCGTAGGCTACAAGGTGAACTTACCGGTGTCGTTCGTATCGGAGCAAGTACTGTCCCAGGAACATATATAGTTCCCACTTTATTACGAAAATTTTTAAACCTTCACCATAGTGTTGATATTCAATTGTCGATCCATGAGTCGGGTGAGATATCTGGCCTTTTAAAAGAAGGTACGATCGATATCGGATTCGTTGGAATCGAACCACTAGATCCAGATATCATCAATCATATGATTAAAAAAGAGCATTTCATTTTGATCGGCCCACCAGATAGTGAGGAAATTACCGATTTAAAAACACTAAAGGACTTGCCATTTATTTTCCGTAGTGAAAAGTCTGGGACGTGGCAAGGCGTAGAAAAAAGCTTAAAAAGTTTTGGAGTTTCCACAAACGACCTACGCTGTATGGCCAAAGTAAAAACAACTGAAGCCGTAATCAGCTTGGTCGAAGCAAATCTCGGATATTCTGTTGTATCAAGCATCGCTGCGACGCAAGCGATGAAGCAAGGGCGAATTAAAGTCGTTCATCAGTTGCCTTATGAACGAAGCTTTTATTTATCTTATTTACATTCTAAAAAGATACATCCTGCCATCGTCTCACTCGTATCACTCAGTCAAGAAGATGTTGTCGATGAATAAAAAATATGTGATCTCCTGAAGCGGTCGCTTTATTAAAGTAAAGTTACCGCTTCATTAAAAATAGAGCACGAATTACGCACACGAATTCGCACTCCATACTCCAAAGGTTTAATCCTTGTATTCTTTTCTCAAAAAATTTCTTAACAACAACAATCCCTGCTAGGCATTACTAGTCACCCAAAACTTTTTCATACAAGCTTACATAAGACTCAATCTCATGCTGCAACGAATGCGACTCTTTCACATATTTACTCGCATTTTTGCAAATGGCTACTCTTAAACTTTCGTCAGTTAACAACTGCTCGACACACTGATAAAATTCGTGAACATCATCAAATAAAAAACCTGTTTCACCGTGTTGAATAATGCTGCGGTTGCCACCGTTATTTCTGGCTATGACGGGCTTTCCGACATACATTGCTTCAAGTAATGCAGAAGATTGACCTTCCGATAAAGAGGTGTTAATAATCATATCACTGTTATTGTAAATGCTTGCCATCTCTTCAAGAGCGACTTCTTCATAGTATTGAATCCACGGGTACTTTTTCATAGCCTCACGAACCTCACGTAACACCTCGTCTTCTAATGGAGCCCCGATGATCGTAAACGTTAAATTTGGAAAGTTATCCTTTAGCTTAACTAGCGCTGGTAACACAAATAATACGTCTTTAACCGCTCTCAAACCTGCTGGCAAAACGATATTCAGACCTTCTTGTGGTAGTTCGACACTGTTTCCCCCAACTTCATCATCCGTCTCTGGAAACCAAACACTTTGCTTAATAATGTAAACTTTTTCTTCCAATCCACGATAAACACTACATAACTTTAGCTTCGCATCTTCACTGAAAACAGTGATTGCTGCGGCCCTCTTTAAAACAGTACCGATCTTCTTTGCATGCTCTTCTTTAAAAATATCAATATTAACGTCTGTACCACCTGATGTAATCACAAATGGCCGCTCAAACGTAACACTATTCTGCTCAAGCCAATCAGCAAAGCGCCTAAAATGAAGAACGTGAAGCAACTCACTTGAACTTAACACCTCACTAGACACTATTTCTTCATCATAAGCAACGACATTCGTTTTAACATCATTCGACTGTAACCCAGATACAATTCTTTTTGCCGTTGTCGCATTGCCACGCCCTTGGTGAAAATAAGGGGTTAAAAACAGAAGTGAAGCCTCAGTGCCATTCGTACCTCTTAGTTGTTTATCCATTGATCGTACTCTCGCTTCTTCCATTGTCTTTTCGAATCTTTTCTCACCGTTATATTTAAGCGATCTAGTAATTCCATAAACGGAACTAAATATTTACGAGATAAGTTTAGAACCGCTTTTGCATCTTGAAGCTCAAACTCATCTTCGGTGTTGTTCTGTAAATTTTCGACTGCAGCTTTGAAATGCTTTGCTAAAACTATATGCTTATCATCAAAAGCATACGCCTTGTTTGATCGTAATAAATAGTGCTTTAAATCTTCTTGGTATTGCGGGGGAAGCTGCGCCCTTCCAATAATGTGCTCCCACCCTTCTACTTGAATGCCACCTTGATCAAGCTCACCGACGACTTGTTCCATCCGTTTTGCCCACTTTTTAGGAAAATGAGGTTCAAAACTACTGAGCGCAACAAACTGTCCACGTTTGGATAATTTCTCATCTTGTACACTTTTCTCAAATGTAAACTCTAGCAACTTCATCGGGTAATTTTGCTTTAATGATTGTAGCACTTCTGCTTTATTTTTCCCTTCTCTTAACGGAAATTCATCATGAAATTCTGCTAAGTCTTGACTTAATAACTCAACAATCTCATTAAAAATCGGCGTTAAAACGAGCTCACCTTGTTCTGTTTCGATCAACTCATTCTTATCTTTAAGCTCTGAAATCGATTCCGTAAAAACTCCTTCTTGTAAATCGACATGCTTTTGTAACTCTTTTGCCGATAAAAATTTCTCTTCTTTTAATGTATCGGTGATCCTTTCAATTGGCGTACCTTCTCGTTTTCTTTCGAGCATTTCAACCGTCTTTTCACCGAATTTATACTTTTCACCGTTCGGATCAATGACAAATCCTCCACCAATCGTTTCGACTGGAGACGGTCTTCGTAAAATAAACCGATCGCCTCTTCTCGTTACAATCGGTTCATCCAAACGAAGCTGACAAAGAACTGTATCTCCATTGCCTTCTAATTCATTGCGATCAAAGAAAACAACTTTTCCGTAAACTTCTGCGGTTCCGAGGTGAAGTTTGATATAGCCACGTTGCTTTAACGGATACTTTAAATCTTTTAATGTTTGCAAGGAAACGTCAATCGTCGACGTTGTTGCGTAATGCTGAGTAGAAACGAGGACATCTCCGCGTTTTACGCCTTCTTTTGAGACCCCACCTAAGTTAATGGCAGCACGCTGACCAGCAAAGCCTCGTTCTTGTTTTTGGTGGTGCACTTGAAGTTGTCTCGCTCTCACCTTCGCGTTTTTCGGTAAAATTTCAAGTATATCCCCTTCTTGAATCGCTCCTTCGTAAATCGTTCCTCGAACGACGGTACCTTGCCCATGAACCGTAAACACTTGGTCAATCGGAAGACGGAACGCACCTTTCGCATCACGACTCGGAACGTCACTCAATTTTTCTTCAATAACATCTTTCAGTTGATCAATCCCTTTTTTTGACAAACTATCAACGAAAACAAATGGGGCATCTTCTAAAAACGTCCCTTCCACTTCTAAAGCAATATCCTCTTGAACGAGCTCTAACAATTCCTCGTCAACTCGGTCAATTTTTGTAACAACAACAATTCCGTTTTTGATCCCTAATAAAGATAAAATATCTAAATGCTCTTTCGTCTGAGGCATTACTCCTTCATCGGCACTAACGATGAGCATGACTAAATCAATTCCCGCCACACCGGCAATCATTTGTCGAATAAACTTCTCATGACCTGGAACGTCGATCACCGATACTTTCACATCACTTTTAAGCTTTAACGGTGCAAACCCTAATTCTATGGAAATGCTTCGTTCTTTTTCTTCTTTTAAGCGGTCTGTATCTATATTTGTTAACGCCTTAGTTAACGTTGTTTTTCCGTGATCGATATGTCCTGCCATGCCAATCGTATAAAAACGATCTCCCATATGTATACCAGCCTTTCCTAAAACTTTTATGTATGTATTAAGCTACTCCCTATATACTTTACTCTTATTAAGACTTTCGTTGCAAGGGAAATAGCATGACTTTTTTAAGAAAAGAATAAATAGACAATTCTCCTCTTTAATACATGGTCAAAGACTATCGACATCATTAAGAAAAGTCGTCACTTGTTTTATATACAAAACCCGCATGGCGGCCGTCCCTGCCGTCACCTTCTCACACGAAACGTAGGTCGAGGGCCCTAACCACTAACCAACAAACCAACTAACCACAAAAACAGCTAACGCACATGCTTTTTCACAACGAGTTGTCGGATCCGTTTGCCGTCCATTTTATGAACTGTAATGGTTAAATGGTGATAATGAAATTCTTCACCGACAGTCGGTATTTTTTCGATTCTTTCAACGACCCAGCCACCAAGCGAATGGTAAGAGCTATTAGGGATTGGAACATTCATTAGTCCGCAAAAATCAGTTAATGAAAAATCAGCGGATAATTGGTACGTATTTTCATCGATTTGATTGATTATACTGACTTTTTCGTCGTGTTCGTCCCAAATTTCACCGACGATCTCTTCTAAAATATCTTCCATCGTAATCAGTCCTTCCGTGCCACCAAACTCATCAATGACAATTGCCATATGAGTTTTATTTTTTTGCAGTTCCGGAAGTAGCGACGAAATTTTTAATGATTCAACAACAAACATCGGCTTTCTTAATAAGTCACGAACTTTAAACGTTTTGTTTTGGACAAGACAAGACAGAAATTCTCTTTCCGATAAAATGCCAATAATATTATCGGTCGTTTCTTCATAAACAGGCACTCTCGAAAAACGCTCTTGTAAAAACATATTTAAAATTTCCTCATGGTCATCATGGACTTCGACAGCGACCATATCAATTCTCGGTGTTAAAATTTCGCCAACGACAATTTCGTCAAAATCAAGCGCGCTATGAACGAGGTCCTTTTCCTTTTTATCAATCACGCCCTCTTCTTCACTAATATTGACCATAACTTTTAATTCTTCTTCAGTGACTAAAGGAACATATTCTTTAGAAGTAATCATTTTTGAAATTTGATTTTTCAAAGCAATAAAAACGGTCGTAATCGGTGCCAACATTTTCATCAAAAAAGATAGAATCCCAGAAATTTTTAAAGCGAACGATTCTGCGTTCTCTTTCGCATAAGATTTCGGTAAAATCTCACCAAAAATAAGCACTAATGTAGTCATCACCACCGTATTAATGATCATTCCGGTACCCGCACCAAAAATGTCGGTCGCAAGCTTCGCCGAAATTGTCGCAGCACCAATATTAACGACATTATTACCAACCAATATTGTCGACAGCCCTTTATCAAAATTCTCAGTTATCATTAACGCATTTTTACTACCTTTTCGCTTTTCATCTACATAATTTTTCAAGCGTATTTTATTCGCACTGGAAAACGCCGTCTCAGCTGATGAAAAAAACGCCGATAAAAATAAAAGAAGAATTAATAATACCGTAAAAAAATAAGGAAAAGCTTCCAAAATGATCACCACCTTGTTACAAAACGTAAATGAAATATAATGGTTTAGTGCTTTCTAGCTTAAGTTTCCCAATAACAGCACAATCATTTATAATTTGGGAAACACGTTTAAATAATTGTTAATAAGATGATGGATTGTTTTGCATTTATTCATTAGAAAAAGCGAGGAACGTACGTTCTTTTTTGTGTCAAAAGAAAAAGAAGGGATTTTCATCTTTCTTCATTTCCCTTCTTTCATAGAATTTCGATCTACTATATATCCTTTTCGTTGAAACATATTTAATACCCATTGACGTTCTTCTAGCTTTTGCATATTCACTTTACCGTTCATCCCCATCGCCCCAGAAATTTTTTTCCTCCTAAACAACTTCACAGTATCCTCTCCTCGTATTCTTTTTGATTTTGTAAAGGTTCTCTTTGTTGTTTCATCTTAGACTTTAGGTATTTACTCCATTTTGTTAATTGCCGAGAACTCTGATGATGAGTCAATTTTTAATGCTGAAAAACTTACTTTTTTAATACATATTCAAATGTTACAAACTTATGAACATTAGTAACAATTCTCAATATCCACTTTTTGCGATTTCACAGTTTTTATTTTATGAATATTTTAAAATATAGGACTATACAACGATAACTTGACCGATAGAGTTATAAGCTGTAAAATATATTAGTGCATGATGAAAGCTTGTACTTCCCTTAAAATATTGTTACTCTTTTTAAAATTATATGGGGCTGGTTGTGTAACTGGTGTTTGCCGAGGTCTTCAAAACCTTAGGGAGGCGCGTGCCGTCTTCGGTGGGTTCGATTCCCACACAGTCCCGCCAAACCCTTTTATATCAAGGGTTAGCAAGCTTCATCAATTGACTGCACAAGCTACATAAAATTTAAAATTAGAGGAATGGGTGCCCAAGAGGTGCCCATTCTTTTTAAAAGGCATCATCAAAAGCTTGAGCAGCACCATCTTGGAGTAAGGGATTTACATGACTATATAGATCGAGTGTAATGCTTACTTTCGTATGACCTAAACGTTCACTTACCACTTTTGGGTGAACATTGTTTTGAAGTAAAATCGTCGCATGACTGTGACGTAAATCGTGAAAACGACTATCCTGTAGGTTTGCTTCTTTGACCGCTTTTTTATAAGCCCTTGCCAAATCCCTTACATCTAAGTAATTTCCTTTTGTATTGAAAAAAACGAGATCGTTTGGATTAAAGGTCGGGCCTAATAAGGCTTTCTTTTTTTCATAATTTTCTTTATGACGTTTCAGAAATTCAATGAGGCGCTTTCCCATCGCGATTGCTCTATGCTGTCCATTTTTAGTAGCATTCTTGATCTTAACCCCTTCGCCTTTCTTATCATAGGCAGACTTGGTAATATACATTTTTCTTTTGTTAAAATCAATGTCTCCCCATGTTAATGCTCTTAACTCTCCTAATCGAGCACCTGTGTACGCTGCCCCCAAAAATATCGGATAATAGATCTCAGACCCTTTTGCACATTCAAGTAGTAATTCAAGTTCTCCCTTAGAATAGGTCGTGAAGGGGGCCTTATCCGGTTTTGGTGGTTTCGCTTTTCGTGCGACATTTTTCTTAACAAACTCCCAATCAAGAGCATCATTTAAAGCCTTACATAGTACTCGATGGTGGTGTAACACGGACTGTTTTGATAACTTTTCTGCATTCTCGCTATTTTCTTCACTATTCTCCGATTTTACCTTTGTTGAATAGTAATGCTGAATATCTCTCACTTTTAATTCATTTAATTGTAGGTGTCCAAGATCTGGTTTTAAATGGACTCGAATGATTCGTTCATAAGCTTTGAAAGTATTGTGAGCGGTGTTAGTTTCAGCATACGTTTTTAGCCAATAGTCGAGATAATTACCAACCGTCATCGTTTCAGCCTTATCTTCCGTAGCCAATTCCTTTTTTTGATGATCAGCAATGGCGATTGCCAAAGCATTTTTGGCTTCGGTTTTGTTTTTAAAACCTTTTCGTACTTGACGCTTTCTATTGCCTTTTGCATCTTTACCCGCCTCGACAATAAAGAGCCACTTTCCTGTTTTTTTATCTTGTTTGATATGTCCAGCCAATAATTATTAACCTCCTTTTTTTCGGCTGGGCACCAAACTCGCACCATTTACAGTATTGAAAATTTTCACATGCTTTAAACAAAAAATGGTATATAAGTTTAGGTGCCACAAATAAATTTATAAATAAACATTACAATTGTCCCTCGAACCATTTTTGAAAAGACTTTTTAGGAACTAGGATTCTGCTCCCTACTCGTACTACATGAAAACAACCTGAATGCACTAATTCATATGCCTGTCCACGACCTATGCCTAAAAACTCAGCAATATCTTTTACTGTTAAAACATCTTTTAGATTTTCAAATTTATTCATTCTCTTCCTTTCTAAATGTGAATATTTAATTCACACTTTGTACTTCGTTTAAATAAAATTTAAATTGATAATTTTTACCGAATAGGCTGTACCTACAGCATAAAGAGTCTATTTTTTTCAGTAATAAATTCCCTCGCTTATTTCACTCTATTACTCCATCACGGTTCTTTTCACTTATAAAACCAACACAAATAGCCAAAGTTATTTTGGTCTTTTATCTTTATGGTATCTCTTACTAGTTTCATCATTTTTCTCAACCTCACTTATTAATAATTCTTGTTCATCGTTCTCTTTGTTTAGTTCTTCTGCCCACTTTCTTAAAATTTCAAGCCCCTTATCTCTCATAAGCTTAATTTCCAATTCTTTATTTTTCGTCATAAAAAAAACCTCCTTATAATAAGGAGGCTCAACATTTTACCGTTGAATCATATGGTTCCACTTAATAAAGTGATGGGTTTTCTATATTCCATAGGTAAACAAATTGGTGTACTACTTTTATATTTACAAATAAAAGCATAGTTTTTTTGTGAGTCTATTACCGTATCCATATAGCCAATATCATAATTAAATTGCTGCAACAGTAATACTAAAGGAATAATTTCAGATGGCCTACATATAGGATTAAAAACCTCAATTATAAAACCACCTCGAAACCATTCCAAACGTAAGTAAAGAGGATGTTTAATACCACCATTAACTATGATCCCTATCACATCATGATGTAGCTTTTCGGAGTGATTTTCCAAAAAGTTCTTAAGGTCGAATAAACTCATTCTAGGAGTTTGTAAAAAATTAAAGTGATATATACTCCATTCCAAATCTGGTTTTTCTTCATTTAGCCATGAAAAAGGAACTCTTGCTAATATTGCAAAAAAAGCTACTACTTCTTTTGAAACTTTTTGATACTCTGTCATATCACGTATTTCCGGAGAACGTTTTTTTCTCTTTTTATCCTCGTTTTGCTGGCTTCTGCGAAGGTATCTACTAACTGTATCACTTGATATCCCATAAAGATCATATAATTGTTGTCTTGAAAAGCCAGTTGTTTCATCTTCTAAAAGAACTAATCTACGTCCTTTTAAGGATAAACTTAATAAGTATTTTGCATATAGTTCCATATCACTTCTCAAAAAGGTCAATTCCGGCCACTGTAACGATACTCTCCCATTTGCGTCCTTACGAGTATTAATATATTTTTCTTCGTTTATCTCCCCCTTTAAATATTTTTTAAGACCTAAGCTAATATCAGAATGTCTGTTAAGCAGTAATTCCAGTGTCTGTTGCATATTTATCACCAAAATTAGCGTACTTTAACAAAATTCTCATATCACCGTTCCACTTTTAAAAGTGCAACCTATTATCGTGGTTAAGTATTGATTTATGATTGTGCTTGTGTCGAGATAAATGGTTTAAAACATAATCTTGATTATAAATAATTACTTCATTTGTCAGGAAAATCTTTTTAATATGATTATGGTTTAACATATCCAACACCTCCTATATATAATTTCAATCACAAATCCTTTACCATGATAAAGGAAAGTTCGTATTATAAAAATAATACGAATAAAAAGTAAAAAAGTGGAAATTATATTATTAGTTCTTCTTTAAATATGTAAATATCAATAACATACCTTCTCAAAATTGTTATTAAAAATGCATCTTTAAAGAAGAAGCAGTCTTATAAAGTAATTAAAGAAACTGTTTTCATATTCCATTATAAAATAGAAAGTTTAAAAAAATTGTCAAAATAAGGAGAAAAAATATGGGTATTTTAGCGAAAGATCATTCAGTTCCTTTTGTAGAACAGGAATTTAAAGATACTTCTATTAAAGGAAAGTCTTTTGAAATTATGCAAAGACATAAACCACAGAGGACATGGAAAAGTTCTTTAGATTCAACAATGAGTTTATTTTTTAAATATTTAGAGGTTGAAAAAAGATATACTCTCAGCAGTATTGAAAGTTGGATACGAAAACTTAAATGCTTCACTAAGTTCATAACTAAAAATAAAAAAATAGAAAATGATTTTGAAAAAACTTTATCTGAACTAACCTTGAAAGAAATTATAAGTTATGAGGATTACCTTATTCAGAGACATAATAATGGAGAAATTCAGGAAAATACCATTTATAAGTATTTATTTGTCGTCCAATTGTTTGTCAATTTTCTTAGGAAGAATAAGAGGATTCTTTTTGATTATAGTGTACCGCCATCGTTAATAAACCAAGGTAAACGCACCAATGCATACTCTGCCACCCAAGACATAATTAAATTAGTGGAAACAACGGAACAATACAGTAATTTTAAAATTAGGGATTTGTGCATTTTACTTTTAATTATGGAATTAGGTTGCAGGCCAATTGAAGTTACGAGGCTTGATATAGATAGTATAAGACCTAGTGAATCCCTAATTACCCTATTTTGTGAGAAGTCAGGTCAAAGAACATTAAAAATAAGTAAAGATTTATCAAAGGTTTTCAAAAGATATTTAGAAATTAGAAATAACTTTAATCCAAATCATGATTCTGTTTTTATTAATTCATTTGGAGAACCTTTATCTCGTACAGGAGTTTCAAGCATGATCCTTAGATTTAATAAAAAGGCTTTTGGGAAAGCAAAGATTAATGCAATGGCTTTAAGACATACTTATGCAACAAATGCACTTGATAATCTAAATGACTTTGAAGAAGTATCAAAATCAATGGGACATTTACACAGGACATCTACTGAGTACTATGTTCATAAAAGTGTAAAAAGGTTACTTCAGAATTCTTTGCCATTCAATCCATTACAGCAATTGTCAAAAGGAGATGAAAGCCATGCACATTGAGGTGCGTCCTGGAATTGAACCGGAAGTTATTTGCGAACATTATGGAATAGAATTAAAAGATTTTATAAATTTATTGCAAGGTAATAGAAGAATTGAATCATCCAAAACTGCTATTGAGATAATAAATGAATTTAAAATAAAGATTGAAAAGGATTTAGAAAATGGAAGGAAAACGGACGATACTTTATATTATTACATTCATTTTTTTGAAAGATTTAAAAAATTTCTAAATAAAATTGATCCTAACTTTAGTTTACTTGATTTAAATGAAAATATCATGGATGACTTTTACAAGGAGACAATCGTTAAAAAAGGGAATATTTCTTTAGGGACTAAAAATACTTATCAGGCCATTGTTAATGCATTGATTAAATTTGCTTATACAAAAAAGTATATATCCGAGGATATAAGAAATCGTTTCGAAATGTATAAGGAGACAAAATTGCCTAGATATATACCAACAGAAGTGATTCAGGCTTTATTAAATAAATCGTTAGAAACTTCCTCTCCATTCTTTAATTACACTGTACTCTACTTCCTATTGGGGACCGGTTGTAGAATTAGTGAATTAGTTAATGTCAGAATTGGAGATTTTATGGTCGATGATAATGTAATTTTCATACGTAAAGGTAAGGGGAATAAGGAAAGATACATTCCTATGTACCCTGAAGTAAAAAAGGTGGTTATTGATTTTTTATCTAGAACTGGAATCAAGAAAATAAATTATTCTGATGAGCGCCACCTTTTTTCAAAAAGGATCTACGATAACAGGAAACCCGTTCTAGTAAGATCAATACAGAAAATGTTAGAAAACTTGCAAAAAACTCTGGGAATTGAAAATGAATACTCTCCTCACGCGTTTAGACATTCATTTTCAGTTCAATCTTTAAAGCAAGGAATGAGCATTAACATCCTTCAACAAGTATTAGGACACGAGCATATAGAAACAACATCAATCTATACCAAATTACACCCACATGACTTAAAAGATGAAGTTATGGGGAAGTATCCGTTTCCTTTTGAAAAGTTATTAAGGCATATGATTGGAGTTGAAGACTAAGATATGTGTAATCTTAATTTAAAAATAGAGGAATTTAAAAGGATTAGTAAATTAGCTGACTCTACAAAAATTAACTACTTAAGAGGTTTAAAGTCGTTTTGTAATTTCCTATCACAGAAATTGAATTGTAAAGTTGAAGAAATTAATTTAAGAGAAATTCATGTAATAAGATTAAATAGTGGCGATATTTATACACCAATAAATTCAACCTTATTAGATGAATTCCTTTATGAAAAAGCAAGCGCTGGAGTAAGTTATCATAAACTAAATTCACTGTCCAGTGCGTTGAAAAGCTTTTTCAAGTTTTTATATAGAAACGATAATTTTCCTGACGTTACTAGTAGTATGAGATTTGATTTGAAAAAATATAAGGATAGAAGGAAACCTATTCGTATTCTTAGTAAACATGAAACCTTGAGATTATTTCATAGTATCGTAACACATAGTGATAATATTTTTAATGAAGCTGTTCTTTTTAGTTTATTGTTCTCTACCGGAATGCGGATTTCTGAATTATTAGGCGTAAAAGTAAATGAGTTAGATTTAGAAAGCGATATGTTATTGTTAAAGAAAACGAAAACAAAGAAAGCTAGGGTTGTTGCTTTAAGAAATGGGTTTGGTGACGTACTAAAACACTATATAAAAATAAATATGCTTTCTGACTGTGACTACTTATTCAATAAGAACGGAAAAAAACTTTCTAATGGTGATGTAAGAAGTATCTTAAATATATACATACAAAAAGCTAATTTACCACATGTTACCATTCACAGTATTCGACACTCTTTTGCAACTTATATGATAGATGCAGGTGCAAGCATTTTCATAGTACAACAATTATTGGGTCATGAGTTTATCTCTTCGACCGAACACTATATAAACCCAAACTATACCAGAAATAAAAATATAACAATTCATGAGCATCAATATGTTTACAAGAAAGTAGAAGGAATAATTAATTCTGTTTGTAAAAATGAGTAAGAAAAACAAATCTTCTGAATTACTGTCTTTACATAGAGCCACTAACGGTACAACCATCCTTAAAAAAGAGCATCAGAGCCACAGCGGAGCTGCTTGCCATTCATTATAACGCATGATTCTTTGCATTTGGTGGAAAGGGATCGAGGCCCACCATCTAATGCTTAGAATCCGATTGCCAGTGCTATGATACTTAAACATGCGTGCGTATTTGGCATATTTATAACAGTCCTGCATTGGTCCCTCAACGGACAAAAGTTAAGTCATTGGTCGCGGGCAATAATATCTGCACTAATTTGTTCGTGGATCTCCTGTCCGCAATTGATTACAGCCACAAGGATGTACTGTCTCTGCCATGTTTTTTACCACCAGTTACACCACGAAATTTACCACTTGCACCAACACGTTTACCAACCAATAGAAAACGTCAAGGATTTTGAAGACTAAATGCCTAATGAGGAATTAGGCTTTTAGCTTCCGGAGTCACGCCAGAATGTAAAGTATATTTTCTGTTGCACAGTATCGTTGTACTGTGCAATAAATGACTTTTTTATTAGTTGATCTTCTTCAACATTAGTTCCAGGTTGTGGAGGATCCAAATTGTAATTCGCCAAAGAAAAACAACCCCGATCTTCAACTAACGCACGTCGTTACTTTAAGTGTATTAATTCACAAGGTTTCAACTGGCAAACCTATTTCGAATTTAATTCTTTCCTCTTAGTTCCTCAATTTCATTTTGAAGCTCTTTTATTTTTGTATCTTTTTTTCTATAACTGCTTTTCATCCAAAAGAAGATTAGTAATACTCCGCAAACTATACCAACTAAAATGAACAAAATAAGAATAATTAAAAACATTTCATTAGCCATAAACATTCCTCCTCTTTTTATAGGGCAACTCCCCAATTCTTCAATGGGTTTGCTATTTTCGATACTAAAATGTTTAACGGTTTTGTTTCTTTAACTTTATAAAGAAAGCGATCACCTTAGTTGATGATCACTATTTTTCAATTTTCTTATATTTAACCAAATACGGTTCAATAAAAAAGATAATTGCTACACTTACCAAAAATATAATAATATTAATACCGTTTGAAAAATAATCAATTTTTATCA
>NZ_MLQQ01000017.1 GCF_001865995.1 Anaerobacillus arseniciselenatis | reverse complement strand
TCATTATGAAGTCCTCCTTGGTTAACTAAGTTAGGGGTCATCTCGGTGCACGATTTGACACCCCGTATCATACCAGGAGGGCTCTTTTTTTTTCAAGTCCCCGAAAATCCTTCTAACAGGAATGCTCTTTTTATGAACTTATTTTCAAATATTAAATAAAACTAAAGGTTCATTGCTGCGCAGTAAAAAGTCTACTGTTCCATAAAAATATAGTGATTGATTAAAAACAAAAAATCCTTACCACCAGTATTTCTAGTGATAAGGATTTCCCTTTTTAAACCAACGTCTCCTCTTCTTTCCTAAAGAAACTCTTCAGAGCGCGGTAGACGTCACCTTTATCTTTTAATATAAAGTGACGGAAGCGTTCGTTTTTGATGTTTTTGTAGGCGTTCATTAGTGTACTGTGGCGCTTGTATTGGTATAGTCGGCCGGGATGTACACCATGTAATTTATTAGTCAAGGATTTAAGAAATTTTTTACAATTTCTTTTTCTATAAATTCTTATGAAAAAACAATGATAGTTAAATCAACTATTACCAGCCTTTAAGTTATTTTTATTGTACTAATCATTATCAAAGATCCCAAAATTCCTGTTCCCAGACCAGTCTTTTACACCTAAAACTAAATCGAGATATCCCCTTCACTAAATCGTGAATAAAATTCGAACAGGAGCAACCGCACCATGACTACTTCTGCTGTTCACGTAAAGCCTCCGTTCGTTGGAGAAAGACTACCTGTGACCGTCATGTTAAGGTGAACACTTTTTGCTAACTAAATTGAACACAATAATTCTCCATATTTGTAAACAGTGGTAACCCAACGTCCCTTGACATGGAGCCTCTACAAGAGTGTTTTGATGCTAAAAGGGGCAGCTAGAATACATTTAGCTGCCATTGCAAAAAGGCTAACACTCTTGCCGCTCCACGTAAAGGGCGCGTTTTACTTCCAAGTTTATTAATCACTTAAATGTATATATGTGAAAAATTATTTGAGCGAAATTAGCTAAAGCTGTTCATTCCTGTTTGTCAGTCACACTACCCTTTAATTATCTAAACTCTAAACTAATCTAAATAGAATAGTAATGATTATTCAAATAATATAAATGTTTTTATAATGATACAAATTTCGACAACATAAGACAAACCTCTTAGGTTACAATGCTTTTTGTAACAAACTAACTTTATCAGAAAAGATTACCAGGGGGAGAATGATTTGCCTTTATTTCATAAGATATCAAGTTTCATGATTAGTAGCATGGAAGAGTACCAAGATTTATGTATACGTTTAGAAAAACAAATTGAAATGATTTGTAATAAAAGTACAGTATTTTTAACACAAATTGCTGTAAAAGAAGCCTTGAATAACGGTATTGAACATGGTGCGTTTCCAGTACACATTGAATTTACCAATTTACCTACTGGTGAATTATTAATAAAAGTAAGAGACAATGGACAAGGTTTTTTAGTGAAAGATAAAATAGGCTTGATACGTGAGAAGGGTCCTGACCAATTATTAGAAGAACAAGGATTTGAAGAAAGAGGAAGGGGACTCTTAATTATGCATAAAGCGGTAAGAAACGTAAAGTTTAATGAAAAAGGTAATGAGGTTTCTCTTGTTATTGCTTCATAACTCTACTTAGCTCTTATATAAGATATTAAAGAGAATATATTATCATCTTCAAAAGTTGGTTCCTTTACAATGTTGTATGTTTAGGAACCGACTATTTATATTTGGATTTTTATACTATCCTGATCGTGTAACAATACATCTTCAACAAACTGTATTTTACTAATGATCTTCAAATATAAATTTCAAATATTCATCAATTGTCATATCTAAGTTTACACCATTATTACCTTCTTCTAAGTCGTTCTCTAAGTATGTAAGTAATTGGTCTAAAGTCATTGTTTCTCCATTCAAACCTAAGTTACCTCCTTGTTTACCTTCTAAATTAATTCAAAAAATGATAAAATAAAAAAATAGAGATTTATGTATTTATTTATATAAAAAGCCATTTTTTCCGTAGTGCTGTTAATACAGCATTAGTACGATCAGGTACATCCATTTTTTGTAATACATTACTTACATGATTCTTTACAGTCTTTTCAGATATAAAAAGAACTTCTGCAATCTCTTCATTTTTATAACCTTTGGTAAGCAATTCTAGAACTTCCCATTCACGTTTAGAAAGTATACCTTTAGGTTTGATAGGGATTTTTTTATTTATTTTCACATAATCTTCAAGGAGAATCGGCGACAAAGAATGGTGAACATATCTTTCACCATTTATCACTGATACAATTGCGGTTAATAACTCTTCTTTTTCCATTCCATTATAAAAATACCCATCTAAATTTAATTTAAAATATTCTATTAAATCCCCCTTGTCTAAACTAGATGTCCAAATGATGATTTTCACGTTTTTATTCGTAAATCGATCAATCGTAGATAAAATATCAGTTTGCGTATCCGCATCTATAATTACTAATCCATTATTAATGGTTTGTTGAAATAAAGTTATACAATCATGTGATCCATACACTTCTACCTTATAATCTATGAACCTTTCTTGCAGTACATTTTTCATCCCATCTCTTAATAGTGAAGATTCTTTAATAAGAATAATTTTCATGTTTTTCACCTTGTTAATATAATTTTATTTTTACTCAATAAATAGGATAGTCAGTTTGAGCGAACTATTAACTGACTATCCCCCGATCACACTATTCTTTTTATGTTAGATAAATCCAAAACCACAAACTAAAAACGAGTGAGGCCATAACACATCTCAACTAACATAGACCTTGCAACTATTCCTGACTCTCAGCAAGAAAAATCGACTTACATTTTAAGGGAAATCCCTCAAAACCCTCAGCCATATCAATCTAGCAATAAATAGATATTCAGTGCACCTGCATTTTCAATAGAAATAGGAA
Organism: Anaerobacillus arseniciselenatis; assembly: GCF_001865995.1. GTDB lineage: Bacteria > Bacillota > Bacilli > Bacillales > Anaerobacillaceae > Anaerobacillus > Anaerobacillus arseniciselenatis. The sequence goes on along the minus strand of NZ_MLQQ01000017.1, from coordinate 19,727 downwards.
CACGAAGGGCTTTTTCATAACCTGTTAATGTAGTATTTCCTTGTAAAATAGTTGGCGATGTGATGTCCGTTATAATCCCTTGTTCATTAATATTCGTAGACAATCCACCTGCAATCATATTTCCTAACTCTCCACTAAAAGATACTAGCATATCTCCTTCAAGAGGCATTCCAAACATTGTTTCCCCAATAATACCGAAAGTTTCAGTATCTCCGGTTATCACCATTTTTCCTTTTGCATCACCAGTAATTCCGATCAAAACACCAAATTTAAGTTTTAAAACTTCACCAGAAATTACAGGTTTTTGAAGATTTAGCTTTAACGGAACAATACTTTTAATCGATTTAATCGTTCCATTCAATAATTGGGTGATGGTTTGTTCTTTCTTTTCAGTAACGTTTAACAAAATCCCATCTCCTTTTGACTTAATTTAGCAACTCAATATCCAGAAACTCTTATAAATGGCCTTAATCACACAACTTTAAAACTCTTAACTACATGATCCAACTTATTTGATAACCCTTTTAACTCATTACTCATTGCAGATAATTGTTGCATCGTAGATGACTGTTGTACTGTTGATTCTGCGATTTCTTGATTACCCGCTTTTGTTTCTTCCAAGACTGCTGATGTGTTAGTTACCGAGTCCTTAATTTGACTGCTACTTTGGCTTAAATCATTTATTACTTGTTGAATTTCTTGTATTTGCACTTTAATATTTCCTGTTGCTTTTTCTATGTCATTAATATTTTCTTCTGTACCAATGACCTGATGCACCATTAGATCCACTTCGTTACCGCTCGTTTTTGTATCTTCAACAATTTCACTAATTCCATTTTGGATTTCTCTGATTAAATCTTGAATTTTTGTTGTTGAATTTTTAGATTGATTTGCAAGCTTTCTAACTTCATCAGCAACTACCGCAAAACCCTTTCCAGCTTCTCCTGCTCTCGCCGATTTTATTGCCGCATTTAACGCTAACAAATTGGTTTGTTCTGCCATGTCGCTATAATAACGATGACATCGTTAACCGCTTCAGATTTTCCACTTAATTTATTAACCATATTAATGGATTTATCTACTTTATCTTTAGTTAATTTTGCCCTTTCAATTGAGTTCTTGATAGCACCCTTACCATCCTTAACAAAGTCAATCACTTCCGAAGAGGAGTCATCAACTTTTACAACACTATAAGTTGCATTTCACTAGGTGTTAATTTCGCAGTTATTAACTTGTAGCATCTTGGGTTTGCCTAAGTAATACCCTTGTCCAAAAGTAACACCTAATTGCTTTATAGTTGCTAAATCTTCGGTTGTCTCTATTCCTTCGATAATTAAGTTTGATTCATTGCAGTAGTTTGTAAACAACGTTACTAACTTTTGCTTCTCTTTATTTTTAGAAATATCAGTTGAAAAATAACGATCTAATTTTATAAAATCTGGTTTCAATTCTACAATTCTTTGTAGAGAGGCTGCACCCTTTCCTACATCATCAATAGCAACGCGACATTCTAGCTGATGTAAGAAGTTGATTCTTTGGTTTAAAGCATCAAAATTCCATAAATGATCTTCTTCGAACGATTCATTTATTTCAAAAATAATCCGCCCTTTCAATGAATAGCGATTATCAAGAACTTTTTCAACGAATTTAGGGAAGTGTTTGTTGAGTAATGTCGAAGGGAAAACATTTAAGAACAATAGTCCTTCATGGTCGAAAGAAGAGAAGTTAATTATAGCCTGTTCTATTGAGTAAGTATCTAAGAGAAAAAGTTCATGGTGGTTACTAACTTCACGAAAAAGTTGTTCAGGACTAGCATATTCTCTACAACGTATAAAAGCTTCGTATCCGAAAACTTTATCGCTTTTTAAATTAATAATGGGTTGAAAATGATGATAATAACTCTGTTTTTCCAAAAAACCTCCATATAGTAACATAAAACCCTCCATAAACTTTACTTAATTAAAAAATAAAGACTAATCTATCAAAATTAGATTAGCCAAAAATATTATTGAATATAATATAATGATTTTGGTAACCTAGCTATCTTAGTCGTGAATGACCTTAGACCTATGGCTTTGCGTCCCTACCTTTCAGTAAGTTTGCCTTTTTCAATATTATCATGTAATTTTACCCGTTAAAAAACCCTCAATAGTTACTAAGTATATTACTTAATATGACAATTATCAACACATTTCGGCAAACGCGTTCACAAAATTCTCACTTTTTTAATTATAGCTTTTCACGAAAACTTTTGTCGTTTTTTAGTTCTTTTGTCGTAACTATTAACAGTTATTATGACCTACTATAAAATGGTTCCTGTTGTGTGATTTAACTATTTAATTATTGGAGCTGTTATGATGTATAAGGTATCAATAAAAGAATTAGAGTTAAAAATTAATAAATTACGTAGATGTATGGTTTTTACAGCTCAACTAAAAGGGACTAACCATTCTGATACAATAAAGCAAAGCCAAGAATTAGATCAACTCTTAAATGATTATCAAAAAAATATTCCCCTTATGCCTGCTGCCATTGAAAATGGCAGCAGACGGGTCTTATTGAAAAACAATTAAATTTTTATAACATTACTATGGTATTATATCTTTTTCACCAGAGGATTGCAGTGGTAAACAGTCTGTCATTCTTTGGTACACTCTATGTATTTTGTTGGTAAATGCAATGTCAGGGATGGTACATTTCATTGGCTTAATCAACGATCGTTAATTTTTTTTAATGGCATAAGAAAAGCACCTCTCTTTATTTGATATAAGTACGATGTAAGTAATGTTAAATATTTATATGCGATGTTTGATTGGAAGCTTACTATGAAATGCGCATACAAAAACGCGCACTCCCTAAGAAGAAATACGCGTTTTCCGCAATATATAATACAAAAAAATCAATTTAAATTTCAGCTCAATTTCGATTGAACATTTCACATACTACCATTTAACCGAGGAAGGTATTCACATGCTGTATCAAAAATATCCATCTTGGAAAATCGATCATAATCGCCTACTACAATAAAATTTTTCTTCGCACGAGTAACCGCTACATTCACTAAGTTAGGCTTACTTACAATCCAACTTGCTGCCCCTTGTTGTGTACTATCCGTTCCAATTACAAAGAATACAGTTTCAGCTTCTTTCCCTTGAAATGTATGCACTGTACCGACACTTCCATTTACCCATTCTCGTAATTGCTGAATTGGTTTATTTGTTAACTTTTGAAATTGACTTACGTTTTTATACAATAAGTTTTTTAATTCATCCTTTACAGCTGCAAAAGGTGTAATAATATATATACTCGGCAGCTCATCGATACTTTTTCTCTCTTTAAACATTTTAATTATAGCTTCTACTACTATTAACCCTTCCTCTTTAACATATTGGTTTTTTATTGCTTTTCCACTAACATCAATCCAACAACTATTCTTAGACTCTTGTTCTCTGAAAAGAACCATCCTATCATCGTAGGCTATTTTATTAGAAATGGTAAACATTGGGTTGTGACAACGTCGATGAACCCATAATGGAATACCAATCCACTGCTGATCGGTTTTCCATTTTCCTTTATTGTTAGCAAGATCAGCAACCGATTGAACTGATGAATTTAGTGACATAAATGCCTCATCCACCTCATAGTATTCCCTAATATCTCTTAGTAAGGTTTCGGGTAGTGTTACAACAGGCTCAATTTGCAATGGATCTCCAACAGCAACAACATGTTTAGAACGCCAAATAGCTCCTGCAGCAGCTTGGGGTACTGCTTGTCCAGCTTCATCTATAAATAAATGTCCTATTTCCCCAGCATCAAACCTTTCGAGGAATCGATTAACAGAAGCAAATGTGGTAGATATTACTGGTACTATTAAAAATAAAGTTTGCCATCCTAATTTAATGGCTTCATTATTTTGCTTAAAATTCGTATCAATCGATCTCCTGTTAAATAAAATTGCCAAATTTTTTGTAACTCTCTTTGAAGCCAAAGATAAAAATATTTTATGAACTTTCATTGCTGCAATAAAAGCCTGTGAACGGAGATGATTAAGTTCCACTGAAATCCAAGGTACTTCCTTTTGACGTTTATTATAATTATCTTTTTTCCAAAATTCAGAATCAGGTACTATTATTCCTTTTTCTCTCAATTTTTCAAATTTACCTTTTAGCGTAATTTGTTTTTGTTCTAAAGTTTTTTGTACTTCCTCTTTAGTTTTTAGTTCCTGTTTAATTTTCCTAACCTTTGTATCTAAATGGTAAATTTTTTTAACGACCTCATTATTCTTTTGTTGATAATAGTCATACTCTTTTTGAATTTCGCGACCTTTTTTCGTCAAAGATTTCCATATACCTATTCTGGGAGTGCTTTCTAGTATTCTTTGTAATTGTAAACTCTCTGAATCTAATAACTCCCTTTCCGTTTCAAACTTTTTCAATTCTACATATATATCATCTATTTCTTTCACATTCTTATTAAACTGGCCTTTTGCCTTTTCATACTCTAAGAGTTCCTCAACAAAATTACTCAACTCTTTTTTCTTACTCTCAATACGTTCCTCAATTATGAGCAGCTCTTCTTTAGCATTTTCCCAATCGCGCTGTGTATATGTATGATTTGTTAGTTCATCCACCATTCTATTGGGCTGATCCTTGCTACCAAACCAAAAAGAGTTCTCGAACTTTTCAATGTTTTTGGCATTTCCTAATGTCGCTGAAAATAATCCCCATGGTCCTGTTTCTAGCTCTTCATCATCTAAATCATACTTATCATACATTAGTACTGTCGCAACATTTCTAAAATAATTAAGATCAGCAGTTAGCTTATAAATTTCATCTTCAAATTGCTGTTCAACTTGACTAAACTCATTATTTCTGACTCTCATAACCTCTTTTTTTTGTGGTAATTCTTTAGAAATATTTTCAACGGCACTATTGTTTGAAGATGCCACGATTATACTATGATATTTAATGTTTTCTGCAACATTATAGGGGGTTATTTTACTTTTTTGTGTCTGCACATTGTATTCAAGCGGAATAAAAGCATCTAGAGGATTTTTAAATGTAATCATTTGTTTTGCGCGCTTAAATAAAATATCAGCAAAGACATCTTTTAACAAAGTTGTTTTTCCTGTTCCAGGTGGTCCATTCACTGAATCGATATTTGATTCACCACTCAAAATGATATTGACTGCCACTTGTTGCATAAGTGATAACTTAAAGTGCGGAGGAGCAGGCCACCGTGCATTCGGAATTTGTGTGGGATGAACCCATTTCTCCAATTCTGCTTTATTCTCATCCACATCTATTCTTTTTTGGCTTGAACAATTTAAATAGGATAATAAAGGGGAAGAAAACACTTCAGACTCTAAGATCTTTTGTAAATCCTTTAAATAAAAACTATTCATAAACGAGGGAGTTTTCTGATTTGATAATGCTTCCACAGTGATATCAAAAATATATCCTTCTTCCTTCAATAAAAATATTTCTTCGGGCCAATTCAAGTGTTTTTCCAATAGTTTTTGCATTTCCTTGATTTTAGGCATATCTAATTTTTTTGCTCTAAATTCCTGATCAAATAACACATTCAATTCCTGTGTTATTGTTTCAAAATAACAAGATAAATTTTTATAAATATCGTCCTTTTTTTTAGCTTTTATTTTCCCAAGAAAGCATGCAAAATATGTTATTTCTAAACTTCCCACTTGATAAAAACCTTCATTTGTAACGGTTATTGTTGCCATGAAGGTTTTTTCATTTGAGAATTGATGGAATTCCTCGTTACTTTCAAAAACATCTCTAATGTATTCTAAAATTTTTTTCATTGCGCACAAACCTAATGAAACACGAAAGCCACAACTCTTTCTAACATTCTTTTCCCAGTTTAACATTTCTTCAGAAGAATAAAATTTAACCTTATCCTTGTCTATTTTTGGCATACTTAGAGCTTCACTTAAAACCCAAGATTGTAGAATTCTCTTCTCTTTGTTATTCAAGATACACCACCCATTTCATTACCTATATTTGAAAAGCCAACCAACAAGATTGATTTTTCAAAAAAGTTAAAACGAAAAAACCTAATCTATTTCAGTTGGCAATAAAAAATTAAATTAGTCACTTTTTACTCGGAATAATTGCCTTGTACTCTATTACCTTAGATAATAACGATGTTTAAAGGAGCACTTCTCCCTCTCTTAAAGGGGTCCCGTCAGGAAAATGCGGATTTACAACGCTAAGCCTATTTTCCTGACGATTCCCCAACAAAAAATTATATCTAACCTAGTACCGATCTTGAAAGTTAAAATCTTAACTTAATTTATTGGCTCAAATGAAAAAGCTTCAATAAAAGCAACATGTTTGATTCTAGGTTCATTATCATCTATAAACTCTTTTACAATTTTATGATTACTGTACTTTGAAATTGCCATTGCTATATTTACAACTAAACGCTCATTATCATATTCATTCGTTACTATTCTTAATAAGCTGCTGTGTGCTTCATTAAAATGACGACTATAAACATTTGTAATCATATCTGCTATCTTTGCCTTTAAACGATCATGATAATAAAAATTGCTCATTAAAAAATGACATATTGAATTCATAGATCTAAAAGTCCATCTAGTTTGTCCCATTATTTGCTCTAGCTGTTCTTGATATCGGTCTATAAATAAATCTACATTTGATGGTGCAGCATATTCCTTCACCCATGTAGCAATAAGATTGGGTGGCGCCATCAGTAATGGCGAGAAATATTCATCATATGTTAAATGACCCTGCTTTTCCCCTTTATACAACCGCTTTTTATTTGTAAGATATTCTGTTAAATCTATAAAGCTCTCTTCACTCATGGTTTGACCAGCTGCAAAGTTATTACATATTTCATGAAAAGTAGATCTAACCCTTCGGGAGTTTCTTAACCTTTGAAATCGATGTAATAGATTTATGACTTCATCTATGTTTCCTGGTCTTTTATTTGGATTATCCTGCATCAAGTCACTGATAATATTACTTAAAGAACTCTCTATTGGCCTTGTTATCGCACGTAATGGATTATCCCCTGTACACATAAATAACATTAGTGCCCCAATAGAATAGATATCAGACAGTTTAGTTGCATTTGACAATGATTTGTATTGTTCCGGTGCAATAAATGCATCATGACCTAACCTTGAGTGTATAGATCGAGTTAGAGGCTTTGTGCTTTTCTTAAAATCACGGCCAAGACTAAAGTCTGCCACTCGTACATCAATATATTCATCCTTAATAAATAAAAGGATATTACTAGCTCCTAAATCTCTATGTAAAATATCATTATGGTGAGCATCCTTCATTGCATTTAATATCGAGTAGGTGATATTAATCGTTAACTCGTCACTTAATGCCCCTTGTTTAAGTACATAATCATGGAGATTAGTTGTTGCCCGTGGCATTACAAACCAAGGTAGACGAGCATTTGAATTAAAATCTAAGATGTCAATTACATTTGAATTATCTTTTAGTTTTCCTAAACAGTGTATTTCCCTTTGTATTCGTTGAAGATCTTCCCTATCTGAATAATTAGGGTGAAGAGCTTTAATTACTTTAGTTTTATCGGAATTAATTTCTAATATTTCACCGTATGCCCCTTCATTTATTTTCCTAGCATTGTATCTATCGGTCCACTCCATCGCAATAATCATTCCTTTTCTACTAAATTTATCCCTTATAAAACTGTTTCTTTATTATCTTTTTATTTCTTTAATTTTATCTTGACCGTTTAGTTAAAGGTGGAAGCAACTTTATCGAAAGCCAAACTCAATTCTTTGATAGTAGAATACCGATCGTTTACATTATCGGATATTCCTTTAAGGGTAAATTCTTCAAGGATTTTATTATCTTTAAAATCAGATATTGTTTTTTTTCCTGTGAGCACAAAATATATTAATCGAGTGAGAGCAAATGTTTCGTGATGAATTTCATATTTATCAAAACCAATGATCTCTAACTTTCGATCGTTAAGTGAACCTTTAAATTCAGTATTTTTACTTGTTAACGAACTATCTAGTCGCTTAACTAAACCAAAATCAGATATCTTAACAACATTTAATCCATCATATTTTTTTATGAGAACATTTTTTGTACTTATATCCCTATGCAGAACATTTTTGCTACTAATGTAGATGAAAGCTCGTAGAATTTGTTTTACTAACCCGATTCTTTCGTTGTCATTTAGCGTATTATTATGCTTTGAAATATATTTTTCAAGAGTTTCATCAGCGTACTCCATGATGTATTCATGTTTCTTCTCGTTAAATCTATAGACTTCTAAAACATAGGGAGAGTTTAATTTTTTCATTTCCTCAAATTCGATCTTAAAGCGCTTGAGCTCCTTCTCAGTTAAATCTTTACGTGCCTTTTTAATAACAAAAAAGCAGTTGTAAATTTCATCCTTATACTTGTAAACGGTCGCATATGAACCTTCACCAATTAACTTCAATGGATAGAATACTTTCTCATCACTTCTCTTTACTGAAAAAGAAGACTTCAACTCAAACATCGGTTCTGTTTCAAGAAGACTTATTTTTTCAAAGCCTTTTGGTATTGTACTACCTAAACTTTCAGATAGAAAAAACTCTAATTCTTTTATCCTTTCCTGATAATAAGGATGAATATCAAAATCATATTTAGTGGCTCTAACGTTCGACTGCACCACCCTAATTTCATTCAGTAGGAAAATAAGTTTACGACTTTCTTGGGCGGTATAATGTCCATTCTTTATTCTACTGTTCATATATTTAAATAGATAGTTTATTTCATAATGGAGAAATGAAAAAAATTTACGGAGATTGATAGGGAAGATGTTTTCATAAAATTGTATATACAAATTGATATGTTCATCTCCATAGTCCTTGATCAAATCATTGAGTTTATTTTCTATATAAATACCTTGCCCATCAATTGTTGATACCATTTTAATAGTTTTCCTCCCTCTGAAAATGTATAACTATAGTTAGAATATCAAAATTTTACAAAATTTGAAAACCTCGGTTTTGAAAATTTGTAAAAAGAACAAAAAAATACCGATAAATATTTTTTATCGGCGTTTTTTTATTTCCAGAACTGCCACCATCTTTGTAGTTACATTTTTTTCTCTTTTCTATGCATACTGGTGTTTCATTTCCTTACTCGTAAAAATTTCTTCAAGAATACTAAATATTTTTGGATCAAACGCTTTTACATCCAATTCTTCCATTATCTTAATTGCTTCTTCCTTAGAGAAGGCAAACTGATTCTCTCGATATTTTCTCGGTCTTCTTAAAGCACTATATATCCGTCACTTGAGCAATTCTCCCCTCTAGAGTAATATTCTTTTCTGTTACATATAATCTTTATCATCGTTATTTGACGTCCACTGTATTTTTTCTATAATTTCGTTATTTAAAGTAAACCTTTCTAAAGCCGATAGTGTATAATGTCTAACTCTAGGGTGAACATCTCCAAATGGATATCCAAGCCCATTTAATCACTCATGATGTCTTAAACAGAATTGAACAATATCCTCTCCGAATCCTAGATCTGATAGAGTTAATACGCCAAGTAATACATGATCTTTTATTGTTTTATCTCTTTAAATAAACCAGCCCCCTATTTCCTATAAATCTTTTCTTGCATCCAATATGCTCTTTTCTAATTATTCTTAAAGCTGCTTTACGTCTAGCTTTTTTATACTGGTTGTAGCTTGTGATTTTTCTGATTCTAAAAAAGGAACCGGATATTCAATTGACTCTTTCTTCCTTATATTACCTAATTCTAGTGGAATTAATTTTGAAAGGTTTATTGATTTATCATTGTTTTCCGAGATTATGGTGTTATGTTTTTTTGAAACTCTTGAAGATTTTCCATTAATTTCTCTAAAAACGGTAAAGGGTCTTTAATTTCATTGGGATTCTTCCTTAAAATCAATAATAATTCCAAAATATATTTGTATCCCAATGCCATTAATAATTTTATTATTTCATCTGTCGGTTTTGATAAAGTAGCAATTTTCCATGACATTTTAACCGCTTCCTCTTTTTTGATCCATATTCACCCTATCCATATTTTTTAGCCAACAGCAATAGAAACTCTTAATGTACATTCAAATTTTATTGAAAACGGTATTCCTTCTTCATCTATAAGCTTAAAAACTTTTTGGTATAGATCGCAACTTCGAACAAAACCTTTTTTCGTTAAAATAAATCCTTCCTTCCAATAAGTAAATTCAACTAATGAATTACTTGTTATTGCTTCACTAAGAGTCGCTTCAACTTCTTCAATTTCTTGTTGATCTAAAATAGGCTTTTCTACCTTAGTCATTTCATATTCTAATTTTCTTAACAATTCTACGTGTTCAGGAAGCATCATTGCCATACTCCATTTTTTTGCTCCACGATCAATATATCCACTCATTTTTTTACCTCCCTTAAAAAGAACATCCGTTCTTATCTTAGGGCATAATTTATTGATTTTCAAGTACTATCACTTACGTTTAAAATTCTCTAAATATTTATCACTCTTGATAATTATTTCTGTCATTTGCTTATCCTGGTAATCATTTTTACGAAGATGGCCATAAACCAGGATGTCTTTTCCTATCAGCTGCTTTTCATTATAAGAAAAATCCTTCCAATGCTGCTGAAATATCACTATTGTGAAGGGGACTACATTTTCTTCAAAATTTATATACATAACCTTTTCGCGCTTTACCATATTAGCTACTTTTCCGTACACAAAGTAACCCACATTTTTCAGCATTTCATCATTCCATAACATTTTATGAGCTTGTTCTTGGTCAATAATCAGATCAGAAATAGGTACTTTCCTTCCCCCTCCCACATTAATCAAGATCGATGACAATACGTCGGGTTCAAATTCAGTCAACAACTTAACAACACCTTTTACTGAACTTATGGATTGGGGGGTAAGAGTATCATTTTTAACTTTTACTGCGTCTTTATCCTTTTTGCCCTTTTCGCTTTCAACTGTAGAAGTCTCTTTATCCGGATCAATCCGTCCCATACTAAGACGAATGATCGTCTCCTTCATTTCATCTAACACTCCGTTTTGCTGATACTCTTTTACTTTACTTATAGATTGAACAAGATCAAGAGGTTGATAAAAACCACATTCTGATTGATGTTTGGATTCACCCTTTCCAGAAGTTTTAAAATGAGCAGCTCTTACTTCATTTCCTTGCAGAAAAATTAATGGTGAATTACAATTCTTATCCATACAAAATATTCGTGATCCATGTATCTCTTCGTTATATTCTAGTGATGATACGATTTTTCCATTGTGTAATTTAGCCGATAACATTTCCCTTCCCCCAATCTTTTTTAATAAAATTATTACGTATAATAAAAAACGCACACTTCTCCTAAGGAGAAATGCGCGTCTTCCGCCACATTTATAATTAATAATATTATAGCATAAAATTCTAAATCACCTTCATTTTATGCCTCTTTTTACAACCATTATTACTTATTAATTTTGCAAACTCTTTTTCTTTTTGGGAACTACCATTTTCTTCTGTAAGCATTCTTTTAATACGATTAAATTCCATTCCCGATAATAAAGCAAGTAACACATCATCTCTATTGATAATCTTAAACCATCTTACTAATATATCCATATACAATGTTCGTTTGCCAGCTTCCAGTTTACTTACTGTACTACGTGAAATATATAATCTTTCAGCCATTTGTTCTTGAGAAAAATCTAATTGTTTTCTAGAAATTCTTAATAATTCTCCATAATTTATATTAGTATCGTCATTTACTGTAAATATTTTTTTAGCCGCTTCGATGGTAATAACCCCCTTACTTATAGCCACACACCAATAATACTTGGATCATCTTCTTTTTCACGTGGGATGAATTCCTTACCTTGAGGTATGTCGAGAAATTCTATATGATCTGTAACGACTATGTAAGGAGTAGGTTTTTCAATATCAAATATCCTCGCAACAATTTTATCTGGATAATCTTCGGGACTGTTATAAACGGTGATTAGAGGTAACAAAAACTGACTGAAATCACACTGATTAAAATCCGTTAATACTATATCATTTTTAACCAAAACTATTCCTCCTACTTCTATTGGTTAATAAATTAGATTTTATAAGAAATTAATATTTTTTAAATGGTTAAATACTGAGTCAACGAATCTAGGTTTATTTTCTGAATCGAAAACTGATTCAAAAGTATATCTCCAAGTTGCAAATTGCTGAAAGAATTTTAAATTCTCTCGCTTTGCTCCTATACGAGAAGGTATATTTATGAAATATAAAAAAGAAACAAAAGTATTAGTTAAAAAAAATGGACAGGTTACAAAGGAAGAAAGACACGAGATTACACTTACCAAAGAGGTATACATCCTGATCGGGAGCGTACTTCACATACTTCGTTCATTTTTTTAATATTTCTAGCCGTTTTTATGAGCGGCAATTTTATTACACATTATCACTTTGAATAGAACTACCCAAAACACTGGTACTATCTTCTTTCGGTAACTCCTACGTAAAATCTACATTCACCAATTTGCTCGTAATTTAATCCGAATTTATCAACTAACTCATTTTCATCCTTGTGTTTCGCTACAAATATAGGCTCTAAACCTTTTTCTAATAGAATAGGGCGATTATTATAAGCTCCTTCGACAATTCCAATATGCTTGTACCTTCTAAACTTAATTACCTTCATACTTCTCTCTCCTATATTCTTGAAAGATGATTTAATAATACAAAGCTAAGACCCCCTCTAAGAATTAGAAGGGGAACACTGTTATTTAATAGTTTGAGTTGATAAAACAAATCTCTTGCTTAATCCTTTACTTACACTCGTTAGCTCGTCCGTCAATTCTTTAATTTCTTTTTGAACTTTTTCAACATTACTAACTGTATCCATCTGCAAAAGTCCAATAATATTAGCCATATCTTTAAGATGATTGTCTGTTTTCTTTATTCGACTTTCAATAAATACATCATAATCACCAATAGCAAAATCAGTAAAATCCGAAATACTAACGATTACATAATCTGAACTTGTATCAATAAGAGTAAGTACCTTTTTTTCTGCAGCGTAAATTGTTTCTGCTACAAAACCATTGCCAAAAAGATCCACTAACTTTTGCTTCACTATTTCCTTTTCTAACATTTTCATTCCTCCTAAGTGTGTGTGTTTATTTATTTTATTACTTTGGTTAACAAAGTAATAATTACTTAATTACTTTTGGGTGCGGTAACCAAACTTCTTCATCTTTTTTTATAACTCCGTACTGTCCATATCCATCTTCGTCAACAAACCATACAAGATGTTTACGAAATTCAGAAGATTGAATATGAACCGGCTCATTAGGTGGCCCTACGCTCTTTCTTACAAAAGGACTCCAGCCAAATTCAATTTTTTCATTCACAACAATTTCTTCACCGGATTTATTATATACCCACACTCCAAAGTTTTTCTGCTCATCTGTAAACCAAACTAGACCATCAATCATTGGATCACCTGGTGGTTGATGTGGATACCCTTCATAAAAAGTATCTTTACGATGGTTGTTTCTCCAATCTACGCCAAGCTTATGATATTCCATGAAACTATCAGCTACTTCCCTTGGAAATACCTCATAAACATTACCAGAATTCTTTACAGCTCGATCTATTGGAAATTGAATTATTTTTGCTTTCAGCATTTATATCACCTCTATATTATACATATATATGTATATTTTATATGTAATTATGATTATAAAGGAAGAATTATACTTTTGTCTAGTTAAAAATAAAAGCTCCGGCAACCGAAGCTTAGTAAAATCTTAAAGCTATGTATGGTAAAACTGCTAATATCACTGCTATGAAAATAAAACCATACGAATAAAATCGCCAAATACGTTGTGACTTAGGATTTTTTTTCACTTTAAATAACTTCGCCACAATAAAGCATAAAAAAGCAGCTACAATACAAACTAGGACTCCCCATTGTTGCACATACGATAGTAACTCAATTAGGAATTTTTCCGACTGACCCGATGATGGTAAACCTGGCAACAATGTATCTTCTTCTATCTTCACTAATGGAGCATTAGAAAAAATCATTCTTCATCATCCTCTTCACCAAAAAGGATTTCATCCAAATCCAGATCGGACTTTCCTGTGCGGGCAAGGTCTTTATATGTCCCCTCATTAATCACCTGAAAACCATCAATAACACCATTATTAAACTCAAATATTATTTTTCCTTGGGGCACAACACGTGTTGATAAATACTGTTGAATTACATAATATAGGGTTCTTATGTTTTTGGTAAGAAGGTTTTTTTCATATTTCCTTCTCGGAAATGAAATAGCAAACTCTCCATCACTCTGCTTAATTACCGAGAAACGATCGGTAACTTTCGGAACAGAATTAAAGTTATATATCACTTCCAATATTCCATTTCCATATTCGGAATTGGAAAGATAGGGTGACTCCTCGCTCAATCTTTTAACTAATAGATTCATTGTCATTTCACTCAACGTTTCAGCAGTAAACTCTACTTTCTTCATGGTTTTCCCCCTAATTTCCTATAAAATTTATATTTAAATCATGATGATATTAATACCTTTAACTACATTATACATATATATGTGTATTGAGGAAGAATTTTTTTCATAAAAAAACATTTTCTACCTCTTTAAAAGGACTTTGGTTTTAGTAGTGATATTTATTTCATCTACAAACAAGATCTTTTAAAGAGAGAGAAAATCTCTCTCATGTAATCACATAGCTTTTTTTCCACTCAATTGAGATGTTTCGTTAATTTCCCAAACGGTGATGAAATTCCAAATACTCCTGTCAATTTCAACTTGAGAAATAATGATGTCGCCAATTGAAAGGTTTTGAACTTTATGATGATATAGCATTCTTTCACCAGTGCCATCACTAATGATCGCTGACATATCATCAAGTATGTCTATTACTTTACCAGACACATAATACAAACCTTTTTCCGGACGATCGTTCATATGAAGGTCAACTTCCGGAAAACTAAACCATGCGTTAGGTTTCTCATATTCTGTAACTTCTTGAAAATTAAACTTCTCTTGTTTAGGTTGGAATTTACTAACAAAAGCAAGAGATTTTTCGTCTAAATCAAGTTCTTTAAGCTTAGGTTTTTGTATAGATTTTTGGTCATAATCATGATTAACTTCCACATCTGTAATATTACTTTTTTCTTCTGTAACAACTGTTTCCTTGCTGCCCATGTCCATTATTTCTAGATGCATTTTTTCATTTTGTAACCTTATTGTTTCAGCTTCTTCTCTTATTTGTGATGCATAGAAGAGCTCTGTCCTAGACCTAGCTCGCAGTTCCGCACTTTTTGAAAATAACGATAGCGACACCGCAAATAAAAATAACAGAAATCCTACACCTAACATTTGAACCATACTCTTCCTCCTAAGTAAATTACTAGATACCATTCTTGCTGAGCTTTAAAAATTGCACGCAAAAAAGCCCCACGAATCATCATTTCTTCCTAAAGAAAAAATGAAACCCGTAGGGCTTAAAACTTCAAAATCAGGCTCAAATCGAGCAAATAAGAATAATAACTAGTAACATTATACCAATTTGTCGAAAAATACTCAATCTTTTTTTAGTCGAATTATCTTATTTTCATAACTTTTATAATGTTTAAAGTAGTGTTCCATTTGGGTGTCATCTTCTAATGGAGAAAGCACAAACCTTCTCAATTGTCTTTGACTACCAGGAAATGCAAATGTCACTGTGTCAATAATATTTTCTAATCTGCGGACCATTTTCCTTGTTCGTTTATACTCACCTTCAATATTCTTACTAGACTTTAAGCGCCCTTGAAAAAGCGATTTAGCCAAATATTCAACATCTTCCCTCGTTATGTCATTTTTGGATAAAGCCTCTAATGTAAAATGATTATCTTTTATTTCTGATTTTTTCCAATACGTAAGATTACAATGTTCAATTAAATATTCAATAAGATCTATAGCGTCTATAAAAATTCGAGTTCGGGAGACATTTAATCCTTCAACATTAATATGTTTTACACCCGTATTGATTTTATCATTCTCTATTATATTTTGTTCAAATGCAGCTCTTGAGAGATCAAACAATTCTATCAGTTCATTAATTGTTAATAAATAGTTAACGTTTGCATTTATTTTTTTTAACTCTTCGCATTGTTTAATTTCATTTAAAACCGTCTTATACGATACAGTCTTATCCGCGTCAAAATGCAATACTATTTCCACCACATTTCTTTTATTCATACATATACCTCTTTATTTATATTTTTAAAAATAAATTTAAAACACTTTGATATACTAAATATAACATATATAGGTATATTTTAATAAAACATTTGAAGTAAAAATAGTATTTTTCCTTTTTGGTTCAAAAATCGTTTAACTGAAATTTCTCGCTTCACGAAAACAAAAAAGTGACGTTGATACACGTCACTTTTCCGAGGTTAACTAGAATTTTTAATTTTTTTACTCGTTTACCTCCTATTTTCTAATTCCAATGTTTAAATTAGTGTGTAAACCTGAGTCTCTAGAGATAAAATATTCAATGCCGTCTGCTTTTTGCCAACCCGAAGTCCAGTTATTGTTTAAAGCGTCTTCGATAATATTTTTGTATTGAGTTGGGAAGTAATGTTTTAAGAAATCTTCGGTAAAGTTTTTTTGAATATCATTATAACCCCTTACCATTTGAATACCGATATGTTTTACATCATTAGTTGGAAGAAATAGCGCTCCCATGTAGTCGTCATAAGTCCAATCCGGGAAAAACGTAATTCCAACAACTCTATCAGTATCTTCATGTTTAACTATTTCCCCATTAATTGGAAAAGACTCAAAAGATTCAACCAATTTGATTATGTTATCCCTATCCATAGGCTTTGAAGGTCCTTTGTATACTGGTTTTTTTTCTGAAAAGAGAGGGTGTTTAGTCTCTATAACATAATCTGAACTTGCATTAATAAACTGACGAGGATTAGATTCCGTAAAGCCTAATGAGTTCATTCGCTTTATAAAAGTTACTGCTTGAGCTCTTGTTAAGTATGTATCGCCACGATAGCGTTCTTTGTATGTTCCTTCTGCCGTAAACCCCTCTGTTAGACCACTCTCGAACAACCATTCAATAGCTTTATCTAAAACAGCACTCTTCTCTGTATAGTATGCTATTATTTGCGCTACTGTATTTCGGTTAATTGCATGGGTTTTAAATCGTCCGTCTTGATGCCCTGGTAAGGTTAAGCCCGACTCTTTTGTAGCTTTGTAAATTCCGTCTGACCAATGACTTCCTTCTCCCATGTCAGGTTCTACAACGTTTGGGAAGAACCTCACTAACATTGCCATGAATTGAGCTTCTGTTACATTATCCTCTGGTTTGAATCTACCATCAGTGTAACCAAGTATAATCCCTTCGTCTGTAGCCCAATGTATTGCTTCTGTGTACCAGTGGTTTTCTTTTACGTCTGGGAATGATAGGTTGTCTGCTCGGACGACATCGTTAGTTACCCCGAGTACCAATGAAATGGCTATTAAAATACAGGGAATTATCGTTTTTACTTTTTTCATTCGTTTTCCTCCTAGTTTCTAATCGGAATATCTAATTTATTTGGGTCTAATCCCGATCTTCTTTGAATAGCATACTCAATACCGTCAACTTTCTTTAGGGCAACCCTCACATCTCACTCACACATCAGACCGAAGCTTTCAGCTTTGCTTTTTTCGCATACTTGAACACATGAATGCTTTTTGGTGAATGTAGAAAATTTCTTATGGATGTTCCCTGAAAAGCATTTTTGATATGCTTTCTAATGATGTTATAGGTACCGTTCGCATCGGCATGGATACGGATCTTCGGCCCTTTCACTTTATCGAAAGTTCTTGTTTCTCGGTAGCTCATTTTAGTTAATCACTAAATGGTAGCTTATAATTAATATTGTATCCTTCTGAATTGACTTCCGGTGATATCCCACCATGAGCCTTGTATTTTTATTAGTGGAAACCCGCGATATATTTTTGTTTCGAAACCTGCAACGTCAAACATGGCTGAGATGGCTTGGGCTCTTGTGTTTGAGTTCAGTTTGTTGTTTATGAATACATCGTAGGCTGAGCTTGATGTTCCTTGTGGTACGCTACCTGATTTTCTTAACGCTTTTTGTTGTACCTGCATGGCTTTGGTTAAGGTTTCGAATGAGACGCCTGTGTCGTAAAGGTAACCTATTCTGCCGTCTATGCCACCTAAACCTGCTTGATCATTATAGCTTAACCCTTCGTCCCAAGGTCTCTCTCCATTAAAGTAACGTTCATAGTAATGGGCTAGGGAAGCACTACCAACACCCCATTCAATTTCTTCGTACCCTTCAATCGCTTTTTTGGCTTCTTCAATTACCGCATCATACTCTTCTTGTGTTTTAACCCCGTAAGTTCTGCCATATAAGGTATCAATATTACCAACCTTTATTGTATCTATTAATTGAACATCCTTACCACTCTTTAAAAAGGTATCGTAGTTCTTCATGAATGTAACGATATGCGCTCTTTGTAATTCTTTGTATACCTTGTAACTATCGTAGGTTTTAGGTACGTCTCCAAGAACATCGGGGTATCCGTTACTTAGTCCTGCATCATACATAAACTGTACCGCTTTTCTCTCATTCACTTTTTGACCAAAATGAAGTTCCGCTAAAATAATCGCCATTTGTCCTCTTGTTATATTTTCAATTGACCTATTTAAGTTTGAAAGATTAGCTTTAGTTGAAAGGTCATACTTTTCGGCTAATTGGTAAGGTATACTCGCCCAATAGTCTGGATCTCTTGCTTCTGTTGTGTCTAACTCTTCTCGTTTTGTTTGACGAAACAGTACGGTAATAAATTGAGCTTCGGTGAGAGGGTCAGTTGGCATGAGCCAGTTTCCTGAAGCTCCCGTTCGTGGATGTTTTGTATAGCCTTGGATTAAACCTTGTTCAATTGCCCAAACCATGTTTTCTGACCAATATTGGTCATTTTTGTAGTCTTTGTATTGAGAACTTGTTGTTTGTGCTATTTCTACTGATTGTTCGTTGTCATTTGCTAGAGTTATAGCGCTATGATTAAGTAATGAACTTATAAATACTGTAGCTAAAAGTGTCTTTTTAATTATCTTACTCCATTTATCCATCAGAACCTCCATATAGATAACATAATTTGTTTTATTTTCATCCCCTTCCTTATTTTAACTGACAGGAAGTATATTCCACAATCTATTTTTCTCTCACTAACAAAACAAAAATTCACAAGTCAGAAATCTATAGTTTCCTAAAACAATAAAAAAACACCGTATAATTTACGGTGTCAAATACAACAATATTTCTTTAAATTCCTGTACTCTGAAATGTACACAATTTTTTTCGCTTTAATATCTTCCATTGTTCTTTGTACATCTAGAGCACTTACTACATTAATTTGATTAGATGTAATTTTCTTTACTTCTCTTTCTCTCGTAAGTATAGTGAAATTATTCTGTTCTCTACTAATCACTTGTACAATATCTTGATCAAATTTCACCAGTGTCATGAACAGATGTTAGCAATAGGTAAGCCTTTGAAGTGATCTCCAGCTTTTCCCCTGCTCCGCACCGAACGTGCTAGTTTCCCAGCATTCGGCGGTCCATCTAACGATGTATATTAAATTATAAGTTCTTCGTTACTT
>NZ_MLQQ01000016.1 GCF_001865995.1 Anaerobacillus arseniciselenatis | reverse complement strand
GAGCATTCCTGTTAGAAGGATTTTCGGGGACTTGAAAAAAAAAGAGCCCTCCTGGTATGATACGGGGTGTCAAATCGTGCACCGAGATGACCCCTAACTTAGTTAACCAAGGAGGACTTCATAATGAATTTTAAACAAAACGAAAAAATAAATCAAGTCACTGAAAAAACACTCGTCGTTGGTATGGATATTGCGAAACGAACTCATTTCGCTTGCTTTACCGATGATCGTGGACGGGTGCTCCAAAAATCATTTCCTGTTTCTCAATCACATGATGGCTTTGAGCAGTTTTATCAGCGAATATTAGCGGCGCTAAGAGAACATGGAAAATCGGAAGTCATCATTGGAATAGAGCCTACAGGGCATTATTGGCTTAATCTTGCCTACTTTCTAGAGGATCGAGGTTTTCCTCTTGTCATGACTAATCCGATGCATGTGAAACGATCAAAAGAGTTGGACGACAACCTTCCGACAAAGCATGATCGTAAGGACGCGCTGGTCATCGCCCGTTTGGTCAAGGATGGACGTTTCAGCTATCCAAGAATATTAAAAGATATGGAAGCTGAACTTCGTGCTGGTTCCACTTTTAGAAGCAAATTGACAGAGGAATTGGGTGCTGTTAAAAACATGATGATCCGTTGGTTAGATCGTTATTTTCCTGAATTTACACAGGTGTTTCCATCATTCGGAAAAATGGCTCTAGCAGCCCTAGAGTGCACGCCATTACCAGTCGATCTTCATGAAAAAGAACCCAATGAATTATTAGAACTTTATCGCACTGTAGATGGGCTCAAGTCGCCTCAAAAACCAAAAGCGATTCAACTAATTGACCTAGCTGCACATTCAATTGGAGTAACAGAAGGACGTAAGATGGCCCGTTTTGAAATCACCACACTCGTTCGCCGTTACCACCAATTAGAACAAGACATCGAAGACATTACACAACAATTAGTAGAACTCGTACAAACATCAGTAGAATACGAATGGCTCAAGACTGTTCCTGGTCTGGGGGACACTACACTCGTTGACCTTCTAGCCGAAATCGGAAGCTTTTCACACTATGAAGATCCACGCCAACTTATCAAACTAGCGGGACTTACATTACGTGAAAATTCATCGGGGCAACACAAAGGCCAAAAACGTATATCTAAACGAGGAAGAAGGAAATTACGAGCACTTCTATTTCGTGTCATGATGCCGATGGTTCGTCATAATGAAGCTTTTCGTAAACTACATGAATATTACACGAATCGCTCGAGCAATCCGTTACGTAAGAAGCAGTCAATTGTGGTCCTTTGCGGAAAACTACTGAAAGTTTTACATGGAATTAGTACAAAAAACAAAGCATTCGATGCACAGCGAATGATGAGGGATATTCCTAGTCTCGTAGAGGCTGCATAACCCCCTACACTCTTTATTTGACCTAGACAACAGGATGACACGGAGAAGCTGGCACAATAAACCCCATTCGACCCTAGAGTCCCTAAAGGAGCTTCGCTAGCCTCTGCCTTATGACTAGACCGAACGAAGGAATGTAGGCACACTGATGCCCAGAGACATGGGAGGGTACGTCATCATAAGCTACGCAGAGATCCATTGTGCATCATATAATTTTTTAGCACTACTTACCATTAAAATCCAGTAGTGACCGCGTAGCGTACCCACCAATTGGCATAGTTTCACATATTATAAAAATAATGTTAGAGGTCGTGTCGAAAAATATTTTTTTGGTACTTCTCCAACGGCTCAAACCGTTGGTATATCAATATTTATAGAGGGAG
>NZ_MLQQ01000015.1 GCF_001865995.1 Anaerobacillus arseniciselenatis | reverse complement strand
TCATTATGAAGTCCTCCTTGGTTAACTAAGTTAGGGGTCATCTCGGTGCACGATTTGACACCCCGTATCATACCAGGAGGGCTCTTTTTTTTTCAAGTCCCCGAAAATCCTTCTAACAGGAATGCTCCTTTTTAAAAAATTATATGATATACATATATATGTATACTTTAATATGTTAACTAAATATTAGCAAATTTATACTACTAATACAACCCTTAATTTAAAAATAAAATATAAAATATTATACATTAGTAAATAACATGTAATAATATAAGATTTTTATAGGTTTTATGATTGTTACATTCATAATTTCAAAATATAATAGTTTATAAGATAGTAAATCAGAAAACAAGTCATTGGGTTTTTTTTACATAAAATTATGGGATAAAAAGGAAGTGGATGAATGTTTGAACTCAAATTAACAAATGGGAATTTTTTGAAGTTTTCTAATAGGGAATTTTGGAATGATGAAAATTTATTTTATAAGGTAGAAGAATTCGGTTTTCGAAATATCAATTGGAAAAATACGCCTATTGAAGTTTTGCTCTATTTATTTCTTCACGATCAACCAACGATCGGGCAAAAAAGAGCAGATAGCACAAAAAAAGAATATCTACGTGATTTAAACCAATTTATAAACTATATGTACGATAATGGAATTAGTCAAATCCATCTATTAACTCCAGAACATCTTTTGCAATATCAACGTTATCTAGAAAATAAATATAAAAAAACAACACTGCTGAGAAAAAGCTCTGTAATTAAACATTTCTTCCGCTATTTAGCAAATAAAAAGATTATACAAGAAGATATCACCGTTCAGATGAAAAGACCAAAAACAAAATTAAATG
The DNA here is from genome assembly GCF_001865995.1 of Anaerobacillus arseniciselenatis. Taxonomy (GTDB): domain Bacteria; phylum Bacillota; class Bacilli; order Bacillales; family Anaerobacillaceae; genus Anaerobacillus; species Anaerobacillus arseniciselenatis. The sequence goes on along the minus strand of NZ_MLQQ01000015.1, from coordinate 3,922 downwards.
AATTAGTGAATAGAGATCTTTACGATCATGAAGTAGAGCAGCTTCTTGAATTCTTCAAAAAAAATGATTGGTTTGCTTATACTCTTTTTTTCTTATTAGTTACTACAGGAATGCGTATTAATGAACTATCTACGGCAAAATGGAGTGATATTCGATTTCAACCATCAGTTGGATATCACTTTTTAAAAGTGATAGGTAAAGGAGATAAAGAGCGTGATGTAATGATATTTGATGATGTACTGGAAGTGGTACTGGAGAACAGAAAAAGAAAATCATTAACTACAAAAATAGGGAAATTTGATGGTACTGCCTTTTTTCCAAAAGCTAACGGTAAACATTACAATACCACCTATCTTAGTAACGAATTTACACGTTTAGTTAGCTTGGCACCATTTGACTTCATTCAGGATCGTTTTAAAAAAGAGGAACAATCAGCAACAGAAGGTAAATTAATTCGTCACCGTATTACTCCTCATACGTGCCGGCATTATACAGCATCCTTTTTCAAGGAGAAAGGATTAGACTCTAAAACTATTCAAGATTTGCTTGGTCATTCTTCATTATTAACTACCGAGCGTTACTTAAGAAGAAATCGTACTATTGAAAATCATGCTGGAGTAAAATTAGGAGAAAGAAAATTTGAGAATTTATTTAGTAAATCATCCTTTTAGATACTACAAATGGGTAATGAAAAAATTTTATTACCCATTAATTAACTTATTTGATTACAGTCACAAGAATGTTGTACCATATCTGCAATAGCAACTTCCACAAAAATTCACACCTTTTGTCAGAATTTTCAAAAATATAGGCAAGCTTTGTAATTTTCATATAATATATTAATAAGAACAAAATAAAAATAGGGTGGTGTGCTAATGCCCCAAAAAAGAAAAGTCGATCACTTATTTTTAGCTTCTGCTATTTTCGTGATTGATAATTTATCAAATATAGAAGAGTTTCAAGATCAATATTTTGATCTGTATGAAATAAAAAAGCGTTCAATTTTGTACTTAGAAGAAAAAAATATTACCAATAAACTTGGACTGTACAAAAGTACAAGGTATTGACTCTTATGGTTTTATATACCATTATTGAACCAATTCGAGAACAATTTCACCTCCTTTTATTCCCAACCGATGATGGCCTCCAAACACTGCCGAGCCGACGCTTGAAAAAGTAGTTAGCGATTATCGAAATCCTAATCCTCTATACTGTCCGTCTCTAGAATATGCAAAAAAATTCTAAATCAACATTTCCCCGAAAAACCATTACAAGAAAAAGATTACATACCGAAAAAGCCTAGTAAACGAAAGAACTTAAAATCAATTTTTGTATCCAGTTACCTCGATGGCAGAAAACAACATCAGAATTTTTTGTGTTTATAAAATAAATTATTTCATTTACATTTTTGATAGAGTGATTACAGCCATAAGAATGTACCCTCTGCCATGTTTTTTACCAACCGTCGCCACGAAATTTACCACTCGTTGTCAATGCTTTTACCAATAAAAAAACAACTTAAAGGATTTTGAATTAGAAAAGCCTAATCCTTCTTATTTTTTACCGAGAAATTAGGCTTCTTCCGCAATCGGGTCAGAAGTTTAATGAACAGTATCGTTGTACTACGCAGTAAATGGATCTGTTGTTTTTTCGTAATTCTTCTTCAACATAAGCACTCGTTACTTCTTGAATAGTGAATTGCTACCCTTTTTTACTTTTTACAAATTGCACAAACCAATATAATGCTATCCAAGGTAGTAGATAACGAGTTGCCCATTCAATAAAGCCAACTACAAAAGCAAAGGCATCGTAATTTAAAAAGTTTAAAACTAAAAATAATAAGACCAGACCGACTGTACCATATAATGAATACTTCATTTATTTCTCTCCTCCCATATTTTACTGAAACCCTCAATACTGAAACAAAAGCTTCACCGCTGCTATTGTAGTAATGCCCTCCGTTACTTGAAGAGTGAAAAAATCGTATAAAATAAATCTGCTTTTAATAAATTCATATTTAATTTGCATTTAACATAAATCGCTCTTCTTTTCCGTACTCTCCTATTTCAACTTGAATTTCTTCATTCTCATATATTTTTCGTCCAGTTCTTCCTGACATATCTTCAATAATACCATTTTCATCTAAGACTTGATTACCATAAAAAGAACCACCATTTAAGTATATAAAAGTATAATGGATAGTTGTTCCAATAGCTTCCTCAAAATTATGACCAATATATTCGATTTTTATTTTACTCTGTTTCCCATTCTCACTTTGAGTAACTTCTTGACTTACTGTCCAGTTCTCACCTTCACCAGTAAATGTAAAAACTTCAGGTGAATTATTGTTTTGACAAGCAGGCAAAAACATAAAGATTATTGAAAATATTATGAGTGCTTTTAAATAAAACGTTTTCGCTTTCAAGTTAGTAACCTCCTAATTTCAGTAGCAAAATTTTATTCTTCCAGTCATAACACTATCGCACCCGTTACTGGAACAAATAATTTTTGTTTACTTTCTGTATTAAGAACCATGCCAACATTAGGTAAATAGGGTACAGTATAACGACCATTCCAATATAAGATAACCAAGATATAGTACCTATAAAAGCAGCCGTTGAGGTAATATGAAACCACCAAATACTACTTGCAAACAATAAAACACTCAAAGTAATTAAAACTATAAAACCTTTTAAATTACTATTCAATTTCCTTGAAAAATAAAAACCAATTAAACCCGACAGTAAAACTCCAACCAATAAAAGTCCAAAATACACACTTATAATAGTAGGTAAATCCATGTTTTTGCCCCCTTTAACTATTATTTCTTTCTTCAAGTATTCTACCAGTTACTTGAATAAGAGAAAGCATTATCGCTGTTCCAGTAACGCATTCGTTTGTTGAATAAAGCTATTTCTTTCTTTTTAGTAATCTTATAATTCCAAAAACTATAATAATAATTGCAGTCGGTAGAGTATACGTAAGACTTATTGGAGTTAAAAAACCTAAAAAGAATATAACAATACCCAATAAAATTAATCCAATTGCCACTTTAATTCCCCCAGTTCTCTAGATGTACAACTCTAAAAATCACAACATACTTCGTTTATGGCACAACAACAGCGATGCTTATGGTGTTATCGCATTCGTTTGTTTAAGTGCACTTATTCACAATCTCGAAGTTTAGCTCCCGTGATTTTCAAGATAAGTTCTTAACCTCTCCTCTTCGATTGGTCCATTTAAGACCTTGTAAAAATTTAGATTTAACCAAATAAAATCAGTTTCAAAAACATCTAATATTATTGCTCCTGAATTTTTTTGGATACGCATCTCGAAAGTTGTATATATTTTTTTGTCATTATGCTGATTTTGAAACTCATTTTGGCTGATTCTTTTCACTTGGTATTGATTAAAGACCTGTAATAATTCGTCTACATGTTGAATCTCCTCTGTCCACATATTTCCTTCAGGTGTAACAATCCTCATATTAACAAAATCAGATGAGTTAACATTTATTAAATCAGCTAAGTTTCGTTCACGATAATCGTTAAACAATTTCAATGTGAAAAGAGCTATCAACACAACAAGAATTCCTGCTATTAGCTTGAATTTATTTGTTTTTATTTTCTCTAACATATTTCTATCCCCCAATCTTTACTATTTTAAATTAACCTGCTCAATACTAAAAGAAAGCGCCACTGTCACTGTTCCAGTAACGCACTCCGTTTGTTTAATAAGCAAAACGCCTATCTGCGTCTAGTATTTTATCAAGAATTATTATCCAATTTTCATTTTTTACTGAATAATCCCAATTTTCATAATCCACGAATATCTCTTTATACCTTTCTGTTACTGACTGCACTTGTCGAAACGTTATTAAGTGTTCAGCATTTAGTGAGATTACTCCCTCCGTCTCGGCTAC
>NZ_MLQQ01000014.1 GCF_001865995.1 Anaerobacillus arseniciselenatis | reverse complement strand
TTTAGTTGGTATAGTTTGCGGAGTATCACTAATCTTCTTTTGGATGAAAAGCAGTTATAGAAAAAAAGATACAAAAATAAAAGAGCTTCAAAATGAAATTGAGGAACTAAGAGGAAAGAATTAAATTCGAAATAGGTTTGCCAGTTGAAACCTTGTGAATTAATACACTTAAAGTAACGAAAGCATTAGTACAACAACAGGAACAGTCATAGTAGTGGTTGTTCCTGATTTTCTTTTATTTAACAATTAAGCAGTAGAGTCTAAGAAAAAAATAGTTCTTAAAAGGGGAGAGGCGTTATCAATAGAGTTAGAGTAAATGCTTTAAGTATTATAATTGTTTTTTTATTGGCATCATGCGGGAACTCATCGGACATTAATCAAGATAGTCAAGGGCATAATTTGGTTAATAGCGAATTTTCAATAGAGGACCATGAAGAATATGCAGAGAAGATACAGGATGAACGAGGACTAACTAAAGAGGAAGCTGATGAAGAAGCTTTTCGTGTTCAATTGAATGAATTAGCGGTAATCAATAGAGCGATCGCCGTAGGAATTAGTGTTTCCGAGGAGGAAGCGTTGCGAAAATCTCAAGAAATTAGAGAGGTACTGAAGAACGGAGAGGCTAAAAATGCGAGTGAGGTAATGGCTAGCATTCAAAAAGAGATCGGTCAATTAGAAATTTCTGAAGATGAGTATTGGAATGAATATATGCTTAGCAATTATACCCACATGGTAATGAGGGAAAAACTTATGGAGTATGAACGAACTCATTCAGGCATTAGTTGGAATGAACGTCAGCAAGAAATTATTGAAGAATTCATAGCTAGTGAAAAGAGACGAATCAATGAATTTAAAAGAAAAATAGGGATGAAATAGAGCCTATTCACCTTTTTTCATTAACGGGGCTTTAGTAGAACAAACTGTCGCTGGTGTTGTTGTGTTTCTAACGAGATTTCAGTGAAATAAAATAACAATTAAGGGGGGAATAGTTTGAAAAAAGTAATATATTTGCTTTCTTTTATTGTAATTATTTCTATTGGTTACACCTTCTATTTTTTTAATCAATATAACATCGAAGACAAAAGAGCAACTATTCAATCTAGCTTAAAGGAATGGAGTAATAGGGGTTCGGAAAGTATTGACCCTGATGTTATAGAAGCTGTTCAGTTAGATGACACAAGTTCTTATATAGTTTTATTCGAGACACAAAGCAATAATATTGGCTATGCTCATTTTATCAAGGGTTGGAATGGAAATTTTAAAATTGAGCATTCTGGTCATGGAACTAATATAGTAAAGTATCAAAAAATAAAAACAAATAAAGGTATGTATGGTATATTGGTTGGAAAAAATCCAGATTTAAAAATTGACCATATCAAGGCTAAGTTATATCACGAAGATTTTAGTTTTAAAGCTAACGTAAACGCTGATGAAAAGTTTATAAGGTATCAACAGCTTCCTCCGGATATAGAAAAAGCTTTTCCTGCTGAACTAACTTTTTATGACAAGAAAAGTTCTGTAATTGAACTGTCAGAGTTACTCAACTAAAGAAAGCGATAGTGGAGCAGAGTTTTCGCTTCTTCAGCTATTGAAGCAGATTAGCGAACATTTCGATTATCTTTATATTAAAATTAAGTAAGTGCTACATTAGTGGAAAATTATAAAAAATAAATTTAAGTTTTACAAGTTGGAGCAACAACCACTAAAATAAGCGCGGGGGTTAAAAATATGAAAAAACTGGGGACACTATACTTTTTCTGTGGAAAAATGGGCGCAGGAAAATCAACTAAATCAAAACAATTGGCGATAGATAAACATGCGGTACTATTGTCTGAGGATGAATGGCTTTCATCTCTTTATCCCAATCAGATTGCATCATTTGAGGACTATATAAAATTCTCAGCGCAGCTCAAGCCGTTGGTGAAAAAGCATGTCCAAAACATATTAAGTGTCGGTACAGATGTAGTGATGGATTTTCCAGCTAATACTCAAAAGCTGCGAAAGTGGTTTTTGGATTTGGCGTCAGAGGTCAATGCAAGCCATCAACTAATTTTCCTTAACCTAAATAACGAGCAATGTTTAGGTCAAATTGCACAAAGGCGTAACGAACAACCCGAGAGAGCAGCTTTTGACACGGAAGCGGTATTTAATCATGTTACTAAATTTTTTGAAGCACCAGAAGTATCCGAGGGTTTAAATATTTTGGAGTTTAGCAAAAAAGAATAACAATGAGTTCAATAATTTGTGTGTATAGAGTACCTTCTGTTTCTGGGAGGTACTCTATATAATATAAAATGAAATGTGAGTAAGAAAAGTTTCAAATGTATATATGTTAAAATCGATGTAACTTTGTGAAATTCTACACTTAAAGTAACGGGTGGCGTTTCTACAATAAGTGCATACGCTATTTGACTAAAGTGGCAGAGTGTAAAAAAAAGTGACTTTGTAGAGGAGAATGATTATGTTTAGTAATATTGGAATTCCAGGTTTAATGTTAATTTTATTTATATCAGCAGTAATTGTGGGAGGTATCTCTTTATTTTTTTATTTACTATTTAAAATTGCCAAGAAATAACATTGTGAAAAAGCGCACTTAAAGTAACGATAAGCGTTAATAGCTGAACAAGCAAATGCTTTCCTTGTGTCGTTAACGAGCAGGATTATAAAAAATGGGAGGAATTTGATTGAAATTATGGATGAAAATAATACAAACAATTTTAGCAATAGTTGTACTTTCTTTATCAGCGTATAGTTTAATAATGGGTGAATATGGAATACTTTTTCAAACGCAACTACTCATAGGGATAATGCTTTTAGTTTTTGGTATTACTCAAATTCAAGAGAAACGAAAAGTGACAGGTATTTTTCTTTTTCTTTGTTCTGGGTTTGTTTTATTTGTCGGTATATATGGTTTATTAAGCTAAACGAGAGCTTTACTTCAAAAATGAAGTGAAGCTTTTTAAAATTTTCTAACAATGAAAAGGTAAATAATGTTAATATTGGAATGGTAGTGTGCGCTCCTTTCACGATGGAATCATTACGTAGAAATGTACGTACAGGTAAGAAGGGATGATGAATTTTTATGGTGAAATTACGTTTAGCCTTTTTTAAGTAAGGGGGGAATAAATTATTAAAATACAGAAATGTCTTATTTGCAAAAAACAATTCAGTTGGAGAGAAATTAGTAAGTCAACAAGTAACTTATTTATTCGTCCAAAGGTTGAATGTTCCAACTGTGATCAAGAATATAAGATTACTATTTCATCTTATATTGTAGCGATGTTATTGAGGTCTATCCTTATCCTTGTTAC
>NZ_MLQQ01000013.1 GCF_001865995.1 Anaerobacillus arseniciselenatis | reverse complement strand
AACCCGCATGACGGATACCCATCACCATCTAAAATGTAAAAGGCGGGTGCTTTCCCTCACTTCACCTTGACCTTCTTACGAATCTCAGACGTTCGTTCGTAAAAGCACCCGCCTTTTTTCATACAAAACTTGCAAGACGGCATACCGTCACCATCTGACAGGTAAATTTTATTTAAAAATATGCTGGAAAACGGATGTCGTCCAGCATATTTTTTCGTTACATTCATTTTATTAATTAAGCGTTGTTTGAAGAGATGGCTTCAAGTAAATATTTGTTTAAAATTGCTTTTAAATGTTCTTGACGACCTGACTTGTTCGTCGTAACTTTATCAATCTCTAAAGCGTGCTTTTGTAATGAATGGAAATCAGCTTTTCCTTCTACGATATCAAGACCAATTCCTTCTGTGAAGCTGCTATAGCGATCAGCAACAAAATCTTCAAGTACTTTATCTTCAAGCATACGTTGTGCTACTTTCGTACCGATAGCAAATGCGTCCATACCTGCAATATGTGCATAGAATAAATCTTCAGGATCAAATGAACCACGGCGTACTTTCGCATCAAAGTTTAAGCCACCAGAACCAAGTCCGTCATTTTTAATGATTTCATACATTGCTAATGTCGTTGAGTAAAGATCTGTTGGGAATTCATCTGTATCCCAACCAAGTAATGTATCACCTTGGTTAGCATCAACAGAACCTAACATACCGTTAATACGTGCCACATGTAACTCATGCTCGAAAGTATGACCAGCAAGTGTTGCATGGTTCGCTTCAATGTTAAACTTAAATGTATCTTGTAAGTCATATTGTTGTAAAAATGCTAAGCCTGTAGCTACATCAAAATCATATTGGTGCTTTGTTGGCTCTTGAGGTTTTGGTTCAATTAAAAATTGAGCATCAAAACCAATTTCTTTTGCATAATCTTTCGCCATATGGAAGAAGCGAGCAAGGTTGTCTAACTCAAGTTTCATGTTTGTATTTAATAATGTATCGTAACCTTCGCGTCCACCCCAGAATACATAGTTTTCAGAACCTAGCTCTTTACCAATTTCTAAACCTTTTTTTACTTTCGCGGCTGCATAAGCAAACACATCAGCATTCGGAGCAGTTGCAGCACCGTGTAACCAGCGGCGATGTGAGAACATATTTGCAGTGTTCCATAATAATTTCGTTTTACTTGTTTTCATGTATTCTTGGATCATTGGAACAATAATATCTAAGTTCTTAAATGTTTCACTCAATGAATCTGACTCAGGTGCAACATCAAAATCATGGAAACAGAAGTATGGTACATCTAACTTTTCAAAGAATTCAAAAGAAGCTTCTACACGTGCTTTTGCTAGATCAATTCCTGTTAAATGGTCATACGATCTAACCATCGTTCCTTGTCCGAAAGGGTCATTTCCTTCCCCAGTAAATGTATGCCAATATGATACAGCAAAACGCATGAAGTCTTCCATCCTTTGACCATTAATCATTTCTTCCGGGTTATAATATTTAAACGCAAAAGGATTATTAGTATTTGGGCCTTCGTATGCAATTTTGTTAACGTTTTTGAAATAAGTCATTTTAAATTCCTCCAATTTTAATGTTTTATTTATAATTCTAAAATCGCTGGTCGCTGGAGCGTGTCATTTTCTCCAATATTTATCTTTAATTGTGGCCAGCCACTGTTTGAAACTGTAATTATTTCCGGTTTCGTAACTCCTGTGATGATCGTATCTTCAGATTTTGTTCCTTTAATCGAAGGGTTCCAAGCAAATGCTTGGTTCGGTTGAAACACTTCTTGACTCATTGGAGTGATTAAGTAATCTCGATTTTGATAACCAATTGCTCCACCTTGGTGGTGATATTTCCACTCACCACGATAACCAACCTCTTCATAAAACTGCTTTATTTTATCGAACATTTGCCCTGCTGGTGTTCCTACTTTCGTTGCTTCAATCAGTTGTGCGTCAATTGTAGCGGTTAACAAAAATTTATCGTTCAAGCTTTGAGAAATTTTCCCGTTATGAACAATCCTAGTTATAGCAACAATTAATCCTTTATACGAAACACACGAGACGACCATACATTTTTTTTCAAAGCGTTTGTTCGTTGCGATAGGGTGTCGAAAAAGGTCAATCCGTTCATCACAAGCTACTAACGTAACTGTAGGTAATAACCCGTTAGATAAATAAACTTGGTTTAAGTTTGCAGCGATTTCTAACTCTGTTTGTCCAGGAGTAATCGTCGTCATGCAGAACTGTTCCATAAGTTGCGTAGCTTTTAAACCTAAGTCTCTGTATCTATCAAGCTCTAACTCTGTTAATGAGAAACGCAATTTACTTAATTCAGCCGTTTTTAAATCAAAGCCGTCCAATAAAGTATCTGTTGCCACTTTTCCTTTCTTAACGACTCTCCATACTGCCGAAGTAATGTCTTCATACCAAGGGTATTCAATGACTTCTATTGGCAAAGAAGCAATTTCCTCATTTACAACCCGTGGTTTTTCAATTGTATTAGTTACTAAGTAAATATTGTCACTTGTCACTAATAACCCACATTCACCAGTTTCACTATTATAAGGAATTCCGTTATAACCACCACTCGTTATCCACGCAAAGTTATCTGTCCTTTGATAAAAAACAGCATCATAATTGTTAATTTGTAAGAAACCCCTTACATTTTTCACTTTAGTTGTTAAATCTTCTACATGCGATTGAACTTCTATGAACATTTTCCACCTCGCTCAAGCAAACAAAATTGTTATTCGAATTCATCAATGTTTTTTTCTAACTTACAAACATATTGTATCAGTAAAAACTTAGTTTGTCTATCGAATGAACTAAGTTTTTATAAAAAATTTTAGATCAATGAATTCATAATTAATTATTCTCCTCACTAAGGACAGTATATAGTTGCGTCATAACCGTTCGCAAACTATATATTGTTTAGTGTGACTCGATTTTGGTCATTATGAAATTCACTCAGATAGATTACAATTTAAAATGATTAATGCTTTTTCTAGTCAAAGACCATTTCTACTAGTCGATCAGATAGCCTCCCTAACTCTTCTGCAGCTGAAGCCTATTCCTCAGTCGTTGCCAGTTTTACGCACCTCATTAGTTTGTCTATCGGATGAACTAAGTTTTCTTTATACAATAACTTATGGTATAACTAGTGTAGTATTATACAGTTCAGTAAAATTTTTATTTAAAAAATGATAGGAGCTATATAAATGTCTTGGAATCAGCAATTAGTAAAGCTTAATAATAAATCATTAGTATTAAAAATGATTAAAGATGAAGGCCCTCTTTCTCGTGCGGAAATTTCCCAACGTCTAGGATTAACGAAAGGAACTGTTTCTTCATTAGTTAATGAATTATTAAATGAAAGTTTATGTTATGAGACAGGCCCTGGGGAGTCAAGTGGGGGAAGGCGACCTGTTATGCTTTTATTTAATCAATCATCAGGTTATTCGATTGGAATCGACTTAGGTGTTAATTATATTTTAGGTGTACTATCGGATTTAAACGGAAAAATTGTCTCTGAAAAGAAGATCCGCCTTTATAGTACAACCTTTGATGAAACCGTTACCAGCTTAAAAAAAGTAATTAATGATTTACTGAGCAATGTCCCAGACAGCAAATATGGAGTCGTTGGTATCGGCATCGGTGTCCCAGGGATCGTTAATAAACAAAGTGAAATATTACTAGCGCCAAATTTAGGTTGGAAACATGTTCATCTAAAAGAGGAAATTGAAAAAGAATTTCAGTTACCTGCCATTATCGAAAATGAAGCAAATGCCGGAGCATACGGAGAAAAGGTTTTAGGTGCTGGTCAAAATTACGAAGACATCATTTATGTAAGTGCTGGAATCGGGATCGGTGTCGGGTTTATTTTAAATAATGAACTATACCGTGGCAAAAATGGTTTTTCCGGAGAACTCGGACATATGATTATTGAAGTTAATGGAAAAACATGTAGCTGTGGCAGTAGTGGTTGTTGGGAACTTTATGCATCAGAACGAGCACTTTTAACCGAAGCCAAAAGATTACCTTTCCTTCCTCTAAAGGAAGAAGAACTAACATTAGAGTCGCTAATTGAAGTGGCTAATACAAATGAGGAAATTGCCCACTATTTTAAACAAGTAGGTCATTATTTAGGCATTGGCATTAATAACATCATAAATACTTTTAACCCAGAACAAATTATTATCGGTAATCGTTTGGCGATGGCGAAAAAGTGGATCGAAGAACCTGTACGACAAGTTGTTGTAAAGTATACGTTAAAACAGCACCAAACGGACTTAACAATTACTTTTGCCGAGCTATCGGTATACTCGACAGCCTTAGGAGTATCCGCTTATGCGACTGAAAATTTTTTACGCTCTGACTTGCTTCAGCAATAAATAAGAAAAGCGCAAGCGCCTTGGTAAGCTTCGACAAGCGTTGGAGGGCCCGCAACGTTTTGCCTCCTCTTCGCTTCTCCCTCGTGAATAGGCAAATCTTGATGGACCGAAACGCTCGAGAAGCTAGGCGCTGGAGCTAGACAATACAAAAAAGACGACCGTATAATCCATCACCCGGATACAAGTCGTCTTTTTTTCTTTTTATCGATATTTAAAAAGCTTTGAAAACAAGACCACATGATGATATAAGCAACTACACTTGCACCAAAAAACACCAACAATTGAGGAATGATTAGTAGGATATAATAAAATAAAACTAAGCCTAAGATCATAATAATATTATTAATTGGATTAATGACCATGATTAAAAATGCATTTTTTACAACTTGAAATAAACTTACATTGTAATGAACATACGTAGGAAAAAGGTATAATGTCACTAAACTAAAAAGGATTACTAAAAGAAAAAAAGCATATTTACTTATTTGAATGAGCGGATCATCGCTGAACATTATAACGGAATTTTGTATATAAAGGACATATCCTATAGCTACAAAGATCCATCCAATAATGTTCCCTTTAAAAAAATCTTTTTTATAGCTTTGCCAAAACGTTTTAAAAATTGGAATGTCAGATTGATTCATCATCCATTTTCGAACGACAGAAAACATTGCGATCGTAGCTGGGAAAACTCCTAAAACAAGTAAGCCGACAAAGGAAAAAGCAATCCATAAAATATTCACATAAGCAAGCCTCATAATCCATTCACAAATTCTATACAAAAAACTTGTTACATAATTCACTTCTGCCCACTCCTTAAACGGTTCAAATTCATTGTATTTAATACAAAGGAAGTTTTGAAACCTTTGTATCTACGGCAACAAGTTGTTTGGGCTGTTCAAAAAGCAAATATCTTACACTTTTTGGAACAGCCCTCTTCAATATATTGCACTAATTATTTTGTAAAGATACTACTATAACGTCCGTTATTTTTCTTGGAGCCAAAGAATGCTTGTCACACCTCTAGGATAATATTTACTACCGCTAATTTCACCGGAAATGATTTGGTCACTCCAACTCCAAACAGACAATGTAGGATGTGTTAACCATTCAACATGAGCAGCATCTGCTTGCTTTCCTTTTTCGTCCCATGTTAAACCGAGAATTTCGCGAGCGATAAATTGTGATAAATATATTTTACTGAGCCATGAGTTATTACTTGTTGAAGAGATTTTCCACCCACCGTTATCAAACAAGCATACGCCATCAACTAAAACTGTATCCAAATGCTTTTTAAGTGCTTTGATATATGGCCCAAAGCGACCATTAGGGTCTAACGCCTCTTTACAATTTGTAAAATACGGGAACACTAACCCTTCAATCGCTGGAATTATTTTAGAATCATTTCCTTCTCCAACAACTGCTGGAATATAGCCGTCTTCAGTCACAAAGCTCACGATTGTTTCAGCAGCTCTTTCAGCTTGTAAGCCCGCTTGCTTCGCTAATTCACCTTCACCATTATCAGCAAAGATCTTCTCTAACGCAACATAAGACGCCCAACACTTTCCAGCCATATAAATATTATTTCTTGCTTGCCCTAACGAAACATCAAGACTATCATAAGTCGTAATCTCTGCTCCACCCATCACACGAGTAGAATCTAACCCCATAATTCCATTTCTTTTTTCAGGAAGAGGATGATCTCGATTTACTAAACTTTCAAAACATTTATTAAAAATTCCCATATTTTCTTCTAGCCATTTTTGATCTTCTGTTTGTTCTACATAAACAGCGGCACAAAGTACCCAGTTCACCAACTGTTCATGAGTCATATGTGAGAAACAACCGTCTAATCCGTATAATTCATAGGATGAATATTGTGGTCTAGAGATCGTGTTTGCAACGCCCATATCATGTGTAAAGCTTATCCCACCAGGATATTCTGTTTCATCATTTGGAAAACGAACTTTATCCTCATAGCTAAACCTTTTCACAAACATATCTAATTCATTTTTTACTGTCCATGGATTCATTTTTAACTCAAAGAATAGCTGATCGACCGTTAAATCAAACGTATTCATCATTCGATATTCGCCTTCATTAACGACCCAAAACGGCTCTCCATCAAGATCTAAAAATTGTGTGCTTCCGTAGTAACTTCTAATAGAGTGTGCCATCATAAATTTTTGATCTTCTGTTAAATGTTCTGCATCGTTGACTAATTGGTTTGCTTTTATAGCACGTTCTTTCACTTCTTCTACGTTTTGCAGTGCATATTGAGCGACTTCTTCGATATTTTTAAAGTAACGCGTATAATAATATGACGTATCTAAACCAGCTGTTACGTAGCCTGAACGGTGAAAACAGATCGCAAATTGATACGTTTTTCGAGTTCCAGCAGGTACATCCATAATTAATGATGCAACTGGTCCTAAACCGAAGGTCCAATTCTCTTCAAGTGTAGTCATTAAAATATTTTCTAAGCTAAAGTGCATTGCCGATTTCACTTCTTGATTAGATGCAGCAATGGCAGTTATTCGTCCCTGACCAACACCAGCAATATCTTGAGTCGTATCATCTAATCTTCGCATCGAACTATATGTATCATTTCCTTCGTAGCCAAAAAACGCTCTTCTTGTTTTTGTTCCTTTTGTATTATCGATCGTTAATTCAGCAATAACAGCTGGCATGATCGTTAATTTTAACTTTTCCTCTGAACCAGTCGTCGGGTCTGGGACAGATTGTGCTTGCGAATAAATTGTAAAAGTAAGGTCTCCAGCTTTCCACGTGTCTGTCCCTAACTGAAAGTCGCGTTCTACATTTTCTTTTTCAAAAGGAAAAATAATTTTTGGTTTATCAGGATTTGGGTCTGGATTTTCAATATCATAACGTTTACTTTCATCTTCACCGGTATCAAAAAACGGTAATGCTTCATAAATTCCATCTTGATCGATAGATTCTACACCTACAAAAACATTTTTACGAGGTGAACGTCCTAATTCTAAGTCAAGTCCTCCCCCACTCCCTGGAAATCCTAAAGTAAAACTCGAGAATGCTCCAATAGGTGAATGATGAGCATTAAAAAACATATTTTTTCCCATTCTATCTCCCTACTTTCTTCAAGATATTAAGAAAAGCGCAGGCGCGTTGGTCACCCCTATAAGCGCAAGCGCCTTAACTTTTAAGAAATTATCCTTTAACTGCCCCTGATGAAATTCCTTCAACAATCTTATTACTTAAGAAGAAAAATGCAATTAAGATCGGTAAAATACTAATAACTAAGGTAGCACCAATTGCTCCCCATTCCGTCATATATTGACCTACGAAATTTTGAATTCCAACGGTTAGAGTTTTATATTTATCGGAACTAATAAATGTGTTAATAAAGATAAACTCATTCCAGTTGTAAATCATATTAATAATCGCTGTTGTTGCAATTACCGGCATTGTCATCGGTAATGTAACTTGAAAGAAAATACGATGAACCGAGCAACCATCAATGACAGCGGCTTCTTCAATTTCACGCGGCAATGTATAATAAAAACCGAGTAAAATCATTATCGTTAACGGGAGGTTAAATGCTGTATAAGTTAAGACAATCGCTATCGGATTATCAATTAAATTCACTCTTAGGAAAAAATCGAATAATGGAATTAACGTCGAGTGTACCGGAATCATAATCCCTACCATAAATAGTCCTAAAACTACCTTATTAAGCTTCCACTGCATTCTAGTAATTGCAAATGTCACTAAACTAGCCGATAAAACAGTTAAAACTACGGCAGTGGCAGTAATCCATACACTATTAAAGAAGTACAAGCTTATATTTCCTTCTGTCCAAACAGTTAAATAGTTTCCCCACTGTGGATTACTAGGTAATGAAAATGGTGAGTCATTAAATACTTCACTATTCGTCTTCAGTGAGAAGGATACCAACCAAATTAGTGGGTAAATTTGAAAAAAGGCTATTATACCTAGAACGGTATAAAGAGTTACGTAACCAATTTTACTTAACAAACTTCTAGTAGAATTTTGAGGATCTAACTTAGGAGCCTGTTGTTTTTCTTGCTGTACTGTTACTTCATTCATTATTTTACCCTCCTTTAATATTGGATCTCTTCATCTGAAACCGTTAACTTTCGAATAAGCCACGTTACAATGAGAATAATTAGTAATAAGAAAAATCCAATCGCACTTCCGTAACCAAAATTATATGAGCCAAAGGCTTGTTTATACATATATGATGCCATAACTTCACTTGCACCGTTTGGGCCTCCGCCGGTCATTACATAAATTAAATCAAAATACTTTAATGATCCGACAATCGCTAGTACAACCGTTATTTTTATGATATTTGAAATAAGTGGCAGTTTAATTTTATACCCGATTTGAAATGGAGTTGCTCCATCGATTTTAGCTGCTTCAATAATTGAATCTGGAATGTTCTTTAAAGCCGCATAGTAAATTAAAATGTAAAAACCTGCATATTGCCAAATAATAGGAATAAAAATTGCAAATAATACGATTTTTGGATCTGATAGCCAAGCTGGGGGATTATCAACCCCAATACTCATTAAAAAGCTATTTAATACCCCGTTTGTAGGATGATAGATTTTTAACCATAGCTGAGCGATTGCCACAGAAGATAATAACATCGGTATTAAATAAATTTTTCTAAGTAAATTCGCACCTTTGATTTTCCCTGCTAAAATTAAAGAAATAACTAAATAACCTACTAAACTCAATGCAGAAAAGACTGCTAATAAAAATGAGTGATATACACTTGTCCAAAACATCCCATCTGTTATGAGTCTTCTATAGTTTTCGAGCCCAATAAACGTCATTTCTCCAATCCCGTCCCATTTCATTAACCCGTAATAGCCAGTTAATGCGATCGGAATATAGATTAATAGCATGATTAAAAAAAGCGCGGGGAATACATATAACGCAATGATGAATTTATTTGACATGACTTTATTCATAGTTTCATCCCCTTTATATTCGTAAAAAATTTAAGTGAAGGACATACCTAAAGTTAAAGATATGCCCTTTATAAATGATAATTTTTATTTAGTCTTCACTAGATAAAGCTTCTTCATGTCTCTCGGCAAATTCTTCTGGAGTAACTTGCTCACCGAATAAGGCTTGGATCATATTTAAATGTACTTGTGCTACTGATGAGCTCATTTGAACATCTGCATACAATGTAATATTGCTCGCATTATTTAACTCATCTAATACATCAATATACATTTCTGGTAAGTCTAATGTGGAAGTGTCAACCATTGTTGCTGGAATTACACCTGCATCTTCAACAGACCTTTTTCCCCACTCCTCAACGAAAAATTTCAAAAATGCTTTTGCTTCATCTTTTACATCAGAGTTTTCAGCAACGAATAAACCAACACCTGGTCCACCTACGAAACTGTTAATGTCACCTTGTCCACCTTCAACCATAGGGAACTTAAAGAAATCAATCGCATCTCTAAATTCTTGCGGTACAGTTTCGTTTGTTGTAAAGTTCGGTAACTCCCAAGAGCCCATTAAATACATTGCTGCTTGGTTATTCATGAATGGACCTTTTGCTTCATCATTTGAAAGACCGTTAAAACCTCTTATGAAAGCATTCATTTCTACTAAATTTTGAAGTTCTTCAGCCGCTTGAATTAGTGCCGGATCTTCAAAAGTACCAGTACGATTAATTGCATTTGTTAACGTATCTGGACCACCGATGCGATCAGCTAAATACATATACCACAACGAACCTGTCCAAGCATCTCTATTTCCTACAGTAATTGGTGTTACACCGTTGTCAGCTAACGTTTGGACAACATTCTTAAATTCTTCAAAAGTTTCTGGAACATCTAAACCGTGTTCTGCAAAAATTTCTGTATTGTAATAAATTGGAGCAATGTTTAATTCAAGTGGAAGCGCATACGTTTGTTCATTATAAGAGAACGCTTCTACTGTACCAGGAATAAACGTTTCACTAAATTCAACATCTAGCATGTCATCAATAACTGCAAATTGATTTCCTCTAGCAAAAGGCTCTAATGCGCCTGCTGCCCAAGTCATCCCAACATCTGGAAGGTTGTTAGAAGAAGCTAAAATTTGTAAGCGCTCTCTATATTGCTCTACTGATAACACTTCTGTTTCAACTTTTACATTTGGATTTTGACTTTCAAAGTCACTAATAATGTCCCCTACAATCATGTTGTGCTGCTCTGCACTACCTGATGGCCATAAGTGCATAAAGTCAACTGTCACTTGTTCATCATCACTACCTGCACTTGAACCATTGTCTGTACTAGAGCCGTTGTCTCCATTACTCTCATTTGAGCCAGAACATGCAGCTAAAACTAGTAAAAACATAGTGAAAATTGAAAATAATGTAATCGCTTTCTTTTTAAACAAATAAATTACCCCCTACTACTTTGTATTTGTGTCTTTATTTGCTGAACACAAATTAATTGTAGCACCATATGTTATTTCGAATAAGGTAAGCACGATTGGGTAAAATACTACTATTTTTAGATTACTTTAATTTTTTATACTTGCTCGGGGTTAAGCCTTCATACTCTTTAAAGGTTTTAATAAAATACTTTGAAGTAGTATAACCGACAGCTTCAGCTATTTCAGCCACTGATAACTGTGTCGTTAACAACAAATTTTTCGCTTTCTGGATTCTAGAGCGTGTCATATACTCACTAAACTTCATATTCGTATGTTCTTTAAATAACACACTAAAATAGCTTGAATTTAAATGGACATGAGCAGCCACTTCTTTTAATGTCAGCGGATGCTCCAAGTTCTCTTCAATAAAATCAAGAGCTTTTTTTATAGGCCCTATATGCTCTTCCTCCGATTTTATATTAACTAGGCTATCATCGACTACCTTTTCAATCATGTCGCTTCGATAGCGTTTTTCCTCCACTTGTAAAGCTTTTTCTACTTCCTCAATTAACTTTTGTTTCTTTATAGGCTTTAATAAATAATTAACAACACCTATCTCTATCGCTTCTTGAGCATAGCTAAAATCGGAATAAGCAGAGATAATGATCACTACAGGAAAATGGTTTTGTTCCTTCAATATTTTTAGCATTTCAAGCCCAGTCACCTCTGGCATTGAGATATCCGTAATTAATACGTGAATTGTTTGTTGTTCTAAAATTCCAATGGCCGTTTGCGCATTTGGCGCTGCTAAAATTTCATAATTTCCATTGGACCACGACTCAAGTGTCTTCTTCAAACCTTGCAAAGTAATTGGCTCATCATCAACGATTAATATTTTCTTCCCCATCATTGCCCTCCCACTTTAATGGTATTTTGAACTGACAACACGTTCCTTTATTTACTTCACTACTAATTATTAGACCAGCACTAGTATTTGGATAATAAAGCTTTAACCTTTGATCGACATTTACGACGCCAATGCCGTTTCTACTCTTAATGATTGTCTCGCCTGTTTTTAATTGATTATTTATTAACTTGACTGTCTCTTTGTCTATGCCTTTACCGTTGTCTCTCACTTCACATATTAAATAATTTTCGGTAGACGACTTTTTAATTGTAACTGAGATTCTCCCTTGTCCAATTTTATTACTAATTCCATGAATAATCGCATTTTCAACTAAAGGTTGAATTAATAATTTCGGTATTTTTATATTTCCATACTGTTTTGATACTTGAATTTCCCAACTAATATTCTCTAATCTAAATTTCATAATTTGCATATATTGTTCAACATGATTAAGTTCTTGCTTAACCGTTACCCACTCTTCGCTATTATTTTTATCGATCGTATAACGAAATAACTCAGACATTGCCACAATGAGATCAGCTAACTGATCATCACCTTTTTCATCTAATGACCAATATATAGCATTTAATGTATTAAAAAGAAAATGAGGATTGATTTGTGATTGTAAAGCTTTTAACTCTGTCCTGTTTCGGCTTAATTCCTTTTCATACACCTCTTGAATTAAATGGTTGATTTCCTCAACCATCTCATTATAAGTCGTATTTAACTCGTTGATTTCAATGGTTGAAGGGACATCTGTATTAACAACGAGCTCCCCTTCGCCTCTATTTTTCATTGTCCTTGTCAACTTAAAGATCGGTCGTGTAATCATTGTCGAAAGAAAATACGACAAAATTACAAATAAAATAAAGCCAAAAAGGCCGGCCAGTATGGTTGCAGTCCTTAAAATAGGTACACCTTCCATCAAAGTTTTCACAGGTGTTAATAAAACTAACGTCCAACCTGTATAATTGGAATTTTGTCTCACGTACATATAGTCGTTTCCATCAATCGGTATAACGCCTTCATTTTTTTCAAATAATTGTTCGAAATCCCCGATGTAATTTGAGATAATCGGTTCATTATTTTTGTCTAATAAAATTGTGTATTCCTCACCCGGTACTGAATTTTGTGAATCCATAAGTTGAAAATAATTAGGATTGACTTGAATTAGTAGATATCCTCCGTTTCCGAATGAATGATCAATTAAGTTCACTTGTCGAATTGCTAAAAAATATTCAGGGTCTTTTGGGTCTTCACCGATCCAAACGAGCCCACCATTAGCAACGTTCGCTTCAATCAACCACTTTCTTTCAATACGATCGGTCACCAGCCCTTCATCCAACGGGATTACTTTATTAAAGTCTTTCGTATAAAGTTCAAATGATGCGATGGCATTAGAATAAATTAGAAACCTATTCACTTCTTCCATTAATGATTGACGCTCGCTAAAGCTTGGTGTTTGCCCAGTAAGATCATCAAGCAAATATTGTTGTAACTTCGAATTTGTCGCCACTTGAACACTTAAATTGTTGATTTGTTCATATAGCGAATCGATTCTTCCGCTAGCTTCAACTGCCGTTTGTCGCATTTGGCCTTCGGATTTATCTGTAATCAAATTTAAAACGATACTGTAAGTAATCGTCCCGACGACAATGAGGGTGATAAACATTACAAACAAATAAACAATTAAAATTTGATTTCGGAGTGTATTATACTTACCTAGTAAAAAGTTCATGTGAGTAACAACCTTTCTTAATGAGCGAATTTCAAAATTACCTAAGTTGAGAGGAACTAAACTATATGTAGCGACGAACGCTTTAACGCAACTACCTATAGTTCCTTAATGGCAAAAATATGATGAAATTCATTAAATTTAGAAAGAATAAAATGATATTATTATATAATAACAAAACTACTAAAAAGAATATAGCGCTTTCATTAAGGCAAATAGTTCCTAGTGTATTATAGCAACGTCTCTCCTGGCTATACACAATAATACTTATACATTCCTTTTCCAACAAAAAAAGGCTGTCCCATAAGTTTCTGACAGCATGTAGCACTTACTAAATATTGACGGATTAATTTATCTATCTATATTTGGTGCATAACTGTGTCTGACACTTTCTTATGGGAACAGCCTCTTATTCTGTTTTAGCGAACTCGTTACAACAACCTGAAACATCGAGAAATCAGATGGTGTCTCGACTCCACCTGTTAAAAGTTCCCACCTACGCTACGCGTTGAGCTGGTGGTCTATAACCCTTAAACCATTTAAGGATCACGTCCCACAAAACGTACGATATGGCTGTTTCGATTGCGAAGGCTGTGCAAAATAATCAGCGCCTTGTTCCGGAGAATGTGCGAATGGTTTTGAGAGCACCTCAAGAAGTCGCTCCATCAAGCTATAATCTCCTTTTTCTACCGCTGCATCTAGTGCTTCTTCTACGCGGTGGTTACGCGGAATGACTGCTGGATTTGACTTTTGCATTAACTCGCGTGAGGTTTCCTTCGTTTCTTGCTGTCTCTCTAACCTTTCCTGCCAACGCTTATACCACTGATCAAAATCATCGTAACCATGTAGAGACGTATCTTCAAGCGTATCAAACGTTAATGCGCGAAATGTATTCGTGAAGTCTGCACGATATTTTTGCATCATCGTAAAGAGCTCTTCAATTAGATCTTCATCTTGCTGTTCTTCATTAAATATTCCTAGTTTTGCTCGCATTCCGTTAATCCAGTTGCACCGATATAACTCTGTAAAATTAGAAAGTTCTTTTTCAGCAATTTTAATCGCTTCTTCTTTATCGTTATCGAGAAGTGGCAACAACGTTTCCGCTAATCTTGCAAGATTCCAGGCTGCAATATAAGGTTGATTACTGTAAGCATAACGACCTTGACGATCAATCGAACTAAACACCGTTTCAGGATCATACGTATCCATAAACGCACATGGACCATAATCAATCGTTTCTCCACAAAGAGCCATATTATCGGTATTCATCACCCCGTGAATGAAACCGACGAGTTGCCATTTAGCAATTAACACCGCCTGACGTTTCATCACTTCCTGAAGTAACACTAAATACGGGTTCCCACTGGTGTCGGCGTCAGGGAAATGCCTTTGCAACGTATAATCAGCCAAAGACCGAAGCTCTTCTTCACTTCCCCATTTAGCCACGTATTGAAAAGTACCGACGCGGATATGGCTCGAGGCAACACGCGTTAAAATTGCTCCTGGTAGTTCGGTTTCACGAAGCACCCCTTCACCTGTTATTACTACTGCAAGGCTCCGAGTAGTAGCAATCCCAAGTGCATGCATCGCTTCACTAATGATGTGTTCCCGTAACATTGGCCCTAGTGTCGCGCGACCATCACCACCACGAGAATAAGGCGTTCGCCCTGAACCTTTCAGTTGAATATCAAACCGGTCTCCTTCAGGAGTAATCTGCTCACCAAGCAGTATCGCTCGACCATCACCTAACATCGTAAAATGTCCAAACTGGTGCCCCGCATAAGCTTGGGCAAGAGGATGAGAGCCTTCAGGAAGTTGATTTCCAGCAAACACCTCTACGCCCTCTTCACTTTTTAGCGCTTGAGCGTCAAACCCTAAGGAGGACGCTAACGATTCATTGAAAACAATTAATTTAGGTGAGTGCACTGGAGCGGGCTTAATGCTAGTGAAAAATGCTTTCGGCAGACGTGCATAGCTATTGTCTAAGTTCCATCCTGCTTCTGTTGATGTTCCATTTTCATGCTTCATTTCTTCTCCTTTTAAACTTTTGACATTTAGTATCTTTTATTTTTTCACGTTACTCAGTTATATATTAATTATTTTTCCGGTTTCTATTGCTTTATAACAAGCATCAATAACTTTCATATTTCGAATACTGTTTTCCCATGTAGAAGATAAATCTTCTTCTTCCAAAATAGCTTGTGAAAAACGCTCGACTTGCATGCGATAAACATCTCCAACAACTTTTAATTCTTTTGTTCCATCTTCTGTTTGAAGGATGACAATACCTTGGTCACCATGAATATCTGGCCGAAAAGCTCTTGGAACTTTAATTTGCCCTTTTGTTCCAATAATTTCGTACTCATTTCTAAACGCCATCTCAAAACTGCTGTCAAAAGTAGCACTTACTCCATTTTCAAGTTTTAAATAACCAACTGCTGAAGTATCAACTTGATGTTCTTGATCAATATTTGCATGAATAAATATTTCTGTAGGTTCTACTTGTAATACGTTACGAATCACATGGATACTGTAACAGCCCACATCATATATACTTCCTCCGCCTTTGGTTCGGTCCATCCGGATATTCCCTTTAGGTTTGTTAAGCAAAAATGAGAAGCTTGCACGCATTAATTTCACTTCGCCGATCTCACCTGAAGCTATAATCGCCCTTACCGTGTCATGTTGAGGATGAAATTGATACATAAAAGCTTCCATAAAATGAACGCCTCTTACTTTACAAAAATCAATCATTTCCTTTGTGTCTTCAGCAGTTAAAGAGGCTGGTTTTTCACATAAAACATGCTTACCATGTTTTGCAGCTTCCATCGTCCATTTCTTATGTAAGTGGTTAGGAAGTGGTATGTATATTGCATCTATTTCTTCATCTCGTAGCATTTGTTCATACGTATGATAAGTTTTTTTTATGTTAAAAGCATCAGCAACTTCTTTTGCTTTTCCACTACTACTTGCAATCGCTACAACTTCTGCATTTTCCGAACGCCCAATTGCTGGAATCATTGCTTTTTGAGCAATATTTGCAGTACTTAAAATTCCCCAGCGAACCTTCGTCATTATTACTCAACTCCTTTCGATTTAATACCAAACCGGTAAATTCACATTTGGAAACAGTGGTAATTCCATGAACTTTCATTCCTCGTCAGTGGCTAATGTTAATTATATTTCGTTCATTACACAAGTGAAATTATTTATCTATAATTCCAAAAGAATATTTTGTTTGAGAATGATATTTTCGGTCCTTTTCAAGAACAACTGAAGGAAAATGGGAATGATTAATAGCGTCTGGAACGCCTTGAGTTTCTAAACATAAACCAAGATATTTTCTTGATTGTACATCGCCAATTTTAAAATCATCTTGGAGTTGGGTTCCTGTATAAAGGACTACACAAGGTTGATCTGTTTCAATTATTAATCGACGACCGCTTTCATCATCAACTAAAACAATCTCACTATGGTTATTTTCACTTAAAAGGAATGGATGATCATATCCAGCCCCGGCTAATTGATTTTGTGGATGTGTTGACGTCGTACCATCAATGATCTTTCTCCCTTTTCGAAAATCGAAAGGAGTGCCCTCGACTGTTAATTGTTCACCGGTTGGAACTAGTCCGTTATTTAATTCAAGAAACTGGTCACTCTTTAGCTCTAAACGATGATTTAAAATGTCGCGCTTAGCATTGCCACTTAAGTTAAAGTACGTATGATTCGTAACATTCAATAACGTGGTTTCATCTGTTTCACCTTCATAAGTTATGATGAATTCATTATTTTTTGTTAATGTATATTTAACTGTCATTTCTACATTACCTGGATAACCCTCTTCTCCGTCTTTACTTAAACGAGAAAATACAACCGCTAACTCATCATCAGTTTCAACTGTCGTTGAATTCCATACTAATTTATCAAAACCTTCCACTCCACCATGTAAGTGATGATTTCCATTATTTGTCGCTAACTGATATTTCTTACCGTTAAGTTCGAACTGTCCTCTCGTAATACGCCCTGCCACACGCCCACACACGGCACCAAAGTAGGGTGAGTACTTTTGATAATCTTCTAATGCATTAAACCCTAGTACAACGTTTTCAAGGTTCCCTTTTGCATCCGGAACAAAAATACTTGTAATAATACAGCCATAATCTATACAAGTCACTTCCATCCCCTGTTGATTTTTCAGTGTATAAGAATAAATCTTTTTATCGTCCAACTCTGAAAATAATTCTTTTTTAATTGTCATATTAGCTATATTCTCCTTTAAAAGTTTTTAAAAATAATAATACCCTCTGTCACATGAATATAATCTCTAATACACGTTCCATCTTCCGTGTCATAATCATCACCGAAAATCGAAATGGCTCACGTTGTCCGAGCGCAACTTGTAAAATAATTGGAATTAAATGCGTCTCTGGAGAATGATCCTCTCCTAAAACTCCGTTCATATAAGCCCGAGCTACATTAAAGTAACCCAAAATCACGTGTTTAATTCCATGAGCCTCAGCCGCCCATTCAGCATTTTTTCAACCGCCAATTTCGTTTTCCATTATAGTTTGGTAGGAATCGTTGGATCCGTTTCTAAAATCGGGATATTTTTCGCTTCACGATAAGTGGCCGCTGATTAACATAATGAATTTCATAATTCAATAGGATCGCCATATAGTTTGATATCGCTAAATTAAGTAAGTTAATTATGAAATTCACTCAACTGAGTGAATTTCATAATTACCAAAAATGAGCCACATCACGCAATATATAGTTTGCGAACGGTTTTGACGCAACTATATATTGATCTTAGTGGCGAGAATAATGAATTATGAAATTCATTGAACTAATTTATAATTTTTTTTGCACCATCACAGATTTGGACTACATAAAAAACCTTACTAGCTAATAAAATTGACTAGTAAGGTTTTTATCATTTATGAAGGAACATCTCCTTAGCTTTTAACCATTCACAGTTTTTTTATTACTCCCCTAAACCACCTTTAATAACTTCCTCAATCGCTTGCATTGCAGCCTCGGCATCTGTACCTTCACTTGAGATCGTGATTTCTGCTCCTTGAGCTATACCTAAAGACATCACGCCCATAATTGATTTTAAATTGACAGATTTTTCGTTATACGTTAATAAACTTTCAGCATCAAATTGAGTTGCTTTGTTCACTATTTGTGTCGCAGGTCTTGCGTGAAGACCTGCTTCTGCGGTAATTTTAAATGTTTTTTCTAACATGAAATACACTCCTAAAAAATTTTTTTATACAAAATCCACAAGCACCACTTAATATGGAAAAGTCGAATCATTTCCTTCACTTCGCTGTGACATTCTAACGAATCTCAGAGGCTCGTTCACGAAATCATTCGCCTTTTTTCATTCGAAACGCTCATGCAGGGACTCATCACCAAATTGATTGAAATGTCGGTCGCTTTTAAAGAATATTATTCTTTTGCGTCTTTTTTCCAGAAACCTAACATGAGAGCGGTAACCGCTGCACCAATTAAGATCGCTACGATATACATTAACGGGTTACCATTGACTAACGGGATAACGAACATACCACCGTGTGGAGCAGGTAAACCGATACCAAACATCATTGTTAATGCTCCAGCGACTGCTGAACCGACAACGATCGAAGGTATAACACGTCCTGGGTCTGCGGCTGCGAATGGAATCGCACCTTCGGTAATAAACGATGCACCCATAATATAGTTTGTTTTCCCTGCTTCTTTTTCTGCTTTCGTAAACTTCTGCTTAAAGAATGTAGTTGCTAAAGCAATTCCTAGTGGTGGTACCATTCCACCAGCCATAACCGCTGCGTGTGGAGCTAAGTTCCCAGCATCAATCATTGCAATACCGAATGTAAATGCTGCTTTATTGATCGGTCCACCCATATCAATCGCCATCATTCCGCCTAAAATTAATCCAAGGAATAATAAGTTCCCTGTACCCATGCTACCTAACCAATTTTCCATGCCTGTATTTAATGCAACAACAGGCTCAATAATGATGAATAACATTACAATACCAGTAATCAAAATCCCAAATACCGGATAAAGTAAAACAGGCTTTATACCTTCTAGCGACTTTGGAAGTCCACTAAATGCTTTTCTTAAACCTAATACAACATAACCTGCTAAGAAACCAGCAATTAAACCACCCAGAAATCCCGCTTCACCACTAGCGGCCATAAGTCCACCGACCATACCTGGGGCAAAACCTGGACGGTTCGCAATACTCATCGCAATAAAACCAGCTAATACTGGGATCATTAAGCCAAATGCATTACCGCCACCAATGGTCATTAACGCTTCTGCGATCGGGTGGTAACTTGGATGATCAGGGTCGAACGCTTCAATACCGAAAATAAATGATAGTGCGATTAAAATACCGCCACCAACAACGAACGGAAGCATGTTTGATACACCGCTCATAATGTGTTTATAAAAACCTGACTTTCCTTTGCTTCCTGATTCTTCTTTTTTGCTACTTGATCCAGTAGCTTTATAAACTGGTGCTTCTTGTTTACCTGCTTTATTAATTAGTTCTTCTGTCTTACGAATTCCGTCCGCAACAGGAACTTGGATCACATGTTTTCCATCAAAACGATCCATCTCTACGGCCGTATCTGCGGCTACTATAATCGCTACTGCCTCTTTAATTTCCGAAGCTTTCAGTTCATTTTCAACGCCGCTCGAACCATTCGTTTCGACTTTAATATCAAATCCTAATTCTTTTGCTTTCGCTTTCAACGAGTCAGCCGCCATAAATGTGTGAGCAATCCCCGTTGGACAAGCCGTAACAGCTAAAATTTTCCCTTTTGTTGAGATAGTTTGCTCTTTTTCTTCATTTTCCTCAGCTTCTTTTTCATTAATCGCTGAAATTACTTCATCAATGGATGTAGCCGTTTCTAATTTTTTACGGAAATTCATATCCATTAAAAAGCTTGAAAGTCGTGATAATGTTTGTAAATGAGCGTTGTTCGCTCCTTCACTTGCAGCAATCATGAAAAATAAATGCGCAGGTTGTCCATCAAGAGATTCATAATTTAGGCCTGCTTTTGAGCGACCAAAAACAATCGCTGGGGTTTTTACTGCACTTGTTTTGGCATGTGGAATGGCAATCCCTTCGCCAATTCCAGTCGTACTTTGTGCTTCACGTGCTAAAATCGCTTCTTTAAATTTATTAGTATCACTAAGCTTACCTGCTTTGTCTAGTTTTCTAATAAGCTCATCAATAACAGCGTCTTTGGAAGTCGATTGCAAATTTAGTTCTATCGTCTCTGCAGTTAATAATTCTGTGATTTTCATGTTGTGTTCCCTCCTCAGTTTAATATCTCAATTTTTATTTCTGGTAAAAGGTTTTCTAAACTACTTTTATTACATAGATCACTAGAAAACGCAGTTGCGCTCCCTGCAGCAATCCCATATTTAAACGCCTCAATTAAGTCTCCATTCTCAACATATGAACTGATAAACCCGGCAACTAATGAATCTCCAGCACCTACTGAGTTTTTCAATTCTCCTTTCGGTACATTGGCGTATGCTGAAACCTCTTTATTTAGTAAAAGTGCACCATCGCCACCTAAAGAAACAATCACGTTTTCTGGACCGTTTTCTAATAACTTTCGTCCATACTTTACCGCGTTTTCTATAGAAGAAATTTGTACATTAAACAATTCTCCTAGTTCGTGCTGGTTAGGTTTAATTAAAAATGGCTGGCACGGTAAAACTTCTTCTAACGCTTTACCTGACGTATCGACAACAAAATGAACGTTATTTTCATTACATTGCGCTGCAATTTTTTGATAAAAATCTGGTGAAATACTCGGCGGCAAGCTTCCGGCTAAAATTAAATAGTCTTCGGCGGTCATTGTTGTGATTTTTTCAAAAAGTTCTTGCTCTTTTTCTTTTGAAATTACCGCTCCTTGACCGTTCACCTCTGTTTCAACAGAAGATTTTAGCTTTACATTTACTCTCGTATCCTCATCAACCAAAGTAAAATCTTGCAGTATCCCCTCTTTTTTAAGAGAATTGGTGATAAATTCACCCGTAAATCCACCAACAAATCCTAATGCCGTGTTAGTGATCCCGAGTTTCTTTAAAACTCTCGAAACGTTAATTCCTTTTCCACCAGGATAAAATGCAGTTTTTTTTGCTCTATTTAAATCCCCTAGTTCAACGTTATCAACTTCGACAACATAGTCGACTGAAGGGTTTAAGGTGCATGTAAAAATCATGTTGTCACTACCTTTATCGTCGTTTTTTCTATATAAGGTGCTAAAATTTCTTCATCTGTCTCATCTGTAATAATAGTTCCCTCTTTTAAATCAGCAATTTTAGCAAACGTTACTTCGTTTAATTTCGTGCGATCACCAAGTACGAACGTTTCTTGAGATAAGTTCATCGCATTCAGCTTAACCATTGCTTCTTCTGGGTCAGGTGTCGTAAAACCATACTCTGTATGAATGGCGTTCACACCGATAAAGCATTTATCGAAGCGATACTGTTTAACACCCTCTAAAGCACCTTTTCCGATTAGGGCTCGTGTTTTTTGCTTGATATAGCCACCGGTTATATAGGTATCTATCCCTCGTTCTAAAAGCTCTTCCAAATGGGTTAATCCGTTCGTGACCACTTTAATTTCTTTTGCCTTAATATGCGGGATCATTTGAAAAGCCGTAGTTCCGGCATCTAAATATATGCAATCTCCATCCCTTATAAGAGATGCAGCGTATTGTGCGATTTTATCTTTTTCTTTCAAATTCTTTGCTGCTTTTTCAGTAATACTTAGCTCTTCCCCTTTTTGAGCAAGTAAAGATGCTCCACCATGAACGCGCTTTAATTTCTTCTCATTCTCAAGTTGACTTAAATCTCGACGGATCGTCGATTCTGAAGACGATGTCGCTTCGACTAATTCATGGAGTTTAACGACTCCTCTATCTTTTAACAAATCTAAAATGATCTGATGTCTTTCTGGAGTAAGCACTTGCAAATCACCTCCGAAGAATGTATGAGTAATTGCTTATGAACTAATAATAACGTAAGCCCTTCCAAAAATCAATCATTTTCTTTCAAAAACAACCAAGATAAATCAAGTATACAACAAAACACCCACAAACGATCAACACTTTCAGAAAATACATATCTATATCTAACTTCGTTTTTTCACTATAAAATAAAAGAGGGTGGGACAAGAGTGTCTGACACCACGCGGATCCTACTAAATATAGACGTACAGATTTATCATATGTCTATATTTGGTGCCAAGCGGTGTCTGACACTTTGTTTTGTCCCACCCTCTTTTAAATAATTCTATTAATAACGACCATCTAATTAATAAATAACCATTTTCTCATCACTTTTCAAAATTTAAGGAAATGACATTTTCCTCGAATGAGTGAGTGTTGATTCAAAAGCAATTGAACATTATGAACAATATTGTTTTTATACTCAATATTTAATTTATTTACATAAACTATCCCTCTAGATATCAACATGATAAATTACCTAATATACTGAAAATTTGAAAAAGACTATTTTTTTAACGTTTTATGAAAGCGCTTAAACATAAGTGACTCTTTTTCATTTTCAATTAGGGGGGAGAAAATCATATGCTAAGTATCATAGGATTCGCAACCATTTTAACGATTGTCATCTTACTTTTGAAGGGGAAAGTATCACCTATCATCGGGCTTGTTTTAGTGCCAATCATCGGTGCTTTGTTAGCTGGATTTGGGATTGCAGAAATTGGGGTTTTTTTTAGTGAAGGCATAGACAGGGTTATGAATGTTGTCATCATGTTTATATTCGCGATTCTCTTTTTTGGGGTTATGCAAGATTCAGGGCTTTTTGATCCGATTATAAACAAAATGATTTCAATTACCAAAGGGAATGTCGTCGCTGTTGCTGCCGGAACAGTTATCATCGCTGCCATTGCTCACTTGGATGGCTCAGGGGCATCTACTTTCCTAATTACCATCCCTGCATTACTACCTTTATATCAGCGTTTAAAAATGAGTCCATACTTACTACTACTATTAATAGGGACAAGTGCAAGTATTTTAAACATGCTACCGTGGGCAGGTCCACTAGGACGAACAGCTGCCGTACTTGGAATGGACGCCACTGAATTATGGAGACCACTCATTCCGTTACAAATTATAGCACTTGTTTTACTTGTCGGTATGGCTGTTATTTTAGGGTTACGTGAAAAACGTCGTATTGCAATGCGTGATGAAGGGGCTGATGCCAATGTTGAGGTGGCTGCAGCAAGTGAAGCAACTGCAGGTGATTCATATAACGACGAGAAAAACTCTACTTTGGCCCGACCAAAATTATTATGGGTGAATTTACTACTAACATTAGGGATGATTGGAATGTTAGTATGGGGAGTGATCCCTGCTGGATTTGTGTTTATGATCGCTCTAAGTATCGCTTTACCATTGAATTATCCTAAAGTAAGCGACCAAATGGAACGAATAAAAGCACATGCACCTAACGCCCTTTTAATGGCAAGTATCATTCTGGCTGCTGGGTCATTCTTAGGGATTTTGAGTGGAACAGAAATGCTAGATTCAATAGCAGTTGATATGGTGTATATATTACCTGCATTTATCGTGCCTTACTTACATTTAATTATTGGTGCTTTCGGTGTACCGTTTGAATTAATTTTAAATACTGATGCTTATTATTTCGCCTTACTACCAGTAGTTGAACAAATCGTTACAAGTCATGGTGTGGATACTTTCACTGCTGCTTATGCAATGATCATTGGGAATATCATCGGAACTTTTGTGAGCCCATTCGCACCTGCACTTTGGTTAGCACTTGGTTTAGCAGGCTGTGAGATGGGGAAACATATTCGCTATTCCTTACTATGGGTTTGGGGATTTAGTTTAGTATTAATGGCAGTAGCCATTTTACTTGGGATTATTTCATTTTAAAGCGAACTCGTTTCAGCAAGCTGAAACATCGAGAAATCAGATGGAGTCTCGACTCCACCTGATTAAAAGTTCCCACCTACGCTACGCGTTGAGGCGGAGGTCTATAACCCTTAATCCATTTAAGGATTAATCTACTTGGATATATACAAAAAACGAGGCTGTCCCTCAAGTGTCTGACACTTTCCTTTGGGACAGCCTCGTTTCTTTTATATTATTACATAGCGTCGTTCGGGTCTACCAACATCACCATAAATTAACTCAGCTTTCACTTGTTCAGCAGCTACTAAATACTCCAAATAACGCCTTGCTGTAGAGCGACTCGCTCCAATTTCATTTCCTACTTCAATTGCAGTAAAGCCTTCTTTATCACTTTCTTGGAGAATAGAAATGACTTTTTCAAGGGTAAGTCGATCAATCCCCTTTGGTAACTTAGAAGCTTTATCGTCTTTTTCAATCACTGAAGTCGATACGACTCTGACGTTATCAAGTTCTTCTTGTGTCAATTCTTGCTTAGTTTCAAAAATCTCCTGTTTTTCTACGAACCGTTGTAGAGTTTGCTCAAGGCGGTTGAAATCGATTGGTTTAATAATATAATCAAGTATTCCCCCACGTAACACTTCCTCAATTGTTTGTACTTCTTTTGCAGCAGTAAGCATGATAATGTCGATATTTTGATATTTTTTTCGGATTGACCACATTAACTCCAAACCTTCAACATCAGGAATATAAATATCTAACAAAATTAAATCAGGCAAAACGTTCGTTTCTACTAGAAAGTCGATCGCTTCTTTCCCCGTACTAGCGCTTCCTATAACTTGAAAACCCTCCACTTTTTCTACAAATTGCTTATTAATATTTGCGACTCGAAAATCATCCTCGATAATAAACACGTTATATAGCTTGCTTTTCATTATGATCACC
Source organism: Anaerobacillus arseniciselenatis (assembly GCF_001865995.1). Lineage (GTDB taxonomy): Bacteria > Bacillota > Bacilli > Bacillales > Anaerobacillaceae > Anaerobacillus > Anaerobacillus arseniciselenatis. The sequence continues at coordinate 99,149 of NZ_MLQQ01000013.1, read as the reverse complement.
TTCTAACCCCTTCACTTTAGGAATAGTTAAAATAAAACAAGCACCACCAAGTTCACTCGTTTCTAGTGATAATTCGCCACCTAGTTCGTTTAAAATGTTTTGCACTAATACTAATCCTATTCCTCTATGTGAACCTTTTTTTGTGGTATAGCCTTTGGTAAAAATTTTATCTACCTCTTCATCCGAGATGCCTATGCCACTATCCTCTATTTCAAAAACAATATCATTTCCAATGTCTGTAAAGAAGATGCTGATTTTATGATCTTTTTTCGTCTCTAGGACAGCATCATATGCATTTTCTAGTAAATTTCCTAGTATAGTTACTACCCCTTCCCTTTGCTTTTCAGAAAGAGGAGTTTTAAGTTCACTGTTGTAATTAATATTCATTTGAATTCCAAGTTCGTGCGACCGGTTTAATTTTCCTAATAAAACGGCACTCACGTAGGAATCTTTTACACTATGAATTAAAAAGTGAATCCACTCCTGTTGCTTTTTACTTTCTTTATTTATAAAATCAATAGCCTCTTGCATTTGGTTTAATTGTAATAAACCTGAAATCGTATTTAATTTATTGGAAAACTCATGTGTTTGCACACGAAGTGCTTCGGAATATTGTTTTACTTTGGACAACTCTTCCGCAAGTTTATGAATTTCGGTTCGATTCCTATAGGTTGAAACAGCTCCCATTAATCTATCATCATAATAAATAGGAACACAGTTTACGATGAATTGTTCTTCATCCACCCATAATTCTTGATGAAATTCGCTCTTCCCTGTTTTTAACACTTCCATAAAGTGAGCGTGAGATGAAAAGTCTTTTATATGTTTACCGGTTTCTAGTGCTCCATCTACATTTAAGACTTGTTGGGCAGCATGGTTATTCATCGTGATGTATCCTTCTTTGTCTACGGCAATAATGGCTTCATGAATCGACTGTAAAATCGCTTCTCTTTCCTTATAAAGGTGCCCAATTTCATCTGGCTCAAGACCAAAAATTGATTTTTTTACATGGAGTGAGATTAGAATGGCACCTATGATCCCTATAAAAATACTTATAATAATCCAATACCAAACTTCTGTCACATAAGTCCCTATCGTCATTTCAACATCATCAATTAAAAAACCTACAGAAACTACACCAATAATTTCCCCTTCGTTTGAGAAAATCGGTGCCTTTCCACGAATAGAAGGCCCTAGTGATCCAGTCGCTTCAGAAATATAAGATTCACCAAGCAGTAGTGCTCGTTCATTATCATCGCCTACCATTACTTGTCCAATTCGGTCTTCGAGCGGATGAGAATAACGTTCACCATTTTTATTTCCAACAACAATAAATTCAGAATCAGTCCTAACTCGAATCGCCTCTGCAATTGGTTGAATTATTTCTGCTGGATTATCCGTATAAAACGCATTTTTAACTTCAGGAATCTCAGATACAGAGTGAGCTACATTAAGAGCTCTAATACCGATTTGTTCCACTAATGTTTCAGAGTACTTTGAATTTGAGTATACTCCTAAAAAAATTAGCATTAAAATCATTAAGGAACAGATTAATAAAATCATTTTCGTTAACAATGAAAATGGATAAGATGGAAACCTATTCATTAGATTAAATTTTTTATTTGAATCCTTCATTATGATCTCCTACTCCTAGCAAATATTAATCGCCTATTTATATTCTACTATAGATTTATGGGGTTCAGATTATATTTTTTAAATTTTCCAATATATTAGATGATAATGCTGAACTAATCGTCTAATAAAACAACTGTCCCATTAGTGACATCTACGGGACAGCCCTGGTACAATAGGTTGAATTTATTCCCTATCTGACCCCTTCGTAACCACACGGATGTGCTTTGTGCCACTTCCAGGCACTTTCAATTATTTTTTCAAGGGAAGTAAATTGTGGCTTCCAACCTAATTCGCTCACTGCTTTTTGTGAAGAAGCGACTAGCTTCGCAGGATCACCATCCCTTCGTGGGGCAATTTCTAAGAAAATCTCATGTTCTGTCACTCTTCTAGCTACTTCAACCACTTCTTTAACCGTAAAGCCGTTGCCATTTCCAAGGTTATAAGTATCACTGGAACCACCATTGCGTAGCTTTCCAATTGCTAATAAGTGTGCAGTAACTAAGTCTGTGACGTGGATATAATCCCTAATACACGTTCCATCATGAGTGGCGTAATCATCACCAAAAATAAAAATTTTCTCTCGCTTTCCTAGTGCCACTTGGAGTACTAGTGGAATTAAATGTGTTTCTGGCATATGATCTTCACCAATATCTTCTATCATATGAGCTCCAGCTACATTAAAATAGCGTAATATGATGTACTTAATTCCGTACGCTTGCTCAGACCACTTTAACATCTTTTCAATTGCTAGTTTCGTTTCGCCATATGGATTTGTCGGCTCAGTAGGGTCTGTTTCCATTATCGGAATATTCCTTGGTTCACCATAGGTGGCCGCCGTTGAAGAAAAAACAATCATATTTACATTGTTTTTTTTCATAGCCTTTAACAAGCAAAGTGCCCCATTTACATTGTTATCATAGTATTTCAACGGATCACTTACACTCTCTCCTACCAATGAATCCGCTGCAAAATGTAGTACGGCTTCGATCTTATTTTCGGAAAGTACTTGATCGATAAACGCTTGGTCACGTAGATCACCTTCGAATAATTTCGCTCCTCTTAAAACGGCTTCTTTATGACCTGTTTGAAAGTTGTCAACAACGATCACTTCTTCACCTTTCGAGAGTAAATCAGCTACTGCATGGCTACCAATATAACCCGCACCTCCACATACTAATATGCCCATATAAAATCCCCTCTCTCTACTTTTCTATAGCGTCATCTTCAACCTTAACCGTATAAACCTCACCTATTAATCTGATTTACATTAATCCCTTTATCTACATTATTATGAATGAAATGATTTAATTGCTCATTTTTAAGAAATGTAATGTAGATTTTTAACTCAATATAAGAGTATCTCTAAAAATTGTGCTACAAATTAATTAGTTGAAAAAAGGGAGGTTAAAAGTGGCTTGCACTTTTAATCTCCCTTTTCTTGATTCGTTTTCAATTTTTAAATTAATGACTTTCATAATTGGTATGACTATTTACAAGCCTCTTATCGTTGATGGCCGAAACCTGTACCATGCCCTGGGCCGTGTCCACGATGGCCATGTCCTGGACCATATCCGTGATGACCATGCCAATGTCCATGGCCTGGGCCGTATCCGTGGTGCCCGTGCCAATGTCCATGGCCTGGGCCGTACCCGTGATGACCATGCCAATGTCCATGGCCTGGGCCGTACCCGTGATGACCATGCCAATGTCCATGCCCTGGGCCGTACCCGTGATGACCGTGCCAATGTCCATGCCCTGGGCCGTACCCGTGATGGCCAAAGAGGAAAGGAGTGGCTAATGCAGTCGCACCTAATAAAGGTAATACTCGTTCGTCTTGTGGATTATGCGCTTCCATACCAAAATCTCCATATGTTGTTGTTGGATGGTTAAAATTATAATGCTGATACACGTAAAAACCTCCTTTTCATTTTCGTTGTATTTTATGTAAATACAATAAAACTGAGCATGTACCTAGCAGAATTAATTAAAAATAGGCTGAAATGCGACATTTAAACAAATGGAAATTTCCAGAGCACATCTAGCTCTAAAAAATAGAGGCTGGGACAAAACAAAGTGTCAGACACCGCTAGACACCGAATATAGACATATGATAAATCTTACGTCTATATTTAGTAGGATCGCGTGGTGTCAGACACTTTTGTCCCAGCCTCTATTAAACAATCTCTTCTTCGTTATCTTCTTTCATTAAAAATTGACGTTTGTTCATTCCTTTTGTTAAATAATTTTTCTTTGATAAATATTGCAAATGTTGAATCGGCATAGCACCGTGGCCTTTTTGATCGTTAAGTGTAAACTGAATAGTGTTATTAGTTTCACTGATGATCGTTAATGATGTTGCAGAGTTAAAGTTACCTTTAATATTTTCAGAAATTTGATATTTTGTTCCTATTTTTACTTCCATTAAATTCTCCTTTTTTATTTTATTGTTTCACAATCTTAGTTTTGTATACATAATTTTCCTATAGAGATAAAAAAGAAGGGCTGTCCAATAACAAAGTGTCCATCACCCTTTCCCACTAAAATATAGACGAATAAGATACCTTCACGACTATATTTAGAGAGTTTTGCTTGGTGACACTTTTAGGACAGCCCCTTTATGTTTCACCTAAAGTTTCGCTAAGTGTGAAACATAAAATTACTTGTTATTATATAGATAAGATGTTTGTTAATTGATATGTATCACTATCAAATTGTTTTTCCATTGTTAATGCCTCAGCAATATCCATATCAAATATTTTATTATTTTTAATTCCTAATGCCCGACTTGATTTCCCGTTAATTAGGGCATCAATTGCGTATGCACCCATTTTACTTGCTAAAATTCGGTCAAATGAGCTCGGATTTCCACCTCGTTGGATAAAGCCTAAAACGGTAACCCTCGCTTCTATACCTACACGTTCAAAGATTTCTTTTTGCAATTCATAGGCATCACTTGTTCCTTCAGCGAGCATGATGATATTATGTAATTTCCCTCTACTTTTTCCTTGAACCAACTTTTTACAAACGTCATTTATATCAAATTCTTCTTCAGGAACTAATACACTCTCCGCTCCACCAGCAAGTCCACTATAAAGAGCGATATCCCCACAATGTCTCCCCATAACCTCGATAATCGTTGCTTTTTCATGAGAAGTTGAAGTATCTCTAATTTTCGTAATGGCATCTAGTACTGTGTTTACCGCTGTATCGAAGCCAATCGTAAATTCAGAATATGGAAGATCATTATCAATCGTCCCTGGGATCCCGATCGTCTTCACACCTGCTTCACTTAACTTCTCAGCACCACGAAATGAGCCATCGCCACCAATAATCACAAGACCTTCAATTCCAAAAACCTCTAAAACATTGATCGCCTTTTTTCTCCCCTCTTCCGTTTTGAATTGTTCGCTTCTTGCTGTTTTAAGAATCGTTCCACCTTTATGAATAATATCAGCTACTGACGAAACATCCATATGTTTGATTTCTCCATTGATTAACCCTTCATAGCCTCTAGAAACTCCCATCACTTCAATATTGTTATAAATTCCCGCTCGAACAATCGCTCTAATTGCAGCATTCATTCCAGGAGCATCGCCACCACTCGTTAAAACACCAATTTTTTTCATAAAAATCACTTCCTTTTTCTCGGACGAGGGGACAGACTTTCGTCCCACTCTCCTTTTTCTAAATTAACCATAAAAGGTCAAAAGTCTGCCAGTAGACACTCATGGGACAGCCCTTTGACCTTTCGTCATTTATCTATTTTTCAAGTATGCATCGATAATATTTTTAACACGTTGAGCCTCATCTGTTTTGATAACGTAATGGTCACCGTTTAAATTTGTTGATACATTTTCAATCCCTTGTGCTTTCAAAAAGTCCCCTACATCCTCAATTTCATCTGCTTGTGTTAACAAAATCTTTTTGCCAATATGCTCTTCATTTACATAAACATCATACGTATCATGAGGATTTTTTAAGTTTAGTGCATCCGAATTATAAAGTCCTAAAGGTGGAAAAGCAGTTTGATTGTATGTTTCCAAATTGATCACTCCAATCTTCTTTTATTAAATTTTGTCCAATTTACCATAGCTTTTTAGTTTCACTTTTAATTTAACCACTGATTATATGTCAATGCTAAATAGGGCATCGTTATCCTTTTACAGCTCCAGCGGCAATCCCTTCGACAATTTTATTGCTCAAGAAGAAAAAGGCAATCAATATTGGCAATATACTTATCACTAATGTGGCTCCAATCGCTCCCCAGTCTGTTGCATATTGCCCAATAAAGCTTTGTATCCCTACGGTTAAAGTTCGATAATGATCAGAGCGAATGAACGTATTTATAAATACAAATTCATTCCAATTATAGATCATATTAATGATTGCCGTAGTTGAAATAACCGGCATTGTCATTGGTAATGTAATTTGAAAAAAGATTCGATTAATGGAACAGCCATCAATCACCGCCGCTTCCTCAATTTCTCGCGGTAATGTGTAATAAAAACCGAGTAAGATCATGATCGTTAACGGTAAGTTAAATGCTGTATACGTTAAAATTATCGCAATCGGATTATCGATTAGGTTAATGCTCAGGAAGAAGCTAAATAACGGTATTAACGTAGAATGAATTGGGATCATCAAACCGATCATAAATAAACCTAAAGTTAATTTATTAAATTTCCAATTCATTCTTGTTATTGCAAATGTAACTAAACTTGCAAAAAGAACTGTTAATACGACTGCGACAACTGTAATCCACACACTGTTGAAAAAGTATAGTCCGATATTCCCTTGAGTCCAAGCAGTAGTATAGTTTTCCCATCTTGGCTCTGTGGGTAATGCGAATGGCGATTCGCTAAATACTTCCCGGTTAGACTTTAACGAAAATTTCACTAACCAAATAAGTGGATATACTTGAAAAACTGCAATAATCCCTAATATTAGATACAAAAGAGCGTATCCAATTTTTCTCGAAGTATTACTTTCTGTTTTCACTACGTCACTTTGTTTTCCCATTATACGCCCCCTCCTTAATACTGAATCTCTTCTTTACTCGTTGTTAATTTACGGATTAACCATGTTGCAATCAAACAAAACAGTAGTAAATAAAAGCCAACTGCACTTCCATAACCAAAGTTATAACTACTAAAAGCTTGTTTGTACATATATGATGCGATAACCTCACTAGCTCCAGCTGGGCCGCCACCAGTCATTATCCAAATTAAGTCAAAATATTTCAAAGATCCAACAATCGCTAATATAATCGTTACTTTAAACACACCTAAAATGAGAGGAAATTTAATTTTATACGCAATTTGAATTGGCGTCGCGCCATCTATTTTAGCAGCTTCAATAATTGATTCCGGTATATTCTTTAGCGCAGCATAATAAATAAGTATATAAAACCCTGCGTATTGCCAAATAATCGCAATAAAAATGGAAAATAGAACTAAACTACGATCCGCTAACCATGCTGGTGCGTTATTGAATCCGATCGTAAATAGGAGGCTATTTAGTAAACCATTAGTTGGGTGATAAATTTTGAGCCAAAGCTGCGCAATTGCTACTGAGGACAATAACATTGGGATTAAGTATATCTTTCTTAAAAAGTTGGCTCCTTTGATTTTAGTCGCTAAAATAAGAGAAATGATTAAGTAACCAATCAAACTAATTGTCGAAAATATAGCTAGTAGTAAAGAATGAAAGGAACTTCTCCAGAATTGATTATCACTTAAGAGCCTAATGTAATTATCTAATCCAATAAATGTCATTTCTCCGACTCCATCCCATCTCATTAACCCATAATATCCAGTTAAAACGATCGGAACGTAAATTAACACCATAATTAAAAGGAGTGCGGGGAGAACATACAAGGTGATGATTAGTTTATTTGACATGACTTTATTCATAATTTTTCCCCCTTCAATCTATATTCCTTCATTTGTGATCCTTAGAAAAAAGGGCATATTATACAATATCTTTTCTCCTTCAAATGCCCTTTTTATGTTTCATGTCATTTTATTCCTCTGCTGCAAGAGCTTCTTCATGCCTTTTAGCAAATTCCTCTGGAGTTATATGTTTACCGAACAGAGATTGAATCAAATCTAAGTGTGTTTGAGCGACTGAAGCAGTCATTTGAACATCAGCGTATAAAGTAATGTTACTTGCACCAGCTAGTTCGTCTAATATATCAATATACATATCAGGTAAATCTACTTCATCAGTGTTAACCACAGTTGCTGGGATTACTCCAGCGTCTGTAACTGATGTTTCTCCCCATCGTTCAACGAAGAATTGAACAAAATCTTTCGCTTGCTCTTGCACCGGTGAATCTTCAGAAACGAATAATCCTACACCTGGCCCTCCAACAAAGCTATCGATATCGCCTGCCCCACCTTCAACCATTGGAAATTTAAAGAAACCGATAGAATCTCTAAATTCTTGAGGAACATCTTCGTTCGTTGTATAGTTTGGTAACTCCCATGTACCCATCATGTACATAGCTGCTTGTTCATTCATAAATGGACCTTTAGCCTCTTCATTTCCAAGCCCATTAAACCCTCTAACAAATGCATTCATATCAACTAAATTTTGAATTTCTTCAGCAGCTTGAACTAAAGCTTCGTCTTCAAAGGTGTCAGTACGCTCAATGGCATTCGTTAATAATTCCGGACCACCAATTCTGTCCGCTAAATACATATACCACATAGAGCCTGTCCAAGGTTCTCTATTTCCTACTGTAATTGGGGTCACTCCATTTTCCTCTAATGTTTGAACAACATTTAGGAACTCATCATAAGTTTCAGGTACTTCTAAGTCATACTCTGCGAATATGTTCTTGTTGTAATAAATCGGTGCTATGTTTAGTTCAAGCGGTAAACCATACGCTGTTTCATTTACAGAGAAAGCTTCTACAGTTCCAGGGATGAACTCTTCACCTAATCCATCCTCTATTACATCGTCAAGTGAAGCAAACATATTCCCATTAACAAAAGGTGTCATATAACCAGCCGCCCAAGTCAATCCCACGTCTGGAAGCTGTCTTGAAGATGCTAATATGGTCATTGTTTCTTTATATTGATCATTTGATAAAACGTCAACGTCAATTGTTACTCCCGGATTTGCCTCCTCATATTCACTGATAATTGACTCAACAATTCGGTTATGCTGTGCAGAACTTCCTGCTGGCCATAAGTGTGTAAAGCTAATCGTACTCTCATCAACAACCTCTCCATCAGTTCCAGGTGTTGGGTCAGTTGCGTCAGGGTCATCAGCCGGTCCACATCCCCCCAATCCGACTAGGGTTAACACTAAAATTAGTGAAAAAAGTTTTTTAATCATTTATATCCTCCTATTTATAATTTTTTTATCATTCCCCGATAAAAAGGCAATGAAATATTAATAACTGATTTTATTTTCCACAGAATAACTCACATTATTCCTTAATAGGAATTAATCTTCATATTCTTTTCCGGCATGGTGACCACACATAAATTTTACTTTTCCGTTTCTTTATAAATGAAATAGTCAAAATCAGCATAATTATTTTCCCCTGATGTATCTTGACATTGCATGCCGACGAAGGCTCCAGTGAAGAATCCTCCCCCTCGAATGTAATCGTCAGAAAGCTTATAGGAGTAAAATTTAACCGGAATAGTTACCCAATTGTCTCCATCAAATGAATAGGAGTACTGATAAATATTCGTTTTCACATCGACTCGAAGATAAACATATACAACATTATCAGGAATAACAATTTCATCTCCTTGAAGAGGTTGATTAAAAGTAAAGTTATCACAAGTCATTAATTCCAAAATTCTTCCTTTATCTTCATGCCATGAAATTTGTAGAGATGTCCAGTTTTCAGTGTTGTAATAATTAACTAAGCCTGCAGATTGTTGAAAAGTATTTGGAGTAAAAGCTACTTTTGTTTCTGCAGTAAAATTAAAGTGTTGCCAACGTCGAGCCACAAACGCTTGAGTAAATTTCGATGTTAGTGATTCTTTACCGTAAATTCTTAAATGACCAGGATGATCATCAAGTGAAACGGTATTAACCGCTAACGGAATACGTAAGGTTTGGAAGTGAGGATTCAATGTCTTGGAATCGAAATCATCTTTCTCCGGATAATCTGGTTCCCACTTTACTTCTTTCACTTTTGGACCTTCGATTTCTAAAGATGGTTGATTGCCACCAACAACATAAGGCCAATCATTCTTCCACTCTAATCTTTGGATAGCTGTTTCCCTACCAAGTGGACAATAGCCTCTAGGATCAAGTAAAGGTTGTCCTTCTTTTGGTAATGGTCGACCCGTTAAATGCACCAAAAACCATTCATCAGTATGGGTTTTTACGATCGAAGCGTGTCCAGCCTTTTGAAGCGGATTATGTGCATACGGCCACGAAGTTATCAGCGGATTTTCAGGGTGTACTTCATATGGACCCCATAACTCTTTCGATCGTGCAATCGTAGCTGCATGATCATATTTCGTACCACCTTCTGCTGTTAAAAGGTAATAATACCCATTTATCTTATACAAATGTGGTGCTTCTGTTAATTTAATATCTGTTCCTTTAAAAATAATTTCTTTCTTCCCAACAAGCTTTTTCTTTTCAGGGCTGTATTCTTGGAGCAAAATCCCATAAAAGTTGTGGTGTCCGACCCGATGATCCCAATACATATTTAAAAAGTATTTCTTTCCATCGTCATCGTGGAATAAAGATGGATCAAAGCCTGAACTGTTTAAATAAATCGGTTCAGACCATTCTCCATCAATCGTTTCACATGTGACAAGATAGTTATGGCAATCTTTCCATTGACCATCTGTAACCTTTACATCGGTATAAATCAACCAGTATTTTCCATCACTATAAGAAAGTTGAGGTGCCCAAATTCCACCCGAATCGGGATTACCACTCATATTCAATTGACTCAATCGATTTAATGGTCTTTTAGCTAAACGCCAATTTTTAAGATCTTTTGAATGGTAGATCCCTACACCAGGAAACCATTCAAAAGTTGACACCGCAATATAATAATCTTCTTCAACACGGCAAATACTTGGATCAGGATTAAACCCTGTTAAAATTGGATTACGAATAATTGTCATTTACTTAACCACCTTTTTCTTGAATTAATGTATTCATTTTCTCTACTCAATGAATTTCATAATTCATTATTCTCGCCACTTAGATCAAAATATAGTTGCGTCAAAATCATTCGCAAACTATATTTTGCTGATGTGCTCATTTTTGGTAATTATGAAATTCACTCTACTACAAAGATAAAATGATTTTTTAGCTTTTTTAGTATTCTACAAACCCAAAAAGCTATTCCACCTGTATCACATAAGTAGCTGATACTTTCGGAATAGCTCTTGATAAAATTAATATTTTTTTTAACTTATGTTTAATTTTTACGAAATTTCTTTAGACCTTCGTTTAATGGTTTCGTTTGACGATAAACATCTTTGTAAATTCGGAATAACTCTTGATATTTTTCAACATTTTCAGGAATTGGCTGAAAGGCTTTTGCTTCGTCAGTGAAAACGTCAGCACACTGTTGTAAGCTCTCAAACCATTTACTACCATAAGCAGCTAGCATTGCTGCCCCTACCGCTGGACCTTGTTCACTTGAAAGTTTCACAATTGTTGCATTAAAAACGTCAGCCTGAATTTGAAGCCATGTATCACTTTTCGCTCCACCACCGATGGAGATGATGGTATCAATCGTTTTCCCACTTTCACGGAAAATTTCAATGGACTCATTTAAAGAGAAAGTAATTCCTTCTATCACCGCACGAGCAAAATCGATTCGTTCGTGTGATGATTCCATGCCGATAAAACTTGCACGAATATTGGCATCCGCATGAGGGGTTCTTTCTCCAACAACATATGGAGTAAATAATAATCCATTTGCACCAACGGGAACCTTTTCTAAGCCTTGTAAAAGTGATTCAAATTCTTCATCTTTAGCAAACGTATCTTTAAACCAGCTCAAGCTATAGCCAGCGGCTAGAGTAACCCCCATTGTGTAATAAGCTTTTTCTTCACCATGGTTAAAGTAGTGAACTTTACCACTGAAATCACGATCATTTCTTTCTTCATAAGAAAGAACAACACCTGATGTTCCAATACTACAAAGTGTTTTTCCTTCTGAAAGAATCCCTGAACCAATCGCACCACAAGCGTTGTCAGCACCACCAGCAAATATTTTCGTCGTTACTGCTAATCCGGTTTCTTTCGCAAATTGATCTGTGATTGTTCCTACAAATTCATGCGAAGCTACTAAAGGGGGACAAAGTTTTACGTCAATTCCAACAAGGTCACAAAGTTCATTGCTCCAACTTTTTTCAGCCACATTTAACAATAACGTTCCTGCTGCATCAGAATATTCACTATGAATTTTTCCTGTCATTTCGTATCGTAAATAATCTTTTGGCAACATAAATACAGCTGCTCTTTCTAAAGTTTCAGGTTCATACTGCTTCAACCATAGTAGCTTCGGTAAAGTAAATCCTTCTAATGCTGGATTTTTCGTGATTTGTAAAAGGCGCTCTTCACCTAAAATGTCGTAAATTTGCCGACATTGCTCTGTCGTTCTAGTGTCATTCCATAAAATTGCATTTCTTAAAACCTGATTTTCTTGATCCAATAAAACAAGTCCATGCATTTGCCCTGAAAAACTAATTCCTTCAATATTTGCCACTTCATCGTCAAATCGGGCAACAAGCTCTTTCAAAGCTGATGTTGTTTTTTCGACCCATTCAATTGGGTTTTGCTCACTATATCCTGATTTTTCTTGAATTAAAGGATAGGACTTAGAAACTTCATCGCAAACTTTTCCTTCTTGATTCATTAATAAAACCTTTACCGCACTTGTGCCAAGATCAATCCCAATGACATATTTCATTTATAACCACCCTTATAACAACATATATTTATTTATCTTTCCATCGCACTTTATATTTGATTTAAAAATTGCTGGGAAACGATTGTCGCCCAGCATATTTTCGTTTAAATTTAATTTTTTTAACACATACCGCAACGGGCGCATTTTTGTATGATGATTAAATTCACTTATTTGTATTACTTTTCTGAGATAGTCTCAAGTAAATATTTGTTTAAAATTGCTTTTAAATGCTCTTGACGTCCAGACTTGTTACTCTTAACTACGTCAAGCTCTAACGCATACTTCTCTAATTTGTGGAAGTCAGCTTTTCCTTCTAGAATATCAAGACCGATCCCCTCTCTGAAACTGCTGTAACGATCAGCAACAAAATCTTCTAGTACTTTATCTTCAAGCATACGTTGCGCCACTTTTGTACCGATTGCGAATGCGTCCATCCCAGCAATATGAGCATAAAATAAATCATCTGAATCAAATGATCCTCTGCGTACTTTTGCGTCAAAATTCAATCCACCTGAACCTAGACCGTCATTTTTAATGATTTCATACATCGCTAATGTCGTTGAATAAAGATCTGTTGGGAACTCATCTGTATCCCATCCAATTAACATGTCACCTTGGTTAGCATCAACGGAACCTAACATACCGTTAATACGTGCAACATGTAACTCATGCTCAAATGTATGACCAGCAAGCGTTGCATGGTTTGCTTCAATATTAAACTTAAATGTATCCTGTAAGTCATATTGTTGTAGGAATGCTAATCCAGTTGCTACATCAAAGTCATATTGATGTTTCGTTGGCTCTTGTGGCTTAGGTTCAATTAGGAATTGAGCATCAAAACCAATTTCTCTTGCATAGTCTTTTGCCATGTGGAAGAAGCGTGCAAGGTTGTCTAACTCAAGTTTCATGTCAGTATTTAATAATGTTTCATAACCTTCACGACCACCCCAGAATACGTAGTTTTCTGAACCTAGCTCTTTACCAACTTCTAGGCCTTTTTTAACTTTCGCTGCAGCATATGCGTATACATCAGCATTAGGAGCAGTTGCTGCACCATGTACCCAACGAGGGTGAGAAAACATATTTGCTGTATTCCATAATAATTTTGTTTTACTTGTTTTCATGTATTCTTTAATCATTGGAACAATTACGTCTAAATTTTTAAATGTTTCACTTAAAGAATCTGATTCAGGAGCTACATCAAAGTCATGGAAGCAAAAGTAAGGAACATCTAATTTTTCGAAAAACTCAAATGAAGCTTCAACACGTGCTTTCGCTAAATCAATACCCGTTAAATTATTGTAAGGGCGTACCATTGTTCCTTGCCCAAATGGATCAGTTCCTTCGCCAGTAAATGTATGCCAATAAGATACGGCAAAACGCATGAATTCTTCCATTGATCTTCCGTTAATTTTTTCTTCACGGTTATAGTATTTAAATGAGAACGGATTCGTTGAATTTGGACCTTCGTAAGCAATTTTTTTAATGTTGTTGAAATAAGTCATTTAAATTCCTCCAATTTTTTCTCTTTTGTTTTAAATTCCTAAAAAAACTAATCGTAAAATAGTTTCACCAGATAACACGTTTACATTCATTCGAATCACTTTTACTAAAAGGTAATTATTATATAGCTTTTACTAAAATTACCCTTTTACTAATGTTTTTCACGCTTTCTAATTTTGTAGCTACAAAAACTTAGTTTGTATATCGAAAGAACTCTGACGAATCGACGACCTGGATTTTTTCCTAGAATAACCCGTCAACGATAGTTCTCAAATGTGGTAGATTACTTAACGTATCCCATTTGAACCCGTTAGCACTCTCCCAAAAAATTTGATAATCATCACTCCGAATTTGAACCGCGAAATACGTTCGCTCTGTTACCATCCCCTGATAAGTAAATTCTTCGATATCATCTTGATTATATTGATTACAAGTTGTGTAATTATTACTACAATCATTAATAAAACTTAATACATCCTCTTCGAGAGAAGCTTGTCCATCACTGCTACAAGCCACTAAAAGCATTGACATCGCTACTAGTAATGACATCATCCATTTTTCCACCGATATTCCCCCTGTTTTTCATCGATGATTCAATTTATGCAGCGATGTTTTACTTCATAACTATTTTTTGATAAGCTTCTTAATCTCGATTGTAGTTGAACGTTTTAGTGTAATTAAAAAACGATGTAGTTTTCATAAGCACAAAAAAACTTGCACGTTAATATGTGCAAGTTTTTTTGTATATTTTAACAAACCATTTAGAAACTAGTGAAAAGCGTGTGGATAATTATGATCGTCATACCAACTGGAACGATATAACGTAACACGAACATAAAGAATTTAAAGAACCCGTTATCTGCAAAGTCTGAGGTTTCATATATTTCTCTACGCGTCCAACCCCATCCAACAAATAATACGATGAGTAAACCAGCGATTGGTAAGAACAACTTATAAGCAACCAACTCAACAAACCTATA
Source organism: Anaerobacillus arseniciselenatis (assembly GCF_001865995.1). Classification (GTDB taxonomy): domain Bacteria; phylum Bacillota; class Bacilli; order Bacillales; family Anaerobacillaceae; genus Anaerobacillus; species Anaerobacillus arseniciselenatis. The sequence continues at coordinate 84,116 of NZ_MLQQ01000013.1, read as the reverse complement.
GTATGAGAATTGAAGTCAAAGATGATGATAAAAAACATCTTGAGAAATTTAAGAGTAGTGTAGGCTTAAACGCAGACATAAAGCAAAGAAAAAACAGAAATACTTCCAGTGTAACAATCTCTCGCAAGAAACTTGTAATAGATTTATGGAAATATGGTTGTGTGGAGAATAAAACAAATAAAGGATTCATTAAAAATATTCCATCAAAGTTTATACGTCATTTTCTTAGGGGCTTTTTCGATGGAGACGGCTATATTGAAAAGGATTCTTCTAAATACAGAGCCTCGTTAGTAGTTAAATCTGAGGACATAGCGGATTTTATTAAATACCATCTCTCTTCATTTATTACTCATATTGAAACTGACGGAAACTATTATCGAATTCATATTGAAAGAAAAGATGAATTCTTTAACTTTATTAACTATCTATATAAGGATTCAAGTATTTATCTAGATAGAAAGTTTGCTACATATAAAAAAAGAATCGAGTTTTTAGATAGCCGAGGATAAAACTATACTGTTATTGGTGCTTCAGTTTTTGCGAAAGCAGTAAGCGTTATATATCAATGGTGTTTGCCTAACTATTGAGCTAAAACTAGGATCAATATAAGATTTTGAATTCTACTCACGTTAATTTAAACGGATTGCAAACTAAACTCAATTAGTAAAAGCCCTAAAATTGTTGATATGACAACGTTTATAGGGCTTTTCTTATGTATTTCAATTACGCAAAACATGGAAAAATAGCCCCTTTTTCTAGGACCTGCCGGGGCCATTTTGGGGCTATTTTTAAAAAGCGTGGCCAGTGTATATTTTATTATTGATTACAGCCAAGAGAATGTACCACTTGTTCCATGTTTTTTACCAGCAGTTGCCACGAAATTTACCACCTTCTGTCACCGTGTTTACCAATAAAAGAACGTCAACTATTTTGAAGTAAAAAAGCTTATTCCTCCTTTTCTTAACTGAGGAATTAGGCTTTAGTCTTCCGTAATCGCGCCAATTGTGAAATATCATTTTCTATTGAACAGTATATTTGTACTGCGTAATACGGAGTTACTCAACAATCAAGGCTGACACAAAAAAGACACTAGCCATGCATCTAGAAAGCACCCGATTGTAAGTGAACTAATACTGCAAAAATAAATCATTGTAATTCAAAATAATACATTATAAGTTAAATTTAAATAACTCCTTAAATACTTCAATGGTTTTTATGAACTTCTTATTCACACCCTCAGTGTAATTATGAATAGACTGTCCTTTTTCAAGCTTCTGAGAAGCTATGATTCTCCCCCAATCTGGATTTCTTTTACCATCCTCCGCATTAAACTCCAGATTGATTTTGGAACATATAGTATTCTTATTTTCTTCAAAAACAGAAAACATTTTTTGTTTTATTTCAGGATCATGGGTAACAACTTCAAAAGCAAAATGCGAAAAGCTCTTTTGATAAATTAGAGTAAATGAAATATTTTTAAATCCTGATTTCACAGTGCAATATGATTTCCTAGGATGATAATAAGCATGATGGCCCTGTTGCTTAACAGCTTCAACTATATTTTCAAAAAACTGAATAACATCATTTGGTTGGAATACATCACCCTGTGATTTATCTCTTTGAATTTTCTTTTTAATATAATAATTTTCTATATCTTTAGGTGGGATAAGTTGATTAAGGTCAATTAACACATCAGTCTTACTGCTATCAAGGTATGGCTTGATAGAAATACACTTAATATCTATGCCATTTTGATGAAGCCATGCTGAGACTGAAAGGATTCTCTTATCAAATTCATTGCCAACGATAATAATTCTTTGTGTTTTGTTTAAGACATTATTTAGTATATCCCGAGAATCAATATCCAAAAATTCAAGAATATTATCTACAGCATCTCCATGAAGACCGAACTTTTTTATGTATTCTTCATATATTTCAATTATGTCAATTGGTTTTAACGTAGAACAATATGAGCAATACTTCAATACTTGAAAATCTACACCGGACCCAGTATAGTCTTGTTTAGTTTCAATAATAACTAAATTACCATCTGTATCAATTGCTAACAAATCGAGTCGTTCATTATTTTCAAACTTATCATACTCATGACCTATAATAAGTAGGTCTTCACCTAATGTTTGAGGACTTTTTCTAATCCACTCCTCAATGTGTTCTCTTTCTTTAATTTTTTGATCTGAAAAATTCGTTGATTCAATCTCAATCAGTTCATTTTTAATCTTATCATAGCGATACATATGATCTACTCCACCTCTAATTAGTTGTCTTCACAATCAATATTTTAACATAAATATCCAATTCAAGTAATTGAACTACTCAACAATCTGACCTTAACATTAAGAAAGACTACTTCTCTTTCACTGAAATGCGCGCAATTGTTAAACATCCTTTTTCTTGAACAGTAATGGTCTAATATGAAAAGAAAGAATTCATAATCTATATTTATAAGAAATTAAAAAGTTCCACAAAAATGAGTCAATTTATACATAGCGACTTTTTGTTAGGATTAATGAACTCATTAAGTCTCAAAGTTTTAATAAAAAAGCTTTAGAAAACAAATAATTATTCTCTAAAGCCACTTGCAAAACTATCAATCATTTTTTTCCACAATAACCGACTTCTTCCCTCATGAGTCCCTTTATTATTAATATCAGCATTTGCGATATGCCTATAAACTGTCCCACTATCTTCACGATCATGTAAGTAACCGAATATACCTCTATCATCTTTCTCTAGTACTTTCTCTAATGTATCTGTCCCCATAATATGATAATAATTTTCTTTTAAGTCAAGATTCTTTTCACTTATCATTTCTTTCACTTGCTCTTTATCAATCATATGATACTCTTCCAGCGTAATAGCTAAAAAAGAAACTCTACCTATTTTAGAAGGGAGATTAGGGTATTGTAATATTCCTTTTCTTATATGTTTTTCCTTCTTAATACACTGCTCAATAGCTTTTACATATGCCTTATATAGTTCCTTTTTATATGTTTCACAGTCTGAAGCTCTTAGTGCAATAGAGGGAGCATTCGCTTTGACTTCGATTAATACAATATCATTATCATTCACCAATATAAAATCTGGAGACTCAAATTTCTGCTTATTTTCATAATAAGAAAACTCCTCAATTACTGTATAAGACGTACTTTTTAAGAGGTGATGGATGTAGCTTTCGTATGCAAACTTACCAAATGAGGCTCTAAATTCAATACTTTTATAACACAAATAATGATAAAACCCCTCTGTTATTGCCTTAAACAACAATAAAGGAATCGGTATATATAAATAATTATCATGATTTAAAAATGGTTTCATGAGATACGGATTATAGTCATAAATTTTCATTCGCTCATCTTCAGATTTAAATTCATTATATTTTTCAATGGCAGTATTCCTATCCATTGATAGCATACGTATCATATGTTTTACTTTTTCACTATTGAATTGCGGGCTTTTGTTTAACTCATTTATAATTTTTTCTTCCGTTAATGCATGTTGCGATACATTAGATAAAATGAAAACACCAGTAGCAAAAATAACATAGTCCTCAAAATCATATTTAAATGTATTTTTAAAAATTTCCCTTGTGTTAAACTCTTCATTTCTATTATTAAAAAGATACCAATATCGATATAACCCTGAAATTGGACTATCTTGATAGATGAATTGTTGAAGTCCTGTTCTAACAAAGAAGAGCATCGAATTTTTCTCTGTACCAACATCATTTGCATGAATAAAAGGAGGATTGTAGCTCTTACTTATATTTATAACCCTTCTGAAGTCTTCATAGGAATTTAAATCTTTGAGGTTTCCAGACCACTCCCCTACAACTGTAGAAGCAAGTGATAAATATGCAAGTTCATGTAAATGACATGATTTACTAAAAGATTTGTAAAATTGCTCTGTTCTATTAGGAAAAAGATTATACAAAAATTTGTCGTTTGGTAGATAGCAATCAACAACATGACTTAATTTACGAAACAACTCTAACTTAGAATGTATCGAGTATCTTCTTAACATTCTGTCTAACTTATTTAAAACTTCTATATTTACTATATAATTAGTCATGGAACATCCCCTAGAAAATCTAATTCATAAAAATAATAATACTAATACCCGATAAGGAAAAAAACTCTTACTAAACTCGTTACTTTAAGTACAACATTTCACAAAGCTAATTATACTTTAACATAAATATCCAATTTAAAACTCTTAGGTTTTTCCAAATCTGACTTTACTTGTTGCGCAGTAATGGTCTACTATGTAAAAGAACAGTTAATCTAGCTTATGCATAAGACCGACCTAATTGAAATTAATCTATTTAATTCCAATATAAAGAACTATCAATTATTGAGATTTCTATGCCGTTGAATATAATTATTCAACTACGCTTCCGCTCAATATTAAGAAATATCGATGGGCAGAGTTTCGAAAAAATCAGACCTAAAAATTCATATGTGTCTAGTCATGATGGATAAAAATACGACATACCCCGCTCAACTTACGATGACGGCAGCCAAGGAACATGACCGTAATCGTTTGGAAGTAATAGTCGATGATCCGAACGCCATGTATGTGTTTGATTATGGTTACTTAGATTACGAACGTTTGACAGGATGACAGGTGTGATTACTTCTTTGTTTCATAGCTGAAAAGGAATGCAGTGAAAAGAGAAATCGACTCCTTGACCTGGAGAAGACAACAATTTTTATCCGATAAAATGGTATCGATTGATACCCCGCAAAAGCGAAATGTTATCATGTTCATGTTGCACTCGAATTTTTATTGCATTTAAAATGTAGTTGTCTAAAATAAAAAATATACTCCTCTAAAAATTATACGTTTGAATTACAGAATAATAAATTAACCTTCTGTATTTTTCTTTGTAATTAAAGATGCCGTCATTATCAACACTCCTGAAATATAAAAAACACTCGCCATTCCACTAACCGTTGAAACACCACCAAATACTACTGGCATTAGCACCTGACTCAATTTATTAATCGATAGTCTCAGTCCAAGCCCCTCTCCTACTCGTTCTTTCGGTAAAGAATTTATTGTAATCGAAATAGAAAGTGGTTGACCAATTCCTAAGCTTAATCCAAGAATAAATGATAATAAACCTAATGCAAAAACGTTAGACAATAATGGTGTTAAAATTAAAATTATTCCTGCACTCATTATTGAATACGCAATTACTAAATTTCTACTATATTTTTTAATAAGGTATGGAATTAATATACGGATAAGGATCCCTGCTATAGAATTTAATGAGATAATCAATCCAATTACTGAAGCGGTCAATCCTTTCTCCATTGCAAGTAACGGAAAAAAAGCTAGATACATATCTTTTGCCAACAAAACGATTGCACTTACTAGAAATGCTATTCGTAAATCTGATATAAATAGTAAGTCCAACGACTCTGTTTTCTTTTCTTCCAGTACTTTATCTTTTTTCAAATCTCCCCCTTTTCCTTTTTTGAGAAAAAATATAAAAGGCAAAGGAATAATTATGACAACTCCTAAAATAGCTAATGTATTAGAGTAGCCTATACTATCTGTTAGAAAACCACTAATCAATGGCCCCGCAAAACTCCCGATTGCCACTCCAATACTAAAAATTGCAATAAAGTAATCCCTTATTTTACTTTTTGAAAATTGCCCCAAATAGGTTTGCATAGAAAGTACAAAAAGCAACTGTGAAAAACCCGCAAATATTTGGGAAACATATAACCCTACAAGGTTAATAAAATAAAAAGGAATAATTAAAGATACACTCCCTATCATGATACCTAAAAATAAAGGTGTTTTATTACCTAATCTATCAATTATTTTGCCAAGTGGAACTGCCATGAATAGTGGCAATAATGAAAATAGGGCAATAATTACTCCTATTTGAAGATTACTCGCTCCTAAAGAACTTGAATAAACCGGTATCAAAGGTCTACTTCCTATAAGGCTAAACATAAATATAGAAGTACTAATCATAATTAAAAATCGGTTAGTATTTCTTTTCATTAAGCGTACCTCTTTCTTAAACTAACTGTATCCCGTTGTTTTTGTAGTATTTTTTTTTACATAATATTAATCGTGAGAAATATTTCTTTCTCTTTATATGTATGTTATCATTCTATTATTAAATTGTATATGTTACTATGACTAGAATATTGTATTTTTATAGGAGGTCATGATGAAAACGATTAATTTAAATCAAGAAGAAATAGATAAGTTAACCTGGGGTGAACTTAAACAAAAAATATACGTTATTCCCTATAAAGATCTAATCATCTATTTCTATAAGCAAAAAAGCAAAGGGGAAAACGGTTTATTAGTACAAAAGTTATTGAACGACCTTTCTGAAGAAGAACGATTAATAAGCGATCAAATAATCGAAGTATTCAATAAAAATATGTTAGATCCTAAACAATGGAATAAACCCTCTGAAGAAATATTAGAAGATGTAAAAGGTGAAACAATTTCTATTGAAAACGTTTCTAACGAACAATTAGCAATAAGATGCTTTTTATTGCTTACGTTACACTATGTATTTACTGCATATTTAAGAAAAGATTTTAGAAAGTTCATCGGTTTAAAAAAAGAAAGTTTTTTTAAATTCTTTAGAAGAAATTCAAATTAAAAAAAGTTAAAAATCCGTGGATTAACATTTCGCCACGGATTTCATTAACCATTTCAACTTATATTACAATAAGCCAAGTTACTACCTAAATAATTTAAATAAAAACTCTAAACTAATTCAATTATACTTTCTCCAATGATTTTCTCACCCCATATTAATTCCAATTTATCACCATTTGAAACACTCCCTACCCCTTCAGGTGTTCCAGTGAATATAACATCACCTTCCCCTAGACCAAAGTTAAGAGCTGTAAACTCAACTATATTTTGTAAATCAAATATCATATCTTTTATATTTCCAACTTGAACCCGTTCATCATTAATCAACAAACTATAGTTTATCTGTTTACATTCTTCAACTCCTGGAAAAGGAAAAAATCGTGTTATAATTCCTGAATTTTTGAACCCTTTAGCTAATAGCCAGGGATAACCTTTTTCCTTTAGAGAGTTTTGAACATCTACTAACGTCAAATCTATTCCCAGAGCAATACAATCGATCAGTTCATCGACTCCCATACCCTTTTCATAAGGTCTACTAACCTTTATAACTAATTCCATCTCATACCTTATTGTTCCTTGGTCACTAGGTAATACTACCTTTTCACCATTTGCCCTTACAAGAGCATGAGTAGGCTTTAAAAAAAGAAATGGAGAGGTTGGAACTGGATTATTTAACTCTTTAGCATGCATAGTAAAATTACGACCAACACAATAAATATTTTTTATGTCGTTACTAATGGAAATCATTATTTTCACCCTTCTTTTTTTATTTTTTTCCAATTAAATAATATCCGTTATAGACATCAAGTTAAACCCAATCAATGGGTTATACCACTACGTCTAACATTATTTGTTTTATTATTAATTAATTTCTTAATTTCTTCTTTATCTTTTGAGCTTAATTCAAGCAATGATTTTCTTACAAATCCACCTTTATAACCCATTAACTCACAAACATATTTCAATTCAGGTATGCCATAAGTTTCAGTAACTGCTATGTTTATAAGGAAAATTGTTTCATAGATTTCCCTAGCTCCTAAAATATATCCCTGCTTCAAACGTCATTAATACACTTTCACATTCGTTTGGGTGGCAATTTGCTAAGCCCATAATTGCTGAGTCACCCCCACGGTTATAGTAGGGAATAATCCTACTGCTATATTAAAATCCTCTGGTACTACTCTTTTAAAAGCAGCAATCTGCTGAACATTGCCAATGCGTTCATTAATACCGGAAAAGCGTCCCTCTCAAAGAAAAATTGATGGACGCTCCTTTAACAAAGATTTTAGTTATAATATTTAATATTTCCTATTAATCTCCTTTTACTCATTAACAGATTAACTATTTTTTGCTCGTCTATCCAGAATGAATGGCGTTATAAAGGTAATAATAGCTAAGACCAAGAAAGTTACAGATATCGGGCGTGTGAAAAAGATTGTCCAATCATTTTGTGATATAAGCATACTTTGACTAAAACTTTGTTCAGCTTTTGGCCCAAGTATCAATGCTAGAACAATAGGAGCTAACGGAAAACCATATTTACGCAACATATATCCAATAACACCAAAGGCTAACATAACCCAAATATCATAATAGTTATTTCCAATTGCAAAAGAACCTACAATACTAAGTAATAAAATAATTGGACCTAGAACTACGGGTTTTACTACGAGTACTTTTGAAAAAACTCTTGCTCCCGACAATCCAATAATAATAACTAAAATATTGGCAACAAATAAACTAAAAAACAATGCATAGACAATATCTCCGCTAGCTGTAAATAGTTCAGCACCTGGTCTCAGCCCGTGAATCAATAAACCACCAAGAAAAACAGCTGATACAGCATTACCTGGAATCCCAAGAGTCAGAAGTGGAATAAGAGAGCCACCCGTGACCGCATTGTTTGAAGCTTCAGGGGCTGCAAGTCCATGCAGTGAACCTTTCCCAAATTTTTCTTTCTCCTTAGACCAACGTTTCGCTTCATTATAAGCGATAAATGCCGCTGGATCAGTACCAACCCCTGGAATAATTCCAATTCCAGTTCCAATTATAGAAGACCTAGCTATATTCGGTAATAATTTGCGTATTTCTTTTAATCTAGGTAAGACATTCCCTGTAACATTAGAAATATCTGGCCCACTAGATTTTGAAGATTTTGAAGATATCATCAGATGGAATGCTTGGGAAGCTGAGAATAGTCCTATTAGAACAGGAATCAATGCAAACCCTTCTAATAATTCAGCTCGTCCAAAGGTATATCTCGGATAACCTTGTATTGGATCCATACCTACTGTAGCAATAACGATCCCTAACCCACCAGCAAGGAGACCTTTCCAAGGGTTTTTCCCTGCTAAACTTGATATAATGGTGAGACCAAAGATGGCTAACGCAAAATACTCTGGTGCCCCAAAACGTAATGATTGTAAAGCTAAAAAAGGAGCTACTGTGGATAATATAATAACACTAATGATTCCACCTATCCCCGAAGCGATAGCTGATATCCCTATAGCCTTAGCACTTAACCCTTGCCTCGTCAACGGATATCCATCCAAAACTGTAGCTGCCGCTGAGGGAGTACCAGGTGTATTTAACAAGATTGCTGAAAGAGATCCTGCATATACAGATGCACTATAAACCGCTCCTAATAAAATTAGGCCAGTAGCAGGATCCATCGTAAATGTGAAAGGAATGAGAATTGCTAATGCCATCGTAGAACTAAGGCCCGGAAGTGATCCGGTGAAAACCCCAAAAAGAACACCAAGTAGAATGGCGAGTATATTAGGTACTGTAAATACTGTAGCAAAAGCACCTAGCCAAACGTCTACCATAGTCTATCACCTCGATTTGTTATAATAGATTTGAAAGTACCCCCTGTGGAATAGGGACCCTTAATAGAAATTGAAAGATTACAGTAATTAAAACCGTACTGCCAACACTAATGCAGCCCAGTTTTATTACATTCCGATAACCTGTATACCATAAAAGGCCTGCTAAAAGCAGTAAAGATAGTATTGTAAAGCCGATAATGTTAAGCAGTAACATATACACTATTAGTGCACCGATTATAACGGCAAACATCCCAAATTCACTAAGACTCGGTAGATCTTCTTCTGATTCATCACGTTTAGTACCTTTAAGAGAATCTACCAATAAACCAACAGCAAGTAGAATAAGTATAATAGAAAAAAACTTTGGCCAGGCAGAAGTTGCTTCAGGGAATCGAAAGCTCCACAAGAAGGTGAATGCACCTATAACAATAAAAATTAATGAAATTATTTTATTTATTTTGCTCATTTTTATCCTCCCATGAATACAAAGGAAGGAAAACCTTCCTTTGTACTTTATTCTTGTGTAAACATATCATATCTGTTGTACGTATCTTGAATAATTTCCTTAAAATCTTCAGGACCTCTATAACTCATATCAATACCAGCATTTTTCATTTGGTTTTGATATTCTTCATTTTCTGTTGTTTCTTTAAATTTTTCATGCAAGTATGCAACTACCTCCGGGTCTGTCCCTGCAGGTGCAGCTATCCCTCTCCATGAACCAGAAATAATATCAATTCCAGCTTCTTCTGATGTTGGAACATCTGGAGCCAATTCTGATCTTTCATTGTCAAATATTAAAATGGGTTTTAATTGACCGCTATTAAATTGACTTTCAAAGCCCGAGAAATTACCTACAAGTCCATCAATATGTCCGCCTGCTGCAGCCGCTACAGCATATGCCTCACCATCATGTGGTATCATGGTTATATCAATATCTTCCTCTAACGCTAACTCCCTTAGTGTAAAGGCAGGGACAGTATCTGTTCCGGAAGAACCAAGAGTAATTTGACCTGGATTTTCTTTAGCATATTTCATAAATGACTCTATGTCATCAAAAGGAGCGTCTGGGTTTACAACCAAATAGAAAGGGTCGTTTACTGTCATAATGATTGGTTCAAATGATTCATGTGTATACGTTACATTATTAAACAAGGGGTTACTGACAATTGACGATGTTATTAACGTTAATGTATAGCCGTCCGGATCTGCATTAGCTCCAGCAGTCTGCCCAATTGTTCCTGAGCCACCGTCCCGATTTTCTACGACTATAGAAGTACCTACATAATCCTCAGCATGGTGAGCCAAAAATCTTGATGTATTATCCGCAGGTCCTCCAGCTGAGAAAGGATTAATAATTGTTATTGGTTTAGTAGGGTAATTAAATGTTGTTTCTGGTGAACCACCTTCATTAGTTTCTTCATTTGTTGAAGCTTCTTCTTGTCCACACCCTGCTAAAGTAATAAGTAGTAAAGCTAATGTTAATGCCATTAAACCTTTTAATAGATTTTTTTTCATGTTTATTCCCCCTAATATCAGAATATCTTATTTACAACCTATTTTAAAAACTCCCCCTGCTTATTCTCTTCCATAGCATCAATTACTTGCAACCAAGAATTTGGGGTTTTCCCTTCGAATTTATCTTTGAGATTAAATTCTCCAAGTATTTGCAGTTTTTCACTAGCACTTTTTGACATTAAGTGATTTAAATTCGATGCTTCTAACATTTTTATTGTTCCTTCTAATTCTACAGATCTTCTAAGTGCATGAATAGACGTTCCGGTAACCAACCTATTCATAGTCTCTTCAAATGTCTTACTATTCATAGTCTCACTTACTGATTTAATTACTAGTTCTTCTACATTAAATTTTCGAGCAGCCTCAAGCATTTCAACGAGCAAAGCTGGAAGGCCTTTCATAAATATACTACGGATTAACTTTACAGCGGAAGCCTCTCCAGCAGTATCACTCACCTTACTAATACTCATGTTATAAACTGACATTATATCAATAAACTTATCAGTCCCATTACCACTAGCAAGTATTGGAACCTTATGTTTATAAACAGGCAAAGGTCCCATCATTGCGCCATCAACAAATGCTATATTTCTTTCATTTATATTTTGGCTTATTTTTGCTTTAACATCTGGAGTTGAAGCGGATACATCCACATAAATACTACCCATTTTTAAATTCGAAAATAATGATTGACTAACTGTCAAAGCTTTATCAGCCGGTACTGCAACAATTAGTATATCTACCATGTTTACAACATCATTTGGGATCTCTTTAAGGATTACCTCCGCTTTATTAGCACGTTCTTGGATCAACTGCCCAAACTTTGAATCACTCCATAGTGGATCAAAAGCTAGTATATTTTTGAGGCCTTCTTTTTTTAACCCCATCGACATTTCAAAAGCCGCCTCTCCAAAACCTATAAAACCTAATTTCATCTTAATACTCCTCCAACTTTTATCTAAATGATTCGATTTTCTCTTTTAACCAAGGTGGCTCTATACTCCCTACTTTCCTTCCTGCTTTTCGATTTTCTTCATATTTTTCAATAACTTCCACTCTATTGTTTTCATATTCTAATTTTTTTTCTGCTTTAAATAGGGTTACTTCAATTCGATCCCTTGGAACTACCACAACGCCATCATCATCGCCAATGATTAAATCACCTGGTCGAACAGAAACACCTCCACATGATATTAATGTATTAATTTTACCTGGACCATCTTTAAGAGGCCCATTCGGAATAAAACCTGTTGCAAAAATCGGAAAATCTAATTGACTAAGAACATCTTTATCTCGCACTAAACCATTAATAATTAATCCTTCCAACCCTCTAGCCCTAGCAGCAAATGCCATTAATTCACCAAGGTATGCATTTTCTGTATGACCTTTACCATCAGCTACAATTACATACCCTTCTTCTCCAATATGAATAGCTTCATGTAAAAAAAGATTATCTCCTGCTCTTAAACTTACGGTTAGGGCCGTCCCCACTACCTTTACTGTATTGGTCACAGGTTTTATTCTGTAATCCATTGAACCGGTACATTCCATTGCATCTGATAAAAGCGTAGTGTTTAGTTTTTTGGCTCTCTCAATAATATCGTTTGCTAATAACGGTGGTAAATTACTCACTACATTTCTCCCTTCCTATTTTTCAATTTTTTAATAAATTGAACTTATTTACAAATTGATTTTACAAATATATTACTTAATGAAGTTTTATCTATTAGAAATAAAACGCTTTCAAAGTAAGCTAATTACAATAGCTGAGAAACCTCACTAAATAATTCATATCTGCAAAACCTCACAATTTAGTTGTATTTATTACAACATCGTTGTAAGTTGTAATATTTATTACAACCTCAAAAATATAATAACACCGATAAACTACCATGTAAACCTTTTCAATAATAATTTTTAAAATTTTTTAATAATTTAGTAACTTTATAGTTAACTAGTATGTAGGTGTATAGAAAAAGGTTGAAGGAAAAAGAGTAAAAACTCCTTCCTTCAACCTTTTAATTATTATGGTAATGATAATTAATTTTAGTTAATACATCATTAACTTTATCGAGGCGGACTTTTGTCCTATCTGGATAATTAATAGCTAAAGAACTTATCAGATAATCTGCAACAACCATTGAAGCGATTGGAGAATTATGAAAAGCTAAACTCCCTGAATTACATGGTAAAATTATATCTGAATACTTAATTAGAGGTGAAGAATAACTATCAGTAATAGTAATTATTTTTGCTTCACTCTCCTTTGCTTGAGATACAAAATCAACAATTCTTCTAGCATACCTCGGAAAACTTGTTGCAATAACTACATCGTTAGAGTCTAGATTTAAAAGTAAATCGACCCAATCACTTTGGTCTGCGATAACTAACTCACAATTTCCTAATAATCGATTCAACCCAAACGTTAAATATTGTGCAACTGGTAAACCACTTTTAACACTTGTACAATAAACTCGTTTAGAAGATGTAATTAAATCTAGGACATTTATCAGTGTTTCATTAGTAATAATTTCTTTAGTTTTATTTATATTGCTAATTTGATTTTCTACACAACGATTCCACAAATCACTTTCTGAAACGTCCTTTAAATTGGCCTCTAACCTTGTATGTGGCGCAGCTTGATTACGTAATAACTCTTGAAGCCCCTTTTGAAATTCAGTATATCCTGAATAATTCAAGCTAAATGTAAGCCTCATAATAGTTGTAGTACTTGTGCCAACTAAACCTGCTAACTGATCTACTGTTAAAAAAGCAACTTCCATTGGATTTTTGAGTATATAATCTGCAACCTTTCGTTGTGAAGCAGTTAAATTTGATATTTCGTTTTTTAATTTTAATATTGGATCGTCCATTGTTATCACCATTTTTCGAATGAATTGTATTAAATTCAACATTAACTTACCATATTGTATTAATTACTACTTTAATTATATTAACATTTAAATATATAAATGTTAATTGCGAATTGGGGATTTTAAACAAATCCAAGGTGTTAAATCACATAAAAAGCCTTCTCAAAAGTTTCGTCAACTATTGAGAAAACTCCTTTATTTTTATTATGTAATTTTTCAGCGAATCCTAGATAAACCCTTATATATTAAGGAGAATCGGTCATCACATCATGCCGCCCACAATATGATAAGTTGTAACATCTTTCATGTTGTGTTCTAAAAGTGCGGTAAATCAACGTTTTGGGATTTTCTAACTGTAACATCTTTAACGAGATGTTACAGTTTTTACTTAATTGCGTTAGCAAATGTTAGCATATGATTGCAGCCAATAGAATGTACCATCTGTTCGGATGTTTTTTTACACTTGCTGTCAACGTGTTTACCAATAGAAGAATGACAACAAAGGTTTTCAAGTAAAAAAGCCTAATCATACTTTTTAATAAAGAGTAATTAGGCTTTGGTCTTCTGCAATAGTTCTAATTGTGGAATATCATTTTCTATTGAACAGTATCGTTGTACTGTGCAACAATCAATGTTTAACTTTCAACTTTTTTTCAGAATAATACCGATTGTTTAAGAAGATTGAATTCTTAAATTACCTGCGTGTGATATGGATAACCCAAGTTATATAATAGAAAATAAAAAAATTACGAGTTATACTAACGGGCTCCGTTTGTAGGTTTAAACAACTGTATTAACATCTTATTTCAAACAAATTAATCAAATTCTCATTCACGAAAAACGCTATTGATTTCACACGATTAATCGCGTTTTTAATTTTGAAAGCTTGGTTATAAATTTATTTATTTAGGCTCATCACTTGCTGCTAATGGCATAATCCTATTCCTTTAGTAGATATTAATTTACATCTGCAAAATCCTTTGGGTGTACATTGGAACTTATCTTTTCTATTTCGTGGATTACATAATCGTATAAAACCCTCTGCTTAGTTTTTTGAAATAACCAGATTGCTTCTTTCATATTGGAGATAGCTAGTTCTCGTTCATCTAAATATAAATGTGACTCTCCTTTTTGATAATATAGATGACCTAATAAGTAAAAATGATGGTTTTCAATTCCTTCTTTAATACCTTTTACAGCATACTCTATTGAGTCCGTAAATTGCTTTTGTTGAAAATAAGATTTACTTATATTGTAGTACAATCTCATCTGAATTTTTTTATCTCCAGAAAAAGGCAACCGTTTAAATTGGTGTAGTGCCTCTAAGAATACTTCTACAGCTTCCCTATACTGATCTTTTTCACTATAAAAAATAGCTTTACTAATTAATATTTCTATTTCTTCTTCGCAATAGTTTTTTTCTGTTGTCTCATGAATGGATAAAGCATTATCAATAAATTCAATTGCTTCTAACAGATTGTCCTCTATATAGAAAACACAAACGCCCCTCGCCCATAAGATAAAACGGTTAAGTTCTTTATTTCGGAATAAAGGGCTTTTTTCTTCTTTTTTTATCATTATATAAGCCTCTTGGTAATGTCTATTATTGATTAAAGTACGTACTTGCTTACAAAATTCCTCACTATAATCTACCCTATGTATCGGTTTATTGTGATCAGTAAAGAAGTGATTTATATCAACACCGAGTCTTTTTGATAACTCATATAGCAATGGCGCTGAAGGATATATCTCATTTTTTTCAATTCGACTAATTAAAGACTGATCACAAATATCCTTAGCTAACTCTCTTTGTGAAATATTAAAGTGCTTCCTTAATTCACAAAGAGCTTTACCGATCATATATTCTTTCAACTCAATTCCCCCTTCTCAAATACCACTCTTGATGTATATTTTCATCATTCAACAAGATCCTACAAGATAAATAATATATAAGCGCGCTAATCTTGTATAGTGTCTGTTTTTGGAAAAAACACACTTTTTTTATCTATGTAATACTATGGTCAAACAAAAATAAATTGAAGATTTAGGAGGAACAAAAAAGTGAAAAAATTATTTATAGTAACAATATTAATCCTTGGGATTTTGGTAACAAACACTTCAGTTTCAGCAGCAGAAGCAGTAAAGCCTAATGGTTTGCCATACGTTCATATGTAAGCAGTAAGCGTTAAATATTTCACACATTTTCATAGATATTTCATATGCAACAATCTCCTTAAAGCATTAATTTAAGGAGGTTCTGCTATTTCAAAAAAGAAATTAAAAAATTTAGGGAACAGCGGAAAGCTCGAGTGGCTGACTTTAAAAAAAGTGGTCAAAGCATGAATAGCTCGTGTAACGAAAATGATCTGAAAGTTCATCAATTACGGTATTGGTTAGAGAAATATTATCCAACCATAAAACAAGAGCTCCTTCACAATAGGTATCAATTGAAGTTGCTGAGAAGCCGACTTTGGAAAATAGCTCCTTAATGATTATCATTGATGCCTCCACTTCGATTATAAATAAAAACCAATTTTATCCTAATTTATTATAAATGTCGTAAACGCACTGAAATCAACATGATAACTGAAAAGAATATTAAACGAGTCTTTTATCACTCGAGGTCATAATGATTTACGAAAAATCTATTGATGGGTGGCGTTTTTGGTAAGGAAGGATTTAGGTTTCGATCCTTTCTCACCCTGTCTCTTTGTTTTTTGTAATCGAAAACGTAACAAAATTAAAATCCAATGGGAAACAAACGGATTTTGGCTTCACTATGGCCATTTAGAGCGACGAACAACATTCGAATGGCCAGATCAACGAATCATTCCATTCACAATGAATATTAGTTACCGACAATTACGCTGGTTGCTTATTCTGAAATCGGAATAGAAGCCTTATTCCGATTTTTTATGAGGTCTTGTAATTTAACAATAGTCACCTTATTTATTAGTCGGAATAATTTAGATCTCCAAATTATTTTAACCGATAAAACCTTCGTGTCATATCTTATCTTCCCCTTACCTATAGCAAGGTTAATAGTTGCTTTTTCGATAGATTTTCTTTTCATTTCAGTATCAGCGGAAGCATAGATCAAAGTAGTTTCAAGATCCTCATGCCCGAGGAATTCCGAAATTAGTGGTAACGCATACCATTTCTGTACAATGCATTGCCCTACTTCTTCTGGACATATGTGGACGGACTTTACGTGGGACTTTCGAACATTTCCCCCGTGCTTGTTTAGGGAATTTCACTTATGAATTTGGCAACATTATCATCTGACTTTGCATCTTTTCACCACGATGTATAACATTAGAATAATAATCGTCAGGGTTATAGATCATACGGAATTTATTTTACATATACCCTGTAAATATCCATAGTTTTTTGCATCAAAGGAGTGGTTCGTTTCTTTCGTCCTTTCTCGTTTACAAAGACATAGGGAGTTTTATTAACAATAAAATCTTTCAATTGCGATAGTTTATCTGCATAATATTCTTTTGGTAATGCAGATACAGCTAAATCTAAACACAAATATCGAAATTAAATGTGTTTAGATTTTCCTATATTAAACATGTTGTTGGAGAGTTTAAAGATGAAAGTAAATAAGAGTAAATTGGCACGGGATATGGGGGGGGATTTATTAGCAGAAAGCGTTTAATTCTACTTGACGGTCATAACTATATTGTGACTCAACAATAAGCATGAGATAGCGAATCTTGAAAAACGCATTTCGAATGGTCTGAACTATATGTTCCTGCCCAACTACCTCTCTTAGTCTTTTAGGTCGGTACTTACGTGTAACGCTCGGTGTGCCAACATAATTACTCTCTCTTTTCTTTAGTAACAACAAAAAACGCCCATTGAACCATTGGTTCCAACAAGGAATGGAACAACGGACCAAAGGACGTTAAAAATTTTTTAGAAAGGCATTTTTGCGATACTTTACCTACTTTATTTATTCTGAAAAAAGCAGTAAATTTCCCTTTAGTTGTTTTATATTTTCTTCATATGCATTCTTATCCCAACCAAAAATATTAGCCGCTTTATGTTTCCCAGGTGTTTCTTCCCAACGCCATAAGGTATCTCTAATCATGTTAATGTCTGTAATAGCGCTTTGCAACACTTCATCAGAAGGAAGAATATCCTGTTCTATCCATGTTTTTATCATATTACTATAAAAGCCAATTACATCTTCCTCAGTATCTATACCTAGCATAATAATAAAATGTCTATGTGCTTTTAAAGCACTATATAAATCTGCGTAGGCATATAGCAAGTGTTTCTTGTCTGATAAATTTAGCACGTTAGTCAAATGAACATCAGCATATAATCCACCTTCGTATAAATTATAGAGAGCTACTAGACGGATTTCTGATTCAGTATTTTTTTGAGTATATAGATAATATAGTGGGATATTGCATAGTATTAGTAGATATATAACAATATTTATAAAAAATTTTTTTGATACCATAAAAAATTCCTCTCCACTAGGCTTTAGTCTTAATTAAGAGTATACAATTCCTTACAAGTCTAAAACAATAGCTCTTTCTAATGTCGTTGATCCATAATATCCTTGATAATAATTAGTAGAACTTGATACTAACCAATTTGCCCTAAATCGTGCAACCGTCGTACCTCTTGCACCACCTAAATCACTTCTATACTCATATTTTGTTCCTACACCTCTTCCATTATTTGAAGTATAAGTAGGTTCAGCAGACCAACTAGTGGTGCTAAAATCTGAGTCATTACTTAAACGCATATTAAATGTATGGGAAACCTTTTTCGTTTTACCACCATAAGTTGTTGTTGCTACACTTACAGGTAAACTACTATTATGAGCAGCAATAAACCCATTTATTAGAAGTGTTACTAGAGTACCTTGTAAATTTTTAACACTCATACTCATTGAACTAATTTTTTGAGAAGCCTGTGGGTTCCACCAATCTAGTCGCCAAGTATCATTTGTCCAAAGGTTAACATTATTTAATGTAGAGTTTCTTGCCTCGTAATCAATAAATATCTTGTCTACGTAAGCATCAACGTCTCTCCCCCCTAAAGAAGTTACGTATCTTTCAACATTCTTTGAATTCGTATATGAATTTAAATGAACATAGCCGTTTCCTGTTCTTCCTCCACCTAAATTACCATCTTGTGCGTAAACAAAACCATATAATACCCAAGTATTATTTGTTCCACTTCCGACTGTAGTGTTGTTTAACGTATGAACATGCCCACCTGCCTTATAATTATATTCAGCAGTACTCATGATACTAAAAACTTGTTCTTCTTTCTCATCATTTACTTTAGTTTGATCATCGAAATCAGATTCATAAGATGATTGCTCTTTTTCACGTCTTTCAAAAATGAGATCCATTGTAGCTTTATAATTAGTACTTATGTCACCAAACATAATATGAGCATTACCAACTGATGCATCTATATATCCAATAGTTAAAGAACTCGTAACATCGTCGTTAGTTAAATCATAGAAAAATCCTAGATATGCCGGGTATTCTTCTCCTTTATGCTTTAAAGTTGCGTGTAGTGGTCCAAAATATGTCTCTGAATTATTAACTTCAAATTTTTCAAGGTCCCCATTAACATTTAAATTAATAGCTCTATTTTCCAATTTTACTACTACATTACCTGTAACTTCTCCATAAATAATACCATCAACCATTTTATCTTTAATATCTAGATTAGGAATTAAGAAGATATTTTTAGGTTTTCCCTTAATGCCCAGAAACTCCTCGTTACCTTTTTTTGCAGTAATAGCATCACTAATTATTTCTTTTATTACTTCATACTTTCCATTAATTTTAGTCCCCTTATCATTCGATGCAAGCGTAGGTGAAAACGTTGTGAATAACAATAACAATACCAATAAGATTTTTAGACTCTTTAAATTCATATTATCTCCTCCTAAGTTTTTTAAATAATGACGGTTCTACTACCCTCCTTCAAGTACATATTTATTAAATTTACAACTTTATGTAAACTTAGTTATACTATACTATTTATAGTATTTTACTGATTTTCCTGGAAACATAGTAAAATCAAGGTTTATGATCTATCATCTTCAAACTTCTATGAAATTCATTTCGGTTGATGAAAATATTCATCAAGTTAAAAGTTAAGTTATATCTAGTTCTCAAAAAAAGAATCCATGGGTCCCTTCATTTCCAACTAATACTTTCTCCTTTTAATTTACTATCATTATTTCTGTGGTTGATTACGGTCTACACCAACACACGTCAAGCTATTTTAGGGGATTTTAAGAATTCCCATTCATAATCGTTAGGAGACTAGGGAAGTTGAGCAATAATCCTCATTTTCTAACGGGAGACCTAGATAAAATGTATTAGAATCAAGGGATTTATCGTACGTACTAACCAATGCGCGGGAAGATTACAAAGCAGAAAAGCGAAATGTAGGATTTTCACATTACACTTAAAGCCTACGTCTTCAAGCAAACCTTTAATTCGTCACTTCCAAGATGTCAACATTCAAATCGACACGACAATACAAGGAATTAAAGATCACTTAGCTACATTCAACGAAGGATTTAAACCATCAAGTCTTGCACCCCATGTTTCATTAATTCGTCCTTTTTTCCATCGTTTACATGAAGAAAGTTATATCCATATAAACCGAGCAATTAAGAAAGATAAAGAAATCGAAAGTGGAGAAGTGGATCCCGAAGTTTTTAACGCAACCAGAAATTTAACATTTAAGGCAATTTTGTCAAACCTCATTGGAGAAATTCTTATTTGAGTTTATGTTTTCAACAGGGTGTCGAATTGGAGAAGTCGTTTCGTTATATCTAAATTGTATTAACTGGTCAATACGGTCAGCAATGAAGTTGGAAAAGGTAAAAAGGAAGTAGAGGTTTATTTCAATTAAATCGCTATATTCGAGAGATGTTAGATGATGATCAATCCTTATAACGGAACTTGAGCCTCATGAATGAGCTCTAAGTTCTTCCATTCACAGGATTACAACTCTTGATATTCTACAACCAACTCCGTTAATGAAACGCCTCCTTCTTTAGCCATAAACGCATCGTATTCCTCTACAAAATGGCGAAGAAGACAACCTCTTTTACCTTTTCTATTCACCATTTCAACACATTTAGGTTCAGACTAACTTTTAGATAATTGTTAGCATAAAAAATGAGCATAATAACACCTCTTTAAATTACCGTCTAAAACTTAAAACTTTTAGACACCTTTAAAAAATAAAAAAGCTGATCCTACCCTTATAATGTGTGGATCAGCCGTTGTATGTCTGTTGAACAGTATCGTTGTACTGTGCATCAATGAGTGCTAGTTTAAACCTTATACTTCTGTACACCATTAACAAATTTAATAAGAAAAAGAACAAGCGAATTTCTAGAAGGTTGTCCTATTACTTCAATATGCGATTATTATTTTATCCATTTAGCTACCATATACCCAGCTTTATTATTTGAATAGGTTATTTTCCTTTCTTCTTCAAGGGATTTCGCTTGATCTATATTTATAAACTCCTTCATGCCCACATATAAAGCATATTTCAATTCTACAGGAGGAACACTACTTAATTTTCTTACATCGTCAATATTAAATAATTGTGCATTTGAAAAGACACTTGATTCATCATTTTTTCCTTTATCTTCATACAGTTGACCCCAATCACTTTCTTTTCCAATAAATCCACAAACGAAACGCCCACCATCTTTTAATACACGCATTACTTCATTAAAAACTTTATTAGGATTTTCAGTAAATTCTAAAGTAATATTTGAAATGATTAAGTCGAAGGTTTCATTAGAAAATGGAAGTGTATGAACATCCCCTTGAATAAAATGAATTTTATTAGATTCAGGTTTAGTTCTTGCCATTTCTAACATTCGATCAGAGATATCTATTCCAGTTACATGAAGTCCTTCACCTAATAACCAATAAGAATAAGCTCCAGTGCCACATCCAAGGTCTAAAACTTTTTCATTTTGTTTTAGCTCAGCCACTTCTTTCATTAAATTCTTTTCAATAAAATCAACGAATCCACCCAAAGGAGTTACACACCAATCATCGTAAGTAGATGCTTTCATATCAAATAAAGCCATCTTTCTTGACCCTCCCTATTAACAAATGAATTTCAATTACTAAACAGTTGTTCTCAATAAATATATGGCTCTATCAATTTCTTCTTTCGTTGTATATCTACCTAAACTAAAACGAATTGTTCCTTTTCCAACATGCTCAGTAATTCCCATTGCTTTTAAAACAGGTGAAAGCATAACTTTGCCAGAATGACAAGCAGATCCAGTCGAAGCCGCTAGGTCAGGCACCTGTGCTAAAACCTCTTCTCCAATTTTTCCAAGAAAGCTAACGTTTAATGTATTAGGTAAGATACCCTTTAGGTTCCCATTAACAACAATATTTTCATTAAAGTTTTTCTGTAGTTGATCCCAAAAATAATTTCTTAACTTAAGAATATCCTCATTTCTAGGCATGCTTTTATTTGCTAATTCACACGCTTCCCCTAATCCAACCGCTAATACAACATTTTCTGTACCTGCTCTTCTCCCACCCTCATGACCAGCTCCATGCATTAACGGCTCAATCTCTATCCCGCCACGAATATAAAGCGCTCCAATTCCTTTGGGGGCATATAGCTTATGTCCAGCAATTGTTAAGAAATCAACTTTAAGATCATTTACATCCATTGGTATTTTACCAACCGATTGTGAGGCATCTGTATGAAACAAAATGTCATGCTTTTTAGCAAGCCTACCTATTTCTCTAATCGGTTGGACCGTTCCCACTTCATTATTTGAATGCATTACTGTGATTAAAATTGTTTCTTCAGTAATAGCATTTTTAATGTCATTAGGATTTATCTTTCCGTTTTGGTCAACTGTTACATAAGTAACCTTAGCCCCTAGTGACTCAAGAAAACGACAAGGATTCATGATAGCTGGATGTTCAATAGTTGTAGTAATAATATGATTTCCTTTGTTTCTAAAAGTAGTAAATACACCTTTTAATACATGATTATTTGATTCACTTCCACCACTCGTAAAGATGATTTCATTTGGTTGGCATTGCAGAAGACTTGCCACTTGTTTTCTCGCATTCTCTACCGCTTGTTTTGCTTGAATACCCTCAAAATGCATAGCAGAGGGATTACCATAATGACTTTCAAAAAAAGGCAGCATTGCTTCACGTACCTCTGATGCAATTGGTGTACTAGCATTGTAATCTAAATATACTTTCTTCATTCTTACGCCTCCTGGTTAACAATTCTTCAAACCATTATATACCGTGATTTCTATAACAAAGTAAAGTCATATCTCATTTCTCTAATCCGATCAATCAGGTCTGGGAGAATCGCTACTGTCTGTTCTAATTCATGCATTAGAATAATAGAACCATCTCTAGTATTATTAGCTACATTACAGACGATTTTAGTAGGTGTTGCTTTATTCTCCCAATCAAAGGACGATATCTCCCACATGATTGGAACTACATCTAGGTCAACTAAAATGGACATTGTATCTTCATTGTATTGACCAAAAGGCGGCCTAAAATAGTTAACCTCTTTACCTGTGATCTGTTCAATCTTATCAATACTATTTTTTATCTGCTTATATTGTTGTTCCTTTGTTAGCTTGGCTAGGTTTTTATGATTTATCGAATGTGCTCCTATTTGGTGCCCTTCTTGCAAGACCCTTTTCCACAACCTATCTTTGTGTAACAATCTAGACTGCCAAAAGAAAACGGCCTTACAATCTTTTTCACTTAAAATGTTTAAAAAAGATTCTAGATGGCGACTAGGCCCATCATCAAACGTTAGAACTATTTTTCTATCAGCAGGTTTCAATTGATTATAGTTTGTTATCCATCGGCTATCTTTAAGATCGTACACGACCTGATTATCAACCACTCATGGAGTCCCCATAACATCCCCCTAACCAAGTATCTAAATGCTTTTTTAGGTTGCAACTTGATGGCATAAATTTATTTAGTTTCGAAAAATTTTAAAATCCTTACGCTAGCTTGATGCAGAAACCTTTACATTTTTGTTACTGATATTTTGTTCTTTTACTGTATAAGTTAATGCCGTACCAACAAATAGCAGAACTCCTCCAAGGATAAATAGCCAAAAATAACTATGCGTGTGATCAAATATAATCCCACCTAGCAAAGCTCCTAGACTCGCACCAATTTGGTGAACTAGAAAGATAGCCCCAAAAACTTTCCCCATCTGCTTGACACCCCATATTTGCCCAGAAAGTGCAGAAGTTAATGGTCCAGTTGATGTCCAAGAGATCCCGAACAATACTGCAGCTATAATTAATACTGTAAGATTTGGTGCAAAAGCGATTGTTAAAAACGCTGCCCCTCTAAGAAAATAAACAAGGGAAAGCACATAATTTCTACCAATAAAATCTGAAACGTATCCAGATAAGATTGTTCCAGCAAAAGCGAGGATCGCCATTAAAGCCAATGTGTTTGATCCAATAATCAGACTAAATCCTTCATTCACGGTATGTCCGTGATAATGATTACTAATGATGCTCATCGTAAATCCGCATGTAAAATAAGCTCCTGCTAATTTTAGATAAGGACTTTGCTTTATTAACTCCCGATATTTTAATGGTGGCATTTGACTTTGTTTTGCTTTTTCAGCTTCTTGCTCTTCTTCAGATAATGGTGAGTCTTTTACTAAAAACAAGATTATCGGAAATAAGACTAAACCAATAATTAAGCCTAATAGAATAAAGCTTTGTCTCCATCCAAACGTTAAAACTAAATACGTAATAAAAGGAGAGAAAACCATCGGTCCAAGCGGAAAACCTGACATCGTGATCCCAATAGCTAACCCTCTCTTTTTCTCAAACCATCGTGCTACTAATGCCGATCCGGTAACAAGTGTCGTTGTTGTATATGCTAATGCTGCTAAAACTCCATAAAGAAGAATAAAGTGCCAAAGCGCTGAAACGGTAGAAATTAAACCTACAACGATCGCTAAGCAAAGAACACCGATTGAAATTACTTTGCGCGGACCGTATTGATCTACTAACGATCCAATATATGGAGATAAAAGACCCTGGATTAACATAAACATAGCAATCCCAATTGATATGCCAGTTTTTGACCATGACAGCTCTCCCGTCATTGTTTCTACAAAAACTCCAAACGTCATGATGATTCCACTTGTAATAAAAAGCATTAAAAACGCTACACCAACAATTACCCAACCGTAGTAAAAAGATTGTTTAGACAATTTTCATCCCTCCTAAATCTAGCTGACAATTCTAATCTATTATTAAATTGCAGTGACATTGATAAGCTAGTTTCTGAAACGGCAATATCCATGCAGACTGCAAAATTTAATCCAAATCAACACAATCATTCATTGTCGAAAAAGGACAAACTGTTTGATTTGTTTTCTTAATTACTATTGTAAATAACCTTTCGTGATAAAGGAAATGCATAATAATCATATAAACTATAATATACTTGCATAACAAATGCCGAGATACAAAAAAAGCAAAGTATTGTCTACTCTGCTCTTTGACCAATAGTTATTATAACAACTGTATTAAATCGCTCTCCTTTTCTTTTACGATCCCAATTTGTACAATCTTTTCATCTCTTTCGATCATTTCTTTTTTTAATTGATCTGCTCGTTCTTGAGGAACGACTATGATTAACCCTCCTGATGTTTGAGGATCATACAATAACATCTCATCATTCTTAGAAATGGTATCTGCACACTTAACCTTACTTTTAAATGATTGATAGTTGTTATTCATTCCCTCAGATTGCAGACCACTATCAAATAACGAAAGCGCATCACTTAACTTAGGAATTTCATTTACAGTTAATTCAATTGTGACATTACTATGTTCAGCGATATCACTAATATGACCGATTAATCCGTATCCAGTAACATCTGTACAAGCATTAACATCACACAACCTCATTGCTTCAGAGGCATTTTTGTTTAGCTTTAACATCAAACTTGACACTTCTTTAATTTGCGCATCAGTAGCAACCTTGTGATCAATAGCGGTTATATAAATACCTGTGCCGATTGGTTTCGATAGAAAGATAAGATCACCAGGTTTCGCTCCGCCTTTACTTACAAATGATTCACCAGGAGGAACCAAACCTGTCACCGAAAGTCCATACTTAGGCACATCATCAATCGTATGACCCCCAACGATAGATATCCCTGCCTCACTTACCTTTTCAACCCCACCTCTAATAATTTCCTCAAGATAACTTAGAGGTAAAGAATTCAAAGGAAAACCTACTATACTTAATGCAAACAGAGGTACTCCGCCTTTTGCATAGATATCACTTAAAGAATTCGCAGCTGCTATGGCACCAAACTGAAAAGGATCATCAATAACAGGTGTAATCAAATCGACTGTTTGAACTAATGTCTCATCATTAAACTGATATCCGACTGCATCTTCGCCAATTCCAGCTATAATGTTCTTATCATTACTTTTAGGTATGTTACGCAAAACTTGCGTAAGATCAGATGATCTAATTTTACAAGCTCAACCAGAGCCTGGTGAATACGAGGTTAATGAAATTGGTGGTAAATTCATTTTATATTCTCCTCTCAACATAGTTTACTTACTTCGTTAATTTATAAGATTTAATACACAGCCACGAAAACTATTGTATCATTTACATTAAAAGTATTCATAATCTTATTATTCGAAAAAATAAACACTCATTTCCGAGTGCTTATTTTCATTCCTTATTATAACTTATCATTTAAATTTTCAATATAGTGTTGAGCGGCTAGAGCAGCAATGCTTCCGTCCCCTGTCGCTGTGACAATTTGCCGTAATGTTTTATCACGGATATCCCCAGCGGCAAAAAGGCCTGGTACTTTTGTTTCCATTTCTTCATTTGTTTCAATATAACCTTCCTCATTCGTAATACCAAGATCTGCTACAGCATTATTCAATGGCACCATACCAATATAAATAAATACACCGTCTGTATTAAATGGACACTCTTCCCCAGTTTTGGTATTGACTAATGTAACACTGCTCACTTTATTATTTTCTCCATGAATTTCTTTTACCGTATGATCCCAAATGAATTCGATCTTGTCATTATCAAATGCACGTTGCTGAAGAATTTTCTGTGCACGTAATTGATCCCGACGGTGAACAACGGTTACTTTTGAAGCAAAGCGAGTTAAGAATACCGCTTCTTCAACTGCTGAATCTCCACCACCAACAACAACTAACTCTCTCCCTTTAAAGAAAGCTCCATCACAAACAGCACAATAAGAAACACCACGACCTCCTAACGCCTCTTCACCAGGGACATCTAGCTTTTTATAAACTGCACCAGTAGCAATAATAACTGCACGCGCTTTATATTCTTTACTACCAGCTATAATTGTTTTGTACTCTTTGCCACCTTTAATTTCTTTAATATCCCCGTAAGCATACTCAGCACCAAATTTTTTAGCATGTTCAAACATTTTGTTTGATAAATCGGGTCCTAGTATATGATCATACCCCGGGTAGTTTTCTACATCTTCTGTATTCGCCATCTGTCCGCCCGGTATTCCTCTTTCTATCATTAGTGTGTCTAAATTTGCTCTCGATGTATATACAGCTGCCGTCATCCCAGCAGGACCAGCACCAACAATAATAACATCATAAATTCTCTCATTGTTCAATTTATTCAACCCCTCACCTATTTTTCATTAATATACCTTATAGATTTATTGTATAAAACATTTTATAATAAATAAAATGCATATTAATTATAGATCTAATGCGTTTTACACATACATAAATCTAGGCTAATAAGTGAGGTGATTGTAAATGGATTTACATCAATTAAAAACATTCTATTATGTCGCAAACCTTCTTAACTTTTCAAAGGCTGCCGAAAAGGTTTCTTTAAGTCAACCGGCCGTTTCTAGACAAATTGAATCGCTAGAGAAATATTTTGGATTAGATTTATTTTATCGAATTGGAAAGAAAATAGAATTAACAGATGCAGGAAGACGATTACTCCAATATACAGAACAAATCCTATCGGTCGCCGAACAAACGGAAAAAGCAATGAATTCATTAAAGAATCTAGACGAAGGTGAAATAGTCATTGGAGCAGGTACCACTGTCGGAAATTACGTACTTTCACCCCTAATATTAGAATTTAACAAAAGATATCCTAACATAGAAACAAAATTAGTGATTGAAAAAACATCAGCTATCATTGAGAAAATAAAAGACGGTTCTATTGATACTGCGATTATTGCCAAATCCCTGAACCATCCCGAGTTTTTTTATCAACCTATTTTTAGAGATGAACTGATTCCGTTAGCACCGAATAACTATTATCAGAATGAAGAAGTAACAATTGAAAATTTATCGAATGAAGTATTCTTATTAAGAGAGCAAGGCTCTAACACTCGTGAACGCATTGACCAGTTAATGGAAAAGCACCATTTCAAACCTAAAAAAATCATCGAATTAAGTACAAATGAAGCTATTAAACACTCAATCTTAAAGGGGTATGGAATCGGTTTCCTTTCAAAATTTACAGTCCAATTAGAAATTGACCATAAACTACTTTTCCCAGTTAAACTAAAAGAGGAATGCACAAGGGAATTTTCAACAATTAGCCAGAAAGGGAAGTACTCTTCTCCAATCATGTTAATTTTTAATTCATTCCTTAAAAAGAATATCCATAGTTACACTAAATAGATAGATGATAAAAGGTATTGAAATATGGAATAAAAATTTAACAAGTAGAGATAAAAGCAACCAACTTATGGTTGCTTTATTTTTTCACCTTTACTATACGTTTCTTGCATAATTAATATAATTATAATGCATTTCACTTATTAATTAAACCGACTTATAATTTATATATAAATAAATTTAGTTTGATATTAGGAGAGTGTATAAGATGAAAATCGGGATCATTATTGAAACAAAGGAAGCTGAAAAAGCATGGAATGCGTTTCGTTTTGCCAATGCTTGCTTAGCTAGGGAACATGAGGTAAAGGTTTTTTTAATGGGGGAAGCAGTAGAGTGTGAACAAGTTGAACATGAAAAATATACTGTGCCAAAAGAACTTAACAAATTTTTAGATAACAATGGTGTATTATTTGCTTGCGGTACGTGTATCCAGTCACGAAAGTTAGAAGATCAAACGGTTTGTCCGATTTCAACAATGAATGATTGCGTTGATGTAGTAGAATGGGCAGATAAAATGGTTACATTTTAAGCAATTAGATCGCGCACAAAGGAACAAAGCAAAATATTTCCACATCAATATGCAATCATTTTTACCTTTAGGAATTGAAGAATCCTGCTCTCAACTAAGTTCTAAGTAGGTATAGAAACAACAATAATTAGGAGGGCAAGAATGATATTTAAATTTGCACCGATCAAATTTCAATCTGCTCTTGCAGCAGGTGGGATATCCCTCATGGCGTTTAATTACCTGCAAATGGTAATACCTCATGGGGGCGAATTAGTAAATCTAACAAATTTCATGTGGGGAGAGTATAGTTTAGCACAGATTGGATTATATCTATTTTTATTTGCTGTGATGATTATTTTCTCCTCGATTCATTTTATATTAACTACTATTCTTATAGTAGGGTTTATACAGTGGCTTATAAGGAAAAATCAACTTCAAGATTTTATGAAAAATCCTCACACAAATATCACCATTTTTGTCCCCTTTGCTTCATTATCTATGACAGCGAATGTGATATGGGGACCTGCTGGTTTTTTTGTACCGGATTTTTCTGTACAACCGTGGATGGTGCCTAGTTTAATTTTGTTTGCCTTACTCTGGCTTCCACTCCTACTTTTGGAATATAAAGTGGTTAAGGGCTTTATAGCAAAACCGACCGATATGAAACAACTAAATTTTGTATGGTTACTTGATGTATTTGCGTTTGGATTAGTAAGTATGACTGGAACAGGAATTGCATCTATGGCCGAGAATTCAACTGTTGCAACAATAGCTGCTGTGGGATCCGTCATCTTAATGATTGTTGGTTTAGTTTTGTTTTTTGCAAAACTTGGTTATTTGCTGCTTCTGCATGTAAAGACTCGTAAATTACCAGGCAAACCAATTTTACCAGCATATTTCCTTGTTGTTCCGATCACGTGTTTGATTGGGGTTAGTTCATACAGGTTGCTATTGTATATGGAGGGCACCTATGGATTTAATCCTTCAGGAGCTGCGTTCTTTTTAATTAATGCTTCCTATATATTGGCTATCAGCTGGGTATTGTTTGTTATTTATCTACTCTTTGATTATTTAAGAAAAGATTTTCTGAAAGCCGATTATGCCCCTACTCAATGGGGAATCGTTTGAGCGTTAGTTGGCTCCCAAGTTTTGGGGGTTTATGTGCAAGGATTTTATTTCACAGGGGTAGCACTTTCTACTATCAACCTTATAAGCATTATTTTAGCTATGATGGTTTACTTTATGATATTTGTAAAATTTCATCGAGCTAACAAAAAGGAAATCACCATTGAGATATCTACTCCAAACAGTGCTAATATTAAATAGCATAAAACGGGTGTCCCAAGTATTAAGGGGCACCCGCTGTACTAGCTTACATTTACATATTATTCTAAATTATTCTTGGATTTCTTTAGCATTGTGTTACTTCCTTCACCATTTAATAAAAGGATATCTACTTTATCACCTTGTTTATAACCTCTAGAACCACCAGGTAAAACGATTAGTGCATTTGAATTTGCCAATGATGTTACTACACCTGACTTATCTAACCCAACTGGTTCGGCATATATCATTCCAGATTCAATCGTCATTTTACTTCTAATAAATCTTACGAAAGGGTTTGGCTTAGGAAAATCTTGCTTTAAGATCCCTGTAACCATTTGTAAGTGCGGGCTGTTCGAACTTAAATAAGATTGTATCCAAGGGCGGACTAACAATTCAAAGGCTACATAACAAGCTGATGGGTTACCGGATAAACCATATAAAATTTTACCTTTATACTCGGCTACAGTTGTAATACTCCCCGGTCTCATACCAATTTTGTTAAATAAAACATTTGCACCAAGCTTTTCGTAAATTAATGGGAGAAAGTCGTAATCACCAACTGAAACACCACCAGTAGTAATTAAAATATCAACCTCAGTTAGAGCAGATGAAATTGCATTAAAACAATGATCAAAATCATCGACTAGTTTACCATAATACTTTGGTATTGCACCCGCTTTTGTTATTTGAGAATTAATCATGTATGAATTACTATTTCGAATTTTTCCCGGTAATAACACTTCATTCACATCAAGTAATTCAGTTCCTGTGGCATAAACTCCAACAATCGGCTGCTTTACTACAGGAACTTTACTGTATCCAAAAGTAGCAAGCAGTGCCTTCACACCTGGATCTACCTTTCTCCCTGCTTCAACGAGAATATCTCCTATCTTGGTTTCCTCTGCTTGAAATGATATATTATCGCCCGGCTTAAATGGTCGCTTAATTACTATGAAAAGTTTTCCTTCTCTAACTATTTCCCTTGTTAGTTCAAACATAACTATTACATCAGTGCCTTTAGGTATTTTCGCACCCGTCATTATCCGTATAGCTTGACCTTTAATTGGTACTTGTTGTGCTAGTGATCCAGCTCCAACTGTTTCAATCACTTCAAGTTCGACCGGATTTGAATGTGTTGCATATGTTGTATCCTCAGCCTTAATCGCAAAACCATCTAGTGGAGAACGATCAAATGGCGGGATATCATGATCCGCTTTAACCGGATACTTTAAATAGCGGTTATCGCTCTCTTCTATTGGAACATATTCTAAATCTCCATATTTTCTGTAATCTAAAACTAAATTTATAGCTTCTTGTATCATGATCGGTTTTCTTTCAGAATACATGTACCGAACCACCTTAAATTTTTTTGAATAAAGGATGTTTTAAATGGTTAGTTGAAAAAATTTAAAGCTCTTAAATAAAGTAATAAAATTGATTAAATAGCTGTCCGTAAAAAACACTCATTAAATATCCATTGAACGGTTGCCTAGGACAACCTTAACTCAGTTTGAACCTTAAACCTCTCTTTTTGTTTGGGACTTCTCCTCATTTTTCTCCATTTCAAACTCCTCAACTACATCCTTAGTCAATTCTTTTGTTGATGATTTAAACTCTTTTAAAGTTTGCCCTAATGCTTTGCCTAATTCAGGTAGTTTTTTTGGACCGAATATTATTAAAGCAATCACAAAAATAAGTAACAATCCTGGGATTCCTATATTACTAAACATAATTGCCTCCTTTTATAATAAGGGTGTCCAAAACAAGTGTCTGACACCGTTTCACAACTTAATATAGACATGCTATAACTCCTTTTTGCCTATATTAAATAGTTAACGAGTGGTATACACTTTTAGGACACCCTTTTCAAAAATTTATACTTTAATTAAATTAATACGAGAGTCGTAGAAAGAGACGCTCCCACCGATGGGTTCACTCATTGGAGTTCCGTTGAGATGATCATCAAGTCTGAATAATGGATTTGGATGTATCCCTGTTCCTCTTAACGGATCTCCTTTAATTATATTTCCATCTACTGTTACATCATTCGCACCATATCCCCAGTGTCCAAAATGTGTAGATATTCCAACTACGCCAGGACGAATTCCTTGAATAACTTGAACTTTACCTATTATTGGACGAGATCTCTCGTTATCTAATAAGTGAACACCATCCGGGTTACTCGTAGACGTTACTTTTACTTTATCTCCGTTGGATAACTTAAGTTTATCGGCATCACTTTTATTCATTACAACATAATTTTCAGGCTGTAAACCTAGTTGTCCCCAATAATTACTTGCAGTTCTTGATTGAGTTCCCCAACTTTCTTTGTATGTGATAAGTATAAATGGTTCTTTATCAATTACCTCTTTACCCATTGAATCAATGATTGGCTCGTAGATTGGATATCCTTGAAAATATTTACCTGTCATTGAATGACGAGTATTTGCCACTTCTTCAATATAAAGCCTAGAAAACCCTCCTAAGCTATTTTTAATAAAGTCTCCATCATAAGCATCTTCAAAGGAAGCAAATCTTCCACCACGATTAATGACATAAACAAATTTGCGCCACTCATCAGGACTTAATGCCTTTTTCCAACGCTCCTCGTCAAAAGTATGTTTCGGTAAATGTTCGTGAGACTTTCTGAATAATTCTAGTTCTGCATCATCGGCATCTTCTACTTCATCTCCCGGACCATTTCCATAGGCAATATTTGCAATCAATTTAAAATAAAAATCTTCAGGACGAAGTAAATCTACACCAGGTGCAAAAGCATCTTTTCCAAAACCAGGTAAATTCATTTTTTCAGCAATCCCAAGCATTAATGCTTCCAATGAAAGCGGCATTTCTTCCCCAAATACTTCGACTGTATCTGTTAATGGTGCTATAACAGGTTGACGAATATGACTTACTCGAACTCGCGTATGATGTGACTGCTGTGGAGTTGCCCATCTTTCTAAATAAGTAACATCTGGGAATATATAATCAGCATACTGGCTTGAGTCTCCAATAACTATGTCACATGCGATTAATAATGGAACCTTTTTAAAATCTAATAATGTCTTTAGTTGAGCCTGACCACCTGGAATTGAATACATTGGTGTATGAGAACTAACTAACGCTACCTTTATAGGATATGGGTATTCATCGCTTACTGCACCCCAAGTTTCCTGTGCTACATTGTTACTAAAAGGATACCACGGCCGTTTTGCTGGATACCCATTAAATAGTGTAGATTCTTCATAATTCCATCCTTCTTTTGTTATAGTAATTCCGAAACGAGATAATTTATTTGTGTGTAATTGATTTACATCATATTTTTGCCCTGGCCTATTACCTACAAAGTTCCATCCACCACCCGGTCTTGATGTCCCCCCTTTCCAATCAAAATTTCCAATTAATAAGTTTAAAACGACTAAAGCTTGAGCAGCATACCATCCATTTGTATGCTTATAAACACCTCTGTTATATTCCACACATGCTTTTTTGCCGTAAGAAGTTAATTCTTTAGCTAATTCAACGATGCTACCTTCATCTGTACCAGCGATATCAGCCCATTCAGTCATAGTTTTTGAAAATGCTTCATCTCTTATCAACTGTAGTGGAGTTTTAACTTGAATACCAGAATCTAGTGTTCTATCAACAAATAAATCCCCTTCGATTACCGTATTTTCATCATTCGGGTCAACAGCTACAGGTTCACCATTCACCATTACTACAAACTGGTTTTCGTTTCCTATACCAATTTCATCAGCTCTAAGATGTTTTCCTGGATGATCATCAACAATTTTTACAAGATATGTTGCATTGCTATGACCCGGTTCACCAGCTTTTTCTGCAGCTGCTTTTGTAGCACTTTTCAAATAATTGCTATCGTATCGTTCATTTTCCATTATCCATCGAATCATTCCGAAACCAATCCCAGCATCTCCACCTGGCTTTACTGGAACCCATTTCCAAGCTTTAGAAGCAACTTTAGTCATCCTCGGATCAACAACTGCCATTTTAATTCGACCTGTTTCTAAACCTTCAGTAATTGGCTCTGATTGCTGTACAGGACCGTAATTTGCTTCGAAAACTACTGAACCAAAGACAAGGTAAAATTCTGTATTAGCATGGTCTGGTCTTGGCGAATTAACCCCACCAACCCAACTACCATTATCGAATGTACGAGTTGTTCTATTCCAAATCCTGTTGTTAGTTTGACTACATAAAGTTGTTTTTTCTATCCAGTTCACGCTTCCAAATGCATCAAGAACGAACCTATCTGTAAAGTCTTTTCTTCCCCTATGAATCCTACCTACCTGATATAAGAATTGATTATTTTTTGGACCCTTATCTGGGTGTTCGGGATCAATAAGGACATCTAAGTGGTCCTTATGACTTCTTTGAAAATCTTTTACAGTAATTTCTTTCTTTCGTAGTTTGGCTATATCTTCTGCCATTCTTTTTGAAACTTCTGAATCAGTTAGTGTATAAATATCCTTTAAGCCCTCAACACTTCTGTCCTCACCAATGTCAGAAAAAATTTTACCGCCGTTCACAATTTCTTCTATTGCTTGATCAAAAGGAATCGTTTTCCATTCATTTGAACCTCGTGGACCATTTCTCTTTAATACTTTTCGAATTCGATAAGGATCATAAACATGCTGAATCCCAGCTTGACCTTTAGCGCATAATTTCCCATCAATATTCGTTACCATATCAGGTTTTAATTCATATGGGATGTTGTCCTTTAAAGTCATATTACTGTATGGATTTCCATCCACCTTCATTAAAACTCCATTATGAATTTTTGTTTTTATACTACAAGCAGTAGTACATTGTAAACATGTAGTGTACAAAACGGTATTTGCGTCTGTATATGGATAGTTATTGTCACCAGTTAATGTACCAGCGTAGCTTTTTCTTGCATTGGGTAGTGTCCCTGCCATAAACGCTGTCCCGCCTACAAACGCACTAGTTTTTAAAAAAGAACGTCTAGATAGCTTGCACTCCATCGGCTGTTTCTCCATTGTCTTCTTTCCCCTCCTTAGTTTCCATAATTGGTAACGAGTTTAACGCTAGGCTGAATAACAAAATTACTATCGAAATTAAACCTAAACTCGTTATCCACTCAAATAGATTTGGTGTATATTCAAATAATAAGCGATCGTGAACAAAAGCGGTTTCCAGGCCTGGCATCGGTGACTCTAAGTAGGCTGGTACGACTAGGTTCCATCTAACACAAAAGATACCAAGTATTGTAGACAGTCCTGCTAAAGCTTTTAATGTTGAGCTACCTTTTTTAATACTTAGGAGTAAAATAGGAATTATAGCCCCTAGCATTATTTGACCTACCCAGAATATATACCAACGTTCTCCAAACATCATATTTAGCAGGACTTGCCTTTCATCTGGAACATAATTGTAAAGTCCGACTAAATATTTAGCAGCAACTATTAATAAATCAACTGCAATAAATAGTATTAATAACCCACCAAGACTTTTTAACATTGTATTGTCTTGTTTTTCTTTAGGTACTAACAAAGCATATAAAAGTAACATTAATGCAGCTCCTGAAACAAGTGCTGATACTAAAAATAAAATTGGTGTAAGTCCCGAATTCCACATATGTTTTGCAACAATAACACCAAACAATGATCCCGTTCCTGCGTGAACCCCGATTGCTGTAGGGATACCTATAATACCAAGAATTTTCATCCATTTGTGTGTTTGTTTACGATCACGTTCTAATTTTTCTGAATTATCCGGGATACTATAGCCTATAGAAACTAATTTAAAAACAAATTTTTTAAATCCTTTAGCCTTTATAACTAATCGAGAAATATCTTCCCTTAATAAAAACCACAGTTCAGCTACAATGATTAACATGTAAATTAAGTAAAAATGAATTTCCCAGGATAAGATCGATGTAGGCTGCCTATAGACTAAAGCGTGCCAAAACCTTTCTGGGTGACCTAAATCTATAAAAATAAACATTAAACCAGCAACAAGTGAAAAAAATGCAGACAATAATGCAACTTTCCCAATTTTTTCATATTGTTTCATATTAAATACGTAAACCATCGTAGATAGAAGAAAAGAACCTGCTGATAACCCTATAAAAAAGATATAGAATACAACCCATAATCCCCAACTAACGTTACTAGTCAATGCTGTCATCTTTAAACCTTCAGTTAACCTATAATAAATTGCCCAAAGGCCCACTAATGAAAAGGCACCAATTATGAAAAAGTAAAGTCGTTTCAAACCTTTCACCTCCATTTAAGTTAAATAATAAACACTTGGTTTTGTTCCTAATTTTTCTTTAAGCCTTTTTACTCTCGGGCTTCCAATTAAACTCGCTACTAAGCCATTAGGATTATTTAAATCACCAAAATAGGTAGCTCTTCCAATACAAGTCGTTACACATGTTGGCAACATTCCATTTTGTAGTCGGTGAATACAAAAATGACATTTTCGAGCATTACCTATTGGTGATTTATTTCCTTTCCGAACTTTTTCATCACCGTATTCAAATGTAGGTTCAAGTTCATACGGCATAACTTCTGGTGTATTTTCAGTGTGGTATTCTCCCCAATCAAAACTTCTGGCTCCATATGGACAAGCAGATAAGCAATACCTACAACCTAAGCACTTATCATAATCAATCGATACAATTCCATCCGGTCGCTTATAGGTAGCCCCAATTGGGCAAACCTGTGTACATGGTGGGTTTTCACAATGCATACATGGGCGAGGAGTAAACCTCCTACTTACATTTGGATAGGTACCTATTTCTTCTTTAATTACTGGTCGATATACCACTCCGGGTGGAAGTCCATTTTCTGCACTACATCCAACCGTACATGCATCACAGGCAACACACTTTTTTTGGTCAATTACCATAATCCAATGAATTTCTTCAACTGGTTTTTTCAAAGCTTCATGTAGTTCTTTTTGCATTCTTATAACTACATCTTCAGTAGATACCGTTTCAACCAATGGCAATACTTCTGTATGCTGAGTTGCTTTTACAGCTTCAATCATAGGTTTCCATTTAATCAATTCACTAGCGACTAATAATCCACCACCGGCAAGTAAACCTTTTTTTATAAACTCCTTTCTACCTTGATTGGGTTCTTTATTACTTCCCATTGCTTTCACCTCCGTTAGAATAAAAAATGAAGAAATCCTTCTCTTTAATTTTATTTGAAAGTTGCCCAATGAGATATTGGGGTAACCTTTAAACTTATATCTTAAAAAGTAAGAAAAACCCTGATACAATGTATCAGGGTTTACCCTAAGTTTATAGAATCATATTTTTCTTATGTTCACACATATTTCTTTATGCAACGCTTGTCCAGTTACTTCATCAACTAAAAACTTATTTAGTTGATTAACCGCAAAGCCTTTTTCTCTTGCATAATCTCCAAAAGCCCAATGTCCAAATCCCCATTCAGTACCTAATACTTCTGGATGCATACCGGGACTAAAACGTAATTGCGCTTTAGTTTCCCCAAATGGGGAAATGACTCCTACAAGTTCCCCATCCTTGAATCCTAATGAATTTGCTGTCATTGGATTAATATAAAGATAATTTTGATCTTTTAATTCTGATAAATAAGGATTATTTTGTGTACGTGAATGTGTATGTGTTATATGCTTCCATGAAATAAGATAGTAAGGATATTTTTTATCAGGTAGCCATCTCCTTTGTTGGTATTCTGGTAATATATAATTCAAGCTAATATTTTTGGATGAATTTGAAAGTGAAAATTGAAATTTTTTCGTCTCAGTTTTTATTACTGTCTTTTCGTAACGACGGTACTCTGTTGATTCGGGCGATGTCCACACTCCGCCCGGAGCCTCTTTCAGTTCGTCTAATGTAATATTTGCTTTACTACGTTGCAGGCGAATATCTAAATAGTCCTCATACCTTATATTTGAAAAAGCAACCTGACCACTTTGATCTTTTAACTCGAGTCGCTTTGCAAGTTCAATAAAAAACTCAGCTTCTGAGTATTGATTAAATAATGGTTTAATTACTGGTTGCCTTAATGCAACATACTCCCAATTAATTCCTCTAGTAACTAAACCAAAACGTTCTAAATAAGTTGTCCCTGGTATAACTATATCAGCGAGATTAGAAGTTTCATTCAGATAATTGTCGTTAACAACTATAAATTTTAACTTTTTTAACCCTTCCACAACTTGAGAAGTATTCGGCATAGAAAGGACTAGATTACTCATTGTGATAAAGGCAACATCTAATTTGTATGGCCCATTTTCTTCAAAAAGTTGCCGGAATGTTTCAACATAAACTCCTGAATTATGACCAAATGGAAATTTTTCTTTTCCATCGAAACGTTTTTTCTTTGGAGGTGAAATCCTGATAGGTGACTCTCCTAACTTAAATTCTTCTGTCATCATCATTCCGCCTGGTTCATCAACGCTTCCTACTAAAACATTTAATAATAAAACAGCACGTATTGAATTAAAACCATTTGATTGTTGGCCAGGACCTATCCAAGCATCCGCAATTGAAGGTTGATTCGTTGCAAACTCAATAGCTAGACTTTTAATATCTTTTGCTGAAACCCCACATATTTTTTCAGCCCATTCTGGCGTTTTATCCTTAAGGTATTTTTTATATTCATCAAAACCAAATGTCCAATTTTCTATAAATTCTTGGTTATATAAATTTTCCTCAATAATTACATGGGACATAGCTAACGCTAATGCTCCATCGGTACCTGGAATGATAGGATACCAAAGATCAGCCTTAGCCGCTGTTTCACTATATCTAGGATCAATAATTACTAACTTAGAACCATTGCTTTTACCGTTTAACAAAATTTGAGGGAGGTGAGACCACTTAACCGCGGATAAAGGATTCCACCCAAATATTAACATGTACTTACTATTTTGATAATCTCCTAACGGTTCATCAACTCCAAACACCGCCATTGTGGCAGCTTTTCTTGTAGCGCTACATATATTTGTATGAAAACTTATATTTGGCGTGCCAAATAAATTACCAAAATCCCTTTGAATTGAAGTAGCCAGTGAATTTTCCGAAAAAGTGATTAAAGCTTCTGGGCGATCTTCATTTATTAATTTCTTCAATTCTCTAACAATAATATCAAAAGCCTCGTCCCATGTTATTTCACGCCACTTCGGATCAACATTTATTCCTTTTTCTGGATTTGTTCTCAGTAGTGGTTTTTTTACTCTATCTGGATCATACAATGCCATTATTCCAGAAAGTCCTTTAGGGCACATTGCAGCACCATCTTTTTGGTTTTCTGTAAAATTCAATGAAGTATTACAAACTCCAATAGGATTATATTTATTTGGTTCAAGCTTAGCAACTACGCCATCACGTACTGTAGCAATAACTCCTGTTCCCCCACCACACATATGACAACAAGTAGGGATTTTAATTTCCTCAAAATTTAATAGGTCATGAGCGACCGACTTCATAGATTTACCGTTAAGCAATGACACTCCAATAGTTGCAGTGCCAGCAATAAATCCTCTTCTCGTACATTTTAAAAAATCAAGCGGTTTCTTCATCGAAATCACCCTTCTTGGTCTTTTGATGAATGATATTTTTTAATATAGGTATATGGCTAACGCCAAATAAATAGACGATGAAGCCTGATATGATAATAAATAGACTATAGATCCATTCCATTAAACTTGGAACATAATTTGTACTTTCTATACCGTAGATGTTTTCAGATAATCCTTCAATTAAAGGAACACTTAATGTAGGAGTGATAAAGTTCATGCGAATAAACCAAATTCCTATTAAGCAAGAAATCGAACTTAACCAAAGTATCCAGAAACGTCCCTTCGTATTCATCCTATAGATTGCAAATAATATCAAAGTTAATATTATACCAATGCCAATTTGTCCGATCCAAAAAGATTTCGCATATTCTCCATAAAATAATAAATGGATAACAGCAATACTCTCGTTAATATCCGAATAATAGTGAACAAATAATTGAGTCATAACAACAAATACATCGAGGACAATAACAATTATAAAAATATTACTTAATTTCTTGATATATTGAGTTTTTAGGTTTACGTTATGAAAACAACCTAATAAAAATATTATTGCTGCAATTCCAGATAATAAAGCTGATATTAGAAAAATTACCGGAAAAATTGCTGAATTCCAAAAAACTCTTGCTTTAATTACTGCAAATAAAGCTCCAGTTCCACCATGTACAGCAATCGCTAAAGGAATGCCGAGATAGGTTAAATACTTTATTACCTTTTCTTTGTTTTCATTACACCAAGTACTAATTATACTTTCAGTGTTAGAATATTTTTTTTCTATACCAAGATTTTCAAAAACTAACAGTAATGCAACTGTAACCATATAAATAACGTAAAGGTGAAGTTCCCATGAAAGTACAGAGCTAACATTCCTATTTATAAAAACAGTCCAAAATCTCCCTAGATGACCGATATCTATAAAAATAAAAAATAATCCTACTATTAATGTAATAAAAGAAGAGTAAAGTGCAATTAGAGCTAGGTTTCTAAACTTAGCAATATTAAAGATGTTACAAACTCCATAAAATAAAAACAGGCCTACACTAATACCAAGAAAATAAACATAAAAGGTAACCCATAATCCCCATCCTACTATATTATTTAGATTAGTAAACGTTAGTCCCTGATTTATACGGAAATACATGAAAAAAAAAGTAGCAATTGCTAATAGGGAGAAAACACCCCACCAAAGCTTATTGGATTGTATCACTAATCATCCCTCTTTTCCCCTAAATAAAAAGTCCTCGGCTTTGTTCCTAAATTTGACTTCAGAGTCCAACTGCCCTTGGCTTTTATACTAACCTCACTGTTAGGATCATTTAAATCCCCAAAAAAGCGAGCTTTTCCTAAGCAAGCTGTAACACAAGCTGGTAATTCTCCTTTGTCAACTCTATGGGAACAGAAATGACATTTTCGAACGCTATTTTGAGGAGCCTTGCCTTTTCCACGCTGATAAATTTTATCATACTCTTGATAAGGTGATGCTTCAAAAGTATTTGGTTGATCATAATAATTTTCACCGAAATCAAAACTTCGGGCTCCATACGGACAAGCAGTCATACAATACCTACATCCAATGCATGTTTCATAGTCTATTGAAACAATTCCGTTCTTTTGTTTCTTAGTAGCGCCTACTGGACAAACCTTTACACACGGTGGTTTATCACATTGCATGCAAACTCTTGGTAAAAAACTATTGTAAACATTTGGGAATTCTCCTTCTTCCTTCTCAATAACCACATTATAATGTATGTTAGGTGGGGTGTTATTTTCTTGTTTACAGGCAATAGTACAAGCGTTACAGCCAATGCAGCGATCTAAATCTATCACCATACCATATTTTTTATTTTCTGTGTCCACTTCATTTTCGATATTATCAATACTATGGCTTTGACGAATTAACTCACCTGCAACTAGACCTAGTGTACCTAATAAAGATGTGATAACAAATTTCTTTCTTGTTATTTTCTTTTCTTCCATAAGCAAGCCCCCATTTATTCGTCTAATAGTCCAGACTCTAGACTATAACGAATTAATTCTGCTAATCTCTTCACTTGTAGTTTTTCTTTTATTTTATGTTTGTGAGCTTCTACAGTCTTGATACTAATTACAAGTTCGTCCGCAATTTCTTTATCCGTTGCACCTTGAGCAACTAACTTTAATACCTCTTTTTCCCGTGTTGTAAGAGCTTTCCTTTCTTTTTTAATTTCATTAGTTGTATTCTGCTTTTTTACCATTGCATGTACAAACGTTTGTGTTAAGCTACGATCAACATACGAGCCTTCATTTATTACTTGCTTAATCCCCATTATTAATTCTTCCTCTGGCGCTTTTTTTAAAATGTATCCATTTGCCCCTAACTCTATAGCCTTTACTAAAGATTCTTGATCACTATACATTGTTAACATAAGAATTTTGATATTTGAATTTATTTTTTTTATGTGTGTTACCGTATCAAAACCATCCATCTTTGGCATATTAATGTCTAATAAAACTAAGTCTGGTATCTGTTTTTTTATTAATTCTATCGCTTCTTCACCATTTCCGGCTTCCCCTACAATATCAAAATGTTCAACTTGATTTAATAAAATTTTTAATCCTGATCGAACCAAAGTATGGTCATCAGCTAATAGAATACGTATCATCTTCTACTATCCCCCTAAGTGGTATGCGCACAAAAATCGTTGTCCCAATACCTTGCTCAGATTCTATTAATAAATTACCGTCTAATAACGATGTTCTCTCTTGCATACTAAATAACCCCATATTTTTATTTGAGCTCATTTGCTCAAATTCTTTTTGTACATTAAAACCTACTCCATTATCCTCTATAATCAAAATTAAGTGACTGTGGGTTTTTTGAAGAGAAATGTTTATCTCAGTAGCTTGTGCATATTTTGCAATATTCGTAAGAGCCTCTTGCATAATTCTGAAAATAGACGCTTTAGCTTTATTTACCAAATTGATGTCTAAAGGATTATCAACTTCTAATAATACATTAATAGAATATCTTTGTTCGTATTCGTATACATACCTTTCAAAGACTTTTACTAAATCTTTTCCTTCTAAAAACCTTGGCCCAATTTCAACTATGATGTCGTGTATAGAGGTAAGTGATTGTGACACTTGGGTATGGAGGTCAATAATCTTATCTTTAGTATTTTGATCCACCACTAAATGTTCAAGTGACTTTAGATTCAATTTCACTCCTGTTAACGACTGACCTATTTCGTCATGAAGCTCCATAGATATTAACTTACGCTCTTCTTCTTGTATATTTATAACTTTTTCAAGAAGGAATCTCCGTTTATTATCTAGTTCACCTGTCTTTTTTTTATAGTTTTGAAGATCTTCGATCATTTGATTAAAAGAGGTGATCAGTTTCCCCATTTCATCTTTTCTTTCTGAATTAGGTACGCGATAATCGAATTTACCTTTTGACAACATTTGTGTTCCCTTAACTAATTCGGTAATTGGCTTAGTTAATATTTTATGCAAAGTTGATACTATAATAGCCGATATTACAAAAAACACCATTAAACTAATAAAAATATTTGATAGAATAGCTTTCACAATAGCAAGTTGTTTACTTTCAGAAATTCCTACTCTGACAACTCCTACCTGATAATCTGTAATCGGAGCTGAAAAATCCCAAATATACCCAGCGTCAGTTTTTACCACTTGCATCTCGTCACTATTAGAA
Source organism: Anaerobacillus arseniciselenatis (assembly GCF_001865995.1). Classification (GTDB taxonomy): domain Bacteria; phylum Bacillota; class Bacilli; order Bacillales; family Anaerobacillaceae; genus Anaerobacillus; species Anaerobacillus arseniciselenatis. Next base: position 40,390 of record NZ_MLQQ01000013.1, on the reverse strand, counting down.
ATATTTAATAAATCATCAGATGGAGAGGAAGGTAGAGTGTGAGTAAATAAATTCCCAGCCCAATCAAATATTAATATATATTCAATGTTTTTATTTGAGTTGATATGTTCTTTTAGCATTCTATTCAGACTGTGTATATTTTCTGTTAATAAGTGATTAACACTGACATCTGCAATATTTCGAGCAATTGATTTACCTTGTTCTTCTAATTGTTGATGAAGGTGAGCTTTTAAAAGAGATTCAGTGTAACTACTAATCCACAAAGATAAAACTAAGACTACTACTAAATAAATACCAAATAGTTTACTACTCAAACTTAAAGATTCGATTAGGAACTTTTTAACTTTTAAGAGGTTAATTTTATTCATCTTTTTCTACCTCTCTTTTTTATTTTTCATTAAACGATACTATTTGTAGTTTTTCAGCAATTTCTAATTGGATTTTATCATTAGGAAAATTACGAAAATAATAAATAAGCTTCTCTTTATAATCCTCTTTTAAATTATTATTGATTAAAATCACAGGTATTGGAGCTACATCAAATTCTTCGATAATTGTCATTTCTGTAATAATTGGTACAATTCGTTGACTATTTAAATTCATTAAAATTTCATAGTTTAGCGAATCTATACTAATAGCCTTTACTATCTTTGATTGTAATGCTAATAAAGATTCGTCAACAAAGAATGAATAATAGTAATTTTCAAAAAAAGTTTCTCTATTTTCTCCTATTTCAATCAAATAATTATCAACCATTTTACTGCTTATCGAATTTGGCTCTGTATAACTGAAAAGGCTATTTTTTAGGATACTTATATCACTTGCCTCAAGATCATTTGAAACAATTATTGTTTTTAGTGGACTTATTAGTTTAGGGGAAAAGTATATTGAATAGTCATTACTAAATTTCTCTATATTAGAATCGTCTAGATAAACATAAGCAAAATCTAACTCATTTTCTTCTAACAATAAATAAAATTCCGAGTAGCTTTTTCTTAACATTAATTGAGTCTTTAGATTTAAAGTCTCTTCAATATTTAGTGTCATTTCGTTAAAGAGTAAAAAGTTTTGTAGGGGAGTAAGTTCATTATATACACCAAATTTCAATTCTGAACTTTCCATCGGTATCGAACTACTAGTTGCAAGTAATGGTATTACATCGTCTCTCTCACTATAACAACCTATGATAAAAAATGATAAAAAAACAAAAAAAGCAACTTGAACATTAACTTTTTTTACATTATTTTTCATAAATTAAGCCAACCCTTTTCATTAATCTCATTAGTAATACCTTAATAATAACAATAAATTCGACTAATTTATATACTAAGACAAATATTTAAGTCGTATTTATCAACACACAGAATAATATACACATTATTTAACTATTTTACTTTTTTTAATTAAATGCTATTCTCCTATTCCAAATGCATAGTATAAATAAATTCATAGGTCGAATTTTTAAAAAATATAGTTTGTTACGCAGTAAGAGTCTACTATGTCACATTATTATCTACCACAATATGGGACGTTTATCTCATAAGAAAAAACGTCCCCGCAATTATCCACGTTATAGGGTTTGCAAGCAATGTTAAATTAAATAGCTTAAATATTTTAATGGCTTTACTAATAACCCCTAAAACCCTCCCAACGGACGTTATTAACATTCCAATAAACATAATTGCAGGGGACAAAATTGCAACGAGTGCCCCTATTGCTACAGTTCGATTTTGCATCGGTGGCCATTCAACAAAAATGATTTTCAAATAGAGACCCTAAATAAAGTTTATTATGGTAAAATTTATGAAAAAGCTTAATTGGGGTGTGTATTCAATGGAGAGGGGTAACTGGTATTTATCGACTTGGTTTATTTCATTTTTATTTACATTATGGTTTTTAGTAGTTCCGCTAATTATTGGCATTATTCTATTAAAACAACAGTCGAAAAATAATGTAATTTTTTATAATAACCTTGTTGCAAATACAAAAAGCAAAGAAAGAGAATTACAAATGAAGGAAGACGATTTATGTACTAAAGAAAAACTATTAATAGAAAGTAAAGCTGAAAAAGAAAGACATATCAAGGAACTGGAATCGAGACACTTAGAAAAGCTTAAATTATTGACTAGAGACAGAGAAATTGATTTAAAAACAAGGGAAGTAGCGATTAATAAGAAGGAAAAGAGTTGGGAAGATAGATTAACGGCAAAGCAAAGGGAGTTAGCTTTGAAAGAACTTATACACACTATCAAGGTTACAGCTTTAGTAAAAGAGAAACTACAAAAGATAAGTGAATTAGAAATAACGTTGATTAATGAAGAAAAGGCTTTAAATCAAAAGATTTTAAAAAAGAAAAAGGAACTCTGTCTAATAGAACTGGCACACCGATTAAGGTTTTTATCTAATAAACGATCAATTGAACTAGAGTTAGTAAATCACCAAAATAAAATGAAAGCGATAGTTAATGAAAAACATGAGGAGTTGGCTTTACTAGAGCAAGTGCATATTCAAAATTTGGAGGATTTGACAAAAGAGAAGAAGTTGCAACTTGAAGAAAAGGAAAAAGATTTAAAGCTTAGGGAACAAGACGTTGTTATAAAAATACAAGAAAAACGGAATGAACTTGGCAACCTTGAGTTAGCACATTTGAAAAAATTAGATGCTCTAACTAAGGCAAAGGATGAAGCTTTGTTACTTCGTGAGAAAGATGTTGAGGAAAAAGAAAGAGAATTAAAGGGAGCACAACAAGAAATGCAATTAATCAACCAAAAGATTACTTTAATGAAACAACAAGTTATAAGCCTAGAAGATGAATTATTGTATCAGTCGTTTGGTTTTTATGAGACAAGATTTGACTTAGAAAGTTCAATAGAATACAAGGGATACCTACAGCTAGTAAGAGATAAGCAGAAAGAATTAGTTAAAAATAAGATGGCAGTAGTTAGTCACATTGGTGCGAACCATAAGCAAACAAAAAGCACCAATCAATTTAATAAATGTATTAAATTTGCTATACGCACATTTAATAATGAATGTGATGCTGTAATTAACAAAGTAAAGTTTTATAATGTAGATGTTTGTGAGAAACGGATACGTACAGCTTTTTATGAAATTAATAGTTTAAACATGTATAACTCCTTCGAATTAGCTGAAGATTACCTTAATTTAAAACTAGAAGAGTTATTTTTAGCTTACGAATATTCTCAGAAGAAGCAAGAGGAGAAAGAGGAACAACGACGGATAAGAGAATTAATGAGAGAGGAACAAGAAGCCGAGCGACAATTACAGGAAGAGTTAAAGGTATTAGAAAAAGAAAAGCAGCATTTAGAGAATGCTATGATACACGCATCACAATTTAGTGAAGAAAAAGTTAATGAACTGAAGGGTAGATTAGACGAAATAGAACACCAAATTGCAGATGTTGATTATCGTGTAAAAAATACAAAGGCTGGCTATGTATATGTCATTTCAAATATTGGCTCTTTTGGTGAGAATATATATAAAATTGGAATGACAAGACGGTTAGAGCCTATAGATAGGGTAAAAGAACTTAGTGGGGCATCCGTTCCATTTCGATATGATGTGCACGCTATGATTTTTTCAGAGGACGCACCACAATTAGAAGCATCACTACATCGAACATTTAGTCATAGAAGAGTTAATAAAATTAATGAGAGAAAAGAGTTTTTTAACGTTAGTCTAGAAGAAATAAAAAGAGTTGCCAAAGAAAACCATAACGCCATTATTGAATTTACGATGTTAGCAGAAGCTCAAGAATATAGGGAAACTTTATCAATAAATAAAAAGATAGCTAAACAGTATATTATCTAAATTTAAATATTAGTTTATTTATTGGTAAATTTAGAAGGTGTTGTAATTTGAGAATTATTCGTATTTGCTGAGAGAAGAGTATTTATAGGTCAAGTTAAAAATATGAATGTTGTTGGTGGATCTATAATGTATTTGCAGATTGTTTCACTGTAGGTGAAATGCTCATATTAGAGTAATCGGGATAGGCATTAAAATTGTATACTTACTGCATAGTTCAAAACTTATGTTCATTAAAAATAGGCTTGTTTATGCAATGTAACAATCTTGGAACAAGTTTTCATAAGAAAAATCTTAAAAGAGTAATCAACCTTAACAAGATTAGAAGGTTGATTACTTTTTTAAAATAAGATCACATACTTACCTTGCGCAAACTTAATTTGTCTCTTCATAACTTACTTAGCTCAACTTTATAACAATAATACAATAATCTTATATTCTTGGATCTACCAGATAAAATTTACCCACTACTTCAAAAGCTAAAGTGTCATCTCTTTTAACTCGAAATCTTCCCATTCCTCTACCATCATCTTCTTTTTGAAAAATTGCTATCCCATGCTTCTCTAAAACATCCATTTGTTCTTGTGTTATTACACCTAATGTATTTAAATTAGAATATTTAGTTGTATCCTTCATTTTTAAGCTTTCTATGTAATCGTATATATCTAGAATATTTGTTTCATTCTCATTTAAATACCTTAGTATTTTCCAACTTTGTTTTGAGTCTTTATGATTAAAAAATTGATACATTTCAACCTTTTTTTTGATATCAGATTTATTACTCATGATATTCCCCCTCTAAAAATAAAGAAACCTTATACATGGTATTATGTAAAATAGTCTTTTATGCCACAATATTTGTATGAAGGTCTAATTTCTAGACATATTATCCTACCAAAGAGCAACTGTTTCTAATATTTCATCTACTTCTCTTAGATTTACTTCTAATTTACTCCGTTTCAACGTAATGATTTTCACAGCTTTAACGCATGAGAACTGATCAAATTCTCTATAACATGATACTTATCGGATTACTTTTAAGGTAAGTTAACACACATTACAGGCACTCTTTCCACCAAACGCAGCTCTGTCATTTCTCCTCGGCGATATTCCGTGCATCGATTGTAGCGTATGCCCCTAAAATGGTTCAAGCATAACTCCTCTTACCACATTATTTTTTACTCTAGACGACCAACAGCTGACGAAATCCTGTAAGACAATCAAATTGTTACAACTAGAGGGTACAAAAAGGAGTTATTAATTGAGTAGTAAGCGTCTACCGCTCAGTAGTTATCTAATGTATATTCCCTACTTTATAGCCCATTCCCCTTTACAATCAGGACATTTCCACTTCACAATTCGGTCTCTCTCAATATCTGAAATTCCAATTTTTCGAGTAAAGTGTGTAGCATTATAAGAATCTTGATGTTCTTTCGGTATAGGTTCTCCTTGTAAATCAGCATTACAATGTGGGCAATATTCTTTACTGTTCTTCATCAATTCATATCCTTTCAGTTACTTCAAATTTTTCTCCTCTATAAAGAATTAATCCCATTCTCGTTGTACTGCGCAGCAAATGACATTTTTATTAGTTGACCTTCTTCAACCTAGTTCCATATTGTTGAGGATTTTTTTTAATTATAACTTTCACAAAAAGGATACTTTAGTCTATTTTACTGTTTGATTAAATAGTATAATATCGACTGTTCGAATAACTGAAATGTCTTTTTCTTTTGAAATTCTTTTTAGCAATTCGTTTTCGCTTTCATTATGTAAATACTCATGTAATGCAAAGATATAATTGTGATAATTAGTGTAGTTTTAGTTGCCATTAAATACGTCCGGGCATACATTACATAAATTAAAGCTCTCACAGTTGGACTTGTGTGTGGAACAGACCCAATCGTAGGAGGGAGCATTACCGTTTGAGTACACTTAAACGGTAATGAGAAAAGTATATTCAATAACACTAAATAATATTATGTATCAATTATGGGTTGCTTTGACAATCAAACAAAAACCTTGTGCGGGTGGCACAAGGTTTAAAGTCCTGTAATCATTTATAAAAATCATTGATCTTTACTTCCAACATAGAACGATCCCAGAGGACCACATCATTAGATTGAGCTAACGCAATTGCAGATTTAGTAAAGAAATTGTTTGTAATAACAATAGCTTTAGATAATTGGTAATGTTTTACTCCTGCAACCACTTCTTGAATAGCCTTATTGGAAACACTATTTGAATAACACTTGGTTTGTATGCCTATACGAAGTCCATTTTTTACAGCGACAATATCAATCCCTTGATCGCCAGAAGATGGTGTCAGATTAACTGAGTACCCCATCTTTTTAAATAAGTCGTAAATAAACTCTTCAAATTCCGTTCCACTCATAAAATCAACATCATCCATAGTAACATGCTCAAACTTATCACTTACACCATTTTTCTTCTTATTATTCACTCTCAAACTCAACTCAAAAGCATTACGTTCTATATTCTCTCCATACAGTTTTACTTTATCTTTTATCGCAACAAAAAGCCCAAAGATACTTTTATCGGAAGTAGGTACCAATAAAGGTTTATGAGTATATAAGAAGTAAGTAAAATAGCTAATACTTTGATCAGATTCATGTTCCAGGAAATCAATCTGGTAATAAGATGCGATACATTCATCAAAACTCATTTCTTTAAGCGAAGGAAAATAGCCTCCATAAGATTCTTCAAATTCCTTACTCAATAACTCAATAGCAATGTCTTTTAAAATGCTAATTATAAGAAGATAACCTTTCTCTTTATCATCTATAAATGATTTATCTATTATCCCCTTGTGAAACAATAGATCCAATAATTTATTATAATCACAAAATATTTCCTCTTTATGATTACTTCCAAAATAAAAACCATAATTTTTATTTAAATTCATTTTCCTAAGAAACATAGTTGCTAATAGATCTTCTTCAAGATAATCAACAAAATCGATTGCTTTAAATAAATTTTTCATATATCGTTCAAAGAAAACAATAATCATACTTTTTAAATCAGGCATCTCAATTAATCTCTTTTTCGTATGCTCTAAGCTTTCCAAAAACAGATCCTCATATGAACAAAAATCACTTATATATTTATTAATTTTCCCAATTTCTCTGTTTGAAACATCAAAACAATACTCCCAATCGTTTGATAAGACCTTTCTATTAATTCTCAGTTCATTATAAGTAAAATAATAACAGTCCCTTTGATCATTTTTTAATAAAAAGGTTTTTAATTCATTGTCAGATTCTCTAATTAAGTACCCTTTTTTATCAACAAATAAAAGATGATAGTTATACCTTTTTCCATCTAACAAAGTTTTATTTCTAAAAGTTTTATCAAACTCCAAGCAAGTCCACTCTTTCTGAAGCAACAATGAATTTTTCAAATTATTAAACTCACTAATATTTACAGAAAAATTGCTCATATATCCCTCTCCTCATTAACCACTTTTCTCCAATTATACTAAATTAAAGAATTTATAAAATAGATTTATAATTATCTACTCAAAAAAAGTGTCAAAACTTAAACATTATGATACCAATCATTACTACAGATGAAATCGTTTATGAAATATTGTCAGCACTTAGTGTCATAAGTATCTCAAAACTAGGTATATATACATAAAAAATAATTCCATATTGTTACTATACTTCCGCAAAAGTCAAAATTTATATATCGAATAATTATCCGATAACACTCAATAATATTTAATAATGTTTAATATATTTTTATAACGCTTAATAACAATTGACATCAGCAAATCCGACATCTGTTTAAATGCACACTTGCACGCGAAATGACCTTATCTTCCCCCTAATCCTATAAAGGATGAAAATAATTCCATTCTACTATACAATAGAGCTAGCATTCTAAGTATCTATAACCCACCTTATCAATAGATTACTAACCCTGTTTTTCCGGTCGATCAGGTGCAATCTTAACATATTGTTGTTTATTTTAAAGTCAATTGCAATTAATAAAACAATACATATACATATGTTATTTTTAACATATATGTATATGTATATGTATTAAATAGAACAATTATTAAATCATTGTCAACAACAAAATTAATAATATAAATAAAGTGAAAAAAAGCCTAATACCCCTTATGTTTACTGAGGGGTATTAGGCTTTTGGTCTTCCGCAATCGTGCACTCATCTATTGAACAGTATGCGTCTACTGAGCAGCAAAGATATGTTTACTTAAACTTTTGAATTTACTTCCCATTCTGCATCACAATCTGGACATTTCCCTCTTTCTGTAAATCGTATATTCAACTTATAAGCAGGAGGACTTTTTAGTTTTAGTTCGAAATTATTGCCTAAAAAGTGATTTGACAGGCTTTTATTAGTGAATATAAGTTAGGATACAATTCACATTTAGGAGCAGGGCTTCTAATAAATTTCGTTATCTAAAAAAATTAGTAAAGCTGGTGAAAAGTAAAGACAACCCGTTCCACTTATTAAATATAGAAGGAACTGGCAACTCAAAAAATCCAATAAGAAACTGAATACTACAAAAAATCGTGTGATGATTATCAGTAAATAGTAAGTTATACCGTCATCAAACCAACAAATACTTCTAGTCTAGTACAGCATGTAATTTAATAACGTAGCAAAGATGTAAAGAGTTATACTAAGTAAAATTTTTTTGTCCCTTTTAATTGAATTCTCTAAATAAATTGGTTACAATTATAATAACAAATATAAAAACACTAATTGCGAAGCACGCAAAAATATCTCTATGAGATTTTTTGCGTGCTTTTTTTGTTTTATATTTCCGTACAAATACAGAAAATACACAAAGCACTACAGAATATGCCCTTTCCCTGCTAAGGAAAGTTATAATATTGGTTTTGTTTTATGCCTAATGTGTGTTTTGTGTGTGAGCGTCTTTACTTAAAATAATAATTTGATGAGGTGAGCTTTAATGAATAAGAATTCCTGTTTTGATTATCTCAATAACAATCAAAAAGAGATAATCAATAATTATTTGACTTTTCGTGATAATAATGGTGTCGTCTCATTTGATGGGTTTAAAGCCAAGAAATACATTTCTAACAAGGAAAAGACTTTAAAAATCTTAAAAAGTGAAATTAGTTGTCTATTTTTCAGGATAATTTGCGGCAGATGTTCTATTAAAAGTTCCAAAAGTGATTTTAATCAACTAACCCCAGAGGAAAGAAAGCAATTTAATCCAGATGTGTTCGATCCGATTAATATAGAGGAAGAAGATTACTTCTTTATTTCTAAGGAAAGGTCACCTACAACACTTCATAGTACCTACAAAAAAATCAAACCATTTTACTATTGGATTTTAGGAAAACTTGATAAAAAAGCCGATGAAGATAATGATAAGTTCCGAGAATTTAGAAGAACAAAAAAGAATGTTATGGCTTTTTTAGAGCAGTTTCCTACCAATGAAAGCGAATATCCAAATGATATTATACTCAATAAAAAAGTGAAATCGTTTTTAACAAGAGAAGAAATGATTATTATTTATAATATGCTTTTAAAAAATATAAAAGCATTTAACCCAATACGTGATGCTAGTGCTTGGCAATTAACCTGCACGACTGGTATTCGTCCAGAAGAAATAATCAACATTAGGATTGAGCACTTTCAATTAAATGCAGAGGGGTTAATAGAACTAAATTATAGAGGATGGGGCATTTTAGACCTTCCTGCTCAGGCAAGCAAAAGGGGTATGAGCCCTTCTCATGCTTTATATAAAACCCCTGTACCGTATGAAACCGTTAAACAACTAAATAAATATTTGACACATTTATATTTGAACCAAGGAAAGAATGTACCAAAGGGAAAAGGTTACCTTTTTCGACCGGACGTTTCAAATATAGAAAGACCGTATAAAAAAAATTTCATGTGGAAGATCATGAATAAAATGAAACCACATCTTGATTTCCTTTCGATTGAACAAAGAAGAGACTTTGAATTAAAAGCAGGTAGACGTAGTATGAATAACCTAATCATGGGACCAAAAGTTACTCTTCTACCTGAAGATCTTAATGGAAAAGTCCAAGAGATGGCGGCAAATTACCAAATGAGGCACAAACCAAATCAAACTATTGCGGAAAAGCATTATACACAAGAGATTTCAGAAGATGATTATTATAGAGTATTAGAACATACAATTAACTTCCCTTGGAATCTTAAAGAACTTGAGAAGTGGGAATTAAAATATGGCTATAAAAAACCACTAGTAACATCTACAAAAGATGATACAACAACTAAGCTACCAGAAGAAAAAACAGCTACTGCAACCATTGCCGAAAACAATCTTACTGAAGTCGTATCAAAGTTAGAGAACCAACTCCATGATCTTAGAGTTAAACCTAAAGGAATGACGGCTCGACAATGGATGATTGAGAGAAACCAGATAAAAAAAGAAATTCGAAGATACACAATTTAATATAGGGGGAAACAAAATGACAAAAGATTACGTAGATTTCATAAGATATTCTACCTGGAAAGAGTTTGAGAATTCAGGTCAATTCCCAGGGCCTATCCCACGGATTTTTGAAATGATTGATGATGACATGATTTTAACGACCCAGGATATTAGTGAATTGCTAGATGTTAGTGGGGAGACTGTCAGAAGATGGTGTCGCCAAAACAAACTTCGAATTGTCGCTCCTATTGGACAATTTCGTGTTTTAGGGGAGGATTTAAAAGAATTTGTCTACCAATGGTATCGGAAAGACCTAGTTAAGAAGGCTAACCAATTTTAATAGATTGGTTAGCCTTCTTTCTTATAATAATTAATTAACCTATCCAATTTTTCTTTCATTTTGTCAATTTGCTCCCTGTTAGTTTCCGTTCGCAACTTATGAATCATCTGTAAGAGTTCTTTTCTTTCACGTTTGGGATTGTATATTTTAGACTTTATTTCCCCTTTTTGAACACCCTTAATAAAATTAATTAAATTACCATTGGTTTCACAACGATGACAGTCCCATTCCGTTGTATCTGTGCACATGTTGATCGGCTTCCCACAATGCGGACATGGAATCACCACTTGATTTTTTTCAGGTAAAAAAAGATAGTCGATTTTTTTTTGCTTAAAAAAGGACAAAACGGCATATTCTTTTCCCATTACACTCGATCCCAATAGGGTGTCACTTTTGCTTTTTTCATAAACGCCTTAAAATCCTCACCTACAACGATATATTTTCCACCAAATGAATAAGATGGCAGTTTTCCATTTCGACACCACCTTCTTACACTTTCTACATGCATGTTTAACAAATCCGCGATCTCTTCAGGATGTAAAACGGTTTCATCTGGTACATCGAAGATGGCATGAATGTCTTCTATTGAATGGTTTTCCATAGTAAATATCACCTCTAGCAAACCATTTTTCACACAAATCACAACATTTATACGTATTTATTTATTTGTTGTTATATTTAAATACAATGAATAGGACCTTGATCATTGGTAGACTGCTTTATTACGATAGTAAGGTTCTTTCTATAGGAAAGATGTTATATTTAGGTACTCCCTGTTAGACATCTGAAACTGTACCAAAAATATAATATTTTTTTGTTTTTATGTGTACTTACAATAGCCGTCTAACGAATGACTACTTATACTTAGGATAACGCAATAAATTTTCATTTTTAATGCACCCAAAATATTGGGCAATGAATCTGTAACCTAACCACCCTTTGTTTTATTAGAGGTTTTATGGTGCACATAAGAAAGGAGTTTAAAATATGGCCAAATAAATAATTTTTTGTTCCATAAATCCAATCACCAAATGACTTATAAAAAGGAAAAAGTGGAACAAGCACCTGACTTGATCAAACAAAGAAAAAGAAAAATTTAGTATTTTTGAATGTACTTTCACTCGCCACCCCAATCTCAGTAAGCTATGATGGAAACAAGAAGTAATACAACAACTACATATTAAAATAGCGGAAGTACCGCGAGATCGATTTAGGGACAAGTCTCTCTAAATGGTCTTGCGGTACTTTTTTATTTGAAAGGAGCAACCAAAATGAGTGTAAAAACGTTAAATGAAGATTACCCGATTGTCCTTACGGCATCTGACATTGCTGAAATCTTGCAAATATCCAAGCCCACCGTTTACGAGCTGATGCGACAACGCGACTTCCCAATCATCAGTGGAATCGGAAACATCAAACGGGTGAAAAGGGATGCCTTTTTCGCCTGGCTAGACAAGCGTTCTCAACAAGCAGGTTAATCCAACGGGCATGTGGTTATACTTCTAATGACCACATGCTTACCAAACCAAAAAATGGAGGTAAGCAACATGTTAAAATCGTTAAAAGGCTCTATAAAACCAAGAGGAAACTCCTTTCAAGTAAAATATGATGCCGGTCGTCACCCTCATACTGGTAGACGAATCCAAAAGACTGCCACCTTTAAGACTGAAAAAGAGGCAGAACAATTTTTAATTGAGGTGAACTATAAGCTCAACAACGGCATCTACAAAGTAGAAACAAAAGAGACATTTGGTGAGTATTTCAAACGATGGTTTGACACCATGCATAAAAAGACGGTCGCAGAAACGACCGCTGAAACCCGTGACTGTTTGGCAAGAAAACACCTGATCCCAAGATTTGGTTATCGGAAACTAAGTGAAATTACCACGATGGAGCTCGATTTTTTTTATAGTGATAAAATTGATGATGATTATTCTCCCAAAACCATCAAGGAATTGCATATTCTCATGAAAAAATCACTAGATCAAGCCGTTAAATGGGGATTGCTACAATCGAACCCAGCCTTATCCGCTACGCCCCCCTCCCTCGTTCCTAAAAAAGCTGAAATATGGGACTACGACCAATGGGATCAATTCCTAGAAGTAGCTAAAGCGTATGGGGATGAGGAGTTCTACACTACTTCTTATTTTACAGGGGGAAGACGAGGGGAACTGCTCGGGCTTCAGTGGAAAAGTGTGGACCTTGAGAAGAAAAAAATTCACATTCATCAAACGTTGGCATACACCAAAACCAAAAAACTTCACTTAAAGGAGCCCAAAACCAAAAGTTCCAATCGAACGATTTCCATCGGCGACTTGGTGGTGGAAGCGTTAACGAAGCAAAAAGAAAAGCTGGAAGCAAGAAAGAGAGAGTTAGGAGATGGCTACCAAGACCTAGACCTTGTGTTTCCCAATTCCTTTGGCGGGTTTAAAACCCCAAGAAACAAATTACGAGAATTTTATTCGTTAACCGAAAAGGCCGGTCTTACACGTATACCGCTACATAATTTGCGGCATTCCCACGCGACCAACCTCTTAAAAGAAGGGATTCAGCCAAGAGTCGTGCAGGAGCGTTTCGGTCATGCTGATTTAAGAACCGCTCAAGAAATTTATTCCCACGTCACCCCAGATATTCAGGAGGAGGCAGCGGTGAAGGGCGAGAACGCGTACAATGCCCGAAAAAAGAAGGCCTAAGCATTAGGAACCTTTGGTCAATGTTGTTGGACGTTGTGAACAATTGTGAACAACTCTCCGCAAATGAAAAACGACACGGTGCCTCATTTAGATGAAAAACCGCGTCGTTAGTACGTTTATGTATGGTGGAGACTAGCGGGATCGAACCGCTGACCTTTTGGCTGCCAGCCAAACGCTCTCCCAGCTGAGCTAAGCCCCCACATTTTTTAAACTTAAAACGATTATAGACAAAATAGGCAAAAATATCAACAGGATTTTTATTGCCATTTTCATTTATCGTAAAAATTTTATTTGATTTTAAAATAAGACAAACAAAACGTAATAGGCAGCCCCTGCCACAATCGCTGCTATTAATGCCGTTAACACATTTTCTTTTATAATCTTTTTATGCTTAACTAAGTCAAACATAAACCAACCGATAAATATCGTAAAAATAAAAACGATGACTTGTACCAAAATATAATCCGCTCCCCTACTTGCTTTTGCTTCTACTATCTTAATATGTTTTTCGGTAGATGTAAAATGCAAAAAAATTCAAATGAATATTAGTAGGGGGAAATATTCCGGCATCAAAGTTTTTGCATGTTTCTACGACTAACAACATTTCGAGCTCGCGTGACTTTTTCTCCTACTTGTAACAGGTTCAGGTGTACGACATCTTCTCGTGTTACCTTTTCACCCTACTTGTTCAGTTTCGGGAACGAGAAACGATAATAAATCCTAATTTTCCCTACACAATAGGACATACTAAACAACACACCAATTTTTTTCGGGGGTAGGAATTATGAACTTTTCAGCTGTAGCGCATACGTACGCCCGTTTTCCAGTGATTGTTCGTTTATTTTTAATGGTTATCGTACTTATTATTACAGCAGGGATTGCGATCCATTTTATTGAGCCTGAAACTTTTCCTAGTATTTTTGAAGGAATTTGGTGGGCAATTGTAACAGCATCGACGGTTGGCTATGGGGATTATGCTCCTGCATCAACGGTCGGACGACTGCTTGCTTTTATAGTTATCATGTTTGGCATTGGCGTCGTTTCTTTTTTTGTAACAACGTTAGCCTCTTCAACAATTACAACCCGAAACGCCTTAAAACATGGGGAACTTGAATTTAAAAAAGACGGTCATTTCATCATAATCGGTTGGAATGAACGATCGAAAAATATGATTATACATTTACAAAAACTAAATCCACTGCTTGAAATCGTTTTAATCGATCAAACGTTGAAACAATGTCCGTTAAAAAATCATCAAATGCATTTTATACGTGGCAATCCGCTACAAGATGATACACTTCATCGCGCGAATATCGAAAAAGCTCATACAGCTGTAATCACCGCAAATTTACACGGGCAAGAGGCGGAATCCGATGCGAAAAGTATTATTACTTTACTTGCCTTAAAGGGACTGAACCCTAACCTATATACCGTTGTAGAAATTTTAACGCCTGAACAAAAAAACAATTGCGAGCGAGCGGGCGCTGATGAAATTATCGAGACATCTCTTTTAACGAGTTTAGCGATGGTTAATAGTACGTTGTATCATGGGATCAGCTCTGTTATTCACGAATTACTGGAACACGAAAAAGACCATATGCTTTTATACGATGATGTCCCAAGTAGATATTTCGGTCAACCTTTTCAACAATGTAGACTTGATTATGAACATCAGGATAAGCTAATCATCGGAATTAAAAGAAGAGACCAAGTCACACTACACCCGCCTAGGTCTTTTATTCTTAATGAAAGAGACCAGTTCATTGTGATTAAACGGTAAAAAGTGGCTGTCTCGAAAGTGGCTGACACTTTCATTTAGGACAGCCACTTCTTCCTTCTAATTTCTACTAAAAATACAGCATAGTTGCGGGGATAATATTTTGTTAACTTCTGTATCGTTTAACTTGTAATAACTCCATGTACCTTCAGTTTCTTTCATAATAAAACCGGCGTCTAGTAATATTTTCAAATGATAAGAAAGTTTAGATTGCTTCATATCAAAAATGTCACATAAGTCACAGACACATATTCGGTCTCTCATACACAGTTCATGCATAATTTCGAGACGCTTTTCATCTGCTAATGCTTTGAATTTCAGTTCATATGCTTTAAAATCAATCGAACTTTCCGTGGAGAAAAGTTTTATTTCTTTCATGCTTATATCACCTCCGTCCTAATATGAACAACATATGTTTTTACAACAAGGCTTTTGTTTTACAAATAACCCTTTAATAGCTTTTATAAAACTTAGCCCCATTTTTTGTTTAGTAGATGAACTCTCCTTCATTTGTTTGGCAATCATATGTTGACGATATTCAATTTCAGTCTTCAAAAAATAGTGGTTATGAAGCATTTTCAATTCCTCCTCATCAATTTATCAATTTTTTTTGATTAATAACACATATTAAATCAACTTTTTTTGATCTAATTTAATTATAATACAACAAGAAAATTTTAACAATGTTATTTATCAACTTTTTTTGATTAATTTATTTCGAGTAATTTTGATTTCTCCAAACGAAAAAAGAGGGTGGGACAAAAGTGTCTGACACCACGCGGATCCTACTAAATATAGACGTAAAGATTTATCATATGTCTATATTCGGTGTCTAACGGTGTCTGACACTTTGTTTTGTCCCACCCTCATTAAAAAAGTTGACTCACACTTCGAATTACTTCGGCCCTTAAAGAGAAATTCTCTCTTTCTATATACTGAAGTTTCGAATGTCCTTGAGTCATCCTCACTTTCTTTGCTTTAATCTTGCAGTACTGCCTCTAACTCTTTGACAAGGTCTTGTCCTGTTAAAATCCATTGCTGAGGAAACTGAGCATCGCTATCGACAGGCGCCTGAAATTGATTGACCCAAGGGTTTGGATCTATCGCCTCATCATCTAACCCTTTATTATATTTATGGGAAAGTAAAAACGGGCGACCGAGCTGTACAACGACGCCTCGTTGGTCTAACATCCCTTTGACAGCACTAAACGGTACACGTAAAAATAAGTAACTCACTTCATCGTCCATTTTGTAATCAAAATAGCCGTGATCATAATCCCAGTTTCCACCGATGTCATATCCTAGCGGCTTTAATTTTTTTTCTAAGTCAATTAACTTGTATTGCTGATTTTCTATTTGCGACGGAACTTCGATCATTTTTACTCCTCCTAGTGACAACTTTGCTAATTATAGGTTGTCCTTTTGGCATGTAAAAATGTAAAAGTATCATACGATTTTTCTCGACTTAGGCTGTAGCAAAAGTTGCGGACATGAGAGGCCTTATTTTGTGATTTTCCTTGTTTTTAAAGAATTATCGGACACGAGGGCCCTTATTGCCCTCCATTTTGCTGAAATTTATACTTATTTCAGTAAATAAAGGCTCTCATGTCCGCAAAGTTAGAAAAACTTGCTTATTTACGAAAATAAGGGCTCTGATGTCACATAAATTTTTAAGGTCCTCGTATGTCCGTTAAAATACTAGGTCGAAAAAACCAGCCCTTATTCCGAGCTGATTTTCCAAACTTATTTATTTAAACGTGCTTCCAACTTCGCCTTTTCTTCTTCAAATCCTGGCTTACCAAGTAAAGCAAACATGTTTTTCTTGTATGCTTCAACTCCAGGTTGGTCGAACGGATTCACTCCTAGTAAGTAGCCACTAATAGCGCATGCTTTTTCGAAGAAATAAACCATGTAACCGAAGTGATACGGTGTTAATTCAGGGATTGATAAGATTAAGTTGGGAACTCCACCGTCTGTATGAGCAAGCATTGTTCCTTCGAATGCCTTTTTATTAACGAAATCCATCGTCTGGCCTGCTAAATAGTTTAAACCATCTAGGTCACTCGCTGCTTCTTCAATCAGAATTTCTTTTTCCACTTTTTCTACGTGAAGGATCGTTTCAAAAAGATCGCGACGCCCGTCTTGTACGTATTGTCCCATTGAATGTAGATCAGTTGAGAAGTCTACAGCAGCAGGGAAAATTCCTTTTTGATCTTTTCCTTCACTCTCACCGTAAAGCTGTTTCCACCATTCAGAAACGAAGTGAAGTGCTGGCTCGTAGTTGACCATTAATTCAATCGTTTTTCCTTTGTTATATAGCGCGTTACGAACTGCGGCATATTGATAAGAATGATTCACGGTTAAATCTGGGTTTTCTAAATCTGTCATCGCATTACGAGCACCTTGCATCATTGCATCGATATCGACACCACTTACAGCAATTGGTAGTAAACCTACAGCTGTTAAAACTGAAAAACGTCCACCTACATCATCAGGGACAACAAACGACTCGTAACCTTCTTCTGTAGCTAACGTTTTAAGAGCACCGCGCTCTTTATCTGTTGTCGCAAAAATACGTTTGCGTGCTTCTTCCACCCCATATTTTTTCTCTAAATAATCACGGAAAATACGGAAAGCAATTGCTGGCTCTGTCGTAGTTCCAGATTTTGAAATTACGTTAACAGAAACGTCTTTTCCTTCAAGTAGATCTAGTAAGTCACGTACATATGTAGAGCTAATGTTATGTCCTACGAAAATTACTTGTGGAGTTTTGCGGTCTTCTTTTGATAATACGTTATAAAATGTATGGTTTAATGCTTCAATCGCAGCACGTGCACCTAAATATGAACCACCAATTCCAACAACTAATAATACGTCAGAATCAGACTTGATCTTTTCTGCTGATTTTTTAATGCGAGCAAATTCTTCTTTGTCATAGTTTTCAGGAAGATCAACCCAACCTACATAGTCATTTCCTGCACCTGTTTTGTTATGTAATGCATTGTGAGCCGCTGTTACTGCATCTTGTAAGTAAGATACTTCATGCTCTTGAATAAAATCTAATGCTTTTGAGTAGTCCAATCTTAATTTTTCAGCCATTGTTAAAATCCTCCTAAAGTCGATTTTTTATCGTCGATTAAAAATTAACATAATGCTAGTGAGTGAATTTCATAATTACCAAAAAGTAGTCACAATAAACGATATATAGTTGCAAAGTGTTTTGGTGCAACTATATATTCATCTTAGTGACGGAAATAATGAATTATGAAATTTATTATAGTATGTGTTAATTTAAAATATCTAAAAACCTCACCTCTTTCACTTTATAAAAACGGTACGGACAAATCAAGTTTCCATTTTTATGTAAGCGTAACCAATTTGAATATTTTTAATAAAAATGAGCATCGGGTCAACTAACACCCCGATGCTCTAACTTTTTTATAAAGACTTCGTCAAAATCTCTATTACATTTTCTTTATTCAATTTTTTAAAGTTTCCGAACTCGCCTTTAACCATTGCTTTGTCCGCCATTAATTCAATGTTGGAGTTATCGATATTATAATCACTCAAACGACTAGGGGCACCTAGGCTTTGCCAAAACTGTTCAAGTTTCACAATACCTTTTTCAGCAATTTGTTGTTCTGTTTTTCCTGTTGGATCGACACCCCAAACACGAGTCGCTAATTGATTAAGCTTACGTAGTCCTGGTTCTTCGACATGACGTAGCCATTGTGGATATATAATCGCTAAGCCACCTGCATGCGGGATGTCATATACCGCTGAAATCGCATGCTCGATATTGTGTGAGGCCCAATCTCCAACAGCCCCCATTTGTAAAAATCCGTTTAAAGCGATCGTTCCTGAATAAAGAACCGTTTCACGCAACTCGTAATTTTCCAGATCATCGATCAATTTTGGAGCGGCCTCAATCACTGTGAGTAGGACGGCCTCACACATTCTTTCTTGAAGTGGTGTGTTTTGTGCCGGGTGAAAATATTGTTCAAGCACATGCGTCATCATATCAACAACACCATATACAGTATGATTTTTCGGAACAGTGAACGTATTTACTGGATCTAATATTGAGAACTTCGGAAAAACGTGTGGACTTCCCCAGCCGTATTTTTCTTTCGTTTCCCAGTTCGTAATTACAGAACCAGCATTCATTTCAGAGCCAGTTGCTGCTAATGTTAATACGGTGCCAAACGGGATTGCCTCTTTAGGAATATGTTTTCTCGTCACAATATCCCATGCGTCACCTTCATATTTCGCACCTGCAGCGATTGCCTTCGTGCAGTCAATTACACTTCCACCGCCCACTGCTAAAATAAAGTCGACATCATTTTGCTTACAAATGTCTACACCTTTATGTACGGTCGTCAGTCGTGGGTTTGGTTCTACACCTGCCAATTCAAAAACTTCAACTTCGCATGCTTTTAATTGAGAAAGCACACTTTCATATAGCCCATTACGCTTGATGCTGCCTCCACCGTATACTATTAAAATCTTGTTTCCATACTTCGGTACTTCTTTTTGCAATTGTTCGACTTGCCCTTTACCAAAAATTAATTTTGTAGGATTTTGAAAAATAAAATTATCCATATTCCATCCCTTCCTTTCTACCTCTTATTATGTACGATTTTCATTTTTAACGTAAAGTAATACGAACGGATAGACTATTATTTTATAAAAACTGTAGCATAATGCAAAATACCATTTCATATTCTAAAATCGAGTCAAAAATGGAATTATTAATTCTACATTATGAATTTTGATTTATAAATTCTAAATTATACATTCTTAATTCTAAATTAAATGCCAAAATGTATAATAAACGTCATTCTTTCTCATTCTAACAGTAGAAGCAGTTAAGCTTCTTGTACAATGCATGATTCCCCCGTTTAAGGAGGTGAGAAGAATGAGCGGAATTCAACGATTTGCTTTAGTTTTAGCTATAATTGGAGCGGTTAACTGGGGCTTAATTGGGTTCTTTCGTTTCGATTTAGTAGCTGCGATCTTTGGTGGACAAGCAGCTGGTTTTTCAAGATTTATTTATGCGTTAGTCGGTCTTGCTGGCTTATATTGTATCTCTATCCTTTTCAAGCCTGACGAAGAGTTAGAGCGCAGCCCACAACCAGAAAGATAACGTGTTTTTCACAACAGTTGGGGGGGCTTTAGAGCACTCCCAATTGTTTTTTAGCTAGCTCATATCACTCCTTTATAAATTAGTTTAAGGCTGTTATTAAATTAAAGGGTTTAGACTTTCAATTCACAGAAGCTCTTTCTGTCGATCCTTTATTTTCTGACAGCCTT
Organism: Anaerobacillus arseniciselenatis; assembly: GCF_001865995.1. Taxonomy (GTDB): domain Bacteria; phylum Bacillota; class Bacilli; order Bacillales; family Anaerobacillaceae; genus Anaerobacillus; species Anaerobacillus arseniciselenatis. Next base: position 19,991 of record NZ_MLQQ01000013.1, on the reverse strand, counting down.
TTATCATTTCCGAGGCAATATTACAAGAAAAGCGCAAGGCGCCCGCCTATCGGCGAAAACCAGTGGAAGACCTGCCCGTAGCGGTCAGGGTTTAGACCGCGAGGGAAGGTCTGAAGTGGTCGAGCCGATGGCGCCTGAAACTAGACAATTAGAAAAGCGCAAGCGCCTTGGTCACGAGCGAAAGGCACTGGAAGGCCTTTGACAGAAGCCGCCTTTTGGCTTCCGAAATGGACTGAAGTGACCGAGCTCGTAGGCGCTGGAGCTAGACAATTAGAAAAGCGCAAGCACACCGCTTAGCTTCGATAAGCGTTGGAGGGCCAGAAATGATTACATAAAAAAAAGCAACCGTCTATATAGAGCGATTGCGTTTTTTTCATTATTTTTTAATACGTTTGTTTAGGTCAGCTTGAATTTCGTTTGATTGCTTTAACCAACCTTTAAGTTTCTCTTCAAGAGTGTTGAAGCCTTGGCTCTTCTCTTGGTGTTTTGCTTCTACTTTTCTTGGCTTTTCCGAACGAGCCGGTCTTGCTGGCTTTTCTGGCGCTGGTACTGTTTCACGAATAGATAAAGAAATTTTTCCTGATTCTTCATCGATTGACATTACCTTTACTTTAACTTGATCTCCAACAGAAAGGTGCTCGTTAATATCTTTAACAAACCCATGAGCAACTTGAGAAATGTGAACTAATCCTTGTTTTTCTCCATCGATTGCTACAAACGCTCCAAAAGGTTTAATACCTGTAACTTTTCCTTCTACTACACTTCCAACTTCTACTTGAACTGACATGAAAACAACTCCTAACTATTTTTTAACTTATTAAGTATAGCACAAATCGACATAATACACAAAGAGAGTGTTTTACTTTTATATACCACTTTTATTTTTGTCTAAAACATTTCAGAAAATGCGTAAGCGCGCACAGAAAAAAAGAGGGTCCCAAAAGCATCAGTTCACAAAAGCCAAATACTAAATAGAGACGTACTTAATTGTTTCCGTCTTTACTTAGCGCATAATGTTGACTGACACCTTGTGTTAGGGACAACCCTCTTTACTATAACTCAGCTAATTTTTTTGTCACAAGTTGAGTCAATTCTGTTTCTGAAATCGTTTCTAAATTCTCCTCTGAAGAGGATAAATTTTTCCAAGCTTCATTTTCCGTTAATTGGGAAACAATAAGCTCAATTAAATCTTTTTTATTTAATTTTGAATACCCACGAATTTTGCAACTTTTCGCAAGAGCAACTAGCTTGTCCTTCGTATAAGTTTGTAAATTTTCTTGAAGAGAATTGTCGCCAGAATTAACTTCTTCACTCTCAACCACTTCTTTAGAAGGATGTACTCCTTTTTCCACTTCTTCGGCACTCTTATCAGAAGACTCTTTTTTCGTATCATCATCGACACCAATCGTGTCCATTAACGTTTTTTCGAGATCTTCCCAATCATTTAATACAGGTCCAAATTTACTTTTTTCAATTTGCAACTGTTGTAATGCCTGCTCTTTGTCACTAGCATGTAATGATGTTTTTATTTTTAATGAAATCGCTTCGTATACATCTGCGATTTCGTCTAATTCACGTGTATCAAAACGATCTACTGCTTGCTTTGCTTTTTCCATATCACCAACAGCACTGTAATATTTTCCAAAACTTAAGAAAACTGTGGCTAAAGGTGCAATTTCAAGAGCCTCGTTAAGTGCAGTTTCTGCTTTACTATAATCGTTTGTTTGTAAAAATGCTTCAGCAATTTGTAAGTATACTGGTAAAAATTGAGGAGAATCTTTGCGAACAACATTAAACTTTAGGAGAGCTTCTTCGGATTTCCCTTCAGCAAGATCCGTTTTACCTTCCGCAAAAATACTACTTAATTCCTCGTTTAATGAAAGCTCAACTGGTTTTAGTGATATTTGCTGCCAGTTGCCCTCTATCCATACTGTCACTGGTTGGTCTGCTTCACCCCACTCAGCGAGGACAGACAGAAGCTGCTTTTTCAACCAATCTTCAAGTCGTTGAGACTTTAAAAGCTCTCTTGTTAATTGTAATGACCAAGGGTTATGATGATTCCTTATAAACTCTATTCCCGCTTGCTTTTCATGCTCACTACCATTATATAAAGACGAAACCATCATCAGTTGTTCAAACCCTAAATCGTCTTCTGCATAAAGAAGGGGGATTGGTAGTTTCTCTTCAGAGAACAAAAGAAGATTATTTTTTAAAATCTCGCCTTTTTCTTTAATAGGTTCGTTCACTTTTATTTTTTCAAAAGCCTTTTGAGCGTCGTCTATATAGCCTTCGTTACTTAGGGCCAATGCCGATCGATATAAAGACATCGGTGCAAAGTGGGCATGTTTTTCTTTATAAAGTCCACTAAGAAGCTCGTCTTCCTTTAAAACTGAGAACATCTCTACGAGCTTTTGTAGCATGTCATAATCATGGTATGGATCATGACCTTCACGTTCATTAAATGCACTTAAAGCTTTTTTAGCATAATTTCTCGCTTCGTTCTCACGCTCAAGCCGATAAAGAAATATTGCTCCTTGTGTTAAGGCAAAAATATTTTTATCATCTAGCGTTAAAACTTTTCTCACTTTTTGGAATCCTTCTTGAAAATTGTTTAAAATCCCATGAATAACCGCTAAATGGTTTTGTGCAGGAATATAATCTTCAAAAATAGATATCGCTTTCTCAAAGCTGTTTTTAGCTGATTGTAGGTCACCTTGATTTAATTGCTGTAGTCCTTTTTGGTAATTCTCAAACACTTGTCTAAATTTATAAGGTTGACTCGTCTGAAAATGTTTCAGCCGCTCTTGTGTTGCTAATAAAGGTGACTTTTTAAGTTTTTTCTTTTTTACTTTATTCCGTTTCATAGTTGAAAACTCCTTTTTCCGATCGACAAACCTATCAACTATTTATAATAATATAAATTAGCCTTTCGCGCTACCTTCGTTTAACGAAGTTTTCCAAAAGCTAATTGTTTTTCACTGATTTTAATCTTTAAATGCTTCTCAAATTTATCAATGATAAACATTTGTTTATGCGTAACAAGTGTAATTACTTCGCCTGTTTTACCCATTCTTCCTGTTCGGCCTGCACGGTGAACATAAGCTTGTGCATCAACAGGAGGGTGTACGTTAATAATATGGCTAACATCGTCTACGTCTAAGCCGCGAGCCGCTAAGTCTGAGGCGACGACAATTTCAATTTCACCGTTTTGAATTTGCTGCATAACTTTAGCTCTTTGTTGCTTATCATTATCACTAGATAATGCGGCAGCCTTTATTCCTTTGTAACGAAGTTTCTCTGTCGTCTCAACAACCTTATCTAAATGGTTCACAAAAACAATCCCTCTTTTTATTTTCAAACTATGAATAAGCCGCCTTGCAATATCAATCCGCTCGCGTTCTTCACACTTAATAAAAAGGTGATCAACCTTCTCTGTTTCGATTTTTTCATCACTAGAAATGAACGTGACGCTCGACCTGATCAACGTCTCAATATCATCTTTTAAGTCATTTGAGATCGTTGCTGAGAAAAACATATAATTTGTTCCTTTATCAAATCGTTTAGAAAGTTCGATAAAAGCTTGTCTCGTTTCTTTTTCTCCAAGCATGCGATCTGCTTCATCGACAACGACCATTTTACTTTGATGGACTTTTAATTTTTTTTGTTGGGCTAATTCATGTATACGCCCAGGTGTACCGACAATGACTTGAGGCTTTTGCTTCTTTAGTTTTTCGAGTTGTCGTTTAATATTTGCACTACCGATAAAAACATCAATGTTAATATTGGTATCAGTGGTGAGCTCTTCTAACACACGGTAAATCTGCATCGCTAATTCGTGTGTAGGAGCTAAGATCATCGCTTGAAGTTCTTTATTATTTTCATCAAGCTTTGTGAGTAGTGGTAAGAGATAGGCTAACGTCTTGCCACTACCTGTCTTTGATCTACCTATGACAGACTCCCCTTGTAAAATTTTCGGAATTGCATCTTTCTGTATTTCGGTAGGTGCTGTTATGTTCATTTTTTGTAATGCTGTTTGTAAGTAAGGAGCAAGCTCCAACTGAGAAAAAGTATTTTCCATTTCATTCACCTTTCAATAGTTCATTCTACTTGTACTATACAGAAAACGAGTTAAAAGAACAAACGGGAATATATTTTGGATGACCACTTCTTTTCATATAAAACCGTCATGATCATTTAATTGCACCATCTAATATGGAAAAGGCGGGGGCTTTTTCATACAAAACCTTCATGGCGGCATATCCGTCACAATCTAAAATGTAAAAGGAGGGCGATTTCCTTCTCTTCGCTGTAAACCTCTAACGAGTTTTAGAGGCTCGTTCTGAAAATCACCCTCCTTTTTTCATACAAAACTATAATGACGTTGTAACGTCACCGTATAATCTGTAAAAATGGCTTGTTACCATTCCAACTTTCAGCTTTCCGACTAACCACTAACCCCTAACCAACAAACCACCTAACTACTAACCAACTTTTATACAAAAACACTTTCCTTAATTGAAATTCAGCCATGTTAAATAAATTTCTTTATTTTATGTATAAAAGAGAAACTATTGGTAAAGATATAGATGTATACAATTTAGTATTCCCCCTATTTTTAGGCAAAACTTTTAAAAGTTTTGTCTTTTTTTATGTCCAATCTAAAATTTGCAAATTTCTGCATTTAGTTTACAATTAATTTCATAATTACCAAAAACGAGCCACATTACGCAACTATATATTGATCTTCGTGGCGAAAATAATGAATTATGAAATTCATGAAATTAGAACAAATTCTTTTTGGGGAGGGGTTAGTTGAAAGCTCTTAAGATTATTAACTACTTGATCACGAAATTTATGCCGCTCTGGATCATTTCTTTTGCTATCATTGCTTATTTTTTTCCATCTCTATTTTTTGTATTAGAAAAATGGCCAGGTCCTGCCCTTGCTTTTATCATTTTTATCATGGGACTCTCCTTACCTGCAAATCAATTTATCGCCTTTTTAAAAAAGCCTAAGCTAGCTTTTCTCGGTATTTTTTTAAAGTGGGTAATGACTGTTAGCATTTCAATGGTTTTAGCTTTAGTATTTTTTCGAACCTCTCCTGAGATTGCAACAGGTATAATATTGTCTGGCGCAGTCCCAGGTGGAACGTCAGCTAATTTGTACACATTTATGGCAAACGGAGCAACCGTTCTAAGTATATCGATGTCAATAATCGATACCATTATCGGCCCTTTTCTTACACCAATGGTGGTTAAAGCCTTTGCTGGGCAACTCATTTATATTGCATTTTGGCCATTTTTTCTCAAAATGGTTTACATTATTTTTATTCCGATTTCGATTGGCCTATTTAGTCAATGGAAGTGGGGAAAGTCAGTTGAGAACATTAAACCATTTGTAACCCCTTTTTCAGCAATTGCCCTTTTTATTATCGTTTTAGCAACTGTTTCATCTGCGCAAGATGCAATTTCTGTGAATTTGCCATTAATGCCTCTATTAATTTTCGTTGTATTTTTACAAGTATTATTTTCGATGATTGCGGGCTATTACGTTGCTAAACTCTTCCGTTTTCGTGAAGGCGAATGTCGGGCAATGTTATTTCAAACAGGAATATGTAATACAGCATTAGCCGCCTTACTTGCGATGGAATACATTAGCCCTCTTGCGGCTATCCCTGCTGTAATTGCTGTAGTAATAAATCTTACATTAGGTGCTACAATGGCAGTTGTTTTTCACAGAATTGATTTAAAGGAAAAGACATCTAAAACAGATGTAGCATAATCTGTTCTAAAGAAGCCAGTAATGCTTCGTCTTATTTTGCGTTATAATCTTGTACATTAATAAGGTTGTATTCATTCAAAAAGGAAAGTACCATGCAGTTATTACTGCACAGTACTTCCCTTTTTTTATGTGTTACTTATTCCAAATTGTTAATAGTGTTTTAGACAAGCCAAAAATCTTACCTAAAACTTACAAGAAATCGGTCAATTCTTGCTACCGCCTCTTTTAAATTTTCTAATGATGTTGCATACGAACAGCGAATATGCCCTTCACCACCAGCTCCAAATACATGACCAGGAACGACAGCGACACGCTCTGCTAATAATAGTTTTTCTGCAAACTCCTCAGAAGTGAAACCTGTATTTTTTATCGATGGAAAGGCGTAAAATGCTCCACCTGGAACGTGACAAGGAAGTCCAATCTCTTCAAATGACTTAACGAAATAATTGCGGCGTTGTTTGTAGCTTTGAACCATTTTCTTTACGTCTTCCATGCCAGTTTGCAGTGCCTCAAGAGCTGCGTGTTGTGCCATTGTCGACGCGCACATCATTGAATATTGATGAATTTTTAACATTGCGCTAATGATGTCACTAGGTCCAGTGACAAAACCAAGTCTCCACCCTGTCATCGCAAACGCTTTTGAAAAACCAGAAATAATAACAGTTCGATCTTTCATTTCATCAATATTAGCGATGCTTGCGTGTTTACCGTCATACGTCATTTCTGCATAAATCTCGTCAGATAAAACAATTAAATCGTGTTCTTCAACTATTTTGGCAATTTCCTTAAGCTCATTTAAGCTCATCGTTGACCCTGTTGGATTATTCGGAAAACTTAGCATAATTGCTTTTGTCCGATCTGTTATTGCTTCTTTTAGTTGTCTTGGCGTTAGGCGGAAATTCGTCTCTGCCGTTGTGCCAACAGAAACCGGATTACCACCAGCTAATGTAACTAACGGAGCATACGAGACAAATGTAGGCTCTACAACGATCACTTCATCCCCTGGGTCAACAATCGACCGTAATGCAATATCTAGCGCTTCACTAGCACCAACAGTAACAATAATTTGTTCTTTCGGATCATATTCAAGCTGAAACTGTTTTTTCATATAATTTGCAATTTCGATGCGCAGTTCAATCATCCCTGCATTTGCCGTATACGAAGTATAACCTCGTTCTAATGAAGAAATGCACGCCTCACGCACTCCCCACGGTGTGATAAAGTCAGGTTCACCGACTCCTAAAGAAATAATATTCTCCATCGATGAAGCCAAATCGAAAAACTTCCGAATCCCCGATGGTTGTATTGAATTTACAAGATTAGATGTTCTTAACGAAGACTTTGTTTTTTGTGTCATGGTGTAATCACGATCCTATGATCACCTTCACCGTCACTAAACACTACGCCATCATGCTTATATTTTTTTAACTGAAAGTGTGTCGTTGTGGATATAACCGAATCTATCGTTGAAAGTTTATCAGATACAAAACGCGCGACCTCATTCATCGTTTTTCCTTCAATGACCACTGACAAATCGTAAGCTCCACTCATTAAATACAATGCTCTCACTTCTGGAAAGCGGTATATTCTTTCAGCAACATCATCAAAGCCGACACCACGCTTTGGGGTCACTTTTACATCAATTGTCGCTGTAACAGTTTCTGTTTCAACGATTTTTGACCAGTCGATTACTGTGGAATAACCGACAATCACTTTTTTCTCTTCTAATTTTTTAATAATCGCTTCTATTTCAGCAACTGGTAAATCAACCATTTTCGCTAAAGTCTCCACTGGAATTCTTGCATTTTCTTCAAGCAACTGTAAAATTTCTCGATGTTTTTCTTCCATAAGATTATCCCCCCATTAAAATCTAAAAATAAAAAGGATAGCGCGATTGAATAACGTTCGCTCAAAAACCTAAATCACTTTATCCCTTTAACTCAGTAATTTGTTAATTATGCAGTATATCTTATCATAAAATAACCTGTGTTTGTTATATTTTTTCGTTAATTCTGAACTTTGCATAGTTTCCCCTTATATTTTTCAAATCCGTACGCATTGAACGCTTCTATACGTATGATTTTACCTAATATTTCCAAAACAGTACACATTAAGGGCTTCGTTATAAAAATTGTTATATCAATTATAAAGGTTGTACACATTAAGATAAGGAAACAAAATTAATCGTTAGCTTTATCAATTGAGTGAATTTCATAATTACCAAAAACGAGCCACATCACGCAATATATAGTTTGCGAATGGTTTTGGCGCAACTATATATTGATCTTAGTGGAGAGAATAATGAATTATGAAATTCATTAAATTATTTTAACTTTTAAATTATAAAGGGGGGAGCGATCATCGAACATACAAATATAGCTCTCATACTTATTGATGTAATCAATGATTTTCAGTTTGACGATGGTGAGCAACTCCTTGCTCAGGCACTTTCGGCAGCGAAAAATATTGCGAATTTAAAGGAACGGGCAAAAATGTATAATATCCCGATTATATATGTTAATGATAATTTTAAAAATTGGGATCTTGATTTTGTTGAACTAGTTGAGCAATGTCTTCGTCAAGAAGAAAGAGATAAACCTTTCGTAAAGTTGTTAAAACCAAATATAGGCGATTATCATATCTTAAAACCTTCTTATTCTGGGTTTTATGCAACGCCCCTTCAGTTGTTACTAGATGATTTAAACATTGATACACTCATTATTACAGGCGTTGCTGGGGATATGTGTGTCCAGTTTACCGCTAACGATGCTTTTATGCGCGGTTTTAATCTTTATGTTCCAAAAGATTGCATTGCCTCTAAGACGGAAGCGGCAAACGATATTGCGTTAAAACAAATGAAGGAAATTTTAAAAGCGGATATTACAGTTGCGGACCAAGTAGTACTTCATCATTATATACAATAAGCATAAGACATTTCTGTTGATTTTCCTATACTTTCTACTATAATAATAGTGTAAACATCACATAGTTAGTTTGTCGCCATACAAACTAATAGTAGTGTTAAAGATTTTCTCATACTATCACTCCCAATTGATGATCAATTTTAGGTAGTAAAATGAAAAGAACCTTAAGGAATTAGCGGTTCCTTAAGGTTCGTGAAAATCTTTGTCTTAACAAATGTTATCCATTAGGCTAAACGGAATACAACTCCGTGTCCGCCTTTTGGATACTCCCATTTAATATTATCATTTGGACAGCCGATACGACAGCTTCCACATTCGTGGCAACCTTCGTATCCAACAAACATACGGTCACCTTCCCATTTGTACACTTCGCCTGGGCAGAAGATCGTACAGATTTGACCTTCACATTGTGTTGCGCATTTGTTATGGTCTAAAATCGTTAAATGTGACTTTGGGTCTGCATTATAACGTAGGAGATACTGTTTTTCTTCAATTGTTTTAGCCATTATTTCATCACCTTCCAAGCTTGATAAATATCTTTAACAACACCAAACTTGCCACGGCCTGCAGTCATAGATTTCATAATTTTCGCCTGCTTATCCCACTTAGGCGTGCCGTCAATTGTAAAGAACTGGCTTGCTGCACGGTTCATTAATGGAATGTACTCATTTAAGTATTGAGGGTTGTTCTCAAACGTATGAGTAAGATCCTTGTATTTCTTCAAGTCTTGCCCGATAAAGCTATCGTAAATGCTTGTGCGATAAGAATCTAAGCCAACTTCTGAGAAGTCTTTATTTTGCTTCGCTTTAACAATGGCTTCTGCTGCCATTTTACCTGAAGCCATCGCCATGTTAGAACCTTCACGGTGAATTGCGTTTACAAGTTGAGCCGCATCGCCAATTACAAGCACTCCGTTACCAACAAGTTTAGGGATAGCATTATAACCACCTTCTGGAATTAAGTGAGCTAAATACTCAGCCGATTCTCCATCATGAATATAAGGACGGATCATTGGGTGATTTTTTACATACTCTAATAATTCATAAGGCTTAATTTTTGAACGGATCATTCCAGATAAAGTTGTACCTACACCGATGTTGATACTATCTTTATTCGTATACAAGAATGCTGTTCCTAGTTCACCTTTCGTTGCATCACCAAAAATCTCAACTGAACAACCTTCGTTTCCTTCTAAACCGAAACGGTCATTAATTTTACCTTTTGGCATGTTAAGAACTTCCATTGCACAAAGTGCTACATCTTCATTTTGCATAGGTTTACGCATTCCAAGTGATTTAGCTAAAAGTGAGTTTACTCCATCTGCTAAAACAACAACATCCGCATAAATATCGCCATCAGGACGGTCAGTACGAATACCAACAACTTTTCCATCTTCTTGAATGCACTCTGTAACAACAGTTTCATTGATTAGTAGAACGCCTTCTTCAACAGCTTTTTGCGCGAACCATTGGTCAAATTGCGCACGAAGAACTGTAAAGTTATTGTAAGGTTCCTGAGCCCACTCTTTCCCTTTATAGCCCATTGATACCATAGATTCTTTTTCTAACATCCAAAAACGTTGTTCAACCACTGGTCTTTCGATTGGTGCTTCCTTCCAAAATTCAGGAACAATTTCTTCAGTTTGCTTGCGGTATAAAATACCACCCATTACGTTTTTAGACCCTGGATATTCACCACGTTCAACCATTAATACTTTTAAGCCATTTTTCGCACATACATTCGCACAAGCTGCCCCTCCTGGACCTGCACCAACTACGATTACATCAAATTTCTCAGGCATTAGTTTTGACACCTCCAACTTCTTTTAACGCTGTTCTAAATTCTTCAGTTAACATTGGAACGATTTCAAACAAGTCACCAACGACACCATAGTGAGCAGCATTAAAAATTTGTGCATCTGGATCTTTATTAATTGCAATAATAGTTTCAGAGTTACTCATTCCTACTACGTGTTGAACAGCTCCGGAAATTCCGATTGCAAAGTATAATTTTGGTGTAACTGTTTCACCTGTTTGACCTACTTGGTACTCATGACCGATGAGTCCAGCTTCAACAACGTCACGACTAGCACCAACTGTTGCATTAAGTACGTCAGCTAAGTCAGTTACTAACTTAAAGCCCGCTGCATCCTTCACGCCTTTACCAGCAGCAACAATAATTTCTGCCTCTGCTAAGTTTACCTTTTTACTCGCATCACGAACGATTTCTAGTACTTTCGTACGTAGATCTTCTTCTTTTAACGAGATTGTCTCTTCAATGACTTCACCAGTACGGCCTGGCTCTGGATCTAACATCTTCATTACTTTCGAGCGAACCGTTGCCATTTGTGGGCGATGCTTTTTACAAAGGATCGTCGCCATTATGTTACCACCAAACGCAGGACGGCTTGCTTCAAATAAACGCTTCTCTAAATCAATATCAAGCATTGTCGTATCTGCTGTTAAACCTGTCATAACTTCTGTTGCAACCGCACTAGCTAAATCTTTTCCGTTAGCTGTTGCTCCGTATAAGAAAATTTCAGGTTTATATTTGCGAACTAAATCACCAACAGCTTTCATATATGTTTCAGAACGATATTGTTCTACGATTGGGTCATCGATGACGTAAACTTTGTCAGCACCGTATTCAAATAATTGTGGGCTAAGGTCTTTTACATTATGTCCGAGTAATACCCCACAAAGATCTACTCCTAGCTTATCAGCTAAAGCACGGCCAGCACCGAGTAACTCTAAAGAAACTCCTACTACTTCACCTTCAATTTGCTCGATAAATACCCATACACCTTTGTACTCTTCGATATTCATAGCCATAATTACTTCCCGCCTTTCTGTGCGAATAGCTCACGTTTCTCAAGAACTGCTGAAACAAGCTCTTTGACTTGCGATTTTGCATCGCCTTCAATAAGCTTAGCACCTTCACTTTTCGCTGGCGGCCACATCTTACCTACAATTGTTGGTGAGCCTTTCATACCTAACTGTTGCTTGTCAACATCATCAAGGTCTGCTACCGTCCAAACGGTTGGTTCATAACGAGCAGCTTTAATCATGTTTGGCATTGGAGAATAAGCAACTTCATTAATCTCTTTTTCTACTGTTAATAGACAAGGAGTTTGAGATTGAATGATTTCATATCCGTTTTCAATTTTACGACGAATTTCCACTTTTGATTCTTTATTATCAACATTCTCTATTTTAATAACATTTGTAATTGGTGGAATTTCCATACGACGAGCAATACCAGGTCCTACTTGACCAGTGTCTCCATCGATCGCATGCTTTCCACAAAGAACTAATGAAATCGGTTCTTTCTTTTGAATCTTTTCAATCGCTTTGGTTAACGCATAACTAGTCGCTAACGTATCTGCTCCAGCAAATGCTCGGTCAGAAATAAGAACTCCTTCGTCAGCACCTATTTCTACACACTTTTTGATCGCTTTCACCGCTTGTGGTGGACCCATCGATAAGACAGTAACCTTACCACCATGCTGCTCTTTCAAACGAACTGCTTCTTCAACCGCATGTGCATCATAAGGGTTTAAAATAGCTGGTGCACTTGAACGATCTAGTGTGTTCGTCTTTGGATTTACTTTAATTACTTTTGTATCCGGGACTTGCTTAACACAAACAACAATGTGCATTGATTCACACTCCTCACGTATACTTCAATTTTACATACCTTGGTTAATTTTTTTTGGGAAACTAACTTTACAGTAGTTAAGTTCCCTCTACTATCATTCAAAAATAATTCATGATTATTTTTGATAGTATCAATAGTTATAAAAACACTTGAGGTTGTAAAAGTAAGTTCAGTAATTCACTTACTTTTCCATGATGAAAAAGATTGATAGAAAATTGCCCCCTACCAAATTTACAATGTGAAATTCTCCTAAGACTATGTTTCTAGGGCCGTTTGATGAGAAAGTTGAAAGGTATTCTTGCTGCCGAACCGCCTCCCTAAGGATATTCTTAGATTATAGGAATTTTACACCTGAAAAACATTCAGTTTTCCATTATTAGGGTACCAAATACCCCCCCTATAAAAGCATCGCTACTAATCTACTAATTTTAGAACCTTCTTGAAATTAAGATAATTTTTAATTTTAGTTCTTGTAAGCGATTGCTTAGTTTATTTATACCAAATTTACGGGGTTTGAACAACCATAAATTGTAGACTTTTACAGAAGCAAAACTACTATCTTACATTCAAATAACAAAATTCTACCAAAAACCCTGTCACAAAAGCGCCACATAACGTTTTTTCACTATTTTGATAGTTATTAATACTTTACTTAAATAATTGTCGTTTTTGTGAAGAAAATTTTCTTTTTTTCAAATAGTTTTTAAACAATCGTAACTATTATATTTCAAATTTTGACTATAAACCAAGATATGCTCATCCACGATTAAAATATGCTCATAAAAAAAAGAAAAAATATGGGACTGTCCCATAAGAAAGTTTCAGACACCGCTTGGCACCAAATATAGACGGTTTATAAATCCATACGTCAAATATTTAGTAAGCGCTGCATGGTGTCAGACACTTATGGGACAGTCCCACCTTTTTAATTACGTTTAAAATTACTTCGTTTACGTGATTTTAGTTGGTTCAACTTTTCATTCATTCGGTTTTGCTGGGCATTCGTTTCTTCTAGTAATAGTTGAAGAGCAACGATCGTACCATCAGTGATCGTTACATTAACAATACTACCTTCTTTTGCACCTTGAGGAAGATCTTTTATCGGAACATTATATTCTTTTTCTTCCTCACCTACGAGTAAAACCGCCAGTTCCCCATCAACAAATCGGTCAATTACGGCTTTCATAATGTCGAGCATCCTTTCTGTTCTTCTTTAAATTATACTGTTTCTCATCTGAGTGAATTTCATAATTACCTAAATTGAACCATATGAAACATATGTAGTTGCGAGCGAATTAACGCAACTACATATAGATTCTTATTGGCGATAATATTGAATTATGAAATTCATTAATCCATTATCTATTTTACGGAGCATAGAGTCATTTTTATACTGTACATGTTATTTTATAGTCTAACAATTATTCATTTTGCAAAAATGCGAGAACTCGTTCTTCGTATTCTAGTTTGTCTGTTAAATAAGATTCTATGTGACCGCCACCTTCAGTGACCCAAAGTTCTACTTGTTCTGTGTTTGGAATAGCTCCAAAAATGCGCTCGCTATTTGAGTATGGAATAGGTTCATCATCTGTACTATGGATAAGGAATAGTCGGTCTTCACCGATGTTTTCCACCGCTTGATATGGACTCACTTCTTCTGCGACAATCCCTGAAAGATGCGGGATAATATTAATGATCAACGATGTGAACGGGAAAGAAGGTAATCCTGACCAGTAAGGTAAGTTTTCTGTTAAGTACTCCTCTAAATCTGCAAAAGGACTGTCAGCAACGACGGCGCGAATATCATCGCTCTCTGTCATTGCTAAAATCGCCGTTACCGCCCCCATTGACCAACCGATTACTGAAATCTTTTCAGACCCTTTTTCTTCTTTTACAAAACTTGTTGCACCAAGCAAATCATCTTTTTCAAACTGACCGATCGTCACTAATTCACCATCTGATTTACCTGAGCCACGAAAATCAAATAACAATACGTGATAACCTTCATTCGTCAATCTTTTCGCTAACTGTAACGTCGTTATTTTTTCTTGCGTTCGAACATCTCCATATCCGTGAGCAAAAATCACCGTGTGTTCTGCTTCAACTTCTACACCATCATTTTGAGCTGGCACCCACCAACCACTTAAGCTAAGATCATCTTTCTTACTCAAAAATGAAACATCCTCGTAAATCAAACCAAAATCAGTGGGAAATTGCGTGATTTCACGTCTTTCGGGCTGCGTTAAGTTTTGACCAACGTATATTGATATCGTGACAACCATGAGCATAGATATGAATAATAGTAGAGAAAGAGATATAATAATTTTTTTCCGATAACGCATTGGTCTTGACTTCGTTTGTTGAATGACGGCCATATTGAAATCCTCCGAATCTATTTTTTATCTTGAAGATGTTGAAGCCGATGACGAGGCATTGCGGCGATTAAGGAATTTAAACGATAAAATTACGAATATGATCGAATTTGACATCTCACTTTCTTATAAAATTTTAAAAATGGTAAACACGTTTGCTTATTATACTAGAGTAAAAGTTACGTCCATTCAACAAGCGATCGTTATTTTAGGATTAAATGAGTTAAAGAAGTAAATACAATTATTACATTGAAAGACCATGGAGGGGATACGCCCACTATTAAGGAAATAATTCAACGCTCATTAATTAGGGCAAAGCTTGCTGAGCTATTAGCGGACCCTTTACTTGGGCATAATAAAAAATCTGCATCATTTATAGTTGGATTGTTCTCACTACTTGATACGAAGAAGTGTAAACGTTTTGTGGCTGGACGAAAACTCGTAAATAAAAAAGTTTCACGCTAGAAAAATCATTGCGTGAAACTTTTTTGCATTACAGAACAAAATAAATGTAGCTTCCTATCACTTATTTAAAGCTTCCTGGTACTGACTTAACAACCTGCCCTTTGGTTGTTACTGATACTGGAGTTACTCCTTGTTGAATAATTTTCATTACTGTCACCTCCTTGTTTGAGTTTTGAGTTTTGAGTTTTGAGTTTTGAGTTATTGTTAGTACTGCTTCGAAGCTGTGCGTATCCCTAGTGTAGATCTGTTGTGAGGAAAAGTTAAATATTTCTTTAGCTTCTCCTTTTGAGTTTCCACATCTTCTGGTGTGAAGCCTTTATGAACGCTTTAGTGTTCAGTAGCTTTTCTATTTCGTTTTTGAGTTAACACGTGGGCAACTACGAAGCTCATCCCTCATACAACTCATAACTCTTCACTCAAAACTGCCTTTTAAACTCAAAACTACTTTGCTATTAAACTTAAAACCTTTTTAATTTGTCGTTTTTCGTGAGAGCAGGGGCGATCGCCTGTCGCTTTTCGATAAAACGGACAATGGTTTCCTTGGCAAGCCGGTCTAAAAAAACACGATTGACAGTTTTCATCGGTTTCTTCACCCGAAGTCGTCCAAAGAGCTACTTTATCGTAATCAATATTAAGTGTTCCATCTTCTTCAAGTGTGCCTAACTGATTCTCTTCAGCATCAAACGCTAACGTACACTTAAAAATTTGAGCATCACTTGCGATAATAAACGAGTTTGGCTTTGCTGCATAACATACAGAAGCTGTCGGTTGAAGGGAACCCGCAATTAAAGCACTCATCGGAAGTCCTTCTTCAATTGCTTTTTCGGTAAACTCCCAAATTTTTTCATCAATCGTATTACGGTCACAAACCGGCAGGCACTCATCGTTTTTACCGCCCCAACGAGCCACCGGTCGAAAATACGTTTTAAAACGTGGATCATCTCCAAAGTTAGCTTTCAACGAAGATATGAAATCTGGCATCGCTGCCAAGCTTTCTTCATCAAAATTCGTTCTTAGTGTGATTTCAAAATCGCCTTCTACTTCCTTTAAACTTCTTAAATTTTCGAAGATCGTTGCAAATGAACCTTCACCGTTTGCTAGCTTGCGACGTTGATTATGTTCAACTTCATTACCGTCAATCGTAACCATTACTTGTTGAACACCGTTTTTCAATAGTTGTTCAAAGCGATCTTTCGTTAATAAATATCCGTTCGTTGCGACTTCTGCTGAATAAACAAAGTCTTGCTCATTAGCTACTTGTAAAAAAGTTTCTGATAGTTCATTGATGACGTCATCGGCTAGTAACGGTTCTCCACCAAACCAACTAACCGTTAATTGTTTAAGGTATTTCCCTTGTTGTTGAACGTAATTTTTTAACCCTTGTTTTGCTTTTTCGGTCATTTTTCCACGTGGAAAATCCTCATAACAATATGTACAGCGGAAGTTACACGACTCCGTTGGTAAAATGACTAAATGCATCGAGTCGGTACGGTGCATCGTTTGATGTAAAAATGTTGCTCGTCTTTTCTCATCAATCTCACTGCTCACAAGAAAACCTTGTTGAACAAGTTGTTGTTCAAGATGGGTTTCACCTGATGCACCTTTCGTTAACAGCCCATGTACTTTTTCGGCCTCTTCTTTATCAAAAAGAGCAATTGCACCACTGTAACTGTTATAAACGATTAACTCTCCTAAATCGGTTTCTGAAACCACGTTAAACCTTGATCGTTTGTACATGAAAAATCATCCTTTCAAGTATACACAATACTTGATTATAAAAAATATATTGGAAGGAATTCAGTGACATAGTTCACATTTTTTAAAATAATTAGGCCTTTCCAATTGTCATGACGTATTAAACATATATTTTTCCATACAAAACGATCATGACGATTAATAGTCATCATCTAACAGGGAAAAGGCGGCTGATTTCCCTCTCTTCGCTGTGACCTTCTAAGGAATCTCAGAGGCTCGTTCACGAAATCAACCGCCTTTTTTATACAAAACCCTCATGACGATTAATCGTCACAATCTAATATGGAAAAGTCCAGGGTTTTGCTTTCCAACTAACCACTAACCAACAAACCAACTTTTACCACAAAAAGCTGCCTCCTTAAAATGTTCGAACCCTTTCTGTCTTACTAGAATAGGAACTACGCATTTATTGAGACAGCCTATATTTCAGTTATATTTAATTATATTTTAAAACGATCACATGCTTCTTGAAGTTCATCGGCCATTTTTCGCAATTCGTTGGATGCGTGAGCGACTTCCTCAATCGCTGCTAGTTGTTGTTGTGAAGAAGCAGCTACTTCTTCAGCACTTGAAGAAGCGTTTTTAGATGTTCCTGCCATTTCTGCAACTGAGGCTGTAACTTCTTCAGAGCTTGCAGACATTTCCTCAGCTACTGCTGATAAGTCTTCAATTTGACCAGCGACATTATTGACCGATGCAAAAATTTCTTCAAACATTTTCCCTACTTCTCCAATAACGACAATCCCCTTATTCACTTCATCCTTGCCTTCATTAATGGAAGTAACTGCTTTGGTTGTGTTGTCTTGAATATTGACGACTAAATCGTAAACAGTTGTTGCTGAATTTCTCGTTTGATCTGCTAGCTTTCGAATTTCATCTGCAACTACAGCAAAACCTTTACCTGCTTCCCCAGCACGTGCTGCTTCGATTGCCGCATTTAAGGCTAATAGATTCGTTTGCTCAGAAATATCGGTAATTAAGTGAATGAACTTTCCGATTTCACTCGAATCGTGTTTTAACGTTTCAATAATTGCCGTCGTTTCCTCTGTCTCTTCTTGAATTCGTTCCATTTGAGTGACAGCACCCGTAACACTTTTGCCCCCGATACCTGCCTTTGTAGACATCTCTCTAGAAGAGTCGGTAATATATGATGCCGTTTCTGCTACTTTTTGAATAGCTACTGCCATTTCCTCCATTACCTGCGAAGTTTCCTGTGTATTTTTCACTTGTAATTCCGCACCTTCGGCAACTTCTTGAATTGAGTTCGATACTTCTTGGCTCGCTTGTTTTGTTTCACCAGCACTTGCTAATAATTGCTGCGAGGAGCTCGCCACTTGGTTCGAAGAAGTTAATACTGTTCCAATGATTTGTTTTACCGAATGTTGCATTTCACTTATTGCTACTGACATTTTTCCGGTTTCATCATTTCGGTTTAAACTATCTTTAGAAAATTCGTTTGAGAAGTCACCTTGCGCCATTCGTTGTAAAACATGAACAGTTTCATGCATTGGCTTTGTCATATTTCTTGCAAAAGTAAATGCGATAACAAAACCAATGATTGTCGCAATAACAATCGATATCAATAAATAATTTCTTAACGTATAAAGTCCGGCAAACACCTCAGACGTTTCAACTTCTATGACAATTCCCATTGGTTCGTCACCCATTTGGAATACACCTAAACTACCTAAAACTTCATTACCTAAATAGTTATTGTATTGTGCAGCATGTAAAAATGAAAGATCACCGTTAGAAATGGGTTGTTGCAAATAGTTGGCTGCTTCTGTCTCTAATATTTCATTTAATGCTGCGCCCTGTTGATAATCGCCTCTTTGTGTATTACTAAAAAAGACTCCTTCACCGTTAACTAAATAAGCATCTCCAGTAGCACCAAGGAAATCAGTTCCAGCATGGACTACGTCTGTAATTCTTTGTTCTTGAACTAAAAATACTAACGTACCGATCGCTCTATTAGAAAATCCATCCTCATAGACAGGGGTAGATAAAACGACTGCATTAAAGTCTTGCGTCGTCTCAAATAAAGAACTCCACACTTGCTTTCCATTGATCGCATCAATGAAATAATCACGAAACTCTAAGTTAGACCCTTCAAAATCAGATTGGTTTGTTGTAGAGTACTTTACAATCCCTTGATCATCGGTTAAAAACACTTGATCATATTCATACTGTTCATGAATTAGTTGTAAAAACTGATCAAGGCTATTGTAACTTTGGCGATATTCAAGTGAACCCGCTTCCTCATTCATTAAAATATGTAAGTTTCCATAAACGTCTTTAGACTTTGCGATGCTGATTCCTTCAGACCGCTTTTCACTAAAATAATCTGCTAACCTTTCTTTCGTTAACTCTAAGTAAAGTTCACTTTCACTAACAACTTCATCTGTAATGTTCCCCTTAGCTATGATATACGCAGCAATTCCGACCGCCAGCAAAGGTAAAAGCCCAGTTACTACAAACATAAAAAACAATTTTTTATTAAACGAAAAATTCTTTAACATAAAGCCCTCTTTCCTTACTTGTTGTAATTTTTAAATATCTAAAATAATTTTAACAAAGTAAAGAAAGCGTTTGTATGTACTAACATCCTTATTTTCAACCTGAATACTTGGTTATTTTTGTACCAATGCACAAAATATTCATAACCGATTACCGTCACTATCCCGCATGTAAAAATGTTGTTCGATTTTCTTTCGCTTCGCTTTTATTAAGCTTTATGATTGATACTTTTGTTATTAGATGAGGATAGAGATTTGTACATACAACGAATGGATAGTATGGGAGGAGTGTGCAGTAGTTAGGTTCCTTATGGGGTCGGGCATGCAAGAAGATCTCGCGTTACCTTTTGTTGAGTGTGACGCTTTGTTCAGGCACGGGAGAAGGTCTAGCGTCACCTTTTGGGTGGTGTGACGCTTTGTTCGGGCACGCGAGAAGGTCTCGCGTTACCTTTTGGGTGATGTGACGCTTTGTTCGGGCACGCGAGAAGGTCTCGCGTTACCTTTTGGGTGATGTGACGCTT
>NZ_MLQQ01000012.1 GCF_001865995.1 Anaerobacillus arseniciselenatis | reverse complement strand
AAGTAACGAAGAACTTATAATTTAATATACATCGTTAGATGGACCGCCGAATGCTGGGAAACTAGCACGTTCGGTGCGGAGCAGGGGAAAAGCTGGAGATCACTTCAAAGGCTTACCTATTGCTAACTGTTACTAGAACAGTGGCAGTGGCGCTTTTATTTTAGTATTGAGCCGAAGAGTTGAAGAAGATAACAATAATCTTCAAAAAATATAAAATAACTATTCAAGATTGGGGGGTCTTGCTATCAAAAAGTATATTATTCTTTTCTTAATTCTAGGGTTAATCATATCTAATGTGTTTTTAATATCTAAAAATTCAACATATTATGAGGTACTAGAGAGAAACCATGAACAGGCAATTAATGATGTAAAAATGGGTATTCGAGTATCTTCTAGAGAAATTAGAGCTCTCGCAAGTATGGTTAGAAATGATTTTGATGGCGAATTACGATTAATTCAAACAACATCTAGAATTTCACAAAGTTTACAGATTACAAGAAAGGGATTGGTTGCTTCTCTTCCATTTATTAATCTCTCTATCCCTAGAAATAGAGGCGATAGTATGGGTGAAATGTATGATTTTATTGATAAAATATATTCGTACATTAATATTCATTACATTGCTTATCAATTTGGAGAAGGAGATATAAGCAAAGAAGAAATGGTTCACACGTTAGAAACTCTTCACGAAGGTTTAAATTTTATTTACGAAAACTTAGATAGAGATAAGTTACTTGAAGGGGATTATGCAACTATCAAAGAATATTGGCACCAGCTAATGGAGTTGTTACTTACAAAGTATCCTGATAACCCTGTATTCATCGAATATTATGACTGGCATTATAACAGGTAAATAACTATGAGTTATTCCGCTAAACGGAAGCGTTTGTGCAGAGAAAGTCAGAGGAGGTGCAGTGATGATAAGAAAAAGTGTGTTTATTTTGTTAGCTGGACTATCAATCATAGTGACGTTTTTAATTTTTGAGCTAGCATCTTCAAAGGACCTTTCCCATAATTCCGTTATCAACGAGGAAATTATTCAAATTCAAACCTTCAACATAAGCTCTGATTCTACACATTTACAAACATTAGCAAAAGGAACGATTTTTGTTAAAAGAACCGATAAATTTCCTGTTATACAGATCATTGCTTCAATTGATGTTGATAGTAATTACTGGGGAGGGATTACTTTCTATATCCCAAGGAATTGGTATATCTCTAACATTAAGAGCAGTTATGCCGAAAGCAAGACGCAGAAAAAACCAAAAGACAATGTAAATATCTAGTGGCGCTTGTGTTTTAGTATTGAGCAGAATAGTAGAAAATTTTTAAGGTGATTGGGGGAGTTAATATGATAAGAACAATTCCATTTTTACTGATAATTTTAATCGCATTAGGGTGTTCTTCAGGAATTCAATCGGAAGAACAAAAACCTATAAATACATTGATTTATGAAGAGTTTGGAAAAGAAGTTTATTTACCTAGTTTTGATGGTTTAGAAATTTCATATGTATATGTCCAATATAACAGCTCTGGTGAACCAAGAAGTATAGATATCCAATATTCAACAGAAATGAAAGACGATGTAGTTGAATTTTTTAGAAATGCAGAAAACGTAAAGGATTGGGAAGAACAATTCAATGCTAAGAAATTATATGGACCATATGAAGGTGACGTTGTTTTTATATTGTCTGTTAATAATTATCCATTAGGAATATCAGGGGCAAAAACTATAATCAATGAAACTGAGGTCTCAATTCAAGATGAAAATGAAGTAGGATTTACTATCCATAGCTTTACAATAGATAACGAGTATTCATTAGCATACAATACAAATGCTTTTTTTAAAGGTGACGATATAATAGATTTCACAGGAGACTTTCTTGAAAATATTAAATAGTAACGCTAATGCTTATTCGGTTAACGGGTAGCGATAGCACAATGAAGCTGTGGCTGTTCATATTGCACAAATAGGGATTCTAAATGGGAGGAAAATATGATACCTAAACAATTGATGCTTTATATCATAATTGGTGGAGGAATTGGTTTATTTTTCGGAGGATTTTGGAACGGTATCAGTGCAATGGTGTTAATATGGATTGCAATGAGATTTGAATATTTTATTCGTACTTATGAGAAAAAGAATTTTGAATCATAGTTAACAACTAAATTAGTAATTTAACTAACCGGGCGAATTGTTAAAGAAGTGGTTTCCATTTATGTAACTATTCGATAAATAGAAAATAAAAAAGGATTATTAAAAATACGGTTTTAAGGGGGAGAAAATTATTTTTAAAAGTTTGATAAGAAGTAAAAAAGTTATAGGAGTAATATTAGTTTTAAGTTTATTTGGTAACCTATATTTATTTAATGCATTATATACATCAAATAAATATATTGATTTTATTAATGATGATCATTTCAATAAATATGTCAATCAATTTCAACAATTAACTAATA
>NZ_MLQQ01000011.1 GCF_001865995.1 Anaerobacillus arseniciselenatis | reverse complement strand
TGGAAGCGTGGCGACACGTGGAGCTGAGAGATACTAATCGGTCGAGGACTTATCCTAAAAATAAGTTTTGAGTGAAGAGTGTTGAGTTTTGAGTTATGAAAGTAACTCAAAGAAGCAAAACACAAACATCGAAAGATGAAGCTCAAAAATGAAATGAATGAAATACTCAAGTAACTTAATTGTGTCTGTTATCTAGTTTTGAAAGAACAATCTTTCAATGAATTATGGATATGAAGATTGATGCTAGTGAGCCTCCAAGAGACGCTTACAAGTAACTCAAAACTCATAATTCAAAATTAAAAAGTCTAGTGGCGATAGCGAAGAGGTCACACTCGTTCCCATGCCGAACACGATCGTTAAGCTCTTCAGCGCCGATGGTAGTTAGGGGTTTCCCCTTGTGAGAGTAGGACGTTGCTAGACTAAAAATGGAGGATTAGCTCAGCTGGGAGAGCACCTGCCTTACAAGCAGGGGGTCGGCGGTTCGATCCCGTCATCCTCCACCATATTTTTTTTCGAAACAAAGTGAAGCGATAATAATTTACCTATTTATGCCGGCCTAGCTCAATTGGTAGAGCAACTGACTTGTAATCAGTAGGTTGGGGGTTCAAGTCCTCTGGCCGGCACCATGTCTACTTATTGAATTTGCTTTTTTGCTGACATGCGACGATCAAACGAAGTGGCGTAGGAGCAAAGAGAACTAAATTACTAAAAATTATTATCAAGAGCCATTAGCTCAGTTGGTAGAGCATCTGACTTTTAATCAGAGGGTCGAAGGTTCGAATCCTTCATGGCTCACCATTTTTATTGATATATGCGGGTGTGGCGGAATTGGCAGACGCGCTAGACTTAGGATCTAGTGTCTTTGACGTGGGGGTTCGAGTCCCTTCACCCGCACCACAGATTTGCGGGAGTAGTTCAGTGGTAGAACACCACCTTGCCAAGGTGGGGGTCGCGAGTTCGAATCTCGTCTTCCGCTCCAATCTTATAGTCTGCTTTGCCGGGGTGGTGGAATTGGCAGACACACAGGACTTAAAATCCTGCGGTAGGTGACTACCGTGCCGGTTCAAGTCCGGCCCTCGGTACCAACAATATGCGCCCTTAGCTCAGCTGGATAGAGTGTTTGACTACGAATCAAAAGGTCGGGAGTTCGAATCTCTCAGGGCGCGCCATTGTTATTAAACTTAGTGTTAAACATTAAG
Source organism: Anaerobacillus arseniciselenatis (assembly GCF_001865995.1). Lineage (GTDB taxonomy): Bacteria > Bacillota > Bacilli > Bacillales > Anaerobacillaceae > Anaerobacillus > Anaerobacillus arseniciselenatis. The sequence goes on along the minus strand of NZ_MLQQ01000011.1, from coordinate 577 downwards.
GTATATTGTCAAATTATAATATTGTTTTCGGGAAGTGGCTCAGCTTGGTAGAGCACCTGGTTTGGGACCAGGGGGTCGCAGGTTCAAATCCTGTCTTCCCGACCATTAAGGGGCCTTAGCTCAGCTGGGAGAGCGCCTGCCTTGCACGCAGGAGGTCAGCGGTTCGATCCCGCTAGGCTCCACCATTTTTTATAAAGGTATTGACTTACTGTTTTAAAAATGTTATATTAATAAAGTCGCTGCAATAAGTGATGAAAAACATTTTAAAAAGTTGTTGACACAAGGGAGTTATTCTGATAGAATTAAATTCTTGTTGTAAAGCAACTACGTGTATTCTGACAAATGGAATACCCTGATCGTTCTTTGAAAACTGAACACACAGCCAAGCGAATTAAGAAAGGTGGAAGGCAGCACTTACTAGTGAAGTCTGAAACTTTAAAAAGAGATATGAAAATCTCGTCAATGTTTTATTTTGAGCTTTATCAAACACTTTTATGGAGAGTTTGATCCTGGCTCAGGACGAACGCTGGCGGCGTGCCTAATACATGCAAGTCGAGCGGAGTTTTAAAAGCTTGCT
>NZ_MLQQ01000010.1 GCF_001865995.1 Anaerobacillus arseniciselenatis | reverse complement strand
CAAGATGAGATTTCCCATGGAGTTAATCCAGTAAGACCCCTTAGAGATGATGAGGTTGATAGGTCTCGGGTGGAAGCGTGGCGACACGTGGAGCTGAGAGATACTAATCGGTCGAGGACTTATCCTAAAAATAAGTTTTGAGTGAAGAGTGTTGAGTTTTGAGTTATGAAAGTAACTCAAAGAAGCAAAACACAAACTCAAAATCGAAATGAATTCACACTCAAGAAACTTAAATGTATGTTATCTAGTTTTGAAAGAACAATCTTTCAATGAATTATGAATATAAAGTTTGATGCTAGTGAGCCTCCAAGAGACGCTTACAAGTAACTCAACACTCAAAACTCATAATTCAAAACTAAAAATCTAGTGGCGATAGCGAAGAGGTCACACTCGTTCCCATGCCGAACACGATCGTTAAGCTCTTTTGCGCCGATGGTAGTTAGGGGTTTCCCCTTGTGAGAGTAGGACGTTGCTAGACGAAGAAAACACATTCCAATGGGATGTGTTTTCTTCGTCTAGCAAATTATAAATACAAATCAGTTTGTGGATGTTTTTAACGCAACCATATATTGATCTTGGTGGGTGAAATAATGAATAATGAAATTCATTGAAATGAATAAAATATACATATTTAAAAAATGCAGTGGGATTATAAAAGTACTTACATGATGAGAGGTACTTTTAATATGGATAATAAAACGGCAACTAAATCTGTTCGACGCTACACTAATTATTTAGGTCCATTAAATTGCAGCGATGTTCATTTGAGAAGCCCCTGTGTTTGCGCTAGTATCATCATTGCTATTCCCAGGCTTAGGTCATTTATATATCCATAGAATAATTGAAGGTTTCATATTTTTATCTGGTACAATTTTAATAATTTACATGTCAAATTTCCTGGTAGCGTTACAATACACATTACTTGGATCTTTTACAATGGGCATATCAGTACTAGATCCTCAATGGGCCTTATTTTTACCATCTATATATTGTTTTGCGGCCTATGAAGCTTACGTGCTTTGTGTTGAGTGTAACAAAGCATTTAAAAAGGAACAAAAACAATTTCTCCAAAAGTCTTTCCAATTTCCAAATTATCAATTACTTGAGTCAAAAGAAAAGTGAGGAAATAAAATATGCATATAATATCTTCTTTCGAACACTCAGCATTTTTGGAATTAGCGATCAATAAATTGCTAAATAGGGGATTTGAGAAAGAAAAAATTGTTGCTATCCCACTTGAAACACCAACTGAACAACCCAAATTTTTTGATACAATTCACCGGGCAGATGGGTTTAGTTTATTTGATTTATCCGCAGTAATTGCAGTCTAAATGCTGAAGTGATTCTCATCATTAAATGTGAAGATAAACAATTCTAAAAATAAGAGAAATATTAGTAGAACACCGAGCACTTGGAATTGGAAAATTAGATTAATACATAAATTATAGAACTACCTACCAGCCAGATAACGAGAAATTTATTAGGAGCGTTTTATAGTGGTTTCTAGGTAAAAGGAATTCGGAGGTAATAAAAGGTGGAAAAAAAGCTAAAAAAGAAAAAGTTTTTTGTTGAGGATGGAGAAACGATCTCTGGATGTCTTGATCGAATGGCAAAGGAAGGATATTCTCCGACGCGACGAATCGAAGAGCCTGTTTTCCATGAAGTATCTAAAGGTGGTAAGCTTGAAAAAGTTGTAAAAGAACAGAAAATTGTCTTTGAAGGAAAATTAATAGACTAAAAGCGAACAATAGAACTACATTTTATAAAAAACGTTCGATTTTAAGTTGACAAATCTCCTGACAAACTGCTAAGATTAAATTGAAAAGAAAACGATATATAATATTTTCTTCATATAATATTGGGGATATGGCCCGAAAGTTTCTACCTAATGACCGTAAATCGTTAGACTATGAAGAGAAGCAAATATACTTGTAGGATCAATATTATTCTAAAATTAATTAAACGTTTAATTAATTTTTGTGCTATTTCAAAATAATATTGAGATGATTGATTATCAAGGAAAACTAGATTGTTTTGCGAAAATTAGTTTTTCTGAAGAATGATTTTCAATTAAACTACATTCACCAGCCCAAGTATTGAATTGCTTTCTCTTACTAGAGTCTACGAGCATTTTCATACGTGGGCTTTTTGTATGGAAAAGTTGGTTAGTAGTTAGTTGGTTTGTTGGTTGGAAGGATTAATCGCTCGACTTTCACATGCTAAATGTTGATAAGTAATTTGTCATGTCGGTTTGGTACGAAAAGCATATCAATTTTACTTTTTATAGATTAATAGGAGGTTTTTATGAATAAGCCATTAGTTGGTGTCATCATGGGAAGTACTTCTGATTGGGAAACGATGAAGCATGCTTGCAACATTTTAGAGGAATTACAAGTACCTTATGAAAAAAAGGTCGTATCTGCCCACCGTACTCCAGATTTAATGTTTTCATACGCTGAAACAGCAAAGGAGCGAGGAATAAAAGTTATTATTGCCGGTGCAGGTGGAGCGGCGCATTTACCAGGAATGGTGGCAGCGAAAACAGTCTTACCAGTGATTGGCGTACCTGTTCAATCGAAGGCACTTAACGGTCTTGACTCACTTCTTTCAATCGTACAAATGCCAGGAGGAATTCCAGTGGCAACTGTTGCAATAGGTAAAGCAGGAGCGGAAAATGCGGGGTTGCTAGCTGCGCAAATGTTAGCAACGCAATTCGAAGAAGTAGCCGAAGCAGTTGAAGCAAGAAGAGCAGCAATTACAAATCGTGTGTTAGAAAGTAGTGATGAGCTGTGAGAAAAAGGATCTTACCGGGAAGTACCATAGGAATTTTAGGTGGAGGACAGCTTGGCAGAATGATGGCTCTTTCAGCTAGAGAAATGGGTTATAAAATTGCCGTATTAGAACCGAATGAAAATTCTCCCTGTGGCCAAATTGCTGATGTTGAAGTTGTCTCAGCTTATGATGACCTTGAAGGTGCAAAACAACTCTTGAAAAATTGTAATGTCCTCACATATGAATTTGAAAACATAGATAGTAAAACGGCTAATTGGCTTGAGGAAAATGGTAATTTACCTCAAGGAAGTAAGCTTCTTTCAACGACGCAACATCGTGGCAAAGAGAAAAAGGCAATTGAAGCTTCAGGAATAAAAGTTGCTCCATACTACTTAGTAAATTCATTAGATGATTTACGAGAAGGAATTCGTGAGTTGAGTTTACCTGCCGTCCTTAAAACTTGCCGTGGTGGGTACGATGGAAAAGGTCAATTCGTAATACGTAACGGATCTGAAGTTGAGCAGGCGTATGAAAAGTTAGCGGTTCAAGGAGAGCTAGTTTTAGAGAAATGGATTGCTTTTGATAAAGAATTGTCTGTGATTGTTACCGGTAATTCCGCTGGAGAAGCAAAAACATTCCCGGTAGCAGAAAACATTCATAAAAATAATATTTTGCATATGTCGATTGTTCCAGCACGTGTTTCAGAAGAAGTCACTCGTAAAGCCGAGCAAGTTGCACTTCACTTAGCAAAGCACTTAGGGCTTGTCGGAACGCTCGCTGTCGAAATGTTTTTAACAGCAGATGGAGATATTTATGTAAATGAATTAGCGCCGAGACCGCATAATTCAGGTCACTATACGATAAATGCGTGTGAAACTTCTCAGTTCGATCAGCACGTTCGTTCCATTTGTAATTGGCCATTAGGTAATACCAGTTTACTAAAGCCTACTGTAATGGTTAATATATTAGGGGAACACTTGTCTAAAGTACTTGAAAATGTCGAACATTTTTCAGATGTCCATCTTCATTTGTATGGAAAAGAGGAAGCAAAGCACGGAAGAAAAATGGGACATATTAATGTACTCGGTGACACAGTTGAAGAAGCACTTGAGAAGGTCGCTTCACTAAAAATTTGGAACGCAGAAAAGATGGAGGTTTAAAAAGAATGATTGAACGTTACACACGACCTGAAATGGGTGCAATTTGGACAGATGAGAACCGCTTTAAAGCATGGTTAGAAGTGGAGATTGTCGCTTGTGAAGCATGGGCGGAGCTAGGTGACATACCTAAAGACGATGTAAAAAAAATTCGCGAAAACGCTTCGTTTGATATTAACCGTATTTTAGAGATTGAAGCAGAAACGAGACATGATGTTGTCGCTTTTACGAGAGCAGTCTCAGAAACTCTTGGCGAAGAAAGAAAGTGGGTTCATTACGGATTAACATCAACCGATGTAGTTGATACAGCTTTATCTTACTTACTGAAACAAGCAAATGAAATTATTGAAAAAGATATTAAAAACTTCATTGAAATTTTGAAAAATAAAGCGATTGAACACAAAGATACAGTCATGATGGGACGTACGCATGGCGTTCATGCAGAGCCAACAACATTCGGTTTAAAGCTTGCTTTATGGTACGAAGAAATGAAACGAAATTTAACAAGATTTCAACAAGCGGCAGAAGGAGTTTGTGTAGGGAAAATTTCAGGTGCGGTTGGAACGTATGCCAACATCGATCCATTTGTAGAACAATATGTTTGCGAAAATTTAGGTCTTGATCGCGCGTCAGTTTCAACACAAACACTCCAACGTGACCGTCACGCTAACTATATCGGAACAATAGCGCTCATCGGTGCTTCGATTGAAAAAATGGCGGTGGAAATTCGTGGTCTCCAAAAAAGCGAAACACGTGAAGTAGAAGAGTTTTTTGCAAAAGGTCAAAAAGGGTCTTCAGCAATGCCTCATAAGCGTAATCCAATCGGATCAGAAAATATGACGGGCCTTGCTCGTGTACTTCGTGGACATATGGTAACAGCCTATGAAAATGTGGCTCTTTGGCATGAAAGGGATATTTCGCATTCATCAGCAGAAAGAGTGATCTTACCAGATGCAACGATCGCTTTAAACTACATGTTAAATCGCTTCGGAAACATCGTGAAAAACTTAACGGTCTTCCCTGAGAATATGAAGCGTAACATGACGAGAACATATGGCTTGATTTACTCACAACGTGTTCTGCTTTCACTAATTGATAAAGGAATGGTGCGTGAAGAAGCATATGACCTTGTACAACCGAAAGCAATGGAAGCGTGGGAAAGAGGCGTTCAGTTCCGTGAGCTCGTAGATGCAGATGAGAAAATTACTTCACTATTAACTGAGGAAGAAATTAACGACTGCTTTGATTACAATCATCACCTAAAGCATGTCGATACGATTTTTGAAAGAGTTGGACTTATTTAGTTGTAGTTTTGAATTTTGAGTGAAGAGTTATGAGTTAGGTCTGGGTATCGCTCCGGAGTCTAATGGAGTGTTGAGTGAAGAGTTTAGAGTTATTTATAAGTTTTGAGTTTTGAGTGAAGAGTTTTGAGTTAGTGAAAGTAATGCTTCGGAGCACTGCTTTCACCAACTCAACACTCAAAATTCAAAATTCAAAACTAAAAGCAACTCAAAACTCAAAACTAATAATTGGAGGGGCGAATGGTGAATAAAAAAGGTCTTTTGTATGAAGGGAAAGCTAAAAAGATATTTGAAACTGATCATCAAGATGTTTTCTGGATCGAGTATAAAGATGATGCCACAGCTTTTAATGGAGAGAAAAAAGATAAAATTACAGGGAAATCAAGACTGAATAACTTGATTACATCGAAAATTTTCGAAGTATTAAAAAAAGAGGGAATTAACAATCATTTTATTGAAAAACTTTCTGATACCGAGCAGTTAGTTCAAAAGGTGACAATCGTTCCTCTAGAAGTCGTTGTTCGTAATGTTACAGCTGGCAGTCTTTCGAAGCGATTAGGAATGGAAGAGGGCATTCAGCTAGAAGCACCGGTCATTGAATTTTATTATAAAGATGACGATCTTGGTGATCCGTTAATCAATGAAGATCACATTCGCTTATTAAATATTGCAACTCCTGAGCAATTGCAAACAATGCGTAGTATTGCTTTAAAAGTAAATCAATTTCTAATTCAACTATTTCAAGATGTAAATGTAAGGTTAGTAGATTTTAAGTTAGAGTTTGGTGTTACTGGAAATGGAGAAATACTTTTGGCAGACGAGATTTCTCCAGACACATGTAGGCTTTGGGACATTCATACGAATCAAAAATTTGATAAAGATTTATTTCGTCGCAATATTGGTAGTTTAACAGAAGGCTATGAAGAAATTTTAACGAGACTAGGAGGATCATCATCATGATGAAAGTAAAAGTTTACATTACATTAAGGGAAAGTGTTTTAGATCCACAAGGAAGCGCAGTGCGCACGTCACTCCATGCACTAACTTATAACGAAGTACAAGATGTTCGTATCGGGAAGTATATGGAGCTTACGTTAAGTAAAACTGAAGAAGATGTTGATGCTCGTATTAAAGAAATGTGTGAAAAGCTTCTAGCAAACACTGTTATTGAAGATTATCGTTATGAAATCGAGGAGGTTGTCTCTTCATGAAATTTGCATGTATCGTCTTTCCAGGATCAAACTGTGACGTAGATATGTTTCATGCTATTCGTGATGAACTTGGAGAAGAAGTTGAGTACGTTTGGCACGATGAAGCAAACTTAGATCGTTTTGATGCAATTTTATTACCAGGGGGTTTCTCTTACGGAGACTACCTTCGTTCAGGAGCTATTGCTAGATTTTCAAATGTGATGGATGCAGTCATTAAAGCAGCGAATGAAGGAAAACCAGTTCTTGGAGTTTGTAACGGATTTCAAGTTCTTCTTGAAGCAGGGTTACTTCCGGGAGCGATGCGCCGTAATCAAAACTTAAAATTTATTTGTCGTCCGGTAACGTTAGTCGTAGAAAACAATGAAACGATGTTTACGACAGGCTATGAATTAGGGGAAGAAATAACCATTCCTGTTGCTCACGGTGAAGGAAACTATTACTGTGACGAAGCAACTTTAAAGTCTCTTAAGGATAATAAGCAAATTATTTTCACATATAAAAATAATCCAAACGGTTCAATTTCTAATATTGCTGGTATTAAAAATGAAAAAGGAAATGTAATAGGAATGATGCCACACCCTGAACGTGCTGTCGATCAACTAATTGGTAGTAATGATGGCTTATTGCTTTTTAAATCAATTTTACGAAACTGGAGGGAAGCACATGTCCTTAATGTATAAAGAACCAACAGCAGAAATGATTAAAGAAAATCGACTTTACGCTGACATGGGCTTAACGGATGAAGAGTTTCAACTAGTAGAAAACATTCTTGGACGTCTCCCAAACTGGACGGAAACGGGATTATTTTCAGTGATGTGGAGCGAGCATTGTTCATATAAAAACTCAAAAGTTTTACTTAAGAAATTCCCAATAACAGGCGAGCGTGTTCTTCAAGGGCCAGGTGAAGGTGCTGGGATCATCGATATAAATGATGATCAAGCGGTTGTATTTAAAATTGAAAGTCACAACCACCCATCAGCGATTGAGCCGTATCAAGGAGCGGCAACCGGTGTTGGTGGAATTATTCGTGACGTGTTCTCGATGGGCGCTCGTCCAGTTGCGTTATTAAATTCTTTACGTTTTGGTGAGCTACAGTCGCCAAAGGTCAAATACCTATTTGAAGAAGTGGTTGCTGGAATTGCTGGTTATGGTAACTGTATCGGTATTCCGACCGTTGGTGGTGAAGTCCAATTTGACCCTTGCTATGAAGGAAATCCCCTTGTTAATGCAATGTGTGTCGGTTTAATTGACCATAAAGATATACAAAAGGGGCAAGCAAAAGGTGTCGGTAATACAGTAATGTATGTCGGAGCAAGTACGGGTCGTGATGGTATTCACGGTGCTACGTTTGCTTCAGAAGAATTAGATGAAGCATCTGATGAAAAACGTCCAGCGGTTCAAGTAGGAGATCCATTTATGGAGAAATTACTTCTTGAAGCTTGTTTAGAGTTGATCAAGTCAGACGCATTAGTTGGAATTCAAGATATGGGAGCGGCAGGCTTAACGTCATCATCTGCGGAAATGGCTAGTAAAGCTGGATCTGGTATTGAATTAAACCTAGATGAAGTACCACAACGTGAACTAGGAATGACACCTTATGAAATGATGCTTTCAGAATCTCAAGAGAGAATGCTCATCGTTGTTAAAAAAGGTCGCGAAGATGAGATAAAAGAAATTTTTGATCGTTGGGGCTTACTTTCTAAAGTGGTCGGAACAGTAACCGACGATAAAAAACTTCGTCTCATTTTTAAAGGTGAAGTATCCGCAGAAGTACCAGTTGATGCTTTAGCTGAAGATGCACCAGTATATCACAAGCCTTCGCGTGAGCCAGAATATTTTGCAAAGTTCCAACAACAAGAGGAAGTTATTCCTAAAGTTACAGACGTAAAGCAAACATTACTTGATTTATTAGCGCAGCCGACAATTGCTAGTAAAGAGTGGGTTTACGACCAATACGACTACATGGTTCGTACAAATACAGTTGTTTGCCCAGGATCAGATGCTGCTGTACTTCGCATTCGTGATACGAATAAGGCACTTGCAATGACGACTGATTGTAATTCTCGTTATTTATATTTAGACCCTGAAGTTGGTGGGAAAATCGCGATTGCTGAAGCGGCAAGAAACCTTGTTTGTTCAGGAGCAGAGCCACTTGGGGTAACCGATTGTTTAAATTATGGAAACCCAGAAAAACCTGAGATTTTCTGGCAGCTTGAAAAATCAACAGATGGTCTAAGTGAAGCTTGTCGTGAGCTTGAAACACCAGTGATCGGTGGAAATGTATCTTTATATAATGAACGAAGCGGTGTAGCCGTTTATCCAACGCCAGTCATTGGGATGGTTGGCTTAATTGATGATGTTAACCATATTACAACACAGAGCTTTAAAAATGCAGGAGATTTGATTTTTTTAATCGGTGAAACGAAGCCGGAATTTGGCGGAAGTGAACTTCAAAAACTAGTTGACGGTGAAATTTCAGGTAAGTCACCGAGCATTGATTTAGACATAGAGAAAAAATTACAAACCCAGTTATTAACAGCAATTCGCTCAGGGGCAATAGCTTCGGCACATGACGTTAGTGAGGGTGGTTTTGCTGTCGCAGTTGCTGAGTGTATCATGGACGGAAAAGTCGGTGCGAAAGTTTCGATTACAGGTGAAGAAGTAACTGCATTGTTTGCAGAAAGTCAAAGTCGTTTTGTTGTTTCTGTGCCACGTGATAAAAAAGAGCAGTTTGAAAGTTTAGTAGATGCAACCTGTGTTGGTGAGGTTGTTGATGCAGGGCTTACGATTTTAAATGAAAGTGGTGAGCCTGTTATTCAAGTAGCAACCGACGAATTGCAAAACTCTTGGAGAGGAGCTATTCCATGTTTGCTGAAATCAAAGGCTTAAATGAAGAGTGTGGAGTGTTAGGTGTATGGGGCCATCCGGATGCAGCTCAAATTACTTATTACGGATTACACAGCTTACAACATCGTGGACAAGAAGGAACCGGAATCGTTGTTTCTGATAGTGACAATTTAAATATTCATAAAGGTTTAGGACTTGTAACAGAGGTTTTTTCAAAAGGAGAAATTGAAACGTTGCATGGTAGTGCTGCTATTGGTCATGTTCGCTACTCAACAGCAGGCGGCGGTGGTCTTACTAATACCCAACCTTTACTATTTAAATCACAAACCGGTGGATTAGCATTAGCCCATAACGGTAACTTAGTTAACGCGGAATTGTTAAGAAGCGAGTTAGAAAATCAAGGGAGTATTTTTCAGACGACGTCAGATACAGAAGTTTTAGCTCACTTAATTAAAAGAAGTTGTGATTTACCGATGAAAGAGAGTGTAAAAAATGCGCTCTCAATGGTCAAAGGTGCATACGCCTTTATGGTCATGACAGAAAATGAGTTAATGGTCGCTCTCGATCCGAATGGCTTACGTCCACTTTCGATTGGACGGATAGGTGATGCATACGTTATCGCTTCAGAAACTTGTGCCTTTGATGTCGTCGGTGCGACATATGAAAGAGAAGTGTTACCTGGTGAACTAATTATTTTTAATGATGAAGGGCTTCATACAGAATGGTTTTCAAAACCAGTTGATCGTTCGATTTGTAGCATGGAGTATATTTATTTTGCAAGACCCGATAGTAATGTTGATCAAATAAACGTTCATACCGCAAGAAAAAATTTAGGGAAGCAGCTTGCACTTGAATTTCCTGTAGAAGCAGATGTTATTACTGGTGTACCTGATTCAAGTATTTCCGCGGCGATCGGATTTGCTGAACAAACAGGCATCCCTTATGAGTTAGGTCTAATTAAAAATCGTTATGTAGGTCGAACCTTTATTCAGCCTTCCCAAGAACTAAGAGAGCAAGGGGTAAAGATGAAATTATCTGCTGTTCGCGGTGTTGTTGAAGGAAAACGAGTCGTCATGATCGATGATTCGATCGTTCGTGGCACGACCAGTAGACGTATTGTCCGATTGTTACGCGAAGCTGGTGCGAAAGAGGTCCACGTCCGTATTAGTTCGCCACCGATAACAAACCCTTGCTTTTACGGCATCGATACATCGTCAACGTCAGAACTAATTGCAGCAAAGAAAACAGTGGAAGAAATTAGAAAGGAAATCGGTGCAGACACGCTCGAATACTTAAGTGTTGAAGGGTTACTGAAGGGAATTGGAAGAAGTGAACTTTATAAAAATAACGGCCAATGCCTAGCATGCTTTACCGGTAACTATCCGACAGAAATTTTTAATAAAGAAAGTAATGAAGAAAACACGGTGAAAAACTAGTTAAAATTTAAAATGTACAATGTATAATTTACAATTACTGAAAGAAAGGCCTCGAAGCACTGCTTTCAAACAATTTTAAATTTTGCATTGTACATTGTACATTAAACTTGGAGGTAACTATGTCTAGTGCATATAAACGAGCTGGTGTAAATATTGAGGCAGGATATGAATCTGTAGAGCGGATGAAAAAACACGTAAAAAAGACGCTTCGTCCTGAAGTATTAGGTGGTTTAGGTTCATTTGGAGCAATGTTTGATCTATCAAACTTTAAGCTTAATGAACCTGTTTTAGTTTCAGGTACGGACGGAGTGGGCACGAAATTAATGCTTGCTTTTATGCTTGAAAAGCACGATACAATTGGCATTGATGCTGTCGCAATGTGTGTAAATGATATCGTTGTCCAAGGAGCAGAACCACTTTACTTTTTAGATTATATTGCTTGTGGCAAAGCGGAACCAGTTAAAATCGAAGCAATTGTCAAAGGAATTTCCGATGGTTGTTCGCAAGCTGGTTGTTCTCTTATCGGGGGAGAAACTGCTGAAATGCCAGGTTTATATGGTGACGAAGAATATGATCTAGCCGGTTTTTCGGTCGGGATTGCTGAGAAGACAAAACTTATCACGGGTGAAACAATTGCAGAAGGTGATATCATTGTTGGCCTTTCATCGAATGGTTTGCATAGTAATGGATATTCATTAGTTCGCAAAGTTCTTTTAGAGGAAAGTGAACTTGATTTGAATGAAGTTTATGGAAATTTAGGAAAACCATTAGGAGACGAACTTTTAACACCGACGCGCATTTACGTAAAGCCGGTTTTAGAAGCGATAAAACAATTTCATGTCAAAGGACTTTCACATATTACTGGTGGCGGTTTTTATGAAAATATCCCGAGGTCACTTCCTGCAGGTTTGGCAGCTGAAATTGATTTCGGTTCATGGCCAATCCAGCCGATTTTTGACTTGTTACAAGAAAAGGGTCAGTTATCTTACCAAGACTTGTTCTCGACCTTTAATATGGGGATTGGTATGATTATGATTTTATCGGAAGATGCAGCAGTTCCAGCAATTAAGCAATTAGAACAGTTAGGAGAAAAAGCATTTATTATAGGTCGTGTCACTACGGGTGAAGGTGTTGAAATTGGAGGTCTTCCAGAATGATTAAGTTAGCGGTATTTGCTTCTGGAAGTGGATCTAACTTTCAAGCAATTATTGATTCGGTTGAACGCGGTGAACTTAATGCTGAAATCGCGATTCTTATTTGTGACAAACGAGATGCTTTTGCGATCGAACGTGCGAAAAAACATCATATTAAGGTTTTTCAATTTATACCGAAAAGCTTTGAAAATAAACAAGCGTTTGAAACCGAAATCTTAAGAAGATTAGATGAACTAAATGTTGAATTGATTGCGCTGGCAGGATATATGAGGCTCATTGGAGAAACGTTATTAAGGGCTTATGAAGGTAGGATCATTAATATTCATCCATCGCTATTACCAGCTTTTCCTGGCAAAGATGCGATCGAGCAAGCGTATGAGGCAAAAGTGAAAGTCACAGGTGTAACGATCCATTATGTCGATGAGGGGATGGATACAGGTCCGATCATTGCTCAAGCACCTATTTTTATCGAAGAAAATGATACGGTCGATGTTGTTCGAATGAAAATTCAAGCGGTCGAACATAAAATATATCCTGAAGTGTTACAAAAATTAGTCAATGAACGAAAATGGAAAGAGAGGTTTAATAATAAATGAAACGTGCATTAATCAGTGTTTCAAATAAGGAAGGGATTATCCCTTTTGCTCGCCAGTTAGTTGAACTTGGGGTAGAGGTTGTCTCTACGGGTGGTACAAAAAAAGCGATTCAAGAAGCTGGCATCCCCGTTACCGGAATTTCAGAAGTTACTGGGTTTCCAGAAATTTTAGATGGTCGTGTTAAAACGCTTCATCCAAATATTCACGGTGGATTACTTGCGATGCGTGAAAGTGATGATCATTTAGCACAATTAGAGGAGCATCAAATTCAACCAATTGATTTCGTTGTTGTTAACTTATATCCATTCCAACAAACGATTGCTAAACCTGATGTGACTTTTGCGGATGCGATTGAAAATATTGATATCGGTGGTCCGAGCATGCTTCGCGCCGCTGCCAAAAATCATAAGCACGTCACCGTTGTTGTTGATCCAAGTGATTACGAAGCGGTGGTTGCTGAATTAAAAGAAGAAGGAACGGTCAATGGAGAAACTCGAGCCCGTTTAGCGGCCAAAGTCTTCCGCCACACGGCAGCTTATGATGCGGTTATTGCGGAGTATTTAACAAAAGAAGCTCAAGAAGATGCCCCAGAATCACTAACAGTCACATTTGAGAAAAAACAAGATTTACGTTACGGGGAAAATCCACATCAAAAAGCGGCTTTTTATAAAAAGCCTTTAGGGTCGGAAAGTTCTATTGCTAATGCGGTACAACTTCACGGTAAAGAACTTTCATTTAACAATATTAATGATGCAGATGCGGCTCTAGCACTTGTGAAGGAGTTTACTGAACCGGCAGTTGTCGCCATCAAGCATATGAATCCTTGTGGTGTCGGTATCGGGGAAACAATTGAACAGGCATATGACAAAGCATATGCTGCTGATCCAGTTTCTATTTTCGGTGGTATTGTTGCCTTGAACAAAGAAGTAGATGCAGCAACAGCCTTAAAAATGAAAGAGGTTTTCTTAGAAATTATTATTGCTCCTTCTTTTAGTGCAGAAGCCTTAGAAATTTTAACGTCCAAGAAAAATTTACGTCTTTTAACATTGCCATTAGCAACTGAGACTAAAGTTGAAAAACGTATAACATCAATTCACGGAGGCCTTCTTGTTCAAGATGAAGATACATATGGACTAGAAGAAGCGAACGTAACCGTAGCAACGAAGCGTGAACCAACAGAAGCTGAATGGGCAGCCCTTAAGATGGCCTGGAAAGTAGTAAAACACGTTAAATCGAATGCGATCGTTTTAGTGAAAGATGATATGACAGTCGGTGTCGGTGCAGGACAAATGAATCGCGTTGGCTCAGCGAAAATTGCGATTGAACAAGCAGGAGAAAAAGTAGGAGGATCTGTCATGGGTTCAGATGCATTTTTCCCAATGAACGATACGGTTGAAGCTGCTGGCCTTGCTGGAGTTACGGCGATTATCCAACCAGGTGGCTCAATTCGCGACGAAGACTCAATTAAAAAAGCCGACGAACTAGGAATTGCAATGGTCATGACAGGAGTAAGGCATTTTAAACATTAATTAGTTTTAAGTGTTGAGTGAAGAGTTTTGATTTTTTGTGGGATCGTTTCAAAGCAAAATATAAATTGCTAAAAGTAATGTCCTTTTTAAAATTAGGAAGATTCAAAGCTTCACTCGGATTAACTCAAAACTCAAAATTCAAAACTCAAAACTTAAAAGGGGGTAACGCTTTGAAGGTATTAGTAATTGGTGGCGGTGGTAGGGAGCATGCCATTGCTTGGAAATGTGCGGAGAGTAAAAAGGTCGACCAAGTATTTGTGGCACCTGGAAATGATGGAATGACTGATGTTGCAAAGCTTGTCCCGATTTCTGAAATGGATACGGCAGCACTTGTTCTTTTTGCAAAGCAAGAAGAGATTGACTTAACGATTGTTGGTCCAGAAGTTCCATTACTGAACGGTGTTGTTGATGAATTTCAAAACAACGGATTACGTGTTTTTGGCCCGACGAAAGCAGCCGCTCTTATTGAAGGTAGTAAATCGTTTGCCAAGGAAATTATGAAAAAGTATGACATACCAACGGGATTTTTTGAAACATTTACGACGTTTGATGAGGCAAAAGCTTATGTTGAAAAAAAAGGTGCACCAATAGTTATTAAAGCTGATGGTCTAGCGGCTGGTAAAGGTGTTGTCGTCGCAATGACCAATGAGGACGCGATCGCAGCATTGGAAAATATGCTGCAAAAAGATGCTTTTGGTGAGGCGGGTCAAAAAGTAGTGATTGAACAATATTTAGCAGGTGAAGAACTTTCGTTAATGGCTTTTGTAAATGATGAAGTAGTCATTCCAATGGTAGGCGCTCAAGATCATAAACGGGCTTTTGATGGAGACACTGGACCAAACACTGGTGGAATGGGAGCTTACTCTCCAGTACCACAATTTAGCCAAAAAGACGTTGATGATGCGGTTGAAAATGTTTTAATCCCAATGGCAAAAGCGATGAAACAAGAGGGTAGAACGTTTACTGGGATTTTATACGCTGGTTTAATGATGACAAGTGATGGCGCAAAAGTAATTGAGTTTAATGCGCGCTTTGGTGATCCTGAAACGCAAGTTGTTTTACCACGATTGGAAAATGATTTAGTTGATGTTTTACTAAGCCTTTTAAATGGGGAGAAAGTAGAGTTAACCTGGAGTGATGATGCGATTATTGGCGTTGTTTTAGCTTCAAAAGGGTATCCAGGTAGCTATGAAAAAGGATTGAAATTTACCGGCTTAAACTGTTTATCAGAAGATACTCTTGTTTTCCATGCGGGATCGAAAATAGTAAACGGTGATTTTGTGACGAATGGTGGAAGGGTACTGTTACTTGCAAATAAGGCCTCAAACCTTTTAGAAGCACAGAAAGAAGTATATAAACAACTGGAAATGGTCGAATCGGAAGCACTATTTTATCGAAGCGATATAGGCAGCAAAGCGATTAAACAGTTGCAGAGTAATTAAACCCAAAAGTGTGGATGTCCCATAAGTGTCTGACACCATGTAGAACTTACTAAATATAGACGTATAAATTCAGTAGCCCGTCTATTTAAGCCTAACGGTGTCAGACACTTTTTTTGGGACAGTCCCATTTAATTTTTTGAAAAATCAAAGGTGTCCACCTCAGGAGGACATTTTGTTGATTTGTCCACGAGTGGTGTCAGACACCGAAAAAAAAGACACCAATTTTAGCTTGGATTAATCAGGTCATCGTAACTTTTCTCAGTAGTGTCAGGAGCCTCGATATCGCCTTCTTTTGCAAGTTCTTCCATTCTTTCCTCAAATAAGAATGTTAATGGACAAAAGCGCGTAAATCCTTCTGCTACTTTCATTGCTCCTAAAACAATTGCTATTATTGGTGAGTTGCTGAAAGGTCTTTTCACAAGTTTAGAAGTTCCCCATGCCAGCATTGTAAATCCACAAGTAAGTCTAATAAAAGAATTTAATAATCCGATGTTTGGTGTTATCTTTTTCATTAGTAAATCACCTTTCGTTATTTTTTGACAAAAATATTTGTTTTTTTGTCAAAAACTTTAGTGTGGTAAATGATAAAAATATGTTACGATAGTAGAAACACATTTTTATGAGAATTGGGTGATAAAAGTGGCACAACGAGTTGAACGTTGGTCAAAAAAACAAATACGCAAACAACTCCAAATCATTCGCGGTGAGGTTGCACCAACCATATGTTTAACAAATGCGACCTATTTAAATAGCGTTCTAAATAAATGGCTTCAGGCAAATATTTGGATTCATGAAGACCGCATTATATATGTTGGTAAAGATATGCCTATAAAAATGGAAGGTACTGAAGTGGTTGATTGTAGCAATCAAACCCTTGTTCCAGGATATATAGAACATCATGCTCACCCGTTTCAGTTATATAATCCCCATTCATTGGCTGAATATGCATCTGTTCATGGGACGACGACATTAATTAACGACAACATGATTTGGTTTTTGAATTTGGACAAAAAGAAAGCGCTTTCACTAATTGATGACTTAGATAAGTTGCCAACATCAATGTATTGGTGGTGTCGTTATGACGCACAAACGGAGTTAGAAAACGAGGAAGCTATTTTTTCTTATTCTAATATGAAATCGTGGCTTGAACATCCTCTTGTTGTTCAAGGTGGAGAACTAACGGCTTGGCCGAAAGTTCTCCATGGAGATGACAGTATGCTCCATTGGCTTCAGGAAACGAAAAAGTTAAACAAACCAATCGAAGGACATTTTCCAGGAGCTTCAGAACGAACGTTAACGCAAATGGCTTTATTAGGTGTGAGTTCCGATCATGAAGCAATGACAGGGAAAGAAGCATTAATGCGTCTTGAAATGGGGTATACAACATCATTAAGGTATTCTTCTATTCGTCCGGATTTGCCGCAAATAATCGAGGAGCTTATAGAGCTAGGTGTAGATGATTTTAGTCGAGTACTTTTAACAACGGATGGATCAACACCGAGTTTTTACGAACAAGGCTTTATGGATATGGTGATTAAAATTGCTTTAGATAAAGGTATTCCTGACACTGATGCTTATGCAATGGCGACGTATAATGTTGCGCGCCATTATCACTTAGATGACCGTGTCGGAATGATAGCACCTGGAAGGTTAGCTCACATCAACATTCTTGAGGATAAGAATAATCCTTTACCAGTTTCTGTATTAGCGAAAGGCCAGTGGGTGAAAAAAGATGGAGTTCACCAATATCCAGTACCGTCATTTCCATGGGAAGAATATGATGTTAAACCGCTCGAGTTAAATTGGGATTTAACCGAAAGTGATATGCATTTCTCAATGCCACTTGGAATTGAGATGATGAATTCCGTCATTTTAAAACCATACCGTATTTCCATTGATGTCACACAAGAGCAGTTACCTGCTGAGAGCGATGAAAGTTTTTTCATTATGGTCGATAAAAATGGGGATTGGATCATTAATACGATCATTAAAGGCTTTGCAAAAAATGTTTCGGGTTTTGCGTCGTCTTTTTCTAACACTGGGGACTTAATTTTAATCGGGAAAAATAAAAAAGATATGTTACTTGCTTTTCAACAATTAAAACAGCAACAAGGTGGTATTGTTTTAACAGAAAGAGGAAAGGTAATAAATAGTATAAAGCTAGAGTTATATGGAGTAATGTCTAATAAACGAATGGAAGAAGTTATTAAGGAAGAGAAGAGTCTTGTGAGCGCATTAAAAGAAAGAGGATATTTGTTCGAAGATCCTATCTATAGTCTTCTGTTTTTTTCATCAACTCATTTACCGTATATTCGCGTTACGCAAAAAGGGATTTTTGATGTAAAGAAGAAAACGGTACTCTTTCCTTCGATTATGCGTTAAACTATAAAAGGATATCTTTTGTAAAGGAAGGTTTTATGATGAAAAGGCTTACTTTAGGATTGCTTTTAGTACTCGTAGTAACATTCGTCTTTGCTTGTAATAAAAAGGAAGATACTGGTGCTGTTCAACCAGATGACCCACCAGAAGAAGTTGTTGAAAAAACTGAACCAGAGCCTGAGCCGAAACCAGAGCCAGAGCCTGAAGAAGAAGTTTTTGAAAATCAATTTCCGTTAACAGGTATCGGCACAAATGAAGATGTTGATTACCGAGCATTCGGTGTTATGATTGAAAATTCCCGCTCAGCAAGACCTCAAACAGGACTTTACCAAGCGGATTTAGTTTATGAAGTTTTATCAGAAGGAACGATTACTCGTCTGCTTGCATTTTATCATAGTGAAAAGCCCGAAGTAATTGGACCTGTTCGTAGCGCTAGAGATTATTATATTAATTTGAATAATGGTTATAATGGAATTTATGTTTCAGCTGGTGGAAGTCCGCAAGCGTTTGCCATGATTCAAAATCGACAAGTTGATCATATTGATGGGTTAGCTTATGACGGAAGGTATTTGTGGCGCTCTTCAGAAAGAAGAGCACCGCATAATATGTATACTAGCTATAATGATTTATTAAAAGCAGCTGAACATGCAGGGCATGCGCTAATTACTCCTGTTCCATCATTGACATTTTTTGATGATGAGTCAATCATTGGCGGTGACGAGGCGTTAGAGGTTACAATTAACTATGGTAGTAGTACTAACAATGTCGTTTATCGATATGACCAAGAGCTTGAAAGCTATATTCGACACGTAGGTGGGGAAAAAATCGTTGACTATAAAGAAGAAGAAATTCCCGTTACTACGGACAACCTTTTTATCGTAGAAATGAGCCATAGAGTGATTGATAATGTTGGACGTAGAGCTATCGATATTACATCAGGTGGAAATGCACTGCTCGTTCAAAATGGAGTATACCAATATGTAGACTGGGAAAATATTGATGGACAAATCTTACCGGTGAAAGATGGAGAGAGGCTAAATTTTGTTCAAGGGAAAACATGGATAAATGTAGTTCCTAACTTAGATCAAAGCGTGAATATCACGAAGTAATATAAACTGATAAAACGTCATGGAAGGATGAATGAATTTGCAAATCGATAAATTAAGAGGAAAAGAATTAGATCAGCTGTTTTTAGCTATTTTAAGTTTAAAAGATTTAGAAGAATGTTATCAATTTTTTGATGACCTTTGTACTATTAACGAAATACAATCATTAGCTCAACGTCTAGAAGTAGCAAGAATGCTTCGTGATGGATTTACTTACCAAAAAATAGAGGCAGAAACAGGCGCGAGTACTGCCACAATTTCAAGAGTAAAGCGCTGTTTAAATTACGGCAACGAAGGATATCAAATGACATTAGAACGTGTTAAAGATCAGTTACAAAAAGAAATTACGAATGATTAATTAAATATAGGTGCCAATAAAGTGTCAGCTCACCTCAAAGAAATACTATATTTAAAAGTGTATCTCGCACATTTTTAAATATAGTGTTTGAGGTGACTGGCACTTTTTTTATCTGAAAAATCCACCGAACATTTTCATGATCGGGCTCACCTGATTGGCAAGGTTTAAAGCTGTTTGGACGCCCCCGCCAATCTTGTTTAAATCAACTTTTCCATTTTGGTCAGTGAAAAGTGATTGAGGGAATTGAGATCGGTTTTGTACTTGCGTTTGCCCTTGTAGCGAGAATGGTTGCTGCTGAGAGTGTCCCTGGAAAGGAAAGGCTGACTGTTGGATTTGACCAGCTTGCTGCTGTTGATTTTGTCCTTGTGTAGGAGATTGCGGTTGAAAAAAGCTATTTAAAAATGGATTTTCTTCTTGATATTGTTGCTGATCGTAATTAAAAGGAAAAGAGTTAAAGATGCCTGATGGAGAATTTTTCATCATTGCAGGGTTTTGTTTCCTCATTGGATTTTGATTCATCATCATAGGAAGCTGTTTCATCATCGGGTGGTGCTTCATCATATGATTATGAAATTCAAACGGGTTAAACCCCATTGTATTGTTGCTTTTCATCATTGAGAACGGGAACATCATACTTTTAAACGGAAACATATTCATTTTCCTCCCTATTATTTTTTTCGATAAAGAGTATATCGCACTTGGTCGTCTAGCCTACCCTTCGTTTCTCATTAGTTTATGTCAGACCATGTGCCAGTGGGAGGGTGTTTTCCCTAATAATAATTAAATGGTAAGTTTAATAGCCTATTTTTCTATCATTAAAAAAACAGTTGTAAAAGCACAGGCAAATAGGTAGTCATTTAAATACTATAGTAGAGAAATAGACAAAAGGAGGGAGTAAAGTGAGTCATTATTACGATCTTTGTTGTAAACACAAAGGGCAAGTTGTGACAATTTATGAGAAAACAGGTAGAGTTCATACGGGTAGAATTGTATCCGTCGACCATCAACATGTTTATCTTGAGCCCGTATCTAGAGGAGTATCTGGATTTCATTGGGGTTGGGGCTGGGGATGGCGCCCGTTTATTTTCCCAGTAGCTTTAGCGGCAATCGGTGGGTTTGCACTAGGAGCATCTTTATTTTGGATTTAATGGTAATGGTAAAAGTGGGTTTTATCCTGCTTTTACCATTTTATTTTAGTTTAGAGGGCTGTAAAGTTTTTTTAAATGTTTTTTAAAATTATTAGAGATCAATTTGACGATGGCTTAGACAAGCACATATTTTTTTTACGCCCATAAACTATTAAAGGTAAAGGAGGCGGAAGTATGGATATGAATAAATTCTGGCCGATGAATAATGGCGGTGGAAATGGTAATAACAACTGGAAAAAATCAATGCCAAGCTTTTTAGGAGAAGATTTCTTTTCCGATTTTCAAAATTTACTTTTTGATAGTAGTGGGCCCAAAATAAATATTTATGAGTCTGGTAATGAGATTTTATGTGTTTTTGCTTTACCAGGATTGAAGCTTGAAGATGTAGATGTTTACGCTTATGAACGTACACTTGAAGTTAGAGGAACGCTCCATGTCGATTACAATGGCTTTCGCTTAATACAGGAAGAGATCCCTCAAGGACCATTTAAACGAACGATCGAATTACCCTATCCAGTGAGAGATGACAAAGTTGATGCATCTTACCAAAGAGGAGTTTTAGTTGTCCATTTACATCGCTTAATTAGGTCGACGAAAGTTAATAAAAAGGTAAATATTCAAAACTTAGATGAAGAGTGATGCGTGCTGCACTTAAAGCAGCACTATTTTTTTGCCGTTCACAAAAACACCCACCTTTTTTCATACAAAATGTTCATGACGATATCTCATCACCATCTTGAATGAAAGTGTCGGTCGCTTTCCTCTCGCTTCGCTGTAAACTTCTATCGAATTTTAGAGGCTCGCTCCAGAAAAGCGACCGAGCATTCTTTTATCATACAAACCGATGATGAACATCGTTATCACCTAAGGTGAAAAGAGGCGGCGGACACGTTCACTGACGCCTCCTTGTTTTTTCCAACTTTCAGCCAACCACAAACCAACAAACCAACAAACCACTAACCAACTATCCCAAAATAGGCTTTTCTTTTACAAAAAAAATCTTTTTTATAGGCATTTATTTACAAATGATTGAATACATATATTGTTAGTATGTGCTCCTAACTCTGCCTAATGACAGCATGAAGTACATCTAAATGAAGAGAAAAGGATGTGATACATGTTGGGTTTTTTCGATAATCACGGACTAAGCTTTAGAAAGAAAAAAGCCCTCGAAAGCGACCGAACGACTGATTTACTAGGAATTGAGCAAGCTGAGAAGGAAGCAAAAATTCCTGAAGTTGAAAATCAGAAAATTTTAAAAAGGTCGTTAAAGTATGGACTGGAAGCAGCTCCTTCAATTGGTGATCGAACAATTTCCACGTTTACTAGGGAGCCAAGGCCTGCTTATGCGGGAATACCTACATTCTTGCGAACGCCGTTTTTAGAAGACGTTCGAAGAGTAGGTGAATATGACGTTGCATTTATGGGTGTTCCTTTTGATATTGGAACGACCTACAGAGCGGGTGCTCGTTTTGGACCCGAGGCAATGCGAAGAATTTCTAAGTTATACACTAGTTACAGTTATGAAAAAGGTGTCGATCTAGTGGAGTCATTAAACATGTGTGATGTAGGTGACGTGTTTACGATTGCTAATATTGAAAAAAGTTTTGATCAAATTTTTAAAGCTGTTTCCCACGTATTTAAACAAGGGACATTACCGGTAATGCTAGGTGGGGACCATGCCATCGGTTATCCATGTTTACGAGCGATTGCTGAACACGTGGATGGCAAGGTTGGAATTATTCATATGGACCGCCATCTTGATTTGCAAGAAAAA
The DNA here is from genome assembly GCF_001865995.1 of Anaerobacillus arseniciselenatis. GTDB lineage: Bacteria > Bacillota > Bacilli > Bacillales > Anaerobacillaceae > Anaerobacillus > Anaerobacillus arseniciselenatis. The sequence continues at coordinate 198,243 of NZ_MLQQ01000010.1, read as the reverse complement.
GATATGGATGAGCGTATGCACACTACTCCTTGGTTCCATGCGACAAACATTCCTAATGCCCCACCTGAAAACTTAGTTCAAGTCGGAATAGGTGGCTGGCAAGTTCCTCGCGAGGCCGTTCAAAATGTAAGGAAGTTTAATACAACAGCAATTTCCATCGATGATGTTGAAAAGCTGGGAATTGAAAAAGTAGCCGAAATTGCTTTAGAAAAAGCGTGGCAAGGCGGTGCGAAAGCAGTCTACTTAAGTGTCGATATTGACAGCTTTGATGCTGGTTTTGTACCTGGTACTGGGTGGCCTGAACCAGGTGGATTTACACCGAGAGAAGGTTTGAAGTTTTTAGATATTGTAGCTAGAGAAGGGATATGTGGCATGGAATTAGTAGAAGTATCCCCACCATATGACGTAAGTGACCAGACCGCATTACTTGGTACACGTATTATCTGTGACGTTTTAGCATCAATGGTTGATGCAGGGAAGTTAGGGAAGAAATTTTCATAGTTAGTTTGTCCTTCTGAGGTGTCCACCTCAGGAGGACAAAATCACCAAATGTCCACGGAGGGTGTCAGACACCCAAAAAGGAGGAATCTACTTGCAAGCGGTACACATTGAAAATGTTACTTACAGTTATCCAGATATGACGCCGGCGATTAGTGATATCTCATTACAAATACCGGTAGGAGCAAAAGTCGCTTTACTTGGTCCTAATGGAGCTGGCAAATCGACGTTATTACATCATTTAAATGGTTTGAAGCTACCACAAAATGGTTCGGTATCAATTATGGGGGTTCCGTTAAATAAAAAAAGTGCGAAAGCAATTCGCCAAAAAGTTGGACTAGTGTTTCAAGATCCAGATGATCAAGTAATATCAGGAACGGTTTGGGAAGATGTACAATTTGGACCTAGAAACCTTGGGCTTTCTGAAGAAGAAATTGAGGAAGTTTGTAATGTTGCTTTAGGCTCTGTAGGAATGCTGGAGTTTAAATCAAGAGCACCTTATCAATTAAGTTACGGTCAAAAAAAGCGAGTAGCTATTGCTGGGATCCTTGCGATGAAGCCTGACATTGTCATTTTAGACGAGCCAATGTCTTATCTCGATCCACAAGGACAAGATGAAGTGGCTGCTCTACTTCAAGGATTAAGTTTTATGGGGAAAACCGTATTATTATCAACACATGATGTAGATTTTGCCGTATCTTGGGCTGATATGATCATTTTAATGAAAGACGGTCAACTTTTAGCTAGCGGTGGTCCGGAGTTACTAACGGATGAAGAGTGGATTAGAAAATCAAATCTTCACCTCCCGAGAATCGCCAGGTTATTTCGAATGGTTCCGAACTTAAACGTAGAAAATTTACCGAAAAATGAACAAGAAGCAGCAAGATTATTACATAAGTTAATAAACGTCCAACAAATTAAATTATAAATAAAAGAGGGGTGCCCAAAAACAAGTACTATCGTTTAGGACAACCCCATTGTTTTATTTGACCTTCCCAAAAAGACAAAAAGGCGCCTTTTGGTGAAAGGCTCCAGTTTTTATTTGGACCTGCCCAAGGCGCTTACGCTTTTCTTGTCACCCATCCATTTCCTCAAAGTTTTCTTCCATATTCGTATCTAGGTCATTGAATTTGATTTCTCCGTTTTCATTAAGTAATTTCTTCAAGTTCTCAGCATCTGTCAATGCACTTAAGCCGATATTTAATGCCCCTGATAATTCTTCAACTGTTAGCTCTTGAATTTTGTAATTAATATTTTCAATGTTAATCGGTTTTATATCTTTAATCTTTTCTTTTAAATTTTCATTTTCTTCTTCTATTTCTTTCATTTTTTGTTGTATGCTTTCAAGGGTTTGCATCACTTTAGGTATAAAATGTTGTACTCCATTAAGTTGAGGAATGTCATTTACATTGAAGTTGTTGTTCTCCTTATTTTCATTTTTCGCATTATAATTTGCTTTAGTAGCAGTTTCGTCATAGTAATAATCAACATATTGATCAGCATTCATCCATTGTTCGCCGTTCGCAGGCTCAATATAATAATTGGAATATGGATAGTTACAATAGTAATATGGCTGCTGATAACAATACTGATAAGGCCATTGATAATAATACATATAAAATCCGCCTCCTTAATAACAACCTTTAATACACTATGAAAAATGGGCTCTAAGTGTTCATGTTTTTTTAGCAGTGCTTCAGGCTATAGCGGAAATAAAAAAAGCACTACTTTTTAACCTAACGGCTAACTAGTAGTGCTATGACATACTAAGGAATATAAATTGGTGGGGCATCCATCGGTGGCTGAAATTCAATATTTTCGCCATCATTATTATTTTGTTCATTTTCATTATTGTCTTCGTTTTCAGGTTCAGTTTCTTCATAATTTGGTTTAGGGAATTGGGCGCTTGAGGCCTGATTATCACTGAAAACGGTTTTCCCAATATTTAATGAACCAATAGTACTAATCGAATTTATCCGGATATTTCTAATGTTAATTTGCATAATTTTTCTCTCCTAAAAATTATACTTGGATTTGCCGTTGTTAATTAAATTTGTGATTGAGGCTGATCAAGGACATCAGGATCATTCGTTAAGTTAGCGTTATTAAATTGTAATGGTGAGAAGTTTGCATCCCCTGGTTGCAAGTAACCAACATTTGACTTTACGTTCCCTTGGAACCCTTTTAATATCGAATTACCAAAATTCATTGAAGCGTTAGAAGATGCGCCATTGATTCTGATTCCAAGAATATTATTAATATGAGTCGGTATCATAAAAACCTCCTAAACTAGCTTTAAATTTGTGCTTGTGGTTGGTCAAGCACATCAGGATCATTCGTTAAATTAGCATTATTAAATTGTAATGGCGAGAAGTTTGCGTCCCCAGCTTGAGCATAGCCAACATTCATTTTGACGTTTGCTTGGTGACCTTTATGCACGACATTACCAAAGTTCATCGAAGCATTAGAAGAAGCGCTGTTTATCCGAATCCCAAGGATATTGTTCATATGTGTCAACATAATTTCCTCCCATTTTCTGTCCTATACACATATCGTATGAAATAAAAATAGGGGATGATACAGTTTCCTTAAAGTTCTTAAGTAATGAAAAAGCCCAATATGCACGCAGAGATAAAATGTAATAGCAAATACCCAAATGTTGCATAAATATATATTGTTATGTAAACGAAATCGTTTTAGGAGGTTAATAAAATTGAAAATTCATATTACGAAAAAAGGGGAAACATTATATCAAGTAGCTCACCGTTATCAAATCGACATTAATGTACTTTTTAGTCATAACCAACATATTCAAGATCCGACGAACCTTCATGAAGGAATGCAAATAAAAATTCCTTCGATTATTGGATTAGAGGGACTTATGGTTGATGAGCTAGATGGAAAAGGAAATGTTTGTGCTTATGTGGCTGATGAACCCGTTCAGTACAAAAAGTTAGACATTCAACATTGGCCTTCACAAGACTATACACAGCCGATAAATGGAACTCATTATCAGCATAAGGATTTTGAGCAAGCACCAATTTATCCACAATATCCGCATTATGGTCAACACCCACCACAACAAGCGGTTCATGAATTACACCAACGCTATCAAGCGCCATATTATCAACCTAACCACTGGGGTTATTAAGTAAAATTAGCAATGTAAAAAAACTAGCTTACTTTTAATAAGGCAGCTAGTTTTTTTATTTTGATTAATTTCAAAAAAGGTGGACATATAACATTTAAGTGAATGTTATATTACGAATTTATTAAAAAGTTAAAATCTTTAATAAATTCTGTTAAAAGTCAGTTATAATTTATATATATTGTGCAAGGGTGGTGGTGATTATAAATCGGTATGTTGGTAACACTGTAATTTCTTTAGTGGAGAAGTACGGGTATGAGTGGTGTGATGCCAGTAAGTTGGAGGAACTACTAAATAGTTTGTATGGGGAACAACGAGAAATACAAGCCCTTATTCTTGTAAAAAAGCAATTGATCGATCTGTTTTATGCAAAAGAGATTAACGCAAAAGAAATACCATTAGCACTTGAAAAGGTAATTAAAAAAAATTGGCGCTTAAAAAAAGAACTACAGTGGTCAGTCTCGATTTGGATGATAGCTTTAGGAGAGACAGCTCCATTCCAACTTGAAACGGTCACCGAACCAACCTCTAACAATGTTAAAAACTCCGACGCTACTCCTAAATTAAATAATATTCAACGTCTTGTATTAAATGAAAGTTTAAATATAAGAAACAATCAATCTCCTACAACAACTGAACAGGAAGTTTCAAAGGTTAGAATAAGCAAAAAGGTAAACTTTATCACCATTGAACAGCTTTATGAAGTTGTAGAAATTCCCCAAATTAACGATCACCATAATGAAAAAAATATTGCTTGAATTTTTTGGAACTGTGTCTAACATAAGTAATGTGACACAGTTTTTTAATTCCACCAATTGTAATAGTGAGAGTGTATGTTTTTTTTGATATAATAACCGAATGAGGATATGATGAAATATTAATGCGCTGGCGCATTTCTAAAAAAAGGGGCTTTAAAATGCTTGAATATAATGAGTGGAAGCACGTTTTTAAATTAGATCCTAACAAGGAGATTACTGATCACGACTTAGAAAGAATTTGCGTTTCTGGCACAGATGCCATTATTGTTGGTGGTAGTGATGGGGTTACCGAAGATAACGTATTGGACTTGCTTGTGAGAGTGAGGCGGTATTCTGTTCCTTGTGCGTTAGAAGTTTCTTCGATTGAGACGATAACTCCAGGCTTTGATTATTATTTTATTCCATCGGTATTAAATAGCGGCTCTGTTAATTGGGTCACGGGTTTACATCATCAAGCGGTTAAGGAATTTGGAGCGATTATGAATTGGGATGAAATCATTATGGAAGGCTATTGCATTCTTAACGGTGAAAGCAAGGTCGCTTCATTAACAGAGGCAAATACAGATCTTCACGGGGACGATGTAGTTGCTTATGCAGAAATGGCTGAAAAGATGTTCAAGCTACCTATTTTTTATGTTGAATATAGTGGAGTTTTTGGAGATATGGAAATAGTGAAAGAAGTTAGTGGTGCTTTGGATGAGACACGACTTTTTTATGGTGGAGGTATTACGAACATAGAACAAGCTAAGCAAGTCGCACAATACGCGGATACTGTTGTTGTCGGCAACGTCATTTATGACGATATTGAAAGTGCGTTAAAAACGGTTAAATGTAAGTTTTAGTTGCCCTTACAAGCTAGTTTAGTTAAAATAAAAAATAAGAACATACGTTTTGGTGGTGGATATACAATGGATATGCAAAAATTATTATCGGGATTAAATGAACAACAACGTGAAGCGGTCAAGCATACAGACGGAGCTTTATTAATCATGGCTGGAGCAGGCTCGGGAAAAACAAGAGTACTTACAAGTCGCATCGCGTATTTAATTGGTGAAAAAGAAGTTGCGCCCTGGTCAATTTTAGCGATTACTTTTACGAATAAGGCAGCAAAAGAAATGAAAGAACGTGTCAAAAACATTATCGGACAAACTGGAGAGGATATTTGGATTTCGACATTCCACTCAATGTGTGTCCGTATTTTACGTAGAGACATTGATCGCGTAGGAGTCAAACGTAATTTCACGATTTTAGATCCAGGTGACCAATTAACGGTAATAAAACAAATTTTAAAGCAAAAAAATATCGACTCAAAGAAATTTGAACCGAGAAGCTTATTAGGTTCGATTAGTAGTGCGAAAAACGAATTAAAAACGGTGAAAGAGTATACAGGGAGTGCTAAAGGACCATATGAATCTACAGTTGCTGAAGTTTATGAAGCGTACCAAAAAGAACTTCGTAAAAACCATTCCTTAGATTTTGATGATCTGATTATGACTACCATTCAATTGTTTAAACAAGTTCCTGAAGTGTTAGAATTTTATCAGCGTAAATTTCAATACATTCATGTTGACGAGTATCAAGATACGAACCGAGCGCAATATATGCTCGTAAAATTGATGGCAGAGCGCTATAAAAATATTTGTGTAGTTGGTGATTCTGATCAGTCTATTTATCGTTGGCGTGGAGCTGATATTACGAATATTCTTTCCTTTGAAGAAGATTATCCGCGCTCGACAACGATTATGCTTGAGCAAAATTACCGCTCGACTAAAACGATTCTTCGAGCGGCAAACGAAGTCATTAACAATAACTTTAATCGGAAGCCGAAAAATTTATGGACAGAAAATCAATCGGGTGAAAATATTTCCTGTTATATTGGTGACAATGAACATGATGAAGCTTATTTTATTGTTGGAAAAATTAAAGAGTTAATGACAGAACACGATTATAAACTTTCCGATATTGCCATTTTATATCGAACCAACGCGCAATCGCGTGTTATTGAGGAATTACTCGTCAAATCAAATATCAACTATAACATTGTTGGTGGGACAAAGTTCTATGATCGAAAAGAGATTAAAGACCTTCTTGCTTACTTACGAGTTGTGGCGAACCCTGATGATGATATTTCATTACGTAGAATTATTAATGTTCCGAAGCGAGGAATTGGTGCAACAACTGTAGAAAAAATAGCTGAGTTTGCGGCTGTTCAAGGGCTGTCAATGTACCGAGCCCTCCATGAAGTCGAACAGATGGGGTTAGCAAAAGGGGCCACGAATAAGTTGGTTGATTTTATAGATCAACTTAGAGGTTGGGTACAACTCGAAGAATATTTATCAGTTACCGAACTTGTTGAAGAGTTGCTAGAGAAAACTGGCTATCGTGATATGTTAAAAAATGAAAAAACAATTGAAGCGCAAAGTCGCCTTGAAAATATTGATGAGTTTTTATCTGTAACAAAAGAATTTGAAAATAAAAATGATGATAAGTCGTTAGTCGCTTTCTTAACTGATTTAGCGCTTATTGCTGATATTGACAAAGTTGATGAAGATGAAGAAGAACAGCAGGATACGGATCGAGTTTTATTAATGACTTTGCATTCCTCCAAAGGTTTAGAATTCCCAGTGGTATTCTTAATTGGTATGGAAGAAGGTGTTTTCCCTCATAGCCGCTCCTTGTTCGAAGAAGAGGAAATGGAAGAAGAAAGAAGACTTGCCTATGTTGGGATTACTCGAGCTGAACAGCGCCTATTTTTATCTTGTGCGAAAATGAGGACATTATTTGGACGCACGAATACGAATTCGCAGTCTCGTTTTATTGGTGAGATTCCTGGTGAAATGATTGAATCGTTGAACGAACAAAAAGAAGCGCCAGCGTGGGCAAAAACATCGAGACAAGCACCAGCTAGTGGTGGGATAACAACTCAACAACGACAAAGAACGACAACAGCTACACGTCCGCAAATGACAACAACAGGTGGCGACCAGTTCGGTTGGCAAGTTGGCGATAAAGCTGAGCATAAGAAGTGGGGCGTTGGAACGGTAGTAAGTACGAAAGGTTCAGGTGACAATATCGAATTAGATATTGCCTTTCCACAACCAGTTGGCATTAAGCGTCTTGCAGCCAAATTCGCCCCGATTACGAAGGCTTAATGATAGTTTTGAATTAAGAGTGGTGAGTTTTGAGTTATTGAAAGTATTGCTTCGAAGCAATACAAAAGCAAACACTCAAAACTCAAAACTCAACATTGAACAAAGGAAGGAAGAAAATGATGAATCGTATTGAAGCCGAGGGAAAATTAAATGAGTTAAGGGAAAAGCTTGAAGAATACGGCTATCATTACTACGTGATAGATAACCCGGTTGTCTCGGATGCTGAGTACGATGCACTTATGCAAGAACTTCTAAAGCTTGAAGAACAATATCCTGATCTAATTACAGAAGACTCTCCATCGGTTCGTGTCGGTGGAAATCCATTACCGCATTTTGAAAAGGTTCAGCATGAAATTCCGATGTTAAGTCTTGGAAATGCTTTTAATGAAGAAGACCTTCGTGACTTTGATCGTCGTGTAACCGACGGATTTGGGAAGCCGGTCTCATATGCTTGTGAATTAAAAATCGACGGACTAGCAGTTTCGTTGAAATATGAAAAGGGTCGCTTTATTTTAGGAGCTACTCGTGGTGACGGGACAACTGGTGAAAATATTACGAGTAACTTAAAAACAGTACGATCGATCCCAATGCGCTTAAAAGAAGCAGTCGATATCGAAGTTCGTGGCGAAGCGTTTATGCCGAAGCAATCGTTTGAAAAGTTAAATGAAGCAAAGCTTGAAGCTGGTGAAGAGCCGTTTGCCAATCCGCGTAATGCAGCAGCAGGGTCGTTAAGACAGCTAGACCCTAAGATCGCTGCAAAACGGAATTTAGATATTTTCCTTTATTCGGTCGCTCAAGTGAAAGAAAAAGAAATTCCAACGCATACTGAAGCGTTACAATTTATGAGTCAGTTAGGGTTGAAAACGAACAAAGAAGCAAAGCATTGTAAAGATATTAATGAAGTGATTGACTATGTGAATAGCTGGTTAGAACGACGCCCGAACTTGTCTTATGAAATTGATGGAATTGTGATTAAAGTAGATTCCCTAGAAGCTCAACAAAAGCTCGGATTTACAGCGAAAAGTCCAAGGTGGGCCATTGCTTATAAATTTCCAGCTGAAGAAGTGATGACAACGCTTGAAGGAATTGAATTAAGTATCGGTCGAACTGGCGTTGTCACCCCAACAGCGCTTTTATCGCCTGTTCAAGTAGCTGGCACAACTGTGAAAAGAGCATCACTTCACAATGAAGATTTAATTCGTCAAAAGGACATTAAGATTGGCGATAAGGTTGTTATTAAAAAAGCCGGCGACATTATTCCTGAAGTCGTGAATGTGTTAGAAGAACAAAGAACAGGTGAAGAGCAAGATTTTAAGATGCCAACGGAATGTCCTGCATGTGAAAGTGAACTTGTCCGTCTAGAAGGAGAAGTAGCCTTACGTTGTATTAACCCAAAATGTTCAGCGCAAATTCGTGAAGGGATGATTCATTTCGTCTCAAGAAATGCAATGAATATTGACGGTCTAGGAGAGCGTGTGATTACACAACTTTTTGAGCATGGGCTTATTAAAGATGTAGCAGACATTTATAAACTTGAGCGAGAAAAACTTCTTAAGCTTGAACGTATGGGCGAAAAGTCAGTTGATAATTTACTTCATGCTATTGATGCTTCAAAAGAAAATTCACTCGAAAAATTGCTGTTCGGATTAGGGATTCGTTTTGTTGGTGCAAAAGCAGCAAAAACATTAGCCCAATATTTTGAAGAAATTGAAGCACTACAAGAAGCGAGCGAAACAGAGTTAGAAGCGATCAATGAAATTGGTATAAAAATGGCTCAGTCAATTGTTCGCTATTTTAAAAAGCCGGAAGTATCTACACTTATTAATGAGTTGAAAACAGTAGGTGTGAATACAACGTATAAAGGTCCAAGGTTGGAAATTTCTAGTGATTCTATTTTCTCGAATAAAGTAGTAGTATTAACTGGTAAGCTAGAAATTTTGACTCGAGAAGAAGCGAAAGAAAAGATTGAAGCTTTTGGCGGGAAAGTAACGGGGAGTGTTAGTGCTAAAACGGACCTTTTAATTGCTGGTGAAAAAGCAGGTTCAAAACTAAAGAAAGCCGAAAGTTTAAATATTGAGATATGGAATGAAGCGAAATTAGTAGAAGAATTAAATAAATAGAGAAAAAGAGGTGCATCGCTCATAAAAGATGGGGTTGTTCTATAAGTGTCTGACACTTTCTTTTGGAACCCCCCTTTATAATGGCGATTCATTCCCATGTTGTTTAGCAGAGGAGGGTTGGTTGATGAATAAAATAAAGTTATGTTCCTTACTTGTTGTAAGTTTATTTTTAACGGGGTGTAACGGTATACTTGATCGTCAAGTAGAAGAAGAGATTATTGTTATTGAAGAAGTAGAAGATCAAGATCAAATGATTATTAGTCCTAACTTAAACACACCTGAAAACTATTATCGTACTGTTTTACAAGAAGGTGATTATCGACAAAGTGAAGCCCGTGGGCTAGTGACACAGGCGATTAATAATCGATTAGATATTAAGCAGCTTGAATTAGGTCTTATGGAATTGGCATCAACGAAATTTCCTCAATCGGAATATTATTTTCAGGAAGGACAGTATTTAGAAGGTTCTTTAATTAATCGGTGGTTAAGGAGGTACGACGAAAATCGAGAAACTCATGTCGAGGGATTAAACCCACCCTTACCAGAAGGAGATTATACTTTTTTATCAGAGGAAACGGAAATATTATCTAGTGAAGAGCGGCGCCTAAGGGTAAGTCATGAACGTCAACTTCATGAAGAGGAACCAGCATATTTATCTCATATAATGGAACATAACTATTTACGAGATGTCGGTGATGGCTCAATTGAACTTGGTGGGTTCGTTTTGGGGATCTCGTTAAATTCAGTGTATAGTTTTCAAATCGTTGATGAAAGGGGCTTAACGCATCCTTTTGAAGTGAATTTAGAGGACGAAATAATTTTAGAAGAAGGAAAGAAAATCGCTAGTGAAGTCCTCGATCGCGTCCGCCAAAGAGAAAACTTAGCGAATGTGCCGATCGTGATTGCTTTATATCAAGAAGAACGTCGACAGGCGATCATACCAGGGACGTTCGTAGCGATGACCGTTGTGGAGCCAGGTAGGCGTATAGAACGCTGGGAAACGGTTGATGATGCTCATTATTTTTTCCCTTCGAGTAGTGCTACTGCGAATCACCGAGACGATGCTACAAGATTTGATAACTTCAAACAAGATATCGATGGATTTTTTAATAACTACATCGGGATTGTTGGTAAAGGACGTTATAAAAATAACCAACTTCAAGAATTAACAATTGATATCAACCTACAATCAAATGGAAAAGCAGAAATTATTGCAATGACACAATATATTACTGATCGCCTTAAACACTTTCCAGAAAACTTAACCGTTCAAGTTTATTTAACATCTCTTGAAGGTGCAGAAAGTATTATTGTTCGCCATGCAAATGAGCAACCATTTGTTCATATTTATCGTTAAGAGTTCTTTCTTTGATGAAAGGCTCTTTTTTTGGTTAGTTGGCTAGTTGGTTAGATGGTTGGGACACCCACCCGACTTTTCATGTTAGATGGCGACGGGTATATCGACATGACAGTTTTGTGTGTAAATAGATACTTGGTGATGGATTTTCTTTCACGAGCCTCTAAAATTCGATAGAAGTTTATAGCGAAGGGGAAGAAAATCCATCACCAATTTTACATGCCAAATGGTGACGATACATCGCCATGAGCGTTTTGTATGAAAAAAGTGGGTGACTTTTGCTGTGATTTTCAATAAAAATGAAAAAAACTTAAATTAATTTAAATTAAACTAGTTGGATATATATTCTTATATATCAATGTAAGCGTTTGTATCGAAGGTAATTATGAATAAATATGCGCGATGTTTTTATTAAAATAATAATCAGAATGTTCTATTTCTTATTATGTGTTATATTTTCAAATGTTCGTCGGTAAATATTAATTATCAGTATAGCGTTAATTTTCTTTCTAATGTATAAAGGTGAATAAGGGGATATTATGCTGAAATACATATTCAAAGGTGGTGAACGATGATGGAATACGCATTAACGACTGCAAGTTGGTTTTGGCTGTTTGTTCCGATGCCAATACTAATTGTCTTATCTATTATCACATACAATATTGAGAGGAGAGAATAAAATTGGAAACAGCAACGTTAGTTACGTTTATCGTGTATTTAGTAGGGATGTTAGCGATCGGTCTTGTTGCCTATCGAATGACTAACAATTTATCAGACTATGTTTTAGGCGGAAGAAGATTAGGTGGGGGTGTCGCCGCTTTAAGTGCGGGTGCTTCTGATATGAGTAGCTGGCTTTTACTAGGATTGCCAGGTTATGCTTACGTCGCTGGAATGGAAGCGATTTGGATCTCGGTAGGTTTAGCAGTGGGTGCCTACTTAAACTGGCAATTTGTTGCGACTCGTTTACGCAAATATACAGAGATTGCTGGAGATTCGATTACAGTGCCTGACTTTTTAGAAAATCGTTTCCGCGACAATTCTAAAATGTTAAGAGTCATTTCTGCTTTTGTTATTTTAATATTCTTTGCTTTTTATACTTCATCCGGCCTTGTCGGTGGAGCGTTATTATTTGAAGCGTCATTCGGTTTAACGTATACACAAGCGTTATGGATTGGTGCGATTGTCATTATTTCATATACATTTTTAGGTGGATTTTTAGCGGTAAGTTGGACGGACTTTTTCCAAGGGATTTTAATGTTTTTAGCCTTAATTATTGTTCCGGTTGTAGCGATTTCACAAATGGGTGGTTGGAGTGAAACGGTCAATGCCGTTGGAAGTATTGACCCTTCACACTTAGATGCGTTTGCAGGCGTTACGACGATAGGTATTATTTCACTTGCAGCATGGGGGTTAGGTTATTTCGGTCAACCGCATATTATTACGCGTTTTATGGCGGTAAAGTCGTCAAAAGAAATTCCGAAAGCTAGATTAGTAGGGATGACGTGGATGGTCCTTGCTTTAATGGGCGCCATTTTCACAGGTTTTGTGGGTATTGCTTACTTCTCAAGCATGGGTCCTGGCGTTGAGCCACTTGCAGATGGTGCTCATGAAACGGTATTCATCATGTTTACACAAATTTTATTTAACCCTTGGGTATCTGGTTTCTTACTAGCTGCAATTTTAGCAGCAATTATGAGTACGATTGACTCTCAGCTATTAGTTTCTTCAAGTGCAATTACAGAGGATTTCTATAAAGCGATCTTTAGAAAAACAGCAAGTCAAACAGAACTTGTTTGGGTCGGTCGATTTGGAGTTTTAGCAATTGCCTTAATTGCGATCATCTTAGCTTACAACCCAGAAAGCACAGTTCTTGAATTAGTCGCTTACGCTTGGGGTGGATTCGGTGCGGCATTCGGTCCAGTCATTATTCTTTCGTTGTTCTGGAGACGTATGACTCGTAACGGAGCCCTAGCAGGTATGATTGTCGGTGCCCTTACCGTAGTCATTTGGGCAGACTTACTTGAGGTGTGGTTCAACATTACAGCAGACACTCATCCAATTTTCGGATTATATGAGATTGTCCCAGGCTTCATCCTTGGATGGATTGCGATCATGGTCGTTAGTTTACTAGGAAAAGAACCATCACAAGAAATTTTAGACGAGTTTGATAGTGTAAAAACGAGTAAGATTTAAAGAGAAAATGCCGTTTTTAGTAACAGAGTAAGTTGCTCTAAAAAAATAGAAAATCACATAAAAAATGAGGGGATTACTAATCTCCTCATTTTTTTGTGCAGAAACGGACAATGTCCGTATAATTTATTAATCGGTAACTGAGTGAATTTCATAATTACCAAAAATGAGCCATATCACGCAATATATAGTTTGCGAATGGTTTTGACGCAACTATATATTGATCTTAGTAGCGAGAATAATGAATTATGAAATTCATTGAAGTATCTTTATGAAAATTTTGTGAACTGTTCATTTTGAACAGACAATAAAGAGCTCTCTTTTTTATAATGTTAATAGATGAGTGAATTTCATAATTTCCTAAATCAAGCCAAATCAAACTAAATATAGTTGCGAGTGACTTAACGTAACTACATTTTAGATACTTGATGCGATAATATTGAATTATGGAATTCATTAAGATAAATAAGGGGGAGATCAAATGAAAATGTTATTGGGTTTAGTTATGTTATTGCTAACGGCTACTCTATTTGTGATGGGGATTATGAACATAGTAATGTTCGGTAACGTACTTTTAGGACTTTTATCGATTGTAGCTGGTATTATAATGGTCTATATTATAAAAAATGCGAAGGATGAACGAGAGTGCTTCGGTAGATAGGTAAAAGTAAGCGAGGGTGTCCTTATGGGCCCTCGTTTATTTAATGCAAAATCATTCAGTAGGGAAAATTTTTAATAATATAAGAGGGATTTTTACGCTCTAAAAAATTAATTAAACGTTTAATTAATAATTGTTAAGAGGGGCTTTATTGAATTAAAGCCTCTTGTTTGGTATTATCTATATATTGTGAAAATGTATGTTAACAAAGACTTCTAAAAGTTATCATATGTAACGGAGGTGGAATAATGGCTCGAATTACGAAAGATCAAGTAAAGCACGTTGCTCATTTAGCTCGTCTTTCAGTTTCTGAAGAAGAAGTTGAGCAGTTTACAGAACAACTAGATGCAATTATCGGTTTTGCAGAACAACTGAATGAGTTAGATACAGAAGGAATTGAACCGACAACACACGTATTAGATGTGAAAAATGTCCTTCGAGACGATGTCGTAAAACAATCGCTTAAAAGAGAAGACGCATTGAAAAACGCACCAGAAGAACAAGATGGACAAGTGAAAGTTCCATCAATTTTAGAGTAAAGGAGGGTCTCGAGTTGTCATTGTTAGAACAAAGTGTACAAGCATTACATAAACAGCTTCGCGAAAAAGAAATAACAGTTTCAGAGTTAGTTGATGCTTCATATAAACGAATTGGAGAAGTTGAAGACAAAGTTAAAGCGTTCATTTCTCTTGATGAAGAAAATGCTCGCAATTATGCTAAGCAACTAGATGAGGCGTTAGTTGGAAAAGAAGAAAAAGGGCTTTTATACGGCCTGCCAATCGGTATTAAAGATAATATTATTACAAAAGGTTTAAAAACAACTTGTGCAAGTAAATTACTAGGAAACTTTGAACCTGTTCATGATGCCACTGTCATGGGGAAAATTCGTTCATCAGAAGCAGTAATGATCGGTAAATTGAACATGGATGAATTTGCGATGGGATCTTCAACGGAAAACTCTGGCTTTTTCCGAACGCGGAACCCGTGGGATATTGATTACGTTCCAGGTGGATCAAGTGGTGGATCAGCAGCATCGGTTGCAGCAGGTGAAGTTTTATTTTCACTTGGGTCTGATACAGGAGGTTCGATCCGTCAACCTGCTTCATATTGTGGAGTTGTTGGACTTAAGCCAACATATGGACGAGTTTCACGTTTCGGTCTTGTAGCATTTGCTTCTTCATTAGATCAAATCGGACCGATCACGAGAAGTGTAGAAGATAACGCCTACTTAATGCAAGTAATCTCGGGTTATGACAATATGGACTCTACAAGTGCCAATGTTGATGTTCCTGATTATTTATCTAGCTTAACGGGTGATGTAACCGGCTTGAAGATCGCTGTTCCGAAAGAATATTTAGCGGAAGGCGTAAATGAAGACGTTAAAAATAAAACTTTAGAAGCGTTAAAAGTGTTAGAAGGCCTTGGGGCTACTTGGGAAGAAGTATCTTTACCACATTCTAAATATGCCGTAGCAACGTATTATTTACTTGCTTCGTCGGAAGCATCTGCAAACTTAGCACGTTTTGATGGCGTTCGTTACGGTGTACGTTCTGATAATGATACGAACTTAATTGAAATGTACAAAGAATCTCGTAGTGCTGGTTTCGGAGATGAAGTAAAACGACGTATTATGCTTGGAACGTTTGCATTAAGTTCAGGTTACTACGATGCATATTATAAAAAAGCTCAACAAGTGCGTACGTTAATTAAAAAAGACTTTGATGACGTATTAGCAGATTTTGATGTAATTATTGGACCGACAGCACCAACGACGGCGTTTAAAATTGGTGAAAAAGTTGATGATCCACTTACGATGTATGCCAACGATATTTTAACAATCCCTGTCAATTTAGCAGGTGTACCTGCGATTTCAGTACCGTGCGGATTGTCAAATGGGTTACCGGTTGGTCTACAAATTATCGGAAAACATTTTGATGAGTCGACGGTTTATCGTGTTGCTCATTCATTTGAGCAATCGACAGATCACCATAAAGCGAAACCACAATTGTAAGGGGGGGTAAACATGAACTTTGAAACGGTCGTAGGATTAGAAGTCCACGTAGAGTTAAAAACGAAAACAAAAATCTTTTGTGGGTGTTCTACAGAATTTGGTGCGCCACCAAACTCGCACACATGTCCAATCTGTTTAGGACATCCAGGGGTGTTACCTGTATTAAATAAACAAGCCGTTGAATATGGCATGAAAGCAGCGATGGCATTAAACTGTGAAATCGCACCAATTACGAAATTTGATCGAAAAAATTATTTTTATCCAGATAGCCCAAAAGCTTACCAAATTTCTCAATTTGATAAGCCGATAGGTGAGCACGGCTGGATCGATATTGAAGTGAACGGAGAAAAGAAACGTATCGGTATTACTCGTATTCACTTAGAAGAAGATGCTGGGAAGCTTACTCACTCTGAGTACGGGGATTATTCTTTGGTTGATTTTAACCGTGTCGGGACACCGTTAATTGAAATTGTTTCTGAACCAGACATTCGCACACCAGAAGAAGCGTATGCTTATTTAGAAAAATTAAAAGCGATCCTTCAGTATACGGAAGTGTCTGATTGTAAAATGGAAGAAGGATCACTTCGTTGTGATGCGAACATCTCGCTTCGTCCAGTCGGTCAAGAAGAGTTCGGGACAAAAACAGAAATTAAAAACTTAAACTCATTTGCTCACGTGAGAAGTGGATTAGCATATGAAGAAGTTCGCCAAGCGGAAGTGCTTACCGACGGTGGCGAAATTCAACAAGAAACTAGACGTTGGGACGATGCGAATAAGAAAACGATCTTAATGCGTGTGAAAGAAGGATCGGACGACTATCGATACTTCCCAGATCCTGACTTAGTTGATTTCCATATTGATGAGGACTGGAAGGAACGAGTTCGAGCAACAATCCCAGAACTCCCTGATGCACGTAAAGCACGTTACGAAAGTGAATTAGGTTTATCAAGCTATGATGCTGAAGTAATTACGCAATCAAAAGCAATGGCGGAGTTTTTTGAAACAGGCCTTTCTTATGATGCACCTGCAAAACAACTGGCGAATTGGCTTATGGGTGAAGTGAATGCTTACTTGAAAACAGCAGATAAAGAAATTGGTGATGTGCCATTAACTCCTGAAGCGTTAGCAAAAATGATCGGCCTAATTGAAAAAGGAACGATTTCTTCAAAAATTGCTAAACAAGTATTTAAGGACTTAATTGAAAAAGGTGGAGACCCTGAAAAAATCGTCAAAGATAAAGGTCTCGTACAAATTTCTGACGAAGGCGAAATTAGGACGATGATTATCGGCATTCTCGATCAAAATCAACCATCGATTGACGATTATAAAGCAGGAAAAGAAAAAGCGATCGGCTTTTTAGTCGGACAAGTAATGAAAGCATCACGTGGAAAAGCAAATCCACAATTAGTAAATAAAATATTATTAGAAGAAATTAAAACGAGGTAAGGTTTTAAGAGAGTGTCTGATCTGTATGCTTGGATCAGGCACTTTTTTCTGGTCAGATACTGTTCCTTTTGTTACGGAGTATGGGAGTTATGTGCAATAAAACAGGAGGTGATGTGCAAATTAGTGTAAGTGCCCTAATCGTACGCTACATCAGCTAAAGGGAACGTAAGAATTTCTCGCGTGACGTAACCGAGCTTCTCATCAACAAAAAAGGCACGCAAGATGATCTCGCGCGCCCAAACAAAGCGTCACATCACCCAAGAGGTGACGCGAGACCTTCTCCCGCGCCCGAACAAAGCGTCACATCAACTAAAAGGGAACGCGAGACCTTCTCCCGTGCCCGAACGAAGCGTCACTTCACACAAAAGGGAACGCGAGAGCTTCTCGCGCGCCCGAACAAAGCGTCACATCAACTAAAAGGGAACGCGAGAGCTTCTCGCGTGCCCGAACAAAGCGTCACATCAACCAAAAGGGAACGCGAGACCTTCTCCCGTGCCCGAACGAAGCGTCACTTCACACAAAAGGGAACGCGACACCTTCTCCCGTGCCCGAACGAAGCGTCACACTCACCAAAAGGTAACGCAAGATCTTCTCGCATGCTTGACCCGATAAGGAACCCAACTACAGCACACTCTCCCCATAATGCATACTATCGAGCGAGTGCGAATTACTGCACATTCTCCCCATATTGCGTATTATAGTTTACTGCACACTCCCCCATCCTGCGAAACACCGATTTCTCTTTTAATATGTATTGGTATCGGTTAAAATAAAAGTTGTACATGTTAAATGATGGAATTTGAAAGTGCTTTAAATTTTTTAAGGAGAGGCTTAATCACGTTTTTATTATAGCTAAAAAAGGGGACTGTTTATGAAACGGGCACGTTTAATTTATAATCCTTCAGCAGGCAGAGAACACGTAAAAAGACAATTGCCATATATTTTAGAAAGATTGGAACAAGCAGGTTATGAAACATCAGCTCATGCTACTACTGGCCCAGAGTGTGCGACAAAAGCTGCAAGGAGAGCTGCGGAAAGACAGTTTGATCTAGTCGTTGCCGCAGGTGGAGATGGAACCATTAATGAGGTCATTAATGGGTTAGCAGAACTTTCGTATCGCCCAAAGATAGGAATCATTCCTGCTGGTACAACAAACGATTTTGCTCGTGCAATTGAGGTTCCTAAATCGATTGAAGCTGCTTGTGATGCGATTTGTAATGGTTATGAAATACCGATTGATATTGGGAAAGTCGGTGATCAATATTTTATCAATATCGCAGGAGGCGGAACGTTAACAGAGCTCACATATGAAGTTCCAAGTAAATTAAAGACAATGATTGGTCAACTGGCTTATTACGCTAAAGGGTTAGAAAAACTCCCAAAGATCCAGCCGGTCCATGTCCGAATTGAGTACGATGGAAAGTTGTTTGAAGGAGAAATGATGTTATTTCTTGTATCAAACACAAATTCTGTAGGTGGGATGGAAAAGTTAGCCCCGAAAGCATCTTTAAATGATGGGATGTTTGATTTACTCATATTAAAGAAAACTAATCTACCAGATTTCGTTCGCGTGGTCAGTAGCGCTACTCGTGGGGAACATATTTATGATCCTTCTGTTCTTTATGTGCAAGCAAGTAGAATTAAAGTGTACGTTGATAGCGTCGTTCACTTAAACTTAGATGGGGAATACGGTGGCATGCTGCCCGGCGAATTTGTGAACTTAAGACATCACTTTCAGCTATTCGTACCAGAGAGCCGCTATCGGAAATATAAAGAACTTGATTAAACGAATTGTTCAAAGAAGAAAATTTTCAAAATAAAGGCTGTCCTAAAGCAAAGTGTCAGTCATCTCGACGGTATAAATAGACGGTGTCGCTAAAACACGTCAACTATATTACATCGGGATGAACAAACATTTATGGGGCAGCCTTTATTTTTCGGACATAACGAGCAATTCGCTTTTAATGTTTTTTTTATGATAAAATCAACACTAGAAAAAATTGAACGTAAGGACGGACGATGAAAATGGCAAAAGTACAAGCACCAGTTTCGAAAAATGAATTGTTAGAAGTAACGATCGAAGACTTAACTCACGAAGGTGCAGGAGTCGCAAAAATTGAAGGATATGCTCTTTTTATTCCAAAAGCATTACCAGGAGAGCGTGCAAAAATCAAAGTAGTAAAAGTAAATAAGGGCTATGGATTTGCAAAACTTATTGAAGTACTAGAAAAAAGTGAAGACCGAGTAGACGAGACCCCGTGTCCGATTTTTGATCAATGTGGAGGATGCCAGCTGCAGCACTTAAGCTACGCAGGACAGTTAAAACAAAAACAAAAGCAAGTTCGCAATGTGCTTGAGCGTATTGGACACATTCATAATATTACCGTACACTCTACGCTCGGAATGGGTGATCCGTGGCGGTATCGAAATAAAGCTCAAGTTCCTTTTGCGCAGAGAGAGGGTGGACTTGTCGCAGGTTTTTATCAAGAACGAAGTCACGAAATTATCGATATGAATAGCTGTTTAATTCAACACGAAGAAAACGATAAAGTTGTTCAAGTTGTCAAAGATGTTGCGAAAAAAATTGGTGTTCGTGCCTATGATGAAAAAAAACATAGTGGCATTTTACGTCATGTCGTGGCTCGTTACGGTGTTAATACGGGGCAATTAATGGTTGTTTTAGTGACTAGATCACGCGATTTAGAAAACAAACAAAAGATCGTCGAAGAGATTTGCAAAAAGCTACCGAATGTCACAGCGATTGTTCAAAATGTAAATACGAAACGGACAAATGTTATTTTTGGTGAGGAAACGAAAGTATTGTGGGGCGAAGAATATATTTATGACACGATAGGCAATGTAAAATTTGCCATTTCTGCACGATCTTTTTATCAAGTAAATCCTGAGCAAACGAAAGTTTTATATGATAAAGCACTTGAATATGCCGAGCTAACCGGTTCCGAGACAGTCATAGATGCTTACTGTGGAATTGGAACGATCTCATTATTTTTAGCGCAAAAAGCGAAGCAGGTATATGGTGTCGAAATAGTTCCAGAAGCAATTAGTGATGCAAAGCGAAATGCGCAATTAAATAAAATGGAAAATGTCGACTTTGCGGTCGGTGAAGCAGAGAAAGTGATTCCTTGGTGGTATGCTCAAGGAATTCGTGCTGACGTTATTGTTGTTGATCCGCCGAGAAAAGGCTGTGATGAAGCTTTACTCGATACGATTATAAAAATGAAACCAGAGCGAGTCGTTTATGTGTCATGTAATCCAGCGACATTAGCGCGTGATTTGCGTATTTTAGAGGATGGTGGTTTTAAAACCGTCGAAGTGCAACCGGTCGATATGTTCCCTCATACGAATCATGTGGAAGTAGTCGCGAAACTACAATTACTATGATACGTTAAATTGAATCCATTAACAGGGATTTTCCTCCATAATTCTGTCTCAAAAATCATTTTTACCAACATCAATGTAAATAAGTTGCTAAGAAAAGCTTCACTAAAAAAGCGAACTTTCCTGTAGCAACTTAATTTACAGGCAAGACACATCACGTACCAAGAACATAGGTTGCCGAGTTAGCTGAAGTTATAAAGAAACAAATTAGAAATAGGGCTAAAATACTTAACATCGACCCAAAAGGTAATTGGTTTAACATTAAGAAGAGTCCTGTTTTTGGTTGAGTGTATACTTGTGAGGAAGTATTAGATATCCCCTTTATTTCATGAAAAAGTGCAGTTCCACCGAAGGCAACGAACCAAACGATTGTTAGAAGATTTAATTAAATGGCTCGCAACTACATATAATTTTATATCGTGAGGGTTAGGTAATTATCAATTTACTCAGGTGATTTGTATCAAAGCTACAAAGTTATAAAGATAAAATTTCAAAAAATAAGACAATTTAGTGAAGTTTTTGTATAATATTAGAATAGTGTTATTTATTTCTAATTTCGGTTTGTTTTGGAGGGAAGCTATTTGAATGAAATATTTAAAGAATATGAACCTTTAATAAGTAATTGTGATGAAACAAAAGAAAAAATTAAGCTTTTAAATAAACTTTCCGAAGATCTTGAACGAAGTAAGCCGCTGCATTCACTTTTTTTAGCGGAGGAAGCATATGATATTGCCTTAAAAGAGGATGATCAAAAAGGAGTTGTAAAAAGCCTACTACAAATCGGTAGAAGTTTATGGTTAACAGGTGATTTAGAAAAAGCGTTAGAAAAGCTCATTGACGGATTAGAACGGGCTAGAGCATTAGAAGAAGAAAACGAATATGAGGTTGAGATTTTAAATGCATTAGGAAACGTAAATATTTATTTGAAGTCTTATGATCGTGCGCTTGAGTATTACAGTGAGGCTCTAAATTTAGCTACTGCCATTCATTATGAAAAATTAATTGCTGCGCTATTAAATAATATCGGAGAAATATATTATCGGCTTCAAGATTATCGTGCGGCATTAAAGTATTATAAAGATAGCTTGAAGTTGTTCGAGCGAGAGAAGGAACAATACTTGCAAGCAATCGGCCTTATTAATATCGGTGCCTCACACCTCGGTTTAAGGGAGTTTGAACAAGCAGAAAAATATATATTAAAAAGCCTTGCAGTGAGTAAAGCTGAAAAAGATAAGATTAGAGAAAGTATTAGCTATCACTTGTTAGGGCGCTTAGCTTACGAAAAAGGTAAAAGTGAAGAAGCAAGAAAATATTTTGATCAATTTTTAAAAGTGAACAGAGAAGTTAAAGATGTATTTTTAGAGGTAGAAGTTTATATAGATTATTATAAGTTAGAAAAAGATGCTAATGAAATGGAACGGGCGCTAGACTGTTTATATAAAGGATTAGAGCTTGCCGAAAAAATAAAAGCTGAAGACTTGGTCATACAACTTTGCTCTTTCCTAGCAGAAGTTTATGAAACGTTAGGAAATCATGATAAGATGATTTATTATTACAAAAAATTTCATGACCGCACAAAGGGAATAAGCAGTGTTGCTACACAAAGCAAACTTAGAAGTATTGCGATGCAATTAAAAGCAGAAGAATCAAAACGGAAAAATAAAGCTTTTCAAATTTTAAATGAGCAATTAGAGCAAAAAACGAAGGAACTTTCTAAGTCTTATTCACAAATGAAAGTGATTAGTGAAATAGGCAAAAGTATTACTGCCACTTTAGATATAAACAAAGTATTTCGCCGACTTTACGAAAATATCAAAAATTTATTGGATGCTGATGTTTTTGGTATTGGTATGTACGATGAAGCGAAACAAGCCATCGAATACAAGCTATATATTGAAGAAGGCCAAGCAGCTCCCGAGTTTGAAATCCCGCTATCTAGTACATCTAGTTATGCTGTATGGTGTATTAAAAATAAAGAAGAAGTTATCATTAATGATGTTGAACAAGAGTATCAAAAGTATTTAGATGGGATTAATAGTACATTCGGTAATATAAAGCCATCACTTATTTTTTGCCCGTTGATCGTAGAAGGAAAGACAATTGGTGTAGTTACGGTACAAAGTAAACATAAAAATGCTTACAATCAGTATTCGCTAGACTCAATTAGAGCGCTCGTCTCATATATTGCGATTGCGATAAACAATGCCCAAAAATCAGAAGAACTAGCTGAAGAAATTACAATGAGAAAGCAATCGCAGTTAGAGCTTAAAAATATGAATAATAAACTTCAAAAACTTTCGGAATTAGATGGATTAACATGTATTCCGAATCGAAGAATATTTGATACGGCATTTGAAAAAGAGTGGGAAAAAGCTGTAAGAGAAGAACAACCACTTTCATTATTAATTATCGATATCGATCAGTTTAAAGAATACAATGATCATTACGGACACCAAGAAGGCGACAAAGCGTTAGTGGAAGTCGCACAAACACTCCAAAACACCCCGAAAAGAAAAACAGATTTAATTGCTAGATATGGTGGAGATGAATTTGCTGCAATTCTCCCAAACACAGATCATAAAGGTGCTATTAAAGTAGCGGAAAAAATGATCAAAAATATTACTTCCTTAAAGATTGAACATCAATGTTCAAAAGTAGCAAGCTATATTACGTTAACTGTTGGAGCGGCTACGATCATTCCACAATCCGGGATGAAAAAAGATACTGTTATGCGTATGGCAGACGACGCCTTATACATGGCTAAAGAAAAAGGCCGAAACAGAGTTAGTCACTGGAGTGTGTAGTGCTTATACCATGTGAAGTTTTCACATGGTGTCAGACACCGCACGTGGACAAATCGTAAAAATGTCCACGTGGGGCGGACATTTTCTAATAAAGTGATCGTAACGCACTTATAACAAATGCATAAAAAACTAGCTTACGAATTGTAAGCTAGTTTTTTATTTGAAGAGCTCGGAAAGTTGTCTAGCTTCTCGAGCGTTTCGGTCCATCAAGATTTGCCTATTCAAGAGGTACCACAAAGAGGAGGCAAAACGCTGCTGGCTCTCCAACGCTTGTCGAATCTTACCAAGGCGCATCCGCTTTTCTTGTTAGATGCGAAGTCGTTTAATATCAATTTCTGGGACTAACCCTTCTTTAGCGGCACGACCTAGGAGTGCACTGATGGCAGCATAACCATCATCGTCTAAATTGGCTGAAAACTTATTAACATATAAGTCGATATGAGCTTGTGCAACTTCTGGAGAAAGCTCTTGGGCATGGCACATGATATATTCTCGTGAAGCTTCAGGGTGTTCCCAAGCATACTCTACCGATTGTGTGATCCAACGACTTAATGCTTTTAAGTCAAGTGAGCGACGAGCTATAATAGCTCCAAGTGGAATTGGTAATCCTGTGTCTTCTTCCCACCAGCTACCTAAATCCGTAAGTAGTGATAAACCGTATTCACCATATGTAAAGCGAGCTTCATGGATGACTAGTCCAGCATCGACTTTACCGTCACGGACTGCTGGCATGATTTCATGGAAAGGCATGACAACAATTTCACCGACGCCTCCTGGAACTTGTGCGCTAGCCCAAAGTCGAAATAGTAAATAAGCGGTCGACCTCTCGCTAGGAACAGCAACACGTTTTCCTGATAATGTTGCAGGGTCCCGTGAATGATCTTTCGTTAAAACGAGTGGTCCACATCCTCTTCCTAACGCTCCACCACATGGGAGGAGAGCGTAATCAGGGTGTGCCCATGGTAGGGCTGCAAATGAAATCTTTAAAATATCCGGACCATCTTCTTGAACCGCTAACTTATTCGTCACATCAATATCAGCGTAAGTAACATCAAAATCAGGAGCACCCGACACAAGTCCATGTACTAAAGCGTGAAAAATAAATGTATCATTAGGACAAGGGGAGAAGACAATTTTCATTTTAACACCTCCGGTAATACTGAACTTACTTTTTCTAAAGCTTGTAAGGCTTCTTTAATTTTCCATGCATTTCGGTCCCGTGGTCCAACTGGATTTGAGATTGTCCGAATTTCAAGAACAGGTACCCCTGCATCATGAGCTGCTGTAGCCACACCGAAACCTTCCATAGCTTCAACTGTAGCCCCTGGGACTCTAGTTGATAGTTCAATCGCTGTTTCCTTTGTACCAGTAACTGTACATAATGTAAGGATCGCGCCAGTTTGGACAGAGAGTCCTGCATCTGTTAAAGCCTCTGCTACTTTTGATGAAAGTTGCTGATCGACAGCCACACGCGAACATCCGAAACCTAAATTTTCTATACGACAAAAACCTTCATTAGTTTCAGCCCCTAAGTCAGCAGAAACAATTTCGTTACTAACGACGACAGAGCCAACTTCAGCTTTCTCTGGAAATCCACCACCGATCCCCATACTAATTACAAGGTCATAACGATTACTAGCGGCAAGTGCTTTCGTTGTACTTACAGCAGATACGATCGGCCCAACACCACCAGCAATGACATCAAACCTGTCATCTTCTTGGAGTCCACGTAAAACCGCTTCTTTCTCAGCGGTAACAGCAGTCATAATTAAAATACGCATCGCATTAAAATCGTTATTTGTAGAATAAGTATCCATAGTTAAGTTTCTCCTTAATAGTGCGTGTTCAAAAAGGAGGATAATCAGAGCATAGGAGGTCGAGGCGGCGAAGCTTCGAGCTTCAGAATTTAGGCTATTAATACATGAGTAGCACAGAAGCGAGCCAACGAAGAGATTCGTAAGCTATGATTACCGGATTTTTTGAACATCCTCTTATATCATTTGTCATTTTCAAAAAAATAAGTTCTATATAAAGGTAACTTGTTATTTCTATAATGTAAAGAGAAGGAGTGAGCGTGCTATTTTTGGGAGGCCTATTCAAAAAACGCACAAACCGACAATGTTTACGAATATATCTTTCTCAAAAGAGGCGGCTTGACTTGAAGCCGTTTTTTTCTAATGGTATTGTTAAGCTATTAGATAATAATAAGGAGACGAAAGAAACGATGAATAGAAAGAAATACATTATTACAGGTTTAGCAATCTTTGGTTTTATCTTCTTTTTCTTTTTACGGAGCCCCCAAGAGTTACCGACAGATGTTCGTGATGATATTTGGGACACAAGTTATGAATATATGACCGAAATTTTAGTTGAATCTTCCCCTTATGAACCAATGGAGGAAGAGCAATATGAAAAATATAATGCCTTTATCGATGGTTATAGTGCTGAAGCAACAGCTGATGATCCGTTAACAGATAACGAAAGAGCCATTTTATACCATTTGAGAGGCTTAGCCTATCATGCACAACAATTTCGAATTCTTTATGAAGAATGTGGTCAATGTTACACAGATGAAGCAAATGAGCAATTAGAAAAAATGGTGGAATCAGAGCTGGAACTTTTCGCTATTTATAACATTAGCGCATCTGAATTTTATCATAATTAAAATGAATAGTTGGTTTGTTAGTTGGTTTGTTGGTTAGTGGCTAGTTGGTTAGGACCCTCGTCCGACTTTTGATGTTGGATGGTGGTGGCAGGTAAGCCATCATGATGATTTTGTATGAAAAAAGGCGAATGATTTCGTGACGAGCCTCTGAGATTCGATAGAAGGTGCTCCTGCGGTTCCTCGTCGCAAAGCACATGGAGTATTCTCGAGGGTGTATTCCATGTTGTGATTGAGGTCAGTAGATTTACAGCGAAGAGAGGGAAATTGCTTGTTCTTTTCCATATTAAATGGTGGCGGAATATCCGCCATTTGCGTTTTGTGTGAAAATAAAATGACGGTCGACTTTTCCAAGTGAACTTCTAATATTCAATTGAATCTACTCCGGCCTCCGCATTATCGCTTTTTATCTCTTAGCTTTGTTCCTAACGCTCTTATTTTTTTCTCCATTTCCTCAGTCGAGATTTTCCCTTGGATGTACTTTTCGTGAATTTTTTCCTTTTTTGAGGCATTATGTAAACGATCTAAATAGTCCATTAAAAAACACTCCTTCTATTAAACTACTAATAATTATCTCCAAAATAAGGAAATGTAAACTGATGTTTAGAAAAATTGTATAGTAAACGAAAAGTTGGATGAAAACGCCTTAATTGAGTGAATTTCATAATTACCAAAATTGAGCCATATCAAACTATATGTAGTGCGAATGGTTTAACGCAACTACATATAGATACTTAATGGCGTAAAATATTGAATTATGAAATTCATTAAATATGGCGTTTTTTTGTCATTTCTAAAGTAAGCCTTTTCACGAACGGAGCTGTACAGAAACGACTAAACCAATCTGTTATAATAAAAGACCTCAAGCAAAAAATAAAAGTAATATAAATTTCCTGAACATGGAACGCTGTCAGCTTTTACGATTTGAAGCTAAGCTCAGGATTTAATGTTTACATGGAGGGGTTAGGTCTGATGTCATTATTAGATGATCCGTTAATACTCATATTTGTCATCTTATTTGTTGGCTCTTTCATAGGTCAATTAGAATATAAGGGGGTTAACTTAGGAGCTTCTGGAGTGTTGTTATTTGCAATGGTTTTAGGACATTTCGGTTATCAAATTCCTGCAATCGTTCAAAACTTAGGGTTAAGTTTATTTATTGTTGCAGTAGGCCTGCAGGCGGGGCCTCGTTTTTTTCGGATGATGAGAAGTAGTGGATTAGTTTTTGCTATTTTAGCTTTAGTGATCATCGTTATTGCCATTATTACAACGATTATCGTTTCCAAAATATTTAATTTATCTGCACCACTAAGCTTAGGTTTAATGACCGGAGCTTTAACGAGTACGCCAGGGTTAGCAGCGGCACTTGAGGCTACGAACGACCCAATCGTTTCTGTTGGCTACGGAATTGCGTACCCATTTGGCGTTATTGCCGTTGTTTTATTTGTCCAGCTTTTTCCGAAAGTGTTAAAAGTAGATTTAGAAAAAGACTTACAAAAAACGCTTAGCCCTGTGAAACACAAAAGTACGCTTAAAAACATGACAATTAAAGTTGAAAATAATATTGCCCATAAGAAAACGTTGAAGGAACTCCAGCGGACAATTAAAAATTCAGCGATCATTAGTCGTGTTATTCGTGGAGATCGTAACTTTTTAGGGAGAAATGATACGGTGTTATTAATTGGTGATGAAATTATTGCTGTCGGTTATCCAGAAGACTTAAATAAATTGAAAGAAGCCGTCGGTAAAGAAGTAACTACGGATGTAAATATTCGTGAAAATATAAAAATGCACCGTGTTACCGTCGACTCACCATATATGATTGGTAAAAGTCTTCGCGAAATTAAATTAAGGGAAAAATATAACGTTACCGTAACGAGATTGGAAAGAGCGGGATACGAGTTTCCTCCTGCAGCAGCTTGGCGCTTTGAGCGGGGGGACGTTTTGACGGTTGTCTGTAGTCCAGAACGAATTAAAGGTGTCCAAGAATTGTTTGGAACGCGACAGCATGAAGAAGCAAATATTCATATATTTTCGTTAAGTATAATTCTTTTATTAGGCATATTAATTGGGATGATCCCGATCCATATCCCAGGTTTAGGAAGTATGACTTTAGGTGTTGCTGGTGGGCCTTTATTAATTGCGATTATTATAGGCCATTTCGGAAAAGTTGGACCTATTCAAGCAAGGTTTTACCAGCCTTCCAATCGAGTAATAAGAGATGTCGGTCTCGTCCTATTTTTAGCAGGCGCTGGTACGACTGCTGGAAGTGGCTTAGTGGAAGTAGTGGTGAATGAAGGAGTAGGTTTAATTATTGGTGGTGCGTTGATTACACTAATCCCAATGTTCGTTTCATTCATCATCGCTAAAAAGCTATTTCATCTCAGCATCATTCATTCTCTAGGAGCAATTTGTGGAGGGATGACAAGTACCCCGGGGTTAGGTGCTTGTAATACGCTAGTAAATACAGACGACCCAGCAATTGCTTATGCAGCGGCTTATCCAATTGCTTTAATTTTCGTTGCGATTGCATCACAATTTTTAGTGTTGATTTTATAAGGCTGTTCAACATAAGTGTCAGACACCGTTAGACATCTAAATATAGACGGATATTTTATCTATACGTCTATATTTTAGAGTAGTGCGCGTGGTGTCAGAAACTTGTGGGACAGCCTTTTATTTTTATGCTAAAATAGTTTTCATTGAAAAAAAAGATAGGGAGTTATCGTTGTGAAAAAAATCGGAATCATTATTTTACAAATAGGCTTGCTTTGGTTCTTAAATGAACTTGGATTTTTCTTAGTGGAAGCTTTCCATTTACCGATACCAGGGAATGTTTTAGGGATGGTTATTTTATTTGTGCTATTGATGACTGGTGTTGTTTCTTTGAAATGGGTCGAAGAAGCGTCCTCATTTCTCATTAAACATTTAGCATTCTTTTTCATTCCTATAGCCGTTGGGTTGATGAACTTTGGTGCGTTATTTATTCAAAATGGTATTTTCTTAGTAGTCGTCATCATTGGTAGTGCGGCGCTCGGTATTTATATTACTGGGAAAGTTTCTCAAGTTTTAGCAGAAAAGAAAGAAGGTGCAACGAATGATCGTACTCGTCACTCTGCTTAGTATTGCAATGACCATCGGTGCATACATGTTATCAAAGGTGGTTGGGAAACGTTACCCATCACCTTTTACAACACCAGTATTTTTCAGTACGGCGTTAATTATTATTTTATTAATGTCATTCGGATTAACATTTGAAGATTACACACTGGCAAAAGATATCATGACTTTTCTATTAGGTCCTGCAACGGTTGCTTTAGCCGTTCCTCTTTATAAAAATCGTCAAATTATAAAAAAGCATAGCGGACCAGCTTTAGTTGGTATCGTGATCGGAACGATGTCGACGATTTTAGCAGCGATTTTTCTGACGAAGTTATTTTCTTTATCAAATGAAATCTTAGCTTCGGTAAGTGTGAAATCAGTGACAGTACCTGTTGCTGTTGAAATCTCTAATATCATCGGTGGTGATCCAGCGCTGACTGCAGCGTTCGTCGTTGCAACGGGTATTCTCGGAACTATGATTGGACCGTCATTAATGAATGTTGCGAAAATTGATCATCCGCTTTCCAGGGGGCTAGCACTCGGAACAATTTCCCATGGACAAGGGACGGCGCAAGCTGCTACAGAAGGGGAGTTGCAAGGGGCGATTGCCGGAGTCGCAATGGGCTTAGCAGCGATCTTTACTTCTATAGCTGCACCAATTTTAGTGCCGTTTTTCATATAGAAGGTAGGCTAAACGTTAAATTAAGTTGAGTCAAAAGGGGTATTCAAGACAGCGGATGTCGATGAAATACCCCTTTTTGCATTATATGCCATTTTGTTCATCTGCCTAAATGTTAAGAAGTACTAGAGACGCTCCCTTACAAAAAATAAATTCTTTCAACTGCAATTAATGCAAAAATTAACGTAAATGAGGCTACGGTTTTAAATATATCTGAACGGTTCAGCTGTTTAGCGTTACCAACACGTAATGTGCCGTTAAAACAACGAGCGGTCATTGCTTTATACACATTCTCTGCGCGGTCTAGTGACTTAATGAGCAGTCCTCCCATAAGTTGTCCGTATATTTTCAAATTTCTCAGCGTGATTTTTCCAGAGAAAAACCGAGATCTAGCCGCCAATTGCATTTTTTGAATATCGTCAAAAAATAAAAATACGTAACGGTAAGATAATAAAAGAATGGTAATTACAATCGGCGGAACTTTCAAATGTGCTAGGCTATCCATAAAATCATCGATCGTTTGTGTGTGTAATAGAATCGTCATCACTGTCATACACGTGACCGCTTTTAAAATAATAATTGAGGCAAATGACACTTGTTCAATCTCTATTGGAAAACCACTACTAAATAGTAATGGAACGGTCATCAAAAGTAAAAACGGTGCGATAATTAAATACCTTTTCAGTAAAAAAATAATTGATAATCCCATCCAAAGAGCACCAATGACAGATATAAAAAAAGCGATAAAAGCAAAAGAGGCTGTATTAAGGCTTATGACGCCAAAAATAAAGACAATAACCGCTAATAATTTTGCTCTCGCCTCCCACGAAAGTGCCCATGCTGAAACCCCTACTAAATCAGATTGAATATCACCTTGTGTTTTTGGCATTAACTCACCAACTATCCTAGTATTGTATGTGTATGAAACTCCCCCCGAATACTAAGTAATGTACTCGAGGGTGGGACAAAACAAAGTGTCAGACACCGCTAGACACCGAATATAGACATATGATAAATCTTTACGTCTATATTTAGTAGGGTCCGCGTGGTGTCAGACACTTTTGTCTCACCCTCTAAACGTATTTGTTATTTTTTCCCTTTTGTGAACATAAAAGTTAACGCAGAACCTAGAAGTAAGCCAATAACTAATATTGTAATAAGAGTGAATGGGTTCGCGTTAGTTGTTGATGTAGTTGTTGCGGGTGCCTCTTTTGTATTATCAATTAATAACGTTGAAGTCCGACTAGTGAGTTCATAGTCACCTCCGTCAACATTGCCGCTTTCTTCAGTTTCAATATTAGCTTTTAATAACCATTGTCCGTTTGATGTTATTTCAAACTCAAAAGCGCCATCGCTATCGGTAGTCCCTTCTAAGATTTCATCCTTCGGCCCGTAGGCAGTAACGGTTGCCTCTGCGATTGTGCTCCCGTTTAATAACACATTGCCTTTAAATGTCCCAATATCAAAGTTTTTTACGCTAGTTTCTGGGACAATATCTAAAAGTAAATCAACTGGTTGGCTGACTGTTTCTGGTCCATCGCCAACATGGTAAACAGTCTTTGCCATTTGAACACTTAATCTCGTAATACCATCGCCTGGAGTGTATGTACCCGCTTTTCGATTTGCCAAAAAAACATATTCACCTTCTGTTTGTGGTATTAAATGTGCTCGTCCTTGAACTCCGATGCCTTCAAGTTCTAGTTGTTCAACATTACCGCCAGGGTCACGTACAAATAATTCGAAATCTTCGTAGTTTGCTACCTCAAGAAAATCTCTAATATGTCCCCACAATACATCGATCCGTAATTCTCCAGTTTGCCGATCTTCTTTTACTTCGATAAAAAGTTCATGAGCAAATGCTTTTGGTGTTAAAAACAGTGTGAAAAATAATGTAGCAATAAAAATAAATGTCAGTGTCCTTTTCATTTAATTAGCACCTCGTTGTTTATTTTTTTTGGTTGCGGTAATGGAAGAATGAGGCAATAAACAAGAGTAGTGATACGCCTAATAATGTCCTCATCCAAACTGGTATAAGAGGTATTGGTTCCTCTCTGTCATTTGTCCAAGTAGCTCGGTGACCCATCCCGTCATCAGCGACAATTTGAGCTATATTAATACTCGAATCAAAGTAAACGATGCCGTTTTCATTCACGTTCTCTTCAAAGAGAAGGTCGCCTAGGTCGTCATAAGCAGTGACTTTTGCAATCCCTGAACGGGTACCGTCATCGTACCGAACTTGGATAACTCCGTCGTCGACTACTTCAACGAGCATGCGGTGAGCAAAAACCTCTTCAGGTTGCATAAGAAATATCACGATGATCAATAAAAGGTTTTGTTTTAATCGTATTTTCACAAGCGGTACCCCTCACTCCTTTTTGATTTCAAATAAAGTTGGTCGGACAGTATATAAATATTTGACGGCAAAGCCGGTTAAAACCCCTTCTAAAATTGCTAGTGGCAAATAGGCAATAAACATGATGTTAATAACAGAGAAAGTTCCTGCCCCGTAACGTTGGTCGGAAATAAGGAGGAGAATAGCTAATAATAATACTCCGCCACATATTGCTAAAAAGCCAGCAAAAAAACCTTTAATAAACGGTGAGTAGCGCTTAAATATATTAGCTAGCCAATATATAAATAAGGCCGGGATCGACATTAATAACGTGTTTGCTCCTAAAGTACTTAAGCCGCCGTGCTGAAATAACGTGGCTTGAAGAATTAATCCTATAAAGATTCCTAATGGAGCCCTACGGCCGAGAATTAAGCCGAGAAATCCGCCGAGCAACGGATGAACAGAAGTAGGTCCGATTGGAATATTGATGAGTGAAGAGACGAAGAAGGCTCCAGTTAGTAAACTGATCTTTGGCACTTCCTCTTCTTTAATTCCTTTTAGTGAGTAGGCTAAAAGTCCAACAGCGGCAATGGATGTTGTCGCTGCAACCGTAATGCTTAGGACTCCATCTGCAACATGCATAATTTCACGATCCCTTCTAGCGAACTTGCGCTAATTATAAATATTGTTTTGACCATGATAATATGCAAACTTTTGATAGAGAAATAGTTGCTTTTTTTAGAGGTGCGGTAAATCTTAAATATTTAGTTTCAGTGGAGTTGATGGTACTGTACGGACTAGGGTTAGTAGAAGTTAATGGGGCATGGAGAGTGGAAAAACGGTAACAACCTTTATGGAGTAGGCCGTTACCGTTTATGTCTTATAAAATTCTAAATATAAATGGGAACCGATAATACTCACCATCATAGGCTTTGACCGCCGCAATAATTGTAAAGATGAATGCGGCAATACTTAGAGCAATAAGTAAAAAGATCCCGATAACAAGCAATACTAATATGCCACTAATTATAAAGTAAACCGTAATTGAAATTAAAAAATTAAAGTATTCCCTACCATGATGATCAATAAAATCGGAGTCATCTTTTTTAAGTAACCAAATAAGAAGAGGACCAATAAATGCTGTAAAAAAGCTAATCAAATAAATAAGCATTGCTAACATACGATAATCTCTTTCTTCCATTTTCATCACCTCCTTCTTTAATGTATTCACGAAAGTCTTTTTGTTTTCGCCTAAATTTTGTGAATTTCATAATTTAATATTATCGCCATTAAGTAACTATATGTAGTTGCGTCAAACCTCTCGCAACTACATATAGTTTGATATTGCTCAATTGAGGTAATTATGAAATTCACTCAATTAAGTTTTCTTGTTAAAATTGTTCATAAAAATAACTTTAAGCTGTAAGGCAACTATTGCCGTAGAGATTTGCTATAATGGAAATAATGAATTCCATAATCCATTATTTCCACCACTAAGATTAATATATAGTTGCGTCAAAACTATTCGCAAACTATATATTGAGTGATGTGGCTCATTTTTGGTAATTATGAATTCACTCAGTTACTAACTATACGAATGAACAAGGGAATGGTTTCATGAGCATACTTTCAGTTGAAAATTTACATAAAACATATGGTGATAAAACATTGTTTGACGACCTTTCATTTACGATTTCTGAAAAAGATCGAATCGGTCTCATTGGTGTCAATGGTACCGGGAAATCGACACTGTTAAAAATCCTTGCTGGAATTGAAGGGAAAGATAACGGTAAAATCATTCATGCCAATCAATTTCATATTGAATATTTATCGCAACAACCAGAACTTGATGCATCTCTAACAGTTTTAGAGCAAATATATTTTGGTGAATCTGCGATCATGGTTGCAATGCGGGAATACGAAGTTGCATTAGCAGATTTAGAAAAAAATCCAGAAAGTGAAAAGTTACAAACTCGACTTTTTCAAAAGCAACAGAAAATGGATGAACTAGATGCTTGGGAAGCAAATACAGTTGCGAAAACAGTATTAACACGTTTAGGAATCACCGATTTTTCAAAGTCTGTCACTCAATTGTCAGGTGGGCAAAAAAAACGTGTTGCTATTGCCAAAGCGTTAATTCAAAAAGCCGATCTTCTTATTTTAGATGAGCCAACAAACCATTTAGATAATGAAACGATTGAATGGTTAGAAGGATTTTTATCGCAATATAAAGGTGCCTTACTGTTAGTTACCCATGATCGCTACTTTTTAAATCGAGTAACGAATCAAATTTTCGAACTAGACGGTGGCGAGCTTTACACTTACGAAGGTAACTATGAGGTTTTTTTAGAGAAAAAAGCAGAAAGAGAAATGATCGCTGAGCAAAATGAAGCAAAACGGCAAAATATATTAAGAAGAGAATTGGCATGGCTTCGCCGTGGAGCAAAAGCAAGAACGACGAAACAAAAAGCCCGTATCCAACGTGTAGATGATTTACAAAATCAAAAAGGATTGGCGATCAAACAAGATGTTGAGTTTTCGATTGGCTCAAAGCGTCTCGGTGACAAAGTCATTGAAGTAGAAGGGGTATCCAAATCTTTTGATGGTGAGGAGCTGATCAAGGACTTTAGTTATTTAGTTGTTCCCGGGGAACGGCTAGGGATTATCGGACCTAATGGAAGCGGGAAGTCAACGTTACTGAATATTTTGGCTGGACGCATTGAACCGGACAGTGGTGGAATTGATGTAGGTGAAACTGTAAAAATAGGCTACTATACGCAAGGCGATGAAGAAATGAACGGCGATTTACGTGTTGTTGAGTTTATAAAAGAAGTTGCTGAAGTCGTCCACACAGCAGACGGTCAAACAATTACTGCCGAGCAAATGCTAGAACGCTTTTTATTTTCACGAGCAATGCAATGGACGTACATTCGTCGTTTATCTGGTGGAGAACGACGTCGCCTATACTTGTTAAAAATATTAATGACCGAACCGAACGTGTTATTTTTAGATGAGCCAACGAATGATCTGGATATACAAACTTTAAGCATATTAGAAGATTATTTAGATCAGTTTCCAGGCGTCGTCATTACTGTGTCACATGACCGCTACTTTTTAGATCGCGTCGTCGATCATTTGTTAGTGTTCGGTGGTGGATCGGTGGATCGTTTCCAAGGAAGTTACTCCGATTTTATGGAAGAAGAACAGCAGAAACGTGAATTAGAAGCAGCAATTGAGAAGGAAGCTGCAACGTCTAAGAAGCAAGAGCAACCACGAAAAGAACGCAAGAAAAAGCTTTCTTATAAAGATCAACAAGAGTGGAACGGTATCGAAGATCGTATTGCAGCACTCGAAGAAAAGAAAGAAGCATTAGAAAAAGAAATAGCCGCTGCCGGAAGTGATATCGGCCGCATTAACGAATTGTTTGCTAAACAAAAAGAAGTCGATGCAGAGTTGGAAGCAGCGATGGAACGTTGGGAAGAACTTTCGCTGTTAGTCGAGGAGATTGAGAATAGTTGATGAAAAACCCGGTGTTAGCCGGGGTTTTTCTATTGGAGAGGGCGTCCTCAAAGCTTAGCTTTTGAGGACGCCCTCTTTTAAATTCTAGATCTTACTTAATAAAAGCGTGCAAAAAAACTGTGGAAATCGCAAGAAAGAAGGAGCGTAAGGCAAGAAGAAAGTGGAAAATCGCAAGAAAATTTTGAATAACTCAATAAATGGATACCCCTAGAATGAGCTGTGCAAAAAAACTGTGGAAATCGCAAGAAAGAAGGAGCGTAACGCAAGAAGAAAGTGGAAAATCGCAAGAAAATTTTGAATAACTCAATAAATGGATACCCCTAGAATGAGCTGTGCAAAAAGAAACGTGGAAATCGCAAGAAAGAAGGTGCGTAACGCAAGAAAAAGTGGAAAATCGCAAGAAAAAAGCGATTAACTCAATAAAAGCACACCTCTAAAATAAGGCATGCAAAAAAACTGTGAGTATCGCAAGAAAGAAGATACGTAACGCAAAAAAAATTCAAAAATCGCAAAAAAATTAAAAAATAAGCAGGAAATTTTAATCTCAAAAAAGAATAATATCAGCAAAAAAATAGGTGGTGACTTAATTATGATGAAAAAAGCAATACAAATTCCATTAAAAGTTGAAAGTTTAGAAGCAGCCTTATTGAGATTATCTAAAAATTATGTAAAACGTCCTAGAGTTGAGCAAGAATTAGGTAAAGCGAAGGCAGGTTACTTTGGTGAAAAATCGATTGATTATTATTTAAAAGATTTCTCCTCCAACCATTTCCACATACTTCATGATTTAAGATTGCGCATCGCAAATGATAACTTTTTTCAAATCGATATATTAATTAATACGCCAAACTGCCTTCTAATCATTGAAGTGAAAAATTATGTAGGATCATTATATTTTGACGGTAATTTTAAGCAGTTAATTAGAGAAAAAAACGGAGTAGAAGAAGGCATGGAAAATCCCATACCTCAAGTCATTAATCAGCAAAGAAAATTAAAAAAGTGGCTCAATATTAATAACCTCCCATCCCTACCAATCATTCCGCTTGTGGTAATTGCCAATCCAACTACGATTATTAAAGCTTCTTCAGATTATAAAGAAGCATTAGAGATGGTTTACCTCGCCGATAACTTACCCGCAAAAATTCTTTCAATACAACAGACGTTTAACACAAGGCGCAAAATCATCCATGACTTAGATTCCTTTTCTGACCATCTGATCAATTGTCACGAGCCTAAAAAAGTTGATATATTAGAGCAATTAAAAGTCCCAGAAAGTGCAATTTTAACGGGTGTACATTGTCCTAATTGTTCTGCACTTCCAATGGAGCGAAAAAAAGGGAGTTGGTACTGTCCGAAGTGTTTATTCGAATCCAAAGAAGCGCATATACCTTCATTAAAACACTATTATTTGCTCCTAGGTAAAACGATTACTAACCAAAAATTGAGGAATTTCCTCCACCTTCCTTCTCCTTATACTGCTTCAAGAATATTAAAATCCATGAATTTAAAATATACCGGCAGTACTAAATTTAGACAGTATGAACTCCACTTTTAATATTTGGGAGTGCGGTCTAACCTCTTGTTAAAACGTGTTCGCTTACGTTAGTTGACCAAGAGTTGCCATAATAATTAGTGGGAGATAACAGAACAATGGGGGAGTATCCCGTGCAGTTTCCCCCCTAACTGATTTTCACCTTAATACAACAGATGTTGTTGGTGATGGTGCGAATGACAGCTTGAGAATGGTAAAATATCTTGAATTTGCGAAAATGGATATCTGGAAACAAACACTAGTCATCAAGTGTAGATTTTAGCGGCTAATTGTTCTACTATTAAGGGTGGACGTTTTGCTTAAATAGCGAAACGATTAGTAGATAGTACTATAGATTGTAGAAAGTTCGTAATAGGTCATGTCAATTATTAGAGGTGACCTCGCTAGTAGTTAGTTTTTTATAGCTCAAATAATAGTAGTCAACACAATTAAGGAGTGGACGTTTTGAAACAATTTTTAACGATAAAAGATATGGAGAGAATATGCCAAGAGATTAATGACAAGCATATTCCGGACGATTCCCGCTTTATGCAAGCGATAGAAGATCAGTTTGAGCAGTATGGAGATGCTAGCCGTGATAAATTTGTCAGTACAGCTTTTAAACGAAAGCTTTCAGTCATAGATAAAGAGATTGAGCGGATTGAAGAGAAGGTGAAGGTGAAGCCGAGTTGTTTTGAAGGTTGTAGTCATTGCTGTTATTTTCCGATCATTGTAACGAAAATGGAAGCAAAGCTAATCTCTCAATATATCGAGGAAATGCCCGATCAAGAAAAACAAGAGCTCATCGCACACCTTGAAAACTATTACGAAACGGAAGATCTTGAGCAAATTAATAGCATAGATTTTCAAACGGATCACGATTTCAAGAGAAAGTATATTCAAAAGCAAGTTGCTTGTCCATTATTAGATAAAAAAACAAACAAATGTAAGGCGTATGAAGTGCGACCGATTTCTTGTCGAACTTACTTGAATTATTGTGACCCGCAAGTTTGTTTCGATACTGACATTCCTGATGAGGTGTTTAGCTATGAATTTTTATATGAATATTACATGTATGCTTTAGTGAATACGATTCAAGAAGTCGTTTTTGAAACAGAAAATGATCCTATCAATCTACCTAATGATGTTTACGAAGCCGATTATTTACCAAGACTATTAAAAGAACAATTGCCACGTATAAAAGGAGAGAGATAAATGACCTTAGATATCATTCTTGTCGTCTTAGTCGTTTTACTATTTAGAGAGCTTGTCAAAACAAAAAGTGAACTCAGTGAGATCAAGGAATATGTGAAGAAAATCGCAGAAAAAGAATAGGAAAAAGTATTCCAGTTATTTTTGGGAGAGGTGAAGCAGATGAAAATAGTGAAAAGTAATGAAATGTGTTCATGTGGTAGTGGCAAAAAGTAAATAAAATATATACGAAAACTAAGGTTACTCACTAATTACACTAGTGAGCGCCTTAGTTTTTTTGAGCCCAAATTTCTGAAATTTTAGCACAAAAGTAGTTAACAACCTATATTTTATAATTGAACTGAAGTTTGGGGGTGAATAAATGGCAGTCATTAAAGCAAATCAAAAGGATAGGAAAATGTTAGCAAGATTAATCCGTGCAGAAGCTGAGGGTGAAGGGGATTTAGGAATGCTTAAAGCAGGGAATGTCATGGTGAATCGAGTTCGGTCGGCTTGCTTAGACTTTGAACATATTAATAGCATTCCTGAAATGACGTATCAATCTCCTGGAGGGTTTGAAGCAGTTTTACACGGTTATTTTTATCAACGTGCAAGGGAACATGAATTACGTTTAGTTGATAAATTGATTAAAGGTAATCGATATGATCCTGCGGAATTTGCTTTATGGTTTTTCCGACCAGATGGTCCTTGTCCAGCTCAGTGGTGGGGGCAATGGAATTCTGGGAGATATAAAGAGCATTGTTTTTATACACCGTTGGCCGGTGAATGTCCAGACGTTTACGGAACTTTTTAAAAAAAGAATGGAGTGACGAATAAAGTGTATTATCAGCCATATCAATCATACCAACCTTATCAAAATGGAGCGAACCAAACTTTTGCAAATCAATCTGTTGCCAACCAACCTGTTGCGAATAAAGCAGCGACAAGCCAGTCAATTACAAATCAATCATTAACTAATCAACCGATTACAAACGCACAACCAAATTTTAATGGAAATAATAGTGGTCAAACTACTCCAAGAAGTTGCTCTGATCAATCAACACGAAGAAGAGTACCTTTTCATCAACTTCCACAAGTACCTGTTGAAGGAATGTTACCGCTTGAAATGTCTTATATTGAAAATATCCTCCGCTTAAATCGAGGAAAAATTGCGAGAGTTTATATGACGTTTGAAGGTAGAGTTAATGACAATAGACAGCAACTTTTTGAAGGAGTAATAGAAGCAGCGGGACGTGACCATATTATTTTAAGTGACCCACAAACAGGACAAAGGTATTTATTACTTATGGTTTATTTAGATTACGTTGAGTTTGATGAAGAAATTGAATACGATTATCCTTTCGCTTAAAAAGCATAAATATAGTTGGAAAAAGGATTATTATAGCGCGCTAATTCTTCGATAAAGAAATAAAATGGAGTTATTCAAAAATAAAGTGTAAGGCACCTAATATAGACGGATAAGGGATTTATCCGTCTATATTGAGTAAGTTTATTTAGTGTCAGACGTTTATGAGACAGCTCGATTTTATTTTTGAAATAACCCTTTAGAAAAAGTCAAAAAATGCCGGATCTTTTCCTGGAATGGCCCTCTCTAGTAGAGTAACTTCCTTTTTTGCTCCTGTAATCTCTTCAAACTGTAATAGTATTGAAGGGGTTTGGTAGTTTAGTAACATTGCTGCTAAGCTACGAACCGAACAAGTAATGCCACGTTTAGGAGGATGGCTGCAAGATACACCTTCTTTTGATGCTGGGAACTGTTTTACTTCGTTGTTACTTACGAAAAATGTTCCTGTATTCCAATTACAAAAAGAATCTTCTATGTGAAGGACAATCGTTTCTTCATCTTTCAAATCAAATGGATACATAGAGAGGAACTCTTTCACGTCAACAATTCGCGCCATAAAATAAGGTTCAATATTTTGATCGACAAGTGGCTCATTGATAAAAAATAGTGCTGGATCCTTGCTGAATGTCGTATATTCAACAGTGTCAGCCATAGAATCGTGGTTAGAAATAAAGTTCCAAAGTTGTTTCCAGGCGGCTGTTGTTAAGTAAACTAGTTCCGATATTTTCATTTTGCGTTCTTTTACATCATACTCGATATACCCTTGTGCTTCGTTTTGTTCATCATAATAGACCGCAATTTGCCCTTTAAGATTGGCAAAGATCCTATCTTCCCACCATTTTTTATCACGTAGTAGCATGCCGTTAAATTCGAGAGCAAAACGTTGATACATACTGTTTAATAATTCGAAGTTTGGAGCAACGCGCTCGATGGAGCCTTTTTGAGTCTCAAAACGAGGGATTTGCGCCTTTGTTAACGTAACTCGCTTTTTATCAGCAAAGATCTCCCACCCATATTTTCGATAAAAAGAGATCGAGAACGGAAAAAGAAAAGAAATCGTTTGGCCATTATCTTTCATTTCCTCCAAACTCCTCTTTAATAACGTTTTTACTAAGCCATTTCTTCGGTATTCAGGCCAAGTCACTACCCCTGAAACCCCGCCCATAGAAAATGTCTTTCCTTGAATTGTCGTCTCAAAAGGTAGAATAGTGACTTTAGAAATTATTTTTTCATTTTCTGTAGCGACGATAGTGTTACTAGGGTCAATCGTTTCTTTTCTTTTTTGACGTTGTTCCTCGGATAGTTTTAATTGGAAAGCGAATTCAGACATAGAGATACTTAAATCTATTTCTTCTTGTTTTAGTTTTCGAATATTCATAGCTCGGCACCCCTTTTTTGTGTAGTTTAATAAATCTCATAATCATTATTTGGCACACTAAGATGCTTAAGTTATTTAAGTTAAATCGTCCTCAACTAGATGGATATGGCTAGTTTATTGGCATTATGAAATTGACTGTTACAAACAATAAGCATAAGTATGTTTTCGGCACTAATGGGAGAAATCCTTTGATTGAGTTAAAAACTCTTTTGTGTAGAATAGTAAATTTAGAGTTTTTTCTAAAATGAGAGAATTTTTACAATAGTTTCAAAGCTTCGTCATGAAGGTTTTGTATGAAAAAAGAACGAGTGATTTCCTGAACGAGCCTCTAAAATTCGCTAGAAGTTTACAGCGAAGAGAAGGAAATCATCCGCCTTTTCCATATTAGATGGTGACGGTAAATCGTCATGCTCGTTTTGTATGAAACATAGTAAGAATTTTATGCTGGTACTTGAAAAAATACGAAATTTTTATATTAATATAAAATCATTGCATTCCATTTATTTTTATAGGAAAATAGTGAAGAATTTAAAAATTCTGTTATTTATTCGGGGGTGACTGGAATGCATGTGATGATTAAAATTGGAAAATATACACTCATATATACTGCAATAATTTTTATGCTAATCCTTATTATTCTATTCCCTCGGGATGCGCAAATGATTCAAGTTAATGGGGTGATGGAATATCACTATCAATTTTCATGGGAAACGTACTATGAAAGTGTGAGTAGCTATTTTAATAATATAGTAGAAAATAAAAGTTTAGGAGGAACAAGAAACCATTTTACAGTAGAAGAGATTTTAGCAATTTTCCTACCGAGAAGTTTAAAAGTAATTGTTACAGCCTTTATCATTAGTTTATTTTTCGGGATTTTAAAAGGAATTTTAGATTTTCGGCATTCACAAAAGAAGTCAAATGTGATAGGAAACGGAACTACATTTTTGTTTCAAGCAATTCCTGATTTTTTTCTAATTATAATTATCCTCTTATTAGTCATTAGTTTTTTCCCATTTATACCGATTTTTGCACAAGGAGTATGGTATGAATTTTTGATTCCCTCGCTTCTCGTAACGATTTTACCGCTAATGTATGTGGCGCGAATTACTTCAAGTGCAGTCGCTTCACAAGAAGGGCTGCAATATATCGTTGTTGCAAAAGCGAAAGGGTTATCTAATAAGATGGTTCTTTATAAGCACGTTTTGAAAAATTGTTATAGTACGATTTTTTCTCACTGCTCTAGCTTAACGATTTATATTATTTCAAATTTACTTATGGTTGAATATTTACTTAGCTATCAAGGAGCCGCCTTTCGACTTTTCCAAGCGATAGATTATAGAAATTCAGTATCTGTAGGTCGAAGGTCAAACTTTGAACCAGAATTAATTATTGCGATTGCCGTTAGCTTTATGCTAATTATCATGATCTCCCAAATCATTAGTGAAGTTGCAACTGACTCATTAGATCCAAGAAGGAGGGAGAAACGGTGATCAAAAACAAATCGTTTATCGTTGGCATAATAATGTTGTCGTTTTTACTATTGATCATGGTGATCGGTCCATATTTACCTTTTGTGGAGCGGGAAATCACGGAAGAAACGTTACGGATAAGTGAAGACGGTTTTGATAGAGCGCCATTTCCACCTTCATCGGAGAATCCATTTGGAACTGATAGTAAAGGAAGGGACTTATTATCTCTGATTATTCACGGAGCGAAAGATACAATCTTCATTGTATTATTAATTACATTAATAAGATATCTCGTAGCTGTCCCACTGGCATTAGCAGCTATTAACGAGAAAAGTCCTTTTTACTGGATAATGAGTGGTTGGAACAGAATTTTTTCAGCACTACCGCCAATTTTTTCAGCCATTTTATTAATGAATATTCCGTTTTTTGTTTTTTCTGATCACCGTTTGATGGCTGTAATCATCATTCTTGCATTTATTGAAGTAGGTAGAGTAAGTTATATTTTACAACAAGAAGGTAGGGGGGTAGCTAATTCATTATATGTAGAGGCTGGGATTACGATCGGTAACACACCGAACCAATTAGCTTACAGGTATTATTTACCGACACTATTACCTTCTATTGCGGTTAACTTTTTCTCTGATTTAGGAAAAGTGTTAATTTTAATCGGTCAACTTGGGGTATTTAGTATTTTCATTACTCAAACGTGGATTCAACTAGGTGCTGGTTTTGGAGAAATTCAAAATACGAGCTATAATTGGGCAACGCTATTAGGAGAAACAAGAACCTCTATCAGAAGTGCGACGTGGATACCGCTTTTTCCAGCACTAGCGATAACCTATACAGTCATTGGGTTTTACTTAATAGGTGAAGGGTTACGCGCACATTTTAATCGTTAAAATTTCAGAATGAAAACGGTTCATAAACAGACAAAGTTTGTTCACTATTTCACAAACTTTTCTGTGCTACAATAAAGTCAAGAAAATAAAAGGAGTTGATCTAAATGATCTTATGCCAATGGAAAGACTTCTCTACTGACACTGAAATTTATACGCAAAAAATGTTTGAAGAGCTTGTAGGAGATGAGTTCGATGCGATGATGTTTGAAGAAGGAAAGGCGATACCTTCTTATATTTGGACTGTTAATTTTGTTTGTATTATAAAGCAAAATTCAAAGATGTATAGTGATATTTCAATTACGAAAATTCATAGAAATCCAGTTTGTGAATAAAATTTTTTAATAGATTATGCTCACTGCTTCACAATATGACTTGAGTTGGAGTTGAAAAAATATAGTGATATCAACTTCATGCAATATATAAGCAGTTCAATTTTTTTAATAGATTATGCTCAACACTTCACAATCGGGTGGTTGTTGTTATAACAAGGAGGATATATATATGAAAGTTGTAGAAAAAGAAGTGAAAAAACAAGAAGATGTACAACAAATGATCAACACGTTAGTAGACAATGGTCAAAAAGCGTTAAAAGAGTTTCTAAGTTTTGACCAGGAAATGATAGATCAAATTGTTAAAGAAATGGCGTTAGCAGGACTTGATCAACATATGCCGCTTGCCAAATTAGCGGTCGAAGAAACTGGACGAGGTGTTTACGAAGATAAAATTATTAAAAATATCTTTGCTACAGAGTATGTTTATCACAACATTAAGTACGATAAAACGGTTGGTGTTATTGATGATAATGAACACGAAGGAATTGTACAAATAGCTGAACCAGTCGGTGTCGTCGCAGGTGTAACGCCGGTAACAAATCCGACATCTACGACGATGTTTAAAGCGATGATTGCCGTAAAAACGAGAAACCCAATTATTTTCGCTTTTCATCCATCGGCTCAAAAATGTAGTAGTGAAGCAGCTCGAGTCCTTCGTGATGCGGCGATTAAAGCAGGCGCACCGGAAAATTGTATTCAGTGGGTTGATGCGCCATCGATTGAAGCAACCCAACGACTAATGAACCATTCAGGCGTTGCCCTCGTACTTGCTACTGGTGGAGCAGGTATGGTGAAAAGTGCATACAGTACTGGAAAGCCGGCCTTAGGTGTTGGCCCTGGAAATGTTC
Organism: Anaerobacillus arseniciselenatis; assembly: GCF_001865995.1. GTDB lineage: Bacteria > Bacillota > Bacilli > Bacillales > Anaerobacillaceae > Anaerobacillus > Anaerobacillus arseniciselenatis. The sequence goes on along the minus strand of NZ_MLQQ01000010.1, from coordinate 153,394 downwards.
CTTGTTATATTGAAAAAACAGCGAGTGTTAAGCGTTCTGTGAATGACATAATTTTATCGAAAACATTTGATAACGGCATGATTTGTGCATCAGAACAAGCCGCAATCGTTGATCAAGAAATTTATGAAGATGTGAAGTCGGAAATGAAGGCAAACAGTTGCTATTTCTTAAACGAAGCAGAAAAGGCGAAAGTCGAAAAGCTTGTCATAAATGAACAAACTTGTGCAGTTAATCCAGATATCGTAGGGAAAGCTCCATATGAGATTGCGAAACTAGCAGGGGTAAAAGTACCTGAAGATACAAAAATTTTAATTGCCGAACTTACAGGTGTAGGACCAGGGTTCCCACTTTCAAGAGAGAAATTAAGTCCGGTATTAGCTTTTTATAAAGTGAAATCGACAGAAGAAGGCTTAACTCGTGCTGAACAAATGTTAGAGTTCGGTGGTCTTGGTCACTCAGCGGTAATCCATTCAAATGATGATGCAGTTATTACTGAATTTGGAACTCGTATGAAAGCAGGACGTTTAATCGTAAACGCACCATCTAGCCAAGGAGCGATTGGCGACATTTATAATGCATTCTTACCATCATTAACATTAGGTTGTGGTTCTTACGGTCGTAACTCAGTTTCCTCCAACGTAAGTGCTGTTCACTTATTAAATATAAAACGCTTAGCGAGAAGGAATACGAATATGCAATGGTTTAAAGTACCACCAAAAATTTATTTTGAAAAACATTCAACACAATATTTATCAAAAATGCCGAATATATCAAAGGCAATCATTGTCACTGATCCGGGCATGGTGAAGTTAGGATATGTAGACAAAGTATTGTATTACTTGAGAAAAAGAGCGGATTATGTTCATTGTGAAATTTTCTCAGATGTAGAACCAGACCCATCGATTGAAACGGTGATGAGGGGTGCAGAAATGATGCACAACTTCCAACCTGATGTCGTTATTGCCTTAGGTGGCGGTTCAGCAATGGATGCAGCAAAAGGGATGTGGTTATTTTATGAGCACCCTGAAACGGATTTTAACGGCTTAAAACAAAAGTTTTTAGACATTCGTAAACGTGTATTTAAATATCCGAACCTTGGAGGTAAGGCTCAGTTTGTAGCGATACCGACAACTTCAGGAACAGGTTCAGAAGTCACGTCGTTTTCAGTAATTACTGATAAAGAAAATAATGTAAAATATCCGCTAGCTGATTATGAGTTAACTCCGGATGTAGCGATCATTGATCCACAGTTTGTCATGACAGTACCGAAACATGTTACAGCTGACACCGGTATGGATGTATTAACTCACGCGGTCGAGGCGTACGTGTCAATCATGGCAAATGATTATACTGATGGATTAGCAATGAAAGCAATCCAACTAGTATTTAAGCATTTACCAACGGCGTACCGTAACGGTAATGATGAAGTTGCACGTGAAAAGATGCATAACGCTTCAACGATTGCGGGCATGGCGTTTGCGAATGCATTCTTAGGTATAAATCATAGTTTAGCACATAAGTTAGGCGCGGAATTCCACATTCCACACGGGCGTGCAAATACGATTTTAATGCCCCATGTCATTCGTTACAATGCGACAAAGCCGAAAAAGTTTACGGCTTTTCCGAAGTATGAGCACTTTATAGCTAATGAGCGCTATGCTGAGATCGCAAGAATGCTCGGGCTTCCAGCGAGTACGACCGAAGAAGGAGTAGAAAGCTTAGTTCAAGCGATCGTGAAATTAGCGAAAGAGTTAGATATTCCGATGAGTATCGAAGCTTGCGGTGTGAACAAAAAAGAATTTGACACGAAAGTTGAACAACTTTCAGAGCGTGCTTTTGAAGACCAATGTACGACAGCAAACCCTAAGCTCCCACTCGTAACAGAACTTGCAGATATTTATCGAAAAGCATATAAAGGAATTTAATAAATTTATTTATAAGGAGTGAATTTCATAATTACCTTATTTGAGCCATATGAAGCTATATGTAGTTGCGAGCGGTTTAACGCACTACATATAGATCTTAATGGCCAATAAATTGAATTATGAAATTCATTAATAAGGTCTGATCTTCAGTGCTTGCCGGCAGTGGGGGTCAGGCTTTTTGGTCGTCTGTCTAAAAATAATTATTAAATGCGGCCATACACCTAAAAGTAAACCACCAAAAGTTTGGCGAAAATAGTCTATTAAAATCGGAAACGCTTTCTTGAAAAGTTAATTAACACTATGTTAGTGTTGTTAACGTATGATGGCTATATAGTTTAAATTTAAATCTGTGAGCAAAGTATCAGTAGTATGCATATGTTCAATCATTGGAGGTTTGTTGGATGCGAAAAATCAATGATAACAACGAAAATCCTTGGTACAACATCTCTGGACTCAATTTAGCTTATTTGATCGATTTATATGAACAATATCGTGAGGGCCGAACTGAAATAGACGAAGAGTTGAGGAGTTTATTTGATCAATGGGGTTCGCCCTTAAATGAGAAAATAAATAGGAGCTGTATTGATTTACATGGTAATGACGAAGGATTAAAAGTCGTTGCAGCTACTAAGCTAGCCGATCACATTCGTAATTACGGTCATCTCTATGCTGATTTATGTCCGATCGATAGTCATTCCACAAATAAGAAACAGCTTCAGTTAGAAGATTTTCACCTGACAAAAACCGATTTAGAAAAGATGTCTGCTCAAATTATTTGTTCATGTGAAGGAGTAAATTTAGAAAATGCGTATGAAGCATTTTTATATTTAAAACAATGCTACACAAAAACGGTTGGGATTGAGTTTAGTCATGTTCACAACAAAGAAGAACGAGAATGGTTGATAGATAAAATTGAACAGGGGCGACTATATCAAAGTTTTACGAAAGATAAAAAAATTAACTTGTTAAAGAGTTTAACAGAAGTAGAAGAGTTTGAAAATTTTATACAACGAACATTTGTCGGTCAGAAGCGTTTTTCTGTTGAAGGGTTAGATGCACTTGTTCCGATGTTACAAAATGTCATTCAGAAAGCGTCACTAGATGGAGTGAAGAATGTGATGATCGGTATGGCGCATCGCGGTAGGCTGAATGTTTTAGCGCACGTATTAGGAAAGCCTTATGAGCAGATTTTTTCCGAGTTTCAGCAAGCACCAAATAAAGAGTTAGTCCCCTCTGAAGGTTCGACAGGGATAAATTTTGGCTGGACGGGAGATGTAAAATATCATTTAGGCGCTGATTTACAGCTGAAACAGAAAAAAGCAATGGTGACACTTGCGAATAATCCAAGTCATTTGGAATTTGTCGGTCCAATCGTGCAAGGGTTTACGAGAGCGGTTCAAGATTATCGCTCAACGAGAGGGTATCCAGAGCAGGATACGTCTAAGGCGCTCTCATTGATCATTCACGGTGATGCTGCTTTTGCAGGGCAAGGAATCGTTGCTGAAACGTTAAACTTAAGCGGTTTAAAAGGATACAAAGTTGGTGGGAGTATTCATATTATTGCCAATAATTTAATTGGTTTTACGACCGACAGTATTGATTCTCGGTCAACAACGTATGCTAGCGATTTAGCGAAAGGTTTTGAAATCCCGATTATACATGTGAACGCTGATGATCCAGAAGCTTGTATATCGGTGATGCAATTAGCTTATGAATATCGTCAAGCATTTAAGCGTGACTTTATTATTGATCTCATTGGCTATCGTCGCTATGGGCACAACGAAATGGATGAACCAGCGATCACTCAGCCGAAAATGTATGAATTTATTCGAAAGCATTCAACGGTGAAAACACTTTACAAAGAAATGTTAACCAAAAATGGAGTTATCACTGATGATATCGAATTTGAAAAAAAGGTAAAGCAAAAGCTTCAAGAGGGGTACGAAAAAGTAAAAAATGGAGCTTCTCTATCCGAAAATGAAGTAGTTGAAAATAAAAATGAATCTTTGTCTCAAAAAAGTGAGACGAATGTACCAATAGAAACATTACGACAGATCAATCAACAATTGCTAAAGTGGCCTAACGAGTTTTCGATCTTCCCTAAATTAGAAAAAATTTTAAAGCGACGAAAAGCTAGTTTTGAAGAGGGGGGAAAAGTCGATTGGGCACACGCTGAAGTGTTGGCGTTTGCAACAATCTTAAATGATGGAACACCGATAAGATTAACAGGGCAAGATTCAGAAAGAGGTACGTTTGCTCAGCGTCATCTTGTTTTAAATGATTACCTGCACGGGACGAGATTTTCCCCACTCCATCAATTAAATACAAGTAATGTTTCATTTGCGATTCATAATAGTCCTTTGTCTGAAGCCGCGGTTGTCGGATTTGAGTATGGTTATAATGTCATCGCCGAAAAGACGCTCGTTTTATGGGAAGCGCAATACGGTGATTTTGCTAACGGTGCTCAAGTGTTGTTTGATCAATTTGTTTCTAGTGGACGTGCGAAATGGCGCCAAAAGTCAGGAATCGTCTTTTTACTACCACATGGATATGAAGGGCAAGGACCAGAACATTCAAGTGCAAGAATAGAACGTTTTCTTCAGTTAGCAGCTGAAAATAATTGGACGGTAGCTAATTTAACGAATTCAGCCCAGTACTTTCATATTTTACGAAAGCAAGCGGCCATGTTAGGACGTGACAATGTTCGTCCGCTCGTTTTAATGACGCCGAAAAGTTTGTTGCGTCATCGTTTAACGGCATCGTCCCCCTTACAATTAGCCGAAGGAAGTTTTGAACCGCTGATCCAACAGAAAGTTTTAAATCATCCTGAAGAAGTGACGAGACTAGTTTTATGTAGTGGAAAAATAGCGGTAGATCTTAAAGAAGCATTAACTGATGAGAAACAGCCACTTGACGAGCTTCATATAATGTCGGTTGAACAGTTATATCCATTTCCAAAAGAAAATATAATCGAAATTATTTCTCGCTTCCCATCGCTACAAGAAATTGTTTGGGTGCAAGAGGAGCCTAAAAATATGGGTGCATGGTTTTATATAAATTTAAAGATTCGTTCTGTCGTCCCGAAAAACGTTTCTGTTCGTTATATCGGACGACCAAATCGTTCAAGTCCAGCAGAAGGTGATCCAACGGCTCATAAGCTGGAGCAAAAACGTATTATTACAGAAGCTCTGAAATTTAAAAAGGGAGGCATGAACGATGAATGAAATAATTGTCCCACAACTTGCTGAATCGGTAACTGAAGGAACAGTCGCAGAATGGTTAAAAAAGCCTGGAGATATAATTAATAAAGGAGATATCGTTGTCGAGTTAGAAACAGATAAAGTCAATGTTGAACTAAACTCAGACTATTCAGGTGTTTTAAAAGAAGTGTTAAAACAATCGGGAGATACCGTTAAAGTCGGTGAGGTAATCGCTGTTATTGCTAATGAAGCAGAAGAGTTAGCTGAGCCGGCTCCAAAAAAGAAAGATGCTGAGGGAAACAGCTCATACGAAAGTGAAATAGATCAAGGTTCTCCTACTCAAGGACAACAGAGGCCCCTCGCATTTCCGTCAGCAAGAAAACATGCGAGGGAAAAAGGAATAGACTTAAATGCGATTCCGTCGTCAGACCCATTAGGAAGAGTCAGAAAGAAAGATGTTGATAGTTATGAAGCTACACGTCAGTCAGGTGAAAAAAAACAGCTAGAGGTTGAAGATATAAAAAATGTCACCCAAAATAATACACGTGAAGCAAAGAGGCAAACAGAAGGAAAGTGGCATCAAAGTGACTTAAACAACGAACGGATCGAGCGCATCAAAATGTCACGACGTCGCCAAACCATTGCGAAACGCTTAGTCGAAGCCCAACAAACAGCAGCAATGCTCACAACTTATAACGAAGTTGATATGACAGAAGTGATGAAACTTCGTAATCGTCGAAAAGATAAATTTTACGAGCAACACGGTGTAAAGCTAGGATTTATGTCGCTGTTTACAAAAGCAGTAGTTGTTACATTAAAACAATTTCCGTTATTAAATGCCGAAATTCAAGAAGATGAAATTATCTTAAAGAAATTTTACGATATCGGAGTAGCTGTTTCTACAGATGAAGGTTTAGTGGTACCAGTTGTTCGTGAAGCTGACCGCCTAAGCTTTGCTGAAATTGAAAAAGAGATATCTGATTTAGCGATGAAGGCTCGAGATAATAAACTAAAGTTGGGTGATCTCCAAGGGGGGACGTTTACAATTACTAACGGTGGAGTTTACGGATCGTTATGGTCAACGCCGATTTTAAATAGTCCGCAAGTAGGGATTTTAGGTATGCATAAAATTCAAAAGCGTCCTGTTGCGATTGATGATGACAAACAAGAAAATCGTCCAATGATGTATATCGCCCTTTCATATGATCACCGGATTATTGACGGAAAAGAAGCCGTTAGTTTTTTAGAAAAAGTGAAACAGCTGTTAGAAGATCCCGAAGATTTGTTTTTAGGATAAAAAAAGTCATTACGATGCGCTTAATAATAAACAGCATTTAGGGAAAATTAACTACTTAGGAGGTGATCATAAATGGCAAGAAATCCACGACCGACAAGAGGAAATAGAGATGAGACGATCCCTGGAAAAAGAAGCTCAAATCCGATGGGCGTTTCACCAGACCATGAGTTTTCCACTGAACCATTAAGTAAAGGTGCATTAGCAGCCAAAAAGAAAAATACGAAATAAAAAATCAACGGGGGGTTCCAAAGGAAAGTGTTAGACACCGTTAAGCATCAAAAATATAGATGGATAAATAAAATTATTTGTTTATATTTATTAAGCTCTACATGGTGTCAGACATTTATCGCCCCCCTTTTTTAAATTTTTCATTTAAAAGAGTGAATTTTATAATCACAAAAAATGAGCCACATCATGCAATATATAGTTTGCAAATGGTTTTGACGCAACTATATATTGATCTTAGTGGCGTGAATAATGAATTATGAAATTCATTGAAAAATATGGATTAATTAGTATAATAGAAAAAAGAGAATAATAGACAGTGGGGGATACTATGTTTCGAACGATCATATGGTTTACTTATTTTTGGATTTATTTAATTTTTACATATCCTGCTTTACTTAAAGTGAAAAAAATGCACAAGGCTGGACATAAAGAAGAAATGGAACAATTAATCTTTAAAACAGCACGCAATTGGGCGCAAAAGTTAGTAAAGTTAACAGGCTCGACGGTTGAAGTTAAAGGAAAAGAAAACTTACCGGAACAAGGTCCTTTTGTGATCGTCAGTAATCATCAAGGCAATTTTGATATCCCTATTTTACTAGGATATTTAGAGCGTCCGATAGGTTTTATATCGAAAGTTGAAGTGAAAAAGCTCCCGATTATTCGCGATTGGATGGTTTATATGAACTGTGTATTCCTTGATCGAAAAGACCGCCGCCAAGCGATTAAGGCTATCAATGAAGGTGCAAAAAATATTAAAAACGGAACTTCAATTGTCATTTTCCCAGAAGGAACAAGAAGTAAAGGTATGGATATGAACCTTTTTAAGGCAGGCAGCTTTAAGTTGGCCCAAAAAGCTGAAGTACCAATTGTTCCCGTCGCGATTAAAGGGTCATTTAAAATTATGGAGCAAAACGGAAACCGTATAAAGCCAGCAAAAGTTACTGTAACGGTACTACCAAATATTCAACCAGAAGATTACATTGATAAAGATTTAAAGGTTTTTGCTGAGGAAGTTCATGAAATGATCCAGCAAAAAGTAAGTCAATAATGAATGAACAAGCCTTGGACAAGTTGTTGTGCAAGGCTTGTTTGTATGTTTGTATGGAAAAACAATGCTCGGTCGCTTTTCTTGAGAGAGCTGATTCACGATGGTTACAGATATTATTTTTCCTTAAAAAAAGGAAATTTCCGTTTTTTATCTAATTAATATTAATAAGTGGGTGAATTATTATAATTCCAAAAAAGTTGCCACATTAATCTACATCTAATTGAGATCGATTTTACACAACTAGATGTAGCATCCCTAGTGGCGCTAAATAAGAATTATGAAATTGATTAAAGTTATTAAATAATATTAGGGGGTAACAACATGACAGTTAAAGAAACGTTCTATCAACTTGCTCAAAAAATGAATGAGGACTCACTCGGTATAAAAGGAGTTAACACAGCCTACCAATTTGATTTAAGCGGAGACGAAGAAGGAGTATTCCAAGTCATTATTAGAGATGAACAAGTTCATGTTTACGAAGAGGTAAAAGAAGATCCGAATTGTACTTTGCAATTATCCGATAAAAGTTTATTAAAACTTATCGCGGGGAACTTAAACCCTACAATAGCATATATGAGTGGAAAGCTGAAGGTTAAAGGCGAATTAGGATTAGCATTAAAGCTACAATCTATTTTAAAAAAATACGAGTAATATTAGAGCCCGCACAGCCACTCGTCGTATCATAGTATGGGGGGAGTGCGCAATAATTCGCACTCGCTCGGTAGTATGCACTATGGGGAGAGTGTGCTGTAGTTGGGTTCCTTATGGGGTCAAGCATGCGAGAAGATCTTGCGTTACCTTTTGGTGAGTGTGAGGCTTCGTTCGGGCACGGGAGAAGGTCTCGCGTTCCCTTTTGTGTGAGGTGACGCTTTGTTCGGGCACGGGAGAAGGTCTCGCGTTCCCTTTTGTGTGAGGTGACGCTTTGTTCGGGCACGGGAGGAGATCTCGCGTTCCCTTTTGTGTGAGGTGACGCTTTGTTCGGGCACGGGAGAAGGTCTCGCGTTCCCTTTTGTGTGAGGTGACGCTTTGTTCGGGCACGGGAGAAGGTCTCGCGTTCCCTTTTGTGTGAGGTGACGCTTTATTCGGGCACGGGAGAAGGTCTCGCGTTCCCTTTTGTGTGAGGTGACGCTTCGTTCGGGCACGGGAGAAGGTCTCGCGTTCCCTTTTGGTGAGTGCGATGCTTTGTTCGGGCACGGGAGGAGATCTCGCGTTACCTTTAGCTGATGTAGAGTACGATTAGGGCACTTACACTAATTTGCACATCAACCCCTGTTATACTGCGCATAACCCCCATACTATGACATACTATAGTTCTGTTTCAGTTGTGATTAGTCTAGAAATATTAACGATTAGGTTTTACTGCCAGGTCGCTCTAGTACGATTTATAAAAGTAACTAATACAAAACAAAGCACACCCCATATAAACTGGTAGGTGTGCTTTAGGATAAAGTTCCATTAGAGCCTTGTAATCACTTTAATGAATTTCATAATTCATTATTATCATTATTAAGTATCTATAATTTGTTGCGTAAATTAGCTCGCAACTAATTATAGTTTGATATAGCTCAGTTTAGGTAATTATGAAATTCACTCAGTTATAAAAAGTTAATTAAACGTTTAATTAATTTTTCTCTTAGAGTATTCTTGTTGTTTCTTTTCTAGTTTAGCATCAATCTTTTTTAAGGCATCTGGGTCACTTAATAGTTGTTTCTTATTTTCTTCTACAAGCTCTTCAAAAGATTTACTATAAAGCCTTCTCATATGGCATCGGTCCTTTGTAATTATTTTGTTGATAACTTTATTATAACGTTTTTTAAACTTTGTGAAGCATTTAATTTGTTACAATTATTTGAATTATCTGTCATGTATTTTTATACGAGGGTTCCACTAAGGTCAAATGCACCAAATAATGAAAAATCACATATTGTATTACTAAATGTATAAAAATATGAGGATGTGATTTGAATGTACTATTACAATTATTATCTAACGCCACCAACGAATGAAATTCACAAAATGTTGAATTTGATTATTGAAGTGGTTAGGTTTGAAGCTGTGACAGAGCTAACCTTTGATTACTTGAAAGTATTAGCGCCAAGTAAAGAAGAAAAAGTGTTACTACAAAAAATGTTAGATGACGAGAGAGAGCACTTCAAAGAATTAAAAAGAATGTATTATAATATTACTGGTAAATCAGCTGCAGGGGATCCGCCAGTTTTCATAAGACCAGAGTCATACTTATTAGCAATTGAAAAGATTTTTTATGAAAAAGTAGAAATCATTCCTCTCTATAAAAAAATGAAAAAAATTGCCCCAACGATAGACATGCGTGAACAAATTTCAAATTTCATATATGATGAGTTAAGCCATTTATCGATGCTTAATCACATATTAATCAAAAGTAAAGTGACAGAACGGATTTATGATTATTCATCTGTTCGTTCGAGGCATTTAGGGATATACTATTAACAAAAAAAAGAAAGCATCAGACATAAAATCTGTTATGCTTTCTTATTTTTTGTGTTGTGGATAAAGGAATGGTTTTTCCACAACTTGAGAGGGTGGTTATCCACAGTGAATCCTCGTCAAATAATAGCTACCTGCTAAGTTATACACATAATCACAATTAGTTATCAACAGAATTTTGTTGATAAATCCAAAAGTGAGGAAAATAATGTTTTCACAAAAAAGTCATAATGTAACCGCTTACAACGTTAAAGCGCTATTTACAAAACTATTTAAATTTATTAGAATATTCATACAAATAAAAAAGAATAATATTTCATTATAATTTTAAATTTAAAGTTGATAGGGGGAATAACATATGCCAGTCACAGTAGACGAAAAAGTTCTTGAAGAAATGGAAAAGCAAATTGAACGTTTAAGTAAAGAACTTAACGAACTTAAAAAACCCCAAAATGTTGGTTTTGAAAAGTTAGAAACGGATCAATATTTAACAGAAGCATATAATTAATCATTAGAGCTTAACTTCGGTTGAGCTCTTTTTTTGTAATAGAAAAGTTGGTTAGTTGGAAAGTTGGAAAAACCTTTGAATTTACATATTAGATCATGACGGATGTGGCGTCATGCGAGTTTTGTAATTAAAAAATTCTAAAAATTATAACAATTTATCGTTATATTATTGTAAAATAGACTTATTGTGAAATGAAAGGAGTAAAGACGATGTTAAATAAAACGAAATGCCTTGAAAAACTGAATTTGCCTACTCCGTTTATAGTTGGGCCAGTAAATATTTATTTAATTAAAGGTGATGCTCTTACACTTGTTGATACAGGACCTAAGACGAAAGAGGCAACGGAAGTATTAGTGGAAGCATTAAAACAGCACGGGTACTCTGTAAATGATATTGATCAAATTATTTTAACTCATCATCACCCTGACCACGCCGGCTTAATTGAAGACGTATTTCCAAATGCAACGGTCATCGGCCATAAAAAGTGTCAACCATGGTTAAAAAAAGAAAAACACTTTTTAACGTTTGTTGAAAACTATATAGCAAAATTTTATAGTGAGCATGGAGTCTCCGACGAAATTGTTGATGAGATGGTGACTAAAAACCGATATTATCTATCTTTTACTGGAAATAGAGGGCTTGATATAAACGTTTGCGAAGGCGACAAAATTGATGGGGTACAAGGGTGGACTGTCATTGAAACTCCTGGTCATGCTCAAAGTCATATTTCTCTATACAATGAGAAGGACGGGTTATTGATTGGCGGTGACCATATTATCGAGCATATTTCTTCAAATGCGTTGTTAGAGCCACCTTATGTTAAAGGTGAGTCGCGTCCGCAAACTTTATTACAATACAGAGATTCATTACAGAAATGCTTAAATTTAAATATTAGAAAAGTATTCTCTGGACATGGAAAAAATGTGGAAAACATCGAAGTGTTGTTAAACAAACGGTTCCAAGAACAAGAAGAAAAAGCGAAACGGTTAAAATTAATGCTTCCAAAAGAAGGGATTACAAGTTTTGATTTATGTAAAAGCTACTTTGCCCACATTTATAAAAAAGAACCGACATTAACGATGTCAGAAATTATAGGTCACTTAGATTTATTAGAGGATCGCAAAATAATCGAAACAGTTAATAGTAATGGAAAGACTTTTTATACTTGTAAGGGTAATTAATTTGAGAGTGGCCAAGAAGTGTAAATATTTTTAATAGTTAGTTGAGTGACTGTTCATTCAATAATAATTTAAAATTAGCATACTGTTTCACTCGATTTATTGTTAAAATATAACTGTATATTTTAGGTTGACAAGGAGTGGGTGTGGAGAAATGGAAGAACATACTAAAAAAATGTTAGTTCGTGGAGCTATTATCGGTGGAGTTGTAGGGGGCGCGGTAGCTGTATTTAAATCGAAAACACAACTTAGCACTTGTATTACAAAGTGCTATCGTACGTCAACAGATGTTTTAAAATTTCTTAATGAAAATAGAACGGAAATTGTTGAACAGCTGAAGAATACGAGTGAAAAGTTCACAAAAGTCGTTGACGAAACAAACAATGATTTAAAGGCACTTTCTGGAAATATCAAGCATTTAAAACGTAGCTCATCGGAAATGGTTAATACCGTTCAACAAACAAAAGATCAACTTGTCGATATGTATGAAACGTGTAAACATAAGTTTGAAGAAGAACTAGATTCAGTAGATAAAAATGTGTCTGAGGAAAAACGAGGAGAAATAAAGTCTATAGAAGAAAAAGACCAAAATTTAGAAACAAAAGACAACGCATAAGTTTTTAAGAATTGTACATCATAATTAGCGAGGAGGACATAGTCCTTTTCAAAAAACCATATACACTAGCCATCATTCAAAAAGATGTAAGGAAAGTATGCTGCTTTAGATATTTAACTTTGTTAAAAAACTAAAGTAAAGGAAAACAAGCTTGCACAAATATGTGAAAGTAATGTTTTCTAATAAAAGCAACATCTCAAGAGAGGTGTGATAGCATTGAACAAGTTCGTTCAACATTAGCTAGTACCATCACTGGAGGTGTTTACGGCAGACAGTAACCGTTACGGCCCTAGAACATCGATTTTGAATAGGCATTAATGTGTTTATGGTTGGAGAAGGTAATCACAAACGTGGTTGCCTTCTTTTTGTATATAAGTTGGTTTGTTGGTTAGCGGCTAGTTGGTTAGGGCACTCGCCCGATTTTCATTTTAGATGGTAACAGTAAATCGTTATGCTGGTTTGAAAACCTTCTTAACAATGAGGACTAGCTGAGGGGTTAATTTTAAATGTTTATCATTTTTTTAAAACGGTTATTGAATAGTAATCCATATTTTAAAGGGGGATTACTAAGTGGCTTTAAGCAATGTTGTTAAAGAATTAAAAAGTTTTGAACAGGAAAAAGGGAAGAAAGTATTAACGCTTTATTTAAACACAGATCGTAGTGAGTGCCAAAACGGCTCTTGGAAAATAAGGCTAAAAAATGGTTTGAAAAAGTTGGAGTCTTATATTGAAGTCGGTGGAAATGAAAAGGAATTAAAACGTTATAAGGCTTTGAAGAAAAAAGTAGAAAAGACCATTCAAAACTCTGTAACGAATTTACAAAAAAGTATTGTCATTTTTGCTTCTTGTGATGCTAAACTTTATTCTGTTCACTTTCTACAACTACCTGTTGAAACTGAATTCTTTTGGGAAGATAAGCCTGAATTACATCAAATAGAACAAATTCAAGATCAGTATCCATCAAGCGGAGTGATTATTGCCAATGATGATGAGCTAATTTTAATGCATTCTTCATTAGGAGAGTTAGAAGAAGTTGCACGCTTTACTTTTGAAGCGTATACCGATGATTGGCGTTCTTTTGATGGACTAGCTGCAACAGAGAGAATGCCTTCAAGCGCTAACCACAAAGACCACTTCCAAGAAAGGTATAGTGCAAACCAACAGCGCTGGTTACGTACGCTTCTACCAGAAATTGAAGAAGTCTCTAAACAATTACATTGGAAATACGTCAATGTAATTGGACAAGCTGAATACTTACCAGATTTAGAAAATTATTTAAAAATAAAAATTAAAAATGTTTTAAGAAAAACATTTTCTAGTAAAGAACAAAATGACTTAATTTTAAAAGAAGTCGTAGCAGTGTAAAAATTAATTTGGGTGAAAAATTGCAATTTAAAAATCGCTATGCTAATATAAATTTATCTAGAGTAAGCGCTCTAGTAGCTCGACCAGACAGAATGAAATAAAGCAATAATACTTAGGCCTTTTTTAAAGTGCCCTTTGAGTTATTTTTTTACTTATTGAAGCCATTTTCTAACAATTACTAATGACTTCTTGGAGTAAAATTAAGTTGAATTCTCATACTATAAACGATAAAACCGTCTTTAGTATAGACGTTCATATCTTTATCTCATTTTTTGTTAGGTTTAGTGTAAATTAACATTGTGCAAGGCACGAAATTTAGGAGGCAATATTATTATGCAAAACGGTAAAGTAAAATGGTTTAACGCTGAAAAAGGTTTCGGTTTCATCGAAGTTGAAGGTGGAGACGATGTATTCGTACACTTCTCAGCAATTCAATCTGAAGGTTTCAAATCTTTAGAAGAAGGTCAAGAAGTTTCTTTCGAAATCGTTGAAGGTAACCGTGGACCTCAAGCTGCTAACGTAACTAAGATCTAATAACAAATATAATGGACAGCCTTCACAATTGTGAAGGCTGTTTTCTTATGATTGACTGCGCTAAAACAGCGGTTCAATGCGTCAAATAAGTTCAATGCACCTAAATCTCGTTTCAATGCGCCAAACTAGCGGTTCAATGCGTCAAATAAGTTTAATGCATCTAAATCTGCGTTCAATGCAACAAACCAGCGTTTCAATGCACCAAACCCGAAGTTCAATGCACCAAACCAAGTTGTTCAAGTCAAGCCGGTCTCTAGGCCACTAAGCTGAATTTATCACGGTTTGCTCTCCGCCATCTAACTTCGGTGTAAACACTAGTCCGGCAATCAATACAAGTAACAACATCCCACTTATTGAGTAATAAATACTCCCGCTTTCGAAAAGGTCGATAAAAATCCCACCGATAATTGGACCGAAAATACTACCGAGTGCAAAAGCAACAGCAAGCATCACATTACCAGTAGGCAGTAGTGATGCAGGAATTAAGTCGGCTAAATACGCCATTCCAAGTGAAAAAGTCGAGCCTATGAACATTCCAGCAAAAATAAAGCAAAGTAACAAACCGGTCATTGAACTCTCAAAGAAAGACATTGCCATAAACGACAAAAATCCAAGAAAAATTACTGACAATAACACTTTTTTACGACCGATCTTATCACTCAATATTCCTAACGGTAGTTGCGTCACTAAACTTCCAACGACAAATGAAGGAAGTAAAATCGAGACCCAATCTATCGTCATTCCTGACCGCAATGCATATACCGGAAAGTTTCCGTGTAAAGATGCCTCTAAATACCCGTAACAAAAAGCAGGTAACAACGCAAACCAAGCGTATGAAACGACTTTTTTATAACGAGCCCAAGTCCCGAGTTTTGAAGCAGTCGTTACTTCGTTGTCAGGCCATTCATTTCGAAGTTTCATAACAAATACCCAAGAGAAAAGGCTAGTAACAGAAGCGATTATAAAAGGTAAAAATTCATTTACCGCGAGTAACCTCGTCATTAACGGGCCAATCGCAAATCCCATACCGAAAGCGAGCCCGTAAATGGATAGGTTGCGTCCGCGCGTTTTTTTAGGACTCGTTGATGTTATCCAAACTTGAGTAGCGTAATGAATTAAATTGTCACCAATCCCTACGATCACCCTGAGCATAAACCAAAACCAAAATACTTGCCAAAATGGGAATAACATTAGTGAGGTGGCAACTAAAATTAAGCCAGTTACGATAACAGGTTTATATCCAAAATGTCGCACCGGCTTTTCAATAAAAGGTGAAATTAATAAAATTCCAATATAAAGACCAGCCGCATTTAAGCCGTTTAAAGACGAAGAAACTCCTACTTGTTCAAGCATAATTGCCAATAGCGGAAGTAACATACCTTGCGAAAATCCTGCTATAAGAACCATCCCAACTAAAACCCAATAACGATAGATCGGATTGTTTACATTATTAGTCGCATGCATAAAAAAACTCCATTCGTTCATGATATCCATTAAAATGCCACTTTTAATTTTAACTTTTATTGCGATGGATTTAAATAAAAAGTTTAGAGTCGCTAATTATTTTTATAAAGGAATACTAGTTACTATGATAAAAAGGTTAAACACCTTTTCCAACAGACATTGCTTTCACGAGATAAGTTAACTTGGTACTATAAAGATGACGAAACGGTTTTGAATGTTTACAATGATATAAATGAATAAAAAAGAGGTGTAATAAAATGAAGTTTGTGATGAAAGAACACGGTTTTGAAACAGAAGTAGAATACGGAAAATTGCAAGTTTGTGGTGACGAAAAGTATGGTTATCGCCCATATCAGTTATTAGTGTCAGCTGTTGCTGTATGTAGCGGTGGTATTTTACGAAAAGTGTTAGAGAAAAAGCGTATCGCATACTCAGATATTAGCGTCACTACAGAAATTGAACGCAACGAAAAAAGAGCAAACAGCGTTTCAAAAATACATATGCATTTTCAAATCACAGGATCTGGGTTAACTGAAGAAGTCGTTGAAAAGTGCTTAAAAGTTACGCGTAAAAACTGCTCGATGGTTCAATCGGTAGAAGATAGTATTGAGATAACTGAGTCGTTTGAGATAATATCTTAAGCGTGTTTCCCGTAAGCCTTTGCTCGGGAGTATTTTTTCAATTAGGAGAGTAAATTACGAATTAGGAGCGAATTCTTGTGGTTAGGGGAGTAAATTCCGAATTAGGGGCGTATTCTTGCAGCTCGGGGAGTAAATCGGTATTAGAAGATTTAAAACCCGATCATTATAGAAAACGTTTCCCTTATTAATGTGAAAGGGGTTGTCCCATAAGTGTTTGGCACTTTGTTTTGGGACAGCCCCTGTTGTGTTATTTAATTTGAAAAAGTGTTAATGAATTTTCAACATTTTGCTAACGTTTCTTATTCTTTCACCCTACATAATCGTAGTCTCGTTATTGCCTTCAATAAGTTCGATATGTTCTGGATCGATTTTTAATAAGCAATACTCCGGATCGTTTGGACCGTCGAGCCAAGGCATTAATTGGTCGTTCCAGTACTTTTGCTTTAATTGATCATCGTTAACAAGGGTTGCTTTGCCTTGAAGTTCTACATATTTCTTTTCATTTTCGTTAAATCCTAACAAAACATGGACGTTAGGATTGTCTTCTATTTCATCTACTTTATGGGTTTTCTTGTTAGTAGCTGTATAAAGTTGTAACTCATCATGAAAAAACATCATATATCTCGCATGTGGTTTATTTTCTTGCATCGTCGACAATACTCCAACATGATCATTATCAATGATGTTGATTACTTCTTCTTTTAAATGATCTTGGTTCATTTATTTATCTCCCTTCTCATTTTCTGTTTATAATCTTTGTTTAAAATCAATTTTCATACACAATTCAATGAATTTCATAATTCGTTATTTTCGCCACTACGATCAATATATAGTTGCGTCAAAACCATTCGCAAACTATATATTTTGCAAATATAGGTTTGTGAAATTTTGCGTACAATAGCTATGAGCTATTATTTTAAGTTCCCATGGTTTGGTTGATTTTCACCTTTGTGTTTAACTTCTGAAAACAGTTCGCTTTCAATAGGATTCGGTTGTACAATCGTCGGAGGTGGAATTTGTCCACCTGGTAGCTTGCTGTGCAGGTAGTTGATTAACAGTTGGACGTCTTGTTTTGTCGCTGGTTGAGCGTGTTCTTTTAATAACAAACCAATTTGCCCACTCGGTTCAATTGTAGCCATTTGAACATCGGAAATTCTTTGGACACTTTCTTGACGGAGTCTTACTTCAAGCTGATCGATGGTTAAGCGTAATTTTTTGAGGTTATGCTCTAAAATAACACCATTTTCGATCACAAGTATTCCTTTCCCTGTGATAAAACTTTCAAATTTATCATACTTTGTTTGAATATATTCCATAAAAATTAGGACGAGGACGAGGACTAATGCAATTAAGAACGTAATAAAAATATTTCGGTTACTCACTGGCTGAATCATTAAGTTACCAATTGAAATCATAATGACCGTTTGTGACACGGTTAACTGTGAAATCGATTTTCTGCCAGCCAATCGTAAAACAAGAGAGCCTACAATAACAATTAAAACCGCTTTCCATACCCAATGGAAGTCCATGAAGTCTCACCATCTTTCAAACATTTTAGGATATTTTTTCCTTATGTTAGTTTCCATAAATAAATCGTATTTATTCTGTCTATATTGAAAATGGTTATTTGTTCATGTATGATTTCTTAACGTGCATTTTCATGGATTTTAACAATACAATGAATTTCATAATTTATTATTTCCGCCACTAAGGTCAATATATAGTTACGTCAAAACATTCGTAAAATATATATTGCGTGAGTTGGCTCATTTTTGGTAATTATGAAATTCACTCAATAAGGAGATTTATAACAATGAGTACAAATGTAAAAAGAGGTATTAGCTTTATTTTAGGTTTATTTATTTTATCGTTCGGAATAAGTTTAACAATTTTATCAAGGCTTGGCGCAGGAGCTTGGGACGCTTTAAATGTTGGCCTTTCCAATGTTGTAGGATTTACTGTAGGAACTTGGGTCATTTTGGTAGGTTTTATTTTAATTTTCATTAATGCGATCTTGTTAAAGAAAAAACCAGAATTTATTGCGATGATTACGGTTTTTATTATCGGTTACTTTATTGATTTTTGGTTAATTATCGCATTCCCTAATTTTTACCCAGCTACATTTATATGGCAATTAGTTGTTTTATTAGTTGGTGTTATTTTAATGGGATTTGGAATTGCAACTTACTTACAAGCAAAATTTGCTATCATTCCAATTGATCGGTTAATGATGGCCGTCCAATTTCGTCTTAAAGTAAGCTTAATGGTAGGTAAAACGATTGGAGAGGTAACGGCTTTAATATTTGCCTTTATCTTTGGTGGTCCGATTGGAATTGGAACTGTTATTGTTACCTTCTCAATTGGGCCACTTATTCAAATGTTTTTCCCACACTTAGAAAAATGGGTTCATGGAGTAAGCTAAAAAAGTAATGGATAAATTTTTATATCTTCGAAAAAAATAACGGTAATTAATGAATTCCATAATTCGATATTATCGCCATTAAGTATATATATGTAGTTGTGTTAAGTCGTTCGTAACTACACATAGATTAGATATGGCTCAATTTAGGTAATTATGAAATTCACTCCATTATTTAAAAAATCGTTATTTTTATTAGGAGGTATTACAATTGAAAAAGTCGTTAATAATTTTTACATTGTTATGCGTACTCTTCGGTCAACCTTTATTAGCTTTTGCAGAGGATAAAAAGGAAGAAGAGAAAGATTCGGGGGTTCCGAATTATGTGTTAAATATTTCAAAAGAAAACACGTATCCGAATCCAACACAAGATTTACCTCATCTTCAGCCGAGTGAGATGGCTCAAGAATTGATCGACACGGCTGATGTACCGATTGAAAATCCTGAATTGATAAGGATTTTAAATGAGTCATCGATCAAAGGTAACAAGCTAGCTCTAACTATGAATGCTTCGATCTATTTAGGTCAATGGCCGCTTGCTTATGAATCAAACGAAACGAGTGTTAATTGGGAGTATCAAAAAGTAAATACGAACTACCATGACAATCGTGGAGGCAATACACCGAAAAAGCTTCAATATTCACAAGATCAACAAAAGAAAGTAACAGGTGGTTTAACTGCAAAAATCCCTAACAGCGATGAAGTGCAAAAAATGATGATGATAAAAGCAGCAGAAAAAACAGGAATGCCACTAGCTTTATCTACAGTCATCGGTCATGGTACTAAAAAAGAGCAAGTTTACAATGTCCCTGTAAAACAAGTGGGATATTTGTACTCTTATGTTCCAGCTGCAAATGAAAAAGGGAAAGTAACGTACGGCGAGGTTTATTTAATTATTAAAGGTGGAAAAAAACGAATCGAAGTGAAAAACGTTACACAGCAAGGAATTGGCGCATGGATTCCAGTACAAGACCATGTAGCGTTAAAATTTTATTCGGCAAACCAGCCACGATAAAAAGGAAGATAGGATTTATCGTTTGAGACAAAGTTAAAGTAAAGTTAAGCACGTTACTCAAAACTTAAAATCATGTAGCAAATAAAGAAGTCGAGTATGAAACCAAGTTAGGTTTTACGCTCGACTTTTTTGTGCAATTTCCATTTTACATTGTAATTTATAGAAATGGATAAGCTAATGAGTGAATTTCATAATTACCTAAAATGAGCCATATCAAACTGTATGTAGTTGCGAGCGGTTTAACGCAACTACATATAGATACTTAGTGGCGATAATATTGAAATATGAAATTCATTAAATATAAAGGGAAAACTTTGTTTTCAAAGTGAATCAGTACTATACTATAGAGGGAAAAGATTGAAAGGGGTAGTTACAGTTTGGAAAAATCAGTGTATGAACCAAAGGAACAGTTAAATTTACTATACGGAAAAATGGAGCATTTAATGTCGATGTTAGATTCAATCGAACCAGAAGAGGCTGGCGTTGAAGAAATTGATCGTATTATTGAAATGCTCGACGAAATTGAAAATAAATGTAAAAAGTTACGTACTAATATTTAAAAATATAAAAATGTAGTATGGGGGGTGTCCCATAAGTGTCAGTTCGCTAGAGGCAAGCGCTAAATGAAGTCGATGTACTCGTCTTCATTCCTGCTTAACGATGACTGGCCCTTTACTTTGGACACTCCCTTGCTTTTTTTTGAGGGAGAGTGCAATTATGAATTTATATTTAGTTCGTCACGGACAATCTGTCGCAAATGACCGTGGCATTATTCAAGGTCATAAAGATTTCCCATTATCAGAACTTGGCCAAAATCAAGCACGTTTATTAGGAGAGTTCCTCGAGTCGCAATCATTTGATTATATTTATTCCAGTCATTTAACACGAGCACACGAAACGGCGAAGGCGATCAGTGCTCACCAGCCGCTTGACGTCATTAAGTGGGAAAGAATTTGTGAAATTAATTTAGGTCCTCTAGAAGGAAAAACTAGACAAGAGATTTACTTACAGTACCCTGAGCTCAAAGCAGAATCAAAATCGATTTTAACGACAGGGATTGTCGGAACGGAAACAGTAGAGGAGATTACTGATCGCTGTCACCAAGTTTTAGAGGAACTATTAAGCGGACATAAGCGTCATAACGTTATTCTCGTTTCCCACGGTGGTTTTATTAGTATTTTTCTTATGTATTTAATGTACGGACATAAGTGGCATCAGGCGCACCGTCCATTTGTTATTGGTAATACTGGTGTTTCGAGAATTGAGTTTTTAGATGATGGAAAACCTATTTTTCACTATATTAATAGTGATGCTCATCTTTTATTAGCGAATATGCAGCGTGAGAGCGAGCTGTTTTAAAAGATAAGAAGGTATATTTTGAACTTTGAAAGGTGTCTAGCAATATGCACCTTGCGCTTTTTTATTGTCTGGCTCCAGCGCCTACGAGCTCGGTCACTTCAGACAGGCAACTACCTTGAGTTATTTCTTCGTAGCTTTGCGACGAGTAACCGCAGGAGCACGATTCGGAAGCCCAAAAGTGGCTTCTGTCAAAGGTCTTCCAGTGCCTTTCGCTCGTGACCAAGGCACCTTGCGCTTTTTTTTAGTAGAATTTAAATTATATCTAAATTTTTAGACAAAAGTGAGCGTTTACATTGTATAATTACTAGTGGAGATATAAAAATAATATTTTTGCTGTGGAAGGGGAAATAGGAATTGGAAATATTTAAAGAAAGCATGTATAAGCTTGTTGTTGAAACGTCTACGAATCTTCCAAATGATGTCCGCCGCGCAATCCAGGCTGCCAAACAAAAGGAGAACGCTGGTACGACAGCAGCGCTATCACTAGCAACAATCACGAAAAACATTAGTATGGCAGATGAAAACGTATCACCGATTTGCCAAGATACTGGAATGCCAACGTTCAAGATTAAAGTTCCTGTAGGAGCAAATCAAATCGAGATGAAAAAAGCAATTTACGAAGCGATTGAAGAAGCAACGAAAAACGGGAAGCTTCGCCCGAACTCTGTAGATTCAATTACAGGTGAAAATAGTGGCAATAATCTCGGACCAGGAACACCGATCATTTATTTTGAGCAATGGGAAAAAGATGAAATTGAAGCTCGCCTCGTTTTAAAAGGTGGAGGCTGTGAAAATAAAAATATGCAATATAGTTTACCGGCTGAGCTTGACGGACTAGGCAAAGCAGGTCGAGATCTTGATGGAATTAGAAAGTGTATCCTTCATTCCGTTTATCAAGCACAAGGACAAGGCTGTAGTGCCGGCTTTATCGGCGTAGGCATCGGTGGAGACCGTATTTCAAGTGCATCACTTGCTAAAGAGCAACTTTTCCGCTCTAGTGAAGATGTAAATCCAGATGAAACTCTTCGCAAGTTAGAAGACTATGTGATGGAGCATGCCAATAATTTAGGAATTGGAACGATGGGCTTCGGTGGAGAAGCGACATTACTTGGCTGTAAAATCGGCAAGTCAAATCGTTTACCAGCAAGTTTCTTCGTTTCAGTTGCTTACAATTGTTGGGCATTCCGTCGCTTAGGTGTGACGCTTGATGCTACGACAGGTGAAATTAAAGAGTGGCAATACAAAGACGGTGAAGAAATTAAATTTATCGAAGAAGAAGTTGCCGCAGCTACAGAAGAAAAGCCAAAAACACGTGAAGTTGTTTTGGAAGCTCCAATTACAGAAGAACAAATTCGTGAGTTGAAAGTTGGCGACGTTGTCATTATTAACGGCGACCTTCACACTGGCCGTGATGCGATTCATCATCATTTAATGGATCATGACGCCCCGATTGATTTAAATGGACAAATTATTTATCACTGTGGACCAGTTATGCTAAAAGATGAGGCTGGCGAGTGGCACGTTAAAGCGGCAGGACCGACAACAAGTATTCGCGAGGAGCCATATCAAGGTGATGTGATGAAGAAATTCGGAATTCGCGCAGTTATCGGTAAAGGTGGAATGGGTCCAAAAACGTTAAAAGCACTTGGCGAGCACGGCGGTGTATACTTAAACGCGATTGGTGGCGCAGCACAATACTATGCTGACTGTATTAAAAAAGTCGATGGCGTTGACTTACTTGAGTTTGGTGTACCAGAAGCAATGTGGCACTTGAAAGTAGAAGGCTTTGCTGCGATCGTAACGATGGATTCCCACGGCAATAGCTTGCATGCAGAAGTCGACAAAACTTCATTTGAAAAACTATCGGAGCTAAAAGAAAAAGTATTTTAATTGAGTGAATTTCATAATTACCTAAATTGAGCCATATCAAACTATATATAGTTGCGAGCGGTTTAACGCAATTACATATAAATGCTTAATGGTAATAATAATGATTGATGAAATTCATTAAATTTATAAAGATGACCTAAAGTTTGGTGTTTAACACCGAGCTTTAGGTCTTTTTTGTTGGTTGTTGAATTATTAATCGTGTCAAAAAAAGGCGCTTTATGTCGAATGGCCAACAAATGACCGAAAGTGGATAACAAACTGCTAGGATTAGACAACAAAAATAAAGAATTCGCCAACAAAATATCCAAATTGGATAACAACAAAAGCAAATTAGACAACAAGGCGACGTATCTAAAAATAACAGCGTGGATAATTTCCGACTGAATGAAAAAACTAATTAAAAATCAAAGAGGAGAGGTTCGTTTATGAAAAAAATTCAATTAATTATGCTATTTTTATTCATTTTTTTAACAATATTTCCGCCTGCGGTTACTGAGGCATATAGCAATCAAGAACAACGTTGGAGTTTTAACCGCCAGCCGAATAATCAGCCGGCAACAACCGAGCCGCTATATGAAGAGTTACTGAATAAATACGGTGGTTTTTATATTGGAAATACTGATAAAAAAGAAGTATACATAACGTTTGATAACGGATATGAAAATGGCTATACCTCTGTCATTCTTGATGTGTTAAAAGAAAAAGACGTACCGGCTGCTTTTTTCGTTACCGGTCATTATTTATTAGAGCAAGAAGATCTTATTAAGCGGATGGTTGATGAAGGACATATTATTGGAAATCACTCTTGGCATCACCCTAGTTTTGTTGAAGTAAGTGACGAACGTCTCAAAAGAGAGCTTGAAAAAGTGAAAGTGAAATATGAAGAAATGACGGGGCGCAACGACATGATTTATTTACGCCCACCTCGAGGCGTTTTTAGCGAACGTTCGCTTGCGCTTTCGCAAAAGGAAGGTTACGTAAACGTATTTTGGTCGCTCGCTTATAAAGATTGGGAAGTTGATAATCAAAAAGGAAAACAGTATGCGTACGATAAAATTATGGAAAGAGTACATCCAGGGGCGATTATGCTCTTACACTCTGTCTCTAAAGATAATGCCGAAGCATTAGGTGATGTCATAGATGAGTTAAGAAAACAAGGGTATCAATTCAAAAGCCTTGATGATTATATGTTAAGTAAAAAAATGGATGAGTTTTAACGGCATCAACATCATTGAAGAGCGTGAACAACTTTGATTTCTAAGAAACGTAAATAAAAGAGGCTATCCAATACTAAGTGTCAGCTACCAGTTAATAACGATAATTTGAAACAGAAATTCAAAATTATCGTATTTCACATAGGTGGCATTACTTATCGGAAAGCCTCTTATACTTATTCACTAATTGGATCGCTGATAGCTAGTGGAGCGAACCAATTTTTAAAATGTTAATTTGAGTAGCTGATTTGACCAATTGCTTCAGCAATTGTTTCTAGTGTGGAAACATCGGTAACGTCAAATGCGATCGCTTGTTTACTACGAACAACCATGACACCGATTTGTTGATCTACTGAATTTGTAATCGGGAATTTTAATTGACCATTATATTCCCAACCTAAATCATCTTCTTCGTCAGAAGCAGCAGATAGTTGTAAGTTTTCATCATCTGATTTAAGATAAATCCCTACCCAATCTATGTACGGAACTTCCTGAACAAGACTTTTTACTGTTTTTTCAAAAACCGATTGAGAACTTTTCTTTTTGTACACTTCGGCCATAATTTGTAATGATGCTACATCAGTTGGTATCGACATAAAATTTAACCTCTCCTTAACCTTGATTACTTCTATTATTTTAACAAAAAAAACAATAGCTGTGATGTAGTAAGTTTAGGAAGTTTTTTTAGAGTTTTATCACTATAAATGAAGAAGTTAGGAGATTGTTCCATTTTCTTCTTATGATATAATCGTAATCAAGCTACGGAGTTCGGGAGTGATAAATGTGGAATTACAAATAGCAGGTCCTTATAATTATAGGCGAGTTCTAGAACGTTTAGGCCATGATCCTCTTAATACGGTTGATGAAAATTCAATCAAAGTTCCTTTAAAAATATATAGCGAAAACATTGTTGCTAACGTAACTTTTTCAGGAAGTGTTGAAGAGCCACAATGCACGGTAGAGTTACCTAATGATATTAAAGAAGAAGGAATACGAAAAATTACTGAAATTTTTCAATTAGAATCGCCATTACTTGAAGTAAATGAACATTTTTTACATACTGATTTAGCACCGCTTTTTAAACAATATCATGGAATGCCACTAACCCGCGATTTCGACCTTTATTTTTGTATGATGAAAACGATCATTCACCAACAGCTAAACATTCGTTTTGCCTATACATTAACTGAACGATTTGTGAAAAGCTTTGGTACGGAAAAAGATGGGGTGTGGTTTTATCCATCTCCAGAAACGGTGAGCGAATTAGACTATGAAGATTTGAGAAAAATGCAATTCAGCCAACGAAAAGCGGAGTACGTCATTGATACGTCAAGATTAATCGCTAAAGGGGAACTAGATTTAGAGGAAGTAGCACTTCTAACTGACGAAGAAGTCATTGAAACGTTAATAAAAATAAGAGGCGTCGGCTATTGGACAGCAGAAAACATTTTACTGTTTGGTTTAGGTCGAAAAAATTTATTTCCAGTGAAAGACATCGGGATTCAAAATGCCGTCAAAAAACTGTACAATTTAGAAGAAAAGCCGACGATCGAACATTTAATTAAGCTTAGTGAAGCTTGGTCACCATTTAAAAGCTATGCCTCCCTTTATTTATGGGAAAGCTTAGATAATCAAAAAGCACCGGAGTTGAAAAAATGAACAATAAAAAAGTATTGATAGAAAAAGGGCAAGAGTTTCCACTCACAATTAAGCGTCTCGGCATTAATGGCGAGGGCGTCGGATATTTTAAAAGACAAGTCGTCTTCGTACCAGGAGCTCTTCCAGGTGAAGAAGTCGTCGTGACGGTCACCGATGCCAAAGAGAAATTTTCAGAAGCAAAGATTAAAAAAATCCGTAAAAAATCTCAAGATCGTATTCAACCACCTTGTCCGGTTTATGATCAATGTGGTGGCTGCCAGCTGCAGCATTTAGATTACAAAGCTCAATTACGGGAAAAGAAGGATATTGTTAGGCAATCGTTTGAGCGTCATACGAACCTCCAAGGAGACAAACTTCCTATAAAAGAAACGATTGGTATGGAAGATCCGTGGAACTACCGGAATAAAAGTCAGCTTCAAGTTAGGCGTAATCAACAAGAAGTTATTGCAGGATTATATGGCCTTAATTCACATCAATTGGTTGACATATCTGAATGTGCCATTCAGCATCCCGCTACAAACAAAGTAACGAAGACAATGAAGGCGATTTTACAAGATTTAAAAATTCCTATATATCATGAAAAAAAACACAAAGGCGTCGTGCGAACGATCGTCACAAGAGTTGGTTTTAGTACCGGTGATGTGCAGCTCGTCTTAATCACAGCAACAAAGGACTTGCCGAAAAAAGAGTTGATCATCGACGAAATTAAACGCCGTCTCCCAGAAGTGAAATCGGTGCTCCAAAATATCAATGGTCGTAAAACTTCGCTTATTTTTGGAGACGAAACGAAGCACTTACATGGAGAAGAAGTAATTCAAGAAGCGTTAGGGGATTTACAGTTTGAATTGTCAGCGCGCGCCTTTTTCCAGCTTAACCCGATACAAACTGTGAAGCTTTACGATGAAGTGAAAAAAGCTGCACAGTTAACCGGGAAAGAAAAACTTGTTGATGCTTATTGTGGCGTTGGTACGATCGGTCTTTGGCTTGCACCGCACGCAGGAGAATTGCGAGGAATGGACGTCATCGATGAGTCGATAGATGACGCACGCCGAAACGCAGAAAAGCATGGTTTCGCTCATGCCCAATATGAAGTCGGTAAAGCAGAAGTACTGTTGCCAAAATGGCTAAAAGAAGGGTGGCGCCCTGACGTGTTCGTCGTTGATCCACCCCGCACTGGGTGTGACCGCAAGTTACTCGATGCAATGATCAAAGTAAAACCGAAGCGGATCGTCTATGTGTCATGTAATCCATCGACCTTAGCCAAAGATGTAGATGTATTAATGAAGGCAGGGTTTAAGCTGAAGAGTTTGCAGCCTGTTGATATGTTTCCGCACACTGCGCACGTTGAGTGCGTCTCGCAGATAGTTTTTAATGAAGCAGGAGCCCCAAAATAGGGGTTCCTGCTCTGTTTATTTGATTTTGGGAGCTGAAAAACGATAGTGAATAACAGGCGTTCCATCAGCCTTAACTTCAATTCGATTGATTAAGCGATGCAAGCTCTCAGGTGTTAATTCATTCGTGTTAAGGAATTTAAGAAGCTCTTGTTTTAATTGATCGATGTTATCCACTGTTTGTTCACTTTCCATTGCCGCGAGTAAATCATTCTTTTTATCGGCCAACTCTTTAATTTCAATATTATTAGCTTGTACAATATCTCGATATTCCTCTTGAGTAATCATCTCTTCAGCTAACATATTGATGTATTTTCTTTTTCGCGCCTTTATTGAACTTACTTGTTTCTTAATTTTATCGAGTTGCTTTTGAAGGTTTTGCTTAGACTTCTTTGATTGAGCTTCTAACTGCTTAATGTATTGCTCTTGATGAATTTCTTTTACTAACTTTTGAATGTCAGTTAGAACGGTATCTTTAAGGAAATCTTCTTTAATGGAAAATGACCACTACAAGCTTTTTTACCGTGCCGTGCATAATTGCCGCATACATAACCCTTACGGTTGCTTCGATACCACATCCCTTTTCCACAATCAGAGCAGTAAAGAATATTTGTGAACAGATGGTTCTTTGGTGCCGTAATATACTTAGTGCGAATTTTTAATTGATGCTGGACAGCATCAAACACGTCACGAGTAATTATCGCTTCATGTGTGTTGTTAACGATAATTTGATTCTCCTGTTCGACTTGTCGCCTTTTCTTACTCGTAACACTTACTGTAGTTGAACGACTTTGTACTAAGTCACCAACATAATGGGGGTTAGTAAGAATAAGCTTAATCGTTGAGTCGTTCCACTTATCCCCGGCATTCTTTTTCTCTGATATATCAGCAGGTGTTGGAATATCTTCATTATATAGCCTTCTTGCGATACTTTGTCGCCCACTTCCAGCTAGGTATTCATCAAAGATCCTTTTTACAATACTAGGGGTATTGTCATTTCTTATATAAAGTTTTCCTTCACGAACTGCAAACGCGTAAGGAGGAATAGACCACTTGAAAAGACCCTTTTTCGCTCTCGTCCGCAAAGTTTCTTTCACACGATTACTTGTGTTTTGCGACTCCTGTTCGTACATCCAGGCGTATAAACCAAACATATTAGTGTTACCTGTCAAAGTATTAATCGCATTATCTAAAGTGATAATATGGACCCCTTGATTCTCGCAAAGGTTTTTAATTTTATAGGATAACTCTCCATTGCGAGCTAGACGAGAGAGTTCTTTAGCTAAAATGATATCGAACTTTTTTTCTTGAGCTTCTTCAATCATTTTTTGAAGGTTTTTTCTTTTTCCCATAGTTCCTGTCTGTACATCCACATAAAATTGATAAATGTCCCATCCTTTTTCTTCAATGTACTTATAAAAAAGCTCCTTTTGATACTTTAACGATGCTTTTTGTTCCTCCTTATCAGTTGAAACTCGAATATATACAGCACATCTCATTCTTACATCATTCCTTTTTGAGTAATTTGAGATGTAGCAGTGTTTACCTTAATAACATTATTTACATGCAACCAAAATTATAACGTATGTGGGTTTCATAAAATAACACGGCAGAAAATTAATGGGGGTTACATTAAAGCAATAATGCGTAGTAGACCTATACTGTGCAACAAACAATTTCTGTTTTAGATGACTTTTGAAAGAATGTACTAAAATAGGTAGATTTTTTTAAAATGAGAGTAACAATAGTATGAATTTGCCATAACTTACACAACCTAAAATTAATTATTTTAGGGAGGGTTAATTATGCCAGAAAAAGCATCAATTTCATCATCAGAATTAGGAACGTTATGGCTTACATATCAAGAAAAAACAATGATTTTACGAATGTTAGAGTATTTTATAGCGAAAGCAGATGAAGAAAAAGCCAAGGAAATTATGACTAATTTGCATGAAGAACTTGAAATGTATGTTGGTAAAATAGTTCAGATATTTGAAGAGGAAGGTGCTGTTATCCCAGTTGGATATACAGCAGAAGATGTAAATAAGGATGTCCCAAAGCTATACGATAATGGTTTTGACATTATGTTTGTACGCCTTTTAAAAGAAATTAGTATGGGATTACATTCATTAAATATGACAATGACGTTTAGAGAAGATATAAATATGTTTTTTGAAGACCTTACTGCTATTACCCAAAAGTATTTCAGGATTTGCTCTCAATATTTGCTTGAAAAGGGGTTACTTGTTAGAGCACCTTACGTTTCGATGCCGAAATCAGTTGAGTTTGTTAAAGGTAATAGTTATTTAGGTGGAGTAGCTCTCAATCCATTTAGCCAAAAAAGAACATTGAATACGGTAGAGGTTTCTCACGTTCATAAAGCTATTGAATCAAATCTTACAGGTTTACAATTGATTTTAGGCTTTGGACAGTGTGCAAATGATGTTGAGGTGAAAAAATACTTTAATGAGGGTGCAGAGCTTGCTAAAGGCATTATAAAAGAATTGAGTGAAGTTATGATTCAAACAAACCTTCCAATTCCTCAAACTCCAGGAGGAAACCCAACTCGTTCAACAGTAGCACCATTTTCTGATAAATTAATGATGTATTGCACAAGTCTTTTTTGCAGTTTTTCTATGGGAAGCAATTCACTCGGAACTGCTTTTAGTTTAAGAAATGATTTACCCGCAAAAAATACGATTTTTATGAAAGATATTTTTGAATATGCTCATAAGGGTGGGAAAATCATGATTAAAAAAGGTTGGATGGAAGAGCCACCACAGATGGAAGAACGAAAGCAAATAATTAAAAAGTAAAATCAAAACACTTGTGATATAAATTTTTCACAAGTGTTTTTAATCTAATTCTTCTGGAGCTTCGTTGAACAAGCTCTCTCATTTATATCGGATCTTTTGCTGCTGTACAACGATTATGTTCAGTAAAAGTTATTTAATGGAACAAGCATTGAATAAAAAGTAGCAATAGTACTTTCAACAATAAGGATTCAAGAAAAATATTTCAGTTGTAATAATATCTCAAATAAGAATTATTCTAAATGATGCCAGGGAGTCATAGTGACGAATCTCAATATTCACAAAATAGATTAAAATAAGCTAATGAAAGTTAATAAAAGTTGTTATAGTTAGAAAAGAAATTATGCGTAAAAGTCTAGGAGAGCGATTCTAATGAAATTTAAAAAAATTCCTTTACAAACAAAAATTCTTTTATTAGTCTGTTCGGTAGTCATTCTTGCACTTTTTGTTAACAACTATTTAACTAGTAAAAGTATTGAGATGACAACGAAAAGTTATATTGAAAGCAAAGCAAGGGATGTATCACGAACAGTTGCGTTGTCTCCTTATGTCATTGACGCGTTGAATGGTGAATTAAGCGATGAGGAACTTCAACAAAATGTGGAAGAAATTAGACAAAGGACAGAAGTACTCTTTATAGTTGTACTTGATATAGATCGAGTGAGATTGACACATCCTCTTCAGGAACAAATTGGAAAGAAGTTTATTGGTGGAGATGAGGAATATGTTTTTATGGGAAAAGAAAGTATTTCCATTGCAGAAGGGACGTTAGGTTACTCTTTAAGGTATTTTACTCCTGTATTAAATCAAGGAGGCGAACAAATTGGTGCAGTAGTTGCAGGTTTACTAGTTGAAGATGTTGAAAGAGCAGTGAGTGATAATAGAAGAATATTAGTGATTGGTACGTTATTAAGTTTGTTAGTAGGAATATTTGGAGCTGTTTTTTTAGCAAGAAAAATTAAAGCGATTCTCTTTGGGATGGAGCCTTCTCAAATAGCTCAATTATTAGAAGAGAGAAGCGCGATGCTTCAATATGCTAGAGAAGGCATTATAGCTATAGATTTAAATAAAAAAATATCTTTAATTAATAACGAAGGAACAAGGTTATTCAAGAGAATAAGCAATCATAAAGGCAATTTTATTGGAGAAGAAATTGAAGATATTTTTCCAAATTCAAAAATGAGTAAAGTATTAGAAACTGGGATACGAGAATTAGATCAGGAATTATCCTACAACGGAACGGTCTTGTTAGTGAACCGAGTTCCTATTTATGTTGATAAAAAAATTGTTGGTGTTGTGGCAACCTTTCGTGATAAAACAGAATTAAAAAAGTTAGCAGAAGAGTTAACAGGTGTTCGAGTTTATGCAGATGCATTGCGAGCACAAACACATGAATTTATGAATAAATTACAGGTTATTTTGGGGATGGTTCACTTACAAAGCTATGATGAACTCGTTGATTTTGTAAAAAGCACCACCAATCACCTACAAACAGATGTAGGCAATATTACAAGATATATGAAAGATCCGATACTAGCAGGCTTTATTTTAGGGAAGTTAAGTTACGCGAGAGAGCGTGGTGCTGCTTTAATTTTTAATAGGGATTGTTATGTTCCAATTGCCCAAAATTCAGATCATACAAATGAGTTAATAACGATTTTAGGGAATTTAATTGATAATTCACTGGATGCAGTTCAAGGCTGTATTTCGAAAAGAATAGAGGTGTTAACACAGTTTAAAGATGATAAGATGATTATTCGAGTGAGTGATAGTGGTGTTGGTATTTCAGAAGAAGAGGTTGATTCCATCTTTCAAAAAGGTTTTTCTACAAAAGGTGAAGACCGAGGAATGGGCTTATATTTAATTCGGCAAAGTTTGCGGCGAACAAATGGTAAAATAGAAGTCATATCAGAAGAGGGTCTAGGTACAACCATAAACATTGAAATTCCTTATGAAGTCAAGGAGTGATAACCGTGATATATGTATTAATTGTAGAAGATGATCCTATGGTGGCGGAATTTAATCGCCGCTATTTAGAAAAGATTGATGGCTATGAATTAGTTGCAATTACTCCTTCAGTGGATGAGGCGATTGAGATATTAAATAAAAAAACAGTTCACTTGCTATTATTAGACATTTATATGCCAAATAAAACAGGCTGGGACTTGCTTTCAAAAATTAGGAGTACTGAAAAAGAAGTAGATATTATAGTTATTTCAGCTGCATGTGATAACGAAAGTATCCAAAAAGCGCTTCGTTTCGGTGTCGTAGATTATTTAATAAAGCCGTTTGAGTTTGAACGTTTTTGTGCGGCTTTGAATGATTATAAACGAGAAAAGTTGATTATCAACAATCAACCAAAATTACGCCAAGAAGATTTAGATAAGCAGTTTTTTCACAAAAGTCCTCAACAGCAGCAACATACAATAAATAGTCTTGAGCTACCAAAAGGACTTACTAAAAATACATTACAATTAGTGTGGGAACATAGTAAGGTGATGAGAATTTCCCCGTTTTCTACCGAAGAGCTTGCGGTGGAAGTTGGTATCTCACGAGTTTCATTGCGGAAATACTTGAGTTTTTTGAACGACATTCAGCTTATAAAGACAGAGGTTGTTTATGGAACAGTTGGACGACCGGTGTATAAGCATCAATTAATCTCTACTGATGAAGACATCATTAAAAAATATTTATAATTGCAATAAAAAATAAGATTTCCCTTCTTGCTAAACTGGGAAGTCTTATTTTTTATACTTTAGAAAGTTTAACTTAGTTAAAGGAGTTTTGTAACTTTTGTAACTAATATTGTGAAGTGTTTCACTTGCAATATTTTTTTTATGTTTTACTAACTTACAATAACTATCTAATCTTAAGCAAATTAAGTAAATTGAGATTAGAAACATTGATTGATCAATCAAGGGGCTATCGCACCCCGAAATGCGAAAAAAATGTGAGAGTTAGTATTAAAACTATTTTTAACAGCTTTCGTAGGAAACTACGAATAAATTTTTTGACTAAAATGTGAACGTCTTCACATTCGTTCTTTGTTTAAAAATTAAATTAAGACATACAGCCATTATCATTTAAATTTTTCGGCTAACTTTCACTATTAATTTTTAATTAAAGGAGTGAGCGAAATGGCATTACCAGCTTCTAAGCTAAATAAGCATCATTTAAAAAAAGAAGCAGAGCAACCGCCTAAAGGTTCAGAAAAGAAAAGCGAAGTGAAATTTATACCATTATTAATTACGTTAGCGATTGGGGTTATTATTTGGAATATTACCCCACCATCAGGGTTAGAACCACAAGCGTGGCAACTGTTTGCAATCTTTGTCGCTACGATCATAGGCTTGATTATTAAACCTATGCCAATGGGTGTTGTTGCGATATTCGGTTTAACGGCAACCGTTTTAACACAAACCTTGACAATGGGTGAAGCTTTAAGTGGATTTAGTAATACTGTTATTTGGTTAATTGTAATTGCGTTTTTTATCTCACGTGGCTTTATAAAAACAGGTTTAGGTACAAGGGTAGCATATTTCTTCGTAATGAAGTTCGGAAAGAAAACACTAGGACTTTCTTATTCACTACTATTAAGTGATTTATTATTAGCACCGGCAATGCCATCAAATACAGCACGTGCAGGTGGGATTATTCTTCCTATCATTCGGTCGTTATCAGAAACGTATGGATCTCGTGTTGGTGATGGTACGGAAAGAAAAGTTGGTGCATTTTTAACAAAGGTTTCTTTCCAAGGAGTAAATATTACTTCTGCGATGTTCTTAACAGCAATGGCAGCTAACCCCCTAGCAATGAGTTTAGCAGGAGAGGTTGCAGGAGTGAATATTACGTGGACTGGTTGGATGATGGCTGCATTAGTTCCTGGAATTATCAGTTTAATTCTTATTCCGTTAGTCATTTATAAGTTATATC
The DNA here is from genome assembly GCF_001865995.1 of Anaerobacillus arseniciselenatis. GTDB lineage: Bacteria > Bacillota > Bacilli > Bacillales > Anaerobacillaceae > Anaerobacillus > Anaerobacillus arseniciselenatis. The sequence continues at coordinate 119,231 of NZ_MLQQ01000010.1, read as the reverse complement.
CTCCTGAAATTAAAGAAACTCCAGGAGCATCTGATTTAGCAAAAAAGAAATTACAAGAAATGGGTCCATTGAAAAAAGCAGAGTGGTATATGGTTGGTGTCTTCTTCCTAATTTTAGGCCTATGGATTTTTGGATCAAATGTAGGAATTGACGCAACAACAACAGCATTTATCGGACTCTGTACACTTTTATTAGTTCAAGTATTAAATTGGGATGATATTAAAAATGAAAAAGGTGCTTGGGATACGCTTGTCTGGTTTGCGGCGTTAGTAATGATGGCTAACTTCTTAAATAGCTTAGGGATGATTCCTTGGTTTAGTGGAGTGATGGAAGGTTCAGTTTCAGGTATGAGCTGGATGGTTGCATTAGTAGTATTAGCAGTTGTGTACTTCTACTCCCATTACTTCTTTGCAAGTAACACGGCACACGTAAGTGCTATGTATGCAGCATTTTTAGCAGTATTAATAGCAGTTGGAGCTCCACCAATGATGGCAGCGTTACTGTTAGCGTTCTTTAGTAGCTTATTCTCTTGTACAACGCATTACGGAGCAGGCCCTGCACCAGTATTTTTCGGAACTGGGTTTGTATCGCAAAATAAATGGTGGTCTATTGGTTTCTTAATTTCCATCATTCATATTATTGTATGGCTTGGAATTGGTGGATTGTGGTGGAAAGTATTAGGTCTTTGGTAAAACGAACCTTTGAGTTTTGTAGCTAAAAAATGATTTATAGGGAGTTGAAGTGAATGAAGTCGAATTGTTGTCAAGCATCTGTAAAATCAGAGCTTAGGGAAGAATTATACCATGGAAATGACGATGAATATGAACTGAAAATTCCATTTCTACTATGTTCAAACTGTGGCGAGCTAGTCTCGCCACCTCTTGAACAACATGAAGCACTAGCAGTTTCTAAATAAGGGAGGCAATCGTAATGAGCGAAACAATCACAAAAATTCGTGAAATTTCAACTGAAAAAATTACTGAAGCAGTTAGAGGCCTGTGTATGAAGGCAGCCTGTGATTTGCCAGAGGACGTTGAGAAGCTAATTGAAGAAGGCTTAGAAAAAGAAGAATCTCAATTTGGAAAATATAGTCTAGAAAAAATTTTGAAAAATGTGAAGCTATCAAGAGAAGAAGATGTTCCAATGTGTCAAGATACTGGGATGACGGTTATCTTAGTTGAAGTAGGTCAGGATCTCCACGTAACTGGTGGTAGTTTAGTAGATGCTATTAACGAAGGAGTTCGTCAAGGCTACGAGGATGGCTACTTGCGAAAATCAGTAGTAGCAGACCCTGTTCTTGACCGTAAGAATACTGGGGATAACACACCTGCTGTTATTCATACAGAGGTTGTTCCAGGAGATCAGCTTCGCATTCAAGTTTTACCTAAAGGCGCAGGTAGTGAAAATATGGGTGCAGTTAAAATGTGTAAACCTTCTGAAGGCTTAGATGGAGTTGTCGATTTTATCGTGAATTCAATCACTCAAGCAGGTGGAAATCCTTGTCCACCAGTTATTGTCGGTGTAGGAATTGGCGGTACGATGGATAAATGTACACTTTTAGCGAAAAAAGCATTAGCTCGCCATGCTGGTGAACCACACCCTAACCCAGAATATGCTGAGCTTGAAAAGAAGCTATTAGAAAAAATTAATAAACTTGGTATTGGCCCACAAGGGTTTGGTGGAAAAGTAACGGCCTTAGCAGTTCATATTGAAACATATCCAACTCATATTGCAATGATGCCTGTTTGTGTAACGTTAAACTGTCACGCGGCGCGTCATAAAGAAGCAATTCTTTAGGGGGAATAGATGATGGCAACGATTAAAAAAATTACGACACCATTAACATATGAACAAGTGAAAGATTTAAAAGCAGGAGATCAAGTTTCGATTACTGGAGTTATTTACTCAGCTCGTGATGCTGCTCATAAAATTTTAGTTGATCTGTTAGCTGAAGGAAAAGAATTACCGGTAGACTTTAATGATCAAGTAGTCTATTATGCCGGTCCTACGCCAGCAAAGCCAGGAAAAGTTATCGGTTCCTGTGGACCAACAACTAGTGGAAGAATGGACGCTTATTCTCCGACAATGATGGAGCAAGGTTTAAAAGGGATGATTGGTAAAGGCCCGAGAAGTAAGGCTGTAATCGACTCGATGAAGGAAAATGGTGCTGTTTACTTTGCAGCTATTGGTGGAGCGGCGGCATTAATTGCTGATACGATCCAAAAAGTAGATATCGTAGCGTTTCCTGAATTAGGTCCTGAGGCAATTAGACGAATGGAAGTTGTGGATTATCCATGTATAGTAGCAATCGACTCTTTAGGCAATGATTTGTATGAGCTTGGGGTCCAACAATACAAACAAGTAGATTAGTTCATTAATGAGGGGGATTACCGATGCTAGCTTATGATGTAGTAGTAGTTGGAGCAGGCGGAGCTGGAATGATGGCCGCACTTTCTGCTAGTGAAGATGAAAGTTTAAAAGTTGCATGTATATCAAAAATTTTTCCTACAAGATCCCATACAGGTGCTGCTCAAGGTGGAATTAATGCAGCAATGGGTTATCGTGATTCAACAGATTCACCTGAAAAGCATTTTAAAGATACAGTTAAAGGAAGTGACTTTTTAGCTGACCAGGATGCCGTTGAATTTTTCACGACGAAAATGCCAGAGGTTATTTCTGAGTTAGATTATTACGGTGTTCCGTTTTCGCGTGATGGGAATGGAAATATTGCTCAACGACCGTTTGGTGGAGCTTCAAGTCCAAGAACTTGTTATTCAGCAGATAAAACTGGTCATGTTATTCTTCACTCAATTTATGAACAGTGCTTAAAGAAAGAAGTAGATTTTTTTGATGAGTGGTTTCTACTTTCTCTAGTAGTTGAAGACAGTAGTTTTACAGGTTTAGTTGTAATGAACATAAAAACAGGTGAGATTGTTCCAATTAAAGCAAAATCAGTCGTAATCGCAACAGGTGGTTTCGGAAGAATTTATTGGAACAGAACGACAAACGCCTTAAATATGACTGGTGATGGAACGGCCGCTTGCTTTAATATTGGTATCCCTTTAAAAGATCCTGAATTTGTACAGTTTCATCCAACAGGGTTAGCTTCTACTGGAGTTTTATTATCAGAAGCATGTCGTGGTGAAGGTGGTTATTTATTAAATAAAGATGGCGAGCGCTTTATGGCACGCTATGCACCAGAGAAAATGGAATTAGGACCACGTGACCTCGTTTCTAGATCTATTGAAACTGAGATTAAAGAAGGTCGTGGCTTTGGTGAAGGAATGGATTCCTACGTCCTAATGGATTTAAGACATCTAGGTAAAAAGAAGATTATGGAGCGACTTCCTCAGGTTCGCGAGCTTGCAATGGAATTTGAAGGTGTTGATATGTTAGAGGAGCCTGTACCAATCCGTCCAAGCTGTCACTATATGATGGGTGGAATTCACGTTATAAATCCTGAAACATTGAGTACGCAAATTGAAGGAATTCATGCTGCTGGAGAATGTGCGTGTGTGTCACTTCACGGAGCGAACCGCTTAGGTGGAAACTCTGTAGCTGATGTTGTTCTTTTTGGGAAATATGCAGGTATTGGAGCAAGAGAAACAGCCCACCGGCGTTCATATGGTTCAGAAACAAAACTTAATCAAGAAGCACAAGTTTGGAATAAAAAGTTTGAAACGATCCGAAATAAAAAGACTGGCAAAAACATCGTAGACATAAGAAATAAAATGGCTCAAACGATGTGGGATAATGTTGGTATTTTCCGAAAAGAAGAAGAGATGGCAACAGCTTTAAAGGAAATTAACCAATTAATTAAAGACTATAAAGATACGTATATTGGTGATCCTGCTGTTCGCTACAATATGGCATTTGTTAATTATGTCGAGATTGGAAATTTACTTGACTTAGCCAAGGGTGTAGTAATGGCGGCTCTTAATCGAAAAGAAAGTCGTGGCTCTCACTCCCGTGGAGATTACCAAACGAGAGATGATGCTAATTTCTTAGCTCATACACTTGTTCATAAAAGAGAAAACGATGATTATGAGTTAGAGTATATCCAAGTAAAAATTACAAAGTATCAACCGGAGGAGCGAAAATACTAATGGAAAAATTTATTTTTCGAATTCATCGCTATGATGGGACAACTAAATGGGTTCAAGAATACCAATTCCCTTACGAAGAAAACAAAACGGTTCTTTGGGCGTTAACAAAAATTAAAGATGAAATAGATCCAACATTAAATTTTACTTCTGCTTGTCGTCACGCTATTTGTGGAAGCTGTGGAGTTAGAATTAATGGAACATCCTATTTAGGCTGTAAAACGCCATTAGATGAAATTATCGAAACATTTGACTCAAAAATGTTAACATTTGAACCTCTAAAGAACTATGACGTAATTAGGGATTTAGTTATTGACTGGAAGCCTAAGATGAAAAAGCTAAAGCTTGTAAAACCATGGTTAATTCCTACAGAAGAAGGTAGTGTTGAAAAAGGCTTTAAGCAAACTGAGCAGGAATTTTCGAAGATTGCTTCACCTACTGACTGTATCCTTTGTGGAGTATGCACTTCAGAATGTGGACAGTTGAATGTCAATGATGGTGTTTATCTCGATCCGTTTATTTTAAACAAGGCATATCGTTTTGCGTTAGACTCTAGAGACGGGAGTTCAAATGAACATATTCAGCCTGTGTTAGATAATGAATTATGGAAATGTATTCATTGTATGCAATGTGTGACAAACTGTCCAAAAGGAATTCCTTTAACTGATCAAATTGCCTATTTAAGAAAAACTACAATGAAAATGGGCGCAAAAGATAATCAAGGAGCACGTCATGCTTATGCCTTTTATGATGATGTAAAGAAGGTAGGAAGATTAAATGAAATGATGCTTCCAATCAAAACAGATGGAATGGTGAAAACAATCGGTAAACGTGTTCCGATGGCAGCTAGAATGGTTTATAAAGGTAAGATTAATCCACTTCATATGCCAAAGAAAGTAAATGGTATTGAAGGTATTAGAAAAATTTATAAATATGCCCAGGAGGTGAGCAAGTAATGAGATACGGATTTTTTCCAGGTTGTACATTAGAATCTGCTGCAGGAGAATTAATGATCTCTACAAAGAAAGTTGCAAGTGCTCTAGGGATTGAATTGATTGAATTAGATGGCTGGACTTGTTGCGGTGCCAGCCACATTCAAGACGTAGATGAGTTTTTAGCAACGAGTGTAAATGCCAGAAACCTTGCTTTAGCTGAAAAGCTAGATGCCCCACTAATGACTGTTTGTAACACGTGTACCTTAATGCTTCGTACAACAAAAAAGGATTTAGATGAAGATCCTGAGTTAAAGAAAAAAGTTAATAAAGGTTTACGCGAGTCTGGTTTAGAGTACAAAGGGACAAGTGAAGTTACTCATTTATTATGGGCTCTTATCCAAGACTATGGAATTGAAAATTTAAAAAAGCTAGTAAAAAAACCATTAACCGGTTTAAAAGTAGCTAACTTTTATGGGTGTCATATTGTTAGACCACCTCAAATTATGGGCTTTGAAAATCACCGTAATCCACGCTCAATGGAAATGATTGCTGAAGCGTTAGGTGCTGAATGTGTTGATTTTGATCAACGATTAGCTTGCTGTGGCTTCCACGCTGTTTTCCCAGCGGAAAAAGAAGTATTAAAGCTAACAGCGACGAATTGCATTTCTTCAAAGATGGCTGGAGCTGATTGTATGGTTACACCGTGCCCACTATGCCAAATGCAATTAGATATGTATCAACCAGATGCACAAAAAGGCTATAGTGCAGATATTGAAATACCAATTTTACACTTACCTCAATTAATTGGTTTAGCTTTAGGCTATAGTCCAGAGGAATTGGCAATTAACCGCCATATCGTTAATGCTGTGCCGAAACTAAAGGAAAGCTTAGGAGTTTAATAGAAATTTAGAGTTGGAAAAGTGTCTTGCTTTTACGGAAAATATAAATTTTTGAAGCTGTAAAGGTGTCTAGCTACACGCGTAATCGGCTCGAACATTTCAGTCCTTCACTTGCGGTCAAAGAGCAAACCGCTACGTGCAGGCCTTCTAGTACTTTTCGCCGATAGGCAGGCGCCTTACGCTTTTCTTCATAAAGGAGTAGCTTTGGATGAAGTATGTATTAAAAAGACAAGTGAAAAAAGCGAAACTTGTTGGAATGTCAAACTCGTCGCAACTTTGGCTTCAAAATATGAAGGATGAATGGATTCATGATATTTATGAAGAAAGTGATATACATTATGGTAGGATCTATTCTGTCCATGAATCATTTCATCATATATCTACGTCAATCACAGGTTTTTTTCAAGACGAGGATACAAAAAAGTGGATCTATGTTGAAAATGGACAGGCAAGTAAAGTAATTACAAAAGAGAACAACAAACCATTTGGGTGGGAAGAAGACTTGCAGAACCTAATGGTGAAGGAAATAAAATTTAAGAAAATATGAATGGTAAGGTTATATCTTGAAAGAAAAAGGAGATGTTTATCGCTTTTTCTCTATTGAACAGTACAACGATACTTGTAACGAAAACGATTTTAATGGCGATCACAATTCAAGTGATCGTCTCTTTTAGTTGGCCAGTACTGCGCAGCAATTTTCTTTCACAATCGTTCCATATTGTTGAAGAACGGAAAATAAATTTGTAGTATATGTACAGTTTATTATACTAAGCAGGTTAGTTAAAGTAGAATTAGACTGAAAATTTATATGTAAGGTTTCCTTCCGTCATTTAACATTAGATTAATATGCCATGTTAGTATTTAAATAACTTAATTGAATAACAGCCTTCTAGGGTTCCGTTTCAATATATTTTGAGAGTCTGTGACCAAGAGTAGGCGGCATGAACAAGTTTTATGCTACACGGAGGGATAAAAGCCCGGGAGATAATGAATAAAACTCATTATCTCTTTTTTTACTTTAAAAGGATGAGGTGAAGGTAATGAAAAGGGTAAAAAGTTTAATGTTAATCATGATCTCAGCTGTATTATTAGCAGCATGTGGTCAGTCAGAAGGTACATCAGGTTCATCAAATGGGGAGGGTAAACCTATAAAAATAGGCTTTAGTGCTCTACCTAGCTGGTACTTATGGCATTTAGTTGAAGAAAAAGGATTCTTTGAAAAGCATGGTGTGGATGTTGAACTAGTTTACTTCCCAGTTTATGCAGATTCTCTATCAGCCCTAAATACGGGAGAAATCGATGGGAACAGCCAGGCTTTAATTGATACGATTGCACCTTTATCTAGAAACATTGATATCCGTGCCGTTTTTATAACTGACAACTCTCATGGTGGAGATGGTTTGATTACAACAGAAGAAATTCAAACCCTAGATGATTTGAGGGGTAAGAAAATCGCTACAGAGATCGGTACGATTGCTCACTTCTTTATGTTAACGGCATTACAAGAAGCGGGATTAAGTGAAAGAGATGTTAACTTTACTAACATGGTAGTTCAAGACGCAGGAACGACTTTTATAGCAGGTAATTTAGACGCAGCTAGCTTATGGGAGCCATTCTTAAGTATTGCTGAGGAGCAAGGAAGTGGACAGAAGTTGATTACGTCTGCTGAATTCCCAGGGTTGATTGCCGATGTATTGGCAATGCGCCAAGAAGTGTTAGAAGAAAGGGAAGAGGATGTATCAAAAATTGTAGCAGCTTGGTTTGACGCAGTAGATTACTTCCATGAAAACGAAGAAGAAGCAATTCAAATTATTGCTGAAGCTGCTGAGATTCAAACATCAGAATTAGCAATTGGAATGGATGGATTCCGATTATTCAGCCCAGAAGAGACACTAGCAGCGTATAGCTATGAAGAGTCTTATAAATCCCTAATTTACACAGCAGAAAGAAATGCAGAATTTTTATATGATCTTGAATTTATTAGAGAAATTCCAAGCTTCGATAACTTAATAGCACCATCTTTTATTGAAAAAGAGCTTGAAAGAAGAAATTAAAAATTAGTATAAGGGGCGAAGGGTTTCCAATTAGATTCTGCCCCTTTTACTAAAATTATTAGGAGGAAAAATCATGGAACCACCGACAAAGAAAAAAAGGCCTAATAAATTATTTAAAATACGAGAGGAAATACCAAAGGGTTGGTACCTACTTGGGATCGCTTTCGCTTTTCTATCCGTTTTCTTGATATGGAGTACATTGAGTTGGTTAAACGTTGTAAATGAAATCTTCTTACCGACACCTTTTACAGTAGTTGTTGCTTTCTTTGAATCTATTGCTAGTGCTGAGTTTTGGGGGCATATCGGGATTAGTGTGTATCGGGTATTTATGGGCTTCCTGCTTGCATGTTTGATTGGAATTCCACTTGGTATTCTTGCTGGTACTTTTAAATTTGCTGAATCTGCTGTACTTCCTTTAACTGAATTTATTCGTTACATGCCAGCAGCTGCATTTATTCCACTAATAATGGTTTGGGCAGGGATTGGTGAATCAGCTAAAATTATGGTTATTTTTATAGGTTGTTTCTTCCAGCTGGTGTTAATGGTTGCAGACGACACGCTTCGCATTAACAGAGACCTACTTTCAGCGTCATATACATTAGGTGCAAAACGTATCCAGGTTATCTTTAAAGTTATCGTCCCAGCACTTCTTCCTAAGCTTATGTCGACTATGCGTTTGATCATGGGTTGGGCATGGACGTATTTAATTGTTGCAGAGCTAGTTGCAGCCAATAGTGGGTTAGGTTACACGATCATGAAAGCCCAAAGATTTTTAGATACAGAATTGATATTTGTTGGGATTTTAGTCATTGGATTACTTGGGTTAACGATTGATCGTTGTTTTGCTATCGCTTCTAAAAAATTATTCCCGTGGGCTGAAGGAGGAAACCATTAATGTTAACAGTCTTAAAGGATCCTATTGCTAGACCTAGACCGAAAGCTGAGGATATCAAGATCGACGTTTCGAAATTAGGCAAGGTATATGAGACGAAGAAGAATAGGTTTGAAGCGTTAAAAGATGTATCCTTTTATGTGCAAAATGGTGAGTTTGTTACTTTTCTTGGACCATCAGGTTGTGGAAAATCTACTGTCCTACGAATCTTAGCTGGACTTGAAGAACCATCAGATGGAAGTGTGGTCGTTTCAGGAAAGGAAGTAACTGGACCTAGTGTAGAGCGAGGGATGGTGTTTCAATCCTACACATTATTTCCTTGGTTAACCGTACGAGAGAATATTGAATTTGGTTTAAAGCTTAAGAAAATGAGTAAAAAAGAGAGAGCTGAAATTACAGACCGTTATTTAAAAATAGTAGGGCTAGAACGATTTGCTGATTCTTACGGTAAAGAGTTATCTGGTGGAATGAAGCAGCGTGTTGCAATTGCTCGTTCTCTTGCTAATAATCCGGATGTGCTACTGATGGATGAACCGTTTGGGGCACTAGATGCACAAACAAAGCAATCTATGCAGCATTTACTTCTAGATATTTGGAAGAAAGAAAAGACAACGATTGTTTTTATCACACATGATATCGATGAAGCTCTTTTCTTATCTCAACGAATTTATGTGATGGACGCTAGACCTGGTCGAATTGCAGAAGAAATTAACGCAGATCTAAACCTTTATAAAGATAATGAATTAGTTAATGTAGATAAGTTTATGAAAGTTAAAAAACATATTGTTTCAATGTTACAGCACTAATCAAATATAGGTTCTTAAATAGAACAACAAAGCTGTCTAGGGTTCCGTTAATGGTTTTTCCGTTAAGTCTGGACCGAGAGAGAGCGTATAGTCAGAAGTTGACTATATAACACGGAAGGATAAAAGCCTGGGAGACTTTCTCCTAGGCTTTCTCTAATCATAGACTGATATTTTCTGGAGGTTGAATGGGATGAATTCGATTTGGAATATAACTCTTGTTTCAGGAGGCAAATGGTCCGGGATCATTTCAAGAAATAAATATATTCGCTTTACAGCATTAGGTGTGGGTGCCAATCTTTCTCTCTTAATGTTTAATCAAAAGGATTTAACGGAGCGCTACAATATGTCAGATACATTAAAGGCTCAATATACATCACACTTAACGAAAGGTCATGTTCTGATGAGTGATAATGGTAGAGTGCTAGCAAGTATTGTTGACGATAGTGTAGGTTGGCATGATTCGATTAGTGGCTACACTTCTAGGAAACTAACAGACGAAAAATACGGTAGTACTACCTATCAAGAAAAAAGAAATGATTGGTATCGAAGTGGGGAAGAAAACTTTGCAATGGAATTAGTACGTAGCGGATTAGGTATGCGTGATATGGCACCAGTCGTGAACTTATTTTCCAAAGTATATTGTGATGAAAAGGGGAAGATGAATTTCGCCAGTTCCCATAGTAAAAAAGGAGATACGATAACACTTCGTACAGAAATGGATATGCTAATCGTCTTATCTAATACACCGAATCCATTAGACCCAAATACAAACTATCCATCAGTTCCGATTCAAATGGAAGTTTTTGAAGCGGAGCCAGCAAATACATTAGATGAATGTGTGAATTACCGTCCAGAAAATCGACGTGCATTTGAAAATACATGGGAATATTACAGCCTGAATCGATAGGAGGAGAAAAGATATGACAGCTTTTAATAGAGTAGAGAGTGCTAGAAATGAAAGCGACGCCGTTTATAATGAAGTGGTCTTAGCAGGAGACGGTTGGATGAGAGAACTGAAAGAGGGGCAGATTTTTCGTATTGTTGACCTCGAAGGTAACCAAGCAGCGGATACATTATTTTTTGATGCGGATCATCCAGAGGATCACTATAGTGCAGTCAACACCATTACAGGACAAGAAAATATTTATTTAACAACGGGTTCTGTTTTGAAAAGTGAATCAGGAAAAGCATTATTAAAAATTGTTGCAGATACATGTGGAAGACACGACACGTTAGGTGGAGCTTGTTCAGCACAAAGTAATACAGTGAGATACGCACATGAAAAGCTTCCTATGCATAATTGCCGTGACACATTTATGCTTCAAATGGAGAAATTCGGTGGTTCTTATACAAAGCGTGATTTAGCTCCGAATATTAACTTTTTCATGAATGTACCTGTCACACCAGAAGGAGGATTAACCTTTGCAGACGGTGTTTCGGCACCGGGCAGGTATGTTGAAATGGAGGTTATCTCAAATACAGTTGCCCTAATCAGTAACTGTCCCCAATTAAATAATCCTTGTAACGCCTATAATCCAACACCAGTAAGAGTACTCATTTGGGATAAATAAGGAGGACGTCATGATGTTTAAGAAAGTACTTATAGCTAATAGAGGGGCTATTGCAGTAAGAATTATAAGAACGTTGAAAAATCTAGGGATAGGATCCGTTTCCGTTTATACAAAAGCAGATCAAGATAGTTTACATGTAGATTTAGCAGATGAAGCAATTCTAATTGGAGAGGGCCCCGTTCAAGATAGTTATTTGAATCAAGACCTTATTTTACAGACCGCTTTAGATGTAGAGGCTTGTGCCATTCATCCGGGATATGGATTTTTAAGTGAGAATTCAGATTTTGCAACGGCATGTGAGCAAAATGGAATTGTCTTTATCGGACCTACACCAGAGCAAATGAATATGTTTGGACTCAAGCATAGTGCTCGTGAAATCGCAGAACGTGCCAATGTCCCCTTATTACCAGGAACATCTCTTATTACAGAACAAGAACTAGCGGTAAGTGAAGCAGCGCAAATTGGCTATCCTGTTATATTGAAAAGTACTGCAGGTGGCGGTGGGATTGGGATGAGAGTTTGTGAGAAGGAGGAAGAATTGCTTCAAGCCTTTGAAGGAGTACGTCACTTAGCTGAAACTAATTTTAATAATGGTGGACTATTTGTAGAGAAGTATATTGAAAAAGCACGTCATGTGGAGGTACAAATCTTCGGTAACCAAGAGGGGGAGGTTGTTGCACTTGGGGAGCGCGATTGCTCTGTTCAAAGACGTAACCAAAAGGTGATTGAAGAAAGTCCAGCTCCGAATTTACCTGTTGATGTAAGGGAGGAAATGCAAGCCTCTGCTAAGAGACTCGCACAGGAGGTTGGTTATAGAAGTGCAGGAACAGTGGAATATCTCTTTGATTCAGCCACAGAACAATTTTATTTCTTAGAGGTAAATACGAGATTACAAGTTGAGCATGGTGTAACAGAAGAAGTATTAGGTGTTGACCTAGTCGAGTGGATGATTCTAGAGGCTAGTAATGACTTAGTGAATTTAGAAGAAAAAGTTCAAGCTCCAACAGGACATAGTATTCAAGCTCGTATCTATGCTGAAGATTGCCTCCAACAATTTAGACCAAGTGCCGGCCTGATTGATCAAGTGAAATTCCCAGATTCAGCTCGTGTCGAGACATGGGTACGTGATGGAATCAATGTAACAACATTATATGACCCCATGCTAGCGAAAATCATCGTCCATGCGAATACTCGTGATGAGGCAATTGAGAAGCTACAAGAAGCTCTTGCCAATACACGCTTATATGGGATTACAACAAATTTAGAATATGTTGAGTCTTTACTCGAAGAGCCAGTTTTCTATACGGGAGATGTATTTACACGTATGCTAAATAACTTTGAGCCGAAAGAATTTGCAATCGAGGTTCTTGATGGCGGGGTACAAACGACAATTCAGGATTATCCGGGTAGAGTAGGTCATTGGGATGTGGGTGTACCTCCGTGTGGCCCAATGGATGATCATTCCTTCCGCATTGGGAATAAAGTATTAGGTAATGAGGATACTGCGAGTGGTTTAGAATTAACCCTTCGAGGAGGTTCTTACCGCTTTAGATCAGATATGACGTTTTGTATTACTGGGGCAGATATGGAGGCAAAGCTAGATGATACTCCAGTAGAAATGTATACTCTAGTTCATGCTAAGACAAATCAAATTCTTTCATTTGGAGAAGCCAAGTCAGGAATGAGAACCTACTTGTTAGTTACGGGTGGCTTTGATATGCCGAAGATCCTAGGAAGCTCAGCAACATTTACTCTCGGTAACTTTGGTGGCCATGGGGGTAGAGCATTAAGAGTAGGAGATGTCCTACGTGTAAACCGTACGAGTATAGTAGTTGACGAACAAGTTCTTGAAGAAACTTATAGGCCTACAATTAACCGGTCATGGACGATAGGTGTCATTCCAGGTCCCCATAGTACAGTAGAATTTTTACAACCTGAGTATTTGAAAAAGCTGAGTGAAACTACATTTGAAGTTCACTTTAATAGCTCTCGTACAGGTGTCCGTTTAGTTGGACCTGCACCACTTTGGAATCGTGAGGACGGGGGAGACGCTGGGCTTCATCCTTCTAACATACATGATAATGCGTATGCGATTGGAACGCTAGATTTAACTGGAGATATGCCGATACTACTTGGTCCAGATGGGCCGAGCTTAGGTGGATTTGTTTGCCCTGTTACAACAGCTTCTGCAGAACGCTGGAAGATTGGTCAGCTCCACCCAGGGGATAAAGTACAATTTCAACTCCTTACGTTAGAAGAAGCAGAGCAATTACGAAGTATACAAGAGAACAATCTAGAATCTATGGGAAGTCGTGAGTTTAGTAGCCTAGTACCGAGTAAACTTCCAGACACGAAGGCTTTACTAGACGCGGAATACCCCGTTTTATATAGAAGCAATGAAGGTCAATTTTCAGTAACCATACGCTGCGCTGGAGATGAGTATATGCTAGTTGAATACGGTGAGATGGAATTAGATTTACGCTATCGTTTTCAAGCACATGTATTAATGGAAGCACTACGAAATGAAAGTGAGCTTTCCATCCAAGACCTAACTCCAGGTATCCGATCATTACAAATTCATTTTGATTCAACTCAAATTTCATCGAAGGAATTATGTGAGAAAGTTGTAGCTATAAATGAGAGTCTTCCTCCACTAGAGTCTATTCAAGTTCCTTCACGTATTGTGAAGCTACCATTATCTTGGGATGACCCTTCTACTCAGTTAGCGACGGAACGCTATCATCAAAATGTTAGACCCGATGCTCCGTGGTGTCCTAGTAATCTAGAATTCATCCGTCGTATAAACGGTCTAAGAGAAATTCAGGATGTTAAAGAGGTTGTCTATAATGCGAATTATTTAGTTCTAGGTTTAGGTGATGTGTATCTAGGAGCTCCTGTTGCTACACCTGTCGATCCAAGACATCGCCTAGTAACAACGAAATACAATCCTGCAAGAACGTGGACACCTGAAAATGCAGTTGGAATTGGTGGCGCTTATATGTGTGTGTACGGAATGGAGGGTCCTGGGGGCTATCAATTCGTAGGGCGTACCGTTCAAATGTGGAATAAATATCGCTCGACTAAAAGCTTTAGAGATGGAAAGCCATGGTTACTGCGCTTCTTCGACCAAATTCAATTCTATCCTGTAGAAGCAGATGATTTACTACAGATGAGAGAGGACTTTACACGTAGTCGTTTTGAAATAGAGATTGAGGAAACTATCTTTAATTTAGGAGATTATTTAGAGTTTCTAGAGTCTATTCAAGAGGATTCCAACGAGTTCCGTGTCATGCAAAAAGACGCATTTAAAGAAGAACGTATGCGTTGGAAAGAGCTTGGACTATCAGAGTATATTTCTGAAACTGATCATTCTGCCTCTCTAGCTCCAGATGAGCTTCAAGAAGGAGAAGTAGGTATACATTGCACGATGCCAGGTAGCGTATGGAAGGTATTGGTACAGGAAGGACAGTCTGTACAAAAAGGGGATGTCATTTTAATAGAGGAAAGCATGAAGATGGAATTCCCTCAGCACGCAACATGTGATGGAGTCATTTCACAGCTTTTCGTAAAACCTGGTGATGAAGTTCATGCGGGTCAGTTGATCGCAGGAATTTTAGAAGAAAAGAAAAAGGAGGTAGCTATCGTATGAAAAAAGTAGCGATTCCAGAAAAGTTATCGATTGAGGTATTACAGGAGATGTATGCTGCGGGGGCCCTAACTCCAGAAGAGGTAGTGTTAGAAATTATAGAGCGATCTGAGCGAGACGTGGAGATGAACATCTGGATTACAAAGCCTGATATGAAGTTCATTGGACCCTATCTAGAAGGATTACAAAAACTGGACCCAAATGAAGCACCTTTATGGGGAATGCCCTTTGCCATTAAAGATAATATCGATCTTGCGGGAGTTACAACTACAGCTGGTTGCGTGGGATACAGCTTTATACCGGAAGAGCATGCTTATATTGTTGAAAAACTAGTTCAAGCGGGTGCGATCCCTGTTGGTAAGGCGAACTTAGATCAATTTGCAACAGGACTTGTAGGAACACGTAGCCCATATGGTGAAACTCATAATGCACTAGATTCTTCTTTAATTAGCGGGGGTTCAAGCTCGGGATCAGCGGTTAGTGTAGCACGAGGACAAACCGCTTTTGCGTTAGGAACAGATACGGCTGGCTCTGGTCGTGTCCCAGCTGCACTTAATAGACTTGTTGGCTTTAAACCTAGTCTTGGGGCGTGGTCAACTGAAGGAGTTGTACCTGCTTGTGCAAGCCTAGACTGTGTAACGGTATTTGCAAATTCGATTGATGATTCTAAGCTAGTGGATTCAGTAGTCCGTGGAGTGAATACACAGGATCCGTGGTCAAGAAATCTAGAGAAGCCTAGCTATGAATTACCTACAAAAATTCTGCTTCCCAAAGGTCCATTATACTTTTTTGGTCCTTATGAAAAGGAATATGAGGCAGCATGGCACCATACTGTTGAAACGTTAGAAAAAGGCTTGATTCCGGTTGAGTATGTTGATGTCGAGTTGTTCTCTGAGGCAGCAGCTATTTTATACGATGGACCTTGGATTGCTGAACGCTGGGCAGCCCTTGGAGAATTTATTGAAGCCAACCCAGATACAGCATTTGAGGTAACAGAGAAGATTCTGCGTTCTGGTAGCGGGGACCACTACGACGCTGCGAGTGTTTTTGAAGCAATGTACAAATTAAAAGAGTTAAAGAATAAAACGAGTAAGCTCCTTAAAGGCGCAGTATTTATTATGCCAACAGCTGGGGGAACTTGGACACGTGATGAGGTAAGAGAGAATCCAATTGCCACAAATAGTGATATGGGAAGATACACGAACCATTGTAATTTACTAGACCTATGTGCTATTGCAGTACCAACTAAAGATACGACTGATAATATTCCATTTGGGATTACTATGTTTGCTGAAGCCGATCAAGAGGGTTATATTTTTGGATTAGCTAAATTGTTCTCAGGTGAAGAACTACCTACTGATAAGGAAAAAGTACGGACAACACTTGTTGCTGTTTGTGGACTGCATATGCGTTCTTTCGCACTTGAGAAACAAATGATTGAGTACGGGGCAACATTTATCCGAGAAGATCTAACAGCAGATAAATATAAATTTATTAAGCTTCCGACAACCCCAGCTAAGCCAGGCTTACTTAAAAGAGATCAAGGTGGCTCATCAATAGAAGTAGAAATATGGAAAATGCCATTAAAAGAATTCGGTAAGTTTGCTACTGCAATTCCATCGCCACTCGGTATTGGAAAAGTAGAATTGCAGGATGGAGCAGAAGTACCAGGCTTTATTTGTGAGGGGTATGCAGAGGCAGGAGCTTTAGACATTACATCTTTAAAAAGCTGGAGAAAAGTAACATTATAGGAAGAAAAGTAAGAATGGTAGAATCAAAATGAACCTACTAGGGTTAGAAAAAATCTAATTTTTGCGTAACGCAATCTTTATATCTTTAATAATATGACGAGGGTGTCACCAAAAGCTAGACTTTTGGGACACCCTCTTTTTTATTCCTTATTCTTCTCCGATAACCTCTTCGGCAATGTTCACCGCATGGTCACCAATACGCTCAAGGTTACTTACGATATCGACATAGACAATCCCAGCTTGTCCTGTACATTTTTTTTCATTTAGGCGGATAATATGTTTCTTACGAAGTGTGCGTTCCATTCTATCGATTTTCTCTTCTTTTTCAAGCACAGCTCTTGCTTCTTCGATATCTTCCGAGCACAACATTATTATCTATATTAATACTCAGCATAAAAAACTACGCGTGGAAAATCAAGGGCTCCGCGAGTAGTTTTTTAATAAACGCATCATTAGTTTAAGGGCACGATGAGTTAAATAATAAATTGCTAGTCACATACTATTATTGTGTATGATATTATAATGATTGTAAAGAACGGTATGGGATATGAAATGAATGGCCGCGAGGAAATTGCTTCTTTTCCAGATTTGCAAGTTGCGGATCTTATAAAAAAAGGAAGGAGTAACTAATCGCTAAATTAGCTACTTCTTCCTAGTTTACCGTACTGCTAGATTTTTTTTCATGAAGTGCCCGAATTCGGTCCGCCCAATAAGTTTCATCATAATGGTGAACATACATTGGATCATCTGCTAGCCTCTTTAAGAAATCCGACTGAACTAAAATGGTAGATGCATCTTTTCCAAAATGTTTTTCTAATTCAAATTGAACATCTAAAATGAATTCCATGTCCATTTCATCGAAGTTATATTTATTTAATGTCAATGCGTTTCACCTCCATGTGTTTAATACATTTTATTGCTTGTAATGTGTTTAGTGATAGTTGGTTACTGATTTCTGTATAGGGCATTATACCTTTATGAAATTGTTCAAAACTGATTCTCTGACTTTCTAGCCGCTTTAAAAGCGGTACAATCTTTCCGTCTGCCAGTGGACCACAAACATAATCATCCTGATGATATAGAAAGCCACGTTTACCAATTCTTCTACAATTATAAACAAAGTTGGCCCATAGTGTAGAAGGATTTTCAAACTCTTGCCCATTTAAACGTCTTAGTTTTTCAATATCTAATTCCAGCACAATAATAGTTGGGAACAACATTTGGTTCATTTCTGGTAAGAGTTTTTCATAAGTAATATGGAACTGTTTTTGTCACTATTTACTATTGTTTCTGTAGTACGTTAAGTAATTTTTTTGGAATCATTACATAAATAAAAGCTGTATAGATTTTAATATTTATACATACTTGTGATGCAGTAGTTACTATGCTAATAAGCGGTTTTGTTGAGTTAGAACTTTTGGTCAGAAATAAAACACCTCCATTAAGAGAGGTGCTAATTTGTTTATTATTTGTCTTTTGCAAGGTTTTTTCTATTTGGTGCAAGCGGTGGCTCCTCTAACCACTTATACTGCGTCATTATATTGAACCATTCTTTTGTCACCATCAAGTTTTTCAATATAATCTTTTCATATGTTACTACAAGGTCTGTTCGCATTGCGGAAGCAAGTCCTGTTCCATGATAAGCTTGTGCGGTTTGCATTAGAAATCCAATATGATACAACATTAACTTATCTGAAAAAGGAGAATCCTGAGAAGTTGTGATTTCGGATTCCCAAGACATTGGTACAGGCAAATTATCTTTCTTTAATATATTACTAAGTGCTTGAATTTGGTTATCTGAGTTTTTTTGCGATGATTCCAAAAATTTTCTTACTTCTTTAGATTGAGCAACTTGACTAAATGCAATAGAAAGAGTTTTCTCCAATATCTTCTTTTTCAAATTAAACGAAAGGCTAATAATTTCAGTTGCAGCTAAAGGTCGTTTGTCCCCAAAGTAGCCATCTAAAAATTGTTGACCTGAAATAAATTCAGGAGTTGCTTCAGGATAAAAGTAAGGGTCTCTTTGAAAGTGTCCCTTTTCTAACAGTAATTCTACTGTTTGATGATACAATCTTTTTCCGTCATTATCGCACGAATCATAAAAATATCTCAAATCCTTTCTTACAGAGGTACTAAGTGATGTCATGTGTCCCAATAAACCATGTAACGTCATAACGTGTAAATAGTGTAAACAAAGAATATCAGAAAACAATCTTTTTGTCCCTTTGTTAAGGTCTGAATCAGTAAAGCCAACTGGTACAGGAAATCCCTCGTTTTCAATAAAATTAGTTATCTGTTTTTTCTGTTTAGCAAATGTACTTATCGCATCCTCAAAAAGTGTTCTTATTTCTTCATCTTCGATAATGGATAACATATATTTGTTTATAATATCAACTGCTGTACCATTAACATACTCTCCCCACAAAGTCCCTATTTCAGCAGACGTGAGCTTTAAGTTCTCTCTATCCATAAAATCACCTCATAAAGTATATTTTACTAATTTTGATGGAATTATAAATTTTTTATATAGAGGATACCGTAAAGTTTGAATCCTTAAGAATTTTATATATAAGTATGGATGGTGTATTAACTAAAAAAGGCAAGCAAAATACTTTGCTTACCTTTTTCGTAAACAATGTAAACAGGTAATACTTCATGGATATTCAATAATTTAATTTAGAGATTTCATCCTTAACATCGTATTTAATCTGAATATGATATTGTTAAAGAAGAATGCTACTCTAACTCCTGCAGTAATTAAACCAGTGAATAAACTAAAAAGAATATCCAAAGTACATCCCTCCACATTGAGTTTAGTGTTAAATAATAACACTAAACAATAGTATCTTACTGGCGAAGAAACTTATTCCAGTAATATTAAATAATAACTCCGAAATCAGTAATCAATAAAAGGGAGGTTGCCTGTACGATCGGGTGCTTTAACAGAATAAATAATATAATTTATGAGCCGAATTCTGGGTATATTTTAAGTAGAAATTAATAACGATTTTTATCAAACCAATCGCAATGAAAATAGAGGTTTTAATATTTTGATGATTCTCTGTAATGCTCCAAACTGTAGCTGCGAATAAATACCCATTTGAGTATGCTTCAATAGTCGAGGCCACCTTCTCGCGAAATTCAAACTTTAGCGAAAATGTATCAAGTGTAAATGATAACACACGTTGAGTGTGTTGCCGTTGATAAAGTTAAAATAGCTTGGCAGCTTTTAAAGCAATTTTCTAAATATAATGAAAGAGCAGTTCTATAGGTAAATACACATTTTCGAAGTACAAGTGGAATGACAAATGACTAATGAATATGATGATGTGAACCTAAAAAAGAGTGCATCTTATGTAATTTTTGCGTAACGTAATCTTAATATCTTTAATAATATGACGAGGGAGGGTGTCACCAAAAGCTAGGCTTTTGGGACACCCTCTTTGTTGAATAATTTTTTTTGTTTTAAAAAAACATATATATATGGTTTTTAACGAGGAGAGCGATTTGGGTTGCATTTGGATTAGAAAGGTATTCTCAAAATTGTTGGTGGGGTACTTAAATTCTGTTGGCACGACAGAAGTCCAGATAAAACTACAGTGACCCATGCGACCATGATGATTTCGATTGGTTCACCACTTTATCTATATCAACATCAGTTACCTAATCAAAGGTAATCGATAATTTATTTATGGAAGTTGAAAACAAACATTTACAAGCCCAACCAGAACATTTGAAATGAGGACGAACAGCATGAATACAAAACTAAAGTATAAAATATTTTTTTCAACCCTGTTTAAATGGATGTTTTGGGGTGGGATTATTGGTGTAATTATTGG
Source organism: Anaerobacillus arseniciselenatis (assembly GCF_001865995.1). Taxonomy (GTDB): domain Bacteria; phylum Bacillota; class Bacilli; order Bacillales; family Anaerobacillaceae; genus Anaerobacillus; species Anaerobacillus arseniciselenatis. Next base: position 98,735 of record NZ_MLQQ01000010.1, on the reverse strand, counting down.
TTCTACGACAGCTTTACTTTTAACAACGAACGATTTTCTTGGAAATGAAATTAGAGATAAAAACTCTTGGCTTATTTTTTTTCTTCCTTTAGGAGGAATAGTTATAGGCTACATATATATGAACTTTGGCAAAAGTGGTGGAAATGATATTACTAAAGGGAATAATCTCGTTATAGAAGGAGTCCATGGAATAGCTAAGGTGCTACGAAGAATGGGTCCTTTCGTCTATTTGGGGACATTTATTACAGTCTTATTAGGTGGGTCAACAGGACGTGAAGGTGCTGCGATACAAATGGGGGGAAGTGTTGCTGAAGTCGTAAATCAGTATTATAAAGTAAACATACTTGATACAAAAATTTTGCTGATGAGTGGAATAAGTGCTGGATTTGGAGCTGCTTTTGGTACTCCGATTACAGGAGCTATTTTTGGTATGGAAATGGTGGCTATCGGGAAATTGAAATACGAAGCATTTGTCTCCTGCCTTGTAGCAAGTTTCGTTGGGCATTACGTAACCGAGGGAGTATGGGGAGTGGAACATGAAACCTTTATTATACAGTCTGTTCCAGAACTATCAATCATGTCATTCTCAAAAGTTATTTTTATGTCTATTATTTTTAGCCTTATCAGTGTTTTATATTGCCAATTAAGGCATGGTATACAAAACGTTTCTGAGAAATACTTCAAGAAAAACCATATGAAGAGAGCCTTTGTCGGAGGATGCATTATCATCATTTTAACCCTAATCGTAGGTTCACAAGACTACAACGGGCGTGGTTTAGACATGCTTGAACAATCGTTTAAAGAAGATGTTCCACCCTTTGCATTTTTAGCGAAGTTAATTTTTACAGCAGTTACATTGGGGAGCGGTTTTGTAGGTGGAGAAGCGATTCCACTATTTTTCATGGGGGCAACTTTAGGAAATGCTTTATCAGGGATCATTGATTTACCGATGTCATTCCTTGCTGGGTTAGGTATGGTCGCTGCATTTTGTGGCGGTGCAAATACTCCGATAGCAGCCTTCCTTTTAAGTGTTGAAATGTTTGAAGGAAAAGGAATGGAATACTTTTTTGTGGCATGTCTAATAAGTTATATTTTTTCAGGCCACCACGGACTTTGGCCCTCTCAAACGGTATTTGAACCGAAAAGCAGATTATACAATACAGTTAACGGAGAATCTATTGGTACTATAGAAAAGAAGAAAAAGCGAGATTAACTAGTAGTCGTCTATTGAATCATAAAGTGTATTTATTTTCCCTCAGACTAATAATTGGGGGGAATTTTTTGTTCTACAGTAGTAGCAGTTTTTTTAACCATGAACTAGTCTATTGTACAGTTCACAAAAAATACAAAGTAAACCAACTATATCTTAACAAATTAATATTAACGTACATGATAGGTCAGTAAATCATTTTAAAGTATTGGTCCTTCTTTTAGTCTGATAAAGCTATATTGAGTTATTGTTTCTTAAAAATGTGACACAAAACTGTCAGTACCGTCAAAAAGAAACTTGACATGTGTATGTTAATATTAACTAACAGAATAACAATACTAAAAACTATAATTAAGATTTTTAGTACAATATACGTTAAATGTAAACATATTAGATTTTGAAGATAGTGCTTTAGGTTGGAGTAGATAGAGAGAAACTCCAATGAAATGCACATAACGTATTTGAAAAGGGGGATATATTATGAAAAAAGTGATTGTGGCAATGATTTTAGTTTTGCTGTTACTAATAACAGCGTGTAGTTCTGAAACGGTGGAAAAGCAGGAATATCAGAGGTATTCAGCAAATTTTCTAGATATATTTGATACGGTTGTACAAGTAATAGGATATACGAGTTCAGAAGAAGAGTTTAATGAGTATGTGGAAGAAGTTTATGAGCGGTTTCAAAAGTTTCATAAGTTATACGACAAGTTTAATGAATACGAAGGTATTAATAATTTAAAAACGATAAATAACAATGCAGGTATCAAGCCTGTTGAGGTGGAACAGGAAATAATAGATATTATTTTATTTTCAAAAGAATGGCATGAACGTACTCACGGTAAAATGAACATCGCGCTTGGAAACTTAATCGGAATTTGGGACGAAACGATGTCAGAGGCATTTGAGAATCCCGAATTAGCGAAACTTCCTGCTATGGAACGTTTACAAACAGCCTCATTGCATGGAAATATTGATGACATCATCATTGATCAAGAAGCGAGCACTGTGTTTTTAGCAGATGAGAATATGAGTTTAGATTTTGGCGCAATAGCTAAAGGCTTTGCTGCTGATATTGTTGGTAATGATCTAAAAGAAAAAGGTTTTACTTCAGGGGTTATTATATCAGGTGGAAACTGGAAGGTTTTAGGGCCACCAAAAGAGCAAGATAGGGACTACTGGATAGTCGGAATTCAAAACCCAGATAAACCGTACGTTGTTGATGATACAGCTATATTAGAAAGTGTGATGCTTAAAAATCAATCAATAGATACAAGTGGTGATTATGAGCGGTTTGTAATGATTGATGGTATTCGTGCACATCATCTTATTGATCCTGACACTTTAATGCCTGGAAATTATCACCGCGGAGTCACGGTTTTAGCTAATGATGCAAGTGTGGCAGAATATTTAACTACTGAGCTGTTTTTATTGCCATATGAAGAAGGGAGAGCTCTTGTTGATAGCCTCGACGGTATCGAAGCACTCTGGGTAATGGAGGATGGAACGGTAAGGTCAACAGAAGGTATGGAAAGTAGATTTCACAGATAAAGAGGTTTCTTTTTTATAGGAATAATTGGTAGTGTTTATTTTCCTTTATTTATTAATAGAGTTATTGAATACAGTTAAGGGGGGACTGTCGTGAAAAAATCTAAAAAGATGACACGTGGTGATTTTCTTATGCTTCTTTTCACAGGATCTGTTGCTGGAGGCTTGTTCTTGTGGACAGGGAGTTCAAATTGGATCAGTAGGTTTACAAGAGAAGAAGGTGATCCGCTGATCGCGAAAATTGAAAGAGATGGAAAAGTGGTAACAGAAGTGGACCTAAATGCAGTTACAGAAAAACAATATATTGATTTTGAGGAAGGCATCCCAGTAACGATCGAAATAGAAGCAGGAAGGGTACGCTTTTTAAGATCAGGATGTCCAGATCAAATATGCGTAAATGCTGGCTGGCTGACAAGAGAAGGACATATCGCTGTGTGCCTGCCTTCAAGAACCGTGGTGTCTATCGCTTAGATACTACGATAGTTATTGTGAACTAAATAATTTCACATGAGAAACTAGCCGAAAAGGTAGGTTTTTGCGATGAGCAAACAGATGAGCAAATATAAAAAACAAGGTATTATTATTATTCTCGTTACAAATGCAATTTTAATTTCACTACTTGAATTTTTTGTTTTCATTCCATTACCAATTCCTGGGGTGAAACTAGGACTAGCCAATATCATTACACTTCTTGCGATCATTTTCTTAAGCTTTAGAAGTGTAATTAACATTGTACTTATTCGCTGTATCGTTGTTGCTGTCTTGACAAGAGGTGTTCTGACGTTAGCATTTAGCTTAAGTGGTGGTATACTTAGCGCTATCGTTATGTGGGTAATGTACAAAAAGTTTTCTCATATGTTCAGTATTAAAGGGATTAGTATCGCAGGAGCTGTTGTTCATAATACGACCCAGATTTTTGTGGCTTCGTTAGTTATCGGACAGATCGTGATATTTTACTATCTACCAGTTTTATTAGTAGCAGCAGTAGTCACTGGCTATATAACAGGAAGTATAGCGGAGATGGTGATTGATGAAATGGAAGAAAAAGGGGTCTTGGCCAATGGATAGTGGGGTTAAGTTATTCGTCGCATTCGTATTAGGAGTCATCCCTTTTTTTATTGATAATTATTTCAACTTCATTGTGTTAGCATGCTATTTATTGCTAATCACATTATGGTTCGGAGCTAAACTGCGTGAGATGATGAAAAGTATGACAATCTACATGTTCATCATTATTATTCCTTATATTTTCGGATTGTTAATGGCTTCTTTAGTATCAACATTTGTTCAAAATGATATTTCTTCAATTTATAGCGCTTATGATGATGTCGCACTAAGATTAGTGCAACTATTTCTTTTATGGTATGCCACTAGTTTATATTTTCATTCAACGGCAACAGAGGACGTTGTCGCAACTTTTGATAAAGTACTTTCACCGCTGAAGCGAGTTGGGCTGCCGGTTACAGATTTTTTAAAAGTTGTAATGTGTGTCATTAAAGAGTTAAAGGCTCTTGGTCCAGGAGTCAAGAAGAGTTTCTCGGAAAGTATGAAGCATATATCTGAACAAAGCTCTTGGAAAGACAAAATCAAAGGGATTAGCTATATTTTAGTTTCATTTATAGTTAATTCGTTTGAGCGCCTTGATGAAGTAGAGGAGTATGTAAAGCAGGTAGAAACGAAAGATTTATTTACTTACAAATGTAAGATTTCAAAATCAGACGCTCTACTTTTGATGAGTTTTATAATGCTCATTGGAAGTGTGATATTTTTAGAGATTCATAGTTTATAAGGTCAGGAGGAAATACTTACTTGGCTAATTTCGTTGTCAGGGTAATCCCTGATTATACCCCTTTTTCACAAAAAATACAAACATGGACATTTTTATCCCATGGTTTTCGTTGTATTATGAAGTTGAGCCCAGGTGAGAGGGTACTCACACACAATTGTGTTAAAATGTGAAAGAAAAAGGGGAGGAATAATTATGAAATGGAAAGCATTGAAAGTAGTATCATTGGCTGTACTTCTTAGCGTCGCAGCAGCTTGTTCTTCTGGAGAAGAAACAGCAACTGAAGAGGAGACTAACACAAACGAAGAAGTAGCAAATGAAGAGACAAATGAAGAAAGCACTTCTGAAGAAGCGGTAGACTACTCAGGAACATATGTAGGTTATTCTTGGAGAGGTGAAGCAGGAGGAACTACATTAGAAGATGCTGAGCAAAAAATTGAAACAACATTAACGCTTGATGCTGATGGTGTAATCACTGATGCAAAGATGGATTTCTTAAGGCTTACAGATGATGGAGAGTGGGTTATGAGAAATGACGGTTCCGCTAATGTTAGCGTGGACTTCTCAGTGACTCCAACATTAACAACTCCTAATAATGATTCTCAAGATTATGCTGCTGGAGATTCTATGTTTGATATTGAAACTGTAGACATGATGGCATTTTATGCAGCAGAAGTTAATGCTGATGGAACAGCGGCACTTGCAATTGTTGAGCCATATACAAGACATCAATTTGAGTACAAACTTGATAGTGATTTTGATTTCTCAACACCGATGAAAGATATGACGATCGGTAGTGGCTTAGCAGTACCTACTACTAGAGTATCATCTTCAAACATGACAAAGATTACTGATTGGGAAGAGCATGATGGCAAAAATATTTTAGACTTTACTGTTTTCGGTAATGTATTAACAGACCGTGGAGTTTTTGAAGGTTTAGATGAAAACTCTACTATGCAAGAGTTCTTAGAAAGAACTGGTGTTACTTTTGAAGACGGTGTACCAACTGAAATGGCATTAACTTATGGCCGTACTGGTATAGGTGGTTGGGAAGGAAACTTAACTTCTATTGCCCAATACTTAATCGGTCAAAATGCCAAAGAAGTTACATCGTTAATAGATTGGGATAACTCGCGTTACGCTAATGGAATTGATGAAGAGAACTTCTTTGGAAACTTCTCATCTGCTGATGCACCATCTGGAGCAACAAGAAGTGCACAAATCTCATTTGGTGACGGAATGTCAGGTGCAACAAGAAGTGCACAAATCTCATTTGGTGACGGAATGTCAGGTGCAACAGTCCGTATTTCTAGAGAATCAACTTCTTACCAAAGAGCTTTAGTAGAAGCCGGTATTATTGATGAAGAAGATGTTATTAAAGGAAGATTCTAATCGTTGAATAGAAAAAACAATTAAAATAACCCGTATTTATGACTTTCATAAATACGGGTTATTTTTAGTTAATGTAAATGAATTTAATCAAATGGAAATCACCAATAAAAAATAAAATTTTTTTCGATTTTATTCACCGTTTTTTCCCTTTTGTTTGTACTTATATAATGAAGGCAAAAAATAGTGGAAGGGGAAATATTTATGTTTGAAAATCAAATTAAAAATGCATTAATGAACAAACCATTCTTAATAGAAGAGGGACTAAAATTCAAAGGAATAACAATGTTTTTAAAAGATGATATCTGTGATCTGAAATTTGAAGATCGATATGGAAATGATTTGTATGTACTTTTCAAAAAAGAAATTGAGGACAGCCAGATTGGTCGCTTATTTCGTTACTATAGTCATGTTTCTAAACCTAATGCGAGATTTATGTTGGTAGGTTTTTCATTCATCGAGGGTGTGAAAGAAGCGTTATTAGATTGGGAATTCGAATACAAACAATTAAACGTAGAGGAAGTACAAGCAGTTATAGAAAACCTTCAAAATAGAGGAACGTCAACAAAGCAATTAATTGTCGGTTAGACCCTTTTTCCCTTTAAATGAGAATTTACTTTATTCATGCTATAATAACAGAAGGATAAAATTGGTATAAGGGGTGGATGAAATGGGATTAACTCACGGTTCGTTTATATCTTTAAAGCAGTTTTATGAGATGAGAGAAGAAAGTGACGATTTATTAGAATATATTGATGGAGTCGTATTCATGTCTCCTTCTCCATCTACAAAGCATCAAAGAGTATCCAGTCGCCTCCAATTAAAATTTGGGAACTTCTTAGAAGGTGGCGCATGTGAAGTATTTACAGCACCGTATGACGTTCACTTAAAAAAGGACGGAGTAGAAGGGAATAAGATTATTATTCCTGACATTAGCATTATTTGTGATAAAAGTGGCTTTACAGAAACGAAGTATGTTGGTGTACCAGATCTGATCGTTGAAATCCTTAGCCCTTCAAATCAGTCCCATGATCTTGTAACAAAATTAAATTTATATATGAAGTTTGGCGTTAAGGAATACTGGATTGTAAATCCAATGCTAAATTCGATTACTGTCTATGTGCTAAACGAAGAAGGAATGTATGAACAGTTTGACATTAAAACAGGAAGCGGAAAGCTGGCTTCGAAACAATTCGATGGATTTGAGGTAGATTTACAATATGTCTTCAAATAAATTAAACAAGTTCAAAAACATTACGATAATCGTCCTAGCGATTGCATTATTTTTCACGATTAATAAAATCAATCAAAACAAAGATGAGTATGAGAGGCAATACAAAACGTTCATTAATCATTTTTATTTTTCGATTAAAGATTCCCAAACAACACTCGACCGAATCATCGAGTTGCACCATCTTCCTAGTGTTCAAGATAATTTAGAGGAAGAGCTTCATAGATTTAATGAACAAATGTTAAAGACAAATCACATCTTACAGTATGGAAACTTGTTTGTTGATCGAGACATCTATTATTTTATGTACTTTCAAAATATGAACTTCTTAATCCACGGTTTACATTCAACATCGAATAATCGTGATCCGATCATTGTTCCGCCATTTGCTGAAGATGGCGTCATTGATGAAGCTGAACTTGCCGTTTTAAAATGGATAAAGGCCGACCTTGATACGATTCAACAAGGTTTATATTCGGAAGAGACGCGACAAGAGAATGCGAATATTACGATCGAACAATTTAATGAAATTATTCGTCCTATAGCGGGCAAAAGTTTTTACGAAATAGCCAATAAATACAACTATGAAAAAAAGAAATTAATGAGTGATTAAAGTGTAAAGGGGAGTTTATTATTTAATAAGCACTAGTAGATTTGTAGAATGAATAAAATGAGGTGGAGAACATTGTATTTACGTAAAATAATTATATTATTTGTTGCATTAATTTTATTAGCAGCTGTAACTGCATGTAATAATAGTGGGGATACTAACGATGAAACGTTAGAAACGGGGCTTGAGTTTCCAGTACTTGATAGATCAGATCTTGGTGATAATATTGTTGCTGTTTATGAAGGTGGGGAAGTTACTGGAAATGAACTTGCGACATTTTTAGCCGTACAAGCATTTTTAAATCCTGAGGCTCCAGTCAATGACTTAGATTATCGTCAAGGAGCTATCCAAGAATTAGTGATGGAAAAAGTAATTGGCGCTAAGTCGAGTGGACAATGGGCTGGTAATCAGGTAGAAGTTTTATGGGAGCAAATCGAATATGTTTATGGAGATAAAACAATTCAAGATGCATATTACCAATTAAAAATAGACGAAGATGACGTTCGAAATTCTTTGTATTCTATGTTTCAAATAGAAGCTCACTTTCGCGATAATATTACAGAGGAAGAGTTGCTAGGTTATTATGAAGAAGTTTCACTAGAGTTAACAGTTGCTTCGTTTTCTCACATCTTAATTGCTACACAAGAAATGAGTGCTAGTGGAGAGATGGTCGAGCTTCGTACTGATCAAGAAGCTATAGATAGAGCTAATGACCTGTATGAACAGCTTTTAGCAGGTGCAGATCTTAATGAATTAGCGACAGAAACTACAGATGATGAAGGAAGTTTGAATAGCGGTGGGAGATACGAGGAGATTTCTGTCGTTGAATTAGTTCCTGAATTTCAAGAAGCGCTTTTAGAGCAAAAACTCGATGAAATCGGCGAACCTGTGAAGACTGACTTCGGCTACCACATTATTAGAGTAGAAGAGTTACACCAGATTCCTTTCGAAGAAATTGAAGAGGAACTAGTTTCCTCACTCGTCTTTGAAAAATATATGGACTATTATTTTAATGCATTAGCTGAATTGAATATTGAAGTAACGTTGTAATCATGAAAGAGGGCTGTCTAAAAAGTGTCTGACACTTGTTTTCGAACAGCCTCTTCTTTTTACATAAAAAAAGCGCTCTACCGCTTTGAAAAGTACTTGCCTTTTCCAACGATAGAACGCTATGCCTATAATTATAGTAACGTATTAAGCTATAAAAATCAATTTTTGGACGGTGCCAATTTAAGGTAGCGTCTTTTTGTAAATGTCTCCTTGAAATTAAATAATTATTTGAAATATTTATAAAATTAAGATAATATTATCTTAATAAGGGTTACGGTGCTGTGTTAATCGCAGATTTTAATTCTATTTTTTAAAGGTGGTGTGTTCCCAATGGCGCTAAATCTCAGAATGGATCATAAAACTAAAACTTGGATTAAGAAAAAAGGGAATTATTTAACAATTAAAACGGTGAGAGTGGCAGGCTGTTGTGTAGGAAGACCTATCGATTTGTTAACGAAGGTTGGAAAGCCGAATGAATTAAAAATGTTCCATCAAATTAGTTTAGATGATATAACGGTCTATGTCCAAAAAGGGGTTAACTTTAAAAATGATCAAATTACGTTAAATTTATTCGGAATTGGGCTGTTTAAAATAATTACCGCTGAGGCGACATCACGTTTTTAGGGTAGTAGGGTCGAATTCTGAAGACAGAAGAAGCATATCGGAACCATAATTAAAGAGTATATCGATAAGTGAACGTACTAGTTTATTTGAAGTCAAAATAATAAAGTGGATCATTCAAAAGAGCCTCCCGTTTTAATAGATTGAGACGGACAGCTCTAATGAATGATCTTCTTTTTTATGTAAGTTGGTTAAGGACCCTCGCCCGTCTTTGCCATATTAGATAGTGACGGCAGGGACCGCCATGGGGGTTTTGTATGTAAAAAGGCGGATGATTTCGTGAACGAGCGTCTGAGATTCGCCAGAAGGTCACGGCGAAGTGAAGGAAATCATCCGCCTTTTAATTTAAGAATGTGATGCTCCTGCGTCTGTGATATGCTAATGATAGTGAAATTTAATAGACTAGGAAAGCATATTACCTATAGAAAGAAGGAGAAAAAGTGAATGAAATAATTGCCAAAATTCAACGTCTCCCTTATTTATTGTTAGTTTTTGCGACATTTTTCTGGGGAACGAATTTTGTGTTTAGTAGAATGATTGTTGAAGAAGTACCGCCATTTCAGCTTTCGGTGATGCGGTGGATAATCGCTAGCTTAGTATTTTTACCGTTTGTTTATAAAGAACTGAAACAGAATAAAGAAATATTAATAAAAAATTGGAAAGCTCTATTGTTTTTAGCTGCAACAGGTATCGCTGGTTTTAATACGCTTTTATACATTGCGATACAATATACAACATCGATTAATGCTTCATTAGTGAACTCTACGGCGCCGTTGTTAATTGTATTACTTTCGGTCTTTTTCTTAAAGGAAAAAATGTTAAAAATCCAATACATAGGTGTCGTCGTTTCTTTTATAGGAGTGTTTTTCATCATAACTGGAGGGAGCATTGAAACGTTATTGACCTTAACGATAAATCCTGGTGATTTAGTCGTTCTTGCTGCTGTTATCATGTGGTCGATTTATTCAGTTTTAATGAAAAAGTTTGGAGTAGATTTACCAAAGAAATCAACGTTCATCATCACGATGTATATCGGCATTTTAATTTTAATTCCATTTGCCTTATTCGAAAGAACATATCAGCCTGTTGCATTGACTTCCTTACCAGCCGAAGCCATTTTAGGTATTGTCTATTTGGGGATTTTTCCTAGTATCATTTCGTTTATTTGTTGGAATGAAGGGGTAATGCAAGTCGGACCTGGCAAAGCTTCGAATTATTTGCATTTGATTGTTCTTTTTACAACGATCCTAGCAGTTACCTTTGGTGGTGAGATGTTGTTAGTAACCCAAATCATCGGTGGTTTCTTTATTTTATCAGGGGTTATTGTCGCATCTAACCCACATTTTATTAGTAAAAACGCACCTGTTACTTTAAAACAATGATTTTATTTTTAATCAAAGACCGACTCGAAAAGAACATTGTTTACTATAGTATTTGATAGTATTTGAAAAAAACGAAAGAAGGAGACAGAATGATGAAAGAAAAAATTGTTGTGTCATGGAGCGGGGGAAAAGATAGTGCCTTTGCTCTTCATAAACTATTACTAAGCGACCAGTATGAGATCGATTCTTTACTAACGTCAGTGACGGAAGGTTATCAACGAATTAGTATTCATGGGGTGCGTGAGAGTCTACTAGAAAAGCAAGCCGAAAGTTTAGGCATTCCACTAAGGAAAATGTACATCCCTCAAGAGTGCACGAATGAAATTTATCAGGATATCATGAACGATCAATTGCAACAATTGAAAAAAGAGGGAATTGAGACGGTCATGTTTGGAGATATATTCTTGGATGACGTTCGTGCGTATCGTGAAGATATGATCAAACAGCAAAATATGAAGGCTATATTCCCGTTATGGTGCCAAAAAACAGAGCAATTAATTGAGGAATTTATTTCATTAGGCTTTAAAACAGTGACAACAAGTATCGATACCCAAAAGCTATCGCACGAATTTCTTGGTAGAGTCATCGACGAGTCATTTATTCGTGAATTACCAGAGCACATCGATCCTTGCGGCGAAAATGGAGAATTTCATACTTTCAGTTTTGCTGGTCCGATATTTAAAAATACCGTCGATATTACCATTGGCGAAATCGTAGAAAAAGGCAGATTTCACTTTTGCGAGTTGTTGGATAGTGAAGAATAAATAAAAAATTACAATTCCTACAGTAGTTAAATAAAATGAGGAATGAAAAATCTTTAATAGTAACTAACTTAAATGTTGATTAAAATAGAGGCTGTCCACCTTGTAGGATAGCCTCTATTTTTTTGTGGTGTGCAAAAAGAATGGAGAAAATCGCAAGCAAAACTAGGTGTATCGCAAGAAAAAGTTGAAAATCGCAAGAAAAACTTAATTAACTCAAGAAAAGCACACCCCAGGAATGAGCTGTGCAAAAAAACTGGAAAAATCGCAAGTAAGAAGATGAGTAACGCAAGAAAAAATCAATAATCGCAAGAAAAACTCGATTAACTCAAGAAAAGCACACCTGGATATAAATGAACTCAATATAAACATCTATATTAATGCATAGAGAAAGCGTACAGATCGCTGTCTCTCTATTAAACTTAAATTTTTAACAATAAATTAATAAACAGTTCTTAGTTCGATAATAATTTGGTCACATTTATCCTGTATATTTTTAATTGTGTTCCAAGAGGACATAAATTTACGATTAAGAAAAGGGGTAATTAAAAATGAAAAAGAAGTTTTTGTTAATTTTATCTAGTATGTTCGTTTCTATAGGGATTTTAGCTGCATGTTCTGGAGAAACTGAAGTTCCGGAAGATCAGCTATATGATGGAGCTCCTGAGGAAAATACTGAAGCAGGTGAAGTTGATGGCGAAGCTAGTGAAGGCGAAGGTGAAGTAACTGTAGATATTGATGCTGGCGAAGGCGAAACCGAAGCTTCTTTAGATGTAGACCTGGGTGAAGATGACGCTGATGATGAACTATTAGATGATGAAGCTGACAGCCTTGAAGGAGACTTCGATGGTGAAGAGTTAGATGAAGACGATGAAGAAGATGACGAATAATAACTAAATTAAAAGTTATTCGATCTCAATAAATTTGAAGATAGTGCTACAACACCACTAAAATAATACCTCTAGTTAAGTTAAAGTATCTCAACTAGAGGTAGTCAATTTGGCAAGTATACCTCGATTATAAAATTTAACCATTTATTTGATAAATGACTGATTTCTTACTTTTGATGAAGTGGGGAGTCAGTCTTTTTTTAAAAGATAAGAAAGTTAATGAATTTCATAATTTAATATTTTCGCCAATAGGCGGGCGCCTTACGCTCTTCTTATTACTCCAGTTCTAATTTGCTCCTACTGTAGTGTTGAATTTCTTCCCCCCTCAAAAACTATCGTTTCCCCCCTTAAAAAAGCATCTTTGTTTCGTATAGATCTATTATGGATGAACCTTTTATAACGATATTGGTGAGAGGAGTTGTAATTGATGCAACGTTTTAAAGTTTTAGTGGTTGATGATGATCCCAATGTTCGTGAGATAATCCGGATTTATTTTAAACAACAACAAATTGATTTAGTAGAAGTAAGTGATAGTTTATTGGCACTTGAAATTGTCGAAAAAGAATTACCTGATATCATCATTTTAGATGTGATGATGCCGAACATGGACGGGTACGAAGTGTGTCGTGAAATAAGAAAAAAGTACGATATCCCGATTATTATGTTAACGGCTAAAACAGAAGAATTTGACCGAGTACTTGGTTTAGAGCTTGGTGCAGATGATTACGTGACAAAACCATTTAGTCCAAGAGAGCTAGTTGCGCGTATAAAAGCGATTTTTAGGCGAATGCAACCAAAAGAACATTCTCAAAGTAAGGAGCCTGCAAGTGGGGCGAACTCGATAATATTTAACAATTTTGAGATTCATATTGATCGCAGAGAAGTCCTCGTTAACGGAGAAAAAGTGATTTTACGCCCAAAAGAGTTTGATTTGTTAGTACATCTAGCGAAATCCACAGGTAATGTATTTACGAGAGATCAATTGTTAGAACAAGTATGGGGATATGATTTTATTGGAGATATTCGCACAGTGGATGTGCATATTAAAAAGCTAAGGCAAAAGCTTCATATTTTACAAAAAGAATGTATTCAAACCGTTTGGGGCGTAGGTTACAAATTTGAGGTAGATGCATAATGCTTGGGATAAATAAAAGTATTTTTCGCAGACTTATTGTAAGTTATTTACTAACTATTTTAGTGGGGATCGGCATTGTCGGCATCCTCATGTTTTATTTTACGAATAACTATATTTATAATGCGAAGCAAGAAGAGTTGGTTAGAAAAGGTCGGACAGTCAACACAAATATACAAGATATAAATGCGATTGATGAAGAAATGCAATCGATATTAGAATTTCATGATCGTTCTTTTGATGCGAGAATTTGGGTTTTTAACGAACAAGGTGAAATTATCGCGACATCGACACAAGATGAAGTCTCGATTGGAAAATCAGTGGCGTCGTCGATCGTAGAAAGAGTATTAAAAGGCGAAAATGCCGTCAATCGACTAGAATTTGAAGGCTTATCAGAACCGATGCTTTCTGTTGTCGTTCCGTGGGGAAAGAAAGAACAAGTTTATGGTGGTATCGTTCTTCATTCCCCGATGAGAGGAATCAACGATTATATTAGGAAAATAAGAGAAACAATCCTTTGGGCAACCTTGTTTGGGATTCTTTTTTCTACAATAATGGTTTCGTATCTTTCGTGGACGATATCGCGACCGTTGCAACAAATTGATCGTGCTGCCTCGCGAATGGGCATGGGGAATTATGTTGAAAGAATTAATTTGAAATCTGAAGATGAAATTGGAGATCTTGCCAATACGATTAATACGATGGCTGAAAAATTAGAAAAAATCGATATTGAACGAAAAAGACTAGATAATATCCGTAGTGATTTTTTAGCGAATATTTCTCATGAGCTAAGAACGCCATTAACGAGTATGCAAGGCTTTTTAGAAGCACTTCAAGACGGTCTAATCGAGGAAGAAGGCCGAAAGCGCTATTATGATGTGATGTATTATGAAACCATTCATATGAATCGTTTAGTTGATGACTTAATGGATTTAATTAAACTAGAAAATGACGAAATTACTCTTTCAAAATATCCAATTAATCCGACAGCAATTTTAGAAAAGGCTAAATTCAAGTTTGCCAAAGAAGCTTTAGAAAAAAATGTTGAAGTGAAATTAATTTTAAAGCAGCCACTCCCTAAAGTGAATAGTGATGCTGTCCGCTTTGAACAGATCATTAACAATCTATTAAAAAACGCCGTGAAGTTTACAGAAGAAGGAGAAATATCGATTACCGCTGAAGAAGACGGATCGTTTCTTTTACTTACTATTCGAGATACAGGGATTGGGATTTCAGATATCGACCAAGAGATGATTTGGGAGCGATTTTACAAAGTAGATCGCGGAAGGTCGAGGAAAAATAAAGGAACAGGGCTAGGGTTAGCGATTGTAAAAAAATTAGTCGAGCTACATGACGGAAAAATTACCGTCGAAAGCGAGATCGGAAAAGGAGCAACTTTTAAAGTATGGCTTCCTTCCGTGGATGAGAAAATGTAAATATTAATTCAATAGTCATGGTCATGCGTGCCCTTTTGGTGAGTGTGACGCTATGTTCGGGCGCGGGAGACTGTGCAGTAGAAATGCACCCTTTCTAACACTGGATTACTCTTCTCTTGTTCTGAACAGAGAAGAGTAATCAGTCGGGTGTTATGATTACTCTTCTCGTATTTTGAGCTAAGAAGAGAAATCATTTGGGCGTTAATACATGTATTGATACGCGGATTTTACAGATGCTGTAATTTTGGTGCATCAATGCTTGTTTTCATGCGTATGTTTTACATATACTGTAAAGCGCGCACGTCAAACCGTGTTTTGTTACGTGTATTTTAGGGATAATGCGATTCCAGTGCACGTCAACAGTTGTTACTACTGCACACTCCCCCCATAATAAACATCCCCCCCAACTGTGAAGTATCGAGATATTTTTTTACACACTTTAGGGGTTATTTCATTACATATAAAAAAGTAGAGTGGACATCCACTCTACTTTAGTAGGAATTCTAACTTGCTTTTTTAAAAGTTTGTTGTTCTTGCTCTTTTACGATGTTTTGTTCGATCGCTAATGTACGAGCTACTTTAGGTGCTAACCAAATCATTGGTAGTAAGATGAAAGAGACAGGAACAGCTGTTACGACAATAAATGATTGTAATGCTCCGATACTTCCTTCTCCAATTGATAATAAGATGATCGCTACAGCGCCCATGACAACAGCCCAAAAGACACGAAGGCTACTTGAAGGATTTTCACTACCGGTAATAGCCATTGAAATCGTATATGACATCGAATCACTAGTAGTGGCAACGAAGACGATTGTTACGAGTAAGAACGCTGCTGCCATTAGTGTCCCCATTGGTAGCTGTTGCGTAATCGCAATCATTGCTGCGGGCATCCCGCCACTGTTTAATGCATCTGAAACAGAACCAGGGTTAAGTAATTCGTAGAAAATTCCTGAACCACCAACGACTGTAAACCAGAAATTAGTGACAATTGGAGCGATAATCGCAACTGCAAGGAATAATTCACGTAATGTACGCCCACGGGAAATTCGACTAATGAAAATAGCCATCATCGGACCGTAACCAATAAACCAACCCCAAAAGAACACTGTCCAAAATCCGAGCCATTCCGTGTCCCCACGATAAAGACTAATTTCTAAGAAACTGTGAACATAAGTCCCCATCGTTCCAAGGAAAGTATCGACGATAAAAGCACCAGGACCAAGAATTAAAATAACAACAATGAGAATGAACGTAAAAATAATATTAAAACGACTTAATAATTGTATTCCTTTATGAACACCAGTGACTGCTGAAATCGAAGCAATCGTAATAAGGCCGACAATAATGAGTAACTGTGTAAGGAAAACATTTGGAAGTCCAAAAAGACTTTCGAAACCGTACGCCGCTTGTAAGCCAAGAAAACCAATCGGTCCAATCGTTCCTGCAGCAACGGCAATCACAGAAAATGAGTCTACCATTGTTCCTAAAACGCTTTTTTCCTTAATTTTTTCACCAAAGATAGGGTAAAGAAGGGTACGAGGTTTCAACGGCATCCCTCTATGATAATGACCGTACATCATGACAACAGCACTTAGCGTACCTAAAATTGCCCAAGCAAGAAACCCCCAATCCATGAATGACTGAGACATAGCGGGTACGATTGCGCTAGTTGTGCCAGCATCTACACCATCAAACATAGGCGGAACCGACAAGAAGTGGTACATTGGCTCTGCCGCAGCCCAGAAAACGCCGCCACCGGCTAGCAATGTACACATGATGATCGAGATCCATTTGAATGTACTCATTTCTGGAGATTTTTTATTTCCTAATTGAATTTTTCCGTATTTGGAGATCGCTAACCCAATCGCGACTATAAACGTTACAAGCATTAGTACTTGCCAAAAAGCTCCGAAGTATTGAACAGAAAAACCAAATGATGTATTAACTAAATGACTTACAAAATCTGCATTAATTAATGAAGTTAATACAAATAAGACTAAAAGCCCTCCACTAATTAATAAGACAGGCCAATCAATTTTACTATTTTGAAACACAAAAATCCTCCTACATATTCTCACTTGAGAAACTAATTTTTTCGCTAAAAAACACGAAAGTTTATAATACCACATTGTATCCTTAACTAAAATATTTAAATTAGGTGTTTTATAGCTTCGTGCCCCCGTGTCAATAGCTGTATATATATCAACTCAAGAATAATAGAAATTAAGCCAGATTGCAGTCAAATAGTCGATAATATAAAAAGAAGTTGAACGCCTCGTCCAAGTAAAAATGAAATTTGACTTCTTTGAATTGAAATTAATATATATAATTTAAAAAGAACAAAACGTTTAATTTTTATTGTACAAATTAAACAAAGTGAATGAATTGAACGAATTGTTTTTGTCGATAAAAATTACCTGCAAGATGGTGGCGGTAAATCGTCATGGTGGTTTTGTATTGAAAGGCGGTGAAGAAAATGCAAGAGGATTTAGAAAAGGTTGAAGAAGCGCGTGATGTAATGATCAGCGCAATTGCACAAACGATGGTCATTTATGGTGTTACTCCTTCAGTTGGAAGAATATACGGTGTTCTATACTTTGCCGAAGAGCCGATGTCATTAGATGATATTAAAGATCAAGTAGCGATGAGTAAAGCTAGCGTAAGTAATAGTATGAGGGAATTATTAGAAACGGAAATGGTCATAAAAGTTTGGAAAAAAGGTGACCGCAAAGATCATTATATTGCTGAGAAAGATTTTTTGAAAAACTTCATTAATTTTTTCGTGAAAAAACTTCGTCAAGAAAGAAGTTTAATCATGAAAGCTAATGAGCAAGCAAAACCGGTATTAGAAGACATTTCGACAAACTCTACAGATGAAAGTGCTCGTATTGCTGCTAAACAAGATTTAGAAAACCTCAACAACTCTATTTCTTATTTTGATTGGACGATGCGCCTAGCAAACGACTTAGAAAATGGAGAAATTTTTAAATACTATCCAAAACAGAAAAAAGAAAAATAGGTGGTGCCAACATGGATATAAATAAAACAGCGTTAGTTTTAATAGATGTTCAGAAAGAAAGCTCTTTTGGTATTGAAGGAGTAAATGAAGCAGTAAAAAATGCAAAAGACCTTATCGAAAAATGTCGTAGCTTAAACATTCCAATTATTTATACAAGGCATCTCAATCGGGCCGATCAAGTTGGCTTATCAAACGGTGAGCCGCTTAAAGAAGATGACACGCCAATCTACTATTCTACTAATACGGAAAATATCGATATTATCGAGGATATTGCCCCTCATAAAGAAGATATTGTGCTCGATAAATATCGTTGGAGCAGCTTTTATGAAACGAGCTTACATACGGTGTTGCAAGGATTAGGAGTTAAACATGTCATTATTGGTGGTTTTGTAACAGATGGCTGTTTAATGACTACAGTGTTTGACGGATATTTTCGCAATTACCAACTCAACTTAGTTAAAGATATTTGTGGTGCGACAAACGAAGGAGCACATATGGCCTCGATCTTAATTATGGCCAATTGGGTGTATGACTTAAATATTTATAACAGTAGCGAGTTAATTAAAAAATTGGATAACAAAGAACATCATGTTTGGAGTTCACCGTGTCCAGATTCGTTACAGTTTACCCCGGAGAATATGAGAGAAGTGTTTAAAAAACTAGATAAATAGATAACTAACACAAAGGGATAGGTGAAATAAAATGAAGAAAACTTTACTATTTTTATTAATTAGTTTACTAGTAGCAGTAGTTGCGGCTTGTGGAGCTGAAGAACAAGAAGCTCAAGAAGAAACTAATACTACACAAGTTGCATCAGAAGTAGAAACAAATGTTGAAGAAGATAAGACAATTACATTTGGACTAACAACGTGGACGAGTACAGAAGCACCTACAGAAATTGCTAAAATCATTTTAGAAGAAGCAGGTTATGAAGTGGATTTCGTAACTGTAGATCAGCCAGTTATATTTACAGGAATTGTCGAACAAGAAATCGACTTTTTCATGGATGCGTGGTTACCGCATACTGAAGCTAACTTATGGGCGAAATATGAAGATGATTTACAGAAAGTAGCGACAAGTTATGAAGAAGTTCCACTTGGATGGGTTGTTCCTAGTTACGTAGAAGAAGACTATATTGAGGATCTTATTGGACAAGCGGATAAATTTGATAACCGCGTCGTAACTATTGCACCTGGAGCTGGTATCGTTGCCCTTTCTCAAGAAGTTATGGAAGACTATAAATTAAATGAAGAATATCAACTTTTAACATCAAGTGAAGTAGCAATGATTGCCGAGTTAGAAAATAAAATTTCTAGTGAAGAACCAGTGATTATTACGGGTTGGAGACCTCACTCTATGTTTGCTCAATATGACTTGAAGTTTTTAGAGGATACGAGAGGCCATTTTGAACTAGATAATGTTTACGTTATTTCTTATCAAGGTCTTGAGGACATTAAGCCAGCAGCTTACAACATCATGTCAAATTGGAGCATTGAAGTTTCTGATTTAGAAGAAATGATGCTTGCTTATGAACAAGATGGTACTTCTTTTGAAGTGTTAGCGGAGCAATGGGTCGAAGAGAATCGCGACAAAGTAGATGCAATGCTTGAAAATAAATAAGGTAGTAACCTGTATGTAAAATGGCAGCCTAACACTTGTTGGGCTGCTTTTGTTTAATGCTGTGAAAGAATTGGACTGTTGTTCGGGTTTCAAAAAGGGCGATTGCGCAATGAGGAAATGTATTTTCGAACATTTTTTACAAAAAGTAGGCCGTGGATACTTTACACTCCTTGGCGCTTCCGTTGGTTGTTGATCTTCTTTGTTTGTTGACTTTTCATCGTCTGGTTTGTGTTGCTCCATTTATTCTTTTTATTAGTAGTTTGTTTTTCTTTTTTGCTAGCTAATTGTTGCTTTATTGCTTCTTGTAATGATACTTTTTTCTTTTCATTTTCAGTTGTATTTGACATTTGGTTTTGCTCCTTCAAGTTATCTTAATTTCATTAAAGCTAAAGTTGAGTGTATCATTTATTTTTCGTTGAAGATAGTTATTTTTATACAAAACCCTCATGGAGGCATATCTGCAGCCACCATCTGCCGCCATCTAACGTGAAAAATCGATCGAGGGTGATCCGAGCAACTAGCCACTAACCAACAAACCAATTTTCATACAAAAGGGGCTGTCCCAAAACAAAGTATCAGACATCGATAGGGAATTAATATAGAGGCATAATAAATTTTTACGTCTATATTAAGTAGTTCTATATGGTGTCAGACACTTATGGGACAACCCCTGGAAATGTCAATTTTTATTTATATCAATGAATAATGTGGAGGTTAGGAATTGGTTGTTATTTTAATTGTCCTTCAGCCATTTGTACTAAACGCTTTGTGATTTCTCCACCTACAGAGCCGTTAGCACGAGATGTTGCATCAGCACCAAGTTGAACACCAAATTCTTGTGCAATTTCATACTTCATTTGGTCAAGAGCTTGCTCAACTCCTGGTACAACTAATTGATTGTTGTTTGAGTTGTTGTTAGCCATTTTGTACGACCTCCTTCAATATGTTGTGATTTATTGTTGTACTGTGATTTAGGAAATTACTTCAATTGCCC
Source organism: Anaerobacillus arseniciselenatis (assembly GCF_001865995.1). Lineage (GTDB taxonomy): Bacteria > Bacillota > Bacilli > Bacillales > Anaerobacillaceae > Anaerobacillus > Anaerobacillus arseniciselenatis. The sequence continues at coordinate 78,056 of NZ_MLQQ01000010.1, read as the reverse complement.
TTCAGCCATTTGTACTAAACGCTTTGTAATTTCTCCACCTACAGAACCGTTTGCACGAGATGTTGCGTCAGCACCAAGTTGTACGCCAAACTCCTGTGCAATTTCATACTTCATTTGGTCAAGAGCTTGCTCAACTCCTGGTACAACTAATTGATTGTTGCGTGAGTTGTTATTAGCCATCATGTTCGACCTCCTTTCGTATGTTGTGGGCTTAGTTATGTGAGACACAGTGGAAAATATGCAAGATTTTATTGTTTTTTTGTGGTAAATATTAGTTGATTTATTGAGGGGAGAAGATAGAGGCTTAAGAAGGACAAAAGCGGCTGAACCATAAGGGTTTGAAACGAAGTAAAAGCTTACCGAATGTAAACGTATAAATAGAGGTTTTTCATCAATCAATATTTATAATTTTTAGATAATTTAGTATAATAAAGATATAGTTCGATGAACTACATATTTTATCACTTTAATTAAAGGTTTTAAGTTATTATAAAAAAAGACTGCTTTTCGGGCAGTCTTTGCTACTTTTTCTAAGAAAACTGATTCGGAAACATTAATAATTTAGCGGTGGTGAAATAAATGGATATAGAAGTTAGTAGTTTCGGAACACTTCTCGGACTTATCGTTACAGTTGCATTAATATTAAAGAAGGTTAATCCAGCGTATGCGATGATGTTCGGAGCGCTAACAGGGGGAATAGTTGGTGGGCTTTCATTAATGGAATCTGTGCAAGTGATGGTTCATGGTGCAGAAGGGATGACAGGGGTTGTACTACGCGTGTTAGCTGCGGGTGTGCTTGCAGGGGTTTTAATCGAATCCGGAGCAGCAAAGCGTATTGCAGAAACAATTTTACATAAACTAGGGGAAACAAAAGCGTTACTAGCGATCACAGGTGCAACAATGATTTTAACAGGAGTTGGAGTATTTATCGGAGTTGCGATTCTTACTGTTGCTCCCATAGCATTATCGATCGCTAAACGTGCCAATATATCAAAGTTTGCTATTTTACTAGCGGTTTCCGGTGGTGGTAAAGCAGGAAATATCATTTCACCCAATCCAAATGCAATCGCTGTTGCTGAGGCGTTTAAAGTCCCATTAACTTCAGTGATGGTAGCGGGAGTTTTGCCGGCAATTGGTGGAGTCGTGATTACTTACTTTATAGCCAAAAGATTAGTGAATCGAGGAAGTCTTGTTACTGAACGAGATTTGCCAGAACCTTTCATGAATGAAAAGCTGCCCTCTTTAGCAGCGGCTTTAAGTGGCCCAGCCATTGCGATTATGTTATTGCTTTTTCAACCAATATTCGGTATTGTTATTGACCCACTTATTGCACTACCAATTGGTGGTATTGCTGGAGCGCTAATCATGCGAAAAGGAAATCAACTCAACATGTTCATTACATCAGGGATAACGAAGATGTCGGCAATTGCAATTCTACTTCTCGGAACAGGTACTTTAGCAGGAGTTATTGCGCATTCTGCGCTAATATCAGTTATCTTAGAATCTATTGATTCGTTAGGAATTCAGCCTTATTGGATTGCTCCAATAGCAGGGGTTACAATGTCAGCAGCAACCGGTTCTACGGCTGCGGCATCAGCAGTTGCCGGAAATGTTTTTGCACCGACAATTATTGATTTAGGCGTGAATGCTTTAGCGGGAGCGGCAATGGTTCATGCAGGAGCCACTGTTCTCGATCACTTACCACACGGTACCTTTTTTCACATTACGCGTGGGAGTGTTAATATGGAGTTAAAGGAGCGTTTCAAACTATTACCTTATGAAACGGTGATCGGTCTTGGAATTGTTGTTTTATCAACGTTGATCTTTGGGGTGTTGTTGTAGTGAACTACTCACCCTTCACACGCTTGAAGAGAGAGGCTTCTTTCGGAAAAATGTTAAAGGGTGTTTTGAAGTACTAAGCTTCAGTAATGACGAGTGGTGGTGGGACTTTGAATAACATTGTTTTATTTGATGGTGAGTGTAATTTTTGTGACCGAAGTGTTCATTTTATTATTAAAAGAGATAAAAAAGCCCTCTATAAGTTCGCTTCTATACAAAGTAGCGCCGGCCAAAACATAATTAAGAAATATGGTGTTCCTACCAATGTAGATAGTTTAGTTGTTGTTGAGACGGAACGATTCTACCTTAAATCAACAGCGGCTTTAAAGATTTGTAAAAATTTAGATGGTGTCTGGAAACTATTTTATAGCTTACTAATTGTGCCTCGACCTTTGCGAGACTTTATTTATGAGTTTATAGCGAGGAACAGATACAAATGGTTCGGGAAGAAAGATAAATGTATGGTACCTTCCGCTGAAATTAGGAAGAGATTTTTATAAACATTATAAGCCTATTGCAAAGTATAATTTCCTAAATTATACTTTTAATTAACCGGTGGTCAATTGGGAGGAGCGAGACAAAATGTCACCTCGTAAACGAGCGAGTGAAGAGTTAACAAAAGAAATGATTATAAAAGAGGCGCGATCACAATTTGAGAAAACTGATTTTCAAACTGTTTCAATGCGTAACATTGCAAAAAATTTAGGCTGCAGTCATGGTGCAATTTACTATCATTTTAAAAATAAAGCAGACCTATTTTATACGATTATTGAACAGTATTTTTCGAAATTAAATTTGCTAATAGATGAGGTTGTCGAAGGATCAGAAGCCGATGAAAACAAACTTCAACAAGTTTTTTTCAAATTTATTGAATTTGGCTTAAATCACCAAAGTCAATATGAGCTTATGTTTATGCTAAGAAATAAAGAAGTCGATGCGCTAGCACAAAAAGCTGCAAATGAAAGCTATCAAAAGTTTGCTAACACAGTACACAGTTTATCAGCTCAAAAGCTTTCAGTTGCTGAAGTTTGGTCGATATTTTTAGCTTTGCACGGTTTTGTTTCCTACTATCGAGGTTTTGTAGATCGTTTTGAAGATGCAAAAGCTGCGGCAGAAGTGCATGTGAATTTTATTTTAAAGAAAATGTAGAGGTTGTCTGATGTCATTTTCAAATATCCTCCTTAATTCTTTTTAAAAATTGCTGATGTATTTAACAGAATAACCCGGTTGTTTTGTGTGGTGAAAAATTATGTGAAAAATTTTGGGATCCCTTTACATCGAATCATGAAGGATTAACAGAAACAGTGGATTAAAACTGAAGGAGGGTTAGTGTCTCAATGAAACGAAAGCGTATATTAATTTATAAAATTGTTGCAGCTATTTTCCTTTTATCAATCGTCATTACATTTATTGTTAATACAGTTATTGCGAACGATGTAATTTCAGAGATGTCAGATGTAAGAGTAGAAATAAATGATGCGACATTAGATGATTTTCATCTATTAGGTGAACAAATCAACGTTTTGACTAAAGACGATCTTAACATTAATGCCTACGTCGTTCCAAACGAAAATTCTATAGGGAATATCGTTCTTCTTCATGGGATGCATGGGATGGATGCCACTTCTCTTTTTGATTATGCAAAATTTGTTTATGATCTCGGTTTTACAGCAATTAGTGTAGATATGCGTGCACATGGGAAAAGTGAAGGAAAGCAATTATCGTTTGGTTATCAAGAAGTAAATGATGTGCTTGCAGTGATCAAATTTTTAAAAGAGGACGAAAGATTTAATAATCAATCAGTTATTTTATACGGAATATCAATGGGAGCAAGCACGGCAATTAACACAGCAGCTGTTTCTGAAGAAGTTAACGGAATTATTGCAGTTAGTCCGTTTTTATCAATTCAGAATCAGGTCTCTGACTATATGTTACGAGATGGCTTTCCGAAAGCGTTTGTTAACTTGTTTCAACCTTCAGTAAATCTTGTTTTGTCACAAAAGTTCGGCGTCAGCCCTGTTAAAGAAAGCCCAAAGACTAATGTTACCAACTTAAATGACATTCCGCTACTTATCATTCATAGTAAAGACGATGCACAAACTGCTCTTTACCAAGCAGAAATTTTATATGATTTAGCAAGTACTAATCAAAAAGAAATCTGGATTGTTGATGGTGATGAGCACCTCATCGTTGAAGATGTATTAAATGAAGAAAGTGAGTTTTATCGCGAAAGAATTAGAGAGTTTCTATATGAAATTCATTAATTAAATAGTAGCAATAAAGAGCGCAATGTACTTTTACATTTGGCGCTCTTTTCTTAATAACTTGTCACAATACCCTCTTTTCAGTAAAATTAAGAATGACTTTTACTGAAAAGAGGGTAACTTATGAATAAAGAGTCCATTTATGGATTGACGTTTGATAAATTAACATCATGGTTGAGTGCTCATGGACATAAGAAAGGTCGCGCACTCAAAGTATGGGAGTCTCTTTACAAAGAAAGAGCCACGGACTTTTCTGAAATTCTTGATATAAATAAAAATTGTGTGCAATTATTAGAAGACCATTTTACGACGACAACGTTAAGTGATCATATTAAGCAGGAAGCTAGTGATGGAACGGTGAAGTTTTTATTTAAGCTAGCAGATGGCAATTTGATTGAAACCGTATTAATGAGGTATCAGCACGGGATCTCGGTTTGTGTCACCACCCAAGTGGGCTGTAACATCGGCTGTAGTTTTTGCGCAAGTGGTTTATTAACAAAAAGTCGTGATTTAAGCAGTGCCGAAATCGTCGAACAGATTGTCAAAGTTCAGCAATACCTCGATCAAGTCGGTAAAGGTGAGACAGTGACGAACATTGTCGTGATGGGAATTGGTGAGCCTTTTGATAACTTTGATAATATGATTGACTTTCTTCGTATTGTCACTGATCAAAAAGGCCTGGCAATTGGGGCAACACGCATCACTGTTTCGACGAGCGGGATTGTTGATAAAATCTATGACTTTGCTAACACCGATTTAAGAGTGCACTTAGCAATTTCATTGCACGCGCCTAACGATGAATTGCGAACGAAAATAATGAAAATCAACCGTGCTTTCCCTATAAAAACATTAATGGATGCGGTTGATTACTATATTAAAAAAACAAATAAGCGTATCATGTTTGAATATATTTTATTAAAAGGCGTCAACGATCAAAAGGAACATGCAGAGCAACTGGCCGATCTTCTAATTGATAGAGCAAAATATGCCGGAGTCAATCTAATCCCTTATAATCCAGTTGACGAGCATGATCAATACCAACGAAGCGTACACGAAGATGTGTTAGTTTTTTATGATATATTGAAAAAAAGAGGAATTAATTGCGGCATTCGCCAAGAGCACGGAACCGATATCGATGCTGCTTGCGGTCAATTAAGAAGTAAACAAATGAAGGAAGACTAAATGGGAAGCGTAGCGGGTGACCTCGTTATGCTTTTTTTGTATGAACCTACATGACATTTGTCATAGCTCGGACTTGACGTTTATGTCTTATAAACGTCAAGTTTATTTTCTATAATTAACATAGTGAGAATGTTGTTCAATTCTCGAAAGCGTCTAATTAAGGGGGAATTGCATCATGAGTGCATTGAAAATTAAGAATTTAAAAAAGGATGTTGCGCCATTTGAAAAAACGGATACGAAGGCGAGTATCATCCAAATCATAAATACATTAGGTCCTTTACTATTATTATGGTATTTAGCTTACGCCAGTCTTTCTATCTCTTACTGGCTTACCGTACCACTGATCGTTATCACAGCAGGGTTCGTCGTACGGACTTTCATTTTATTTCATGACTGTTGTCATCAATCTTTTTTCAAGAGTCGTACAGCTAACGATATATTTGGGACAATTTTAGGGGTATTAACGCTCGTACCGTATCAACAATGGAAAAATACGCACAATGTCCATCATGCAACGAGCGGTAATCTCGATAAACGTGGAACAGGAGACATGTGGCTTCTTACGGTTGAAGAATATGTTGCGCTACCTTTTTGGCGTCGTATTGCCTATCGTGTGTATCGTAATCCGCTCATTATGCTCGGTGTCGGACCGATCGCTGTGTTCCTCATTGAATATCGATTTAATCGAAAAGGGGCAAAGCCGAAAGAACGTATTAATACGTATGTAACAAATGTAGCGATTGTCGCTTTATATGCGTTATTAATCTCGTTTATTGGCTGGCAAGCATTTGTGTTGATCCAAGGACCAATCTTTTTCTTATCAGGCTTACTAGGTATTTGGTTGTTTTACGTCCAGCACCAGTTTGAACACTCTTATTTTGAACATGAAAATGAGTGGAGTTATGTACAGGCGGCTGTTGAGGGAAGTTCTTATTATCAGCTACCAAAACCGTTACAGTGGCTAACTGGTAACATCGGCTTTCATCATGTTCACCATTTGAGCCCAAGAGTCCCAAACTATCATTTAGAAAAAGCGCATAACGAAACCGAGCCCCTTCAAAAAGCAACAACGGTTACGCTCCGAACAAGCTTAAAATCACTACGCTACCGCCTTTGGGACGAGGAAAATAAAACGTTTATTAGTTTTAAAGAATTAAAAGGTTATAATAGTACCACAATTGAACGTATCGGTGAGCAGTGTAATGATAATGAAATTGAACTTGCGAGGAAAATCAACTAAGCGATATACTACTAAATAAGTGTGAGAAATTAGTATAGGGATGATGACAAATTTCATCACACCAAACCGAATCACCACCATTCATAAAAAAATATTTAGCAAAAAGGAGGAGATAGAAGATGACTAAATTAAGACAAAAATTTCGTGAACACACGGGGCTTAGCCCTTACGTTTGGATTGTCTTCTATATCCTTCCTTTTTACTTTATTTTTCAAACATCAGCCACGGCACATACAGTATTCGGTATCGTAATGGTTGTCGGGTTCTTCATATGCTACGTGCTTTCCTTTATTTCTAAAGGGTGGCTTGTCTATTTTTGGACGAGTATTCAAATTGCGATTTCAACAGCAATGAGTTTGAAATTTGGCTACATTTACTTTTTTCTCTTTTTAGCATTTTTTATCGGGAACTTAAAAAATCGAACGGCCTTTATTATTTTATATATTATCTTACTTATCACGACACTTTCGTCGATTTATGTTGGCTTTGTAACGGTACATAATCGTGTTTTAGTCACACAACTACCGTTTGTTGTACTTAGTTTGATGGCGGTTATTCTATTGCCCGTTAGCACTTATAATAAAAATAAAGAAGGCGTCCTTCAAGGACAATTAGAGGATGCTAATAAACGAATTTCTGAGCTTGTTAAGCTAGAAGAGCGCCAACGAATTTCTCGTGATTTACATGATACACTTGGACAAAAGCTTTCATTAATTGGCTTGAAGAGCGACTTAGCAAGTAAACTAGTTCATAAAAATCCAAATCTCGCCCGCCAAGAAATTAAGGATGTTCAAAAAACAGCCCGGATTGCCCTAAAAGAAGTTCGGGAAATGGTGACGGAAATGCGTGGTACAAAATTAGAAGACGAAATATATCGAGTAAAGCAAATTTTAAATGCAGCTAAAATAAATTTTGTTTTAGAAGAAAGTCCGAAGGCGTCTAATATTTCATTAATTGTTGAGAACGTCGTCAGTATGTGTATTAAAGAAGCAATAAATAATGTTGTAAAACATAGTCAAGCTACTTCTTGTTCGCTAATTATCGAGCAGTCAACGACAGAGTTTCTTGTTAAAGTTATCGATAACGGAATCGGTATCTCGCGTCCTCATAATGACTTGAGTGGGAATGGACTCCAAGGAATGAAGGAACGACTTGAATTTGTGAATGGATCTTTAGAAGTTATTTCTAAGCAAGGAACAACGTTAGTAATTAAAGTTCCAATTGCATCAAAACAAACGGAAAAGGAGGGATGATCGATGATTAAAATTGTCATTGCTGAAGATCAAAAAATGTTATTAGGAGCACTTGCTTCTTTGCTTGATTTAGAGGATGATATGTCGGTTGTCGGCAAAGCAAATAATGGGACAGATGCAGTAAAACTTGTCAATGAGTATCAACCAGATATTTGTATCATGGATATTGAAATGCCAGGATTAAGCGGTCTTGATGCCGCTGAACAATTAAAAGATTCAGGTTGCAAAGTTATTATTTTAACGACATTTGCCCGCTCTGGGTATTTCGCTAGAGCTGTTAAAGCAGGTGTTCGTGGTTATATGTTAAAAGATAGCCCGAGCGAAGAGTTAGCAAGTGCGATCCGAAAAGTGATGGAAGGACGCCGCATCTATGCTTCAGAGTTAGTTGACGAAGTTTATAATGAAGAAAACCCATTAACCGAACGTGAAAGTGAAGTGCTTGCCTTAATGTCTGAAGGTAAAAGTACTAAAGATATCGCAGGGCAGCTTTTCATCACGACAGGCACTGTTCGCAATTACGTCTCCTCCATTTTAGACAAACTCGATGTAAGTAATCGGATCGAAGCGATTACCCGGTTCAAGGAGAAGGGTTGGTTTAAATAAAGGGTTTACGCTGTTATTTTTCCTGAAATGGGATGTTTAATAAGTGTTGAAAAGCGGTCCATTTTGTATGGAGCGCTTTTTTGTTATAGGTTGGACAACGATAATGTTAGAATTGGACAACAAATTTATGGAAGTCGACAGCAAAAAGTCGAAATTGGACAACAAAATATTTCAATTGGACAACAAATCGTTCAAACGGGATAGCAATCTGAATAAAATAGTTAAGTTGGTCTATTCGAGCATCGCACACCTGTGTGTCTTTTATTACAAATATTGATATAATAAAAATATAATGTTCGGAATACTTTGCTTATAAGGGAGTGAATAAAGTTGTTGGAGTTAAAATACTCTCCCCTTGGGGATGCAGCGGTTCGTGTTTCATTTGGAGATTCGATTTCAACAGAAGTGAATCGTCAGATTCGTAGTTTTTGTGAAGTGTTAAAAACTGCCGCACCTAAAGGCGTCATTGAATGGACACCTAGTTATACAGCAGTTACAGTGTTTTATGAACCGTTAGAAACAACTTATCACCACTTAGTGTCAAACCTTCAAAATCTTTTTAGGAAACTTGAGGCGTTTCCCACTTCAAAAACGAGGTGTGTTACCGTTCCCGTTTGTTATGGTGGTAAATTCGGCCCCGATCTCATCAATGTTGCCTCACACAACAATTTGACACAAGAAGAAGTAATCGAAATTCATTCAAAAGCAAAATACATGATTCACATGCTCGGTTTTACCCCCGGCTTTCCGTACATGGGTGGCATGCCTAAAGTAATTAGCACACCGCGATTGGCGGTTCCTCGTTCATCAGTGCCAGTAGGTTCTGTCGGTATCGCTGGTGAGCAGACTGGAATTTATTCTTTATCTACCCCTGGTGGTTGGCAAATTATCGGGCGTACCCCATTAGTTTTATACGATAGTAATCGGACCACACCTTCTTTATTTGAGGCTGGCGATTATGTTCAATTTTGTCCCATAGAAAAAAAAGAATACGAAGAAATAGCTAGCTTAATAGAAAAACAGGCTTACAGATTAGAATATGAGCTTATAGAAGATTAAGAGAGGTGGGTCAATATGCTAACGGTTGATTTAAACTGTGATTTAGGAGAAAGTTTTGGCCATTATAAGCTTGGTCAAGATGAACAGGTATTAGACTTGATTACGTCAGCTAACATTGCTTGTGGGTACCATGCTGGCGACCACAATGTTATGTCGAACACCGTTCAATTAGCTGTCGAGAAAAATGTGGCAATAGGTGCGCACCCAGGTTTTAACGATCTTTTCGGTTTTGGGCGTAGAAACATAGATACAAGTCCGCGAGATATTTATAATTCTGTCGTTTATCAAGTGAATGCGTTAAGTGGATTTTGTAAGATACACCGAGTGAACATGCAGCACGTAAAGCCACATGGAGCTCTATTTAATATTGCATCAGTAAAAAAAGAGGTGGCGGAAGCGATCGCTGAAGCAGTTTATGATACGAATCCGAGTTTAATTTTATATGGATTATCTGGAAGTGAGTTAATTGTTGCCGGTGAAAAAATAGGGTTAAACGTAGCTAATGAAGTTTTTGCTGACCGTACATATCAACCTAACGGGACGTTAACATCTAGAAAAGATCCAAATGCAATGATTAAGGATGTCGATGAAGCGATTGAGCGAGTTACTCAAATCGTTAGCAAAGGAGAAACGACCGCTGTTGACGGAACGATTATACCGCTAAAAGCAGACACAGTATGTATACACGGAGATGAGCCAAGTGCCTTAATATTTGTTCAAAAACTTCGTTTAGCACTTCTTGATGAAGGTGTTATCCTTCAAAGTGTTGGGAATACAAGAAAGTCATGAAAACAGCCATTTTTCATGTGAAAAAATCAGGGCTGCTGACAACAATTCAAGACGTTGGGCGTGTCGGCTATCAACAATATGGGATAGTCGTTTCTGGAGCGATGGATAATTTTGCTCACCGAATTGGAAACCTACTCGTTGGCAACGATCCAACAGCGGCAACATTAGAAGTAACGATGATGGGCCCTGAGATTCGAGTACTTGATGATACTGTTATTGCAATTACTGGTGCTGATTTATCGGCGACGATTGACGGTAGAGCAGTAAGGCCTTGGAGGTCAATATATGCGAAGAAAGGTCAAACATTAGCGTTTGGACAACCAAAGCATGGTGTCCGAGCGTATATTGCCGTTGCTGGTGGAATAAATTGTAACGAAGTTTTAGGAAGTAAGGCGACATATTTAAAAGCGAATATGGGTGGTATCGACGGCCGGGAAATACGAAAAGGCGATATTCTTTCTTGTGGTGAAATGAATGCTTCTCATAAAAAGCTCAGTGGACGAGTACTATCACCAGAAATCATCCCAAACTATACTAGCGGTAAGCCTTTCCGAGTCATTGTCGGACCTGATCATCATGCTTTTACTGAAAAAGGTTTAACGACATTTTTCAATGAGTGGTATGCAATCACAAGAGAAGTTGATCGTATGGGATGCCGACTCTCTGGAACTGTAATTGAACATCGAGAAGAAGCTGACATTCTCTCAGATGCAATAACCGTTGGCACAATTCAAGTGCCTGCTAGTGGCCAACCAATTGTTTTATTAGCGGACCGCCAAACTTCAGGTGGCTATACACGCATAGGTACAGTGATTACCACAGACATTCCACGACTCGTTCAACAAATGCCAGGGACAAAAATTTCTTTTGAAAAAATTTCGGTTGAGAAAGCGCAACAATTGTATAGAAGACAAGAAAAAAACATGAAGCTATTAAAAATAGCTACGAATACTAAATTATCAAAAAGTCTACTCTAGTTGGGCTTTTTGCTTTTTTTGTACTATCAATAATGTTTAGTAGATGAGGGGAGAGCTATTATAAGACTAAGGAACACGTTTAATGTTTAGTGGTATGCACGTTAAATGGTGCATAGTCCACAATTAAGTAACTAACCCACATTTTTTACACAATGTAATTTGGAGTAAAGAATAAAAAAACTTATTTATCCTTATTAAATAAGGTTGTTCAAAAAAATATTTGTACAATTTGTGAAAAAGTGTGATTTATTATGAAAAAAATAGTATAGTAGTTTTATAAATAAATTAAAGAAATTTTATACGGTTTTTATAAAATATGAATATTGGTAGTGTAAAAGAGGAGGAAGAAAAAATGAAGAAATTTTGGTCAATTGCAGTAATTTTAATAGTAGCGCTTTTTCTAACAGCGTGTAGTGAAACCACTACGACTGAAGCACCACAAGAAAATAATAATGCTTCAACATCTTTAGGTACAAATTTAACGACTCCAGAGGATATTAGTAGTATAGCTGTGATAGAGGCAATTAGTGCTGAATGGGCATTAACAGGGCACGCAAGTACAGATGGTCCTCTTAATTCAGCTGGTACAAGAGACGGTTGTCAACCTTGTCACTCTGGAAATGGTTTTTTACAACACTTATCTGACAACCCTTATACGCCACAAGCTGACGAAGAAGCAGGTGAAGAAGTTGAATTACCTATGACAATGGATTGCGCTACATGTCATACTGGTGCCGGTCAAGAAATGTTATTAACTGGGGTGACAGAAGGGTATGTACCGTTTGTAGATGGTGCGTATGAAGCGGGGAAAGAAACAGCACTTTGTATTTCGTGTCATAACGGTCGAAGAGATACAGTAGATATGTATGAGCAGTGGGCTTCTGGTGAAGGGCAACCAACAGATTACCCACACTATGATGCTGGTGCGTTATATTCTGGTATGGGAGGAATAGAGTATCCTGATGTAGAATACGCAAACTCTGTTGGTCACCAACTACTTGGATGTGTTGGCTGCCACATGCCAGAAACAGAAGAAGGGTATGTTTCACATAACTTTTCTATGGATATAGCAGACATTGAAGCTAGTTGTGGTTCATGTCACTCGAATACTTCTGATTTTTCAGTGGGTGGAAATCTCCAAGCTGAACTTGATGAGTTACTAGAAGAATTACACGATGCAGCAGTAGCGGCTGTAGATGGCGCTGCAGCAATCGGTATGTCTAGACTAACATTCCCGTTTGTTGATGCTGCTGGGGAGCCTGTTGATATTGAAAAGGTAAGTAAAGAAGCATTTGTTGCTGCTTATAACTATTATCTTGTATATAGCGACAAGAGTGGTGGAGCGCATAATCCGAAATATGCTAAGTCTCTATTACAAGAATCATTATGGAAGCTTCAATAATTTATTAATAGAGTGAATTTCATAATTACCAAAAATGAGGCACATTAAACAATATATAGTTTGCGAATGGTTTTGACGCAACTATATATTGATCGTAGTGGCGAAAATAATGAATTATGAAATTCATTGAATAATATAGTTTTTATTAAAAGGAGCTTAAGCGTTAGGTTAGGCTCCTTTTATATTTAGATGTGTTTCAGGATAGCGCTTTACATCGAGCTGGGTGAACTCAGTCACAACTTTTATAGTATAGTATATAAAAATATCACACATTTAACGTATTTTTACCACATTTTTGTTTCGTATTTATAGAGGCGATTATTTAGTTTTTTTATTATTAGGCTATTAAATCCTAGTTTTGTTAGCGGGTGCTAAAATAAAATGTGTCTATAAAGTGAAAAATATTGAGTTATTGTGTAAAAAATAGTATAGTAATCTCATAGAGAATAATGTTAAAAAAAGAAAAATACACAAAACATATCAATCCTCTATTTAACCAATTTGTAAATAAAAAATTAAAAATGGTACTAACTTTAGAGGATTTCAGCAACGAGAAAAACATAATCATAAAAAAACATCCCAAACAAAGAAGGTGACTAGAAATGTTTAAAAAGATCAATAAGAAATTATCATTAATTATTTTAGGAAGTATATTTGTTGGTATCGTATTAGCCGTTGTAACAAATCAAGGTGTTAAAGCTACATCATCTGATGGCTTTTGCTTAAGTTGTCATGATGCACCAGAGTTTGTAGAACAATTTGAGGCTAGGTCGCACGCTGAAGTTTCTTGTATAGACTGTCATACTAAAGGCTTGGTTCAAGATAAGGTAGAAGGTACTAAGAAAGCTTTTTCTACACTTGCAGGTCAAATTGACCCAAACAATTATGACGAATTAGTTTCTAAGGGAGTATCGGACGATAAGTGTTTATCTTGCCATAATTTAGATAATGACAATCGTAGTGATGCATTCTTGAGTGGTCATGCAATTTATGCAGAGAACAACCTTTCTTGTACAGATTGTCATGATGGACCGTCCATACATGGTTACCTTAGAGATTACTCAAATTAATCTTTAAAGCAACAAATTAACTAACGTTGGACAGTTGAAAAGGCACTTAAGAATAATAGAATACATGAATATTAAAGGAGCTTATCTCATGGATAAGCTCTTTTTTTCTGTGAAAAAACTTTTTCATTCTGGAATGTGAGCGATGGCTAAGGAGGTGTTTTTTGTTTGTAAAATTTGATTAGGTAATTAGTTAATATAAATACATAGTCTTTGACAATGTGTATCGGAAAATCACATACTATTTTAAGTCGCTTAGTCAGGGCTTTTATTTTGTTGTAGGGGAAAGTCTGTATTTAAGGCTTGTAGCATTGATGAGATATAAAAAAGCTAGTATAGTTAAGTTGTAGAGTGATTGTGGTAAAAAATGAAACAATGGTGGTTGTGAATACTCACTATACACAAAATATGGTGAGTCAGTTATAAAATATCAAAATTCACTAAATGTATTAAAAGAATGTTATAAATACCAACGATTTTAAGGAGGTTGAACTGCATACAGCAGAGACATGATGAAAGACTTTTCTAATGACTTAGTAATTCAAACATATTATAAAGCTATTGAATTAAATCTTAGTGCGGACTTCATTAATTTAATTAAAGAAGAAATTGAGAGAAGGTCGTTGCTAGATTATATAAGAAAAACATCTTAGTACAGATTTGTTTTGAAAAAACATCAAATGTGAAAAATAGGGGGACTCAAAAATGTTTAAGAAGATTAATAAGAAATTATTTTTAATTATTTTAGGAAGTGTCTTTGCAGGAATTGTAATAGCAGTAGTTACGAATACGGGGGTTAAAGCAACATCGAGCGATGGTTTTTGCTTAAGTTGTCATGATGCACCAGAGTTTACGGAATACTTTGAAGCTAGACCACACGCTGAGGTTTCTTGTATAAGCTGTCATGGTGGAGGGTTTATTGAAGATAAAGTGAAAGGAACTACAAAAGCTTTTAGTACTATTACTGGACAAAAAGATCCAAACAATTATAGTGTCATTAATGCTACAGTGCCTGACGAAACATGTCTTTCTTGTCATAATTTAGATAGTACTAACCGTAGCGACCTAACTAGAAATTCACACGCTGTCTTTGAGCAAAACGGCCTTTCTTGTACAGATTGTCACGATGGTGCTTCCGTTCATGGATATCTTAAAGATTATACAAAATAAAAAATATTGAAATGTTAAAGGAGCTTAATCACTGGATTAAGCTCCTTTCCGTTTGTAGATAATGTATTTTTAATATTAATTCAAGGTTGTTTTTGGTAATAAAGCCTAAAGTTTTGCCAAGTTAATTGTAGCAGGTCCATCTAATTCAGGATGGTTAATTAAGCGAAGTGACGTCGGCTCACAGCGAATGACTATATAATTCGGGTCTTCTGGTCCCTCTAAGTATTTACGGAAATTATCGTGCCAAAAGCGGTCCTTTAGCTCTTGCTCATCATGGATCGTCGCAATGGCGGTCATATCAATGTAAGGCTTTCCGTAACCACCACCAGCTCCTTCAAACCCTAACAAAATATGTACTTTGTGATTGTTCAAAATGTCTTGCACTTTTTCGGTCACCTTGCTCGAAATTGTATAAAGCGTTAACCCTTCATTTCTGAAGAGCATGTATCGAGAGAAAGGTTGATCCCCTTTCATTGTTGAGAGTGTCCCAACCCTATGCTCACTTAAAATTCGTAAAACTTCTTCCTTCACAGCGTGTTCGTTCATTTTCACATCCCCTTTAAGTTAATTTTAACTTTATATTACATTAATCTTGCGTATAAAAGGGTGACGATACGATGAAAAACGGGTATGTCGACAAGAGAATAAGCAATTGTAAAAATTTATTGAAAAATAAGTCTTCTGTGTGTAAAATGTAGTTTAATTGGATCGATCTAATCAAACTACATCTGCTCAAATTGAGAAGCTCGAAAATAAGTCAAATGAGATTGAACAAATCGTTTCAATAATCGCAGGTTTTTCAGATCAAACGAATCTTGAAAAAAGGGAAGGGGTGATATCATGAAGACAGTCTCGCAAAAGATAATCATTAATATTTCAGAGGATCAAACCATTATAGAATTGAGCAAATTAGTGCAACCTTATCGTTCAGAAATATTTCTCGAAAAGTTCTTGAATGGAAGTGTAAGAGAAATAAACCTAAAGAGCTTTTTAGGACTAATTACGCTTCGACTACAAAATAAAGATCAGATAACAATTAAAGCAGTAGGAGAAGATTGTGAAGAGGCTCTAATAAAAGTAGTAGAATATCTAACGTGAGAAACAATAAGAGGAATTTATAATAAAAAAATAACGAATGAGAAAAATTATTTAGAAAATTTTAAATATGGTTGAAAAATAGACAAATAATGTGTAGAATGAAGTTAAATGTTAGATCGATCTAAAATAGTCGCAATATTATGGATTAAATTTTAAAAGTAATAACATTTATTTTTTTGTGAGATTAATTAGATCGATCTAATTAATTGTTAGCGACGATCAGTCATATGCACTAAATAAGGATGGGGGGGAGTTAAGCATAAATCGCAAATATAATTTAATTAAAAATGTAAGCGATTTATTTTCAAGGAATAACAAAATAACAATGTTAAAGCGAATTTCGTATCTAAAGTTATAGTTGTTTTGAAAGCGCTGTCAGAAAATAACTGAATTATAAAAAGAAATTCTATGATTTATGCTTTCTATTCCACTATAATGTAAACAACATTATTATTGTTTTTGGGGTGCTAGACTAATAGGTTTATAAACACAAATCTAAAATAGGGGTGTAAATATGAAAAAAGTTTATTCCGTGTTGTTATTAGCTATTTTATTAATTCTTGGAGCATGTTCAAACGAAACAGGAAACACTTCGCCAAATGGGGATACGAACGGGGACGGGGGTTCAAATGGAGATGTAAAAACAATGAGAATGGCCGTGGCAACACCTGAAGAAAGATCACTTACACAAGGGTTATATAGATTTGCTGAAATAGTTGAAAGAGAGACAAATGGCTCAATTGAAGTAGAAGTATACCCTAATGGACAATTAGGTGGTGACCGTGAAGTTTTCGAAGGGTTACAATTTGGTTCGATTCAAGGGACAACAATTTCAACGGGACCTGTAGCTCAATTTGCACCACGTTTTACTGTGTTTGACTTTCCATTTTTGTTTCCGACAGCAGAAATTGCATATGAAATTTTAGACGGTCCGATTGGTGAAGAATTACTTAATGATCTACCAGATCAAGGAGTTATCGGTTTAAACTATTGGGAAAATGGATTTAGGCACTTAACGAACAACGTAAGAGAAGTTGCTACAATTGACGATATTAGAGGATTAGATATTCGTACGTTAGAAAATGATCTTCATATTGATTTCTGGCGTGAATTAGGTGCTAATCCTACACCGATGGCATTTACTGAACTATTTACAGGATTACAACAAGGGGTAGTTGATGGTCAAGAAAATCCAGTGGGTAATGTAACGACAACGAACTTCTATGAAGTGCAAGATTATATTACAAAAACGAACCATATTTATAATGCGAGCCTTTTTATGATTAGTGAAGCTTTTTGGAATACTTTAACGGATGAAGAGAAGGAAATTATTACAATCGCTGCCGATGAAGCTAGAGATTATCAAAGGGAATTAAATCAGCAGGAAGATATTGAAGCATTTGCATTTTTAGAAGAAGAAGGTATGACGATTACCGAATTAACTGATGAAGAGTTTGAAAAGTTTTTTGAAGCAGTGACTCCAGTCTATGAAAAATATTCTTCAAGAATTGGCGAAGAATTCGTTAATCAATTATTAGAAGCAATTCAACAATAGTTGAAATTTTGATAGGACTGTCCAAAAACAAAGTGTCTGACACCGTTAAGAATAAATTGTAGACAGATAATAAATTTGCTCATTTATATTTAGGGGAATTCCCCCTGGTATCAGACACTTATTGGACAGTTCCATACTCTGTAGAAAACTAAGCTTAATATCTAATACAAATTCTAAAGTCAATCATTTATTAAAGGGTAAACAAAAGTATATATCTTAAAACATAAAGGTATACAGTTTTGTTTTTCTTTTGACTTAATTTTCTACAGAAAGATGTGGTCAAAAGTGACGGTGAAAAAAGATTGTATATAGTTTTTACGATTTATTTAAGGAGGGACATACATGAAAATATTAAAGTGGCTTGATGAACATGTAGAAGAATCTCTATTAGTCATTTTCTCAGTCATTATGGTAGTAGTTATTGCGTTACAAGTGTTTATGAGATTTGTTTTAGGTTCTTCACTTGCCTGGTCAGAGGAGTTAGCGAGATATTGTTTCATATGGCTCGTTTATATCGGAATTAGCTATGGGGTAAAAAAGCAGCGTCATATTAAAGTGGATGTTGTTCTTATCATGTTAAAAGATAAATTGAAGGTTGTTTTAAGTATAATTGCCAACATTATATTTTTAGGTTTTGCGCTGTTCGTCATCATTTATGGTTATGGAGTTGCAGCGAAAGTCCTAGCTTGGGGTCAAGTATCACCAGCTCTACATATGCCAATGGGACTAGTTTACATGGCAACGCCGGTTGGTATGGGGTTAACAGCGATTCGACTTATTCAGCAGTTAATTAAACAATTTAAGTCATTATTTGGAGAAGAAACGTTTGATGTGAAAACAGAACACGAGTTGTTATTAGAGAGCGAAGAGGAAGCTATTAAGGAAGGTCACAATGAGCTAGAGAAGAAATAAGGGGGGGGCATTATGACAGCAGCAGTTTTATTCGGTAGTTTTGCATTGTTATTACTTTTAAGTGTCCCAATTGGGATTGCAATCGGGGTTGCGACATTAGTTACGATTATATATAGTGGCTCGATGCCATTAGAATTTTTAGCACAAGGATTAGTTACTTCTGTTGACTCATTTCCGTTAATGGCTGTTCCGTTTTTTATTTTAGCGGGAGAAATCATGAGTAAAGGTGGAGTATCTGAACGACTTTTTCGCGTAGCGAATACGCTTGTTGGACATCGAACAGGGGGATTTGCGATTGCGACAATTTTAACATGTATGTTCTTTGCAGCTATATCAGGTTCTGGGCCGGCAACGGTTGCAGCAATTGGTGGGATCATGATTCCAGCGATGGTTCGTCAAGGCTATGATAAAAAGTTTGCAACCGCTGTTGTTTGTGCAGCAGGGTCTTTAGGGGTAATTATTCCCCCTAGTATTCCGATGGTTATTTATGGCGTTGTTGGTAGTCAATCGATTGGAAATATGTTTATTGCAGGGATTTTTCCGGGGATTATCGTTGCCGCGGGTTTAATAATTTGGACGTATATATATTCGAGAAAAAAAGGCTATCGCGGTATGGAGAAAAGTACGTTTAAAGATTTTATAAAGGCTTTTTGGGAAGCGAAGTGGGCACTACTCGTACCGATCATCATTTTAGGTGGGATTTATGGTGGGGTTTTTACTCCTACGGAGGCAGCGGTCGTTGCAGTTGTGTACGGTTTAATAGCGGGATTAGTTCTTTATCGAGAGCTTAAAATCAAAGACTTACCTAAAGTGTTTATTGATTCTGCCTTAACAACATCGACAGTATTAATTATTGTGGGTGCAGCAACGGCTTTTGGGCGATTACTAACAGTAGAACAAATTCCAAGACAAGTAGCAGATGCGATGTTATCTATTTCTGAAAATCCAATTATTATTATCCTACTAATTACGTTATTACTTTTAATCGTTGGTTGTTTTATGGATACACTTGCTGCTATTATTATTTTAACACCTATTTTATTGCCTGTTGCAGTCAATTTAGGGATTGACCCGATTCATTTTGGGATTATAATGGTTGTTAACTTAGCAATTGGTTTCATAACACCACCTTTAGGTGTAAACTTATTTGTAGGTTCAGGGATCTCTGGACTTTCAATAGAAGCAATCTCAAAAGCTATTATGCCATTTTTCGTTGCGATGATTGTTACACTTCTATTTATTACATTTGTACCGCAAATCTCTTTATATTTATTAAGTTTAAGATGATAAATTAATCTAGGCTGGTGGTTTCATGACAAAAAAACGCGTAACATTGTTGGATGTTGCAAAGCATGCAGGGGTATCTCGTGCGACAGCCTCCCTAATTGTCCGAGGGAGTCCCAATATAACTGAAAAAACACGTCAAAAAGTATTAAAATCAATGAGGGAATTAGGGTATGTTTATGATAGGGTAGCTGCGAATATGAGGTCGCAAAGCCCATCGACAGTTGGATTGATAATTACTGATGTAGCGAACCCCTTTTTTTCCGAATTACTAATAGGGGTGCATAATGCACTTGAAGAGACTGGGCTAATTGAGTTTTTAGGGACTACATTTGACTCAGATGCAAAACAAGAGCGTCTTATATCGACGATGCTTGAGCATAGGGTAGGTGGAATTATTCTATGTCCTGTCTCTAATACATCTCCTGAAACAATAGAGCGAATCAAAAATTTAGATATCCCGATCGTTCATGCTGTACGGGAATTACCAAGTATTGATTGTGATTATGTCGGTATAGACTATACTGCTGGAACGCAGCTAGCTACAAAACATTTAATTCAAAAAGGGCATCGTAGGATTTCGTTTTTAGGAGGTTCTTCTAGTTCTTCTGCTTGGAAAGAAAGGCTCGAAGGCTATTCAAAAGCATTTCAACATACAGGGTTAGAAGTTGATGAATCATTAATTGTTGAAAGTTCTGTAACACGACAGGGTGGAATTGATGCAGTTAGAAAGGTACTCTTTCAGAAAAATCCCCCTACCGCAACAGTCTGTTTTAATGATTTAGTCGCATTAGGCGTAATGCAAGGGTTAAGAGATGCTAATTTAATACCAGGAGAAGATATGGCAATTGTCGGATTCGATAACGTCCATGAAGCATCCCTTTATAACCCTCCACTAACGACAGTATCTTCATTTGCTCGTCTTATTGGATCACAAGCAGCTAATTTACTACAACAGCGTATTTCGGATCAAAGTCGTGAACAACAGAGAATTATATTACAACCAGAACTAGTTGTGCGGAGTTCCACATAGCTATTAGCAACTGGTTACTTAAAATGAGAGAAGAGGCTGTCCTATAAGTGTTTGACACTATGGGACAGCCCCTTCTTTTATTAGTCTGTATAAAAAGTTTGATTTGCTCGTTTTGAATAGTAGAAATCAACGATTCGGCTCATAAATATCCCAAGCCAATTTTAAAGATTCAATAATGTAATCAGCGACTTCTTCAACCTCTAAGTTATCAGTAGTAAACTTTGAGTTATGAAGTGAATAAGTGTTTTGTCTCTTATTGAAAAGCTCCTCAATTTCTTCAAGTGATCTCCCTTGTAAGACAGGGCGACTATCAATTAAAATATTTAGCCGTTCTTTCCATGAACTCCATGAAACATCTAAATAAAAGACGATACAATTTGTTAAGCAAATTTCTTGTATTTCTTTTTGTAAAAATGCGCCACCGCCGACAGAAATGATTTTTAACTTCTGTTGAGAGAAGTTAGAAATTAGCTCTTTTTCTCTTTCACGAAATGTTTTTTCTCCAACGGTTTTGAATATTTCAGATGTTGGCATTCCGTATTCTTTTTCAATTTCTTGGTCTATATCAATGAATGTTCGATACAATTTCTGGGCGACAAGCTGCCCGACTGTTGTTTTACCAGCCCCCATAAATCCAATAAAAACTATACTTTTTTCTCTAAGGGCCATTTTATTATTATTCATTAGTATACACTTCCTAGGATTATTTTTAGGGTTGTTTACTAGCTGTAAACAACATGAATATTTTCTATATGAATTTTACCATAAGATATAGATGGAGGAAAATGATAATTTAGAAAATTAAAGTAATGAAGTATGCAATAAAAATGCTCACTAACATAAAGTAGATCGCAAATAATAAATTCCACATTCCTAGTTTATAAGGATTTAATTTTAGTTGTTCAGCTAAGATTGATACGGATAAATTATAAGGACTATATAAAACTGTTGAAAGACTACATGTAATTAGAACAATCGTTAACGAGATTGAAGATACTTCAGCTAAAACTGGATTTAGTAATTCGGTAATTAAAGTAAGCGATACTAGCGGATGAAATCCTATGAATGAAGTAAATAAAAAGAATGCACCAATTGTTAAATAAAATAGTAATGTCTTTTCGGAAAGTACACTAAAAGTATCTTGTAAAAAGGATAATAATTCAGATAAAGATAGCATTTCAACAAATAGACCAGCACTTAAAAACATAAAAAAGTAATTAGGTAAACCTTTTGTTCTTTCTTTCCAGTGAGGAATGGTATATAAAAAGTACCTTTTTATTTTTTTGATTAAAAAAGCCCATAATAATGATACTGGAATTAACATTATTACAACTGATAATAAGAAGCCTTGATTCGCTAAATGTTGAAAAATAGTTACAATTAAAACGAGAATAACAAGCATTGAAACCATTTGGAGAATTTTTTTGTACACGCTTTTATATAAAATCTCTGTTTTGAAATCAACTTCAATTTGTAGCGATTTATGTTTAAAAGAAGATAAAATCCAATCCGATAGGATAATAATTAATACGATTGAAATAATGATTGGGAAAAGCTTATAGTATTCATTATTGGTTATGTCTAAAGATGTGATCACCATAATTTCTAATGGGCTCCAAACTAAACAAAGAGCATAAGCACGTAATAAATTTTGCGTATAAAATTTCTCTGCAACGTTTTTTGGTATTTGGCTTAATGTTGTTTTTAAGGAATTAGTTAGTAATGGAATCGTGGCAATGTTTAAAAAAAGGCCGAGAAAGTGACAAACTAAGAAGCTACGTCTGTACAATTTGCTTAAATCAGAAATTCCTTGTTGCAACAATAAACTTAAATTTTTATCATATAAACCTACTCGAATAATTGAATTAATGAATGGAAGCACTAAAAATAACGAAAGAACCCCTAGCATTGTGTCAAAATATAAAAGAAATGTATACCATGGTAAACCATTATAAATAAATAAAAGGGTAGCTACGAATAAAAATGTAATTCCTGAAATACGATACAGTCCACGTGTATGTTTAAATGAAATAACAAGCGCTAATAAAGCAAAAGTGCCAATACTATAGTATAAGTAAACTGATGTTGTGAAATTGGAAATAATATATAAAAAAATTAGAGCTGAAAAAGTCAATATCCTCATAAAGTTACCCCCCCACAGTAGTTAGATCGATCTAATAATGAATTCGCAGTATATTTATGAAGGATACTAGAAAAGAGTAAATTCGTCTATGGTTTTTACAATTATTTTGAAAATTTATATAAATGTAATTGCAAAAAGAAAAGATTTATAGTACTATGATGTTAACGCTTTCTTAGTAATACTCGTCTTTATTAGATCGATCTAAACAAAGGACATTATTATGTTGTATTTTTTTAATATAATATTTTTTTGAAGGTAAATTAGATCGATCTAAAATAGTGCATTACTAATCTAGGAAAGCCAAATGAACGTAAATTAACGACTCAAAGAGAGAGTGTTAGAAGGATGGCGGTGAAAAAAGTGTTAGGTTTATATTTGAAAAACCCAAGTGAAATCGAATTAAGAGAGTTCGTTTCAACCTCGTTAAAAGATGATGAAGTGAAAATAAAGTTAATCTATGGAGGAATTTGTGGATCTGATGTGAGTGTTTTTAAAGGGAAAATTGCACACGCCACCTATCCGATACGTCCAGGCCATGAAATTGTTGGTGAAATTACTGATGTTGGTAAAGGGGCGGATTTTGAAATTGGAAAACGAGTTGTTGTAACACCTAATTCGTTTTGTGAAGAGTGTGAGTACTGTAAAAGCGGAATGCCTAATATTTGTTCAAATAAAAAATCATTAGGTGTAAATGCAGATGGTGTATTTTCACAGGAATTTACGATTTCTTCAAAGTATGTATTACCAGTACCAGATGAATTGACAGACGAAAAAGCGGTACTTATTGAGCCGTTTGCTGTAATTGTTCATGCGTTTCAGAAAGTACAAATAACAAAGGGGACGACAGTTGCGATCATAGGTTGTGGTACGGAAGGTATGTTAGCTATTACTCTAGCAAACTATTTAGGAGCAAACATTACTGCTATTGATATAAATCCATTTAAATTTAAGAAGGTTAGAGAGATTGGTAATATTCGCACGGCATTACCTCAAGAAGTTAAAGGTGAAACATTTGACATTGTGATTGAAGCTGCAGGTGCAAGGGCTTCTGTTGAACAAAGTGTCGATTTAGTGAAACCAGGAGGTTCGCTAGTAATGGTAGGTTTAACACCTGAAGCTACTTTCCCGGTAACACAAATGGTAAGGAAAGAGTTAACGTTATACGGGTCGATTATTTACAACTTCCCGAGTGACTTCTTAAAAAGTATTGAATATCTCATTCAAGACGATTTTAATGTTGATGCAATTATCTCTAAACAATATAAGTTCACTGATTACAAACAAGCTTATGAAGCTGCGGTTTCAGGTCAATATGGAAAAATTATTTTAGATTTTAAGGAGGATAAATAATGAGTAATCTAGTTTCACACCAATTAGTTAAATATTTAGAAGATAGAGGAGTAGAGCATATCTTTGGTCTATGTGGCCATACGAATATTGCAGTATTAACAGCTTTAGAAGAAAGTGAAATTAAATTTGTGAACACAAGACATGAACAAATTGCTGCTCACATTGCTGATGGCTATGCTAGGGCGAAAAAAGAAACGTCAGTTGTATTAAGTCATTTAGGACCAGGCTTAACGAATGCGGCAACTGGTGTAGCGAATGCAGCTCTAGAC
Source organism: Anaerobacillus arseniciselenatis (assembly GCF_001865995.1). Taxonomy (GTDB): domain Bacteria; phylum Bacillota; class Bacilli; order Bacillales; family Anaerobacillaceae; genus Anaerobacillus; species Anaerobacillus arseniciselenatis. The sequence goes on along the minus strand of NZ_MLQQ01000010.1, from coordinate 53,567 downwards.
TCAATTCCAATGGTTGTTATTGCTGGTGATATTCCAAGTCATTATTACGGAAAACACCCACACCAAGAAATTAATATGCATGCTGATGCATCTCAATATGAAGTATATAAACCGTTCGTAAAACGTGCTTGGCGCGTTGATCGTCCGGATCTTTTCCCAGAAATACTTGAAAAGGCTTTCCAACTAGCTGAAAACGGAAATCCAGGACCAGTATTAATATCTGTTCCTATGGACATTTTCTCAAAAGAATGTGATCCAGCATTATTTGAAAAGCAAAAACATAATACAAAAAGTCTTCAAAAACCTTCGATGGATGAGGCGACAGCAAAACAAATTATCCAAACATTAGTTGAGGCGAAAAATCCACTTTTCTATGTTGGTGGTGGAGTCATCTTAGCGGATGCAGCAGAAGAACTCAAAGAATTAGTTGATCATTTAGATATTCCGGTTGCCCACTCTTTAATGGGGAAAGGGGTTGTATCGGATGAAAACCCATTAGTGTTAGGAATGACAGGGTTTTGGGGAACAGAATTTATTAATAAAAAAGTAAAAAGTTCAGACTATATTTTAGCTTTAGGTACTCGTTTTGCAGAAGCCGATAATAGTTCTTGGGAAGATGAGTATACGTTTACAGTTCCGGAAACAAAACTGATGCAAATTGATATTGATCCAACAGAAATTGGGCGGAACTATCCAGTTGAATTAGGGGTTGTAGCGGACTTGAAACAAGCGTTAACAGTGCTTAATCGTGTGGCTAAAGAGCTAGTACCAAATGGTTTACAAAATGAGGGGCTAAAAGAAGAAATTTTAGCAAATCGAGCTGAATTTAGAGAGAGCAATCGTCAGTTTTTCGAAGACAACTGCTTCCCAATGCAACCACAACGTATTTTAGAAGATGTTCGTCAAGTACTACCAAAAGATGCATTTATTACTACAGATGTTGGTTGGAATAAAAATGGTGTAAGTCAACAGTTCCCAGTTTATACACCAGGTTCAATATTAACACCGGGTGGCTATGCAACGATGGGGTTTGGTGCGCCAGCAGCACTAGGTGCGAAAATCGCTCAACCTGAAAAAGTAGTTATTTCGCTTGTTGGTGACGGTGGTTTTGGTCAAAATCCAGCGGTATTAGCAACAGCTGCTGAAGAAAACATTCCTGTTGTTTGGGTCATTATGAATAATTTTGCTTTCGGTACGATTGCTGGCCTACAAAAAGCGCATTATGGCACAACTTTAGGAACGTTATTCCATAAAGATGGCGAAGCCTATTCTCCAGATTTTGCGGCGATCGCACAAGCATATGGAGTTGAAGGTATCAAAATTGAATCAGCCGAACAATTTAAACCAGCCTTAGAAAAAGCAATCAAAGCGAATAAACCAGTTGTTATCGATGTAGCGATGTTAAACAATCCAGTTCCTACAGCTGGTCATTGGAACATCATGGATATTTACTCACCTGGGAAAAAGGTACACCACGCATCGACAAACTAATTTAAAAGCTATAATACGTTTGGTGAAGCCTGACTGAGTAGTTTGAAATCAGGCTTCTATCAAGCAAAAGGAGTGAGCTAATGAGTAACTCAACAGAGCTTGTTTTACCTTCAAATGTTATTATTTGTGAGGTGGCACCACGTGACGGCTTTCAAGCGGTAAAGGACTGGATACCAACGGAAGATAAAATAGCGATCGTTAAAAAGTTAGCCCAAATGGGTGTCCAATCACTTGAAATTACTTCGTTCGTACATCCGAAAGCAATTCCACAACTTAAGGATGCTTCTGAAGTTGTCGAAGCATGCCAAGACTTAACAGATATTAAATTGCGAGCATTAGTACCAAACGTTAAGGGAGCAGAGCGAGCTATTGATGCTGGAATTAAAAAGTTAAAGTTAATGCTTTCAGCGACTGACTCTCATAGTATCTCAAATGCAAACTGTGTTACAGAAGAAGCACAAAATGGTTTTCTACCGATTGTTGAGCTAGCTGAGAAACGTGGAGTACAAGTAGGTGGATCGATCTCAGTAGCGTTTGGTTGTCCATATGAGGGGAAAGTACCACAAGAACGTCTTGATCAAATTGTAAAGCGCTATATGGAGATGGGAGTAGCGGAAATTTCTTTAGCTGACTCAACAGGAGCAGGAAACCCAAAACAAGTCTATGAGGTTTTAGGTTACTTAAGAAATCGTTTTCCAAATATGCTCTTCACAATGCATCTTCATAATACTAGAGGATTGGCGATAGCTAATGCAGTAGCAGCCTTACAACAAGGGATTACTAATTTTGATAGTGCTATCGCTGGTTTAGGTGGTTGTCCTTACTTACCAGGGGCAACAGGTAATGTGGCGACTGAAGATCTCGTTAATACTTTTCATGAAATGGGAATTGAAACCGGAATGAACCTTGATACTGTCATTGGTGTGGCAAAAAAAGTTAAAGAAATGATTGGGCATAAAGGCGCAAGCTACATGCTTCAAGCAGGACCTTGTTCAACATTACATGCCAAACCAAAAAGTCAGAAAAAAGTAGAAAAGTAAAAGTTTTTTCTAATTTAATTAGATCGATCTAATTAATGGAGGGGAAAGTAGATGGCACAACAATTTTCAATAGCACATCTTACCGCACTCGGTTGTTCACCGCCTGAGCTCACGTATATGGCTGCTCGCACAGGTTATGATTTTGTTAGCTTAAGACCTATTTATATGGGACTTCCTGGTGAACCAAACTATGATTTAGCAGAAAATAAGGCGTTGTTTCGTGAAACGAAAAATGCACTTGCAAATACGGGAATAAATCTTTTAGATATTGAGTTAGCACGAATTTATGACGGACTTGATCCGAAACGTTATTTACCAGCTTTTGAAGTAGCTGCTGAACTTGGGGGACGTCATGTACTTAGTAGCATTTGGACAGATGACCGAAACTTTGCCATTGAGCGTTTTGCCGAAGTTTGTGATCTAGCAAAACCGTTTGGCTTGACGATTGAATTAGAATTTGTGCCAATTGCAAGTGTCTACAATTTGGAGGGAACTCTTGATATTTTAAATACGGTAAAATGCGATAATGCAGGTTTAATGATTGATGCACATCATTTTCATCGTTCAGGGGACAGAGTTGAAGATTTAGAAAAAGTTCCACGAGAATGGTTTCGTTATTTCCATCTCTGTGATGCACCAGGAGAAATACCATCATCAAAAGCTGCGATGACCCGTATTTTACGTGAGGAACGTTCGTATGTTGGTGAAGGTGGCATTGATGTCGCAAGTATTATAAATCGTATTCCAAAAATCCCTTATTCAATTGAATTACCAAACACTAAACGTGTTCAGCAGTTAGGTTATGAAGAACATGCGCGTCGTTGCTTACAATCAGCTAAAGATTATTTTGCAAAACATCCACGACAGTGTTTATCGAAATGCTAGCACTTTCTTGTAATAAAAGAAAGTATCGGTAAGTAAAAAATATAATCATTTGTTTAAGCATCATTATTCAAAATATGTATCAAATTTATATGGAGGTAATTACATTGGCAAATACTACGGTTAAAAAAACAAAGGAACTTACGGCAGAGCAACAACAAGAACTAGATTTAGCATTTGAGCGTGCACAAAAAGCACTAAAAATTATTGAGTCATATGATCAAAAAAAGGTCGACCGCTTAGCCCAAGCAGTTGCATGGGCTGTGTCGAATAAAGAAACGTTCACACGTCTTGTCGATATGGGAATCGAAGAAAGTGGTTTAGGCGATCCAGTAAGCCGCATGGGGAAACGCTTTAAAATTCGCGGAATTTTAAGAGATGCCCTACGTCAAAAAAGTGTCGGTATCATCGAAGAGAACGCTGAAAAGGGTATTGTGAAATACGCTAAGCCTGTTGGTATCATCGGTTCAATCGTTCCAACAACAAATCCTGACTTAACACCAGCAGGTTCAGCTGTTTATGCGCTTAAAGCTCGAGATGTTGTGATTTTCTCCCCACACCCTCGTTCAAAAAAGACAACTTTTGAAACCGTAAGAATAATGAGAGAAGCGCTTGAAAGAGAAGGAGCGCCAGCTGATATTTTCCAATGCTTACAAAATGTAAATATTCCGATGACGCAAGCTTTAATGTCTCGTGCTGACCTAGTACTTGCAACTGGTGGTCCTGGAATGGTTCAAAGTGCATACAGTTCAGGAACTCCAGCATACGGGGTAGGCGCAGGGAACTCAACAATGGTGATCGACGAAACAGCAGATGTTCAAGAAGCAGCTCGTAATTCAATGTTAAGTAAAACATCTGACTTCGGATCAGGTTGTTCAGCTGATGGAAACTTAATTATTAGTGAAAAAGTATATGATGATATGTTAGCAGCTTTAGAAAACGAAGGAGCATATTTAGCTAATGAAGAAGAAAAAGCAAAATTACGTGCAGTAATGTGGGATGAAGAAGGTCATCGTTTAGCAGACACTGTTGCAATTGCACCACACCAATTAGCCAAAGCAGCCGGATTTGAAATTCCTGCGGATCGTAAATTTATCGTTGTTAAAGGTGATGGAATTGGTAAAGAACATCTATTTTCTCGTGAAAAATTAACAACGTTAATGGCTGTCTATAAATATGAAGGTGAGTTTGAAAACGCACTTGATATGATGCGAGCTGTTTACGAAGTAGGAGGTAAAGGACACTCTTGTGGAATTTACTCTTTCAACGATGACCATATTCATCGTCTCGGTTTAGCGGCACCAGTAAGCCGTATCATGGTACGTCAACCTCAATCAAAAGCAAATGCTGGGGCATTCAACAACGGAATGCCTATGACATCAAGCTTAGGTTGTGGTACTTGGGGAGGAAATATCGTTTCAGAAAATGTTAACTTAAAACATTATATGAACACAACTTGGGTATCTCGTCCAATTCCAGAGGACAAACCTTCGGATGCAGAATTATTTGGTGAGTTTTACGACCCTGAGAAGGAGAAATAAAAATTATAAAAATATAATTCCAATTTTGCTATATTGAAATTCTCATATACATTTTTAGATATATAAGATGAGTCATCCCCCGATTTCCCCCTTATTGAATAGAAATGTATAAGATTAATAACCTTATAGCACTCTTTTACAAATAGAATCAAAAAAGCTGAGCCTGATGTATATCAAGTGCTCAGCTTTTTTGATTTTCTAGAAAGGACATAGTTGTTATTAACTTATAGAATTTTAAATTTATTTACTAATTATCTTTTCAAAGGAATTTTCTTTCTTTATCAAATCAATCATCCCTTGCAGGGCTTCAATAGATATTTGCCCAGGAGCGGAACTTTTTTCTCCAACGGCAAATGTTAGAACTGAACCGTAAAGCCATCCTAATACCCTACTCATTACTCCGATATCTCCCATTGAGATGGTAATTAGTTCAATATCTAAAAGTTCATTTGTTTCTTTTGTTGCTTCTAGTAATGCCATCACATCTTCGTGTGTATTTGGCATAAAAGCAACTTTTGCAACGTCTGCACCGAAATGTGACATCTTAGCTAATTGTTTGATGATATCAGATTTTGAAGGTGTAGTGTCAAATTTATGATGCGATAACACGAGTTTTTTCCTATGTTGCATTGTAGCTTTTTTTACACGTTGGATATGCTCTAGTGGATTAGCAGCCTCAAAATCAATCAAGTCAACAAAATCACTTTTACATACCTCACATAATAAATCAACCACCTGATTTTCAACTAAGGAGATTTCTTGCCCACCTTCTTTATGTGAGCGGATCGTGAAAAGTAGAGGAAGGCCATTGCTAAGAGAATGAATTTCTTTTAGTGTTGCTAACACTTTATCGGTTTTGTCGATATCACTAAAGAAATCAACACGCCACTCCAACATATCAGGTTGTTTTGAAACGATATTGGTTAGCTCTGAGCTAATTTCATCTGTTGTTTTACCGGTTAATGGTGTGCAAATATACGGGATTTGTTCTTTATTAAAAAGTTCTCTCTCCATAAGTCCTCCTCTGTTCTGTTTATTTCAGTATTTCTAGTATAAAGAATTAATAACATTATAAAAAGACTGAAAATTTAATTTAGTCAACACTTTTACCGTTTATTGTACTAAAGTTAAAGGCTGAGGGCAATCAAAATTTAAAGTTTAGGCGATTTAAATATTAAACGAGATAATAAAACGGCTTAAATGTTACATTATCGAAAAAAGAGAAACGAAAATGTTTGACAACTTCTCTAAGAAAAAATTTTAAAGCAGGAAAAACCAAACTTCTTCCTAATAGTATATAAATAGGGGATAAAACCCGAAAAATAGAGGAGGGATTTGATTGAGGTCATATTTACCAGAGCCATATAAAATAAAAATGGTCGAGCCAATTCAATTAATTTCTAAAGAAGAGAGAGAAAGAAGTATTGAAAAAGCAGGGTATAATCCATTTTTGCTCCGAAGTGAAGAAGTTTATATCGATTTGTTAACCGACAGTGGAACTGGAGCGATGAGCGATCGCCAATGGGCAGGAATGATGCTCGGTGATGAATCGTATGCGGGGAGCCGCAATTTTTATCACTTAGAAGAAACCGTTCAAGAGTTAACAGGTTATAAGTATGTTTTACCTGTCCATCAAGGGCGAGGTGCTGAACAAGTGTTATTTCCGTTATTAATAGAAGAAAAAGGTCACTTTGTATTAGGGAATATGCACTTTGATACGACGAAAGCTCATATTGAGATGAACGAAGCTAGACCTGTCAATCTTGTGATTGAAGAAGCTTATGATACGGCAGTCGATCATCCGTTTAAAGGGAATTTTGACACTCAGAAGTTAGAAGAGTTTATTGTTAAATATGGTACAGAGCAGATTGCTTTTATTGTGAATACAGTGACTTGTAATAGTGCAGGTGGACAGCCGGTATCTATGGCTAATATAAAAGAAGTTTATCGTATCGGGAAGCAATATGAGGTTCCAGTTATTTTTGATGCGGCACGTTTTGCTGAAAATGCTTATTTTATTAAGCAACGGGAAGAAGGGTATGAACAGAAAGAGATCATTGAAATCATTCAAGAAATGTATCAGTATGGCGACGGATTAACGATGAGTGCGAAGAAAGACGGACTCGTGAATATCGGTGGGTTACTAGCGATTAAAGATGATAGTGAGTTATTCGAAAAATGTCGCTCAATGATCGTCCCGCTAGAGGGCTTTCCTACTTACGGAGGTCTTGCCGGCAGAGATATGGAAGCGCTCGCGATTGGTTTAAAGGAAGTCGTAAAGTATGAAAACCTCGAGCAACGTATCGGCCAGGTTCGCTTATTAGGAGAGTTGTTAAAAGAGGGAGGCGTTCCTGTTCAAGAGCCAATTGGCGGTCATGCCGTGTTTGTTGATGCAGCGAAGTTTTTACCTAATATACCAAAGGAGCAGTTTCCAGCACACGCCCTTGCCATCGCTCTTTACTTAGAAAGTGGCATTCGCGCCGTTGAAATTGGGTCGCTCTTATTTGGGCGTGATGTAGACACAGGGGAGGACGGACTTTCAGAGCTAGAGTTATTGAGGCTCACAATCCCACGCCGAACCTATACTGATAACCATATTCGCTATATTGCCGATTCTTTAATACAGTTGTACGCAAAGCGGGACTCAATCAAAGGTGTCACCTTTACGTACGAACCTAAAATTCTCCGCCACTTCACCGCCCGCTTTAAAATGGTATAGTCCTTTTCGGTGTCTGACACCGCCCGTGGACAAATCGCGATTTTGTCCACGTGGGGTGGACACTTTCCGATAAATTAATCTCTCAAGAAACAGTTACTTCTTTTAGGAGTAGCTGTTTTTTATGATGATCAGTATTTAGACAGCAAAGGAGTATATTTGGACAACAAGTCGTACTCTCCTATAAGCCTCAAGTCCTATTCAAAATATATCTAAGGCTCATTATGGCGAAGTGCAAATCAAGATAACATAGAGTTAAGAAAGGAGAGGAACTAAACATGAAAAAATTCGGATTAATTATATTAGGTGGGATTGCAGCGATTATTTTACTCGCAAATATAGGACCAATTGCAATTTTTGCACTTAGCCTTGTCATTCTTTACTACGCATTTAAAGGCTTTATGAATGCCGACACATCATTCAGTAAAATTGCTTGGGCGATTTTAGGGCTTATCCTTTTTTCAAGTGTCGCTTCAAATATTCCAGCACTTGTTGGCTTGATCGCAGCTATTGTCCTTTATTTTGTTTTCAAAAGTTGGGATGAAGATGATCGTGAATCTGAAGCACCTATAACGAACAAGAGGGAAGAAACCGATCCATTCGTCAATTTCGAAAAAGAATGGGCGGAATTAAAGCGTAATTATTAAGAGACGGGTTAGTAACAAAAGTTGCAAGGCAAAACGATCAATATTTTAAAAGGAGCGGATCCAAAATGAGTAACTTATTTACACGTATTAAAAATACAATTGCAGCAGATGTTCATGAAATTTTAGATGAAAAAGAACAAAAAAATCCAATTGCGTTGTTAAATCAATATTTGCGCGAATGTGAAAAAGAAGTAGAGAAAGTGAGAAAGTTAGTTGAGCGTCAATATTTATTAAAAGAAGAGTTTACGCGCGAGCATAACGAAGCACGGCAATTAGCAGATAAGCGTAAATATCAAGTAGATATCGCCGCAAAAGCCGGTGAAACAGAGCTCATGAACTTTGCTATTGAAGAACAAACGCATTATGAAGAGCGAGCACAGCGTTTAAAGCTTTCTCTTGAACAAGCAACATCAAACCTCTACGATCTAGAGAAAAAATATGAAGAAATGAAGCATAAGCTTAAAGACATGCATATTAAGCGGATGGAGTTAATGGGAAGAGAAAACATGACACGGGCGAACCATCGTATGAACCAAATGCTAGACGGAAATAGTTATACAGACAAAATCGACTCACGTTTTGATGAGATGGATCGCTACTTAGATCGTCTTGAGCATCAAGCAAACTCACAGTACCATCGTAATACAATTGATAGTCGCATCGCCCAACTTGAAAAAGAAATAAAAAATGCAGAAAGTCGTTCGGTTTCTCAGTAAAAACATGGTATATTTTAATAAGGGTTGACTCCGAAACTAGGGTTAGCCCACTACATATTTTTACATGCGAGGAGGAGAGGTTATGGATAATCACAATAAAACAGATTACATTAGTTGGACCGTTTTGATTGGACTGCTCCTTCTCCTAGTCGAGATTACTTTTTTTAGTAAAGGGTTAGTTTTTGCGATATTGTTTTCAGGGATTTTCATTTATTTTGGAGCGAAAAGGTTTTACGGGTCTAGCGGAAAACTATTCTTTTTTATCGGGTGTTTTATTCTCTTTTTTACAATCATTAGTATGATGGTCTTTAAGTTTTTAATTTTTGCCGCTATCATTTACGTTATATTTTATTTTTATAAATCAAAAACCGGACCAATTGTTATTGAGCCAAATGTAAAAGAAGGAATGCCAACGAACGATGCAACAAAGAAGATCCGTTCGCAACAACTTTTAAAAAATCTTTTTTACGGCCGTCAAAAAACGTCAGAAGAAGTGTTTGAATGGGACGATATTAACATTCAAACAGGCATTGGCGATACGAGAATAGACTTAAGTAATACTGTTCTTCCGAAAGGTGAAGCAGTTATTTCGATTCGTAATTTTATCGGCAATATTCAAATTCTTGTTCCATATGATATAGAAGTAAATGTTTCTCATTCTGTAGTTACCGGAACGACGATTATTTTCGAAGCAGAAAATGAAAAGCTATTCAACCAAACGTTATCGTATCGCACAGAAAAATATGATGAGGCTCAACAAAAAATCAAAATTGTCACCTCTATGGGGATCGGTAGATTAGAGGTGAAGAGAATATGAAGTATATTCAAAGACAGATTCTCTCGAGTGTATTTTTTTCGATCATCGCCTTTACGATAGCGACGATTATATATCTTGTTATTTTTCCAGTTGCTGATTGGCAAGTTGTGTTAGAGATAAAGCTCTTGGATTTACCAGTATTGTTTTTTATCCCAGCAGTCGCCGTTGCCCTTGGAATCATTTATGGTGTAATAAGTACCTACAATTATAAGAAACAAATGGAAATGGTAGAGGAAGCTTTATATGAGCTTGAACAAGGCCGCTTATTAAGTGAAGATAAAACTGCACAACCTGAAGAACTAGAAAATGTTTGGCGCCGTGTCAAAAATATTCAAAAGCAAATGTCAGAACAAGTGAAAACAGCGCAAAAGCTTGCTAGTGAAAAAGCGATCGATCAAGAAAAGCAAGTTCAAAAAATCGTTTCCCAAGAGCGTAACCGTCTCGCACGTGAACTTCATGACTCCGTGAGTCAACAGCTGTTTGCAGCATCGATGCTCATGTCAGCAATTACCGAAACGAAGCAAGAACAAGCTAGTCCAGAAGCAAAGCAGTTAAAACTTGTCGAAGAAATGATCCACCAATCGCAGCTTGAAATGAGAGCATTATTACTTCACCTACGACCTGTGCCCCTTAAAGGAAAATCACTTCAAGAAGGAATGCAAGAATTATTAAGCGAGTTATCTCAAAAGGTACCGATGGAGATATCGTGGACAGTTGAATCGCATCCTTTAGAAAAAGGAGTAGAAGATCACCTCTTTCGTATTTTACAAGAATCGATTTCAAATACGTTACGCCATGCAAAAGCAACGAGTTTGGAAGTACTACTCATTCATCGAGACGATTTAGTCATTTTACGAATTTCTGATGATGGCGTAGGTTTTGACGTTAGTGAAGAAAAAGCAGGTTCGTACGGTTTACAAAATATGCACGAACGCACGAAAGAAATCGGTGGTGTTCTAAAAGTTGTAAGCCTAAAAAATAAAGGAACTCGCCTTGAAGTGAAAGTTCCATTAATGGCAGGTGATTTAAATTGATCAAAGTTTTATTTGTAGACGATCATGAAATGGTCCGAATTGGTGTAACTTCGTATTTATCTGCACAACCAGATATTGAGGTGGTTGGAGAAGCCGACAATGGTGCTAAAGGAGTCGATCTTGCGTTAGCGATCCGTCCAGACATTATTTTAATGGACCTAGTCATGAAAGAAATGGACGGTATTGAAGCAACTCGAAGGATTGTTGAGGAATGGCCGGAAGCCAAGGTCATTATCGTTACAAGCTTCCTTGATGATGAAAAAGTGTACCCAGCCCTGGAAGCTGGAGCTACGAGCTATATGTTAAAAACATCAAAGGCGAGCGAAATCGCCGAAGCAGTTCGCGCTACACATCGCGGTCAATCGGTGTTAGAACCTGAAGTAACTGGAAAAATGATGACGAAAATGCGTCAAAAGAAAGTCACGTATCCGCACGAACAGCTAACCGAACGAGAAATGGAGATTTTACTACTTATTGCTGAAGGAAAAACAAATCAAGAAATCGCTGATGAAGCTTTTATCGCTTTAAAAACAGTTAAAGTGCATGTCAGTAACATTTTAGGGAAACTAGAAGTTCACGACCGTACTCAAGCCGTTATTTATGCGTTTAAGCATGGGTTGGTGAAGTGATAATGATGCCATTATGATAAAAAAATTCAGTCGAATGTAATAATTTATGATTGGACCCTAACTAACCAAAAAAATGATATAATAGAATGAATCTTTAAGTACATGAATTGGAAGTGAACAAGAGTGACAGTTACTCCTTACAATAAACTCTCACCATTTATGAAATGGGCGGGTGGAAAAGAAAAAGAACTCACACACATTTTGCCAAACATACCAGAACAGTTTGATCGTTACATCGAACCGTTTATCGGTGGGGGAGCTGTTTATTTTGCGATGGACAAAGAGCGAATGTGTATTAATGATAAGTTTACAGAGTTGACTAGCCTGTACACTTTTATAAAAACGAATGATCAACGCTTTTTTGAAAAACTAGATTCCATTTATGCGAACTGGCTAGAGATCGAGAATTTCGTATTAGATAAGGAGTTAATGTTTGTTAATAAGTATAAACAATACTCTGAAGATCATATTACTAAAGAGGAATTAGACGATTTTATCGTACAATTTTTACATGAGTACTCGAGTGTATTCGAAGAAATACTAGCAACGTCTTTTAACGTTAAACAAGACAAGTTTATCGCCGAGCTAAAAAGAAACTTAACTGGCAAGACGAAACGTATGAAAAAAATTGAGGGAGAAAAAGGGAAGCTACCTTCCTCTGATATCGTAGATAATATCGAGACAGCTTTCAAAAGCGCTTACTATATGTATTTGCGTTATTTATACAATTACAAAGCCGAGTTAAACTTGCCAACATCTGATCATATCGCAGTCTTTTATTTTATTCGCGAATATTGCTATGCAAGTATGTTTCGCTATAACAAAGAGGGAAAATTCAACGTTCCTTACGGTGGAATTTCCTATAACCGTAAAGCATTTAATAAGAAAATCAACTATATGAAAAGTAACGAATTGAGAAATCATTTACAACGCACAGAAATCTACAATTTGGATTTCGAACAATTTTTTGAAGAAATTGAGATAACCGGAGAAGATTTTATTTTCTTAGACCCACCTTATGACAGTGACTTTTCAGATTATGCGGGAATGTCCTTTACTGCCGAAGATCAAACAAGGCTAGCGAACTATTTATATAATACAGAAGCTAAATGGATGCTCGTCATTAAGAATACTGAGTTAATCCAAAGTTTGTATATTGATAGAGGCTTTGAAGTATTGGCTTTTGATAAAAAATATCTCGTTAGCTTTCAAAATCGTAACGATAAAAATACAGAACATTTATTAATAAAAAATTATTAATTTGAGGCACTTTCCGTGTCTCTTTTTTTACACTATTTTAACGGGTTTTGATGTTTAATAGAAAAAAATAACTTTAAGGAGTGAAGTGCAGTGAACTCATGGTGGTTTCGAACAAAACCGAGAAGTATTTTAAAAACGTTGAGGTGGTTTCCTCATTTTGCTGCATTAGAAAATGAAAATTGGAACTATCAAGCCCCGGATAAAATGAGTCGTTGGAACGATAAGCCGATTCATCCAGCGCGTCGGGATTATATTTACCGAGCTCATTTACAAGAGCTTGAGGAACGTTACCCGACCTACGATGACTATTTGTCGGGACTTCTTGATGAAAATGAAACAGAATCTACCGGTAGAAACGATAAAACAACGTTTGAGTTTTACGGTCTTGGCTATGTTGCTCCTAACGGTTTAATAAAAGTGACAGAGGCCGGCCAACTTGTTAATGAAGGCCGTGCCGATGAAAATTTACTTATTAGACAATTATTAAAGATGCGTTTCCCATCACCGAGTGTAGTAAGAAGAAGCCCCCATAGGCGAATAAACCAGGATGAGAATTTTGTTTTTCCAATGGAGGTTATTTTAAATGTATTTAAGCATTTTGATCATTTAAACAAGTTTGAGTTAGGTTTTCTATTTGGTTGTACCCAAATAGAAAATCTAGATCAAACGATAAAAGCGATTACTAAGTTTCGTAACGAATACGAAGCATTAACCAACAAGAAAAACATTAAAAGTGTCACGGCCATTTTTAATAAGATTTTTAATGATGCCTATCCTGAAATTAAAAACAAGCCAGAAACGTATTATAAAGACTATGCAGATGCCCTCGTCAGAACATTAGAATACACTGGCTTATTTAGTCAACGTGGTAGGGGCTACTACGTAAAACTATTTGTTCCTGAACATGCAAAAGTGAAAATGAAGCTTTTACAAGAAAATTACGAGTTTACTTATTATGATGAAAATAATTTTGAAAAGTATATGGAATGGTTTGGGAACCCCTATAACATCACACTACCTTGGGAAAATAAAGACAATATTAAAGAAATCATTACGAATAAGGTAGAGTTATTAAAAACGAAGCTTCAGCGGGCTGAAACTCAAATCGTTAACTTTAATGGGGGAGACCGGACGAACGCCGTAACTAATTTACTTACTGAAGACGTCGTCAATGATAAAGAAGCTTTAACGAAATTAGATCAATATTTAACGGAGCAGTTGGTTTCCTTAAACGAAGAGCTTTTTATTAAATATCATTCAAAAACTGAGGCAGCAAGAGTAGAAATATTAGAGAAGTTTAACGATATTATTGAAGGTAATGAAGATATGGCAGCTTTATGGTTAGAGTGTAATACGTGGAAATCACTCGTTGCGATTGAAGGTCGCCATTATGTGAAAAGAAACTTTAAGATCGAAGAAGATTTAACCCCTAAAGCATTTGCGCCAGGGGTTGGGAATACTCCTGATATGGAACTTTATGATGATCATTTCATTTTAATTCCGGAAGTTTCTTTAATGACAGGTGTTAGACAGTGGGAGCACGAAGGTTCGTCTGTAATCGACCACGTGAATAAATTTATTGAGCGTTATCAAGATAAGGAGATTTACGGTTTATTTTTATCATCATCAATGAACATAAGAACGATGTGGCAGTTTTATATTTTAAACCGCGAATCGTGGATAGGTAAACCAGTTCCCGTGGTTCCTATCACCTTAAAGCAGTATGTTGATATCATCACTTTTATTTATGAAAAAGACTTAGCTATTGAAGATTTGAAAAGTCTGGTGAAGCTTATTCATAAAAAAACGTTTGTTTTTTCAACATATAAAGAATGGCAAGAAAATATTAGTACTACTATTGAGGAGTGGAAACAATCGTCCTCGTCCAAAAGGATTATTGAAACTTAATAATTGTAAGATTATCCACTCTTCTCCGTTTGATTCATCACTAACTTTTGACACAGTGGGCAAATCGCTTGGTGAGACGGACAATTAGCTGCGGTATCGTGTATTTTTCCGCAAATGACACATGGAGTAGTTTTATACCCTTTCATCAAATCACCTCATTTACTAATATGAGCAGTAGCCGAGCAATATTACATAAGTCAATTTCATTAAGTAAAAAACAATTGTTATTTATTATGTCCAAAAATGTAAAAAGGTTGCTACTTAAGTGAATTTCATAATTATCTAAATTGAGCCATATCACGCAATATATAGTTTGCGATCGGTTTTGACGCAACTATATATTGATCATAGTGGCGAGAATAATGAATTATGAAATTCATTAGTGGCAACCTTTTCTTCGCTTACGGGTTTAAAATCAATGCTTCAAAACGAGGGCGTCCTTCAAAAATACCAATTGCTGCAACCGTATAAACTTCATTCGCTCTTAAATTTGTGTCACGTAATGTTAAAACAATATTATCAGTGCCTGCTTCCCGAACTTCTAATGTTACCGTTCCAGGATCAAGTTCAAGATAATCCGAAGCATCTCTGAAAGATACATCCTCAAATAAAACATCTCCATCAGCGACAGCAATATCTACTTGTGGAGCGTTTGGTGATAGGTGCCAAACACGAACTTTAGTTTTACCTTGTGGTACGTCAGGTTCGTCTTCAACAACAACTAGACGAAGGTCCTCAAGGCGATCGGCAGCGGCAATCGTATAATGCTTTCCTGCTCCTACTCTTACATTTTCACTTAATACTGCATCATTTGTTTGACCAGCAGGATAAACTTCGATTTCATAAGAGCCTGCTTGTAAATCCATATAAGGGCTAATTTGGTAATACATCATGTTTTCAAATGTTTTTTCACCATTTACGTAGATATCTACACGCGGCGCATCTGGTGAAGCATGAAGTACACGAACCTTTGCACGCTGATTATTATTGTTATTGTTGTTGTTCGGGTTTCCTGAACTTCGGTACGGAGTCCCTCCAAATTCTACCGTTTGACATAGTTGTTGCATACACATCAGGTGTAACTGATAGTAGTAAATATGTTTCTGTGGATCAAGGTACTTATAATAGTTTGCAAGCATGTCATACATTGCAGCATCTTGAACAATTTTGTTCAATGGTGGATATTGATACATAAAATCTCCCCTTCCGATCTACTTTTAACAAACGAACTTTGTTAAAGAATAATAGTATGAGAAAAACGAAGGTTTTCACTAATTTTTTAGCAAAAACAAGTTTTTCAAGATACACACAAAAATAATGTATGATGAAGGGTATAATTTGGGACGTTGTCCACGAGGACTTTTTTCAGGTAGGCACACCCCTACCGAACTGTTCATACAATATAAAAAAATAATTTAGGGGAAATCTGTATGAACAATAATTTCTTATATTGTGCTTCTTTAAAAACAAAAGAAGGAACGAAGTGGGGCTACATTAATGACAAGGGTGAATTTGAAATTAACCCTCACTTTGAGTTTGCAAGTGATTTTCAAGCGAACGGATTAGCAACGGTAAAAAAAGGTGGTAAGTTTGGATGTATTGATAAAAGAGGAAATTTCGTTATTGCACCTAAATTTGAGACGATCATCGATTTTTCCGAAGGTAGAGCGACAGTCGTACTTAATGGCCGCTTTCACGTGATCGATGAGACCGGCCAAGTTTTAACAGAGCAAGGTTATAGTTTTATTAGTATGTATCAGCACGGCAGAGCAATGGTAGCAGATACGATAAAAGACGCTTACCGCTACGGCTATTTAAATAAAGAAGGTGAAATAGTCATCCCGTTGCAGTATGAAACGGCAACAGATTTTAAAGATGGCTTAGCTATTGTAAAAGTGGAAGAAAATAAGTTTGCACTTATCGATAAGCACGGAAACATTACTAATCAGTTTCATTATTTTTATGTCGGCAATTACGGAGATCTACTGTTAGCCTTTAAAAAAACCTTCAATGGTCCGTACGGGTATATTGATATGAAAGGGAACGTGATGATCGAACCTAAATTTACTACTGCCCTACCTTTTGAAGATGGTAGAGCGGTTGTTAATATCTCTAATGATATTCGCAATAAATACGGACTGATTGATAAGAAGGGGAACTACATCATTCAACCGATCTATAACGATATTATGATATTAGGTGACAATCGTGTTGCTGTCGGGAAGGCTGTAGATGAAGAAAAACCGTTTCTCGGATCTAATTATGCAATTGCCGATTGGAGTGGTGAGCTGTTAACTGAATTTTTATATGAACATGTTTCCTCTTTCGACCAAGGGATAGCCTCTGTTTTCAACAGCGAGAAAGCTTTCTTCATTGATCGGTCTGGAAACCGAGCAAGAGGTTTGCCAGCTGTAGTTGGCGCTGATAGTGTGTCGCTCATCGGAAGGCTAGTCCGTGTAATAAAAAGTAACCGGGTCTCTTACTTAAGCCGAAAAGGCAAGCTTGTTTGGAAGCAAAATACGATTATTCCTCTTACTCGTCGTTATCGAGTTCTTGAGAAAAAATATGAACCTAACAATAATTACGTTGTATTTTATCCTCAAATAGACGGATTAAAAAGTGGAAAAGTTGAAAATGAGGTAAATAAAAAGTTAAAACAACTTTCAAACTTGAAGGAAATTGATCGTGACGAACAATTACAATACAGTTATAGCGGTGGCTTTAACATCACATTTTTTAAAAAGAATTTACTCGTACTTGAGCTTTACAGCGATGAATATTATTTTGGAGCAGCACATGGAATGCCTAGTAAAACTTATGCAAAAATCAATTTGATTAACGGTCGTTTCTATGAGCTCAAAGATTTGTTTATAAAAGAAAGTAATTATGTTGGGCGATTAAGTGAGATTGTTGAAAACATGATTAAAAAAGATCCACAGTACAGTTATGTTTTTCCGGGAGCTTACGAAGGGATAGCTCCGGACCAACCGTTTTATGTAAACGACGACACTCTTTATTTATATTTCGCTCCATATGAAATCGGACCATATGCTGCGGGCTTCCCGACGTTTGAAATTCCATTTTCTGAAATTATGGGCATCATCGATACGAAGGGCGAATTTTGGCTTTCATTTCATTAATCAAGCTCTAGCAAAGCAACAACCGGCAAGTGATCAGAAACGTCACTTTCGATAACCGCACTTTCGATCACCTTAAAGTGGTCAGTGACAAAAATGTAATCTAATCGTGAGCGGGGCTTTTTCGCAGGGAATGTGAAGTGAGGGTTTAACGCAGCGCAGTCTATAAGTTTCTCACTCATCATGCGATAGGCGTTAGAGCTCGGCTTTCGATTAAAATCCCCCATTATAATAGTAGGTTCTGAATGATCACTCTCCCACAAAAAGCGCACCATTCTATCGTTTAAGACTGGATGAATGCTAAAATGACTTACAAAGACCTTGATATTTCTCTCGTCTGTAGCCACTTTAGCTTCTAATAATGACCTAGGCTCTGCGACAGGAACTTTAAATCGGAATATTAAATTATGATTACTCAAAATAGGATAACGGGATAGGAAGGCATTTCCGTACTGTCTATTTCGCTTTCGACCAGTCTGTATTGCTGGTCCAAATACGTAGTTCATTTTAAGCCTGCTAGCGAGCCACTCTCCTTGATCTTCAAAAAAACTTCTCCTTGAAAAGCAACAATCGACTTCGTTTAAGCCGACAATATCTATTTTTTCACGTTCAACCATAAGTGCGATCCGTTCTAAGTTTACTTTTCTATCTAATCCACGCCCGTGCTGTACATTTAATGTCATTACTTTAATTTGGATGGTCAACACCCTCTATCAATAAAGGTTTATTATGTAGCTTTTGACTTCAAAGAACTTCTCATGCAAAATTAAGTGGAAGGTGACCGAAAAAAATAATACCGAAAATAACATTTTTTGAGGTGAAACATGCTTTATAATAAAGAGACATTAATTCAACAAGCAGAACAATTTATCACGAAATGTTATCAAGAGTTACATAAAACTGATACGGAAAAGGAAGAACGTATCCTTGAAGTAAAGCGTGAAATAGAGTTGAATGGCGACTATGAACATACATATGAGGAATTGAAACATGGAGCGAAAATGGCTTGGCGTAACAGTAATCGCTGTATCGGACGACTGTTTTGGGAAACATTACAAGTCGTTGATGAAAGACATCTCGATACAGAAGAGGAAATTGTTGAAGCCTTGTTTCGTCATATTAAAAATGGTACGAACGGTGGAAAAATTGTGCCGACAATTACTGTTTTTAAACCGAAAAAAAATGAGCAAAACGAAATTAGGATTTGGAATCACCAGTTACTTCGCTATGCGGGATATGAGAAAGAAACAGGTGTTCTTGGTGATCCGATATCACTCGCGTTTACGAAGCGTTGCCTTGAAATGGGGTGGCAAGGCGAAGGGACGAATTTCGACATACTTCCACTTGTGTTTCAAATAGATGGAAGTGCCCCTGCTTTTTTCGAAATTCCAAAAGAGCTTTTTATCGAAGTGCCAATTACACACCCAACATACACTGCATTTTCCGATTTACAACTAAGGTGGTATAGCACGCCAATTGTTTCGGATATGAGGTTAGAAATTGGTGGCATTCATTATACGGCTGCTCCGTTTAACGGTTGGTACATGGGAACAGAAATTGGCGCACGTAACTTTGCTGATGAAGAGCGTTACAACTTGTTACCAAAAGTCGCTTCAATACTTGACCTCGATACGACAAAAGCAAGCAGTCTTTGGAAAGATAAAGCTTTAGTAGAGTTAAACGTAGCTATTCTTCATTCCTTTAAAGAAGCTGGTGTTAGTATCGTTGACCATCATACAGCTGCAGTGCAATTTAAAAAATTTGAAGAACAAGAAAAACAACAGGATAGAGCGCTAACTGGTGATTGGACGTGGCTTATCCCGCCGGTTTCACCAGCAACGACGCACATTTTTCATAAAGGTTATAAAGATAAAATTGTCACTCCGAACTTTTTTTATCAAGATCGTGCATATAGTTAAGGGAACAACTTTCGACATTCTTGTGCGCCAAAGTGTTATATCTTTTATTTATTGTCTGACTTACGGAACTTCCTGAACGTGGAAGGTGAAAGCTCATCTCCTTCAGGTGTGGGAGTATCAGGGAAATCATCATAGGTGGTGTCTTATTCAATGATCGAATTTGAATTGATCGCTTCAAGAGCATGTGTCCATTGTGGACAAACGATAGAAGTAAAGTTAAAACAAATAGAAAACGTCTCAACAAATACGACACCATGGATTATGTTTCATACGCAGCTTTTTGAATTATCAACTCTCGAATGTTGTAGTGTGAACGAACTGCCGACCCATATTCGTATGAACAGCGGTGAACAAGTGAATGACACCGGTAAGCTTAAAATAGGAAGTGAAGAAGTTCCGGTAATCACCGATGCTATAAATACGTTTGCTTTTACGAGAACATATCAAGAACAGGTGGAGCTTGAACAGCAATTTTCTAAGCAAAACAAGCTCTGGGAACGAGAGAAAGATGAGTTTTTCCAAAAAACATATACGTATTTTTCCGTACATTTTGAACAAATCATTGATGAAATGGATCACCAAGAAGTGTTAGATATTTTACGAACGTTTGAAGACACATGTATGCAAAGAGATCCGTCAAGGCCAAGGCGTTTTGTTTATAAAGGAAAGAATGAAAGGAAATTAATTACGAAATGGATCAAAAAAGAGATCAAATCGTTAGCTCAAGAAGAGTCTGAAGAGTTTAAAAAGTATCTTTTTTTCTTAATTGTTGATTATTTCGTACAGCTAAAACTAATTCCTCAAATTCATTATTTAAAATGGGAAGCGCAAAAGTTTGAAAAAATGTTAGGTGAAAGTTTACTCACTTATTTATTAGTTTCATTTCCACTTACAAGTTACTTTTTGTTTTTAAAAGATGAAGCACTATTAAGTTTAACGAATAAAGGTCGCTTACAAAAAGAATTGCGACAGTTGCTCGAAAAGACGCAAAAAGAATTAGCGACAACTTCAAGCAATAATGTCCGAATGCAACAAACGATCGAAAGCCAGCGTAGGGTGATTGTTGACTTAGAATTGAAAAATGAAAAACTTCGAATTCAAAATAGTCATTTGGAAGAACTACTTGATGAAACAGGGGACGAAAGAATCATTGCAAGGCAATCTCAAAAAATCAAAGAGTTAAAAGGGATTATCGATGCGATGCAAGAAGAGATGAAAATGTTACACTCACAAATTCCTCCTGAAACAACGAAACAGGAGGATAATGAAGTAGTTAATGAAACTACGAAATACAGAGAGCAAACTGAGTCTAAAGATTTTTCATTACTTGCCGGAAAAACGGTCGCCATTTTTGGAGATATACAAGGTTATGAAACAAATGAAGATAAGTTTGGCTGCACTGTTTTGTCGTGTGAATCTCTGAAAAACCCTAATGCGGTAGGAATTTTGAGGGATAGTGATATTTTGGTAGTTTTAACTCAGCGCATCTCCCATAGTTGTATGTGGTCCATTAAAGAGTATGCTAATCAACAAAACTTGCCAGTCGTATATTCGCGCCATACGAATTTGGAAATTATATTAGAGCAAGTGCTCGAGGTTTTAGAGTAGGGGAGTTGCTTGATACACTGGTCCATGGATGGCTTAGGATGGCCTACGGCTGAACTAAGGGCATACATGTCCATGCTAACGGACATACGACCAAAACCAATCTTTGGATAAGAATAAGCGACGCCACGGGAACTACCCGAGCGTCGTTTTTTATGATTTTGAAACTTTTATTGCTTATTTCTTTGTTTCTTCAACTAACGGATAAACGCCATTTTCGTCGTGAACTTCACGACCAGTAATTGGTGGGTTAAATACGCAAACCATACGCATATCTGTTTTTGCACGAAGTAAATGCTCATCATGCTCATCAAGTGCATAAATTGAGTTTGCTACGATTGGGTGAATTTTGTTATCTTTTAATGTCTCAACTTCACCTTCACCTTCGATGCAATAAACAGCTTCTAAGTGGTTTTGATACCAAATATGAGTTTCAGTTCCTGCTTTTATGATTGT
This sequence comes from Anaerobacillus arseniciselenatis, assembly GCF_001865995.1. Lineage (GTDB taxonomy): Bacteria > Bacillota > Bacilli > Bacillales > Anaerobacillaceae > Anaerobacillus > Anaerobacillus arseniciselenatis. The sequence continues at coordinate 31,769 of NZ_MLQQ01000010.1, read as the reverse complement.
GTCATGGACAGAGTAACCCATGCCGTCTTTTGCTAGTAATAGACGACGACTTGTCCAATTTTCACCTTTTACTTCGTTTTCTGATCCGATGATGTCTTCTAATTTTACTACTTTCATGTTTGAATTCCTCCGTGACTTTTTGTTTTGTAAGTACCCGCAGAGGGAGGGTGTCCCCCTGCGGATAAAATTAGTCTAATGAAAATTTCGACTTAGCGAACTTAGCTAATAATATATTTGTTTATAATAGTGTGATTTTTTAGGTGGGACAGGGTCTGTTTTAATTACTTTGCAGCTACTGCTTCTTTTGTCGCAACTAAGCTTTTCACACATTCTTCGATAATCGCAAAGCCTTTTTCCAATCCTTCGTTATCAATCGTTAACGGAGGGAAGAGCTTGAATACTTGATCTTCTGGTCCAGCAGTTTCCATAATTAAACCTTTTTTAAATGACATAGCACAAATTTCTCCTGCAAGTCCTTCAACAGGTGTACTAATTCCTTGCATTAAGCCACGACCTTTTACTTCACCTTGAAGTTCAGGATATTTTTCGATGAGGCTTGTTAAAAATTGAGTAACTTTCTCAGATTTTTCTGCAATGCTTTTTTCGAACTCGTCAGTCTCCCAATAAGTCAGGGATTCCGTTGCTGTAACGAATGCCATGTTGTTACCACGGAATGTACCGTTATGCTCACCTGGATTCCAAATATCAATTTCAGGTTTAATTAATGTTAAAGCTAACGGTAAACCGTAACCACCGATTGATTTTGATAAACAAACGATATCAGGTTTAATACCTGCTTTTTCAAATGAGAAGAACGTTCCTGTTCGGCCAATTCCTGCTTGAACATCGTCGATGATCAATAAAATTCCCCAACGTTTACATAGGTCTTCAATACGTTGTAGCCACTCGAAACTTGCAGCATTAACACCACCTTCACCTTGGACTGTCTCGAGGATCATAGCAGCTGGGATTTCAACCCCACTACCGTTGTCTTCTAAAAAGCGTTCGAGATACTCCATGGTGTCGAGATTTTCACTAACAAAACTGTCATAAGGCATAGTAACAACGTGTTGAAGTGGAATACCTGCACCTTCTCGTTTTGCTTGGTTTCCTGTTACTGATAATGAACCAATTGTCATCCCATGAAATCCGTTTGTAAATGAAATAACATTCGTTCTTCCTGTCACTTTACGAGCAAGCTTAAGCGCACTTTCAACTGTGTTTGTTCCGGTTGGTCCAGGGAACATCACTTTATAATCCATGTTACGTGGTTTTAAAATCACGTTATTAAATTTTTCTAGAAAATCACCTTTTGCATCTGTTGCTTTATCTAAAGAGTGAGCAATACCATCTTCCATAATGTACTCAATTAATTTTTTCTTCATGTTATCGTCATTGTGACCGTAGTTAAGGGCACCTGCACCAGCAAAGAAGTCAATATATTCCTTTCCATCCATATCCCAGATCTTATAACCTTTTGCTTTTTTAAATACTGTTGGAAATCCTCTTACGTAACTTCGTACACTAGATTCTAACTCGTCAAATATTTTCAGGTCATTATTTATCATGTTTGAAAAATCCTCCTTGTATTTTAAAAACGGCTATTTTCGTTTATACTGCTTCGATATTCAATTAAGGTTTCTGATCCCCCATTTTCTAGCAAACCATAGTTTAATTATAGTTTTACTCAGGATAATGGTCCGACTCTAAATGTATACTCTTCTTCGTGATCATCACCAGGGAATAGATCACTAGAGAAGCATTCTTGAACAACACATCTTGTTTGTTGTTTCTTTGCAAAACCTCGAAATAATGACTGTGAGGCAACATTTGATGGGGTTACTGTAGCTTCTAAATATTGTACGTCTTTGCAGGCAGTTCTCGAAACGAGTTCGTTTAACATTTTTGAAGCTAATCCTTTTCCACGTTGTGAAGAATCGACTCCAACTTGCCATACAAAGATGACGTCTGGATTTTCAGGGGGTATAAAAGCGGTTATAAAACCAACTAATTTTTCGTCTTCTTTAACGACGACACACGTGTCTCTAAAATATTCACACATCATAATGTATTTATAAGGTGAATTTGAATCTAATGTTGATTGTTCAACTAATTCCCACATTAAAGCTCCATCTGAAACAGAAGGCTTATCGATTGTTAACGTTTTTTCCATAACCATTGTATTTGTAGATTTCATCGAAGATCACCACGGTAATGAAGATGTCTATGAATGAAAATTGGACTTCACGCTCCTTCAAAGTAATTATTTAACATAATTAATCATAATAACAACGAGAAATATAAGCAAACGTGCTTAATACGGATAATTAAGGATTATTTACGGTGACTAGTGATGAATGAATATAAGAGTACGAATATATCTTAATGCTACCAGATTGTTTCATTTCCATCAGATTTGAAATAAAATAGTAAAAATCGCCATAAAATTCAATAAAAAATGGTTAAAATACAAAATTTGCTATTAATCCCTATAGTTAGAGGTATCAAATGTAATTTTTGTCGAAAAGTGTTAAAGCTTGTATAGCGATAAATGAATTTCATAATTCAATATTCTCGCCATATCAAACTTTATGTAGTTGCGTTGAAGCGTCCGCAATTACATAAAGTTTGATGTTGCTCAATTTAGGTGTTTATGAAATTCACTCCAATTAAATATTTTTCTTTAAATTGTAATTAATCCTCATAGTCTAAGTATTTTTGCCTATTTATTAAAATAATAGATGTTTGTGTAAGAGTGAACAAGCAAACTAGCATACGATATTAATAAGGTGCTAATTATTTTAGAAAAGGTTTATGTATAAAGTTTATATAATGCTTGCTTAGGTGCTCTTATAAAACGGTGTGATTTTTTGGTTTGGAGCGTTAATTTAATCATCCTCATTAATAAAACTGGCAAAAATAGTTGTTATAAAAACAGCGATTGCTGTTATTAAGATGGCAAATACGAAGCGCTCACGAATACCTTCGCCTTTAGGAAAGTATGAATTAAATAATGCTTGTACAGCATCGTTCCAAGCAAGAGCCGCCATCACACCGATTGCAGCTGTGAAAAGTGTAATCATTTGTTCCATCAGTTTTCGTCCCATTTTAACCACCTCTATTAAACATTATGAGGTTGAATTTAGTTTAGAAGTGCGTGTTCAAAAAGGAGGATAATCAGAGCCGAGGAGGTTGAGGCGGCGAAGCTTCGAGCAACGGAATGTATGCTATTAATACATGAGTAGCACAGAAGCGAGCCAACGAAGAGATTCGAATGCTATGATTACCGGACTTTTTGAACATCCTCTAGAAGAGTCTTTCATAGAGTTTTCAAAAAAGGTAGGGGAAGAACTATGCAAAATCATCATTGCAATGAACACCTACTAAAAAATGCAAAGAAGTTACATCAACAGTTTTTACCGAAAAATTTTAATATTAATGATGAGATTTCGTTTGCTTCATTTTACAAGCCGGCTGAAATAATTGGTGGAGATTATTTTAATTTTTTTAAAATTAATAATGATCAAATGGTACTTTATATTTCAGACGTGAGCGGACATGGAATTGATGGAGCAATGCTCAACATTTATTTAAAAACGACCATTGATTTTTTATTGTACAGTTTACAGGAAAAAGGTAATAAACTTGCTCCCAATAAAATCGTAAAGCAGATCACGAGCAAATTTATCGGTGATCAGTTTGAAGGAGACTACATGATTTGTCTCTTTTTAGCTATTTTAGATTTGAAAAGTTTTAAGTTGACGTATGCTAGTGCAGGCTTTCAAACCCCAATGATCGTGTTTTCAGAGGATGGTTTAGTCGAAAAAAAAGAAATTGGTGGACTCCCAATTTCAACAGCTATTCCACTAAGTTTATATGATATAAAAAATAAAGAATTGTGTTTTTGTGAAGGTAAAACGATTGTACTTTTCACAGACGGGATCGTAGAGGAAGAGCGAAATGGAAAGCTATTCGGCACAGGTACAATTGTAAAAATATCGGAAAATGCAGGCAGGAAATCGCCAGAGGTTATTAAACAAGAAATTGTTGATGCCTTTAATCAGTTTACGAAAGATAAATTAACCAACGACGACATCACCCTCGTCCTTTTAAAGAGACATCACTAAATGGTAGACGTCATGTGAAAAATTCACATGGTGTCAGACACCCCCCGTGGACAAATGGCTAAAATGTCCGTGTGGTGTGGACACCTGCGTCCATCACCACTTTATTACGGGTTTCCCCATTTTAAGCGGACATGAGAGGCCTTATTTCATAGATTTGTTTAGTTTTTACAATTTAGCGGACACCATGGACCTTATTCCATCTAAGTCAGCAGTTTTTGCTTCGTTTTTTGCCAAATAAGGTCCCTCATGTCCGATAATTCTTAAAATCATGTTTTTTTGGTGAAATAACGTCCCTGGTGTCCGCTTGGATCAGATTTCAGCTACCGAATAGGCCAAGGGTGAAATTTCCCCCTAAAGAGTTCGCTATTTATTTGTTTTGCACTATTTAGCTTTATTGATACTACTGCACTCCCCCTATGATGCACACTATCCGTAAAGATATGAAGCAACCGGAAAAGTCTTTTGCCCTTTTTTCTAATTACTTTTTTTCACACTTTGAATGCCTTTCTTTACTAAAGGCACTTTTGACAGCTGTTTTAGCCACTCTTTCGTATCGATCTTTGCACAATTCTTTACGCGTTTATACATAAGTAGAAAGATCGGTTTAAAATAATGACACTTGTTTTGAATGTCGATTGTGTAAGTTTGTGCAAGTGTACTTTGAATTAAAGGGATATCATTAAGTGGGACTGTCTTTGCGGCATGTTTCAAAAATGAAAATAAATAACTTTTACTATCGTAGGTTTGATAATAAGTAGATATTTTTTCGAGTAAATTATTATGATTAGGTAAGTGGTCAGTGAGCTCGTGCAAATGATCATCATAACGATGTAGGGTGAGGAAATAAAATGCTTTGTGTGGGTTTGCTTTTTTTAACGCTTCTCTTAACGAAGCATTAATAAGAGAGTCGTGACATTTAAATTCATTCATTTGTAATTGAATGAGTCGAGATGGCCAGCCGTTACTAATGTCTTCGAGATGTTCATCGACTAGGAGTTTAAAAATATTTTCATTTTTCATTTTTGCATCATTTTCATTATGCAGTGCATCTTTTAAGTCGTCTTGCTTAATTTGCTTTTGGGCTTTTCTGCCCACTAAACGATTATAACGATTTAGTGCAGTCGTTGAAGAGTGGTTAGATTTTTTGTTGGTAAAAAATGCATCATAAAAAGAACCGTCCTTATTGAGTACGGCGAAAATGACAGGTTTCTCTCCTTCAAATAATAGAACGTGGATGCCGTCTTTGTTTCGGTTGTCTTGATATTTAATCGTATAAGCTTGTTTTTCTTCTAAATAAACCGTTTTCCCTAGAAAACATTGTGGAAGTTGCAGTTGTTTTTCCATATTATACACCCCTGCTTTCTTTTCATTTTATTGCTTACCTATATTGTACACTACCTTGTTGGTGTCAGACACCAATGAAAGTTCACTTTCACCAACATTTATGGAAATAAGTTGCTAAGAAGCGTCCCATTAATGAAAGTGAACTTTCCCGTAGCAACTTATATACAGGAGAATCCCCCGTGGACAAATCGCAAAAATGTCCGTCTCAGGTGGACACCATACCTTTGTTTACTTGTTTTTTCCAGTATGTCCACGACAGGCGTACAAAAACGTAAAATGTCCACGGGGGGTGTCTGACACCTTCCGTGGACAGTTCGTTTATTTTTTCTTTTTAGCACGGCGGTCTGCTGCTTGAGATCTTTCTTGTGCTTCTATGTCATCTTGGTCAGCAAGTTCTTGAGAAAACTCAATATCTCTTCCATCACTTACAACTTCTTGGTTTCGTTGCTTTTTCTTTTTACCCATCATTATTCGCTCCTTTTAATTTTACTTAAACGAGTTTAATTTACGGTAGTGTTATGAACGATTTCCTCGAGCTCTTTCTAGTGCTCTATCTGCTGCTTTGAAGTCGGAAAAATAATGAAATTCTTGTGCTTTATTTAACGTTTTCTTTTCATCTCTCGCGCGTTGCTTTTTGCTTTCCATATTAGTTACCACCTTTATACTGTACTTTTTCAAAGGTAGTTTGTTTGTTTTTAACAAATTTTATACATTGTTTTTATGCTTCTTTAAGCTCCGACTGTTGCGTCTGATTTCGATATTGATATAAAGTAAATTGATCTTTTTCAATTTGAAATAAGTCATAAATAACTGTATCATGATTGATTTTTTCGAAAATGTCTTTCCGCGTCTCGTTTCCTATAGAAACATAAGGAAGTTTAAGCGCAGCATTGATTGAGCGAACATTTTCTTTTCGAATTTTCATAAAAACAGAACTAATATTTAGTTCATAAAATAACTCGTTAAAAAACAGATCTTTTGCGACTTGATTAAACCCTTTGCCGTGATAAGGCTTTCCTAACCATGTCCCTAAAAAACCAGCTTGGTGATTTATATCAAAGAGGTTAATCGTGCCAATCGGATTACCCCATTCATCCACAATTGTTCTTGAAACTAGCTCACCGCGCTCTTCAGCTTCAATTGTTTGCTTCGTTAAAAATAGAAACTCTTCATACGAATTTGCCTTTTGTCTTACAAAGGGGAAGACCGCTGGATCAATCATTAATTCATATAACTTGTGACAATCTGTTAGCTCGCGCTTTTTAATCATAATATTTACCCCTCCACACAGGGGCAGAAAAAATAAACCCACCCCTCGAATTTAATGAAATTACGTATCAAATTCGGGGTGGGAATCGAACCCACTAGGACCAGACTATTCTGGTGGCGCAACCAATTGCCTTCCCATCTTTCTTGCGTATTTTATTTAATTTTATTATGTTATTCGAAAACATAAATATCGTTATATTTAACCAAAAATACTTAATAAACTCTATTTGAAGTATATTTAGCGAATTAATTACACATATACTCTATATAACTACGGTTAACGTTTGTTAACTCGTTAATGCTTTTATTATCATAAACGATTTTCAGAAAAAATGAAACTGTTATTTTTAACTTTTTTTTGTTATTTATTTCATTAGTTTTTGATAAAGAAGACGGGGATTAGAGGCGTTAAATGATACTTTAATCCAAAGCGCCATCATAAAATATCTAGTTTGTCCTTACATCTTTTTATGAAGTAATTCTTAAGAAAAAATGACTAATTAATGAAATATCGACAACGTATTTATAAATTTTCACAACTTATCCATGTTCTCGCCTCTTTGTACATTTATAATTTAGCTATAGTGATTTTTATAAAAAGTTAATTTTCGTTATGAGAGTGAATTTCATAATCCCTAAATTGAGCCATATCAAACTATATGTAGTTGCGAGCGGTTTAACGCAACTACATATAGTTACTTAATGGCGATAATATTGAATTATGAAATTCATTAGAATATAATTCTTAAAATGAAAGTTGAGGGAAATAGTTATGTTTTTAAACATTATAAGTATTGCTATCATAGTTGCTCTAAGCGGATACGTTACTTATTATACGTACAAACAGCGAAAAAACCTTACATGTATGGCCGGTATGATGATCGCAATGACAAATGCGATGATGTCGAGTGTTGCACTTGGTACCGTTTTAGGGGTTATGTCTGATGTAGAATTAAGTACACCTACAATGATTGCGGTCGTCTTTGGAATGATTGTTGGATATTTCACAGGAAAGCCGATTTCGTTAATGGCAGCTTTAGATGGTTTAGGTGCTGGTGTTATGGGTGGTATGATGGGGGCAATGCTCGGAGTAATGCTCTTTCCTACCAAAGTAAGTATAACGATCGTCTTTATTTTAGCAGTATTTGTTATAGTAAATATTGTTTTACTTAAAGTCATTGACGAAGAAATTTCATCTAGGATAAAAAAAAAGGAGGAAAGGGAAAAACAGCTTAAAAAGCCAGTTTTCGTAAGCTCAACGTTTTTAATTGTCATTGTGGCTTTTATTGCGTTTTCAGTAGTAGGTAGTAACTATGCTCTATCGCAATTTGAAGAGGAAATAGAAGACTTTACTATTTTGCCGACAATATACGAAGGTGACCTTACACAACAAGCACTTATTAATGTAGAGTTGTTTTCTTATGAGCCGAACAATATTGCTATAGAAGCCGGTGAACCAACCGTACTAAACTTTCATGGTAACGATTTATTAGGTTGTTCCCGCTTTATTTATTCAAATGACCTTGATTTTAGAGTGAATATAACCCCAGGTGAAAGTAACTTTTTAGAGCTTGATGGGTTAGAGCCTGGAACCTATAATTATGCTTGTACGATGAACATGTACCGAGGCTCAATTACAGTTTATTAAATCCAAATTATGTAGAAAGTAAAGAAATAAATTAAAAGACAGGTATAGGAACGAGGAATTTCTGCACCTGTCTTTTCGATTAGCAGCTATAATTTTAAACTCTTTAACGCTGCTTTTAATTCTGGGTACGTAAATTGAAAGCCGTGATCTATTGCTTTTATAGGGAGTACTTTTTGTCCTTCCAACACGAGTAGGCTCATCTCGCCTAACAATATTTTTAAAGCAAAGCTCGGTGCTGGTAGCCAGTGTGGCCGACCTAGCACATTCCCTAAAACAGCTCCAAACTCCTTCATTTGCTGTGGGTTAGGTGCGGTAACGTTTAATGCCCCACTAATCTTTTCATTATTTACGGCAAACTCAACCATTGAAACAACATCGTCAATGTGAACCCAGGACAGCCATTGTTTACCTGACCCTACCTTACCACCAGCAAAAAGTTTGTAAGGCATTATCATTTTACTTAACGCGCCACCGTCACTTGCCAAAACGACGCCAAAGCGCAGTAAAACCGTCCGAATCCCAAGCGCTTCAGCTTTGATCGCCTCTTGTTCCCAACTCTCAACAACCGTTGCTAAAAAGTCAGCTCCAGCATCATGATCGTCTTCCGTAAAAGTATCTGAAAGTGATGTTCCATAAAATCCGACAGCTGATGCATTAAGGTATACTTTCGGTTTCTGCGTAAGTTTCTCCATTAACGTTAAACAATTTTTCGTTGCATCTAGACGACTTGTTAATATCCGTTCCTTTTGCTCACTCGTCCAGCGGCTATTAATCGATTCTCCGGCTAAATTAATAACGACATCAATATTCTCAAGCTTTTTTTCTGGTTCGTCACCTTCGTTTAACCAATTTACATAAGTAATCTGTTCACTATTCCTTTTGTTTTCACTTTTTCTTGTTAAAATGTAAATATGATGTTTATCATTTGAGAAATATTCAACGATTTTAGAACCGATTAAACCAGTACCACCAGCGATAACAATGTTCATAAAATACACCTCCAACAAGTATTTGATAATTACAATTATGCCGAACAAAGCTGGAAAAGGCTACTAATTTGCAGTAGAGGGATGTAAACTACTAATTTCTCGAAGCGGCATGAGCAAAATCAATAACATATTGTGCTAAGCTAATTATTTACCGATTGGGATATAAAAAGGCTATTAAGTTAACTTATAGTAGGGGGAAGTGAATAAAGATGCCAGTATTATCTAAAATATCGACGCAAAAGAAAAATAACGACCGTTACAACATATTTCTTGATCACGGACAAGGTGAAGAATATGCCTTCAGTGTTGATGAAGCAGTATTAGTTAAATTCCATTTAAGAAAAGGTTTAGAACTTACGGAGCAACAAATCGAAGAAATTTTATATGAAGAACAAATTAGAAAAGGATACCAGTATGCGATCAACTATTTGTCGTATCGAATGCGATCGACAAAAGAAATGATTGATTACTTAAAGAGTAAAGAGTTAGAGAGTAATAATATTACGATTATTATCGATCGTTTATTGAAGGAAAAATACTTAGACGATGGCGAATTCGCAAAGGCTTTTGTACGCTCACGTATCAACTTAACAATGAAAGGTCCAGGAGTCATTAGACGCGAGTTGATCGAAAAAGGCATGAGCGAAAAAGAAATAAATGAAGCTCTAGATTTATATTCATATGAAGAGCAGTTAGAAAAGGCGGCGCTTCTTTTACAAAAAAAATATCCGAAGCAACTGAAAACGTCAAGAGCAGATCAAGATCGAAAAATGTACACATTGCTACAATCAAAAGGTTTCACAAATGATGTAGTGCAGGAAGTGTTAAGAGAAATGAAAGAAGAGAATGAGGACGACTGTAACGAAGAGTGGCAAGCAATTACATACCAAGGAGAAAAAGCTTTGAAAAAATACCGCAGCTACAATGGCTGGGAGCAAAAGCAAAAGGTCAAACAGTTTTTATACCGGCGTGGCTTTTCATTTGAACTTATTGATAAATTTATAGAAGAACACGTTACAGATTAATTGTAAACTAGCGCATTTATGAAAGAGAATGCGAGGTGGAAAAATAATATGAAATTTGATTGCGAAGTCGTTCAAGACTTATATGTTATATACGAAGAAAATGAGTTATCTCCTAATGTAAGGGCGCGGGTCGATGAACATCTACAAAGCTGCTCAACATGTAGAAAGATATGACTAGCAAATTGAAATCAATTTGTTAGTCTAGCAGATGTTGAGGAAACCTACTAATACGGACCGTTTTTTAATTCTATCGGACAAGAGAGCCGTTATTTGTGAAGAAACCGGTGTTTTATCAAAGTAAGAGGACACCAGGTTCGTTATTTGGTTAATTTCGGTTCATTTTAGCGGTTTTTTATGAAATAGCGAACCTGGTGTCCTTTAAAATAAAAAAATGGTCAAAATTCGTAAAATAAGGTATTCTGTGTCCGGAAACGATTAGATTCAACTAACGAAGCATTTACTTAAACAGCGATGGTTTGAAGTAATTGAAAATGATATAATTAGATAAAATATTCATGAAAGAGGTGATGAACATCATGAATACTGCTAAGGAACGATTACTAAAAATTATTGATGAAATTCCAGAACAAGAAGTCGATAAAATTTTAGACTTTGCTGAATATTTAAAGGTGAAAAGAGAAAAGAGTTTATCAGAAGATTTAACAAAAGCGAGCGAAAGCAGCATTGATTTTTGGGATAATAATATTGGGTTGGACTTGCTACAACAATTGAAAGCAATTATAAATATAGATGAACTAACAATACATTCAAATAGCTAATGGCAAGTATATAAAGCACTTTTATACTTGCCATTTTTTTATTCATGAGCTGCTTTTTTATTTCATTGGTAAATGTATTGGAGATGAGGCGTAAATTCCTTGGCTCAGACTAGTAAAAATATGGAAAATGCGATAATATCTTATTTCTGTATTCACCTTTCCCATATTAGATGGTTACGGTAATTTGTCATGATAGTTTGTTTATTTTCTGTTACTCAGAAGAGAATTTAAACAAGATCTCTTATCCAATGAATAGGTTTTGCTATTGTTATAAATCCTAAGTGAATAAGCAAATTTTATTTTCTACATATTTACTTAGGAAGGGACTATTTTAAATGATTACTACCTTAGTTGCATTAACACCCATTATTGCCGTATTACTTTTTTTAGTCGTGCTTAGGATGCCAGCAATTAAAGCGATGCCAATTAGCCTTTTAGCGACTGCTATATTAGCGATCGTTTATTGGCAAGTCCCTATAATTCAAGTTTTAGCTGCATCACTAGAAGGGATTATTATCGGTGTCTCTATTTTATATATCGTTTTTGGCGCGATCCTTCTTCTCAATACACTAAAACTTAGTGGTGCCATCGATACAATTAGAAATAGTTTTTTAGGAATATCAGCTGACCGTCGTGTTCAACTAATAATTATCGCTTGGTTGTTCGGAGCATTCATAGAAGGAGCAGCAGGCTTTGGAACGCCAGCTGCGATTGGTGCACCACTTATGGTTGCTTTAGGCTTTCCGCCGCTAGCTGCTGTTGTATTAGCTTTAATAGCTGATAGTAGTCCGGTATCGTTTGGAGCTGTTGGGACACCGATCATTGTAGGGGTAAACCAAGGGCTTCAAGAAGGTTCAGAAATAGCCCCTATTGTCCAACCCTACTTAGGGGATATGGCGATGCTCGACTATATGAACATCCTAGGTGCACAAATAATGAGAGTTGATATTTTTGTTGGAACTTTTATACCGTTAATTTTAGTATTAATGTTAACAAAGTTTTTTGGTGAAAATCGTTCATTCCGTGAAGGCTTACAAGTTTGGAAATTTGCGATTTTTGCAGGGCTTGCTTTTACAGTTCCAGCCTTAATAGTGGCAACGTTTTTAGGTCCAGAGTTCCCATCGATTTTTGGTGGCTTAATTGGACTAATCATTGTCGTTCCAGCAGCTAAAAAAGGCTTTTTATTACCTAAAGAACCTTGGGGTTTCCCTGAAAAATCTTCTTGGTTAAAAACTTGGGTTGGGCAAGAGTTTGCAAGTGAAGCTCCTGAAGTAAAAGAAAAGGGGATGAAAAAAGAGCTGCCGTTGTTAGTGGCTTGGATACCATATTTATTAGTTGGCTTTTTTCTCGTATTAACACGTCTCGAATTTTTACCATTAAAACAATGGTTGTTAAGCATTAAAATTACTTGGAACAATATTTTAGGCACAAACATTGGAACATCACTTGAGCCACTGTATTTGCCAGGTTCCGTATTTGTTTTAGTCGTTTTAATTACGTTCTTTGTGCATAAAATGAATGCTTCACAGCTAGCGCAAACATTTTCAATGTCAGGAAAAGCAATCGTCGGTAGTGCGATAGCCTTGTTTACTGCTGTTCCGATGGTGCGAATTTTTATCAATTCAGGATTAAATGATGCTAACTTACAAAGCATGCCCATTGAGTTGGCGAATACGGCATCTGCAATGATGGGTGGCTCTTGGCCACTTGTTGCTCCTTTAATCGGCGCTTTAGGTTCCTTCATTTCAGGTAGTGCCACATTCAGTAATATGATGTTCTCGTTGTTTCAATTCAGTGTTGCCGACCAAATTGCGGTCGATCCAACGATCGTTTTAAGCATGCAAGTACTAGGGTCGAATGCCGGAAATATGATTTGTGTGTTGAATGTCGTTGCGGCAGCCTCTGTCGTTGGCTTGTTAGGAAAAGAGGGAGCGATTATACGAATGACTTTAGGGCCAATGCTCTTTTACTCTTTTGCAGCTGGAACGATCGGTTTAATACTTGCGTATCTTCTATAACGCTTCCACCTTTCTTGTCTAGCTCAGCGCCTAGCTTCTCGAGCGTTTCGGTCCATCAAGATTTTGCCTATACAAAGCCGGCATTTCAAGGAGCAGGCAAAACGTTGCTGGCCCTCCAACGCTTGTCGAAGCTTACCAAGGCGCCTCCGCTTTTCTACAAGGTTGTTTCCAATTGATTTATTTGGGACAGCCTCTTTTTTAATTGTTATAATGGACGGAGATATAATTTAGGAGGAATGGTCATGGAAAAAAGATATAGTGAGTTTTCAGAATATGAACTTCGTCAAGAAATAGCAACTTTAAATGATAAAGCTCGTAAAGCAGAGCAAATGGGAATGATTAACGAATTAGCTGTTTATGAGCGAAAGATCGCAATGGCCAAAGCATATTTATTAAATCCAGAAGATTTTAAAGCGGGAGAAACCTATGAACTTCAAGGTGCAGAAGGTACTTTATTTAAAATATCATACATGAACGGTGTGTTCGCGTGGGGTTATCGAGATGGAAATGAAAAAGAGGAAGAAGCATTTCCGATTTCAATGCTCGTTCGAAAAGTTGGCGAATTGAGTTAGTTGTATTACCGGGCTTTTTGAACATCTTCTTATAAAAAATAAAAAGGCTGCCCCTTAATAAGACCAACCGAAAGTATTGATTTAAACTAAACTCGCCCCTGCAAGAGCTCAGTTTAAAAACAAATATTTCAGTCGATAGGAGCAACCCCACGTACCACTACGATCTTTTACGCGTTTGAATTTGCAGAACGTAGTTATGAAGACTTTGTTGAGTTTCACCATTTACTTGCATAAATGCATGTTTTGGATTTGCACGTGGAGAATTGAACGGATCTTGATAGTTGGCACGGTGGTCCTTACTATTTTTTGCCAAGATTAGCACCTCCTAGATTAATCCAAAGCTTACAAAGATAATCAAATCGTCCTATTTACGATTTTCGTTAGAGTTTCTCATTCGGTCTCGAGGATGATCTCTCATTGTGCCATCGGCTCTCTTAGAAGAATATTCTTCCTTTGCACGCGGCTCGCCATGGAAAGACATTCGATTTGGGAAACCTTTTTCTTTGTTACGCATCAGGTGAAACCCCCTTTATAAGTCGGTACAATCTTAGTATGAGTTTTCGTTAACAGATTATAATAAGCAATTAATGTAATGAATAGGAGATGGTTGCATCATGGAAGAAAAACTAGATCGCCTCGCCAAAACGTTATTAGCAAAAAACTGTGAGTTAACATATGACTTGGCCCGCAATTGGGTCGAAGCGCTTTGGGAAGATTTTGAAACAACAAGAGCGAAAGCTGGTAGATCCTATGAAGGTCAACACATAACAGAAATGATTGTTGCCCAATGGATCCAACATTATGGTGAAAAACTCCACGAGTTTGCATCAACGAACGAAAAATTTAAACACTTATTAAAATAATGTTTGAGTTGCAAAAGCGGTAATTTGGATAAAGAAACGTAAAAAAGCTTCGAAGCATAAACAAAGAACTTCGAAGCTTTACTTACACAACTCAAAACTCAACACTCAAAATTCAAAACTGTAATATCACTCAGTCGCAAATTCAAGTTTTTTCTTAAGCGTTTCTTCACTGTAAATCCATCCAGTGTATGAGCTTAAAATGTTATACTCATCATCAAGCTTAACGATCGCCACAAACGGATAATGTCCTTTACTTCGATAACGTAAGTCGATAAAACGTACTTCGTGATGGTCACCTACTCGAACGACTTCCCAGCGATAAGAAGGAGAAAACGATAAAAATGCAGCTAAATTCTCGTCTTGCATTGCAGCATTAATAATCGGTTTATTTGGAATAGGTTCAAATGGATAGCTTTCAAAATAATTAATTTTCTCACCGAACGCTTGAGCGACATACATCATTTCTGGCGTTCTAATAACGACGTGCCACCTGCGCCATTTAAAAGACGGTGAAATAAAAACGTGAGTGGCATCAGGATGCTCTTCAAGTGCTTTTTTATAAACATTATTTCGTGCGTAAAAACGCCATACATAATAAAATATTAAAATGAAATAAAGCGTTAAGAAAGTAAAACCTTGATGTGCGCCCATTTGCCAGATGATGATTGCTGCAACATGACTAAAGAAAATAAATGGGTCAAAAATATAAATGACACCTAAAGCAATCCATTTCTTTTTAAACGGAGAAAGTGCTTGGGTTCCGTAGGCGTTAAAAATGTCAACAAAGACATGCAAAATAACGGCCAAGAATGTCCATAACCAAAGGTGTAGAAGGTTAATGCCAGGTACAAATAAAGATATGGCAGCAGTGATTAAAATCGGCCATAGAATTACAGCAGGAATGGAATGAGTCACTCCGCGATGATTTCTAATATATTTTGCATTGTCTTTTAACTTTAATACTGTATCAAAGTCGGGTGCTTGTGAACCAATTAAAGCACCTAGCATCACCGTTTGTGCAAGTGTAGGGTCGTTTGCGACAACGGGATCTAGTGTTGCAATTGATCCGACCGCAATTCCCATAACAACGTGTGTTGCAGTATCCA
Source organism: Anaerobacillus arseniciselenatis (assembly GCF_001865995.1). Lineage (GTDB taxonomy): Bacteria > Bacillota > Bacilli > Bacillales > Anaerobacillaceae > Anaerobacillus > Anaerobacillus arseniciselenatis. Next base: position 16,029 of record NZ_MLQQ01000010.1, on the reverse strand, counting down.
CTTGAATAAGCACCTCCCAATTTTTAGTATATGAAACATTATAATTTAGTTTTACCCGAATTTATAAAGTTTAAAAAGGAGTTTTTTCAAATATGAGCTTGCAAATTTTTATCGAGTATAAAGTAAAAGAAGCGAGAGTCGAAAAGTACGAAGAAGTGATGAAAGAAGTATTACAAAAACTCCCTGAATATAGCGCTGAAAAGATTGAATGGTTTGTAGCAACAGATCAGCCATTTCTGTACGTAGAGATGTTCCGAGTACCAAACATTGCTCATTATCAAGCATTAAAAAAGATGAGACAATCAAAAGATCACCCCGTTTTTAGTAAACTCGATGAGTTTATTGAAGGTGGGCTAGAAAAATTAAACTGTTGGGCGTTTCAAACACAACCGTTTCAAAACGATTAGAGGAGAGACTATGCAACTAGAAAATAAAACATCTGTGAAAAATTTTCAAAAAGATTTAATTACTTGGTTTAAAGCAAATCAAAGAGATTTACCTTGGCGCGAAGATCAAGATCCATATAAAGTATGGGTTTCAGAAATTATGTTGCAACAAACAAGAGTGGATACAGTGATCCCGTTTTTTAATAATTTTATGGGCAAGTTCCCAACGATTCAAGCTCTTGCTCGTGCCGATGAAGGAGATGTTCTTAAAGCATGGGAAGGGCTCGGTTATTATTCACGTGCGAGAAATCTTCAGACGGCAGTACGCGAAGTTAAAGAGACGTATAACGGGATCGTCCCCAATACAAAGGCGGAAATTTCAAAATTAAAAGGTGTCGGTCCGTATACATCTGGAGCGATTCTTAGCATTGCCTATGGAATTCCGGAGCCTGCAGTTGACGGCAATGTGATGCGCGTCATATCAAGAATTTTTGCTAAGTACGACGATATAGGAAAAGATAAAACGAGAAAAAACATCGAAAAAATGATCACTTCTCTTATCAGTCATGAAGACCCATCATCATTTAACCAAGGGTTAATGGAGTTAGGGGCGTTAATTTGTACACCTACATCACCGTCATGTACTGTTTGCCCAGTTCAAAGTCATTGTGAAGCTTTTAAGCTTGGCGTACAAAGCGAGCTTCCGGTCAAAGTAAAAAAGACGAAGGTGAAAGCGAAAAAACTCGTTTGTGGATTTGTTAAAAATGAAGCAGGAGAAGTATTAATACATCAACGTCCTAACAAAGGGTTGTTAGCAAGTTTATGGGAATTTCCAAATGTTGAATTGACGGAAGGCACTTCGTTAGAAGCACAACTCGTTGAATTTTTACAAAAGGAGTATCACTTAAATACGAGTGTCGGTGAAGAAATCTTTCATGTCGAGCACGTTTTTTCACATTTGAAATGGAATGTGACGGTATTTGAGGTAGAGCTTTTAAGTGCTGAAAAAGAAAGTAATAACCGGGCAAAGTGGGTCAATCGTTCGGAAATTAAACAATACCCGTTTCCAGTTTCACATCAAAAGATCATGAATTTCTGTCTAGATTTTTGATGGTCAGTTGGTTAGTTGGTTTGTTGGTTAGTGGTTAGGGTTACGACTGTTATGAGAGTTTTACTTGGAAAATAGTTAGCCTGGCCACCGTCCATTGATGATTCTTTATATATAAAAAATAATGGGCGAGCTTCGCGATCTAGAGTCTGAGTAACCTATACTATTTTTAACAGAGAAATTTTTCAGGAAGAGGGGATAATGAAAGATGAATTTAAATTTAACGAATAAAGTCGTTCTAATAACTGGTGGCTCTAAAGGTATTGGCAAGGCAATAGCTAAAGCATTTAAAGAAGAAGGTGCCAAAGTTGCCATTACTGCTAGAACGCAAAAAGAGTTAGCTGAAACAGCGGCGGAATACAACTTAGATGCTTATTATGAAGCAGATTTAAGCAGTAATAAAGAACGAGAACGTGTTTTTCAAAGTTTAATCAATGATTTTGGCAAGGTGGATATTTTAGTTAATAACGTCGGTGGTAGTAATGGAAGTACAACCGAAGAAACTGAATTAGATTTATTTGCTGAAGCAATCGATTTAAACTATTTGTCTTCCGTTCATTTTAGCAAACTGGCAATTCCCGTAATGAAAAATAACGGCTCAGGATCAATTATTAATATTTCTTCTATTTTTGGTAGAGAAGCTGGAGGCAAACCGACGTACAATGCGGCCAAAGCAGCAATGATTTCTTTTACGAAGTCACTCGCTGATGAAGTGATTAAGGATGGCATTCGTGTTAACGGCGTAGCTCCTGGCTCTATTCTTCATCCGACAGGTAATTGGCAAAAGCGCATTAATGAGAACCCAGAAAAAATGAAGGCTTTTGTGGAGCAACAGATCCCAGCCGGACGATTTGGAACTGTAGAAGAAATAGCGAATGTTGCTTTATTTTTGGCTTCAGAAAAAGCTTCATGGGTCGTTGGTGCGACTTTAAATGTTGACGGCGGCCAGTCAAGATCGAACTTTTAGAGTTTTGAGTTATGAGTGAAGAGTGAAGAGTTAATGTGGGCATAGCTTCGGAGCAATGCTAGCCAAACAACTCAACACTCAACACTCAACACTCAAAACTATAAATATTTCGTAAATCGAATGAAAATCGATGAAAAATGTGTTTGTTTGTTTTATAATTGAACATAGAAAAAAGGAGGTCAAAATTAATGTTACAATATGATGCCCTACATAATCCTTATCCGTCAAAGAGAATGACGACATATGCTGAGAATGGTATGGTTGCGACATCTCAACCGTTAGCTGCTCAAGCAGGTTTAGATATTTTGAAAAAAGGTGGAAATGCCATTGATGCAGCGATCGCCACAGCAGCTTGTTTAACAGTTGTTGAGCCGACGTCAAACGGGATCGGCGGCGATGCCTTTGCTCTCGTATGGACAAAAGGTAAATTACATGGTTTGAATGCAAGTGGACCAGCACCACAATCAATCTCCATTGAAAAAGTAAAAGAAAGAGGCTATGAGGAAATTCCAAAATTCGGATGGCTTCCTGTCACTGTTCCAGGTGCACCTGCAGCATGGGTGGAATTATCGGAAAAGTTTGGGAAATTACCATTAACAGAAGTGTTAAAACCAGCGATTGAGTATGCTGAAAACGGCTATCCGTTATCTCCAATTTTAAGCTTTTATTGGGAACAAGCGTACAAAGGTTACAGTAAACAATTAGAAGGTGAAGAATTTAATCATTGGTTTGAAACTTTTGCACCGAACGGAAAAGCTCCAAAAGTAGGAGAGGTTTGGAAGTCAGAAGGTCATGCTAATACGCTAAAACTGATTGCTGAGACAAAAGGAAAAGCATTTTATGAAGGAGAATTAGCTGAAAAAATTGATGCATTCTCGAAAAAATATAATGGTTTTATTACGAAAGAAGATTTAGCCACATTTAAACCTGAGTGGGTTGACCCAATTAACGTTTCTTACCGAGGCTATGATGTTTGGGAAATTCCTCCGAACGGTCAAGGATTAGTAGCATTACTTGCATTAAACATTGCTGAAGGCTTTGAGTTTAGTGACCGTGATAATATTTCAACGTATCACCGACAAATCGAAGCAATGAAGCTAGCTTTTAGTGATGGATTAAAATACATTACGGAACAAGATAAAATGTCAGTTGAAGTTCCAGACCTTTTATCGAAAGAGTATGCAAACGAGCGTAGAAACTCAATATCTGACGAAGCGTTAACACCTACAGCAGGTGAGCCTCCCAAAGGCGGAACAGTTTATTTAGCAACGGCAGATAACGAAGGAAATATGGTTTCATTTATTCAAAGTAACTATATGGGATTTGGCTCTGGCTTAGTCGTTCCAGGGACAGGGATTTCATTACAAAACCGGGGTCATAACTTCTCATTAGATGAAAGTCACGACAATCGTCTTGAACCAGGAAAAAGAACGTTCCATACGATCATACCTGGATTTTTAACTAAAGGTGATCAACCTGTAGGACCATTCGGCGTAATGGGTGGCTTTATGCAACCGCAAGGACATATGCAAGTCGTCATGAATGCGATTGATTTTAACTTAAACCCACAAGCAGCGTTAGATGCTCCACGTTGGCAATGGATGAAAGACAAAACTGTCATGCTTGAAAATACAGTTCCAAACTTTATTGCTCAAGGCTTAGCGCGCATGGGTCATCAAATTCAAGTAGCTCATAATCCAGGTGGATTCGGAAGAGGCCAAATTATTTGGCGCGACCCAAAAACCGGCGTTTTAGCAGGTGGAACAGAATCAAGAACAGACGGCTCCATCGCCGCTTGGTAGGCAGAAAAGCGGAGGTGCCTTGCTCACGAGCGACAGGCACTGGAAGTCCTTTGAAAGAAGCCGTTTTTTGGCTTCCTAAAAGGACTGAAGTGTCCCGAGCTCGTAGGCACCGAAGCTAGACAAAGAAAAAGGAGAACTGAAATGAAGCAATATAATATATTTATGGCTTTCTTTCGTGTTGGAATGCTGGGCTATGGTGGTGGCCCAGCTTCAATTCCGTTAGTTCACAAAGAAGTTGTTGAAAAGTATAAATGGCTTAATGATGATGATTTTAGCGATATTTTAGCAATTGGAAATGCATTGCCGGGTCCAATTGCGACAAAAATGGCCGGTTATATCGGCTATAGAGTTGGTGGTTATTTAGGAATGGCGAATGCCATTGTGGCAAGTATCGTGCCGACGATTTTATTAATGATTATTATTTTAGGGTCACTAGCATCATTCAGGGAGCAAGCATGGGTTCAAGGAATGGCAAGTGCGGTTGTTCCTGTTGTTGGTGTGATGATGGCAATGTTAACATGGAAGTTTTTTGAAACTTCGAGGAAAGGGCTAGGTTGGCTAAAAAGTATCGTATTAATATTAGTAAGTATTGTGATTATCGGTATTTTAGACATTCATCCTGGATTTGTAATTGTAGCAATTTTACTTTTTGCTTTAACTAGGTCAGATAAAACCTCGAAAACGAAGAAAGAAGGGGAACAAAGTTCATGATTTATTGGGAGATATTTATTGCATTTTTTATCCCAGGGATAATTGGCTACGGTGGAGGCCCAGCGTCGATACCGTTAATTGAATATGAAGTCGTTCACCGTTTTGGTTGGCTTACAGTAGAAGAGTTTGGTGAAGTTTTGGCATTAGGAAATGCAATGCCAGGACCAATCGCCACGAAAATGGCTGGCTTTATTGGCTATGAACAAGGTGGTATCTTAGGTGCTTCAGTCGGTGTATTTGCAACGGTTGCACCTTCATTAATTTTAATGATTGCATTATTAAGCTTATTAATGAAATTCAAAGATTCTCCTAAAGTAAAAGCAATGACAAGCTTAGTAAAACCAACAATTGCCGTTCTTTTAGGTCTTTTAACATTCCGTTTTTTCGATAGCTCTTTTACGCAATTAGGTTTAATTCAAACTAGTATTTTAATAGTTGTTAGTTACGTACTTCTTGAAAAATTAAAAGTGCACCCAGCATATGTTATTGGTGGAGCACTTCTATATGGTGGAATATTTCTAGGTGGGGTAATTTAAAAGAGGGGCAATTAAGTAACGTCCGACGAATTAGGGAGGAATACAAATGAATAAACAGATCAGAATGTTAACGAGCGAAGATTTTCCCTATTTGGAAGCGATGGATACTGGCATTGAAGATGACTATGTAGTACGGATTTTTCATAGTCTTACAACGGAGAATCATCGCTTATATGGATTATTTATAGATGGCCAAATGGCAAGTATGGGTGGCTATACAATTTTTGCAGAACGCTATGCGATGTTAGGGCGGTTAAGAAGTGATCGTCGATTTAGAGGGAACAATTTAGCAACACAATTGATTTCCTACATTATGAACCAAGCGTTCCAGGTGGATGGCATTCAGTGGGTAGGTGCCAATACCCAGGAGTATAATATACCAGCACGGAGAGTCGTTGAAAAGTTACGGTTAAAACCTTATGTTATGTTACATGGTGCCGTCACCAAAGATACATCAGCACTTGAAACTGGTGCAAAGCCGTGGAAGCACATTGATAGTATCGAACGAAAGAAGCAGTGGTTAAAAGAAGTATATTTGAAATCATCGTCTGTTTTTCCTTATGAATGCTACTACTCATTCCCTGCTTCTAAAGAGCTGTTTTGTAATGAAGATATTGAGAAATGGTCTTTTTATGAAAATGAAGAAAAAACACGCGTACTTATTACTAAATACGATCAGAAAAAAGATCATTATTTACACGTTGTTTATCCCTGGAGTGACATGTTGTCGCAAAAAGGTTTGTGGGAAACGATTGCTAAAGATTACCGGAAACTAAAAGAGCAAGTTGAAGGTGATACGTACATTTGGATCGATTTAACGAAAGAAGAAGCGCAATCTTTACCAGAGAACCATCAATTTGAACTACCTTCTCCATGGATTTTATATGGAGTTGAAAAAGAGAATTACAACTTAGTAGATGAAATAAAGTTAAGCAGTTCTTTTTAAATTCGGAATTAAAGAAGGGACTCTCGGTAAGTGTCAGACACTTATTGAGAGTCTTTTTTACTTTTTAATTACTTCGTAAAGGTGTTGTAAATCTTTTTTTAACAAAATTTTTGGAACAGGATAAAGTGGATTGGCTTCTTTTAAAGCACGCTCTACCATTAATGGAATATCTCTGTCTACAATGCCATTAATTTTAGTAGGAATGTTCATATCTTTATTAAGCTTTTTAATCGCTTTAATAAGTTTTTTCGCCTTGTGTTCATCTGTGTCCGCTTTATTACTCACTCCGATTAAATCGGCTAACTCCGCTAACGGTTTTTGCGCTGACTTTCCGTAATATTCTAGTACATAAGGCAGAATAATAGCATTAGCTAAACCATGAGGAATAGAATAAAAACCTCCAAGAGTATGTGCAATCGCATGAACATAGCCAACATAGGCACGAGTGAACGCAATACCTGCTAAATATGAGGCCTTTTGCATATTTTTACGTGCGTCTATATTGGACCCCTCTGAATAAGCCTCATAGAGGTTTTCAAAAATTAATGTTACGGCTTCTTTACTACATCGTTTTGTTTCCACTGTGTTACTTTTGCCGATGTATGCTTCAATTGCATGTGTTAAAGCGTCCATCCCAGTTGTAGCTGTAATATGTGGTGGAAGTTTAACTGTAAGTAGCGGATCAAGTACAGCAAAATGTGGAATGAGCACCGGATCATTGATAGCATACTTTTCATGCGTCTTGTTGTTTGAAATAACAGCAGCAAGAGTAGTTTCGCTTCCTGTACCAGCTGTTGTCGGTATTGCAAAAAAAGGAGGGATTTCTTTTCTAATCTTTAACTGTCCCTTCATCTGAGAAATGCTCTTTTCAGGTCTTGCCACACGTGCCCCAACCGCTTTTGCGCAATCGATTGGAGAACCACCCCCAAAAGCAATAATTGCTTTGCAGTTGTTTGCTTTGTAAAAGGTTAAAGCGTCCTCAATGGTATCGATCGTTGGGTTTGGGACAGTTTTATCATACACAACATAGGTTACTCCTACATTTGCTAATCCTTCCAGTAATCGATTTAATAACCCAAGTGAGGTAATCCCCTTATCTGTTACGATCAAAACACTATCAATTGCTTTGCTTTTGATGAAAGGAGGTAATTTAATTAAGCTATTTTCTCCTTCTAATAATTGCGGTTTTCGCCACGGTAAAAAACGAGCAGCTACTCTAAAAGTGAGTTGATACAATCTACAATACAACCTGTACATAGCATACCTCTCTTTTTAATCGATTATTTAAAATTAGTTTCGTTAAAACAATTGTAATAGATTTTCTTGGTGAAAAGACCAGAAGATTTGAAATGAATTAAAAATAGGAATGCGGAGCGGTGATCGTATGATTTTTTTATTGAGTTAATGCGGTTTTATTTGCGATTATTGGATTTAACTTGCGATTACGCATGTTTTACTTGCGATAAATAGAATTTACTTGCACCGACTTACCAACAAACCAACCATCAAAAAAGAGCTGTCCACAAGCTCATCTAAAACGAACTTTGCGGACAGCTATTATTCCTTTCAATATAATTAACTCCCCTGAACTTTTAGGTCCCCTTCCTCAACATACACACTCACACTTTCAACGGCCACTTCATCGATGATCAAATCTGTAATTTGGTCTTCGATTTTTTCTTGGATAACGCGGCGTAAAGGACGTGCACCAAATGCAGGGCTATTTCCAAGCTCGGCAAGCTTTTTCTTAGCGTCATCATTAATTTCAAACTTAATCCCTTGCTCACGAAGAGTGTTCATTAAATCAACGAGCATAATGTCGACGATCATCGTCAACTCTTCTTTTTCAAGGTGGTTAAATTCAATAATAGCGTCAAAGCGATTTAAAAACTCTGGTCTAAAGTAGTCAGCCAATGTTTCTAGTACACTTGAATAATCTGCATTTTCTGTTGCACCAAATCCGAGTGCGCTCTTCTTTTTATGCTGAACGCCAGCGTTAGACGTCATAATAATTACTGTTTCTTTAAAGCTTACAACTCTTCCTTGGCTATCAGTTAAGCGACCATCTTCCATGATCTGTAAAAACATATTCATGACGTCAGGGTGAGCTTTTTCGACTTCATCTAACAAGACGATTGAATATGGGTTGCGACGAACTTGTTCTGTTAATTGTCCGGCTTCTTCGTGCCCGACATAACCTGGAGGTGAGCCTATTAATTTGGAGACAGAATGCTTTTCCATGTACTCACTCATGTCTAACCGAATCATCGCTTCTTTACTACCGAACAGCTCTTCAGCTAGCGTTTTTGTTAGCTCAGTTTTACCAGTTCCAGTCGGTCCGACAAATAAGAATGAAGCTGTAGGGCGCTGTTTTGATTTTAAGCCAGCCCGACCACGACGCACAGCTTTCGCTACTTTTTCAACGGCATTCTCTTGACCGATAACCTTTTTAGCTAACCTTGATTGTAAATCTTTTAATTTTGATTGTTCACTTTCGTTAAGTTTACTTACAGGAATGCCAGTTTGTTTTTCGATAATTTTTTCGATATGCAAGACAGTAACAGCCTTCGTCTCAACCGGAGCATCCTTCAATTTTTGTTGAAGCTCGATTTCTTCATCCCGAAGTTTTGCTGCTTTTTCATATTGTTCATTTTTCGTTGCTTCGTGTTTCTCCTCGACAATTTCACCAAGGCGAACTTGAATCTGCTCTTTATCAGAATGGCTTTGGACTAAATTTAATTTTGAACCTGCTTCATCCATGAGGTCAATCGCTTTGTCAGGTAAAAAACGATCTTGAATGTAGCGGTGTGATAAATTGACACACGCTTTTAAAACGTCATCTGAATATTTTACCTCATGGTAGCTTTCATAAATTGGGCGAATACCTTTTAAAATTTCGAAAGCCTCATCGGCTGAAGGTTCTTTGACAGTAATCGGTTGGAACCGTCGCTCAAGAGCTAAATCCTTTTCGATCAGGCGATACTCTTTGAGTGTTGTTGCTCCAACAATTTGTAAGTCGCCACGAGCTAGCGCTGGTTTTAAAATATTTCCGGCATCCATTGACCCTTCAGAAGAACTTCCAGCACCAATGACCACATGCAGTTCATCAATAAACAGGATTACATTTTCACGTTCTTGTAATTCTTCAATGAGTTGTTTCATTTTTTCTTCAAATTGTCCGCGGTAGCTAGTTCCGGCAACAAGAGAATTCATCTCTAACGTGTACACTTCTTTATTTCTTAATTTTGCAGGAACTTTCCCTTCGGTAATCTTTAAAGCAAATCCTTCAACAATCGCTGTTTTACCAACCCCAGCTTCACCAATTAAAACAGGGTTATTTTTTGTCCGGCGGTTGAGCACTTCGATGAGACGTTCCACTTCTTTGTCACGTCCGATCACAGCATCAATTCGTCCTTGTCTAGCTTCTTCTGTTAAATTACGTCCGTGTTGATCTAAGAAGCCACCACCTCTACCAGGGTTTTTAGTTTGGACCTGATTTGCTTGTTGCTCACTAAAACCGCTTTGGTGAAAATTAGAATTTGAAAACATTTGCTTGAAAATATCATCAAAGGAACCGAATTGCTGATTAAATGGTTGCTTCATTTTGCGATAGCATTCCGAACAAATCTTAATATGTTTTTCTTGCTGGTTAATATTCATGACCATTTGAACGTTAGCTTGGTTTTTTTGGCATTTTTCACAAATCATAATAAATTCCTCCTTTAATATTTTACTGACTTTGACTATATTTGACTAATTGACTTTTAAAAAAGATGAGTGAACTCATCGTAATTCTTTTTTATGCCTTTCGTGGCTTTAGCTACTGAAAATAATAATTATTAAATGTACTATTTGACTAACTTTGACCATTAGTTTAATAAAAAACAATAGAAATTATTCTATTGACTTTGACTTTCTTTGACTAATTAATTCAAAAGAAAGATGGGCGATATACGACCATCAACTTTTGTTACTTTATATTATAATCATCTAGTGAAATTCGTCAACTGTCTAGCTCAAAAATTTTCGCAACAATAAGACAATATAAGCAAAAGGTCCACGGTGGATGGATAAATGAGAAGTGCCACTCATTAAACGCCCATTATTGAGGCTTAGCTGAGTGGCACTCTTTTCTATAGCCCACAATTGATGAGCAACTGACTTAATTATTAATCAAATGTTATAACGATACTTCCATTGAACTCATGGGCTTCTAGTGCTTCATGAGCTTTTGCAGCTTGTTCGCAAGTAAATGTTTTGCCAACGAGAGCAGTTAGTTTCTTTTCTGCAAACAGTCGACTAATTTCTTTCCCTGCTTCGATTTGCTTTTGCAAAGGGACAGTAAATAAAAGTACGCCAACTAAAGACGCATTTTTCATGTTTAATAAACGCCAAGGAAGTTCTGGTGTGTTATTTTTAGGAGATCCGACGGTGATAATTCGGCCTCCATTAGCAATCATCTGGAAGTCTTGTTCGATGTTTTCACTTAATGAAACATCCATAATAACATCTACGCCAGTTCCATTCGTAAGAGCATTAACTTTTTCAACGACGTTTTCCTGTTGATAAAGTATGACTTCATCAGCACCAGCTTGTTTAGCTAATGTAGCCTTTTCTTCATTTCCAGCAGTGGCAATCGTGTAAGCACCAACCGATTTCGCTAACTGAATGGCCGCATGTCCTACGGCCCCAGCACCTCCAAAAATAAGGACCTTTTCACCTTTTTCAAGCTTTGCACGATAAAACAAGGCGAGGTGAGCAGTCATAAACGCCATGGATAAAGCAGCCCCTTCAGCCGTCGATACATGGGGCGCAAGAGGAAAAACGTCTTCTTCGCCAACAGCAACAAATTGAGCAGCTGTTCCTTTAATATTCGTTCCCCAGACGCGGTCGCCAACTTTCCACTTAGTAACATTACTTCCTACCTCGACAACAATTCCTCCTAAATCAAAGTGGGGAATATGCGGAAACTTCTCGACAGGACGGACTCCAGAACGGAAATATGTATCTACCGGATTAATTCCGCTAGCTTCTACTTTTATTAAAATCTCGTTCGCTCCAATGGACGGTTTTTGTAATTCTACAGTTTGTAATACTTCTGGTTTACCGTGTTCATAATAAACAACAGCTTTCATTTTTAATCATCTCCTAAGGTTTTCATTTACTATCAGATAGGTTCAATACTGTTTAACTCCGATAACCTTTTAGCTGCCTCGATCAACCTTTCTTCATTCTGTACAAGTGCCATACGTACGTAGCCTTCACCTTCTCGACCGAATGCATCTCCTGGCGTAACAACGACGCCATTTTTTATCGCGGTTAACGTAAAGTCCATTGAAGTATAAGCCTGTGGTATTTTTGCCCATACAAACATCCCCCCCTCAGGCTTTTGGACTTTCCACCCACCTTTAGTTAACTCGTCAATAAAAACGTCTCGCCGTTGCTGGTACGTTTTCCTTTGTGTAGCTAAAAATACATCACCTTCATTTAATGCTTTCGTCGCTGCCATTTGAATCGGTAAAAATACACCATAATCAAAATGAGATTTTAATAGAGCTAATGGTGCTAATAGCTCTTTTCGACCGACGATGTAACCGATTCGACTTCCGGCAATGTTAAAACTTTTTGATAATGAGTTAAATTCAATCGCAACATCATGTGCCCCGGGGATCGAAAAAATACTTAGTGGTTTTTTTTCATCAAAAAGTAGTTCGCAATAAGCGAAATCGTGAATAATTAAAATCTCATGTTTTTTAGCAAACGCCACTAGCTTTTTGAAAAATTCTTCATTGGCTACAGCCGGTATTGGATTTCCAGGATATCCAACAATAAGCAGTTTAGCTTTGCGACACACTTCCTCGGGAATGCTCTCTAAAGAAGGAAGAAAATCATTTTCCTCTTGTAATGGTAAATGATATAACTTGCCTCCTGCAACGTGAACGCTTGCTGAATAAATTGGGTAACCAGGGTCAGGGACAATGACAACATCGCCAGAGTTTAAGCAGGCTAAAGATATATGTGCTAGCCCATCTTGGGAACCCATCAATTGTAAGATTTCGTTGTTCTCGATAGTAACGTTAAATTTGCGTTCATAATAGTTACTCACAGCACTATTAAATTCTGAAGTACTATTAATAGCGTACCCGTATAACTGTTCATTTAATGAATGCTTTGCAAGTTCGTTCATTACAAAAGGCGGAGGTGTCAAATCAGGACTACCGATACTTAGATCAATCATATCTACTCCATTGTTCATTTGCTCTTGCTTATATGTACGTAATTGATTAAAGATGCCAGTCTCTAATGATACTAATCTTTTTGAGTAATTAATCATATTCACCGTTCCTTTGTGAATTTTTAAAATTATTACTCAATTATTATAATAAAGAAGTCTGTCGTCAAGTGTTCTTAGCGATTCCGTTTAAAAGATGTAAAGACTCGATTAACAGCGAAATGATTTCCGTAAAATCTGATATATGGTCTTCGTTAATTTTTCGGTCAAAATTCAAAGTGATTTTCGTGAAAAAATTATTGGAACTACTTTCTGCATCCCAGATAAAACTAATTTCTTGCTGAATTACCGGGCGAGAATTCCACTTTTTGTCTAATTGCTCTTGAATATCTTTAGGTATGTTTTGAATGTCATTTATTGGCCCTTGCAATTGGAGCGTTAGCTTACAGCCATTATCTTTAAATTCATTTTCTAAAATTTCTCCATAGAGGTCTTCTGACTGTGCCTCTAACATGAGTGTCGCTTGAAATGTATCGACAGCGTGATCTTTAAAGCTTACGGAATAAAGACGAGACATTGTAGCTAAATTCACTAAATCTTGACGATCAGTTATCAGAATGTCACCGTCTAAATCATGCTCATAAATTTCTCCTTCCACTACTACTTTTAAGTTTTCATAAATCGTTGGATCGAACATGTTCTCACAAATCTCCTTTAGGATGATAGTTCATTTTTATGAAATAAAACTTTGTTTACCGGCAAAATTCATCTGTACATATTAAAAAAGTATTAATTTTAAATTATACACAAAAATTCAAGGAACTAAAATGAATTTTCATACAAAACTCTCATGACGATAAACGTCACCGTCTAGAATGAAAATTGGAGGTGAATTTTCTTTCACTTCACTGTAAACTTCTATCGAATTTTAGAGGCTCGTGAAAGAAAATCCACCTCCAAGTACCTATTTTCATACAAAAACTCCTGCCATAAAATGGTCAGGAGCCTTGTCGATCAATCATAATGTTCTCTTGTTCCGTGCTCATAACTTGCTTCGTCGTTTGCCATTCCACCTCTAGAGATAATTTCTTTAACAATCTCTCGGTGAATGGTAACTCCTTCAGAATTTAAATACGGTGTCATTTGTTGTAAATTTTGGTGAAAAAAAGCTAGTTCTTTATTGGTCCAGTCTTTTTTTGACATCATTGTTAATTCAGTCATATCACGACCAACGTACATGAAAGTACCTCCTCGGTATAACACTATTCATAAACACAGATGAGTTTTTTCTCATCATTTATAGTCTTTGTAGTATCAATGCCAACTATTCGATATAATGTGTAGCATACATATTTTTTAGGGGGATTTTTAATGGAACGTAAAGTAGCACTTGTCACCGGAAGTAGTCGAGGTATTGGAAAGGAAATCGCACTTCGTTTAGCCAAAAACGGTTATGACCTTGTCATTAACTATGCAAGAAGTAAAAAGGCTGCCGAGGAAACTGCAAAAGAATTAGAAGCGCTTGGGAGCAACGTTTTAGTTGTTAAAGCAAATGTTGGTAAAAAAGAAAAAATCGAAGAAATGTTTGCGCAAATTGATGAACGCTTCGGTAGATTGGATATTTTTGTTAATAATGCAGCTTCAGGAGTTCTTCGACCGTTAATGGAGTTAGAAGAAACGCACTGGGACTGGACAATGGATATAAATAGTAAGGCATTACTCTTCTGTGCGCAAGAAGCGGCTCGAAGAATGGAGAAAACTGGGGGCGGAAAAATCGTATCATTAAGCTCTTTAGGGTCGATACGCTACTTAGAAAACTACACTGTCGTTGGTGTTTCGAAAGCGGCTTTAGAAGCATTGACGAGGTACTTAGCGGTAGAGCTTGCCCCGAAAAATATTGTCGTTAATGCCGTTTCTGGTGGAGCGGTTGATACAGATGCTTTGTCACACTTTCCTAATCGTGAAGAGATATTAGAAACCGCTGCGAAACGAACACCGGCAGGCAAAATTGTCACTCCGAGTGATTTAGCAAATTCGGTAATGTTCCTCTTGTCAGAAGAGGCCTCAATGATTCGTGGACAAACGGTTATTGTTGACGGTGGGATTTCGCTTTTAGTGTAAAAAGATTTTTTGGAAGCTAAATTTTTTTAGAATAAAAATCATCTCCCGGGAGATATTAAGTTTTGTGGAGGTGATACTCATGAAACAGAACCAACAATCTAAAACTAACGCGCAAAAAGTAAGACAGCAAAACCAGGCTTCTGCTCAAAATCAAAGCCAAGAATTTGCTAGTGAAACTGATGCACAACAAGTAAGACAACAAAACCAACAGTCTGCTCAAAAGAAGCAGCAAGCTTCTGGAAACGGACAACAAAACCAACAATAATTTCTAAAAAAGCACTCCTTTTTATGCGAAGGAGTGCTTTTTCATATTTAATAAATTAATTAACTCCATAATTCTACAAAAGTTCTTATCTGTCTACATAACTAGTCAAAGGGAGTAACTACATAAAAGCGAATACTATAAAAAACATTTGATTATTAGTGGCTCGTTTGTGTCACAGCTTTCTTAAGATAAGGGGGAAATATTAATGAACCTAAACGACTTTGATAAGCTCGTCCAAATTCAAGTTGAAATTGCCGATCAAATTTTAAGTATAGAAAATGAAATTCAATATTATGAGCAGTTAGAAAAGGAAATGGTGATAAAACGCGAAAGAGAACTTCATAAAAGTATATTAGGCTATAAAGGTGATAAAACAGAAACGGAGTTTGCGATTCATTATATTCAAGTAAAGCTACAGCAAAAGAAAGAATTGTTTTCGCATTTAACGAAAGCTTTTCGTCACCGCTCTGAGGAGTATTTACAACCTTCTTGTAGTTCTTTTTAGAATTTTTTCAAAGCCACCCTGAAAAAGGGTGGTTGTTTCATTTCAAAATACAAATGAAAGCTGTATAATAAAATAGATAGAAAAAAAACGCTTGATAGGAAAAAAGTTGTTCGAATATTTCTTTAGCTTTAAGGAGGGTGGCTAATTTGTTTTTTAAAAAAAGAAAACAAAACGAGAAAGGAGAAGCAGCGAACAAAAAGATCGAAGTAACAATTGAACAAGTGAGACAAGCCGTTAATGAGTATGCGGACGGACTTCCAAAAGGCATTTCACTTCGCTCAATTGTTTTAGATGACCACTCGATTAATTTTGATCTATTAAAGGAGCATTCCTGTTAGAAGGATTTTCGGGGACTTGAAAAAAAAAGAGCCCTCCTGGTATGATACGGGGTGTCAAATCGTGCACCGAGATGACCCCTAACTTAGTTAACCAAGGAGGACTTCATAATGA
>NZ_MLQQ01000009.1 GCF_001865995.1 Anaerobacillus arseniciselenatis | reverse complement strand
AGATGAGATTTCCCATGGAGTTAATCCAGTAAGACCCCTTAGAGATGATGAGGTTGATAGGTCTCGGGTGGAAGCGTGGCGACACGTGGAGCTGAGAGATACTAATCGGTCGAGGACTTATCCTAAATTAATTTATAATTTATAATTAACAATTTAGAATTTAAAATTGTGAAAGCTTCTCTGAGAAGCTAAAGCAATTGTCAACTATGAATTGTGAATTGTAAATTGACAAAAGAAATGAATGAAATACTCAAGTAACTTAATTGTGTCTGTTATCTAGTTTTGAAAGAGCAATCTTTCCATGAATTATGATTATAGAGTTTGATGATTGGGAGCTTCCAAGAGAAGCTTACAAATAACTCAACACTCAAAACTCATAATTCAAAACTAAAAAGTTTAGTGGCGATAGCGAAGAGGTCACACTCGTTCCCATGCCGAACACGATCGTTAAGCTCTTCAGCGCCGATGGTAGTTAGGGGTTTCCCCTTGTGAGAGTAGGACGTTGCTAAACTTTATTTCTGGGGCCTTAGCTCAGCTACGAGCTAGTCTTCTTCCGAAAATGCTACGAGTTGTTTCGACGCAGCATGCTTCGAAGCAACACTAGCAGAGGAAGAAACAGGGTCTTCATTGAATATGCTTCATCAATACATCGGGGCCTTAGCTCAGCTGGGAGAGCGCCTGCCTTGCACGCAGGAGGTCAGCGGTTCGATCCCGCTAGGCTCCACCATTTAATCTTCTATAGCAATTTATTATGGCGGCGTAGCTCAGCTGGCTAGAGCGTACGGTTCATACCCGTGAGGTCGGGGGTTCGATCCCCTCTGCCGCTACCAATTTTTTTGCGAAGCGAAATAACTTAACAATTTAATTGACTTTTTATATGATACGGAGGAATACCCAAGTCCGGCTGAAGGGATCGGTCTTGAAAACCGACAGGCGGGTTAAACCGCGCGGGGGTTCGAATCCCTCTTCCTCCGCCATATTTATATGGACCCGTGGTGTAGTGGTTAACATGCCTGCCTGTCACGCAGGAGATCGCCGGTTCGACCCCGGTCGGGTCCGCCATTTTTATTTTTAAAACTAATTTAATATTGTGGAGGGGTAGCGAAGTGGCTAAACGCGGCGGACTGTAAATCCGCTCCCCCCGGGTTCGGCGGTTCGAATCCGTCCCCCTCCACCACTGTACAATTGTTTGCTTTTAGGGGCATAGTTTAACGGTAGAACAGAGGTCTCCAAAACCTCCAGTGTGGGTTCGATTCCTACTGCCCCTGCCATTAAATCACTATGGCGGTTGTGGCGAAGTGGTTAACGCACCGGATTGTGGCTCCGGCATTCGTGGGTTCGATTCCCATCAGTCGCCCCATTTATTTAATAAAATATGATTATTGGGCTATCGCCAAGCGGTAAGGCAACGGACTTTGACTCCGTCATGCGTAGGTTCGAATCCTGCTAGCCCAGCCATTATGCGGGAGTAGTTCAGTGGTAGAACACCACCTTGCCAAGGTGGGGGTCGCGAGTTCGAATCTCGTCTTCCGCTCCATTAATTTTAAAAATTAAAATTTTATATCGAGTATAAAACTTGGTGGCATAGCCAAGTGGTAAGGCAAGGGTCTGCATAACCTTTACCCCGGTTCGAAATCGGGTAACGCCTCCAAGTGCTCATAGAAGTCTTTCGTAATGCCGGGGTGGTGGAATTGGCAGACACACAGGACTTAAAATCCTGCGGTAGGTGACTATCGTGCCGGTTCAAGTCCGGCCCTCGGTACCAAATCAATTATATGAATATGCTTCACTGCAGATTTGCAAAGAGCAAGCTTGTGGCGCAGGAGCATAGTTTATATATAAGTATATATTGTTTTCAAAGTACGAAAAGTATATTTTTACAATAAATGCGCCCTTAGCTCAGCTGGATAGAGTGTTTGACTACGAATCAAAAGGTCGGGAGTTCGAATCTCTCAGGGCGCGCTCTTAATAACATTTCTTAACAAACGGGAAGTGGCTCAGCTTGGTAGAGCACCTGGTTTGGGACCAGGGGGTCGCAGGTTCAAATCCTGTCTTCCCGACCATCATTATAATCAAATGCGGGTGTAGTTTAGTGGTAAAACAAGAGCCTTCCAAGCTCTGGTCGTGAGTTCGATTCTCATCACCCGCTCCATTTTTTTAAGAGCAGACAACCTATTTTGTATGGGCCTATAGCTCAGCTGGTTAGAGCGCACGCCTGATAAGCGTGAGGTCGGTGGTTCGAGTCCACTTAGGCCCACCATATGTAATTGAAGAGCATTTGAAGATTAAGCAACTTCGAGTTGTATTAGCCGAGAACATCCAGTCATATGGAGAAGTACCCAAGTGGCTGAAGGGGCGCCCCTGCTAAGGGTGTAGGTCGCGCGAGCGGCGCGAGGGTTCAAATCCCTCCTTCTCCGCCAGTAAGTAATATCTGGCCCGTTGGTCAAGTGGTTAAGACACCGCCCTTTCACGGCGGTAACACGGGTTCGAATCCCGTACGGGTCACCAATATTTATACCAATATTTATAAAATTTTCTTAACAATACATCGGAGCTGCACTAGTAGAGGAAGAAACAGGGTCTTCATTGAATAAGCTTCATCAAAACTTCGGAGGATTAGCTCAGCTGGGAGAGCACCTGCCTTACAAGCAGGGGGTCGGCGGTTCGATCCCGTCATCCTCCACCATATTTTTTATTATCGCGGGATGGAGCAACGAGCATAACATCGTGGAAAAAGTGACGAGTTGTCTCGACGCAAAAACTACAAAGCGATACTAGTAGAGGAAGAGACAGTGCCTTACTAGGAGCAAGAACAACTTATATATTTTACTATTATCGCGGGATGGAGCAGTTCGGTAGCTCGTCGGGCTCATAACCCGAAGGTCGGAGGTTCAAATCCTTCTCCCGCAACCAATCCAATTAGAAGATAATTTAAAAATTTTCAATGTAGGCTTTGCTACGAGTTTTATTTAGCAGTATTTTCAGTGGATTATTATTATGCCGGCCTAGCTCAATTGGTAGAGCAACTGACTTGTAATCAGTAGGTTGGGGGTTCAAGTCCTCTGGCCGGCATTCTTACTATTTACGAAGGTGAAATTTTCTTTCTTTAGGAGCCATTAGCTCAGTTGGTAGAGCATCTGACTTTTAATCAGAGGGTCGAAGGTTCGAATCCTTCATGGCTCACCATTATTTTGCATATGCGGGTGTGGCGGAATTGGCAGACGCGCTAGACTTAGGATCTAGTGTCTTTGACGTGGGGGTTCGAGTCCCTTCACCCGCATTTAAATAATTGTGTAAAAAATTTCCTTATTAAGTATTTTTTAACGATAGTATAAGAACTCAGGCAAACTCTCCTATCGACATTATTGGCAAATGATAATATAATAATTTACATACAATTCCTAAAGGTCTAACTTATGTTAGGCCTTTTTTTACGTCATTAAGCAAAAATGTGATAGAAAGTTCTTTTACATCTATGATAAAATCGTCGCTAATAATTTACCTTTAGAAAGGGTGTTATAAATGGCTGGCTAAATAATCGATCGTAAAAATGGTTTATAAAAGACAGTATCCTAAATAATAAAGTATTGAGGATACAGAAGGGGGATATTATGAAAAAGTACATTTTTATTTTAATAATTTTCGTTATAAGTTCAATAGGTTGTTCTCAAGAAGCAAATGTTGAAAAAGAATTACAAAAAAATGAAATGGTTGATCTTTTAACGGACTATAGAGAAAATTTAAGCTTATTTAAATATGTAGAGGTTGAACAACTGTATATTGAAATCAAAAATATGTTAACCAAAGATGTATTTGCAGAAGATCGCGAAGTGTTAGAGGGTTATGTTGAATCTCTCTACCGAGCAAAAGATGAAGGGATGCAAATGTATCAGCATTTTTTAGAGGAGTTACCTTCTGACTATGATGGGATCATTAGTGAGATAATATGGGAGGACTATAACGTCATTTTTGGTGAAGATTAGTATTTGTATTTAAAGGATTTTAAGTACATTTGCACAATAAGTAAATGAGTGCCTGGAAATGATTTTAGGCATTCTTTTTTGTTTAGCTTTGACAAAGGCAATACAGTAAGCTTTAGAGAAATAAAGTTGAGTTGATATGATCGGAAAGAACATATTAAACTGTATAGGTCGATGAATTTCATAATCCATTATTCTCGCCACTAAGATCAATATATAGTTGCTTGATGTGGCTCATTTTTGGTAATTATGAAATTCACTCAGGAAATAAAATTGCTTAAAAAATAATTACATATGTATAAAGGGGTCCCGGGAATGTTACACGAATTTACGATAAATGTACCATATAAAGACATAGAAGCATTTACAGAAAAATTAAATGTGGTTGGTGTTTATAATTTGTATTATGAACCACCGATTGAAATTATTAAAATTCAAAATGGCTATGGAGTTGAGGAAAAAGTCGATGATAAAGTCGACTTAAAAATTTATGCAAGTGATCAAGAAGTAGAAAATTTACCGATGGCCTACTTTGATATTATTCAAAGTACACTTGCGGTTTCTAAAGAAGAGATAAAACACACTTCTCGTGATGAAGCGAGTTGGGGCGATGATTTTAAATTTGAGGATGTGGACTTGGGGAATGGTTGGGTAATTGTTTACCCTGATTCAACAGAAGTCTATACAGGCAAAAACGTCTTGAAATTTGATCCTCTTGCTGCTTTTGGAACAGGTTTGCACGAAACGACCCAAAGTTGTTTGAGACTGTTATTAAATAAAGAGCTCACTGGGAAGAAGCTACTTGATTTAGGTACCGGTTCAGGAATGCTAGCAATAGCGGCGTCATTAAAAGGAGCCGCAAAAGTTGTCGCGGTTGATTATGAACCAGTTGAAAGGGAGCTTCGTCACAATGCCCAATTAAATGAAGTTACAAATGATATTGAAATTGTTCAGGCTGATTTAATTGACGGTGACTATGCGATTAATGACAATTATGATTTGATCATCATTAATATCGGTGGAGATGAAACAGCAGCGATTTTGAAAAAACATCATTTATTAAAGCGTAGTAATGATTTTATTGTTTCGGGGTTAGTGGAATGGCATACGGAGTCTTTAATCGAACAATTTAAGGCGAGCGGATTTTCAATTAAAGAAAAACTACACACGCATGAATGGGTTACGATCTATTTTACTAAGAGTAATTAATGCAACTATAGTCTGGTTTGGCCACTAGGATTATCTAAAATTCATTTCGCGAAAGAGACAAAAATAAAGCTTCAAATAATCTACTTGTTATCCAAAGGTGTTATTTGAAGCTTCTTATATTGAGTGAATCACGATCACCGCTTATTTAATTGATCTTCTCCGACGACAATACGGTGATCATCAATCTGTAATGTGTAAGCATTGTCTTTACAGCGATAGATGACTTTATTATCATCTTTGTTTTCTTCGATTTTACTTTCTGGGTAGTGAACAATTAATACATCATCATGAAATTCATAAGGTAGTGGTATAGAAGGAATTCCTCCTTCTAGAATCGCTAGCCCATGATCTACGAAATCTCCTTTTTTATCTGTTTCACGAAACACTTTTTCGATTTCGACAATTTCAGCCTCTTTTTGTTGCCCTTCAACATCGGTAATAATCTTATCTCCAATTTGATACACGGTGAAAACAGTCCCTTCTTCATAACGTTGTTAATTAGTGGTACTTTTTTGTCACAATTTAACAACTCCATATTTTTATTTAGTCCATAATACCAATCGCTTTCAAGTAACAGTGTTATTCTAAAAAATTCTCCTAAAGTGTAATTGTAAAATTTTTATCGACTTGTTTCAACCACTCAGTCGCAATATAGGTCTACTGGTAAATTTCGAATTTGAAAGGGTCTGACACAAAGTGTATAATTATATATTATATTCATATAATGTGTGATCAATTCATAGACATTCGTGGCCCAGTTATTTTTTAATTATAGTATCATAATAATATAGATTCATAGATATCCCCAAAGGGTTTGTATGGATTTAAATGAGTAAATTTCATAATTACCTAAAATCTATATCAAACTTTATGAAATTGCGAGCGACTTAACGCACCTCCAGATAGCGACTTAATAACGATAATATTGAATGATGAAATTCATTAAAATAGATGATAATTAGGAGTTTTTGCATGGAAAATAACGAAAATTATAGTAAAGTACTGATTGCAGGTTTATTGCTTACTGGTACTTTTATTGCCGTATTAAATCAAACATTGATGATTACCGCCATTCCACCTCTGATGATCGAAATGAATATTACAGCTAATACAGCACAATGGTTAACAACTGTTTTTATGCTTGTGATGGGGATTATGGTTCCCATTTCTGCGTTTCTTATTGAAAGATATACGACTCGACAGCTTTTCTTAACGGCAATGGGGATTTTTACGATTGGGACCGTTGTTTCGGCATTTGCAACAAATTTTCCGGTCTTACTAACTGGAAGAATTATTCAATCCATGGGAGCGGGCGTCATGATTCCGCTCATGCAGACGGTATTTTTGCTCATTTTTCCTGTAGAGCGACGAGGGGCTGCGATGGGGTATATCGGGCTAGTAATCTCGTTTGCTCCTGCCATTGGGCCAACGTTGTCTGGTTGGATAACAACAAATTATGATTGGCGCTACATGTTCGTGGCCATTATTCCACTAGCACTTATTATAATTGTTGCCGCTTATTTTTATATGAGAAACGTAACAGAATTAAAAAAATCCAAAGTTGATCCTATTTCGATCACTTTATCGACACTTGGTTTTGGAGGGCTACTTTACGGGTTTACGAGTGCGGGTAATAATGGCTGGGGCAGTCCTCAAACGTTAATCTTCCTAGCTCTTGGTGCAATCTCGATCTACGTTTTCGTTAAGCGACAGCTTGTGATGACTCAGCCGATGCTTAATTTCCGTGTTTTTAAAGCACGTATTTTTACTCTTTCAACGGTCATATGTAGTATTGGATTTTTTGGGCTCATTGGACTGGAAACATTGATTCCTTTGTATATGTATAACATGCGTGGGTTTACGGCAATGGAAGCAGGGCTTGTGTTGCTACCTGGGGCGATCCTAACTGGTTTGATGGCTCCGATTACTGGAAGAATTTTTGACAAATACGGTGCGCGTGTATTGGCGATTCCCGGACTAATTATCATGACATTTTCGACATTTGCGTTTCTTTTCATTGATACAACGACGTCACTTACGTATTTAACGGTCATGTATGCAATCCGTATGTTTGGTTTCTCAATGGTCATGATGCCTGTCAGTACAGCAGGGTTGAACCAAATACCGAGAAAACTTATTCCGCACGGGTCAGCAGTGACGAATACGATTCGGCAAATGTCAGCTTCTATTGGAACTGGCTTACTCGTTACAGCGATGACTACTAGTGAGCGAGTAGCAAGTAATTTTCCTACGATTGCAAATCCAGATATATTTGGAGCAATCATCGCATTTGGTATGGTCGGAGTATTGACCTTTGTTTCATTGATCCTAGCCTTTAAAGTGAAGCGAACATATCCACCGACAGACGAAGAGTGGGACCGCCAGGCTAGTTAGTTGATCGGGTGATGTCTAGGTGGGTGTTAAAGCTGCTGTTCATAATAAGCTGAATTTTTGTGGAATAGAGGGTGTTATTATGAGGAAAACAAAAACCATTGGTATTTTAGCTCATGTAGATGCTGGTAAAACGACGTTTGCTGAGCAAATACTTTATCATACCGAAAGTATTCAGAGTCGTGGGCGAGTCGATCATATGGATTCCTTTTTAGATCATCACGATATCGAAAAAAATAGAGGAATTACCATCTTTGCTGATCAAGCGGAGTTTTCGTATAATCAATCAAACTATTATCTTATCGATACACCCGGTCATGTCGATTTTTCAGCTGAAATGGAACGCTCACTTCAAGTGATGGATTATGCCATTGTGATCATCAGTGCTGTAGAAGGGCTACAAGGACATACAGAAACAGTCTGGGAGCTTTTAAAAAAACACGAAATCCCCACGTTCTTTTTTATCAATAAAACGGATCGAAACGGGGCAGATGTTTATAAGGTTGTTGAAGATATTCGTCTTCAATTTTCGAATGATGTTGTAGATATCACTGATTCCATTCACAATGGTGAAATGACAGAGGAACTCATTGAATTTGTGGCAGAACGGGACGAAGAACTGCTTGATGATTATATAGAAGAAGGATATCAAAAAGAAAAATGGTTGGAAGCGCTAAAGCGATTGATGCGTGAAAACAAAATCTTTCCATGTGCAAGTGGTTCTGCACTAAATGATATAGGGATCACTGATTTTTTAGAAAAGATAGATTTGTTAACAGATATAGACTATTCCGATAAACCACCATTTTCAGGTCATGTGTTTAAAATTCGCTATGATGAAAGTGGAACTCGAATCACATTTATTAAATTATTAAGTGGTCATCTAAATGTCCGCAATGAAGTTAGCTATACGAATGATGGAAAGCAGTTTCAGGAAAAAGTGACACAACTTCGTGTTTATAATGGTCATAAATTTAAAGCAGTTAATGACGCAAGAGCAGGTGAAATTGTAGCAGTTACAGGCTTAATAAAGGCAGGAGTTGGTACTAGCCTTGGAGCATTAACTAAAAACACAGCGTATGAAATGGTGCCAGCATTAAAATCGAAGGTTGTTTTTGATGAGAAAGTGAATGTGAAAGAAGTATTATCGAGATTTAAAATGTTGGATGAAGAAGATCCGTCTTTGCGTGTCACTTGGGATGAGCAATTGCAAGAAATCCACATTCATGTCATGGGAAAAATTCAGCTAGAGGTATTAGAGCAAGTTGTCAAAGAACGCTTCAACATCACTATTACTTTTGAAAAACCTGAAATTATTTATAAGGAAACTTTGGTAACAGAAGTGAAGGGATATGGTCATTTTGAGCCTTTAAAGCATTATGCGGAAGTCCATTTAAAAATTGAACCGGGTGAACGAAATAGTGGCATCACGTTTGAAAATGAATGCCATACTGACGACTTAAGTGTCGGATACCAAAACTTAGTACGCCATCATCTTTTTGAACGGGAGCATCACGGGTTATTAACAGGTTCAGCACTTACAGATGTCAAGGTGACATTGTTAACCGGAAGAGCCCATAACAAGCATACGAGTGGTGGCGATTTTTGTGAAGCGACATACCGTGCATTGCGACAGGGTTTAGAAAAAGCGAAAAATATCGTTTTGGAACCATATTATCATTTTAAAATTAAAGTAGATGTCGAACTAATGGGGAGAGTAATTGCTGATATCCAAAGCTTATATGGCAATTTTGATGCTCCGGAAACAATCGGTGATAAAGCTGTGATCACAGGGAAAGCACCTGTCACGACATTTATGGAGTATAGTACGGTTTTAGCATCATTTACTCATGGAAAAGGCGCAATGATGCTAAAATTCGCAGGATATTATCCTTGTCATAATGAAGAAGAGGTAATCGAGCATATCGGCTATAATAAAGATGCCGATTCCGACTATACCTCATCATCGATTTTTTGTGCAAAAGGAGCCGGATATAGCGTACCATGGGATGAAGCAGAAGAGAAGATGCATGCTTTATAACATCATCCTATATGCAAGCAATAGACCAAAGATTTAAAGGGTACATAAGATAAAGCCTAGGTAGTGCAACTCCTTGCAGTACCTAGGCTTTTAGTGTTTTAAATCTAATATTACAGTCTGGTATAAGAAAACGGCACTTCCACACTTATGAGCTACTTTTTAGACATAATCTCCCCCTCAAGTAGCCAGGGCTTTATCTAAATTTATTCGTTCTCTGGTTGAAAAATAGTATAGATCAGCTTAGAAAATTGCATTTCTTCCATGACTTCTTGATACAACCTTTTAAAGGTAGCAAACGTAATTTCTTCAGGTAAGATGGTTTCCCAAAAACTGCTACCAGATAAGATCATCTCATCGGAAAGATGATTTACAATACTACCATGGAATTTTTCTCCCTCCCCCTTATTATTATAGGCGGTTGAAAAGTATACCTTAGCATTAGGATAATTAGCATGGCAATAATGAGTGAAAAGTTTTCTTGCATTGGCATGGGCATTTTTACTATCTAGATTTCCGCCTGCTTTGATTTCATGAATATGGAGTAAAGGCTGCTCATGCTCATTAGTAGTTGGAACGAAATAACCTAAATCAATTGGTACGAAATGAATATTGGGGTATGAAATTTTCTCAGTTAGCAGGCTTTTTATGTTCTCATGGGTAGCGTTATTTCGTGACATAAACTGTTCAACAGTAGGGTTCGCGTCACTAATGTTTGAAACAATCACTTGACGATCAGTGGTATGCAGTATATCTGCAATATCTTTTTTCGATTGCTTTTGCCCAAGTGCATGTTTTAGTTTCTCTTGAATTTGTGCATCATCGAGGTCAAATTCTAAATTGTTAGGATTGATGATTGTTGGAACATTACAACGGCCATAAGTAAGGATCGAAATATTACGGGCGCATTTTTGAATCGCATTTCCAGTTGAAGATTCTAGGCTTCGAGTGATTGTCATGACAGGGGCTATTGTCTCAAAACCAGGAATGGAATGAATGAAGAAATTATTTTCGCGTCCCTTTTGATTTTTTGCAAAGTTTGCTCTCACGTTTTTTGTGACTTGAAAAAATGGTTCATAGATTGCTCTTTTAATTTGTTTTTTCATATCCGATTTACTAAGATGAATCACAGTCATTCGAATCGCTCCTTTTATTGTTTTTGAATACTCCAGACGGTGCTAATTGATTTTTTTATTACTTTTTTTGCTTGTAATTTTTTTGCTGGATTTTGGACGACTTCGTAGATAGGAGAGTTTGTATCAATATTTTTAACAAGAAATAATTTACATTTGTCATTATGTTCTTGTATGTAATACCATTCTTGCTCCGTAAATTGTAATGATGGCTGAGAAGTTTCCAACCATTTCACAAATACCTTTACATTATCTATTTCATAGTCATACACTTCGAGAGTATCAGCTTTTTTAAATTGACCTTCTATTTCTTGCTTAAATAGGTCGAAGGCAAGCTGTTCATATTCTCGTTCATTTTTTGTTGACTTAATATATGGGGGATGTTCAGTTTCACTATCGTCAACAATTGCTTCCATGACAGATCCCTGCGTCACGGCTAATAGGTGACTGATACCTTCAGTAGTAAGTTCATCAATTCTAATTAGGCCCTCATTTATTACAAAATGTATACCTTTTTCTGTTAATTTCCAGTTATCTTCTTCATAAATAGCCCATTTAGTTTTTTCAAGTGTTTTGTGAGACTTTAAGTTTCTTACCTTTTGTGAAAAATAATCATCTTTTCTCCCTTTAATGATCTCTAGGTCACGACCACTTGGTTTTAACTCATTACGCAGAGCTTGAATGAGTTTTGTTGTCGTTATTTTTCCATTGAGAAAAATTTGTTTTAGTGCAGGCTTTACTAAATCTTGTTCTGAATAAACTCTCATCTCTTTAATGGCTGTGTTAATCTTATTTAAGTCCTCAATTGTTAGCGAGTCTTGTTTGGAATATCTTAAAATATCGCTCATTAACGTTTGAATGGATTCTTTTTGAAATTCAGTAATTTCTTCTTCTTGGTCTAGCTCGATAACAACTTCCTTTGGTAGTTTGAATAATTGATAGATTGCTTTTTCAACCGATTCGTCGTCATGTTTGCTTTTATTTTGAGTGATGCTAATCGCAATCAATTCTTCAATCGGAATAGCTAAGGAATAACTAATATCAGAAATGTATTCAATTGAAGGGTTCTTTTGCTCTTCTTTTGGTAAGTCTTTTAGAAGTTGTGAAAAATAAGGGACACCTTTACCAATTTTTTTTGCTAATGCCGTTGTACTTAAGGAATAATCAATTTGATAACGAATGATGCGATCTTTGTTTAATGTAATTTCACAAAAAATTCTGTATTCTTGGGCCTTTGTAACAATATCAACGAATGTGCTTTTGGGAGTTAAATTATTAAACATAATTATCAACCTCTTTTCTTTGAGTAACGATATTTAAATCAAAAGCGTTACTTGGGATATAATTAAGAGTACAATAGGAAGTGTTATCTGTCAAATGGAATTTAACAATAAAATGTTCTCTGGGAAATGGAAGAGTGTCAGGAGAGTTTCTCTTTATACTAACTGTTGCTGATGGACTTTCTGAATTGAAAGTATAATAAATACATCTCCAGGTAAATTTTGTAATCCTTTTTAACCTGTTTTGGTCACAAAAAAACCTCCCTATTTGTATAAAGGAGGATAAACTTTGAGTATTTATGTAATTGAGCCCCAATGGTCAGTCAAAAAGGTCTGCCAAGGTTTAGCCAAAAACAGCCTTGAAACCTCTTGATACCTAAAACCACAAAAGCCATATAAACCTTGATTTGGCGGGACTGTGTGGGAATCGAACCCACCGAAGACGGCACGCGCCTCCCTAAGGTTTTGAAGTTGTAGATGGGTGGTTATTTACAGTACCTTATAGGGTTGGAAAGTGCGCTACAATAAGGTTTTGATGTTTTGTAATAATCGGCAATATCTTTAAATTTTTTAAATCGGGCACCCGACTCGGCACCTTTTTAGGTAGGAAGTAAAAGAAACTAAGTACTAAAAACCCAATTTATCCAATGTTTCAATTTATTAATATCTACTATTGATGGGTTCGATCTTCTTTGAAATATTTGCATAAGATAGGGCAGTTACATATGTAAATAGCAATAGTATTTAGTATTCTCGCACAAAAATTTAAATTATATTAACTTATTGAATACATTCTGAAAATTCAGTCTATAATAAAGGTACTACTGTTTTTATGGTGACTTGTCGCTGATAAAAACTTGAGTGTACTTGATGAAGAAAAAATTATTTTCAAGGAGTGGTGAAAGCTTTGCCTTTACAAATTACACCCATTACTTTTGATCAATTTACAAGATCATGCTTTATAGTTGATTATTCTCAAAAAACAAGTCTATCGACGCTAAAAGTAAGTCAAATTTGTTTAGAGAAACATATTCTACCGTTTTTTGGTCATCTCCTCCTTCACGAGATTACCGAAAAGCACCTAACAAATTTTTATCAACAGAAGAAACAAGGTGGATATTCGGATGCAACAATTAGGCGCTTCTTTAGTGTATTATTAATTATTTTCCGAACAGCCGTTAATAAAGGTTATCTTGAAAATCATCCGATGAAAGGAATGATCAAAAAGGTGAACGAAGTATCGAAACGTACTTTTATACCATTTAGCAACACGGAACTTGGTCAATTATTAGAAGTGGCGAAGCAGGAAGGAGTGGAAATGATGTATGAATTTGTGCTTTGCACAGGATTACGTCTTGGAGAGATTTTAGCCCTTTCCTGGAGTGATATTGATTTTAAAAAGGGGACGTGCACTGTTAGTAAAAGTGTATCTCCTGGTGGAAAAGCAGTAGAAGACATTTCGAAACTAACAAGGGGTTTCCGAACAATCAAGTTATCACAACACCTTCTTTCTAAATTGGAAAAACATAAGGAAAAGCAGCAGGAGATGAAGGAACTATTTGGTGAATTTTATTATCATGATTTAGATTTTGTCTTTCCTAAAAAAGATGGATCGGTCCAGTTCTACCACAAAGTTACAAGACAATTTAATCAATTAGTTGAAAAAGCAAATGTGAGGAAAATGACGTTTCATGATTTAAGGAGAATGCATCTTATCATGCTAAATAAAGCAGAGATGTTACCTATAGACTTCTTAGAGTATCCTAAAGGAAATGAAATAAATCCTACCACAAAATATTATGTACGGAAAGAATAGTCCCCAAAATTAGTCAGCCTATTACGAAAATAAAATAGGTAAAACGAGAGACTGAATCTTAGTATCTGATTCAGTCTCAATTTATTTAGTCAAATAATGTGTGTATGTAGGAGAGAGCTTTAATTTTTATTTTTCGTGGGTTAATTTTCAATTGCTTTCTTTAACTTGTTGAGTTATTGAGAGATTTTAATTAAAGCTAGATTCTATTCGCACCAACAATGTCATAATTAACGTTTTGAGAATAAGCGGAAGTTTGAATTGACTTCCGTTTTTTTGGTTTAACAACTACTGCACAGTATACTGTGCAATAAATTATTAGGATTAAACTATGTTTATTTAATTCGAAAGCTAATTAGCTTTGAAAAAAATAATTCCATTTTTTATTTAAATTAAGAACATCAAATTAGTATTATTTGGTATTATTGTTTTATGAATATCTATGATATTGTAAAGTGTTTCACTTAAAGTAACGAAGCAGAATACTTCATTAAGGAGTAATGTCCATTAAATGTTGAAGAATAGTATTTTAAGGTGTTTAAATTTAAATCGGCAATAATTAAAGAGGTGGGAAAATGGCGCAAAAGAAAAATATAATTATTATCTTATTAATGCTGTTTGGTTTTATATCTTTGTATATCAATATTCATTTATTTAATGAAAATAAATCTTTAAAAAGTATGGTAGGACGAGATTATTTTTATCAGCATGCCGAAGCTAATTAACGAAGCAGGTTAGTCAAAAGGTTTATAGGGGGAAAAATGTGAAAAAGATACTTTGGTTATTATCTCTAGTATTATTTTTAGTGTTGTTAGTTGGGTGTAATTCTAATATTGTAATAAGCCCTAATATTACTGTAGAGGGAGAGGAAATTCATATAATAGGGTATATAGGGTCAAATGCTGAACCTGAAGGTGATAATCCCCCTAAGGTATATAAAATGATAGAACCAACAATAGTAAGCCCTAATGCAGTGGTAACTATCAATTATATTGATCCTCCTAAAAGGGTACTGTTAAAGTCCTGGTATAATGGAGAACTTATTGAGGATTATAGGAAGTTGAAAGAATTCAAAATACAAGTTCCTAGCGAAGAGGGTCTATATATTTTTAATATTGCTTCAGATGGAACTTTAGAGTAGCTGGAAATTCAGTATTTGTCTTAGAGGTTAAAGAAAATTAAATTTACCTTTTTGAACTAAAGACGAGCTTTACTTGAACAGTGGCAGTGGGGCTTTTGTTTTAGTAATGAAGCAGGATACTTCAAGAAGGAGTAATTTCTAATAATCAGATTTTCGATAGTAAATAACGAAAGAGGTGAAAAAAATTAACAAACAAATTAGTATTATTAAATTAGCTGTAATACTGATTATTTTAATGCCAATTATGTACGGAATTAGCTATTTATATGAACATACTGGAAGTGCTGGAATAACAATGAGCATGATGACAGAGGAAAAGATTTTAGTTGACGACAAGCATTACATTATTTTAAGAAGCGAAATTGACCCTAATTACAAATTGAAAATTGAAGTACCAGCAACAACTTGGAGTCTTGTAGAAGAAAATGAAAAGTATACAATTAGATACTATAAAAGACTATTTGATAATCATTATAAACTCAAAACCATTGACCATGAAAAGGACTAATTAATTTATCTTACTTTTCACTAACGAACGAAAATAGTAAATCACGAGCTGTAATTAATTCAGCTCGTTTTTTCTCAATTTATAAACAAATCAAAAAGGAATTATGTTAATATTTAGCGATAGAAAAAAATGTAAAAAAGTATAATGACTGGTAATGGGTGTTACAAAAAAAATAAGCTGGATTCAAGCATGGCATCATGTACAGCGGAAAGAGAAGCAAAATGGTGGGGTGTTTTTAGAAACAACAGACTCATTAATTTGGAAGGTAAAGATTAGCATTGAAAACACTGAAGTTGAGAACCAGCCATTTAATTCAATAAAGCTAAGTCGTAATAAAAATAATTGGGTACAGTGTTTTGTCAGCTACGATGAAGAAGTGAGCTGCTTATGTTTTTTTGATGCTGGTGGTCCAGAAAATTTAGAAGAGATTATAGATATTTTTATAACATGGGGTTGATAGAAATGAAATGTTTTCTTAAATTAACGGAGAGCTTTAACTGAATAGGAATCAAAACAAATGTTAGTTGAGGGGATGTGTTTATATGGGAGGGTTAGTAATTATTCTTCCTTTTATTTCAGTTATGATTGGCTTATATTTTATTACATTAGGTCTTTGGGAATTAAGGGAAGGAGTAAATAGAAATCAGTATGTAAAATACATGTTTACTGGCTTATTTTTAACTCTTATTTTAACGCCGTTACTTGGTCTTATTGGGAACTTTTTAAATTTCCAACTCGGATAATGACTAAGAATGTGAAAGATAACTCTTAATGTAACGGAAGCATTAGTTGAGGAGCTGTTGCAATGGCAGTTCCTATTGTTGTTGAAGTAACGAAGCAGGGATTGTTGAAGAAGCGATTGGAATTTTATGGTGCATTAGTTGTGGGGAGGGGAAATATTTGAAAAACTTATGGATGTTATTTTTATTATCAGTTTTACTTTTGTTTACTTCAGCTTGTAATATTTCACAGGAACAAAAAATAACGAACGAAGCAGTCGTTTCACAACTAAGTGAAGAAGAATTTGAAGATGTTGGAACACATGGTTTAGACAATCCTACAATAGATGATTTTCGCAAATTCACTTTTAGTTTTGAAGTGGAACATTCACCAGAAACAACACGAAAAGCTGAGTTTCCTACACTAAATAGTTGGAGAGAGGCTATAAACACAATAGATAATAAAGAAAGATACTTGTTTGGTGACGGTTATGGACAAAATAACGATGCTGAAAATTTTGCTGAATATGGGAGAGAGTTTGTTTTTTATTCAAAAGGATTGAATGAAGAAGAGATTAGAAAGGCTTTTAATTCTATCGTTATTCTACTCTATTTAGACACTGAAAAAGGAGAAAGCATTGAAAGGGAATATAAAATTGGTGATTTAATTAAGTTTGATAGCAATGGCTCTTAAAGAAAGACAATTTAATAACGTTCGGGTTTATTGTGTTAACGGATTGCGTTACTGCAATAGCGCCAGCGACGCTAGGAATGTTTAACAAGCGGGATAGATAAAATAAGAGCAAAGTATGTAGGGGAGGGAGAAATATGAAAGTTAAAATATTTGCATTTGGTATTGTATTTTTGTTACTTCTAGTCGGGTGCAATAATGAAAAAGAGTTTAGTGAAATATTACAGGATGAACGAATACAATTATTGATACATCAAGAAAAGGTGGATAATGGTGTTGTGCTATTCTATGTACCTAACACAACTGGTGACGGGGAAGCTATTGAGGCAAGGTTTATTGAAAAAACACTTTTGGGTTGGGAAGCATCATTATTGCATAGAGGCGGGGGAAGTTCATTACTTGCTATCCCTACAATTTTTCTGCCCAAAATGGGTGAGAAATCTTTACTTTTTGGATTCCATCCAAACAACGCTATTGATGAAATCAAAGTAGAGTATAAACATGGGGGTGTACTAAAAGAAGTTGAAGCCAATACAATAGAAAACAAAGAAAGACATATTTGGTTTGCATTTGTAGAACAACCTAAAGTGAAAACGATTTATACGATCAAAGGGTATTTCAATGGTGAACTGATCGAGACTGTAAAAGAAGAATCAATTGGCATTTCTAATTAAAAAATAAAACGAACGGAAGCCATCATGTGTAGTTGCTCCTGTTGCCATTTTCTTAAACTATTGAGGGCTTTAGTTGAAGTAGAATTTATTAATAACCTATTCAATTATCAGGGGCTTTACTGGAAACAATTGCTTAATTTAAAATAAAGGGGGAAAATTTTTCTTATGAAAAAAATTACCTTTGGAATTATCACATCGATTCTTATAGGCACATTATTTTATTGGTTTTTTATGTCTGATCGTGATACATCTTTTAAGAATGAAGTTTTAAATGAATTAGAAGGTGACATAGACCGCATTAGTCTATATCGTGAAGCGGATAGCCATCGAATTCAAGATCCAGATCAAATTTATAATCAAGAGTATATTAATCAATTCATACATTACTTTGGTGATCTTGAACTTAGAAAAGGTATTGATAATTTTAAAGATTTATATGTTGTCAATTTATATAAAGACCTTGAATTTTTCAGAATTATTGTTTTAGAAGATAACCATCTAGCCATTATTACTAAGAACGCCAACCGCCAACAATCGAACACATATGAAATTTTAAATGATGACGAAAAAGAATATTTAAAGTTCTTTGAAAATGAAATGCTTGATTGGGAAGATACCAGACCATAAGGTGAATTTTAGACTGTTAGTTTATTTCAAATAAAAGAAAGCTTCCGATTTAATTAGTTATTCTTCAACTGAGTAGCATTGCCCGTTAAAGAATTTGGGAGTTACCCTATAAAAAGAGGAGGAATGTTTATGGCTAATGAAATGTTTTTAATTATTCTTATTTTGTTAATTTTAGTTTGTATAGTTGGCGGAGTATTACTAATCATCTTTTGGATGAAAAGCAGTTATAGAAAAAAAGATTTGAAAATCAAAGAGCTTCAAAATGAAATTGAGGAACTAAAACGAAAGAGATAATTTCAAAGTAGGATTGCCAGTTGTGAATTAACACACTTAAATTAACGATAAGCGTTAGTTGAAGAAAGGGGCGAAAATATGAGTAAACGCACAGGTGATTTATATCTGTGCGTTTTTGTATGCTAATTTTAGTGTTAATTTGATTGGGAAAGGAATGCTAAACGGACTGTCATTTAGCCTGTGAGTTCAACGTTTTCCCCTCCCAGAACTGAACCCGTTAGTAAAAACCATTCCTCTTTTATTTTTGCATTTTATGAAGGTTTTCACTTTTCAATGCTTCAAAAGCACGGGGGTTCATTTCGCAGTGATAATAATAATGCTTCATTTTTCGCTGGATTTCCGCTTTTTCACGTTGTTTTTTTGTTTTGTACCCCTTTATTTCTAAATAACGTTTTATTACTTTAAATAACGAATATGCGAAGGCGATACCAGCGACAATATTGCTTTTAAGACCTAATATAAGGATTGTAATTGAAATTATCAACCAACTATAAAGCGTAGAGTCAAAAAATCTTTTTATATTTTTCATTTCTTTTACTTTTTCATCAGCTTGTTTTTCATTTTCTTCCCTATTAGTAAACGGCAGTTTCTTATAAACTTTGTCAATATATTCATCGCTAAGTTGGTCACTAGGTACATCTTCCTTTTTGACTTCTTCCCACGTTTTTATAACTCTATTATTTTCATTATCGTAGTAACCCAATAAATAATCATTAGGTTTTACCTCATTAAGCGAAAGTGTATTATCGTCTTCATCGAGAGGTATTATCAAAAGAGGTAACGGGAATTTTGTTACCCACTTTTCTAATTCTTTTTCCATTGTTTCAGCAACTCGGTCAGCTTTTGGTTTTCCTTTAAAAACTAATTGCAAAGTAGCGAAGAATTCAGACTTCAATTTAATTGGGCAATATGTAACTTGGTAATTTTTATGCTGCACTTCTACATTTTGATATATTTTTTCACGCCAAATTTTCTTTATATGCGACATTGATTTTCCCCCTCGATAGTAACTTAATATATTTTAGCATATAGTTCCAATCTAATTGGTCACAAGAATTGATTTCTTCCCAACGCTTTATAGTGAACATAAATCCGAAGAAATGCTTGTAGAAGAACAACGAGAGTAAGAACGTCGTGAAATTGCGAAGAAATTAACGAAGAATTTTGGGCGTTTGATTAAGATTATGATTTTGATATGTTGAACGGTGAAGAATTTCAAAAGGTGGTCGAGTTTTTCGAGTATCTTAAAGCAAAGCAAAAGAAATGTCGTTTTAGAAAGGAGTGTTGTAACTATATTAATAAAGAAACATCTCCCCAATTTATGGTGTTGTTGATACCAATCGAATAGGTACGAAGCAACATTACTGTAATAAATTAAGTGTAATTCATTAGTAAATCCTTTTATTATGTGAACGAATAATCTTAAATTAGTGTGTTCTTATGTTGAAGAAGAACAAATAACAAAATAAAGTAATTTGCTGCGTACAATTATACTATTCAATAGAAAGTGATATTCCACAATCCCGATTTCAGAAGGTCATAAGCCTAATACCTCGCATTTTTATACAGAGGATTAGGCTTTTTCACATCATAGCACAGATGGTACATTCTCTTGACTGTAATCACTTCTCCACATTGAACAAATTAGTAAATTGTAGTACCAATGCAATTTCCATTAGCTACGTTAATAATACTTGCCTACTCGAAAGTAATATTCTTCCTTAACTTTTTCACAACGTTTTTCTTCCAGGATTTCACGGTATTAGTAGAAACGCCATGATCCTTGGCGATTTCTGATAACTTCTTTTCATTTAATATAGCTTCTTGGATCCACAGCTTTTCTCTGTTTGATAAACCTTCCAAATATGAGTTGACTACTTCCAACTCTAATGGAACCTTGACACTTTGATCGACTAGGTGAGGGTTGTTTGACTCACCTAACGTGTGATGATCTTGAAACTTCTTTTCTTTATTTAACAGCGATAATAACCTGCCTCGAACAGTAATAATGGCAAAGGATGAGAATTTCCCCTTTTCTGGATCAAACCGTTTATAAGCTTCCCAAAGTGCAATTAAGCCTTCTTGAAAGTACTCTTCATGATCTTTGTAAATATTTAATAACTTTAATTGTTTCTTTATTAACGGCTCGTAGTTTTTAGCAATTTCATCAAAACTTTTATCAGTAGGTATCATACTAACTCCCACTGAAAAGCATGCTTTTCTTCATATTCCGACGGTATAATAAACATAAAAGAGATTGTATATATCTGTCATTTGTCCATTTTTAGAGATTAGGTGGTGAGAAGAGATAGTTTGCTGGTAGTTCTTTAAAAATGGACAAATAAGCAGTGAAAAGTAACAAACTTTTGGGAGGATGTTATGTTTAAAGTTGAGGAGTATATTGCAAATGAAGAAACGATGGCGCTACTTCCAGAGAGAGATGAAATGTATCAAACCAAAGTATTAGAGAAGGACAGGAGTTTTATGATCAAAACTTCTTCGCTAAAAGTGATTGAGGATTCTTGTATCTTTTACGGCTCATCCTATGAAGGCCGGAGAAAGGCTGCAAAACGTTTAGCGCGCCTTCATTTTAAAGCCCCAGTAGCCATTCACCCTGAAGGTAATATTTATTCATTTCCAACCCATTCACCAAAGAAATTTGAATGTAGCTGGATCTTCCCAACCCATATTAAAGACATCGCACCAGGTAAAAAAGATTTAGGGAAGTCGGTTATTTTGTTTTCAAATTTGCAGGAAGTAGAACCACCCATGATCCACAAATCCTAAACTACGCTATAATTGTGTACCTCTATGTTTTAATTTTAGATGAAATTTTTGTTTAGTAATTTTTAGCATATTTTTTTAGGTGCTAGGTAAAGTTAAGCTTAGGAAATAAAATTAGAATTTCTAGGTGCTGGAATTATGACAAACACAATTTATCATAACTTAGATAAAAACCTCTCCAAAATTAAAAGCGATTTAGGAAATAGTAGTGATCTTTCTATTCGTAAAATACATGTAAATGTCCAAAAAAGTTTACTAGTAGCCATATTATACATGGAGGGTCTATCAGACAAAGATCTAATTGAAACTTCAATCATAAAGTCACTACTTGAAAAGAATAAAGATGCACTGTCTATTGGCGCAATATTGGACAACGTTAAGGAGAAAAACTTAACGATTCCTAAAATTAGTGAAGTGAGTGATTATTCCGAACTATATACAGCGTTACTTTCCGGTGAAACTTTACTGTTGGTTGATGGATATAATAAAGCTTTAATGGCAAACACCCCGAAGTGGGAAGCAAGATCAGTTGACGAACCTAGTACAGAGGCTGTGATTAGAGGGCCAAAAGAAGGCTTCGTAGAAAATATTATTGTAAATTCAGCACTGCTTCGTCGCAGAATTAAAGATAAAAACCTTTGGCTTGAAACGAAGGAAATTGGGTCAGTAACAAAAACATCGGTTTCATTTATGTACTTAAAAGACACGGCAAATGACGGAGTGGTCAATGAAGTTCGAAATAAATTATCACAAATTAACACAGATGCAATTTTAGAAAGTGGTTTCATAGAAGAATATATTGAAGATACTCACTATTCCCCATTTCCTACGGTGTTCAATTCAGAACGACCTGATGTGATAGCCGCTGGAATACTTGAAGGACGGGTAGCGATTTTAATTGATGGAACACCTTTTGTGTTATTGGTTCCTGCGTTATTCACTCACTTTTTTCAATCGCCTGAAGATTACTATAACCGATCTGATTTTGGTCTTATTAGATTTTTAAGGTTATTTTGTTTATTTATTGCCTTGTTAGGACCTTCTTTTTTTATCGCTTTAACAACTTTTCATCAAGAGACCATTCCTACAATCTTACTTGTTAGTCTCGCAGCCCAACGGGAAGGTGTACCATTCCCAGCATTACTTGAAGCGTTTTTAATGGAAATTACTTTTGAGATTTTACGTGAAGCTGGCATACGAATGCCGAGAATGGTTGGACAAGCATTATCCATTGTCGGTGCACTTGTCATCGGTCAGGCAGCTGTTGAAGCTGGTTTCGTCTCTGCAGCTATGGTAATTGTTGTTGCCATTACAGCCATTTCAAGTTTTGTTATTCCAAGCTATGATTTAGCGATCGCCATAAGGCTTCTACGTTTTGTAATTATGATTTTAGCTGCAACCTTTGGCTTCTTCGGTATCATTGTTGGGTTACTTGCTATTTTACTACATTTAGCGCACTTAAGATCTTTTCAAACTCCTTACATGACTAATTTCGGCCCATTTATTTTTAGAAATCAAAAAGATAATGTCTTTCGTTTTCCTATTCCATCGATTAATAAAAATAAAAAAACATTTAAGCCTTCGAAATAGTAATGTAAGTTAAGTAATTTTGTATATATAGTGAATAAAACTTTACATTTAGGAGTAGAGTCTCGATGAAAAAAAGTATTAGCATAGCTATACTATTGCTTATTATGATCTTTTCAGTAGGATGTTGGAATCAAAGAGAATTAAATGACTTAGCCATTGCAATGGCAGTGGGCTTTGATGATGTGAATGATAATGAAATCGAACTTTCTATTCAAGTTGTTCAACCAGAGGAAATCACAGATCCTAGTTACTTTACCCCTGTTACTGTCTATTCCGAAATAGCTCCAACAATCTTTGAAGGCTTTCGAAAAATGACAACAGAAAGCCCAAGAAAAATTTATTTACCTCATTTTCGAATTGCAGTGATTAGTGAACAGCTCGCTCGTAAAGGTATTAATGATATTCTTGACATGTTGATTCGAGACCACGAATTGCGTTCTGATTTTTATATTTTAATTGCAAGGGACGGGTATACCGCAAAAGATATAATTTCAATTATGACAAAGTTAGAGCGAATACCTGCTAACAAAATTTTTTCTTCTCTAAAAGTTTCTGATGCAGCTTGGGCACCAACAACAGCTGTTTTATTAGACGAACTGCTCATCGGGTTAGCAACCGATGGACAAGAAGTTGCTTTAACTGGGATCACAATTGCAGGAGGAGAAAAGGAGAAGGCAAAAACGAAAAAAAATGTTGAAAGGATGGATCGTATTGCAACTATCTCGACTAAAGGTATCTCTGTATTTAAAGATGATAAATTAGTCGGTTGGCTAAATGAGGATGAAAGTAAAGGTTATAGTTATATTATGGATGAAGTCCAAAGCACGATCGGTCGAATTAACTGTCCGAATGGTGGAGAACTAGTTGTAGAAATTATGAGTGCAGAAGCCGATAAAACAGCCAATATTAAAAACGGAAAGCCTCAAATTGAAATTTCAATTACACTAAACGTAAATATTGGAGAAGTGGCTTGTATAATTGATCTCACTGACGAGGAAACGATACAACAATTAGAAAAAAACATGGAGGAACAACTAGAGAAAATTGTAAAATCGACGGTGCATGCAGCTCAACATAAATTTAATAGTGACTTTTTAGGATTCGGAAATCTTATTTACAAAAACCAACCTAAACAATGGGAGAAACTTAAGGACAATTGGGATGAAGAGTTTCCCAAGTTATCCGTTAAGTACAATATGAAAGGGACAATTAATTTAACTGGCACTATGGAACAATCCTTTTTCAATAAGATTAAGGAGGAATAAGCAAAATGGAAACGGCGATTTACCTTATAACTTTCATCGGTATTACTATATATGGATTACTTCATTATAATAAGGTAAAACAAAAGGAACCTATTATTTTTATAAGTATGATGATTTTAAATGGTGTTTTAATGTTTCTCATATTAATAGAAGCTAAAATTCCAACACCGCTAGATTTCATTACATATATATATAAACCAATTGGAGA
This sequence comes from Anaerobacillus arseniciselenatis, assembly GCF_001865995.1. Lineage (GTDB taxonomy): Bacteria > Bacillota > Bacilli > Bacillales > Anaerobacillaceae > Anaerobacillus > Anaerobacillus arseniciselenatis. Next base: position 1,789 of record NZ_MLQQ01000009.1, on the reverse strand, counting down.
ACTACTTTATCAATTATTTTCTTAAAAAAGGGCGAGTGTAATGATTGACAACCGTAAAATCGATAGTTATCAATTTTTTGTTTTAGTTTTTATATTTACTATTGGAAATACGATCATAAATGCACCAGCACTCATCGTATACCATGCAAAGCAAGATGCCTGGATCTCTAGTATTTTGGCGTTGTTATTTGGAGTTACTTTAGTACTTATATACAGTAGCCTCGGAACAAAATTCCCTGATAAAACAATCACCGAATATATGGAGCTCCTACTTGGTAAAGCTATTGGCAAAGTTATTTCTATTTTACTCGTTGTTTACTTCTTTATTATTGCATCACTTATGTTAAGACAGTTGGGCGATTTTTTATCCACTCATTTAATTCCAGAAACACCGACAATAGCGATCCATTTGCTTTATATGATGGTTATCCTATACGGAACGTTTTTCGGAGTTGAAACAATAGCACGGTCAGGAGAAATTATCTTTCCGATTCTAATGTTAATGCTTTTATTCCTATTTGTTTTTCTTACCAAAGAAATAAATTTTGAAAACCTTAAGCCTGTACTTGAAAAAGGCTGGGGTCCTTCGCTGAGAGGGACCATCGCCCATATTGGAATTCCTTACTTACAAATGGTTGTTTTTTTAATGTTTTTTCCATTTTTTAAACAACCAAATAAGATTCATAAACCATTTTTATTAGGGACTTCAATTGCAGGATTTTTCTTAATCTTAAGCACTTTGTTTTCTATTTTAGTAGTTGGGGTGGTATTAAGTGAATTTAAACAATACCCTACTTATTTTCTTGCTCAAAAAATAAGTATCGCTGACATTATCGACCGTGTCGAAGCAGTTTTAGCATTTATTTGGTTAATTACAATATTCTTCAAAATCATTATTTTGCTGTATGCGGCAAATTTAGGGATTACTCAGGTTTTTAACTTACGTCAATCTCGCCCATTTCTTTTCCCATTAGGACTACTATTATTATTGGTAACACAATTTATCACTGAAAATGTCATTTCTTTTAATAATTTCTTTAATAAAGTGATCCCACCATACACTTTGACTTTTGGCTTACTACTCCCTTTGTTTCTGCTGATTGTTTATAGGGTACGTCGGAAAAAATTTGAAACCCAAGCTGAACAATCATAATTTTTTTAATGTAGACATCTTTTTATAACATAAATTTTATTTAAAGAGTAACGATACTCATAAGAAGTATTCCAGAATAAGCATTCAAGCAATTAGCCATATAAAGGAATTTAGTATTCAACAATCGAGCGTGTTAGCAATACAAGCAAATATAATAAGAAAGGCAAGAAGCTAAAGTTCTTCGTGCCTTTTTACACAATGCGAATAATACTGTGATTTGGGATTGTGAAAGTGGTGTTAATTAGCATGTGAATTTGTCTGTGTTTTTTCCGCTTTGCACCTCAGAAGTAAATCCGTTAGAAATTATATCGTTTTTTCCTCAATAGTTGATTATATTTAAAGGCAATGGAATTTCCATTGGCTACTTTAATAATAATCTCACCTACTCGAAAGTAATATTCCTTCTCAGCTTAGGAAATTGTTATACCTAAAAATGGATATAAATGTTATTATTTTGGTAGGATCAGTATTAGTTTGTGAATAATTTCACTTAAAGTGAAGAAGCAGTTTTGTTGAGGAAACCTACTAATACGGACCGTTTTTTAATTCTATCGGACAAGAGAGCCGTTATTTGTGACCAAACCGGTGTTTTATCAAAGTAAGAGGACACCAGGTTCGTTATTTGGTTAATTTCGG
>NZ_MLQQ01000008.1 GCF_001865995.1 Anaerobacillus arseniciselenatis | reverse complement strand
AGCGTACCCACCAATTGGCATAGTTTCACATATTATAAAAATAATGTTAGAGGTCGTGTCGAAAAATATTTTTTTGGTACTTCTCCAACGGCTCAAACCGTTGGTATATCAATATTTATAGAGGGAGACGTTAAAAGGAATTCCGAATCGTTCTTTTTACATGTCAAAAGAAACGTTTGAAATATTTGAAACGGCTGAACTTCCTGAGCAGATTGATCATGTTCAAAAAGCAGTAGACCAGTATATACAGGAGAACGGTGAAGAACCAATTATCCCAGGAAACCCTTATCGGAAAATTAGCTATTTTTTAATAAGACATTATTTATCAATTGAACCAGAGATTGAGCTATACCTTGATAAACAGGATAAAATGGTGACTCACCGACGCCCGGAATAATACAGAAAGGAGCCTGGCATGAGTTTCCCAAAGGCAGGAAGCAGCATACAAGTTCACAGCTATAAACATAACGGAACACTACATCGAATTTGGGAAGAAACCATTGTATTAAAAGGAACGTCAAATGTTGTAATAGGTGGAAATGATCGTATTTTAGTCAAGGAAGCAGATGGAAGACATTGGCGGACACGAGAGCCAGCAATTTGTTATTTTGATTCTGAGAAATGGTTTAATACAATCGGTATGATCCGTTCCGATGGAATTTATTATTATTGTAATTTAGGAACACCTTTTACATGGGATGAAGAAGCCTTAAAGTATATCGATTATGACCTAGATATTAAAGTGTTTCCGGACATGACCTATGTAATATTAGATGAAGATGAGTATGAACAGCATCGCAAAATGATGAACTATCCGAAAGCGATTGACGATATTCTTCAAGCGAGTATGACTGAGTTAATTAGTTGGATTACACAGCGGAAAGGTCCTTTTGATCCGCAATTCGTTGAAATGTGGTACGAAAGATTTCTCCAACATCGTGATTAGAAAGAAATGTGTAGCTTCCGATTTGTATGAGGAGCTAGGCGTGGAAAATGAAAATAAAAAGTTAGACCTCGACATTTTATTTGAGTCGGGGTTTAATGCTTTAGTGTAGAGTTTTGAGTGTTGAATTATGAGTTTTGAGTTTTGAGTTGTGCGGGTAAAGCTTCGAAGCAAACAACAATATCTTTTAAAATAAAACAATTTAGTTAGTGTATTACTTCGAAGCGACGCTTTCAATAACTCAACACTCTTCACTCAAAACTCAACACTAACTCAAAACTCTAAGAAGGGGTGGCTGTTTCTGGGTAGTATTAAGCGTTACTTGCAATTTGTAAAACCTTATTCTAAGCAAATTATCGGAACGGTTTTTATCGGGATGTTAAAGTTCGGTATCCCTTTAGCAATGCCATTGATCATGAAGCATGTGATCGATAATATTATTGATGCAAACGAATTAACGAGAGATGAAAAAATTGCTCAGTTAGTTTGGTTAATGGGAATAGTTTTTTTAATTTTTATTGTCTTAAGACCACCGGTTGAATATTATCGCCAATACTTTGCGCAATGGACGGCTAGTAAAATTTTATATGACATACGTGATCAACTTTTTACACATATACAAAAATTAAGTCTCCGTTTTTACTCAAATCGAAAATCAGGTGAAATTATATCACGCGTGATTCATGATGTTGAACAAACGAAAAGCTTTATTATTACGGGGTTAATGAACGTTTGGCTAGATCTTTTTACGATCGTCTTAGCGATTATTATCATGTTTACGATGAACGTTAAGTTGACGTTCGTTGCGATTGCTTTATTGCCATTATATATATTTTCAATTAAGTATTTTTATAGTCGCTTGCGTTTCTTAACGAGAGTGAGGTCACAATCGTTAGCTGATGTGCAAAGTCACCTTCATGAGCGTTTGCAAGGAATGACCGTGATCCGAAGTTTCGCTTTAGAGGATTATGAGCAAAATCAATTTGATAAACGAAACTCAAACTTTTTAGGAAAAGCAATTGATCATACGAAATGGAACGCAAAAACGTATGCTGTAGTGAACACGATCACAGACATTGCACCACTCCTCGTTATCGGTTTTGCAGGCTATTTTGTCATTAATGATGAGTTAACTATTGGTGCGATGGTTGCCTTTGTTGCTTATATTGACCGACTATACAATCCGCTTAGAAGGCTCGTAAACTCATCAACGACGCTGACACAGGCGGTTGCGTCGATGGACCGTGTGTTTGAATTTATTGATGAAGAATATGATATTGTTGATCGTGAAAATGCGAAAGAGGTTAAAGAGACGAAAGGTGATATTCACTTTAATAATGTCACATTTGCTTATGAAGACGAAAATGAACCTGTGTTGAAAAATATTAATTTAAATATTCAAAGTGGAGAAACCATAGCTTTTGTGGGAATGAGTGGCGGAGGTAAAAGTACATTAGTCAGCCTAGTGCCACGATTTTACGATGTAACTGAAGGCGAAATTCTTCTTGATGGCCAGGATATTAGAAATTTTAGAGTTCGTTCTTTGCGAGATCAAATTGGGATGGTCCTTCAAGATAATATTATTTTTAGCGACTCTGTAAAATTTAATATTTTAATGGGGAACCCGGAAGCGACAGATGCAGAAGTAATTGCTGCGGCAAAAGCAGCTGATGCTCATGAATTTATTATGGAATTGCCAGAAGGATATAACACTGAAATTGGTGAACGTGGTGTGAAGCTATCAGGAGGGCAAAAGCAAAGGATTGGTATTGCGAGAGTCTTCTTGAAAAGTCCGAAAATATTAATTTTTGATGAGGCAACGTCATCTTTAGACACAGAAAGTGAACATTGGATTCAAGTTGCTCTTGAGCATTTAGCGGAAAACCGTACTACACTTATTGTGGCTCATCGTCTTTCTACAGTTACTCACGCTGATAGAATCGTCGTCTTAGAAAACGGACAAATCGCCGAAATAGGTACTCACGATGAGCTCATTCAAAAAAATGGTGCATACCGCAAACTGTTTGAAGTTCAAAAACACTGAGGATCATGGCGTCAATAACTGTGCTATGCTGAAAATCAAAAAAGTAACGTGAGAAAAACTTCACGTTACTTTTTTGATTTTGTTGATAAAATTTTCTATTGGTAGTCGTTGTATTAATATGAGACAGAGGTAAAACCAAGTAATCGAAATCGTTACTGCAGCAATAATATCGGAAGGGAAGTGAGCCCCAACGATAATACGACTTAGCGAAATGATAATAATCATTAAAGAAAAGATAACGATTGCTCCAATTTTCGTTGTGTTATTTTTAATAAAGTAATAGCTCATGTATATGAGAAAAGTAAACAGAAGTACACTTCTCATCGTGTGCCCACTTGGAAAGCTGTATGAAGCGATTTCTAAAGAGTAGCCGAAAACTTCGATTACACTCATTTCCCCAGGTCTTTCCCGTTGAAATAATATTTTAAGGAAGAAGTTTAAGGCTATGCCACCAAATGTAAGGGTAAATAAAAAAACGATTTGAGTATACAGTTTTTTGAAAAACAAAATAGCAGCAATAATAAATGTAAAGATTAAGATTATTTCTCCAGAACCTAATTTCGTGACGGCCTCCATTAAGCTAGCTACAAAAGGTGATACATCACCAGTTAGTGAAGAAATAATTGCTTGATCTATAGTAGTCAGCCTATTCTGTAACGATAAAACAGAGATTACGATGAATATTGCTAAGCTACCAAACATAATATACGTTTTATTTGAGAAAGTCATTCCATCCACTCTTTCTTATTTTTATGTAAGATAATATTATATCACCAATATATTGTTTGGAAAAGAAAATAATAGAGGGGCTGGCTCGTATATAAGGGTTTAAAAGAAGAAACGTCACGATGAACTGCTCAACGTACGTTTGAGAAGGGAAAGCAAGCAAAAAAGTCACGATGAAGGTGTCAACGTGACTTTTTGTCATTAAACTTTTTTGAGGATTAATCTTCTCGTTCTTTTATATCAACAGCATTCTCTTTTTTATGATACGTAAAGAAGCCATTTAATAATTTATCTAAATACTCGAGTTGGTCACCGTACTCAACAATTTGCGCAATGACTGGAAAGAGGTGAAGCCATTCTTCGGAATCGATATCTTTCTTTTTATAAAACTCCATAAATAAATCGGTTAATTCTTGTTTGCCAACACAAACTTCCTGCATGTTTTCCTCAGTAGCTTCCGTTTTCACTTTTCCCGCATACTTCAGTAAAATACGTTCATGGTAATTAGTTAAACAATCAAGCCGATCTCTAATTAACGTTTGCAGTTCTTCTGGCATATGGTGAAGCTCATTTTCACGTCGATTTAATGCCTTTAAAATAACTAACGCTTTGTTTGACGTGTTGAGCATTTGCCGGAACAAAACCACTTTCCTCGCTTTTGCATATTGGCGCTTTTTAAAATAATTTCGTTCTTCTTTGTAAAGAAGGAATAGGCTATTTATTTTCACCATCGCGTCCTTAAGTCTTGATAAATCTTTTTTTAACATTTTCTGCTGTGCATCGTGTCTCGTTAAAAGTCTAATCCATTTAATAATGTTTTCGGTGCTATCAGAAATTTTATGATAAAGCTGTGTTTCGTGCTTTGGTGGAATAAACAATAAATTGACGACAAATGCAGAGAAAACACCGATCATAATTAGTATAAAGCGAGTCGTAGCAAACGTAATAAAATCATCTGTCGGGCTTTCCATAATGATAATGACGGTAACGACTGCAAGCGGTATGATCGATTCCATTTTTAGCTGAAGATTAATCGCGATAACGAGTATAACGACTACCCCAACGACAAAAGGATGGTGTCCAAATGAAAGTACAAATATTACTGCTAAAATGGCACTAATGACATTCGCTTGAATTTGTTCAAAAATCGTTTGTACGCTTTTATGGATCGACGGTTGTATCGCAAAAGTTGCGGCTAGTGCTGCAAACATTGGTGGATACAAATTAAGTAACATAGCAACGTAAAGAGAGAGTGTAATGGCTAAGCCGGTTTTAAAAATCCGGGCTCCGAGCTTCATATCTTCATTAATTCCTTTCGTGATGAAATTCTAAAAAATTATATCCATTGAAACGTAATATACACGTATTTCAACAAACAATCAAGATGGAAAAATTACGTAATTTAAATGAATTCGTTTACATTTATTGAGGTCAGTAGCTTAAAGCGAAGAGAAGGAAATCACTTAACTTTTACATATTAGGTGTTGAGGATGTTTTTGTCATGAGTTTTGTATATGTTGTAGAAAGTGGACACGCAGTAGGGGTGCTATGTACAAAAATAAAAAAGGTGTTGTCCAAAAAGAAAGTGTCAGACACCGTTAGACACCAAATATAGACGGATAATAAATTTATTCGTCTATATTTAGTAAGTTCTACATGGTGTCAGACACTTAAGGAATAGTCCCTCTCTTGCCTAAATTAATATTATTCCGTTGAAACTGATGGATCTGCTTGTTGTTTCGTAGGAATCACTTGTAGAAAGTGTACTTCTGGTTCTGCAAGTAGCATGTCAATTACTTCAGCTTCTTGTAATTGTCCATGCGTTCTCAGCACTTCTTTATATTTTGCTAATAATTCGTTTAAGTCGTCGATGCCTTTGTTTGTTAAAGGTTCGATCGATACATTAGCTCCTTTTGCAATACGCTTTTGTAATGCTTCTTTCGTTAAGCCTACTTCAGGCTGGTGACGAAGGTAAACAACTCCACCTGTCATCCCTGCACAAATCCAAGGCCCTGGGTCACCTAATACGAGACCGCGACCATTTGTCATATATTCAAAGGCAAATCCTTTAATATTGGCATGTGTACCGATATTAGCGTAACTATCTGTACGCAGTGGTTTAGTGACACGGCCACCGATGATCATGTCAGCACCTGAAAGGCGAATTCCAGCTCGAGCATCGGCATTTCCTTGGATGATGAAAAGGCCGCTTTGGGCACCGTAACCGGCTCCTTTACCAACAGACCCGTTATAATATCTGCCGTTACGTCCTTCAGATTTTAAAATCGCAAAAGATCCACCGAAGGCGGTTTTACCAACACCGTCTTGCGCTCCACCTTCAACGTTAATCGCAACACCACTACTATTATAAGCTCCTAGACCGTTACCAGGGATAGATCCGTCTTTAAAGTGTAAAGATACTTCTGGAAGTTTTCGATAGGAACCATCTAGCTTACCACGAACACGATGACAAGAAACACGGCTTCCTAATACACGTTGCTCGGCAGTTACCCCTGTAAAAACACGGGATTGTGACAGTTCTTGAACATTCCCATCTAAATACTCTGCTCCAACGGCAATCGCTAATTTTTTCTCATCGGCTAAAACTGGAGTATCAAAGCTTGAAATTTCCGTAATCGAAATCGTCTCAAGCATACTAGATAAATCCATTAACTCTTTACCACGTACTTGTTCAAGTAAGTCTGAGCGACCGACAAGATCTTGAGTCCGTTTAGCACCAAGTGCAGCAGTAAGAGATTGTAATTCTTTTCCAAAAGCAGTAAAGAGGTTTGTTAAGCCACTAACTGCGTGATCAAATTGTCTCGGAACGAAACGACGTAAACCATGCTCTTTTGCTTGTGCTTCACTTTCAATTTGCGTAGCAATACCGACATGACACGTATCAAGGTGACAACCACGACACGTTGTACAGCCGACAGCAATCATCGCTAGTGTTCCAAAGCCAACCCTGTTAGCACCTAATAGGATCACTTTCATAACATCAAGTGAGCTACGTAAACCTCCGTCAGCCCAAAGCTCTACAGAATTTCTAAGACCTGCTTCAATGAGCGCATTATGTGCTGCTTTTACTCCAATTTCAATTGGTAGCCCGACATGTTGTAGTGCATGAACTCGAGCAGCTCCCGTACCACCGTCAAAGCCACTTAAAGTGATGTAATCAGCGCCAGCTTTGGCAACACCGACAGCGATCGTACCGATGTTAGGAACGATAGGTACTTTGACACACACTTTTGCTTGGTCATTTGCTGTTTTGATTTCCGTAACAATCTGTGCTAAATCTTCAATCGAATAAATGTCATGGTTGTTGGAAGGTGAAATTAAATCTGAGCCTGTCGTCGCATTACGAGCGGCTGCCACTTTAGCGGTTACTTTCGATCCTGGGAGATGACCACCTTCACCTGGCTTAGCCCCTTGACCAATTTTAATTTCGATTAAATTCGTTGAGTTTAAAAGCTCTACGTTAACCCCGAAACGTCCAGAGGCAATTTGCTGTCCTCTCGTATTTGGGTACTTACCGAGCATATCTTTAATTTCTCCGCCTTCACCGTTAAACGAGATCATATTTAAACGATCAGCCGCTTCTGCATAGGCACGAAAGGCAATTTCGTTTTGTGAACCGAATGACATCGAACTAATCATAAATGGAAGGCTATGATTCCCTACACTTGCATCAACATCTTCAGGTTTCAAGCCTTTATCTAATTTCTTAAGGTCCGTCAAATGCCTAATCGATATCGGAGAGTTTAGTTCTTGTTCTTCTAACTTATTTTTATAATCTTCATAAGTCGCAGCACCAGATGCTAAATCACCAATTGACTTCCAAATTCGTGGGAAAAAATGAAATAGCTTTCCGGGTTTCGCTTTTTCGTTGTTAAAGTCAGCAAAGCGAGCCAAACTATCTTCTTTCATCGTCGTGAAACCATGTTTTACATCTTCTGAGCCTAAAAAGTTAACGATGTTTAGTACGTCGGATACTTCTTTATTAAGTCCAATTGCAGAAAATAAGCGTCCGTAGCCACGTAATTCATGAATACCAATCGTTGAAATGACTTTCTCTAACCCCTTATTTAAAGCAGAGAAGAGTTTTAAGGCAGGTTCGTCACTTTGTTCAACAGCGGTTGCGAACATTAAATACGGATTAACGACATCCGCTCCTAAGCCGAAAATAACAGCAATATCGTGAAGAGAACGAATACTAGCTGAACGAACCGCAATAGAACAACCGCGTCTTAATTCCTTGATCGTTAAGCCTTGGTCAATCGCAGAAACTGCTAAATAAGGGTCTAACCACAACTGATCACCTTGATGTGCTTTTTCATCATCTAAAACGAGGAGGGAAGCACCGTTTTTAATAGCATTAGCCGCTTCAGCTACTAATCTATTTAATGCGCCATCAACCGTTTCGTCTGTAGAAAAAGTACAAGATAAATAATAGATTTGATCATTAGTCGTAAAATTCGTTAAAACTTGTTCGTAAGACGGATGATCGTTCTCTCTAGCCAATCGTTCGCCAGCAGTTCCTTCGACTAAAATTGGTGATGCTAATTCAACAACAGTGAACTCTCTATTTTCAAAAAGCGAAGGACGTTTGCCGACAATAACGCGCGTTGAAAAGTGCTCCATCTCACGATCACGGTCAATCGCTGGGTTTGTGACAACAGCAACACTTTCTTTAATGAAGTCAGGGATGTTTTTACGACCTTTATCCAGTGCTGCAAGTGGAGCATCATGCCCTAATGAACGAATCGGTTCGACCCCTTTTTCAGCCATTTGTTCAACGAGTTGAATGTGCTCTCTTTCCCAACCGAAGGCCGAATAATCATTATTTGTAGGTTTTCGTTTTATTTTTTGAATTGTATTTTCAACGTCTAGCTTTGTTGATAGTCGATTTCGGCTACCAGAAACATTTAAACGTTTATATATGCGCACAAAAACTTCTTCTTGCATTTCACCATGGAAGTATACTTTAATATCAGCGCCTTCGTATTTCAAACCAACTTTTTCACCAGGGGCAAGAGGTTTAGGTTCAGACACAAAATCATTCGATGAAATGATTCCTTGTTCTGATGCGAAATAAAAAGAGCTTTCGTTCTCCAACATCCAAAGTGGACGTAACCCTAATGAATCAAGGCAAAATGCTGCTTCATCTCCATACCTAGAGATAATACCTGCAGGGCCTTGCGCAAAATGACCCCATGCTTCACGGGTATACGTATATAAGTCTTGTAAATGCTTAGGTAATGCTTTAATTTCATTCACAATCGGTGGAAACATCACTTCTAACGCTTCAAAAAGTGAGTAGTCGTGCTTATTAATAAATGTGTCTAGTACTCTATTTAAATCTTGAGAATCACTCGCACCATCAACGAGTGGGACGCCGAGCATTGCTGCCTCGTCGCGAAGTTTGGCAATCGTATTAATTTCACCGTTATGCCCAAGCACACTAAATGGTTGGACTCGGAAGAAGTTGGACAAAGTATTCGTTGAATAGCGGTTATGCCCTAGAGTCATCGCTGAGGCAACTAGTGGACTCGCTAAATCTTCGTAAAACTTCGGTAAAATGTCACCTGCTCCCATCACTTTATATACTGCATGATATTGGCTGAGTGATGCAACGTGGACGTTAAGGTCTTTTTCGATTTCGATCGTTAATTCAAATAGTTTAGTAGATAAATTTTCGAATGTTTCTTTAGGAAGTAAAGCAACTTGCCAAAAACAAGGTTCTTCTTTACGCCCCATTGGACCTAAAGCTTCAGAGTTAGTCACTTGATCCGTTTCAAAGATCACCTCAAAACTTGAGCCTGTTATTAAAGATTGAATAGATTCTTTCGCTTTTTCGACGTTCGTCTGGTTATTGATAAAGAAATGACCAACAACGAAGTTTGGATCATCAACAACATCAACGTTACTACTTTTCGCTTTTAATTTCTCTTTCCAAAGAGTACGGGGAATGTCGATGTGGATGCCAACACCATCACCTTCTTCGTTAATAAACCCGGCACGATGGTTCATTTTCACTAATGCATTGATACAGTCATCAATATTTTTCTTCGTTGGAATTCGTTTCTTTTCAATAACTGAAACAACCCCACAGCTGTCATGCTCCTCATTTTTAAAACCAGTAAAATTTTCAGGACTCCATTTTCTTTTCATCATACTTTGGTCAGTTTACTGACCTTCACCTCCTAAGTAAAAATAAAGATAATAGGCTAGCTTAGTTAAATACGTTAAGAAGCCAAGGTCATATTTTGTGAAATAAGAGCTTGCTACCACTATTAGGTTAAATTTGACATTTTCTAATAAATCACAGCTGTCGGCTTTTAACTAATACCCATATTTTTAATAGTTCAAACTTGAAAAATGAAGGATAGACATTAAACAATACATTTTTGATATGAGTTTCATCGGTTTCAAGCTATAAATTAGATTAGAAATTGTCAGAATTGTAGAATTAGTATAGCATGCAGTTGCTCTGAAATCAATTATCTTTATTCATGTTGTTGGATAAGCTATTCAAAGGAGAGTGTGGGATGAAATGTATATATGTAAGAAAATATCCCATATTGTAAACGTTTTCAAGAGGTGCTAATGGAAAATCCTGAAGGATACTCATCCTTCAGGAAGTGGTGCGGATGTATAATTATTCACTTTTTAAGCTTTTAAATGCATTTTCAACCGCTTTTAATGTATAGGTAATATCTTCTTCTGTATGTTCGGTTGTTAGAAACCATGCCTCATATTTGGATGGTGCTAAATTAATTCCTTCATTTAACATAAGTTTAAAAAATTTAGCGAAAGTTTCTCCGTCACTTTTTTCGGCTAGTTCATAGTTAGTAATTTTTTCGGTACCAAAATAAACGGTTAAGGCTCCTTTTAGACGATTAATTGTCATCGGGATACTGTAAGTCTCGGCTAACTGTACTATGCCATCTTCAAGTTTTTCCCCTAGCTCGTCTAGTTTGTTGTAAACGCCTTGTTTTTGTAATACTTCAAGACAAGCAATCCCTGCACTAATGGAAGCGGGGTTTCCGGCCATCGTACCAGCTTGATAAGCGGGCCCTAGTGGTGCAACTTGTTCCATAATTTCTTGTTTGCCCCCGTATGCGCCGATCGGTAAGCCACCTCCGATAATCTTTCCTAACGCTGTGATATCAGGTTCAACGTTTAAAAGATTTTGAGCTCCGCCGTACATAAAGCGGAAAGCTGTAATGACTTCATCGTAAATGACGAGAGCCCCAGCTTGATGAGTGAGATCATTTACTTTCTCTAAAAATCCAGGCATTGGTTCGACAATGCCGAAGTTCCCGACAATCGGTTCAACGAGAACGGCAGCAATTTCATCGCCCCATTTTTCTAAAGCTTTGGCATAGGCATCGATATCATTAAATGGAACTGTAATCACTTCTTTGGCAATACTTTGCGGTACCCCAGCAGAATCTGGTGTTCCGAGAGTTGAAGGACCGCTTCCGGCAGCGACTAAAACCAAATCAGAATGACCGTGGTAACAACCAGCGAATTTTATAATTTTATCACGACCTGTATAGGCTCTTGCGACACGAATTGTTGTCATTACTGCTTCAGTTCCGGAATTAACAAAACGTACTTTTTCCATGGAAGGAATAGCCTCTTTTAACATTTTTGCAAATTTGATTTCTAAATTTGTTGGCGTTCCATATAAAACTCCATTTTCTGCAGCTTTCGTAATGGCATCCGTAATATGCGGGTGGGCATGCCCGGTAATGATTGGGCCGTATGCCGCTAAGTAATCAATATATTTATTACCATCAACGTCCCAGAAATGAGCCCCTTTCGCTTTTTCCATAAAAACAGGAGTGCCACCACCGACCCCTTTATACGATCTTGACGGACTGTTCACACCACCGACGATATGCTTTTTCGCCTCTAAATAAAGATCTTCTGACTTTTGAAATTCCATAATATCCCCCTTTTTAATGTACAATTCAAAATTAAAAATTTAAAATTGGTTGCTAGTGCAGATTTGCAGTAATTTATTTTTATGTAATTAGAGGTAGGCTTAGTTCCTTTAAAACTTTCTCTCCGAAGTGAAGCCTACAACAATTTTAAATTGTATTGTACATTGTAAATTATAAATTGCACATTGTGCTCCAAAGCGAAGCCTACAACAATTGTAAATTTTACATTGTAAATTGTAAATTAACTACGAAGCGATTCCCAAAAACAACTCAAAACTCAAAATTCAACACTCAAAACTCAAACCCTCACCGGATCTGGATTTCGCTTCGGTTCATAAACTCATAGATCAACTGTTTCTTCTCCTTGAGTTCGCTGTCAGGAATGATTTCGTACCATATTCCGTCGCGTAGGTCTCCGTAACCTTCGAACGAGAGAGCGGTAATGCTCTCGGATGTAAAGTCTGAATAGTGGTGACCGTATATAATTATTTTTTGAATAGATATCGTAGTGTCTATTGTGTTGATAAGCGATCGTAATAAAGTAAAGGATTCTCTGAAAGATCGTGTTTTTAATAATTCATCAGTAAGTTTACTAAGAACTTGGCGTTGACGCTCGGTTCTTTTGTAATCGCTATCGTGATTTCCATCTATGCTTTTTCTAAAGCGTACGAAATGAAGGGCCTCTTCTCCTGATAACATTTGTACCCCTTTTTCTAAAGTGAATTCATTGTGAACCATACGACGGTCGACGTCAATTTCAATACCTCCGATTAAATCAATCATATTTTCGAAATTAGCGTAGTCGATCGAAACGGTATCGTTTATCTCAATATTTAGCCAGTTTTCGACCGTTTCTTTTGTTAGCTCAGGACCTCCAAGTTGAAAAGCGGTATTTAACTTGTTGTTTCCGTAGTTCGGTATTTCAATATAAGTGTCACGCGGAATAGAAATAAGCATCAACTCTTTTGTGCTCGGTTGAACGAACGCTAACATAATTGAATCGGAGCGACCGTATTTTTCATCATTCGTGCGATCGACCCCGAATAGCATTAAAGTTAGCGGCTTAGGTGTTTTTCTAATCGCGAATGGGTTTATGTTTTGATTGGTAGTGATTTTTTCTTTATTAACTTTTGTTTTTTTTATTGTAGTTTCTTTTGGGTAGGTATCTTCATTAATTTTTTCTTCGCTAACTTCTTCATTTGAGATTACTTGTGGTTGAATGTTGTCTGCTTGATTTTCAAAAGAAAGATTAACCGTGTCACGAACAATGAAAAAAATCGACGAAAACCCTAAAATTAAAATAATAAAAATAATTACTTTCTTAATTGGAAACACCTCACAAAGGTTGAAATATCTCTTTCGTGATTAAAATTGTAAGTTTTTTAAGGGTGGACCATTCATAGATTTATTTTAGACATAACAGTGAGCGAATACACTTAGCTTTTCCCATATATTAGATAGTTACCCTGATTACTTGAAGGTTTGCGGTTGACGAGGTAAACTTAATTAGCTGAAGGCATAATGCTCTATTGCATAGTAGTGGCAACTGCCATTGCTCTCTAAAATTCAGGGGGAAGATGATGATGAATGTAATTGAAGTAAGTAATTTACGAAAAGATTTTATATCGTATTCTAGTAGGTCCGGCTTAAGCGGGGCTTTTAGAGATTTATTCACAAGAAATTATAAAGTTTTATCTGCGGTCGATGATATTTCGTTGAGTGTAAAACAAGGAGAAATGGTTGGTTACATCGGTGAAAATGGGGCTGGAAAATCAACAACCATTAAAATGCTCACAGGTATATTGACTCCGACATCTGGAACAGTACGAGTTAACGGAATGGACCCGCATAAGCAGCGTGAACAATTTGTTCAAACGATTGGTGTTGTATTTGGGCAACGTTCGCAACTTTGGTGGGATATCGCTGTTCAAGAATCATTTCGATTGCTCAAGAAAGTGTACCGCGTTTCTGATGCGGACTATAACGATCACATGGGATATGTTATAGAGACGTTGGAGATAGGTCCGCTTTTGGACAAGCCTGTTCGTAAACTATCGTTAGGGCAAAGGATGCGTTGTGAATTAGCGGCTGCGCTCATTCATAATCCTCCGCTTTTATTTTTAGATGAACCGACGATTGGACTAGATGTTCTAGTGAAATTAAAAATTCGCAAGTTTTTAAAAGAATTAAATGAGCAGTATAAAACGACGGTTTTGTTAACGACTCATGACTTAACGGATATTGAGGCACTATGTGAACGAGTGGTTCTTTTAGATGAAGGGAAAATTGTTTACGACGGGAAATTAGCTAGTTTACAAGAAAATTCTGTCGAAGGAAAACAAGTAGAGTTTCAGTTTTTAGCTAATGTGACTGAAGTTCAGTTGCCGCATCGACGTGAGGTCAGTTGGGAGAAGAAAGATGGACAAACGTGGATAGCGACAGTTGATGGCGATGAGCGTGCGGTTTCCCGATTAATTAGTGAAGTGGTTCAAAGAAATCCGATTAAAAATGTCCGTATCAATGAAATCTCCACTGAAGAAATTATTCGAAAGATTTATGAAGAAGGAATGGCGACTTCATGAGTAAGTATATTGAAATGATTCGCGTGCGGTTTTTAATGATGCTCGCTTATCGTACCAATTATTACAGTGGGATTCTTATTTATAGTATTAATATCGGAGCTTACTATTTTTTATGGACGGCGATTTATGGAGGGCAAGAAGAGATCCAAGGGCTTTCTGTGCTGCAAATGACGACGTATGTTGCTGTTGCTTGGATGGCGAGAGCTTTTTATTTTAATAATATTGATCGAGAAATCGCTAATGAAATTAAAGACGGGAAAGTTGCGATAGAAATGATACGCCCTTACAACTATTTAGGGATGAAAACGATGCAAGGTTTAGGGGAAGGGTTGTTTCGTTTGTTATTCTTTTCAGTGCCGGGGATGTTGATTGTTGCGCTGTTGTTCCCGATTAGTTTTTCGGCGAATGTGACGACTTGGGGTTTATTTTTTGTATCGCTCATGTTTAGTTTTATCGTTAATACACAAATCAATTTACTTACGGGAATTATGACGTTCTTTTTATTTAATAATTCAGGATTGATTCGTGCAAAACGAGTCGTTATTGATCTTTTTTCAGGATTATTATTGCCGATTTCCTTTTATCCGTTATGGGCACAGTCGGTAATGACGTACTTGCCCTTTCAGGCGATTAGCTACATTCCGAGTATGATTTTTACCGAAGGTTTCGTCGGAAGTGAGATTTATACCGCGATTGCCTTACAAGCATTTTGGGCGCTCGTTTTAATTATCCCAATTCAAGTATTATGGCTTTTAGCTAAAAAACAGTTAATTGTGCAAGGGGGCTAAAGGGAGATGTTTTACGTATCAATTTTCTTTCAATATGCCTCGCAATATTTAAAAACGAGGCTAACGTATCGTGTTGACACGATCGTTGAAATTTTTTCGGATTTATTATTTCAAGCGGTCAACCTCATTTTTATTTTAGTCGTTTTCGGACATACGTCGCTTTTAAGTGGTTGGAATCGTGAAGAAATTATTTTTATATATGGTTTCTTTTTAGTGCCTTATGCGATATTTTCGTCGTTCTTTAATATTTGGGATTTTAATGACCGTTACATTGTTAAAGGAGAAATGGATCGGGTACTGACGCGACCGATTCATAGCCTTTTTCAAATTATTATGGAAAGAATGGAACTAGAATCGCTGTTCGGTGTGATTACAGGAATTGTGATTATGTATTATGCGGGCTCTACGCTTGGGTTAACATTTGCGTGGTATGACACCTTTATTTTTGTGGCGATGGTGCTAGGTGGTGCATTTATTTATGCTGGCATTTTTATTTCGCTTGCTAGTATCGGGTTTTGGTCTGATAGTAGGACGGACATTATGCCGATGATGTATAACATCGGTAATTACGGTCGTTATCCGGTTGATATTTATCATCGAGTCATTCGTTTCGTTTTAACGTGGATTTTACCGTTTGCTTTTGTGGGTGTTTATCCGGCGGCATATTTTTTAAAACGTGAAGAATGGTATTTTTACGCTTTTTTAACACCGGTGATGGGAATTGTCTTTTTATCGCTGGCTATCTTTTTGTGGAATTCAGGGGTTAAGAAATACCGCGGTGCTGGTAACTAGTGGTAGGAGCGAAGAGGAGACAAAGCATTACTGGCCCTCCGACGCTAGTCGAAGCTTATCAAGGCGCTTGTGCTTTTCTATTGCCTAGCTCCAGCGCCTACGAGCTCGGGACACTTCAGACAGGCAACTACCTTGAGTTACTTCTTCGTAGCTTTGCGACGAGTAACCGCAGGAGCACGATTCGGAAGCCAGAGAAAGCGGCCTTCTGTCAAAGTTCTTCCAGTGCCTGTCGCTCGTGACCAAGGCGCTTTTCTTTATTACCTGTCCTAAACAAAACCACCTTCTCATATAGTAAATGAGAGGTGGTTTTATTATGGGGAAAATCATTTTGTTTCTAGTGATGTTGGTCGCGGTAATCGGAATAATGATGAGTGTGTTGTTACTCTTAAAAAATAAGCCGATTTTCCAAGGGAAACGAATTAGTATTCGTAATTTCATAATATTATTAATGGTTTATATTACCGTTGCGGTAGGGTTCGGTTGCTTGTATATTGCCCTCGAGTTAATGGGGGTATCGGTGTTGACGGAAGGGGAAGCGCGTGTTGGTGGCTCGTTTTTACACCTTTTAGAGGATTCAATGTATTTTAGTGCGGTGACTATTTTATCAGTTGGTTACGGTGATATTACCCCTTTAGGGATCGGTCGGTGGATCGCGATGCTTGAAGCGTTTTTTGGGTATTTATTACCGGCAGCTTTCGTCGTCTCGACAGTAATTCATTATAAAGAAACGGTGAAAGCAAATTAGTTGTACGATTGGTGAAGTTTGGTTACCCTTATTAATGTAAAGTGAAATTACGAATAAGTTGCTACGAAGCATTTATAGTAGTGACTCAAAATAGGAGGACTGAACATGACGATAGAGATTGGTCAAATGGCACCAGACTTTACTTGTGAAGCAAGTAATGGAGAAAAGGTAAAGCTCTCTGATTTTCGTGGGAAAAATGTCGTGCTTTATTTTTATCCGAAAGATATGACGCCGGGGTGTACAACACAAGCTTGTGACTTTAGAGATTTACATAAAAATTTTGAAGAGGTAAATGCCGTTATACTAGGAGTGAGTCCAGATCCGCTCGCTAGACATGACAAGTTCATTGAAAAACACGGTCTGCCATTTCTGCTTCTTTCCGATGAGGACCACTCAGTGGCTGAAGCTTATGAAGTTTGGAAGTTAAAGAAAAATTTCGGGAAAGAATATATGGGGATTGAGCGTTCGACTTTTATCATTGATAAAGAAGGAAAACTTGCGAAAGAATGGCGCAAAGTAAGAGTGAAAGAACACGTAGCAGAAGCGCTTGAGTATATAAAAGAGAATTTATAACTCTAAGTAGTGCGTTAAGTCGTTTGCAACTACATATAGTATGTAATGCACACAAATAAAGGGGGGTAGGAATATAATTTGGTAAGTGCGAGACGTTTGTCTATACGCTTTTTATCCAGGTGAATATATATAGAATTAGGCATAGTTTTTACCCTCTGTCATTTTGCTGACTCAAACAGAGTATTGTTCAAATTAAGTTTGAATGATACTGATGAGTCAGCCTTTTTTTTGGTTGGTTAGTTAGTTGGACATGAGGACGTTGATTTTTACATACTAAATGGTGGCGCTGCTTCTTCATGCGTGTTTTATATGAAAAAAGAATGCTCGGTCGATTTTCTTGAGTGAGCCTCTAAAGGTCGATAGAGATTTACAGCGAAGCGAAAGAAAGTCGACCGACATTTTTCCATATTAAATGTTGACGATAAATCATCAACAGCATTTTGTATGTTAAAATAAAACGAAAATGAATTATTCGTATAATGGAGGGTTTGATTTATGAAAATCGTATCGTCAGCGAGGTTGAAAACATCGATTAAGAATAAATTAACGAAAAACTATCCAGACTTAAATTTTTATTTTTTTAAAGATATGGAAGAGGCGTCGGAGGATGTATATGATGCTGATGTTTTAATTACATATGGTGAAGACGTCACTAATGAAATGATAATAAAGAGTAAAAATTTAAAGTGGGTCATGGTTATTTCTGCTGGTTTGGACCAAATGCCTTTACAAGCAATCAAAGAAAAAGGGATTCTTGTCACGAATGCAAGGGGAATTCATAAAATTCCAATGGCTGAATATACGCTGGCGATGATGCTGCAAGTGTCACGACAAGCGAAGCAATTAATGAAAAACGAACAAGAGCGTATTTGGGATCGTCGTGTTCCGATGCTGGAGTTAAATGATAAAACCGTCGGTATTTTAGGTACTGGAGCGATTGGTTCCGAAATTGCAAAGTATTGTCGTTTTTTTAATATGAATACGATTGGGTTTAATCGCAGTGGTAGACGTGTAGATGAGTTTGATCAAATTGTTACGCTCGAAAATATTAATGAGTTACTTCATAATAGTGACTTTATCGTCTCGGTTTTACCGAGTACACCTGACACTGATGGTATGATTAATGAAAAATTAATTAATGAGATGAAAGAAGGGGTTGTGCTCATTAACATCGGTCGAGGAAAAAATATCGTGGAAGCAGATTTAATTGCGGCCTTAGACGGTGGGAATCTTGCGCATGCAGTGTTGGATGTCTTTACCGAAGAGCCTTTACCTGAAAAAAGTCCGTTTTGGGGCATGGATAATGTAACGGTGACACCGCATTTGTCGGGAATATCACCTCACTATCAACCGCGAGCATTCGCTATTTTCGAGAAAAATTTAAACACCTTTTTAAAAGGTGGTAAAGATTTTATTAACAAAGTTGATGTAAATAGAGGATATTAGAATGAGAAAATTGAATTAGATATTAAGTACTGTAATTGTGTCGAAAAAGATACAAACGTTGACAGTATTAGTCAGTATATAATATACTAATTATAAATATTATAAAGTAAGAATATTTATTTGAGAAGAGGTGTTGAAAAATGGGACAGCATCGTCTGCAAGAAGCACTGGACTCTTTAAAAAGCACGAAGGTTCGTATGACACCTCAACGTCATGCTATACTAGAATATTTATTTAGTTCGTTCTCGCACCCGACGGCTGATGAAATTTATAAAGCGTTGGAAGGTAAGTTCCCTAATATGAGTGTTGCTACTGTATACAATAACTTACGTGTCTTTAAAGATGTTGGGTTAGTAAAAGAATTAACATATGGCGATTCTTCAAGTAGGTTCGATAGTGTTACCTCCGATCATTATCACGTTATTTGTGAAAATTGTGAAAAGATCGTTGACTTTCATTATCCGGGACTTGATGAGGTTGAAACGCTGGCGGAGCATGTAACAGGCTTTAAAGTGAAGAGCCATCGTATGGAGATTTACGGCACTTGCCCAGAATGTTCCAAAAAAGAACAACATTAAGCTGACTTTTAGAACGTGTAAATGTCGGCTTCTTTTTTTTCTATAAATTAAAGAGGCTGAGACAAAACGAAGTGTCAGACACCGCTAGACACCGAATATAGACATATGATAAATCTGTACGTCTATATTTAGTAAGTTCCGCGTGGTGTCAGACAGTTTTGTCCCAGCCTCTTTGACTGGGTTTATAGCTCTCTATTATATTTCAAATCAAATTCTTTTCCTTCTAACTGCTTATCAAGAGTTAACGGCTCGTTACAATACATGCATGCATCTACTCTGCCGAGCATTTTTGTTTTTTTACCGCAGCTTGGACAAACGACTTGGACCGTTTTGGTTGATATCATCCCTACCCAGAAATAAACGACGGTACTTAAAATGATGCATAGAAAACCGATGATCATTAGTAAAGTCATGAAAAGTGGCGACGCTTGTAGGAAGAGTCCGCCATACATAATGAAAATACCGATAAATACGAGTGCTAGCGCTATAGTTCGAAGTTTATTAATTTTACTACTATATTTGAATGACAATGAAAAAACCTCCGATAATTGTATTCTACTTTTGATAATGTACTTATATTAGAAAGTTTGTTTAATAAAGTATAGCATAAACGTTTAAATAACTGTAAATGAAAAGAGATCGATTTGTCTCTAAAAATATAACCAACTATTTTATGTTTTACACTATTTTAATAATATAAAAGGAATTTCAATTTTAATGTCGAACATTTAGTTTAAGTGAGAAAGGGAGGGGTATAATTTGGATCGTTTACTTAGTTATATAAATGAAGGAAAAGAGTATGGTGAAAATACTCATGGGATTTTAATGGTGAGTAAAGATGTCGATGATGTAACAAAAAAGTGTAACGAATTCGATTCGGTCATACTAATAATTTCAAAAGGGGTAGCTCCTTTTACGGTTAGACATTTTAATGTAAGTAACGAAACTGTAGAGGTGCATGAGATTAACCAAGATGAAATAAAGAAGACCCTTATCACTGGAAACAACCGCCGCCTCGTAGATTGGTTATTAAATGGGCGGGTTATTTTTGAGAAAAACGAATATATCACTCGTTTGCAAAGAAGTATCGCTGAGTTTCCTATTGAAGATAGGAAATATAAAATGACAATAGAGTTTTCAAAGTTGATTAGACGTTATGTAGATGGGAATAAATTGTTTGTACAAGGTCATTTTTTAGATGCTTTTAATTCCATTTTACATTCACTCCACCATTTAGCGAGGTTGTCAGTAATTGAACATGGGTATTATCCAGAGGTGACGGTTTGGGATCAAGTAAAACAAACTGAACCAGAAATTTATAAGTTATATCATGAGCTTGTTGTCGGTGAAGAATCGTTAGAAAAAAGATTGGAATTACTTTTGATTGCAAATAACTTTGCGTTAACATCGAAGACAAAAATCGGCGCCAGTCATTTATTAGAATTAATGAAGGATGCTGGTGAAGCGTTGTCTATAGAAAAATTAAGTAAGCATAACGAGGTAAGTGAGTATGCGACTGATTTAGTAGTACTTGTTGATTATTTAGTGCAAAAAGGTTTTGTTGATATAGTAAAGAAACAAGTGGATAACGAAAGTGTGTTTGAACGTTTATATATAGTGAAATGATATTGATAGATGTGGTGTAAAATTAAGGAATTTGCTTACGGTGTAAAATGAAATATAGCTTTTTAAAAAAAGAGGTTGATTTTATTTTTGGACATGATATAATAAATTTTGTCGCTAAAAAACAACTGTTTAATTTAAAGTAATGCTTTTTGAAAAAAATCATTAAGTTGTTGACTTAGTTAGATGGAAATGTTATATTAATAAAGTCGCTGAAACAAGCGGATGAAAAACATTTCAAAAAAAGTTGTTGACACAAGGTTGTTATTATGATATAATTAAATCCTTGTTGTAAAAAACAACAACATTGATTGTCCTTTGAAAACTGAACACACAGCCAAGCGGATTAAGAAAGGTGGAAGACAGCACTTGATAGTGAGGTCTGAAACTTTAAAAGAGATATAAAAATCTCGTCAATGTTTTATTTTGAGCTTTATCAAACACTTTTATGGAGAGTTTGATCCTGGCTCAGGACGAACGCTGGCGGCGTGCCTAATACATGCAAGTCGAGCGGAGTTT
>NZ_MLQQ01000007.1 GCF_001865995.1 Anaerobacillus arseniciselenatis | reverse complement strand
AGCGTACCCACCAATTGGCATAGTTTCACATATTATAAAAATAATGTTAGAGGTCGTGTCGAAAAATATTTTTTTGGTACTTCTCCAACGGCTCAAACCGTTGGTATATCAATATTTATAGAGGGAGGAAATACATATGATGAAAAAAACTTTTTATATTACAACACCTATTTATTATCCAAGTGATAAGCTTCATATTGGACATGCCTACACTACGGTGGCTGGTGATGCGATGGCAAGGTATAAACGCCTGCGGGGATATGATGTCATGTATTTAACAGGGACAGATGAGCATGGGCAAAAAATTGAACGTAAAGCTGAAGAAAAAGGAGTGAGCCCTCAACAGTTTGTAGATGAAATTGTAAGTGGGATCCAAGATTTATGGACGAAGCTTGACATTTCTTATGATGATTTTATTCGTACAACAGAACCAAGACATAAGGAAATTGTCCAACAAATTTTTGACCAACTGTATAAACAAGGGGATATTTATTTAGATGAGTACGAAGGCATGTATTGTACACCGTGTGAATCGTTTTATACAGAAAGACAATTAAAAGAAGGGAATTGCCCGGACTGTGGCCGTCCTGTTGAAAAAGTAAGAGAGCAATCATATTTCTTTAAAATGAGTAAATACGCTGATCGACTTTTAAAGTTTTATGAAGACAACCCTGAATTTATTCAACCAGAGTCAAGAAAAAACGAAATGATTAATAACTTTATTAAGCCTGGTTTAGAGGATTTAGCTGTTTCTCGTACTTCGTTTGAATGGGGTGTGAAAGTACCGAATGATCCAAAGCATGTTGTCTACGTATGGATTGATGCGCTTTCAAACTATATAACGGCATTAGGTTACGGGACAAATGATCAACTAAAATATGAGAAGTATTGGCCAGCAGATGTTCATCTCGTAGGAAAAGAGATCGTTCGTTTCCATACAATATATTGGCCAATTATGTTGATGGCATTAGATCTCCCATTACCGAAAAAGGTGTTTGGTCACGGCTGGCTACTGATGAAGGACGGGAAAATGTCAAAATCAAAAGGGAATGTTGTCGACCCAGTCCCATTAATCGATCGTTATGGGTTAGATGCCCTTCGTTATTACTTGTTACGTGAAGTTCCATTCGGCTCTGATGGAGTTTTCACACCAGAAAGCTTTGTTGAAAGAGTAAACTTTGATTTAGCAAATGACTTAGGAAACCTTCTCAATCGTACAGTTGCGATGATTAATAAATATTTTGATGGTGAGATTCCGGCATATGTAAAAGATGCAACAAGTTATGATGCTAGTTTACAAAGCCTCGTTAAAGAGACGGTAACGAAAGTAGAAGAGGCAATGGAAGAGATGGAGTTTTCTGTTGCGCTATCTGCAATATGGACACTCGTAAGTAGAACGAATAAATATATTGATGAAACACAGCCTTGGGTGTTAGCAAAAGATGAAGTCAACCAAGCACAGTTAGGCTCAGTCCTTTATCATTTAAGTGAGTCATTACGTTACGTTTCAATTTTAATTCAACCATTTATGACGAACACTCCAAAGAAGATTTGGGAACAGCTTAAAATTCGTCCTGAACAAACAGAGTGGAATAGCATGGAGAACTTTGCACAACTTCAATCAGGTGTAAAGATCGACAAAGGAGAGCCGATTTTCCCAAGATTAGACGTTCCTGAAGAAGTAGCTGAAATCGTAAAAATGATGGAAGCGCCGGTTGCTCAGCCTAAAGAGGAAGATGTAGAAGTAGAAGCTCCTGACGTTGAGGAAATTACGATTGATGATTTCTTTAAAGTAGATTTACGTGTTGCGGAAGTATTAAAAGCAGAACCTGTGAAAAAAGCGAATAAGCTATTAAAAATCCAATTAGATTTAGGTTATGAACAACGACAAGTTGTATCAGGGATTGCTGAGCACTATAAACCAGAAGAACTGGTCGGTAAAAAAGTGATTTGTGTGACGAACTTAAAACCGATTAAGCTCCGTGGTGAATTATCACAAGGAATGATTTTAGCCGCTTCCCAAGGTGGAAAATTGACATTAGCAACGATTGAACAAACATTACCAAACGGATCGCAAGTTAAGTAATAATTTTGAGTGAAGAGTGTTGAGTTGTTGTTAGTAAAGCTTCGAAGCATAACTTTCATAAACTCAACACTCAACACTCAAAATTCAAAACTCAAAGTGGAGGTTTTTTTTAATGTTATTCGACACACATGCCCATTTAAATGCGGATCAATTTGAAGAGGATGTTGCTCTCGTTATTGAGCGTGCAAAAGAAGAGGGCGTCTCAAATATTGTTGTCGTAGGCTTTGATGAAAAGACGATCAAAGGGGCAATTAATTTAGCTGAAAACTATGATTTTATTTATGCGGCGGTTGGTTGGCATCCAGTAGATGCAATTGATATGACTGAAGATCACTTAAAGTGGATAGAAGAACTAGCCAGTCACCCTAAAGTAGTTGCGTTAGGAGAGATGGGGTTAGATTACCATTGGGATAAGTCACCTAAAGACGTTCAAAAGGAAGTTTTTCGTAAACAAATTCAGTTAGCTAAAAAAGTCAACTTGCCGATTATTATCCATAATCGCGATGCTCATGAAGATATAGTGACGATTTTAAAAGAAGAAGATGCAAGCGCTGTAGGTGGAATTATGCATTGTTTCGGAAGTAGTTTAGACATTGCCAAGCAATGTTTAAAAATGAATTTTTATATTTCATTCGGAGGTCCGGTAACGTTTAAAAATGCAAAGCGTCCGAAAGAGGTTGCAAAAGAGATTCCGCTTGATCGTCTTTTAATTGAAACTGATTGCCCTTATTTAGCGCCCCATCCATATCGTGGTAAACGCAATGAGCCGAGTTATGTTAAACTAGTAGCGGAAGCAATTGCTGAATTAAAAGATATTACATATGAAGAAGTAGTAGCTGTTACAAATGAAAATGCGAAAAAACTTTTTGCTATAAAACGATAGCCGTTTTTGTCGAATAGTATAGAGTGTTGTCCAGGAAAAACTATCTTCTCGTTAGTTCTACATCGAAAACCATTGTCATATGCTAGTCTTGTCGAATGTTTTATGTACCCTTTTTTACCGTTTTTATGGATAATACTACTTAAGAATTCCTAAAGGAGGGGTTTATTTCCATTGACAAGACTTCCATAACTGTATATAATTCGGTCTTTAGAAGGGGGAGTTTATCACTATGATACCAAACATGAAGAAACTTTTTTCCGATTCACTTACTGGAAAAAGGTTAATCATGTCCATCGTTAGTATGCTATTACTAATAGGTGTTGCGAGCTTTGCTACGTATGAGTTAACAAAAACGCAAGTGACGCTAGTAATAGACGGCGAAGAAATAGCCCTGAAAACTCATTCCAAGACTGTGGATGAACTAATGTTGGAGAATGATATTTTAGTAGGAGAACATGATTTTATTGAACCGTCATTGGAAACAGAGTTGACGAATGATGTAAATGTCGTTTGGACTCCTGCAATTTTAGTTTATGTGACAAATGATGGTGAAAGATCACCAGTATGGACGACCGCAAATACGATAGAAGAGTTGTTCGAAGAGTTAAACATAATAGTAGAAGATTACGATAAAATAAAACCGAGTCTAGAAACGAAACTTACTGAGGACTTGCAAGTTAATTACGAGTCTGCATTTGCTGTCACGTTAAATTCTGATGGTGAAAAAAAGGAAGTGTGGACGACTTCGACAACGGTCGCTGACTTTTTAGAAGCAGAAGAGATTACTTTAGGAGAGCTTGATCGAGTTGAACCAGAAAAAGAAAAATTCGTTAAAGCAAATAGTGAAATCAATGTAGTAAGAGTGGAAAAGGTCACCGATGTTGTGGAAGAAGCAACAAACTTTGCGACTGTGTCTAGAAATGATAATTCGCTTACAAGAGGAACTGAGCGAGAAGTTCAAAAAGGAGAACAAGGGAAGGTCGCAAAGCATTATGAAGTTATCTTTGAAAATGGTGAAGAAATATCAAGAGAACTGATTAAAACTGAAACGGTTCAAGAAAGTACCGATCGTATTGTCGCTGTAGGGACAAAACCGGTAGAGCAACAAGTCTCACGTGGTGGCACACCTGGTGAGTGGCGAACATTTGAAGCGACAGCGTATACTGCTTACTGTGTAGGGTGTACGGGAGTCACGTATACCGGATTAAATTTAAGAGCAAACCCTAATAAAAATGTCGTTGCTGTTGACCCGAACGTCATTCCGCTAGGTTCTGTTGTTGAAGTGAGACATAACGGAAGAATATTAGGACAATATAAAGCAGCTGATATTGGGAGTGCCATCCAAGGTCGAAAAATAGATATTTTCATGTCCGACCGCAGTGCTGCACTTAGATGGGGACGCCAAAATGTTCAAGTACGAATTATAAAATAACGTTTATGGGGATGACTAAGTCATCCTCTTTCTTGTTTCCTAATATTAGACGCTATATACTATGAAATAGTTACAAGAAGTTTTGAGTTTTGAGTGAAAAATTTTGAGTTATGTAAGTGCTTCGAAGCATAGCCTTCCAAAACTCAACACTCAAAACTCAACACTCAAAATTCAGGAGGATTTATGAAAATAAAAGAAATTATCGTTGTCGAAGGTAAGGATGATACGGTAGCGATTAGAAACGCCGTAGACGCCGATACAATCGAAACGAATGGTTCAGCTATAGGAAAGAAGGTAATCGAGCAAATAAAGCTCGCTAAAGAGCGTAGAGGGGTCATTGTGTTAACAGATCCCGATTATCCAGGAGAAAGAATTAGGAAAATTGTCAGTCAAAGTGTCCCAGGGTGCCAACATGCATTTTTACCTAAGAAAGAGGCAGTATCAAAAAACGGAAAAAATCTTGGTGTAGAGAATGCCTCGCCAGAAGCGATTCGGATTGCTCTAAAGGATGCCCAACAAGAAGAAAGCGACTGGGATGAGCAAATTTGTTGGGAAGAACTTGTAGCACTAGGTTTAATAGGTGGGAAAAAAGCAAGACGGCGACGAGAACGTTTAGGGGATTTACTGAAAATTGGATTTACGAACGGTAAACAGCTTTATAAGCGATTAATTATGTTTAAAATAAGTTCAGAAGAATTTTCAAAGGCGATCCGCCAAGTAATAAAGGAGGAAAAAGATGAGTAAGGATATCGCAACACCAAATCGTACGAAAGAGATTTTAAAGAAATACGGTTTTTCTTTTAAGAAAAGTCTGGGACAAAATTTTTTAATCGATACGAATGTATTAAATAATATTGTTGATTGTGCTGATCTAGAAACAAGTTCAGGGGCCATTGAGATTGGACCTGGAATTGGTGCTTTAACTGAACAGATTGCAAAACGTTGTGAAAAGGTTGTTGCTTTTGAAATAGACCAACGCCTATTACCAATCTTAAACGAGACGCTAGCTCCTTATCCTCACGTAAAAATAGTCCATTCGGATGTTTTAGAGGCTGATATACATAGTGTAATCAAAGAGAACTTTAAAGAAGGACAGGATTTAATGGTCGTAGCTAATTTGCCTTATTATGTGACGACTCCTATTTTGCTTAAACTTCTTGAAGAAAAGTTACCGATTCGTGGAATTGTCGTAATGATTCAAAAAGAGGTAGCTGAAAGAATTGCTGCTAAGCCAGGGACAAAGGAGTATGGGTCACTTTCAATTGCTACACAATATTATGCAGAAGCGACCACGGAACTAATTGTTCCTAAAACGGTTTTTGTACCACAGCCCAATGTGGACTCTGCAGTGTTAAAGCTTACGCTGCGCAGCGAGCCTGCAGTTGATCTCAAAGATGAATCTTTCTTCTTTCAACTTGTAAAAGCGAGTTTTGCGCAAAGAAGAAAGACGTTAATGAATAACTTAACGCATAATTTGTTTACAAAAAATGAAAAAGAAAAACTTGAATTAAAGATGCAAGAATGTGGAATTGATCCATCAAGGCGTGGTGAGACGTTAAGTATGGATGAATTTGCAGCATTGGCAAATGCTTTAGTAGGATTGAAAGCTTATTAAGCCTCCTTCGCCTTTCTTTTTCTACACTGTTTTGTGCTTTTCTTCATAGGCTATAAATGAGGAGGAGTGTGAGATGAAACTAAACGTAGGTGACTTTGTTGCAAGAAAATCGTACGGATGCGATATTTTATTTCGCATCTCAAAAATTGATAATGAAAAAAGTGTATTAATTGTCGGCGAAGAAATGCGATTAATTGCAGATGCTCCGTTAGCCGATTTAGTGTTAATAAACGATAATGAAAAAAGTGAAAGAATGGTGAAAGAAAAGGAGAAGATAGAAAGTTGCTATCGATTATTTAGGCAAGACACCCGCCTTCTCCGTCAAAAAAGCGAGTATGAAATGAGTGAAGGGTATAGTAGTAAAAATTCTTACTTTGAACTTCCCGGAAGGATTTTGCATATTGATGGGGATCCTGTTTATTTGAAGAAATGTACAGAGTTATACGAAAAATTAGGAGTCCCAATATACGGGGTTCACATGCCGGAAAAAGAAATGCCTGAACAAATTACCTCACTTTTAGAAATGGTCCGCCCAGAAATACTCGTAGTCACTGGACACGATGCGTATATGAGAAGTAAAGGCAGCGAGAATGATGTTAAGGCATATCGAAATACAAAATACTTTGCAGAGGCTGTGAGAGAGGCGAGGAAGTTCGAGCCACATATCGATCACTTAGTCATTTTTGCAGGTGCTTGCCAGTCTTATTTTGAAACATTAATAAGGGCTGGAGCTAATTTTGCTAGTTCTCCAGAACGAGTTAATATACATGCGTTAGACCCCGTTTATATTGCAGCTAAAATAAGTTTAACCTCATTTATGGATAGCGTTAGTATTTGGGACCTGTTACGAAATACGTTAACTGGAGAAAAAGGATTAGGTGGAATTGAAACGAAAGGCCTTTTAAGAAGAGGTATACCGATTAAAAATAGCGAAAGTTTTTATGAAAGAAAAAAGGATTAAAATAAGGAAAAAAGACTTATTAGCTGCGAGCTGCTAAGTCTTTTTTTATATAAAAAGAACGAGGGATTTCCTTCTCTTCGCTTTAAATTTCTATCGAATTTTAGAGGCTCGTTCAGGAAATCACTCGTCTTTTACATAGTAGATGGTGAAGATTAATATCGTCGTTCCATATTTTTCAACACTATTTGAGTGAATTTCATAATTACCAAAAATGAGCCACATCATGCAATATATAGTTTGCGAATGGTTTTGACGCAACTATATATTGATCTTAGTGGCGAGAATCATGAATTATGAAATTCATTTACATAAAATATAAAATCTGCGTCATACTAACAAATAAAAAATAACACAAAAAAATAAGCGAATAGTATTGACAATCAATCTGTTTAATTGCTATAATTTAAATTTTGTTTGACAATATTGTACTCGCTGTGTTATAATTTGTCTAAGTGAGGTGGGTTCAATAATGGGAAAAACATTAGTGGATATCAAAAGGACTTTAGATGCTAATATTGGAAAGCGAATTACAATAAAGGCGAATGGTGGGCGTAGGAAGACCATTGAACGTTCTGGTTTCCTTGAAGAGACATACCCGTCTGTATTTATTATAAAGCTGGATGAAGATGAAAATGCTTTCGAAAGAGTATCATATAGCTATGCGGATGTTTTAACGGAGACAGTTCAGTTATCGGTTTGTGAAGATGAGAGTGCAGTTGTAGAGGTTGATTAATTTTTAATGAATAAGAGGTATACTCATAATTTGGGTTAGACTTCTCCATTGTAAAGTATTTCTAACACTTTTTAGATATAAGTGTTTTGTGAAAATGCTTTATAACGGAGGTGCCTGACCCTCTACTTATGAGTATACCTCTTATTGGTTTATATTAAATTATTGATGAAAGGTTATACTAACGGTGTCGTAACAAGTTCTTAAAAGGAGTTGTTATTATGGCAAGAAGACGAGGGATTATGTCTGAGCAGTTTAAGGAAGAACTTGCAAAGGAACTTGGCTTTTATGAGACCGTCCAAAAAGAAGGCTGGGGTGGAATTCGTTCAAGGGATGCAGGTAATATGGTTAAGCGTGCGATAGAAATTGCCGAACAACAGCTATCCAACGGGCAAAAAAAATAAAAGTTAACTTGTTACGATAGGGTTGTCTCATAAGTATCTGACACAATGCAGATGTTACTAAATATAGACGTATAAATTTATTATCCGGCTATATTTGGTGCCTAACGGTGTCTGACACTTTCTGGGACAATCCTTTTTGTTATATACATATATGTACTAGGTTATCCTTATATAAAGTTTTAAATTAAGTGATTAGAAAAATATGTAATAGATTAATGATGAATTTTCTGGTTTGTAAGGACAACAAATGATAAAATAACGTAAGCATATGGAACATAGAAGGTGATAAAAGGTGAAGATCTCATTAAAAGCGCCGGCAAAGATTAACTTATCTCTTGATGTCCTTCACAAAAGGGAAGACGGCTTCCATGAAGTTGAGATGATCATGACTACAGTTGACTTAGCTGACCGTATTGAACTAACACGATTAGAAGAAAATCGAATTAAGGTAGATGTCTCTGAAGGTTTTGTACCTAATGACCATAGAAATTTAGCTTATCAGGCTGCAAAACTCTTAAAAGATCGCTACAACGTTAGTGAAGGAGTTTTAATTCATATTAGGAAAAATATTCCTGTTTCGGCAGGTCTTGCTGGTGGAAGTAGTGATGCTGCAGCTACATTGCGTGGACTAAATGAATTATGGAATTTGCAATTATCAATCGATGAACTGGCTAGTTTAGGTGCGCAAATCGGTTCTGACGTTTCTTTTTGTGTTTATGGAGGAACGGCGTTAGCTACTGGCAGAGGGGAAAAAATTAAACATATTAGTGCACCTCCTCCTTGTTGGGTGATATTAGCGAAGCCACCAATAGGCGTTTCAACAGCAGAAGTTTATCGAAATTTAAAATTAGAACATCTCAAACACCCGAACATTAATCAGATGATTTCGGCAATCGATAACGCTGATTATCCACTTATTTGCTCTGAGTTAGGAAATGTTTTAGAAACAGTAACATTTAAGCTTTACCCTCAAGTTCAACGCATTAAAGAACAAATGATTAGATTCGGTGCTGATGGGGTACTAATGAGTGGAAGTGGACCTACCGTTTTTGGACTTGTAAAACATGAGTCTAGAATGCTTAGGGTTTACAATGGATTAAGAGGTTTTTGTAACGATGTATATGCAGTTCGGGTAATGGGGGAACGTTACTATTGATAAAATCCGTACAAAAGTGTAAAATTACTGTTAAATATTCGGATTTTTGGAGGTAGTTATGAAGAAGTTTCGCCGCAGTGGCCGTTTAGTAGACATGACCAATTACTTAATACAAAATCCTCATCAACTAATACCGTTAACATATTTCTCAGATCGTTATGAATCCGCTAAGTCGTCGATAAGTGAGGATTTAACGATTATAAAAGAAATTTTTGAAAGTCAGGACATTGGAGTTTTGTTAACGGTAGCCGGGGCGAGTGGTGGTGTTAAGTACATTCCTACAGCAAACGAAGATGAAATAGTTCAGTCTTTAAAACAATTATGTATGAAGCTTGAGGATGCTAACCGAGTATTACCAGGTGGTTACTTATATATGATGGATATTATCGGTAATCCAAAGCTTATGAATGAAATTGGTCGTTATTTTGCTACGTTGTTTGCGGGTACGAAAGTTGATGTCATTATGACAATGGCCACAAAGGGGATTCCACTTGCATATGCCGTAGCTACATACTTAAATGTTCCGGTCTGCATTGTAAGGCATGAACATCGAATTACAGAAGGTTCACTTGTCAGTATAAACTACGTCTCTGGATCGACGAAACGGATTCAAACGATGTCACTTGCAAAAAGAAGTTTGAATGAAGGTTCAAATGTTCTTATTATTGATGATTTTATGAAAGCGGGTGGCACGATCAGAGGGATGATCAGCTTAGTAGAAGAATTTAATTCGAACGTTGTTGGCACTGGAGTTTTAGTAGAAGCTGAACATACAGAAGAAAGGCTCGTAGATGAGTATATATCAATGACCCGCTTATCTGAAGTAAATACGAAAGAAAAGATTGTAAAGGTTGAAATTGGGAACTTTTTTGAAAAGTTAAAAAATCATAAACAACAAGTTCAGGAGGATTAGTAATGAAAACAATTCAAACTTCAAATGCACCTGCAGCAATTGGTCCATATTCTCAAGGAGTAGTTGTTAATAATATGTTTTATAGCTCGGGACAAATCCCACTAAAACCAAACGGTGAACTCATAGAAGGAAACGTTTCCGACCAAACAGAACAAGTATTAAAAAACGTTGACGCTGTCTTACAAGAAGCAGGAGCATCTCGAAACACAGTAATAAAAACAACAGTATTTATTAAAGATATGAATGATTTTCCTATAATAAACGAAGTTTATGAAAAATATTTTTCTGAGCATAAACCAGCGAGATCTTGTGTCGAGGTTGCACGGTTACCAAAAGATGTATTAGTAGAAATTGAAGTAATTGCATTAGTTAAATAAGTTAGGAGACTATTTGAAAAAGGGTTGTTCCGTAATAAAGTGTCAGACACTTTTGGGACAGTCCTTTTTTATTTGGAAAGTTTGTTAGTTCGCTAGGTTGGAAAGTGTCCGCCTTTTCACCTTAGATGGTGACGGTTATCATCATGGTTTTGTATGTAAAGAACAAACTATAGTTACTTAACAAGTGGTTGAATTATGACTATTCTGTGAACGTTTTGTAAATGTTTACAAATACCGATAAAAATCTCGGAATTTTCTTTTTAAAAAGAAGGAAATGAACAAAGTGTGTTGAATTTATACAAAGACATATTTAATTGGAAAAAGGTGGTGGCAGAAATGGAAGTAACAGACGTAAGATTACGCCGTGTAAATACGGAAGGACGTATGCGCGCAATAGCATCCATTACAATTGATCACGAATTTGTTGTTCATGATATCCGTGTTATTGATGGAAATAATGGCATGTTCGTCGCTATGCCGAGTAAGAGAACTCCAGATGGCGAATTTAGAGACATCGCACACCCAATTTCTTCTCACACTAGAGAGAAGATTCAATCAGCGGTATTATCTGAGTATGAAAAAGCTGGGGATATTGATGAAGTTGAATATGAAGAAGCAGGTGCTTCATAAAAAACAAATTGAATGAGACTGTTAGTGTCAGTCACCTTAAATGGTATTAGTATAGAAGTGTACATTGTACAAGCTATGTTTAGTATCCTTGAGGTGGCTGACGCTTTTTTAGTTTTGAATTGTGAGTTTTGAGTGTTGAGTTACTTTCAAAACTCAAAATTCAAAACTCAAAACTCTACAGATATTGACCCTTTCCTTAAGAATAATATTTTTGTGTTCACAAAAGATAATCATGTATCAGACCATAAGGATGTTAATACTAATTTGTTTGAATTCTTAAATGTGCTTGAAAAGGCAACGGTTTTAGGATATATTCATAATGGAAAAAAAGAACCGTTGGAGGTAGCTATGAACAATCGTTATGCGGTAATATTAGCGGCTGGTCAAGGGACTAGGATGAAATCAAATCTTTACAAAGTGCTTCATCCAGTTTGTGGAAAGCCTATGGTACAGCATGTAGTTGATCAAGTCTCGAAAGTTGGGGTAGAAGAAACTGTTGTTGTAGTAGGACATGGGGCCGAGAAGGTTCAAGATCAACTAGGTGATAAAATTACATATGTTCTACAGGAAGAACAACTAGGTACTGGCCACGCAGTTGTGCAAGCAGAAGAACTTTTGAAGGATAAAAACGGAGTGACAATCGTTCTCTGTGGTGACACCCCTCTTATTACATCTGAGACAATGGAAGCTTTGTTAGCTTACCATGAAGAGCAAGGAGCAAAAGCAACGGTTTTAACAGCTAAAGCAACCGATCCGACTGGGTACGGTAGAATTGTTCGAGATGATAGTGGAGCTGTTGAGCGAATCGTAGAACATAAGGATGCTACGCAGGAAGAACGTGAGATTACGGAAATTAATACAGGTACGTATTGTTTTGACAATACTTTACTGTTTTCAGCTTTAAAACATGTAGGAAACAGCAATGTTCAAGGCGAGTATTATTTACCTGATGTTATTGAAATTCTTCAAAAAAATAATGACCTTATTGCAGCATTCCAAACAACTAGTTTTGATGAAACTCTAGGTGTGAATGATCGTGTCGCATTAGCTAGTGCAGAGAAGGTCATGAAAAAAAGAATAAATGAAGACCATATGCGTAAAGGTGTAACAATTATTGATCCGGAAAATACGTATATTGGACCTGATGTTACCATTGGTATCGATACGGTTATCGAACCTGGCTCCATTTTAAAAGGTAAGACTACGATTGGAGCACAGTGTCAAATTGGTCCGCATACAGAAATTGTCGATAGTTATGTGGGGAATGAAACGACCATAACCCAATCTGTCGTGAAGAGTAGTGAGGTTGGCAATCTCGTCAAAATTGGTCCTTTTGCTCATATTCGACCACTTTCTCAACTTAGTGATGAAGTAAAGGTCGGAAATTTTGTCGAAGTGAAAAAGTCTAGCTTCGGAAAAGGGAGTAAAGCTTCTCATTTAAGTTATATAGGGGATGCAGAAGTTGGCAATGATGTCAATTTAGGGTGTGGTTCAATTACTGTTAACTATGACGGTGTGAAGAAACACTTAACAAAGGTTGAGGATGGAGCTTTTATTGGATGTAACTCAAATTTAATTGCACCTGTAACTATTGGGAAAAATGCTTATGTAGCAGCAGGTTCAACAATTACAAAAGATGTTCCTAGCGATGCTTTAGCTATCGCTCGCGAAAGGCAAGCTGTCAAAGAAAACTACGTTAATAAATTAAAAGGTTAAATTTCTACTGTCATAACGCTAATATTAATATACATCTTAGTTGAGTTGATCGACTACCAACGAAAGTGTAGATAAGCATGACATATAAGAAATCGCTAATATACAAGTAATAAATTCATTTATTTATGGGGGTAAGTTTGATAATGGTGAAATATGGTGATCCAAGCTTAAAGGTGTTAACGTTAAATTCAAATAGGGATCTTGCAGGAGAAATTGCGGAAAAGATTGGCATTGAATTATCTAAGAGTTCGGTAACAAGATTTAGTGATGGGGAAGTACAAATTAACATTGAAGAAAGTATTCGTGGGTGTGACACGTTTGTTATTCAATCTACTTGTGCTCCAGCAAATGAACACATTATGGAATTATTGATTATGATTGATGCCCTAAAACGGGCTTCTGCAAAAACAATTAACGTGGTCCTCCCATATTATGGATATGCACGTCAAGACCGCAAAGCAAGAGCACGTGAACCAATTACAGCTAAGTTAGTCGCTAACTTACTTGAAACAGCAGGTGCTACACGGGTTATAGGTTTAGATTTACATGCGACACAAATTCAAGGATTTTTTGATATTCCTGTTGACCAATTAGTAGGTGTACCGCTTTTATCTGATTACTTCCAGGAAAAGCAAATGGATGACATCGTTATCGTTTCACCAGATCATGGTGGAGTGGTTAGAGCAAGAAAGATGGCTGATCGTCTTAAGGCGCCGATTGCGATTATCGATAAACGTCGCCCGAAACCTAATGTTGCAGAAGTAATGAATATTGTCGGAAACATCGAAGGGAAAACAGCAATCATCATAGATGATATAATCGATACTGCGGGAACAATCACACTTGCAGCTAATGCTTTAGTTGAAAATGGTGCTAAGGAAGTGTATGCGTGTTGTACTCACCCAGTTCTTTCTGGTCCAGCGATCGAAAGAATTGAAAATTCGAAGATCAAAGAATTAGTTGTAACTAATACAATACCATTAAGTGAAGATAAACTTATCCCAAAAATTAAACCATTATCTGTGGCCCCATTAATCGCCAAAGCGATTATTCATGTCCATGAAGAAAGATCTGTCAGTCAGCTTTTTGATTAAGACGGTAATCTCTAGAGTTAATTTTTAACGTTCATTGTTTTAAAAACCTCTATAATGGGGTACACCATATAAAGAACGAAAAATAATGAGGTGAAAACAATGGGCACTATGTTAAAAGCTAGCAGTCGAGATGATTTAAGAGGTTCATCGTTAAGGAGTCTTCGTAAAGAAGGAAATGTCCCTGCGATTGTTTACGGTAAGGATCTCCCTAGTAAACCGGTTTTTGTAGATGAAGTAGATTTTATAAAAACAGTAAAAACCACAGGGAAAAACGGGATCATTTTTTTAGCTACCGATGAAGGAACCCATCAAGTGATTGCTAATGATGTTCAAATGGATTCGTTGAAGGGCGACATAATTCATGTTGATTTCTTTAAAGTTGACATGAAAAGTGAAATGGATGCTAATGTTCCGCTTCAACTAGTCGGTGAGGCAGCAGGACTTAAAGATGGTGGAATAATACAACAAACACTCCATGAAATATCAGTCAGATCTTTACCAAATGATATTCCTGAAGCCATTGAAGTGGATATAAGTCATTTAATGATTGGGGATTCTCTTCAAGTTAGAGATCTACCAAAATCGGACAAGTATGAAATTAATAATGAACCTGAAGAAGGGATCATGTCGATTTTACCACCGGTTCTAAATAATGAACCAGATGAGCAGCAAGAAGAAGCTGATAAAGAAGAAGTACAAGCTGAAGCTGAGAATACAGCTCAAGAGGAATAATACATTGAAGGGGCTGTCCCAAAAGAAAGTGTCAGACACTTATGGGACAGCCCCTTTTTCCGTACTATATGGTCGGTAGATCGATAGTGGATTTGTTGGGATGGCATTCATCTTTAACATACTAGATGATGAAGGTATGTCTATCATGCTCGTTATGTAACGAAAATGAAGATTATAAAGGATTTTATAAACTTTTATTGAATATATATTTTTAGGATAGAAGCGTAACGTTAGAAAGTGAGGAAATATAGGTGAAGTTAATTGTCGGGTTAGGTAACCCTGGGAAAAAATACGAAGCAACAAGACATAACGTTGGTTTTTGGGCGATTGATGAGTTGGCCGAAAGTTTAAACATTTCACTGAATCATGAGAAATGGAAGGGTCAATTTGGCTTTGAGGTGATCAATGGTGAAAAGGTTTTCTTGTTAAAGCCACTTACTTATATGAATTTGTCCGGTGAAGCAGTGAGGCCTTTAATGGATTTTTATAAAATACCTCTGGAAGATATTGTTGTCATTTATGATGATTTAGATCTGCCACCAGGAAAGATCCGTTTGCGTCAGAAAGGTGGCCACGGTGGTCATAATGGTATAAAATCGTTATTAGCTCATTTGGAAAATGAAAAATTCAAAAGAATAAGAATAGGTGTAGGGAGACCGGAACCTGGTACTTCTGTAGCCAATTATGTTCTTAGTACATTTGCTCCTAGTGAAAAGCTTGAGGTTAGCGAAGCGGTGAAGCAGGCAACTAAGGCTAGCGAAGCATGGCTAAGTGAGGATTTTATTACTGTAATGAATAGATTTAATTAATTGCTGCATACAAATTCCCCTAATAGTTCATACTATAATAGATTTTTCAATTACTTCTTCTAAAGGGAGAAGCGGTTGAGATATTACATCAAAGTTAAGCATAATTTGGATATTATTAGGGAGGAATTAGTATGGCAATCCATTACCGGTGTCGCCATTGTGGATTTGACGTAGGAAAAATAGAAGAACATAATTTAAATAGTGAACAATTAGGTTTCCATCAACTTGATAGCAATGAGAGAACAGAAATGATTGAATACGATGATGACGGACATATGCATGTTAAAACGATATGTGAGGACTGTCACGAAGCACTAGATCGAAATCCGCAGTTTCATGAAAATCAAACATTTATTCAGTAAGTTTTAATTAAAGTGAATACGGTGTTTTAAATTTATTCTTTTGAGTGAGTTTCATAATTACCAAAAATGAGCCACATCACGCAATATATAGTTTGTGAATGGTTTTGACGCAACTATATATTGATCTTAGTGGTGAGAATAATGAATTATGAAATTCATTGTATGAATAAAAATTAGTTTAATGACACATAAAAGAATACTTAAATTTTTATAAAAGTGATGCACGATTAGCTTTGGTTTATACCAAGGCATTTTTCCGTTAATGAAAATGGATGGGGGAGGAATTTTTTTGACAAAGGGGGAAAGCCAATTGTTAGGATTAAAAAAGTTTTTTTTACAAGATGATGATGTAAGAGCGGTACTAGATGGGATTGAAGCAGAATTAAGTGAACAAATGATTGCTGGCTTGACAGGTTCAGCTAGAACCTTGTTATTAGCATCAGTTTTTGAACAAACGAAGCGCCCACAACTAATTGTGACAAATAATTTATTTCAAGCACAAAAGCTATATGATGACCTTATCGGCCTTATTGGCGGACAATCCGTTTATTTATATCCTGTAAACGAATTAATTTCTTCTGAAATTGCCGTAGCAAGTCCAGAGATGAGAGGGCAGCGAATAGAAGTATTAAACTATTGGAGTGAAATGCAAACGGGAATTGTCATTACTCCAATAGCAGGCTTAAGAAGATTATTACCACCTAAAGAAATTTGGCGTCAGTGCCAACTTCATTTTAAAGTTGGTGATGAAATAAATGTAGAGGAAAAACTCGATAAACTCGTACAAGCAGGTTTTCAAAGGTCAGAAATGGTCTCAAGCCCAGGACAATTTAGTTTAAGGGGCGGGATCATCGATATATACCCTTTAACTGAAGAAATGCCGTTACGAATTGAGTTGTTCGATACTGAAGTAGATTCAATTCGTTTTTTTGACGTGGACACTCAAAGGTCTCAAAAACAACTAAATGAGATTAATATTGGACCTGCTCAAGAAGTGATTATGTATGAGGAGCACTTTAGGCGTGGAGCTGAAAATTTAAAGCAAGGTCTATCTAGTAGTTTAGCAAAAATCAATGACTCCAAAGTAAAAGAAAGTTTGCTTGAACAAATTTCTTACGAGATTGAGCTTTTGAGTGGTAAAAACTCATTTGAAGGTATGTATAAATATATGTCCTTGTATTATGACGAGGTGACGACATTAATTGATTATTTACCGAATAATGGTGTTGTCTTCATTGATGAAATTAGTCGGGTCCAAGAAATGGGAGTAAGTTTAGATAAAGAAGAGGCAGAGTGGCAAACAACTTTACTAGGACAAGGTGCAGTTATTTCAGATTTGAAAATGTCTAAACATCTTGAAGAAATAATTGAAGAAACAAAAGTTCCATTCCTTTATTTTTCCCTTTTCTTAAGGCATGTACCTAATACAAGTCCGAAAAACATCATCAATTTTAATTGCAAAACGATGCAAAATTTTCACGGCCAACTTAATCTTTTAAAAAATGAGGTAGAGCGTTGGACGAAAGTCCAATATAAGGTTGCGATCGTTGCCCAAGATAAAGAACGGGCAAAACGGATCGATCATATTTTGGAAGATTATAAGATTGAAGCACTTGTAGTAGACAGCGATACAGACCTTATAACAGGATCTTGTCAAATTTTAATTGGACAACTAAGTGGAGGTTTTGAATTACCTTTACAAAAATTGATTGTTATTACTGAAGAAGAGGTTTTTACGAAAAAAGCGAAACGACCAAAAAGGAAGCAAAAGTTATCGAATGCCGAAAGAATAAAAAATTACTCAGAGTTAAAAGTCGGTGATTTAGTTGTTCACATTAACCATGGGATCGGTAAATATTTAGGGATCAAAACTCTTGAAATTAATGGTATTCATAAAGATTATATGCACATTACGTATGCAGGTAATGACAAATTATATGTTCCAGTTGAGCAAATTGATCAAGTTCAGAAGTATGTAGGTTCTGAAGATAAAGAACCGAAAATATACGCGCTAGGCGGAAGTGACTGGAAAAAGGTTAAGAAGAAGGTGCAATCTTCGGTTGAGGATATTGCCGATGACTTAATAAAACTATATGCAGAACGTGAAGCTAGCGTTGGTTATGCTTTTTCAGAGGATGGACCTGAACAAAGAGAATTTGAAACTTCCTTTCCTTATGAAGAAACTGAAGATCAAATTCGCTGTATCGAGGAAATTAAGGAAGACATGGAAAGAGAACGGCCAATGGATCGCTTGCTATGTGGTGATGTAGGGTATGGAAAAACTGAAGTTGCAATTCGAGCAGCGTTTAAAGCAATTATGGATGGTAAACAAGTTGCATTTCTCGTTCCAACAACAATATTGGCACAGCAACATTATGAAACGATTCGCGAGCGTTTTGCAGAGCACCCTATTAATATTGGCTTATTGA
Organism: Anaerobacillus arseniciselenatis; assembly: GCF_001865995.1. Classification (GTDB taxonomy): domain Bacteria; phylum Bacillota; class Bacilli; order Bacillales; family Anaerobacillaceae; genus Anaerobacillus; species Anaerobacillus arseniciselenatis. The sequence continues at coordinate 31,303 of NZ_MLQQ01000007.1, read as the reverse complement.
GTCGCTTTAGAACAAGAAAAGAGCAGAACGAAACATTAAAAGGATTAAAATCGGGGGTTGTTGATATCGCTATTGGGACTCACCGTATTTTATCTAAGGATGTTCAATATAAAGACCTTGGTTTATTAATTATTGATGAAGAACAACGCTTCGGAGTTACTCATAAAGAGAAAATTAAACAGTTAAAAGCGAATGTTGATGTGTTAACACTGACGGCAACACCTATACCTCGAACATTACATATGTCAATGTTAGGAGTTAGAGATTTATCAGTGATTGAAACACCACCTGAAAATCGTTTCCCGGTACAGACGTATGTCGTTGAGTTTAATGAAGCACTCGTTCGTGAGGCGATTGAAAGAGAGCTTAGTAGAGGTGGGCAAGTTTACTTTTTGTATAACAGAGTAGAAGAAATAGCGCAAATGGCTGATAGAATTTCAATGCTCGTTCCAGATGCTAAAATTTCTTTCGCTCATGGAAAAATGAATGAAACAGAGTTAGAGACAGTTATCATTGATTTCTTAGAGGGGAATAGCGATGTTCTAGTAACGACGACGATTATTGAGACGGGTGTTGATATTCCTAACGTTAACACGTTAATCGTTTATAATGCCGACAAAATGGGCTTGTCTCAATTGTATCAATTACGCGGTCGTGTCGGTCGTTCTAATCGAGTTGCTTATTCGTACTTTACGTATCAAAAAGATAAAGTATTAACAGAAGTGGCAGAAAAACGACTTCAAGCGATTAAAGAATTTACTGAGCTTGGTAGCGGGTTTAAAATCGCAATGCGCGACTTGTCAATTCGTGGTGCAGGAAACTTATTAGGGGCTCAGCAACATGGCTTTATCGCCTCTGTAGGTTTCGATATGTATTCACAAATGTTAAAGGATGCAATTGAAGAACGAAAAGGAAATAAAACAGAACAAGTGAAAAAAAATGAAGTTGAAATCGATCTCAATGTCGATGCCTATATCCCTGAGTCGTATATTGTGGACTCTAAACAAAAAATTGATATGTATAAGCGCTTTAAGTCGATACAGTCAGAAGATGATATCATCGACCTTCAAAGTGAAATGATTGACCGGTTCGGTGATTTCCCTAAAGAAGTAAATTATTTATTTAAAATTTCCGCGATTAAGTTGTTATCTTCCGAAGAAGGGATTCAATCCATTACAGAAAATAACCATCAGTGTTCAATTTTATTGGCTGAAAAAGAAAGTCAAACTATTGATGGGATGAAATTATTTGAATTAATTAGCAAAATGAGTCGTGAAATTGGCGTAGGTACTGCCGGTAACCAAATAAAAATAACGATTAAAACGAAAAAATTTGAACCAATGAAGTTTTTAGAGGTAATTGAGGAAATTTTATCTAAATTATGGACGGTGAAAAAAGACACTTAGTTGGTTAGTTGGATTGTTGGTCAGTCGGTAGTTGAAAAGCTGAATGTTGGAAAGTTGGAAAGGAAAACCCCTCGCCCTTTATATTTTACAAGGTGACGTGGGTACCGTCATGAGGGTTTTGCATGAAAAAAGGCGGGTGCTTTTGCGAACGAACGTCTGAGATTCGTTAGAAGGTCAAGGTGAAGTGAGGAAAAGCACCCGCCTTTTCCATATTAGATGGTGACGGTGGTACTGTCATGCGCCTTTTTCCCATCTTAGATGGTGATGTTCTGTCACATTTATATATTTGATGTTTCCGTTACTTTCTTGCTTTGTTGTAGTAACTCTTTTTTGAATAATGTTAGTTAATAAAGAAAAACTAAACTAACCATACTAATAATGGTAACAAGTTAGTTCAAAGATCAATTTCCGTTAAAGCATTTAATTGGAAAATTGGTGAATAGTTATTTTCTAAAGAAGGATAATAAGACCAAGAATTAAGTATTAATTTCTTAGTTCTACACTAAAGAAATTGATTCCTTACACCAAGTAACTACAACAAAGAAAGAGAGGCATCATCACAATGAAAGCTACTGGAATTGTACGTCGAATTGATGATTTAGGTCGTGTAGTAATCCCAAAGGAGATTCGCCGAACGCTTCGAATCCGAGAAGGCGATCCATTAGAGATTTTTGTTGATAGGGATGGAGAAGTGATACTAAAGAAATATTCTCCAATTTCTGAGCTCGGTGATTTTGCAAAAGAATATGCTGAAGCTCTTTATGAAAGTTTAAACCATGCCGTCTTAATTGCTGATCGCGATACATATATAGCGGTTGCAGGAGGTTCTAAGAAGGACTATTCAAACAAAGCTATTGGAGAAATAGTTGAGAATGCAATGAGTGATCGACAGTCGACTCTAGAGACTACAAAAGGTGAGTATAACATTGTCGGTGACTCAACAGAAGAAGTTACTTCATATGTCGTTGCACCTATTGTAGCTAATGGTGACCCTATTGGAGCAGTTGTAATGGTTTCAAAAAACGACCGTACAATGGGAGATGTAGAGCAAAAGTTATCCGAAACGGCTGCAGGATTTTTAGCTAGACAAATGGAACAATAGTAATTGAGAAGGGATTGGGTTCCCTTCTTTTTTGTTGTTTAAACAAGGTGCTGGCCCTCCAACGCTTTTCAGGGCTGTCAAGGCGCTTGCGCTTTTCTTTGTCTAGTTCCAGCGCCTAGCTTCTCGAGCGTTTCGGTCCATCAAGATTTGCCTATTTGGTGGTGTTTCGAAGAGGAGGCAAAACGTTGCTGGCCCTCCAACGCTTGTCGAAGCTTCCCAAGGCGCTTGCGCTTTTCTTGTGTTATAATGTCTTAAGTTTATTAAGGCGGTGCAGGGGGATAAATAATGGATAGCGCAGCAAAAAAATCGAACAAGTTATGGCAAGGCGCAGTTTATTTATCACTAGCTGCTATTGTTATTAAAATATTGAGTGCTGTTTATCGTGTACCTTATCAAAACATTGCTGGTGATGTTGGTTTTTATGTTTACCAACAAATATATCCGGTGTATGGCATTGCTATTTTATTATCTACATATGGATTTCCTGTCATTATTTCTAAGCTGATGAGTGAAAGAGAAAGCGCGAAGCATGAACAAATTATAAAGAGCGCTTTTTTTAGTTTATTTTTAATAAGCTTTTTTGTATTTATTGTCTTTTATGTTAATGCGCCTTTTCTGGCTAATGTTATGGGGGACGAGCTTTTAATTACACCGTTAAGAGCGGTTTCATTTACTTTTTTTGTCATTCCGTTACTTTCTGTGATGCGAGGTTATTTCCAAGGAAAAGAAGAAATGTTGCCTACAGCAGTATCCCAAGTAACAGAACAAATAACGAGAGTGTGCGCCATATTACTTTTTACATATTTTTTAATGTCTAGCGGTTTTGGACCGTATGCCGCCGGAACAGGGGCAGCGATTGGCTCAGTCATTGGTGGCTTTATCGGCTTTATCGTTTTGTATAGTTATTACATTAAACAAAAAGGGACTGTGCAGTCACAGCATCAAACCAATAACCGCATATGCTTTGAAAAAGTTAAGACGATATTAGTACAAGGAACGATGGTTTGCTTTAGTAGCCTCATATTAATTATTTTCCAACTGATTGATTCGGTGACAGTATTAAGGTTTTTATTAGAGAGTGGTATCCACATAGAAATCGCTAAAGTCTCTAAAGGTATTTTTGACCGAGGTCAACCGTTAATTCAAATGGGAACGATAATAACAACTTCTTTCTCATTAATCGTCGTACCTCTCATTGCAAAAGTTAAGCTAGGTGGTCGCGGTGATTTAGTTCAAAAATATAGCAGCCTTTCTTTAAAAATTAGTTTTCTTGTCGGTGCAGCGGCATCGATCGGACTTGCTGTAATTATTGAACCGACGAATGTGATGTTATTTAAAGATAACCAAGATTCTGTTGTTTTAGCTGTAATGGGATTAGCGATTGTTTTTACTGCTTTGTTTCTAACATCTTCGGCAATCTTACACGGTTTAAATAAAGTGTATGTAACTGTCATTCATGTCATTGTTGGTACTTTAATCAAGCTATTGTTAAACGTTGTTCTTGTACCAATTTTAGGTACTTTAGGTGCAGCAATTGCGACGGTAGTTGCCTGTGCAGTTTGTGCAACACTTAACCTAATTTTCTTATCGAGGTTGCAAGTGCTGCAAAGGGTATCTTTTTCAATAGGAAGTAAAGTTGTCATCAGTTTAATTGCCTTAGGAACAGTGACGTATTTATGGAAAAAAACGAACTTTATTATTTTTGATGAACTACTTTATAGTCGTATAGGAAGCAGTTTTGTAGCGCTAAGTAGTGTTGCAATAGGTATAACAGTCTTTTTAATTTTTATTATTGTTAGTAAATTATTTTCAGAACAAGAATTAGAGTATCTCCCGAAAGTAGGGAAGCTCGCAGTGTTTATGCAGTCGAAAATAGGTAAATAACTAGTTTTGAGTTTTGAGTGAAGAGTTTTGAATTTTGAGTGTTGAGTTATGAGTTGCTTGAAAGAAGGGCTTCGTAGCGATACCTTGATCTAACTCAACACTTTTAACTCAAAACTCAAAACTCAAAACTCAAAAGGAGAGAGTTGTACGATGGGAAAAGTAGTTGTTTTAGGATTAGGAGCTGGGGACCTTAATCAAATGCCTTTAGGTATTTATAATAAATTAATGAATGCTAAAGATGTATTTTTACGAACTAAGGAGCACCCAGTTGTTGCTGAATTAGAAAAACAAGGGTTTACATATGAATCGTTTGATAATGTTTATGAAAAAAATGATCAATTTGAAAACGTATATGAAGAAATCACAACTCAAATCATCAAAAAAGCCGAAAAAAGTGAAATAATATATGCGGTTCCAGGCCATCCTTTCGTTGCTGAAAGAACTGTACAGCTACTCCTTGAGCAAGGCAAAAAAGCTCATATAGAAGTTGAAATAGCCGGAGGCCAAAGTTTTTTAGACAATATGTTTCAAGCTGTACAAATCGACCCAATAGAAGGCTGTCAAATGGTAGATGGCACTTCACTTTCTCGGGTAGAATTGCAAGTAAGGCAACATATTATTATTTGCCAAGTGTATGATGCTTTTATTGCTAGTGAAGTGAAATTAACTTTAATGGATTTACTACCAGATGATTATGAAGTGACCATTGTTACAGCAGCGGGAAGTAGTGAACAATTATTAAAACGTGTTCCTTTATATGAGTTAGACCGAGTGACGACATTAAATAATTTAACAGCAGTTTATGTTCCGCCAGTTACAGATGAGACGATCCTTTACCGTGATTTTGATAAATTGCGCGAAGTCATCGCTGAACTAAGAGGACCGAACGGTTGTCCGTGGGATCAAAAACAGACACATCAATCGTTAAAGAAATATTTATTAGAAGAAGCGTATGAAGTTTTAGATGCAATTGATGAAGAAAATGATGATCATTTAGCAGAAGAACTAGGTGACGTTCTTTTACAAGTAATGCTTCATGCTCAAATAGGGGAAGATGAAGGAATGTTTTCCGTCGATGATGTCATACATTCGATCACTGAAAAAATGATTCGTAGACATCCGCACGTCTTTGAAGCAGGAAACTTAGACGGTGAAGACGAAGTTATAAAACAGTGGGATGAAATAAAGCGGCAAGAAAAAGAAGAGAGCGGGAATAAAGAAAGTTCCACCTTATCAGGAGTTCCTAAAAGTATGCCGGCGCTGTACCGCGCTAGTAAGCTACAAAAAAAAGCAGCAAAAGTTGGTTTTGACTGGGATGACGTTGCACCAATCTGGATGAAAGTTCAAGAAGAGATTGCTGAGTTTATGAATGAAACGAAAAATAATAATATAGATAAAGCTCATAAAGAATTCGGCGATGTTTTGTTTGCTTTCGTTAATTTAGGAAGGTTTTATAATATCGACCCCGAATTGGCATTACAATCAACAAATGAAAAGTTTTATAACCGCTTTAAATACATCGAAGAAACCCTTGAGCAAAGAGGTCTTAATTTTAATGAAGTTGATTTAGCCTATTTAGATGAGATATGGGAAGAAGCGAAAAAGCAGTCTTGAGTGAAGAGTGTTGAGTTTTGAGTTAGTTGTGGGTAAAGCTTCGAAGTGCTACTTTCACCAACTCAACACTCAAAACTCAAAACTAAATAAAGGAGTTGTAACGATGAGGTTAGATAAATTTTTAAAAGTTTCTCGATTAATAAAACGACGTACGTTGGCAAAAGAAGTGTCAGAGCAGGGGCGTATTTCGGTCAATGGTCAAGTAGCAAAAGCAGGCTCAAATGTGAAGGTAGGAGACGAACTAAAGATCCGTTTCGGTCAAAAAATAGTGACTGTTAAAATCGATGATATAAAAGAAACGTCCAAAAAAGACGAAGCAGCAACGATGTATACGATTGTCAAAGAAGAAAGTGTTAATGCAGAAACATAATTTTAGAAAAAGGAGATGACTACTGTCACTCCTTTTTTAGTTTTGAGTGATGAGTGGAGAGTGTTGAGTTATTTGCGAGTAAAGCCTAGAAACTTTTATTAAGTGAGTGAATTTCATAATTACCAAAAATGAGCCACATCACGCAATATATAGTTTGCGAATGGTTTTGACGCAACTATATATTGATCTTAGTGGTGAGAATAATGAATTATGAAATTCATTGAAGTATATAAATAAATTTAAGTCGATTACTTCGAAGCGTTACTTCCACCAACTCAAAACTCAAAACTCAAAATTGAATTGGAACAGCTTGTTCTATTCTCATTCCTCTATACATAAAATAGCGTAAAAGAGGATATGAGGAGGAACTTATCATGGATCAATACGAATACGGAACACCAATGGGTAGAGATAGAAAGGCAAGGGAACATAATATTACGATGCGAGGAAGGAAGCATTTAGATATTACGGGCGTAAAACAGGTAGAAAGTTTCGACAATGAAGAGTTTTTATTAGAAACAGAACTAGGCTTTTTAGCGATCCGTGGTCAAAATTTGCATATGAAAAATTTAGATGTTGAACAAGGTATTGTATCAATTGAAGGGAAAGTATACGACCTCGTTTATTTAGATCAGCAGCATAACGACAGTTCTAAAGGATTCTTTGGGAAGTTATTCAAGTGAGTTTAACAGTTCAGTTACAAACAATGCTAGTAATGGTGGCTATGGGTGGGTGGTTAGGAATGGCTATTGACACCTATAGCCGCTTAATTAGAGGTCGTAAGTGGAAGCAATGGATTACAGTAATAAATGATAGTTTATTTTGGATTATTCAAGGTTTATTAGTTTTTTATATTTTATTACAAATAAATGAAGGGGAAATGAGGTTTTACATTCTCTTAGCACTTCTTTGTGGATATTCGTGCTATCGCGCTCTTTTATATCGCATTTACCAAAATATTTTAGAGGCAACTATTCAAGCGATTATTAAGACATATAAATTTTGTAAAGCCGCTTTATTTATGCTTGTCATAAATCCTACTAAAGGGTTATTGAAACTTTTATACACTGTGTGTATGATGATATTAAGTTTCTTAATAACAGTTATATTTTTCCTATTAAAGGTGCTTTATACCCCCTTCATTTGGTTAGGAAGAGGAATTTGGCGCCTTTTGCCGAAAGAAAAATTGGACAAATTTTCAAATAAACTAGGATTTTTTAAAAAGATCAAGAACTATATAATGCGATGGTTTACAAAAAAAGGTTCTTAAAAAGGGTGATCGTATGAAGAATGGACAACAAAGAAAAGTGAGCGAGATAAACTCTCGTTACATAGAGCAACAAGAAAAAAATACAGAAATAAAGTCCCGGAGCAAAAAAGGACTTTTTCGTCGACTAAGTGCTTTAGGAATATTTGTTGTAGTTGTCTTAGTAATAACAGGAATTACCCTCCATTCGCAAAGTAGTGTTCTTGAAAGAAAAATCGAGAGGAAGCAAGCTTTAGAGATGGAACTTGCTCAGCTTGAATTAGAAGAAAGAGATTTAAAAGACGAAATTAATAATTTACATGATTTGGAGTATATTTCCGAAATTGCAAGGCGTGACTACTATTTAACTAAGCCTGGAGAAATTATCTTTAAAGTCGCACCATATTCTTCAGATTGACACTTGTTTTTTTCTTCATGTATAATTAGATAGTATTATAATTATGTTTTTAAGGAGGAGCATTTTTTTCATGTCAATCGAAGTAGGCAGCAAGTTACAAGGAAAGGTAACAGGTATCACCCATTTTGGAGCATTTATTGAGCTGCCAGGTGGTAAAACCGGTCTTGTTCACATCAGTGAGGTAGCAGATAATTATGTTAAAGACATCAACGAATTTTTAAAGGTTGGTGATGAAGTAGAGGTTAAAGTAATTGCTGTAGAAAAAGATGGCAAAATTGGACTTTCAATTCGCAAAGCTAAGGACCGTCCGCCAGAAGAGCAACCAAGACCTCAAAAGCGTCCACCACGTGATCGTGAGCAACAACGACCAGCAAACAAACAATACGGTTCTCGTAATAGCAGTAATAGAAATAACCAAGCTCGCCCATCCCTTTCTTTTGAGGATAAAATGAATCGCTTTTTAAAAGATAGTGAGGAAAGACTGACTTCAATAAAGCGAAACACTGAATCTAAGCGTGGAGGTCGAGGAGCTAGACGAGGATAACTTGCTGCAAATTGACAGTAATAGATGGATTCTTACTCAAATTAAATAAAGAGTTAAAAGCTTACTCGTATGAGTAAGCTTTTTTTTGCTTTTTCGCTTTTCGTGTAACAATATTCGTGCTAATCGGCTGTTTTATTTGTATATTTCGAGTTCTTTTACATGATTTATAAATAAAATCCTACCATTTAGTGGTATTTTGGCAGGGTTACTAGAAACTAGTCGAACGATTCTTTTAAGATGCTCTGTTGTTTTGACAAAAATTGAAAGAAAAATCTGTTTATAATAAGAGCACGATAAAAAATATGGGTGGTGGATGTAAGTGTTTCGAAAAGTACTGAAAGCTGTTGAGCCAATGAGAGGGGCAGTGGTGTCTGATTCAGTAGATTCGGACAACCAGTTAAAGGGGAGAATTACAGAACGGTTAAGCAATCTACCTTCTCTAGTGCTCTATAAATGGGGTTTTTTAATTTTTATTATTGGATTTTTACTCGGTCGAGCGATGATTTTATCAGAAATGCTCCCTTTTATTTTGCCGTTTTTTGCGACGATCTTTTTGTTGAAAAGGGAAAAAGCGATGATTGCGATGTTGGCATTAATTAGTGGTGCGATAACACTAGTGCCAATTCATGGGGCTTATGCATTTGCTTCTATCTTTCTTTTTTTAATACTATATCGGCTTTCTATTAAATTATATGAGGACAAGCTTAAATTATTACCGATTTTAGTATTTAGTTCAGTTTTTATTTCAAAAATCTCCTTTGCCTATGTAATTGAAGGAACGATAACAAATTATATATGGCTCGTTTCTGCAGTTGAAGGTGGTTTAAGCCTTATATTGACAATGATTTTCATTCAAAGTGTACCGTTGATTATGGATCGAAAAAAGAAACATTCGTTAAAAAATGAAGAGATTATTTGTTTAATTATTCTACTAGCTTCCATAATGACGGGCGCAGTAGGTTGGGTAATGTATGGAATGGCTCTTGAACATATATTCGCGAGATATTTAGTTTTAATTTTTGCGTTTGTCGGTGGTGCGGCAATCGGTTCAACGGTCGGAGTAGTGACAGGGTTAATCTTAAGTTTAGCTAGTGTTGCTAGTCTCTATCAAATGAGTTTATTAGCATTTTCTGGTTTATTAGGAGGGTTACTAAAAGAAGGAAAAAAATTTGGTGTCGGAGCTGGTTTATTAGTTGGAACGGTTTTAATCGGTCTTTATGCTGATGGTAGTGGACAAATTGGAATTACAGTCATGGAGTCATTAGTAGCGATTGCTATTTTCTTCATTACCCCTAGGGACTTCATTATGAAACTTGCAAAATATATACCGGGGACAGCTGAGTACTGGAAAGAGCAGCAACAATATTTACGGAAATTTCGGGATGTCACTGCTGGAAAAGTTGAACAATTTTCAACGCTTTTTCAGACGCTATCTAATAGTTTCTCTAATGTGCATTTAACGAATGATGATGATGACCCAGAACGAGAAGTTGACTATTTTTTAAGTAATGTTACAGAGAAGACTTGTCAAATGTGCTTTCGAAAGCAGCAATGTTGGACAACTAATTTTGATAAAACATATACGTATATGCAAGATATTATGGGAAGTTGTGAAGAGGAGGGGCAGTTATGTAGTCGAATAAAATCAGATTGGTCAAGGTATTGTTTAAAGGCTGATAAAGTGGTTCATGTCATTCAACATGAGCTAAGCCAATACCAAGCTGGGAAAAGTTAAAAAAACAATTATTAGAAAGTAGAAGGCTTGTTGCGGACCAGCTTTCTGGGGTTTCAAAAGTGATGGGTGACTTTGCCAAAGAAATTCAAAAAGAGCGAGAGAATTTACAAGTTCAAGAAGAGCAAATACTAGATGCTTTGCGTGATGCTGGAGTAGATATTGGTCATGTTGAGATTTTTCGTTTAGATGAAGGAAATGTTGATATTGAAATAAGTGTGCCAACTAATACGCATGGAGAGTGTGAGAAGATTATTGCTCCTATGCTTTCAGATATATTAGAGGAAACGATTGTAGTTAAGAAGTCAGAACAAGATTTTTATCCGAATGGACATACGAGCGTATCGTTTGGCTCAACGAAGCAATTTGTGGTTGAAACAGGAATAGCCACTGTAGCTAAAGGTGGAGCATGGATTTCTGGAGATAGTTATTCGACGATGGAAATAGGCTCAAGTAAATATGCTTTAGCAATTAGTGATGGTATGGGGAACGGAGAACGAGCACATTTAGAAAGTAATGAGACGTTAAAACTATTACAAAATATATTACATTCGGGAATTGAGGAAACTGTTGCTATTAAATCTATTAACTCTGTTTTATCTTTACGCTCAACAGATGAAATTTTTTCTACATTAGATTTAGCGATGATTGATCTTCAAGATGCATCGGCGAAGTTTTTGAAAATTGGATCGACACCTAGCTTTGTAAAGAAGGGTGACAAAGTCCGTATGATTGAAGGAAGTAACTTACCGATGGGGATTATTAATGAATTTGATGTCGATGTTGTTAGTGAACAGCTAAAACCAGGAGATTTACTTATTATGATGAGCGATGGTATTTTTGACGGTCCAAAGCATGTAGAAAACAATGAGGCTTGGATGAGACGAATCATTAAAGAAATTAAATCAGAAGATCCACAGGAAGTAGCAGACTTAATTATTGAACAGGTCATTCGCTCGAGTGAAAACCGAATTGAAGACGATATGACGGTTGTCGTTGCCAATATTGAACGAAATTTACCGAAGTGGTCCTCAATTCCAATGTACGATACTTCTAGCTTTAGTAGGAAGAAAGCTTTATAAGTTTTGAGTTTTGGGTGTTGAGTGTTGAGTTTGTTTCGGGCAGCGCTTCGTAGTTTTAATTAAAAATTAAAAATTAAAAATTGTGGGGCTAGCTTGGTATTTACAGAGGATGCTGTTAGGGATATCACCATTTGTATGAAAAAAGGCGGATTATTTCGTGAACGAGCCTCTGAAATTAGTTAGAGTGTGCTCCTGCGGTTAATCGTCGCAAAGCTGCATGAAGCCTATGCTACGAAGTATGACATGATGAGATTGAGGTCAGTTGCTTCACAGCGAAGAGAAGGAAACCATCCGCCTTTTCCATATTAGATGGTGAGGACTAAATCGTCATGAGTGCTTCTATTAAATTCTAAATTCTACTTTTTAAATTAACAAAGTATATTCCCTCCGAAAAAAGTGAATGATGGTAACATTCAGATAAATTGGAGGGGAATTGGCTTATGGGAAAAGGAACGTTAAAGCAAATTCTATTATTAACAGATGGTTGTTCAAACCAAGGTGAGGATCCGATTGCGATTGCCGCTTTGGCAAAAGAGCAAGGAATTACTGTAAACGTTATTGGTGTGGTTGATGACGATCGTATAAGTGAGCAAGGTATTGAGGAAATAAAAAATATTGCACTTTCAGGTGGTGGTATAAGCCAAGTTGTTTATACAAAGCAGCTTGCAAAGACGGTTCAAATGGTCACTCGACAGGCAATGACGCAAACGATTCACGGAGTCGTTAATAGAGAGTTAACGCAAATACTAGGACAAGATCAAGAAATAGAAGATTTACCACCAGAAAAGCGTGGTCAAGTAATGGAAGTCGTAGATGAACTTGGCGAAACGATGGACCTGGATCTTTTAATTTTAGTAGATACGAGTGCCAGTATGAAAAATAAGTTAGGAATGGTTCAAGAGGCATTGACCGATTTATCAATTAGCTTAAACTCTCGTATCGGTTCAAATAAATTCTCATTGTATTCATTTCCGGGGAAAAGAAAGAATGTTGATAAACTATTAAGTTGGACACCAAAAATAGAATCATTAACAGGTGTATTTCATAAGCTCTCATCAGGTGGGATTACGCCAACGGGACCAGCCCTACAAGAAGCGATTGAAATGTTCCCAAGAAAAAGTAGAAGGAGTCTGATTTCTGATGACGAGTATCAAGAAGAGTCAGGTATGTAATCTTCCTTCTGGAACAAAGTTAATCGGAAAATGGCATAAAAGGCCTTATAAAATTGTTAAAGAATTAGGTAATGGCGCTACAGGATCTGTTTATTTAGCTGAGTCTCCTTTAGGGCTAGTAGCCGTAAAAATAGGGCTTAATAGTATGGCGATTACTTCGGAAGTAAATGTCCTCAAACATTTCTCAAAGGTCCAAGGACAAATCCTTGGACCTTCTTTAATCGATGTCGATGATTGGGTAACTAATGAAGGAACATTTCCTTTTTATGCAATGGAATATTTAAAAGGTCAAAGTTTATTTTCCTTTATTAATGGGAAGGGAAGTGAATGGATTGGTATTTTAATGGTGCAATTATTAGGAGATCTTGATCGTCTTCACCAGGCGGGGTGGGTATTCGGAGATTTAAAGCCTGATAATTTAATTGTCGTAGGTCATCCAACGAGAATTCGTTGGCTTGATGTTGGTGGAACAACGTTATTAGGACGTTCAATTAAAGAATACACTGAGTTTTTTGACCGTGGTTATTGGGGCTTAGGCACTCGTAAAGCAGAGCCAAGTTATGATTTATTTTCAGTTGCAATGATTATGATCAATATTTGCTATCCAAACCGCTTTGAAAAAAACCAAGAAGGTATTAAGCAGTTAAAAGAAAGAATTCAGCGAAAGCCTGTTTTGCGTCAGTATGAAGTCGTATTAATGAACGCACTCCAAGGAAAATACGGTAACGCGCAGTTAATGAAGAAAGACGTAATTAGTTGTATAAGTAAATCAAAGCATTCTATTGTAGATTCTCACAAAAAACAACCGACCAAAAATAACGAGAAACAAAAGCCTGTAAAAGTCCGCAAAGAAAAATCTAAAGGAATTATTGAAACATTTCTATTTGGCTCTTTCCTTCTTTTAGCATATATCCTATACTTATTTGGACAAACGATGTAAAATTCTAAGTTATGAGTGAAGAGTGTTGAGTTATGAGTGAAAAGCGTTGAGTTTTTGTGGGTATTGCTTCGAAGCAGCACTCTAAATTTATTAAACACAAATTAAAAGTCTTTACTTCGAAGCAATACTTCCCAACTCAAAATTCAAAACTCAAAACTGCTTTTAAAAGGGGAGAGTGAGATGGCGAAGGCAGATGAAATGATGGATATTTGCTTGTTAGCAGGTGAAATTATGCTAACATATGGAGCAGAGACGTATCGTGTTGAAGAAACGTTAGAAAGAATGGCGAAAGCGGCTAATCTGAAGAATGTCCATAGTTTCGTGACGACAACGGGTATTTTTATCTCCTTTGAAGAGAATGGTCATGGCGATGTGATGCAAATGATCCGTGTTGATGACAGGTATCATGATTTAAATAAAGTGGCCCTCGTAAACCAAGTTTCTAGGGAGTTTGTCATCGGTGAAATTACTTCCGAAGAAGCCCACGATAAACTAAAAGATATTTATCGAACACCTTTAAATTATCCTATATGGCTTATTCATTTTGCTTCGGGAATAGCTGGAGGAGGATTCTCTTATTTATTTGGTGGTGGAATTAAAGATACCCTTCCTGCTTTTATAGCAGGTGTAACGGCAAGTGTGTTTCTTATTGAAGTGGAGAAGTATTTAAAAGTAAAGTTTTTTGCTGAATTTATTGCCGCTTTTGTTGGAGGTACCGTTGCGATTGCTCTCGTTTTCCTTGGCATTGGAACGAACTTAAATCAAATCATTATCGGAACTTTAATGCCTCTTGTTCCTGGGGTTCCTTTAACAAATGCAGTACGGGACTTAATGAGTGGTGACTTAGTTGCAGGTGTTAGTCGTGGTGCCGAAGCTACGATAACATCCTTATCAATAGCAACAGGAATAGCCTTATCAATTACTTTATTTTTATAAATTCATGAATTTCATAATTCATTACTTCCGCCACTAAGATCAATATATAGTTGCGTCAAAACCATTTGCAAACTATATATTGCGTGGTGTGGCTTGTTTTTGGAGATTATGAAATTCACTCAAGCAAGGTGAGAATGCAATGATTTTAGAACTTATTTTTTGTTTTTTAGCGACAGTTTCATTTGCAATTATCTTTAGCGTACCTAGAAACTCTCTTATATTAGGTGGTTTAATCGGTGTGCTCTCATTTGCGATTTTTAGAATATTGCCAGAATACGGTATGACTGCTATTTTTGCAACGAGTGTCGCTTCAATTACTGCAGCAACATTATCTCATTTTTTTGCTAGAAGATTTCGTATTCCAGCGACTGCATTTACGATCCCAGGCATTATCCCTCTCGTTCCAGGGAGTAGAGCTTATTTTACGATGCTCGCTTTTGTTGAAGGCGATTATCTTCTTGGGCTTGAACTAGGAATTGAAACGATGTTACAAGCGGGAGCGATTGCTGCGGGAATAGTTTTTGCTTTAGCAATATTCTCTTTTGGGAAAGGAATTGGTCATCGATATGAAACAAATCGTTAATCGATTCATTAAGAAGCATCAATTGTTATTTGATGGTGCGACAGTTGTTGTAGGTGTTTCTGGTGGCCCCGATTCGCTAGCTTTGCTTCATTTTTTAAAAGGCGAAGCGGAGGCTCGAAATTTAACGTTAGTTGCAGCTCACGTAGACCATTCGCTTCGAGGTAAAGAATCAGAGGAAGACTATCTTTTTGTCGAAAATTACTGTAGAGAAAATGAAATTATTTTTGAAGGAATAAAAATAGATGTAGAAAAATATCGTCATGAACATAAAATGACGATACAGGTTGCAGCTAGAGAATGTCGTTATCGATTTTTTCAAGAAATGATGACGAAACATTCGGCCCAACTACTCGCTCTTGCTCACCATGGAGATGACCAAGTTGAAACCATATTAATGAGGCAGATTCGCGGAGCATATGGTTTAGGGTTGGCAGGTATACGTAGTCTTCGTGAGTTTCACGATGGGAAAATCATTCGACCGTTTTTATGCCTCTCAAAAGAAGAGATCATTCGTTATTGCGAAATGGAGAATCTTGTACCAAGGGTTGATCAAAGTAACTTTTCTTCGAAATATATGAGAAACCGTATTAGAAACAAAGTACTACCTGTATTAAAAAAGGAAAACCCTTCAGTTCATTTGAAATTCCAACAACAAAGTGAACTAATGTTAGATGATGAATTATTTTTACAGGATCTCGCTGAAAAAGAGTTAAGTGGTGTTCTTCTAAACAAAAGTGATAAAAGAATCGTCCTTTCGATTTCGCAATTTAATCGTATTCGAATCCCTTTACAAAGAAGGGCCTTTCAACTAATATTAAACTATCTTTATAATGAAAACATGCCATTAATTTCCACTATACATATTGATGATTTTATTGATTTTATCAAAAACTCAAGCCCATCGGGAGATTTGCATTTTCCGAGAGGGTTATTAGTAACGAAGTCGTATGATGAATGCTCTTTATCTTTTATGAATAAGAGTACGTTAAAAAAATATGAGTATCTTTTATCGATACCAGGGATTGTTAGTGTGAAAAAGGGAAAGATAAACGCAGAAGTTTCGAAATCATTTCCTTCAGTACATGTAAATCATAATAGTATTGTGTGTGATTTAGAAAGACTAACACTACCGTTAATGGTTAGAACTCGAAAACAAGGCGATCGTATCGCGATAAAGGGAATGACTGGATCGAAAAAGCTAAAAGACCTTTTTATTGATGAAAAAGTTGATCGAGAACAAAGGGACGATTGGCCGATTATCGTTGACGGTAATGATCAGTTATTGTGGATTCCGGGTTTGAGGAGATCGAATATTGCTCTTCCTTCAAAAGAGACAAAAAACTTCGTTTTACTAACAATAGAGGAATTGTAACTACATAAGTGGAAAAGATTTATAAAGAGAAGGGATAAAAATTCACCTTTTCTTTGAGTGAATTATGAAATTCATTTAATGATATTTTAAAATTTTTTGTTATACATTACTTTAGGAGGTAATTTTTTAGACATGATGAAAGATGATATTAAAGAGGTTTTAATAAGTGAGGAAGAAATTCAAACGAAGGTAAAACAGTTAGGCGAACAATTATCTGAAGAGTATAGTGATCGATTTCCACTTGTGATCGGTGTGCTAAAAGGCGCAATGCCATTTATGAGTGATCTTATTAAACGAATCGATGCTCATATAGAAATGGATTTTATGGATGTTTCTAGTTATGGTAATGAAATGGTTTCTTCTGGGGAAGTTAAAATTATTAAAGATTTAAATACTTCTGTTGAAGGGCGTGACGTTTTAATCATTGAAGATATTATTGATAGTGGACTTACCTTAAATTATTTAGTGGATTTATTTCATTATCGAAAAGCGAAAACCGTGAAAATTGTTACTTTGTTGGATAAGCCTGAAGGTCGTAAGGTAGACTTAAAGCCAGATTTAGCTGGTTTTAACGTCAAGAATGAATTTGTTGTAGGGTACGGTTTAGATTACGCTGAGCGATATCGAAATTTACCTTACATAGGTATTTTAAAACCTGAAATTTACGAAGGGTAAATTAATTGTGAACAACTATGCTTTTATGGTAATATTATCTAAGTCTTATTTGCCAGTGGGAGGAGGTAAAGGATGAATCGAATATTTCGAAATACAGTCTTTTATTTATTAATATTTTTAGTTATTGTTGGGATCGTTAGTTTTTTTAATCAACCACCAACAGAAACTGAAGAAATGACGTATGGTGAATTCCAAACGAAATTAGAGCGTGGCGAAATTGGTCCGATTACGATGCAGCCGGTAAGGGATGTTTACGTAATTGAAGGACGTTTAAAAACAATGGGTGAAGACGAGGGCTTTGTTGTAAATGTACCTCGTTCAGACATGTCAATTGAACAAATCCACTTAGCAGCTACTAGAGGTGACACAGCGTTAGAGGTCATTCCAGCGGAGCAAACGAGTGGTTGGGTAACATTTTTTACGACGATGATTCCTTTCGTGATTATCTTTATTTTATTCTTTTTCCTTTTAAGTCAAGCACAAGGTGGCGGTAGCCGTGTTATGAACTTTGGGAAAAGTAAAGCTAAGCTTTATAGTGAAGATAAAAAGAAAGCGAAATTTAAAGATGTTGCTGGTGCTGATGAAGAAAAGCAAGAACTTGTAGAGGTTGTTGAATTCTTAAAGGATCCGCGTAAATTCTCGGCAATAGGAGCAAGAATTCCTAAAGGGGTTCTATTAGTAGGACCACCAGGAACAGGTAAAACATTACTTGCTCGTGCAGTTGCAGGAGAAGCAGGTACACCATTCTTTTCAATCAGTGGTTCTGACTTTGTTGAAATGTTTGTTGGGGTCGGTGCATCACGTGTACGTGACTTGTTTGAAAATGCAAAGAAAAATGCTCCTTGTATTATTTTCATTGATGAAATTGATGCCGTTGGTCGTCAACGTGGAGCAGGTTTAGGTGGCGGACACGATGAGCGTGAGCAAACCTTAAACCAATTATTAGTTGAGATGGACGGTTTTGGTGCAAATGAAGGTATCATCATTATCGCCGCAACAAACCGAGCTGATATTTTAGACCCTGCATTATTACGTCCAGGTCGTTTTGACCGACAAATTATGGTTGGGCGTCCTGATGTAAAAGGTCGTGAAGCGGTATTACACGTACATGCTCGTAATAAGCCGTTAGCAGATGATGTTAATTTAAAAACGATTGCAACGCGTACGCCAGGGTTTTCTGGTGCAGATTTAGAAAACTTATTAAACGAAGCGGCTCTTGTGGCAGCTAGACGTGATAAACCAAAAGTAGATATGAATGACGTTGAAGAAGCAATTGACCGCGTTATTGCAGGTCCTGCTAAAAAGAGTAGGGTGATCTCTGAGAAAGAGAAAAATATCGTTGCCTATCACGAAGCGGGTCATACTGTTGTTGGTGTTAAATTAGAGAACGCTGATATGGTTCACAAAGTAACGATTGTTCCTCGAGGGCAAGCCGGAGGCTATGCAGTGATGCTCCCGAAAGAAGATCGCTATTTCATGACAAAGCCTGAACTATTAGATAAGATCGTCGGCTTGTTAGGTGGTCGAGTTGCTGAAGAAATTATTTTTGGTGAAGTAAGTACTGGTGCACATAACGACTTCCAACGTGCGACAGGTATTGCACGTAAAATGGTGACAGAGTACGGTATGAGTGAAAAGCTTGGCCCGATGCAATTTGGTACAGGTCAAGGTGGTAATGTGTTCCTTGGGCGAGACATTAATAACGATCAAAACTATAGTGATGCGATCGCTTATGAAATTGACCAAGAAATGCAGCGAATTGTTAAAGAGAGCTACGAACGTTGCCGTACAATTCTATTGGAAAATAAAGATCGGTTAGAACTTATTGCGAAAACATTATTAGATGTTGAAACTTTAGATGCTGAACAAATCAAATCATTAGTAAATGATGGAAAGCTTCCTGAAGGGCATCATGCTAATAACGAAAACGCAAACGGAAACGAAGATGTAAAAGTTAATATTAACGCTAAGAAAGAAGAGGAAAAGCTAACTGAGCCAGAAGTGAAACAGTCTGACGAAGAGGCGATTCTTCCTTCAGAAAAGCAAGAAGAAAACAAAGCTGACGATAATAAAAAAGACTAAAAGCAAAAAGGGTGTCTTAATAGGCACCCTTTTTTTCACTAATATTATCAAGTTTTTCAAATTAAAAATACGATTAGTTATTCAATTTTAGGAGATTACTCTTTATACTAGAAGTGGTGTAAATATAAACCTAAAAAGTAGGTGACTTAGATGATCTTTGTTTTAGATGTAGGGAATACGAATATAGTATTAGGTGTGTATGATGATGAAGAGTTAAAATATCACTGGAGAATTGGAACAGACCGTCAAAGAACCGAAGATGAATATGGGATGATCATTAAGGAATTATTTTCTTATGAAGGGTTAACAACTAAGGATATTGATGGGATTATCATTTCATCTGTAGTACCGCCGATTATGTATGCTTTAGAAGAAATGTGTAAAAAATATTTCTATGTAAAACCTATGATTATCGGGCCGGGAATAAAAACTGGGCTTAATATTAAATACGATAACCCAAAAGAGGTTGGTGCAGATCGTATTGTCAATGCTGTTGCTGCCATTGAATTATATGGAAGTCCGTTAATTATTGTTGATTTTGGTACAGCGACTACATACTGCTACATAAGTGAAGAACATCAATACATGGGTGGGGCAATTGCGCCGGGCATCGGTATTTCTACAGAAGCCTTATATAATAGAGCGTCAAAGCTTCCGCGTATTGAAATCATTAAACCGAAAGACATTGTCGGTAAAAATACTGTCAGTGCAATGCAGTCAGGTATTTTATACGGTTATGTAGGACAAGTTGAAGGAATTGTTAATCGTATAAAGGATCAAGCTAATAAAGAGCCTCTAGTGATTGCGACTGGTGGATTAGCTCCGTTAATAGCGGAAGAGTCAAAAGTGATAGATGTTGTTGATCCGTTTTTAACTTTAAAAGGACTTATAATGATTTATAGAAAAAACTTGGCCTAAAGCCAAGTTTTTCTCACACTCGGACAATAATGTTAATTAATGATATTCATTTGAGTAAAGAATAGTAAAGTTTAAAAAAGAGGTGTAAAACGAATGTCAGATTACTTAGTTAAAGCTGTAGGATTCGAAGGAAAGGTAAGGGCTTATGCCATCAATACAACTGAAATGGTTAATGAGGCAGTTAGAAGGCATGAAACTTGGCCAACAGCTTCTGCAGCATTAGGAAGAGCAATGACGGCAACCACGATGATCGGAGCGATGCTGAAAGGTGATGAGAAATTAACAGTAAAAATTGATGGTGGAGGTCCAATTGGTCCGATCATCGTTGATAGTAATGCCAAAGGAGAAACAAGAGGATATGTGGGCAATCCTCAAGTCGACTTTGAATTAAATAAAGAAGGTAAATTTGATGTAGCTCGAGCGGTTGGTAAAGATGGTTTATTATCTGTAGTAAAAGATTTAGGAATGCGAGACCATTTTACAGGAAGTGTTCCATTAATTTCTGGTGAATTAGGCGAAGATTTTACTTACTATTTTGCTTCTTCTGAGCAAACGCCAGCTTCTGTTGGTGTTGGTGTACTCGTAAAACCAGATGGATCAATTCTTGCTTCAGGCGGCTTTATGATTCAGTTAATGCCAGGGGCAGATGATGAAACTATCACTGAAATCGAAAAGAGACTAAGTACTTTACCGCCAATTTCAAAGTTAATTGAAGCGGGAATGCCTCCTGAAGAACTTATTTTGGCTCTTTTAGGTGATGGTAATGCAAAGGTCCTAAATAAAATGGATGTTAAGTTCCAATGTCATTGTTCGAAGGAAAGAATTTCCCAGGCATTAATTAGTTTAGGAAAAGAGGAATTAAAAGAAATGATCGAGGAAGATGGCGGCGCAGAAACAGAGTGCCATTTCTGTAATGAAACATACAATTTTACAGTTGCTGATTTACAGGAACTTTTGGAAGAGGCGAAGTAGGTTAAATTTTACAAATATTTTTATTGACAGTGTTGTATTGCTCTGATAGGATTAATATATATTAATCCAATGAAAATACTCGGTATTAAAAAGAGGAGGAATACTAATGAAAGTAGCAAATTCAATTACTGAATTAATCGGGGAAACACCTTTAGTGAAATTAAATCGTCTTGTACCAGAAGATTACGCGGATATTTACTTAAAACTGGAATATATGAATCCGGGAAGTAGTGTCAAGGACCGTATTGCTTTAGCGATGATAGAAAGTGCAGAAAAAGACGGGAACCTAAAAAGTGGCGATACAATTATCGAACCAACGAGTGGCAACACTGGTATTGGTTTAGCGATGGTTGCGGCAGCAAAAGGCTATCGTACGATTTTAGTGATGCCTGAAACGATGAGTTTAGAGCGACGCAATTTATTACGTGCTTATGGGGCAGAGCTAGTGTTAACTCCAGGGCCTGAAGGTATGGGGGGAGCGATCCGTAAGGCTACTGAATTAGCTAAGGAAAATGGTTATTTCATACCACAACAATTTGAAAATGAAGCAAACCCTGAAGTGCACCGTTTAACAACAGGTAAGGAGTTGTTAGAGCAAGTCGGAGATCAATTAGATGGTTTCATTTCTGGAATTGGTACGGGTGGAACGGTGACTGGTGCAGGTGGAGTCTTAAAAGAAAAATTTCCGCATTTGCATATTGCCGCTGTTGAACCGCAAGATTCACCTGTTTTATCCGGCGGTAATCCGGGACCACATAAAATCCAAGGAATCGGTGCAGGTTTTGTGCCTGATATTTTAAATACAGAAGTGTATGATGAAGTTCTTCAAATCTCTACAGAAGAAGCCTTTGAATATGCTCGTCGTGCAGCTAAAGAAGAAGGGATTTTAGGTGGGATTTCCTCTGGTGCAGCGATTGCTGCAGCATTAAAAGTGGCGAAAAAATTAGGAAAAGGCAAAAAAGTAGTAGCGATTATTCCTAGTAATGGGGAAAGATATTTAAGTACACCATTATACCAATTTGAAGATTAATGATTTAAGAGGGTGCCTGATACTTTTGTATCGGGGCACCTTTTTTGTTTGTTAGTTGGCTAGTTAGTTGGTTTGTTGGTTAGTGGAAAGTTGGAAAGGATGGCGCTCGACTTTTTATATTTTTAATTTTGCATTTATATCATAGATGGTGACTGTTTTGTTTGAAAAAAGGTGGATGATTTCGTGAGCGAGCCTCTGAGATTCGTTAGAAGGTGCTCCTGCGGTTACTCGTCGCAAAGCAGCACGGAGCCTTTGCTAAGATGCGTGCCATGATGTGATTGAGGTCAGTATCTTCACAGCGAAGAGAAGGAAATCATTTGCCTTTTTTCGTATCAAAGTATGCTGGCATTTAAATTTTATCTAAGTTAATTGTTTCAGTCTGTTGAGGTATAATGATAAAATATAAGTTGGACAGAAAAGGAAAGAACTAATAACGAGTGAATTTCATAATTACCAAAACTGAGTCACATCAAGTAATATATAGTTTTGGGAATAGTTTTAACGCAACTATATATTGATCTTAGTGGCGAGAATAATAAATTATGAAATTCATGGAACATAAGTTGTAAATGGAGAGTGAACGTTATTTTGAGACAAACTAATAATTCAGATAAAGTTCAACGTTTTCCTCTTGGTAAATCATTCGAGGCTAAAGATTTTGCTTGGTTCCAAAAGTATAAAGAGCTTTCTTTAGAAAAGGATTATCACATACTTCTCGAGAGTGGCCGAGGCGGTAATTACAGTATTATGGGATTGGAGCCTTGGGCCGTATTATCAGGGAAAAATAAACAATTAACGATAACAGTTGATAAAAAGCAGGAAATAAAGAAAGGACCATTACTGCAATCGATGGAGCAGTGGATGAGTCAGTATAAAACAGAAGTAGATGAAAGTTTACCTCAATTTCAAGGTGGTGCCATCGGTTTTATTAGTTATGACCTTGTAAGACAAATTGAGAAGTTACCTACCTTAAGTGATGATGATTTAAACACAGATGATATATTTTTCTTGTTATTTGACGATGTGTTTATTTTTGATCATGAAGAAAATGTTTTTTGGATTATTACACATTATCAAGAAGGAAAGAAGCAAGAGGCTGAAAAAAGATTGGTTGAGCTAGAAGAAATGTGGTTTCAACCAAGTATTAAAGAAGAATGGAACTATGTTGAAGATGTAGAAGAAGATGAGTATTGGCATGCTTCGTTATCAGAAACCGATTTTAACAAGGCAGTAGCAAAAGTTCAAAACTATATTGCCGATGGCGATGTTTTTCAAGTGAACTTATCTGTTCGTCAAGCGAAGAAATTACAGACAGCTCCTTTGCATATATATGAAAAGTTACGGGAGATTAACCCATCGCCTTATATGTCATACATTGAAGCGCCACACTTTCAAATTATTAGTGCATCACCAGAGCTTCTAGTTAAAAAGAATGGCGAAGATATTAGCACTCGCCCCATCGCAGGGACAAGGTCAAGAGGTAAAAATACAGAAGAAGATGAACGTTTAGCAAAAACGTTAATTGAAAATGAAAAAGAAAAAGCAGAGCATGTGATGCTCGTTGATTTAGAGAGGAACGACTTAGGTAGGGTGAGCCGATTCGGCACCGTGGAAGTTAATGAATTAATGGTCATTGAAAAATACTCTCATGTGATGCATATTGTTTCAAACGTTCGTGGTAAGCTTGATCCGACATATAATTTATACGATGTCATCGAAGCGACATTCCCTGGTGGAACAATTACAGGCGCACCTAAAGTGCGTACAATGGAAATTATTGAAGAGCTTGAACCTGTAAGAAGAGGGATATATACTGGTTCTATCGGGTGGATTGGTTATAATGGTAATATGGAATTAAACATTACGATCCGTACCATGTTAGCAAAAGACGGTTTTGCTTACGTTCAAGCGGGAGCAGGTATTGTTATTGATTCCGACCCTAAGGCTGAATATAAAGAATCATTGAAAAAGGCAATGGCGTTATGGAAAGCTAAAGAGATTAGTGAAGAAGAGATGAGAGAACAAAAGAGTAAAGTGAAGAGCTGAGGAGGAAAAATAGATGATATTAATGATTGATAATTATGATTCGTTTACGTACAATTTAGTTCAATATTTAGGGGAAATGGGTGAAGAGTTAATCGTCAGGAGAAATGACAAAATAACAATTGCCGAAATTGAAGAATTAAATCCTAATTACTTGATGATTTCTCCTGGACCGTGTAGCCCTAATGAGGCCGGGATTAGTATGGAGGCGATTAAACATTTCGCTGGGAAAATTCCGATTTTTGGCGTTTGTCTTGGACATCAATCGATTGCCCAAGTTTTTGGTGGCGATGTCGTTGGTGCTGAACGATTGATGCACGGAAAAACATCTGAAATTACACATGATCAAAAAACGATTTTTTCGGAAATGCCGTCATCTTTTACGGCAACGAGATATCACTCATTAATTGTTAAAAGAGAAACGTTACCGGATTGTTTTGAGATAACTTCTGAAACAAGTGAAGGGGAAATTATGTCGATTCGCCATAAGGGACTTCCGATTGAAGGAGTTCAATTTCATCCGGAATCAATAATGACAGCAGAAGGAAAAAACTTATT
Organism: Anaerobacillus arseniciselenatis; assembly: GCF_001865995.1. Lineage (GTDB taxonomy): Bacteria > Bacillota > Bacilli > Bacillales > Anaerobacillaceae > Anaerobacillus > Anaerobacillus arseniciselenatis. The sequence continues at coordinate 6,624 of NZ_MLQQ01000007.1, read as the reverse complement.
AAAAAATTTCATTCGTTATTATGCGAGGTAGCGTATATGTTTATATATTTGAATGGAGAGTTTATTTTACAAGATGAAGCGAAGATTTCTCCTTTTGACCACGGCTTTTTATATGGATTAGGTGTATTTGAAACTTTTCGCATTTATAATGGTCATCCATTTTTATTGGATGACCATTTTCAACGCTTGAAACGAAGTGTTGAACAATTAAATATTATTTTAAACATAACGAAGCAACAGTTAAAAGAAATCATTTCCGAGCTTTTAACATTAAATCAACTTAAAGATGCGTATATTCGTTTTAATGTCTCTGCTGGCGCGGCACCAGTTGGTTTACAAACTGACTCTTATACGGAACCGACGATTATTATCTTCATAAAACCGATAAATAGCCCGCTTGCGCGAACGAAAAAGGCTTCGGTTTTAACAACTAGAAGAAATACTCCAGAAGGAACAGAACGCCTGAAATCTCATCATTACTTAAATAACATTATCGGGAAAAGAGAGTTGAACTCACCGGAATATGAAGGGATTTTCTTGACGAATGAAGGTTACATAGCTGAAGGAATTGTGTCTAATATATTTTGGGTAAAGGATGGACAAGTTTATACTCCGAGTGTCGCTACGGGCATTTTAAACGGGATTACACGAAAGTTTATCATTAAGGTATTAGCAAAGTACAACATACGTTGTCATGAAGGTTTTTACCCGTTAACGGCATTGATTGAAGCAGACGAAGTTTTTATTACTAACTCAATTCAAGAAATAGTATCGATTAGTAGTGTTGATGAGTGTTTGTACCGGCAAGAAAATAAATATACAAATTTTTTGCAATCAAAATATCAAAACTATATTAATAAACAGCTTTCATCGATGAAAGAAATATAAGAGAGGGCGTGGGTTTGTGCTTAAATCAACAATTATTAAAGCGGGGCCGTACGATTTAGATGTAACGAAGAAAACGTTAATTATGGGCATTTTAAATATAACTCCTGATTCTTTTTCAGATGGCGGTAAGTTCAATGATTTAGACGGTGCAGTGAATAGAGCCATTCAGATGGTCGAAGAAGGTGCCGACATCATTGATATCGGTGGAGAATCAACACGCCCAGGAGCAGAAACTGTCAACGAAGAAGAAGAGCTTGAGCGTGTATTACCGATCATTCAAGCAGTATCCAATGTGGTAAATGTTCCAATCTCTATTGATACATATAAGCACGAAGTCGCAAAACAAGCTCTAGAGGCAGGAGCTTCGATCATTAATGATGTGTGGGGCGCTAAGGCAAATCCTGAAATAGCCGACGTTGCAGCAAACTATAATGTACCAATTGTTTTAACACATAATCGAAAAAATCGAGATTATAACGATTTAATTAGTGACGTTCTTTCAGATTTAGGTGAAAGCATTTCAATATGTGAGCGAGCTGGTGTTGATCAAGCGAAAATCATTTTAGATCCTGGCATCGGTTTTGCAAAGACTTATGAGCAAAACATCTTAGTATTGCAACATTTAGATAAAATAGTAGAGCTAGGTTTCCCCGTTTTACTAGGAACTTCAAGAAAATCGATGATCGGTGCTGCATTAGACTTACCAGCTGAAGAACGTTTAGAAGGAACGCAAGCAACCGTTTGTTATGGAATTATGAAAGGTTGCCAAATGATGCGTGTCCATGATGTTTTACAAATTTCGAGAACTGCTCAAATGATGGATGCTTTAAAGGAGAGGTTTTAATGGATAAAATCTTTTTAAACCAAATGGAATTTTACGGTTATCATGGTGTTTTTCCAGAAGAGACGAAGCTAGGACAACGTTTTATTGTTGATGTTGTTCTAGAAGTTGATCTAAAAGAGGCAGGAAAGACAGATGATTTAACGAAAACTATTAATTATGCAGAGGTTTACGACATAGTTAAATCTTTCGTAGAAGGGCCACCTTTCAAACTTATAGAGGCTTTATCAGAAAAAATAGTTGAGAATATTTTAAACCAGTTTCCCCAAGTTCATAACTGTACGTTAAAATTAGTAAAGCCTAATCCGCCGATTGCAGGACATTATCACTCTGTAGCCGTTGAAATTAAAAGAGGGCAAAATGGATAAACTAAATACTGCTTATATTGCTTTAGGTTCAAATATCGGAGATCGTGCATCGTTTTTGAAATTTGGGCTAAAGAGTTTAGAAGATGATATAAAAATATCCATTATCAGTTATTCTTCAATCTATGAGACAAGTCCTGTTGGCTATGTAGATCAAGCTGATTTTTTGAACATGGTTGTTGAAATTAAGACATCTTATGACCCGTTACAGTTATTAGATTGTACACAGGAAATTCAAAAAGAAGCAGGCAGAAACACAAATGTTCGATGGGGACCACGAACTTTGGATCTTGACATTTTGTTGTATAATAAAGAAAATATTGAAATGGAACATTTAATAATTCCGCACCCCCGGATGCATGAAAGATCATTTGTTATTGTTCCATTGAAAGAAATTAATCCAAGTCTTTACTTTCCAGCAATGGAAAAGTCGATAGAACAAGTTTATGAAGAACTAAGTGATAAAGAAGGTGTTCGAATATGGAAGAGACGATTTGGGGAAGACGAATAAGGGCGTTTCGAAAGCTTAAAGGGTTTACTCAAGAACAACTAGCAATGAAGTTAGGAGTTTCAGTTTCAGTATTAGGGGAAATTGAGCGAGGGAATCGCGTACCTTCAGAAGAGCTAATAGAACAAATTTCGATCATTTTAAATGTTCGAAAAGAAGAGTTAACATCGATAAATTAATTGTTATAGATAGGAGGTGATATCAGTGCTAAAGATTGGTGATATCACTATGAAAAACCCGGTGGTCTTAGCGCCTATGGCGGGGGTTTGTAATCCTGCTTTTCGCTTGATCGCGAAAGAATTCGGAGCAGGTCTTGTATGTGCGGAAATGGTTAGTGACAAGGCGATTTTATATAAAAATCAGAAATCACTACAAATGCTATACGTTGATGAGAGGGAAAAACCGCTCAGTTTACAAATTTTTGGCGGTGACAAAAAGACACTCGTAGAGGCGGCTAAAGTTGTCGATCAACAAACGAATGCTGATATTATTGATATTAATATGGGCTGCCCTGTTCCGAAAATAACAAAGTGTGATGCGGGAGCTAAATGGCTCCTTGATCCAAATAAAATTTATGAAATGGTCGCAGCGGTGGTTGATGTCGTAAAGAAGCCAGTCACAGTGAAAATGAGAATGGGCTGGGATGAAGATCACATTTATGCAGTGGAAAATGCCCAAGCGGTCGAGAGAGCTGGTGGACAAGGAGTAGCAGTTCACGGCCGTACGCGAGTTCAAATGTATGAAGGTATCGCTGATTGGGATATTATTAGGCAAGTGAAAGAGGCGGTGAACATTCCAGTCATAGGTAATGGAGATGTTAAAACACCTCAAGATGCGAAACGGCTATTAGAGACGACGAAAGCAGATGGTGTAATGATCGGTCGAGCAGCATTAGGTAATCCGTGGATGTTGTATCGTACCGTTCAATTTTTAGAGACTGGAGAACTTTCTCCAGAGCCGACACCACGAGAAAAAATAGACGTTTGCATGCTTCATTTAGACCGTCTTATTGCGTTGAAAGGTGAGAGAGTTGCGATTCGTGAAATGAGAAAGCATGTCGCTTGGTATGTTAAAGGTATGCATGGTGCAACTAAAGTAAAAGATCAAATTAATCAGTTTGAATCTAAGGAAATGATCGAAGCGACATTGTACGGTTTTATAGAAGATTTTGAAGCAAAACAAGGCGAGGAATCGGCTGTTCGTTAATTTGACAATCGATCGTATGTAACCTATAATACGTCTGAGATTAGTAACTGTCAGCAAGATGCTGGCAGTTTTCTTCATACTTTAAGAAGATTAATTTTGTGGTAGAGCTTGAAAATAGTTTTTAGAAATTTACGACAAACTATGGAAAAATTATTACTACGCTCCATAAAGGAATACGTACAAATATTATAGATAAGCCTTTAAATGGTTATACAAAATAATAACTTATACGAGTGAATTTCATAATTACCAAAAATGAGCCACATCACGCAATATATATAGTTTGCGAATGGTTTTGACGCAACTATATATTGATCTTAGTGGCGAGAATAATGAATTATGAAATTCATTGATACATATATGCAATAAATATTCGCGGAATTAATATTTAAACTTTAGGAGATGAGAAAGATGACAAACGAATTAGAGTTAAATGATCAGTTGATAGTGAGGCGGGAAAAGTTAAAAAAATTAACCGAAGATGGGCTCGATCCATTTGGAAAACGTTTTGATCGCACTTATACAGCAGAGACAATGGAAACCTCGTTTGGGCAATTGACGAAAGAGCAACTAGAAGAAGAGAGCGTTGAAGTGACAATCGCTGGTCGTATTATGACAAAGCGTGGTAAAGGAAAAGCAGGCTTTGCTCATTTACAAGATTTATCAGGACAAGTTCAAATCTATGTTCGTAAAGATGCTATCGGTGACGAGCAATATGAAGTTTTTAATACGATCGACATTGGTGATATTGTAGGAGTAACAGGGGTTGCTTTTAAAACTAAAGTAGGCGAGCTTTCAGTAAAGGTAAAAGATTTTCAACTGCTTACAAAATCTTTAAGGCCACTACCAGATAAATTTCATGGATTAAAAGATGTCGAACAACGATATCGCCAACGTTATGTTGACTTAATTATGAATCCAGAAGTGAGAGATACTTTTGTTACTAGAAGTAAAATCCTTAAGTCTATGCGTAACTATTTAGACTCGAACGGTTACTTAGAAGTTGAAACACCGATGATGCATTCAATCGCAGGAGGAGCTGCTGCAAAACCTTTTATTACACATCACAATGCATTAGATATGCAGTTATATATGCGGATTGCAATTGAGCTACATCTAAAGCGTCTGATTGTTGGTGGTTTAGAAAAGGTATATGAAATTGGTCGCGTGTTTAGAAATGAGGGGGTCTCAACAAGGCATAACCCTGAATTTACGATGATTGAACTTTACGAAGCTTATGCTGATTACAAAGATATCATGTCGCTGACAGAAAACTTAGTGGCTCATATAGCTGAAGAGGTTTTAGGGTCAACGACTGTTAAATATGGTGACTATGAAGTTAATTTAAAGGCTGAGTGGAAAAGGCTTCATATGGTAGACGCGATTAAAGAGTATGCAGGAGTTGATTTCTGGAGCGAAATGTCGGACGAAGAAGCTCGTGCGATTGCTAAAGAGCACAATGTCCCGGTGAAAGAAACAATGACTTATGGTCATGTCGTTAATGAGTTCTTTGAGCACTTCGTTGAAGAAAAGTTAATTCAACCTACATTCATATACGGACATCCAGTGGCGATTTCACCATTAGCTAAGAAAAACCCTGAAGATGAAAGGTTTACGGACCGTTTTGAATTATTTATAGTAGGAAGAGAACACGCAAATGCTTTTACTGAATTGAATGATCCTATTGATCAACGTGAGCGTTTTGAAGCTCAACTTGTAGAACGTGCTCAAGGTGATGATGAAGCTCACATGATGGATGAGGACTTTGTTGAATCTTTAGAATATGGGATGCCTCCTACAGGTGGGTTAGGAATTGGGATTGACCGTTTGGTTATGTTATTAACAGATGCGCCGTCGATTAGAGACGTATTATTATTCCCACAAATGAGACATAAAGAAGAAAACTAAACGGATATAAGACTAACCTATAACAGAGTTAGGATAGTACTGAAAATTAATCCTTAAATAGTTTAAGGGTTTTAGACCCCCACCTCAACGCGTAGCGTAGGTGGGAACTTTTAATCAGGTGAGTCGAGACTTCATCTGATTTCTCGATGTTTCAGCTTGCTGAAACGAGTTCGCTTCGTTTTGGATACAATTTATGTGTGGCTGATATAATTGTAGAAAAAGAAGGTAACGCCGTTATATAGTGGCTAGTTACCTTCTTTCTTTATTTAGGGGAACTTTTGGCACTCTTCTATTATCGTGGGTGGCATTAAAAACCTTAATAAAAATTAGCGGGAATGTAATAATAAAGTATAATAATAATGATAATAATATAGATTGTATAAAATGAACGATATAATATTGACTTTAGATATTAATAATGATATATTATTACTTGTCGCTTTAAATCGGTATTACAAAATAATTAATTTTAAATTATTGTTGACGCCGACAAGTGACTATGGTATATTAATTAAGTCGCTGTTGAGCGGTAACAATATTATACAAGTTTCGATATGAGACTGGATGTTATAATTAATTTTTAGTTTCGTTCTTTGAAAACTGAACACACAGCCAAGCGAATTAAGAAAGGTGGAAGGCAACACTTACTAGTGAAGTCTGAAACTTTAAAAAGAGATATAAAAATCTCGTCAATGTTTTATTTTGAGCTTTATCAAACACTTTTATGGAGAGTTTGATCCTGGCTCAGGACGAACGCTGGCGGCGTGCCTAATACATGCAAGTCGAGCGGAGTTTTAAAAGCTTGCTTTTAAAACTTAGCGGCGGACGGGTGAGTAACACGTGGGCAACCTGCCCTGTAGACTGGGATAACTTCGGGAAACCGAAGCTAATACCGGATAATCTTTGGA
>NZ_MLQQ01000006.1 GCF_001865995.1 Anaerobacillus arseniciselenatis | reverse complement strand
AAGTAACGAAGAACTTATAATTTAATATACATCGTTAGATGGACCGCCGAATGCTGGGAAACTAGCACGTTCGGTGCGGAGCAGGGGAAAAGCTGGAGATCACTTCAAAGGCTTACCTATTGCTAACGATAGCGAAAGAAGCCGTCGCTGCTCTTGTTATGATTCTAACGGAAAGTTAAGATAATTATGTTAAGATAGTTAAACAGTTAAGTTTGCATTTAAAGGATGGAGTTACTTATGAGGAAAATCTTAGTTATGTTATTAATAAGTCTATTTTTTATTAGTGGTTGTGGAAACAACATTTCTGAACAAGAGGCGATAAATATTGCAGTCGAGTATGCTAATGAGGAAAGCATGTGGGAATGGGAATTCAAATCAGCAGAATCGAATGAGAACAGATGGATTGTTTATGTCCAGTTAGTAGGAGATAATGATGTGTTGGAAATAGAGTTAAACTCCATTGATGGTAAAATTGTTGGAGTAAATCAGGTAATTGAATAACAATTATCTTATTATACTAACGAACGCTTTAACGTGCTAATGGAAATGATTCATTTTATTTTTTTAGGCTGTGTTAATTAAAATAAACAGTTGTACTGGCAGTTCCTGATGTTTTGAGTGTAAGGAGCAGTTTATTTAAGGGAAGTATATATAAAATTATGAATGAAAATCAACTAGCTAATATGATATAATCAAATGTAGCATTAAACTAAGAGGTGATTAAAATGGATAATGAACAGCTGCTCAAAATCATCTTAGAACGTTTTGATAAAGTAGATTCTCAGTTTGAAGAAGTGTTATCAAGGCTTGATCAAATAGAAAAAAGCCAACAGGAAGATATTAAAGGCACCCTTTATTTAATCTCTAAAAAGGTTGACGGTATTAAGTATGACGTTGACTATTTAAGTGAAAAAACAGGGAAACACGATACAAAAATTAATAGCCTCGAAAAGAGAATTCAGTCCTAAGATAAGGACTGAATTTTTTTAGCCAAGCAATTATCTTTTAATTTGTGAAAAAATCACTTAAAGTAATGGAGAGCGTTTCTGCAACAAGCAGAGACGCTTATTTTTACATTTTAATGCCAAATAATAGGAAATTAGTGTTAACATTAAAATAGAGTATAAAAGTTATTGAAGCAATGGTGAGGTTAATTTATATTAGTTAAGATTAATGGGGGATAGAAAAACATGATAGGGATAATTAAAAATAATAAATTTAAGCTAATAGTAGGAACTCTTGTTGTGTTGATTGCCCTTTTCACATTGAAATTGTTTAACGATAATCGTGAACGAAACTTAGCTGATTTAATAAATGTTAACTCTTCTGATTTTGTTAACATGCAGATTGTTATACCTGAAGGAAATATGTGGACAGAGGAAATTCAACATGTAGATGAATTAATACAGGTCTTTAGTCAATATCAAGTGAAAAAAATTAGCCAAAATGAGTTTCAAGATCAGCATAATAACAAAGAAATATTTGCAAATTTTGAGGTGCGTATCCAAAAAAAATCAGGAGCAATAATATTAGATGTTTTTGAAACTGACTTTATTTGGTTAAATCTAAATTTTTACAAGGTCTTAAATGGACCAATCGAAAAGGAAAAGTTAAGAACTTATCTTGAAGAACACGGAAGCTAAACTTCGAGATTGTGGAATATACCAATAGTTTCATATAGGGAAAAAAGGCTCGGGTCAAATTGACAGGGAGCAGTTCAAATTGAGCTGAGCCTTTTTTATTTATGTTTTAAATAGTCGCAAATTTGGGCGCAAATATAGGTGCAAATTCACCTGAATTTTTGATTGTAATTTGCGATAGAATACAGGACCCGTTACATCTTTTGGAGTGATCCAGTGCTCGTTACGCCAAATGTTCTAACACTTTTTTTACAGCTGCTTCTCCTTGATTGATACAGTCTGGAATGCCAACGCCTTCGTAGGAACCTCCTGCTAAATAGACACCTGGTAGCTCTTTTGCTAGAGATTCTTTGACATTTTTCATCCGCTCGATATGACCGACATTGTATTGGGGCATTGAATCTTTCCATCTCGTAACCATATGGAACAGTGGTTTTTGTGTGATGTTCATCGTTTTATTTAAATCTCTTAAAGCAATATTTATAATTTCCTCATCGGATAAATCGACGATGTCTTGATCATTCGGCTTACCGACATAACAGCGTAATAGTGCCATGTCATCTGGAGTAGTACTAGGCCATTTTTTATGGGTCCATGTACAGGCGGTAATTCTGAAGTCACTATTTCGTGATACTAAGAACCCAGTTCCGTCGATATCTTGTTTGATTGCCGATTTAGGGAAAGCCATGGCGACGTTCGCAACAGAATAAGAGATCATGTCATCGAACTCTTTCATAAATGTATAGTTAGAAAGCATCTTTTGTGCATGGTAGTGTTCAGTGGCAATGATGATACTGTCGGCTTGTTCTTCGCTTCCATTTGCTAAAGTAATCGTATACTGTGCTTCGGCTTTCACAATTTTTTCAATAGGTGACTGTTTGACAACAGTACCTTCATCTAATCGCTTCTCTAATTCCTCGATTAAAGATTGTAGTCCGGTAGATAACGAGATAAACATTCCTTTTTTAGAAGCTTTTTTCGCTGATTTAGGAGGCTTTGGCATCGACTTCTTCAATCCTAGGACAAGGCTTCGATGTTTTTGCTCCATGTCATAAAACATTGGAAATAATGACATTAAGCTTAAGTGGTCGATGTCGCCTGCATAAATTCCGGATAGTAACGGATCAATTAAATTATCAACGATTTCATTCCCTAGTCTTCTTCTAAAAAATTGACCTAGTGATTGATCGTCCATTTCTTTCCCTTTAGGTAAAATAAAATCTCCAGCAGCTCTTAATTTTCCGAATGGAGAAAAAAGACCTGAAAGTGCAAAAGGGGTAATTTGAGTAGGGATGCCCATGAACGCTCCTTCAGGCATTGTGTGTAGTTTCCCGCGGGCATATATATACGATTTCCCGGCTGTATTGGAAACAACCTTATCTTCTAGCCCAACTTCCTTTATTAACTTCAATGCACTCGTTTTACGGGCAAGAACAGAATCAGGGCCTTTTTCAACGATAAACCCATCTTTTTTCACTGTGTTAATAATTCCACCTAAACGGTCACTCGCTTCAAATAGCTTCACTTCAAGGGGCAATCCGTTTTCTTTGATTTCCTTTTGCAAATAGTAAGCGGCTGATAAACCGGTAATTCCTCCGCCAATGATGACAACTTTCTTTTTTTCCATTTAAGTCACCTTCTTTATAAAAGTATGTTAAGTATTTCACAATCATTAATGATTTTAAAGGAGAAAGTTTCACCTTTCTCCTTTTGGCTTTATTTTAACCTATTTATTTAAGAAAATATTAATATTTGAAAACTTGTTACAAAACGTTCATTAAAGAAAGGGGTTACAAGCTCGTATACGTTCCACTGCCAAATTTTAAGTGCTGTTTGGATAGGAGTTTTTCATTGTGTTACAGCATTTTAAATTTTTAAAAAGGAAAATCTTAATAACTATAGAATTTGTTTAGTATAACTTTAATTTTAATACTTTTCAAAATATTCATTTTTTGAGAGAGAGTTTAATATTTTTAAAGAGGGAGTAATGAAATATATTTTTATGGGGGAGTCAATGAATTTCATAATTCATTTTTCCTGCCACTAAGACCAATATATAATTGCGTCAAAACTATCCGCAACCTATATATTGGTTGATGTGGCTCATTTTTAGTAATTATGAAATTCATTCAAGCAAAAATATTTATTTTACTCAAGGAGTTTAGGGCTTATTATTAGGGGGGATTTTATGCAGTATAAAAAATTAGGATCAACGGGGCTAGAAGTATCAAATATTTGTTTAGGAACGATGTCATTTGGGAGATGGATTGACGAGAAATCATCCGTCGCTATTTTAAACGAGGCGATTGAAAGCGGTATCAACTTTATCGATACGGCAAATTATTATGGGAAAGGGCAAGATGAGACTCCTGAATACGGAACGGGTGAAGCAGAAGAGATCATTGGTCGTGCCATTCGATGGAGAAGGGATGAAGTAATACTTGCGACTAAAGTTGGTTTGCCGATGGGCTATGGAAAAAATAGTGCTGGTCTTTCAAGGGTACATATCATGAGGGAAGTGGAAAGGTCTTTGCAACGATTGCAAACCGATTATATCGATCTTTATCAAGTTCATTTCTTTGATCCGAATACACCATTAGAGGAAACATTACGAGCTTTAGATGATCTCGTTCGCCAAGGGAAAGTACGCTATATTGGCTGCTCGAACTTTGCGGCTTGGCAAATTGCCAAAGCCCATAGCATCAGTGAGAGAATGAATTTAGAAAAGTTTGTCTCTGTACAACCACAATATAGTTTATTAGTTAGAGATGTCGAGAATGAATTGATTCCGTTTTGTGAATCGGAAGAAGTGGGGATGGTGGTTTATAGCCCTATGGCTCGGGGAATGCTCTCAGGGAAATACAATGGGCCAGAGGATGTTCCAGACGATAGCCGTGCTGCCCATGGTGAAAAAAGGTTATTTAAGTTGTTTTCCGAGCGTAATTTTGAGTTAGTTGAACAGTATAAAGATCTGGCTAATAGAGTAGAAATTACGCTTTCACAATTTGCATTAAGTTGGGTTTTAAATCAACGAGTGGTGACTTCAGCGATCATTGGAGCAACGAAGGTTTCTCACGTAACCGACGCAGTGGAAGTGAGTGATTTACAATTACCAGAAGAATTATTGTGTGAAATTGATAAAGGGTTGAAGGGAGTATTGACACCGTTATGATAAAAAGAGTTGAACACGTTGCGATTATGGTGACAAATATGGATGAGTCGATCGATTTTTATAAAAAGCTTTTCGGGTTTGAGGTTAGGCAACGGGGGCAAAATAAAAAAAGAGAAATGACCTTTTTGTACCTACCAAGTGAACCAGGCTTTGAAATTGAGTTAATGAGAGATTTGGTGCCGAGTGAGACTTATCATGAAAAAGGTTTAGTAAATCATCTAGCTTTTACAGTTGACAATATCGAGGAAGCTTTTCAGTTTTTGAAAGAAAACGGCGTTGAGCCGCATAGTGAAACGCCAAATATTGCGATTGATGGAGCGAAGACGATGTTTTTTTCAGGACCGAACAATGAGTTGCTTCAATTTGTGGAGCGGTAGAGAAGCATTTTTTGATATTGCGTTTTTTCTTTGCACTTTTCGATCGTTTGTGCCAAAATTTAAATTGGTGTCTAACCTTATCGGTGTCTGACACCACTCGTGGACAAATCGCTTAAATGTCCGTCTCAGGTGGACATTATTATTGCTGGAAAGGTGTGTTTTGATGGCTGACATAAATTTTGAACAGATTACATATGATGTGGAAGATGAAATTGGCTATATTTATTTAACTGAGCCGGAGAAATTTGATTATTATACGGAACAATTGCCGGAAAACGAAGAGATTATTTTGGATTTAGGTAAGGAAGTACCAGTCGTTGGGGTAGAGCTTGGTGGTGATTCAGCGAAAAAGATCGCAACATTATCAGATGAGCAAAAGCGTTTTGTGAAAAAAACGGATGATTATGGTCATAATTATTTTTCCTTTCGATTAGAGGACAAGCCGGTGAAGCAGTCGATCTCTTATGAGCGGATTATTGAAGTGAAATTTCTTTTTGCAGATGATGAGTGTGAAGATTTTATCGGAATTGAAGTATACAGTAACGACCCTAACTATACGTTTCTCGGGTGCGAAAGAGACGAAGGCGGGAAGTCAAAGGGGATATTTAGAAAAATAAAAGAGCGCTTCGGGAAATAAGAAAAGCGTAAGCGCCTTGGTAAGCTCTGAAAAGCGTTGGAGAGCCAGTGACGGTTTATCTCCTCTTGAAACTTGTAAAACCTTTAATGTTAAAACCTCCAGTTCAAACATTTCGTTTGGGATTGGAGGTTTTTTATGGTCGTAATGATGTAAATAGATAGGAATTTTTAGTAATTTAATGAATTTCATAATTCATTATTTCCGCCACTAAGATCAATATATAGTTGCGTCAAAACCTTTCGCAAACTATATATTGCTTGATGTGGATCATTTTTGGTAATTATGAAATTCACTCAATTATATGAATGGATGATGTACTTTATTATCCTCTGTATTTCTGGATACTTATTTTTCCTTAACTGGCAGTATCCATACTTTGTAAATTATATCTTTCTTTTATTTGGTCTATTTGTTAGCACATTATATCAACGAATTCGAGTATTGCTTTTATCAGGTTTCTTAACGACGGTGATGTTAGTTTATTTTTATTTGTTCAATTTCGTCGTGATTTTTTCGAGTATTGTAAAATTTGATGTCATTTATTTTATTTTATTTGCGATTTTATTGGTGGTTTTTTTCTACTTTCATATTAAATTTATGAATAGACTTTGGGTGAAGGCACAAGCAAATGCTAAAATGACGAGGGAGAAATTAGTGTTAACTGAAGAAAAGTTAGTCCAATCGGAAAAACTCTCTGTAGTTGGTCAGCTAGCTGCGGGGATTGCTCATGAAATTCGCAATCCTTTAGCTGTTCTTTCAGGCTTTGTGCAAATGCTAGATAAAAATGAAAAAACGCGTTCCATTATGTTAGCTGAAATAGAAAGAATTAACGCGTTCCATTATGTTAGCTGAAATAGAAAGAATTAACTTAATTACTAGCGAGCTTTTGTTTTTATCTAAACCACAAGCAGTTAAGTTTGAACCAGTAGATGTGAGACAAATATTAAAGGATACTTATCTCTTATTTGAACCACAGTTTTATTTGCTAGGTATTAAAACAGAATTCTATAATGGAGAAAGTCGTGGTGTTATAACAGAAATTACGTTTCCTATAGTTTAATCAATCGGGGCGCCATAGCGGTGTCCCGTATTTTTTTATGTTTCTACAAAATAAACCATATACAAAAAAGGAAAATCTACTAAAATATATTTTATAGGTTTAATAACTTAAAGTTATGGAGGTGATAAAAATAAATAATACAAGGAATTGTGATGTCGTTTATGATGCCGGTCCTGCTGGATGTGGAGAGTTGATCATGAATGTATTCTTAAAAGTAAAAAAGATGTCTAAGGGGGAAACGATCCACGTCATCTCATACGATTTAGGGGCAAAAGAAGATATTCCCGCGTGGTGCCGAATGCAAGGTTATACGTTATTAGACGTTTATGAAGAAGGATTATTAATGACCCACTTTATTATTCAAAAAAATTAAAAGGAGAGATTGATAATGACAAACAAATTTTTAGTAAGTTTAACGAATGGGAAAAGTGATACAGATCGCGCGACGGTAGGTTTCGTTGTCGCAAATGCCGCAGTAGCTTCTGGGAAAGAGGTTGTTGTTTTCTTAAATATTGACGGAGCTTATCTTTCAGACAAAGGATATGCTGACGACATTCATGAATCAGGGTTTGCACCACTAAAAGATTTAATGGATCAATTTGTAGAAGCGGGTGGCGTGCTTTGGGTATGTAGCCCATGTCATAAAAAACGTGAACTTTCTGAGGAAAATTTAATCGAAGGGGCAACGATTGTTGGTGGTGCAAAAGTCGTTGAGTTTTTATCAGAAGGAGCAGCATCAATTACGTATTAGGAGGAATATAAATGGTTTTTCAAAAGCCAGAGGCAATGTGTGATGGCGGAGATTTAGATTGTGGTTCGGGGCTGCTTTTAATTATTAAAAAAAATATCGATCCACTCGCATCAGGGCAAGTGTTAGAAATTAGAAGTCGAGAGAGAACGTTTGCTGACGATCTCCCGGCATGGTGCCGGATGGTAGATCACGAGTTTTTAGGTTCTGAAAAACAGGAACAGTATACGAGTTATTTTGTCCGTAAAGGTGGAAGCGCTGACAGTGTCGCTTCTGATTTAGAAGCTGCACGTGGTTACCAGTGGAGTATTAGAGTGAGAGAAGACGAAGGACTTTCGGCAAAAGCTTTTTCGAGAAATCATACGTTAACATCAGGTCAACCGGCTGATTTTAGCCCGAAAGTAGAGGCACCTAGTGCGATTGACTATCTTCTTACGTCGTTAGGCTCATGTCTTGTCGTTGGCTTTAAAGCTCATGCGTCAAGACGGAATATCGAAATTGATGAGATGGAACTGACGTTAAAAGGAAAGCTTGAAAACATCCTTTATCATATGGAAATTGAAGATGAGGGTAGTCCGAAAATCGAGGAAATTAGCGGTGTTTTTTACGTAACGTCACCTAGTGAAGAAAAAGAGCTTTACGACGTTTGGAACGTGACGGTTGCACGCTCGCCGATTTTTCGAACATTGCAAACGTCCGTTTCGATGAATATAAAGTTTCAAGTTGTTTTATAAGAGATAGATCTTAATAATATTTTTTACTAAGGGGTTAGATATAAAATGAGTAACACGATCTTACCTACAACTGTCGTAGGAAGTTGGCCTCGCACTCGCAAAGTTTTGCGCGGATTACGCGATGTACGTGCGGAACGAATTACAGAAGAACAATTTGAAGAGATTGCAGATAGAGCGATTATAGAATGTGTTCAAAGTCAGGTAGTGGCCGGGATAGACATCGTTTCGGACGGTGAACAACGTCGCGATAACTTTATTTCATTTGTCGCTGATAAGATTGATAATGTGAAAATGTTATCAGTGGCCGATTTACTAGAGTATGTCGAGGACAAAGCGAGTTTTGAAGAAATTCTCGGTACATTAGATGTTCCTGCGTACTCATTAACGAATCCAGCGGCTGTCGGTAAAATCTCTCGTAAAAAACCAATTGCTGCTGATGAATATCAATTTTTAAAAGAACAAACGAACAAACAAATGAAGGTGGCAATTCCAGGTCCTTACTTGTTAACGAGAGCAATGTGGGTCGACGGTTTGTCCAAAGAAGCGTATCCGACGAAAGAAGATTTAGCGGTCGATATTGTGGCGGTTTTAAGAGAAGAGATAGAAGATTTAATTGCTGCCGGTGTTGATTTTATTCAAATCGATGAACCGGTTTTAACCGAACTTGTCTTTACGCAAAAAAATGCGAATCGCACTTTCATGTGTGGCGCTTTAACGGGGAAAGCGGATGCCGAAGAAGAGCTCAATTTTGCCACTGAATTAATGAACAAACTTACATACGAAATGCGTGGCCGTGGTTCGAAAATTGGTATTCACGTATGTCGTGGTAACTGGAGCACTCAAGAAGAAACATTACTTCGAGGACCGTATTACCCGCTCATGCCGTTTTTAGCAAAAATGAGCGTAGACCAGTATGTGTTAGAATACGCAACACCAAGAGCTGGAGAGTTGCATGCGTTGAGTGAGTTAGCAAAGCTTAAAGATGTTGAACTTGGCTTAGGGATTGTCAACCCGCGAACGCCAGAGATCGAAACGGTGGAAGAAATTGTTGCACGTGTGAAAGAGGCGGCGAAATTTTTCCCGATCGAAAAAATGTATTTAAATCCTGATTGTGGTTTTGGCACGTTTGCGCAAAGGCCGATGAACACTCCAGAAATCGCCACACAAAAATTAATCAATATGAGGAAAGCCGCTGAGCAACTAAGAAGTGAATTAGTTGAAGCCGGAGAGGTGTAAATGATGTCAAAAATGACGGTAAAAGTAAATGGTAAAAGTGAGAAAATGAAAACAGATGTGACGGCTGGAGAGCATTCTTTTACAATTGATGAGCCGGAAAATTTCGGTGGTACGAATCAAGGGGCAGACCCGCTATCGACGTTATTAGGTGCTTTAGCTTCTTGTGAAAATATTGTTGCTAATTTTGTTGCCAAAGAAATCGATTTTGATTTGCAAGGAATAGATTACGAGGTTACTGGAGAGCTAGATTTAAGAGGGCTGATGGGAGATCCGTCTGTTCGCACATACTTTGATTGGGTTAAAATCGAAGCGAAAATACGTACGAGTGAAAGTGACGAACGTATTCAAGAGCTTTGCGAACGATCAGATGCACGTTGCCCCATTTTTCAAACATTGAAGGCAGCGGGTGTCGATATTTCTTCGGAGTGGTCCCGAGCTTAGTGGTCTTGGTGATTGTTGGTTGAAGTTTTATATAGGTCGTGGTGGGTGGATACCACAATTACTGATCGAAAATTACCGTTTATGTGGTTTGGGTGTAGCTTAGAAAAATAGTTTGAATTAATTAGGGGCTTGATCTCAAAAGCTCTAATAATAAAACTTGATGCGGAGTCGGAACCTCGTATCAGGTTTTTTTCTTTTTGGGAATGAGGAGGAGTAGAAGTTTGACGGATTTATGTGATTTGTTTTTTTATGAATAGTGTGGGGGATGATGCGCAGTAGAAATGCGTCCTTTCTAACACTGGATTACTCTTCTTTGGTTTTGAGTCGAGAAGAGTAATCATTCTGGCATTTCGATTTCTCTTCTCCTGTTTTGAACTAGGAAGAGAAATCATTTGTGCGTCAATACATGTATTGATACGCGGATTTTACAGATACTGTAATTTCAGTGCATCAATCCTGGTTTTTCATGCGTGCGTTTTACAAGTTTTACATATACTGTAAACCGTGCAAGCCAATTCGTGTTTGTTACGTGTATTTTAGGGATAATGCGATTCCAGTGCGCGCCCGAACAAATCGTCACCTCACCCAAAAGGTAACGCAAGACCTTCGCGCGTGCCCGAACAAATCGTCACCTCACCCAAAAGGTAACGCGAGACCTTCTCCCGTGCCTGAACAAAGCGTCACACTCACCAAAAGGTAACGCGAGACCTTCGCGCGTGCCCGAACAAAGCGTCACATCACCCAAAAGGTAACGCGAGACCTTCGCGCGTGCCCGAACAAAGCGTCACCTCACCCAAAAGGTAACGCGAGACCTTCGCGCGTGCCCGAACAAAGCGTCACATCACCCAAAAGGTAACGCGAGACCTTCGCGCGTGCCCGAACAAAGCGTCACCTCACCCAAAAGGTAACGCGAGACCTTCGCGCGTGCCCGAACAAAGCGTCACACTCACCAAAAGGTAACGCAAGATCTTCTCGCATACCTGACCGATATAAGGAACCAATTGTTACGCACTCTCCCCATACCGTGCAACACTCTCTTGACTAAATAAATAAATTCGTTTGTCGATAATATAAGAAAACGAAGTAACGATTTCTTCGTTTGAGAATAATCGTAATTTAATCTAGTATAAATAATACTTTTCCTTTTCAATTAACAAGAAAACAGATAAAATGTTCTAGGTTAATGAATTTCATAATTCAAAATATCGCCATATCAAACTATATGTAGTTGCGTTAAGTCGTTCGCAACTACATATAGTTTGGCTCGATTTGGTAATTATGAAATTAACTCAGGTACGTGTGTTTTTTGTCGATTTTGTTCGAATACATAATCATTACTTAACAATAATAGGAAATATTAAAATTAACTAGCGCAAAATCAACTAGTTTTTAATACATATAAGGAGTTATACCGTGGAAGATCAATCAAAAAATACATTTAAGCCATTTATATCGCTTATATTAGCAACTAAAATTCCGAAATTAGCTTTTACTATTGGGATCATCGGGAGTTTAATAACTACACTCGTTGGGCTATCGATCCCCTTATTAACGAGAGAAATGGTCGATGGATTCTCTGTTGAAGCAATGAGTATCACGTTGATCGTGATCATCGTAGTTGTGTTTATTGTTAGAGCTGCGTTGGATGCTATGTCTAGATATCTCCTCGCATATGTAGGTCAAAATATTGTCGCTCGACTTCGTGAAAGAATGTTATTAAAAGTTATTCGACTACCAGTGAGTTATTTTGATCGTAAAACGAGTGGGGAATCGGTCAGTCGTATCGTTAATGATACTGGGGTTGTGAAAGATTTAATCTCGCAGCACTTTCCCCAATTTATTACCGGTATCATTTCAATCATCGGTGCTGTCATCATTTTAATTATTATGGATTGGAAAATGACTGTTTTAATGCTAACCGTTGTTCCGGTAACGATTTTTATTATGCGTCCTCTCGGTAAAAAAATGCGGAAAATTTCGCATGGGCTACAAGATGAAACCGCTCAATTTTCAGGAAAAATCACACAAACGATCAGTGAAGTCCGCTTAATGAAAGCGAGCAATGCTGAAAAAGCTGAGGAGCAAAAAGGAACCGAAGGGATTAGTAACCTACTGGCTTATGGGTTAAAGGAATCAAGAATTTTAGCTCTGATTGGACCACTCATGCAATTAGTGATCATGGGAATCCTTGTGGTAATCATTGGTTATGGCGGGATTCGCGTTGCAGAAGGTACAATGACAACAGGTTCATTGGTCGCCTTTATCCTTTATTTGTTTCAAATCATTATGCCACTTACGGTATTTACGATGTTTTTTACACAATTGCAAAAAGCAAAAGGTGCAACTGAACGGATGATTGAAATATTAGAGCTTGAGGAAGAGCAAGGGCCAGATGGCATCGAAATGGAAATTACAAATCAACCAGTTCGCTTTGAAAATGTCTTTTTTTCTTATAATGAGGAGGAGTCGGTGTTACAAAACGTTTCCTTCGAGGTTCAACCAGGTACGATGGTGGCATTCGCAGGTCCTAGTGGTGGAGGAAAAACGACGGTGTTTGGGTTACTAGAACGTTTTTACGAGCCACAGGAGGGGCGAATTCTAATTGGAAATGCGCCGATCAATGAAATCAGTTTGGCATCGTGGCGAAGTCAAATAGGTTATGTATCACAAGATAGTCCGATGGTTGCTGGGACTATTCGTGAAAATCTTACTTACGGTATCGAAACGGATATTGACGATGAACGCTTGTGGGGAGTCGCAAAGATGGCTTATGCCGAACAATTTATTCAGCAGTTTCCGAACGGGCTAGATACAGAAGTAGGAGAGCGTGGTATTAAACTTTCAGGAGGACAAAGGCAGCGGATCGCCATTGCACGCGCGTTTTTAAGAGATCCGAAAATTTTAATGATGGACGAGGCGACCGCAAGCTTAGATAGTCAGTCCGAAAAAATCGTTCAACAAGCATTAACACGTCTTATGGAAGGTCGGACAACCTTCGTGATTGCCCACCGCTTATCAACGATTGTCAATGCCGATAAAATTATTTTTATCGAAAAAGGTGAAATTACCGGAGTCGGCACACATAAAGAATTAGTGAACGGGCATGCGTTGTATCGTGAATTTGCTGAACAACAGTTAACATAAGATGCATTCACATAGGCGACTGAAGGAAACTGCGGACAGTGAAGGAAAATCAAAAAAATGGCCGCTCTTCATTCAAGTTTAAGATGGGGCGCATATGATTGTGCCCTATATACTTCTATTGTGTGAAACATTCGCGTGAAACAAGAAGATTCGGGGAGTGACAGGCACTCACAAAAAAGGAGGCACTATGTTTAGGAATTTAAAGTTAGCAAATCGTATTAATATATTAACTATTTTGGTACTAACGATCGCTATTACCGTAGCCGTTTTTATTATCGGCAATATTATTTATAATACTAGTATCGAAAATGCAGAAAGTTATGCGAAGAGAGATGCGCTTGTGCACGCGGAAAATATCTCAAATAAGATCGGTCACTCTAGTCAATCATTCAATGATTTAAATCAATATATTTTAAGTTTACGAGAAATGAATGCGGTTACGCGAGAAAATGTTATCGAGCTTTATAAAACATTTTTAGAAAACCACACCGAAGTTTTAAATGTATACAGTGTTTGGGAAGCCGATGCTTTTGATGGTCAAGATATCGCTTATAAAAACGAACCATTTCACGATCATACAGGGAGATTTATTCCTTGGTGGTCACGAAATAATGATGAGATAAGCTTTGAGCAAATATTGGATTACAACGACCGAAATGCTGAATGGTATTTTTTACCGAAAGAAACGAAACAACCGATAATGTTTGACCCGTATATATATCCAATTTCTGGTGAAGAAGTGTTGGTTGCTTCCTTTATTACACCAATTTTAGATGAAAAAGGTGAATTCCTCGGTGTTTTTGGTTTCGATTATTCCATGGAATTTTTTCAAAGTATGATTGTAGAAAATAGACCCCAGTCTGGTTCGAGTAATCTACTGACTAGAGATGGTTCCTATATCGTCCACGGAAACGATAGCAGGCAAGTAGGTCAATATTATCAAAAAAGTGACCTTTTATTCTCTGATCCTAATGAATTAAACGAAATATTATTTTATGACCACTCGCCATATATGGATGCAGAGGTATTAAGAGTTTTTCAGCCTATTACGGTTGAAGGCTTTGGTAATTACTGGTTTTATGAAAGCAATGTGAAAAAGGAGTTTATTTTACAAAGTTTTTATTATGTTATTTATTGGATTGTCGCGATTGCTACAGTAACATTATTTATTGTTATGATCGTTATTTCCTTAGGTATAAAAAATTCATTAAAACCGCTCTCACAAATGACGAACTTAATAGAAAAAATATCAAAAGGCGACTTTAATGTTAGTATTCCAAAGGATAAGTTTCATAGTGATGAAATCGGGAAGTTAGCATTAGCCTCCAATGTGATGGCTGAAAATTTACGTGATATGATGGATAATTTAGAGGCACAAAACGAAGAGATTATTGCCCAAAACATTGAGATTACCGAGCAACAAGAAAAACAAGAAGTTTTATTAAAAGAGTTAAACGAAGCAAAGCAAAAAGCAGAAGCTGCAAATCAAGCAAAAACAGATTTTCTTGCTACAATGAGTCATGAAATTCGTACGCCGCTAAATGGAATTCTCGGAATGACTGAGTTATTAGAAGAAACGAGTTTAAACGAAGAGCAAAAGACGTATGTTTCAACCTTTAGAAAAGCAGGGAATAATCTATTAATTCTAATTAATGATATTCTAGATTTTTCAAAAGTAGAATCTGGTTATTTAGAATTAGAGAATATTGATTTTTCAGTGGAAGATACCGTTGAAAGAACAACTGAACTTTTAGCTTTAAGAGCACATAGTAAAAACTTACAACTGATTACTCATATAAGTCCTGATGTTCCGAAATATTTAAAAGGTGATCCAGACCGTTTAAGACAAGTTTTGATTAATCTTATCGGAAATGCAATAAAGTTTACGGAACAAGGGGAAATTATTGTTCGTGTCGAGCGAGCGTCACAAACGGATCAACGCTTATTATTTTCGATTATTGACACAGGCGTGGGTATTCCGAAAGTGAAGCAAGAGAAAATATTTGAGAAATTTACTCAAGTCGATTCGTCGACGACAAGAAAGTACGGTGGAACTGGACTTGGGCTCGCGATATCGAAAAAAATTGTTGATGCCATGGGTGGAGAAATCGGTGTTGAAAGTAAAGAAGGAAGTGGAAGTACTTTTTATTTCTATGTGCCACTTCATGAAGGAAGCGCGACTAATGTTTCGTCTTTATCACTGAGACGAGCAGAGGGAGCTGAAGCACTACCGAAGCTTCCAGCTGAAACCCATCAAGCTTCGTTAAAAATTCTTCTCGTTGAAGATAATGAAGATAACCAATTATTGTTTAAATCGTTCTTAAAAAAGACAAATCATCAAATTATATTAGCTGAAAATGGTCAAGAAGCCGTTAATAAATATAAAAATGAAGATTTTGACCTCGTGCTTATGGATATTCAAATGCCGATTTTAGATGGGTATGAGGCCACGAAAACAATTCGTCAGTGGGAAGCGGATACGCAGCGTGAAGGCACACCAATTATCGCTTTAACAGCCCACGCTTTTGAAGGGGATCGTGAAAAATGCCTAAAGGCTGGTTGTGATGATTATTTATCAAAACCAATAAAAAAACAAACGTTACTAGATTTCATCGCTAAGTACAGCTCTTAATGGGTAGGGGGAATATCAATGTCTAACAATGATGGGAAAAATAAGGTTTACGTCTATATTGATGAAGATTTAGTAGACTTAATTCCGGGTTATATGACCAATCGAAAGAAAGACATCGAGAAGATTTTAAAAGCCTTAACGAAAGACGACTTTGAACAAATTCAGCTCATTGGCCATAGTATGAAAGGGAACGGTAGTGGTTACGGGTTTGATCAAATTTCTGAGATTGGTTATTTCATAGAAATTGCTGCAAAAAATAAAGATAAAGTAGCAATTGAACAACAATTAGGAGCCTTAGAGGACTATTTAAATAAGGTAGTGGTTATTTATGAATAAAGATAAGAATGAACAACAAAAAATTCGACCTCATATTATAACAGACGAAATCAACGGCTCATCTCTACTCATTATTGATGACGACGATGATTTAAGAAATTTGCTTGTAAGGAAATTTATGAAAAAAGGTTTTAATGTCGATGACGCGCATGATGTGAGTGTTGCAAAGCAAAAGTTATTGAATAATAAATACGATTTAATTATTTTAGATTTAATGATGGTCCCAGAATCTGGCTATGTATTGTTTCAGTTTTTAATAGATAACCCGCAACTAAAATGGATATCATTAATCGTTTTATCAGGTAGTTCAGATGTTAATGATAAAATTAAATGCTTGCAATTAGGAGCTGATGATTACGTAACAAAGCCGTTTCAATTTGAAGAAGTGAACGCAAGGGTATGCCGTATTTTAACAAGAGCAAAGGAATTCGAGCAATTAGCATTTTATGACCCTCTGACGGGAGTTTTTAACAGAAGATATTTAGAAAATCAAATGATGATCGAAATCCAAAGATTAGAAAGAATTCCTGCAAACATGTGTATCTCAGTTTTTGATATCGATCGGTTTAAATTAATTAATGACCGCTTCGGACACTCAGTAGGCGACATTATTTTGCAAGGCTTAACAGCAGAGGTAAAAAAACAACTACGACAATCGGATTTGCTTGCTCGCTATGGTGGTGAAGAATTTATCATTTTTATGCCAAATACAAATGAAGAAGATGCGACGTTAATATTAGACCGGATTTTAAAAGAGATACGTCAGTTACCGTTAGCAAAAGTAGGAAACGAAAATATTACAATTACCTTCTCCGCCGGGGTAGCTCAGTATGAAACAGACATGACGATCAAAGAATGGGTAGATCGTGCCGATCAATTATTATACCTTGCAAAAGATAAAGGACGAAATCGAGTGATTAATTGGACAGACTCAAACTTGTAGCTATGTAAAAATAGGGAAATCAAAGTAGTTGAATTTCATATACGAAACTAAGGTAGGGCGCGATTTATTGCGCCCTTGGAAAATTCGGGGAGTGACAGGCACTCATGACAATCATCATCGAAGGGCAACTTACGTACGAAGAATTTAAACAATATAGTGAATATCATACAAAGAAAATTTTGATGCGTTATTTTATAAGTGTATTTTTAATTATGTTTATTGCGATTTACATAACGATGTTTGAAGAGTTTGGCTGGTTTCTAACCGTGGCATTACCGCTGTCGATCACCTACATCGGCTTTGTATTTTTAAAATTTATATTAAAAATGATAAATAAACGTCACTACGATCAAAATCCAATGTTAAAACAAAAAATGAAATACGTAATTAGTACTAAAACAATAAGGCTTAACAGTGAACAGTTACAATCAAAATATTCATGGGAAGAAATAAGATCTACGATTGAATATAGGGATATGTTTTTATTATACGTGACAAAGACATCCGCATTAATTTTGCCGAAAAGGTATTTTCAAACGAAAGAAGATATATCACAATTTAAAGCGTTGCTGCAAGACAGGCTCGAAGCAAAGAAATTAAAATGGATGTGATTTTTTTCTCAAAAAATTCATCTTCAATTTGGTTTCAATAGTGTAGCTGTTTTTAAAAAAGGAGTTAGCACTACTCTGTAGAAAAGATATTTAAGAAGTGAGATTAATGAATTTCATAATTCAATTTGATCGCCATTAAGATCCATATGTAGTTGAGTTAAACCGCTCGCAACTACATAGTTTCATATGGCTCATTAAAGATAATTATGAAATTCACTCAGATAGAATTTTTTTGGAAAGAAGTGAGTGATAGTGAATATCATCTATTCAGGTAAAATTACTGACATCCACGGTGGGCAACTTACAAATCCAAAATTGAAAGAAACCTTCAAAGAAGCGACCGAAATACATGAACAACTTTTGTCAGCTGATAAAAGGATCGCCTACTTTTTCATTGATCCGTTACTTAACGCGTTTGAAGCAGCCAATCAATTTTACTTTAGTATCTTTGAATGTGAAACGATCGAGAAAATCAAAACGTATAAAAGCGGAGCTAGTCCGATCCAAGCGTTATCAGATGCTAAGGAGTTAGTTGATTCTGGCTTGTACGATGCGGTGTTGATTTTTGGCCATGAACCGCTGTTAACGAATAAGCATCTATACGGAAAAGAAGAAATGACAAAAGCGATGAGCATTTTTGAAGATAAAAGCATTCTTCAATGTTATAACGAAATTGGCCATAGGCTTAGAAAAGAATTAGAGCTATCAGAAAAAGAGATAGTTCGTTTTTTTGATCAATTGTTTCTGAATTTTCATAAAACATATAATCGTGCCACAAATTCCGAAGTTCCTCGAGAAAGAGGGCGACGATTAGATGATCTTGGTGCTGATTTATTTAAGTTAACGGACTGTGCGAATCCGAATATTAACTTTTCAGGTGGCATTATTGTAGCGAATGACAGTACCGCAAGCTTTTTACAAATTCCTGAAAAAGAGAAAATATCAGTTTCAGGAGTGAAATATTCCATGGTAGAAGGTTGCCCGACAAAGATTGATAAAATTGTAGGCAAAAAAGAAGACGTATTTCCGCATTTGAGAAAAGCATTTTTACAAGCGCAAGACGAGGCAAGTATTCAAGCTGTTGAGCAATTCAAAAATCAAAACTTGTACCTTGAAGTATACAGTTGTTATCCACCTATTCCGATCGCATTTTTACTAGCGACAGGAATGATCGATCACATCGAACAACTCTCTGACTTTTTAGAGCAGTATGAAGTGACGATCACCGGGGGAATGAATTTCGCAAGAGCCCCTTGGAACAATCCCGCTTTAAATGCACTCATCGAGATACATCAGAAGTTAAAAGAAGGTACTCGAAAGTACGGCTTAGTTCACGGCAATGGCGGTATTGGTGAAACTCAGGGTGTAGCGATTTTAGAGAAGTGCGACTTTTAAAAAGCGATTTTATCGAATTCGTTCATATCGGTGACGACGATGTCAGCCCCTTTTATTGGGTGTGTTTTTGCGGTTCGCCCACCAACGATGATAGTGATATTTTCGTTGCTCTTTTTTATATCTAGAATTATTTGGTGAAGCGTTGGAAGGGCTTCGTCGATGGAAATAGATATACCTAATTTGTCTATATGATGATTTTTTAAAAAGTTTAGCAAATCGTCGAGCGGAAGTGGTTGTTCTAAGTTAAGCTAGGAAATTGATGTTTCGTTAACCACTGATGGCCGTAAATAACATGTTTCTGTATTTCTTTGTACTCTATAGTAGTCAGCATTCCTTTTTTTGTAGTAAGCTTTTAGGGATTTCTAGTTTTCCAATATCGTGCAATAAACACCCGAGAGCAAATGTTTCGATGTCTTTTAAATTTATTTTTCTGGCAAATAATGCGCCTAAAATAAATGTGTCGATCGAGTGCAAATAACTATAATCGTCAAGAACTTTTAATTGCAGGATCGCACCGAAAGCTTTACGGTTACTCATAAGTTTTATAAATAAGTTTTCTACCCAAAGAAAATCTTCAGCTTCGTGCAAAGTAAAACCGTATCTACTTTCTTTAGTGATCGTCTCTAATGAATTTTGAAATTGTTCGTAACTTAGTTTCTGGAGTTGATCTTTTCGCAAAGCCCCCCCCTCCAATCAATTGTGCCTTATCATAGCGTATGCGTAATTTTTTTGTGCGTATATGTTTGTACCTACAAAGGAAAGTTTGATTTTACAAAGTTTCATCGGTGTGTGAACTGATATACGTTGTATAATTTTGCAATTTTTAATGATACTAAAAAATAAGCAAATTGATGGTAATCAAACAAATGTGTGTCAAAATTTATTTTTTTCATAGTTAAAAGGAGGAAAGACAATGCCACGCAAAGTCGTTCAAGTTGGTAAGAGGGCAGATAAGGAAACCGAAGGGTTACAGTCAACTACAAAAGATAGTAAAGAAGAGGAGATCACAAAACTTAATCGCTTGTTAGGGGCTGTGTTGAGGTATTTGTCGGACGATGATGTAGAAGAGATCGATATTGAATACCTCCTAAAAAATACGGAAGGTTTGCGTGAGTGGTGGGATCAATATCGAGAAAACAATAGAAAAGAGATTGAGGAGGAAATAAAAAAATCTTTAAGTGAACTTTCGTTGAAAGAACTAGAAAGCATCCGTGAAAAGGTAAAGGCAAGAGAGGGGTAAACTCGAAGTTTATTAATGTGGAAAGTAATTAATAGCTCCAAAAATCTTTGTAAAAAGGATAAATGAAGCTTGCTGCGAAAATGCTATTGCGATAGAGTGTTAATTAGCGATATACAGTAAGTAGATAACTAGCTAGCAATAAACTCTCTGAAAATAGTTGCGCGGAATTTTATTGTGTGTTATGATAGATTTCTTCTTGTAAATTGCTAATAAGGACCCTTAGCTCAGTTGGTTAGAGCAACCGGCTCATAACCGGTTGGTCGTAGGTTCGAGTCCTACAGGGTCCACCATTGTTCTAGTATACGGAGGAATCCCCAAGTAATTAAATCCTCATGATTATTAGTACTATATTCTGGAGTCTTAATGAAACTCTATTAGTACTAAGAAATTTTCTTCTTTCTCCTTATAAAATCTATCGCCACCGAACTAATAATACCGATAATCGCTCCATAATATAACATGACTGCCCAAATTCCCATAATCAAGTTATCAAATCCACCTGATCCCAAAAGCCTAGCTGTAATAAGCAAATATGAACCTATCACTATGAGAAGAAGGGCAGGTATATACTTAATAAATTTTTTGATGAATAACTGAGATAACACATAGGTTATTCCGAACATAAATAATGTGCCGAAGAGTGCAGCTACTAATATTTCCATCAAATCCTCTCCCATCTAATTTACATTCCATCAAATCCTCCACAACCTATTTATTATCTATATCTTATCATACTATATTCCTTTACTTTTAAGATAGTGTTATTCGACATATTTACTTCGAAGTTGAAATACACCTCTTAGTTGGATAGTAGTTAGGAGGGCGAGCACGATTGTAAAAGGGTGTATTGCGCAGAAATTTACTTTCTCTTCCAAAAGTAGTATAATAAAAGTCAGAATAGTCAGGAGGGATAGAATGGGATTAAGAAAAAATGATCACACCGAACAAATAATAGATTCTTTTTCGGATTATTTATTGGCAAAAGGTAGATCAGAAAATACACTGAAAACATATGTAGGTGTTCTATGTACGTTTTCACAATGGTTGGAAGCAAACGATAGGTCTTTAGTCGACGTCACGAGCCAAGATGTTCAAGCATATATGAACTATTTAGAAACAGAACAACGAAGTGCTTCGACAATTAATAAAATCTACAACACGATTAACACCTTTGCTAAGTCGATCAACAAGTCTGAAATCATGAATGAAATTCAACGAATTGAAAAAGACCCTAGGGAATCTAATCCTCCTGAACCTTTAGATAAAAATAGTTTGCAACAACTCTTAGAGAAAATAAAAACTGATGGAAATAAGCGTAATATTGCGATTGTTTATTTATTACGGCACACCGGGGTGCGTGTGTCAGAACTTTGTGCCCTACACCGGTCTAATATTCAATTGAGCAATCAAACTGGAAAGCTCATTGTTCGCAATAATAATGGCGAAAGGGTAATCCCCCTTCCAAATGAATGTATTCAACACGTTAAGGAATATCTCGATTCAAGAGATGACCAACATGAGGCTTTATTTTTATCGAAAAGTAAAAAGCCACTTTCTGTGCGAACTGTGCAGCACACATTGCAACAATACGGTGTTCACCCGAAAAAGCTTCGGCATACGTTTTGTTATGAGTTAGTGGGAAAAGGGCTGGATCTTTCAGTCGTTGCCCAACTAGCAGGGCACTCTGATGTTAATCTTACGAGGCAGTATGTTCAAGATGAAAAAGCTATGTAACAACAATAAAAGGCATTTCACGATGAAATCACTAATTGAGAATGTGACAGAGTGTGGGGAGTGTGCAGTAGTTGGGCGGACTTATACTGTGGGGCACGATGAGGATTTTGCGTTCCCTTTTGATGGGTGTGGCACTCGGTTAGGTCACGCGAGAAGATCTCGCGTGACCTTTTGAGTGAAGTGATGCTTTGTACGGGCACGGGAGAAGGTCTCGCGTGACCTTTTGATTGAAGTGACGCTTTGTACGGGCACGGGAGAAGGTCTCGCGTGACCTTTTGATTGAAGTGACGCTTTGTACGGGCACGGGAGAAGGTCTCGCGTGACCTTTTGATTGAAGTGACGCTTTGTACGGGCACGGGAGAAGGTCTCGCGTGACCTTTTGGGTGGTGCGACGCTTCGTACGGTCACGCGAGAAGATCTCGCGTTCCCTTTTGGGTGAAATGACGCTTCGTACGGGCACGGGAGAAGGTCTTGTGTTCCCTTATGGGTGAAGTGACGCTTTGTAAGGGCACGCGAGATCACCTTACGTGCCCTTTAGCTGTAAGCGTCAAATCACCCCCACCTTCTAACGATAATCTGTTTATGCGAAAAAAACTGATTACTCTACTGAGTTGAAAACAGGAGAAGAGTAATCGAAACGCCGGAATGATTACTCTACTGAGTTGAAAACAGGAGAAGAGTAATCGAAACGCCGGAATGATTACTCTACTGAGTTGAAAACAGGAGAAGAGTAATCCAAACACTCGAATGATTACTCTTCTCGACTCAAAACCAGAGAAGAGAAATCCAGTGTTAGAAAATGCGCATTTCTACTGCGCACTCCCCCCATACAACGCATCACCCCTCCTATACTGTAAGCAAATAACAAAAAAAAACGGAGCACTATTGAATAAGTTAACGAAATATGTGGTCTTTAAGAAATTCAATCAATTTAATAAATTTCATAATTCATTATTCTCGGCACTAAGATCAATATATAGTTGCGTCAAAACCATTCGCAAACTATATATTGCGTGATGTGGCTCGTTTTTGGTAATTATGAAATTTACTCAATTACAAATAAATACATATTTCCACAAGTTTAAATGCTACAATATTTTTATGAGCAATAAAGTGATGCGGAAAAGGAATGGAGGGTTTGTGTAGATGAAGACGAAGAGTAAATTAAGGCGAATGTTTAAAGTTTTATCGATGGCTTTTCTCATTTTCATTCAAATTTACTGGTACAAAATTAGAAAAAAATCGGATGAAGACTGGGAAAAGTTATGGGAGAAAATAGGGAAAAGGTTTCGGAAAACATTATTTGAATTAGAAGGATTACTCATTAAAATCGGTCAAATTTTAAGCATTCGTGCCGATTTATTGCCTAACCCCTTTATACAACAAATACAAGATCTCACTGATCAAGTACCTCCTTCTGAATGGAAAGATATACAGAAAATTCTCGAGACTGAGTGGGGAGGGTCTCTTGAGCAGCACTTTTTACATATTGATAAAAAGGCGGTCGCTTCTGCGTCCATTGGTGAAGTTTATCAAGCTGTTTTAAAGGATGGTCAAAAAGTTGCGATTAAAGTCCAACGTCCAGACATTCAATCGATTGTTCAAACAGATTTTCGCACCTTAAGGATCATTATTTGGTTTGCTGATTTTTTTGTCCCTATGCCAAAAGGGTTTATCAATTTCAAAGTACTATTTAATGAACTAAAACAAGTCATAGAAAGAGAACTTGATTTTGTACAAGAAAAGGACTCTTTACTTCATTTTAAAAAACGGTTTAATAATGTCGATACAGTAAAAATACCAGACGTATATCCAGAGCTTAGTACATCAAAGGTTTTGGTGATGGAGTGGGTCGAGGGAATCAGACTAACAGATGCCGAAGCGTTAGGTCAGTTAGATGTTTGCCGTAAAGAATTGGCACAACGGTTGATCGAAGTCTTTTTACCTCAATGGCTGGAGCCTGGTACGTTCCACGCCGATCCTCACTCTGGTAACGTACTAGTATCAAAACAAGGAGAAATTATTTTACTGGATTTCGGAATGACTGGACGGATCTCTAAAAAGGATGCAACGTATTTTCAAGGATTAATAGAAAGTGTTCTTTCAAAGAATTATGCGAAAGCGGTAGAATGCTTGACTCATTTAGGTTTTTTACTACCTGAGGCTGATTCAAGAACGATGGAAAGATTATTAGCGGAATTAATGGCTTTCCAGCCTGCTCAACTTAAGGAAATGGACATTATGGCATTAAAATTAGAAATGAACGATATAATTCAAGCCCTTCCGATCCAAGTGCCAACAAAGTTTGTGTTTTTAGGTCGCTCTTTCGTAACTATTGAAGGAATTGTCCGTAGCTTGGCATCTGACGAAGAACTGCTAGAGATCGGAAAACCTGTATTTATCGAATGGTTAAAAACACAAGGAAATAATAAATGGTCATTTATCTGGCATTGGTTGCAGTCACAACCAGTTTTTAAAACGTTACATAATTTGACAGAGTTTTTAAAAGTACCTGAAAAACTAGAAACGTTGAAAGAAGTAGAACAGAGAAGGTTCTTTCAATTTACCATTTATGAAAATTATAAAAAGCAATCATTTCAGTTAACATTACTCGGCCTGATTGGGATTGCAACAGGGATATACACTTCTCATTCCCTTATTTTTCAGCTTTCTGTAGGGATATCCGTTTTTTCTAGTGTCGGCTATTTTATTTTTAGTATGAAGTTGAAAAAATGGATGAAGTTCATGCATGAAAAACGGAGGTTATAGATCGAACTACACAAACTACCTTCACGGATCAGGGACTATTGAAGTTTATGTCAATGTTTAGGGATAACTGAATTCGCAAAAATTCCATTCGGTGAATGCAAGAAGGTGTAAAAGCCTTTCACAGATTTTGCACTTTTTTTAGTTGAGTGAATTTCATAATTACCAAAAATGAGCCACATCACGAATTATATAGTTTGCGAACGTTTTTGACGCAACTATATATTGATCTTAGTGGCGAGAATATTGAATAATGAAATTCATTTAGTTAAAAATATTGTTTTAAAATTCAGAAAACTATACAATGGTGTTAACGTAAAAGCGTATAGGTAGGGGGCAGACGATGAACATTGGTATGGAAATTGATAACAGTGAACTTTTTAAGCAAACCTTTCTTCAAGCGTTTATCGGATTATCGCTTATGAATGAAGAAGGCCAATTTTTAGAAGTGAATGAAACGATATGTCAATTATTAGGGTATACAAGTGACGAGTTAAAATCATTGACGATTCACGATGTCACGCATCCGGATGATGTAGCCGACAATTTATCCTTTTTTTCTAGGTTGAAAAAGTGTGCAATTACTAACTATCAAACTGAAAAAAAGTACATTAGTAGAGCAGGTAACGTTATTTGGACAGTCACGAATATTTCAAAAGTGAAAGATTCAAATATATTAATTGCTCAAATAAAGGATATTACTGCACAAAAACAAAAGGAAGAAACTTACAAAGAAAAAGAGGCACACTATCACTTAATGACAGAATATAGTACAGATTTAATTATGCGTCACGATCCGAGTGGCAAAGCGTTTTGTATTTCTCCCTCTGCAAAAGAAATCTTGGGGTATAAGCCTGAAGAGTTAATGGGCGTTTCTCCTTATGATAATACGTTTATGCATCCTGATGATTTAAGGCTGACGATTGCAAGCCATCAACAAATATCATATACAGGCAAAATAACTAAAGTTCGCTATCGCATCCGTAAAAAAAACGGAGTTTATACATGGCTTGAATCAACTGCAAAAGGAATTTTTAATAAAGCCACTAACCAATTAGAAGAGATTATCACCGTTTCACGTGATTGTACAGATCATGTCATGAATGATATTAAGCTAAAAGAAAGTGAAGAACGTTATCGTACAATCGTTGAGTCTTCTATAGATGCAATTGGGATCCATGATCTCGAAGGCAATCTTGTGTATGCAAATCCATCAGCGCTGAAACAATTAGGTATAAAAGATGTCACTGGTCAGCCAATACATAATTTTCTTACACGAGAAGGCCGAGATAAATTTGATGGAAGAATGGCTGAATTTGAACAAATAAATACGTTTACTAATCGTCTAGTTGATTATAAGGTGAAACGTTGCGATGGGTCGATTCGCGATGTTGAAGTGATGACGGATAAAATCATATATGAGGGTAAACCTGCTGTTCAGTTTATCGCTCGCGACTATACCGAGCAAAAAAAGTATGAAGATTTTATTCATAAAGCGGACAAGCTAAATGTAGTCGGTGAGTTGGCAGCGGGTGTTGCCCATGAAATACGCAATCCATTAACGACGATCAAAGGTTTTATTCAGTTGTTTCAAGCCAAACATAGTTGTTATGAACAATATTTTCAGCTTATTAATAGTGAGTTTGACCGTGTCGAAGCGATTATTTATGAATTTTTGACATTGGCAAAACCACATAAGGAGACCATTTTTAAAGAGGAGAATATATTTCAAATATTAGAAGAAGTCGTAACTTTAGAAAATGCCAATGCATTATTAAAAAACATTGAAATTGAATATAAATCAGTTCAAGAAACATTGCTTATTTGTTGTGATAAACGCTCACTGAAGCAAGTGTTTATCAATGTGTTGCAAAATGCACTCGAGGCTACGAGTGAAAAAGGAAAAATTGAAATATTTGTCGAGAAAAAGAATAACCAGTTTGTTGAAATTAGTTTTAAAGACAACGGTTGCGGTATTCCGAAGCATCTTATTGATCGATTAGGAGAGCCTTTTTATACATTAAAAGAAAAGGGGACAGGGTTAGGCTTAATGGTTAGTTTTAAGATTATTGAAAATCACCGGGGAGCGATTTTGCTTGACAGTGAAGAAGGAGAAGGAACAACGGTAACGATTCAAATTCCTTTATGTGGTGATTGTCCGCAAATTAGTGTGGGCAATGTATAGTGATTTTGCGGACATGTGGCCCGTTATTTGACGAATTGTGCACTGATTTTTAGCTAGGCTAACTTAGTCGCTTCCGTTCCTTGTTTAATAAGCGATGCCAACGCGTGATTTTATATATTCCGTACTTTCGAGTTGATTGTAGGCGAACTTTGCCGTATCAGGGACGGAAATTTCACGGCCATCTTCTGGTAAAACATCACGTTCGACGCGGTATTTACCTAGTTCTTGTCCCATTGGTAAGTATGTAGGGCAAACGATCGTCCATTCAAGATTAGACAGTTTAAGAATGTCGTATGCTTTATGATGATCTTCGGCAGCTTGTTTCGATTTACGTTTTGATTCGCTCGACAAATAACGGAGTAAGCTAGGCTCTGTTCTACTTTGCAATATACCAGCTGTACCGATCGTAATGATTCGTTGAACGCCTTCGTTTTCCATTGCTTTGATAATTAAAGGTATACTATCGGATAAAGTCGTTGTGCCATCTGTATTTAGGGCGCTAATCACAACATCAGTCTCCTTGATGGCTCGGCTAATATCATCATAAACTAACGCATTTCCTTGAATAACAGTTAAATGTTCATTAGATACTTCTAGTTTTTCTGGACTGCGAACTAATGCAGTGACATGGTGATGGTCTTGAAGAGCAAAGCGGACGATGTGACTGCCTACGCGTCCGGTTGCACCTAAAATTAATATATTCATAATAACTAATCCTCCTTTTTTCATGAATAAATACTGTTGCCTAAAAATTTATGGGCGTCGCTAATTCTATGAATTTAATAATTGGTCCGTAACGATGGCCTCCAACTCTTTTAGTAACTTTCCTTCCGTTTCTTCCCCAGATTTTAAAGAAGCAATTGCACTTTCGATTAAAAATCTTCGAGCCTGGCTATCGCTGCTGAGTTCGTCCTGGATAAAGTCCAATAACTCATAGTATTTTGCGGGCTCTTTAGCGTTCGAATAGGCATTTTTACACTTAGTGATTGCTTCATTAAGCTGTTGCCCACTGTGAGCGTTAGTACTAGTTTTATTTGATAGTAAATTTTCAAGCGCCTCTGGTGGGATTAAGTGAACGTCTGCATTTGCAACTTCAGTAACCATTTCACTAATCCTCTCGAAACTATAACGTACGACTTCTTCCGTTTCATAATTCGCCCCATAGCAAAGAGTAGAGTACTTCAAATTATATTGTAAAATTCCCATAAACATAATTGCACAATTGAGTAAATAAGTTTTTTTACTTTCACCAAAAATATCGATGAAACGGCTGTTTAACCAGCGGAGCATTTTAAATTGATTTTCTTTTAAAAAATGTTTTAGCTCCTCATCATTGGAAACGAGTACTTCTTCAAATAGAGGAATTAACTTATTGACTCTGTTCGTTTTGATTTGGAGGTCGATTTGTTGGATAAAAATTTCCGCATTCGCTGGATCTTTACCAACTAATAGATCAGCTCGCTCTTTTTCTAAGCGATCATATATATTTTTTATAATGGCCATCAATAACTCACTTTTTGATGAAAAATAATTGTAAAATGTCCCCTTTGATATTTCGCTATAAGCTAAAATGTCTTGAATGGACGTAGCTTCATACCCTTTTTTCATAAAGAGTTCGTGAGTCTTATTAATGACGTGCTGCTTTCGTTCATTCATTTAATCACCTGTATCCTCATTATACTTTCTGTATAAAATCGTATCTCATTTTTTCACTAAGTACAAGGCTACACTTTTTTTGGGGGACACCCCTTTCGAAAACAGGTTGGTAACATTTTTTTATTGCACTATCAGGTGTGATGATTTAATATATGAAGTGTTGGAACATAAGTATAAAAGTTGAACTTAGTGTTCAAAGGAGAGGGCAGCATGAATCAATCATTCGATACAAATCGCCCACCATATGGGATTATTGCCGTCCTAATGATTGGAGCATTTATCGCATTTTTAAATAATACGTTACTTAATATAGCATTGCCAGCGATTATGGCTGAATTTAAAGTGGAAGCTGCGACCGTACAGTGGCTGACGACTGGGTTTATGTTAGTTAGTGGAATTTTAGTTCCGGTATCGGCTTTTTTAATCCAAAAATATTCGGTTCGGAGATTATTTTTAGTCGCAATGGGGTTATTTACGGTTGGGACTTTTTTAGCGGGGTTTGCTCATATTTTCCCATTATTATTAATAGGGAGAATGACCCAAGCTTCGGGCACAGCCATTTTGATGCCGTTGTTAATGAATGTGATGCTCGTTAGCTTTCCAGTTGAAAAACGCGGAACGGCGATGGGCTTCTTCGGGTTAATTATGATGGGGGCACCGGCCATTGGTCCGACTTTATCTGGGTTTTTAGTAGAAAACTACGGTTGGAGAATGTTGTTTCACTTTGTCAGTCCTGTAGCGGTTGGCGTCTTTTTCATTGGCTTTTTCTTATTAAAAGATAAAAAAGAACACGTGAATCTTCGTCTTGATAAAATTTCACTTTTGTTATCGAGCGTCGGTTTTGGAGGATTATTATACGGGTTTAGTTCAGCTGGGAACTTAGGCTGGCAAAGTCCAGTTGTTTTTGCGCCGATTATCATTGGTGGGCTCTCTTTAGTCACATTTATCCGCCGGCAATTGAAACAAGAAAAACCGATGTTAAATTTCCAAATTTTTAAGTACCCAATGTACTCGTTATCGGCTTCGATTTCGATGGTTATTTCGATGGCGATGTTTTCTGGGATGATTTTGTTTCCGATTTACGTACAAACTTTAAGGGGGATTTCTCCGTTTGATGCCGGTTTGTTAATGATGCCGGGGGCAATTTTAATGGCGGTAATGTCACCGATTAATGGTCGGTTGTTTGACAAGTTTGGTGGCCGTATTTTAGCGATTACTGGTTTAACGTTGATTACTGTAACGAGCTATATGTTTAGTAATTTAACGTTAGAAACGAGTTATATGACTTTAATGCTCTTGTTTTCAATACGAATGTTTGGAATGTCGATGGTGTTTATGCCTGTGTCAACGAATGGTCTAAATCAATTACCGAAACGGTTTTATCCACACGGAACGGCGATGAACAATACGATGCAGCAAGTGTCAGGGGCGATCGGTACTGCGCTACTAATCACGGTGATGTCGATTCGAACACAAACACACGCTACAAATTTAGGTGCTACGACATCACCAGGTGTTGTTACGCCTGATCCTATTGCAGCAGGTGATCAATTGATGATGTTAGCAATGCTCGAAGGGATTAATGATGCGTTTTTGGTTTCTGTTTATCTTTCGGCGTTTGCTCTTGTGCTAGCGATGTTCATAAAGCGGGCAAAGCCAGCGGAAGACCCGATCGAAGAGGTCGAAGTGAATAAAGAATTAAACCCGAAATTAGCTGAGAATTAGAGAATGGGGCGACCTGTTCTTTTTTTGTTGGCTAGTTGGATGGTTGGATGGTTGGTTAGGTGGTGCGGGGGCTTAAGAAGAGAAATCAAAAGCCGTGGAAATGACTTTTGGGTGACTATTTTATGAAAATGTGGCGCATAAAAAGGATTATTGGATATTTGTGTCGAAAGAACTAAACTGGTAAATCTATATAAAAGATTAGCGGGGAGCTAAAAAATAATATTGGAGGAGTTATTTATGAACAAGATTAAAGTGGGGATTGTAGGTTACGGAAATTTAGGTCGTGGCGTTGAGGCGGCGATCGAGCAAAACGAAGATATGGAGTTAGTAGGGATTTTTACAAGACGAAAACCTGATGCTGTAGGTCAAAATAAAAACATGATACATATTTCTGAAATTGAACATTATAAAGGGAAAGTCGATGTTATGTTGCTTTGCGGTGGTTCTGCCACTGACTTACCAGAGCAAGCGCCATACATTGCTTCAATGTTTAATATCGTCGATAGCTATGATACACATGCGAAAATTCCTGAATATTTCAGCGCTGTCGAAAAAGTAGCGAAAAATAACGGCCATGCGTGTGTGATTTCTACGGGCTGGGACCCAGGGTTATTCTCTCTTAACCGTTTATTAGCAGAGTCGATCCTTCCAGAAGGAAAAGAGTACACGTTTTGGGGCAAAGGCTTAAGCCAAGGACACTCAGATGCGGTTCGTCGTGTTGAAGGTGTTCAAAACGGTGTGCAATATACGATACCGATGGAAGAAGCTGTAAACAAGGTTCGTAACGGTGAAGAACCAGAGTTAACGACAAAAGAAAAACACTTAAGAGATTGTTACGTAGTTGCAGAGGCTGGTGCAGATTTAGCGCGCATCGAAAACGATATTAAGACGATGCCTAACTATTTTGCGGACTATGAAACTAGTGTAACCTTTATTACTGAAGAAGAATTTAAAGAAAAGCATACGAAAATGCCACATGGTGGTGTCGTATTACGTAGTGGAAAAACGGGTGAAAATAGTAAGCAAATCTTCGAATTCGGCCTTACATTAGAGAGCAATCCAGAGTTTACAGCAAGTGTCATGGTTGCCTATGCTAGAGCGATTTATAAGTTTGCTGAAGAAGGTTTTACAGGTGTAAAAACAGTATTTGATATTCCGTTTGGATACTTATCTCCTAAATCGCCTGAACAATTGAGAAAAGAGTTATTATAGAAGCTGAACACAGAAGAGTGGAGGAGAAATCCTCCGCTTTTTGTTTTTGTGGGAACAAAATGATGAGCTTGCAAAAGTTTATAATAATTACATAAGGCTAGGAAAAGTATTTTCATCACAGTGTAATAATGAAAGCATTATGAATTAAAGATGCTAATGAGACTGTTTTTCTGCTACTTTTATTTTTTGATATTTGGTTAAGTAGAAATCAAGCTCTTGACTACATTTAATCGTGTCAGAATGGTTGATCCCTTTTAATTGTGCTATGTAAATCATATGTTTACGTAGCCGACTAATTTTGCTTTTAATTTCTGTTATACATTCACAATTTTCCATAACCTTAGCTCCTAATAATATAATTGAGTGAATTTCAACATTACCTAATTGAGTCATATCAAAATATATGTAGTTGCGGGAGGTTTAACGCAACTACATATAGATGCTTAATGGAGATAATATAGCATGATGAATTTCTTTGAATTAAACAACTTAGACAATAAAACTATTTTATAGTAGATTTAGAGAACTTTTAATAGATTCGACAATAGTTCTAAAAAAATGACAGTAATTTTAAAGTAAAGGGTAATTGGTAGTGTTTTTGCTGGGGGTTTGGAGCTAAAAGTAAAATGGCGCGCTGCTCAGGCGGCTAGACGGACCTCTCCAATACTCCCTAGATATCATAATTGTTATTCCAATAGTGAATACTACGATTACATAATATTGGGAGGGGAAATCTGGTGTCGAATATGAACCCTTGGGTGAAAATAGCTTTGTTCGGATTTTTAATAACAATTAGTATAGTAGTGGTTCAAAGATTGGATATTTTCACCTTAGTCATGAACGGGGATCTTGATGCGATACGATTGTTGTTAAATGAAAATATCGTTTATATTCTTTTTATTACATTAATGATGATGATCCTTCAAAATACGTTTACGATTATACCTCTCATCATTTTAATTACACTTAATATCATGTTATTTGGATTTTTTTATGGGGTTATTTGGAGTTGGGTAACAAGTATTATTGGTGGGGTGAGCGTTTTTATCGCAACACGATACTTTTTTCAAGATGTTTTGCTTAGAAGGATAAATGTTGCATTAAAAGAAAAAGTGGAGGAGAATGGTTTTTTATTTGTGTTCATCGGCAGAATCTTTCCGTTTGTACCGACGAGCTTGATTAATATTGTTAGTGGTGTGAGCTCGATAAAATTGAAACATTTTTTTATAGCAACGACTGTCGGAAATTTGATTTATTTTTTTATGTTAGGGCTTATTCCAATGGGGATCGTCACTTTGGAAATGGATTATTACATATTAGGGATATTGTCTGTAATTATTATCGGAGCTTATTATTTTTATAAATATTATCTTAAAAACAAATCATTGAGTGAGCTGCTTCGTTAAGATTTTGGTGAAAACTCTGCTCATAGCCCAATTCTTGAGGAGCCAGGAAGGTTCGCACTTGTATTAAAAGAAATTTTGGAGGAGAATGGGCGATAAAATGAATTTGAGGGTTGCCGATAAAAAATCAGGGGTAGTTACTAAATACGTAGTACTGATTATTAACGGAACCCTCTAATTAATTGAATGAAATTAGAGGGTTCGATTGTACATTAAAATAGTAAGTGTTAGTTTTTTTTTTTTTTTTGTAAATGATTCCCATCCAAAGGCTAATTCTTTCAGTTCTTTTCCGGCAATTGTTGTGTTTTTATCATATACTTCTTCGCCACCTAGCTGTTTGAAAAACTGACAAGAATTGTGGTCTTTGAAGGTCCATAGTGCGACCGATGAATGATGCAGAGAAGCTAAATGCTCTCTAAGGCGCTCAAATAGCTTTTTCCCAACACCTTTTCCTTTTGCGCTCGGATGAACATATAATCCGTAAATTTCTCCAGTATATTTTATTCTCAATCGAGCATCTCTCATCGTCCCACCTAAGGCAAAGCCGACAATTTCACCTTGGTCATCTAAGGCCACAAAATTCATCGTGCCACCACTAATCGTATTTGGGAGGTCTTTTTGCCAGCGCTTCTCGCGATCGTTATATGTAAATTTATCTAAAATATTTGCAGGTAAAACTCCTTGGTATGCTTGTTGCATACAATCCACATGAACACGAGAAATCCCTTTCCAGTCTTCTACGTTTGCTTGTCTAATGATCATGGTTTCCCCTTTCTTTTTTCCTTTGTTGTTTTGTCTTCTTAATTTTAGCAGGTTAATGAAACCATTTCACTGTTTAAGTAGTTTTTACATACATGTCTTCATGACGGTAGCCCGTCACCAACTAAGATGAAAAAGGCGGGTGCTTTTCCTCACTTCACCTTGACCTTCTACTGAATCTCAGACGTTCGTTCGCAAAAGCACCTGCCTTTTTCATACAAAACCTTCATGATGGTAACCGTCACCATCTAAAATGTAATTTAATTGTTTTTTCCAACTTTCAGCTTTCCAACAAACCAACAAACCAACAAACCAACAAACCAACTGTCCAACACTTAAACAACGTATGATATAATTCCTACAGAGAAAAATGACTTAAG
This sequence comes from Anaerobacillus arseniciselenatis, assembly GCF_001865995.1. GTDB lineage: Bacteria > Bacillota > Bacilli > Bacillales > Anaerobacillaceae > Anaerobacillus > Anaerobacillus arseniciselenatis. Next base: position 30,689 of record NZ_MLQQ01000006.1, on the reverse strand, counting down.
ACAACATAGGAGGGAAATTTATGCCAATCTACAATAAACTAGTCCGTGATCGCATTCCGGAGATTATTGAAAAATCAGGGAAACAATTTACAAGCTCCATTTTAAATGACGAACAATACATAGAAGAATTAAAAAATAAAGGTTTCGAGGAGCTCGAGGAATATACGTATGCAGCTAACGATACAGTAGCATTAGAAGAATTAGCAGATGTCCTTGAAATTATTCACGCATTAGCGGCTCATCACGGCTCAACATTTGAAGAAATCGAGGAAATTCGAAAAGAAAAAGTTAAAAAACGAGGTGGCTTTCAAGAAAAAATCTTTTTACATGAGGTTGAAGATGACTAGAGATGAATGATTGTAGAGTCCGCGGCACTTCATAACAGCCCGCCCTTTCCATATTTTACATATCAAAAACAGAACCCCTTTTCACATATAAAACAACTTAGGAAAAATACTAATTTTATGGAAAAGTTATTGTTATATTAATGAATATCATAATTCTATATTATCGCCATTAAGTAGCTATAAGTAGTTACGTTAATTCGTTCGCAACTACTTATAGCTTGATATGGCTCAACTTAGGTAATTATGAAATTCACTCATGTAGGAGGGGAAAGGGTGAACGAAGTAAATTATAAACAATCTTGGTTTGGAAATATTCGAGGAGATATTCTAGCAGGAATTGTTGTTGCACTTGCTTTAATTCCAGAAGCGATTGCTTTTTCAATTATTGCCGGGCTAGATCCGATGGTAGGTCTGTATGCATCGTTCGTGATGGCAGTGGTGATTGCTTTTGTCGGTGGAAGGCCAGGGATGATTTCGGCTGCAACGGGTGCAATGGCTTTAGTCATTGTTACATTAGTAGCTGATCATGGATTGCAGTATTTATTGGCAGCGACGATTTTGACTGGCATATTTCAAATCTTATTTGGTGTATTTAAATTAGCGAGATATATGAAATTTATTCCACGCTCAGTCATGGTTGGATTTGTGAATGCGTTAGCGATCCTTATTTTTATGTCTCAGCTTGAATACTTTATCGGTCATAGGCCGATGATTTATGCGTTAGTTGCTTTAACATTATTGGTGATTTACATATTCCCTTATATTTCAAAAGCGGTACCGTCAACGCTTGTAGCAATCATTATCGTCACAGCTTTGGCTGTAGTAATGAATATTCAAGCATGGACCGTTGGTGATATGGGGACAATTCCGAGAACCTTACCTGAATTTTTGATACCGGCAGTTCCATTTAATTTAGAAACGTTGATGATTATTTTACCTTATTCGGTGGCTTTAGCGGTCGTCGGTCTTATCGAATCGTTATTAACCGCATCAATCGTTGATGATATGACCAATTCCGATAGTGAAAAAAACGTAGAAAGTCGCGGACAAGGAATTGCCAACATCGCTGTTGGGTTATTTGGTGGAATGGCAAGTTGTGCGATGATTGGTCAATCAGTCATTAACGTAAAATCAGGAGGAAGAGGTAGGTTATCTGCTTTTGTTGCGGGTGCTTTTTTAATGTTCTTGATCGTTGTGTTAGGTGATATTGTCGTTTTAATCCCGATGGCTGTGTTGGCGGGTGTAATGATCATGGTTTCGGTTAGTACATTTGATTGGAATTCATTACGAACCCTACACCTAGTCCCTAAAACAGATGCAACGGTGATGCTTGTGACAGTGATAACGGTGGTTGTAACGCATAATTTAGCAATCGGTGTGTTTGCAGGGATTTTGTTAAGTGGGATCTTCTTTGCAGCGAAAATATCAGATGTAAAGGTGGACAGTAAGATTGAAGGAAGCAAAAAAGTTTATAAAATAAAGGGTCAATTGTTCTTTGCTTCTGTAACAGATTTGTTGAAAAAATTTGAGTATCAAGATGATGTCAAAGAAGTGGAAATTAACTTAGCAAGGGCTCATATTTGGGATGATTCAGCCGTTGTGGCGATCGATAAAATTGTTCATAAATTTAAAGAAAACGGAATTGAGGCCCATGTTACAGGGTTAAATGAAGAAAGTTCAGAGTTAGTCGAAAAACTAGCAAATAGGTTAGGTGGACATTAAACGGAGGTGACTGATGTGTACAAGAAGATTTTATTAGCATATGACGGGTCGGAACATTCGAAACGTGCAGCGGAAAACGCAATCAAAATTGCAAAGTGCAATAGTGAGTCAAAGGTCGAAATTGTCTATGTTGTTGATTCTAATAAGGCAAAACATGATGTGTTAAATAACTGGAACACGATGAGTCTCGAGGAAAAGCGAAAAGAGTTATTAACTGGAGTTACGAAGATAGCGACAGATGAAGGTGTCGAGTACACTATTCAAATCTTACAAGGAGAAGCAGGTCCATCGATTATTAAATATGCCAATGATAATGATGTTGATCTTTTGATTATCGGAAGTAGAGGTTTAGATGGAATACAAGGGTTCGTCTTAGGAAGTGTCAGTCATAAAGTGGCGAAACGAGCGAATTGTCCGGTGATGATTGTGAAGTAGCTGAAGAAAATAGGCGAATTCCATGTTAGTGAATTACCAAAATAGATAAACCGTCCATCGTGGAGAAGCTATTTTGCAGGGACTGTTAAGAAGACTGTCGAATATTTTGGGGAAGAGTGCTTAAAACGGTGCTCTTCCATTTTTTTATTATAAGCGTGAAAAAGAGAAGGAAAAACGTAACAATTCAATTACCTTTAAGCAAAATTCTGATATAATGATAGACAAAGTACAGCAATAGAATAGAAGGGAAATGTGGTTAAGGCAATGGAGTTAAAAAAGAAAGAAGAAATTAATCGTAATAATCGCTCATTAAAGACGATGTTTAAACAAATAGTAGAGCATAAATATTTTCAACCGATTGTTATTAGTATAATTCTTTTTAATGGGCTTATTATCGTCGGTGAGACGTATTTTACTGGAAATAGTATCTTACTAGCTTTAGATAAAATCATTGTTTGGATTTTTGTGCTAGAATTATTTTTGAAAATCATTGGACTCGGCTTTAGAGGTTATTTTTCAGACCGGTGGAATATTTTTGATTTTAGTATTGTCGTTGCTAGTTTAGTATTTTACTCAACGCCTTTTGTAAGCGTACTAAGGTTAATTAGGGTATTGCGTTTAATTAGAATGATCCCGGCAATTCCTGCGCTACGAAAAATTATCGACTCATTAATGAAATCTGTTCCAGCTTTGACTGGTATATTAGGTCTATCGATCTTGCTTTTTTCGATTTATGCAATTATCGGAACGACCTTTTTTAGTGAAATTCTTCCGTATGAGTTTTTCGGAAGTTTTCACACAGCACTGTTTACGTTGATGCAAGTCGTCACATTTGAATCGTGGGCAAGCCAAGTTGCAAGGCCAATAATTAATGAAGTACCGTGGGCATGGGCCTATTTTGTTTCGTTTATCATCATCGGGGCATTAGTTATCTTAAACCTAGTCGTCGCCGTCATCTTAAGCTATTTAGGTCAGGATGATGACGCAAAACGAGATGAACAAATGGATCGATTGTTCAAAGAAAACGAAGATTTGAAGAAAGATCTGAGTGAAATCAAGCAATTACTTGTGGAGAAAAATAAATTAGGATCATAGGTAAGCCGAAAACAGCGACAAGAAATTTGTTGCTGTTTTTTGTTTTGTGTGAGTGTATCAATGTGAGTTCAGGTGCTTGCGGACATTTAAGAATAAATGTCCACTAACAAGTAAGGTCGAGGCTTTTCTTGATTAAAAAACTGAGAATAGCAGATTTCAATAAGTTTTTGATCTATCTTGTAAAATTTCGGTGTCGAATTAATAGAAAGTTTGTCGAATCTCTAACGAATTTTACACGGATATGTTAAATTGTGTTGAGTGATAATTTGAATTTATTTTTGTGACGAGAGGGGAGAAGTTATGAAAGTTATGCTTAAAAGAGAGAAAACCAATCCCGAATCGTGTGAAAAAATAGAGACATTGCGTCAGAAAATGGTATACGTTGGTCAGACTAAAGGAATTGATCACCCTGAAACTATTAGGCTGAGTCAAAAGTTAGATAATCTCTTGAATCAATATCAACAAAAAATAATAAAATAAAAAATATATAAAGGATGATTGTTATGCCCACATGTACTGTCCCGTCAACGTTTAAAATCGAAAGTTTGGAACAATACAAAGACAACTATAATCTCCTAGAGCGTCATCTCAAATCAATGTGTTCGGAAAAAAATCAATTTTCTGCAATGTGTGCCTTTAACGAAGCGATTAATAATGCTGTTGTTCATGGAGAGTTTCCAATCATTGTTGAACTTGAACTATTATCGACAGATGATTTATTAATCAAAATAAAAGATAGCGGAAATGGATTTCCAGTTCACGAAAAATTAGATTTAATACATAAAAAAGGATCCCGTCAGCTTCTTGAGGAGACATTATTCGAAGAAAATGGTCGAGGTATTTATATTATGTTTGAAGTAGTGAACGAAGTGTTCTTTAATGACATAGGAAATGAAATTACACTCATTATTTCGAATTAATTAGATAATAAAATAGTAGTAATTATAACATGGTAGGGAACGTCCCTGCCTTTTTTGTATGAAAGTTGGTTTGTTGGTTAGGACCCCCGCCCGACTTTTCATGTTAGATGGCGGCGGCAGGCATGCCACCATGAGGGTTTTTTATGCAAATAGATACTTGGTGATGGATTTCCTTTCACGAGCCTCTAAAATTCGATAGAAGTTTACAGCGAAGGGAAAGAAAATCCATCACCAATTTTACATGCAAGGTGGTGACGATATATCGTCTTGAGCGTTTTGTATGGAAAAGTTGGTTAGTAGTTATAGAATAAAATAGTTGTAAATGTATTAAATAGTAGGAGGAGAATAAAATGAATTACCATTATTGTTGTAAAGATATTACTGTAAAAATGTTAAAAGTTTTTTTTGTTGGTTGGCCAAACCCTCCAAGTGAAGAAAAACATTTAGAACTATTACAAAAAAGTGATAAAATCGTTGTTTGCATTGATGAAGAGAACCATCAAGTCGTTGGTTTTATTACTGCAATTACAGACGATGTATTGTCAGCTTACATTCCATTTCTTGAAGTTTTGCCTGAGTATCAAAACAAAGGGATCGGTACGGAATTAATGAAACGGATGCTACAAGAGCTTGAAGGTTTATATATGATCGATTTATTGTGTGATAAAAATTTGCAACCATATTATAAGAAGCTAGGGATGGTTGAAGCTAATGGGATGGTCGTTCGAAATTATCAATTTCAATCTGGAGTAGAAGTGAGGTGATCATATGAACTGCAGTGACATTCAGAAAAAATTAGTCGATTACCATAAAGGGAAGCTAAGTTTAGAAGAATATAAAGAGGTTGGAGCTCATTTGGCATCTTGTAAACAATGCGCCAAAAAATATGATAAAATGGCCAACTCCCACATTCGTGAAGAAACCCCACACGTGCCCGCTCCGATTATGAAAAAATCGAAACGGTCACCTCGTGTGATGATCAGTGTTATGATATTGAGTTTGATCGTGGTTGCAGGCTTTGTTTATTATTATCAACTTTTGAGTAGTGATCAAGCGGTGTTCGGAGAAGCTGTCGACGTTCATACAGTTAATGAAGATATTCAATTGACGATTACTCATGTGGCGGCTAGTAACGAAGAAACGATTCTTTTTTTTGAAGTTGAAGACTTGAACAGTGACGAACATTATTTTATTGAGCCGACCGCGGTTTATGAGCAAGAAACAGCCGTTGGATTTCCAAATGAGCGTATATTAGTTCGAAATATAGAGGAAGTTGTTCCCGGGCTTACGAAAGGGCAAATTCATTTAGCGCCGATCGAAGACGATGAGCAAACATTGAGCATTGAAATTAAGATGCTTTTTACTTCGGATGCAGAACTCGAAACAGAAGATTGGTTTGATCGAGGCAATCGGGTGGTCGTTGAAGGCAGCTGGCAACTTGAAGTACCGGTAAAAAAATATGAGGCGAAAACGTATGAGCTAAATGAAGTGATCGATGTTCAAGGAGTTCCTGTTGAAATTCTCGAGCTAGTGCTTAGCCCGACGAGCACTGAGTTAAAATACAGTTATAAACGAGATCTTAGTAATGAACACAATCGTGAAATTCAACTATCTCATTTTGTTGCCAATGGTGAGCAGTATGATGTAAGAAACTATCTGCGCGGTGTCGTAGATTTTGAATTGCCATATATTCAAACCGCGATATTTGAAGGAATGTACTTTCAAGATTTAAAAAGTATCGAAGTTCATTTTGGAAAGATGGAACAATACGTAAATAACCAAGTCAAAATCGACTTTGATGTTACGGACTTGCCGTACACATTTGAATACATCGGTGAGCCGATCACAATTGAGACAGTAAAGATCGAGGATTATACAACAACATTAGTGATAAAAGAAGCCGTCGACGCAGACCGCTCTTATAATTTTTTACTATTAGATTTGAACTACTATCGTCATAGTGGTGGAATCGATAACTTCACCTATTATATTGTTGACCACAATATAGAAACAATTTGGTTTGATCGTGAAGGTGTGATGCATGAGGATCCAGTGGCTTCTCTTCCACAACAACAATTCCACGCTCCAGCACCACAACACGAATATCAACTTTTTTCTACGGAACAAACGATTGAAGTAAATTGGCAAGAAGGTGAAGAACCTTTTGTGCCAACATTTTTATATATTGAAGCTTATGCAAAAGCAACATTTTTAGATGAAGTTGCTAAAATTTCAATAAGGTAGAGGAAGTCCTATGGAACGAACTTTTCATTTATTCATGAAGGTTAAAAAAGGATAGAATTCATTAATTAGTTTAATGTCTGGATGATTTTTGCAGCCGTCTTGCGGATAGATATTCCTCGCCAAACATTTTGTTTTTGTAGCACAACTAAAGCGTTCCCATTACTTGATGGAACGCTTTTTTGATGAAAAATCTAGAATTGACTATCGTGGCTTAACTTCATTTCTTCCCATGGACGGAGCCGTTAAACCAAATTGTGATTTGATCGTTTTTACTTCGCACCATTTTCGTACTAGTCTTACCTCGTTCCCGTTCAGTACCTGTTTTTACTTTAGGTGTTTTTTTATTAGACTGCTTTTGTTTGGTGAGTGCAGCCGCTGATTGAATGTGAATTACTTTTTTAGGTCGGCTTTCGACTGGAATATCAACATCTTCGTGATTATGGCGATCGATTGGTGTTTCCTCAATCACCTTTTCAGTGGTAGTTTTATCATCTAAAACATTACGCACTTCACGAGTAGAATGTTTGATAAGCTCTTGCTCAACATCTTTTTTGGTCGTGAGTGCTGTGGGATGAACATCGAGAGCTTCAAGAATGCGTTTCTCACCATCTATCGTAGATATATCTTCAATAATTTTTTTGTTAAAATGAACTACCGTCGTTTTAATAATCTTTTGATCAATACGAACGACAGATGCTATGCTAGTCTTATCCTCGATATAACCTTCTACTAACTCTGGGAATTGTTCTTGATTGTTATTTGAAAAAACAATTTCACCGTAAGTTTTTACCTCAGTATTATTTTTAATATTAGAAAGGGATAATTGGTTTTTAACCTTCACTTGTGCACATTTCTTAAGGATTTTCTCTATTAATTTTTGTAATCGTTGACCATAAAAATGAGTCGCTAAAAAGTAGACGAGTGCAATCCCTACAAACGTTAAACGTAATTGAAGAATGTGGAGCGGAGATAAACCGCTACTTAAAAAAAATGTACTCGAAAAAGCGACTAAAAATACAACCCCACCGAACAAATATAAAACTTTCTCTGTGTTTGTCAGTTGTTCCCCTTTTGCTTGCTTCTCCATGACGCACACCCCTTAAGTTCGTCCTATAAAAAGAATCTGTTACTGAATCCTATGAATAAATAAATTAAAAAGAACGATATTTGTTGAGAGAAGGTTTGTAAACATTTACATAGTGCTAATGTTTGTATGGCGTGAAATTGGTGTGTTACACTATAGTTAATATAACATGGAGGTACATATCGATGAAAATTATCATTACGTTGTTGATCTTGATTGCGGTAATTATGGTCGGCGCAGGTGTAAAAAAACAAAATCGTAAAATGATCACCATTTCTGGGATTTCAACGTTTGCACTACTGCTATTGTATATGTTTTTATTTAGGTTTTAGGCATTAGTGATGGTCTAATAATCAGTTTCATTTGTTATACATCAAAAAAGCACCCGCTAAGGTGCTTTTTCTAATCAGTTCAGTTTTTACGAAAGCTGCATCGTTGTAATGCAAGTGTCGTCGCCTTCGAATGTTGAAAACTCAGATTCTGCAGTTTTTCCATCGTAAGCAATTGTAATTTGATACGTTCTATCTCGTGGTAGCCACAAGTCGATAAATCCGTTAGGAAGCGATTGTACAGTATCATCTAGTACGACATTACCTTCGTTGTCCTCAATATATACTTCGAAGTCTTCATTCACCAATTCGCCCTGACAACCTGTCAGGTTATGAATGCTTCAAGGATGGGTGAAATTGATATAAGGAGCAATGGAGACAAAAAATTCATCTTCAGGTAAGTTATAGAGATACTCGTTTTCGTCACCTTCTGTTACAATGAGTTGGTGAGAATTGATGCGAGCCACTTGACCTTCAATGTTACCCATACTGTGATCATGCACTAATTCTTTAATGTTATCCACTTCATTAACTTCTGCATTACTTTCGTCGTTTCCATCAGCGGAACAACCTACTACTAGTAGTGCGGATAACAATCCAATAACTGCTAAGATTTTTACTTTCACTGTATTCACCACCTTGGCTTAGTCTAGATGTAAATATTATAATCTTTTAAACTATAATTTTCTATCTCTAAGTATAATTATACTTAAATATATCTCTATAGTAATTTCACCATAAATTTCTCCTGAAATCAATAGGAGTTATTTGTCTATCTTATGAAATTTTTTCGAAGCGTTACTAGGAGACGTAGGAGCATCCCTTTAAAAGGAGGGCGATTTTCATACAAAACTAGCATGACGGTAACAGTCATGATCTAAGAAGTAAATGCCGGCCGAATTCTCTCACTTCTCTGTAAACCTCTATCGAGTTTTAGAGGCTCACTCGAGAAATCGGCCGGACATTTTATACAAATCTTCATGACAATTTCCTCATCCTCATCTAACATGTAAAAGACAGGTGGGTTGTCTACCGAACCAACAAATCAACAAACCAACTTTTACATACGAAACGCTCATGATTGGTGCTTGTGACCAACTACAAAAAATTTAGGATTAAAAGCTCTAAACTTTGCGATCAATTGCTTGTTCAACAATATCAAGGTAAAGGTATTGGAAAAAAAGCAACTCAATTAATGTTAGAAAAAATGGCTAAATTGCCAAACGCCCAAAAAATTGTCGTAGGCTACGATACAGAAAACATAGGCGCTCATAACTTATACCGTAGTTTAGGTTTTGTCGATCATGGCGATCGATTTGTAAAGAAATGGCCTTTATTAAGTTTTTAGGTTAGTTTTTGTAAATTAAAGCATCTGGAAATTTCTTGAATATAGATTAATTTCATTTAAAGGACGAAAGCGATTGCCAATTAAGGTGGTCGCTTTTTTGGTGTGAGGAAAAAAACGTTGCTGGCTTATAACGTAGGATCCCTTTAGCTTGGCTAATGCCCCATTAGTTGGATCGAGAGTAGCGTTTGGAAAGGATGGAGTTTTAAGCACTGGGCATAATAATTTTAATGACAATGAATAGGAGTGGAAAAATCATGCCAAATGATAAGAAAAGACAAAAAACAGTATTTAGAGATAATCAAGATTTAGTTCCAGAAGGCACTTTGCCAGGTGATAGGGAAGACCGAAGTGATAAAATGGGAACGTTAAATTCAGAAGAAATTCGTTTCAAAAATGCCGACGACATATACGATGAATATTGATAAAGGCGTAAATGGAGGATAAGTAAGGGCGTGTTTTAAAAGGACATACAGGCGCACTTGTAAAAATCTACGACGGTTTACTTAACTTTTAGGTGCGCTGGTCAGCAAATAGGAGCGTCACAATGAACATAAGCGCCATAAATGTCTTTGTTATATATATCGCTCGTTGTGAGCACGCGCGGACATGAGATCCCTTATTTCTTTTAAAAAGCCTATTTTAAAAGGCGGAGCGGACATCTTGTCCGGTAAGTTGAAATAATCACAGTGCCCCACCTTTGTGAAACATTTTACCTGGCATCACAAGATCGACTAAAAAATATATAGATACTCTTCTCCTTTAAGCCATTCATAAAGGTTCTTATTTTTAACTGATAAATCTTTAAGGAGTTTTGATGCAAGAAAATAACTAACATAAAGAAAAAAGTTTGGTAAAGGTATCGATACTATCCATAAAACTACTACTATTCCATGATGGCTAAAGGCAAACGCACCCGAAATCGCAATTATAATTATCCAGGAACTTATTTTAAAATTGTTTTCACCTTTAAAAGCCAACATTTCACATATTAAGAAGAAATAAAAAGTTAATGGTATGACGATGATACTCCACCATTTTATTGCAACGAGATACAAAACTGTGTTTAATAATAAAAAAAGAAGTGCCGATAGGTTACACGCACTGACGATGTTTTTTTCGAATAAAAAACTTCCGCCAAATTTTCTTTGCAAACTTTTAATATTCGCTTGAAGAAAAAAATTTCGTGCAACCGAACTACTAATTCCTATCTGTAAATTCCCTTTTGTTGCCTCTTTACGATAATCTTCGAATGTCATGTTAAAAACCTCTTTATATCAAGCGTTAAATTTATTATTTAACAAAAAGAGTTGATTAATGTATTTAGGTGGTCCCATGAAAGTAGTTCTCTTACTAGGAGGCAAAGTAATCAATTTCAGAACAAAGTTACTAAGCTTGAATACATTAGTAAAAAATATATGTTTTTTTAGGAAGGAGAAAATGAAATGGAGGAAAGATTAGAAGCAACTGTTCAAGAAATATTAAAATTACTAGGGGGGCAGTCTGATACGAAAGTCCGCTCTTTACTCGAGTCTTTATTAGAAGGTTCTAGAAACGCCAATCTAGTAAACTTAGATCTAGGAAATCAGCTTGACGTAAAATCTTTATTAAATATTAATACTGAGACGATTTTGCCACATACAATTGATCTAGATACTCTAAGAGAACTTCTTCAACAAATAGAAGAAAAAATTGAAGCATTAATAGAAAAAATCGTATGTTTATTAAAACAACATCAAAAAAAACGTAGAGTAGGTAAAGGTTTAGGAAAGCGTGATTCTCTTGAGAGAAAGCGGCTACTAACAGCGATTTTAGACTTAATTCAACTTATTAATCATAAAAATCTTATCGAAAAATTGGAAACTATCGTTAAAAAAGGAAAGTAAACGAGAGAAATAAATCTATATAAAATGTAACATTATTTTTGGAGGATGGATTAAATTTTAAAATAGAGGTGAAGTTTGATGCGAAGCCCATGGATGTAAATTTCATTAAAATTATAGCATCCCTTTTAAAATCGATAAAAAGCAGCTGTTAAAAGTAGTAGGATTTCAATTCCTCCTACTTTTTTTATATTTTATATATAAAATATTTTCCCTTTTGAATTAGCAAAAGATTTAGCATGGTTAAGAGGCATGTCATGTATAGAGAATAACAGAGAAAACACTGGATAATTATGTTAAAATATCAAGTGAAATATGGTACTGTATCAATGATAGACCATTCTAATAAATGAAAGGACAAAGAAAAATGAAAAGACTGACGAGTAAAGATGTAGATATCTTAAATTTTATAGCACAAATTCTAATGAAAATATGATCAAACTAAACGAAAAGCTAGGCTATAAAACGGAATACTATCGTATGGTTAAATATTTGCAGTAGATTAAGAGAGTGTCTTCGAACAATATTCGTTATCTGAAAATGATTTAGTTCTGATCACGATCAATGGGGCGAACTAAAAATTAATACTGATTACGGTTTTTATCATTATTTTCGCAGTTGAGTATAGTTTATGTTGATCAGCAGTTAGTTTTTGAAGATCAAATTAAATATAAAAGTTGAGGTGAAGTTTGATGCGAAGCCCATGAGTAGTTAATGATGAGGTCGTGTACGATCTTAAAGACGACAGATGGATTAAAAATGCGAATGAACTGAAAGCCACTCGCAAAAAAATCATTTTAACATTTGACGATGGACCTAGCCGAAACCTTGAGGCGATTTTAGACATTTTAAAGGAAAAGGATGTTCCGGCAATCTTTTTCTGGCAATCAAAGCTCCTTTATAAAGAAAGGCCTTGGCAAAGAGTTTTAGATGAAGGGCACGTAATCGGTGCACACTCCTTAAAACATAAAAATTTAGTGAACTTAAACTATGAAGAGCAATACAAACAGATTAATAAAAGTGTCGAGCAAATTGAAGAGATCACGAATAACAAGGTCACCTATTTTCGACCACCGTTCGGTCAATATAACGAAGATACGATGACGATCTTACATGAACTCGGTCTTACACCGATTATGTGGGATATATCCTCTTACGATTGGGTGAATAAAGATACTCCAGAAAAAATTGTCTGCAATGTGGTTAATCATATTTCAGAAGGGTCTATTATTTTGTTGCATGAATTAGAGCAGACAGTGTCTATTTTACCTACACTGATTGACCAAGTTAGGGAAAAGGGGTATGAGCTTACTTTGTTACAATAACCGTAGTCTAGGTTAGTGACGAAATATGGATGAACGGACAGGTAGAATTCAGTTAGGTAAATAAGGAACATGATTTTAAGAATTAACGGACAGAGCCCTTATTTGTCAAAAAACGAAGTAAAAAAATGCTGATTTAGAGGGGATCGGGGCTCTGGAGTGTCCTCCAAATAGCCAAAACTCAACAAATCTATGAAATAAGACCTCTCATATCCGCAAAAATGGGAGAGTGCCCAACACAACATCAGTTAACGTTCAGGAACTACAGTATTTGTAGAATACGTGTATCAAAACACAGATTGATGCACATAAATTACAGTATCTGTAAAATACGTGTATCAAAACACAGGTTGATGCACATGAATTACAGTATCTGTAAAATGCGTGTATCAAAACACAGATTGATGCACATGAATTACAGTATCTGTAAAATGCGTGTATCAAAACGCTAATTGATGCACATAAATTACAGTATCTGTAAAATACGTGCATCAAAACGCCAATTGATGCACATAAATTACAGTAACTGTAAAATTCGTGTATCAAAACGCCAATTGACGCACAGATATTACAGTAACTGTAAAACGTACGTATCAAAACAAATGTTTCATTCAAATTCGGTTACTTCACCCCGGTATAAGTGACTGAACCAAGCACGACCCCCGTCAAAAGGTCACGCGAGCCCTTCACGAGTACCCCAACCGAGTACCACATTCGTCAAAAGGTCACGCGAGCCCTTCACGAGTACCCCAACCGAGTACCACATTCGTCAAAAGGTCACGCGAGCCCTTCACGAGTGCCCCAACCGAGTACCACATTCATCAAAAGGTCACGCGAGCCCTTCACGAGTGCCCCAACCGAGTACCACATTCATCAAAAGGTCACGCGAGCCCTTCACGAGTGCCCCAACCGAGTACCACACTCGTCAAAAGGTCGCGCGAGAACTTCTCGCGTTACCGAACGAAGTGCCTCCCATAAGGGACCAACTATTGCGCACTTCCCCCCATACTGTACAATATCCATCTTGAACGGGTGCGATAGTTATGCGAAACATTTCAATGCCAAATTGAGGATCTCGGGCGTGACAAACAGGCACCCCCTATAAAATAATCAGTTCTTTGCTTGATGGTGTCAGTGTTTCGACGCCATCTTTTTTAATGACGACATCGTCTTCGAGACGGACGCCACCTAAGCCGGAAATGTAGATGCCTGGCTCAACGGTGAACACCATGTTTTCTTCTAAACGTTCGTTTGCTACGACAGTTGGCGCTTCGTGAAGTTCTAGACCGAGGCCGTGACCGATGCCGTGGATGAAATACTTACCGTAGCCGTGCTTTTCAATATAATCTCTACCAAGTTGGTCAAATTCTTTCACTGATAAGCCCGGTCTTGCTTTTTCTTTGGAAAATTCGAGAGTTTCGAAGACGACTTCGTATATTTTTTTTAGCTCTGAAGGTGGTTCACCAATTGCGACAGTGCGTGTCATATCGGAAAGATATCCGTTGTAAACGGCTCCGTAGTCTAATGTCAGCATATCACCATTTTCAATCACTTTATCGGTAGCTCGTCCGTGGGGAAGAGCTGACCTCCACCCGGAAGCGACAATTGGGTCATTAGAAGAACCACCAGCACCAAGCATTTGCATTTTAAAAATTAATTCTGCGCATATTTCTCGTTCAGTTACTCCAGGCTTAATCACGCCTAAAATGTGTTGAAATGCTTTTTCTGCAATTTTGGCCGCTTCTCGCATTTGCACTAATTCGTCCTCAGTTTTAATAATTCTTAGCGATTCTACTAGATTTGCAGTATTCTGTAATTCGATATTTAGTTTTTCACGATAGCGGTTAAATTGAGTTACACTCGTATGATCGGCTTCATACCCAAGCGTTGTAATATTCATACTTTTTACTTGCTGTGCGATGACTTCTAAAAGGTTTTTATGGTGCTCGACGATTTCGAATGGTTGTGCTTGCGCGTGGGCTTGCTCAATATAGCGACCATCCACGATTAATTTTGCTTCTGATAAAGAAATAAGCAGTACGCCAGCGGTTCCTGTGAAATCAGACATGTATCTTCGATTATAAGGGTTTGTGATTAAAATACCGTCCAGATTTTCGGCATTTAATTTTTCGCGAAGTTTTGTTAATTTCATTGTGCATCCTCTCCCATAAAAAATATGTATAGTATTATAGTAACATAAGTAATGAAGTGGGCGTGTTTGAGAACGATTTAGCTCAACTAGTTGTAGTAACCTTGTGGCCTGAAATAAGAAAATTAACCGCAATTTGTTCTATCAACCGTAGTCAATTAATATAATAGGATACAATTATCGCTTGCAATCTGATAGCAGTTGCAACATTTATGAGATAATGAATTTCATAATTCAATATTTTTGCCATTCAATGAATTTCATAATTCGTTATTTTCGCCACTACGATCAATATATAGTTACGTCAAAACCATTAGCAAACTATATATTGTTTAATGTGGCTCATTTTTCGTAATTATGAAATTCACTTCATTAAGTATTTATATGGAAATGCGTAAAATCACTCGCAACTAAATAGCAATTAATATGGTTCATTTTTGTAATTATGAAATTCACTTATGATAGAACAATGATTTTTAGGGGGAGTGATAAAAAATGGATGACGATTTAATTTTTGATCACTTTGGAGAAATAGAATCTTGGATTGTGAACGGTAAGCAATACGATTGGAATGGTGGATTTCACGTGCCGATTTTTGAACTGAAAAAATTATCCATTGAACAATTACCAATGAATGAAAGAATTCAACCGATTGACAAAGAAGATGAACAGTATATCATCCCTTCATTTCCTGACCTTCATTTAATTCGTGCAGAAGACGGGATGATCGCCAATATAGAGAGTACTTTTAACAAAAAGTATTGGTCACATGAGGTTGTGTCGATGCAATGTTTTATCCAATGTTTACTTGAAGAAATACAGAGTAAGGGAGAATTTCAGTTAATCGATTATATTAACCAAGATGCTGAAAATTTTGTAATTGAGTATGAAACGAAACTCGTCGATGTACAAAGTGTGAATGAGTCCCTTAAATCAGCGGTACATTCTTTAAAATCATTAGAAAAGCGCGTCAACTGGAGAATTGCTGAAAGACTCGAAAAGTGGGCAAAAGAGGTTAAGCGGAAATAGCCCAAGTGAATCAATGTTAGATTTTGTTGAGAACAGTGTTATAGCTGTTCTCTTTTTTAGCCAAAGCGTTTCCGATACCCACATTTTCTACATAATTCTTCGACGGCTTGTCTACGCGAAAATCCGTCGTAAAGCTCGTTTGCGCGGTTACTTTCGATAATTTCGGAAAAATCCATTTCGTACACGTTCCCTAAATTGATGACACCTTCTCCGTCAAGACAACAAGGGATAACGGTGCCGTTAGTAAGGATTGCTGCTTGATTTCTTAACGCGTGACAAAATCCGTGCCCCTCATCCTCTTGCTCGTTGAGAGCAGGCCACTTAAATTCATGGTCTTGGTTTAAATAAATCTGTTCCGCTATTTTTACACCACTACCAGGAACCACTTTTTCTTCAATTTGATAATCGAGCCCGAATTCTTTTTCAATAATTTCAAGTGCCTCACGATTCCGCTTTTTCTCAACGTTCGTAGCATTGTTTTGATCTAAGTTCCATAGTCGTAACGATACGATCATTTTACTTTGTGCAACCGCTTCTTTTGCAAACGAGAGAATAGTTGTAATGTATTGTAGACGATCCGTCGAATGAGGATGACCATCAAAGCTATGCAATGAAAAGTTCATTTGACGTATAGCTTTTTTCATAAAAATTTTACTTTTTGCTTTTTTAAGGAGTGTTCCGTTTGTCGTGATATTCACTTTAAACCCTTTTTCGGCACTAATGTCTAATAGTTCATCGATTTTTGGGTGAAGGAGGGGTTCTCCTTTTACGTGTAAATAAATATAGTCCGTATGTGGTTTGATTTGATCTAACACGTGTTTAAACTGCTCCACTTCGATAAACTGCTTTGCCCTTTCCGTCGGTGGACAAAAGTAACATGCGAGATTACAACTACTTGTAATTTCAACATAAACTTTGTTGAATTTTTTCATGGTGTTTTACTCCTTCAAATTGTCATTGAAGTAAATGATACCTTATGTGACGGGGGTTGTCACTTTATTTTGAGCAGTTGCTTACTTAGGGAGTCCAGTAATTTGAAATTATCTTGGAAATAAATGGGTTAATAAGTGATGTTACACGCACCATTATATGTTCGTTCATTAATAAGAGACGTTTTTTTCAAAGGGCGAACCCTAAAATTCAGTCTAGAGGCGGAATATAAATCAAGCTTTAGCACGTTTTGTTACTGCTGTTAGAAATATATCATAAAGGTAACAAATCGATTGTTGTTTTTTGTGACAAATAATAAATTGAAAGCAGGTACTAAAAATGCACAATAAAAGTTTTAGAACATTCCTTTTAATATGGGCAGGGCAATTCATTTCGGTCATCGGGACGAGTTTAACTTCTTTTGCATTAGGGTTTTGGGTGTTGACGGAAACCGGGTCTGTTACACAATTTTCGATGATCATTTTATCTGTCGTTCTTCCTACCGTGATTATCTCTCCTTTTGCTGGAGTTATTATCGATCGTTTTTCTAGAAAAAAATTAATGATGATGAGTAACTGTGTTGCTGCTTTTTCAACAAGTATAATTCTCGTTTTAGTTTTAACAAATAGTCTGGAGGTTTGGCATATTTACGTGACTTCAGCGTTAGCGTCGACTTTTAACACATTCCTGATGCCGACCTATCAATCGGTGATTTCCTTATTAGTACCGAAGCAACAGTTAAGTAGAGCAAATGGAATGATCCAAGTAGGTGAATCAGCGTCAATAATCATTGCGCCAACTGTCGCAGGACTTCTCCTTTATTTACATGGATTACAAGCAATCATTTTCATTGATTTATTCGCTTTTCTTATTGCGGTGACAACTTTATTTTTCGCAAAAATTCCTGAATTGGAAGTGAAGGCAACAACAAAATTAAATATCCAACAGTTCCTTGTAGAAGCAAAAGAAGGTTGGAACTATATTATGAGTCGACCTGGTTTTAAGTGGTTATTAATCTTTTCAGCGAGTATTAACTTACTGCTAGGTTTTGTTAATGTGTTACTTCAGCCGCTAATCATCACCTTATCTTCAGAACAAGTTCTCGGGGTCGTATTGTCGATATCAGGATTTGGGATGCTGTTAGGGGGAATTTTTATAAGCGTTTGGGGAGGTCCGAAACAACGAATTAAGGGAATATTCTACGGATGTGGAATGGCAGGAATATTGATATCTCTTGCTGGTTTTACGACGTCAATTGTGTTTATTACAGTATGTTTTAGCTTATTTTTATTCTTAATACCATTGGTCAATTCCTGTAGCCAGGCTGTTTGGCAAAGTAAAGTTGAGCCTAGCATCCAAGGGCGAGTCTTTACACTTCGAAGGATGTTTAGTATTTCGTTATATCCGCTTGCAATTATTATTGCTGGACCATTAGTTGACAAAGTATTTAATCCGCTAATGGCGGAAAATGGAATACTAGCTAATAGTATCGGTCAATTGATCGGATCAGGGGATGGTCGTGGGATCGGCTTATTATTTATACTTATTGGTTCGTTATTTGTAGTGGTAACTATGTTAATCTATCTTCATCCTAGAGTAAGAAATATGGAAATAGAGATACCTGATGCGCTAACTGATGATCCCGAACAACCAATAATGCAACCCGAGTCGGTGTAGAAATTCAAACTTTTTTTGGAAACCAACTGTATTCTTTTGACAACTTAGCTAAAAATACGTAAAGTATTTTTAGTTAGAGAATTTCATAATGCTTCATTAACGCGACTAAGATGCTACCTGGTTATTATGAAATTCACTCTCATACATATAAAAAATTTTAGGAGTGTATTAAATGGGAACACCAGAAATTCGAAAAGAGATTACCTTAAATGCGAATATACATCAAGTTTGGAATGCTGTTGCTACGCCTGAAGGCATTCGTTCTTGGTTTATGGAAAATGATTTTCAACCAACAGAAGGGCATGAATTTACGATTCAATCTCCTTTTGGACCAACTGCATGTAAAGTTGTAAAAATCGAAGAACCGAACGAAGTTGTACTTACGTGGGGAGAAGCAGGTTGGGTCGTTTCCTTTGAATTAAAAGATTTAGGTGACGACAAAACAGAAGTTACGTTAGTTCACTCAGGTTGGGGAGCGCCAGATGAGAAAATTCCAGGTCCAGGCCCGGATATGACAAACTTACAAATTAGAAATACGATGGACATGGGCTGGGAAGGGCTTCTAAATAATGGACTACGCAACGTTGTAGAAGCATAAACTCTGAAACAATACTCTAAATTTTTAGGGTGTTGTTTTTTTGTGAAATTTATAGTTAAAAGAGGGTGGGACAAAAGTGTCTGACGCCACGCGGTCCTACTAAATAAAGACGTACAGATTTATCATATGTCTATATTTGGTGCCTAGCGGTGTCTCACACTTTGTTTTGTCCCGAATCTTGTTAAACTTTGCTAAAAAACAATGAAAGGTGCCCCCTTCAGCATTTTAAAGCATCGGGAGGCACCTGACTTTTTGTTTTAAAGCAGTTTTCGAAACGAGGTTTTTAGAAGTTTGATTCTGTATAGAAAGTTAAATTAGTTTTGTTTATTAAATCATATCATTTAGTGTACAATAATTCTTTTGCTTTCCTTGGCTCGTGCCGCTCATCAATCGTTAATTTCAGTGATGGAACTTTTCCTTCACGATGAACTTTTATAAGCTCAGCTAAAATACTGATTGCTATTTCTTCAGGGGTTTCTGAACCGATATCTAACCCGATAGGTGAATAAACTTTGTTTAAGTGATCGAGAGGAAATCCTTCATCGACGAGTTCTTCTTTTAAAGCTCTAACTCTACGACGACTACCGATCATTCCCGTATATCCTGTCGGTTGTTGGATCACTTCTCGAAGGCATATTTTATCAAAACGATGACCACGAGTAATGATCACAACGTAAGTGTTCGGTGTAAATTCGATTTCTTGTAAACTATCTTCAAATCGATTACAAATGACTTCATCTGCTTCTTGAAAGCGTTCGCGGTTCGCAAACTGTGGTCGATCATCAACGACGGTTACATGATGACCAATCATTTTTGCCATCTTGGAAAGCGGAAGAGCAATGTGTCCTGCACCAAGGATGAGAAGATTGACGGTAGTGTCAGGTTGATCTATGAAAAGTTGATGTTCACCAAAACTGACGATCTTACTATTTTTTGTGTTATTATTTATTTCTAAAAATTGGAGTAGTTCCTCGTCGTTGTCTCCTAATAGGTTTCCGAACTTTTCACCATTAGAGGTGATCACCATTTTACTGCCAAGTGGACAAGTAGGGTGATTTTCATTTACAGATACTAAAAGAACGGGAGATTGCTTTTTTTCATATGCATCAATATATTTTAGTAATATATGATTGGAATCATTTTTTCCAGGTAAGAGGATATCTATAAAAACTTCCATAATCCCACCACAAACCATTCCTTCACCTTCAGCGACATCATCGGTCATATCAACGGTTCGAAGCGTCGGTGTAAGTGTCATAAGGGCAGTTTTGGCTTCATCGATAATATAGGCCTCTCCGCAACCACCTCCAATCGTGCCAAAGATTCGTTCGTCGTTTAAAATAAGCATTTTCGCCCCCGGACTACGAGGGGTAGACCCTTTTGCTGAGATAATCGTTACTAATGCAGCAGCTATATTTTCATTACAAACATGCTTTAATATTTTAGTAAATTTAGTATCCAATTTTCTTCCCCCTTATTTTTCGCCGTTTTTAAAATGGCTTCTAATACACCCCCGCTAATCGAACGGGCCTTATCAGAAATACTATCAATATGTTCACTTACATCTCGAGGATCGATATCGCCAATTTTCGTCCCTTTTTTTACTTCTAATCCTGAGTGAAGTAGTCCTCGTAAAATTCCAGAAATAGGAGCGTATACTGGGTCATTACCTACTTTTGCCACTAATTCTCCTGCGGTTACTGTTTCTCCAATTTGTTTCTCTGAATCGAAAACTCCTTTAGCGGGTGAGCGAATTAGTCGTTCTTTACTATATCCACCAATTTCACCGGGGACTCCTGAATCTGCAATTGCTTCGCCAGAGTAAATGACTGTGCCTAAATAATGGCCTCTTTGCGTTTCAACTACTGCATGCACATCTTCTCCAGCGGTAAATCCAGGTCCTAAACCGATCACGAGTGGAGCGTCTTGTAATGAAGTACCTAAGTTTTTTTTAGCAAGGATCGCATCGATGACAACGATCGGTTGAAAGTGCTGAATTGATTTCCACTCAGGGTCAACGAATATAGGGATTTGATTTAAGGATAAAGCTTGATTGATTTCATCATAGTTTTCGGCTAAAACCGCAGTCACTCCTTCAACCGTTGTTATATTGTTATAGACAGCGTCTGCAAATGCAACTGTTCTTCGTATGACTGTAGGCTTTGGAACTTCAAGCATTAGTATAGAAAAGCCACATTGAAAAAGTCGATGAGCGACACCTGTGGCAAGATCTCCTGCTCCTTTAATGACAACTAGTCCGTTAGACATAGATTAAACCTCCTACTAAGAAGTTGGTAATCATTCCAGGTATCTATATCTAGAATAATTCCTTGATCTTTTACATCGTTAAATAAAGTTTCATTTCGATTTGCAGCTATGATATGTTTTGCGCCAATGTCTCCTTGAAGGGAAAGTAGCTTTGACCTAAATTTTTTAGGGAATATAACGGGATGTCCATTCTTGCCTTGATAAGATGGAACGACTATTTTTCTTGATTCCATATGCAAGTCAACAAGATGATTTATTGTCTCAGATTTAATTAAAGGTTGATCTCCTAAAACAAACATAAGACTAGAATTGAGATTGGCAGCTTTAACTCCCGCAATCATCGATGAACTATGGCCTAATTCATATTCGGGATTAATAATGACACGAACAGGGAGACCTTGTAATTCGTTTGAAATGGTATCCGCTTGATGACCGAGGACTACTATCACCTTATCTACTTTGGTTTCAAGCAAGTTTTCTGTAACTACACGAATTAAAGACTTTTTATGAAAAGGAAGAAGTTGTTTCGGGCTTCCTAAACGGCTAGATTTACCTGCTGCAAGAATAATGGCTGTAATCAGAAGAGGTCACCCCCAAGAGATGTATAAATAATTAGAATATTAAGTATATTTATATTCTATACTAGAAAAGGTTTGCAGATGAAAAGAGGAGAACAAAAGTGTGTTTTTTAGGAGTGAATTGACAGAGGCAATCCGAAACTTATTGGACAGCCTCCGATGTTTTGAAGGTAAATGTTAAATACAATTATAATATTTAGAGTGAAACTAGAGTAGAAGACATATTCATTTTCAGCGTAAAACTTTGATGATTGGATCGCTATTGACGGCGGCACCAATTAACACTTTACAGACGGTTTTTTTTCTTAGGCACTCAGCGATTTTTTGAGCAGTTACGAGCTGATCGGATGATTCAACTTTATTAATAAACGGCACCCACTGACATTGATTAGTTAAACTGGCTTTGTATCCTTTAGAATGAACTAATAATGTAGAAATGACCTCATCGTTAAGAGGGGCTCCGATAGGAACGTTGGCAACGTTGGCGATAATTTCTGGACGATGAACGTATTCGTGGCTTATCGGTTGATTATAGCTATCGACACCGGTGACATGAATAATCGTGTCACAAATAGATGGAATGACTGGTTCGTGGTCGGCTTCACCCTTAAAAGATTTACCTGCAGAACCATCCGCTTCACATAATACAATGTCAGCACCAGCTTCAAAAAATAACGACATACAATTCGCGTTAATCCCCAGTAATTTACCATCGTCTGTTCGACTAGTACCAACAACGATTTCATTAGAAGCCCTAAGTTTGTTTTTAATATCGGCCAATAAATTGAAAGAACTTTCCGTAAGTAAAACATTGTGGATTTGTTCGTCAGGATAAAAAATTTTTGTCGTCGTTGTGAGCACAGTTTTATACCCTTTTAATTTTGCTTCTTTGGCGATGGCGAACATGGTCGTTGTTTTACCACCACCACCTACCAATGAAATTAACGTTTGCTTCTTTATATTTAACGCTTGAAAAAAGTTCATATTTAAAAACCTCGCTTATAACAATCTTCGACAATTTTAGTATACGTTGTTGAATGCGCTTACAATAAACGATAAACTATTAATATAGTAACATTTCGACGGTCAGAATGTTATAGTTGCAATCTTATTTTACAATATTTTTACTGGGGGGAGTTTTTTGTTACGAGTCGTAGTAGCAGAGGATCAAGATGTTTTAAGGTTTCAACTCGTTGACTTAATATCCACTTTAGATGAATTTGAAGTCATCTATTCTACCAATAACGGTAATGAGTTGTTTCATTTATTAAAAAAATACAAACCCGATATCGTTATCACAGACATCGATATGCCTGGAATGACAGGGGTTGAAGCGATTAAAGCGCTTAGAGAAGAAATACCAGAAACGGAAATCGTCTTTATTTCATCGTTTAACGAATTTATTAAACAAGCTGTCAAGCTATATGCCTTCGATTTTATTGAAAAACCTCTTTGCACAACGAGGCTTTTAGAAACTTTAGATAGGATCAAAAAGCGAATTTTAACAGATGATAAATTAATAGAATTTAAATTCGATCGTTCGATTCATTTGGTCAAGGCGTCAGATTTATTTTATGTGGAAGCGTATAAAAAGAAAACGATCGTAGTTTCGGACAAGGGTGAAATTGAATCGACGTATTCGCTGAAAAAAGTGGAAGACCTCCTTGAAGAAGACTATTTCTTTAAATCAAGCCGCTCTCATATCGTTAATTTAAAGAAAGTTCGAGGGATTGAACCTGTATCGAGAACATCTTATCAAATTAACTTTGAAAATAAGGATTTAGTCGCTTATTTATCCAAAAATCGCTATGAAGAATTCAGAAGTAGTATAAAAAAATATTTTTAGCCCAAAGGGTGGATGCTGTGCTAACAAAACATGTATTAATAACGATGTTTATTTATATTCCAGAAGCGCTTCTTACTTTATGTATTCCGTTAGCACTTTTAGGGGTGAAAGTGGAATGGAAAAAGATCTTGCCGATGGGAATTGTTTTTGGGACGGTCATGTATACGGTAGGGGTTTTCACTGGAAATTACATCATTGTCATATTAGTGCTTTACAGTTTAGTGGTTGGTGGGCTGAAACTTATTAAAGCGGCAGATTTTTATGAAATATCCATTTGTACAGCGATTACATTTAGTATTGTGCTTATGCTTGAATACATTTGTCTAAAAATTCTTTCTTTAAACATGGTCATTGACCCGATCACATTAGAAAATACCCCACTAAGAATTAGCATTTTTGCCGTACAAATTTTATTAGCTTTATGTATTTACCATATCATTAGAAATTTTAAGTTATCTATTTTTGATGAATAGTTCACGATGTACAAGAGGGGGCGAGATGTTGAAGAAAGATAACGTGATTAAAGAGTATTATAAAATTATATTACTTTTTACGGTGCAATTGATGCTTCTTTCCGTTTATGTCACTCATAGTTTTATGAAAGACCATGTTTATGTCCCTTCAAAAACAAATGAATTTATCGAGATTATTCTAGTCGTTATCATATTCTCCTTTTGTTTAAATTCTATATTTGTTGTAAAGAAGCTGTATCGAAAAGCGGTAGAGAAGCATATGTATCAAGTGAATAAACTAAAGTATTCCCACATCGAAGAGCAAAGTAAAATTCACCAACGTCATAAACATGATTTATTGAACCATTTAAATGTTTTAGGTGTACTAGCTCAAGAAGAGAAGTTAACTGAACTTAAGAGGTATTTAGCCGAGTACATAAATGAAATTAATAAAGTTCCGATTTCAATTGATACTGGTTTAAAAGAACTGGACATATTGCTATATTCTAAAATTAATCTTGCGCAAAAAAAAGATATTACTGTCACTTTAAAATGTACGACAGATTTTCATTGTAAAAAAAAGAGGAATATCATCAACTTAATATCGATTATTGGCAACTTATTGGACAATGCCATCGATGCTAGTGAAGTTTCCAATGATAAAAAACTATGTATACACATAAGTGAAGATCCTCTTGATTATTTAATTACGATTGAAAATAGTAGTCTAATATCCCCTTCTTTAAAAGAAGCGTTCAATAAAGGGATTTCTACAAAAGGTGAAGGTAGAGGCCAAGGTTTAAAAATTGTCAAAAATTTAGTAGAAAAGCTTGAGGGCCAGGTGAATTACTCTTTAACTGATGAACGTTTTAAATGTCGATTGGAATTACCTAAGCATATTTTATAAGAATAATAGACCGTTCATTCCTTATAGTAGCCTTTTTGTTCCTTATTTAAAAATAAGGGGCTTTTTTTATTTATAGTTTATTTAGAAATATTAGAATATTTAGACTAACGGAGGTGGCATTTATGGAAGTTTCCATGAAAACAGACAGTTTACAAAAGGCTTATAAAGATTTTGACTTTATTAAGCCAAACAGTTTGGAAGAAATAAGTGAAATTTTAGCTAAGGAAAAAGGGAGAGCGCAAATTGCTGCTGGGTGTACAGATATTATTCCGTCGCTTCGCAAAAAATTGATTTCCCCTGAAAAAATGGTAAGTATCAAAGGAATTCCGGGTCTATCGTATGTGGAGCAAGATGAAGATGTTGTTAGAATTGGTGCTACGACAACGATGACAGATTTAATTGAATCAGATTTAATACGTGAGAATTTCCCAGCCTTATTAAAAGCTGCAGAAAATGTAGGTTCTAGACATATTCAAAACAGTGCAACGGTTGTTGGGAATTTATGTAATGCTTCGCCTGCTGCTGATACTGCTCCGCCTTTACTTGTTTATCGTGCGGCATTAAAAATTATGAATCAAGGCAAGGAGAGAGAAGTTGAACTACGTAACTTCTTCTTAGGTCCGAGAAAAACAGTATTAGTTCCAGGGGATATTGTCACTGAAATTATTTTACCTTT
This sequence comes from Anaerobacillus arseniciselenatis, assembly GCF_001865995.1. GTDB lineage: Bacteria > Bacillota > Bacilli > Bacillales > Anaerobacillaceae > Anaerobacillus > Anaerobacillus arseniciselenatis. The sequence goes on along the minus strand of NZ_MLQQ01000006.1, from coordinate 4,853 downwards.
CCCAAATGAAAATAGTAAAAGTCTTTTTATTAAACATGGAAAAAGAAAAGCTCTCGAAATTTCTATCGTAAGTGTTGCTGTCAATCTTTCTTTTGATGAAAATGGAAAAATTACGGAAGCGCATATTTCGTGTGGATCGGTGGGGCCGACTCCTATTTTAGCGGAAAAAACAGCTACAAAATTAGTAGGTTTAAAGGTTCAAGGAGATGAAGACCTGGCATTTATTTTGGAGGCTATCTCATCAGAAATTTCGCCGATTGATGATGTGCGTAGTACGGGTGAATATCGCCGCTATGTAACATGTGTGTTAACGAAAAGAGCAATTCTAGCATGTTGTGGTAAAGGAGACTATTAATATGAAAAAAGAAATCACTTTAAATGTTAATGGAAATGTATATCGAGGTGAAGTAGACACTCATCAAACGTTAAGCAACGTTTTAAGAGAAAATTTAAATTTAACAGGAACGAAAGAAGGCTGCGGAGTAGGGGAATGTGGAGCCTGTACCGTGATTGTCGAAGGGAGAAGTATTAATTCCTGTTTAGTTCTTGCTGTTGATATGGATGAAAGAGAAATTTCAACCATTGAAGGATTAGCCTCAAAACCAGGTGAAATTCATGACATCCAGAAAGCCTTCATGGATCAAGGGGCGATTCAATGCGGGTTCTGTTCACCAGGTATGATGATGTCAACGAAAGCTCTTTTAGATCAAGAACCGAATCCGACAGATACAGAAATTAAAAAAGGATTATCGGGCAATTTATGTAGATGTACCGGTTATACGAAAATATTTGAAGCAGTAAAAAGCTTAAAAGCAGAGGAGGTAAAATAATGGACTTCTCAGTGATAGGAAAAAATTATCATAGACAAGATGGGTTGCCGAAAGCAAAAGGAACGGCAAAATACGTTGCCGACCTTAAGTTTGACAATATGTTATACGGGAAAATATTAAGGAGCCCACACGCTCATGCGAAGGTACTTAGTATTGATATAACGAGGGCAAAAGAATTACCAGGCGTTATTGGAATTGTTACTCCTGAAGACTGTCCAGAAACAAAATTTAATATGGCGGGCTTTCCACCAGGTGAAGACTTTCCACTTCCGCAAGACCAATTGATCCTTACAGACCATCCGCTTTATGTAGGCGATCCGATTTGTGCCGTTGCTGCAGTAAGCGAGAGAGTGGCAGAAGAAGCACTTCAATTAATCGACATTGAGTATGAAGTGTTACCTCATGTGATTGATCGGCACGAAGCGATTAAAGATGATGCTGTTCAAATCAAAGAAGATGGAAACGTCATCAGTCGTTTTCCGTTAGCGTGGGGAGATGTTGACCAAGCGTTTGCAGAAGCTGATGTCATCGTTGAAAATCGCTACACAACTCAAAAAGCATACCAGTGTTCGATCGAACCATCGAGTGGCGTTGTTGCAATGTGGAATGATATGAAAAGACTCGTTGTTTATTCTCCGACGCAAATGCCACATCTCGTTCGCCGAATACTTGCTCAAGCGTTAGATGTTAGACCTGGCGATATTGAAGTGATCAAACCTCACGTCGGTGGAGGCTTTGGAAGCAGACTTGGAGTTGTTGCTTGTGAACCGATTGCTGCTTTATTATCGAAGCAGACAGGGAAACCCGTGAAGATCATCTATACAAGGGAAGAATCTTTAGAAAATACGGAGCAAAGACACCCAATCACTTATGAAATAAAAACCGCAGCAAAAGCAGATGGAACGTTGATTGGTCATGATATGAAAGCAATCGTAGATACGGGTGCTTATGCAACACACGGTCCATCAATCGGAATATTAGCTGGACTTTGGGGACTAACGATGTTTAAAACGCCTCATGTTCGGTATGAAGGAATTACGACATCTACAAATACAATGTACAACGGAGCGTATCGAGGATATGGTAATCCGCAATCGGTTTGGGCTGTTGAACAACAAATGGATTTAATCGCTGAAAAGCTGAATATCGATCCGATTGATTTAAGACGAAAAAATATGCTCCAAGAAGGAGATGTTTGGCCTTGGTCTGGCTATCCAATTGAAAGCTGTGGGCTACCAGAATGTCTCGATAAAGGGGAAGAAATCATCGGCTGGAAAGAAAAGCGTGCCAACAAACAAAACGACGGTGTCAAAAAGAGAGGTTTGGGCGTCGCTACAATGATGCATGTAAGTGGAGCAAAGCCAATTCTTCACGAACTATCAAGCGCTTTCGTTAAATTTAATGAAGATGGCACGGCTAATTTATTAATTGGGTCCGCCGAAATTGGCCAAGGGTGTAATACCGCTTTAATGCAAATTTGCGCAGAGGAATTAGGGATCAATTATGAGGACGTCATTGTCCCAGAAAATGTAAACACTGATTATACGATGTTTGATATAGGGTCACACGCAAGTCGTCAAGTTTACTCTACAGGTCACGCTGTTAAAAAAGCTTCTGCTGAAGCAAAAGAAAAATTACTTCAAGTAGCGTCTGCCATGTTAGGAGTTCATCCGAACGAACTAGATGCAAAAGAAGGAAAGATCTTTGTAAAGAAAGATCCAGAAAAATTCGTTACACATGCGGACGCCAACCTTGAAGCGCATTTTAGACATGACGGTAAACAAATTTGGGGAGCATGCAGTGAAAACCCACCAGGAAATCCCCCCGTTTATGCGGCTCACTTTGCTGAAGTTGAAGTGGATGTCGAAACAGGGGAAATCAAAGTGGTTAACTTTGTGGCCGCCCATGATACGGGCGTAATGATCAACCCGAACCTTGTTTACGGGCAAATCCAAGGTGCGATTCAACACGGTTTAGGGTATTCCTTAACGGAAGAAGTTCAAATTTGTCAAGAAACCGGTCGAGTTTTAAATCCAGACCTAGTAAACTATAAAGTCTTCACAATGGAAGACATGCCAGACTTTGATATCGTTGTAGTTGAAGCTGCAGCTAAATCATCTTCACACGGACAAAAAAGTGTCGGAGAGTCCGGACTCGTTCCTACAGCCGCCGCGATTAGCAACGCAGTATATGATGCGATCGGTGTTAGAATTACAGATTTACCGATAACTCCGGAAAAGGTTTTAAAAGCATTAGGTAAGTTAACTCCTACAGTATAATACGAAATCAATCCCTTTTTTGTAACTAACGCAAAAAAGGGATTTTTTGACATTAATTTTAGGTTATTCTTGATGAAAATAATAATCGGGTAGCATAATTGTCTGTCCACAACACATTGTAATAAGTTAAGGTATTTGTGCCACGATCCGGCGTTTAACAAAAGTTTAAGTTATTTTTAGGTGGCCTTAACCCCCGTTTGTGGTTATCGGTGGTAAAATATACAAAAGTGTCATTATTACACAAAGCTGTTCGAGAGAAGTTGCGTCTGGAATAATAGATGTGTAGGAGTTAGGAGTGGGTGGAAAAATGTTTACGTTAGTATTGGCAGAAAGAAAATTATCAAGTGAAGAGATCGAGAGAATGGGAGAGTTATACAAGGTAAATACCCCAGTTCCAAAAAAAGAAGTAGACACAAAACTAATACATACAGGTCTAGTATTATATTGCTCTTTAATAGATAACAAGGTAGTAGCTTTAAACGACTTAGACGGTTCACATCCCTTTTATCATAAAGATGGTAGTATAAAGGAAGTTTGGACAGATAGGAGATAAAATAATGTTTACGAACCTATTCGAGTGAATTTTATAATTTAATGAATTTCATAATTCAATATATCGATCTCGGTGGCGGAAATAATGAATTATGAAATTCATTCATTGACTCACTTAACTTCATTTATAAATATGAATTTTGTACAAGAAAGGAGAGATGAGTTTTGGATGTAGGGGTAAAGGTTTTGTACAAAGATAATATTTACATAATTGCTCATGATTATAATAACGGTCAAGTAGAGATAAAGAAGGAAAACGAAGATTATAAATATGTTGTAGCAAATAAGTCGGAATTAAAACGATTAGACGATGCCTAAATGTTTTGCAGAATTAGTAAAAGCATCTCTTGTTGGCAATGAATTATCACCTGAATATTTGAGTTGAATTACGAAATTCATTAAACTTAGAGAGAAACGACAAGTGACTGTTCTTTTAAAAGAGGATTCTCACCCTACGCAATGGGGAATGTGTCATAAATTAATCAAATTAGATAATAATAGCTGTAAACGAAATACTTAATTCGAGTTTCTTCTATTTATTACCTTAAAAACTTGGAATTAAATGTTGTGTTACTTTTTTTATTATGGTATATTATTTTTTACCGCTGATTGAGCAGCGAACATAGTAGCTTTTTCTTTTCGGGAGCTTTTAAAAACCTTTTAAAAAACTACTTGCGTAGAATTGAATATTTTGTTATAATAATTTTTGTCGCTAAAACAAGTGATTGAATTGATTTTGAAAACAACTCGAAAAAGTTGTTGACGCAATTAAGTTATCCTGATATAATAAAATTCTTGTTGTTGAAAATGACAGCGAGTGGATTTAGAAGCGAAGAGATTTGAAGCTTATAAATTACCAGATCGTCCTTTGAAAACTGAACACACAGCCAAGCGAATTAAGAAAGGTGGAAGACAGCACTTAATAGTGAGGTCTGAAACTTTAAAAAGAGATATAAAAATCTCGTCAATGTTTTATTTTGAGCTTTATCAAACACTTTTATGGAGAGTTTGATCCTGGCTCAGGACGAACGCTGGCGGCGTGCCTAATACATGCAAGTCGAGCGGAGTTTTAAAAGCTTGCTTTTAAAACTTAGCGGCGGACGGGTGAGTAACACGTGGGCAACCTGCCCTGTAGACTGGGATAACTTCGGGAAACCGAAGCTAATACCGGATAATCTTTGGAGCTTCATGG
>NZ_MLQQ01000005.1 GCF_001865995.1 Anaerobacillus arseniciselenatis | reverse complement strand
ATGGAGTTAATCCAGTAAGACCCCTTAGAGATGATGAGGTTGATAGGTCTCGGGTGGAAGCGTGGCGACACGTGGAGCTGAGAGATACTAATCGGTCGAGGACTTATCCTAAAAATAAGTTTTGAGTTATGAAAGTACCTCAAAGAAGCAAAACACAAACATCGAAAGATGAAGCTCAAAAATGAAATGAATGAAATACTCAAGTAACTTAATTGTGTCTGTTATCTAGTTTTGAAAGAACAATCTTTCAATGAATTATGGATATGAAGATTGATGCTAGTGAGCCTCCAAGAGACGCTTGTAAGTAACTCAACACTCAAAACTCATAATTCAAAACTAAAAAGTATTGACATAAACTTAAAAATGTTTTATTATATCAATTGTCTATATGATATATAAGCTTGGTGGCGATAGCGAAGAGGTCACACTCGTTCCCATGCCGAACACGATCGTTAAGCTCTTCAGCGCCGATGGTAGTTAGGGGTTTCCCCTTGTGAGAGTAGGACGTTGCCAAGCACTCTTGTTTTTTTGTTCTGCTTATTTTGGTAATGGATTTCATAAACATTCCACAGTAGCTCAGTGGTAGAGCAATCGGCTGTTAACCGATCGGTCGTAGGTTCGAGTCCTACCTGTGGAGCCATGCTTCCATAGCTCAGTAGGTAGAGCACTTCCATGGTAAGGAAGGGGTCATCGGTTCAAATCCGGTTGGAAGCTCCATTTACAAAACATGGCCCGTTGGTCAAGTGGTTAAGACACCGCCCTTTCACGGCGGTAACACGGGTTCGAATCCCGTACGGGTCACCATTTATTTTATGATAGCTTACTATTAATGTAAGAGCTAACATATTTTTTTTGAGTGTTGAAGGACTAGCTCAGCTACGAAGCAATACTTCATCGAATAATCTACGAGTTGTTTTGACGCACATACGTCTGAGTAACAATTGTAGAGGAAGAAACAGGATATTCACTGAATAGGCTTCATCAATACTACGGAGGATTAGCTCAGCTGGGAGAGCACCTGCCTTACAAGCAGGGGGTCGGCGGTTCGATCCCGTCATCCTCCACCAGAATTTTTTTGCGTAACAAAGTGAAGCGAAAAAAATTTACCTGTTTAAGCCGGCCTAGCTCAATTGGTAGAGCAACTGACTTGTAATCAGTAGGTTGGGGGTTCAAGTCCTCTGGCCGGCACTCTGTTTTAAAACTAAGTGGAGGGGTAGCGAAGTGGCTAAACGCGGCGGACTGTAAATCCGCTCCCTCCGGGTTCGGCGGTTCGAATCCGTCCCCCTCCACCATTTCATTTTTGGGCTATCGCCAAGCGGTAAGGCAACGGACTTTGACTCCGTCATGCGTAGGTTCGAATCCTGCTAGCCCAGCCAGATATGAGCCATTAGCTCAGTTGGTAGAGCATCTGACTTTTAATCAGAGGGTCGAAGGTTCGAATCCTTCATGGCTCACCAAAGTTCTTTTCTTAGGAAAATAACTTTTCATATTGCGGGAGTAGTTCAGTGGTAGAACACCACCTTGCCAAGGTGGGGGTCGCGAGTTCGAATCTCGTCTTCCGCTTTCTTAATATTTCGCGGGTGTAGTTTAGTGGTAAAACAAGAGCCTTCCAAGCTCTGGTCGTGAGTTCGATTCTCATCACCCGCTCCAATAAGGGGCCTTAGCTCAGCTGGGAGAGCGCCTGCCTTGCACGCAGGAGGTCAGCGGTTCGATCCCGCTAGGCTCCACCATTACAAATTTTATAATACATTCCTAGTTTATCTAGGTTTTTTGTTGTTTAAGGAAGATATTAATATGAATGACTTATGGATAACTTCTTGTCACTAAATATATTTAACTCTAGCGATGCTTCTAATCGAACTCATTAATAAATAGGCACAAAGGATCACACTGACCTCTGTGCCTATTTATTTTGGCTACAATCAACATTTTAATTTTCTTGTTGTACCATCTGTTCTTTTAAATTACATTTTTAGTATGGTTGTAACAACCATGTTTAAGCTTTTTTTGTTGATATTTAGTATAAATATTAAGGAGCTTGTCCAGTTTTTGACTAGCACTAACAACCTCTTCAGAATTAAGGGGCTTTTCTTTAGCTACTGTAATCATATGTTTTCTTGCTTTAGAAATTCTGCAAAGAATAACATTGTTCAATTGCCTATTTTCCATGCTAATGCCTCCCTTTTTCTATTTATCTTACTAATACCCGATGTTCCTAAAATTAAACATTTTTCTAAAAAAGTAGGGAATTTATTTTCTAGCATGTTAAAATAAAAAATGTTGAAACTTATTTTGACGTTTTTACGTAAATAGAGTAACCGCATAGAGCGGAGGTATAAACTTATGGAGACTTTAATAAAGAGGATCATAATTGATGTAAAAAAGGGTGACCAAGAGGCCTTTGCTGAGCTTGTTGAACTTTATAAAGATAAAGTGTATCAAATTTCTTACCGGATGGTAGGAAATGTTCATGAGGCACAAGATATCGCCCAAGAGTCTTTTTTACGGGCTTATGTGAACATTGATACTTATGATGTGAATAGGAAGTTTTCAACTTGGTTGTTTCGAATAGTCACGAATCTTTCCATCGATCGTTTACGAAAGAAAAAGCCTGATTTTTATTTAGAGCAGCACATAGAAGGGACAGAAGGATTGACATTGTCGTCGCAAATTGCTGCTACCGAAGAACTTCCCGAAGATCAAGTCATCACTCATGAATTACAGCACTGGATACAAGAAGAGATCTTAAATTTACCTTTAAAATATCGTTCTGCAATTATACTAAAGTATATCGAAGACTTATCATTAAAAGAAATTAGTGAAATATTAGATATTCCTGTAGCAACGGTAAAGACGAGAATTCATAGAGGTAGAGAAGCACTTAGAAAGAAATTAAGTAGTAAATAAAGGAGAGAATAAAATGAAATGTGATAAAGAAATAGTCTCCTTGATGCATAAGTATTTAGATGAAGAAATAACTGAACAGGAACGAAAAATTTTAAAGAAACATTTAAGTTATTGTGAAGCTTGCAATAAACATATGAGCGAGCTAAAGAAATCCATAGCCTTTGTTCAAAGCTCTTCTCACATTGAGGCGCCTGAAAATCTGACCGAACTAGTGATGAGTCAGTTACCAGAACAAAAACGGTCTGTAAATTGGAAGCGTTGGATGAAGAGGCACCCTGCCTTAGTTGCTGCTTCTATTTTTATCTTATTAATGGCGACAAGTATGTTTTCGGTTTGGATCGATGGTGGAAATGAACTAACAGTTTCAGGTGAAGCAAATTTATTAATTGATAAAGAAAAAAATCTAGTCGTAGTCCCTAAAGGGGAAGTAGTTAATAGTGATTTAGTTATAAAGAATGGCGGCTTGCAAGTGGAAGGGCAAGTTAATGGAAATGTGACTGTTATTAATGGAGAAAAATATATGGCGCAAGCTGGTAATGTTGCTGGTGATATCGAAGAGATAAATAAAGGATTAGAATGGTTTTGGTACAATGTTAAATCTTTCTTTTCTGATGTTATCAACGTTTTTGAAAAATAAAAAAATGAGAGTCTATTTGAATTTTTTATCCGAAAAACGTAAAAGAAAACTCGTCAAAGGGCGAGTTTTTCTAATTAATGAATTTCATAATCTATTATTTCCGCCACTAAGATCAATAAATATAGTTGCGTCAAAACCATACGCAAACTATATATTGCGTGATGTGGCTCATTTTAGATGATTATGAAATTCACTCAATAGATAAGAAATTATATCTTTTTTGAAGTAGAAAAGGTGTCTAGCTCTAAGACACTTCACTGACCAAGGCGCTTACGTATTTCTTACTATAAATAGAAAATATTGTTTATACTATAAAGTAAGCCTTGAAATTATTTTATAAATTTATAAAGACGGGTATTAAATGGTTAAATGGGACTATCACATATATAGGTTACTGATATACAGTTAAGCATATGATATAATTAAAAAGTTAAGCCTCATGATAAACTACGATTGTTTGGAGGAAAAAAGATGTTACCCGAAGATATACAACTTCTTAATATACTAAGAATCGCAGTAGATATTTTACTCGTTACTTTTGTTATATATAAACTTATAATGATTATTCGTGGTACACGAGCAGTGCAGCTACTTAAAGGAATTATCGTTATTTTAGCGGTATGGTTCTTAAGTGGATATCTAGGTTTACATACACTTAGGTGGATTATGTCTCAAGCTGTGATTTATGGGTTACTAGCGATTATTATTATTTTCCAACCTGAATTAAGAAGAGCTTTAGAACAATTAGGAAGAGGTAAATTTATATCTCGAAGTAGTTCCATTGATGATGAAGAAATGGAGAAAACGATTGATGAAATCGTTAAAGCTTCTATATATATGGGAAAACGTCGGATTGGTGCATTAATGTCAATTGAACGAGAGACTGGTATGAATGATTATATTGAAACAGGAATTTCTGTGAAAGGAAAGCTTACTTCTGAATTGCTAATTAACATTTTTATACCGAATACACCTCTTCATGATGGTGCTGTGATTATCAAAAATCAACAAATTATGGCTGCGGGCTGTTATTTACCTTTATCTGAAGATCCGTTTATTTCTAAGGAATTAGGAACTAGGCACCGAGCAGCACTTGGGATTAGTGAAGTAACCGACTGTATAACGGTGGCTGTTTCAGAAGAGACAGGAAGTATATCTGTGACTAAAAATGGAGAGATCCATAGAGACCTAGATGAAGAAGCTTTAAAAGAAATTTTAATGCAAGAATTAGTAACGGCAATGAAAGCGAACTCAACTTCTCTTTGGCAGTGGGGAGGGAAGAAAAATGGATAAATTGTATAATAACCCTTGGTTTGTGAAAATAACTTCTTTTTTTATTGCTGTTATGCTGTTTGCTGTAGTGAATTACGATAATGTGAACAACCAGCCAGGTGTTTTACCAACGATTACTAATGCATCAAAAACATTAGAAGAAGTCCCTTTACATGTACATTACGATGAAGATCAATATGCAATTACAGAAATTCCAGAAAATGTGCAGGTTCATTTAAGAGGACCGCAAAATTTTCTTAACATTTTACAAATACGACCAACGTATGAAGTATATATTGATTTGCGTGATCTAGGCCCGGGAAGTCATAATGTTGCTGTCGAACATCGAAATTTTCCGAATGAATTGAACGTGAACATTGTTCCACAAACGGTTAGAGTAACTATAGAAGAAAAACGAACGATATCTTTACCAGTAGAAATCGACTTAATCAATAAAAATGCAATAAATGAGGGCTATAGTGTTGGAGAGCCTGTCGTAAATCCAATCAATGTTGAGATTACTGCCGCAGAGAGCATTTTAAATCATGTATCGTTTGCGAAAGGTTTTGTTGACCTTGAAGGGGTTAAACGAACGGTTGAAACGAGTGTTCCAGTGAAAGTTTACGACCAACAAGGAAATGAATTACACCTTGATGTTAATCCAACAGTCGTTGACGTAAAAATACCAATTACAAGTCCTAATAAAGATGTGCCATTAAAGGTAAATCGACAAGGAGAACTGCCAGAAGGATTAAGTATTCGTTCAATAACTACTGACCCTAAAGAAGTAACAATCTATGCTCCGAAAGATATCTTAAATGAAATTTCATATATCGATGGATTAAATATAGATTTATCGACAATTACGGAAAATACAATATTTGAAGTGGAAATTCCAGTTCCAGAAGGAGTCGAAGAGGTTTCTCCATCCACCGTTGATGTAGTTGTAGAAGTTGATTTAGAAGAGCAGCTCGAAGTTGATAATTTAGTGATTGAGGTCATAGGATTAACAGAACAAATGGAGGTTGCCTTTGTAGAGCCTGAAGAAGGACTCGTCACGCTTACGGCAAAAGGTTCTCCTAATTCCATAGATCAATTACAAAAAGAAGATATTGTAGTTTATATAGATGTAAGTCAATTATCAGTCGGTGAGCATGAGGTTCCCCTTCAAATAAGCGGACCACAAAATGTTACATTTGGAAACGAAGGAACAAATGTAACGATTATCGTATCAGAAGTGTTAAATGCAAGTGATGAAGATGAGAGTAGTGAAAGTGAAGAGTTAGATGATGAAACGACAACTAATTGACTAGAGAATATTGGCTTGTAAATTTAAGGAGAGATATTAAAATGGGAAAATATTTTGGAACAGATGGTGTCAGGGGAGTTGCTAATACAGAATTAACACCGGAACTTGCTTTTAAACTTGGGAGATTTGGTGGTTATGTTTTAACGAAAAACAGTGGTGAAAAACCAAAAGTACTAATCGGAAGAGATACACGAATTTCTGGACATATGCTAGAAGGAGCTTTAGTCGCTGGCTTACTATCGATAGGTGCAGAAGTAATGCGTTTAGGCGTTATTTCAACTCCCGGAGTGTCCTTTTTAACAAAAGCATTAAGTGCACATGCAGGTGTAATGATTTCAGCATCGCATAATCCTGTTGAGGATAACGGAATTAAATTTTTTGGCCCAGATGGATTTAAACTATTAGACGTTCAAGAAGCAGAAATTGAAAATCTACTAGATAAGACACAAGACCAACTTCCTCGACCGGTCGGTGACGGTGTTGGTCAAGTAAATGACTACTTTGAAGGCGCTCAGAAGTATTTACAATTTTTAAAACAAACCGTTGAAGAAGACTTTTCAGGGATGCATATAGCCCTAGATTGTGCTCATGGAGCAGCTTCTTCGATCGCACCACATTTATTTGCTGATTTAGAAGCAGACATATCCACGATCGGTACAAATCCGAATGGCTCTAATATAAATGACGGAGTTGGTTCAACACACCCTGAGAAGTTAGCGGAAGTTGTTGTTGAAAAAGGAGCACATATCGGCTTAGCATTTGATGGTGATGCTGACCGTTTAATTGCAATTGATGAAACAGGAAATATCGTCGATGGCGATAAAATTATGTACATTTGTGCGAAATACTTTAAAGGAAAAGGTAAGCTTAAACATGATACTGTAGTTTCCACAGTAATGAGTAACTTGGGCTTTTATAAAGCTCTTGAAAAAGAAGAGATTGCTACGAAGCAAACGGCAGTAGGCGATCGTTACGTAATGGAAGAAATGAGAAAAGGCGGTTATAATTTAGGTGGAGAGCAATCTGGGCATATTATCTTTTTAGATTATAATACGACTGGGGATGGATTACTTTCAGCATTACAATTAGTAAACATTATGAAAGTAACTGGTAAACCATTATCTGAACTTGCATCAGAGTTAGAAACATATCCGCAAAAATTAGTAAACGTAAAAGTACAAAATAAGGAAGATTTACTTACAAATCAAGTCATTGCTGATGAAATACGTCGTGTAGAAGGAGTAATGGCTGGCAATGGGCGCATATTAGTGCGACCTTCTGGAACAGAGCCACTTGTACGAGTAATGGCTGAGGCTCCTACAATGGAACTTTGTGAGCAGTACGTAGAAGAAATCGTTAATATAGTAAAAAAAGAATTGGGATCATTATAAATCGTGAACCTTTTATGCACAGTTAGCACTATTTAGGTGCGCTGTGCATATTTTTATATTATAGCAACTTTTTGTTGCTTGGAAAAATTTAGTCAAAATTACTAATTGACGGTTTTTGTTAGGATGTAGTATGATTAATCTTGATTTTAAGAAAGAGAGGAGGACCGGACAACATATAATGGAAAGCGCCTGAACTATTCTAATGGACGGGAAAGCTAGAATAGTTGACGAGGAAGAGGTTTATCGAGGAAATCGGCGGATGCCTCTCGGTTGCTACACCACAATCGTAAGCTTTAGTGAAAAACAAGAAGGTGACTTCTTGAACAAAGGCTAAAGCATTGGTGTTCTGCGAAGAAAATAACGTAAAGAGTGGGGCAAGTAGCCCCAAGGTTAATAAGCACTTGGAATAATAAAATCATTAAATAGGACTGCTCATTTATTTTGCTGTGCTATTGAAGTGCATTTTTCTTGCCTCACATAGGGAGGAATATAAATTATGTGCGGAATCGTTGGTTATATCGGTAATCAAGATGCAAAAGAAATTTTACTAAGAGGATTAGAGAAGTTAGAATATAGAGGCTATGATTCAGCTGGAATTGCCATTGCTAATGGAAATGGAGTTCACTTATATAAAGAAAAAGGGCGAATTGCTGACTTAAGAAAAACGGTTGATGAAAATGAGGCAGGAACTGCAGGAATTGGTCATACACGTTGGGCGACACATGGTCCACCTAGCCAAGAAAATGCTCACCCTCACCAAAGTGAAACACATCGTTTTACGTTAGTTCATAACGGTGTAATAGAAAACTATGAAAGCCTGCAGCGTGAGTATTTAAATGGTGTTCATTTCACAAGTGACACAGATACAGAAATTATTGTGCAACTTATTGAGCGCTTCGTTCGCGATGGTTTGGAAGTAGAAGAAGCATTTCGTAAAACTCTTTCTTTACTAAAAGGATCATATGCTACAGCTTTAATCGATAAAGAAAATACCGACACAATTTATGTAGGTAAAAATAAAAGTCCATTACTTGTAGGTAAAGGTGATGACGTTAATGTCATTGCAAGTGACGCAATGGCAATGCTTCAAGTAACCAATGAGTTCATTGAACTTATGGATGAAGAGATTGTTATCGTTACTCGTGAAGCAATTACGATTAAAACATTAACTGGTGAAAAGATCGAACGTAAATCTTATATTGCTGAGCTAGATGCTAGTGATATAGAAAAAGGTACGTATCCGCACTATATGTTAAAAGAAATAGATGAACAGCCTCTAGTCATTCGTAACATTATTTCTAAATATCAAAAAGAAAATGGCGAAATTAAATTAGATGAAGATATTCGTAAAGCAATGCAAGCAGCAGATCGTATTTATATTATTGCTGCTGGTACTAGTTACCATGCGGGGCTTGTTGGGAAGCAACTTATTGAAAGTATTGCGAAAAAACCAGTAGAAACGCATATTGCTAGTGAATTTCTTTATAATATGCCGTTAGTATCAGAAAAACCACTCTTTATATTTATTTCACAAAGCGGTGAAACAGCAGATAGCCGCGGTGTTTTAGTTAATGTGAAAAAGTTAGGTTATCCAGCTTTAACGATTACAAACGTTCCAGGTTCAACTTTATCACGTGAAGCAGATTTTACACTTCATACGTATGCTGGGCCAGAAATTGCCGTTGCTAGTACTAAAGCATATACTGCACAAATGGCGGTATTAGCTATTCTTGCAGTTGATACAGCGAAAGCTCGTGGACTTACGCTAGATTTTGATCCAATTAAAGAATTAAGTATTGTTGGAACTGTAATGGAAACGTTATGTGACCAAAAAGAAGCACTAGAAAAAATTGCTCGCGAATATTTAAGTGTTACTCGAAACTGTTTCTTTATCGGTCGTGCTTCTGATTATTATGTTGGTCTAGAAGGTGCTTTAAAGCTAAAAGAAATCTCTTACATTCAAGCAGAAGGCTTTGCTGGTGGAGAGTTAAAGCACGGTACAATCGCTTTAATTGAAGAAGGAACACCTGTTATTGCTTTAGCAACACAAAAACATGTGAACTTAAGTATTCGTGGAAATGTAAAGGAAGTTGCAGCTCGTGGTGCAAATCCTTGTATCATTAGCTTAGAAGGCTTAAATGCGGATAATGATGCATTTGTACTTCCGAAAGTACACGATTATTTAACTCCACTTGTAGCTGTAATTCCTCTACAATTAATCTCATACTACGCAGCTCTTCATAGAGGCTGTGACGTAGATAAGCCAAGAAATTTGGCTAAAAGTGTAACTGTAGAATAGAAAAAAACATCGGAAGGTAAACTCCTTTCGATGTTTTTTCTATATATTTAGCAAAACGACCTCTATAAAAGTCGCTTTAGTGTGTGCATGCGGTTAATCGATCGATTTTCATCGCATTTCCCTTAGGAATTTATGAAAATGCTTGAAATCCAAGAACGAAATGGACAAATGAAAATACAAATACCATAAGTAAGAAACCGATAATTAAGCCTCTTATTGCTTCTTTAACTATATAGTCGTCTTTATTTTTTATATCTTTATCCATAAACTTTCCTCCAATTTTAATTTCCTTGTTATGTTATTGTGTACACTAAATACATTTTTATACAAAAACGAGCATGACAGATCTAAGATGGAAAAAGGCGAATGATTTCCTTCTCTTCGCTGTGACCTTCTATCGAATCGCAGAGGCTCGTTCACGAAATCATCCGCCTTTTTCATACAAAATTCATCATGACGATTAATCGTCGCTATTAAGAATGAAAATGCCAGTCGCCATTTTAGTTTGTTAGCTGCAAAAAACAATAAAACATAACATCCCTTAACGAAACTAAACAAAACTTAACGAAAAAGGTTGTGTTAATCATGAAAATAAGTTATTTTTAAATAAAAGTACTACTAATGAAAGGGTCTAACGACGATGAATGATACTACTTATACACCAGATGAAATTGCGAAAATGTTTAAAATTTCTAAACATACGGTTTATGAGTTAATAAAAAGAGGCGAGTTAAACGCTTTTAAAGTCGGAAATAAAATGCGAATTAACCGTGAAGAGGTAGATCGCTATAAAAATAGTACGCAAGCTTATCAAACAAAAACAAATCAGACATTAGCATCAAATCCTTCTTATAATTCAACGATTCGACTAACAGGAAGCCACGATTTTTTAGTTGAGCAATTAACAAAGTACGTTAGTCAACATACCGATATCCAGCTGCAACCTACGTACATCGGTAGTCTTGAAGGGTTGATGATGTTATATCGGGGATCGGCAGATGTTGCGGCTGTCCACCTTCTTGATCCAACTTCTAAAGAATATAATCTTCCGTTTATTAAGCAGCTGTTTGTTCATGAACGTATTTCTGTCATAAGTCTAGCTTCTAGAAAGCAAGGGTTCATTGTTGCTAAAGGGAATCCGAAAAAAATTATTAGTTTTAAAGAATTAACTAGAAAAGATGTTGTTTTCGTGAATAGGCAAAAAGGTTCTGGAACCCGTTTTTTGTTTGACGCGTTCTTGGCCGAACAACAAATAAAACCTAATGAAATTAATGGCTATGAAAATGAAGAGTGGAATCACCTAGCAACTGCATCGTACATTAGTAGGGGGAGTGCAGATGTAGGCTTTGGAATTGAGTCAGCGGCAAAACAATTAAACCTAGAGTTTATCCCTATCACAGAGGAACAATTTGACCTAGTATTTTGCTGGACAGATGAAAATGAAAAAGAACTTAGTCATTTATATGATTTAATTTGTTCAGAACCATTCAAGTCTAATATCGCTACTATACCAGGGTATACACTAAAAGGGTTAGGGGAAATAAAGTATAAAACGAATTAGGAGCGAGGGTCGAATGAAAATTGTTAGTCAAATAGTATTAATGTTTCTGTTAATATTTGTAATAACGGCCTGTAAGAGCAATGATAATAATGAAGGGCAACCTAGTCACGGTCAAAAAGATATGATTTTAGCGACTACGACGAGTACACAAGATAGTGGGCTTCTAGATGTTCTAATTCCAATTTTTGAAGAAAAATACAATATTAATGTAAAAACAATTGCTGTTGGAACAGGACAGGCGTTAGCAATGGGGAAACAAGGGGAAGCAGATGCCTTATTAACACATGCTCCAACTTCAGAGGAAGAGTTAGTAGAAACTGAAGAGGTCATTAATAGAAAAAGAGTGATGTATAATGACTTTATTATAATTGGTCCAAAAGCAGACCCTGCAAGGATTAGTGGTGCTGATATAAATACTGCGTTACAAAGAATTTCTGAGAATAAAGCGACATTCGTTTCGAGAGGAGACGGCTCAGGTACTCATAAAATGGAATTAGACCTTTGGGAAAAAGCAAGAGTCGATCCGTCGAATGAATCATGGTATATAGAAACAGGACAAGGAATGGGTAGCACACTGCAATTAAGTGCTGAAAGAGAAGGTTATCTATTAGCAGACCGAGCAACGTATTTAGCTCATGCAAATAACTTTGAGCATATGTCTGTTCTCGTAGAAGGAACTGATGAATTATTAAATATCTACCATGTGATGCAAGTAAATGATAAAAACCATGGATTAGTGAATGGTGAAGCAGGGTTACTTTTTGTAGAGTTTATGGTTAGCAATGAAGCTCAAGAAATTATAAAAGACTTCGGCGTTGAGCAATATAATCAACCACTGTTCTTCCAATATACAGAATAACAATTAAGCGAGTGTTGTAAAATGAATCTTTTTATAGAAGGAATATTAAAAGCAATCGAGATGATTTTAAGTGGTGATAGAGAAATATTCAAAATCACTTATACAACATTACAAGTTTGTTTAACAGCGATTTTTATAAGTACATTGATTGGTATTCCTTTTGGTGTCTTCTTAGGCCTTAATTCATTTCCGGGAAAAAAAATTGTCCTTGTTTTTGTCAATATTGGGATGGGTTTACCTCCGGTAGTCGCTGGACTTTACATTACAATGTTATTATGGCGTTCGGGCCCATTAGGACATTTAGGGTTACTATATACAACTCATGCGATTGTTATTGCTCAAGTGTTAGTTTCATTACCAATTATTATCGGTTTGACATCAGCCGCTTTTCAGCAAATGGATAGTAAAATGCTTATGCAAATTAAAGCACTAGGGGCAACGCGTTTTCAAAAGGTTGGCCTCTTACTTCGAGAAACGAAATTAGCAATTATGGCTGCGATCATGGCAGGGCTTGGACGAGTGTTAGCAGAAGTTGGGGCTGCTATGATGGTCGGAGGAAATATAAAAGGAGACACTCGTATTTTAACAACTTCAATGGTAATGGAAGTTTCGCAAGGGAATTTTGATGTAGCTATCGCCCTTTCATTTATTTTAATGACTTTAGCATTTATTATTACGTTTATATTAACGTCGTTACAACAAAGGAAGCAACTAGTATGAAGAAGATATTACAATTACAAGAAGTAAAGGTGATTGCTAAAAAGCAAACGCTTTTGGATGTTCCGGAGTTTACTTTGCAACAAGGAGATTTATTAGGAGTGATTGGTCCAAATGGTGCGGGAAAAAGTACGTTGTTAAAAGTATTATCATTCTTACAAGCCCCTAATGAGGGGAGAGTCGTTTATAAAGGTGAAGAAAAGCATGCTAATACTTTAAGTTTAGATATTAGAAGAAGGTTTGCTGTCGCTATGCAACAACCACTGTTATTTGATACGAACGTTCAGCAAAATGTTGTGCTTGGCTTAAAGTTAAGAAAAGAAAACAAAAAAATAATAAATGAAAAAGTGGACTATTGGTTAAACAAATTTCAGATTGATCATTTAGCCAAAAAGAATGCTTTATCATTATCGGGTGGCGAAGCACAACGAGTTAACCTTGCACGGGCTTTAATTTTAGAGCCCGAGGTACTATTTCTTGATGAACCGTTTTCCGCTCTTGATTTTCCAACAAAAGCGCAGCTTATTCAAGATTTAAAAGAAATATTAAATGATACTAGTACTACGACTTTTTTTGTTAGTCATGATCTATTAGAAATTAAACACTTAACAAAAAGTTTAGCTGTGATTATGAATGGAAATGTCGAGCAAATTGGGTATACAAAAGAAGTTATTGACCAACCAAATCAAGCTGTGGCACCGTTTTTGAATAAATGGAAAGAACTCTATACGTTATAAAAAAGAAACGGGGATTAACCGAAGCGTTAATGAATCCCCGTTTCTTTTTTTAGATGCAATGAATTTCATAATTCAGTTCTCGTCACTAAGATCAATATATTGTTGCGTCAAAACCGTTCGCAAACTATATATTGTTTAGTGTGACTCGTTTTTGGTAATTATGAAATTCACTCGATTAACTAATTTTAAGACTAACAAGTCCAAATTATTAGCGGTGGACGGTTTTCAGTTCATCTGATTTTTCATCATAATAAATAGTAACGTTTTTTAATTGCTCAAAAAAATTTCTTGTTCTAGAAAGAATTTGGACTCTAGCATTTCTTAAATAGTGGACGAATATTTTATCCCCTGCTATTAAATAAGGTGGTTTTCCGGTTTCGGTCCCTATTTCTCCAGCTTTAATTGATCCTCTTGCTTCGATTTTTCCACCGCGTAATACGGCGTTTTCTTTGTTGAAACGGATGTCTCTGTCAGAGTATAGATCGGTATTAATTACGCCAATGTTTATGATATTAATTGACCCGTTTGTTTTAATAGTTGAAGCATTGGACGTTGAAAACCCAATATCGCTATCTTCGTGGACCATTTGCTCTGATTCGTCAAAAACAGTTTCTAAAAATTTAATAATATTATTAAGTGTCTTTTCAGAAGTGACTAAAAGAGCCAGGTTTTTTTTGGAAAATTTATTGAGTAAATTTTCAACTTTTAAGATATTTTCAGGAATGGGCATATCATTCTTTCTCATGTCACTAATAAAATCTTCGAACTTATTAGTTTCATGACAATTTGACCGTTACTTAATATATTTACATTTTCTTTTGCACGGATATTGACTGGTTTCGGTTTTTTAGGATAGATACTTTCACCGAAAACATTAACACCCTCTTTACCTTCGATCGCTTCATGAACTTTGCCGATGATATTTCCTGCTTCAACGGTTGGGATTTTAAATCGATTTTTAAAGTTTATTTTTCCACCAACTTCTTCGTACACTTCTTCCTTCTTGTTTTTAAAATAATATTCAACAAAGCCGTCTTTTCCTTGAACAGGTGGACTACCTTGGACGATGACAATTTCTTCAAATGTTGGTTGGAGCAACTCAGTCATAATCGCCGATAAATTAATTTCAAGCCGAATTCCTAATTGGATAAGGTCTTCTCTTACTTTTAATAACTCGCTTTGTATCTCTAGAGAAGGGGTAATTTCGATAACATCAACTTTAAGTTTCACTGTAGGGGCTGCTTCTTTTAAGATTAACTTCTTTTTTAGTTGAAAAGTAACTTTTAGTTTGTCCTCGCTTATAAGGATATGATAAGGAGAAGAATTAGAAAGTTCTTTTATTCGTATTTCATCGCCTTCACTAACAATAGTTTCTGAGTCGATTTGTTTTCCATTGACGAGAGTAGTGAGGTTATCGTTTGGAATAAGGGATGGTTGCTGACCGTTATCCTCCCCATCTTTTATGAATATTTCATTGTTTTTAACAGTGATATATCCATCATTCTCTTCCGGTTTAATAGTAAATACTTTACTGTTTTTATCGACTTCCTCATCAGCTGCTGTTGGTTTATTCGTTTTTCTTTGCTTCTCTTTTTGATCTATTTGGCTAATTAAATCGATGAGCTCTTTATCACTTCCTTGCCTCATTTACAAACTCTCCCTTAAAGTGATGAAACTTTTATCACTGTTACTATTTATATATGTAAAAAAAGGACAATTGGTACGACATATACCTAGAGTGAAAAGTTAGTCAGGACCTTCGTACCAATTATATTAGATGGTGACGATGCTTCGTCATGAACGTTTTGTATGAAAAGAGTCCTTTTAAATTGTTGTATTACACAAGTGGTTAAACGCCTTTTTTGAAAAATTAATATATAACAGTTGAAATCGCTTCTCTCCTGTTATATAATTTAATCAAATAAAACAAATTGTTATATAACATTTAATGATTAAGAATTTATGGGGGGAATTGGATATGACTAAAACGGAATCAATAGCTCGTAAAATTCTAGGTTGGAAGTTAAATCGGTGGGACAGATGGTATGATTACGAAAAGGCTATCTTTATTCAAACTTCGAAATTTCAACCAGAGAAAAACCTTGACCATGCGATGTTAATCGTTGATAGATTAAAAAAGTTTGGCTTTTCATATACTACAGATGGGGTTTCAGAGGCTTGCTTTAATGATGTAAGAGCATCTGGAAATACGTTAGCAGAAGCCATTACAAATGCAGCCCATTCCATCATTGAGAAAGATTCAACTGTTGATAGCAATAAGCTATGGCGACAATTGTGCTAAACATTTAACATTTATTTACTCTTAATTGGCAATCAAGTTATTATTTGAATGAATTTCATAATCACAAAAAATGAGCCACATCACGCAACTATATATTGATCTTAGTGGCGGAAGTAATGAATTATGAAATTCATTGATTTACCGTAATAATTAAAAAAAGAGGGGAGACCATAATAAAATGCTAAATCGGCACTTAAGGTCTGCCCTCTTTTTTGTTTATTTGTTTTGTTGATCGTCTTGATCAGAGTCAAAATGATCAAGGACTTCTTCCTTCACTTCATCAATGACTTCTTCTTTTACTTCTTCAATAACTTCCTCTTTAATTTCTTCATATAACTCTTCTTTTACTTCATCGTAAATGTCACTTTTAATGTCGTCGTACATTTCTTCACGAATCGTTTCTTTAATCGTTGTTAATTGCGCTTTTGTTCTCTTTTTCTTTATTTCCTTTAAGTCTTTGCTAAACATAATGATGATAGAAAAGCACATCGCTACCATAATAATAGCAAACGGAAGAGCCGCTACAATAGATGCTGTTTGGAGTCCTGTTAAACCGCCACTTAACAGAAGCACTGTTGCTGTACCTGCAATAAGTAGACCCCAAATAACTTTTATACCTAGTGAGGGGGTTAAGCTTCCTTTAGAAGTCATTGCCCCTAAAACGTAAGATGCCGAATCTGCTGAAGTAATAAAAAATATTAAAATTAAAAACACCGCTATTCCACTCATAAACATTCCTAATGGTAGCTCACTTAAAGTCACGAAAAGAGCGAGTTCAACGTTGTTCATGACAACATCAGCAATCCCTGAGCCTTGTGTTTTGATAAGATGAAGAGCAGTTCCACCAAAAGCAGTAAACCATATAAGTCCTAAAGCTGAAGGGACGATAAGAACACCGAAAACGAATTCACGAATCGTTCTGCCACGAGAAATTCGAGCGATAAACAAGCCCATAAACGGAGCCCAAGAAATATGCCATGCCCAAAAGAAGATCGTGTAAGCACCGAGCCAAACACTATCGGTAAATGGAGTCATCGTTAAACTCATTGGCACTAAATTAGAAATATACCCACCTAAAGTCGTTACGGCACTTTCAGCAATAAAAAGAGTTGGACCAAAAACAATCATGAACACTAATAAAATTCCAGCGATCGTTAAGTTCGTAATACTTAAAATACGAATTCCACGATCTAATCCCGACGCAGCCGAGATAATAAACAGGATTGTTACAATAAAAATAACAATTAATTGTGTAACAACGTTATTGGGAATATTGGTGAGGTGTGAGAGACCACCAGTAATTTGAATGGCACTTAATCCAAAAGTAGTTGCCACACCTGTAGAAGTTGCAATGACAGCTAAAATATCAATCCCTTTCCCGAAATTACCGTGTGCTTTTTTTCCTAAGAGGGGGTAAAAAGCACTACTAATTAGAGCGGGTTGATCTTTTCGATATTGGACGTACGCTAATGCTAAGGCGACCAGTGAAAAAATAGCCCAAGGATGAAAGGCCCAATGGAAAACGGCATAACGTAAACCAATTCGAGCAGCATCTGCGGTTTCTGGAGTGACTCCGTATGGAGCATCGATATAATATAATACCGGTTCAGCTACACCCCAAAATACGAAACCAACACCAATTCCCGCTGAAAATAACATACCAATCCAAGTGTAATATGAATATTGTGGAGTTTCATCTTGTTTACCAAGCTTTAACTTTCCAAACGGGCTAATTGCTAGAAAAAGAATAAAACCGATAAAAAAGGCAGTAACAATCATATAAAACCAACCAAAGTTTTCAATCGTTAAACCAAGGAAGTGATTGGCAGTTGATTGCAAAGAAGTTGGAGAAATAATCCCCCATGAAACGAATAAAGCGATAATAATACTTGAAATATAAAATACAATTCCTGGCTTTTCTTTTACATTCATATTCATAAATTTTTACTTGTCCAAAGATTTAATAATTCCAAATCGACAAGTCTACATAACCCCCTATATATTTAATAGTATTTTTATAGTATATCACTAATAGTAGAGTTGAAAAAAATAATGTCTTGAAGTATTTGTGGAATTTTCAAATTGTTGTAAAACAAAAAGGAGGCACTAAATTTCGAAGTAACACTAACGAAATGAAAGAAAACTAGACCTTTTATCACAGTATAAAAGGTTTTTAGTTTTTCTTTTTTTATTGTAGTAAAGAAGATGTAGAAGATCCTTTCGTAGTTAGTTAATAACGATACTTTAAACCTAAATTAATTAGAAATATTTAATAATAACGTACTTTTATGGGTTCTTTGTTAATTTTTATAGGTGATAGTGACCAATTAGGCGTTAAAATAAAATGAGAACTATGATGGATAGGCGAATTTTAACAGTTGTAATAAGATGAACTCATAACACAACGAAGATCCTAATCACAAACTACTGGATCTCGATAAAGGCAAAGCTAGCGAAAGTTAGTGACGCAAAGCTACAGGGGCTAAGGTGTATTACAAGTACACTACGCCAGCCAGTTACCGAAAGAAAAAGGGAGTTTGTTTTGTGCTACCTAAATGTAGTATAAATACATCGCACTTTTATTTAAGTGTGCAACCCCACTTTCGGTAAGGTGGGGTTATTTATATTGATGGAGGTGAACATGGAGAAAAGAGGGTGGACAAAAAACAAGTGTCAGACACTTGTTTGCCCCCTCCAATTGAACCCCGCCGATTCGATTTACACGTTAGAGCAAGTCTATTCGTGTTCACATGCTAAAAAATACACTAATTTAAAAGGAGCGATTTGTAATGGTAGATAAGTTAAAACAATTAGTAGTAGAAGAAGAAGGACAAGGGATGACAGAGTACGGATTAGTATTAGGTTTGATTGCAGTGGCGGTTGTTGGAGCGTTAGCGATGCTACGTGAGGAAATTATTGAAATGTTCGATGATGTTGTAGGAATTGTACAAAACCGAGAGGATACACCTTAATAAGAAAACACTTAAAAAGTAGGGCTGTCCCAAAATAAAGTGTCAGACACCGTTAGACACCGAAATATAGACCATTTGAAATCTATAGGTCTATATTTATTAGTAACGCGTGGTGATCTGACACTAATGGGACAGCCCTTTTTTGAAAGATTGTGAGGGGATGAAGATGATAGCGATCAATCTGTTTTTGATTACAGTGTTAGCAGTTTGTGTCGTTACTGATTTAAAGAGTAGGAAAATATATAACAAAGTTATCTTTCCGAGCTTAGTTATTGCTTTTATTGCTAACTTTTTTATTTACGGTTTTAGTGGAGTAACAACGGCCGTTATCGGTTTTTTTCTCGGCTTAGCCATCTTGATAATTCCATTTTTACTAGGTGGAATGGGGGCAGGTGACGTGAAGCTTCTTGCTTTTATCGGAGCATTGAAAGGAACATCTTTCGTTTTTATAACGGCTATTTATATGGCTATTATTGGGGCGATTATTGCGTTAGCGATTGTAGTACTTCGCAAAGGGTGGGCAAAGAACTGGTTATATTTCTTATACGGAAGAAAGTGTGGTTTAGATGTCCCACTAACATTTGATAACCGATCAATGAAAGCAACATATCCGTACGGAGTAGCGATTGCCTTAGGAGCAGTATTTACACTCGTATTTCAGGAGTTGCCTTTTTTATGATCAAAGATGAAAAAGGACAATCAATGGTTGAAATGGCTTTGCTCTTACCGATACTACTACTTTTATTAGTAGGGATATTTGACTTAGGTAGAGTTTTATATACTAACATTCATCTTCATTTAGCGACTCAAGAAACTGTTCGCCTTGGGGGACTCGGCGCTAGTGACGAGGAGATGAAGCAATTTGCAAAAAATTATGTTCACGTCGGTGATGTTTCATTATTAGATGTGGCTGTTCAACCGCCTCAAGCTGAGCGAGTTTCTGGAGAATACGTGACGGTTGTGCTAGAGTATCCGATCGAATTTTTTACTCCTTTCATCTCAAGGATTATTCCACCGTTTTCGCTGCAAACAAATTCGACGATACGAGTGGAGTGAGGAGAGGATAAAGATGTTATTACAATTAATAAAAAAAGAAAATGGCAATGCACTTGTCTTCGTTTCATTTGCGATGGTAGGACTTTTAGCAATTACGGGACTTGTTCTTGATGGTGGGACATTGTATATGACGAAAAGTCACTTACAAAAAACAGCCAATGCTGCTGTGTTATCAGGGGCACAAGAGTTGATAGGAACAGACGAAGAAGTAACTAGTATTGTCGAACGGGTTTTAAAGGAGCACGATGAAACAGAAAGTCTTCTTTCAATAGAGTTTACACTCGGTAACCGTGTTGAGGTAGAACTTGAAAAAGAAGTTCCACTCGCGTTTTCAAAGTTGTTTGGCCGCCAGACAGCACCGGTTCATGTTCATGCAGCAGCTGAGATCGGAACAATGGGAAGAGCACATGGTGCAGCACCATTAGGAATCGATGAGGCCATCGAATTAGAGCATTACGTAGAATATCTATTAAAGGTCGATGAAAAAGATGTTGATACAGGAAACTTCGGTGTTTTAGCACTCGGTGGTCCGGGGGCAAATACGTATGAAGATAATTTACGAAATGGCTATAATGCAGAAATAAAAATCAATGACATTTTAGAAACTCAAACTGGTAATATTGCAGGGAAAACGAGGTCGGTGATCAATGAATTAGTTCAAAACTGCCCTTATAGTCCAGGTGATGCGATTGAACGAAACTGTTCAAGAGTTCTTTTAGTTCCTGTATACAAGCCACATTATATTAGTACGAATCAGTTAAAAGAGGTTAAAATAACTGGTTTTGCTTATTTTTTTATAACAGAACCGATGAGTAATAATGACACGACAATTACTGGGATGTTTATAAAAAGAACGGGAACAGGATTTATTGAGCCAGATAGTAGCTACCAAGGAGCATACAGCGTTAGATTGACAAAGTAGGTGAAATGATTGAGATCTAAATTTATATTACTATTAGCAATTGTCATGGGGAGTATTACAACGATATTATTTTACAGTTATATGAAGCAGTATGATGCCACAGCAGCAATTACTGAGAGCATGGTGGAAGTAGTAGTTGCCGCACAACCATTGAAAAAAAATGAACGAATTACAACAGATAAAGTAGAAGTAACGAGCGTCCCAGAAAAAGGACTTCATCCTCAAGCGATCACATCGATGGAACAGTTAGACGGCCTCATCGTTAATGCCGACATTTCCACTGGAGAAGTCGTTTTATCCCACCGGGTACAGCGTGAAGAAGATGAGAAACTATTCGTTTCGCGAAAAGTGAAGGAAGGTCTTCGAGCGGTTTCAGTAGGAGTAAACTTCGTTCAATCTGTTTCAAATTTAGTCGAACCAGAAGATTATGTCGATGTTGTGTTTAGTGAAGTGATTAAAGTCGATGGAGAAAATATCGTTAATACAGAACTAATTTTAGAAAATGTTCGTGTATTAGCAGTTGGGCGAAAATTAATCGAGTCAACAAGTGGTGAAAACTACATGGAATATAGCGCAGCAACATTAGAACTAACACGAGATGATACAGTAAGACTGGTAAACGCCTCCGAACGCGGCAATATCCAGTTAACACTGCATAGTCGGGTCGAAGAGGGATCTTAATTAAAAATTAAGAATTAAGAATTAAGAATTAAGAATTAAGAATTAAAAATTGAAAATTATCAAAAGAAAAGCTCCGAAGAATAGGCATTAAAAAAATTCTAAATTTTAAATTGTCCTAAATTAAAAATCGACGAAGCTTCACAAAAAACAACTCAACACTTAACACTCAAAACTCAAAAATTAAAGAAACTACGCAGCTTAAACTCTCACAATTTTGAATTTTAAATTGTAAATTTTACATTAAAACGCGATGGAGGTGACGGGAATGGCTCATCGAGAAAAAAGTCAACGTGGGGAAATTATAGCTGTTTGTAGCGCAAAGGGTGGAGTTGGCCGAACTGTGTTAACCGTTAACCTCGCCATTGCCCTTAGAAAGAAAAATATTCAAATTAGTGTTGTCGATGGTGACTTCCAGTTTGGTGATATAGGGCTTGCATTAGACATCCAATCGACGTTAAGTATTAAAGATATTGTTGAAGAGGCTGATAGTTTAGATCAATATAGTCTCGTAAACTTTTTAAATAAGCATGAAAGTGGCATAAAAGTTTTATCTGCACCTGATCGCCCAGAGTATGCGGACTTAATTAACGAGCCAATTATTGATAAGGTATTAGATCTGTTAGCCCTAGAGCATGATTATGTTTTAGCAGATACAGGTGTTGGACTGCAAGAGAAAAATCTTCCTTTCATTGAAAAAGCGGATCAAATTTTACTAGTGACAACATTAGAGATGGCAACATTAAAAAATACAAAATTAATGTTAGAAACGCTCGAGACGTTAGGGTTAGAAGATAAAGTACAGATTGTTATCAACAGGTCGACGATGACGAGTGTCATAAATGCGGGAGATGTATCGGGAATTTTAGGAATTGAAAGTCCGTATTATATTCCGAATGATTTTAACGTTGCCTCACAATCTCTAAATATCGGTATTCCGTTTGTCATTAACCAAGGGAAAACCGACATTTCAAAAGCTTATTTTAAAATGGCCGAACAATTAACGTCGAGGCGAGAGATAATGGTATTTAAACAAAAAGAGCCATCGATTTGGTCAAAACTATTTCAACAGTCAAAACGCATAAAGGAGGGTGGATAGATGAGCCTTTTAAAGCGAATTCAAGAAAAGAAAGTAGAGCACCCCGAGACAGAGGTAACCGAGGATAAAACCCCTATTGTGAAAAACGATTTTGTCACAGCTTTTAGACAAACGAAAGAAGCAAAACCTTCTCGTGAAAAGCAAGAAATAGGAAAACAAAAACAAAGGCGAAAAGAATTAACGAAGCACCAAGAGTTAAAAGCGAGACTCCATAAAAAAATTATTACTGAATATAAAGATGCAGAAGTAGACGAGATTGTTGAAAAATTAGATGAACTAGCGATAGAAATTATTAAAGAAGATGAAAATTTTCGAGGTAACATTGATCGAAAAAAAGTGGTCACGGAACTCGCTAATGACTTAACCGGTTTTGGACCGATTAATCCTTTACTAATGGATCCTACTATTTCAGAAGTAATGGTCAATGGACCGAATCAAGTTTTCGTCGAGCGAAAAGGTAAGATTGAACTGTCAGACGTCACGTTTCGCGATGATGACCACGTTCTCCAAGTCATTGATAAAATTGTTGCTCCAATTGGTAGGAGAATAGATGAAAGTAGTCCAATGGTTGATGCACGATTACCGGACGGCTCAAGGGTTAATGCCATTATCCCCCCTTTAGCGTTAGTAGGACCGACAGTAACGATTCGAAAGTTTTCTCAAGATCCTTTTCAAATTGATGACCTTATAAACTTTGGAACGGTCACCCCGGAAATGGCAACGTTCATCGAAGCGTGTGTCAAGGCAAATTTAAATATTTTTGTTAGTGGTGGTACAGGATCAGGAAAAACGACGACGTTAAATGTGCTATCTTCGTTTATTCCAAATAATCAACGGATTATTACGATTGAAGATGCTGCAGAGTTGCAACTTTGGCAAGATCATGTCGTATCGCTAGAATCGCGTCCTCCGAACATTGAAGGAAAGGGTGGGATTACGATTCGAGACCTCGTGCGTAACTCACTTCGAATGAGACCAGATCGGATTGTTATTGGGGAGGTTCGTGGTGGAGAGGCGTTAGATATGCTCCAAGCGATGAATACTGGTCATGATGGTTCACTTGCTACCGGTCATTCCAATAGTCCGCGCGATATGATTTCAAGACTTGAAACGATGGTGCTTTTAGCAGGAATTGACCTACCGATCAAAGCGATTCGTGAACAAATTGCTGGTGCGATCGATGTCATTATACAGCAATCAAGGCTTAAAGATGGAACGAGAAAAATTGTAAATATAACTGAAGTACAGGGAATGGAAGGGGACGTGATTGTTCTTCAAGATATTTTTTCTTTTCAACAAGAAGGTGTCGATGAAGAAGGAAAAATTATCGGTCGACTTGTCCCAACCGGGGTAAGACCTAAATTTTATAGTCGCTTAGAAAGTTCTGGGATCCATATTCCCCCTAGCGTATTTATCGATGAGGAGGATTGGGGAGAATGACATATTTATTAATCCTCCTTGTCCTATTTTCATCTTGTTTATTTTTTATTGCCATTTTTCAATTGTTTTTTTTGACAGATAAACGTATGCAAAAAAGGATTAAACATTATTTGAAAAAGGGTCCTGAGGGCATAAAGCTTGACCGTAAAAAGTTCAATTTCATCGTTCAGTTTCGAGTCGCAAATCAGCAGTTAAAAAATCGTCTATTAACGAAAAAGAAAGATATTAAGTTAGATTTATCGTTAAAAAGAGCGGGGGTACCTTTAAAGCCAGAAGAATATTTGTTGTTTCAATTTATCTCAACTGCTTTATTAGGAATGTTTTTATATATTTTATCCGGTAATTTATTCTTTTTATTTTTAGGATTTTTTATTGGTTACTTTATCCCGATTTGGTGGGTAAAAAAGAAGCAATTAGAAAGAATGAAAAAGTTTAATGATAGTTTGCCAGATATGATCACGACGGTTGTTGGTTCACTTAGAGCAGGGTTTAGTTTTCCGCAAGCATTAAAGACGGTTGTGGAAGAAGCAAATTCACCAATGAAAGAGGAAATGGAGATCGTTCTTCGTGAGATGCAATACGGAAGTTCAATTGAGGAAGCATTGACAAGTTTAAAAGAACGAATGCCAAGTGAAGACTTAGAATTAATGATTCAAGCAATTTTAATCCAAAGGCAAGTGGGCGGTAACTTAGCTACCGTTTTAGATAAAATCGTTGAAACAATTCGTGATCGAACGAGAATTCAGCAGCAAATCTTAACGTTAACGGCGCAAGGGAGACTTTCGGGAATTGTCATTGGCCTTTTACCGATTATATTAGCCATCGTTATTTACTTTATTGAACCTGACTATATCGGAACACTTTTTTCTCATCCGATCGGTCTTGGGATGATCCTTATTGGACTTGTTGCCGGAATCATTGGTTTCATTTTAATCCGAAAATTAACAGTAATTGAGGTGTAGGAGGATGGTTTATTTCACCTTTTTCTTTACGATTACACTGTTTTTATACGCATTTTTACTATTTCATGATGAACGAAGGCAAAGGATTCAAAGACGGATGGCCATGTTTTTAAATAAAGAAAAACAGAAGCAAAGTGCTGAGGAAGAAACGGCTCCCTCATTTTTCAAACGCATATGTTATCCGCTTTGGTTAGAGCTCAAAAAAAGCTTTAAACGACGTCGTGTTCCAGGAGAAAAAGAAGCAAAGTTAGAAATCAAGTTACTTCAAGCAGGAAACCCATTTGGTATGGCAACCGTTGAATTCCGGTTGCTACAATTAGCGCTAATGCTTTTATTACCATTCTTTTTTGGAGTTTATGCTGTCATGTTAAAGGCTTCTTTTGCAGCAGTATTTATATTTGCATTATTTGGTTTGGTGATGAGTCTTTTTTTACCACATTTTTATTTGAAGCAAAAAATTAAAACGAGAAGCCATTTAGCGTTAAAACAATTACCTGATATTTTAGATTTACTGACGGTTAGCTTAGAGGCAGGGCTCGGCTTTGATGCGGCATTAAGTAAAGTCGTCGCCAAAAAAAACGGCGTCTTATCACAAGAGTTTCATCGTTGTTTAGAAGAAATCCGTCTCGGAAAAACGAGGCGTGAAGCACTAGTAGGAGTAAAGGAAAGGCTCGTCGTTGATGAAGTGAGTGTTTTAATTAGTAATATTTTGCAAGCTGAGAAGCTAGGGATCGGAATGGTTCAAGTGTTAAGAGTTCAATCGAATGAAGTTCGAGAGCGTAGAAAACAACGAGCCGAAGAAGAAGCAATGAAAGCCCCAATTAAAATGTTATTTCCACTCGTACTTTTCATTTTTCCTAGTCTCTTTATCGTTCTTTTAGGACCGGCGGTTATTCAGTTTATCGAGGCGTTTTAAAAAGAAGTAAGTGATTTTCCATTATATAGAAAGCGGCTGACCTTAGTAGGCGGCCGCTTTCGTGTGCGTCTCAGGTGGACAAATTGCCGAAATGTCCACGAGCGGTGTCTGACACCTTGTGAAAATATCACAAGGTGTCAGACACCCAATAAGAAAATCTTTTCAGGTGGTAAGTAGAGAAGTGTGTCACCTGCGGTAATTTGTTTAACGTTATCTTTTCGAACGTCAACTTTGAAAATCAAGTCACCTACCGTAACTGTAATTGTTGAATGGTCGATGCCTTCAACGATGTTCCTAACATCGAAACGAAATGTATTCGTCGTACAATCATTTTCATCTGTAACAAAAGTAACATCATAGCTGTGAATTCCTACGTATTTTCCTTCTTGCGCATCTGTATTAGCGGTTTTTAACTGTAAGCCCCCAACAGTGACGAAGTGACCTTCATAAGAATCGATTTCGTAAATATTTTCACAACCAACAATCCGGGCAGCCGCCTTATTCACTGGTTGCCTTAATACGTCCACTTTCTTTCCAAATTGAATATTACGACCACAATCATACAAACAAATGTAATCACATAGGCGGTAAGCTTCTTCGATGTTATGAGTGACAAAAAGTACGACTCCGGAAAAATTGTGTTTAATAATTTCTAAAAGTTCTAGTTCTAGCATTTTTTTTACATGTTGATCTAATGCTGAAAAAGGTTCATCTAATAGTAGAATATCGGGTTTTGTAACTAGAGTTCTTGCTAATGCCACCCGTTGTTGTTGTCCGCCAGATAGCTCATTAGGGTAGCGTTTTGCTAACCCTTTAAGTTGGACAGTTTCTAAAATATCGTCTACTTGTTTTTGTACTTCCTGTTTCGGTAGCCCCTTTAGACCATATCCGATATTTTCAGCAACAGTTAGATGAGGGAAAAGAGCATAGTTTTGAAAAACATAACCAACATTTCGTTGTCGAGTTGGAATATTTACCTTTTGCTCTGTATCAAAAAGAGTACGTTCCCCAATCGCTATACGTCCAGTATCAGGAGTTAATAAACCAGCAATCGCTTGTAATGTTAAACTTTTTCCACAGCCAGAAGGGCCTAAAATACCGATAATCCCACTTTCGACTTGAAACTCGACATTTAAATGGAAATCACCGAGATCCTTATTAATATTCACATCTAACATTACTTAGCCACTCCTTTCGACACACGTTTTTCAAGGCGGTTAATCGTATATAAAACGAGGAGGGAGACAGCTGTCATAATAAAGACAAGTATATTTGCAAGTTCACGATTCCCTGCAAGTAGCGCATCATAGATGGCGATCGGCATCGTCATCGTTTGGTTAGGAATGCTACCAGCGACCATTAATGTTGTTCCGAAATCTCCTAATGCTCGGGCAAATCCTAACGTAATGCCGGCAGCAATCCCTCGCCAAGCAAGCGGTACGGTGATCGTTAAAAAGATATTTAATTCTGTTCTTCCTAATACACGGGCAGCATTGACAACATTTTGATCAATTCCTAAAAAGGCTGCTTTTGCAGACTTAATTAAAAACGGAATTGAGACAACTGTAGCAGCAATAATAGCCCCCGTCGGTGTAAAGACGATCATAATGTTAAACCGTTCTTCAAGAAAACTACCAATTGAACTTTGTCTACCTAAAAGTACTAGTAAGTAGTAACCTAGGACGGTCGGTGGAAGAACAATCGGTAACGTGATCACTGTATCTAAAAAGTCCGCAAATCTACCACGGGAACGACTTAAATAATAAGCAATAGGAAGTCCGATAAAAATGGTAATTACCGTTGCCGTTAAAGCCACTCTTAAAGACAAATATAATGGAAATAAATTAATTTGATCCATATTGAAACTCCTTAAGGAAGGGAATACCCATACTCCACCAATGTTTGTTGCCCTCGTTCACTTAATAAGAAATCAATAAAAGCTTGAGCTTCTTCTTGTTTCTCCGACCTTTTTAAAATAGAAATCGAGTGGTTTAAAGGCTTATGTAGCTGCTCGTTTATCGGTGTAAAAGTTAATGTTTCTTCATCTTTTAATGATAAAGCGATCATTGCTACTTCGACATTTTTCGTTTGTAATAATGCTAACGTATCGGAAATATTTCTTCCATACACTAACTTTTCTTCTACCTTCCCCCATACGTCTGCTTCTTCAAGTGCTTGTTTCGCAGCCATGCCGTACGGTGCATGCTCTGGGTTAGCGATAGCGATTTTGACAATATCGTCATTAAGAAGGTCTTCAAAAGTATCCACCTGGAGATCATTTTCTTTTAATGTCGAAAAGCCAATCGTTCCAAATGCATATGTCGTATAGTTTTCTTCTAGTAATAAACCTTCATTACCTAATTGGTCTAGAAACTCGATATTGGCTGGAGTGAACATATCGTATGGGGCACCGTTAATGATTTGGTCTGATATCTGTCCAGAAGAACCGAAACTAAAAACTAATTCAATCGGGTGTTCTTCTTCAAATTGTTGCCCTAACTCAGTAAATACTTGTACTAAGTTACTTGCTGCAGCAACGTGAAGCTCTTGTTTACGCTCATTAACATCATTATTTGTAGCACAACCTAGTGAAATATTTATAAATAAAAGCACAATGATCAGTAATAAAATACGTGTGTTTGCCATGTGATTACCCCTTTAACTCGTCCATTTCAAACCTTCTTCTAATTAAAAGTTTGGCTCTTTTCTAAAAGATAGTTGCTTTTCACTTTGTGATCGATCGTAGACAAGCGCATGCTTAGAAAATTCACTCTTATATATAATAACAAACTAATGGTGACTAAAAAATCATTTTAAATGGAGGAACGATAAAATTTTTACAAAAAACTGTCGAATGAGATAGACTTTTCGCTTTTTTATTGTAAAAATAGGGTATATAGACTACATAAAAAGACTTATAGCGACTTGCATATAAATTAGTAGGAAGATCGCAGGATGGAATTAATATAGATTAATATAAGGGGAGAAAAAATGGAGAAATATCAAAAAATGTTTTTTGAGCGGATGAAAAAGACATTAAATCAGTGGGAGTTAAAAGATTTTGTTGAAGAAGGGCATATTTACCGTTTCCTTCATACGGTGAAAGGAACTGCTGCTTCAATAGGATTGGTTGATATTTCTAAAGAGGCCGAACAAAAAATAGAACAAGTAAACGAAATTGAAAGCCGGCCTTGGGGCATAGATGAATGGCAACCTTTTCTTCAGTTTATATTTGCTAAGGACACTATAAATGAAGAAGTACAGCGCGAGGAGGAAAAAATTGGAAAGATTACAGAAAATGAAAAATTAATCCTCCTTGTCGATGAAGATATTACAACGGTGAATGCTCTAAAAGCGAACTTAGAAAAAGAAGGATATATGGTATTGGCGGCACTATCGGCAAATAAAGCGTTAAAGCTTTTTTATGATCAAAAACCGGATTGTATTTTGTTAGGTATCGGTTTACAAGGTGAAAATGGATTTGAGTTATTAGATACACTTTTCGAAAAATCACAAGCATATTTGATACCGATTATTCTTTTAAGCTCAGAAGATACAAAAGAAACAAGATTAAGAGGATATAAGAGGGGTGCAGCAGATTATCTTGTTAAACCTTTTGAGTTTGATGAGTTACTCGTCAGGGTAGAAAATCGAATTAAATCTAAAGAGATGGCAAGTAATGCTGTACTTATTGATGAACTAACTGGCGCTTTTAATCGCAAGTTTTTTAAGATGGAATTAAGCAGGTATTTATATGAATTAACAAGAAAGAAAAGTGCACTAACACTAGTAGTAATAGATTTAGACAATTTTAAGAAAGTTAATGATAAACACGGACATATTGTCGGTGATATTGTATTAAGTGGCTTCGCTCAATGTATTTTAAAGAATAAAAGAAGCTCTGATTATTTGATACGCTACGGTGGGGAAGAATTTATATTATTACTACCGCATACAAAAAAGGAAGAAGCTAAAACCTTTGTTGAACGACTATTAAAAGAGTTCTCTGCAATTTCGTTTCTTTCGGAGCAAGGTGAAAGTTTTTCAGTAACTTTTTCGGCGGGTGTTGTTGAAGTGGATAATCCTAGTACTGAGATTGAAGAGTACGTCAAACAGGCAGACACCGCTCTATACGATGCAAAAAATAATGGGCGCAATCAAGTTTGTATTTATGATCAAAACCATGGAGTACCGGTGGCGAAAAAGAATGCTATTCATATTGCAGTTATTGATGATAGTGCAGTTGTTCATGAATTAGTGAAAGACCGACTGTCAAAACTATCTTTTGGCAAGACTGATATTGACTTACAATCGTTTCGAGACGGAGAAACATTTTTTACATCTCATTGGCATAAACAACCAGGGAAGTTTCTTATTTTATTAGATGGTATTATGCCGGGAATGGACGGGCTTGAAGTTCTTCGTAAGCTTAGGCATGAATATCAAGAGGACAAATATATCGTTCTTATGCTTACCGGAAGAAAAAGTGAAGAAGATATCGTAAGAGCGCTTGAGCTAGGTGCCGACGATTACTTAACGAAGCCTTTTAGCGTTGCAGAATTAGAAGCAAGAGTGAAGCGACTAGTAAAAAGAATGATGTAAAATTGGGGGAATAGGGCACTTCTTAAAATAGCCTTATTCCTCGATTTTATCTCCACACTTTTTTCATAAAAATATAGTATATTTTATGAAGGTTATTCGAGTGATGAAGATGATATTGCAGATATAAATTTTAACATATTATACTGAAATAATTGGATCGGAAGTTTACTAAAAGGGGTGATTAGAATGGCTTATAAAGTTTTAATTGTTGATGACGAAAAAGAAATGCGTACCCTTTTAACCGTATGTTTAAAACCTTATGGATATGAGATGGATGAGGCGCAAACAGGTTATGATGCAATGCAAAAATTAATCGACAATAAATATGATTTAATTATTCTTGATATTATGATGCCGACAATTGATGGATTTGAAGTATTAATGAATGTACGAGAAATGATTGATAAAGATATTCCAATCATTCTATTAACCGCATTAGGCGATACAGAACGGATTGTTGAAGGTTTACAGCTAGGTGCTGATGACTATATCGTTAAACCATTTGAACCGAGGGAGCTCGTTGCAAGAATACACTCGATCATGAGACGTGCAAAAAAAGAAGATGAAAAAGAAACCGTTAATTTCATCTTACATGGTTTGAAATTTGAAGAAAATAAATTAAAAGTTTCGTATCAAGATCAAGCACTTCCGTTAACGAAAAAAGAGTATAAAGTGTTGGTTCGACTAGCCAAAAGCCCTGGAAGAGTATACAGTAGAGAGCAGCTTGTTCAGTTAGAATGGGACGATTATTACGAAGGCGATGCTCGAACGATTGATACACATATTAAAAACATTCGTGAAAAGTTAAAAGAAGTTGGATACACAAAACAAATTATTGAAACGGTTTGGGGCGTTGGATATCAAATGATTGAAGAAGGGTCTAAGAATTAGAGGGATGATAAAATTTTTGAAACGAAGGCTGTCACAGAAAATAACGATATTCGTTTTACTTATACTTTTACTGATTATTAGTACGATGGTACTATTTTCTTATCACTTTTTTAAAAATTTTTATAAAGAACACTTATCACATGAAGTGTATGAAGAATTACGAGCATATACATCAATGATTGAAAATGGTTATGATGAAGAGGTGATCTCATACTTTATTATAGAAAAAAATCGCGAGCGCCATGCCCATTTAGTTTATTTCAGTCCAGACTTTGAGCTGATTTATTCTTCTCATCCTATAAGTGATCAGTGGTTGAGTCAGTATGAGGAGTGGGTGAAATATCAATATCAAACAGGCGGTGAAACATTAGAATATGTCGATACTGGGATTGACTTTCATATTCCTCACATATGGGCGTATCAACCGATATATAAAGAAGGGCAGCTAACCGGTTTATTTTTTATTGACAAAGATACTGGTGAATTTGAAAAAGCGAAGATGCAACTATTCTTTTTGCTTTTTTCAATGGGGTTATTTGCTTTTATTATCGGAATAGCTTTAACCCTATATTTAACGAAAGTTATTTCTATGCCACTCATTAAAATGGGGGAGACAACGCGAGAAATTGCCAAAGGTGATTTTGATACAAAACTAACCGTTTATGGTGAAGATGAAGTTGGCCAATTAGCCGAAGATATTCGGGTTATGACCAAGCAATTAAAAGATTTCCGTGATTCAAAACGACAGTTTATCTCACATATTTCGCATGACTTACGAACACCAATCACTTATATTAAAGGGTACTCTGCAGTTATGAAAGATGCACCAACGGTAGATGATAAAGAGTGGCGTCGAAATTTAGATGTTATTTATAATGAAGCAAAAAGGATGGAATATTTAGTCAGTGATTTATTTCAGCTTACAAAGCTAGAAGAAGGTAAAATTATCCTTCATAAAGAGAAGGTTAATGTTTTACCATGGCTTGAAGCGATAGTCGCTACAAGGCAGCTTATGTTGGATAACTTATCGATTCATTGTGAGGCTATTTCAACTAATAATGAAATTACCGTTTGTATTGATCAACAGCGACTAGGCCAAGCAGTAATCAACATTCTTGAAAATAGTATTCGCTATACACCAAAAGGCGGCTCGATAAAAATAGTAGTTGTAGAAAAGGAAACTGACGTAATCATCGAAATTAGTGATACTGGCGTCGGCATTGGAAAGGAAGATTTGCCTTACATTTTCGAACGCTTCTATCGAGTTGATAAGTCCCGTTCTCGTGAAAGTGGAGGCAGTGGTCTAGGGTTAGCGATTGTTAAGGAGATTGTTGAAGTTCATAATGGTAGTGTAGATGTGAAAAGTGAAGAAGGGAAAGGTACTAGCTTTTATATTAAAATTCCTAAAGGGGAATAAGTTGAGTGTCTCGTATTTAAAGCACTACGAAATAAGCACGAATTGGACCTAACTATTCAAATGGTTACACATAGATTAGAGGCTTTGATGGTCTTAAGATAAAGAAAATGAGAAATGAGCTTTGGAGACAAATTAGCCTGTCACTAAAGCTCATTTTTTTACAAGAACCCGAAAAGCAACGTAAAAAAGCAAGTTTAATTTGGTTATTAAAGACTACTTCTTTAAATCAATGGAGATCTTTTTCGAGTCTTTATTGGCAATTAAATACTCAGATTGACCAACGTAAAGAGGCATTTCAAGCTTGTTCCAATTAGGGCTAAATCCGTCAAAGCGAGTTTCATCTTTATGGAATTTCGTAATATCTCCGACGATCCAGTCGTGATCGCCATATTTTTGAATGTCTTTCACTTTACATTCGTAAACGACATAAGCTTCTGTCAGAATAGGAGAATTAATCGTTTCACCTTTTTTATAAGGGATATTTAAAGCTTCGAATTTGTCGCCATCGTTTCCAGTCAGTTTACCGGACCCTTCAATATATTTGGCAAATTCAGCAGGAACAAACTGAATAGCGAATTCGCCCGAATTTTTTACTAAATGGTGAGTAAAACGTTCTTCTGCAATCGCGACACCGTAAATAGGTGGTGCAAAAGATATGTATGAGTGCCAGCCAGCAGCCATAATATTTTTCGTTCCATTCCACTCGGCAGTAACTAATGCAATTAATCCAGGGTAACAATGGAGTACCGTTTCATCTGTACTTTTAAGCATAATTTCACCTTCCTAAAGCAATTAATATTTTTTATGTATGTAAGTGAGTGAATTTCATAATTACCTACATTAAGCAATATCAAACTATGTGTAGAAGCTAGCGATTTAACGCAACTACATATAGATACGTAATGGCGATAATATTGAATGATGAAATTCATTAAAGTATTACTACTCATAGTATAGTTGATTTTCAATAGTGATGCACCTTTTCATAGAAAAAACCTTGGCTCCCCACAGAAGATGTGGAAGGTCAAGGTT
Source organism: Anaerobacillus arseniciselenatis (assembly GCF_001865995.1). Lineage (GTDB taxonomy): Bacteria > Bacillota > Bacilli > Bacillales > Anaerobacillaceae > Anaerobacillus > Anaerobacillus arseniciselenatis. The sequence goes on along the minus strand of NZ_MLQQ01000005.1, from coordinate 54,211 downwards.
TTCATTGCTTAATAAGAAATATTACTCAGTGATTTTTCTTTAGTTTGTATATAATTCGTAGTCTTCAGGAGAATTTGTAGTAAATATTTGGTCTAAGCCGACATGTCCTAAAAACTCTGTATCTATTTCACCATCAATTAAGATAAATACTTCGTTATAGCCAAACTGCTCTACAACCATGGTGATTTGTTGAATTAGGAACGATTCTCCTGTAGATCCTAAATTGGCTTGTTGTAGTTCGTTTGAAAATGAAACGTGAAGGACGTCATCAATATTTTCGACAGATTGGACCGTTACACCTTCTGGAAGAAGACTTGTTAAACCATCTTTAGTCGGTTCTGGTCCGTTGATCCAAAGTTGTAACGCCTCTTTAAGACCCTCACTATCTTTTGTCAATGATGTATCAACTTTAACCCTATAAATATTCATTAAGTCTAGGTCAGAGAAGTACAAGTTAATAGGGTTTAAAACTTCAACTTCATTTGTAACTTTGGTAGTTTCCTCATTAGATTCGACAGGTTGTTCGACTTCCTCATTAGTCTCATCTTTTGTTTGTGATTTTTCAGTGTCTGTTCCTGCTTGTAGATTTTCTTCTTGCATATTATCACTAGTTGCTTGTCCACACGCTGAAATAACAAGGAGTAATAACAGTGTTAAAACTAGGTAACTTATTTTTTTCTTCATATTAACACCTTCCCTAATAGTATAATGGCTAAATTATTTTGATGCTTTAATGGTGTGAAATTCATTAAATGGCTTGTTAGTTACAAGAATAGCATAAAAATGTTGAGAAGTTACAATAAAAAATTAAAAAACTTGAAATTTCAGTTGACGTAAAAAAGTTAACTGTTATATAATACAAATACAATATTAATTATTGTACTAATACAAAAAGGGGGAGATAATTATGAGTCGACAAGAACGCAAAAACATGGTTAATTTTATTGAGAAAATGAATGGGGTTGAATCGAGTCAATTAAAAAATATGACAGATCAAGAGGTTGAACACATTTATAACTCGATTTATTCTCAGCTCGAACATCAAGAGTAGTTCAGGGAAATCGGTCTTTTTATTTTCCCCTTGTTGAACTGAAATGCAGACTGAACGAAAAAAAGGGCCCCAGGCCCTTTTTTTAATTATTTAAATCTTCAATTGAGTCGATATCCATGTAAGCTGGTACAACTAAACCAATTCCAGCGCCTTCTAGGTTAACACCTAAGTCGATAAAGTCCTCTTTATAGTCTTCATAATATGCTGCATGTGTGCCTGGTAACCAAGCAGCAACAATTGCATCAGCACTTCCAGTAGCAACAGCAGTCCACATACCAGCTGCTTCAAGAGATACTAATTCTACATCATATCCGATGTCTTCTAAAACTTTTCCGATCATATGAGTTGAAGCAATTTCAGAATCCCAAGCAACAAATGCTAACGTAATTTGGTCACCATCAACATGAGATACACCGTCTGTCCACTCAGATACTTTATCTTGGTTAGCCGCTACCCAGTCAGCTGCAGCGTCTACAGGATCCGCACCTTCATTTACATCGATCATGATTGCACCCATGTCATCCTGTTCCCAGTAGAAGTTTTCTAATACTTGATATGCTGAAGGGTGGTCTGTGTCAAGCCCAGCTCTAGCAATTGTATGAATAACCTCAGACTCTCCAAAAATTCCTTGTGGGTCTTCTAAATATTTAAGGTCATATTTAGCAAACTTCCAGTGTGGTGTCCAACCTGTAACAACGATTGGTTCTTCATTTGTATAAGCAGCATCAAGAGCTGCTGTCATCGCTGCTGAAGAGCTAGTTTGTAAGTTGTAGTCTTCTAGTCCGTAAGCTTCGATCGCTTCTTCTGTAGCAGCCATGATACCAGCACCTGCATCAATTCCTGTAATAGTGTAATCTAACGAACCTCCTACAGAACTGTCATCACCAGTTGTCGCATCAGAACCACAACCTGCAGCTAATAATGTAAGTGATAATCCTGCTGCGATACTAAGTCTTTTTAAGTACTTCTTCATTTTTTGACCCTCTCCTTATTTTCTATGTTTTATTTAATCCCTTTTTTAAAAAAAGAGTGAAAAACGATTTATGCTACGCCTTTTTGACGGTTGAAGCTTTGTGTTAGGCGGTCTAAAATGATTGCTAAAATAACTAGCGCAATTCCTGCTTCAAAACCACCACCAGCATCGTTACGGCCGACTGCATAATAAACTTTTGTTCCTAAACCTGCAGCACCAATCATTGAGGCGATAACAACCATTGATAAAGCAAGCATGATACTTTGGTTTACGCCAGCCATAATCGTCTTTTTCGCCATTGGCAACTGAACTTTAAATAGTTTTTGTAAAGGAGTACTTCCAAAAGCATCAGAAGCTTCAATAAGCTCAGTTGATACTTGACGTATTCCTAAATTCGTAAGCCTTACAGTAGGAGGCATTGCGAATATAACAGAAGCAATAACACCAGGGACCATTCCAATTCCAAAGAACACTACTGCTGGAATTAAGTAAACAAATGCAGGCATCGTCTGCATGAAGTCTAGAATTGGCGTAATAATACTTTCTACGGTTTTGTTTTTCGCCATCCAAATTCCAAAAGGAATACCTAGTATGACAGAAATACCAGCTGATGTTAACACGAGTGAGAGAGTTAACATCATATCACTCCAATAGCCTAAGTTATGGATAAACATTAATCCAAAGAAAACAAAGGCAGGTAAACCTAATCTCTTTTTCGTTGCAAAAAAGGCTAAACCAGTTAATAAGATTATAAATAACCACGCAGGGATAAAGCTTAAACCATTACTTAAATGATTAACAGTAAAACCAATAAATTCTTTTGGAACATCGAATAAGCCATCAAACCCTTTTAACCAATCAACAACAGCATCAATTCCATCAGCTAGCGGAAGCCTCGGTAGTAGACTCATCTTTGTTCACCTCCTGACCTGATGATAAGGCAGCTAAAACTGCTCCACGAATAATAATTCCTTTAAGTAACCCTTCTTCTACAACTGCTAATGGAACAGGTGAAGTTGAAACAACATCAAACAGTTCATTTAACGGTGTATCTGGGTGAACAGTAGGAACGTTTTCCTCAATAATATCTAGTAAACTACGATTCTCTTTCACTGCTTTAGAAACTTCCTCAGCACTTACGATACCTAGTAACTCTTTTTTACGATTTGTCACATAAATGCTAGAAATACCAGTGTCCTTCATTCTTTGCATGGCTACACGAGGACCATCTTTTTCTGCATTAACAGTTTCAGGACGCTTCATAACGTGGCTTGCTGTGAACACTTTTGAACGGTCAACATCTTCAACGAACCTTTCTACATAATCGCTTTCTGGATTTGTTAAGATATCTTCTGGTGTTCCAACTTGGACAATCGAACCGTCCTTCATAATCGTAATTCGATCACCAATTCGAAGTGCTTCGTCTAAATCGTGCGTAATAAAGATAATGGTTTTTTGCATTTTTTGCTGTAAGTCTAGTAATTCGTCTTGCATATCTTTACGAATTAATGGGTCCAAAGCTGAGAAGGCTTCATCCATTAATAAAACGTCTGGGTCGTTTGCTAAAGCACGAGCTAAACCGACACGTTGCTGCATGCCACCAGATAATTCATTTGGATACATATTTTCATAGCCAGCTAAACCAACTAACTCCAATGAAGAAATCGCTTTTGCTTTTCTTTCATCTTTTTCTACTCCTTGAACTTCAAGACCGAATTCAACGTTTTCAAGAACGGTACGGAACGGGAATAACCCGAACTTTTGAAAGACCATACTTAATTTTTTACGTCGAACTTCTCTTAGCTCTTTATCACCCATTGCTGCTAAGTCGACACCGTCAATCCAAACATTACCGGTTGTCGGTTCGATTAAACGATTAAGAAGGCGGACGAGCGTTGACTTACCACTTCCTGATAATCCCATGATAACGAAAATTTCGCCATCTTGAACTTCAAAGTCTGCTTTGTTAACACCGACCGTATTCCCGGTTAGCTTTAAAATTTCATCTTTTGATGTATTTTTGTTTAAAAGATCTAACGCTTTTTTCGGCTTTTTACCGAAGATTTTCGTTAAATTTTCTACTTTTATTTTTGCCATGGTACACCTCTATTTCTTTTAAGTATTGTTTATGTTGCGTTAAGTAATGTTTAGCAAGTGTTAAGAACATCAGAATTCGCCTGCCAGCTGAGTGAATTTCATAATTACCTAAACCAAGCCATATCAAACTATATGTAGTTGCGAACGACTTAACGCAACTACATATAGTTACTTAATGGCGATGATATTGAATTATGAAATTCATTAGCTTTTGCTGTTATAACTATATTCTTTTTTTATTTATCACACAAACTGTATATTCTTTAGAATTCGAATAAAAAGTACGTACAGAAAAAACTGTACAACGTATATAGATTGAATGCTTATAAATGCTACTATATCCTCCCATTTACGGTAGAGATGTAAACTTTTAACTTTATTTTTCCTTTGTTACACTACTATTAATCAATGAAACTGGTTGGAGGAGGAATGATGGATAATAACGTTCAAGAATTACAAGACTATGAAAAATTAAAGAAAGCACGAGATCGCTTTGTTAGTGAAGTTGCTAAAAATATTCATTTATATGATATATCTCATTCTGTCGGGAGGTTATATGGAACGGTTTTCTTTTCCGAAGATGCAATGACATTAGACGAAATGAGCGATGAGCTAGGCATGAGTAAAACTAGTATGAGTACTGGGATTAGGTCATTAGTAGAGGTCAACATGGTTGAGAGAGTTTGGGAAAAAGGCATAAGAAAAGATTTGTATAAAACGGAGGATGATTGGTATAAATCATTTTCCAACGTTTTTATTAATAGATGGAGAAATGCGACTGAACAAAATACAATCGCCATCCAAGAAACGAAGGAAATGCTACACGAATTAAATGATACAACAGGTAGCGATCATTTAAAGCAGTTAATTAAAAGTGATTTAACAAAACTTAAACAGGCAGAAGCTTACTATACATGGTTAGATGATGTAATTTCTTTATTTGAAACAGGAGAAATCTTTGATATTGTACCGAAGCGAGAACCTAATTAAGTTGGTTAGTTGGATAGTTGGAAAGGGCAGTGCTCGACTTTTACATTATAAAAGGTGAATGTATGGTCATTAGGGTTGTATAAAAAAAGTCGGGGGTATTTTCCTGAACGAGCCTCATAAACTAGATAGAGGGGTGCTCCTGCGGTTACTCGTCGCAAAGCTGCATGATGAATTCTCTAAGGAGTTTCACATGATGTGATTGAGGTCAGTAGCTTTACAGCGAAGAGAAGGAAATTGTCCGACTTTTTCATGCTAAAAGGTGCCGGTATGCGGTCATGAGGGTTTTGTATGTAAAGTTGTAGGAAAGACTAGAGAGATTAACTCTTTAGTCTTTTTTTATTGTAAAATAATGTTACAATTTAAATGGCAATTAAAGAATTTCATAATTATTTATTTAACGCCTAACGCCACTAGGGTTCTAAATCGATGGGACTAAAATCGTTCTCAACAAGGTGTAGTTGGATGTGGCTAGTTTGTTGGAATTATGAAATTCATTAATAAAGGAAGTAATTTTTATAAATTTTAATGTAACTTTTTTTATAAAAAATCGACTAGATTAGTAAGGGGGAACGTAAAAGGTGAATCATGAATTTGAACGCTTGTACGAAACTTATCACCACGCATTATTTCAGTTTTTATTTTATATGGTTCGTAATCGTCAAGTGGCTGAAGAATTAGTACAAGAAGTATATATAAAAGTACTCAATTCCTACTCATCTTTTAAAGGAGATAGTAGTGAAAAGACTTGGCTTTATTCAATTGCACGACATGTTGGGATTGATTGGATTCGTAGCCAAAATCGAAAGAAACGGAAATTTTTAGGGGTCTTTGAGTTATCTGAAAAAGAGTACCAAATTAAAGATGAAGATCCTTTACCGGAAGAAATTGTTGAAGAGCGCGAAGAAATGAAGCAAGTGTATGACGCCCTTCGAAAATGTACATTAGACCAACAACAAGTAATTATTTTAAGATATATAGAATCTCTTTCAATAAGTGAAACTGCAACGATTTTAGGTTGGTCAGGAAGTAAAGTGAAAACAACACAACATCGAGCGATTAAAGCGTTGAAAGAACTCCTTAACGTTAATGAACAATCAGAATTAAAGGAGGTGGGAAAATGAAGCGATCCTCTAATTGGGATGAAAAAACGATTGAAAGTCAACTAAAGAAGATGCCGAAAATTGAGGATAAGCAAAGTAAAGAAGCCTTATTCGAACGGATTCAAGAAAGACTTCAAGAAGATGAGGTGAAAGTCCGCAAGAAGAAAAGCTGGTTTATTCCCGCCGTTGCATCTGCTGCTGTTCTATTCTTATTACTATTACTCGTCCCATCGTTTTTAAATGAAACAGAATTTGCAACCGATGTTCCAGAAATGGGAGACGATGCAAATTTAATGATGGAAATAAATGATCACCCTGAAGAAGAAGCAGATGTAGCTAGAACAGAAGAGGCACCAGGAATTCAAACTACAGAAGAAGTCAATAATGGGTATTATTTAAGTGCTGGTCAACCGATTGACGAACTTGAATTTTCAGGAGAATTAGTGACACTAGCTGTTGTGGCGCATTATCCAAAAGGGGAGATAGTCATCCCAGTAACAGTGTTATCTGAAGGTGATAATGTATTGGATAGATTTATGGTAGCAAAAGATTTATTTTCTGGAGAAGCGTTTGGAATTGGGAGTTTTCCTAAGATCGAAATTAACTCTGTTACTGAAGAACAAGAAGGAGTAGTCGCTATAGACGTTCCTAGTAATAGCTTAGAAAATTTAACTTCAGCGGAGAGTACAGTTTATAGCTTAGCATTACAAGAAACATTTTCGAAATTAGGTTATGATCAAATTCAATTCACTTCTGATGGTGAGCAAGGTGTATTTTGGGGACAACATGGAATGTTACAGACGATGGAATTACAAGGGCCAAGGCGAGGCTATTATGTTTTTCACACGGATACAGGACATCAGTTTTTAATAAATGGTAGAACGGTGAGTGATCCACTTATTAATGCTAACTTTGATGATTTAAGTCTTGAAGAAGTATTACAGTTAATGCAACAAGGGGGCGAAAATAGTGCGTATAGTGCTTCGATCCCGACAGATGTTGTAATTACTAATGTCGAAAAAGAGGGCGATATCGTCACCGTTACTATAGATGAAAACTCAATTGACAGTTACCGTGAGGAATATTTAATCATGGTCGAAGCGATTATGTTTGCGGCACGAGATTTTGATATGAATTATGTTCAATTTGAAGGTTTAGATCAGTTATATCAAGTTGGACCTTATGTCATGAACGAGCAGATTGAAATTCCGAAGTATATGAATTTTATAAGGTGATTTAACAATTGAATGATGTGACTTCTTTTGGTAATTATGAAATTCACTTAATTGAATGAAAAATATAAATGTGAAAAAGCTTAGATGGTCGTGTCTAAGCTTTTTTAATTTGTTCAAAATTAAATGAATTTCATAATTCATTATTCTCACCACTAAGATCAATATATAGTTGCGTAAAAACCATTCGCAAACTATTGCTAAAAGTAGTCGTGCAAAATAAAACGGAAAAATCGCAAGTGAAACGAGGCGGATCGCAAGTAAAACAAGGAAAAACGCAAGAAAATTGAGGTTAACTCAATAAAAGAAGGTGCTAAAAGTAGTCGTGCAAAATAAAACGGAAAAATCGCAAGTGAAACGAGGCGGATCGCAAATAAAACAAGGAAAAACGCAAGGAAATTGGGATTAACTCAATAAAAAAATAACCTAAAGTTGTTTTTAACATTAAATTATTGTTATTATTACCATTATTAACCTCAAAATAAGAGGATGGTGATAGTTAATGGATTCTGTAACACACACTTTGTTTGGTCTAACATTATATGGAGCAGTAGATAAACGCGACTTCACAAAAGAAAAGAAACGTGCGTTGCTATTTACTACAGTAGTAGGAAGTCATATTCCCGATATTGATGTTATTTCAAGACTCTGGGATACGGAAGGTCAGTACCAAATGTGGCATCGTGGAATTACACATTCAATCTTCCTGGTTCCGGTTTGGGCTATTGTCCTTGCATTACTTTGTTATTTGTTTTGGAAAGTAAAAGATAGGCGCATCTTCCTTATGGGTGCACTAGCGGTATTTATTCATAATACGAGTGATCTGTTTAATGCTTGGGGGACGGGTTACTTTGAGCCTTTTTCACAAGCAAGAATTACTTTCGGGACGATACCGATTGTTGACTTTGTGATCTGGGCAATAATTTTAGGTGGATTTATCATTGCAAAGAAATCAAAGCTTGCTTCATTTCAAGTGTATCGATTTGTGTGGGCAGCGATTCTTTTACATTTCACTTTACAAACAGGACAGGGTTATATTATATACCAGCAACATAATGAATATTATGAACAACAAGCGCTTTCCGCTAGTTTTATACCTTGGAATTATACGTTAATCGGAAAAAGTGACGACACAGTAGAACTTATACAAGTTAATTTGTGGTCTAAACCAACTGTTGAAGAAGTGCTTATTAGTCATAAGGAAGCTGATTTAGATCATTTATTTGCCCACAACCCAGAAGCGAAAACTCTATATGAATGGTCACCGTTTGTTGTAATTATTGAAGATGACGATCTTATCGGAATATATGACCCTCGTTTCTACAGAAATGGCCAATCATTTTTATTCGAGTATATTGAAAAACAATGAACAAAATCACGATAAGCAAAAAAGCGGCAGTAAAGCACGCTCCCTACTGTCCCTAAGCTATTTATAGATTGAAATGAAAAATCGAGCGAGAAAATAGTCGCTCGATTTTTTGACTTAAAATAAAGGCTTAGTAATAATTTTTTTAAGAAACTGAGCATTTGTTGGCGACAAATTTTGTATTTTGTAAATAATTGTGTTTTCCTGGGAAAGATAATGTCGTTTATTTACGTATTTTCCCATCTGAACATGACGATTAATGTCGTCGCCACCCCTGTCGCTGTAACGGCAATGACAGATAGAATTAATTCATCAAATGTAATTACAGTAAATCCGAGAAAAACGACCATTAAATCAAAGAAAAAAATGATGATGCCGACATTAGCTCTAATGAAGTCGGCGATCATTTGCGCTAATAAATCAAAGCCACCAGTACTTATGTCGTATAAAAACATCACACCTACCCCGATACCGAGAAGAACGCCACCAACTAACGCTCCGACAAGAGGATGTATATGTTCGACATCGAAGGTTAACCACTGAAAAACATCAATAAATAAAGAAGAGACTACAAAACCAACAATACTGTTATAAAAAAAAGTCCTGTACCAAATCCATGCCGCAATGTATATAGGGACGCTCAATATAATGATCGTAATTCCGATACTTACATCAAATTTATAATGAAGAATTAAACCTAAACCAATCATTCCACCATCTAAGATGTGAAAGGGAACAAAAAAGTTATTGACCCCAAAACTAATAATAAAACTTCCAGCTAAAATAGCTAGTAATCTTTTAGTGTCATTCATGTACAATCAACCTCATTTATAAGGACATGTTGTATTGTATGCATGACTATCTATTGAATATGTTTAAAATCTAAGCTGATGGATGAACAGGTTATCACTAAGTTCTCAAAATGTTTAATAATGAAGAGTTTCATATAAATAACGGACTAATAAGGCCGCTTACAAAAAATAATGGCGCAGAAACTAAATCATAGTTTCGAGCGCCATTTTTATATATACTATTGAAACTTCTTGATTCGATATTGTAAACTTTGCCTACTAAGTCCGAGTTGTTTTGCTGCTTTAGTTATATTGTGATCATGCTGTTCGAGTACTTTTTGAATATAATATTCTTCAAATTCTTCGAGTTGTTCTTTTAACGGCTCCGTGAACGGTTTATAATCATTTTTTTGAATCGGGTGAAACATTTCGGGGATGTCATCTTTGAATTGCATTTTATTTCGAAAATGACTTGGTAAATGGGAAAATTCTATCCGGTCCTCGTCAATAATTAAGTTCATTGCTCCTTCAATCACGTGTTCGAGTTCGCGAACATTTCCAGGCCAATCATAGTCATAAAATAACCGTAATATATCTTCGTTTACTTTGCGGACATTCATTTGAAATTTTCGATTTAAGTTTTGAATGAATAGATTTACTAGTAATGGAAGGTCGGCTTTACGTTTGCGCAAAGGTGGAATATGAAGCGAAACCACACTTAGTCGATAATAAAGGTCGTTTCTTAATCTACCTTCTTCGATGGCTTGATTAGGGTCTTCGTTAATCGTTGCTAAAATTCGTACATTAATTGGTGTATTCTTTGTATCGCCAACACGCCGAAGGCTTTTTTCTTGAATAACTCTAAGAAGTTTAGCTTGTAAATTGGTGCCTAAAGAGTTGATTTCATCAAGAAGGATCGTCCCGCCATCAGCTTGTTCGAAAAGTCCTGGGCGTTCTGTCGCACCGGTGAAGGCTCCTTTTTTAGTTCCAAACAATAGTCCCTCTATCAAACTTTCAGGCATAGCTGCACAGTTTTGACTAATGAATGGTTTTTGACTACGGTCGCTTCCGTGATGAATACTTTGAGCAAACAACTCTTTGCCTGTTCCCGTTTCACCAACAATTAACACTGACGAGGAAGTGCGAGTTGCTCGCTTTGCTTGCTCAATGACCTCTTTAATAGCAGTACTTTCACCGATAATTGAATCGAACGTATAAAAGCGTTCACCGGTGTTAGCACCGTTTTCACGAATGAGCTTTTCAAGTTTTGTTATATCTTTGGCAATTTCAATGGCGCCGATTACTTTTCCGTTTTCGATAATTGGGTGAGTATTGTTAATCGTCGTTATTTCTTGGCCTTTATTATTAAAGTACGTTTGTTTTTTGTCTTGGATCGTTTGTCCTTCAAGTAAAGCTTTAAGAAGAGTGCTATCTTGGTCTTCATAAAATCTAAAAACATCACGTAAATTTTTATGAATAACGTCTTCTACATGCATAGCCTCTATTTCCATCATTTTATTGTTATAAATAATCGTTTTTCCGTCCTCGTCGATGACGTGAACCCCGATATCAATTTCATCAATGACATGTTGATAATACTTTTCTAGCTTTTTTAATTGATGTGTATCTTTATAATCCTTCATAGATATCACCTACCGTCTTATAAATTTTTATGTAATTGAGTGGATTTAATAATTACCTATACTAAGGTATATACAAAACGTTCATGACGGCCCCCGTCACCATCTAGGAAGTAAATGCCGGCCGAATTCTCTCGCTTCGCTGTAAACCTCTATCGAGTTTTAGAGGCTCACTCGAGAAATCCGGCCGGTCATTTTCATACAAAACGTTCATGACGGCCTCGCCACCATCTAATATGAAAATTAAGGCGAGGACACGACCTAACCAACAAGCCAACAAACTAACTTTCATACAAAACCCTTATGACGGTAACGGTAACTGTCACCATCTGAAATGAAAAAGGCACATGACGACCATTCCGTCACCATCTAATACGGAAAAGGCGAATGATTTCCTTCACTTCGCTGTGACCTTCTAACGAATCTCAGAGGCTCGTTCACGAAATCATCCGCCTTTTTCATACAAAACCCGCATGACGGATACCCATCACCATCTAAAATGTAAAAGGCGGGTGCTTTCCCTCACTTCACCTTGACCTTCTTACGAATCTCAGACGTTCGTTCGTAAAAGCACCCGCCTTTTTTCATACAAATCTTGCCTTTAGAGTGATGTTTTTATTGTTTTATAACTCGTCTATGAGGGTAATTTAGCGATAAAGTCATCACTTGTTATTGCTTCTTTATTTATTTTACAGTAAAACAACAACAAACAGCAAAAAAAATTGGCGTTAGGTGCAATAACAGTTTGCTTAGCAAAAAAACTTTGCACCTTTTTAATAGTTTCATAGGCATTGTTAGCGTTTTCAAAGTTGGCACGATACTTGCAATTTTAAAAAGTGGAATTATAAAGATATTTCAGATAAAGGAGAGGATTTAACAATGGTAGTACCTTACAAACACGAACCATTTACAGATTTTACAGTAGAGGAAAACCGTAATGATATTGAAGCAGCTCTAAAACAAGTAGAGGCTGAGTTTGGTAAAGATTATGACTTAATAATTAACGGTGAAAGAATCGCTACAGAAGATAAAATTGTCTCTCTTAACCCATCAAATAAAGAGCAAGTGATCGGAAATGTTTCAAAAGCAAACATTGAGTTAGCTGAAAAGGCAATGCAGGTTGCTAATGAGACATTTAACACTTGGAAAAAAGTAAGCCCAGAAGCACGTGCTGATATTTTATTTAAAGCGGCGGCTATTGTTCGACGTCGTAAGCATGAGTTTTCAGCATACTTAGTACATGAAGCTGGTAAGCCGTGGAATGAAGCTGATGCAGATACAGCAGAAGGAATTGACTTCCTTGAGTATTACGCTCGTCAAATGATCGAGCTTAGCAAAGGTTACCCAGTTGAAAGTAGACCAATCGAACATAATAAACTTTCTTACATTCCACTAGGAGTAGGTGTGGTTATTCCGCCTTGGAACTTTGCGTTCGCGATTATGGCTGGAATGACATCTGCAGCAGTAGTAGCAGGAAACACAGTATTACTTAAGCCAGCAGAAACGACTTCAGTTGTTGCATATAAATTTATGGAAGTACTAGAAGAAGCAGGCCTTCCAAAAGGCGTTGTTAACTACATTCCAGGTTACGGATCAGAAATTGGTGACTATATTGTTGATCACCCACGTACTCGTTTTATCTCATTTACTGGTTCAAAAGCTGTTGGAGTACGTATTTATGAGCGTGCTGCAAAAGTTCACCCAGGTCAAAAGTGGTTAAAACGCGTTGTTGCTGAAATGGGTGGTAAAGACGCAATTATCGTTGATAACGATTGTGACCTAGAATTAGCAGCACAATCAATCGTTAAGTCAGCATTTGGCTTCGCTGGTCAAAAATGTTCGGCTTGCTCAAGAGCAATTATTCACGAAGATGTATATGATGAAGTATTAGCAAGAGCGGTTGAACTTACGAAAGAGTTACAAGTTGGTTCTCCTGTTGATTTCAATAACTTCGTTGGACCTGTTACAGACCAAAAGGCGTTTGATAAAATTACTGGTTATATTGAAATCGGAAAAGAAGAAGGAAAGCTTATGGCAGGTGGTACGGCAGATAATTCTAAAGGTTTCTTCGTAAACCCGACAATTTTTGCTGATGTTGATGAAAACGCACGTATTATGCATGAAGAAGTATTCGGCCCATTTGTTGCTTTCTGTAAAGCAAAAGACTTTGACCATGCATTAGAGATTGCCAACAATACTGAATACGGCTTAACAGGTGCGGTTCTTTCAAGAAACAGAGCGCATCTTGAAAGAGCACGTGAAGAATTCCATGTAGGAAACCTTTACTTCAACAGAGGTTGTACAGGTGCAATTGTAGGATATCATCCGTTCGGTGGCTTTAATATGTCCGGAACAGACTCAAAAGCTGGTGGACCTGACTATTTATTACACTTTACTCAAGCAAAATTAGTAACTGAGCAATATTAAAATTAGAAAGTGGACAAAAGAGGGTGGGACAAAAGTGTCTGACACTACGCGGATCCTACTAAATATAGACGTACAGATTTATCATATGTCTATATTTGGTGCCTAGCGGTGTCTGACACTTTGTTTTGTCCCACCCTCCACTTTTCTAATTAAACGTTTAATTAATAATGGGGGTACTTGCGATGAGCAAAACGAAACAAATCATCGATCAAACAGAACAGTACGGCGCGAGGAACTATCACCCGCTTCCTATCGTAATTTCAAAAGCTGAAGGTGTGTGGGTAGAAGACCCTGAAGGAAATAAATATGTTGATATGTTAAGTGCGTATTCAGCCGTTAACCAAGGGCACCGCCACCCAAAAATAATTTCAGCATTAAAAGACCAAGCAGATCGTATTACTTTAACTTCAAGAGCCTTTCATAATGACCAATTAGGTCATTTTTATGAAAAAGTCTCAGAGCTTACTGGAAAAAACATGGTGTTACCGATGAATACGGGAGCTGAGGCTGTTGAAACTGCAGTTAAAGCTATTCGTAGGTGGGCTTATTCTGTTAAAGGTGTTGCTAGTGACCAAGCAGAAATTATCGTGTGTGAAGATAATTTCCATGGACGTACGATGACGGCTGTTTCGCTTTCTTCTAATGACGAATATAAACGTGGCTTCGGCCCGATGTTACCAGGGATTAAAATTATTCCTTATGGCGATATTGACGCCTTAAAAGCAGCTATTACTGAAAATACGGCGGCATTTTTACTTGAACCGATTCAAGGTGAGGCAGGAATTATTATTCCACCTGAAGGGTTTTTGAAAGAAGCTTTTGACTTATGTAAGCAAAAAAATGTTCTATTTGTTGCTGATGAAATTCAGTCAGGATTAGGACGTTCAGGGAAAGTATTTGCGAGTGATTGGGAAAATGTTGTTCCTGATATGTATATTTTAGGAAAAGCACTCGGAGGCGGTGTAATGCCAATCTCTTGTGTATGTGCCAATGACGATATTCTTGGGGTGTTCGAACCAGGTTCTCACGGATCAACGTTTGGTGGAAATCCATTATCATGTGCTGTAGCAGTCGCTGCTTTAGAAGTCATTGAAGAAGAAAAGTTAGTTGAGCGCTCGCTTGAGCTTGGAAACTACTTTCAAGAAAAATTAAAGAAAATCAATAGCTCCATTATTAAAGAAGTTCGCGGCAAAGGACTTTTTATCGGTGTTGAGCTAACAGAGCCTGCTCGCAAATATTGCGAAGCTTTAAAAGAAAAAGGGTTACTGTGTAAAGAAACGCATGTTAATGTCATTCGCTTTGCACCACCTTTAGTTATTTCACAAAAAGATTTAGACTGGGCACTTGAGCAAATTACAGCTGTTTTAGAAGATTAATATAATCAATGCTTGCTTACTAGGAGGGCTTTTAATTACCTGCCCTCCACTGAAAAGAATCTAGTTCTTCAAATTTTTCTACTCTTTCGGTAGTGTGAATTTAGCAGTTAATTGAAGTGGTTTTTTGTAAGCGTTAACACACTGTGGGAAAGCTAGTTTTACAGAAAAGGCATAATGCCAAAAAAAATATATTTAATTAAAAGGGGTTTTTTATTATGGAAATGATTTTAAGAAATTTTTTCCTCTTTCTATCACAAAACAAACTATTAAATAAAAGTGCCAAAAAGTATGGATTAAAGTTAGGGGCAAAGCAAGTCATCGCTGGAGAAACGATTGAAGATGCGATTGAAACTGTACGCAAACTAAATGACAAAGGACTTATTTGTACGGTAGACCATTTAGGGGAATTTGTTTTTAATCGAGAAGAGGCGATTGAATCAGCAGACTATTGTGTAAGAACGCTTGAAGCGATCGCTGCATCAGGTGTCAATTGTAACTTATCGTTGAAGCTAACTTCACTAGGGTTAGATGTCGATCGCAATTTATGTCGCGATAATATGAGAAAAATACTCGCTACTGCCGAAAAGCATAATAACTTCGTTCGTATTGATATGGAAGACTACGCACATTTGGATGCAACGTTAGATTTATTAAACGAATTACGTCGTGAATATTCAAATGTAGGAACAGCAGTTCAAGCATATTTATACCGCGCTGAAAGAGATGTTGAAAATTTAAAGGGTACATCGATTCGCTTAATCAAAGGAGCGTATAAGGAGTCTCATAAAGTTGCGATCCAAGACAAAAACGAAATTGATGAAAACTATATGAAAATAATTAAGCAACACTTATTAAATGGTAGTTATGCAGCGGTTGCTAGCCATGACCATAACGTCATAGAAAAAGTAAAACAGTTTGCGAAAGAAAATAACATCCCAAAATCTCAATTTGAATTTCAAATGCTTTATGGCTTCCGCACTGATTTACAATTGGCGATTGCCAAGGAAGGCTATACAATGAGAATTTACGTACCGTTCGGTAACGACTGGTATGGTTATTTTATGAGAAGGCTTGCTGAAAGACCGCAAAATGTCGCTTTTGCAGCAAGAGGAATTTTTAATAAGTAAGAAAATCAACTATGTTGAAAAGAGGTATTTTGCATGAAAAAGAAAATTTCAATCATCGGTGTCCCGATGGACTTAGGGCAAAGAAGACGTGGCGTAGATATGGGACCGAGTGCGATGCGTTATGCTAATGTAGTGGAACGTCTTCAAGCTCTTGGTTATGAAGTTCATGATTTAGGAGATATCGAAATTGGTAGACCGAATGAATTTGATGTGATCGATGAAGATAATTTAAAAGATTTGAAAGAAGTCGTTAACGCTAATCAAACGCTTGCTGAAGCCGTTTCTAAAAGTGTTGTGAATGGTTCATTTCCGTTAGTGTTAGGTGGTGACCATAGTATTGCGATTGGAACTCTTGCCGGAGTGGCAGAGCATTATAAAAACTTAGGGGTCATTTGGTACGATGCACACGGTGATTTAAATACTGGAGAAACGTCGCCTTCAGGGAATATTCATGGGATGCCACTAGCGGTAAGTCTTGGAATTGGTCACCCTTATTTAACTGGCCTTGGTGGATACGCTCCGAAAATCAGACCAGAAAATGTTGTCATTATCGGTGCCCGTTCTTTAGATGATGGTGAAAAAGAGTTAATTCAAGAAAAAGGGATTAAAGTATACACAATGCATGAAATAGATCGTCTCGGTATGACAAGAGTAATGGAAGAAGCGATGGAATATGTCACGAAAGACACGGACGGTGTTCATTTAAGCTTAGACCTAGATGCCCTTGATCCGCACGATGCACCAGGTGTCGGTACACCTGTTCTAGGTGGAACATCTTACCGTGAAACTCATTTAGCGATGGAAATGCTCGCTGAAGCTGATATCGTTACTTCGGCAGAATTTGTAGAAGTAAATCCAATTTTGGACGATAAAAATACGACAGCGACTGTCGCGGTTGCCTTGATGGGATCGTTATTTGGTGAGAAACTTCTTTAAGTTAGGTTGTTTCCGTAAATATTGTTGCTTTTGGAGTCGTCTGTTGAGGATAAATAAGCTAATCGTAAAAAAAGTGTAGAGATGTATGTGGTAATTTCACCGCAAACCTCTACACTTTTTATTTGCTTAGTTTCAATTTTCTACTTTTGGCAATGGTCTAAAAGCTTTTCAATATGTTCTTCATTAAATTAATCATAATTTATTTTTCTCTAAAGGCTGCTAATAAAGAGAAGGATAAAAGTGCTGCAAGAACAGTTAGTTTTAAAAAATAGTTGGGGATTAATATGATCGTACTACCAACACTAGCTCCAAGTAAAAGAATGAAGCTATATAACGAAATCGCATAAGTCCGCTGACCAGCTCCATTTTTTCCAATTAGCTGTATAATCGCTGGAATAACGATAGCGACTCCAGCCACAAAAATCATCGACCCTAATGTTATTACATAAATATTTTGGCTCACACTACAGGCTAACCCGATTAATTGTAATGTTAATCCCGCGATCACAGCATTTACATAGCCAATTCGATTAGTAATTTTTTCAAAAAAAATAGTAAGAAGTAGTCCAACTAAACCGAAACCTCTAATCATAAGCGCGTTTGTAGCTGATAATTGCAACTCATGAGTAAAGTAGCTTTCTAAAGCCGTATAGTAAGCAACAAAAGATAAAAGAATTGTAAAAGTAATAAAGTAAAACCTTTTTAATCTAGGTTGAAAAGGTAGTTTAGCTAACACTTTAATAATGTTTCCGATAGATTTAGGATGGTTCGACTTTGACGGTCTAGGCAATTTTTTTATCGCATATATGAGTAGAACAAAATATAGTAACGCTAATGTAGCAAAAATCGCTTGCCATGAAAATACGATGTTGACGGTTGAACTAAGTAATTGTCCAAAGACACCAGCAGATAAAAATCCTGTATTAATCACAGCGATTGTAATGGTTTGGTGTTTTTCCTCAAGTACATTTAAGACGTAAATAAATGAAACGGGGGCAAACGAGGCAGCCCAAAAACCTTGAATCCCTCGAAGGATAATAAATAATAAAAAACTATTAATAAAGAAACAAGCCAACATTAAAATAATTAGCATAGCGAGCCCGGAACAAATCGTCTCTTTTAAACCGAAGCGCTCAGATAACGTCCCGAAAAAAATAAGCCCACAAGCATAAAAAAATGAAAACACACTTATTGAAAGACTAGCTTCCGATGTGCTTATCGTATAAGTATCACTAACGTTTTCTAACAGAGGTATCATTATATAAAGATTTGATACGATAAGCAATGCGAGTAAAGCAAAAAGAGTTAAAATATGATGGATTGAATATGTTTGAGCTATTTTTACTGTTTGGCTTTGTTCCATAAGTATCACCTATAAATGTTGTATATTGATCATAGTGGCGAGAATAATGAATTATGAAATTCATTAAGAAATGTAGTGATTATATCTATATGTTAGATTTTTGTAATTGCTTAAAAAATTTTAAACTAAATTCATAAAAATTAATGAAGAAAAACATTATTTGTATTATAATAAAAGTAGTTAGTATACCTATAGGGGCATTATCTTTGTATAAAGACTTATGATTATCAGACTATAAATGTAAATGCTCGGTGATTTCTTGAGCGAGCCTCTAAATAAGTATCTATCATGCGAACAGATTAAGTTAAGGCGTAGTAAGGAGGAGAAAATGAAAAAATTATTAAGCGTTTTAATAATTGGTTTTTTATCAATGATAGTTGTTACTGGTTGTAGTGAAGGAGAAGCAAGCGCAATTAAGCAAATGCATGTTAACGATATTCTTGAGAGAATGGCTCAATCCGAAGAAAGTGGGGATGGAGCTATTTATATCGATGTTAGAGAAGTACATGAGTTTGATGAGGCGCATATAGACGGTTTTATAAATTATCCGTTAAGTACCCTTGAAAATACATTGAGTGATTTACCAATGGATAATGAAATTATCATTATATGTCGTAGTGGCAATCGAAGTATGCAAGCAGCGTCGTTGTTAAAAGAAAATGGCTTTAATGAACTTACAAATGTTCAAGGCGCGATGGTAGAGTGGCAAGGAGAAACTAGTTCAAATTAATTTTACCGTAATAAAAGAGAGCTGTCCCTTAAGTGTCTGACACTTTTTTATGGGACAGCCCTTTTTGTGTGTTTAGCTCATTTGAGCTTAGATTACAATATCAATCTCCAACAATTATTTTATCAGGAAATCAAACGTTGGTGATCCTGGAGGTGCGTTTACGATCATATCGTAAATCGGGATTGTGTAAGCAAATAAAATTAATACAATCGCAATTCCAATCCATAGTTTCCAGTTTTCAAAGACTTTCGGTGTTTCTGATGCATCTTCTGCTGGTTCACTAATTGGGAATTCAGTATCACCTTTAGGAGCTAACCATGTCATATAAATGAAGTTATAAAACATCATTACAGCAGCGACGAATAAAATCACGCCACCGATCGCAATCGTTACATAGTTAGTGAAAATTCCTTCAAACCAAACTAATGCATCAGGATGGTTTTGATATGTCGTATAAGCTGTACGACGAGGTGCACCTAGTAAACCAATTAAGTGCATCGCACCAGACATGAAGAACATACCGATCGCCCATAACCAAGTTTGTACCATACCTAAACGATTTAAAAATGGTGTGAATTTTCTTCCAGTTAAATGTGGAATTAACCAATACGAAATACCGAAGAATGTTAGTAACACTGTTGATCCGACTGTTAAATGGAAGTGCCCTACAACCCAAAGAGTGTTGTGGATCACTGCATTCATTTGGAAACTAGCATTTATAATTCCACCGGCTCCTGCAGGGATAAAGATGATCATTCCCATGAACGGCGCAAAGAAACGAACATCCTTCCAAGGAAGTTTATGCAACCAGTATAAGATACCAGTACCGCCTTTAGCGCGACCAGTTTGCTCAAACGTTCCGAAAATCGAGAAAGCGGTCATTAATGAAGGAACGATAACAACGAAAGTTAGTACTGTTTGAATGAATTTCCACATTTCTGAAATCCCAGATTCCATCAGCTGGTGGTGAAATCCTACTGGGATTGAGAATAATAAGAATAAAACGAATGCCATACGAGCAAGAGAGTCACTAAATAACTTTCCGCCGATGATCTTAGGTATTGAAACATACCAAGCAATGTAAGCTGGTAATAACCAGAAATATACTAATGGATGCCCGAAATACCAGAAAAGTGTACGACTTAATAAAACATTAATTTCATCTGTAAGTCCAAACGCCCAAGGAATCATTTGTAATAAGACTAATACTGCCACTCCTAAACAAGCAATGATCCATAAAACAATGGTTGCAACAGTCATATAACCGAACAACGGAGTACGCTCGCCTTTATGCGCTTTTTTCCAACCAAAATAATGCCCAAGAAGTGTTGCTCCACTAATCCAACTACCAACAACGAACAGTGTTAAACCGACATAATATAGTGGGTGTGCGGTTAATGGTGCGTAAAAAGTATAAAGAACAGAAGCTTCATTTAAAATAATTAAAATTGCTGCTAAAAGTGTACCGATCGTTAGGACCGTAAAACCCGTCCAGCCAAGCTTACGAAGTCGATCACTGAAAGCTCCATGAGTTCGGCTCATCCCAGCAAATAAAAATGCGAATATAAAATAAGTAGTAAATACAAGTGCAAGTAAAACACCGTGCGCTGTTAAAATCTGATAATATCCGAGCCAGTTTGGTAGCTCAATCATGCCACCTCTAACTAAACCTTGCAAAAGTCCGGCAATCGCGCCGACTAAAAATGCAGAAAACGCAATATATATGTGGGCCATACTTAACTTAGCATCTTTTGGTGCTACTGTAGTCCCGATATTTGAATTATAATCTTCAACTTTTAATGCTGAATTTCTCATTCGACCACCTCAATTGTCATTTGCATATAATGATGCCCCGTACCGCAATACTCGTTACATAGAACGAGGTAAGAACCAGCCTCTGTAAATGTATGTTCAGCCATATTAATATGTCCAGGTGTTACCATGAAGTTTACGTTCGTATTTGGAATTGTAAACGAGTGAACAACGTCAGAGCTCGTTACATGAAAACGAACCGTAGACCCAACTGGAACTTCAATTTTATTAGGTTGATAAGTAAAAGCCATAGCGATAATGTTCGCTTGGTAAGTCGTTTCATTTATTTGTCGTAAGCCAGGCTCATCGAATGGTGCCGCGTCCCTTACGTTTTGTGGATCAACTTTAGCCATGTGACTTGGTGGTTGTTGTCCAAAAGCAAATGCGCTCACGCCCAAAACAGTTAAAAAGATAACAAGTGAGCCAATACCAAATGTTAACCAAATTTTTTCATAACGATGTAAATGCATAAAATAATTCCCCCTCCCGAGTGTTACATTCTATTTAAGAATAAAAAGAAAATTGCTGACCAAGATAATACGATAAATAAACCGATCGACATTGTAAAAATAAGCGTTCCTTTTAACGATGATGAATTAGTTTCTGTTGGAACATGGTTTCTGTTTGGTTCAAGGTTACTATTATTTTTAGCCATGTAATCCCCTCCTTGTCATGATAATTAAGACCCCCATAGATACATAATATAGGAAAAATAAGAGTGACTTTTCATAAAAGTTTGAATAAATAGTGACAGTTTGTAACTTAAGTTTGGTATAAAACATAAAATCAGTAGAAAACGTAAAAACTTAATTCTTCTACTATTATAAAGAGATTGATTTGTAATTCTGTGACATAAGTCACATTTGAAGAGTTTTAAAAAGATAATTTACATTGCTTCAAGGGCGCGCATATCATAAAATAGAGGTAGTAATTGTCGGATTTCTGATTTTATTAAATTTACGGAGGAATTTATTATGGAAAAATACGATGATAAAGTAAAAAATAGATTAAAGAGAATCGAAGGGCAAGTTCGAGGAATTATTAAAATGATGGATGAAGAAAAAGACTGCCAAGATGTTGTTACACAGCTAGCAGCTGTAAGAAACGCCTTAGATCGAACAATTGGTGTCGTCGTTAGTGTTAACTTAGAAGATTGTATTCGCAAGCAAATTGAAAACGGCGAAGATACCGACGAGACGATCAAAGAAGCGGTTAATTTATTGGTGAAAATTCGTTAGTAGTTTTGAGTGAAGAGTTTTGAGTTTTGAATTGTTTTAGCATCGCTTCGTCGTTTTATTGGTGCGCTGATTGTCCGCAAAAATCAATATATGTATTTTCAAACGCATTAAACGAGGGTGTCCTATTAGTAGTAGGACACCCTCGTTTTTGTTGTCTAGCTCCGGCGCCTACCCCTTCGAGCGTTTCGATCCATCGATGTTTATCTACTCGGAGATGTATCTCAAGGGGGAGATAAACCGTCGCTGGCTCTCCAACGCTTTTCAGGGGTGAACAAGGCGCCTGCGCTTTTCTTGTTTCCACTAAAGTGTAAAATTGGAATAAAAAATTCAATTTAGCTAAACACTACCTTTAAAATATTGGATTAATAATGAGGGGTAGTATGAGTATTATTAATGGGAGACATAACTCGTTGGGGGACATTAACGGGGTATTGAAAAACTTAAATATTGAAGATGAAGTAGATCTTAACAGTATCGATTTTAAACATACAATGGAAAAGATCTTTGCTGATTGTAGTGATTTAATTACTCGAATTGTTCCGTTAGCGAATGGTGAGGAAGTATTTATTTATTATTTTGTCGGTGCTATTAATGAAGAGTTGCTTGAGAGCAGTGTGATTCGTCCATTAACTAGTAGTAATGAAGAACTGGAGTTAGAGGACCTCCGCTATTGTATATATAGCGCAGATATGAATGAGTTGAAGACTTGGAAAGAGGTCGTTAATGCAATATTAGATAGCAGTGTTATTTGTCATAAGAGTAGGGGCTTTCCTATTCAAATTTCCCTTTCTAGTCAACAAAAGCGAGCGATTGAAGAACCGACGACAGAATATCAAGTGTACGGTCCTAAAATAGGTTTTATTGAGGATATGACGTCTAATCTCGCACTCATGAGACAATTAATTAAAGACCCACGCTTAAAAACTAAGGTATACACAGTTGGTACTATCACTCATACCAATGTATCTGTCATGTATTTTGAAGGTGCGGCAGAACAAAGTATGTTAGAAGAACTAGAAAGGAGAATCGAAAGTGTAGAAATTGATAACCTTTTAAATATAGGGCAATTAAACAAACAAATAGTAAATGCACCGTTATCTGTTTTTCCACAAGTTTTGTTAACTGAAAGACCAGACCAAGTCGCATTTGCATTAACAGAAGGGAAAGTAGCTCTTTTTTTAGATAATTCAGGACAAGCGACGATCATCCCCATATCAGTGTTTGATTTTTATTTGCCGAGTGGAGATCGTAGCTTTAGCTCGGTTTGGACTATTGCTTTTGTTCGTGCGTTACGTTTATTTTGTATGATTATTGCAACGGCGATACCAGCACTATACGTTGCTTTAGTTGCCTTCCACCCTGAACTGATACCGCAAACATTAGCGTTTGCCATTGCCGAATCAAGAACACAAATCCCGTTTCCGGCAGCTGCTGAAGCATTTATGATGATGTTAGCCTTGGACATTTTAGTAGAAGCAAGTATACGTTTACCTAGCTTTGTCGGTCAAACGATTGGTATCGTTGGTGGTCTAATTATTGGAACGGCAGCGGTAGAGGCGGGGCTAGTCAGTAGTTTAATGGTCATAGTTATTGCACTAACTGCAATAGCCTCATTCGTTTCCCCGTCGTGGGATTTCGTGGCATCACTACGGACGGTCCGATACGGCTTATTAATTATTGCTGCTACTTTTGGTTTGTATGGGTTTGCCTTAGGGTTTTGTGTAATTTTTATACACATCTGTCACATTAATTCCTTTTCAAGACCATATGTTTCCCCGGCTATGCCGATTAAGTATGAAGAGATAAAACAAGTTATTCAAACGTATAAAAGTAAAATTTGATTTGTTGATTAGTAAAAGTCGGTTAGTGGCTTGTTGGTTAGGGCCGGCGTCCGACTTTCCATGTTAGGTGGCGGCGGTCATGCCATAAACGATTTGTATGAGTATATTTAAAGGGTGGATACGATGAATTTAACACCGGTGAGGCAGTTTCGTGGAATTGAAATTTTTGCGTTTACGTTTTGTTCTACAATTACATTAGGAGTAGCTTTTTTACCGTATGTCGCTGATGAAGAAATTCGCAGCGCCTGGTTAAAAGTGATCGTTGCTGTTTTTCCCTATTTATTACTTGCCTTTTTAATTAAAGTTTTTTGTTCAAAATATGACAGCTATGACCTCTTTAAGGAATTAAAGCAATCAATGTGGAAATGGCTGTATGCAGTAATAGGTATTTATTTTTTAGCAAGTACGATCGCCTCGATAGTTTGGGGTGTTGAAGGGCTAGGTCTAATGACAAGCACGTACTTACTTCGCAATACAGAGCGATGGATACCGATGTTATTATTTATCGTTGTTTCGGCTATCGGAGTGCTTTACGGTATTACAGCGATTACTCGTTTCGTCGTATCGTTAATCTTTTTGGAAGCTGTTGTTCTTTTAACGATTATATATTTAGGGTTCAGCGACTATTTCAAGTGGGTGTACATTCCACCCGTGTGGTCGACAGATGTATGGACATTTTTGAAAAGCTCGCTTTCCGATATGGCAAGGTATGCAGGTGTAGTAGCTCTTTTAGGCTTTTTACCGTATGTCCAAAAAGGGACATCTGTCTGGAAACCGATTAGCTTAGCGTTGTTAGGTATTATGGTTATTTTTGCTTCTCTTAGTATCGTTGTGTTAGGGACGTTTGGATTTGAGCAATCGTTACGGCTTTTATCCCCTGCCACCGCGTTAGTCCAATCGACATCAACGAGAACAGGGGTGTTTGAAAGGTTAGATTTATATTTTATCGGTGTTTGGCTGATTGCTTATTATAAAATCATGATTATTCAAACGTGGTTTGCCGTCTTTTTAGTAGAGCGAATTTTTTCTATACAAAGAAGGGTTTTATTAGTTATTGGAGTACATGCCTTCATATTTATAATTACTCTTTTTACCGAAAGCTTTGTAAATGTCGCTTGGGTATATGTGGGCTATAATCAACTTATTTATTCTCTTTTCGTACCGATCGTTTTACTTTTATATTTAATCGTCAAGAAAGGGGCGCATGGAAATAACAAATGAAAAAGTTAAGAATTTTCATCATGTTGGTCATTGTTGTAGCTCCTCTGTTAGGGTGTGTTGAAGACTCGCGAGAAATTGATCACCGATCTATGATTGTAGGCTTAAGTATTGATCAAGGAGAGGAAGAAGGTAGTTATGCTGTAACCATTCAAATTCCGCTCCTTCGCTCGACTACTGATGAAGGAGCCTCACCGATGGATAAAGAGTTTGAAGTATTTACCGCTGAAGGTGAAACGTTATGGGATGCAATCGGCAACTTAGAAGCGAATACTCCAACGGTTCTTTTTTTAGGACATTTAAAAGTAGTGACAATAAGTGAGGCTGTAGCAAGAGAAAGTCTAAAAGAAGTCATAGATTTGTTAGACCGAACTCCTGAGATTGCTAATCAAATTTATTTACTTATTATTGAAGAAGGATCAGCAGAAGAGTTTATTGCGTTAGAATCGCCACTCGTGAATTTGCCAGCACTGTATTTAAACCGCTTTTTCCAAGCAGATCAGAAAGTCGGCCGAACCACTGATGTGAAGTTATTTCAATTTATAAGGGATATGAATATGATCTCACGTGCGTCGGTGATTCCGTTAGCAAAAATAGTAGAGGGCGATATTAGGATCGAAAACATGGCGGTTTTTCAAGATCATCGGCTAGTAACTAAGTTACTCGATGATGAGGTTGCGATGAGTCGTTTGATGAAAAGAAAAGAAGTCGGACCAATGAATTATACCATTGACATTGAGCATGAAAGTGAAGCGTTGAAGGTTGCCCTTTCAAGAATAAGTCTAAAGGTTGATATTGATTTTGAAAAAACAGATCCTATTAAATATCACCTTGAAATAAAAGGAGGCGGAGAAGTTGTCGAACTTTCAACAGCTGAAATTCGTCTATCAAAAGAGTTAATATTGAAAATTAACGAAAAAATGAATGAAGAGATAGAAGAGGAACTAAGAGATGTGATTGCTAAAATGCAGGAAAAGAATGTTGAACCGTGGTTAATGGGGCATCGCATTTGGGCGAATAATTATCAATTTTTTGACACGTTAAATTGGGAAGAAACGGGTTGGCAACAAACAGAGTTTGAAATCAGTGTTGACTTTAAAGTAGAAATGACTGGCCAAAGAGCGTTGCTCGAGAAAGAAAAGATTGGACGATAGAGAAAGGTATAGAAAGTATAGAAAGTATAGAAAGGGATAGGAGAGTTTCCTGGTAAGGGGAAAATAACCGTTAAAGTCGATATTGTTGCGCATGAAAATAAAATTAATTCAGAAAAAATAATTTGTAAAGGCTTTCGAAAAACTGTGACAACCTTTTGAACTTTATTGACGGTTAAAAAAGCCCTGTGATATAATCGATCTACAATGAAAATCATTATCATTAAGAAAAGCTATTGAGAATATATATGAGTTAAGAATAAATAAGGCAGATACATATTTGTCTAAGGGGGTTGGGTATCGTGAGCTTTATTCATCTAGAGCAAGTGTCGAAGTTTTTTAATAAATCACTACAACCAGCAGTGGATACGTTAGATTTGGAGATTGAACAAGGGGAAATTATTACGTTGTTAGGACCTAGTGGTTGTGGAAAAACGACAACACTGAGAATGATCGCAGGCTTCGAACAACCTAGCACAGGAAAAATTTCCATTGGAGATCAAGTTGTTTACGATGATCACCGCTCATTACCACCAGAAAAACGTGGAATTGGTATGGTGTTTCAAGATTATGCCTTATTTCCGCATTTAACAATTGAGAAAAATGTGATGTTTGGTTTAAATAAATGGAAGCGAAGTGAACGAAAAGAACGAGCGCTTGAAGTATTAGAGCTTGTAGGATTAGCAGAGTACGCTAATCGTCTCCCGAGTGAATTATCAGGTGGACAGCAGCAGCGTGTCGCTTTAGCAAGAGCACTTGCGCCACGTCCCCATGTGGTATTAATGGATGAACCGTTCAGTAATTTAGACGCAGGTCTTCGTGAAAAAATGCGTTTTGACGTGACGAATATTTTAAGAAAAGCAAATACTACCGCGATTATCGTTACCCACGACCAGAAGGATGCCTTTGCAGTTTCTGATAAAGTGGTCGTGATGAAAGATGGCGTAATTCAGCAAGTCGCTTCACCTCGAGATATGTATCGCTGCCCGAAAAACTGTTTCGTCGCGCAATTTCTTGGTAAAACAAATTTAATTACAGGTAAATTAGAAAAAGATTTAAAACATGTTACAACAACGATCGGTACGGTATGCCTTCCTAATCAGACAGATGGCATGTGTGAAAATGTAAAACTTTCGATTCGCCCAGAAGGCTGTCAAATTGTCGCTGAAGGCGAAGGAAGTTATTGTGGAACCGTCGATCGAGTCACATATAGTGGGGAATATCAAGAGCTATATGTAAATTTACAATCAGATCCATCAGCAGAACCGATGGTTATTTATGCACCGATGGAACAAGATATTGAAGTTGGATCGGTCGTTTCCTTTAATATAAAATCTGATTTAGTTTGTGTTGTTGAATAAAATATACGGAAACTAACAAGCTCCCTCTATGAAACGAGGGAGTTTTTAATTTAATCTGAGCATATTATTTGACAAATCTGTGAAACTATTAAAAAACAAAAAATATTTTTACGGAATACATTGACAATGATTATCAATCACACTATACTATGAATTGTGATAATTAATTGAGAATGAATTTCATTCTTCAGACAAAATACTTAGGGGGAAACCAACTATGAACAAGACATTAAAAGCGATCCTTTTTGCAATATTAGCATTAGGATTAGTATTCGCAGCAGGTTGTGGAAATAACGAAGATGAAAACACTGCTGAACCAGATCCGAGTGAAGTTGGAAGTGGTCAAGATGAGCAACAAACTGATGAAGAAGTAGTAGAACTAGATGGTGAAATTGTGGTATACTCAGCACGTAATGAAAGATTTGTTCAAGCTTTACTTGATAAGTTTACAGCGGACACTGGAATTGAAGTTCAAGCTTTACATGATGCTAATCCATTGCAAGTTGTAGAGGAAGCGAATAATGTACGAGCAGATGTATTTATTTCTAATGACTTAGGTGCATTAGGATACTTACACATGGAAGGGTTATTACAAGGTTACGATTTTGACGGGATTGATTCAATTCCAGCAGACTTCCGTGCTGATGATAATGCATACTTTGCAATCTCAGCTAGATCTCGTGGATTTATTTATAACAAAGATATGATTACTGAAGATGAAATGCCAAAAAGCATTGAAGAGTTATTTGACCCTAAATGGGCTGATGTAGAAGGTGGCTATGCAATTACTCGTGGTGGGAACGGTGGTATGATCGGTCACATCTCAGCATTACGTTATGAGTGGGGCGATGAAAAAACAGCCGAGTGGATTGAAGTGGTTAGTGAAAATGCTGCAGCAATCACTCAAGGTCACGGTGACATCCGTCGTGCTGTAGGTGCTGGTGAGCATTCATTTGGACTTGTTAACAACTATTATTTCCATCAACAATTAGTAGAGCCAGATAACAATAATGTAGGTTTCATTTACCTTGATCAAGAAGCAGATCAAATGGGTGTAGTTGCCAATGCAGCAGGTGCAGGACTTGTTAAAGATGGACCAAATCAAGAAAATGCAATTGCGTTTATCGAATGGTTATTATTACCTGAAAACCAAGTGATGTTTGTTGGTGAGTCTTTAGAACTTCTTATTAACTCAGACTATGGTGCTAGTTATCCAGCAGAAGTAGAACCACATATCGTTGACTTTAACGACTTAAAAGTTCAAGATATGCCAATTAAAGAGCTTGGAAACTACTTCCAAGACACTAGAGCTTTAATTGAACAATCAGGTTTAGATCTTGAATTAAGGTAGTATTTAAAAGCAATTTTAGGAGACGGCATAATATGAAAAATGACAGTAAAAATAAGTCACAACTAAATAATAATCAAAATGCCAAGGTTGGGGAAAAAAATTCCCCAACCATTCTCCATTTCTTCAGAAAGAAATGGTTTGATAGTTGGCAAGGCAATCCGCCAGGCTCAGGTTTACTTCTATTAGGAATGATTGTAGCTGCCATTATGTCGATACCGATTATTTATGTCGTGTGGCGTTCACTTTTTGCTGGCGTTGATCGTTGGAAGCGTCTTCTTGACGGCAGAATCCCGGAACTATTATGGAATACATTCTCTCTTACGTTCGCTGTAACGGCATGTGCCGTTATCATCGGTGTAACGCTCGCCTGGATTGTCGTTAGGACGGACTTGCCTGGTCGTAAATATTGGCAATGGTTACTTGCATTACCATTAGTTATTCCACCGTACGTAGGTGCAGTAACCTATATTATCGTATTCGGCCCAAGTGGTTGGGTTCGCAACATTTGGCGTGATACACCGTGGCTCGTTGATACTTTCGGGAATTATCCGTTAAATATATATTCTTTTTGGGGTGTATTCTTTGTTTTAACAATGTTTACGTACCCTTATGTTTATTTAATCGCTAGTGCGTCACTAAGAAAAATGAACCGAAACTTTGAAGAAGTTGCTCGTTCACAAGGAATGACAACATCGCAAATTTTCTGGAAAGTAAACTTACCATTTTTAAGACCGGCCATTGGTGCAGGTGCAATTTTGATCTCGTTATATGTGCTCTCTGATTTCGGTGCGATTGCGATGTTAAGATATGTAACGTTCACTGCAGCTATTTACTTCCAGCGAGCCGGGTTTGATACCGCTTCGGCATCTGTTCTAAGTTTAGTACTAATCATATTAACAGTAGGTATTTTATGGATTGAAGCTCGTACTCGTAAGAAAAATAAATATTACCAGACTTCTAATACGTTTAGAGAACCAGACATTTTAAAATTAGGAAAATGGAAACCGTGGGCAATTTTATATGTGGTAGGTGTATTTTTTGTATCTGTCGTATTACCAATCAGTGTACTTGTATATTGGTCAAATATCGGTATTCGAATGGGTGCTTTAGATGAAAGATTCTTTAGCTTTGCATGGAACAGTTTGAAAGTCTCCGGGTTGGCGGCGATCCTATGTATGCTACTTGCGTTACCGATTATATATCTAAAAACGCGTTACCCATCCACGATCACAACGATTATTGATAAGTTATGTTATGCGGGGTATGCGTTACCTGGTGTAATCGTTGCTCTAGGCTTTGTATTTATTTTTAATAATCATATTCCAGCACTTTATAGCACGTTTTATATGGTTGCTCTTGCTTTTGTCGTTCGCTTCTTGCCACAGGCAATGCAAGCAGGTGAGGCTTCATTAAGTCTAGTATCACCGAGAATTGATGAGGCAGCACGAAGTTTAGGTTATCCACCATGGAAAATTATGTTTAAAGTTATTTTACCGACGATTTTACCAGGGGTTTTAGCAGGGGGGGCGCTTGTCTTTGTTAGTTCGATTAAAGAGCTTCCGGCAACATTAATGTTGCGACCACCGGGATTTGATACGTTAGCTGTTCGCGTTTATTTTGAAGCGTCAGAGGCAATTTATCATCTAGCAGCACCAGCCGCATTATTACTTGTTATTGTATCGATCATTCCGTTACGTTATTTATTAAAAAAATATTAGAAAGATTAGGCTTGTCGCAGAAATTATTGCGACAAGCCATTTTTAATTACAAAACGTCATTAATCGGTTGAATTTAGTATTATAACCCTACAATATGGCCATCCTAATTTAAAGAAATGGAGGTGAAGTATTTTGGCACAAGATGTACTATGCGAAGTAAGTAACTGTACGTACTGGGCAAAAGGTAACAAGTGCGCTGCAGAAGAAATTTATGTTATAAGTCATAAGGGGAAAGAAGCTTCTAAACAAGAAGAAACTGATTGTAAAACATTTGAACCAGGAATGTAATATTTTTGAGAATGGGTAGTTAGCCGACTGCCCATTCTTTATTTTTATTATTGATAATATTTCTCAATTGTATACATATTTTACAAAATAATTAAAAGTATTTAATTTTAAATTGACATAAATTTAAGAAAAAATTGCTATAAATATTGTAATAACACTGTTGCAATTGAAAAATAAGTTAAAAGCCCAATAATATCGTTAATCGTTGTAATAAATGGACCAGATGCTAATGCCGGATCAATGTTAAAGCGATGGACGATAAGTGGAATGATCGTACCAGAAATCGTTGAGAAAAGTATCGTAATCATTAATGAAGTTCCAATAATAATGCCAAGGAGGACATTCCCTTGAGGAATGATTAATGCGATAACTGAAACGATTAAACCACAAATAACACCTAACATAATGCCTGCTCCAGCTTCTCTTTTTAATAATTGGATTATTTTATTTCGGTCCAACTGATCGAGAGCTAACCCACGAACGACAACGGCTAATGATTGTGTACCTGTGTTTCCTCCCATATCAGCGATGAGTGGAATGAATAGTGCTAAGATAGCAACTTCTGCTAATGTCGCTTCAAAACTACTGATTAAACCTGCAGTTAACATCCCGATAAACATTAGTAGGACTAGCCAAGGTAATCGTTTTTTCGTTGCGACGAAAGAGTTCACTTCAAGATCGACAGCTCCTTTCACGGCTGCGAAATCTCCGAGGTCTTCAGTTGTCTCCTCTTCTAAAACATCAATGATATCATCAACCGTGACGATACCAATAATTTTTCCGTCAGAGGTAGTGACAGGAACGGCAAGTAAATCGTAATCTCTAATCACTTTTGAAACTTCTTCTTGGTCAGCGAATGGAGACACGGTGATTAATTGCTCTTTCATTAATGTTTCCACACTCTCTTCTAGAGGAGCGGTAATCAGTTCTCGTAAAGAGATAACACCGTTTAATGTTCCGATTTCATTCGTGACATATAAGTAATAAATCGTTTCGGCATTTTCTCCTTCTCGTCGCAATTGCTCCATGATCTTAGACACTGTTTCGGTAGGTTTGACGGTTACAAATTCTGTTGTCATTAACGAGCCAGCTGTATCTTCTTTGTATGATAAAAGTAACTTAATATTTTCTGCTTCTTTTTTCTCCATTTTTTCTAATAAATAGTTGGATATATGATCTGGGATTTCACTAAAAAAATCGGTAATCTCATCGGCAGGAAGTTCCCGTAACATTTCAAGTCCATACATATCCTCAAGTTCCGAAAAAACTTCTTTCTGGTATTTCAAAGATAGCCCTTTAAATATGTCCGCAAATTCTGCAGCAGTTAAATATTCATAAACACGTTTTCTTTTCTCAAGGCTCATTTGAATAAATAGCTCATTTTGATCTGTTGGGTGTAAATCTAAAAACTCTTCACGAAATCGAACTTTATCTTGATTCTTTAAATAGAGAAAAAGATAATAAGTAAATTCTTCACGGTTTTTCAAGCTTATTTTTTTCATGGTAAAGATCCTCCTTTCTTTTACAGGTGTTCTACTTCAACTGTTAGAACATGATCGATTTTTTTAATTAAGTAATAGACCTCAGTAGTATATTTATTTTCCGGAGCAGAGATTGTTAAATCAATCTGTTGGTTACCGTCTTTAATATCTTTCAGCTTTATATTTCGAATTTTTATTTCACTTTTTTCTTCGTTGTTGAGACCTTCGCTTTTTTTCTCGATAGCTTTAATTAGTTCAGTCATCCGGTAATTTGGCTCCATCACAATTCGAACCGAAACATCTCGTTCTCTTAGTGCTGAAGGACCAATGGCTTTTATTAAAATAGGTAAAAAGTTTACAGCGATTATTAAAAGGGTTACCGCAACACTTGCAGGAAAGTAAAAACCGGCACCTACAGCAATTCCTAGACCAGAAGCAGCCCAAATCATTGCTGCACTAGTTAAACCTGAGATCACATCATTTTGTCTACGTAATATGACGCCAGCTCCAATAAAACCGACGCCTGAAACGATTTGTGCAGCTAATCGCATCGGATCGATGGCATTAAAAGTTGGTGAAGCGAATTTATAAAATGATTCAATGGAAACGATCGTTACGAGGCAGCTAGCAACACATATGACCATACTTGTTTTTAAACCGAGTGGTTTGTGCTTTAACTGCCGATCGATGCCGATCAACATTCCGAATACTAAAGCAATACAAAGTTTGATTAAAATTTCAGTATTAAAAACCATTTTTACCACCTTCTAGCAATAATTTGTACAATAATAACATACCCCAAAAAAAGAAATAGCACCCTCAACAAAAGAAGGTACTATTTCAATTAATATATCTTCCAAGTTGAGCTTTAGCACTGTGTGGCATAGGACATTTGCCAGCTACATTAAAAACTACCTTGATCGATAGTTCCTGTTGACCCGTTGGCGTCTCTCGACATTTCTGGGCAGTAGCATATCTCCAACACAGGAGCCTCACCTAACGAAGCGTTTATTTAGTTTATTGCGGTAAATAATCAAGTAATGCTGTTGCAATCGAGAAGAAGATAATTAATCCCATGATGTCGTTGATCGTTGTAATGAATGGACCTGATGCAACGGCTGGGTCAATTTTTAGCTTGTTAATGATTAATGGTACGATTGCTCCAACCATCGTTGCAAGGCTTAGTGTAATGAATAACGATACCCCAACGATAGCTGCTAACATAATGCCACCTTCTGGATAAAGGAAAGGAACAACGATTAATAATGTAATTGCACAAATTACACCGAGCATTAAGCCAGTTCCGAATTCACGTTTCAATAACTTCCCGACGGATGAGCGGTCTACTGTTCCTAATGCTAAACCACGAACGACAACAGCTAACGCCTGTGTACCAGTGTTTCCAGCTGAGTCCATAATTAAAGGAATGAATGCCGCTAAAATTATAACTGCTTCTAGTGTTTCTTCAAATTCTCCGATTACTCCAGCTGTAACAAGCCCTAAAAACATTAACATAATGATCCATGGAGAGCGCTTTTTCGCTGCGGAAAAAGCAGAAATATTAGCGTCTAGAGAACCTCTAGCGGCAGAAATCTCCCCGAAATCTTCTTCTGTTTCTTCGTCTACAACGTCCATAATATCGTCAACTGTAACGATACCGACAAGTTTTCCTTGAGCTGTAACAGGAACGGCAAGAAAATCGTACTTTTTCATCATTCTAGCTACTTCTTCCTGATCAGTATGTGTTTCAACGGAGCGAACTCTCGTTAACATGACGTCTTCGATTTTTTGATCTAATGAAGAAACGATCAAATCTCTTAATGAAAGAACACCGACTAATTTTAACTGTTCATCAATCACATATAGATAATAAATCGTTTCAGCTTCTGGTGCCTCTAAACGAATACGTTCCATGACGTTTCCGACGGTATCAGTCGAAGAAACTGAAATGTATTCTGTCGTCATGATCGCCCCAGCTGTCTGGTCATCGTATTTCAGTAATTGAATAACCTCTTCAGAGTCTTCTTTATTCATCTTACTTAAATAAAGGTCTTTAGTCGTCTCTGGTAGTTCAGCTAAAAAGTCAGCGACATCATCATACGGCATATTATTAATAACGTCGATTGCATAATTTTGTTGTAGCTCTGAGATGTATAGTTTTTGTTTTGTCACTTCTAGGCCTTGGAAGATTTCTGCGAATTCTTCCGGTTTTACATACTTGTAAATTGCACTTCTTTGCTTTTTAGTAACCGAATTTAAAATCTCAATTTGATCTGTTGGGTGTAACTCAAAAAATAATTCTCTAAAGTCACTCATGTTTTGATCCACAAGAGTCTGGATAATTTGATTCGTATAAGTTTTACGATTTTGTTGGTCTAATTTTACCATGATGCTTTCCTCCTAGTAGGAATTCATCACATCTGCCATCTGGGATGTAGAAATGGAATTCCTAGTTTCTTATTCATAGTGTGTTTTAACATAAAGTTTTTGATGACCACCGATGAAGTTTTCCTACTATCCGAGTCACTATCCATTTCCCCACCCCCATAATAATTTAAACGTGAAAAAACACCTTCAACGAATGAAGGTGCTTTAAATGCACAACAAAAATAGCTTGCTTGCCAAAAAAGGCAAGACAAAGAAGTTTTTTCCTCCATTCGTAGAGCTTTAGCACTGTGCGGCATAGGATCAAATCCAGCTACATTAAGAACCACCTTAATTCGATAGTTCCTGTTGACCCATTGGCGTCTTTGGACATTTTTGGGCAGCAGCGTATCTCCAGCACAGGAGCCTCACCTAACGAGGTATTTAATTCTAAGGAAGACTTTAAAGGTTTTTGGGAAATCTGTCAACCCTATTTTTATTTTAAAAATGAAATTGAATTGTCAAACTCTTCTTAAATAAAGTGTTGACATTGATAATCGTTATCAATTAAAATGAAAATAAGAAAACGACGATAAAAGTAGGTGACAATCATTATGAAATCTTTATTAATTGTAGGCGCGGATAATTTAGGGAATATTCCAGGGAAGTTAGAGGAACTCGGGATCAACGAAATTATTCATATAAATGGTCGCAAGGTACGACAAGTAAAAAGAGATATTCCAGAAGGTATAGATTCGGTTTTGGTATTAACAGATTTTATTAATCACAACCTCGCAAAAGTAGTCAAAAAGAAAGCTCAAGAAGCATTGGTCCCAATTTATTATGCTAAAAGATCATGGTGTTCAATACACCAAGCTCTATCAAAGTGTGAAACGCTTTGTCCACATCATGCCCAATGTGTGAAAATGAAGAAGGCTAACTAATGAACAATGTATTTTTTGAAGGTAGTTAAACGGAATTGCAAATTCAAATGAAGGCTTTAATCCAGGTGGTATTGTACCATCTGTTTTTCTTTTTATATAAGGCTCTTTTCGTAAAGATTGTTGCTTTTACTATAAATTAGGTTATAAATGACTTGTTTTAATG
Source organism: Anaerobacillus arseniciselenatis (assembly GCF_001865995.1). Taxonomy (GTDB): domain Bacteria; phylum Bacillota; class Bacilli; order Bacillales; family Anaerobacillaceae; genus Anaerobacillus; species Anaerobacillus arseniciselenatis. The sequence goes on along the minus strand of NZ_MLQQ01000005.1, from coordinate 18,082 downwards.
GGATTATTGTTGTTACAGAAAACGAAAAGATGCCAACCCTTGAAATTACATGTAATAACAGTTAATTTGAAAAGCAACAATTAATACGGAAACAGCGTTATATAAAGGTGTGACGGCTGTTTTATAGTATGGGGGGAGTGCGTTTTAGTTCGAAATTTCTCGGTATCGCGCATTATGGGGGGACTGTGCAGTAAAACAGGGGTTGATGTGCAAATTAGTGTAAGTGCCTGAATTCAATGTTGTCGCTCAAGTTCGGCCACTTAACCTTAGTCTAAGTGCCCTAATCGTACTCTACATTAGCTAAAAGGTAACGCGAGACCTTCTCGCGCGCCCAAACAAAGCGTCACATCACCCAAAAGGTGACGCGAGACCTTCTCGCGCGCCCGAACAAAGCGTCACATCAACTAAAAGGGAACGCGAGACCTTCTCGCGTGCCCGAACAAAGCGCTACTTCACACAAAAGGAAACGCGAGACCTTCTCGCGCGCCCGAACAAAGCGTCACATCAACCAAAAGGAAACGCGAGACCTTCTCGCGTGCCCGAACGAAACGTTACACTCACCAAAAGGTAACGCGAGATCTTCTCGCGTGCTTGACCCGATAAGGAACCCAACTACAGCACACTCTCCCCATAATGCATACTATCGAGCGAGTGCGAATTACTGCACATCACCCCCACTCCGCACCACCAACCCAAACCCAAAAATTCCCCAAACAAAAAAGGATGGCGTCCAGCCATCCCTCAATTCATTTCTATTTACCTATAAATAACCCCTATTATAACAAAGAGAATAAACGCAGCCCAAAGTAACTTCTGTTTCATAGCAGGGCTTAAGCGACGTTTTTTCCAACGGTTTGGATTGAACGTAACTTCATCTTGGTCAAATACGTGCCGATATTTTGGAACAAATCTCTTCAATTTATATAAGAAAATTGGAGCGAGAGCAGCACCGGCAATAAGCCCAAAAATATGAGCATAAATATTAATTCGTGGATTAACGAACGTCATAATTAACCCGATGACTAGGATCGTCATTACTACTTGAGAGTTGTCTTGATCAATTAAATCTTTACGGTAAAGGACCATATAGGCGTAAATTCCAAATAGCCCAAAGATAGCTCCTGAAGCTCCCAGATGCGGTGGATAACCGAGGCCACCTATATAATAAGTAGCAATGTTAGCAGCAATCCCTGCTAATAAATAAACAGTAATAAATCGTACTTTACCTAACTGTCTTTCTAAAGCTGGACCGAATAACACTAGCGAAAATGAATTAAATAAAAAGTGTCCTGCGGAAACGTGCATAAATATTGGCGTAACTAGTCGCCATACTTCGCCTTGAGCAATTGATAAATTATGTCCAACTCCAAGTAAAAAGATGAGGTCTCCACCTAGAGGTCGGAAAATAGACATCCATAAAAACAAAATGAGATGAATAGCTACAAGTCCAGAAACTATTTGGTAAGAGCGTATAAACGAACCGAAACTTTCATTTCTCACAAACATTTTTTATCACCTAATTTTCATTTAGAATACTACTATTTTAGCATAAAGTCATGACCCAATAGAAACAATTGGTGATGAAATGAATAATCATTGTTATTTTTATCCTATGACAACCATTATGATAAAATGAAAAAAAGATTGTAAAAGTTGGATAGGAAGGCACTCAATTTTTTATTGTAGGTGGTTATGGAAAAACCTATCATTATAGCTTTATGTGTAAAAAGAATGCTCGGTCGCTTTTCTTGATCGAGCCTCTAAAAGTCGATAGAAGTTTAAAGCGAAGCGAGAGAAAAGCGACCGACATTTTCCATGTTAATTGATGACTTTACACCGTCACTGGCGTTTTGAATAAAAAATGATCTCAAGATTGAATTAATTTATAGAATGGAGTACGCATCTTTATGATCAAAGGAATTGGCATTGATATTGTAGAATTAAAAAGAATTGAAGCTGCTATACATAGACATAAAAGCTTTGTAGACAGAATTTTAACTAATAAAGAGCAAAGCTATTTTCATAAGTTATCTGAAACAAGAAAGGTGGAGTTTCTAGCTGGACGTTTTGCTGCTAAAGAAGCCTTTGCGAAAGCTGTAGGATCAGGCATTGGCAAAAATTTATCATGGCAGGACGTTGAAATCATACCTGATGAAAACGGCAAGCCGATACTGAAGTGTAATACAGAAGTTGGCCAAATTCACCTTTCAATTTCTCACAGCAAAGAATATGCCGTGGCGAATGTCGTTATTGAGAGTTGTGAGTGAAGAGTGTTGAGTTTTGAGTTATTTGTGGGTTAAACTTCCAGGAGATTTCCGGAAATTTAGCATAGATAACTAAGGAGTTGTGGTTGGTTATATTCCTTATAGTTGTAAATTTCTTCGTAAGTGGTGTATTGTCGAGCGTAAAACCCTTCAATAAACTACATAATAATGCTTTCAACCAACTCGAAGTCACCAGCAACCATCGAAGTTCAACTCAAAACTCAAAACAAATCATCAAAGCTTAACCCAAGCAACTCAAAACTCAAAACTCAAAACTCAACACTCAAAATTCAAAACTCAAAACTAAATTTTTTACACGCTTGTCATGCTAGTCTGCATATTGTGTGGGACAGTCTCATATAGTGGTAGTGCGGATAGGAGGGAACTATTTTGAATGTGGTAACGGGTGAGGAAATGCACCAAATCGATCGCTATGCCATTGAAGAAATCGGGTTAAAAGAAGAATTACTAATGGAAAACGCAGGTCTTGCTTTTGTTAATTGTATATTACCATTGTTAGAAAAGAAAACAGATCGAGTAGCTGTACTCATTGGTGTTGGAAATAACGGTGGTGATGGTTTTGTTATTTCTAGGTCTTTGTTAGAAAAGGGATACCAAGTTGATGTTTGGCTAATTCCTCCTTTAGAAAAGGTAAAAGGCACGGCAAAATACCATATGGAAGTGTTCGCAAAGTGTGGCTATCAAATATTAAATTTTGAAAACTTCACATATGAACATTTTTTAGAAAAGTTAACTAGCTGCACGTACTTGATTGATGCGTTGCTCGGAACAGGAATTCGTGGTTCGTTACGTTCACCGTATAAGGAGATTATCCCGGCGGTGAATAAGTTAGATCGTACCGTAATTTCTGTCGATCTACCGAGTGGATTGCCTTCAAGTGAAGTTTGTGAGGTAGAAGAGGCGATTAAAGCAACTTATACTGTCACACTTCAATGTCCGAAACTTAGTGCTTTTACGTATCCAGCTAGAGAGTATTATGGTGAACTTTCGGTTGTGGATATAGGCATTCCTAGGCTAGCCATTAACGAGATTTCTAACGAACGCTTCTTATGGACAGAAAAAGATGTAAAACGTACGTTGCCGGTAAGAAAGCCATCATCACATAAGGGAAGTCATGGAAAAGCGCTGATTATTGCCGGCTCAAAAACGATGACTGGGGCACCAGTTTTAACGACAAAAGCATGCCACCGCTTAGGTGCTGGGCTAGTTACATTAGCGATACCTGATGTAGCTCATGAAGTTGTTGCAAGTCAAATCATTGAAGCGACTTTTCACCTTTGTTCATCAAAAAATGGTGAGATTAATGATACCCATCTTTCTGATAAGCAACTAAAAGACAGGTACGATGCGATTGCAGTAGGGCCAGGGATTGGTAGAAATAATACCGGTAGCTTTTTAAAAACACTATTAACGGATTTTCAAAAGCCGATCATCATTGATGCAGATGGACTTTATTATTTAAAGCGTTACATTTCAACGTTACGAACACGAGGAGGGGCCACCATTTTAACCCCTCACTCGGGAGAATTTGCTTTCTTAATAAATGAGAGTATCAAAACGGTTGAAGAAAATCGGTTTTCTCTTTCTAAGCAGTTTGCGATGCAACACGGTGTCTACCTTCTGTTGAAAGGTCCTAATACGATTGTTACAACACCAACTGGAAATCAGTTTATTAATCCAACTGGAAACAGTGCTCTTGCAAAAGGTGGTTCTGGTGATGTGCTCACTGGAATGGTGTTAGCTTTAGTGATGCAACAACAAGATTTACAACCTGCCATTAGTAATGCTGCATTTCTTCATGGTAAAGCAGCGGATATCTTAACTAGTCACGGTTTTAGTCCGTTAAGCGTTCTCGCTTCTGATTTAGTTGAGATTATGCCACAAGTTTTGGATCGATTTTAACCGTTATCGCAACTACCGATAGAATTCCCTCCTTTGTCGTCTAAATGAGACAAAGGGGTTGAGAATGGATGAAAAAAACAATTGCACTTATGTTCTCGTTCATATTACTTCTAGGGGTGTTGACAGCTTGCGGCGAGAAAACACAGGAAGATATCATCGAAGAGCTTGGGAATAAAATAAAAGACATGTCTGGCTATAAAGCTGAGGCAATGATGACATTAGAGACAGGAAAAGAGCCTCAACAGTACGAGGTAGAAATTTGGCATATGCAACCGAGCTATTATCGTGTCGCTTTAAACAATGCTCAAAAAGAACAAAGCCAAATTATCTTAAGAAATGATGAAGGGGTATTCGTTTTAACACCTGCTTTAAATAAAAGCTTTCGTTTCCAAAGTGACTGGCCAGAAAACAACAGCCAAGTATACTTATACGAATCTATTGTCAATGACATTTTAATGGATCCTGAAAGAACGTTTACAGCAACAGATGATTATTATATTTTCCAAACAAAAACAAACTACACAAATAAAAACTTACAACAGCAAGAAATCACACTTAGCAAAAAAGACTTAACGCCTGTATCAGTAAAAATTATGGATGTTGAGTTAAAAGTGTTAGTAACGGTTGATTTCAAAGACTTTAAGTTAAATGCTAGCTTTAACGACGGCGACTTTGACATGGATCGCAATATGACTGGGGCACAATTAGAAAGTCTTCCGGCGATGGCAGGAGAAAGTGACGAGCCACTAACGCCACTGTTCCCGATGTATGTTCCAGATGGAACAATGTTAAATGAATCAGAAGAAGTAGACATTGAAGATGGTAAGCGAATTGTCTTATCATACACAGGTGATAAAAACTTCACACTAATTCAACAACGAAGTCGAGTAAGGCAAGCGAGCACACCGATGCACATTACTGATGGTGAGCCTGTTGATTTAGGTTTTACCATTGGTGCGCTATCTAGCGATGGGCAAGTAAGTTCAGTAAATTGGTCTTATGAAGGAGTCGACTTCTTCTTAGCTTCACAAGATATGAGTACGGAAGAGATGATGTCGATCGCAAAATCAGTCTACGGTACACAAGTGAAATAATTAAACTAGCAACTATAGACCCCAAGTTTAGCTTTGGGGTCTGTTTTTTTACTGTCTAGGTACAGCGCTTAGCTTCTCGAGCGTTTTGGTCCATCAAGATTAAACTTAACGTATCCTGTGAAAAAATTAACAGTTCTTATTTTGCACTTCTTTATTGACAATCGGTATCAGGGCATTATGATTATCATATATATATGAAGTTTAGTTCGTGGGAAAAGGAGTGCCCTTTGTTGGAAAACTTGAATTTATTTTATCGGGATACGTGGGTAGAGATCGATCTTGATGCGATAGAAATTAACGTTAAAAATATAAAAAAGGCGCTGCCAGAAGATGTAAAAGTTATGGCGGCGGTGAAAGCGAATGGTTATGGTCACGGAGCTGTTCATGTTGCAAAAACGGCATTGGATGCTGGAGCACATTATTTAGGAGTTGCTATTTTAGATGAAGCAATTGCTTTAAGAAAACAAGGTATCAATGCTCCGATTTTAGTTCTTGGTTGGGTGAGACCAAGTGATATCAATTTTGCTGCCCAAAACAATATCGCTTTAACGATTTTTCAAGAAGAATGGTTAAAAGAAGCGAAACAATACCTTCAATCAGACCTTATTTGTTCGTTTCATTTGAAAATTGACACTGGGATGGGTAGGATTGGAATAAGATCGAAAAATGAAGGAAAAGCTGTTATTGATTGCATAAAAAATGATCAACAATTTGTGTTGGAAGGTGTATATACGCATTTTGCGACAGCTGATGAAAAAGGTTTAGACTACTTTCATATGCAGTATAATCGTTTTCTCGATATGCTTGAATGGTTGAAGGATAATGATGTAGAAGTACCTTACATTCACTGTGGAAATAGTGCAGCGACGATCCGTTTTCCTTCGAAAATGTTTACGATGGCAAGAGTAGGGATTTCCATGTATGGTCTAACTCCATCTAAGGAGATTGAAGATGAAATTCCCTTTTCGTTGAAACAGGCATTTTCACTTAAAAGCAAAATAATTCATGTGAAAGAAATTAGTAGTAATGAAGGAATTAGTTATGGGGCAACCTATAAAGCAGAGGGTCAAGAATGGATTGCGACAATCCCGGTTGGTTATGCAGATGGCTGGCTTCGTCAAAACAGCAATAATGGCTATGTCCTTGTCGATGGTCAAAGGGCACCAATCGTTGGTAGGGTATGTATGGATCAAATGATGGTAAAGTTGGATAAGAAGGTTGCTATCGGGACCGAGGCAACTTTGATTGGAAAACAAAACGGTGAGATGATCTCCGTTGATGAGGTAGCTACTCGCCTCGGGACGATCAATTACGAAATACCATGCATGATTAGTTATCGTGTGCCGCGAGTTTTTATGAAGAATGGGGAAATTATTACAATTAACAACGAAGTTTTTTAAAAAAAGCTTGAATTAGCAGGAATGAAACACAATTTTGGCGAATATTTATCGTGAGAGAAACAAGATAGGTCTTTGCAAAACGGTAAAGGTAATGCTATGATTAATGATGGATATAATTAAAATTGAGTTGTAGGTGTACGTTGGAGGTGTTTTTGTGTCTGATAACACAAAGAGAATCACGGTAAGCTTACCACAACATTTATTAAATGAGGTTGATGGCTTGATCAAACGAGAAAATGTAAACCGAAGTGAATTTATTCACCAAGCTACAAAAGCATATCTTCGTGAGAAAAAGAAGCGGCAAATCAGAGAAACGATGCAACAAGGTTACATGGAAATGGCCAAAATTAATTTAAATATTGCTTCAGAAGCTTTTCTTGCTGAGGAGGAAGCTGAACACACACTAGACCGCCTAGTTAGTGGGGTGTAGATTTTGATTGTAAAACGTGGCGACGTTTATTTTGCTGACCTCTCACCAGTTGTTGGTTCGGAGCAAGGGGGAGTAAGGCCTGTCCTCATCATTCAAAATGATATCGGAAATCGTTTTAGCCCAACAGTCATCGTCGCAGCAATTACAGCTCAGATCCAGAAGGCGAAACTACCAACACATGTAGAAATTAGTGCAAAGCGTTATGGTTTTGATCGCGATTCGGTAATCTTATTAGAGCAAGTTCGTACGATTGATAAGCAACGTCTGACAGATAAAATCACTCACCTTGATGAGGATATGATGACGAGAGTGAATGAGGCGTTACAAATTAGTCTAGGACTTATTGATTTTTAGCGTTCAAAGCAATAAATGCATACGAATGATAAGGAAAGTTGCTAAAGATAAAAGAGCAACTTTTTTTATTTGTTTGAAACTAAAGTCAGATTTTTCTGATAAAATAAAAATAGACGAGAGAAATTGAGTATTTATCAAATTTGATACATGTGTCTAAAGTAGTCAAGTAATATAGAAATCGCCAATTTCTTTGCATCAAACTAGCATAAATGAAATAATAATAGAAACAGTTTGAGAGGAGAGAAAAAAATGAAGCCTTCTGTTGCGAAGCTTATTGAAACAAAGAGGGAAATTATTAGTGAAGATTGGTTAAAGAAAGTTGAGGAAGTAAGAAGGGAACATCATTTAGAGAATATCTCTGATCACGTATATACGAATACGAATAAAGAATTTGTTGAAATTATTTTAAATGCTGTCGGTCAGGGGCAAGAATCTTGTGATGAGCAATTGAGCGGATTTACAGAAAGACTGATCCAACTCGGATGGCCGTTGTCGTATTTAACGAGAGGTTTGCAAACATTTAGAAAAGTGATTTTAGATACATTATTTGAAGATCAAGAAGGTAAAGGAGATTTCGAGATTTATTATGAAGTTGAGAGTTGGGTAGATGAAATTGTTAATACGTTAGTAAATGAATACTCTGGTTCTTGGGAGAACACTGTATTTTTACAAAAGATGGCGTTAAAAGAATTGTCAGCCCCGCTCATTCCAGTATTTGAACATATTAGTGTGATGCCTCTTATTGGAACGATCGATACAGAAAGAGCAAAGTTAATTATGGAAAACTTATTAAATGGAGTTATTGAGCACCGCTCACAAGTTGTACTTATTGATATAACGGGAGTTCCGGTCGTTGACACGATGGTAGCTAACCATATTATTCAAGCATCTGAAGCGGTTCGGTTAGTAGGTGCGGATTGCATTTTAGTAGGCATTCGACCAGAAATTGCTCAAACGATTGTTAACTTAGGGATTGATTTATCGAAATTCCCAACGAAAAGTACGTTGAAAAAAGGGATCGCTAGTGCCTTAGAAATGACTCAAAAAAAGATTGTTAAGATAGAAAACTAGTGAAGGAGAGGTAAGAATGAGAATACCTATTTTGAAATTAAAAGAATATTTACTAGTTTCTGTTCAAATTGAACTAGATGATCAAACGGCGTTACAATTTCAAGAAGATATTTTGAATAAAATACATGAAGAAGGATCTCGCGGTGTCGTGATCGATCTTACGTCGGTCGATTTTATCGATTCGTTTATTGCGAAAGTGTTAGGTGACGTTGTTGATATGTCCAATTTAATGGGGGCAAAGGTTGTCTTAACGGGCATTCAACCAGCGGTCGCGATTACTCTAGTTGATATGGGGATTTTAATGCACGGAGTTCCTACCGCTCTTGATTTAGAACAAGGCTTGGAAAAATTACAACAGGAACTGGAGGGATAGAGATGTCCCAAACCTGTGTCGAAGTTAGAAGTGAATGGAGCATTGTTGCTGCAAGACAAGCTGGTAGGACGATCGCCAAGGAAGTTGGCTTCGGGTCTGTTGATCAAGCAAGAATTACGACGGCGATTTCAGAGCTTGCTAGAAATATATATTTATATGCTAAAGTCGGTGAAATCTGTATCGAAAAAGTCGTCGAAGCTAATAAAGTAGGAGTGAAAGTTTCTGCTTCTGATAACGGTCCAGGAATAAAGGACTTACGAAGAGTTATGGAAGATGGATATACAACATCAGGTGGGTTAGGAGCAGGGTTACCTGGTGTGAAGCGGCTAATGGATGAATTTCTTATCGACTCTAAAGAAGGTGAAGGCACGAAAATTCACGCGGTGAAATGGCTCCGTTAGAAAGGGGAGGAGTATGGAGAAAACCGACGTTAGTTTACAGGAAATGTATAAATCGATTCTTGAAGGGTATTTGCATACAGGTAGTGAGCACGCCTTATACGAAGCTCAACAGTTTTCTAGACAATTAATAAAGGAAAATATGACACCTGAGGAAATGGTCAATCTTCATGTAGTTGTAGCCCGGGAGTTGATTCCGGATTTGCCTTCAGAAGTGTTGGAGGCGAATGATTTTCTTCTAGAAGTAATGGTTGGGTACGGTTTAGCTTATAGGGAACACCAAAGTTTAAGAGATCGTCAACAGCAGTTGGAATCCGAATTAGCTGTTGCTGCCCAAATGCAACAAGAACTACTTCCGAAGCGTATCCCTAAAAGCCCGGTATTAGACATTGGCATTAAAACAGTTGCCGCAGATGTTGTGAGTGGGGATTATTATCATTTTATTGAAGACGGCAATGACCATATTGGTATAGCGGTAGCCGATATCATCGGAAAAGGGGTTCCTGCTGCATTAAGCATGTCGATGATTAAGTACGCCATCGACAGCTTGCCGGAACAACGCTTGCAACCAAGTGCGTTACTTGAAAATTTAAATAGAGTTGTCGAACAAAATATCAGTTCGAATATGTTTATAACGATGATTTATGGCTCATATGATTTAAAAGAGCATAAATTTCAGTATTCAGGGGCGGGGCACGAGCCCGGATTTTATTACAATCACAGCTCCAGGCAGTTTGTTGATTTAAATACAAAGGGCCTAGTTCTTGGTGTAATGAAGAAAGCGGTATTTAAAGAGTATGAACAAAAATTGTCTCCTGGAGATTTAATCATTCTTCTTTCAGATGGAGTAACTGAATGTAGAGCGGAAAGTGGCTTTATCGAAAGAAGTGAACTTACGGAAATTATTCGTAAGTATGAGCATTTATCAGCACAAGAAATTGTTGAAAATGTATATTCTGAATTAGAGCAATTCCAGAACTTTCAATTACAAGATGATTTTACATTAATGATTTTAAGACGAGAAGTTTAAAACATTAAACCTTGTGGTATATAAAAAGTGTGAATGAGGAGGGTAATAATGAATTTAGAAATTAATCACATTGAAAAAGAAGGAAAAGAATATTTGTTTCTTCAAGGAGAAATTGATGTTTATACATCCGAAAAACTTAAACAGACTTTACTTCCTTTAACGGCGCAAAAAGGGAATGAAGTGATCGTCAATTTTTCCGATGTTAATTATATTGACAGTACTGGTTTAGGGATTTTTATTGGCGCTTTAAAATCAACACATAACCATGAAAGTTCTATGAAACTGACTGGGATGGCTGAGCGAGTTAGAAGACTTTTTAATATTACTGGGTTGGATGAAATTATTGACATCGAAGATAGTGAGAGGGAGGAAGCGAAGTGAATCAAACATCGGATTTTATTGAGATGAAAGTACCGGCAAAACCTGAATATGTTGGTGTTATTCGCTTAACGATATCTGGGATCGCTAATCGATTAGGGTACACGTATGATGACATTGAAGACATCAAAATTGCAGTTGTCGAAGCGTGTACGAATGTAGTCAACCACGCCTATGAGGCTGAGGAAGGTCAAATGACGATTGGTTGTGGTGTTTATGAAGATCGGTTAGAGGTTATGGTTGCAGACCGTGGACAAAGTGCGTCTGTTGATGTGTTAAAGGATAATGTAGGCCCTATTAGCACGGATAAACCTGTGACTCAGTTAAAAGAGGGTGGTCTAGGATTATTTCTCATTGATACATTAATGGATAAGGTAGAAATAAATAATGATAATGGCGTGATCATCATTATGACGAAGTTTCTACAAAGAGGTGAGGTGGAACAGAATGCCGGAGGGATCTCAGCAACAACCACTGATCGACAATAGTGTAGAAGATTTAATTATTGAATTTCAACAAACGAAATCGGAAGAGGTTCAAACGCAACTTGTAAAAAAATACGAAGGTTTAGTCCATACGTTAGCTAAAAAGTTTTCCAAAGGTAGAGAGTATGATGATGATTTAATCCAAGTAGGAATGATTGGGCTTTTAGCGGCATTAAGAAGGTTTGATCCGACATTTGGGAGAAGTTTTGAATCTTATGCAGTGCCGACAATTATCGGAGAAATAAAAAGATATTTACGAGATAAAACGTGGAGTGTTCATGTTCCGAGGAGAATAAAAGAACTTGGACCTAAAATTAAAAATGCTGTAGAGAAATTAACGACGGAATTACAACGCTCCCCAAAAGTAGCTGAGATTGCAAGTTTTTTGGGTGTGTCTGAAGAAGAAGTGTTAGAGACGATGGAGATGTCGAAAAGCTATCAGGCTCTATCTGTAGATCGTTCAATTGAAGCTGATCAAGAAGGTGGAGCGGTAACATTATTAGATTTAGTTGGCGCCACTGACACGGGGTATGAAAAGACAGATCAGCAACTGTTAATTGAAAAAGCATTTTCGGTATTAACAGACAGGGAAAAACAAATCTTATATTGTACTTTCTATGAAGAGCTAAGCCAAAAGGAAACCGGTGAAAAACTGGGGATTTCGCAAATGCACGTCTCACGCTTACAAAGAAAAGCTTTAGAAAAACTAAAAGAATCGTTACCGGTAAAGTCTTCGGAGTGTTTATGATATGATTGAATCAAAACTATATAATTATGTAGAAATTGCTTCCTTTCAAGAAGCAAAAAACAATAATGCTTGGTGTGGAGATGCCTTTTTTTGTATTGAAACAGATGAATACTTTATTTGTGCAATTTCGGATGGTCTCGGTAGTGGTCAATTAGCGCATAATGCTTCACAATTAGTGATTTCATATATTAGAGAAAATCATCATGAGCCACTTGTTTTTTTAATGGATCGCTGTAATGAATTGTTACTAAATAAACGAGGCGTCGTGCTGTCGATTGTAAAAGTTGATTTTATTAATAAAGAAATTATTTATAGTAATACGGGGAATATTAATTGTATTTTTTATACAACTAACGGCATTTTGACTAGGACGATACCGAAGCGAGGTTTTCTTTGCGGGAGGAAATCATCATTTACTACCCAGTGCATTCCCTATGATAAGGGAATGAGGTTTGTTCTTTTTACTGATGGTATTGAATTACCTACCTCATTGCATGATGTAATTGCTAAAGAAGTTCCGGTTTCACGTGTAATTGACTTTGTGAAAGAAAGAGCAACGCTAAAAGAAGACGATATCACCTTTTTGGTCGGAGATATTTTAGATTAGAAATACTCAAACAAAGATGTGCTAATGCATTGTCTTGACGGTTTTGTATGAAAAAATGTGGATGATTTCGTGAACGAGCTTCTGAGATTCGCCAGAAGTTGCTCCTGCGTGTACTCGTCGCAAAGCCTCACGATGCCTATGCTAAGAAGCGTGACATGATGTGATTGAGGTCAGTAGCTTCACCGCGAAGAGAAGGAAATCATCCGCCTTTTCCATATTAGATTGAGACGAGTAAATCGTCACCATGGTTTTGTATGTAAGACGGCTTATTAGTAAGTCGTCTTTATTTTTACTGTAAGAAACTATAAAATAGATACCGTGCTTAAAGTTTTATAAGGGAAAGTGTCGTACCTAAAGGGGTTTTAATTCTTATAGTTGTGTTTACACTTTTCATAGATATTGAAGGAAGATGGTGTTTGTTAAATGGAAGAGAAAAGACAAAGTATGTTACAGCTACTTAGTAAAGAAACATCTTTTTCGAGTAAAGTTATTCAAAATGTTGTTTCATTAATTGAAGAAGGAAATACGGTTCCGTTCATTGCGAGGTACCGAAAAGAGTTAACGGGCTCTCTCGATGAAGTGCAAATTAGAACGATCGTCGACAGATGGACATACATAAACAATTTAGAAACGAGAAAAGAAGAAGTTGTTCGTCTTATACAAGAGCAAGATAAGCTAACAGAAGAACTTCACGGCAAAATTTTAAAAGCAACAAAGCTTCAAGAAGTGGAAGATTTATACCGGCCGTATAAACAAAAGCGCCGAACTCGTGCTACTGTAGCTAAGGAAAAAGGGCTAGAGCCTTTAGCGCAATGGTTGATCTCATTTCCGAGTGAGGGGGATGTTGAGAAAGTAGCTAGTGAATATATCTCCGAAGAAAAAGAAGTAAATTCAGTTGAAGATGCGCTTTCAGGTGCGAAAGATATAATTGCAGAATGGATTTCTGATGACCCTGAAATTCGCCAAAAAGTTCGTCATATGACGTTTAAAGAAGGTAGGCTCTCATCTTCAGTTAAAGATAAAGAAAAAGATGAAAAAGGCGTCTTTGAAATGTATTACGAATATGAAGAACACGTTGGAAAGATCGTTCCTCATCGAATTTTAGCGCTTAATCGTGGAGAAAAAGAAGGGGTAATAAAAGTTTCTCTGTTACCTCCATTAGACAAAATTATTAGTCTTATTGGCAGAAAGTATATTAAACAGTCAAGTTCACCGGTAACTTCTCATATTGAAGAGGCAGTGGGTGACAGTTATAAACGGCTAATTGAACCTTCGATTGAACGTGAAATTCGTAAGGAACTATCGGAAAAAGCAGAGGACCAAGCAATACATATTTTTTCAGAAAACCTACGAAATTTATTGTTACAACCGCCTTTAAAAGGAAGAGTAGTATTAGGAGTAGACCCTGCTTATCGAACAGGTTGTAAGTTAGCGGTCGTAGATGAAACAGGGAAAGTTCTTCACATAGCCGTGATTTATCCTACTCCACCGAAAAATGAAATTGAAAAAGGGAAGCAGGCCGTCCTTGAATTAATTAAGAAATTTGACATTGAAGTAGTAGCGGTCGGAAATGGCACGGCATCAAGGGAAACAGAACAATTCATAGCGAATGTAATTAAAGAAGTAGAAAAAGAAGTTTATTACTTAATTGTTAATGAAGCGGGAGCGAGTGTATATTCTGCTTCGCCATTAGGGAGAGAAGAATTCCCTGACTTACAAGTTGAAGAGCGCAGTGCAATTTCGATTGCAAGAAGGTTACAAGATCCTTTGGCAGAATTAGTGAAGATTGATCCGAAATCGGTAGGGGTAGGGCAATACCAACATGATGTGACTCAATCGAAACTGAATGATCAATTAACATTTGTCGTTGAGACTGTTGTAAACCAAGTAGGTGTGAATGTAAATACGGCGTCAAGTTCGCTTTTACAATATGTTTCAGGATTATCTAAGACGGTTGCTAATAATATAGTGAAGAAACGTGAAGAGGAAGGGAAGTTTTCAAATCGATCGCAACTAAAGAAAATTCCACGCTTAGGTGCAAAAACGTATGAGCAATGTATCGGTTTCTTAAGAGTAATAGATGGTGCTGAACCATTAGACCAAACTGGAATTCACCCTGAAAGCTACAAAGAAACGAAAAAGATATTAAAGGAAGTAGGAGCATCTACAGAACAGATCGGTTCAGATGAGTTAAGTGAAAAGCTAAAACAATTGAATGTACGGGAAATGGCCGAGGAGTTAGGAATCGGGGTGCCGACATTGCAAGATATTATTGACGCCCTTATCCGTCCTAGACGTGACCCGCGTGATGAAGTGGCAACGCCATTACTGAAAAAAGATGTATTACAGTTAGAAGATTTACAAACTGGAATGGAACTTCAAGGGACAATCCGTAATGTTGTCGACTTTGGGGCATTTGTCGATATCGGGGTTAAGCAAGACGGACTTGTCCATATTTCGAAACTAACAAATCGTTTTGTTAAACATCCGATGGAAGTCGTTTCAGTGGGAGATGTTGTAACAGTTTGGGTAGATTCCGTTGATATTAAAAAGCAGCGAATTGCTTTAACCATGCTTCAACCAGAAAAGCAATTATCATAACGTTAATTGGTTGTAATTGCCCGTGACTTCACTTTGTGATGTATAGTCACGGGCGCTTTAGTTATAAAGCAATTTTGTGTGTATTTATTTTGTTCGTTTTTTTGAAACCTCTTCTGGTTCATACCTCCGATAATAGTAGTACCAGCATTGATTTAAAAGACGAATTTGGTGTAGGTTTTTCTCGCGAAAAGCATTTTTAAGTTGTTTTTGCAGCCAGTCAGGCATCGGAAGTCCCCCTTTCTTCTTTGGTATGGTTTGATTTTTTAATTAATAATCCAACGCTTCGGTTATTGTTTTTGATTTTTGGAATTTGTTTCGGATTTTTGAGGTTAAATGTTCGAGATGTTAGGGTTAGTTAAGTAGAGTGTTTTAGCTTTTATAGAAAAATATAATTGTGTTAGTATGATTAGTATATGAAGGAATGGTTGTCATTGTTGAACGTTTTTTATAAGTTATTGGTTATGCTTTACAAGTTAAAGAGAAAAAGTATTTTGGTTAGTAATACACTGTATAGCTAAGAGGTTCTGATAGAGGTACTGATATTGCATAATGTAAATTCAATAATTGAAAGCAAAAATAAGGAGATCTATTTTTATGAAGGATCACGAATTACAAAAACTAGTTGAAGAAATTTCGTTAAACTTCTTTAACTTACCCTTTAAACATAATGCTAAATTTAATGGCAGGCTAAGAACTACTGGGGGGAGGTACTTGCTGGGCTCTCATGATATAGAGATTAACCCCAAGCAATTACACTATCACGGTGTTGATGCTTTGGTCGGCATTGTTAAGCATGAATTATGTCATTACCATCTTCATATTCAAAAACGTGGGTATCGTCATATAGATAAAGACTTTCAACAACTATTGGCCAAAGTAGGTGGCACGAAATACTGTGATGTTATTCCGGGCCAAAGGCGAGAAAGTAAAACATTACATGTATATAGTTGTACTTCGTGTGGTACACAGTTTAATAGGAAAAGAGCTATTGATACGAACAGATATGTTTGTGGTAAGTGTAAAGGGAAAATAAGGAAAGTGAAAACTCTCAAAAAAAGTTGACTCTGAAAAATGGATGTGTTAAATTATAAAAGTCGCCAAAACGAGTTGAGCACAATGTTGCTAAATTTCGAGGCTGAAAAACTTATTGACAAAATTAATAAAACAAGTTAGACTTATCTAAGTCGAAACAGAATATTCCACAGTAGCTCAGTGGTAGAGCAATCGGCTGTTAACCGATCGGTCGTAGGTTCGAGTCCTACCTGTGGAGCCAATTTTGGAGAAGTACTCAAGTGGCTGAAGAGGTGCCCCTGCTAAGGGTATAGGTCGTGTAAGCGGCGCGAGGGTTCAAATCCCTCCTTCTCCGCCATTTATTTTGGCCCGTTGGTCAAGTGGTTAAGACACCGCCCTTTCACGGCGGTAACACGGGTTCGAATCCCGTACGGGTCACCACTTAAATTTTCATTAAGTAGATTTGAAAAGAAAGTGACGCAATACTCATAAGTGTAAAATGGAGGATTAGCTCAGCTGGGAGAGCACCTGCCTTACAAGCAGGGGGTCGGCGGTTCGATCCCGTCATCCTCCACCATTAAATATGCGGACCCGTGGTGTAGTGGTTAACATGCCTGCCTGTCACGCAGGAGATCGCCGGTTCGACCCCGGTCGGGTCCGCCATATATACAATAAAAAATGCGGGTGTGGCGGAATTGGCAGACGCGCTAGACTTAGGATCTAGTGTCTTTGACGTGGGGGTTCGAGTCCCTTCACCCGCACCATTTTTTATTTTCAAAAGTTTTTTGAGGTCTTCATTGTCTACTGTTTATATAATGCGGTCGTGGCGGAATGGCAGACGCGCTAGCTTGAGGGGCTAGTGGGGGTTACCCCGTGGAGGTTCGAGTCCTCTCGGCCGCACCAAGATACAACATGCGCCCTTAGCTCAGCTGGATAGAGTGTTTGACTACGAATCAAAAGGTCGGGAGTTCGAATCTCTCAGGGCGCGCTCTTAATTTCATTACTATATCGGGAAGTGGCTCAGCTTGGTAGAGCACCTGGTTTGGGACCAGGGGGTCGCAGGTTCAAATCCTGTCTTCCCGACCATTGTTGTAATTAAATGCGGGTGTAGTTTAGTGGTAAAACAAGAGCCTTCCAAGCTCTGGTCGTGAGTTCGATTCTCATCACCCGCTCCAAGTTTATTGTTGGACAAGCAATATTATATGGGCCTATAGCTCAGCTGGTTAGAGCGCACGCCTGATAAGCGTGAGGTCGGTGGTTCGAGTCCACTTAGGCCCACCATCTTAAAATAAAAGTGTTGACTTATTTATTTTAAAGATGTTATACTGATCAAGTCGCTTAAATGGTGACAAAATAATTTAAAAAAATGTTGTTGACGCGAGAAAGTTATTCTGATATAATAAAGTTCTTGTTGCAAAAAACAACGAGGGAATTTAGAAGCAAAAAGGTCGAGGAACCAAATAAGGTGAACGATGGAAGCTTTTAAATTACCTGATCGTCCTTTGAAAACTGAACACACAGCCAAGCGAATTAAAGAGATAGTAATATCTCGTCAATGAATTTTTATTTTTTTTGAGCTATATCAAACACTTTTATGGAGAGTTTGATCCTGGCTCAGGACGAACGCTGGCGGCGTGCCTAATACATGCAAGTCGAGCGGAGTTTTAAAAGCTTGCTTTTAAAACTTAGCGGCGGACGGGTGAGTAACACGTGGGCAACCTGCCCTGTAGACTGGGATAACTTCGGGAAACCGAAGCTAATACCGGATAATCTTTGGAACTTCATGGTTCTAAAGTAAAAGTTGGGTTTACCTAACACTACGGGATGGGCCCGCGGCGCATTAGCTAGTTGGTAAGGTAACGGCTTACCAAGGCGACGATGCGTAGCCGACCTGAGAGGGTGATCGGCCACACTG
>NZ_MLQQ01000004.1 GCF_001865995.1 Anaerobacillus arseniciselenatis | reverse complement strand
ACCTTTTGGGTGGTGTGACGCTTTGTTCGGGCACGCGAGAAGGTCTCGCGTTACCTTTTGGGTGATGTGACGCTTTGTTCGGGCACGCGAGAAGGTCTCGCGTTACCTTTTGGGTGATGTGACGCTTTGTTCGGGCACGCGAGAAGGTCTCGCGTTACCTTTTGGGTGATGTGACGCTTCGTTCGGGCACGCGAGAAGGTCTCGCGTTACCTTTTGGGTGATGTGACGCTTTGTCCGGGCACGCGAGAAGGTCTCGCGTTACCTTTTGGGTGATGTGACGCTTTGTCCGGGCACGCGAGATCTTCTTGCGTTCCCTTTTAGTTGATGTGAAACTCGGTTAGGTCACGCGAAAAATCCTTACGTACCCTTTATCTGTAACCGTCAAATCATCCACACCTTCTAAAGATAATCTGTTAATGCGAAAAAAACATTCGAATGATTACTCATCTGAGCTCAAAACCAGAGAAGAGTAATCGAAAGCTTAAAGTGAGCATTTTGCTCTCTCTTTTATATTGCAATCGCACACTCCCCCCTTAATACGAAGAAACACGATGTTGCACACTCCCCCCATAATACGAAGCAGCCCCATACTACGCACACTCTCCATGTTCGGCAACAAACCTTATTGCGCCTTTCCCCATACATACAACTCTTCAAAAACTCATCATACATAATAAGTACTACTAAATCACAGGAGGCACATTAAACAAAAAAAGGCGTGGGAGCCACTCCCCCCGCCTTTAAATATCTACAGTGATCACTATTTAAACATTAGATTCCTAAGTCTAGTTTTTCAGACGATTGACTATTCTATAACCCTTCTGGCAATACGATTTCCTCAATCTCGTTATATCCAGTAATCGTTGCATTCATCAACTGGACGGTACGAACCGTCTCCCCATCCATGCCCATTGTCATATCCATCGTCATGTTCAGCTTCGTTTGGTAAAGTGTTTCTTTATCGATAAAAATCTCGTACTCTACAAAATTTAAATCTAACTGAGAGAACATCTCTAACATTTCGTCAAAACCTTCCGTTCCGACCCCACCAAAAACCTGAGCAATTTCCATAAAGTCAGTGCCCTCACCAGCAAGCTTTAAAATGTATTCATTATTATTTTCCGTCATCTCGATATCATCGACAAAGTTACGTAGCATTGCTAATTGTTGGTCTGGACTTAGTTGCATCTCTGCAAGTCCACCTAATTCCTCGGCCATTTCCATCGGTAACTCCATCCACTCATCCATCATCGGTTCAAATACATAAATCGTGTCATCAACTAAATACATCTCTGTTTCAAAAGCACCCATCATCGGAATATCGCTTTCCATTGAAAGATTTTGATAAAACGCCATTGGATCTACCATCATATCTGCATCGATTGTCATGAACATCGTAATTTCTTCCTCACCATTCATGTTCATCGTTTGTTCACTTTCCATCTTCATGGAATAACTATTGAGTTCTTCCATGGCCTCAAGTGATTGTTTAAGTACATCTTCTGCTTCTGTTAAATTTGAAGCACTTTCACTATTACAAGCAGCTAAAACAAAAAGCATCGCAACTGCTGCAAGTAAAACTTTTAATTGTTTAATCATTTTGTCCTCCAATATTTTTGACATCGATTATACATACGTCTGTTACACCCTTAAGTTTCATATTTTTTCCATAATTACATAATTATTTTTAAAATTACTATCACAACATGGATAATTCACTCTTTTCACTCAACATTTACCCAAGCCTCTGTTTTCCTTCAGTTTTTTTCATAAAGACTATCAAAACGATTTCAATAATGACGATAGTAATGGCAAAAATTATATACAATAACTGAAAAGCATCCAAAGTAGTATTTAACGAAAAACTGCTCATAGCTAAATATAGTAGGTGGATAATCGCATAATAATTCCACCGCACCCGTGTAGCTTGTGCCCAACATTCGTCACCGCTCTCTTTAGCAAGTCGATACGTTGCCTCCATCACAAAATAAATTAAAAATAAGTGTAGAATGACAACGACGAGATGATAAACTAACGGGAAAACGGTAATAGTTCCATCAGTATAACTAAACTCCCAATAACCTATGAAGTCTGGTAGTGAGATAAAGACTAGTAAAAAAGCAAAAGGACGAGCTTTTTCAAACAAAGTTTCACTTGCACTTAGGTATCCTAGGCCACTCGCGATCATCGTATATCCGAGAAAGTCTGGTAAAATATCAAAAATTTCAATTCGAATATCTATTAAAATAAACAAAAGTCCCCAAAAAATTAACCGGTACCCCTTACTCATCACGTTCACCTACTTTCGTAGCAAGATTTTTAATCTCACTACTAGTGAAGTGCGGTTGATAATTCATGTAATTTCGAGCAACCAATTTCGAGCCTTCTTCCGTTTCAAATAATAGTCTTACATCAAATCGATAAAATTTGTTTTCATTTCGAGAATCTTCATCAAATCGAAAAGCACTATTTACTTTTATATGATCATTTTTTTTAACGGTAATCGGAAACGTCACTTCATTCATTTTAAGCCCACTTATTGTCCACATATTCCTTTGCATATAATCAAACTCTTCATCGTATTCTTTTGTTTGGATTTTTTCTTTAAAATCTCGTAACTCTTCATTTTCATAATCTAAAAATAGTTCTAGCTCATCACTTAGCTTATTTTCAAAAGCATATTCATAACCGACGAGCTCCATCTGCTCATTGATTTCAAAAGCAGAAAAACTCGTATGATCACTACTTCCCCCTGATGCTAAATGAGCAATTGTTTGTTCAGAGCCTATATCACTCGGAGGGCGAAGAATCATTTCTCCAATCGAATATTTCTTTAAGTCTTCGTTAAAAAATTGGACATCGATTTCCTTAATGGAAAGCGAGTCTGCTACATACTGGCCTTGAATTTCAACAACAGCTTTTTTAATTTGAAAATGAGGAAACTGTTGGTAAAAATGATCATAAATTACATACGCCCTGTCTACCCCAGGGATATCGATATGGCCAAGTTCGTGCTGTTTATTTGTCACATAATATAATTCAACCGTTGGATTTCGATCTTCGCGAAACTCGACATCATAATAATGACTTAAAAAAAATGGACCGTCGATTTGCTGCGTTTGATAATAAACCAAATTACCAACGTACAACAAAACGGCGATAACAATACAAGTTGTTAGTCTTTTAAAATTCATGTTTCCCCCTATGCATGCTCTTTCTATTCGAATTTAAGACTATCTTCAACCGTACCGATAAACATGACGGCTTCTGTTTTCGTATCATGAATAGCGTAAACAAAAGGTCGGTTCACTTCCATTTGAAAATCATACATTGGAGCTGACTCTTCACTAACTTCGACAGAGGTAGCAGCCGCCGCTTCTGTTCCTTTTTCACTCACTTCAATAAAAGATTTATGAAGGACTTCACTAATATAAAGGTTCGGTGGAATTTCGGCCATGTTACCAAAGTTGGCCATATTCTCATCAAAAGCAATTTCCATCCCTAACGTTTTTAGTACATCAACAAGACTTTTTTCGTACTCAAGCGTAAAGCGTGGCATTTCTAAATAACCTTGCTTAGCTTGAAAGCTACCTGCCCACTCTTGCCACTGGTCATCCGATAGTTGCTCTAAAAATGAAGGTACATCTTCATGCGGTAAATATACATCCATCACCATCTGTCCCTCACCATATGGAAGACGGATCGCTTGGAATAAGTCATTTTCAAAATACTCAAATTCCCCATCGTTTCTCATCATCGCAACGTCGTTTTCAGTTCCGTTTGCGTTATAAAATGGTTTTTCAATCGTACGATTTTCATCAAATGGCTCTGTCCAATCTCCTTGAAAATAAATCGCATTAATTAAAAATAACACCGTACGTGGATCGATTTGTTCATCAACAATATCTTCAATTTTGCCTCTCGTTTCATCTTTTACCCAATCGTTGATTATTTTTGAAGCGCTTGGATCTTGAAAATCTAATGATGTTACCATCGCATCGTAATACGTTTCGTTTGCAGTTATAAATTGTTCAAAAAAGCTTTTATCCTCCCTCGCCCACAATGAATTTGCGATCGATAGTTCTACAGAAGGATCTGAGTATTGAATAATATTCATTAACGCTTGAAATGATGCATTCATGTCTGCAACAGTTACATCTTGTTGCTGAAGTGCCTCTAACATCGCTTGTTTCGTCTCACCCTCAGCACCGTTTACCGTCATCGCTAAGGCAATTGAAATGCTTAGTGGTGAAATGAAAATATTTTCACCAGCGTCTTCTTCTTTTAATTGTTTCAATAATTGAAAACCGAATTGATTAGAATGATTAACAACGTTTTCGTCTACATCTTCGTTAGAAAAAACAAGTTTATTTTCTGATGCATTTTGACCACAGCCTGTAAAAAATAATAAAAGACTAAATAAACTAATTAGCGCAATATATTTTTTTTGCACAATGTAACCCCCTTTTTTTTATTAGACGTTACCGTTTCGAGAAAGTTTCGTTTATTTAGATCTTTAAAATAGAACATTCGCTAAATACACAGTTCCTGTCACCGTAAAAATACTTAATACCGTCGTCACTAATACAATTTGTGCAGCAAATTCAGGGTGATAATTATATTCAAGTGCTATCGCCGCACTATTTCTTGAAGTCGGAAAAGAACTAGCAATAAATAACGTTTGTGCAGTGATACCTTCAATGCCGAGTAACAAAATAAGGACAAAAGCAATGACCGGTGAAACAACTAAACGAGTGAACGAACTTACGATTATTGGCAGAATGTACGAGTTAATTTTTAAATAAGCGACTTGAGCACCTAGTGTCAGAAGCGCGATCGCTAAAAATCCGTCAGATGCTTGTTCTAGGGGAATCCAAATCATATCAGGGATCGTTATATTTAAAGATTTGATAATGAGCGCTAGCATTAAGGCGTGAAGAACGGGTGTTTTTAAAAAGCCAGTGAGCTGCTTTAAGATCCCTTTATTTTTTTCCCCTTTTTGTACATTAAAAATCCCGTATGTAAACGTCAGTAAATTTTGAAACGTCATAATAATAATTTGAATCGACATTGCAAACGGATCATTACGAAAGACGAGGGCATTAACTGGCAATCCATAGTTTCCTTGATTATTAAGAAGAACACTATTTTTAAAACTTGCAACGAGCTTTTTCTCAAAACGAAAAATTCTCGCAATTAAACTCGTTACGATGAGTAATGATGCAGCTTGTAATAGTAAAAAATAAAGAATACTAGATACTAAATCTATAGATATATCACTTTGATAAATCTTTACGAAAATAACTGCCGGAATTAAATAATAAAAGGTAATTTTTGATAATGAATTTAAATCTAGCTTAAACTTGCGGTGAAGCAATATTCCAGCAAAAATAAGGACAAAAACGGGAACAATAATATTTTGCAAAATTAAAAGCAAAACGGCCATAAAACCATCCTTTAACAACCAAAATTTTCTATATATATAGTATCACAACAAACATTAGAATTCTCTACATTATTCGCCATGAATTCTTACCCCTTCTTCGGTAGTATAACAAATAATTTCAGCTGTCCTTACGACTTCACCGATCGCAGATGACGGTGACTTACCTACTTCCTTAGCTTATAAATTTTAATATGAGTATATATGTACTCATAATGAAACTTTTAATCAGAGTTCTAAAGGTTAAAATCATATTGCAAACATAAGAAAAGAGACTACCCGAAAAAAAGTGTCAACCACTTTTAGGACAGCCCCTTCATAATTAAAAAATCCTCTTAGCTCCTACTAATCTTTTTTTCCAATAACCACTTAATTGAGTAATTTTCACTTTTTTTCCTTGTCGAAAAGTGTGTAATAATTTATTGTTTCCTAAATATATTGCTATGTGGCCAATCTTTTCAATACCTTTCCGTTTTGTTCTTTTTATTGTCGTAAAGAATAATAAATCACCCTTTTGAATATTGTTCAAGCCGACTTTTTTCCCAACTCTAAACTGCTGCCGGGAATTGCGTGGAAGAGTAATGCCATTAACATAAAATATATATTGGATAAATGAACTACAATCAAATACTGTGTTTTGAAAAGGTAACGCATTAAACAAATAAGGCTTACCTAAGTTATTTAAACCAGTTTGAATAACCCTATCAACCGTCACATCAGTATCCCCCTTAAAAGAGTTACTTCATTATATTAGATAACTATAAAAATGATTGGACAAGAAGAGGAGATAATCCGCACAAGTTCAATAATGTACTTTTATTCTCTAAATATAGAAAAAAGCTAGGATAGCTAATAGCTATCCTAGCTTAAAATGCGGGTGAAGGGACTCGAACCCCCACGTCAAAGACACTAGATCCTAAGTCTAGCGCGTCTGCCAATTCCGCCACACCCGCATATGAAAAGTTATTTTGCGATGCAAAATAATGGTGAGCCATGAAGGATTCGAACCTTCGACCCTCTGATTAAAAGTCAGATGCTCTACCAACTGAGCTAATGGCTCCTAAAAAAAGAAAAATTGTACCTTCGTACAATAGTAAGAGTGCCGGCCAGAGGACTTGAACCCCCAACCTACTGATTACAAGTCAGTTGCTCTACCAATTGAGCTAGGCCGGCAAAATGTTTCTTCGCCTTCATTAAGTTTCTTAGCTATAGCAAAAACTTAATGATATAGTTCAAAAGGAGTTTATGGTGGAGGATGACGGGTTCGAACCGCCGACCCCCTGCTTGTAAGGCAGGTGCTCTCCCAGCTGAGCTAATCCTCCGAAGTATTGATGATTTGATTCTATGAAAATAGTGTTTGTTGGTGACCCGTACGGGATTCGAACCCGTGTTACCGCCGTGAAAGGGCGGTGTCTTAACCACTTGACCAACGGGCCAGCTATTAGAAAGTTCCTGGCGGAGAAGGAGGGATTTGAACCCTCGCGCCGCTCGCGCGACCTACACCCTTAGCAGGGGCGCCCCTTCAGCCACTTGGGTACTTCTCCATATGGCTCCACAGGTAGGACTCGAACCTACGACCGATCGGTTAACAGCCGATTGCTCTACCACTGAGCTACTGTGGAATAAAATATAAAAATGGTGGGCCTAAGTGGACTCGAACCACCGACCTCACGCTTATCAGGCGTGCGCTCTAACCAGCTGAGCTATAGGCCCAGACAATACAACTTGTCTGCTTTTAAAAAATTGGAGCGGGTGATGAGAATCGAACTCACGACCAGAGCTTGGAAGGCTCTTGTTTTACCACTAAACTACACCCGCATTTGATTATAATGATGGTCGGGAAGACAGGATTTGAACCTGCGACCCCCTGGTCCCAAACCAGGTGCTCTACCAAGCTGAGCCACTTCCCGATCATGGCGCGCCCTGAGAGATTCGAACTCCCGACCTTTTGATTCGTAGTCAAACACTCTATCCAGCTGAGCTAAGGGCGCATTTATTGTAAAAATATACTTTTCGTACTTTGAAAACAATATATACTTATATATAAACTATGCTCCTGCGCCACAAGCTTGCTCTTTGCAAATCTGCAGTGAAGCATATTCATATAATTGATTTGGTACCGAGGGCCGGACCTGAACCGGCACGATAGTCACCTACCGCAGGATTTTAAGTCCTGTGTGTCTGCCAATTCCACCACCCCGGCATTACGAAAGACTTATATGAGCACTTGGAGGCGGCACCCGGATTCGAACCGGGGGTAAAGGTTTTGCAGACCCGTGCCTTACCACTTGGCTATGCCGCCAAGTTTTATGCTCAATATAAAATTTTAATTTTTAAAAATTAATGGAGCGGAAGACGAGATTCGAACTCGCGACCCCCACCTTGGCAAGGTGGTGTTCTACCACTGAACTACTCCCGCATAATGGCTGGGCTAGCAGGATTCGAACCTACGCATGACGGAGTCAAAGTCCGTTGCCTTACCGCTTGGCGATAGCCCAATAATCATATTTAAGTAAAGAAATGGGGCGACTGATGGGAATCGAACCCACGAATGCCGGAGCCACAATCCGGTGCGTTAACCACTTCGCCACAATCGCCACATAGTGATTTAATGGCAGGGGCAGTAGGAATCGAACCCACACTGGAGGTTTTGGAGACCTCTGTTCTACCGTTAAACTATGCCCCTAAAGGCAAACAAATATAAAGTGGTGGAGGGGGACGGATTCGAACCGCCGAACCCGGAGGGAGCGGATTTACAGTCCGCCGCGTTTAGCCACTTCGCTAC
This sequence comes from Anaerobacillus arseniciselenatis, assembly GCF_001865995.1. Taxonomy (GTDB): domain Bacteria; phylum Bacillota; class Bacilli; order Bacillales; family Anaerobacillaceae; genus Anaerobacillus; species Anaerobacillus arseniciselenatis. The sequence continues at coordinate 576 of NZ_MLQQ01000004.1, read as the reverse complement.
CCCTCCACAATATCAAATTAGTTTTTAAAATAAAAATGGCGGACCCGACCGGGGTCGAACCGGCGATCTCCTGCGTGACAGGCAGGCATGTTAACCACTACACCACGGGTCCATATAATATGGCGGAGGAAGAGGGATTCGAACCCCCGCGCGGTTTAACCCGCCTGTCGGTTTTCAAGACCGATCCCTTCAGCCGGACTTGGGTATTCCTCCGTATCATATATGTTAAATTAAATTGGTAAGTTATTTTCGCTACGCGAAAAAACATGGTAGCGGCAGAGGGGATCGAACCCCCGACCTCACGGGTATGAACCGTACGCTCTAGCCAGCTGAGCTACGCCGCCATAATAAATTGCTATAGAAGATTAAATGGTGGAGCCTAGCGGGATCGAACCGCTGACCTCCTGCGTGCAAGGCAGGCGCTCTCCCAGCTGAGCTAAGGCCCCAGAAATAAAGTTTAGCAACGTCCTACTCTCACAAGGGGAAACCCCTAACTACCATCGGCGCTGAAGAGCTTAACGATCGTGTTCGGCATGGGAACGAGTGTGACCTCTTCGCTATCGCCACTAAACTTTA
>NZ_MLQQ01000003.1 GCF_001865995.1 Anaerobacillus arseniciselenatis | reverse complement strand
CTTGCATGTATTAGGCACGCCGCCAGCGTTCGTCCTGAGCCAGGATCAAACTCTCCATAAAAGTGTTTGATAAAGCTCAAAATAAAACATTGACGAGATTTTTATATCTCTTTTTAAAGTTTCAGACCTCACTATTAAGTGCTGCCTTCCACCTTTCTTAATTCGCTTGGCTGTGTGTTCAGTTTTCAAAGGACGATCAGGTAATTTATAAGCTTCAAAATTCTTCGTCACCTTCATTCATTAATCACCCTCATGTACGCTTAAGCACACTCTGACGATCACCTCATTTGGCTCCTCGATCTTCTAGCTTTTAAATCCCCTCTGCGCTGTTTTTAACAACAAGAATTTTATTATACCACTGCAAAACTCTCACGTCAACAACTTTTTTATTTCTCTTTATTTGACTACCCATCGCAAATCAGCGACTTAAATAATATAACATTTTATAACTATCAAGTCAACAGTATTAAACAAAAAGTTTATCAAATTGCTTTACGTCTCCTGTCGACAAAATTAACTATAACAATTCCCCTGACATAAATCAACAATTAATGACTAATAAATATGCTATTTATTCCACCTCTGAAATACAAAACGCTCATGACGGCCATTCCGTCAACAAAGCTACTGACCTCAATCACATCATGTCACACATCAACCGCCCAACTCTTTTTCATATAAGTCTCTGATTGAGTGAATTTCATAATTACCTTAATTGAGCCCTATGAAATTCATTAGAGTATATAAACAAAAAGACAGATCACATAAAGTGATCCGCCCTTTAAACTAATCTATATTCTTAACCAAACTATAAATATTACTTTTCTTCAAAATGAACTTTTTCAAAAATCCTCGGTTCAATCCACAGCAATCGGCTAGAATATCTTCTCTTCATATCTTATAAGAAGATAAAGTAAGCTAAGAAGACGAAGAACAATCCGTACATGATCGGATGTACTTCTTTACCTCGACCTTTCGCTAACATTGTCACCGGGTAAAGAATAAAGCCCATCGCAATACCATGTGCAATACTAAACGTTAAAGGCATTGTAAGTATAGTTATGAAAGCAGGAACCGCTATTTCGAATTTCTTCCAATCTATCTTCGACAATGCAGAAGCAATAAGAACACCTACAATAATAAGCGCTGGCGCTGTAACCGCTGGAGTTTCTGTAAAAATTACTAATAGCGGCGAGAAGAATAACGCTATTAAAAACAGAAATGCCGTAGATACCGATGTAAATCCAGTTCGACCACCTGCTGCAACTCCAGATGAAGACTCAACATAAGCTGTCGTAGTTGATGTCCCTAAAAGAGCACCAATTGATGTAGCAGAAGAGTCAGCTAACAACGCTTTATCTGCACGTGGCAACTTGTTATCTTTAACATAACCAGCTTGGTTAGCAACTGCATACAACGTTCCAGCAGTATCAAAGAAATCAACGAACAAGAATGTCAATACAACTACTAGTAAACTCACAGTAAAAACTTCTGAAAAGTCAATTGAAAATGCCGCCATAAAAGTTGGCTCTAAACTTGGAATAGCCCCAACAATACCATCAGGCCTTGGTGCAACTCCGGTGAGTACCCCAACAATTGCCGTGATAACCATTCCGTAAAAAATTCCACCTTTAAAACCTCTAACCATAAAAATAACTGTTACGAAAATACCAAACACTGCTAATAATGGTCCACCAGATGTAAGATGCCCTAACGTTACTAAGGTCGCCACATCAGGAACGATAATCTCCGCATTCTTCAAACCAATAAAAGCGATAAACAACCCAATCCCCGCTGCTGCTGCATATTTTAACTCGCTTGGAATTGCATTAATAATTGTCTCACGAATTTTAGTAATTGTAATTATGATAAAAATAATACCAGATAAGAACACACCGAATAATGCAACTTCCCAATCTATCCCCATACCTAAAACTACACCAAAAGTAAAAAATGCATTAAGTCCCATTCCAGGCGCTAAGGCAATTGGATACTTAGCAACTACCCCCATAATTAACGTTCCAATAGCTGCCGCTAATGCCGTTGCTGTAAATACCGCTCCACTGTCCATACCAGCTTGACTCAAAAGATATGGGTTAACGAATAAAATATAAGCCATTGATAAGAATGTCGTTAAACCAGCTACCGCTTCTTGACGATATGATGTTCCATGTTCTTTAAAACCAAAATAACGATCCATTACAAAAGTTCCTCCTTAAAAAGGTTAATTTAATTTTGCTACACTTCCCAAAAAGCATAACTGAATAACTGCCAACTATATTAAGCTAGCAAACTCTTTATTCCTCTAAGAATAAAGAAAAGCTCTAGGAGATTAAATCTACCTAGAGCTTTGACAACAAGAAAATTAACATCGTCACAAAAGAAATTCTCTCTTTTAATAACAACGTACTTCCTTCGTAGTCAAGCCATTTACGGTAGCTCGGTAGAAACGCTCAGGCCATATTCCTGAGTATATACGAAAATATGAAATTAATTTTTAACAGTTTGACGTATGCAGATCACATCCACACACTAAACTTTCAGCAACAAATTTATTTTATCAACAAATTCCGACATAGTCAACAGAAAAAGCGAACATTTAATTACTAAAATTAAATAAATGTTCGCTTTCTCTTCATTTACCCTCTACTTTGCGTATAGGTAATTATTAACTTTGTATTTCTAACTAGTTCGTTAACCACTTTTTAAACGTTAACTAATTTACTACTCCCACTCAATCGTCGCTGGTGGCTTAGAAGTAACATCATACACAACTCTGTTTACATTTTTCACTTCATTAACAATTCGAACAGAGATTTTCTCTAAAACATCGTAAGGAATTCTCGCCCAATCTGAAGTCATCCCATCGATCGACGTAACGGCTCGGATCCCTACCGTATAATCATACGTTCTTGCATCACCCATAACACCAACACTACGCATATCAGGAAGCGCAGTGAAATATTGCCAAATCTCACGATCAAGACCAGCTTTTTTAATTTCATCACGTAAAATTGCATCAGATTCACGAACAATTTCTAATTTTTCATCTGTAATTTCACCTAAAACACGAATTCCAAGGCCCGGTCCTGGGAACGGTTGACGCCACACGACTTCCTCAGGGATCCCTAACTCTGTACCTACTTTACGGACTTCATCTTTAAATAACGTGTTTAAAGGTTCAATTAACTTAAATTTCATATCTTCAGGTAAACCACCAACATTGTGGTGAGACTTAATCGTTTGTGCAGTTGCCGTACCACTTTCAACGATATCCGTATACAGTGTTCCTTGTGCTAAAAAGTCCATACCTTCAAGTTGAGAAGTTTCTTCTTCAAAAACGTAAATAAATTCGTTTCCGATTATTTTTCGTTTTTGCTCAGGGTCGGATACACCTTTTAACTTACTCAAGAAACGATCTTGCGCATCAATTTTAATGACATTCATATTAAAGCCTTCAGAGAAAGTTTTCATAACACTTTCCGCTTCACCTTTTCGAAGTAAACCGTGATCAATGAACATACATGTTAGTTGGTCACCGATCGCTTTATGAATTAAAACAGCAACAACCGAAGAATCTACCCCACCACTTAAGGCACATAAAACTTGACGGTCACCGACAGTTTCTTTAATCTTCTCCATCTCAATGTCGATGAAGTTTTCCATCGACCAATTACCATCACATTCACAAACTTTATAAACAAAGTTTTCTAAAAGTTGAATTCCATACTCTGAATGACGCACTTCCGGGTGGAATTGTACTCCGTATAATTGACGAGATACATCACTCATCGCCGCTACCGGGCAAGACGGGTTTGTCGCGTCAACAACAAAGCCTTCTGGGGGTGTAACAACAAGGTCACCGTGACTCATCCACACAGATTGTTCTGTCGGCAATTCATCATAAAGCTTCGATGGATTCTCAACAGTAATCACAGCTTTTCCATATTCACGATGATTAGCTGCCTCAACCTTCCCACCAAAATGATGACTCATTAGCTGCATCCCATAGCAAATTCCTAAAATAGGTATATCAAGGTCAAAAATCGCCTCATCACATTGAGGAGCTCCCTCGACATATGCGCTATTCGGTCCCCCAGAAAAAATAATTCCTTTCGGGTTTAATTCTTTTATTTCTGCAGCGGTTATCGTATGTGGATGTAATTCGCTAAACACACCTAGGTCACGGATGCGCCTTGCAATCAATTGATTATATTGTCCACCAAAATCCAATACGACGATTTTTTCATTAATATTTTCCATCGTTACTAATTCCACCCTTTTATCATATTTTTTCAAAAAGAAAACTGGCAAACGAAAGCATCTTTAATCAGCCTTCCTTCATTAAACAACAAAACCTTCATGACGTAACCGTCACCATCTAATATGGAAAAGTCGTATGATTTCCTTCATTTCGCTGTGACCTTCTTTCGAACCTCAGAGGCTCATTCACGAAATCATCCGCCTTTTTTTCATACTATACGTCTGCGACAACTTACCGTCACCACCTAACATGTAAAAGTCAGTCAGGCAGCCCGCAGCCTAACCAACTACCCGCCTTTTACATACAAAAAACTAGCATTCGCCTTTTAATGAGCTTTATTACGCCGCACACCCTTGGCATAAAGGTAACTCATCTATCGAAAACTATAATAAGATACCTCTTTTATTAAAGTATGACACAGAAGCAACAAGCTTATTACTTTCATTGACTGTAATCATACCTTAATAAAGGTATATCTTATAAGTTTCCAACTAAAAAGGCAGAATCCTAGTTATTAAAAAACACCATTTTGCACAAAAGGGCAAAAATTTTCGTTTTTTATTCTATAAAGCTCCTGCCTTCATAGTCAGGTCATTTACGGCGACCCGGTAGAGACTCTTAGGCCTTATTCCTAAGGATATACGAAGGTAACATCTTTTTGAACACATACTACAACGTTCGACATTTATTACGGAATTATTGTAACAGTCGATTCACAATCGGTCAAGAACTCATCTTCTTTACTAAAACTTCCCATGCATCCTTATTTTCCACCGATAAATAATGTTCTTTACCATTTCCATAATAGAGCTTTTCATAGTATAAAGTTAATTGCTGCATTTCTGTACAACCTAACTCCCGATCAATACGACTAGCATATTCACGTAGCGTTTCGCCATCTGCTCGTTTATAGCCGTTATAAGCTAACAGCCATAACAGTCGCTCGTAAACTTTCATATAATTATTTTTGTTGTTAGACTTCAACTTAAATACATATAAGAATAGAGATGTAACTAATTTTTTGCGGTTTTGATGAATTAAAAACCCGATAAGAGACGCTGCTATTATCACCCAGACGAATTTAAACGGGAAATTGAATGACCCCTGACTACTCTTTTGACCTCCAGCTGAACTAGCGCTATCCTCCAAACCTTCCATATCTTCCAAAGGTAGGAATGGGTTTTCAGGATCGTTTTCTCTTTCAAGGGGCGCTTCATCTTCACGCTCTACTTCATCATCAAGTGAAGTATCCTCAGTATCCACTTCCGCTTCCACAAAATCATACGTGTGACTAAAACCTTGAGTCGGTTCAAAAGGAACCCAACCGACTTCAGGGAAATACACTTCTACCCACGAGTGAGCATTGCTGTTTGAAACTTCATACTCTCGATATCCTTCCGCTATATATTCTATTAATTCACCCTGGGTAAAACCTTTCACCCAACGTGCTGGAATATCAAGGGACCGTAGCATAACAATCATCGCTGTTGAGTAATTATCACAATACCCGCGACGTGTTTCAAACAAAAATTGATCGACATAATCTTGGCCTTCTTCAGGCCTAGGGACATCTTCTGTCTCATAAAGAAAATCATTTTCGGAAAAATAACCTTCGATTGCTTTAACTTTATCGTAACGCGTATTAAATTCATCGGTAATTTCTTCCGCTAATTGTCCAACTCGATCAGGAACATTTGGTAATTGAAGATACATTTCTTTAATATGTTCTGGATCATTTTCAGAGCTAGCGAGTAAATCATCAATCACAAATTCAGGTTGATAGTACGTTAACGTATACTCTTGTAAAAATAGTGCACTTTCATCTTCAGCATTCGTCGTTCCTACTTTTCCCGTCAAATAATCAATTAAAAATTGAAAAGGACTGCCTTGACTATCTGAATAAAATTCGATCTGATTTTCGTTTACCTCAATTAGCTCACCCGGATAAAAGAAATGCCAAAACCGGGCGTCATTTCTCATTGTAATTGTTGCTTCTAACTTCTCTTTAGGAACATTTCGATCATATAATTGTACCGCTACACTTTCGTCATAAACATCACTATATCGAAATGTTTTATTTAATTCAGGTTCTAACGAAACCCAACCGTGACCAGTATATATTTCTTTTGATTCTCCACGCCAATAGTGTCTTTGTTTTGAGACCGCTGTAAAAACGACGGAGTCATCTTGGACAAATCCCCCACCTAAGCGCTCATCATTTTGACCATAACCAATCGTTTGTACGGCCGATTCACCTACTCCTTCTCCAGTCGCGACGCTTTGCACCATCGGTAGTGGATCTGGCCAATAAGGTTCGTATTTAGGCATGAAAAAAGCAGCTGCAACGACCGCAATAATGATCGTTGTTAAAATATTTGTCCAAGCTTTTCCTCTAAACTCATCAGATGACACTTTCTCTCGTTCCTCTAACCTCATTTTAAAAAGGATCGTCATTAAGAAAAAGCCCGCAACAACAAGTCTTATAATCGCACTACTAGCATCATAAATCGTAAATGTATCAATAATAGTGACATAAACAATCGTAATTACTAAAAACCAAAATATTTTTTTTAGGTGAAAAATCCAAAAGTGAACTAAATAACTCGTAATGGCAAGTACTAAAAAGAGCAAAAAACTTCGAAATTCATAAGTTAGTAAATCCATTTGGCTGCCAAGTAAGAAAGTTATATTTCTAGCAACATCTTCACCGAACAATATTAATGTCGAAAGACCTTCCTTAACAAAAGGTCCTTCGTAAAAAATCGAGTGAAGCCCATACATCATCACAATAAAAAATAAGGGAATTGTAATATAAAACGCTAAACGTAAATACATGACAACGAAGCAAAATAACGTAAACCAAACAAAAACATGTAAGTTTCCAGTATCAGTGATAACAGGCAGTGGTCTTAACCATTCCCACAAAATCATAAACGATAAAAAATAAATAAAAATCATCGGGAGTGAAAATATATTACGATTCTTCAGCAAAGGCTCCACCTCCTTGAAGATCGCTTTCGAAACTATTTTTCCCTAACACATAATAACGAATATTTAACTTGTCCAATAAAGCTAGTTTACTCTGCTCATACGAAGTAGGTTTTCCTGTATTTGTGACTAAGCAAAATGCTGTTTTAATTCCTCTTTTGTTTAGCCTTCTCAAATTTTCTGCCATAGCATCAGTTATTCTCGTTGAAATAATCACTAAAATTGTATCAGCAGTAATTTTATTAACTTCATTCACAAAAACAAAGTCAAAAGCATTCCCTAAATGAAAGTTTAATTTTGCTAGATGCTCTAGCATACTCCCTTGGTGAGTTTCACCGTAGTGAATCGGATATCTACTAACTCCATCACCTACCGTCAATAATCCAAGGTGAAATTGCTTTTTATAGCTATGCACTGTAAATGATGTAGCTAATTCAACTGCTTTTTCAAAAGTCATGGCGTCTTCTTTCGATTTTATGGAACAATCAACAGCGATAAGAAAGCGTTGACCAAGGTATTCTTCAAACTCCTTCGTCATTAATTTATTAATTCTCGCCGTCACTTTCCAGTCAATACTCGTTAAACGATCTCCTGGCACATACTCTCTGGAACCAGCAACTGATGTAATATCTTCAATAACTCGTTGAGACGTAATATAAGCTTCCGCTTCGTTTTCGTTGTACATATTTAAGCTTCTCATTTCCTGATATCTCGGAAAAACGACAACTTCAGTTTGAACCGTTACTTCTTTTTCTTTTATAAAAAGTCCAAATAAATCACTCGTACGAACTTTCACCTTAGAGAATTGATACTCCCCTCTACTAGGCTTTCTAATTGTATAAGAATGAACTAAATGCCTCTCAAAAGACGGATAAATAATACCTTTACTGTTAATTTGACTGTTTTTTAATCTCCAGTCGTCAGGAATGCTGTCTTCAACAATAAGATAGAGAAATGGGAAAGGAAACTTCCGTTCAATCGTTATCGTGACCCGTAAGTCATCGCCCGATACTAACCTTTCAGCATTTACTTTTCTAAAAACTCGTAAATGACCGATCGGCATAAACGCATAAATAAGTGTTGTTAACACAACTATTCCGGTCGAGTAGAACAGAAACCAACTAACAAAGCCCCCTTGAAACATTGCATATACAAAAGTCGTGGCTACAATTACCATTAGTAGCACTACCTTCATAAACGGATGAATTTTTTTCATTAGCGAACAGCTTCTTTTCTAACTGGTATTTTCACACGTTGAATAATTTCATTTACAACCGTTCGAGTTGATACATTAGCAAACTTTGAATCTGAGTTCAGAATAATTCTATGCCCTAATACGTAAGGCGATAAAAATTTAATATCATCAGGAATCACATACTCTCGCCCTTGAACAAAGGCATACGCTTGAGCCGTCTTCATAAGGGCAATCGAGCCCCTTGGACTTGCTCCTAAATAAACTGAATTGTGCTCTCTCGTTTCTTTAACGATCGATATAATATAAGATTTTACAGATTCATCTACATAAACCTCTGTAACCTCTCTTTGCATTTGTAGTAACTCTTCTAAAGAAAGAACCGCCTCTAAACTTTCAATTGGATGTTGCTTTTCTACTCGAGTTAACACTTCCATTTCATCTTCATGACTTGGATAACCAATTTTAAACTTAAAAAGAAAACGATCTAACTGAGCCTCCGGAAGAGGATATGTGCCACCATATTCAATTGGGTTTTGCGTTGCCATCACGAAAAACGGCTTTTCTAAATAGCGAGTTTGTCCATCGATCGTTACACTCGCTTCTTCAAGAGCTTCTAGGAGCGCAGCTTGAGTTTTCGGAGACGTCCGGTTAATTTCATCTGCTAACACTACATTGGCCATAATTGGCCCTGGACGAAACTTAAACTCTAGTGTTTTTTGGTCATAAATAGAAACACCAGTAACATCCGATGGTAGCAAATCAGGAGTAAACTGAATTCTTTTAAAATCTGCCCCTATCGATTTAGCGATAGCTCGTACCATTACAGTTTTCCCTACACCTGGGACATCTTCTAAAAGAACATGACCACCGCTAAGCATCGCGATTAAACTTAAAGTTACCTCTTTTTGCTTTCCTACGACAACTTTTTCAACATTATCTACGACTTTATTAATTAACGGGTGTTCTACCGGTATCGTTTGATTATATTGCAAAAGAATTCCTCCTCATGTTAGTTAGTAGTCGAAATTATCATACTTCTTTATATGATAACATTTAATATACATTTTTTGTTTATTTTCACATTAGAATTATATTACTATTTTTTTGTAGTAGAGTGAATTTTATCATTACCTTAATTGAGCCATATGAAACTTTATGTAGTTGCGAGCGGTTTAACGCAACTACATAAAGTTTCATATGGCGTTAAAATTGAATGATGAAATTCATTAAGTATTATATTAGACGACACTTTCGGTAGTAAGTTACATTTCTTTGTTAATTAACAACTAATCGACTTTTTCAAACACAACCGGCATGAAGGTAACTGTCAGCAGCTAAAATCTAAATTCATATTTTTCCAACTCCCAACTTTCAGCTTTCCAACAAAAAAAGACTGACCTATGTATATGTACCATAGTCCCAGTCCCAAAAGGTATTTGTTAAATTATAATTGATCAATATTATAGGTAAACATATATTGCTATGCCAGCTAACGCTCCTAGTCCCATTATTGCACCAAAGCCCGCAAGAACAGCAATCGCAGTCCAAGTTTTACGTTTTTCTTCTTTAGGGTTTATTTCTTCCGAATAATATTCTTCCTTTAATACTTCAGCCATAATGATCACTCCCTATTTTTTTATAAATGTCGGTATTAAACGTGGCTACTTCTACTCACTATTAGTTACCTTAATTTTATTACAAAGAAGGTCGATTATGTTTGAATATTTGTTGAATAAACTAAAGAGCCTATTACTGCACATTCTGCTAAGCGTTTTTATTTATTGCACTTAAATATATAGTTAACGAATCTTCTACTTCGTTTGTGACTAACTTAATAAAGTCATCATATTCTTTTTGTGTATGTGCTTTATCTAATGCTTCATAGTAAGCTATGCGATTTTCAACTTTTATTACAATTGGTGGAAAGCCCTCTTTCATGAGTTCTAAATTTAATAACAAACGTGATGTTCGGCCGTTGCCATCAATAAATGGGTGAATCCCAACAAAAATAGCATGTAACATAGCTCCACGAGCAACCGGATGCAATTTTTTCGTTTCTGCTTTTTCATACCATACCATCAACTGCTCCATCTCTTCTTTTATGAGGAAGGGGGCTGGCGGTATATGTTTAGCACCAGAAATAAAAACTTGCTGGTCTCGATATACACCTGCATATTCATCATCAATTCCTTTTAGTACAAGTCGATGTAAATTCTTAATTTGCCACTCCGACAAAGGTTCATCTTTTTGTACAATCTCCTCTACAAAGTGAATCGCATCACGATGATTCAGAACCTCTAAGTGTTCACGCATTGTTTTGCCACCAACAGTAATTCCTTCTAGAACCACCTTTGTTTCATTGATAGTTAACGTGTTACCTTCAATTGCATTTGTATTATATGTCCATTCAAGTAATAACTTTTCACGTAAGCTTTTGACTGTATATTTTGGTAACGGCCTATTAGAATCTAGACGCTCTTTCTTTTGATTAATATGTTCGAACATTCAATTCACCTCTCTCACCTCAAGATACATTAGTTAATAATTCGATCTTTTAACTGAATATACCTTCTTGAGCACATTTAATCATTTAACACGATACCTTTCACATCGCCTAGGGTGTACAAACCCTTTTTGTTGATAAAATTGCTGTTCACCTACTGTGAAAATGAACCGTTCACCACATTGATAACATTTTAATAGAAGATCTTGAGGAGCCTCCCCCTCCAACATTTCCTTCATCGATGCCTCTCTTCTTAATAATGAATGACGCTCAATCGGTTCATTCAATTCCAGTGCTTTGATTACTTCTTGAATTTTGGTTTTTACCTTTTTATAATCAATTTCCGCCCAGGCTTTTAAATACGGTATATACCTTTTGTCTTGTGTCTCGCTCACCTTCTCAAGAAACAAAAAGATCATTTCACGATTGCGATCCTTTAAATAAATCATGTCTGGATTACTAATTGCTTGTTCTAACCACTGCTCCCATTCACGCAAAAATTCATCGGTACGCTGATCAGCCTCAATCTGCCAACCTCGTTCCGTAAATACGATCATCGGTAATTCCCCACTGTATTCAATATCTAGAAAATCATAGTCAATCATCCAAGCGATTTTCTCCATAACCTCTTCAAGTTTTGCAGATTTAAAATAACCGTAGACTGGGCAATTATCTAGCCCTAGCTGTAATAGCTTTTTCTCACGTGAGCCCTTCAAAATTTTAGCTAGAAGCGTCCGCCCTCCTTGCGCTATAATTTCGTCGGCCGCTCTTAGAATTTTTCATATCCGCGCTTCATTATAACATTCTCTTAAATCTCTTAAATCCTAATAAACTTTCTTATTCCATAAAAATTTATAGGCACCATAAGGATACTTATCTCAATCAACACACTAACAATTTTGGTCAAAAAAGAGGCTTCTTATAAGTTTAACAAACTTATAAGAAGCCTCCGTTAATATCCTCAATGTTACTCAGCAATAGCTTTTGGCTAGATTGATAGTTAGAACCAGTTGATAGGTTGAGGTTTAAGGTTGTGGAATATATGCTTTGTTTCTGTATATTCTTCAATACCTAGTCTTCCTAGTTCGCGTCCGATACCAGACTGCTTAAATCCACCCCAGGGTGCATGGGGGAAGTAAAGGTTGAAGTCATTAATCCAAACGGTACCCATGCGCATCTTTGCTACACAACGTTCAGCTTTTGCAATATCGTTGGTCCAAACGCCACCAGCAAGTCCATAGATAGAGTCATTAGCAAGCTTTACCGCTTCCTCTTCTGTACGGAATTTCTCAACGGTGATAACAGGACCAAAAGCTTCATCTTGAACAATGCTCATCTCTGTTGTGCAGTCTGTAAAAATAGTAGGTAAGTAGAAAAATCCATTTTTTAGTTCTGGATCTTCTGGACGGCTACCACCAACTGCTAATGTAGCACCTTCTTTAATACCTGTTTCTACATATTTTTCTACTTTCGCAAGGTGCTCAGCTGAAATAAGTGGACCCATTTGTGTATCTTCTTCAAATCCACTTCCTAGCTTAAATTTTTTCACTCGCTCCACAAGTGCGTTAACGAAATCATCGTGAATACTTTCTTCTACAATCAGTCTTGTACCTGCTGAACAAATTTGTCCTGCGTGGAAGAATACCGCATTTAACGCTTGGTCTACAGCTATCTCAAAATCAGCATCAGCAAAGATAATGTTAGGGTTCTTCCCACCAAGTTCAAGTGCAAGCTTCTTTACATTAACGCTTGCTGCTTGCATAATTTTCTTTCCTGTGAAAATTCCACCTGTAAAGGATATAAGATCAACATCAATGTTACTTGATAACTCTGCACCCACTGTGTGACCAGCACCAAGTACTAGGTTAGCAACACCAGCAGGTACTCCTGCTTCTTCCATTATTTCAAATACTTTAATCGTAGTAAGTGGTGTAATTTCACTTGGCTTCATTATTAAAGTATTTCCAGTCGCAAGCGCTGGAGCTAATTTCCAAGACGCTTGAAGTAATGGATAATTCCATGGTGTAATTTGACCACAAACACCTACTGGTTCGTGAACTACTCTACTAATAGAGTTTGGCACTGGGGAATCGATCAGTTCTCCGCCATCTTTATCTGCAAGCTCAGCATAATAACGAAATACTCCAGCGATATCATCCATATCTCCACGGCTTTCCCCTACTGTTTTACCAGTATCTAACGACTCTAATCTAGCAAGTTCTTCTTTATCTCTTTCTATTAATTCAGCAATTTTCCTTACGATCGTCCCTCGCTCTGTTGCTGGGGTAGAAGGCCATTCTCCGTTATCAAATGCTGCTCTTGCTGCAGCGATTGCTGCTTTTGTATCGCTTTCATCACCTTCTGGAACAGTAGCAATCACTTCCTGGTTAAATGGATTAATAATTTCACGTGTCTTACCTGAGTTCGCCCCCACCCATTTACCATTTATGTATTGCTGTTGTTTTAGCTTCAAATCTATCAGCTCCAATTTTCTATAAATTAAGTTTATTAAAAATTTATTTAACGTTTTGAACAAATAATAACATGTCTTTTTAGGGCTGTCAAAAATATATTAAAAACATAAAAGTTTAGAAAATATTAAAATTAACTAGAAAGGTTGTGATTACTACGTTAGTAAACAATTGCAATTGGCTAAAATTACGTTTTCCATTTGACATTTAATTTGAACACGGTATCATAAAGTTTGTAAAGAAGATTTTAAAAAAATTTAACACGCTTTACTTTATATCGAAGGAGCGACTTTATGAGTGAATCTACTGAAAAATCCAGAATTAAAATAGAAGAAGCGAAAGACAAAGTCATTGGCGCTATCGCAGAGACCATGGATTTATATGGTGTAACACCAGCTGCAGCAAATTTATATGCAACGATGTACTTTAAAGAACAGATGACTCTTGATGAAATGCGTACGGAGCTTGAAATGAGTAAACCGAGTATGAGTACTAGTGTCCGTAAACTCCAAGAAATTGAAATGGTGAAAAAAACATTTACACGAGGGTCTAGGAAACATACCTATGTAGCTGAGAAAAATTTCTTCCGTTCATTTATGGTGTTTTATTGTCAAATGTGGGAACGAGAAGTAAAAATGAACATGGAAGCAATTAAAGAAGCACAAGAAGATTTAATAAATGTCATAAAAGATTCTACCAGCACACCTGAAATTGTTGCAGATGCTAAAAAATACTATGATCAATTAGAAGAATCTAAAACATACTATCACTGGTTGGAACACTTAGTTGCAAATATAAGAAGTGGTAAAATATTTGAGTTTATACCTAAAGATCATCAAGATTAATTCGAAAAGAAGTTATTAGGTGAGTAAGTTTCATCATTACCTAAACTTGAGCCCTATCTAATTATATGTCGTTGCGAGCATATTAACGCGCAACGACATATAGATACTCAACGACAATAATATTGAATGGTGCAATTCTTTAAGGTAGTATATAAAAATATACCTTTAAGTCCCTATAGGCCACCTACTATTTCAATGTTTCACTTATCTATTTTACATAAGAATAGATTAGTTCAGTTTTGTTATAACGTTAAATTTTTTTAAAACATATTTAACGTTTATAATATTTAAAATCAAAAACAAAGGAGCGTTTTTCTACATGAACAAATGGAAAAAAGAACTTAGTTTTATTTTTGCGTTGCTGATGGTTGCTGTATTGACAGCATGCGGAAGCACTGGTGAGGAAACACAAGGTGAACAAGCTGGTCCAGAAACAGAGGTCAGTTCAGAGGTAAATAGTGAGGAAATAACGATTGGTCAAATACTATGGGCTGAAAATATCGCCGTAACTAATATGTGGAAAGCTATTTTAGAAGAAAAAGGCTACAATGTGAAGTTAAACTTATTGGACATGGGTGTTACGATGTCAGCTTTAGAAACTGGCGATCTAGATGTTAGTTTAGAAATATGGTTACCGGTCCAAGATGCAAATTATCTAGAAAGATATCAAGATACTGTTTATTTCTCAGAAGCTACTTGGTTTGATAATGCAAAAGTAGGGCTTGTTGTTCCAACCTATTTAGAAGAAGTTAATAGTGTAGAAGATTTGAATGAACATAAAGAACTGTTTGATGGAGAAATTATTGGTTTCGATCCTGGCGCAGGTACGATGGAAGTTACTCAAGATTTAATTGAAGATTATAGTCTTGAATTTGAACTACTAGCAAGCTCTGAACCTGCAATGTTAGGTGCGCTTGCGAATGCAATAACAAATGAAGAACCAATCGTCGTACCACTTTGGAGTCCACACTGGGCATTCTCCAAACATGACTTGAAATTCTTAGAAGATCCGCAAAAAACATTCGGTGGTGTAGAAAAAATTCACCATGCTACAAGACACGGATTCCAAGAAGAATATCCTAAAGTGAGCGAGTGGTTTAATAACTGGAAGATGGATGATCAAGAAATTGGCGAGCTTATCGAATATGTAGAAAGTGCAGAAGACCCTTTTGATGGAGCTGTAAAATGGATTGAAGAGAATCGAGATTTGATTGATGAATGGGTAAAATAAAGTAGATTAATAGTTTAGAGAAATAATAGAGAGGTTGCCCCCAAAGTGTCTCACACTTTGGGGACAACCTTTTCTTTTTGTGTAAAGGGCCTTCTTATAATAACGTATATAACTTAAGCTTTTACTGTACCTGCGTCGGCTGGATGTACTCCATGACGGTAGAAGTCGGCCTCAATAGGCTCCAACGGTTTACGCCCAAGGATTAAGTCTGCCGCCTTTTCCGCCAGCATCAACACTGGTGCATGGATATTTCCGTTAGTTACGTAAGGCATAGCAGATGCATCGACCACTCGTACATTGTCGATCCCGTGGACCTTCATCGTTTGCGGGTCTACGACAGACATAGGATCTGAAGCTGGCCCCATTTTTGCCGTACACGACGGATGAAGTGCAGTCTCGGCATCTTTCGCCACCCAATCCAAAATCTCCTCATCCGTTTGAACAGAAGGACCAGGTGAAATTTCTCCTGAATTGTAAGGTGCCATCGCTGACTGGGACATAATTTCTCTTGAAATTTTTACCGCTTCAACCCACTCACGTCGGTCCTGTTCGGTCGAGAGATAGTTGTAGACCATGCTCGGATATTCTTTAGGGTTTTTCGAACGAATCTTTAATGTCCCTCGAGCATCCGAGTACATAGGTCCGACGTGTACCTGGAAGCCGTGAGCAGTGTCCGCTTTCTGTCCGTCATACCGAACCGCTACTGGTAGGAAATGGAACATTAAATTAGGATAGTCGACGTCCTCGTTCGAACGAACAAATCCTCCACCTTCGAAATGGTTGGTTGCTGCTGGACCTTTGCGACCGAGCAACCACTGTAAACCAATCCACGGCATACGAAGTTTATTTAAGTTAGGCTGTTCTGAAACCGGTTTTGGACAAGAGTATTGAATATAAGTTTCAAGATGATCCTGAAGGTTTTCACCTACACCAGGAAGATCAACTACCGGTTCGATGCCAAGTGAGCGCAAGTGCTCCGCATCACCCACACCTGACAGTTGAAGTAGCTGCGGTGTATTGATTGCACCACCAGCGAGTATAACTTCACCTGCATTAACTTGGTGAGTTTTCCCGTTTCGTTGATATGTCACACCTTTAGCTCGGTTACCATTGAAATCGATACTTGTAACGAAAGCACGTGTTTTCACAGTGAGGTTCTCACGTTTCATAGCCGGATGCAGATATGCACGTGAGGCTGACAAACGTCTTCCTTTGTACACATGCTTATCAAACGGGCCGAATCCCTCTTGGCGAAAACCGTTTACATCAGGGGTTCGTGAGTATCCAGCTTCGACTGCTGCGTTAAAGAAGGCCTGGAATAAAGGATTTTTTGCTGGTCCGCGTTCTAATTTAAGAGGACCATCGTGGCCACGAAGTTCATCCTCTGGATCTGAGCCTAAAGCATTTTCCAGGCGTTTGAAATACGGGAGACAGTGCGCAAAGTCCCACGTTTCCATACCTGGGTCTGCTCCCCAACGTTCATAATCCAATGGATTGCCGCGTTGATAAATCATGCCGTTGATTGAGCTCGAACCGCCGAGCACCTTGCCCCGGGCATGTTTGACACGTCGCCCATTCATATAAGGTTCAGGGTCAGATTCGTATCTCCAGTCGTAGAACGGTTTCCCGGCAGGAAACGGCAAAGCTGCCGGCATTTGAATCAATAAATCCCATGAAAAATCACTACGCCCTGCTTCTAGAACAAGGACACTACGTGTTCCATCTTCACTTAGACGGTTGCCGAGTACAGAACCGGCACTACCGCCACCAATTACAACAAAGTCATATGTTTTCTTCATCTTACAGACCTCCTTGGATGTTGAGAATTCAATGAAGTGATTAAAACTATATTCAATGAATTTCATAATTCGTCATTTTCGCCACTACAATCAATAGTTTGATAGTTTTTTTACAACTTGCTAAAACCGACTCAGGGTTGGGGTTACGATAACTATGTTTTGTTTCTATGTACTCTTCCAATCTAGATTTTTCTAACTCTTGTCAAAACGAGAACATTATTATATCTACCCCAAAAGACCTCTGCAGAATACAGTTGATGTCTCTTCATTTTTCCGAGACACACCTCAATCCATTTCCCTGTTGAGTTTATATTTTACCTTTTATTAATTTTGTTAAATTTTTATTTAACGTTTTTAATATTTTAAATAATAACATAGGATATTTTTTTTGTAAACCGGCGCCTATATTCTTTTACATACTTTTTGCACGATACAAAACAGATCATCGAAGAAACAAGTAAAGCGCAAGCCGCTTCGGTAAGCTTCGACAAGCGTTGGAGGGCCAGCAACGTATTGTCTTCTCTTCGATCCTCCCTCGCGAATAGGCTAATCTTGATGGACCGAAACGCTTGAGAAGCTAAGTTCTAAAGCTAGACAACTTTCGTGTTAAAATGTTATGCACAAATGATTTGCCTTTTATAGTTACCTAGACAATAAAAAAAGAAGCTTCCCAAAAGTTTTATCAACCTTTGAGAAGCCTCAAAAAAACAACTAGCCAAAATAAACTCGTACACTCCCTTCTTCTTTTGCTGTTGCTAAGCAATTTTGTAGAAATTCTACGATTTGTTTTTTATCCCAAGTTAAGAAATCATTTTCTGACATAGAATCCTCATTATTATATAATTGATTGAAAGTATTCAATGCCTTTTCCATTTGTTGTATTGAGAAAGTTGAACTGCCGCCTGATCCGCTAACACCTGCGTAGTATTCGTCAGCATCAAGTACACTGTATAAAATGGTAGCATTATAATTCCCCATACTAAAACGTGCATAAGCAATTTCTTTTCCTACTTTATTAACTCCTGAAATATCGTGTCCCATTAAAATTCCTCCTTCAAATTTTTACATTTGTAGATCAAGAAATAATTTAATCAGCCTAGAGTTAATGAAATTCACTCGAGTAGTAAAAAAATAACTTCCTTGTATTACCACTCCTTTCAAGTTTTGTTTTTATATAAAAATTTTTATCAAAAGCGTTTGGAAGAGAAAAAGGTATTAAGGTGGGTTCCATCGAAGTTGCGAAGTTATTTATAAAGTAAGGGTGTATTTATCTATTTCTGAAGTTTTTAAGTGGATTTATAAATGTGAGTAAGATCCGGGGGACTAACTGTGGTTGTCTATAATTATAATTTCATATACTTCTTATTTAGTCAATAGCTAATAATTCGACAAAATTCGAGCACTTTAGCTATAAACTAAACGATGTCCCCTCGTCCTTAAATGCATTCAAAACTAGAACATCACTGTAACTTTTTTAAATTTAATAACAAAAGAATTTATAGTAAAAATAATTTTTAGAATATATTAACGCATATTTTTCATTATTCTTTTAGCTTTTATAAAATCAAGTGTTTCTTTTAGTAACTCCTCGTCTACGATTTCATCCTCAATAATGAGTTTGTACTTTCCTTGTAGTAGTCCTATATCAGAAATTAGATAATAAGCATCGGAATTTTTATCATCGCCATGGCTAGGAATATTCGAATACCCTACTAAATAATCAATTGATACATTAAACATGGTAGCAATTCTTTTCAGTGTCTCAGTTTCTGGCGAACGATTGCCGTTTTCATAACCCGAGACTGCGACCTTTGAAACCCGAATTATATCTCCTACTTCTTGTTGGGTTAATTTGTTTTGTTTTCTTAAACGTTTAAACCTTGATTTAAAGTCAGGCATGAATAGCTTTCCTCCTTATTAAAATTGTGTACATTTAGTTTATTATACCATTTTAGTAAAAACTATTTAACTATGAGTTATTTAGGTAGATAAGTTAACATTTAGATAAAAAACTATTGACTGTAAACATGGGGTTAACTATACTTATAGACGTTGTTGTAAAAAAAAAACAATATTTACAAAATTTTTAAGGGGTGTTAAAATTTGAAAAAATTTAAGGGGATTTCATCAATTTTAGGGGCTACTTTTTTAGCAATGACGTTAGTAGCTTGTTCGGACTCTACTTCTAGTGAGCCGGAAGCAGAAGCAGGATCTGCTGAAGCAACGCATGTAATTACAGAGCAGGAAGTTTTGGATTTTCAAACAAGCTGGGGTGAAGGAATTGTAAATATCGGAAATGTATACAGCGAGGGTGGCGACTATGAAGCTGCCGCTACTGAACATATCGAACATTTCTATGGTTATGATATGAGCGATGTTCTTTTCAAACCAACTTTAGCTTTAGAAGAGCGTCATCGCGGTACCTTTGAGAGTGCAATGTCTTATTTCATAGGTGGAGATATTTCTGAGGATAGTGGTTTTGCTATTGCACCTTGGACAGATGTACAATGGGAAAATGAAGGGGTTTTAATTGAAGGAAATAAAGCTGTAACTATGGGCGTGTATTATTTTACACCAGCTGATGGCGGAGAACCTGTCGAAGTCATTGAAATAGAAATATGCTTAGTTTATAATGTAGTACTTAAAAGAGGATGGGACAAAACAAAGTGTCAGACACCGCTAGACACCGAATATAGACATATGATAAATCTTTACGTCTATATTTAGTAGGATCCGCGTGGTGTCAGACACTTTTGTCCCACCCTCTTATTTTAGTGTCGGTACTTTGTTTTGCGACAACCTCTTTATATAATTTAAATTTCCATAATAATAGGGAGAATCATTGGCTTACGCTTTGTTTTTTCATATAAAAATGGTCCGAGGAGACCTGATATTTCACTTTTAATTTCAGACCACTGTGTTGTTTTATTTTCCATTAATCCATTCAGATGATTAGAAACCATTCCTTGAGCTTCTTTAATTAAATCTCCGGATTCTCGCATGTAGATGAAGCCTCGAGAGATGATATCGGGTCCAGTCATCACCTTAAACTCTTTCATGTTTATAGTGACAGCAACTACAACAAGTCCATCTTCCGAAAGAATCCTGCGGTCTCTTATAACAATGTTCCCGATATCTCCAATACCACTTCCATCTATATATACTGCGCCAGATGGAATTTTCCCTGCAAGACCTCCTTCACTTTTATCCATTGCTAAAATTTGACCGTTTTCCATAATAAAACAGTTTTGCTCTAAAACTCCACACTCGTTCGCTAATTTAACATGTTGTTTTAACATACGATATTCCCCATGGATTGGCAGGAAATACTTCGGTTTTATTAAGCGAAGCATAAGCTTTTGTTCTTCTTGTCCACCATGCCCTGATGTATGAATATCATTTAATGGCCCGTGGATAACCTCCGCTCCCACGCGATGCAATTGATCAATTATTTTGTTTACGCTTAACGCATTACCCGGAATTGGTGAGGCAGAAAATACTACTGTGTCCCCAGGAATAATTTGAATTTGGCGATGTCTCCCATGGGCAATACGTGAAAGAGCTGCCATAGGTTCTCCTTGACTTCCGGTACATAGAATGACTAATTGATCACTAGGGATTTTATTCATCTCTGAGGAATCAACGAATGTATTCTTCGGTGCATTTATATATCCTAACTCCATAGCTAAATTTACAGCTGTTTCCATACTTCGACCGAAAACCGCAACTTTTCTGCCGTATTTAACCGCCGCTTCTACAGCTTGCTGCAGTCGGTAAATATTGGATGCAAACGTGGCGAAAATAATTCTTCCTTCAACAGACTGAAAAATCTGGTTTATGCTATCTCCAACTTTTCGTTCAGACATTGTAAATCCTGGTATTTCACTGTTTGTACTATCCGATAGTAAGCAAAGAACTCCTTCTTCTCCAATTTTAGCCATTTTAGACAAATTTGCTGGAGCTCCAACAGGTGTAAAGTCAAATTTAAAATCACCAGTGTGGACAATATTACCAGCTGGTGTATTTACAACGATACCGTAAGAATCAGGAATACTATGTGTCGTACTAAAAAATGAAATAGATGTCTTTTGAAATTTCACGATCCCATCTTCGTTAATTTCTCTTAACTCCGCTTTGCGTAATAAGCCATGTTCCTCTAACTGATTACGGATTAATCCTAATGCTAACTTTCCCCCGTAAATAGGGATGTTAATTTGGCGTAATAGATATGGAATACCGCCAATATGATCCAAGTGACCATGAGTGATGAATAGCCCTTTAATTTTATCTACATTCCTCACTAAATACGTATAATCAGGAATAACTAAGTCAATTCCTAATAATTCATTTTCCGGAAATTTTAATCCGGCATCAATAATAATAATCTCGTCTTGAAATTGTACAGCGTACATATTTTTCCCGATTTCACCCATTCCTCCTAGGGCAAATACGGCTACTTGATGATTTTTCACATTCATATAAGTCCGTCTCCAATTCTACATTATTTTTTTATTATGTGGCGTTCCACTGTTGTCTTGTCTTGATGTTAAAAAAGTTTATTTTTCATCCTTTTTTGATTTAAATTCCTTATATAAAAAGAGTTTAAGATACTTATGTATGTAATACGTTGCTTAAAAAATAAATTAATTCTTAATATGTTTTCGGTAGCCCTTATGTTCATTATCGACATGCTTCTATAATCCAAACCACCTTAGCGGCTATTTCTTGCTCACTATTTACCTTTTACAAAGCTTTTATAATTCTTGTTCTTATTCAAGTATACAATAATTTATATAAAATTGTGGGGCTAGGATTAATTTTAGAAATTTATGTGGATTGTCTATCTTATTTCAATAATATTGCATTGATCGCCACCTGTTACTCCCACATCTGTGGGAGATGGACTTTCACGTTCGGGAAGTTCTGTAACCAAACAAAGAAAAAAGAGGCTTCGCAAAAGTTTTCTCAACTCATGCAAAACCTCTAAATTTTTTATCGTCTCATGTGACTCATTGAGTCATCAAGCTTCTAAACCATTGATCCCAAAGGATTCAAGGAGCATGAATTACATCATGCCGCTCCTAAGGTGAGAGTGTGTAATATCATTAACGTGATGTGCGTAGAGTGCGGTATATCAAGGTTTTGCTAATTTCTGTCTGTAACATATTTAACGAGGTTCTACTATTTTTTACTGGATTGCGTTAGCAAAATGTTAGCATTTTAGCTCATTTTAATACGATTACTCTTTTATTAGTTGAACAAGTAAAAGTAATGCTTTTATTAAGTATCGTAATAAATAATCTTCTAAAGGTTTACTTCTTTCTGACTTCTGACTTCTAACTAATGAAATTAAACAATACTTAATTAATAAAATTTTCCTTCGCTAACCATGCCCCACCAATTACACCTGCATCATTACCTAGTGTTGCTATGGTCATTTCTACACCATCCAAAACTGCTGGAAATGCAAAACGAGAAAACTGCTCTTTCAAAGGTATTAGTAATACATCTCCAGCCTTTGAAACTCCACCACCAATAATAATTTTCTCTGGATTTAAACTATTAGCTAAGTTAGCTAAAGCTACTCCTAAATTTAATGCTACTGTATTTACTACATTGGTTGCAATTTCGTCTTTTTCATTTGCTATATCAAAAACATGTTTTGCTGTTAACGATTGATGCTTATTGTAGTATTCTCTTAAATAGCTAAAAGTATTTGTAGAAGTCATCTCTTCTAGTACCAACCGACCAACACCAACTAACCATTTTTCATCCATATTTATTCACCTTTTTCAGAATATCCTTTTGCCATTTCTTTCCTTCTTATTAACTAATTAGTATGAAAATAACTACTTATCTTATTCAATAACTACCATATTCCAATACTCTAATGATGGCATCGTGAATACTATTTCATTTCCCACTTGCTCAAATTCAATCTCAAAAGCAGAACCTTTGTATAAATCCGGTGATGCTAACCAAACCTTTTGAGCTTTCTGATTGGTAGTCACCTTTACCATAATATCCTCTTTCAATTGAGGTGCAGGTTGTTCTCCCATGCCATCCTTCCATTCCATGGAAGTCACATCTGTAAAGTTAATAAAGTGCAATATATCTTTATTATCTTTTTGCTTCGTAAAATTCCAAACAGAACCAATTTCTCCGTATGAAGAGATGGTAACATCATCTGACTTTACTCCTTTCTCAACTTCTGCCACGTTGTCGCGTAGCAGGTTTTGATAGGCAACGGAAAAATCATAATAGTGTATAAGCTTCGCCTCTAATTCATCTGGAATTGATAAGTTTTTATTAGGGAAATATTCTCTACCTAACATATTCTCCCCTAGCTCTATATGCGCACCGCCGGAAGCAAAAATAACTGCATCCGTAAATAATACACCAGATGTATTAAATTCACCTTTCGTTTCCCCAGCAAGATCGTAGTTCATATAAGCAGCAAGGACCGTATTTAAACGTCCATTACTATACTGAGAATTAATATCTATGATATTTTTTAAGTCCTGATAGTTCCTTTGATCCCAAGCTTCCACATACAAAAAGTCAACATTTGATTGGGCAATTTCCTGTGCCCCATACATGGACACGGCATTTAAAGCTAAATATACATCAAGGGAAGTTTTTGCCTCATCCATAAACACTTTATAGGATTTGGCAAGATCCACTTCTTCTCCTTCCCAGTTCCAGACGGTTCCACGATAACCCAACTGATCCACATGCCAGCCATCAAATGCCAGAGTATCAAATACTTCCTGTTGCTTTCCTAAAATATAATTTTGCCATTCTACATTAAACGGATCAAATAAAAATATATCGGAATTCCAAGAATCCGGTAGTGGATGATAATCCTGTGCTACTTGATTTGGGTCTTTAAATAACCCCCATTCTCTGTTGACGCCATCTGCCTCGTAATTCTCATTACCACCAAATAACAAGTTATAATTCATTGCTTTCATATTTCTCTCATGGGCTAGTTCTATATAGGTTTCCACCGTTTGTCTTGAAATGGTTCGATTTGCGATATCCTGCCAATGGGATGCAAGTTCTCCATTTTCAAGCCTTAATGGATCATGATGCCTATCTTGCCAGTCGTAAAATTGAATCCCATTAATATGGAATCGATTTAACCTTTCCATTACCTCTATCTGCTCTTGCTTATCCATTTCGTCAAAATCCGCTAAATAGCCGTATCTTGGGAACTTTGTCCATTCAGAAGATACATCTACGGCAATATTCATATGATCGATAATGATTTCAGAATCTACTAAATAAATTTCCGTCATGTAACCAGTAAAGTCGTCATTAGGTGGCGTCCATTCCCAAGTAACCCCCCCGTCACCATTTAAATCTACCACCTGCTCATGAACGAGTTCAGTTAAGTGTTTATATTGAACAATAATATACCCATTTTCCACTTCTTCATTGTATGAAAGTTTAAAGGTTACTGGCTCGTGGGGAGAATAAGCTACTTGATCCGTGGACACACCTTGGAACCAATTTCCCACTTCAATAGTTTCAACATCAATCACCACTGATTCATCCTCTCTTTTATCTGCTGACTGGGCATTGAAGCAGCCGCTAAGAAGTAACACACTAGTAAAAAATAATAAACATCGTTTCACTGTCGTTGTTGTCGATAGTATACTCATATGAATCCTCCAATTTATCTTTCTAACCTCCATTTTATAGATATATTCACCAATAAAAAGTAAGATCTTGTAAGCGGTTAACAACAGACACACTTTGGAGATAATAAAACACTAAATTACAAAAACACATCAATACATCTAAAAAAAAACCGGGGCATCCGCCCGGTTTTTACATTAAAAAATATCAAGTTTCCGATTCCGACTATCCTTTAATTCAAAAGATATACCCGTGCCTCATATGGCTTCAATACAAAGTTCGAAATCTCTTCATGAGCGTCCACTTCATAGTTATGAATCAATAACTCTCTCGAGCCATATTTTAAGTCATTAGGCAACGTAAAGGTAGCGTTCTCCCCAGCGAAGTTACAAATAACAAGCAACTTTTCATCAGCTAACGAACGAGTGTAAGCATAAATTTGTTCATTGTCTTCCAATATAAGTTCATATTTTCCGTAAACGATGATGTCATGCTCTTTTCGTAATTGAATTAGCTTTTGATAATAGTAAAAAATCGAATCCTTGTCTTCCAATGCTTTTTTCGCATTGATTTCCTTGTAGTTTGGATTTACTTTTAACCAAGGAGTGCCCGTCGTAAATCCGGCATTCTCACTATCATCCCACTGTACTGGCGTTCGGGCATTATCCCGCCCCTTCACATAAATCGCTTCCATCACCCTCTGATGATCTTCATTTCCTTCGATCACCTTTTCTCCGTACATGTTATGAATCTCAATGTCATTGTACTCCTCTATGGAATCAAAGCGAACATTGGTCATGCCGATTTCTTCGCCCTGATAAATATAAGGCGTTCCCTTCAGCATATGAAGAAAAGTAGCAAGCATTTTGGCTGATTCCACTCGGTAAGAACCATCATCTCCAAAACGGGAAACCATTCTCGGTTGGTCATGGTTATTTAAATAAAGACTGTTCCAGCCCTTCCCTTCCAAATCATATTGCCATTTAGACATGACCTCCTTTAAATCTGCAAGCTTCCAAGGTTTCACATCCCACTTACCGCCAGGGCCAGAATCGATATCCATATGCTCAAACGTAAAGATCATGTTTAACTCCGTACCTTCATTATTTGCATACTGGGCAGCATCTTCCGTAGAGGCACCTGGACATTCGCCAACTGTTATCATGTCGTATTTAGACAAAACTTCACTATTCATTTCTTGAAGGTACTCATGAACCCGTGGTCCATTCATAAAGTAGTCTCCACCCCAGTCATATCGCTTTCCACCTGGGGAACTAGGCAGTCCATCTGCTTTGGAAATAAGGTTAATTACGTCCATACGGAAGCCATCAATTCCTTTATCTAACCACCATGTCATCATGTCATACACTTCTTGTCTCAACTTCGGATTTTCCCAGTTTAAGTCCGGTTGTTTTTTACTAAAGAGATGAAGGAAGTATTCATCCGTATGTTCATCGTACTGCCAAGCAGAGCCACTGAAGAAGGACGTCCAATTATTTGGTTCTTGACCATCTTTTCCTGGTCGCCAAATATAGTAGTCACGGTATGGATTGTCTTTTGATTTGCGGGATTCCACAAACCAATGGTGCTCATCGGAGGAGTGGTTTACTACCAGGTCCATCATCATCTTCATCCCTCGTGAATGCAATCCTGCCAATAGCTCATCCCAATCTTCCATCGTTCCGAACTCATCCATAATCGCCTGGTAATCACTAATGTCATAACCATTATCATCATTTGGCGATTTATAAACTGGTGACAACCACAAGACATCGATCCCTAATTCCTTTAAATAATCCAGTTTCGAAGTAATCCCTTTTAAGTCGCCAATCCCGTCTCCATTGCTATCTTTGAAGCTCCTTGGATAGATTTGATATACAACGCTTTCTTTCCACCACTTTTTTTCCACTTTATTTCCCCTCTTTCTCAATTAATAATTCATCTATTTTCACCGCTGCTTCTTTTAGCCCTTCCTCAACACTCATTGTTTCGGAAAAAATAAGCCGAAAATAATAAATATAAACTTCTTCTATTTTTGGCCACTGTGCAACAGGAGGCCTTACGACAACCTCTTCCAAACTTTCCACATACGTTTTAAAATAAGGCTTATCTCCATAGATACTGGATAAATCCACATTTTTATTGGACGGAATTAATCCCGTTTCTGCCAAATATGTTTGTGGACGTATTTCCGTCATCCACTTCACAAAGGTCCAAGCTGCCTCAGGATGCTTGCTCCCTTTGGAAATCACTAAATTTTCACCGCCTAATATGGCCCTTTTTCCGCCACTTATGGGAAAAGGTGCGACAACGGTTCGCTCATTTATGTGTTCAATATAGTCATCGGAATGGACACTATAAAACCACGGTCCATCATCAATCATGAAATAGGCTCCGTCCACTACCCCTTGCCACGTATTGGCATTTCCCCTTAATATATGGGGAGCAAAATGCCCCTTTTTATGAAGTTCCAGTAGTTTTTTTACCGCGTTGATACTTTCTTCGCTATCCAAGTACCCTTGGGCATGCGTATAGCTTGGATCCATCAACATACCGCCCAGCCCATAAAAATAATGCAACGTTTCCCAGGGGCTAACATCCTGCACCGCAATGGTAAGCTGCTGTTTTTCAATTACGTCCATCAATTCCTTCATCGTTTCCGGTGGTCTATCGTAACCTGACCTTTTAAGCAACTCTCGATTATAAATTGCTGCCTTTGTATTCGTATTTAAAGGAATACCATAATAATTTCCATTATAATAGCTCACCTCTAAAGGAGCTTCATATAGTCTTTCTTTTACCTCTTCAAAATCACCAAACTGACTGACAGGATATAATAACTGAAGCTTGGCAAGGGTAGGTACCCAGGCAATATCCATACGGACAACATCAGGAGGTTTGTTCATCGATGCACGACCAATAATAGTAGACTTGAGCTGTGCATTGTAAGATTGTCGTACAGACCTAATCCTAATGTTAGGATAATCTTGTTCAAATAAAGGAATAATGATGTTTTCAAAAACATAGGTTTCCTGTTCA
The DNA here is from genome assembly GCF_001865995.1 of Anaerobacillus arseniciselenatis. Classification (GTDB taxonomy): domain Bacteria; phylum Bacillota; class Bacilli; order Bacillales; family Anaerobacillaceae; genus Anaerobacillus; species Anaerobacillus arseniciselenatis. The sequence continues at coordinate 41,870 of NZ_MLQQ01000003.1, read as the reverse complement.
CTATACGTGTGCCATACTTCCAATTCTTCCTTTTCAGAAATACCGTTATCGGTCGCAGGTTGTCCTTCGATAATAGATTGGTTACCGCATCCCACCAACGTCATGCCAGCAATCAGTAAACATAATTGTATTATTGTTCGCAATCGCCCCCCCCCTTTCAGTTTTGATGCTTTGACCGATAACTCCCAGGAGTATGACCAGTCATTTTTTTGAAAAGCTTACTAAAATATTTCACATCATTAAATCCAGAATTTTTCGCCACTTCATAGACTTTTTGTGATGTATCCCTTAAAAGCTCTGATGCCTTTTTAATCCGTAACTCAATTACATAGTCGATAAACTTTTGATCACATTGCCTCCTAAATAAGATACTGAAATAATTTCGGCTAATATGAATGTGATCGGCCACCATTTTCAAGGTTAACTCTTCCGTATAATGTTGGTGAATATAGTCGAAGGCATTATCCATCAATTCATTATCAGCATTTGCCCTTAATGGTTCCTCGGTAATGAGGAGATTGCATTCTTTTATTTGCTCCAACAGTAAAGTAGTGAGCTCGTCGAGTAATTCCGTCCCCTTGATTTCGGCACATTTATCTAAGAGCAAAACATGATCGAGCTTTTTAGCAAATAAATTAGTCAGGATACTGCAAGCTTCCTCCTTTATCTCGGAAGGCTCCATGATTTCTTGCTTCCATAGTTTGTACCGATCTTCCACAAACTCGTTGATCTTCTTTTCATCATAAGGTAAAAGAAACTGCTTTAATTGTTCAAAATTTAAGGTTACTAATTGCTTTTCCTTTGGTTGATAGTCAAATATCGATTTTTCTGGGTAAAAGAAGCGCCTCTCACATGCAGAAAAACTTCGTTGGAATCCTTTATTTAGTTCATTCAAACGATAAATCATATCATAACCAAAGGAAAAACTCATATCTTTACCGTCAATCATATCTTGGTACAGCTGCTGAATGGCACGTACAGGGTTACTCACATCATTTAACAGGAAAAGAACATCACTTTCCCCAATTAAGATACAAATGCCGTTCTCACGATTCGTATAAAAGGCCTCTTGAATTTCTTCTAATATCAAGCTTTTATATAGAAAGCCATACTGTGCCTCCAATTTCTCTACGTGATTCATTTTCATATAAATGAACAGAAAAGGCCCAGGCAAGAAATCGGTGATACTGATATGTTGCACATGCTCTTCCCCAAGAAGAAGGAATCGCTTAACATCCTGCTCTAGCTTTTTTCTTTCCTTTAAATGAGTAGATTTGTTCACAATATCGAGCTTTTCTTCGATCTTTTCTTCTTCCTTTACTTTGGAGACACACTTGCGGATGACATGGATAAACTCCTCCGGTTCTAACGTGTGCTTTAACACATAGTCTACCGCCCCATGGACTAACCCCTCTTTGACATACTCAAAATCATTGTAGCTGCTGACTAAAATAACCTTTAGCTTCGGAAAACGTTTAATTGCCTTTTTCATTAACGTCAAGCCATCCATGACAGGCATTTTAATATCCGTTATTAAAATATCCACATGGTTGTCTTCCATCGCTGTCCATGCTTCTTCCCCATTGGAATAATCCCCGATAAGAGATAAGCCTTCTTGTTCCCAATTAACAGAAGCTTTTAACCCAAATCGGATGACTGGCTCATCATCTACGATGATAATGTTATACATCTTCCCCACCTCTATCTTCCGATTTCAATGTCAGCCTCACCTTTGTTCCATTTGCCGTGCTTGTTATATCCACCTTCGAATCGGCCGAGTAATAGAGATTGACTGAATCGAAGACATGAAGCAAACCGATCCCCACAAATCCCTTGTGTGTGTCCTTTGCATGTTCAATTTCTGCTAATATTTCTTGATCCATAACTTTTCCATCATTGCGAACTTCTAACTCTATTCCGTCAGCAATTTTGCGTCCATCAATATAAATGGACCCTTCTTTCCCAGTAGGAACAATCCCATGAAAAATAGCATTCTCCACAATTGGCTGTAAGAGCATTTGCGGAATTTTCACTTCATTCACTCCAGGCTCTATGTCCAGATGTAAGTGAAAGGTTTGTTCATAACGAATTTGTAGAATCTCAATGAATTTTTCAATGATATCAAGCTCTTCATTCACGGTTATAAAGGTACCCTTTTTCCCCATATTTGCTTCAAGGAGCCTAGTCAGGGCGGACAGAGCAAGATTAGCACGCTGGAACTGTTCCAAGTTCATCAGCCATTTAATTGTACTTAACGTATTAAATAAAAAGTGAGGATTGATGCGATGTCTCACGGCACGAAGCTCAGCTTCTTTCTTGTTCGTTTGCTCGATCTTTACTTGTTGGATCAAGTCTTTGAGACGTTCGATCATTGTGTTAAACTGTTTACTCATTACCCCGATTTCATCCGTTGTTTGTACCTTCGTTTTCACGTTGAAATCGCCTTTTTCTACCTGCTTCATTTGAGTCGTGAGAACTTTAATTGGTTCCGTTACTCTATTTGCAGAGAGATATCCAACGATAATGGCAAGGAGCATAAACAATAAGGACATAGCGATAGTAATGGATTGAATCTTATTTAATTCACCTGTAATTTCATGGATCGGTACGACTCCTACTAACGTCCACCCGTTCGATAGGGGTTGCTTTACACCATAATGTGGTTTCCCTTCAGAAATAAATTCAAACTCTATCTCTTCTCCGGTCAAAATATAGTCTTTTAACTCTTCATTTGGAACAAGTTGATGAAGATTATCCATTTCCCCATCGATCATAATTATCCCCGTTTGATCCACAACAAAAAAACGGCCTGTCTCCCCTAGTTTTATTTGACTAATTCTTTCAAGTATCTTTTGTCCGTCAAGATATACTTGAATATAGGCAATATTCGTTAACGTATCAAAATCTTTCATTGTACGACTGATAGGCAAAATGAATTCCGTGTTCACATTCCCTGCACCACTGAATTTATCATATTGTAGTCCTTGCCAAGTGACCTCGCCATCTGCTTTGATGGATTCCTCTACCCAATCTAGTTCCTGTAAGTTGTATTGGGATAATTTATACTCAGAGAAAGTCCCGCTTCCCCAGCTTTTACCCTGGTCCCTAATGACATAGATCATTCGAATGAAGGAGCTAGAGTAAATATTGGAGTTTAAATAAGAGGACATGTACTCGTTATTTTCTTCGTACTTTATATAGGAAAGGTTTCCCTGTAAATCTTGTTTCACAATATCTTGCAACATTCTATTACTATAAATAAGATCAGACATATCACTACCTGTTAAAAAGATATGTGAAAGGGAATCGGCTGCTTGACGAGCAATTTGCAGCGTGGATTCCCTTACATTTTCTTTAACGATACTAGATGATGAAACATAATAGAAAATACTGTTTAGTACATTTGGGATCAAACTAACAAGCAAAATGACGATGACAACTTTCGTTGCAAAATGACTAGTTTTTCTGTTGTTGCCCATCGTTTGACCCCCTTTATTGCTGTATTTCTAAAGTCTATTAAACATCATAGCTATATCACAATATGAACACAAGCACGGTCAGCTATTTGTATTCGATAACCACCATATCCCAATATTTCAATGAAGGAAGGGTGAAGGTAAGCTCACCATTCTCTTGACTAAAGTCTAACTCAAAGGAAGCACCTTTATTAACATCGGGAGAGGCAAACCATACTTTTTCCACCTCATTGTCCACTTCAACAGCAAAGCTGATGTCCTCAAAGCGTTGAGGCTCTGGCTGCGTTCCATCCGTGTCTCTCCATTCGAGGGAAGTTACATCCACAAAGTTTAGGAAATGGAGAATGTCCTTATTATCTTTTTGTTTCGTAAAGTTCCAGACAGTTCCCATCTCCGCATCATGACTGATAGCAAGGTCATTGGAAGTAACCTTCCTTTCCACATCCACTACACGGTCACGGAGAAGATTTTGATAGGCTACAGAAAAATCATAATAGTTTATCATCTCTTCTTGTAATTCGTCGGTAATTTCTAATCGCTTATGTGGGAAGTACTCTTTCGACAACATATTTTCCCCAAGGGATATGTTATGACCTCCGACGGCAAAGATCACCGCATCTCTAAATAAAACACCTGGAGTATTAAAGTTCCCTAAGGAGTCAGAAAGATCAAAGTTGATATATGCAGCAAAGATCGTAGCAAGCTCTCCATCTGTCAGCTCCCAGTTATAATCAACTACTTCCTTCAAATCCTCATATAATGGTTCATCCCAAGATTCCACATACAAAAAGTCTACAGGAGACTTGGCAATCTCCTCTTGACCATACATGGATACTGCGTTTAATACTAACCTTACATCCAATTCTTCCTTTGTTTTTTCCAAAATAGAGCGATACCCTCGTGGCATATCAACTAGTTCCCCATCAAATGTGTACCACGGTGAACGATCTCCAAGCTGGTCCACATGCCAACCATCAAAGTTTAAGTTTTCAAAAACATCACGCTGACGTTCAATCATTAAGTTTTGCCAATCTTCATTACCTGGATCAAATAAATGAATATCGTATTTCCAGGCTGGTGGAACAGGGTGAATATCTTGATTCTGAGCGAATTGATCTTTAAAGATTCCCCACTCCTTTTTTACACCGTAATTTTCAAAATGTTCGCTTGCACCAAACAATAGGTTATAGTTCATGGCCATCATATTTCTTTCGTGGGCTAAATCAATATACCGCTCCACTGTTTCAAGATATACTTCACGGTTAGCCAGATCATACCACATCGTTTTTACATCGCCATTTTCATCAAAAGGAACGGGCTGCTCATGAACATCGTGCCAATCATAAAATTGAAGGCCGTTTATGTGAAAACGATTTAGGTTCGCAATCACGTCCTGTTGATGACTTTCCTCCATTCCGTAAAAATCGGCTAAATAACCGTATCTAGGGAACTTCGCCCAATCAGATGATACATCTACCGCTATTGTATCATAGTCAATGACATCCCCTGAGCTTACTAAATAAATCTCTGCCATATACCCTGTGAAGTCATCTCCTCCAGGTGTCCATTCCCAAGTAATACTCTTGCCATCCACTTTCACTTCCTGCTCAGCGACGATTTCATTTAAATGTTTATAGCGGACGACTAATTCCCCACGCTTCACTTCCTCTTGTAAAGAAAGCTCAAATTTCACTGTATCACCAGGTTCATATCTTGCTAAGTCCTTCGTAACAAGTTCAATCCACTTTCCAGCTTCCATTGTTTCCGCCTCTACCGACAACACCATATCTTTAGAAGAATTGGAGCAACCTGCAAGAAGGACGAAAAAAATTAACAAACTAACAAATAAAACGACGTTTTTTTTCACTGGTAAATCCCCCTTCATTCTTATTCGTTCAATGTGTAATTACCTGTTATCAACCCTTTAAGGCACCATCTGTTTGTCCACCTTGGACAAATTTCTTTTGGAAAATAATATAAAGGATGATTACTGGGAGAATCGCGATCAAGGAAGCCGCAAATACTAACGACCAGTTACTGGCGTATTGGCCTTGGAACATCATCAATCCGATTGGTAATGTTCGCAATGACTCCTCTTTAATAATCGATAATGCTACAAAGTATTCATCCCACGTTCCTGAAAAAGCAAATATCGCCATTGTACCAAGGGCAGGTTTCGAAAGAGGCAGATATATATTCCAATAAATTCGCCAGTTTCCTCCCCCATCGATGATAATGGACTCTTCTAAATCCTTAGGAATCGTTTCAAAGAATCCCCGTAAGAAAAAAGTCGTTCCAACAACCCCGCCACCAATATAAATTAGCCAAAGACCTAAATACGTATTAACAAGACCCAAGCTATTAATCACCGTAAATTGCGGCACAATCGCTAATACTAGTGGAATCATCAACGTGAATAAGAATATTCGAAACAATAATTCCTTAAATGGAAACTCAAATCTCGCGAACGCATATGCCGAAAGGGAGCCAATAAAGAGACTTCCAAACATAGCCACTCCAGCTACGAGCATACTGTTCATGAAGTAACGGGCAAAATTATGGTTATTCCAAACCTCTTTATAGTTGTCTAGGCTCGGTTTTGCCGATAATACTTCATGTGGTCTTGGGAGCGTATAGGCTCCTTGTAAAAAACTAGTTAAAATCATATAAATAAACGGAAAGATAAACAAAATGACGCCAATTAGCAACATGCTGTATACGACAAACTTCCAGAAAAAATGTACCCTCTGCTGCAACGGTATCCCTCCTTGTCATAGTTTAATAGTAATTTTGCTTTCCTATTTTTTTCTGCTGCGTCCATGTAACTAGGAAAATAGCGATACCCATCATTACCCCAAGGGCAGAAGAATAACCAAAATTCATATGTTGGAACGCTTCCGTATAAATCATTGTTTGGATTACTTCTGTTTGATTCATTGGTCCCCCACCAGTTAGAAAGTAAACTTGAGGGAAAATGTTGAAAGCCCCCATAATGAGGTGAATAATAACAAAAATTGTGATGGGAACAACCATTGGTATAGTGATAAATCTAAAACTATCGATAGCAGATGCCCCGTCAATTTCCGCTGCTTCATAAAGATTCTTTGGTATCCCTTGTAAAGCTGCTAAATAAACGATGACTGCCCAACCAACTGTCTTCCATATATGGAAAAGCCATATTACCACTAAAGCTGTCCATTGATTTTGAAACCAACCAATGGGTTCATTGAAAATACCAAGCTTCGTATAGAATAAGTAGTTAATAAACCCATACTCACCAGAAGCAAACAAATATTGGAATAAAAATGCAATAACGATCCAAGAGGTAATAATTGGAAGATAATATAATGTCCGAAACGTTATTTTAAACTTTACAAATGTTAAATTGATTAATGAGGCAAAAAATATCCCCAAAAACCAGACAATCGGTACAGTAACGACGATGGCTAAAACCGTATTTCGAACCGCATAAGAAAATTTCCGATCCTCAAATGCCCTTAAATAATTGTCAAAGCCTACCCATGGATTTTCAGCACCTGGAAAAGGACTGTAATCCTGAAAGCTCATAACAACCCCCTTAAATAGCGGGTATATAACAAAGACACCAGTTCCAATTAAGCCTAATATTAGGAAAGGCAAGACTTCTTTCCATTGGTTTAAACCTTTTTTAAAGTTTTTTCTTTTTTGTTCTTTAGTCGGTTTATTTGGCATTAAAGAGGTAGTTGGTGCTTCTTCCTTTAACTGTGGCATGTATAACACCTCTTTTTCAGAAAAATTAAGGAAAAAGAACACTTCAACAAGACCTTATTTATGAAGTGTTCTTTTGAAAATTGAATTTTTCACACTCCACGGTGCGATTATCTTTACATTGAGGCTCTTGTCACTCACACCGTTCACTAATCAATAGATTCCTAATCAACAATGAGGTTATAAGTGCCAATGCTATTTTTATTTGCTTAAATATTCATCAGCCTTTGCTGCGGCATCATCCAATGCTTCGCGGAGATCCATTTCACCTCTGAATACCATTTCAATATTCAATGAAAGGTGCTCCTCAATTTCTGACCATTTTGGAGTTGGAGTTCGAGGTAACGCCGTTTGTAATTGTTCCACATAGTAAGGGACATAAGGTATTTGTAAAAATTCAGCGTCTTGTGCTGCTTCCATGTTCGTTGGAATTAGACCAGTTCCCTTAGCCATAATCGCTTGTGGTTCTTCCGACGTCATCCATTTTAAGAACTCCCAAGCTCCTTCTTTGTTCTTTGCACTTTGGAATATGGAAATATTTTCACCACCAATTGGGGAAATACTTCCAGCAGGACCTTCAGGGATAAGACCGAAAACTGTATAATCTAGCGGGTCTGGTCTCGCTTGGTCTGAACCTAGAATGGAGAAGTACCATGGACCATCGTTAATCATCATATAGTGGTCTCTTTCAATCCCTTCCCAAAAACCAGGTTGTCCGTTTAAAATAGTTGGAGTAACTAGTCCTTCTTCATGCCAACTTAAAATTGTTTCTAAAGCGTTTACACTTGCTTCACTATTTAAATATCCTTCATACTGAGTGAAATCGTCATTTGTCAATGTACCACCTAAACTCCAGAAATATGGCAACCATTCCCAAGTTTGTCCAAGTCCCAAAATACCAATACCACCCATTGAACCTGCAGCTACAGAAGCACGTGCTGCCTCTTCTAACTCTTCCATTGTGGCAGGGGGCTCAGTGAAACCTGCTTCATTTAATAGTTTTTCATTATATACAGCAATTTTAGTATTGGTGTTTAACGGCAATCCATAATAACCGCCATCATAAAAATTTGTAGACATTGGTGCTTCAAATAACTGTTCCTTTACTTCTTCGAAACCATCTAACGTACTTACATCCACTAATGCACCCATTTCAGCAAATTCAGCTGTCCAAACAATATCCATTCTCATAAGATCCGGTGTTGCACTACCAGCGACAGCTGTAATAACCTGTTGTTTTAATCCTTCAAACGGCATTCTTGTAAGTTTAAGCTCGTATTGAGGGAACTCCTCTTCAAACAAAGGTTTAATTTCGTTATAAAGTACTCTTTCTTCTTGCTCCCCATAAGTGTGCCAGTAATCAATGACGGTTCTTTCTACTACTTCTCCATTTCCATCCACTTGATTATCCCCATTTGTGGAACTGCTCGCTTCTTCCTTTGATGAACATGCAACGCTTACAAAAATAAGCAGCATAGAGACAAGCAGAAGTAAAATTTGCTTTTGTTTTTTCATTCTGTGTTCCTCCTCAGTAAGTTATTTCTCCTTTATTATGTTTGATATAGCAATTTGTCGAAACTCATTACGTTACGAAAAAGGTGTCTTTTGTTACTTATTGAAAGCGTTGTATTCTCCGAAGTTCGGCAATGGTGTTTAATGTTATTTTCCAAGATTAATAAATAACACCTCTCCCTGGTTTACCAAAATAAAAAAAGTTTAATAGACTAGTAATGTCCATTAAACTGGGAAATTCTTGACCAAAACAACTATTCTATTAAATCGTTGCCTGCCATTCTTTTTCTCACCAAAAATGTAGCAGCAAAGCCACCAAGGAACATTAAAGCTAACAAGGCATATAGTAATATCCCATTATCATACGTCTTAGGATTTTCTACAAATTCGTCGAGCCCTTCCTCTCCAACTTCACCTAAAACCTCAATATAGTCTATTTGAACAAACCCTTCTTGAGCGGTGAACAGTAAAGAATTATCCCCTTCTTGAAGATCAACGGCAATTAGCTTCGTATTAAAAATGGCCCAATCAGCAGTTGGCGGAGTTGTTAGCACCGTTTCCTCACCATTGATAAGCAAGGCAACTGACGCGTTATCCATTGGTGTTGCATAGGAAATCTTTAATGCATAAGTGCCATCAGCTGGAGCATATACATTTTGGAATTCCACATAGTCGTATTCCCGGTGTTTTTTAACCGCTTTCATAATCTTTTGTTAGCATCGACTACTAAATTAATTATCTACCCGTTTAGCCATCACGACTAAACGGGCATCATCGAAATCACTAGCGCAAGTGGACAACGTTAATATATGATCATCATTAGTAATTTCCAGTTCCGTTGAATACAGCACTTTCTCTTCCACTGTTTGGATAAACTGTTGAAAGGCATTTTCGTCAGGAAAATTTGGTCTTATATAGTTAAAGGATGTGTCCGACAAAAACACTGCAAATATTTCCCACTCCATTTCCTCATATAAGGAATCAAAGGTAATGACGTTGATTTCTTCGAAAAAGCTTTCATTTCGGTACTTCTTCAACTCACCGAACATGGAGCCATCCATCATATTGTGACCGTAGATGATGGTATTTTGATCTAAGAAGTCAATTGAGTTCCGGAAATCCATAAACAATGCGCCTGATTTATTCTTTTCTTTATTAAACGTGTAATTTAGATAAAACTCATTATCATTACCCTGTACAACTGGGTAATCAACCACCGTATTGTCAATACGGATCCAGCCTACCGTATCCTCATTTTTTTCTAAGAGGGGGTGGAAACTAGCCATGACATTATTCTGAAGGTCTGTGTCTGTATTATCACCATGTTGCTCAGCTTGGGCTTGATCCTCCTCTTCCATGTCTGCGAAAGAATAGTACACATTTTGAAGGGAGTCGTATGCCGCCTGGCTCTTAGCCCTGTCTACAAAATAGGTAGTAATCATAAACCCAGAAAAGAGAAAGACTGCCGCAAACAAAACCATCCCGAGTTTTACCAAACTTGTTCTCTTCTGTCGTATTGATTCCGTTTTCAACCTGTTTCCCTCCTCCCTAAACATTGCTCCGAAACTTTTTAAAAAAATTGGCGACATAAATGCCGCCAATTTCCAGTTAGAAATAAAATTATGCTTGATTTGCAACTTTCTTTTTAGTAATTACTAATGTACCAAATCCAACAAGAGCAAGAGCTGCAATTACATAGTAGATTGCGACTCCCGCATCACCAGTCTCTGGGTTTACGGCTGCTCCTTCATTTTCTTCACTTGCCTCTTCATCAACAGCTGTTTCTCCATTACCAAAAACTTTAATGTAATCAAGTTGAACATACTCTGTGTTTTGCTTAAATACTACAGAGTTCTCACCTTCTTCAAGGTCAAGGTCGAAAGTAATGGTTTGGAAACCACCATCAGCCCAATCTCCAGTAGATGGTGTTGGTACAACAGTAGCGCTTCCTCCATTAACATGCACTGCCACAGAGGCGTTGTCCATTGGAGTAGCATACGATAGCTCCACTTCATAAGTTCCAGTCTCAGAAACCGTTACTGTAAACTCCACCCAATCAGAACTAGGGTTATCATATCCACCTACAAAACCAACTCCATCCTCATTCTCATTAGCCCACGTTGCCCCTACTAAATTAGCGTCTTCCGCTTCATAAGTAGTGGAATCGGCAAAACCAACGCTAGCAAAGGATACTACTAATAACATGCATAATAAAACCGATAAAAGCTTCTTTTTCATCATGTAAACCCTCCCATTTTTTATTACATTTAGATCCTATTGAATTTTCCATTCAGACTGCTAGTTTTAGAATACCGCCATTAGTTTAAAGGTCTTTAAAGTAAGCGCATTCAACCTTCAGAAAAAAATATAATTCTGTAGCAAACAGTGGCATCGAAAAGACTTCAATAGATATCAAATGTTTTTGTTACAAATTCATTATGTATTCCGTATCAATTTATAGAAACCGTTTATGTTACGTTTAAGGTGTATTATGTTAACGGATCGCCTATGGAACCGGCTACCTATTAAAAATAGATATATATAACACCATGGAAGAATAGGAATCCGTGCTTCCATGCACTTTGAGCTCCTCTGAAATCTTTGAAATATGTCAATAAATCTATAATATTACTAGAAGATACATACAATAAGTAGGGGACCTCTTATGAGTTTCCCCCCTCATCAAACCGCACGTCAGACTGTCTAACAATGATTACTGATTACGGTCTAAAACGTGTGATTATGAACTTTTGCTTAAATACAAATAAACGTTGTTCATATTTAAATTTAATCCGGGTTCTTTCTGTAAAGATTTGTTGTGTTATATGATTTTCTTCTAGAATACCGTAATCAAATTTTTAGTATCGCTAGTGAACCTTCATATGACGCAAGAAATGAAAAAAGGCCTCTCATAAGTTCGCTGAACTCACGAGAAGCCTCCTTTATTTTTCATTATGTTAGCATTTTGTTTGATAAATTACTTAACACACCAGTAAAGAAACAAAAAATCTTAATCATCGCTTTTAATATGCATCCTTGTTTCTACACTCCACATGTGTTAAATGGTACTCGCAGATAGAAGGATATAGTGGGGTTACCTTTTTAATCAATTTTACAACTTGATTAAAAGTAACTCTTCTTCACGAAGAACTTCTTTTAATTAGAAAAATATGATAAAAATGAGTTGCGACGGCAACTCATTTTTATCATACAGATTCAACTGTTTATTAGTAATCATCCCACATTCCTAACTTTTACCTCTTCATCTTCGACCATAACTTCTTTTGGTACAGCAAATAAGTAAGTGATTACAAACGCAGCAACAAAAATGATCACGGATACAACAAGGTAAGCAAGAAGCTGACTCCAATCATAAATGTACATTAAAGGAGAAAGTACGACAGCTAAACCATATGAATTTGCTTGAACATTCAATAAAGAGAGAATGGCACCTCCAACGGCTGAACAAGCAATCATGACATAAAGCGGTTTCGTACTATACCTCATCACGACCCCAAACAAGGCTGGTTCACTAACCCCTAGCAACTGAGTTGCTGTTGCACTCGCTCCTGTAACCTTTACTGTACTTTTTTTCGCTTTTACTGTAATTCCTAAACATGTACCCGCATTCGCAAAGCCGTACATCGCACATAGAGTAATTAAAGGGTTAAAGCCAGTGTTAGCAAGCATAGTAGTTTCAATCATAATAAATAAATGGTGCATCCCTGTCATAACCGCTAACGGGTAAATAAAGCCAATCAATAATCCTCCAATACCAAGAGGAATATCTATAAGCTGGATTACAACTGCCACTAATCCCGCTTCTAAAAAATGTAATAATGGTCCTAAAATAAGTAAACCAGTAATCATCATAGATAGTAAAACAAAGAACGGAGTAAAAATTAAGTCTAAAGCATTGGGCATGACAGCGCGTAACTTCCTCTCAAGTTTCGCTCCAAAGAACCCTACAACTAAAGCTGTTAACACACTACCTTGATACCCAACAATTGGGATGAAACCAAAAGCAATAATAGGTTCTACCCCACTGTTGATGTCTGCTACTGCATATGCATTTGGCAGCGAAGGAGAAACTAGCATTAATCCAAGTACAAAACCAATGACCGGCATACCACCAAATTTTCTAAAAGCAGACCAACAGATTAAAGCTGGCAAGAAAGCAAATGCAGTATCTGTTAGAACAGATATTAGAGTTAAAAGATATTCAGGAATATCCTCAATACTCTTTCCAATTAACCCTAAGAACGCATCACTTGTCAAAACACCTTTTAGACCAAGGAATAAACCCGTTGCAGCAATAATTGGGATGATCGGAATAAAAATATCAGCTAACGTTCGTACAGCCCTCCTGATACCCTTTTCCTTATTAGAAGACGAGGACTCTTGCTCCTCCTCTTCATCTGGCCGACCTCCTCTTAAAGCTGAATAGACTTTATTGACAGTTCCAGTACCTAAAATGACCTGATATTGACCCGCATTATAAAATACACCCTTCACCTCATCAATTTTCTCAATGGCCTCATCATCAATCTTTTTCCGATCTTTAACAGAAAATCGTAGTCTTGTTGCACAATGAACATAGGATTCGATATTATCTTCGCCGATAATTTGTATCAGTTCTTTTCCTATACGTTCGTACTTATTTTCACTCATCATAACCAGCTTCTTTCTTTTGGAGTATTAGTGCTTGGTAAGATTTTAATGAACATAATTGTTCGAATAGGGACTCTTTCTCTTCTTTGTAATTGTTTAATAGAACATTATAATTGCTATGTTCAAATTCGACTTTTTGATCCTCAGACGAAAAGTTGAAATAGCAAACAACTTCTTCATTCCCAAGCTTCCGTTTATAGGCAACAACCGTCGGATGATCTTCTAAAATAGGTTCAATTTCTCCATAAATTAAACATTGATTTGCATCGCTCGACTGTCTAACTTTAATCATTTCTTTATAAAACTGCAAAATTGAATTCGGATCTTTCTCTTGTTGTTCCACATTGATCAATGCGTAATTCTCATTCATCCCTAACCAAGGCTTGACTTCTGAGAACCCACCATATTCCTTGTTACTCCAGTGAAATGGCGTTCTAGAATTGTCACGGCTTCGTAAATTAATAAAGTTAAGTGCTTCCTCTTCACTAAAGCCTTCTTTCATAGAACGATAATATTGGTCGATGCTAGAGATATCATCAAACTCTTCAATACTTTTACGTTCAAAGTTCGTCATGCCAATTTCTTGACCTTGATAGATAAATGGAGTCCCGCGAAGATAGAAAAACATTGCACCTAGCATAGACGCTGAATAGAAGTTTCGGTTCTCTTCTTCTTTTATATACTTGCTGATCGATCTGTTCTGATCATGATTTTCTAAAAAGTTCGCTCCCCAACCAGCTTTTTGGATTTCCTTTTGACTCGTAAAGATTAAATTCTTTAAATCTAAGACATTCCAATCAATTCTTCTAAACCACTCACTGCCTGAAGCAACATCAAGGTCTGCATATCTAAAATCAAAAATCATTGAGAAGTACCCATTGTCTCCGATGTAATCCCCATACTGCTCATAAGGTACTCCAGGAGCTTCGCCAATTGTTACACAGTTATATTTGGAGAATGTCTCGTCATTTAATTCATGTAAAAAGTCTTCAATCCCTGGCTGATTACGGGCCTTCTTTGTACATTTGACAAGCCCATCAAATCCATCAGCAGGAAGGTTATCATAGTTTTGATCTTTCTTAATAAACGTTATTGCATCTACCCTAAAGCCGGCAATGCCTTTATCAAGCCAGTAATTCACCATTTTATATAGCTCTTCTCTGACTTCTTTATTCTCCCAATTTAAATCAGGTTGCTTCACATCAAATGAATGGAAATAATACTCATCTGTATTTTGCAAAGGCTCCCATACGCTTCCACCAAAAACAGAGCGCCAGTTAGTAGGAAGTTGACCATTTTCTCCTGATTTCAAAATATAATAATCTCTATACTTACTTGTCTTTGGATTCTGAAGTAGATCTTGGAACCATGGATGTTCATCCGATGTATGATTGATAACAAGATCAAGAACAACCTTAATCCCTTTTTCTTTCGCCTTATCAATCAACTCATCCAAATCTTTCATTTCTCCAAACTCTGGATTTAATTGATAATAATCTGAGATATCGTAACCGTTATCAGCCATAGGTGATTTGTAAATTGGACAAATCCACACCATCGTAATTCCCAAAGACTGTAAATAATTTAGTTTTTGCGTAATCCCTTTAATATCCCCTATCCCATCATTATTTGAGTCATAAAAACTCTTCGGATAAATTTGATAAATTACTTCTTTTTGCCACCACTTCTTTTCCATGTTCTTCCCTCCATTAGCTAAGCTTCAGTAGTGGTATCGGTTCCATATTAGACGAAGTTATAAACCTGTTAATTAATCCAATCTACCAACCGGTTTATAAAAAAATGACAACCGCAACCACAAATATTAATATGGTATCGGTTCCATATGCAGATAAAAAAATTTATATAGTTTCGTCGATGATTAACTACACTATAAAAAAACTCCGTCTTGATTATCGAACCGATTTCTGATTTTTATTATACTTTTGACCATTAAACTCTGTCAACGCTTTCTTTTGAAATTACCACACTCAAAAATTATACACACCATACAAGCACTACTCTGTAATACACTTATATCAAGCTTTCCTTGTAAAAGAAAATTCAAAGTGAAACAATTAAAAAGCTTCACTTTGTTGTTCTTTATTTAGAATTAACTTACACATTATGTCGATTTTCGTACAATTAATTCTATTGGGAGCTCGTAATTTCTTATCTCCATTTCTGGATTCACCAGCAATTCAACCATTACTTCAATTGACCTTTCCCCCATTAGATCAACAGGTTGGCGAATGGTCGTTAGTTTTGGATCTAGTATTTCCGCAATCGGTTGATCATCAAATCCAATAACAGCTAGGCCATTAGGAATTAATAGACCATGCTCTTTTGCTTCAATGATAATCCCACCTGCCACTTCATCACTGCCGGTAAAAATAGCAGTTGGGCGGTCTTCCATCTCTAAAATTTGTCTTAGTACATGCTTACCGTCTTCAATCGTATGTTGATCGATGAAAATCCATTTTGGATTAATCTTAATTCCTGCCTCACTTAGTGCTTTTTGAAACCCCTGATTACGATCTTTCCCTTTCCCCTGCTCATCAAACAAGCCACCTGTACAGTACGCAATCTTTTGATGTCCACGTTCTATTAAATGATTCGCACCTAAATATGCACCTTTTGTTTGATCCAACCTGATCATAGGAGCTACCTCTTGATTAATATAATCATTACATAAAATAATCGGCCCATATTCGTTATACGATTCAATAATGTCCCAATCATTTTCAGTTGAAGTCATAATAATTCCATCAACTTGCTTTGTTTTTAATAAATTTAAAAAGGCTAATTCCTTTTCTTTATCTTCATAACTTTGTCCAATTAACATTTGATATCCCTTTTTGTACGCAGCTTGTTCAATAGAATTTACTAAATGAGCAAAAAATGGGTTCACAATTCTTGGTACAATCACACCTATCGTTGTAGTTAACTGCCCCCTTAGCCTTCTTGCGGAAGGGTTTGGTATGTAACCAAGCTCTTTCATCGCCTTTAGAACTCGCTCTCTCTTTTTGTCCGAAACGTACGGATGATTGTTTATCACACGCGAAACCGTAGTTTTTGATAATCCTGATAATTTTGCAACATCTGATATGGTAGCCACTTGTCGATCACTCCATTGTTCAAGAACATGAAATCATTTTCATATAATTATTTTACTTTAATATAGAAACATATTGCAATGGATAGCAGCTGCCATTACTCTACTTTTTCTATCAACGAGACGATACACATGTAAAACGAGTAGGATCCAACCTTTAATTCAATGATGAAATTTTTGTCTATTAATCCAGCTCATAAACCATACATTCATACGGTCGAACCGTAACATTTCCATTCAACAATAAAGTATCTTCATAGTTTCCAAGTACAATTTCCTTTAACCTTTCCCCGATATTCAACTGTACTTCTTTATTTGAGAAATTGGTGATCACCAGTAACCTTTGACCCTTAAAGCTGCGTGAATAGACATAAACATCTAAATGGTCAATAAATAGCTCCTCGTACATCCCATATTTTAATAGTTCACTATACGGTGAATCTAGATAAGTTAGATAAGCAAATGAGTTAAGTCCATTCTCCTTAGCTGTTTCCACAATACTATACGTAACGGCACTAGCCTTTGCGCCTCGCGGTGTATTTGCGAAAATCCAAGCCTTTCGGCCAATTACGAAAGGTTTAATCGAACGCTCACTTCTGTTATTATCTATCTCCAAACGACCGTCCTCTAAAAATACTACTAACTTATCCCATTGATTACGGCAGTATTTGATCGCTTTTCCTAATGCACTTTTCGGCAGAGTTTTTGGAGTTTGTTCTCGAAGCCATGCCGAAAAAGCGTCTAGAACTGGTTTGCTCTGTTCTAACCGTATCTGATATCTTTCTTCATAAGTTAAATCTTTAATATCTCTTTCAATTGCGAAAAGCTGGTTACAGAAGTTAAGCCCTTCATTCGCTTTAGTCCCTTCTGCTTTTGCAGGATCAGGTAAAGCACAAAAAACATGTATCTCCATGTCACGCAAGAAATGAAAAAAAGGCCTCTCATAAGTTCGCTGAACTCACGAGAAGCCTCCTTTATTTTTCACTATGTTAGCATTTTGTTAGCAAACAATAGGCAATCCCTTATATATCAAGGGTTTCAGCGGTCATTACATCATGCCGCCCCTAAGGTGAGAGTGTGTAATATCTTTAACTTGGTGTGCGTAGAGTGCCGTATATCAGGATTTTGTTAATTTCTTACTGTAACATCTTTAACGGGATTTTACTGTTTTTCACTGGATTGCGTTAGCAAAATGTTAGCATAAACTAAAATTCATTATAGTAATTTTGCATGATAAAGGTATTTCTTCCCTTGCCATTTAGTTGGTCAAGATATCCAAGTAACATCCTTAATTGATTATTCGTATATCCCAATTTTATCCGTAAATCTTTAGTACTTTCATTTGGTAATTTAATATTGGAAATCTTCGTCATTTCTCCAACATCATATTGTGTTTTAAAAACAATAAATTGAGACAAATATTCTGAAATATCCACCTCATGAATAATATCTTTTTTTCCATCCCATTTAAAGATATTGATTTGCTTCTGAAATAAATCTATATTATTGCCTTCGATTAAAAAGCGATAAATAAGATCACTTTTAATTATTGGTTTATCGTCTTCAATGTTCAGGTAAGACTTCTCCATTAAAAACACAACAATTCCCATAAATAAATCTACAATTTGAAGAGGGATTGATTTATGGGAGTCCTTATACCAGGCTTTATTAACATAATATTTCATTCCTCGATAAATTGCATGTGCATTCATTTGCTGTTTTAGCTTTGAATATACTCTCATCTTTCCGTATTCAGGGCTGTGGTCAACAACAATTTCAACCGTTCTATAATCATCTGAAAGACCTCTAGTCAAACCGTAAAAAAGTCTTTCGGGAATTTTGACGTAAAACAAATTACGTAATTCTGTAACTGAAATATCAGCCCTTTTAGCATAGTTTAATGCTATATCATTATCTACAACAAAAATGTTGATTTGAAAGTTTGTTTTGAGGAAATGATGTAAACAATATAAGTATGGAGCAATATCCTTATCATTGTTGTATTCAGTGAAATGATATTCACTTTTCTTACCAGTCAACCTTAATATTTGTTGGATATCTCCTACTATTTTTTCACACTTATTTTGTTCTGCACCATACGCGCCATAATAAGAGTATTTTTTCTCTGCATCTAATTTATTTGACTCATCGAAAAAGATAGAGTATTTCAAAAGTCGTCACCCTCTTGACTATAAGTGAATATTGCATTATAATTTACATATATTATATCATGTATTACTTCCAGTCACCGCTTTGACGGGGAGTTATTTTAGAAAGACCATCCAGCCACCGTTTTGGCAGGATGGTCTTTTATTTTTTATATGTTATTGTTGTACAGTAAACATTTTTAATTTTCCTCTTCTAGTTTCATAGTAATCTAAGCTTTTCTCAGCCTTTAACTTTTGTTCTTTAGCTTCTTCAATGTCTGTTATAGGGGCATTAGTTATAAAACCTGAATTATTTAGTTTTGCCTCTAAGCTTCTAAACACTCTTTCAAGTTCTTGAATTGAACTTTCCACATAGTCTATTTGTTTTTCTGTAAACAATAAATCTGCTAAGTCTCTAACTGCTTCAAAAACAATTTTAACTTCATCGCTAGTTTTGGAGTGGACAAAGTTATAACTGTTCTCTTCGAAGGCATGATGTTCTTGATTTTGTCCGCGCCAGTTAATTAGATCTTTTCTTATTTTTTGAATACATGAGTTCGAACCTAAATTATCTACTAACACATCATAAATGCTTTCTAATGTAGGCTTTAATAAATTTGAAGGTACTCCCTTTGAAAATTTTCCTGTTATTTTATGTTCTTTATCGACACAGTATTCAGTAGCCAACGTTTCGAACCATATGCGACAATAAATTAAAGCTTGTCGAATATCATATTGTTCTAGTGCTTTTAATATTTTATCTTCAAATCCAACATTGTGTTGCATGAGAATTGTTCCTTTATTGGTATACGAAAATATATTGCTTATTTGGAAATCTTCATTTTTCTTTTTAGCTAAGTAACGTTTATATAAATTACAAAATCTCTCCCAGAATAATCTATCGTGGGTAGTAATAATCATTTGAGTCTTTTTTATGAATTTATCATTAAATATCATTTCTAAAATATTAGCACGGTGATCACTATCAATTGCATTAACAACATCATCAAATATTAAAAACGGCACATTGTTTTTCTCAGCAACGGCTAACATGATAGATAGACCTAATGACCTTAAATGACCTTCACTTAAACAAGCATATGCATCTTTCTCTATATTAGAGTCATTTAATGTCAATTGAATTCTGTAGTTATTATCTTGCAGTACAAACCTAATTTTTGTTATATATTCTGATGGGTCATCATTTTTATTAATATATTGATAATATTTCAGAACTCTATCACCGATTTGATCAATTTGTTTTTTCTCTACATTTACTTTAAATAATAATAAGTCTTGATAAAATTCCTTATAAGCTTTCTGCACATCGGTAACAAGGCTATTATATTTAGTTTCTTTAACCTTTAAACGCTCTAGTTTCTCCACCTTTTTTTCATATTTCTCATTTTCCTTATTAACTTTATCCATTTTTTCTTCCAACGAAGTAATCTGGACTTTAATTGTATTTAATACCTGGTTTTTATCTCTAATACCTTTTATTTCTCTCTGCAGCTTATCAACTT
The DNA here is from genome assembly GCF_001865995.1 of Anaerobacillus arseniciselenatis. Classification (GTDB taxonomy): domain Bacteria; phylum Bacillota; class Bacilli; order Bacillales; family Anaerobacillaceae; genus Anaerobacillus; species Anaerobacillus arseniciselenatis. The sequence continues at coordinate 21,682 of NZ_MLQQ01000003.1, read as the reverse complement.
CATTTTGAACGTTTTTATGCTTTTTACTAGTTTCGGTATATATTTCGTTAAATTGTTTGAGTTCACTCTGTTTGATTTCAAGTTCATCCTTAAAAGTTTCAATAAACTTTAACTTGGACTGTTTTGAGTGGTCTCTGATTTTGTTTCGAAGTACATTGATAGTATCGTTAAATGCCTCGTTTGATAATTCGGTATAACATTGAATACAAGTTTGATAATTTTTAATCACATCTATGCACCAACTGTACCATTGGTCCAATAAATTATTTTCAAGCACAACAAATTTACTTTTTACTCTTTTTATTTCCTTTAGATCCTCTAACTCTGCAGCTGCTTTATTAAAAGGGTTCTTCGTGACATTTTCCAAATCCGTATCACAAGCAGGACACTTCCCGTTTGAAATATCTTTAATTTCTAATAATACACTATAGAAATTTTCAAGATTTAATTTTTCTACTTGTTCTTGCAAACTTTTCTGTAGCTCATGGTATTCGTTAACCTTACTTTTAAAATCAACAATCTCTCTTCTTAATGTTTCCATATTCAATTCAGGTAATTGATTTTCAGATAACTTTTTGATCCGCTCTTCATACTCTTTTATTTTTTCCTTATTTTTATCAGCTTTTTCGTTAATTGTTTCAGTTGTAACTTCTTCTCCTTCCTCTAAATATTTAAATACTTCCTTTTTCAAGTTTAATAAATCTTCACTATATTCTTTAAGAAGTGAAACATTTGTTTTATTATCCGATTCCAACTGTTTAATTTTATCTTGAATATCGTTTCTTAAAACATTAAAGCTTGTTGACTGAGCAAAAGAAGAAATCAGTTCATCTAGGTCAGTCAATCCTAGTAATATAGCAATTACATCCTTTTCTTTTACTCCAGTATCTTTAGAGCCTAGCAAGGAAAACTCTTGTAATCTATTTTTTTCAATAAAACATTGTTGGAAAAATTGTTTATCGTGTTCATCTAACTTTTTTAACTCTAGTTGAGAATCAATAAATTGAAGACTAATTTCCTCTTTTTTGCCATTACGAGTAATATAATCTTTTTTATTAACACCACGCCTTTTAGCCTCTTTTACATCACCTGTTAATGCATATTCAAACGCCTCACAAAAGGAAGTTTTACCGCCACCATTTGGAGCAAAGAATATATTTTTATTTGCATTAAGCGCTATATATGTACCTCTATCCTGTTCACTTAATTCTCCAAAACCTTTAAAGTTTTTGATTTGTATAGATTTTAGGCCTGAATAATCTTTACCACTAGCTTTCTCAGGTGATGCCTTCATTCGGTTTACAATCCTACTCGATATTTCTTTCTTTTTATCAAAGTTGAAATTATCAATATCTAACTTTTCTAATTCTTTCTTTATAGATTGATGTAATCTATTCTCTTTACCAATATTTTTAATAACGGCCCATAATATGAAGAGATAACCATCAGACTTACTAGAGTAGTTTTCTTTAATAAATTGTTTGAAGTAATATTTCAAATTCTTCACTCCTTTTCTTTACATTTAGCAAAGAGCATACGGAGCACTAAAAAAACAGAAGTTCCCCTTAATAAAAAAGAGTGTAAACTTCTGCTTGTTCTTCGATGTACCTTCTTTGCGTCTTTGTCCTAAATATAATTCTACAATATATAACAAATTTATCCAATATAAATCTATTTTTTTACAGATTGCATTTACATTAAAAAGCAAGTGACTCAAAAGCAAGTTAGCGAAAAATTTATTGCTTACTATGTCATGCAAGGTGGTGATAAAGTGTTGTGGCCAACTCTGTTTCAACACTACTAAATCAGACAGAAGTATCAACAATTGAACCTAAAATACAAAAGAGGCTTCTCACTAGTTTGTTCAACCATGAGAAGCCCCTATTTCTTTACCTATGTTAGCATTTTGTTAGCAAATCATTTCAAAACCCTTATATATCAAGGGTTTGAGTGGTCATCACATCATGCCTCCCCTAAGGTGAGAGTGTGTAATATCTTTAACATGGTGTGCCTAGAGTGCCGTATATCAGGATTTTGTTAAATTCTTACTGTAACATCTTTAACGTTATTTTACCGTTTTTTACTGGATTGCGTTAGCAAAATGTTAGCAATTTCTTATTCCTCTATTAGATATTTAGATACCCCAATATTCGAATCCAGCCCAAGCAGATGGCATTTTCCATTCTTCTGATTGGATTAATTTTTTTTGTGCTTCACAAAGTAGATGACAAATCGGTTTATCGTCATTGGAAACAAGATGTTCTAGGATAATTATTGATGGTCTTATATCTACATCCCACCTACATAGTATTGAATTATTTTTCTGAGACAGCATATTGGTCCATACACTGTTGCTTGATTGCATATTATCAGTATAGGGTTGACCACTCCTACAGGTAATTAAAAACATATTATCTGAATATGTACTTATATCTTCTATATCCCTAATTGATAAGTATTGTTTATTTGGACCTAGAATTAGAAACGCTCCATTTTCACTGCTTACATCAGGTTCTTCTACACCGTGCGCTATCATAGTATATAAAGTTGGCTTTTCTATCTTTAACGTATCTATAACTATTTTATTACTTTTCCCAAAATCGTTTATTATTTCCTTAAAATAAGTTTTATTTTCTTTAGCCCATCTTTCTGCTATCGGAATTGCTCCATCTCCTTTTGGCAACCTTGATCCAATAGTCAATATATTGCAATTTTCTTCTGCTTCAACACTTATTGTTGTGCGTTCTAATAGATTAGCAACTGATAGAAGATTATAAATACCATCCACAGAGTGTAAGAACCATTCTGTTTTTGTTCTAATTAAAGAAGTTGAGAAATAAGGAATTGACATATCTGGGCAAATAAATAGGTTTTCAATTTTTTCTACATACTTTTGATTAAGAAGAGGATAAAATATTGGTTCTGAAAGATTACTACATAATTCTTCTACCTGACTAATGTTTTTAATATCAAAACTTGATGAGAAAGTTTCACCTAGTTGATTAGCAATCTGTTTTATTTTTTTAGAATCTAAAAATATATGTCCAAATTCTTTTTCATTTTTCGTAATCAATAAATATACCATGCCCATTGGTGTTAAACAATATTGATAACATATTTCATTATCCAGTAATTTATCTTGAATCTTTGAAATATCATTTACTTCTATTACCGGTAAAGCTTTTAAATAGGGGTGGCTTAACAATAACTCTTGTTGCAATAAATCAAACTTTTGAGTTTTTTCTTGATACTCATGACTCTCAATATCAGCTTCTATTCTCATAAGTTCATCATACAAAGTAAGGTACTGATTAAATTTCTTCTCTGTTTCCTCTGAAACTTCCCCATTGTAAAGCTTCTTCTCAGCAATAGTTCTCGGAGCAACCTTTATTAAATTTAGTATTACTTCTTGCTCAAGACTACTCTTTAATTCTTCAGGAGTCTCCCTTAACTTATGTAGAATAGAAAGGGTTTCAACATAGGTTCTTAAGAGTGAGTTTGTTTGATCACTTAAATTTGCTCTTTCTTCTCTATGAAACATACTAACCCTTTGCTTTTCAACATCTTCTACAGCTATTTTTAATAAATCTTTATTTATTAGTAAGATGTCTAATAAATTGTAATGTGAATTCCGCTCTGCAAACAAAATTTGGGACCACATTAGCAGGCTTTTCCATCTAATGTCCATTCGGACCTCTAATAACTGAGCTGCTTTCAATGCTTTATTGTACAGTAGTTCCAATGCTTCATCTTTTTTCCCACTTTCAATACATACCGATATATAATTTGAGAAATGAATTGCCCATTCTTCATCTTCTTCATTTTCAAAAACTATTATATATTGTTTTAATAGCTCATATGCTTTCTCCCATTCTTTTTTCAATATAAAACCTTGAATCTTAACTAACTTATTATCCGTACCCTCGATAGTACCTGTGAATTTTTCTTGGAAGTTTTGGAACTTATCCCGATCTTCTGAACCAAAGATACTATTATTAGAAATCCATAATTGTATAATTGTTAGACCCTTATCAATAAGATAATAATCTTTTAAAATAATTCCTTTCTTGATTGCAACGATGGCGCAAATTACTCCTTCAACTTCTCTACCCAATCTATATTGAGAATCTCCCCAAGCTGCAATTCCTAATGCAAAAGAATAATCCCTAAGAACATAATCATCTGTTATACGGTTGGAATAATTTAATAGTGTTAAAGCAATGTTATTTGCATCTTGATAATAACCTAAATAAGAATACCAAGTTGCGGCTTCAAATCTTAACCACAATTCATTAAGCTTTCCCCCTTCTTGGTTGGCTAATATAATGGATCCATTAATCGTTTCTTCAATATCTTTCTTCGCGTGAGTTTTTTTAGTTTTATATTTTCTAATTAAACGAATTGCATTTTTTGAATTAAGCTCAGACAAGTCACTTTCAGTATATCTATCAAAACTATCATTTATCCCTGCCAAATCTACATTGTTCCAATCAAAGATTTGCTGCCTTAGTTTTTTTACTAAACCTTTTTCCCAAGAACCTTTACTTTGAGTATCATCTATAAAACCTCTTAATAAGTTATGTCCGTTATCCTCTATGAATAGGTATTCAAGTTCATCAATAACTAGATCAATTCTTTTTGATATTAATATATCGTTATCTCGTTCTTTATCTAAAGGCTTTAGCTTTAATCCTTTTTCTACATTATATAGATCTCCTAAAATTTCCATCTTTTGATTTATTACTTCATTAGAGTGATCAAAGTTATAAGAAAGTTTTATTTTAAACATATACTCTGCAAATTTATATGCACTATTGTAAATAAACTTCCAAATTAATGCACATCTATAAAAAACTTCATTTTGCAATTCTGGTTCATCTATAGAAACTGCTAGGAGATACCCTTCTGCATCATGTCCCTTACTTGGAGGGTTACTTTGAAGTTCAGAAGTTCTAGCTAACAACTCAAAATATTTATCATTAGTTACACTAAATAATTTTCTGAATAATTCACCTGATTTTTTATAGTCTTTTATTTTATTGTAAAAATTAGCACATTCTTGCAATAGGAAAATATCTATTAAACCCAATTCCAATATTTCTTCAATTAAACTCTCTCTTTCATTGGCATTCAAATACCTTGAAGAAATAATAAGTGCTTTCGGCAAACCTACTAACCATTTATCTTCATGATATAACTCTTTTAAAATTTGGTAGGATACACAATACTGTTCTCCACTATTTAGTAATTCCGCATATATCAACTTCATTGAATTATTTAATGAACCATAGTTGGACTGAAGAACCTTTAGGCATTCTTCTTTATAACCATTATTTAAATATGTAATAAATCTTAATAAGTCTTTATCCTCCTTGAGTAACTTGTCTTGTTGATCTATAAAGGTAATTGCTTCTTTTACCTTCATATTTTCTATTTTTTTGATACACTCACTTATATTTATATTATTTGGTTCTTCTTGAACTCGGAACATTACATTAATTTCCATTCCCTTATCATCTTCGTATTTCTCAAAAACTTTTCTAGCGATATTTAAACCAGTTTCAAAAATAGATACGAAGTTAGAAACTCGATGGTCTAACAAATCGTTTATTTCAGCAAGCTGTGAGATGCCTGTTTCAATGTCTACTTGATCTGAAGAATATAAATTTATTTTTATTTGTCCGTATTCTTTTTCAACATTTGGCATTAAAGAAAATTCAGAAAGCCTTTCGGCACCATAGATCAGTACCATATCTTCCTCTAAGTTTAGATTAGCCTCATCAACGATGACTTTTGAATTCAATTTAGTTGGTTGGTATAACTTAATTCTATGAATGTTCTCAGCAACACCTATATTTCTTGCAGCAATATTCTTTAGTAAGTCAGCAAATTTACTAACAGAATATTTAAGAACAGCTATATTAATCGTACCTGTAATATTCTTATTTAATAATTCAACAATTACTTTTTCAGTAACTATTTGTTCACCAATAAAATCTGTTAGACATATTGTAAACCTTTCCTCACAAAGAATTGGTATTTCGCTATCATTTGACATTTACTTCATTCCTTTTCTTGATAACTGATTTTGAAAATTGTAAAAAGGTTTAAAAAAGAAAAATTTTAATTCTGAGTCAACTCTTTTCAATTTGATCCAAAAATTCATTTACAACAACTATAAGCATTGAGCTCAACTGTTGAGTATTTTAATTCAGTGAAGTTGAATAAATGAACGAACAAAAAGTATTACTCCAAAAGCGCTCGCAATATCAATAGTGTTACATTAGACATTTTGCACCTCCAATAAAACCACTACCATTACAGACTTGCTATAAAAATAATCCAGAGTTAATTTCACAATTAAACTCATACTCTGTTATTTGCTTTCAATAAACCTACTTCGACAAAAATTTGTTAAAATCATCCAAAGTAAAATGTACTAATGTACTTTATGGACAGACTTGGATATACACATGTTCAAATTCGAAAAAAAGTTTATCTCAATGTTACACAAGAAATGAAAAAAGAAGCCTCCCAGCAATTATCTTTTTATTCCCCTCATTATTTAACACCTAATGGCTACCAACTACTCTTAAGTTCGTAGCTGATGTTTCTTTTAAATAACTCTCGGTTACACCTAATAGCGTTAATATATCTCCTGATACGTTGGACTTTGATAAACCGGGCTGAACAATATATACCTCAAATTTCATTGGAAGCTTCTTCTTTGCTAAGTTAAAAATCTTTTCAAGGTCATCTTTAGTACCTCTTTCTAATCTAGAGCACTTCACGCCTTTCATTGACTTTTGTTCCCGCCTTAATAGGTGAGATATAAATTCTTCCCCACTCTTATGCTTCCAATGAATTGACTTTTGAGCTTGTCCACAAACTTCATAAAAATTCTTAATTTGATTACTGACTACCCCACCTAATGCATATTTTAGATGGTAAAATCTAACGCATATTTCTTTAGATTCTACCTTTATAGTAATAATATCAGCAATTTCTCCTGAGTAATCATCGTCATATATGATATCGAAATCAAGCTTTTTTAATTCATTAATATAAAAATACTGTATTGATTCCTTTATTTTTGGAAAGACACCTTGTGACTCTTTACTTAAATCAACATTTTTCCATTCAATTGTTTCAATTTCCTCTTTGGGATAGAATCCAATAGTTTGCTTTAATACTACATATTCATTACCTCTTAATGCTGATCCATCCGCAAACCAAATGGTTGGTAAAAACTCTTCAAAAAAATCAATAACATCATCCTCTTTATTCCCATATTTAACTTTAACACTCCCCTTGGAAATTTGGGTTATTTTGTAATCAGAATATGCTATTTCATCTACTATTCTTTCAAATAGGTGAATTTTAAATATTATGCGATCATACATAGACTCTAATGCAAATAACAAATCCCCATCTTCCGTTGGATTATGAAGGTTGATTTCGCATTTTGACAAATCATATTCGTTATTATTAATCATAAACTTAAATCTTGTTTCCGATGAGTCATACATATCTAAATCCCAATCAATCCAAACTGGGTAAGAATTAGGCCTTTCAGATATCATTTCCGGAACAAGTGTCTCCTTCAATATTTGGTTAGGATCTATATCGTCATTCGTTAACTTCTTACTTAGATTAGAACACCAATTTTTAAATTGAAGTAAATCACCTTCTTTTCTTGTCCATATCCTCCCTTTGTAAGAGCAACCAATGTTTACTTTTGAACCTCCCTCATAACCACTACCAACTATATATGCTTTCTGACCGCTTTGTTTTTCTGCCAGACTCATTGCTTCTCCAACGTCTCTTCCAACACTCATTCGATACCTTATATCTCTTCCTAAAAATAATCTAAGTCCTACATTCTGCAACTTTATACGCTTCACCTCATGAAAGGCTTTAAAAACTTCTAGTTTATTAATTAATATTGAATCTTTTCCAACAAGTGATTCGGCCAATGCTTTATATAGACTTCCATTATCTGAACTATTGATATATAGCAAACTGCTATCAGAATCCCAATAAACCACAATAATATCCCAACTTAAATTATAAATATTTTTATTGTATACCCAATCTGGGTAATGCTCTTTTGCATACACAAAAACAGCCATATTTTCACTTTTGTTAATATCAAAAAACTTGTACTTGTACTTGTTATATTGTGGCATTCCATTTGAAAAGTTATCTGGATTCCAAACCTTTCTATTAGACTTATAAACTACTGTACTTAACTTCGGGCGAATATTTTGAAATGGTATCTCAGAATGATTGAGCTTTGAAAATCCCTTTAACAAATCCTTATATTCAAACTCCTCATCAATTTTATTGTTACTAACATCTGAAAGAATCGAATTCCAATCAGCATCAGTAGCATAAAGATTTTCAAGTTCCCCTTTTACTGTTAGATCAGCAATATTAGCAATAAATGACGCACTCCCTAGATCTTCATCAAATTTTGTTCTAGTAAATCGACCAGTAAACTGTAGTGTAATTGGTAAACTTTTTCTGATATCATGGAAAGCAGCTATTTTTAATTCTGGTAAATCAAACCCTTCACCCAACATATCAACACAAACAATTATTTTATGATTTTTATTTACTATAGATTCATAAATATTTTTTTTCCCAGCTATGTTTGAATAGATTAGTACTGGATTAAATTCTACATATTTCTTATATAAGTCAAATACCCTTATTGCTTTTTGCTTCGTAGAGCACCTCGCCATAAGTATGTGCGGATACCCCTTAAAAGTATCCTCTTTAAGCCGCTTTACAGCTGTTTCGGCTATTAAACTATCTACCTTACTAGCATCGTACTCTCTAATCGGTAAAAATTCTATTTTTTTAAAATATCCTTGTTCTTGAGCCATTTTTAAGGGAAAATTAAAAATAATTTCACCATCTAGTCTTTGTCCATCATTTCTAAACGGGGTAGCAGTAAATTGAAGTACTTTGCTATTTGAAAAATACTTTCTGAAATTATCCCACATTGCAGCTTTAACATGGTGAGCTTCATCTATAAAGATATTTGTAGTTATTTTCGATATTATATTTTGGTGTTCTTCAATACTTTCTGCAACAAGCTTCATTGTTGTTACTATAACATTACTCTGATTAAAAAAATCTAAGACTTCCTTCGATGAATTAAATTTTTGTTTTAGAATGCCAACTCTAGGATATAAAGCTTTTTTATCCACTAGACCAAACTTTTTTAAGAGGCCTAACGAAAGAAATTTTTCCCCAATTTGTTCTCTTAGAGAATCGCTCGGTACAGTAATTAATAACTTTTCACATTTATTTGCTACAAGAGTAGATAACATTGTCTCTGTTTTTCCAGTACCCGTTGGCATAACCACAGTACCTATATCTAATGGTAATTGAAGGTGCCCCATTATTTTATGTAATCCACCTAACTGTGGTTTACGCAGACCAAAAATATTATTTTTACTATCTTCCAGTTTATAATTAAAAGCACTTTCCCATGACTGTAAAACCGCTTCACAACTATATCCATTTAATTTTGGATGTTTTAACCACTTTACAGTTTTTATAAAAAAAATTTCATTTACAGGATTTACACTTGATAAAAGTACATAGTCATATTGTTCAGGGATATCTCTTGAAAAGCTTGTTATATAGAATTTTGTTTTATTATTGCTTACAACAATTGCTCCATCTTTTTTAGATAAAACCTTCACTTGGATCTTCTTAGAGGGAGCGATAATTTGCTTAATAATATTTTTATTTTTTGGTTCTTTAAAATGAATTGTTTCTAAAACCGGAAATTCAATCTCAATCATAAAAGAAACCCCTTTCAAAAGTTTATAAGTATATAAAGTTTTTCTACTTCCACCCAACAAACCATTATTTCCCTTTTATAATACTATAGATTTGAAAGTTTTTGTAAAATTTTGGCGATTCTTCATTCTATTTGTGACAAGACCTTGGAAAAGGAGGTAGCAACCGATTTATTGCGACATTTTTGCTAACATAACAAAAAACTTTCAACCTAAAAAGTTAATTACCTAGTTGAGAGTCACAGCAAGCTAACGTGAATTATAATGTAATTCAACTTCACACCTGTGATATAAAAAAACAGGATACATATTGTACCCTGTCAAATGTTACAAATTGCTTATTCAATTATAATCCACTTATCACATCTAGCATTGTTTGGTAGCTATCAACGTCATGATATTTAACGTTACTCGTTGAGATTTCATTGAAAAGCTTTTTCGCACATGCTATTTTAGCTTTTTCAATTGGTCTTATGTCCATACTTTCCATGGAGCCTTTTGTTTCTGCAATAAAAAAGATATGTTTTACTGTTCCTTCGTTAAATGCAATCGCCCAGTCTGGAGAATAATTGCCGACTGGTGTAGGAATTGAAAAGCCTCTAGGTAATTTCGCATATACACAAACCTCGTCTGCTCTGTCCATATCTTCTGCAAAACGCCTTTCAACACTTTTTGCTGCTAATCCATCTGTAACTACATAGTCTTGAACGTGTTTGTTTGCTTTGAAAGCTTTTTTTATCTCAACAGTACCTTTTCCAGCTGTGAATATGCTACTATCGTATTGCCTCTCAATCTGATCATATGAGATGTGCTCCACTATCATAGTTGCCTTTTGTTCTTTAATTAGCCTAATTGCTCTTGTAATGAATTCTTCTGGGTTGTGTTTAAACATAGCAAATACATAATTTTCAATTCCAGTTAATATTGCTACAATTGTTTTACGTGTCAGTGTTGTACTTTCAGCAATTTTTCCAACTAAGTCATATTTAATCTGACTTGTTTCAGCATACTTTAATGTTTCTGTTCTGGTATTTTCCTCCACAAAGCTATCTTTACGAGCTATGGAATGTTCATCAAGGTCTACAATTTGATTCCCACTCGTGACAGTATATTTAAGTTGAGATACACGTAAATTCTCATTCAGATGTTTAATTGACTTTTTAATAAGTTCCTCACTATCAAATTCAACCGAATAGGCATATTGGTGGTTTATATAATTCCATAAAGTCTGAAATTCTTTCTTGTAAAAGTTATCATTTAATGGATTATCTTGAATTTTTGTCTGATTACCATCATCAATCATATCATCAAGCACACTCTCATCAAAGACACTCTGAATTAGCATGTGTACACCCTCAACCATCGGTCGTAACAGATCTGGAACTGGTGCTAAACAATTATTTTCTAAATCTACACGATAAGACTCTGTTACATTATCATGATCATCAATATAGTCATTTTTAATAAGGTATCGATAAATAGATTTAGCATTTGTAACATCTAAGATTACTGGCTGTCCTTCGACTATTACCGTTTTACCTGTAAAGTATTCCTGTGTAGCTTTGGACGGTCGATCATACAATGCTTCTTTGATACCCACCTGTAAGTCGGAAACAAAGTTTCTATATCCCTCACTAGCAATAACAGTTAACATATTTATATCGTGCACTGAACTGCCACATCTTTCAACATCCATTCGCTCACCATGTTTATTTACAGAAAGTCTTAATCCTCTTCCTACCTCTTGTCGCTTTTGCGTAGGGCTAATCCCCCCGTGCTTTAATGTACAAATTTGGAACACATTCGGATTATCCCATCCTTCGCGTAATGCTGAATGTGAAAAAATAAAGCGGACAGGTTCTTCGAATGAAAGAAGTCTCTCCTTATTTTTTAGAATTAAATCGTATGCCGAAATATCATCACTTTCATCTGAACCTCTTTTTGTAGTACTGTCTATCATTCGACCTTTTTTATCAATACTGAAATAACCTGTATGAGTCTTACTTGGTTCAATGTTTTGTAGATACTTTACATAAGGTGTATCTTCAAGTGTAATATAATCATTTAAGATATTTATATATTCTTGTTCGAACATTTCGCCATATTCAGAGTTAATCTCATCACCATCATCATTATATTTTCGATATTTAGCAACCTCATCAATAAAGAATAAGGAAAGTGTTTTTATACCTAGTTCAAACAATTGTTTTTCTTTCTCAAAATGCGAGATGATAGTCTCACGAATTTGAATTCGGCGCATATCAGACTCTGAGACATCCCCAATAACTTCGCCACGAGATAAAACTTGACCATTAGTAAATATAACAGTACCTTGAATTGGATCTATATCACTTATATGATAACCTTTGTATTGCTCCATTTCATTTGATATCGAGTATAAATTATCATCTATAGCAAGCATGCGAGTTTCACGTTTTATAGATTTTTGATAACTTCTTTCTAATTCAATCCTTGCCATTGGAGGTTTAGTAGGGGAAATAATTATATTTTCTAGATATAAATATCTGTCCGTCCCTCTAAGATTTTTCACTTCAAACCCTTTTACTTCTATTTTCTTTACCAATCTTTTATTATAAGCATCTACGGCATCTAGAACATACACTAGGTTATGTTGATGTGCATGAGTAGCAGAATAATTTAAACAAAAAAGTGGATTAAAATTAGCTAGAGCATTTTGTGTCTTTTCTCCACCCATTTTTTGAGGTTCATCTAAGATAAGAATTGGTCGATTGGCTTTTATAACATCGATTGGTCTTCTGCTTCCGAAAACGTCTAATTTTTCATAAATTCGGCGCGCTTCTTTACTTCTACCTCCTTCTTTCATCGTGGTATTAAATGCCTGAATATTTATAATCATGACGTTTATTCCTGCACTAGAACTGAAGTTATCAAGCTCATCTAGGTTCTTACTATTATAAACAAAATAACGGGCTTTTTTTCCATAGTGCTCCATGAAATGGTCTTGAGTCATTTCAAAACTCTTCTTTACACCTTCCCTTATAGCAATTGAAGGAACAACAATGATAAATTTGCTCCAACCATATTTCTTTTGAAGTTCAAAAATAGTCTTAATATAAACATATGTCTTACCAGTACCAGTTTCCATTTCAACATCCAAGCTACATTTACCAAGATGTTTTATCAAGCTCTCCGAAAGTTTTATGTTATTTTGTGCCTGCATATTCCGAATACTTAATAGTAATTTCTCGTCTGCCAATGCTAAATCAGCATTTTTAAAACCAGCAGAACTATCTTCGTTATTATCTTCTAATTCTCCATCTAATGTGAGTTGTTTTTGTTGGGGCTTTATCCCTAAATCCCTTCTGTACTTTATGCGGTCAATATAAGGTTGTCCAGAGAATATCTCAACTACACTCTTTACAGCATCCGTTTGATATTGTTGTACTTTAAATTTGATTTTCACAGAAGCCCCTCCTCTATAAAACCCTTCTTATAGTTGTTGGGCTATAGGTATTAAAGACCTGTTCGAAGTTTGTCGCTACACTATCATTAGCCATACTACTGTCACGGAAAACAGCATAGTACGGTTGTTTTTTTGCAATCTCAGTAATTAACTCAGTTGTAACATCGGTATCAAAACAAGCCATTAAGTATCCATTTGCAACATTATAAACCGTTTTACCCTTTATAACTATTTCCTCAATTTTACTGGAGAGAAGTACCCCCAGATCTAACATGACTTGGAAAAGTAAATCCTCTGAAGTTCGACCTGTTTTAATATTTTCTTCAAGCGCTAATAGTAACCCTTGATCATATTCACTAGGTTTATAATACACATCTTGCATGTTAGTTGTATCTATTTTTAAAACACGAAAGCCAGTATCTAATTTACCTTTGCTTTCTGGTTGTTCTTCTAATATTTTTTCCCAGCTCGACGTATACGCTCTTTTCCTATATCACATATATTTTTATAACCTGTTTTATATGCAACAGTTTTTTCATCTACTTCCTCAGGTAATTGAACCATAATGAACTTACGTTTTCCGCCATCTTCATTATTTATCTGCATAACTGCATGTGCAGTAGTAGCTGATCCAGAGAAAAAGTCTAACACAATATCTTCTTTATTCGTACCAATTTTACACATACTCTTTACTAATTCAACTGGTTTAGGAGTATCAAATACTTGCTTGCCACCAAACAAATCCTTTATTACTGCTGTTGCCTGACGTGTAGTACCAAACCTTCCTCCTTCCCATAAATTTTCTGGTATTCTACCCTTTTGATCAGAAAGGTAAATTTTCCTAATAATTCCGGTGAAATCTTTTTTAAAAATGATTTCTCCAGTTTTAAGTTTCTCTTTTACACTTTCCTCAGACCATCTCCACCCATTTGCTGGTGGATTAATTACCGATCCATTAGGAGCAACTATGTTATAACAAAGCGTTTTTCTATAATTTGGACTTCTGACATCACCACTTCTCCATAATCCTCTTGAATCATTATCTGGGTTACTGTAATTTTTATTATCTTCTTCAGTTCTATCAAAATAAAAGTCTTTCAATAACGCCTTGTTCTTGGAGTATACTAATATGTAATTAAATTGGCGTGAAAAATGTCTTTCATCATTTTTACTTTGTTGAGTGTGCTTCCAAACTATTGTTGCAACAAAATTTGCTTCCCCAAAGATTTCATTACATATCTTTTTTAAATTTTCTTCTTCATTGTCGTCTATACTAATAAAAATTACCCCATCATCAGCCATTAAATCCTTTGACAACCTCATTCGTGGATAGATCATATTTAGCCAATCAGTATGAAATCTACCATTACTTTCAGTATTTTGCATGAGTTTATTGCCCATTTCGTCATACTGACCACTATTCGCAAGATACTGTTGTGTATCCTGTACAAAATCATCTTCATAAACAAAATCATTCCCGGTATTATAGGGAGGGTCTATAAAAATCATTTTAATTTTACCCAGATAGGTCTCCTGCAGTAACTTCAATGCCTCTAAATTATCCCCCTCTATATATAGGTTCTCTGTATTATCAAAGTCAGCACTCTCTTCACGATAAGGTCTCAAAGTTTTAGCAATTGGTGCATTGGATAACAATATAGAACTTTTCTTATCTGGCCATGTGAATTGGTATCTTTCCTCCGGACCTTCTACTAATACGTCGGATAGTTCCTGTCTTAGCAAGTCAAAATCTATAGCATACTCCATGATGGGCGAGCCATCTTTTCGATATTCCTTAATAACTTCTGTTAATGTGTTTGGAAAAAGTTCAGCTATTTTTTTTACATTCTCAGCCACTTTATTTGTTGACTGCATTTTGAGTTTATCCATTTTCAATCTCCCTTCTCGTCCTCTAATCTCTTTTTTAAATCTTGTAATTTTGTATACAACTCAAACCGCTTTTTCGGTTGTTTTTCATTTCTCGAAGCTTTCTCTAATTTGTCTACTTCTTTTTGTAATTTTATTATTCTCTCTTGTTGTTCTAGCCTTTCAGAAACACTAATATTATCCTGAGTAATTTTTATATCCTCTCTTACAGCTACCTGCTCAACTAAACCATTCCAAACTGAATCAAGATTGAAACCAGTCACCTTCAGAGAAGTATCTTGTTCTGGTATCCAGTCAGTTTTATATATCTTCTTATAATATAGTGATAACTGAACCAGGTCTTGATACTTAATTATGAAAAGAAGCTTATGCGAATTTTGCCTTGCAATAGCCTCAACTGTTCGATAATCAAGCTCTTTCTTCTTTAGTTCAAGTGAGAGCACCAAGATTTCAGCTACTTCTTCACCTTTCTCCATATTTAGTGTATCAGGTGATAGTTTATACTCTAACACGATTCGTTTAATATCAGAAACGAACTTTTCTCGAATATCACCTTTAAGTGTAAGGTGTTTGTAAAAAGCTTCTTTTGGCATGATACGACCAACTTTAGACTTTTTCGGAAATGTTAACATTTTAACACCACCATAAAACAGATCAATTCAAAATCATCAAGTCCAGAAATGGTATCTGTTAAGAATGTTGTTTGATCTGTTCCAAAAAAGCTGTCTAAATCACTTTCTTCTTTAACACTGATAATGGTTGAAATTGCTGCATGCAATAAATTTGATATATGTTTCATATTTTTACCGTCATTGGTTTCCTTGTTAAAAATACTACATGCCTTCATATCAGCATCTTTTCTGTCACGCGTTAAATATCTCATTAAATCTAAAATTTCTTTCGGTTCAAGATGATTTGTAACAACCTCACCCTCGTCTGAAATATATACGATATAGAATGGATGTAAACGATTATGACTTTCTTCATTACCTAATTTATTTGTGTTTTTTAAGATAAAAATAACTCCTGGAGTTTCTCCAGTGACAACCGCATGAATCCCAAGAGGGGTTCTTTCGAGATTCGGGTTTTCTTTAATATACGCAAGTAAATCCATACGAAATTCATTTAAACCAAGGTCCATAATTGAGATGCCTGTTGTCATTTCTTCAAGATCGACTACTTCATCTTGAAGCTTTTCCAATTGTTTTCGTCTATAAATTAGGTCTCCATTTTCATCCTGATTAATATAATCGTCATCACCTGTTGATGTCATAACAGAGATACGCATTCTAGATTCTACACGACTTTTTAAATTAATATAATCATCTAGTGTTATATCCGGCCAAAAGTTGACTAACTGTATAACTGAATTTTTACTACCGATACGGTCTATACGTCCAAAACGTTGGATGATACGTACAGGATTCCAATGTATATCATAATTAATACAGTAATCACAGTCCTGCAAATTCTGACCTTCAGAAATACAATCAGTTGCTATTAAGATATCTATATCATTTTCATCATTCGGCATAACTAGTGCTTTGTCTTTTGAAACAGGCGAAAAACAGGTTAAGATAGTATTCATATCATTATGAAACTTAGGAATTGTAGTTTTCCCCTCAATTGAACCTGTAATTAGTGCACTATTTAACCCGAATTTTTGCCTAACATAATTACTAACATTTTCATATAAATATTCGGCTGTATCAGAAAATGCTGTAAAAACAATAACCTTTTTATTACCGTTGTTTATAGGTTTTGTAACCTTATGACTGATAACGTCTATAAGTTCATTCAGTTTACAATCAAATTTTGGAGTAATGTCTTCAACCATTAAAATCAGTAACTCCAAAATTTCTTTATCAGCAACTAGATCCTGTTGCCAGGATAAGTAATCCATATCGTTTATATCAATTCTATATTTTTTTCCTACAGTAAATAAATCTATATTTTGGTCATCTAAGTCGAATTCATCAAATGCGCTATAATCTCGTATTATAATTTCCTGGTTAGTACGATATTCTTTTATAACATTCAACGTTTCTATTATTTGATTATAAATACGCTTTACAGTTAATTTAAATGAATGAACAGAACTTTCCATCCGCTTTAACAAATTGATGCTCATTAAACGACGAATACCCTCTTCACGTCCACTTTGGGATAGGCGTTTGCTATCTTCCGAGTCCAAATCAATATAGTTACTCAACCTACTTGGGAGTATATAATTAGTTGGTGTATACAAAGATAGGTTTAAATGAGAAAGTTGATCATATATCTGTTCATAATTAATTGCATTATTTAAAGTAGTCAGTTGGGGACGTTTTGAAATTGGTTCATTGCGTTTGGGAAAACTACCAATTTCAGTAGTATCATAGTAACGTTGAATATGCTTCCTTGAGCGGGCTATTGTGACGCTATCAAGCACTTCAAAAAAATCAAAATCTAATTGTTTTAGCAATGAGTTTGTAGTACGTGTCTCGGGTGGTTGTTTACTCCAGGAGTTATATACCTTCTGTGCTTGTCTAAAAATTGTATCAATATCTGTTTTAGTATTTAGCTTTTTATTTATTAAGTCCGAGTGGCCCTCATACGCAAGAGCTAATTGATTTCGCAAGTCAAGAAAACGGTTATTTACAGGGGTTGCCGACAGCATTAAGACTTTTGTTTTTACACCTGGTTTTATTACTTTATTAAGCAACCTTAAATATCGATTTTCTTTATCTCCATACTCCCCAGTTGTAGCACCACCATTACGAAAGTTATGGGATTCATCAATTACTACTAAGTCATAATTTCCCCAATTTATGCGATCTAGAGGTAAGCCAATCACTGAATCACCTTTTTCCCGTGACAAATCTGTATGAAAGAGAACATCATACCTTAAACGGTCTTTAGCAAGGGGATTATTAATTAAATTCCCTCTGAATGTGAGCCAATTGTCTTTCAACTTCTTTGGACAAAGTACAAGAACATTCTTGTTACGATTTTCATAATATTTTATAACTGCTAACGAAGTGAATGTTTTACCAAGGCCAACGCTATCCGCTAGAATACAACCATTATATTGTTCTAATTTATTAATGATAGCCAGTGAAGCATCTTTCTGAAAGTTATATAGCTTATTCCATACTATACTCTCCTTGTATCCTGTAGCTTCGTTTGGTAATACATCCTCTGTTATGTCCTCTAAAAACTCATTGAAGATGTTATATAGTGTCATAAAATAAATTAACTCAGGAGAATTTTCTTGGTAAACAGTTGAAATAATCTCTATGACTTGTTCAGTAACATCCTGAAGACGGCTTTTGTCATCCCAAATATCATTAAACAATCGTATGTATTCATTACTAAAAGGAGCATCAAATTTATTTACCATATTGTAAACATTGTTTCCTCGTTCACAACCCATATCTACTGTTGTAAATCCACTTAAGGGCATATATGTAATTTGCTTATCACTCGATTGAAGATTAAGAAACCCACCCATGCTATCTTGCGTAGAATTACTTTTAAAAGTAACCTTTTTCTGAATCCATTCTGCACATTCTCGAGCAATTGATTTTTGTGTTAACTCATTTCTTAATTTCACTTCAAAATCAGTACCATATATACTAGTTTCTCTCTTTAATCTTGGTATGTAAAATTCTCGTCTTTCTTTTGGAAATTGCTCAGTAACAAATGTGGGAGAAGTAAAGATAAATTCCAAAGTTTCTATATCTTTTAGTTGTGTTTTTAGTTCTTGGTAAGCATAAATAGAGAAATAAGCAGCCGCGATAGAAATACGACTCCCAGGTGTTATTTCTTTAACCAGATCATCTTTAACAATTTTAGAAGTGTTGTTAAAAATCTCCATAGCCAAGCCCTCCCTTGCCCAGATAAATAGTTACCACCATTATAACAAAAGCTCAGTAATTTTTATCCATTTTATAGGAAATTTTATTCACTTATATAACTCAAATTATAGAAATTATCCTTTCAAAATATCTTATGTTTTATATATACCCCTGGGGTGACCCTTAAATATACCGTCATACATATAGTGCGGTATAAAAAAAGCGAACCATCATAGTAATGATCCGCTCTTTGGCTATTTACTCTTAATAATTTTTTTCTTTAATAATTCGTTTCTTGTAGCCCAGTCATATATATAATTCCGGATTTCTAATACTCGCTTATCTGCATTAACTTTCCCATTTCTTTTTCCAATAACGGATTCCATTTTTAAAATCTCTGGGATAATACTTTCCGAATCAGGGTATTCGTAACTATCGTTATATCCAGGATTAAGCCAATGTAAATATATAAAATAATTTTTGTCCTGAAAATACTTTAAAGTATTGATTGCATCTTTCTTAAATTGAATTGAACATAATATAATTTCAGGATCACAATTTACTTGAATGATTTCATCAACTGTTCTCCCTCTTTCCTGTGGTGAACCGTTAATCAGAAAAACATCGGTATATTCCCCATTTGGACCAACTTGAAGTGATCTAAGTGATTTCTGTGCTGTTCGTATGTTGGGATCATTGAAAAGTTTTTTCCATGTTTCTGATTTCCCAGAGTTCCGATGACCCAATACAGCAATTAATAACTTCCTTTTCAAATAAAACTCCTCCTCCTTAAACAAATCCATTCATCAAAATAATATATTCAGTACTCTTCTTATTCAGAACTGTACTTAATTATAAATAGTACAGAGGTTTGACTATATTTAAATGTGGAAAATCTTTTGTATATAAATTAATAATTAAAAGATTTATTAGTTGAGAACCTTAGGTAAAAAAGTTCCCATTAGTCTCCATAATGACAGCGCTAATCCTCGCAAAGAAAATAGCTTAGGAATTATACCTAAGCTATTTTGCAGAAGAATAGACCTGAAGCTTTCTCTAGAAGAGTTCATTTCACAAAAATCTGTATTGAACTGTTCCTCGAGTTTATTATTTTATCAGAGCATTTACTTTATCAACTATATCATCTATTGTATTTACAGCCGTGTTAAGAGCTAGTTTACCTGCTAAAGAGTAACTATATTTCTTAACTTCATCTGCTGTCACGTTGTGCCATATAGGCAGTATCATTTGGGTTCTAGTTGTGCTTTCCTTGTTTAATATTCCATCCAATTCATAGTTTGTCCAATATTTTTCTATAAAACTAGGGGAAATAATTACTATTCCATATTTTGAATAAGCAAGTCCTTTATCTATTTCTTCTCTTATACTTTTCCCCCAACCGATATTGTCCGTATCATACCAGATTGTAACCCCAGCTGCTTTTAACGCTTCAGCCAATTCCGAAACATAACTGTCCTTATCATCAGCAGAATGGGATATAAAAACATCATATTCCTTATACTCTATTGATTCATCGCTTGGTAAAAAACTGAGTTTTTCTAATTCAAATTTTTGTTGGGAGTATAACTTGTTAATCTTTTCTTCTTGTTGGGCATTTACTTTTTCAACCTCTTTTTGTTGAGCCTTGCCTAAATCTGCTAACGCTTTATTTAATTGTGTGCTTTTTTTCGAGATTTCTGACATAATTTTTGCCTGTTCTCCCTTTGCTTTTTCTATTTTTCTATTTTCCCTTTCTAGTTCTTTTAATTTGGAAGAAATTGCAGCCACACTCTTCGTTCTATTTAACGACGTGTTAGCATTATTGATTTTTTTTATTGAATTACTTTCGTCCTTTATCGCATTTGCACGCTTTCCTTCTAAACGATTTATATCAGAACGTAGATTTTTTATTTTAAATTCCAAAATTGATACGCTCGGCATTATTTTAGCTCCATTCTTTGCAAAATTTTATCATTCATTACACTTTAATTTTTCCTAACTTGCTTTTCCTTAAGCTAGAATACTAAAACTTTTGTTCTCTCTTTTTTTATCCTTAGATAAAAGTTAAGATAGGGTTATCTAAATTTTTCTTGGGAGTTTTTATGTGTTGCAGCACATTAAAAACTCTTTTTTATTTCTCTTTCAAATCTCTTTAATTCTCTATTAAAATCACGCTCTGCCTTTTTAAAGTCTCTCTTCATCTTGTTTTCAACACTACGAATTTGACTTTTGATCCTTGAAGCACTAATACGTTTTACCATTCATTTCCCTCCTTTCCTATTATTTTACCCACTAGTAAATCCCCCCCTCTCGCTGATATCATATTATATCAGCCGTTTTCTGAGTCATCAATATATAGTAGATACAAATCTAACAAAATACTGTATATTGATTTAATGGTTATTCCTTACTTTTACGAGGTAAGATCAAAACAATATAAATTAACATTAGTAATAATAGATTTAATAATTTTTGCCAGAATCGAATACCCTGGGAATTTGTAAAGGAGTATACAAGCATTTCGTTTTAAGAAATGGATACCTCTACCCTTGTAAAAATATTAATGAATCGAGTAGGAGGGGGTGACTAACCCCCGACCTCTCACACCACCGTACGTACCGTTCGGTATACGGCGGTTCAATTAAGTTTGACGCAGATATTCATATCGTTGATATAGGCTTTTCAACCCTCGA
>NZ_MLQQ01000002.1 GCF_001865995.1 Anaerobacillus arseniciselenatis | reverse complement strand
TCATTATGAAGTCCTCCTTGGTTAACTAAGTTAGGGGTCATCTCGGTGCACGATTTGACACCCCGTATCATACCAGGAGGGCTCTTTTTTTTTCAAGTCCCCGAAAATCCTTCTAACAGGAATGCTCCTTTAGAAATAATCACATCACTTGCAGCAAGATATTTTGTAAAATCGTCGGTAAAGCCAAACGCTTTTACATTATGGTGCGTTTCTACTTTCTCAAGTTTTTTCAATGCTCGCTCATTATGTGCAGCCATACATAAAATTTGCAGTCGTTCCTGAAATTGCTCCAACACTTCAATCACTTTGTTATAGTTCGTTAAACCGAGCCCTCCACCTGAAATTAAGATCGTTTTTTGCTGAGGGTCTAAATCTAACTCTTCACGAATTTTTGATTTTGGCTGCCAAAATGATTCGTTTTGACGTATCGGAATACCCGTTTGATGGAACTTCTCGATAGGCATATTATACAGGTTGGCATAATACTCTAAATTAAGAGCACCCGTAAAATTGGCATCGACATTTTCTCGAATAAAAATAGGATGCAAAGCTAAATCTGTAATCACATTATAAAGTGGAATGTGAATCTCATTTCTTTCTTTCAATTTCGATAAAAACGCTGTAGCGAAATAATATGTCGTAACGATAAAAGGACAATTGTGACGTTGTATTAATGATAAATAATGTTTTTGAAATAATGTTCCTAAATGATCGAACAGCTTATAAAATTGGTATTCTTGTGTGAAATAATAAACTTTTCCCCATAATTTAGGAGTCACTGTTAAAGCCGATATATAACTACCGAGTACACTTCTAAAAAAAAATGGATGAAGCGTGTAAAAGATATTCACTATATCAGCTTCATACCCTCGTTGATACAGCTCATCTTTGATCGCTCTAGCCGCTTGA
Source organism: Anaerobacillus arseniciselenatis (assembly GCF_001865995.1). Taxonomy (GTDB): domain Bacteria; phylum Bacillota; class Bacilli; order Bacillales; family Anaerobacillaceae; genus Anaerobacillus; species Anaerobacillus arseniciselenatis. Next base: position 158,809 of record NZ_MLQQ01000002.1, on the reverse strand, counting down.
TCATGTCCTTTACCAATGGCCCCTGAAAAAATCAAAGGTTTTCCTTTTTCCATACAAAAACTCCTCACCGCAGAAATACAAATTCAATCGTGTTTAATGTTTCCAAGATTAAATAAAATGATGATAAAAATAGAAAAAAAGATATTACTGTCGAAAAATTATTAACTTTTCGACAATTGCAATAAAGTTCTTGCTTGAAAGGGCTTTCAGTCATTATCCTTTAATATATTATTAAGTTTTTTAAATTTTCCATAGACAAATTCATAGTTTTATAGAGAGGTTTGAAATGATGATAAATACGATACATAGTGAGCACGATATTTTTTTATTCCATCAAGGAAATTTATACCACAGCTACAATATTATGGGCGCACACATAGCAGTTGAGAATAATGAACTTGGTGTACGATTCACGGTTTGGGCCCGTCATGCAAAAAGTGTTAGCGTTGTAGGTTCGTTTAACGAATGGAATGGTATGAAACATCCCATGAAAAAAATCAATGAAAATGGGCTATGGACAACCTTTATTCCAGGGCTAACAGAGGGAGACATTTATAAATACGAAATAAAAGCGAATGATGGGAATTTACTTTTAAAATCAGACCCTTACGCATTTTTCTCAGAATGTCGACCAAATACTGCCTCTAAAGTAGCAAAGCTCGATAATTATACGTGGGGAGATCAAAAGTGGCAGCAAAAAAAACAAAATGTTTATGAAGAACCGATGAACATTTATGAAGTTCATTTAGGGTCGTGGAAGTTAAAAGAAGATGGGGAGTTTCGTTCATATCGAGAACTCGCTGACGAACTCATCGATTATGTTGATCAGATGGGCTACACCCATATTGAACTATTACCGTTAAATGAGCACCCTTTCGATCGTTCTTGGGGCTATCAACCGACAGGATTTTTCTCTATCACTAGTAGATTTGGATCTCCTGATGAGTTTAAATACTTCGTTGACCGCTGTCATCAAAAAGGAATTGGGGTCATCCTTGATTGGGTACCTGGACATTTTTGTAAAGATGATCACGGCTTACGACTTTTTGATGGGACACCGCTCTATGAATATAGCGACCCTATTAAAGCGGAGAAACGAGAGTGGGGGACGTTAACGTTTGATTTTGGTAAACCGGAAGTCATCAGTTTCCTCATCTCAAACGCCATTTTTTGGATGGATGTTTATCATATTGACGGATTAAGAGTTGACGCTGTATCCAATATGCTTTATTACAACCATGGAAAAGGTGACGACGAAGAAATCGCCCGTAACTCGTATGGTGGTTATGAAAATTTAGAAGCGATCGCTTTTATTCGAAAGCTTAACGAAGCCGTTTTTCAATATTTTCCAAACGCTTTAATGATGGCAGAAGAAGCAACATCTTGGCCGAATGTGAGTCGACCGACGTACATAGGCGGGTTAGGCTTTAACTTCAAATGGAATATGGGCTGGATGAACGACATGTTGAAATATATGGAGATGGACCCAATTCACCGGAAGTACCATCACCAATTAATTACGTTTTCTTTCTTTTACGCTTTTAGTGAAAACTTTATTTTGCCGTTATCACATGACGAAGTCGTTCACGGAAAAAAATCGTTGTTAAATAAAATGCCTGGTGATTATTGGCAAAAGTTTGCAAACTTACGGGCATTTTATGGATATATGGCAAGTCACCCTGGAAAAAAACTATTGTTTATGGGCGGCGAACTTGGCCAATTTTCTGAATGGAAAGATCTCGAGGATATTGACTGGGAATTACTAGATTATGAAATGCACGAAAAAATGCATAATTATACAAAAGCGCTAAATCAGTTTTATTTAAAAGAACCATCGTTATGGCAACAAGATCATACTCCAGATGGATTTGAATGGATTGATGCGAACAATTTTAATCAAAGTATTATTACTTTTATTCGAAAAGGTAAGGTGAGCGATGATCAGCTAATTATCTTGTGTAATTTTACACCAGTCGTATACGAATACTATAAAATCGGGGTGCCTGAACTAGGAGATTACGAGGAAATTTTTAATAGTGATGCGAGTCATTTTGGAGGTTCTGGTCAAGTAAACGATGGCCTATTAAAAGCAGAAGATGAAAACTGGCATAGTCAGCCTTATTGTTTATCCATTAAAGTACCACCACTCGCTTTTGTTGTTTTTCGGTTAAAAAATAAACGATATAAATTAACTACAGATGAGGGAGGCAAAGAACATGAAAAGCAAAAAAGAATGCGTAGCGATGTTACTTGCAGGAGGGGAAGGAAAACGACTCGGGTTACTAACTCAAAACTTAGCTAAACCAGCTGTTCATTTTGGCGGGAAATATAGAATTATCGACTTTCCATTAAGTAATTGTACGAATTCAAATATAGACACTGTCGGCGTACTTACTCAATATCAACCCCTCATTTTAAATTCATATATCGGTATCGGATCTCCGTGGAGTTTAGATCGAAGAAGTGGTGGTGTTGCATTATTACCACCATTTACTGCCCAAAACGGTGGCGATTGGTATAAAGGAACGGCGGATGCGATTTTTCAAAATATCAATTTTATTGATCAATATGATCCAAAATATGTTCTTATTTTATCAGGAGATCATATTTACAAAATGGATTATTCGAAAATGATTCAATATCATGAGGAAAGAGAAGCGGACGTCACCATTTCAGTGATTGAAGTCCCGATCGAACAAGCAAGCCGTTTCGGTATTTTAAATACGACCGATGATTTACGAGTACATACATTTGATGAAAAGCCAGAAAAACCACAAAGTAACTTAGCTTCAATGGGCATTTATGTTTTTGACTGGCAACTGTTAAAAAATTCATTAATTAATGATGCAAGCGATTCCTTTTCTAGTCACGATTTCGGCAAAGACGTACTTCCTAAACTTTTAAATGACGGAAAACGATTATATGCGTATCCATATCAAGGGTATTGGCGTGACGTTGGAACGATCGAAAGCTTATGGGAAGCGAATATGGATTTACTAGAAGATACACCAGAGTTTAATTTAAATGATTACAACTGGAGAGTGTATTCGCAAAACCCTAATCAACCCCCACAGTATATTGGGCCTGAGGCAACGTTAAGTAGGTCCCTAATTAATGAGGGGTGCATAGTTGACGGTAATATCGATCACGCTGTTTTATTTTACGGAGTTCAAGTAGGCGAAGGCAGTGTGATTAAAGATTCTGTCGTCATGCCCAACGTAAAAATCGGTAAAAACGTGATTATTGAAAAAGCAATTATCGGTGAAAACAGTATTATCGAAGATGGATCTATTATACAACCAAATAAGTATGACAAATCTGATATTACTTTAATCGGTGATAATAGCCATATTTCAGAAAAAATTAAAGTTACTGCAGCAATATAATTGGAGGAATGTTTCGATGAATATGATGGGTGTCATCAATTTAGATAACGAGAAAGATTTTTTAAATGAATTAACGTACTTCCGCTGTGGCGCCGCTGTTCCTTTTGCTGGTCGATACCGACTTATTGATTTCGTCTTATCAAGTATGACGAATGCGCACTTAAATGAAATCGCTGTATTTACGAGAAGTAAATACCGGTCATTAAACGACCATCTTGGTAAAGGGAAATGTTGGGACTTAGATATTAAACATGGCGGTCTATTTATTTTACCACCTGACTGGAATGACCCGACAGATATTTCAAAAGGGGATTTGCAACACTTTCATAATAATTTAGATTTTTTCCATCGCAGTAAAGCGGAGTACGTGATCATTTCTGGAAGCCAACATGTTTGTAATGTCGATTATGAAGATGCCTATCAACAACATCTTCAATCCGGAGCAGATGTTACTGTTATTTATAAAAAAGTAGATCGCCTCGAGACAGAGCATAAACAGTGCCAAAAGTTAGACGTGCAGGCGGACGGTCGTGTTTTGGAAATCACCAACGAAGAATATAATAACAACATTTACATGAACATGTATATTATTAATAAATCGTTTTTACTACAGTTATTGGAAGAAGGTATTGCTTACGGTGCTTCTCATTTCTTTAACGACTGCATTGCATCCAAAGTGAAATCATTGAATATTCAAGCTTACGAATATACAGGGGTGCACTCTGTCATTAATTCTGTCGAGAGTTACTATAAAGGCAATTTGCAATTACTAGATCGAAAGTTTTACCAAGATTTATTTGATAAAGAACTGACTGTATTTACAAAAGTTAAAGATGAACCACCAGCAAAATATTTACACGGATCTAAAGTGACGAATTCGATTGTCGGTAACGGTTGTGTGATCGAGGGTACCGTCGAAAACAGCATCCTATTCCGTGGTGTAAAAGTTGAAAAAGGCGCAGTTATTAAAAACTCGATCATCATGCAACGTGGTGTCATAAAAGAAGGTAGTGTTATGGAGCATGTCATTCTCGACAAAGACGTGTCTGTAACAAACGGAAAACGGTTAATTGGTAATGAACAAATTCCGTTTGTCATACCGAAGCGGAAAGTGATTTAGGGGGCTTGTTGGATAGTTGGATAGTTGGATAGTTGGTTTGTTGATTTGGTGATTAGCGGTTAGGCTGCAGTAGAAAGTTGGAAAGTTGGAAGGTTGGAAGGCGGAAGCGGGAGATGATTACTCTTCTATGAGTTTTGCGCGAGAAGAGTAATTGAAACTGCGGAATGATTACTCTTCTACGAATTTTGCGCGAGAAGAGTAATTGAAAGAGCGGAATGATTACTCTTCTACGATATTTGCGTGAGAAGAGTAATTGAAACTGCGGACTGATTACTCTTCTCCGAATTTTGTGCGAGAAGAGTAATCAAAACCGCGTAATGTTTCTGTATAAATAAAATTGGGAGTTGGTACAATTATGAAAGTCTTATTTGTTGCTAGTGAGTGTACACCGTTTATTAAGACAGGTGGTCTTGCTGATGTTGTTGGTGCATTACCAAAAGAATTACAAAATGAGGATTACGACGTACGAGTCGTAATCCCTAAATATGAAGGCATCCGAGAAGATTTAAAACAACAAATGACTCATATTTATTCAGGTAGTGCTCCTGTTGGATGGCGAAACCAATTCGTCGGTGTTGAGAAGTTAGTAAAAGACGGGATTACCTTTTACTTTATTGATAATGAGTATTATTTCAAGCGCGAAGGTCTTTACGGCTATTATGATGATGCTGAGCGTTTTGCTTATTTCAATCGTGCAGTACTTGAAATGCTGCCGAATATAGATTTCCAACCAGATATTATTCATTGTAATGATTGGCAAGCATCACTTATTCCGTTATTTTTAAAAACGCACTATCATGATAGCTCTTTTTATGAAGAAACAAAAACAGTTTTTACCATTCACAATTTAAAGTATCAAGGTATTTTTCCGAAAGAAGTTTTATACGAACTTCTCGGATTAGGCGACGAGCACTTTACGGTCGATAGTATCGAATTCCATGGTAACGTTAACTATTTAAAAAGTGGGATTAGCCATGCAAACGTGTTAACTACGGTTAGTGAAACGTACGCTAAAGAAATTCAAAATCCTTATTACGGCGAACAGCTTGATGGTTTGCTACGAGCTCGTTCTGAAGAATTATATGGGATCGTTAATGGTATCGACTACGAAGAATATGATCCGATGAAAGATGAAAATTTATCTTTTCCTTACCGCAGTTCTCGTATCAAAAAGCAAAAAAACAAAACAGAATTACAAGAACAACTCGGTTTACAAGTGGATGAAGAGATTCCAATGATCGCGATTGTTACTAGATTAGTTGAACAAAAAGGGATAGATTTAATCACGCATATATTTGATGATTTATTACAACGAAATGTCCAAATCGTATTATTAGGAACAGGCGACTATCATTACGAACAATTTTTCCGTGAAGCGGCAAATCACTATCCTGAAAAGGTTTCGACGCATATTACGTTCAATGAAGGATTTTCTCGTAGGTTATATGCGGCAAGTGACTTATTTTTAATGCCTTCTCGCTTTGAACCTTGTGGGCTCGGACAGCTAATTTCCTTACGATATTTTAGTGTACCGATTGTTCGCGAAACAGGTGGTCTGGTCGATACGGTTCAACCTTTTGATGAGGATACATTAGAGGGAAATGGCTTTAGTTTCACGAATTACAATGCCCATGATTTACTTTTTACCATCAATCGCGCCTTAACGATTTATAACGATAAAGCTTTATGGACTAGTCTCTTTAATAATATTAAAAAATCGAACTATAGCTGGAATAAATCAGCTAAAGAATATTTGAATCTATATGATCAAGTGGTGAACTCATCAAAAATTACAGTCAAAAGCTAGTAAACTATAGTTTGTTGGTTAGTGGGTTTGTTGGTTTGGTGATAGTTGGAAAGAAAACATCGAATTTATATATGTTAAAGGGGATCTTTCAGCGGATGATTTCGTGAACGAGCGTCTGAGCTTCGTCAGAAAGTCACGGCGAAGTGAAGGAAATCATCAGCCTTTTTCAACCTATCTGGTAACGAATAATCGCCATGTGCGTTTTGTATAAAGTTTTATGTCGGTCGATTTTCTTTCACAGCCTCTTAGATCGAAAGAGGTCTTATTGAAAGGAAATCGACCGATATTTACACGCTAGAGGCGAATTTATGCTTCATAAAATAGATGATGATCATGTATCGCTATCACGAAATCTGTATAAAATAAATAACCTGTTTGAATTTCTTGAGCGAATTTCTAATTTGACAGATGTATAGGCTAAAGAATCGTCGTCCCGTATCTACTTTAGTAAATACGGGCGGTGTGCTGTAATGATAATTTAGTATGTTAATGAACTGAAGTTTGGAGGGAACGTATGTTTACTAATAAGGAAAGTTTTAAAAAAGCTTTTGTTGAAACACTCGAGAAAAAATTTAGTAACCGACTTGAAGATACATCCCCGATTAACTGTTACAAAACATTAGGCAGCATGATATGTACACACGTAAGTAACAATTGGATTAAAACGAGAAAAAAATATCAACAAGATGAAGAAAAGCAAGTTTATTATTTTTCCATGGAATTTCTAATGGGACGGTTATTAGAAACAAATTTACTCAATATCGGTACTTTGGAAATCGTTCAAGAAGGGCTTCAAGAACTAGGTCTTGATTATGAACAAATCGTCGATCAGGAACATGATGCTGGACTAGGTAATGGTGGTTTAGGCCGTTTAGCAGCTTGTTTTTTAGATTCGCTAGCTTCACAACAGTTTCCAGGTCATGGCTGCGGTATTCGCTACAAATACGGGTTATTTGAGCAAAAGATCATTGAGGGTAATCAAGTGGAATTACCTGACTACTGGTTAAAAGAAGATTATGTATGGGAAGTACGACGATCCAATGAAGCGGTGCAAGTTCGTTTTGGAGGGCATGTTGACATCCATGAAAATGATGGGAAGTTAACATTCCACCATAAAAACTATGAACCAGTACTAGCGATCCCTTACGATGTGCCAATTGTCGGCTTCAATAACCAAACTGTCAACTCTCTTCGTCTTTGGAGTGCTGAACCTGTCGTCAACGACTCGAATATTCAGTTCGCTAACTTAAATAACTACTACAAGTTTTTAGATTATAAGCGATCGATTGAATCGATTTCTGAGTTTTTATACCCTGATGATTCCCACATTGAAGGAAAGAAGCTACGCTTAAAGCAGCAATATTTTCTCGTTTCTGCAGGTATTCAAAGTATAATAAAAAGATATAAGGAAAAATATTCAACAAGCTTAAACAGGTTACATGAAAAAATTTCACTTCATATTAACGATACACATCCAGCTTTAATCGTTCCTGAACTAATGCGAATTTTAATGGATGATGAAGGTTTTAGCTGGGAAGAAGCTTGGGAAGTAACAACGAAAACGGCAGCATACACAAATCATACGACTTTAAGTGAAGCATTAGAAAAATGGCCAATTGAAATGATACAAGAGTTGATGCCTAGAATTTTTATGATTATAGATGAAATTAATGAACGCTTTTGTCGTGAACTATGGGAAAAGTATCCAGGAGAGTTTTCCCGCATCGAAGAGTTAGCGGTTATCGCTCACGGCCAAGTGCGCATGGCTCACTTAGCCATTGTCGGTAGCTTCAGCGTGAATGGTGTCGCTCAACTGCATACGGATATATTAAAAAGTCGTGAAATGAAACACTTTTATGACGTTTTCCCTGAAAAATTTAATAATAAAACAAATGGAATTACGCATCGACGCTGGCTTTTAAAGGCGAACCCGAATTTAGCGGATCGTATTACAGATGCGATCGGGAATCGTTGGATTGATGAACCGAGTATTCTCACTCGCTTAACTGAATTTGCATCAGACCGTGAATTTCAACAGCAATTAAAACATATTAAATACGAAAATAAAAGAAATCTTGCTAACGTGATTTACAAAAAAACAGGTGTTAAAATCGACGAACATTCTATTTTTGACGTTCAAGTCAAACGGTTGCATGCGTACAAACGACAGTTGTTAAACGTTTTTCATATTATGCACTTATATAATCGTCTACGAGAAAATCCTCATTTAGACATCGTTCCTAGAACGTTTATTTTTGGTGCAAAAGCAGCGCCGAGCTATTATTTTGCGAAAAAAATTATTAAGTTGATTAATACAGTGGCCAATGTCGTTAATAATGATCCTACAATCAATAATAAAATAAAGGTCATATTCCTTGAAAATTACAATGTATCTTTAGCAGAAAAAATAATCCCGGCAGCTGATGTTAGTGAGCAAATTTCTACGGCCAGTAAAGAAGCGTCAGGGACTGGTAATATGAAATTTATGATGAACGGCGCATTGACACTCGGAACGTTAGATGGAGCGAATGTCGAAATCCATGAACACGTTGGCGATGATAATATTTTCATTTTCGGTTTAAGCTCTGAAGAAGTGTTAAACTTGTATAGCTACGGAGGCTATTCAGCAAGGCAAATGTACAATTGCAACGAACGAATAAAAACCGTTCTTGACCAGCTTCTTGAAGGATTTTTCGGACATACCGACGTTGAATTTAAAGACATCTACTATCAAATTTTACAAAACAATGATGAATACTTTGTACTGAAAGATTTCGATAGTTATACAAAAGCGCAAGAGCATGTCGACTTAGCTTATCGGAACGAAAATAGCTGGTATGAAAAAGCAATCATTAATATCGCTCATTCCGGTAATTTTTCTAGCGATCGAACGATTCGCGAGTATGCAGAGGATATTTGGGGAATTCACCCGGTGAAGATTGATTAATCAATAAAATAAGACTCATTGCTGTGATGAACGACTATTGTTCGGCGGTATAAAAAGCAGACGCATGGATTTTCACATAGAAAATCTCCTGCGTCTTTTTGTGTAGGCACAATGGTATAATAAAGAAAATTGATTGTAAAGGATGAACTAGTTTGGCTGAAACTATACAAACGCCACCGTACTATTTATATAAATACTCCTACCATGAGGATGAACTTGCTTTATGCCAGTTAGAAATGCGCTCTCTATTTGGTTTTGATACGACATCGAGCTTTTTAGAAAGTCCACTACAAATAGCTCCTAGTCGTAGTCCATTTATTAAAGAAAGAATTGATGTCATTTATGAGGGGACAAGCATTGAAGACATTTCTCGCAAAGTTGCTAGGTTTCAAGTAGAAAAGTCAACTTTCAAAGTTGTTTTAATTCAAAATGACAATTATGAAGAAACTGAAAAAGTTGAGTTTACAGAAAGGCGAGCTATTGAGCGTAAAATTGGATTAAATATTAAAGGGACGGTCGATTTACATAACCCTGACCTCCTATTTGCGATCGTAAAACTAAAAACAAAATGGGTTTTCGGTCGTTTTACGAAGAGCGAAGCGGTGTGGTTACACCACCAACAAAAACCGAAAAATTATTCTACAGCCCTTAGTACAAGGGTAGCTAGAGCCGTCGTCAATATTGCCGTTCCAAACACAACAAATATGAAAGTAATTGACCCTTGTTGTGGAATTGGTACAGTTTTAATCGAGGCTTTATCGATGGGAATTGATATTGTAGGGAGTGACCTCAATCCACTTGTTCTTCCTGGAACACGAGAAAATATCGCTCATTTTGGTTTTAATACCGAAGTAACCTTAAAAGACATTCGAAATGTCCAAGGTGAATACGATGTGGCAATTATCGATATGCCCTACAACTTATGTTCCGTACTTGATGAAAAAGAACAACTTGAGATGCTTCTTGCTGCGAGAAAATTCACGGAAAAGCTCATCGTCGTTACGGTAGAAACACTTGATCCAATCATTGAAAAAGCAAATTTTAAGATCGTCGATCGTTGCGTCGCCAAAAAATCCTCTTTTACTCGGCAAGTGCTTGTATGTGTGTAAAGTTGGATAGTTGGTTTGTGGTTTGTTGGTTAGGGTTAAAAGAGGTGCTGCGAAGTATTCTAAAGTTGCTGCAGGAGCTTGCGACGTATTTTAGGGGATTGTTCGAGAAGCTTTCCCATGAACGGTGAACGCTGAACATACTAATGAGAACAACTTCACTGTAGAATTCCATCGATTTTTCGGGTATCATTAAGATATCAAATTGCTAGCACTAGGATATCACATAATATCATAAAGCTATTTAAGGGGAGGGCTGTTACGTGAGTGAAGAAAAAAGAGTGCAACTGAACGTGAGGGTAAGTAAAGAAACAGCAAATCAGTTAGATGAAATTGTTGAGTACTATCAACAAAACACAAAGCTTGGCAGAGTTTATAAAGGTGATGTTTTATCGGATATCATCGAAAAAGCCCATCAAATTATGCAAAAACAAAAAGAACGCGACCGCTAAAACATACATAAAGGAGTTAATTAAACATGAAAAAATTAGTAGCGATTGACCTAGATGGAACGTTGTTATCGTCCAACTTAGACATTTCAAAACGAAATATAACAGCGATACAAAAAGCGCAGCAACAAGGACATATTATCATGATTTGTTCTGGGCGTGCTCCAGAAGACATTAAGGAGGTATTAAAGGATACACCTATAGAGTGCCCGATTGCCGGTAGTAATGGGACAATCATTGAAGCAAACGGATCTCGCCTATTAGAAGTTTCTATCGACAATCAAAGCGTTAAAAATGTTGCGGCTATTTTAAACGAGAACCATTTCCCGTTTAAAGTTTATACGAACAAAGGAATATTTGTCGAAGCAAACTTTACCGAGCGGATGAAAGTTTTGCTAGATGAAAATGAAGACATAAGAAAACACTTTTCTGCTAGACAAATTAAGTTAATGACCGAACAACCGAAAGAAACGGAAATGTTAAAGTTTTTCGAGAGCATTGATCACATATTACAACTTGAGAATATCTCGGTCCAGAAATTTTTTATTGCTACTTTTGTGGGAAAGGAAGCTTTAATATCTTTATTAAAAGAAAAGGTAGAAAACATCGTCATTACAACTTCTGGTCCATATAATATTGAGATTATGGATACGAACGGAAATAAAGGCAATGCTTTAAAATTAATGGCAGAGCACTATAATGTTCCGATAGAAAATACAATCGCAATTGGTGATAACTTTAACGACTTACCGATGTTGGAGCAATCAGGTTTCTCAATAGCAATGGAAAATGGAGATCCAACGATAAAAGAACGTGCTTCAGCAGTCACAACGGCGAATGATGAAGATGGAGTTGCTACGGCGATTGAAAAATATGTTTTTGATTAGAATTTAAGTAACAATCGATGAGCAAATGTTAACCACTAGATAGGGAAATGTCTCTATTTAGTGGTTTTTAAGTTATCACTAACTAATCACTGAATAGTACATTTCTAAATTACAGAATACTGTTCTTTCTGAAGACGAGAATAGAAAAACCTGAATTAATGACTGAAGAATACATTAATTCAGGTTTTGTTGTTTTAAAATTTAGGTTGGGGATTTAGATACGCAAGTAGTTGGCGCAGTCACTAGCCTAGACATAATTACTGCAATTACACATAGTAAAGCTGCGATCAAAAAAGCTGTCGTAAAAGGTGTTTCAGCGGCGATCAGTGGACCAATGAAAGCAGACAATCCGTATGCTTGATACATTAATCCGTAATTGATTCCGATATTTCTCGTTCCATAAAAATCAGCAGTAATGGTAGGAAATAAAGATAAAAAACCCCCAAAACAAAAACCGATGATCGACATATAAAATAAAAACGTAGCAAAGTTCATCGTGACATCACTCATTAAAAACATCACTAATCCGGTTAAAATGTAGATAAAAGTTAACGTATTGATTCGACCAATATTATCAGAGATAACGCCTAACAAAATTCGACCAGCAGCGTTAAAGATCGCAATGACCATGACAGATGTGCCTGCTGTATCAAGATCAAGTTGAACTAACTCCATTCCGATATCAACGGCAAAGCTAATCACCATAAGTCCTGAAATACAGCCAAATAAATACATCGACCATAAAAGGTAAAATTGTTTCGTTTTAAGCATTTGCTTTGGCGTAAATTGATCATCGCATAATTGCGAAATACCTCCGAGTTTATTTTTACTCGAATAATTCGGAGGGTTGATTAATAATTGAGCACCACCGACAACTAAGATAAAATAAATGATCCCTAAATATAAAAACGTTGAAGATACACCGAAATTCTCGATGAAGTAAACCATCACCGGTTTAAAAACCAAACCACCAGCACCGAATCCAGCTACAGCAACCCCACTAATAAAGCCTCTTTTTTCAGGAAACAATTTGACACAGGCAGCAAGTGGACAAACATAAGCAATCCCGATACCGGCGCCACCAATAATCCCGTAAAATAAATATAATTGATATAATGACGTCGCTTGACTTGATAGTAGTAGCCCAACACCTAAAAGAAATCCACCGACTGTAGCGACTAACCGAGGTCCAATCATGTCTTGAACCTTTCCAGCTAAGATCGTAAATAAAGCAAACGTAGCGATCGTAATAGAAAAAGTAATGATAATATCGTCTTTTGCCCAACCAAACGTATTGGCGAGAGGCTGATTAAATAAACTCCACGCGTAAACAGCACCTAAACTTAATTGGATTAATATTGCACCAAGTACGACAAACCACCGGTTAAACATGTTAACCCTCCTTGTTAGTTAGTATCGTTAATGAAGTGCTATTTTATTTAAAAGTCGTCATGAAAATATTCACAGAAATAAGATGACGATAATTTTATTATGTAAACTAAATAATGAATTTCTTAATTCAATATTATCGCCATTAAGTAACTATATGTAGTTGCGTTAAACCGCTCGCAACTACATATAGTTTGATATGGCTCAATTTAGGGGGTTATGAAATTCACTCTACTATTTGTTTTTTAAAATTAATTGATTATCGATTTGCTTGGGCGTATTTGTTATTTTTATTTTCCATATTAAGAAGTGTTCAAAGGAAAATCTACTTTTTTGAAGAACTATATAAAATAAAATATTTGGAAAAGGGATGGAAAACGATGATTTATAGCAATTTTACATGTACGAAATATATAGCTGTTCAATCGGGAACTTCTAACGAGGCAAAAGCTGGATTTTTAGGGCATGCTACTCCTACTGAATTATGCAGGTTTATAAACGGGGAAATTTATCATGCGACAGCAATATTAGGACAAATAAGAACGGGAATGGATGATTTTAAGGAAGAAATGAAGAGATGGCAGCAAATTTTATTTCAGTGCGGAGGAGATTTGTACATTACTAACGATTTTAATGTCACTGGCAAAGAGGTCACATTTTTAAAAGAATGGTTAAGTAGGTTAGAGCCTAAAAACTTTGTCTTACAACTCTTTGTAATACGGTTCGCTCTCGGCTGGTTGGTTATTTTTTTAGGTTTAATGGAAAATATTTTTTTCGATACATATATTTGCTTTGATTTAGCAAAATAACCAGTAGTAATTATATTTTTTAGGAGCTGTTATTATTGTTTCGTAAACGGAGGAAAATCAAAAAGCTTGAGCAATTAATAGCAGAGAAGGAATTGAAACAGCCACAGGAATCTGTACAGCAGGCACCAAGGTCACAAGGTTCTCTCTCCGGTGACTTAAATGAAAACGTTAATGCCCTCCGTTCCATATATGATAATTGTTCAGATTTTATTATTCGTCCCTTTTTAATAGAGGGTAAGGAAAAAGCAACCTTACTGTATATAGATGGGTTATCAAATATTGAAGAGATAAATGCAAACGTCCTTACACCGCTTATGGAAATACCTAAGGGACAACAATCATATGAACTGACTGAACAAGAAGTTCATAACTTAGCATCTATTCTAGAAAAAAAGATCTCTGTTTCACAAGTTAAAGAAGTACATACCTATATGGATATAACTAATCAAATTTCTTTAGGAAAGCCAGTTATTCTTATTAATCAAAGTGTTAAAGGTTTCTCAGTAGATTTAGGAAAATGGGCAAAGCGAGCAATTGAAGAACCGTCAGCTGAATCAGTCATTCGTGGCCCTCGCGAAGGATTTATTGAGTCGATCGGGGTAAATATCGCACTCATCCGTCGAAAGATTCGAAGTCCTAAATTAAAAATGGAAGAATTGGAAGTAGGCCGTATAACGAAAACTACTATAGTACTTGCTTACATAGTTGGATTAGCAGAGCAAACATTGATAGATGAGGCCAAAAGTCGATTAAGGCGAATAGATATTGATGGAGTCTTGGAAAGTGAGTATATCGAAGAATTAATAGAGGATAATCCATCCTCTCCTTTTCCACAAATATTAAATACTGAAAGAGTCGATGTCGTTGCATCTTATTTGCTAGAGGGACATGTGGCCATCTTTGTCGATGGTAGTCCATTTGTACTCATTGCACCGACTACACTTTATTCTTTATTCCAAGCGTCCGAGGATTATTATCAGCGCCCTTTGTTAAGTACCGCAATTCGTTGGTTACGTTATTTGTTTATTGTAATTTCGCTTTTACTACCTTCTCTTTATGTTGCTGTTTTAACGTACCATCACGAAATGCTCCCAACAACACTTCTAATTAGTATGGCGGCCTCTCGTGAGCCCATTCCATTTCCAGCTGTAATTGAGGCATTATTAATGGAAATTATGTTTGAAATTTTACGTGAGGCAGGGATACGTTTACCAAAACAAATTGGGGCTGCAGTTAGTATTGTCGGAGCTTTAGTTATTGGACAAGCCGCTGTTGAAGCAGGAATTGTATCTGCACCGATGGTTATGGTTGTAGCAGTAACTGGAATCGCATCATTTTCGGTCCCTCGTTATAATGCTGGAATGGCGCTGAGAATGTTGCGTTTTCCGATGCTTATTTTAGCAGGAATGTTAGGTCTTTTAGGGATAATGCTCGGTATTATTGCTATTGTTGTACACTTATGCACCCTTCGTTCTTTTGGTGTTCCATATTTAAGTCCAATGGCTCCAATGCAAGGACAAGACATGAAGGATGTGATGATGCGCTTACCACGTTGGGCACATAGGTCACGTCCACATTTGACAGGAAACTAAAATAAATTTCGGGAAAGACCAGGTCAAAAGCCGAGCCCTACTAGAGGTGGTGACTAAATGATTGAAAAAGGGAAAATCTCCGCAGCACAGATGGCACTTATGATGCATCCGACAATAATTGCTACTGGTATTCTCTTCGTCCCGTCTATTTCAGCAGCTAAAGCGGGACGAGATATGTGGCTATCACCTATATGGGGATCTTTCATTGGTTTTCTTGTCGTTTTCATTGCCTATCAACTCCATAAACACTTTCCGAATGAAACAATTATTGAATATAGTGAACATATTGTTGGACGTATCCCTGGAAAAGTAATCGGGTTGATCTATCTGTTGTTTTATCTTCATGTAAATGGAATCATTATTAGAGAATACGGTGAATTTCTATCAGGAGTTTTTCTTATGACAACTCCCGAAAGTGTCATTTTCGGAAGCATGACACTCGTTTGTGCTTTCGCTGTAAGGGGAGGTTTAGAAGTTATTGCCAGATCCGCTCAGCTCTTTATCCCAATTGTTGTACTACTCTTCTTATTGATTGTTTTTTTCTTAGCTCTCGATTTAGCCCCGACAAACATGCTTCCAGTATTTGAGGAAGGAATTACGCCATCTATTCTAGGAGCAGCAGCTCCTGCAGCATGGTTTAGTGAATTCTTACTTATAGCATTTCTTCTTCCTTATTTAACTGACAAAGAAAAAGGGTTAAAATGGGCGAATCTTTCTGTTCTTAGTGTTGTTTTCATTTTGGTGATTACAAATGTTACTGCTTTGTTTTTATTTGGCGAAATCACAGCTGACCTCCTTTATCCTGTTATGAGTGCCGGAAGATATGTTAGGGTGGCTGAGTTTTTTACACACTTGGAATCGATTATTATGGCGATTTGGATTTTAGGAACATTTATCAAAATCTCGGTTTTCTATTATGCTCTAGTACTCGGCACAGCCCAATGGTTAAAGCTTTCAGAATATAAGTTTATCGTTTTACCTCTTGGTTTTCTTTTAGTTTTATTTGCTACATGGTCAGCCCCAAATCTAACGGAGCTAAAAGGTTTTCTCGGAACATCGGCAGTCTTTTATCTCCTTTCCGTGCAACTTGTATTGCCTAGCATTCTGTTATTAATCGTTGTCATACAAAAAAAAGTAATACAGAAGAGGAGCATACAGGCATGAACTCCTTTCATATACCTAAAATAAGCAAAACGCTATTAGTCATTCTATTATCCATTTTACTTTCTCTCGTTATTGGTTGTTGGGATCGCCGAGAAATAAATGATATTGCTATTGTATTAAGTACAGGGATTGATTATATAAATGAGGATGAGATAGAGCTTTCGGTTGAAATCGTCATGCCAGAAGAAATGGCTGGTCATATAGGAGAAGGTGGAAGGGGTGGGGATCGGTCAACTTTTGTAGAATCAGCTACAGGTGTTACAATGGCTGATGCAAGATCCAAGCTACAACAAAAGCTATCACGCTTTCTATTTTGGGGGCATGCGGAAAATACTGTAATCGGAGAGAAGCTAGCAGAAAAGGGAATTCGCGAGCATTTAGATTTCTTTTCCCGAATGCCAGAAACACGCTTACGAAATTGGGTTTTTGTTAGTGAAGGTAAAGCAAAAGATCTAATTTCAAGTCTTCCTCATTTAGAAAATAGTGCGGCTGCAACCTTTATCGAATTATCTGAATTTCAAATCGGAATGAATGTTACGATGAAAGACTTAATGCAAATGTTAAAGAGTGATACTGGAGGAGCGGCTTTACCGATATTCGAAAGTTTACCCCCTAAAAAAGAAAAAGGGAAATTGGAAGGAAGGTTCCAACCTTATCTAAGTGGGACCGCCGTATTTAAAGACGATAAAATGATAGGCAAACTCAATGATGAGGTTTCGAGAGGTTTATTGTGGATTAGAGACGAAATTCATTATGCAACGGTTACAGTTGACGTTGAAGAAGAAGGTGCAACAGGAAAAGTTTCTTTGGAGTTGATACGCTCACATACGGAACTTATACCAAAAATTAAAAATAATAAATGGAGTATGATTCTTAAAATATATGCTGAGGATGATGTGATACAAAATGCAAGCCATCTAGACTTAAGAAATCCTGACTTTATTAAAATGATAGAAACAAAAATGGAAGAAGCGATAGAGGAACGAATAAAATTAGTCGTCGAACAAGTCCAAAAACAAATGAAAGTTGATATTTTTAACTTTAACGAAAGTTTCCAGCGTCATTATACAAAAGAGTGGCAGACAGCAAAAAAAAATTGGGATGAAATTTTCCCGGAGATTGAGATTGAGTATATCATTGAGGCAGCTGTTCTCCGTCCTGGTACATCAACTACACCATCAGCAGTTCCAGAAAGGGAGTTGAAAGACGAATGAAGTGGGCAATGATTTTTGGTATTACGATTTTGACTGCATTGATACTTTGGTATGAGTTGCCCAAAATCAATCAAAATCAAAAAAAGGATAAATATGTACTTATAGCACTCTCAGCTATGAGCTGGGTTCTGGCAGTCCTCCTTCTATTTTTTCCAAATATGCCAGGCCCCACTGAATTAGTTGATCAAATTTATAAACCGTTAGGAAAGTTGCTGGAATAGTACTTGTTAACTTCCTCCATTGCAGTGAAGGTCTTAGCTTTGTTATATAAAGAAAGAGAGAACGGCAAATTAATGTAGGTAGTTCAGTTAACGTGGAGAAAAAGTAGAAATATCGTAGTAATAGCTACTAAAATCACAAATGTATATTAGTTGCTATTTTATTGTATTTACAATATTTTTTTGAATTTGGACCCCTAGTGGTCAGAGAAAAGTTAATGGAATTTCGAAGTCCTAGAATAGAATTTTTGCTGATGCATGTGCTTGTACAAGCAACGTGTTGGACCGGCTTTGTTATAATAATCCCTACCTAAATATGACATGAAAGGAGATTTCATTTTGGATCCGAATGAGAAATGGAACCATAAATACCGAGACCGGTTGAACCGTTTGGAGCAACCTCAACCTAATGACAGACTGCAAAACCTTTCTGAATACTTACAAGGCGGTTTAGCGCTTGATTGGGCATGTGGCCTCGGTGCTAACAGTTTGTATCTAGCTGAGAACGGTTATGAAGTAGATGCGTATGATATTTCAGAAGTTGCCCTCGCCCACCTTAAAGATCAGGCAGAAGCAAAACAATTAGCCGTTACGCCTCATTTAGGTGATCTTGAAAATTGGGCTCAAATCGATTTGAAAGAAGAAGCCTATGACTTAGTGACGATTACATATTATCTTGATCGTTCGATTTTTCCACTTGTGAAGTTACTCGTTAAGGAGAATGGCTATTTTTTTATGGAAACTTTCTTTTTATCACCACAAAAGGAAAAGCAAGGCGTGTCTGATCAATATAAACTACGACCTAACGAACTTCTTTCTGAGTTTGGCGATTGGCATATTCTTTATTATGAAGAAAATGAACAAGAGGGAAGGCAGACGATTTTTGTTCGAAAGCAATTCAAATTTTAATAACGTTTGGAAGCTACATAGTTAGAAAGGAGGGAAAACAATGTTTAACCCAGGATGGATTTTTGTCATTGCCAGCATTATTGCGGTATTAGGGATCGTTTATACCTTTAAACAACTAATGTCTAGTATTGATACTAAATTAGAAAAAGGCGACGAAGTGAATACTCAAGCATTACAAAAAGAGAATAACCGTTTTTTTATGAGAGGGTGTTAGTTGAGGCTATACCGATCATTTTCGTTATCGTTGGATTTATTCTTATTGCACCATTAGAGGGTGCCCTAGAAATGGTTGAGATTTTACCGGCTTTAGTGCTTGTTATTCTTATTTTAGCTGTTGGGCTAATAAATGTTTTTATGAGGTTACGTGAAACTCTAGCAATCGGTAACATATCGAATGAGGCGAAAGCAGCCATCTTAACGACGACGTTGATAGGTGTCAGCTTAATATCTGCTATTCCGATCGTTTCAATTGTTGCGATATTAATTATGCTCGCGTAAAGAAAAATGAGAGCCCGATGAACGGTACTCTCATTTTTAACTTCTGACAACTTCTTTTTTAATTAGACTAGCTACTTTTTCTTTCGGCTTTGGCTCCTCGGCTAAGCGCGCCATAAATATTGCTAAAACAGAGATTAACCCGGCGATGATAAACGCTTGTGTAAACGGAATTACTTTAATAATAAATGGACCAGCGAATGCTGACACTCCATAAGCTTGATACATTAATCCGTAGTTGCTGCCGATATTTTTTGTCCCGTAATAATCGGCAGTGACTGAAGGGAAGAGGGCAAGGAAACCACCGAAACAAAAACCGATTAAAGAGACAGCAACTAAAAACGTCACATAGTTCATTACCCCTATACTCATATAAAACATGATAAGCGCCGTTAAACCGTAAATCATCATTAAAGTGTTCATTCGACCAATGCGGTCCGATATTTGCCCTAAAACAATACGACCAGCGGCATTAAATAATGCAATGACCATCACTGCGTTTGCAGCTTGGGAAATGTCTAGGTTTACTACAGAAACTCCGATATCAACAGCATAACTAATCACCATCAATCCCGACATGCTACCGAATAAAAACATGACCCATAATAAGTAAAATTGGTACGTTCCAAGCATTTGCTTCGTTGTAAAATGCGTAGCAGTATCCATGTTTGTTTTATCTGAATTTGCGACTTCATTTGTTGTCGTAGGAGGGTTTTTCAACAATTGCGCACCAGCAACGACAAATAGTAAATAAATAATTCCTAAATATAGGAATGAATTTGAAACCCCAGTATTTTCAATAAAATAACCGATAACAGGTTGATAGATTAGACCACCAAGACCAAAGCCGGCAACAGCTACACCGCTAATAAATCCTCTTTTATCAGGAAACCATTTCACACAAGCAGATAGTGGACATACATACGTCATCCCGATCCCGATACCACCAATGACGCCATAAAAGAAATATAATTGCAGTAATGTCGTTGCTTCGCTAGCGAGTATTAACCCGATACCGAGAAGGAGACCACCGATCGTTGCAACCCACCTAGGGCCGATTTTATCTTGTAATCTACCAGCAAAAATGGTTGCTAAGGCAAATGTCGCAATCGTAATCGAGAAAGTGAAAACGACATCTTCTCTAGACCACCCAAATTTATCAATGAGTGGCTGATTAAATAAGCTCCATGCATATACTGCCCCTAAATTTATTTGTATAATTACTGCCCCTAACACTACTAACCATCTATTCATGAGATGAACCTCCTTAATAATCAAATGTCAGAATTTTTCGAATGATAACAAAAAGAGACCAATGTTGTGAGTTTCTCATCAACATTGGTCTCTTTTGCACGCACAAAGGTGTTTGCTTAAAGCCACCAAAAATATTATTTTTATAAATACTCAGATCGTTCCACTAAAATGCATTTGTACAACCCCGTCCTAAAAAGGGGTTAATTATTTTTAAAAATCACTTAATTGTATAAGCTAATAACATATTCGTAACCGATTTCTTTTGCCCTTGCTTAGAAAAACAGTGACAAAAGCTATCGTTTAATAATATTTTTTAACTCGTCTTTTATTTTAATCTATTATGTCACAAATTTAATTAATGTCAAGAAAAAGGATTTTTAGTTTAAATCTACACAAATTTTTCAGAGGTGAAACAAGACATCAGTCGACAGAAACGGTATAATTATCGATATAAACTATAGAAATAGGAGCTAGTGAGCCATGTATCGCAATTTAGAAGAATGTATACTTGATTTAGAACAGAATGGTCAGTTAATTCGTGTACATGAAGAGGTGGATCCACATCTTGAAATGGCCGCGATTCATTTAAAAGTTTATGAGGCGGGAGGGCCAGCGCTTTTATTTGAAAACGTAAAAGGTTCGAAATTTAAAGCAGTTTCTAATTTATTTGGGAACTTAGAGAGAAGTAAGTTTATTTTCCGTAAAACGATTGATCAAGCGCAAAGTGTAGTCGCACTTAGAAATGATCCGATGAAAGCTTTAAAAAATCCGTTTAACCATGTAAGTACAGGGTTCGCAGCATCAAAAGCGTTACCTCAGAAAAAATCAAATGGTTTACCGGTAACGCACAAAGAAATTAACATCTCAGACCTGCCACTGATTCATCATTGGCCGGATGATGGTGGAGCATTTATCACACTACCACAAGTGTATAGTGAAGACCCGGACAAACCAGGAATTATGAATGCGAATCTCGGTATGTACCGTGTTCAATTAAGTGGTAATGAGTTTGAATTAAATAAAGAACTCGGTTTGCACTATCAAATTCACCGCGGGATTGGTGTTCATCAAGAGAAAGCGAATCGATTAGGGAAGCCTTTAAAGGTGAGCATCTTTGTTGGTGGTCCGCCAGCGCATACTTTGGCAGCTGTAATGCCGTTACCTGAAGGGTTAAGTGAAATGACGTTTGCTGGATTACTAGCGGGGCAGCGTTTTCGCTATAGTTATGTTGACGGCTATTGCATTAGTAATGACGCTGACTTTGTGATTACAGGAGAAATCCACCCAGAGGAAACGAAGCCTGAAGGACCTTTCGGTGACCATTTAGGTTACTACAGTCTGACCCACGACTTTCCTTTATTTAGAGTACATAAAGTGTACGCCAAAGAAAATGCAATTTGGCCGTTTACAGTTGTAGGGCGTCCACCACAAGAAGATACTGCCTTTGGTGATCTTATTCATGAATTAACAGGGGATGCGATTAAACAAGAAATCCCTGGCGTCAAAGAAGTACACGCAGTTGACGCAGCGGGTGTGCATCCGTTACTTTTTGCGATTGGTAGCGAGCGTTACACACCTTATCAAAAAGTAAAACAACCTGCTGAGCTACTGACGATTGCGAATCGTATTTTAGGAACCGGTCAATTAAGTTTGGCGAAGTATTTATTTATTACGGCAGAAGATGGACAACCTTTAGATACGCATAAAGAAGAAGAATTTTTATGTTACATTTTAGAGCGTCTTAACTTACATCGCGACATTCATTTTCAGACGAATACGACGATTGATACGTTAGACTATTCAGGAACGGGATTGAATACAGGAAGTAAAGTTGTCTTTGCTGCTTACGGCGATAAAAAACGCGACTTATGTACAGAAGTCCCTGAGCAACTGAAAGGTTTGCATGAGTTTAAAAATCCACGCCTAGTCATTCCAGGAGTCGTCGCAGTGGAGGCTCCGAAGTTCTCAAGTTACGAAGAGGCTCAAAAGGAAGCGGACGCACTTTCTGAAGCAATCCAAGCAAAAGGTGTCATGCCAACTTGCCCAATGATTATTTTATGTGACGACAGTAGTTTTCTTAGCGAATCGATGAGTAACTTCCTATGGGTTTCCTTTACGAGAAGCAACCCGTCACACGACATTTATGGTGTGAATAGTTATTATGAACATAAACATTGGGGTTGTGACAATATGATTATCGATGTTCGCACGAAACCACATCATGCACCACCGTTAATTCCAGATCCGACGGTGGAGAAAAATATCGAGCGCTTCTTTGTTAAAGGAGCAAGTTTAAGCGAAGTGAAGATTTAAGAAATACGAGTGTATAGTCGTGCTTAAACTTCTGTAAGGAAATCGAAAACTAAGGCGTTTCGCTTTTTTAAAGCGGTGCCTTAGTTTTTTTGTAATTAGATGATTGTGGTGTATGCTTCGTCTCTAAATTTTAGGGTTTCGATTTAAGACATATATCAATTTTCAAATAATGAGACATCCACCGCATTTAATAGCACTTAAAGCTATTTGTTTGTAATAAATCAAAAGGGGTGATGATCCCTAGTAATTTTTCTAGCGGGTCACCGGTTTCCGTTATTAGTACTGCTTCGAGTCTAGTTAAATATTGATCGCGGTGGTTAAGAAATTTTTGTTGAATATCAAAAAGGTTTTGATTTTTATCAACAAAAACTACATTTTTCTTCTCTTTTTGAACAAATAAAATGTCCGATACTTTTATATCATCTTTTCTTATTTTCACTTCGATATCGTCTATATTTTGCGCCATCCATCTTACAATCGAACGGTCAGTAATTAAGCCTACAAATTGGTTGTCGTTGAATGCCGGAAATTGTGTATACGAATAGCTTTTCATTAAATGGAGCACTTCGCTTAACGTCGATGTTGCTTTTAACGTTTTTACATCTTTTTTAAATAGCGGGATGACTTTTTGTGGTTTTTGGATTTCCTTTAAAATATGTTCTAGCTTTTCGACAATGTGTGTATGCGGTTCTGCGATAGCGGTCTCTGGGTAGTTTTTATCGTGGACAATGGCATTTCGTAGATAGGTAATATCTCTTAAATCATTTAAATAATGCTCAATGACACCGTTTTTCTTTTTCGCCATTTCTAAGAGCTGATGGAAGGGGACATACTTTTTGATTTGAAGCATTTTTTCAAGTTCTTTCGTAATGGCATTATAAGCAAGGATAAAGCGCTCAGAATTCCTCAATTACCCCACCTCTTTAGGAGAATACGATCTTTTTTTATACTAGAGTGAATTTCATTAATACCTAAATCGAGCCATATCAAACTTTATGTAGTTGCGAGCGGTTTGACGCAATTACATAAAGATACTTTATGGCGATAAGGTTGAATGATGAAATTCATTACTTATCATAAAAATAGGATTTAAATTGGAGAAAAAGTTTTGCGTATAGATAGCTACACTTAACATGTAAAATTATTTTAATAACATTATATTCGACTATAATGGTTTTGGATGGGCATACGTACTAACCGTTCGTTTTCGTAGCAACTTATTTAAAGGGCAACCGATTGCATCTACTGAGCATTTCTTATAAAATTACTATAATACGATAAAGGGGGATACAAACAATGCAAGATTTTACATTTCAAAATAGCACGAAACTAGTGTTTGGTAAAGAAGCGGAAAATACGGTAGGTAAGGAAACCGTGAAATACGGAAGAAAAGTTCTTCTACATTATGGTGGAGGTAGCATTAAAAAAAGTGGTTTGTACGATCGTGTTGTCGAGTCATTACGCAAAGAAGAGGTTGAAGTTTTCGAATTAGGTGGGGTAAAACCAAACCCACGTGTCGACCTTGTTAGAGAAGGGATCTCCATTTGTAAGGAAAATGAAATTGAGCTTATTTTAGCTGTAGGCGGGGGCAGTGTCATTGATTCTGCAAAGGCGATAGCAGCTGGAGCGAAATATGATGGTGATGTTTGGGATTTCTTCACAGGAAAAGCAGAAATCAACGATTGTTTACCGATTGGAACAGTGCTAACGATTCCGGCAGCTGGAAGCGAAACAAGTGGTGCAACAGTGATCACGAATGAAGATGGTTGGTATAAACGAGCAACAGGTCACGATTTAATGAGACCAAAATTTTCACACTTAAATCCAGTTCTTACATATACATTACCTGAATACCAAACCGCTTGTGGCATTACCGATATGATCGCCCATATTTTAGAAAGATATTTTACAAATGAAAAAAATGTGGAGTTAACCGATCGTTTATGTGAAGCGACATTAAAAACAATCATTAATAATGCACATACAGTGTTGAAAGAGCCGACGAATTATGCCGCTCGTGCTGAAATTATGTTAGCTGGGACCATTGCTCATAACGACTCGTTAAGTACGGGTAGAATTGGTGATTGGGCAAGCCATGATATTGAACACGAAATAAGTGGAATTTACGACATCGCTCATGGCGCGGGATTAGCAATCGTTTTTCCAGCATGGATGAAGTACGTATACAAACATGATGTAAATCGATTTGCCCAATTTGCACATCGAGTCTGGGGTGTTGAAATTGACCTAAATAATTTAGAGAAGACGGCTTTAGCTGGCATTCAAAAAATGGAGGAGTTTTTCACTTCCATTGGTATGCCAATCACATTAAATGAAGCTGATATTACTGAAGAGCATATTGATGAAATGGCGCAAAAAGGGACAGAAAGAGGACCTTTAGGAAATTTCGTGAAATTAAATGAAGAAGACGTACGCCAAATATTACAGTTGGCGAGATAGCCCTGTCATGAAACTTGAGTAATTTTTTCCATTTTCGAAAGTTCTCAATTTGGTCATATTTTTCCTTTATAATAATAAACGTCTAGATCACAACGAGACTTTTACAAAGGAGAATATGCTCGATGATAAAGAAATTACTTTGTTTATTTATAATTGGATTTATACTATCGATATGTCAGCAAGACTTGGTGGATGCGCATGCTAAACCGATGTTACAAAGTGAGTCAGCAATTTTAATTAATGCTAAGACGGGAGAAGTATTGTTTGAGAAAAATAGTGCTGCACATATGTACCCTGCTAGTATTACAAAAATAATTACAGGGATTATAGCGATAGAAGAAGGGAATTTGGATGACATCGTTACGGTTAGCGAAAATGCTAGAAATGTCATTGGAACAAGAGTTTATTTACTCGAGGGAGAAGAAGTTCCTTTAAAAAGATTAGTTCAAGGCTTATTGATAAGTTCAGGGAATGATGCTGGAACAGCTATTGCCGAACATTTAGATGGAAGTGAAGAGGCGTTTTCAGAACGGATGAATCGGTTTGTACGAGAACAAATCGGTGTTTATAATACGACTTTTACGAATCCACACGGACTTTTTCACCGAGATCATAAGACAACAGCAGCAGATATGGCAAAAATAACCCAGTATGCGATGAAAAATGGAAAGTTTCGAGAAATTGTTGGTACGAATGAGATGGAGTGGATCGGTGAAGGTTGGGAGACGACCATTTATAACCATCATCAACTAATAAGGCAATATGAAGGAGTAACAGGAGTAAAGAACGGCTTCGTTAGTCTAGCCGGTTTTACTCTAGTCACTTCTGCAGAACAAGGCGATATGGAGTTAATAGCGGTAACATTAAAAGCTTATACGAGCGAAGGTTCTTACACCGATACTTCTAATTTATTAGATTATGGATTTGAAAACTACACAACAAACGTAATTCCAAAAGGAACAATTTATGAAGATGAGTTAGGAAAAATATATAGATTAACTGAGCCAGTTAAATTTACCACTAAAAAAGATGAGGAATTTGCCAAAGAGTTCACCGATGGTGGCATTTTAAAAGTATACGATATTAACGAAAATAAAATCTTAAAAGAGACGATAGAGCCTGGAGAGTTAACGAAAAGAAAAAACAAAGTAGGAGTAAGTTTGTTAGCGCAAGAACCGATGCCTAAATCTAATTTTCACAAATATATCTATATCTCAATTTTATTAGCGATCGTTTCAGTGGTTGTTTATTTTAAAAAAAGGAAGTAATTGATTGCTGTAAGAAGAATGATTAGCCGAGTGTTTTTGCACTCGGTTTTTTGAAAATAACGTACTGAATGTCCGTAAAATATATTTCACAAATCGCGCTAATGCAATATTCCAATACCTAAATGACTACTTATATTAGTAGTTTTTAAATATAGATTAGACGAGTAAGGGAAGGAAGTTTAACTATTTGAGATTTTTTTATTAAAAGAAAGTTTACAGCATAAATATTTACCACGAAATTGTACTTTGCCGTGAATTAAGGGAAAGGGAGGGAGCAATATATTTTAATTCAAAAATGTGTTTCATCCTGATAAAACACAAATAAACATTATTACGTAAAATATAAATTTGACGAAATAAACTCCATATATTAAAATAAAACGAAAGGGTGTGATCATTTTGAGCCAAGAAAATCGCCAACGTTATTTTGAGCGCATTGAAGAAAAATCAAACCAACTTCCTTGGTATGTCGTTGAATACATAGATAAACGCAAACGTAAACTTTCACCAGCGTCATTACTTAATTATTGCCATGACTATATCATCTTTTTTGATTGGATTTTAGCAGAAGAAATTTTCAAGGGCGACCGTAAAGATATCCCTCTTGAAATCTTAGAAAAACTAACAAAGCAGCAAATTGAAGATTTTCTATCGCATTTAGAATTTCGCTTAAATAACTCTAAACTAACCGTGAACCGCAAGCTATCTGCGTTAAAATCACTGTTTAATTACTTACAAAATATCGCTGAAACTAGTAACTTACAGCCTTATTTATCGCGAAATGTGATGGCGAAAATTGAATTAAATAACATTAATGAAGATCAAGAAACGCTAGCAAACCGTATGGAAGGCAAAATTTTGCGTGGTGATGAATATGAGCAATTTCGGCAGTTTGTTGCTCATGATTATGGAGTAATTAACAAGGAAAATAAAAAGTTGTATAATTTTCATGTTAAAAATCGCGAACGTGATACAGCAATCGTCTCACTTATATTAGGTTCGGGACTCCGTTTGTCTGAGCTCGTTGGTCTTGATATTGATGATATTGATTTTCAAAAAAATACAGTAAGAGTGCTACGTAAAGGAAATAAAGAGCAATACGTCTACATTAGCGATCAAGCGATGCTCGACTTAAAAGACTATTTAGCTGTACGAAACGATCGTTATAATCTTACAAAAACGACGAAATCATTATTTGTATCAGCGCCAATGGGTCCTAAAGGAACAACTAGACGGTTAACACCACGAGCGATCGAAAAACTTGTTGAAAAATACGCCAATGCGTTTGGAAAATCATCATTATCCGTGCATAAGCTGAGACATTCATTTGCTACTAGATATCATTCAGCGATCAATGATGTTCCTAAATTACGCCGTCAACTCGGGCATTCATCGATCCAAACAACGATGATTTATACGCACATTAAAAACGATGAACTTGGCGCTGCTGTAAAAAAGATGGATTTGCCGAATGAAGATGAATAATAACCTACATTATGAATTATAGAGGGAACCCCATTTGCAGCTCCCTCTATTAATTATGTTAGTTTACATAATATACGTTATGTAAACTAACTTCGGTATGGTCTCAAATGAGAAGAATACTCTGGATAGTGAGACGAAATTTAAAATTAAACGATTTCCTTCACTTACACTTATAACAAAACATCATAGAAAAAAATTATACAACTTGAGCATACCCAGTTACCACATGAACAACAGCTCTTTTTTATAAAACTACTCCCCCATCAATGCTTAAAATCTCACCTGTAATAAAACGTGCCTCATCTGATGCTAAAAATAAGTATCCGTTGGCGATATCTTCTGGGGTTCCTAATAACTTTAATGAAGACTTTTCTTTCATATAATCCAACACTTTTTCTGGCATTTTTTCGGTCATTGGTGTCAAAATAAATCCTGGTGCGATTGAGTTTACACGAATTCCAAATCTTCCAAGTTCTTTTGACCATGTTTTTGTCATGCCATTAACGCCCCATTTAGTCGCTGCGTAATTCGTTTGACCGAAGTTTCCGTAAACTCCAACAACTGATGAAGCATTAAGAATAACACCCCCCTGCTGTTCTTTCATTACATGAGCTGCCGCCTGTCCGACATTGAAAACCCCTTTTAAATTAACATCGATAACTTTATCCCACTGGTCTTCACTCATTTTTAATAATTGCGCATCCATTGTAATCCCTGCATTATTAACCACGATATCTACACGCCCGAAAGCATCTACAGTTTGTTTAATTAAATCGTCGACTTGCTTGCGATCCGTTACATTAACAACCGCCCCGATCACATCTGCGCCTGTTTCTTTCATTTCGCTGACGGTTTTTTCAATGTCTGCTTCATTTAAATCAGCAACAACGATTTTTGCTCCTTCTTTTGCGAACGTTTTCGCTGTTACCTCTCCAATGCCTCTTCCGCCACCTGTAATAATTGCTACTTTATTTTGTAATCTCATGATCAGCTTCCCCCCTGCATGATTAAGTTTGTTTTTATAATCTTCTGACTAATTAAGACTCTCTATCATTTTACATTTATTTCTTAAATAAGCACAAGCTAATCTTAAGTTTAATTTTAGGAGGAATTTGTTTATGACAGGTCAAAAAGGCTTTCAACCGCGTTCTACTCACCCTGATGGAAAAAAGGAGAGTATTATAAACGACAGCGTTGGCAAAGAAATGGGGATAAGTGCCGATGCGAACCCTCGTAACGTTGATCAAAAGTTCAATGATTTAGAAAATAGAGTGAATAACACGAGGAAAGAAGATATGGAAGAGCTAATTGAAGAAGTGAATATTGAAAAAGACGCTTTGCGATAATTAAAGGTCATGCTTAATAATAATTTAGAACAAATGTCCATAAACGGTAAGGGAATTCTCTCCACCATTATGGACATTTGTTCCAATTGGTATTTCACTCTTAATAGCACTATATTTCTTGAAAAAGGTCTCGACAATAACTAATCAAGGAGCTATAATATAGTCAAAAAAGGAGGTGATTTACATGGAGCACATTTTAAAGCAAATTTTAAATAAACTTGATTCGTTAGAAATGGGACAACATTCCTTTGACAAGAAATTAGATGGCTTTGAGCAAAAGTTAGTCGATTTTGGCCATCGTCAAGACAGTTTTGAAGAAAAGTTAGTCGATTTTGGCAACCGACAAGACAGTTTTGAAGAAAAGTTAGTCGATTTTGGCAACCGACAAGACAGTTTTGAAGAAAAGTTAGTCGACTTTGGCAACCGACAAGACAGTTTTGAAGAAAAGTTAGTCGATTTTGGCAACCGACAAGACAGTTTTGAAGAAAAGTTAGTCGACTTTGGCAACCGACAAGACAGTTTTGAAGAAAAGTTAGTCGACTTTGGCAACCGACAAGATCGTTTTGAAGATAGAATGACTTCCCTCGAAAAAGGACAAGACGCTATCGCTTTGGAGCAATGTGAAACTCGAAAAGAAGTTGGATTTTATTATGCTAGTATGATGAAAAAGTTTGATGAAGGTAAAAAAGAATTAAGCAGTGAAATTAAGCAAGTAACTGCCGTTCAAAAAGAACATCAAAATGTTTTAGAGTTTTTAAACGAAAAACAATAACTCCTCGATTGCACGCCATTACTCCTTTAAATAAACGGCCATTTCACCGATGAGCTTGTCCATCTGATCAGCATAAGTTTTATACATTTGTTTAGCTTCCTTATTTTCAGTTTGTAAAGAAAAATTAACGAGATTAGACTGAAGTTGTTTAATATTGGCTGCGACTAAGAGCTTTTCTTTCATTTGTGGAATTTTCAATTTATCATTAAAAAGATCTACGTAAACATTTCCTAGTGAATCTATTTGTGCTAAAAATACGTCAGCAAAATCGTTGGCTCCCTGCTTTTTAATTTCTCCGAGTAACCATTCTTTCGTATATCCGTAATCAGTTAACGTTTTGTTTAGTACGTTTCCGTCCATAATCACGATACACGGGGCCGATTCTTTTTCAACAACAAGTCCAACATCTTTGGCTGTGATTGGTTGTAACTCACTTTTTTTCATGACTGTGATTTCACCGTTTTTTTCTAAAATCGCGGTCTGAATATCGGAAATTTTAAAAATATCTTTTTTTCTGAGTAAAAGCATCATTTCATCGATCGTTAAATGTTCCTTCTTTAAATTTTTTTCAAGGATTTGACCATCTTTAATGAGGGTTGTCGTGCTTCCCTCCATTAATGTCCTAAACTTTACTGATTTTAATTCAATTTTCGAAAGGATAATTGGTACGAATGCCCATATGACCATCCCTACAATAAAGTTTGACATTCGAATATGAGGACTGAATGTTAGTTCTGCAGCTATACTACCGATTGTAATTCCGACAATGTAATCAAAATACGTAATCTGGGTAATTTGTCTTTTTCCCATCAGTCTAGCAAGGATCATCATTAAAATAAAAGCAATAAATGTACGAATAATTACATGAACCAAATCATTCATTTGTTTCACCCTTCAATGTTGTACTATTTTATCATTATTGGGCAAACTACGAAAAACATACTTCTAAAAATCATTTATGTATGAACGTCTTTTGGCACGAAAATTCATCGTACTATCAGCGAACTCGTTTCAGCAAGCTGAAACACCGAGAAATCAGATGAAGTCTCGACTCCATCTGATTAAAAGTTCCCACTAATGGCGTTAATAATGAATTATGAAATTCATTAAACTATACTCGAGGTGTATTTCAATGGCTAAAACAAAAATTTTGATTGCGATATTATTCCTCCTCATTTTCAATTCAGGTTGTGATCTAATAAAAACTGAAAAAGACCGTTTATTATTACAGTCAACTACTGAGCTAGAACAACTAATCAAAAAAGAAGATTGGGAAACGGCTATGGAGAATATTGAAAAATTCGAACGGCATTACGATCAGCGTAAATGGAAATTACAGCTTCTTGGTGAGCTCGAAGATTATAAAGAAATTGAACTACAACTATTATCACTAAAAGAAAATATTAACAATGAAGAAGAAACGGAAGCAATCATTAGTATAAAACAAATTAACCACTTACTAAATATCATCTATAACCTTTGATATCACAACTGATATTTAGAACACAATTTTACATCAAAGGGGCTGTACCACAAGTGTCTGACACCATGCAGAACTTACTAAATATAGACGAATTTAATGTAGTATCCCTCTATATTTTTGGTGCCTAACGGTGTCTGACATTTACTTTGCGGCAGCCCCTTCTTAATTTACTACATCGAACTCAGGTTCTTCTTGCTGAATTCGTTCCATCCGTTGTTCTAATCCGTTAATTACGGTTTGTAATTGTTGTGCAGCATCAGCGTACTTTTGTTTAGCTTCCTCGTCTTTCGTTTGTAGAGAAAATGCTTCAAAGTTTGCTTGAACCCCTTTTGCTGTAGCGAGCGCCTGTTGAACTTTTGTTGCTACTGTCATTTTTTCCTCCTGCTTATATTTGTTTCTTTTATTTTAGCTTTTTTGGTAGCATTTTATGACAGTGCACGTTGCGAATTAATTTCTCCCTAACAAGTCGCGAGTTGCCTCTAAAATCTCTTCATCTTTTAGGCGGAACTTAAATTCTACACGTCGTGATTCTTGGTGACTATAGTTACCCTCTTCGTCTGTACGACCATCGGTATAAGATTTCCCATTCACAGTTAATTTTTCTTTCAAATGTTGTTGAATGTTTTGGTAAGGGAAATCCTCACTTAAAATATATTCAGCGACACTATACGCCCTTGCTTGAGATAGCTCTAAATTGTATAAATAGCTTCCAGTTCGGTCCGCATGCCCTTCAATAATAATTTCCGAAATGTAGTCTTCATACCCTCTTTCTAACAACACATCTAAGTAAGCTGGAACAAACTCATCTAAAAATTCAAATGCTTCAACCTTTAATACAGCATCATCAAACTCAAACAAAATATCGGTATTAAAGATCATCGCTCCAGTTTGCTCATCAATTTCAATACCGAGAGTCGAATCACTAAATTCATCATTCAGATCTTCAATTAAATTAACGCGTACCCCCATAATTTGATCAATTGTTCGTTTCATTTCTTCAATTTGAAACGATTTAATAACCATCATTATAATGAAAATGAGGATAAAACAAAGTAAGATGGCCGTTAATAAGTCGGTGAATGAAGGCCAAAAATGGCCTTCGTCCTGCTCTCCTTTAAACAACTTTTTATATTTATTAATCATGGCTTCCAATCCTTACCGGGCGTCCTTGGCTTTGTCTTTGAGCTTCTTGGGTGATCGTATGGAGCTGGCGGTTCAAGTTTTGAAATTCTTGCCCTAACTCATTGATCGTTTGCTGCATTATGCGCGCATTTCTTTGCTGGCTATCTTCGGTAATATCTCCAATTTGTTTAAATTCTTTTTTTATAGCATCATTCATATCAACGACATACTCTCCTAAGTTGCGGCTCACCTTATCTAATTTGTCACCGAGTGTTCCTTCTAAATTAGCGACATACCTTGATAACGTATCTTTTAAAACCGATACATTCGTTTCGAGCTGATTTTCTCGGTGTTGAAATGAATCTGACATTTGTGAGATCGTTCGGTTAATTTCAGCGATCAATTGCTGATTTTTCATGCCGATTTGTTCATAAGAGCGTGTCGCATCATGAACATTTTTTTCAAATGCTCTTGATTCTGCGTGATGCGTTTTTAAATGCTGGTTGAAATCTTGATTAAATTGTTTTAAATCGTCGAGTCGCTCTTTAAGTAGATTTTTATATTCCACTTGAGCGATGTTAATCATATCTAACGCCTCCGGTAGGCGAACGACGGAATTCCCTAACTTATCAAAATCATGCTTCAGTTCTTTTAAATAAGTATTTATTCCAGATAGTTTTCCGCTCAAATCGTTCCCAAAAATCCCTTTAAATTGCTGGTTGTTTTGTTGCATTAATTTTACGAGATGGTCGCTTTGGGTGTTCGTTCTCTCAAAAGCCGCTTGGATCGCCTCTTGCCGCCCGGCAACAGAGGAGAAAAACTCCCTCAATTCGCCAACCGAAGTTTGGAATTCATTTAGCGTTTCCGTTTGCGACGTTGTTAAATCGGCAATTTTTTTATACGTTTCCGTAAAAGCGCTCGTCATCTTTTCATTTCGCTGATCCATCTTGTAAAAATAATTGAATAATTGATCAAAGTTTTTATTGAGCTTTGAGACTCCTTTATCAAAGCCGTCAGTTAATTCCTTAATGCCGTCAAAAATAACCGTGAAATCTTTGAGGTTTTGCGATAATCCTTCGTTAAATTTAGCTAAATCTTTCGCGGATTGCTGGAGACCCACCGTATATTCCTGAAAGCCGTGAAACGATTGTACGATGTTTTGTAGTGATTCTTGATTCGTTTCGCGTAGCTCGACAATCGATGAGTTAATCTGTTCTGATACATTAATGAGACGTTCAAGCCCATCTTCCTCGTTCTCTTCTAAATACGACTCTGTTTTTAACATAATATCAGTTAACATATATTCCGTATTTGCGACGCGTGTGATGACCGTCATAATGAGCGACAAACCCATACCAGTTATACTCGTATAAAATGCGACATCAATCCCGGCGAGGACAAGCGCAACATTTTCGACGAGCTGATCTCCTGTGGCATCAATACTTCCGAGTGACATAGCAAGACCGATGAACGTTCCTAATACACCAACTAAAATAAAAACGGAAACCGTCATTTGAATCATTTTAATAAGACTAACGACCGGTACGTTAAACATTCTCCAACTAGAAAATTTCTTTTGAACAAACGTCTCAACCTTCAACGACTCTTGTTTATTTTTATGTTCAAACTCCCGTTGAAAGCGATTTAACGGCTCAATATCTAACGAATTATTCGTACTAAGGAAATTCCGTATTCTTCTTAATTTACTATACAAAGTAAAATGAATAATAATTGCGATCGCAAATGAGACAAATAACACCATAAAAATAAATTCAATGAAAGAATTCGATAAAATCGATTGCGCTTGCTGTTCACTTATGAAAATTTTTAAAATAGCTTCAACCATTCATCATCCCTCCTAGTCAAAATCTCGAGCTTGTCACTATATCCTTAATTAATAGCTATTCGCAAGGGGGACAAATCATGCATGTACTATGTAATTGAAAAATGGCTACATACTATAAATTTCTAGGGTCACCAGTAGTATTGAAGAACATGAAAAAAGCGTACTAAAAAAGTAACCATCCCATTTGACGACGGTTACTTTTTACTCGTTTATTGGATTGGTACTACAGTATCGCATGCACTTTCCCATTATGAAACAAGTTTTTAAGGGGGCACAGCCAACGATTAGTTAGAGTGATCATCGAGTCTTCCGTGCATAAACACACTATCATGACAGTCTATACACGTTAAATCATAATTACGATAAATCTCATGTCCTGAAATTACTGCAGGATGACGATTTACATTATTCATGTTGTGACAAGATAAACACATTTCGTCTGGTACGTCAGCCTTCATATTTGGATAATTATTCGGGTCTTTTTTACCTGAAACAGTATCAAAGAAATGCCCAATTCCACCAATTTTGTCTTTAACAAACCCCTGTCCATGACAATCTAAACAATCGAGTCTGGCATGAGGAGTAAGGTCATAATTGGCTTTGAATTCTGGAGCATCATGACAATTTAAACAAAAGCTATTACTGGAGGTCGCTTTAATCCCTGAATTCATAACAACGGCTAAAACGATCCCCGCAAATACACTTAATAAAATGATCAACGTTAACTTCTTATTAAGGTTTTTAAACATTTCTAATCACCTTCTTCTTGAGGAGTTTTCTTGCGCTGTGTTTCAAATGCTTAAAAATGTCTCTTGCTGATTTTGCTGAAAAGGAGGCTAATCTTGTACTTAAGCTCCATCTCTTAATTTATTATTCAACTAAAAACTAGCGAAGCTTTTTCAAAGACTCTTCTAGTAGAGAAATCGCATATTTAGGATTGTGAATTCCTCCACTCTTATCAGTTTTTACGAGATAATAATTGTAGGCTGAAACGAAAGCTTCTGTACTTACATTGTCAAGGTCAACAGTTTCACCTTCTGCATCGACAAACGGGAATGTTAATCTCGACATGCCGATAGCTTCCGCTCCATCAACAGCGGCTACTGCTGCCTCGTGTAGTTCTTCAAGTAACTCATCAAGTTGAGCTTGGAGGTTTCCGCCTACGTAAAAATCACTGAGATTCGAGTGACATGAACCACAACTTGCTTCAATATCTGCTATATCCATACTAAAGTTATGTGAAACATATCCTTTATCAGTAACAGGCATGTGACAGCCTACACAACCAGGGATTTGGTGTCCAATCGTATTTCGATATTCGACATCTGGGTACTCCATACCACCGACCCCTGAATATAATGCTCCAGCATCATAATGCGGATAAGCTGTTGGTTTTCCTTCTCCTGATGCCCATTGTTCATACATATCAGCTGTGTCTCTTCTCCCGTTATGACAAGAAATACAAAGTGCCGATTCCTTTCCAGCGTCGTATGCCCCATCTACAAATGGTACATACCCTTCAGTCATTCCAGTTTTCAACATTTCTTGACCAGGACCAATATGACAGGTCGCACAGTCAATCGTCGTCGGTAATTTCAATTCTTCTCCTGCTTCCTCATCAGCTTGAGGTGTATAAGGATTATCGGTTAAATGCTGCATAAATCCATTTCCAGAGTGACACGGTTGACAGCCATCCCGTAAACCTGCAGAGTTTAGCGGTGCGCCAGTATTCGCGTGCCCAGTAAGTGACCATTCTTCACTAATTTTTTCAGTCATTGTTAAACTATCTAAATCTGAGTCAGTTCTTGGATCGGTAGTTTCAGAGGGTAAGTTATTGTTTTCTTCTGGAGGTTCTGTGGAACTATCTCCACTACAGGCGGCTAAAAAAAACGCTAAAATCAACACAATTGACATAGACCATAGCTTTTTCATTCATTCTTCCTCCTCTTCAAAGTTGTTTTAAACTCTCGGGTGTTTTTATGGAAGGTTATTAAATAATTCTTATCCCATCCCTTCATTTCTCTATATAAACAATATACAACTTTTTCCATAATTGAACATACTTTTTCACAGAAAATACATATAAACATTTTGTGAACCTTTACAATTCACACAAAAAAAGCGTTAGATGCAAAGCAGCAACTAACGCTTTTCTATATTTTCATTGATAATCTATCTCTTTGAAATCCAACGTATTAGCAACGTAATCCCGCCGATTACTGCTACAAATACGAAAAGAATAAGGAACAAACCTGAAAAATTGATAGTAACCACGCTAACCTCTCCCTTTTATCATATCTATTTTTCGTCGTGCTGAAAT
Source organism: Anaerobacillus arseniciselenatis (assembly GCF_001865995.1). GTDB lineage: Bacteria > Bacillota > Bacilli > Bacillales > Anaerobacillaceae > Anaerobacillus > Anaerobacillus arseniciselenatis. The sequence continues at coordinate 121,648 of NZ_MLQQ01000002.1, read as the reverse complement.
CCAACTACCAATTCCAAAACGTAATTTCGCCGAGTTGAACGCCTTGGATCTCATCAAGTTCTTGTAATCGTAATAGTTCTTTCGTTGGGCCGGTGATTACAGCACCGTAAACATTAAAGCCGTTTTCTTCAAGGTATTGAATCCTTTTCGCAAAATATTGGGTGCCGAAAAGCGTTTCCGCAAATTTTGAATCATCGTTGTAAATAAGTTTCATGTTATCAAGCATTAGTTGCTGGTTTCTGTCGATACTTCCTATCGTTAGATTCGTAGTACTGTATGAGAGAAAATCACTTCCAAACTCTCTTCCATATGTGAGTCCCCAAGCTTCAACAGCGACACTATTATCTCCGCCCCACCATCCTTCTGTAAACAGATCGAGTTCACCCATATAAACGGGCATCCACTCAACTTCTACGTCAAAATCTTCTAATAACATAAACAACTCTTCTGGTGTCATAAATTCTTTAGTTGAAAACGCAAGATCGGCAACGGTACCTTCATGAACTTTGTCTAGCGTCTCCCAAACTCCAGGATAATTATTCGCCTCAAGCGCCTCCCCAGTCTCTGGGTGAACTGGAAGCCAAAAGTTAAAGTCAGGCTGATCATTTTTTTGATAAAATTCAAAGTTCGATCGCGTAAATCCAGTCAGTGGTTTCCTCACGTGTAGCTGACCTACATCTTTTTTCTCTTGACCGATTTTCCGATAAAAAGGAACGGCCGCTTCTTGCGTGAGAAACGAGTTAATTTCTGCAAAACTAAGTCCGTGCTCAGCAGAAATTCCCGGGTATGTCCAGTCAATCGCAAGCTGCGAATAAGCGACAAGTTTATGGCCTTTCTCGGAATGGAGATAGCCGATGGATACGACCATCATATACGCCCAATATATAAAAAACATAATTACTGCGACCCGAAGGATACGTAATGTAAGCATAAAACGGTATCGGCGTAACACTTTTTTCTCCTTTTTTTCATTCCATTCAGTCATCATGTATTTCATTCCTTTCTTTAAAAGTGCTGTCTACTAGCAAATTCATGAAGCCGGTTCCGGGCCCGGTGTAAAGTCACTTTTACTTGATTTTCATTCATATCTAGAACGGCCGCAATTTCTTGATATGATAGTTGTTCGTCTTCTCGCAAATAAATGATCGTGCGATAAGTTTCATTCAGTTTTTTCATTAATTGGATCATGTCGTCCTCACTTTCTTTAGCGGTGACATAATCTTCTGGCTGCTCATATGGACTTAACAGATCGCTTTGTTTGTGGATCGCATCGATAAACGGGACCCATTCCCACCGTTTTCGTTTGCGCCACTCATCTAAATAAGCATGCCTTGCCACTTTGAATAGCCAACTCCGCACTTCATAATCTTCGTAAAAAGACAAAGAAATTGTTGCTTTATAAAAAGTCTCTTGAACAAGATCTTCTGCGGTCGTAGAGGATCCTGAGAGCCGGTATAAAAAATAATAAAGCGACTTTGCATGCTTTCGGTAAATCTCATCAAGCTTTTCTTTTTTGTTTTTATCCAAGCTCCGATCCCCCTTTCACCTTTATAACGAAAAAAACGAGGAAATGTTACACCTAAATTTTAAAAAAACAGATCATTACGATGGATTTCTCGAAAAAATATAAGTTTACTGCTTGTTTGGCCTGTTAACGGACATGTCCGTTACACTTATTAATCTATCAAATATGTAATCCCATTAACTCTCTAACTTTTTTCAATCTTATCATAAAAATATCATTTCATTGTGTTAGAAAAAAGAATCATCCACACCAAAAAAGCGTCAGTCACCTCTAGTCAACGAAAATAGACAAATACTACATACACACGTCTATTTTTCGTGATGCTTGGTGATCTGACACTTAAAGGACAATTCTTTAATAAAAATATTTTTTACCGACTGAAATCAGGTTGCTCGAACTAAAATACACTCGCCCGCTATCGCTTAATTGTTTTCCGCTTCCCATTTACCAACTTCTTCGCGGACTCGTGGTGCGACTTCTGTCCCTAACAGCTCAATCGCCTTCATGACATCTTCATGGGGCATAGTGCCTAGTGGAACGTGTAACATAAAGCGAGTAATGCCAACGTCCTTACGAAGGTGAATAATTTTCGTTGCCACTGTTTCAGGATCACCTACGTATAGTGCACCTTCTAAGCTGCGGGCGGCATCGAAGCTTGAGCGATCGTAATGTGGCCAACCTCGCTCGCGACCGATCACGTTCATCACTTGCTGAGTCGAAGGAAAGAATTTATTTGCTGCCGTCTCGGTGTCTTCTGCAATAAAGCCGTGGGAATGTGAAGCTACTGGCAATTTCGAAACATCATGGCCTGCCTGAGTTGCAGCTCTCTTATACAGTTGCACGAGTGGGGCAAACTGTTTTGGATTACCCCCGATAATCGCTAAGACAAGTGGTAATCCGAGCCTCCCAGCACGAACGACAGATTCTGAATTTCCGCCGCTACCAATCCATACAGGCAATGGATCTTGCACTGGTCGCGGATAAACACCGCGATTATTGATCGCCGGCCTGTGCCCACCTTTCCACGAGACTTTTTCAGACTCCCGTATTTTTAACAATAGTTCTAACTTCTCATCAAAAAGCTCATGATAGTCTTGGATATCGTAACCAAACAAAGGAAATGATTCGATAAAAGAACCTCGTCCAGCCATAATTTCAGCGCGACCGTTCGAAATCCCATCTACGGTAGCAAAATCTTGAAAAACACGAACAGGGTCTGCCGAAGAAAGAACCGTCACTGCACTCGTTAAACGAATATTTTTCGTTTGTGCAGCAGCCGCAGCCAAAACGACGGCCGGAGATGACGCAGCAAAATCTTCACGATGGTGTTCACCAACACCAAACACGTCCAAACCTACTTGGTCTGCTAGGACGATTTCTTCTACAACTTCACGTAAGCGCTGTGCATGACTTATTACTTCACCAGTTTTTACGTCCGGTGTTGTTTCTACAAACGTACTTATACCAATTTCCAATTCACCATTCCTCCTATTCCTTTCCTGCTATTATAATTTATTGCTATATTTCTTTATTTTCCCTAAAAACTAAAGTAATAACTCTATTTTGAATTTTTCTGTCGGCTAATTCAAGTTTTATGCCTTGAAATAAAGTTTTTGCTTAAGGTATGGTTTCTTTTCATTTTGAACAGAATTAATCAAAGAAGGAGGATTATACAATGAAACATTTAAACGTATTATTAATGAAATTTGTAATTAGTTTTATTGTCTTTTGGTTTAGCTTAGGTTTGTTATTTAATGCACCTTTAGTTGAAATCATATCATTTAGTTTACTAATTACGATTTTTTCATACTTTGTTGGTGATCAAATCATTCTTCCGCGAATTGGAAAAAGGAACGCAGTCGTCGTCGATTTTTTCCTCATCTATACAATCGTCTGGGTGTTTGGCAGCATATTTTTTCACAGCTATTTAATGATTGGTTGGGGAAGCATAATATCAGCAACGCTTATCGCGGGTTCAGAAGTATTTGTCCACTCTTATATTTTGAAAAACATAAAGCCTATTGTCCGTGAAAAACAACCGAACTTCAATCGAGATTTCGCTTTTGAGTTTGCGGAAGAGCAGGAACCAGGACGTAATCAAGAAAAAAATGATAAATGAAATAATCAACGTGGTTTCAAGAAAAAAGGCGTTAAAAACTGTTGCAGTTTTTCGCCTTTTTTTCTGTTGAGTGAATTTCATAATAACCAAAAATGAGCCATATCACGCAATAGATAGTTTGCGAATGGTTATGACGCAACTATCTATTGATCTTAGTGGCGAAAATAATGAATTATGAAATTCATTGTGGGAATTTCATATTGTACCTGTATATGACACCATTTTTGGTGAAAACACTGGTGGTGAATCAACATTTTCGATCCACATACGTTCTTTTCCATCGATACCGTCCTTTAGCCATACATCCCTACGATTATCATTTTTTGTGCGGCGAAACCATGTTACATAAGAACCAAATACTTGAGGTTTTACATCGAGCTCCTCATTTTTCGGAAAAGTGATTTGCATTTGTTCATTTGATTTTAAGTTTATAGCGTAAAGAGACGTAAACATCGTTGGGACAGGGCCTTCCTCCCACTCTTTATTTTCTTTGGCACGAGCTACAATCATCTGATCTTGAGAAAACCACTCTAAGTCTAGATCTACATATCCTTGAGGTGTGTATTGTTTCTGTTTTTTAGCAACAGGAATATCTGCAATCGTTGTTTTCTTATTTTCAACGAAAAATCTTCCCTCACCTGAAATATAGGCAAGTTGGTTTGCTGATGACGCCCACTTTATCCAATCTTCATACCATAACATTTTTCCAATGGCTTGAAACTGCTCTCCAGTTGACGATAAAACACATAACGTATTACTGTCATTGGACATGGATGCTGTAGGGGTGGCAAGAAAACTAACCCACTTACCATCATGACTCCATTTAAAATGTTCTGCGTTTATGGCAAATAGATCAGTCGTGTTCGTGTCCAGTGTATAAAATGACATCATTTTTTCGGCATTAAGATTTGCATCAATTGGAATTTTAAAAAGATGAATTGGTCCCCATCCATTAGGGAGTAATTTCGCTTGTGAGGAAACGATAAAATCGTGTCCATTCGGAAACCATGCGAAATCACTTACACCTAAAGAAACATTTTCAAACCCGAACGGACGACCATTCTTATTTTTCGTAACATTTAAAACTGTACCTGAAGTAAAGGCAAGTTGATTGTTAATAGGTGACCATTTAAAATTTGCTGTTTCAAGCACCTCATACGGCTGGTAATTTTCTTGTTTTTTCACATCATAAACAAGGAGGTTAGATTGATCCCCTTTTGCCCCTCTATCAATATAGGCGATAAAACGTTCATCGTATGACCATTTTGGAGAGTACACATTCTGCCCTTTTGTAAGTTGTATTTCTTCGACTCCCTTTTTGATCCATAATTGCTGATCGCGAAGAAAAGCTGCTGTTAATGGCTCTTCTGCACTAACAATCGTTAAAAAATTAAAGCTAATAATTATACATAGTAATAAAATCTTAATTTTCATTATGACTCCTCCTACAACTAGCTTCTCCGAACTTCGCATGGTCATTCGCAGGAACCGGAGGTGGAACTGACTACATCTAAGTAAATCAGTTTCACTAAATTGTCTGCTATTAGCGAGGATTTAACTGTGTTTTATAAAAGAAAAAGAAGATATCGACCTGCTACATAGGCCTTACCTTCTTTGAAATTGCATATCAAATATAAAGTTGCTCAAAAAGTGAAATTTTTACAGAGATATTATTTATGGATTTATAATGCATAGCCAATTTATGTTATATCAATCATGTTAACGCTTTTTGATAAAGAGAAATGATCTTTTGTAGTTGTGATTGAGCTTCTTGTAGTTCTTTTAGTGTCTTTTTAGCTCCCTCTGTATCTTTCTCACTCTCTTTAATTTTATCCTTTAAAACGGTGACTTCGACATTCGTAATTTCAGTTGGTGATGTATCATCTAAAATGAGACTTGCAAATATATCAAAATACTCTTGTGAGATTTTTCTTCTTTTTGTTAGTTTTTCATAGATCGGCAAAGCTTCGTTATTCGCTGTGATCGATAAAGCAAGAAAAGTGATAAATGCTTCATAAAATTTTATATACAGCTCGACTTTATCAAGTTCCTTTTTTACGTCTTTAATATTAGATACTAATTGTGTTTTTATCTCTTCCTTATCGGGTTCGTCTTGTTCCATTTGCTTCGTTAGCTTCATAAAATTTTGGACGTGATTTTTAGGGCTTATACTATTATCGTTTAATGCTTTTACCATTTCTTCGTATTTATTAAGTTTTTCTTTACTGGAGACGAGCGCATCCGTTCTTTCTTTTAACTTTAATAAATTCGAATTCAAATCAATTCACTCCAATTTTAAAAGTTGTGGTGGTACAGATTTGGCATGTATAGTGTTGCTTTTTATCCTATTGAATGCATTTTTATTTTAATTCATTATATTTATGCTAATGTTGTTGTAGAACTCTTCGTTTCGGTGTCCCCTGTACATAAGTTACTACGGGAAAGTTCACTTTCTTTGAAGGAACATTTCTTAGGAACTTAATTTCATTAATGTTGGTGAAAGTGAACTTTCATTGGTGTCTGACACCGCTCGTGGACATTTGACGTTTTTGTCCACGAGAGAAGGACACGCAGCTGGATTTTGTCGTGGGAATGGCACGCTTTAGAAATGTAGTTCATCATTTTTATGCTAGCGAAATCATTTTCATAACTAAACAACAATAACCCATCTCGATTTGAGACGGGTTATTGTTTACTTCTGGCTTACTAGCGTTAAGATAACGCTTATCTTAATGCTAAGTTGAATGAATGGATGGCTGTGGGATATGATGAAGGTTTATTATTTCCGTGGTCGTGAGCTACCGTCAAGAAAAGAAGAAGTAAAAATATTTTTATTAAGCGTGGGCCTAGATGGTTTGTTTGATCTCTTTGATTTGTGTGACGTATGTGACCTGGTTGATTTGTACGTCGTGTTCGAACTATGCGACCTTTGAAATTGGTGCGATTTTGTTGCATGATCTTTCGTTTTAGTGACACCAACAAATTGTTGAAGGATTCTTTTCGCAGTATTTAGAGACATCGTACTTTTGGGGTTATGGAGGTTTTGGCTAATTGTAGCTCCTGTATGATTTAAACATTTAAAATCGTCTTTTTCTGGAAGCATATGAAAGTAAAGAGGTTCTCCTTCTGTTTTTGTCCCAACTTTGACTAAAACAACCGTACTTTGCTGTGATCTTCCTGTCTGAGTACTAAACTCAAGATGCACTTTTTGGGCATGTCCAATTTTAATTAGCTTTAACAGTGTCTCATATTTTAGACGATACAATTCGCGCTTGCTAATTGCTGTTTTGGCATGGCGATTCACTGAATATAACGCCTGTTTGATGGATTCGATATCTAGAATTGTGCAACTATTATCTAATTTGCTCATTCGATTTCTCCTTTCTATTAAATTATAAAAATTTTTTTGGATCAGCTAGTGCGTTATTTTACCGTTGAAAATTATAGGAGTAAAATCGCATCTAAAAGGCTGAGCTTGTCCCACAACCATATTCACTAATATTGTAATCGATTGGGGTCTCAATAGCAATGGGATGGTTAGTTGGGGGTTTTATTTTATTTAACAAATTTCAGCGGACATCCGTTCCGTTATCCTATGAAAAATTTCACAGATAACAGAACATACGTCCGCACCGGTATCTCTTTTCTCAAACTCTTACCAAATTTCACACCCTAACTCATTATAAACGACAGTTCGAATATTGGCGTGGCGCTGTAGCATTGGCACTTGCAGGTCGACAAAATCGTAAACAACCGGAGTTTGCTTCGCCTCGACATTTCGCATGATCCGCCCGAGCTGCTGTTTCACTTTTGACTTTGATTTTGCTGGGGTCGCTAAATACAACTTATTTAAGTTCGGAATGTCTAAGCCTTCGTCCGCCAATTGGGTCGCGATAATCAGATTCAATTCATTGCTTCGGGCTTGATTTATCACCTTCTCGCGATCATCTTTACTTACTTTTCCTGTTAACACTGCGATTTTTAAAAGCGGAACTTCTTTTTTTAATATTTTGGCGATCGTCTCACAATGCGCGACGCGATTTGATAGCAATAACGCGACTTCACAACTATTCAAGGTTTCTTTTACAGTTTCGACAATTAATTGGTTGCGTTCACGGCATTTGATTAGTTGTTTCATCAGGCTCTGAAAGTCAGCACTTTTTGAACGAAAATCCGTGAAAATTTTCCGGACCTCAGGAATTAATATTCGATTTTCTTTTAACAAATCTTCCTCAGTAATTTCATATAAAGTTTGACCGACAACGTGATAAAGAATCGGCTCTAGTCCGTCTTTTCGTTTCGGTGTTGCCGTCAGTCCGAGACGAAATTTCGCCTTAGATATCTCAACAATATTTTGAAAGGTTTTACTCGGTACTCGGTGAGCTTCATCAATGACGATCGCCCCAAAGCTTTTACGTAAAAGATCTTTATCATATTTGACTAAGCTTTGCACGAGACCAACGGTGACTTTTTCACCAATCACTTTTTTTCCATCGCCGATCCTTCCGATTTCCTTAGCTGGAATGCGAAGAAACTTCTCGATTTGGTCGATCGTTTGGTACATCAAATCTTTCGTATGTGTGACCCATAACGTTTTTTGACCAGTCATCGCTAAAAAGAAGATACCCATTACGGTTTTCCCAGATCCACAAGGACTAATAATGACGCCCTGCCGGTATTTATGGGCTTTTAAAATTGCCTCATTTTGATATGTCCTAAGACAGCCCACCATTTCAGGATAATCAACAGAAACTGTAACTGTCTCATTTACAAACTCATAGGCTATCTTTTCATCTTTTAATCTTTTAATCAAATGAAATAAATATCCTCTCGGAAGGCGAATAGCTTCTTTCATTTCTTTAAAAAGCTTAATTTCTTTAGGAATCGATTTCGTACTTCGTTGAAAACTTTTTGCTTCGATGTATGCGGGGTTTTTTATCGTAAGGTCACGATAAAGGGCTGTAATGAAGTAATGTGGTATAGTTTTCGGTACATAAATGCCGTCTGAGATCGTAATTACAACAGGTGGCATCAATGACTATTCTATTTTCCTTAAAAAAATGATGTTTTGGTATTCGCCGTTGTACTCTACATTAATTTCGATTTTTTTTCCAATTAAACTATTACATGCATTAATGGCATTATCTGGAGTAATATGTCTCATTCCAAGATTTTGTAAGTCAGTGATTAAAATACCCACTCCACCTGCTTTCTCAATCCAATGAAACTTTTGTAATTTTCGACCAGAACGAACAACTTTCAGCTCCCAACAAAGCGGTCTTTTCCCATCAGCGACCGTGCTAATATTAACGTCTTCAACTAAGACGACGTAACGCCCATCTTCTAGGCGCCAATTATTTTTGAGATGATCTTTCATTTCTTCCATATCTTTACCAGTAATCGGCATGCTACCCCTCCTTTTCTTATTACTAGATTATGTCGAGCGCATATTTCTTATATCTACTTTTGTTAAACAAAAGCAACTTCTTGCAACTCCAACACATCTTGTCCTCAAAAAATAGGCGCTATTTTTTGAAAAGTGTGCATAACCTTTATAATAAAACGAATGGAATGTGCAAGACTTCGAGGTAATATCGAAAAAATTGATAAGGTTTTTGCAAAATTGAGATTTCCCTTTTCTGACATCAGATCCGTTATTTTGTCAATTGCCGTACGTTCGGTCTCTCGTACCAGAAATCAAAAAAGCACCCAAAAGTTTGGGTGCTTTCAATAATCATTCTGCCTCCTATTTGATAAGAAGCGATCATAATAGATCTTATTTAGCCATGTATACATCCATGTCTTGTTCTACATCTGTAATACCACTAATTCCGAATTTTTCTACCAATACGTTAGCTACATTTGGTGATAAGAATGCAGGTAATGTTGGCCCTAATTTAATGTCTTTTACCCCTAGGTATAAAAGAGCTAATAGAACGATAACTGCTTTTTGCTCATACCAAGCGATGTTATATTCGATCGGTAAATCGTTAATGTCGTTTAAGTCAAAGATTTCTTTCAACTTCATAGCAACAACAGCTAATGAGTAAGAATCGTTACATTGTCCAGCATCAAGTACACGTGGAATACCACCGATGTCTCCTAATGGAAGCTTGTTGTAGCGATATTTTGCACAACCTGCTGTTAAAATAACAGTATCTTGCGGAAGTCCTTTCGCGAATTCTGAGTAGTAGTCACGAGACTTCATACGTCCGTCACAACCAGCCATTACGAAGAACTTTTTAATCGCGCCAGATTTTACAGCGTCAACTACTTTATCAGCTAATTGAGTTACTTGGTTGTGAGCGAAGCCACCAACGATCGTTCCTTCTTCGATAGCTGTTGGAGCAGGTAATTTTTTCGCATGCTCAATGATTTCAGAGAAATCTTTCTTACCGCCATCTTGACGATCAGGAATGTGCGTAAATCCTGGATAAGCTGTTGAACCTGTCGTGTAAACGCGGTCTTTATAGCTCGCTCTTGGCGGAACGATACAGTTTGTCGTGAATAAAACTGGTCCGTTAAAGCTTTCGAATTCTTCTTTTTGTTTCCACCAAGCGTTTCCGTAGTTTCCGTAGAAATGCTCATATTTTTTGAACGCTGGGTAGTAGTTTGCAGGAAGCATTTCAGAGTGAGTATAAACGTCAACTCCAGTACCTGCTGTTTGTTCTAAAAGTTCTTCAAAGTCTTTTAAATCATGTCCACTTACGAGAATTGCTGGGTTGTTACGCGTATCAATTTTTACTTCCGTCATTTCTGGATGACCGTACTTAGTTGTGTTAGCTTCATCTAATAATGCCATTACGTCTACACCGTATTTACCTGTTTCCATAACTAGGCTAACTAGCTCATCAGCACCAAGCGAATCGTCTTCTGTTGCAACTAACGCTTTTTCGATGAAAGCAGAAATTTCATCTTTTTGATAGTTTAATTGGAACGCGTGCTTTGCGTATGCGGCCATTCCTTTTAATCCGAATAAAACTAGTGAACGTAAGCTACGAACATCTTCATTTTCAGTAGATAAAATTCCGACTTGACCTTCTTCAGATTTGTTGATGAACTCATCGCGTACTGCTGTCCAAGTTGCATAGTCAGGTAAATCAGAACCTAGCATTACTCCTTTATCTACTAATGCAGCTTTAATTTTTGCACGCTCTTGAAGTGCTTTTTCAATACGCTCAATAACACTTTCATCACTAAAGTTAGCATTTGTAATTGTTGTAAAAAGTCCATCCATAATTAGACGGTCTGTATTTTTTTCATTAATGCCTGCTTTACGTGCTTCTTGATTAACAAAAGCGACACCTTTTAATGTATAGATTAATAGATCTTGTAAATTAGAAACTTCACTCGTTTTTCCACAAACCCCAGCCATCATGTCACAACCAGTGTTTTTAGCAGCCTCTTGGCATTGGTAACAAAACATACTCATGTAAAAACTCCTCCTTAGATAATTCCTTCTTATAATGTATTTTGTGGGAACTCTGTTATTTCTTAGATGTTTTTCGTTTGTTTTCCCCTTCACACACTAAGCTTAACAAGGAAATGTTATTAACGAGGTGACCTATATCACTTTGGTGGAAAAATCTTATTTAATTTGTGAACAAAATATGTCTTTTTTACAAAACCGAGCAGAAATGCTAACTGAATGATCCTCACACAAACTAAGAACGGTACCTTTTTAGGTGCCGTTCTTAGTTTATTACTTTATTTATCCGCTCTTACCATACTATCAAATTTTCCTTTATGTGCCCCATCACAAAACGGCTTGTTTTTTGCTAGACCACACCTACAAAGTGAAAACGTTTGTTTCGTTGTGAATTTATTTCCTTCTCCATCCACTAACTCAACATCTCCAGTTACACGTAAAGAACCATTATCATTTACCTTAATAGTAGCCAACTAAAACCCCTCCCTCCTGAAAAGCGTTGCTAAATTAATACTTGATCCTAATATTCATTATAATTTCTTATCTATAAGTTTATGACACCAAAAAAAATGATTCTTACTATTTAAACTACGGAACTCGCAAGATTTAGCAAAAATTAAAAGCTTGGAAAGGCTGTTTCTGAAATTCATTAAGTTGTTTAGCCTTTCTCAATATGAACTTTCAATCAAACCAAAATCAGATTCCTATAATTATAACTTTAACATTACAAGACAGTTACATTTTGTTTTTAATGACAATGAAGAATAATCCAGAAGGTATTCGTACATTTTAAAAACATATGTCGGCTTTTTAATATAAGTAGGCATGTGAACGATAACACTAAGTCACTAAGTTCACATAGATTTTTAAAAAAGGTAAGAAGGTTTAAAATATTTGAACTTGGAAAGGTGTCTAGCTCCAAGATGCTTCACTGAATATGCTGCAGTGGAGTTTTGCGACGAGTAATCGCAGGAGCAAATGTTTCCGTGCGACGAGTAATCGCAGGAGCAAATGTTTCCGTGCGACGAGTAATCGCAGGAGCAAATGTTTTCGTGCGACGAGTAATCGCAGGAGCAGGCGCCATCGGCTCGACCGATTCAGACTTTCCCTTGCGGTCTAAAACCTGACCGCTACGGGAAGGTCTTCCACCGGTTTTCGCCGATAGGCGGGCGACTTGCGCTTTTCTTAAATAGAAGTTGTTGAAAGGATACAGTGATATGATTTCTGATATGCAGTTGGTGTTCGTGATTTTAATTATAACGACGATTTGTTTTTTAGTGCCTCGGTTTCGAGCAGATTTAGTGGCTGTTAATGCGTTGCATGCTTTATTGTTAACCGGACTTATTACCGTTGGTGAAGCGTTCGCTGGTTTTTCCAATAGTGTCGTGATTATGGTTGCTGCGTTGTTCATCGTCGGAGAAGGAGTTTTTCAAAGTGGACTAGCACAAAAAGCGGGTGATTTACTCGTAAAAAAAACAGGCAACAGCGAATTAAAGTTAACGATTTTTATGCTGGTTTTAGTCGCTGTCTTAAGTGGTTTTATAAGTAATACAGGGACAGTGGCGATCCTTCTTCCGATCGTCGTTAGTTTGTGTAGGCAAATGCAGCTCCATCCAGGAAAGCTTTTGATCCCGATGGCTTTTGCAAGTAGTATGGGTGGAGCTTTAACGTTAATTGGTACAGCACCTAACTTAATTGCCAGTCAAAGTTTACACGACGCGGGTTATGGCGCTCTTTCTTTTTTCGCGTTCACCCCGATTGGTCTAGCGATGCTGGCCACTGGTATTCTTTATTTATGGTTTGTAGGTCGAAAAATGCTCGATAAACCTATCGAAAATAAAACAGGTACAACTGAAAAGTTTGATGCAGAAGAACTCGTTGAACAGTACGGAGTGACGAATCAAATTTTTGCCGTTAAAGCTCCACCAAGTAGCGACCTCGTCGGTTCTACAATTAAAGAACTAAGATTACCTAGTACATATCAAATCACCGTGTTAGAAGTCATAAAAAAAGAAGCAACTGCTCTAACACGAATTATCGGACGTCTTCAAACACAACGGATGACTATTGAACCGAGTTATGTCATCGAAGCAGATGATATTTTTCTTATTTATGGAGAAGAAACTGCCGTGAAACAATTAGTTGCTAACACTGGTCTAACTTTACAAAAAGGAAATCAGCAATTAGAAGAAGCTCATTTAGCTGAGGTGATTTTAACACCACGATCACGGTTAATTAATCAGACGATTCAACAAGTGAATTTTAGAGAAAAATACGGATTAACGGTTTTAGCTTTGAAACACCAATTCAGTGAGCCGAGAAGGTTTAATGAAGACGAAACGTTGCTGTATGGAGATTCGATACTCGTTCATGGGAAGTGGAAAGATATTAACCTCCTTTCTGCTGAAAAGAATGACACGGTCATCTTAAAATCAGCAGCCGGAGCAACTGACCTAGCCAATCAAACACAGAAAAGTATGGTTGCTGGGATTATCTTGTTTGTAATGTTATTAGCGATGGTCTTAGAATGGGTACCAGCCGTCGTAGCGATTGTCGTTGCTGCGGTATTTATGGTTTTGACCGGCTGTGTTCGACAAACCGATCAAGCTTACCAGTCGATCAATTGGCAAACTGTCATTCTTATCGCCTGTATGCTTCCGATGGCGACAGCGTTAGAAAATACCGGTGGAGTCACATTCTTGTCAGAAGGTCTTATTCAAAGTTTAGGTGGGGTTGGTCCGATTGCAGTTCTAGCAGGTTTATACGCGATCACTTCACTGTTTAGTCAATTCATTAGTAATACAGCGACCGCCGTTTTATTGTTTCCTGTGGCAATTTTAACCGCCGAACAGATGGGCGTTAGTCCGTTTCCGATGGTAATGGCTGTTGCTTTTTCATCTAGTATGGCGTTTGCCACACCTGTCGCTACACCGCCGAATGCGATGGTGATGGCTGCAGGGAAGTACTCATTTTTGGACTTCGTTCGTGTCGGTATTCCTTTGCAAATATTGATCGCGATTATTGCAATTTTATTGGTGCCGTTGATGTTTCCTTTCTAGTATTATTGAGCGGGGAAAATTCTGACCGGACTATGTGCAATAATATGTGTACTTGAGGAGCAAGCCATTTGAGTTTCGTTCAAAGTGACGTTTGCTACGGTTTTCAGCTTGTAAACGTCACATTGGGACCATCATCGTGACGTTCAACTAATTTTCATAATGTAAAGGGAACGTCAGCAAATTCAACGTTCCCTTTACAATGGTTGTAAGTCATTTCGACTTATCAAACCATCAATATCTCTCGAATATCCTCATCCGTTAATTTTGGAGTTCGTTCCTCGTGCGGGTCGATAATTTCTTCGATTAAATCTCTTTTCTTTTCTTGCAGTTCGTTGATTTTTTCTTCTATCGTCCCTTTAGTAACGAGCTTAATCACTTGTACATCATTCGTTTGTCCGATGCGATGGGCGCGGTCGGCTGCTTGCTCTTCAACAGCCGGGTTCCACCAAAGGTCATAAAGGATCACCGTATCAGCGCCTGTCAAGTTAAGCCCTGTGCCACCTGCTTTTAACGATATGAGGAAAAAATCACGTTCTCCACGATTAAAGCGATCGCAAATTTCCAATCTTTCTTCTGATGGAGTTTGTCCATCAAGATAAAAAAACGGCTCTCCATCACCTGTTAATTGTCTGCCAATCAGCTCAAGCATTTTGGTAAACTGTGAAAAAATCAGGACCCTTCTTCCGGATAGCTTTGCTTCGTTGATTAACTGCATCAATTGTTCGAATTTCGCCGAACTTCCTTGATAACCGTCAACAAACAAACTTGGATGGCAACAAATTTGTCGTAATCGCGTCAACCCAGCGAGAATTTTGATCTTATTTTTCTTCAGTGTATCTTTGTCGAGATGCTTCAATGTTTCATGTTTTAGCTTGGCTAAATAAGCAGCGTAAAGCTTTTTTTGTTCTGGAAACAAATCGACTTTTTCCATCGACTCGATTTTTTTTGGAAGCTCTTCAAGCACATCCTCCTTTATTCTGCGAAGTAAAAACGCACTTGTTCTCCTCGAGATCGCCTTCTTCGAAAGATAGCTATATTCTTTTAAGCCTTGAAAAAGTTCCGGAAAGACGACGTGAAAAATCGACCACAACTCGACTAATGAGTTTTCTACCGGAGTCCCGGTTAAAGCAAAGCGAGTATCAGCCTCGATTTTCTTCACTGCACGAGCCGTTTGTGTTACCGGATTTTTAAAAGCTTGGGCCTCATCAAAAAACACGCTATGAAAGGATTGTTTTTCATACGAGCTAATATCCTTTCGTAACAAAGGATAAGACGTAATGACAACGTCGACATCCGTAATAGTTTTCAGCTTTTTTATACGATCTTTTTGATCGCCGTCAATGATGATTGCTCGTACATAAGGTGAAAATTTCTTGAATTCACTGAGCCAGTTGTACGTTAAAGATGACGGACATACGATTAAAACAGGTCTTTTCTTTTTCCGGATTTCTTGTAGCTCTGAGACAATGAACGTAATGCTTTGTAACGTTTTTCCGAGACCCATATCATCGGCGAGTATCCCGCCAAAACCGTAGTGAGCCAACGTTTTCATCCATTGAAAACCTTGCTTTTGATAGTCGCGCAATATCGGCTTTAGCTCTTCAGGTACTACAAACTTTAAGCTTCCAGGATTCCTGAGATGATCCAGGAACTGAGAAAAAGATTGCTCTGGCGTAAAAATATCACTACCTTGAACCGTATCAAGTAACTGCAGTCCTCGGACAATCGGGACATTCAAGCCCTTTTCTAAATCTTCATATTGGTTTGGAACGTTTGCTAAAAAGTGTTGAACGTCTTCAAACTCTTTTGTTTCCAATGGGAGCAGCGAACCGTTCAGACGATAAAATTTTCGTTTTTCCTCTAACGCTTGTAAAATTTCACGAATATGTTGTTCAGGGATTCCGTCCATTTCAAACTTGAATTCAAGCCAATTCGTGCGGTCTTTTTTTTTCTTCACTTTAATTTGTGGCGGTTTATTTCCTTTGAAAATCCGCATTTTTACAGAGGTTGTCGCATAAATTTGCACCAGTTTTTGAAGTTTCGGTACGACATACGATAAAAATTCATATTCCAATTCTTCGTTATGCAACAAATATCCGCCATCTGTCTTCGCAAACCCACTATCGTCCATTAACTGAAGGATTTCTTCCTCTTTATCGACATCACGGATCATCGGGCTACCTGCTAATGGTTGTGGTTCCGAAGAAGTGAACGACATTGGCCCTTCCGTAGAAGCACGAGATTCAAGCGGGTTGATCACCCAATTTTCATATTGAAATTCGAGCCCTGCTAGGAGACGATTTTTAACTCGATCTAAATAAAGCTTTGCCTTCAACGGTGTGTTTACTAGCCCTTCTGAAATCACAGCAGATATTTTGACCTCGCCTAGTTTTTTTAAACCAGGTACGACTTTATCTAAGAAAAAATGAATTTGCTCCTTGGGGATCGGGATGTACTCTGCGCCAGAAGTTGTCATCATCTTTATTAAATCTGACAGACGTTGGCAATCTTCGCTATTCATCTCGATGATGACCCCTTCAGAAATAACTGAGTTATAGTCGGCCAAAACGATGAGCTGCTTTAGACCGTGGACCTTCAGATGATAGCCAGTCCCATTCCCTTTCACTAATTCGAAATGTAAAGAAAGTTTGTCATTAGCTACTTCAAATTCATCATAAGTTTCTGCACCATCATTCAACTTCACGAGAGGGGAGTTCTCAAATAATCGCAAAAGCCTTTCCCACGAAGACGGAGCTATCAGCAACATTCGATCATTTTCTAGAGACGACGTTGCTTCGCTATACACTTTTTCATCTTTATTCACCCGAATGAGTTCACGGATGACAGCCTCTGTATTTTTATCAAAACAATGTTTGGTCGGATCGTAATTGTAGGTACTTGAAACTGAACTTCTCTTGCCTTCTTCCACTAGCTGTAAAAATTCGCGAATATTTTTTACAAACGCTTGCTCGAACTTCAACTGTAAACCGAACATATATTGATCATTACTGACTCGTACGGGTTGACACACAAATTCCACTGCAACTACTTGTCTTTTTTCAAAATAAGTTTGTTGCTGACTTTTCCGCCGCGGCGGATCATTAAATAGTGTTAGCAACCCTTCTGTTAAAGCTGGATCATTGGAAGAACTGTCCTGCCCACCACTGATCGGGCTCGTCCCTCGTCCTTGTTGCTCATATATCGCCAACAAAACTGCAGCAATATGCTGACAATCCTTTTGAAAAGAAGCAAGTTTCGGACAGCTGCACTGCGCGTGAATCCCCCCTTCACGTGTGCTATGAACTGTGACATAAAAATCTTCCGTTCCTGTCACGATGGCTTCACAATGATCCTCTTCAAATTTTTCAAATGACACTTTATTCGCACGATGAAAAGAGTCCCCTTTTTTGAAGGAGACCGTCCCGCACATATCTTGAATTAGTTTTGGAGTTACTTTAATATTCAAAACGAGCCTTCTCCTTCCCGAGGACATTTTTTCATTATAAGTCGGTCTCACCGCACCTTCACTCTTAAACGATTGTACCATAAAGGGAATAATCAGACCTAGTGAGAAAATCGGCTGCGAACACGATTTCAAAAACGATGTATAAAACACCGTCTAGCCCTGATCATTCACAAAACTGAAACAATGTCTCCGTCATCGTATCTTTCTACACCCTCCCAATTAACGCCTGCGAAATATTAAAAGAATGGTGATTAATTTTTAATAGTTGACTTAAAAGATCAACGTAAATCGAGCTAAGACGGCTGCTTTGATGATCACCATTATTAAAATGGAGAAACCTTAAATTTCTTTCTGTTTTTAAAATGAGTGGATTTCTTTTAATGACGTTAATGGCTCTCGTTCCATCATTTTCTTCGAACGCTTCAAGAGCTTCATGAAAACTTACTACAACCTCGTTGTACAACTGTGTAATTCCTTCTACCTCCGACTTACTTAAGCTCGTATGTGTATCTTCGAGTTTAATCGTAATCAACGCCATTCGTTGCACAGCATCTGATATCCCCTCTAACTCATTATTAATATAAAGATATTTTAAACTTTCCATCGACTCATCCTCAGAAAGTTCTTGCTCAGTGATATCTTGTAAATAATGGTAAATCTCACGATAAATTTTATCAATTGTGCTTTCATATTCAATCACAGATTGGCGATAACCTGGATTTTTTTCATCTAACATCGCTTCGAATTTACTTAGCATCTCTTGATCTATTAAACTAGCCATACTACCTAATTCTTTTCTTGTCTGGATCAGAGCAACAACTGGAACTTCTAAACTATCAGGATCCAAGTACTTCACATGTTTTGGCAATTTCTCTTTACTAGGAAGCATTGTCACCATCCAATCGGCAAATTTATTACAAAACGGCAAAAGTATAATTAAATTGACCATGTTAAAAATCGTGTGGGCGTTAGCAATTTGTCGTTCAATATCTCCACCTAACATTTGTAATCCAGAAACGAAAAATGATGTGATTGGAAGGAAAAACAAAACGCCAATCATTTTAAAAATTGCATGCGCGACAGCCGTTCGTTGCGCATCTTTTGAAGCCTTTATACTGGAAATCAGCGCCGTAACGACGGTTCCGACATTGGCACCATAAACGATGGCAATCGCCGCTTCAAGTGTTAGTGATCCACTAACCGCTAACGTCATCGCTATCGCAATGGTGGCGGCACTATTTTGAATGATCGCTGTAAAAATTAAAGCGATCATGACTGTAATTAAAAGATTATCCGTTAAATATAGAAACGCCCCTGACAATTCAGGATTATTCTCGATCGGTTTCATCGCATCGGTGATAATTCCCATTCCGAAAAAAAACAAAACCAAACCCTAATAAAATCGTCCCAACCGCTTTCTTTTGGGTCGATGAGACGAGAAAAATTAACACCCCTACCGCAATAAATAAAAGTGCGTAATCAGTAATTTTAAAAGCAATTAGTTGTACAGTGATCGTCGTTCCGATTGCCGTCCCGAGCATAACCCCCATTGCTTGCCTTAAAGTTAACAAGCCAGCATTAACAAAGCCGACGACCATAACCGTCGCCGCACTCGAAGACTGCAAAACCGCCGCTAAAACAATCCCGACAACCGAACCTAAAAGTTGGTTTTTCGTCACTTTACTCAAAAATTCTTTTAAATGGCTAGAAGCTGATTTTCTTAACCCTTCACTAGCTAAATACATTCCATATAAAAATATACCTAGCCCACCTAACACCCCCATAATCATTTGTGTTACCCATTCCATCCTAACACTCTCCTATAGTAGTAGCGGGTAAAGTCAGTTCAAGAATTCATCGAACGTTTTCCACTACCTTATTTAATCTCACGACTTGACGAGTTACATTTCTTTGCACTACGTTCAATAAAATCGATCATCAAATAAAGACTTGCTAATAGGAAGAAACGATTAAAGTGTTTTTAATGAATCATATTTTTTTGAAACTTGGCTCCTCAATCCAGTTGAATTGAACCGTACTTAACTAAATGTATCTTTATGTGGCATATTTGGATGTTGAAACTCGCTTTATTATAAAATTTTTTTGAGATAAAAATGAGGGTGGGACAAAACAAAGTGTCAGACACCGCTAGACACCGAATATAGACATATGATAATTCTTTACGTCTATATTTAGTAGGATCCTTGTTGTGTCAGACACTTTTGTCCCACCCTCAGTTAGGAGATTTTATTTATTTTCCAGCGAACGGCTTGTGGAACAACGTTGTGAAACAAGGAATTTCGGGGCGTGCTTGTGACTTACCTCCATTTTTGCACTTTATTAATCATATACAAATATGAGGTAATTAGAACTTTGGTCGAGTGTGAACTTCTTACTATGGGTTTTAAAACGCTCTCTCACAAAAAATAACCACTAAATAAAGACGTAATTGATTTAGCTTCGTCTCAATTTAGTGGTTATTGATTTGATGATTGTTTTTTCATGTTGGTAACATTTTTTAAAATAACTTAACCTGTGACACGACACAAACATAAAGTTTATGCGTATTTCATACCAGCAACTTTTACGTTATTAACATCATCTGAACTACAAGGAGTTACCGCATACGTCATTTCACATTTTGGACAGTTCATAACGACTGTTTCTAATGTAAAAGTTTCGCCACATTGACATGTAATTTCGAGGGCCTTTTTTGGCTCCCAATTTTCTTTCCCTTTACTTTTAATATGATCAACAATGGCCATTCCATCTTTTAAGTGACTTGAACATCCACAACCCATAAGATTACCTCCTGAATTAACTCTATTTTTTTCTATAGTACAATCATATAGGAAACGACTCCCATTTGTAAGTGATCAAATTCACAAAAAAATTATCTTTTCGTCAAATAATATTTTAAACGCCGTGCGATATTTTCAGTAAGTCACTTATTTAGCAAAGCGAAATGGACACCGTTTTTTCGCCGCAAAACTACAAGCAGCAACCCATCTATTCAATATAAACCTCTCTTTCAAAAGTAGCCCCATTATTATAAACTACTTTAAAAACTAAGCTTGTAAATTCAAATTGATCATCGTTAAAGTTTTTTTGAAATCTTAAAGGTTGTTCGGGACCGGTATTTGTATTTGATTCACTCAACTCTAAATTATCTTCTGCGACTAGTACACCGTTGTTATATTTCATTACAGAAACTTCCTGAAGAGTAATACCTTTATCATCATATAATGGCGGTGCGATCACAGAAATATTGTAGCCATCACCATGAAAATCAACCATACTTTCTAAAACACCGTAGTATCTCGTTCCTAAATAGCCAAGGTCGGTTGTTTTAATATCATCACTCTTCACTAACTCCTCATTGGAAACTGTGACATAATAATAAAGCTGATTTTTATGAATATCATACCTAGCCTTCTCTTCAACCATTAGTTCAACTTCCATTTCATTAGCACTTTTAGCTCTTGATCTAGAAACGTTTGTAAACCATTGGGGCTCAAGCGGAATGTCTACCGAAATACTTGCCTCAAACAAACCATCGCCAACATCGACGGCCGGAACCCTTTCATAATGCTCATCTTCTCCGAACTTATAATGAAAATTGACTTCTGAATCGCGAAGTAGCTCTTTAACTTGCCAGTTAAAATGAATCGTCGGTTGACCGTTATCTAATTTCTCCGTATCGATATCCGTGCCAATCGCACTAATCCAACTTTGTTCTCTTTTAAATTCTTGTAGAGTGTTATTAAAATGACTGGATTGATGATCAACACTTCTTTTTATATCAATTTGAGAATTTGAAATGGAATTGACCCGATTTTCGAGATCGCCCATTTTAGATAATACGCGTACATTGATGATTAAGCTGATCATTAAAGCTACGACGACTATGATTTTAAAATGCTTCATAATTCCCCTCCCTCAAGCTGTACACTTAAAAGCGTTTTTTCCTCTTAATGAATTTCATAATTCATGATTCTCGCCACTAAGATCAATATATAGTTGCGTCAAAACCATTCGCAAACTATATATAAACATGATGTGGCTCATTTTCGGTAATTATGAAATTCACTCATCTACTAATTATAAACGATATTCTAATTAAAAAGTTTCAATATTCCACAATTAACAACTTATGTTAAAATCAATTAAAGCAACTACACATATCGTTACGTAATGGGACAAGATTGAATGATGAAATTCATTAATGTATATATCGTTTATTTATATATAGATTTGGGCATTTACTATCAATAGGAGAATTAAGGTGGTGCTGTTTTTGTCAAACATTCAGGCAGGTCATATTTTTGCAAAAGAATTTATTGAACAACTAAAAAAAGACCCAATCTTAGATTGGGCAGCGACTTTAGCTTTTTACTTTATGTTATCGATCTTTCCTTTAATCATTTTTATGTTATCGTTACTTCCTTATTTACCGCTCAACACGGAACAAATATACCACTTTGTTCACGACTACGCGCCACCAGAATTGGCAGAGTTATTTACGGGTACAGTCTTAGAAGTAATTGCCGAACCTAAAGGTGGGTTATTATCGTTTGGTATCTTAGCGACGATCTGGACATCATCTAATGGAATCAATGCACTCATTCGTGCACTCAATAAAGCGCACAATACTGATGAAACTCGTTCTTTTATCAAATTACGATTCATGTCGATTTTTTTGACGATCGGTTTCGTTCTCGTTCTTTTCATCACTTTACTGCTTCCTGTTTTCGGAAATGTGATTTTAACGAGTATCGATCAAATATTTGGACTTCCAGATACGACTGTTGTCAATTTAAATCGCCTTCGCTGGTTTATTGGGATTGCTATAATGACAGCTGTTTTAATGGTCCTTTACACCATTGCACCAAATAAAAAATTAAATTTCCACCGTGTACTTTATGGGGCTCTGTTTGCGACGATTACTTGGCAATTAATTTCCCTCGGTTTTTCGTTTTACATTTCGAACTTTAACAACTATACCGCAACGTACGGAAGCTTAGGTGGTGTCATTATTTTAATGATTTGGTTTTACTTGAGTGGATTGATCCTCGTATTGGGTGGCGAGATTAATGCGACATTATACAACATTCGTGAAGGGAATTTGTTGAGGAGATAAGTGATAGATTTTTACTGGAAAAGGTCGTCGAACGTTTACGGACATTTGTTCCGTTATTTACTTAAAAAAGGCTGAAACCACAATGTTTTCGGTATATGACGGAACAGATGTTCGTGCACGTAAAGAACAGGCCACAAAATGGCTCATTAACGGATCTCCGCTAGGCACCAAATATAGACATTCGATTAATCTTTCTTGTCTATATTACGATCCGCGTGGGTCAGACACTTTTGTTCCAACCTCAGTTCAATCCTACATGGTTTTCATTTTTTCTGTTTCATACTTCATCAAGATGTTAATGCACGTATTAAAACCTGGCTAACAGCTTAAGCTAGACTCACTGCCGTGTAACCAGGCTCCTGGTAAAAAGAATCACAATTAAAACAAATCATACTACAAACTATTCCGCAATAATTCTAAAGTGTTCCGGCGCTAATTCTTCGATATATGCATTCAGTCCGTTCGATTTGAGTAATTGGACCATCGGCTCTCCTCGAAGTGGTAAATGAATTTCAAAGGTTGTCCCCTCGGGCGCATTTTTCACAAATTGTAAAACTTCATCTTTCGGGTGTTCTCCTCTTAAAACTTTTTCCCGAACATCAATAATTGCTTTATTTCCTTCCATTTTTACATCTAACATTTTGCTGCACCACCTATGATTTTTTTATGGAAATTCCTATGATTATACACTTGTTCAAATGATTTTTCCTTCTATACAAACTAAGCTTATCAGGAAATGGATTTGTTGTAGGTGACGGATGTCACCAAAACTATAAATTTATCACTGCTGGTTGATAGATTTGCACCTTTAACTCCTTTTTTGCAAAATAACAGATCTCATGTCGGCAACCTCTCCCTCCCACTTAATTTGCACTAAACGTTAACAAAAAATAACCCCAATTTCCAACCTCCCCACTTCAAAAATCAAATTTCCTCTAGGCAAAAATTCAATTTTCAACACCTAAAACACGAATTTTCCACCTATGACAATCACCTCCCCGATCAAGATAATAAAGACAACCGCGGAATATTGGAAGGCGCGCCATCCGCCGGAGTTGTGAAATAAATGAATGTCAAAGAAATATCGTTTGAACAGTTAGCTGAAAAATATGAACCATTGCTCAAGTCGCAAATTAAAAAACTATACAACTATGAACTATATGATGAGTTGTACCAAATCGCGTTAATCGCTCTATGGGATGCGCAAAAAAACTTCGATCCAGAAAAGGGCTTTTTCCCAGGCTATGCCAAGCAATATGTACGAGGTCGGTTATTGACTTACCTTAAAAAAGAACGAAAGTATGAGCAGCGTGTTCAAACATGCCTTGAACCAGAACTGCTCGAAAATATCCCAGAACAAACGTACGAAAACCCAAAAAGATTTCCAGTGGAAAAACTCAAGCCGTTACTTACTTCAAAGGAACTCATATGGTTCAATGAATTTTATGAACACAACCAAATGCCGACAGCGATTGCTAAAAAATATAACGTTACCGTCGATCAAGTGAAACATTGGCGAAAACAAACGTTAAAAAAAATTGAAAATAACTTCCGTACAAGTGAGCTACTTTATTTATTTAATTTGGAGTAATCACTGGAGCTCATTAGATAAGAGAACATCGCCTTATTACCAACGTTAATTGTGCGACTAGTTGTAACTTTTACTATAAAAAATCAAAGAATGAACCTTTATCGAAAAAATTTTTCAAAAAAACTCACCCTCTCTACGCATAAATAGCTACTTATATAGTGAAGGAGGTGATAGTGATGGAAAATATTTTACAAACAAGACTTACACTACAATTTTTTGGTGGTTTGGATGTTGAAGGAAAAGAAATCTTATTCTCAAGAAGCTTTTCAAACATCGACATCACAGCAAGTAACGAACAACTAAAAGCTACCGCTGAAGCTCTTGCAAGTTTACAAGAGTATGCATTAGAAGGGGCAACCCGCAGCAACGTTTATGACGTGCTCAACTAATTTTTTTAAAAATAAAAACGGAGGTGAAAAACAATGAGTAAACGAATTGAACTAATTTTTAAAAACGAAGCAGGTCGTAATGTAACTGTGTCAGTAGCCAACCCAACAGAACCAGTGGACCCAGAACTTGTTTCACAAGTAATGGCTGATGTCATTGCTCAAGATGCATTTATTACAACGGGTGGTAAATTAGTGGCCAAGCACAGCGCTCGCATTGTAGAACGCAACGTTGAAAACATTGAAATTCCAGTCAGTGAATAAGTAGACAAGCATTCGCGCAGCTAACGTGTGGGTGGGACAAAACAAAGTGTCAGACACTTTTGTCCCACCCACTATGTATTTTTCGACAAATTCCGGGTGGTGCCTGTCACTTGTCGATTAGGAAAGGAGTGAAAAAAATGGAGATGTGGATCCCGCTCATTAGCGAGTATGGTTTTCCTATAATGATCACCCTCTATTTACTGCATCGCATCGAAAAAAAGCTCGATCTTCTCAACGAATCGATGCAACAGATGGCGATCAACTTAAAACGGCCCTCGTTTTCTGAACAAGGCCCAGCAAAACCATTGAAAAATAATGCGTAAAAAGAAATGAAGCTTTTTATTATGGGGAACTTTCGCGTTGTAAGTTTGAATCAAAAACGGCTGAATCTAAATGATTCAGCCGCTACCACAAACTACTTCACTTGGAACTCTGTTCTAGCCATTTCTATGCTTGGCACTTGTAAATTATCAAGGCCACTTTCATTAATAGATTCTTGACTATAAGAGCGATACATAAGTCGAACGGTAATATTTATGTTATCCTCTTGAACTGGGATTACATAAGTTTCTTCATCTGTTTCGTTTGGAGCAATACGGCGATCATACCCGATGCCTTCCGCTCTCCAGCTTTTATTCGTCAAGTTACCGTCACCATCTTTAAATAAGACTCTGTAAAAAACGGCGTCTTCATCAACATGATTTCCATCAATGATGTGTCCCGAAGTAAATAACTCTTGGCCTGACTCATCCGTTACGGTGACTTCTAACCACATTTTCCGAATATAGGTGACACCTGTCGGGATTTTATGACCAGCACCAACGTTCGTAACTCTAGTAATTAGCTCTAGACCGTCGCCTGTTTTACTAGCTTCTGCTTCTAATGTCGCTGCTGCCTCTAGCATTTGTCTAGACATTTCGGCATGGGTGTCGTCTCCTTGACGTTCATGGAAGAAAGCACTGCCCCCAGGAAAATAGTGAGTCGCGATGTGATCTCTTTCTTCACCCATCACCGCTGACTTGCCTGGGTTTTTAGCCACTCCAGGAGTCGGTGACATATGACAATCTTGACAACGTATACCCTCGGCTGCATATGGCCCTTCTTTCCAATCCGTGTAAGTGTCAATGACAGCTACACCACTCGTAGGATGGTCAACATTGTGACAAGAACCGCAAAATGATGCATCTGTCACAACTTCGGAAAACTCTACTTCATGTACAGGAGAATCGCCATCTCCACGTGGACCTTGTTTTGCATCTCCTGGCTCTGAAATTGTTTGTACATTCACCGGTTCGACTACTTCTGAAACGGTATGGCAATAATCACAAGAAACGCCCATTTTTGAAGTATCATCAATGAGACTACCATCGGCAGGAGGTAGTTGACCTGTTCGCACAGAAACTGGAGTATGACACTCCGCACAAAAAACATCGGTAAAGCCGTCCGTCTCTGCACTTGCCTTTAAATAATCGGCTTGATATAGATCATTTTCCCAAGCGTACCTATGCATACTCCCCGACCAAGCACTATGTATATCGGTATGACACCCCCCACAAGTTTCAGGGTTTTGAAAAGCTCCGGCTTCAAAGCGATTTCCTTCTTCAGCAATGACCTCCAACTCCTCTTGTTCGGCCACATCATTCGCTTTTTCATCGGCAGCACCTTGCTCCTCATCAGGTTTTGTCTGCTCATTTGAACACCCTGAAACTACTAAAATAGTAGTCAGAGCAAAGATTAGTAAAATAAACAACTTCTTCATATTCATCGTAAGAACAACTCCTTTTGGGCGTTTTTAGCGTCAATAATTTTTTTCTTAGCAAGTTCTGAGCGTAAGTTACTTGATAGTAGAATACCTATCACATTCTTTTACACATTATACAACATTCACTCTGCTTTTTGCCATATTTATCTACTTAATGATTGGTTTTATGTTTTAACTCTTATTTATACTAAGAATCTCCTGTTTGGTGATGGATACAATTACAAGTTTGAATTACTTTCTTCTGTAAAAAATACTTATGGGAAGGTGGTGAGCACAAATGCAAACACAAAATCAATTAGGGGTTCACGAGAAATTAGAATTGCACGAGCTCTTAACATTCAAAAACTTATGTTTGACAAAATCAACAGCTATGATGGGCTTAGCGCAAGATCCGCAATTAAAATCACTTATGCAACAAGATAAACAAAATACTACTCAAGCAATTCAGCAACTTCAAGGTTTCTTGCAACAACAATAAAAGGAGGAACATACAATGAATCAAATTGTTCAAAACTTAACTGGTATGGGGCCTCTTACTGACCAAGTGATTGCAACAGACCTTCTAATTGCTGCTAAATCTGGCATAAAAAATTATTCAGTCGCAATTACGGAAGCGTCAACCCCTGAGGTTCGTGCGACATTACAACAACATTTAGATGATGCAATCAATTTACATGAACAAATAACTAATTATATGATTAGTAAAGGTTACTACCATCCGAACAATGTTCAAGAACAAATCTCAGTAGATCAGCTGGCAGCACAAACTGCGTTAAACTTAAGTTAAATGAAGTATTGACCTGACATAAAAACTAAGGATTATCGCTTTACTTTTTAGCTCGGATTATCCATTGCTAAAAGGGCGGTGACCTTAGTTTTTTTCGATATAAAAAGACCCCAATATTGGGACCTTTTCATGAATAGCATCATTGCAATTGTTGTTGAGTCGGAGGCTGTTGCTGAGCGAGGTTCTTCGCTTGCTCGGCAGCTTGTACATCTACATTAATTTGCTCCTGAATATTTTCTGGATGATAATATCCTTTGGCCACCATATAAGAGGCAACTTGAGAGTGGAAATCAATTGCCTGGTTTAGTTGCTCTCGAAGAGTGTTACGTACTTCCGGTGTTGCTGTTTCCGTAATTGCTAAAGCGCAGTTTCTAACACCTGTTTTTGCTGACATTAATAAATCTGTTGCAATGACTTGATCCGTTAATTGAGCCATTTGCCCATTCCCCATTTGATTCATTTGATTCATCTTTGAGTACACCTACTTTCCGATATTTAAGTTAAAAAACCTTGTAGTTGTTGTATTGCTCTTTTTGAATTTTGTACATCTTGTTGCATGATTGTTTGTAGCTCTTTGTCATCGACTAATCCCATCATCGTATTACTTTTTGTTACACATAGCGTCTTAAAGGTTAACAATTCATGTAAATCAACTTTTTCATGTTCACCCATCGCCTTACTCATGTCTTTCACCACCTTCCCCTTCAATAGTATCGCGTCGTTTACTTTAAAAAATAGCAGGGAAGTAATTCCTAAGGCATTCTCGAAGGTGTTCCATGCTATGAATGAGGTCAGTAGCTTTGGTGACGACGCTTCGTCATGCTGGTTTTGTATGAATTTCTAATTATGGGCACTATAAAGTAAGACGATTTTTCCAATCAGTAATCTCAAAAATTTCACAAAGGAGCTAATCGTTATGACGATCTGGGAGGTTTTTCTTCGCACTACGATTGCATTTGTTCTTCTCTATATATTTTGTCGAATTCTTAATAAAAGGCTCTTTTCGTAAAGATTGTTGCTTTTACTATAAATTGGGTCGGGAAAAGACTTGTTTTCATAGGATTATTGTATTTACAGAAAACGAAAAGATGCCAACCCTTGAAATTACTTGGGATAATAGTTAATTTGAAAAGCAACAATTAATACGAAAACAGCGTAATAAAAAGTTAATCGCTCAAATGACGTTTTTTGATTTCGTTGCTGGCATCACGATTGGTTCAATCGTTGCGAGTTCCCTTTTAATGACTGATGTTCCTATCTTCATTGGAATGACAGCTCTAACTTTATTTTGTTTCTATACATATGTTACCAATGTGATTGCGATCAAAAGTTTAAGAGGTCGAAAGGTATTAGAATCTGAACCGACCTATGTAATAAAAAATGGTCAAGTGCTCGAGGACGGTTTAAAAAAAGCGTTAATCACAATGGACAGCCTGCTTACGAGCTTGCGTAAAAAAGGAGTTTTCAACATTGATGAAATTGAAACTGCGATGTTAGAGACTGACGGTACAATTTCTGTATTAAAAAAACCTGCATATTTACCTGCAATGCAAAAAGATGTTTTTAATATTCAACACTCTCGAGGTGTTGGACAAGCTTTTATCGTTGATGGAAAAGTACTCAAAAAGAGTTTACAGTTGTTAGGGAAAAATATTGAATGGGTAGAAACTGTTTTAAAAGAAAACGGCATTACTAAAATCGATGATGTATTTTTTGCGCAAATAGACGACAGTGGGTTTATTTATATCGATCAACGAGAGGATTACGTTTAAATTTGTAGTTGGTTTGTTGGCTGGCTAGGTTAGGACCCTCGCCCAGAATTTTCATATTAGTTGGTGACGATGCTCCGCATGGGGGATTTGTATGAAAAAAAAGAGGCTGGGACAAAACAAAGTGTCAGACACTTTTGTCCCAGCCTCCTTTTTTATAGGTAGTAACAGTTAATCTTCATGAGCGTTTATCATCGAAACATTAATGGTGGTGGTCTTCTTCCGCAGCCACCGCAATGGCTTTCGTCTCATGAACTGTACCAAATGGATGTTCAGGTGGAGCATAAATAGAGTAAAGCTTGATTGGTCGATCACCCGTATTGGTTAAATTGTGCCATTTTCCTGCAGGTACAAAAATCGCATAGTCTGCATAGGCTTCTTGTTGGAAATCTAAATTAAATTCGCTGTCCCCCATTTGAACAAGGCCTTGACCTTCTTCAATGCGGATAAATTGATCGTGGTCTGGATGAACTTCTAATCCGATGTCTTCACCAACCCCGATACTCATTAAGGCCAATTGCAAATATTCACCTGTCCATAACGCCGTACGGAAAGTATCGTTTTCCTTAGTCGCCTTTTCAATATTAACTACATATGGATTGGATCCATAATCTTTGATTCCAGTTTGATTTAACGCCTCAAATCGAGTCAGATTCTCTTTTTCACAATTAGAAGCATGTAATAGCATATTTTGAACGAGTGGATTTTGAGGGAATAACATATTGTTTCGATATTCTTCATAGGCCTCTACTCCTGCTTCGTAGGCCTTTTGCAAACCTTCTTCATAACTGCGAAATGAAACTTGATCGATTTGATACATTGGCTGGCTACCGGTAAGTGAGGAATATAGTTGAGTAAAATGATTTAAATGGGCCGTTTTGTTTTGTAGCGCATGAATAATGTCATTTTTTTGTTTTTGGTCAGGGGCTACTTGGGCTAAACGGTGATAAAGATCAATGGCTGAGGCTTCTTTTTTAATGGCAGTAAGTAATGTGTCAAATCCTTGTTGATAGTTTCCTTGCTCATTTCTAGACATATAGTTCGAGTGATGCGGTGTGTTACCATAAGGGTAAGATGGGTAAGAATATCCATTAGGCTGATAATACACTTAGCTCAATCCTTTCATAGGTTTATAAAAACATCATATGCCTATGATTGAAGAGTGTACTTGGATAGATATTACCTAATTAAAAATGGGCAAGTGACCAAAAAAGAAAATAAGACCTTGATTTAGCGCTGTTCAAGGGCTCGCAACGTCCATTGTGCAAGGTTTCACCTATTTTTTGTAAAATCATCGCACGTTGAAGCAACCAATACGCATGGGTTTCCCTATTTTTTGTAAAAAACCTGCGCATTGAAGCGCCTATCAAGCATACTTTTCCCTGTTTTCGTTGTTTTTGGTGATACTAATTTGCGGGCGCTAGTTTAATTTTGGGTTTAACCGAGGATAATAAATAGATGAGTTGGAATAATTGCCAGCTTTAATTAAACTTTTTTTTATAAAAAACGATAGGAGTTGCTACAATGGAGAAGATAGAAATTGGTGAAGTGTTCACTATCAGTGATGAAAATAACGAGGAACATGAAGTTGAAGTGTTAGCGAATATGACACTCGAAGAGACTGAATATGTTGCGGTTAGCTTTGTTGAAGACTTAAAAGAAGAAAATGACGCAGATATTGATGTTTTCTTTTTAAAGGTAGATGAAGATAGTACTTTTTCAGCGATTGATAGCGATGAAGAGTTTGACAAAGTCTCTGTGGCGTTTGAACAGTTTATGGACGAGGAAGAAGACGAATCAGAATCAAACTAAGAGTATAACTTGCTGCTGTTTTAGTAGCGCCCTCGTTAACGAATTTATTTTTTGCGGACATTGAGTACGTTATTTTCAAAAATAGTTACATTTTAAAGTGATTATCGGACATCAGGTACGTTATTTGCTTTAAATCATAAGGAATCGGCTCCCTTTTTGACCAATAACGGAACGTATGTCCGCAAGCCTCTTAAAAACACTGCTTTTGTCACAAATAACGGAATGAATGTCCACTCCCCTCCACATCAACATACTTTATACTTATTAAACAATGCTGCTATTTAATCCTTGAAGAAACTACTCTTGTTTACAGTGCCCCCCTTTAGTTGAATTCCTTGTACTATTTTTTATTTGTACGGTATATCACGTTTGTTCAGACGCCTCCTTATGATGACCTAAAAAGTTCTAAGTAACTCCTGCAAACATAATATATTATCAAATATATAATTTAGGAGGAAAATTATGTTTGATCGATACTCTCCTTTCGTAAGGCCGTATTTGAGTACACGTAGCTTAGAACCTGAAAATCAAGAAACACCTATTCAATTTATACGAAATGAAATTGTAAATACTCGATTGTTTTTCAGAAGAAACCATTTTTCTTATCCAACACTTACTTTTTCGAATTTTTGGATCCCAGTCAAAGGTTCTGTAGCCACACCGTTAATGCTGTTGATGCAAGATTTGTATAATTTTAAGTCAAAAACTATTAAGGTCGTTCTTGAGTGTTCAGGAAATAAACGTAGCTTATTTGAGCCGAAAGTATTTGGAGAGCAATGGGAAAAAGGCGCGATTAGCCAAGGCATATGGAGAGGAGTTCCCTTAAGTACGCTTCTAAAATTAGCTGGAATATCAGAAAATGCGAAAGAAGTAGTCGTCGAAGGATACGATTACGGAAAAAGAACTGACTTAAAAGGAGTGTATAGTTATACAAGGAGCCTGCCGATCGAAAAGGCTCTTCACCCTGACACGATAATTGCTTACGAATATAATCATAAACCGATTTCATTTAAACATGGTTACCCTTTTAGATTGATCGTTCCACAATGGTACGGAATGGCTTCTGTCAAATGGATCAAACAAATTACAGTTATAGACAATAGTTTTGAAGGACCGTTTCAATCGATTGATTACGTTTACTATCCTAACAAAGATGACAACAAAGGAGCATACCCGGTTACAAAAATAAACGTAGATTCGACGATACAAAAACCTTTACATATGGAAGTTCTAGATACAGGCAAACATTTAATTCAAGGGATCGCCTGGACAGGTGGAGGTTATATAAAAGAGATTGAGATCAGTACTGATAATGGAAAGACTTGGACAAATGTACTTGTAGAAAACGAAGAAAAAACTCCGTACGAATGGACTTCTTGGTCGTACGAGTGGTCCGTACAAAACAAGGGCGAATATACAATTATCGTTAGAGTAACTGACTCACATAACAGAACACAACCAAAAATACCTTTTTGGAATAGAAAAGGCTATGGCTATAATGCTACTGATAAAATTAAGGTTAAGGTGGAGTAGCCTCACCTTCACCTTCCATGTACTACTTAATTTTACCATAAATATGACATCCCTCATGTTAAAATAGCCTTAAATTTTAGGAACGCGGAACAAAAATTAACAGAAAAAAATGTGAAGAAAAAGTGGAGAACTTTTCTAGGTGCGTATGTCACAATAGGAACTAAAAAGTTAATGAATCGTTGATATAAACACGTTTTTCAAGGCTCGAAAAATGTGTTTTGCATTTATTTTTTTCTGGCAAGATTGAAGATATTATGAAAAACGCCTTAGAAAAAGTAAGTAAACAAAGAATGCTGATATAATGAACGTACAAAAGGTGGTGAGAAAAAATGAAACTAAAAATGATCGTAGCGATAGGGTTGCTATCCGTTATACTAATGGCATGTTCCAGTGATGGAAATAATGCAAGTAATGGAGAAGTAGTAGAAAACATTAAGGAGTTGGTTTATGGTTACAGTTCTGGTAATCTATCAAGTCCGACAGTTCAAGCATCGTCTCATCAATTGCTCGTAATTAACAACGATGAAACTACAGATATTTATAATCTTCCTGAAGATGAATTTTACGTAGCTATTGCACCGTACATTAATCAAACCCATCATTGAACTTCTCATTTCTTGACAGGTTGTCAAGCAGAATTAGTAGCACAAGATTTTGACGTTTACATTGAAGACACGGATGGTAATGTAGTACTTGACAAAACAGTTAAATCTCATCCTAATGGTTTTATCGACTTATGGCTACCTAGAGAGCAAAATTTAAATGTCACGATTGAATACGCTGGAAAAGTGGCCCAATCACAGTTATCTACTTTCGAAGGTGATAATACTTGTGTCACAACAATGCAATTAAGTTAACTATAACACTTTATACGCTAAAAAAAGTTGCCGTACTACTTAGCCTGTATCATACATATAAAGTCTTTGATACAGGCTACTTAAATATACTTTGTTTTACTTACGCCTCTTCTACTACTACAGCTCATCCAACATTATTCGTAAGCACTGCTTTGCAAAATTATCCGCCGCTTTTTCATGGGGGATATTCCTGTACTTCTTCTTTTCTTTATAAGTGTATCCGTATTTCATTTCAGCCACGAAGCGTTTATAGAAATATTCGCCTTTATCAAAATAATCGAATAAACGATCACGTTTTTCAGTTCCGCTACCTCCAACTAGACCATGAAAAAGATGTCCGACTTCATGAAGACATACGAAAGCGGCATATTCAAAGCAAGTAACCTCCCATTGATCCATTTCTAAAAGATATTCTTTTTTCTTATAATCTTCTGCAATTGCCATAATGTTCAAGTAGATCACTGGTTGAAACAGATCTTCTTCATAAACCCCTAATTCTCCAGGGAAATTAATCGGTTCATCAGTAATATTAAAAACAATATCTTCTACAACTTTTTTATAAATGGAAGTACTTAACCATTCAATCGCTGCATGAATACCATTATATGCGTCGATCATATGAAGCTTTGAAACACCGAATTTCTTTTTAATACTGCTACTTTCGTCATCTAAATAATCGATCAACTCAATAATTTTCATTTCGAGCACATCCTTGTTTTTTAAGTAAAAACAAATCAAGCAAAGCAAGTTGATATGGCTCTTTAAATTTCTTCTTATTAAGATAATATTCAAAAAAAAAATTGACATTACAAAACGTATGATACGAAACAAATAAAAAAGCTCTACCTCTTTTGGAAGTAAAGCTATTATTGAATCAAGACTTTCCCCCCTTTTTATCGGGAATATTGGGATTGAACCAGGAATTGATAAAAATTCAATATACGTTTATTATTTGAGGATATCGTTCTGCAATCACATACTATAAATCATTCAATTTTTAAAATAACGGGGGATATATATGAAAAAAATCGGTAAATCATTTCTAATATATTTTATTGGGATTGTCGTATTAACATTAGGAATTACTCTCACCATTCAATCTCAATTAGGCACTTCACCCTTTGATGCATTACTCGTTGGTTTATTTCGCACATTTGGATTAACGATAGGTAGTTGGGAAATTGTTGTTGGGTCTGCTATGGTTTTGCTTAATGCAATAGCTTTAAAAGCAAGGCCTGAACTTTTAGTTATATTAACTTCCATTATTACAGGATTTGGGATTGATACATGGCTTTTGTTATTAGGAGAATGGTTAATACCTAATCATTTATTAGAACAAGTTATATTTTTATTACTAGGCATCCTTTTTAGCGCAATCGGAATTGCGATTTATTTAGAATCAAACTTTGCACCAAATCCTATCGACCGGTCGATGGTTATTTTAACAGATAAAACAGGTTGGTCTTTTGGTATATCGCGGGCGATAATTAGTATTGGATTAGTAATGATTGCTTTATTTTTCAATGGTGCTGTTGGTATTGGTACGTTGCTAAATGCATTAATCACCGGGGTTATTATCCAGTGGCTTCGTCCATATGTATTGGTTATTCTTTATAGACGTCCTGTAGCATCAAAACACGCCACCATAAAATGAACGACTAACAAACCGACGACAGCGATGATTGAACCTCCGAAAAAAGCTCCGTTAAATCCGCCGATCATATAAATTAAACCGATCATCAGAGGTCCTGTCGTCTGCCCTATTCTAAGCATTGCTCCGTTAAGAGACATGTAAATACCTCTAAATTTCATTGGCGCTTGTTCGGCTAACAGTGTTTGTAAGCTTGGCATCGTTAAACCATGTGCGGCACCGAAAATGAAAATAGGAATTAAAAAAAGCGATATTTCATTCACAAAAGGAATCATTACCATTGAAATCGCGTATCCGCAAAAGCCTATTTTAAGAAGACTATGTTTACGATAGCGCTTATTTAATCTACCTAACTGACTAGCAACGACAGCCGTCGTGATCGACATCGAAAACATTAGTAAACCTATAATAAAAGAAGAAGCTTGATAAACTTTACCTAGTAAAATACTAAAATACGTTAAATAACTTCCGTAAAGAATGATAAAAACGATAACTCCAGCCAAAAAAATACCGATCACTTTTTGATCTGTAATTCCTGTCCAAGCATTCCTTAAATATTGTTTAAAATGTTGTTTATTTTCCAGCTCAGGAACTTTGAGAAAAATCATCACGGCAAACCCTAAAGGAATAGCGAGCCACGGTAATAAAAATGGGAAATTCCAGCTAACAGCAGCTAAACTACCACCAATTAACGGATAAACTGCAGTTCCGATACTTAAAACGCTGGCGTTGTGCCCCATCACCTTTGTTCTTTCGTTTCCATCATATAAATCACCGATAATTGTCACGTTTAAGGAGCCTAAACCAGCCGCACCAATTCCTTGAAAAAAACGCAACAACAACAGTGTTGAAAAATTTTGGCTGAAACCGACCATACCTCCAGCAAACCCAAATAATATAAGAGAAGGAATAAGTACTTTTTTTCTTCCGAACCTGTCCGCCAGTACGCCCATTAAAGGAGTTAAAATGACACCTGGAACCGTAAAGACGGTAATCAAAAGTCCCACTTGTGTTTCCGTGATATTTAATGCTGACATAATCTCAGGGAAAGCTGGCGAAACACTAGAAACCCCGAGGACAGTCATTAACGTCACACCGAAGATGACAGGCAAATTAAAAGTCCGCGCTCTTTTTTGCTTTGCACCAGCCATAAAAATCACTCCACAACTTTTTTATTGCAAAACTTACAATCTGTATTAATTCTGGCTTTTTTCAATATCACAATCTTTATTGCCCTACTCACTTGTCCTTTCCCTATATAACCTCATAATATATCAATATTCATAAACCGATAGAAAAATTAGTACGTATCTCCTCATCTATTTTACACACCCCAAAAAAAGGTAACTCCCCAACCCTCACTGAAGGCGGAAAGTTACCTTGTCAAAATTTTAAAAAAACATTTTCAAAATCCAATATATATGCTCGTTTATTTTACGACAATATAGCCTATCATCGGGCCGTTTTGCTCAATAGTTTCATGTGCCGTACAAACGATGCGGTAAATCCCTTCCTCTTCAAATCGAAACTTCACTATTGTTTCTTCGCCTTTCCTTACTTCATCTTTTATATTCGTCCCTTCAATATAAAACGGATGTGATTTTCCATTTACACCGAAAATACTTAACTTGACGTCTTGCCCTTTCGGAACAAAGATCGTCCCTGGATCCCAACGATACGCTTCGATCTCTTTTCCATCGTCTGTTTTTGAACTAAATTCTCCAGTGACAATTTGAATAAAAAGTTCATCATTGTCATTTTTCGCTTCAGCCAACTCTGGAGTGATTGGATCAATAACGAAGAAAAAACAAATAACACTGATCAATAACCACTTCGTAATATTTTTCATTTTTATCACCTCGATCAAAGTATGCCAAAAATGGAAATTTTTATTCGAGGGGGGGTGACGCAGGAGCAAGTTCTAGAGACCGTCTATCGGATCATGGAATAAAATTTTATATTGCCATAAAAAAATTCGTATGTCGTTCCTTTCATCTATCCCTGTTTACATTCGATTTTCTTTTTATTCTATAAATAGGATAAATTTATTTTATTTCGAATGCCGAAATGTTAAAATAGATTTATATTTGTACATAATGGAGGAATGAAAATGACGAAACGTCCGATAACAGCAGAAGATTTATGTAAATTTAAGTTTGTAGGAGACCCTGTAGTGTCGCCTAACAAAGACAAAGCTGCCTACGTGTTAACTCATGTAGATAAAGAAAAAGATGGCTATTATTCTTATATTTATGTTACTGATTTAAACGGTGAAGGTAGACAATTCACCTCTCATTATTCAAAAGAAAGCTTAGTGAAAGATGCTGCGCCAAAGTGGTCACCTGATGGAAGCATGATCGCTTTCCGTTCTAACCGCACAGGAAAAAACCAAGTGTGGCTTTTACATACCGATGGGGGTGAAGCGATCCAATTAACTGACGTAAAACAAGGAGTTGGTGATTTTTCTTGGTCACCAGATGGCAAGCAGCTTGCTCTTACGATTAACGGTGACTTAAAGCTTACCTCCGATAAAGAGGAAGAAAAACCTGAAGAAAAAAGTGATGTAAAGGTCATTACTCGCCTTCGATATAAAGGTGACGGCGTTGGTATTTATAACGAAGACCGTAAACATGTTTTCTTGTATGACATTGATACAAAATCTTATACGAAAATTACCGAAGGCGATCATGATTTTTCTCAGCCACGTTTTTCTCCAGACGGAAAAAGCTTAGTTTACATCGGAACGAAGGCTGAAGATAAAGAGTGGGGCTACCTCCCTGCGATTTGGAAATACGATATCGCCGCAAAAGAAGAGTCTCTTTTTTATCAAGGAAATGGATATTTAATGGCACCTTTCTTTTCACCAGACGGTAAATGGCTAGCAGTGATTGGCCATACACGTGGGGAAAGAAGTCAAGGGAATGCTAATGTCCTCTTGTTTTCAGTAGAAACAGGTCAACTGACAAACTTAACGGAAAACTTTGATTACACAGTTGGAAACCTTGTCGGTGTTGATGCAAAGTATGATACAGCAGAGCCTCGCCTCGTTTGGGATGCTACTAACTCTCACCTTTACTTTATGGCAACCGTTGGTGGTGATTGCCAATTATTCAAAGTAACTCTAGAAGGAGAAGTTTCAGCTGCACTATCTCCATCCGTTGCATCCGTCTCTTCTTATGATATCGTCAGCGAAGATCAAGCGGTTCTAGTACTTGCGACGCCTCATTCAACAGGAGATATAGTAACACAAGACTTAAATGATTTAAGTAAGATTGAAAAACTT
The DNA here is from genome assembly GCF_001865995.1 of Anaerobacillus arseniciselenatis. GTDB lineage: Bacteria > Bacillota > Bacilli > Bacillales > Anaerobacillaceae > Anaerobacillus > Anaerobacillus arseniciselenatis. The sequence continues at coordinate 83,215 of NZ_MLQQ01000002.1, read as the reverse complement.
ACGAATTGGAACAAAGAACTATATAATGAAGTACAATTAAGCACTCCAGAAAATATCCATTACAAGAGTACCGATGGTTGGGAGATTGAAGGCTGGATTATGAAGCCTTACGGTTATGAAGAAGGTAAAAAATATCCAATGATCCTGCAAATTCACGGTGGTCCAGCAACAGCATACGGGAATGGTTTACACCATGAAATGCAATTAATGGCTTCAAAAGGTTACGTCGTTCTTTACACGAACCCAAGAGGAAGCCACGGCTACGGTCATGACTTCGTTAATGCCGTGATTGGTGACTACGGTGGAATGGATTATGAAGATATTATCGCGGGTGTCGATTATGCGTTAGAAAACTTTAACTACATCGACCACGACCAATTATTCGTTACCGGTGGAAGCTACGGCGGTTATATGACGAACGTGATCGTTACTCGTACCGATCGTTTCAAAGCAGCCGTTACGCAACGGAGTATTTGTAACTGGCATAGCTTCTACGGAACTAGTGATATCGGCTTCTTCTTCACTGAATGGCAACACGGACATGCCGATTTATGGGATGATGTCGAAAAACTATTAAAGATTTCACCACTTATGTTTGCGCGAGATGTGAAAACACCAACACTTATTTTGCACTCTGAACAAGACTTACGTTGTCCAATGGAGCAAGCTGAGCAATGGTATATTGCCTTAAAACGTCTCGGTGTCGAAACAAAACTCGTTCGCTTTCCAGATGAAAACCATGATCTTTCACGCTCAGGAAAACCGAAACACCGCTTAGAACGTTTGGAGCATTTAATTGGGTGGTTTGACGATCGCCGTAACTAAAATATAATTAGCAATCGGGGTGTCACTGTGACACCTCTTTTTTTGTAGAAAATATTAATGACCAGCATAGGGCCATGACCTACACTGGTCACTGATTGAGTTTTATAACTTGAGAGGTATTTTCAAATGTTGTTTCGGGGTCTAGAAGAGTCTTTTTAAATTACCAATCTCTCTTTCGTTGTTAACCGTTTTTTCCCAAATAAAATCTTTGTCTCTCTCAAAGGCCTGAAAACGCTGGATAACTTCTTCATGCCTTTTTTCGCTTTTTTGCTCGAGCTCGTCCAACTTAATGTTCGTTTTTATTAGCTCTTTTTTCATTCCTTGCTGCTCTTTCTTCATTCCTTGTTGTTCTTGCTTCATTTCATGTAGTTCTTTCTTCATTCCTTGCTGTTCTTGCTTCATTTCATGTAGTTCTTTCTTCATTCCTTGCTGTTCTTGCTTCATTTCATGTAGTTCTTTCTTCATTCCTTGTTGTTCTTGCTTCATTCCTTGCTGTTCATCCTTCACTCCGGCTAATTCTTTTTTCATCTCTTGCTGATCTTCACTCAACTTTGCTACCATGCCAATCAATTGCGACAGCATATCTTCAATTCGATCTAATCTTTTTTCGATCATTTCACTCACCTCCTTTTAAGAGTAATTATACTATTTTTAAAGGTGCTTTTCTAGAGTTTATATCTTTTGCTTCAGATCTGGAATAGACGCTTAATACGACGGTAGAACGAGTTCTTTATGTTATCGTATTTGAAAGTAAGGACGACAATTGTGAAAAAAGATTTAATAGATGTCATTTCCAGCACCTGTACGGACATACGTTCTGTTATTTTGAAAAAAACGCCATCAAACCTTTTTTCGCCAAATAACGGAATAGATGTCCGCTTACAACCGTCTTCCTTAATTTTTATGGGAGCATATTAACTTATCCTGACATTTTACAAACAAAAAAATAGCTCTCCTGCATTTCCAGCAAGAGAAGCTATTTTTTTAACAATACCAGTTTTCGACGAGTGACATTCTCGCTAGTATATTCAGCCAAACAATACGCAGACCTAATCTCACTAAAAATGCAATTCAGTGAATTTCACAAGTACCTAATGTGAGCTATATTAAACTATATGTAGTTGCGAGCGACTTATCGCAACTCATATACTTAATGGTGCACACCATTGTTTAATTCATGTAACCGTGTTTTTAGTTCGTTAATATCTTCACTAAGTATAGCCTCTAATTCTTTAAACTTATTAGAAATGCTACTACTTGGAATATTAAAATCTTTAGCTAGTCCAGCTTGGGTAACACCTATTCCAAATGGCATCATTTGATCCATTAAATAAATGATCGCCGCAACATAAAGAACTGGTTTTTGAATTCTTGGATTTTTCTTGTCGCAAAATTTTTGCCAAAGCATAAATGCTAAATTGATGATCTCACCCTGAGAAAAGTAGTTTGAGATCTTTTCCTCTAATAATTGAGCAACTTCAAATTGAGCTTGGGATTGCCATTCCACATCCGTTGCCGTTAATTCAGCCTCAGTATAAATAAATTCACTAACAAGCTCTATGAAGTTACTAGTAACAAATTCGGTTGAGTCAAGACCAGTTTCTTCAAGTAACCTAAGTATTTTTGTTGTCATTTTTTCGGTCTTATCACTTGTTATATCAAGACCAACCGTAAAGGTCATCCATTTTTCGTGGCCTGCAGGTAAAATAATACTAAGTAACATTCCACCGACACTAATATCGGCATGATCTTCTGGAACGGATAAGGTCATCATTTCTTCCGCAAAAAAGTCTTCCACTTTTAGATCATTGTTATCGTCTTTTTCACAAACAATCGAAATCGACGGTCTGGCTTTTGCCCACGACCTCATAATATCCTTTATTTGTTGCCTTTTTTGTTTATGTACGTAGCGATCTATGTATTCTACTAATATCGTCTTACCATTTTCCATTTCAACGGTTGTTATCACATACAAAGTGCAGTAAAAGTGAAATACCTCCGCCGCTTCCTCTGGAAATTCAATATCATGATGATACTTTTCCACATAGTCTTGTATAAAGTCATCATAGTTCGTCATAGCATATTGGATAATATCTTTATGTATTTCTTCTAATTCTTTTTCAATAATATGTCCGACAGTAATTACGTTATTTTTCCCACAGCATTTTTTATATTTTTTCCCACTACCACAAGGACAACTATCATTTCTACCAATTTTAATCATTAACTCCATCTCCTTCCTATCAAATTAAGTATCTCCTATCGTACCAAATATAATCAAGTATGAATAGATTTTCAATAAAAATATGAAATTATACACGGCGTTGAGTGAACGTATTTGAAAATTTATACATGTCCGTATACACAGCCCTCGCCCACTTTTACTAGAGTTTTAGTTTGACGGACATGTTGGTCCGCATCCGCAGCGTTTCCCTAACTTTTACCCGGATTGACGGACACCTCCGCACGTTTTTACTAACAAAAAGAAAAAGTCACCCTGCCATCAAAGCAAAGTGAACTATTTTTTGCAAAATCACGTACAACAACGTCTTTATTTCCCAGAAATTTACCAGTATATATTAAAATACACGTCTGTTGAATTTTCATAAGCACCCGTTTTCCAATCTCTAACAAATCCATGTTCAACGGTCAACACCCTCATTCAAAACCCTAAAACCTCCCGAACTTGTTGTATATACGTTTGACTAATGACCAAATGTTTATCCTCTAATGCTTTTAATTTCACTTGAAAATTAGATGAGACGTCTCTAGAAATGTGTTCAATATAAGCAATGTTGACAATAAACGAACGATGAATTCGCATAAATGTGCCAGGTAAGCGCTGTTCTAGTACTTTTAAAGGGTGTTTTGCACTATATAAACCGTTTTCTGTACAAATAATCGTTTTTTTCTGAAAGCTTTCGATATAAATAATTTGTTCGATTGCAATTGGGGTCCAAATTTCACCTCGTCTTCCTGCAAGATAAGAGATGGGCTTGGCTCTACGGATCAAAAAGTCGGGAGGTAATATCACGGTCAACGCACCTTTTAACCCCGTTTTACGATCTCCTAAAGGGTATCCTATTCCATAATAAGACTTACCAAATACTGATTTATCCACCAATGATTCTACCTTCTCTTGGTGTAAAAAAACTCGCTCAGAAATACTACCTGAAGGAATTGGCTGCCCTTGTTTAATTTGAATGTCATGATTACCCGGAATATAAGAAATATAGCGATCTCCACCAGCTACAGCTATCGAAGCTTCTTTCGGAACCCAGTCCTCAATAAATTTAGAGATTTGACGTACAATTTGCTCTTCCAAGTTTCACTTCAACCTCCTAAATTATATTTTTAATATTCCAACTAATCTGACTTATTTTCATTTTATCTTCTTATATGAGTTTCTGTCAAATTTTTGTCACAAATTACCTCTTCTCCCTTACAATAAGAATATACTTTTCTTATTTATTTCTATTTATAAGTTAGCAATCTGCTAAGTTCGTACAAAACGATCATTTTGTTGATCTAAAATGTAAAAATCAAGCGCATCTAAAACCAACAATCCCACAAACCATCTATCTAGCTACCCCGAAAATGTAAGCGCTTTAACACACAAAAAATAAGGAGGTCATTTTCATGTTATCAAAACCACTTTCAGTAAAAGGTACCAATTACAACTTACACAATTATGAGGAAGTCTACCAATCTTTTGACTGGAAAGAAGTTGAACAACAATTCTCTTGGCACGAGACACAACTTGTGAATATGGGCTATGAGTTGATCGACCGTCACGCCAATTCAGAAAAAGCAAACAAGATTGCGTTATATTATTCTGATCCACACAAGTCTGAAAAGTATACGTTTAATGAAATGAAAGACCTCTCTAACCAAGCTGGAAATGTATTAAAAAACATTGGAGTGACAAAAGGTGATCGAGTCTTTATTTTTATGCCTCGCTCTCCTGAACTTTATTTTGTCTTACTTGGAACGATCAAAATCGGTGCGATTGTTGGGCCGTTATTTGAGGCATTTATGGAGAATGCCGTTCGTGACCGCTTAGAAGATAGTAACGCAAAAGTACTTGTGACAACCCCAGAACTTTTAGATAGAGTCCCTGTTGAAGAACTACCTGACTTAGAAAAAGTAGTTATTGTTGGTGCAAACGTAAAAGAAGATGAAACTTATGTTGACTTTTTTCAGCATTTTCATAAAGCTAGTAAGGAATTAGATATTGAATGGGTCGACAGAGAAGACGGAATGATCCTTCACTATACGTCAGGGTCGACCGGAAAACCTAAAGGGGTGTTACATGTTCACAATGCGATGATCCAGCATTATCAAACCGCTAAATGGGTCCTCGATTTAAAAGATAATGATATTTATTGGTGTACCGCCGACCCTGGCTGGGTAACTGGGACTTCTTACGGTATTTTTGCCCCATGGCTTGCTGGCGTAACGAATGTTGTTCGTGGCGGGCGCTTTAGTCCAGACGACTGGTACCAAACACTTGAAGACTATGAAGTAACCGTTTGGTATAGTGCTCCGACCGCTTTTCGAATGTTAATGGCTGCTGGTGAAAAAGTCATTGAAAAATATAATCTTCGTTCGTTAAGACATGTGTTAAGTGTCGGTGAGCCCTTAAATCCAGAAGTGATACGTTGGGGAATGCAAGTGATGGATCTTAGAATCCATGATACTTGGTGGATGACAGAAACAGGTGCTCAACTGATTTGTAACTACCCTTCGATGGAAATCAAGCCAGGTTCCATGGGTAAACCAATTCCAGGAGTTGTTGCGGCCATTGTTGATGATAGTGGCAAAGAGCTACTTCCTAATCAAATGGGCAATTTAGCCATCAAAAAAGGTTGGCCTTCGATGATGAGACAGATTTGGAATCGTCCTGAAAAATATCAATCTTATTTTCTTCGTGGAGAATGGTACGTCTCCGGAGATTCTGCCTACATGGATCAAGACGGGTATTTTTGGTTCCAAGGAAGAGTTGATGATGTCATAATGACGGCCGGGGAGCGAATTGGTCCATTTGAAGTCGAAAGTAAACTTGTCGAACACCCTGCAGTTGCCGAAGCTGGCGTCATTGGAAAACCAGACGAAGTTCGTGGAGAAATTGTGAAAGCTTTTATTACTCTCCGAGACGGATATCAATATAGTGCAGAACTAGAAGAAGAAATCCGTAATTTTGTCAAAAAAGGATTAGCCGCCCATGCGGCCCCACGAGAAATGGAAGTTCGCGACAAAATTCCGAAAACACGTAGTGGAAAAATTATGAGAAGAGTCCTAAAAGCGTGGGAGCTCAACCTCCCTACCGGTGATTTATCCACCATGGAAGATTAATGGGACGGAGGGACAGTACCTTGTCCCTCCTAATTTCTCACCATTTATTAGTTCGCTTATATATATTAATACAACAACGGGATAAACATTAATTGCATTGAAATATGAGCAAACATATGTGATATGATCGCATATTCTAAGCCCTTCCTCCAATAAAGGTAACCGAATATTAATCCACCAATTCCATTTAGTAATAATCCTCTAATAAGTAGAATATTAGTTACCTCTCCATACATCATTTCAGTCGCTGGTAAGTGGCCAACGCCAAATGCCAAAGATGTCAATATGATCGCCCCCCAATAAACCTTGCTAGAAAGTTGCTCTTTTGTTCTCCTTAAAATTTTCATAGATAACCATACGACTAGGGACATTAAAAATAATCGCATTAATATTTCCTCGAAAACACCGCCATAAAAAACACCAGCCATTAACCCCATTAGTGAAAACTCAGGTGTGTTTTCTGCGAGTATCGGGATTTGATTTTGAAAATAAAAGCGATCAGAGCCTACTATGATGAAACCTAAGAAAATACCACCAATCATTGCTAAATATGTCGCTTTCTTATCAATGACAACTTTCCCTTTACTGAAAATCGCTTCTAAAATAGCAATTGAAAATCCCGTTTTACGAGCTAATTTAATACCGATAAAGCTTAAAATGAAAGCTACGATAAATAGTTGTAATCCAACAAAAATCGATACTAAACTTATTGACCTAGGTAATGACTCCAAAATTTCATCATATAGAGCTGGTGACGTAGTCTGAAACACCTCTAATTGATATGGCAGTATTAACACTCCAGCTACAAAACAAAAAGCTGCTAAAACTAATGAAATTTTAACATCTATTTTTTTCATCTGATTTCTCTCCCCGAGTGCTCTCCGCACTTTTTAATCTATTTTTAGATAAAAATTCATCTGTCAGTGTTGCAATTTCATTTACTTTATTTCTTTCAGTAATTCATCAAATTCCTCATCACTTCAAAGTAAACTTACATTGTTTAAAAATATCTTATGTTCTATGGCGCTACTTCAGACGTGCGTGCATCGTCAGTAGTAAAAACTAATACTTCCTTTCTGCTTTGGTTATTCACCGTCCAGACAATATCCATTTCAAAGTCATAACCGTCTTCATAAGCATGTATAAATCTATGATTTTGATAAGGCGGATATCCTATTACATTGTTTTCAGGTAACCTATCTCCGCTGGTTAATGCATCAAGGAAATCAAGCCAAGGAGTTTCAAGCCTTGTTTGGACTAGTGACACTTCTTCGTCGCCTAAATATTCTAAAGTAACATACACTTCTTCGTAAATATCACCTGATACCTGCTTAATGACTAGTTCACTACTCCAATTTTCTGAATCGCCATGAAATGTAATTGTTTCCAATCCGTCATTTGAGCATGCAGAAAGCAGTGTTACAAATAAGATCATTAACATTAAGAGTTTTTTCATAAGTATTCCCCCTCGTATTTCATACGAAACTGCAAAGCAAAAGTTTCAACTTTCTTCCATTAACCTCTCGCTAGCAGTAACAGTCTGTTGAACTATTGTTCTCGTTACTTTAAGTACAGCTTTTCACAAAATATATAGAAATTTTTTTCAGCTAAAAAAATTCAGTCCTTAAGTTAGGACTGAATTCTCTTTTCAAGGCTATTAATTTTTGAATCGTGTTTACCTGTTTTCTCACTTAAATAGTCAACTTCATACATAATACCGTCAACCTTTTTAGAAATTAAGTGGAGTGTATCTTTAACGTCTTCTTGTTGACTTTTTTCTATTCGCTCAAGCCTAGATATAATTTCCTTAAACTGAAGGTCTACATTATCAAATCGTTCTAAGATGATTTTGAGCAGCTGTTCATTATCCATTTATTAATCACCTGTAATAAAAACTCACTTTAATTATATCATAAATCTTGTTAATTTTAATTTAATAGTAATAATTACAATTGGCTTTTTTATCGCTTTTTTTAACATATTCTCCTTAAAAACCACATACACTAGCTCCATTCTTCTGCCAACACTCCATAAATAACATGGTCAACGTAATGATCATATAACCATTCTGCTTGTCTAATACATCCTTCGTTGGTAAAATTCAGTCTTTCAGGAATACTCCTACTTTTCTTATTCTCCACCGCAGCTCTAATCTCCACTTTATTTAAGTTTAAGTCGTTAAAAGCATAACCCGTCAATGCCTTTACAACCTTAGTTACTATCCCATTCCCCTGGTATTCTTCACCGAGCCAATAACCAATATAAGCTGTTTTGTTAGACCAGTTAATGCTATTGTAGCCCGCAATTCCAACAATTTCTCCTTTAAACAAAATAACTGTAGTTAAGCTGTTACTTTCAGCAAAACCTTTTAAACAAAACTTGATAAATTCATTCGTGTCTTCGAGTTTTGTTGTAGCATCGAGCCAAGGAAGCCATTCTTTTAAATAATCTCTTGAATGGTTGGTTAACTCATAAACTCTCTGGCCATCTCTTAATTCTATTAGTTTTAACGATATGTCATCATCTATTTTATGTATAAACATCGATTTTCCTCCCGGATTGTCTTTTGGCTTACTTACTTTAAAAACTGATTATTTTTTATAACGATTTCCGGTATTAGCGTAAATTAAAAATACAATTATGACCACCGTAAATAAGATCCAACTAAAAGAAACAATCCAAGCGAAGTTCAGAAATTCTCCTACTGTTGCTAAAATAGCAACACCACCGAGTAAGAACACAAAATTCCCTACTCCATGACATAAGACCTCTTTATCATATTTGGCTTTTTCTTCCTTGGAAGAGGTGTTATAACCTGCAATTAGCCAACTCCACCGTTTATATTTGACAAGATAACCTAAAACAAAAAACATTGCAGCAATAAAAAAATGACTCATAGTAAACCTCCTCATAAATAATTATTATAATATACGAAAACAGGGGCAAATAGTTTCGGAGTTGGTAAAATTCAAAAAAAACGCCACATCTTCGCTAAATACGAAAAATGCGTCGTTTTGCATATTATTAATTGGAGAAGATAGCATTCATCAACACCCAATTGAGATGGGGTTCTCGTTCGGGTAGTTTAGGGATAATATCCTGTCACTTATCGATTTTTATATGCGTAACTTTTAACAGTATTTAAAAAGAGATTACATCGTAGCCAATCAATACAATGACAATTAATGTTGAAACGAGGAAAAACCATTGTCTTGATGTATTCTCATCGTAATCAGTACCATGCTCCTTCGTTCTACCTAAAATTTGCTCCATTAAGTAAATAAAATAGATCGCAAAAACTGCTTTGACAAAAGTAATGATTGGAAACTCATTTAAGACGAGCAGGGCAATACCAGTAGAAAGCATGATCACATAAAATAGCCTTAAGATCATATGAGTTATTTTTGCAGGTTTTGCTGCTTGTTTACGATACAGCATAAAACTAACGACAAAAAGAGTGACTAGAAGTACCCAAGAGTAGGCATGTGGATGATAAAAAGCTTCATAAGGCATCAATAAAGCCTCCTTCATTTTTTCATTACCTACATATGCTACTATATAAATAGTAAAAAAACAAAAAAAATGCTTGATCTGCTCAAAATAAGTAAAGTGCCAGGCACTTTACTTATTAACGTATTAACCTATTAGCGGACATTTATTCCGTTATTTCAGCAATTTTGCATCTTTTTTGATTTTAGTGGACATCCATTCGTTCCGCTATTTGCTTAAAATCAGCCTAAATCATAGCTCATTGCTAACATTAACGGAATAGATGTCCGTTCATCTAAAAAATAGCCTTTTTTTCACTAAATAACGTATCTCATGTCCGCTGCGACTACCAGCAATCATTTAAAAAATTTTATACTTAGTGGGTATTTGAATCGCTTTCCTAATAGGGCAGAAATCGTTGCGATAATAACTGTTAATGCAAAAAATACGAGAAATACGATTAGAAATGAAAATCCTACGAGTCCCATAAGGATCCCAAATATATCAGCTCCTGCACCCGCAAATAAAAATGAATTTATTTTGTCTACGACGTACCATATGAGTACAAGGATTAATGGGTAGAGCGTAAAGCTAATTTGAAAGTTTAGAGATTGTCTTCCATGATGATCCAAAAAATCTGATCTTTTTCTCACAATCAGCCAATAAATTAACGTAACAATGATGTTCCCTACTGGCAAAGGAAGCAACGCAAGTACATGGCTGATTGCCCCGCCTATTCTATCAAGGAGTGGATGTACAGTTTTTTCGAATAAAGGCTTATGATCGACTTCTTCTATCGGGTTGCCTCGTTGCTCTTCTTTTTTTTCGGACAAAGGATTATTATCGTCGCTTTCTATCAAATCGTCTTCTTGTTGATCACCGTTTTCTTTTAAGCGCTCCTTCTTGCTTACTAATCGTTTAATGTTAAAATAACCAAATATTCCTCCTAAAAGAAGAACTAAACTTACAAAAGCTAGTAGTTGCTCTCTTATTAGGAAAAAAAGGAAAATAAAACTAACACCAAAAGCCATGAAAATGATATTCACCTTTAAATTAACTTCAACTGCACTATCTCCTTCTTTATAAAGTGGGAATGCTGCTAGGAGTAAGCCAATACTACTGAAAAACATATATATTCCAAGCGCAGTCATAAAATAAACGACATAAGTTAGGATGAAAACATAAAATGAACCTACGGATAAAGCCGATAATATAGAAAACAATATATATATTAAAAGTACAGTTGCTAATATTTTCAAAGCCTCACTACGCCACTTTGGGTTGTATGCGAATGCTTTTTTATACGTTTTCGCAAAATTTTCAATTTGATTTCCTTTTTTCAGCTTTACATAGTAAACGCTAAACTGATAGACGGCAGTCCCTATGATCATAAACAGTAATGGCCAATGGACATTATGAACCAAATATTGCAGCATTAAAAACCCTCCAAAATAAATAAAATTCAATTTGCATTTACATTTCCCCCTCTTCAAAAAAACGTTCAAAACCATGCTGTCTGCAGTATTCAACAAGGTTTTCTATGAGATCATCAATATCGCTCTTCGTATTCAAGTTTGAAAAGCTTATCCGCAAAGCACTTTCAGCGAGCTCGCGACTCAATACAAGTGATTCGAGTGCTGAAGGTCCGCGAGAATAGTTTGATTTGCAAGCAGCCGCACTAGAAATATAGATTCCTTTCGTATCAAGGAACTCAACTACATGTTTATTTTCAACACCAGGCAGTGAAACATTGACTATATGAGGCGCACCTCGGTTGTTGGAATGAACAACCGCTTGAGGAATACATTCCCCGATTGCCTCAATACAATAATCACGCAGCTCTATCATATGAGGGATCTCCTTATACATGTTGGAAAAAGTGATCTCGACAGCCTTCCCGAACCCCGCAATAAATGCGGTATTTTCTGTTCCTGATCTCAATCCGCGTTCCTGACCACCACCAAGATGAAGAGAAAACATTTTTATAACGTTTTTTACAAAAAGGGCACCTACCCCTTTCGGACCATGTATCTTATGAGCACTAACGCTAATAAGGTCAGCACCAAGACTATCTGCGGTGAATTCGAGCTTTCCATAGCCTTGTACCGCATCACAATGCAGAAGTGCAGGTGATTGTTTTTGTTTAATAATTTCTTTTATTTTATGGAGTGGAAAAATACAACCAGTTTCATTATTCACTAACATTATACTGACAAGCACAGTTCGATCATCGATAGCACTTTCTAACTCTTCGATGTCAAGTACGCCGTTAGGTGCTGAAATATAAGTGACATCCCAACCTTGCTTTTTTAAATCCCGTATTGTTTTCGTGACTGCTGGGTGTTCAGCTACCGATGTCACAATCCGATTCCCCTTTTTAGAGTTAGCCAGACACGCCCCTTTGATCGCAAGGTTGTTAGCCTCGGTACCACCTGAAGTAAAATAAATTTCATTCGAGTTTACATCAAGAGAATCAGCAATAACTTGTCGGGCTTTTTCAATTTCAAACTTACTTTCCTTACCTAGACGGTGTAATGACGAAGGATTCCCATAAGTTTCCGTGAGCATTTTTACAACTGTATTCGTTACTTCCGGATATGGTTTCGTCGTTGCACTATTATCCAAATATATTTCTCGCATTGACCGTTCCTTCTTTCTAAGTTTCGATTGAGTTTTGAATTCTCTTCCATGATGATCCAAAAAATCAAACCTCTAAAAATGCCTAATAACGAAATCTTAACATTATTTATCTTTTATTTGGTAAAAAACTAAAAAAGCTCTACTTCTCTTTGAAGTAAAGCCTATCATTTTTTGCGGATGTTTTTGAATGGTCGCTCCTACCAACTCTGCCCTCTTTAATACCTCATCACTTCTTTATTTGATTTCGCATTATATGCCAAAGTGATTCCAGAAAAAACCATTACGACAATGACCCATACCTTGAAATCATCAATTTGTTTAGATTCATACGTGCTTTTAGGCGTCTCATTTAAATTTTGAATATTTGATAAACTGTAAGAGAAATATAAATTGATCTTGGATATGGCTGTAAGATGACATCGTTCCGACCAAATTACCATCTGCTATTCCAACTCTTTGTTTTCGAGTATCTTTGTCGCGCCGAATAACATCGCAACAACTAATAGAACCGTCACACTTAGGGAGAGCCAAAATCCATCTCCTAGCTGGCCAACCATGATTAAACTAGCAACACTATCGCCTAGTTGTGCTGGACTCCAAATCATATAGTCTCCCATAATATTCGTTAAAATTGATAAGCTTATGACGATCGTAAGTGTTATAAATCCAGCTACCCCAGCAACTTTAAAGATAGCACTAAAGAAAATGGTTAATGTTAATACAAAGGTATACCAGATCGCAAAAATCACGTAGCTTTGTAAAAATAACTCAAAGGAAACTGTCCCAAACAAAACTGAAGTATAATACCAGCCTGTAATGTATCCAACGAAAAGACTTACACATCCAATGAGTGAAACGTTCAACCATTTAGCTGTGACATAATTAATTATAGGAATTGGTTTCACTAATACCATTGCGGCTAAACCGCTTTTTCGCTCCGCGGCAATAACCCCCATTGAGGCGAGCACGATGATTAATACTCCGAGAAGATTTAATTGGCTCACTGTTGCTAACAGTACTTCGGCCGCTTGTGGGGTTGGCATTTCGATTACCGTCCCTTCTGGCATACCACCAACAGCATCGATGATTCTCGGCATGTAGTAAGATGAAAGAGGATCAGTCATTCCTAATATGATGAACACTAACGGTAACCAGACCCATTTGAAATTGCGCAACATTTCTAACTGTTCTTTTTTAAATAATGTAATCCACTGCTTCATCCTCGCACCACCTTTACAAATAAATCTTCTAGCGTTGTTCTACCTACCTCAAATTTTTGAATCGAGATGTTCTTTTCGACGATTTCTCTTAGAATTTTTTGCTTTGCTAATTCTATATCAGAAACGATAATTTGGGCTGAATGGTTTTCAAAAACTATATCTGTGACTACATCCCAATTCACCCATTCTTGTAGCTGTTTTTTTTCTTGCACATTCGTTTCAACGTAAATCATCGCTTGCTGATGTTGCTTTCGTAGTTGCTCAATGCTGTTGGAAACTTTGATTTCACCGTGATTTATAATAATCACATCCTCACTTACTTCTTCAGCATCATTTAACACATGCGTTGAAAATAAAATCGTCGTGTCTTCTTTCAGCTTTTTAATCATTTCCAACACCTCACGACGACCAAAAGGGTCAAGAGCTGATACTGGTTCATCAAGCAACAGTAACTTTGGGTGATGAATAATCGCTTGAGCAATTCCGAGCCTTTGTTTCATTCCACCTGAATACTTGCCAATCCGCCGATTTTTCGCATCAGAAATTCCCACTAGGTCCAATAATTCGATGGTTCTTTGCTTTGCCTTAGAATCAGACAAGTGGGTAAGCTTACCGATATATTGTAAAAATTCAGCCCCCGTCATCCAATCATGAAAAACAGGGTATTGTGGCAAATAGCCGATATACTTTCGCAAGTCCGCATTTTCTTTTTCATGTTGAAATTTGATTTTTCCAGTAGTCGGTTTTAATAAACCTGCTAGCATTTTTAAAATCGTTGTTTTCCCTGCACCATTTGGGCCAAGTAATGCGACACACCGGCCTTGCTCAAATTGAAATGTTGCATCCTTCACAGCAAGGTTCTCATTATACGATTTACTTAACTGCTCAACTGCCAATATCGTCATTAGTAACTTCTCCTTCCGATTGTAAAATACAAAATTGGTCCGAATAAACTTATAAATAAAATGATCAACAACCACATCCACTTAGGTCCATATGTTTCTTCTGTCCTTACCAAGTCAATTAAGGCGACTATGGCTAAAATTATTTGTATGATAGCTATTGGCATTAATAGCATTACTGTTGTTGAATCTAAGGCTATACCGTTCATATGAATACCCCTCTCTTTTTTTAAAATTAAATTAAACTTGTCGGTGCCGAATCCTTATAAATATCATTAATTTTACTAATAAAAAATATCCTTGTTGTTAAATATTTTTAAACTAAAAGCAAAACCAACAACCCCATAAATACCGAGAACAATGAAGGAAACGTATATAGAATAGGTCGTTGCTTCAAAAAAGACGACTGAAGCAAGTTCTCGAAAATAGGAAACAAATAAATACGGTCTTACTGCTTCAAACATACCTCCAATAGCGTTCAAAATGATAAATAATCCAAATGACGCTCCAACCGTTACCCCACTGCTTTTAAATAAAAAGCCTAAATACATCACGATAAGACCAAATACAGTTAAAGGTAAAACGGAAATATAATATCCACCGATGGTACGTAATATCCCCTCTGTTGAACTATATACAATACCTGTTGCATAATTAGGATCTTCGTAGACAAATTGTTCTCCCCATCCCCAAAAGCCAACTCCAAAAATGTAGTTTGTCACAAGCGAAAACGTAATAAATCCGACGATTAATATAAACAAAGCAATTAACTTGGAAGCCAGAATTGAACTTCTTTTAACAGGGTGCAACAGTGTGTCTTTCAGTGTTCCCTGAACATACTCTGTCGTGATCATATCCGTCATTACCAATATCACATAAAATGGAAGGACATATAGAACGACAGTTGCTAGCATATATAACGAATAGTTCTGGGCATTGATGGTATATTCTATATCTACAAAATTAAGTTCAAAAACCCCCAAAAGATTAAAAAACACAATCGCTGCCATAAAAATATAAATCTTTTTCCCACCTAACAGTTGCTTCAACAATTCGTTTTTTATTAAATTACTCATTTTTTCCACCTCCCGTAAGCTCAAAAAAGACATTTTCTAACGACTGATGAACTGGGATCAAATAATCGACTTGAAGATGATTATTTAAAAGTTTATTTAATTCTCCTGAATGCCCTGTCTTTAATGACACTCTCACTCCGGTCTCAATTTCTACCATGTCTTCGATAAAATCCAACGGCTTCATAAGTTTCAATGCGTCTTTTTTATATTCAGTAACAATATCGACCGTTTCTACTTCTTTTGACAATAAGTCTTTAACATAACCATGGGCAACTAAGTGTCCACCTTTAATAACCGCTACTTTATTACAAATTTGTTCAATTTCATGAAGGATATGAGATGTGATAAAAAATGTAATCTTTTCCTCAATCGCTAGTTGGACGATTAACTCCCGTAATTGTACTACACCTTGAGGATCAATCCCATTCGTTGGTTCATCAAGGAATACAATTTTCGGATAGTTAATCAAAGCTCTTGCTAAACCTAAACGTTGCTTCATTCCAAGCGAATACTTGTGGACCTTATCTTTTGCTCTACTCGTTAAACCAACAATCTCTAACACTTCGTCAATTCGACTTTTTGGCAACTCCGGATGTAAATTTTTAATTAATAGTAAGTTTTGATAGCCACTTAAATTTTCGTGAAAGGTAGGTGTTTCAACGACAGCACCTACTTTATTAATCGCATTTAAAAATTGTGATTTTATATCATAATTATTAATTTTAATCGTACCAGAATCGCTTTTTATTAAACCTAATATCATTCGAATAATCGTTGTCTTTCCTGCTCCATTCGGTCCTAAAAAGCCAAATATATCTCCCTCCTCAACCTGAAACGATACATTATGAATCACTTCTTTCTCATCGAAATAACGGCATATATCATGAACTTGAAGTATTGTTGAACTTTTACTCATTGTCATTTCCTCCCCTGTTACTCATTGCAAAATTCGTATTCTTCTCAATTCATTTTGCTTATAAATACTTAAACCGATGTTATAAAAATATTAAAAAAGTATTAAAAAAAGGGCTGTCCTATAAATGTCAAATCACCGCTGATAACCACTAAGTAGCCTTATGTGCTACGTGTCTGTACATAGTGCTTAACGGTGACTGACACTTTATTATTGACAGTCCCATTTATTATTCCTATTTAATTATTGTTTATTATTTTATAAAACAAGGAATGGTAAATGAAATCGTACTTCCCTTACCTCGCTCACTTTTAACAGAAAGTTCACCGTGATGAGCTTTAATAATTTCATTGGAAATTGCTAGCCCTAAGCCGGTACCGCCATGCTCAGAGGATCGCGACTTTTCAGCTCGATAAAAACGATTAAAAATATGAGGTAAATCTTCTTTGCCAATCCCGCTTCCATTATCGCTTATAGAAATTAGTATTTGTTGCGTCTCCTCCAGTTCCTCAACTGCAAGAGTGACCTTCGTACCTCCGTAGCGAATCGCATTGTCTACTAAATTTGTGATAACTTGCTGAACTCGATATTTATCAATATTTATAGGGCGAGATGGATAATCTTCGTTAATGGAAAATTCAACATCTCGTTGCTCAATATCGAGTTTCATATGATTATAAACATCTGAAAAATACTGTTCGCTATCGACTACGACTTTTTCCATCGGTAGCTCATTTAACTCAAGTTTGGAAAAATCAAATAAATCTTCAATGAGATGATCAAGTTGATCGGTTTTCTTTTTAATAACATCTAAGTATCGATTTCTCATCTCGACGTCATGGGCAATGCCATCTTGAAGGCCTTCAACATAGCCTTTAATTGATGCCAGCGGTGTTCGTAAGTCGTGAGAAATACTTGCAATAAGCTCTTTACGGTTTTTTTCAAGCTTCTTTTGACGGTTATTTGCTTCCTTTAAATTCGTTCTCATTAAGTTAAAACCATTGATAAAGCGTCCTATTTCATCTTTTTTATTGTAGCTAATCTCATAGTTTAAATTTCCATGGCTCATTTCCTCTGTTGCAGTAAACACTTGTCGCAATGGGTTTAAGACGGTTTTAGCAATATACCATGTCCAAATAATAATTAATAAAATTAATACAACAATCCCGCTTCCAATGCTGATGAAAATACTCATCAAAATCTGTTGAAGACCTTGAAATGGTGTTTCACTAGATGAATTAGCAGAGATTTCAACATTAACAAAATGCCCCGGATCAACTTCGAGTTTGGTGGCATAGATTTCAATTTCATCCATATTAAATCTGGACTTCCTACTGTCATCACGCTCTTGATAATCTTTCGAGTTAAATATCATCTTTTGATCTACGGTTTTTATTGTTATATTAATATCAAACTTCGTGATTAACGGCTCTATTTTAGAATAAAACAGATCTGGTTCATCAAAGTATCGAGAATGCTCTTTAACCTCTGACTGAACTTCAATAAAAAGTTCCTGAAGTAATGTATCGAGATCTTGATTATTTATTTTAGCGTGTGACGACATATATGTTAATAATCCCAAGGTAGTTAGTATTGGCAGTACAATAATTGTCACAAATGCGATAACAAGCCTCATTTTTAAGCCAATATTCATGATGTTCCTCCGTCAAATTTATAACCAACTCCCCACACTGTTTTAATGTACTTCGGTTTGGAAGGATTCCCTTCAATTTTTTCTCTTATTTTACGAACATATACCGTGACAGCGTTCATATCACCGTATGAATCATAACCCCAAACCTTATCAAATAATTGCTCTTTAGAAAAAACTTGTCCTTTATTCGTGGCTAAAAAATGTAGCAATTGAAATTCTTTTGCTGAGAAATCAACGGGTATACCAGCTATTTTAATCATAAAACCTTTTTCATCAATTTCTAATTCACCAAATGCCAACGTTTTCTTTATTTCCTTTGGACTTGAGTAATGATTGTACCTTCTTAAATGTGCTTTAATTCGCGCAACTAACTCACCTGGACTAAATGGCTTCGTAATATAGTCATCCGCACCAATTCCGAGTCCAATAATCTTATCAGTTTCGCTTTTTTTCGCACTCACTAATAAAATTGGTACATTGGATTTACTACGAATCGTCCGACAAACTTCAATTCCATCAATTTTGGGTAGCATTATATCTAAAACGATAAGGAGCGGGGCTTCCCGTTGAAATACGTTTAACGCCTCTGCACCATCAAAGGCGAGAATTACGTTATAACCTTCAACCTTCAAATAATCTCTTACTAACTCACCAAGTTCCTTTTCATCTTCTACTATTAAAATTGTTTCATCCATTTATAAATAACCCCCTTTTTTCTAGACTCGTTAAAATAAGGACACATTTGTAACAACAATTTGCCTCGTTCTCATTTTTTTAATTTGTGAAGTTTCCAGGATGGATCCCCTCCCATCATTAATTGCTAGCACTCCAACGGTAAGTACTCAGCGTTATAAGGTTCGCCAGCAAAGTTTAATACCCCTGAAAAACTGTAAAGCTCCCACTCATCGTCCGTATTTTTCGTATAAATATATTCTCTCTGCCAATCTAGTAAATTTTCATCCTTACCGACATAGTCTTGGGTGATCCTTAAAGAAGTTTCATTGAAAATTTCATTCTCGTAATAACTTTTATGAATAACGGCTTTTGTTACTTCTACCTCTTTGTGAAACACCGTCGGGTAAAAGGTTTCCTCTGTCAATAATATTTCCGATGGCATCTCATTGTCTACGTCATATGGAATAAAAATCGATAAAATGGTTCTCGCGTGTTGTCCGAACTGTTCTTCAAGAGTATTTTGTAATTGCTGAAACTCGGTTTGCGTTATTTTTTCCTTCAACGATAAGTCAACGATGAGCTTTTCTTTGCTTTTAACTATTTCCGTTGCCACAGTCAAATCAAAATCGGCCGTTTCTTCCTTTAGTGGCTTTATTTGATCTGATGAATTGCAAACAACTAAACTAAAACTAATAATTCCAATGAATACAAAAAGCAATGAATGTTTCATAGGTCCTCCTTATTTGTAGGGTAGTTGGTTTGTTGGTTAGGGCATCTCCCTTTGCATATTAGCGAGCGAAATTATTATTTTACACGGAGCAAGAAGGCATAACTCGCTGTTCCTTGTTCCCAATGGGCAAGAACTTCAAAGATGTTCGTCCCTTCATGTTCAGATAAGTCTAGTTTGTCAAATGTCCCTGTAACGTTATAGTCTTCGTCCCACGTTCTTATCTCATATTTAGTTGGAGGGGTTTCAAAATCAAATGTCATTTCACTACTTGGTGTGACAATAAAAGGTTCTTGATCTTTTACCAAACCAGGCGGTGCATCCGAATCTGCATGAATCGCCGTTGACGTTCCATCACTGTTTTCACGTGACCAGCTATAAGTACCAACCGCTGGATGAATCGTATTTCCATCGACAGAAATTATTAAATTCGGAGGTTTGAGGATTTCAGTACTCGAATTTGTACAACCTGCTACATATAATAATGCCAATAATGGCACCATGAAAAAAATCAGTTTGAATTTCATCGCGTTCCCCTTCCCTTGCCTAAGTTAATGAAAAATGGAGAAATATCATTGGATTAATTTTACCATTAACTTTCATAAAATGGGGAATGGGTCACTTAATAAAAGCTCAAAAGTAGCAGAATAATTTTTTCAATCAAACGCACCGGGACGGTTCTGGTGCTTCTTTTGTTTAGCGAAACGACAGAATATGCCCACTAGAAGACGAGCAAAATTGCCACCTTTTAATTAAAAAGAATAAATGTCTTAAATGAGTGGATATTATTAAATAACAATACATATGGAGGAATACTTAATGTTAGATAAAAAAAATTTAAGGCTAACATCTTCTGAGATTGCAGTGGTTTGGAGTAGCTATCAAAACAACAGCTTTTCAATTTGCATTTTGAAATATTTTTTAGGCAATGTTGATGATCCTGAAATAAAGTCAGTATTACAATTTGCACTCGATATATCCGTTCAAAATTTTAATTTGAGTAAAGATATACTACAAAACGATAACCAACCGTTGCCAATTGGATTTACTGATGAGGATGTACGTCCAGATGCTCCACGTTTGTTTTCAGATTCGTCTTATTTATATTACATTAAGAACATGTCTAAAGTTGGACTTTCTGTTTATGGTGTAGCTTTAGCAACTTCCGCACACACTGATGTTCGAAAATTCCTAAGTCAAGCGATACAGACCTCTACAGAATTATATAATAAAACAGCCGAAGTGTTATTATCTAAAGGATTATTTGTAAGATCACCTTATGTTACAACTTCCGATCATGTTGACACTGTTGATAAAAAGAGTTATTTAGAGGGCGTGCTAAATTTAAACAATAATAGACCATTAAATGTAGTAGAAATCACTCATATCGAGGCAAATGTTGAAACAAACTCTGTCGGTAGAGCATTGATGACAGGTTTTGCCCAGGTAGCTAAATCTAAAAAAGTTCGAAACTATTGTCTAAAAGGGAAGGAAATAGCAAACAAACATGTGCAAGTCTTTACTACTCTGTTAACGGATGATGACATTACTTCACCTATGCCATGGGATTTGGAAGTAACAGATTCGACTGTATCACCATTTTCAGACAAATTAATTATGTTTCATTCATCTTTAATCATTGCTTCAAGTATTTCAAATTATGCAACTGCCACAGCTGCCAGCCTAAGAACGGATATCCAAGCTTCTTATGTTCGTCTAACAACAGAGGTGGCTCAATTTGCAAAAGATGGGCTTGATATCATGATTAAAAACGCATGGTTAGAGCAGCCTCCACAAATTCCAAACCATAAAGGGTTAGCAAAACGTCCATTATAAGAAGCACCGGGACGGTTCTGGCGCTTCCTTTGTTTCTCTAAGTGCTAGCAGAATGGCAAAAAGTTACGCAATGTCGCTTCCGTTTAGTAGGATGGGTCTATATTGATGCTGGAAAATTTAGCGAAGAAGAAGCAGGATTCCGCTTTAACATCTTTCAACAAGAAATGACGTTGGCTTTAAAAGGAATCGTTAATGGAGATTTACCTTTTTTCGCCGAATATCCACAATTGCTTGACGCCTTTACCGGTATCAAAAAGGCATCCATCAACAATCTGACGGATGCCTCGTTCCCTAAAAAATAAAATGAGCGACACCAACCACAATCGGTAATGTGATCAATGTACGTAATAAAAAGATGAAAATTAAATCTTTAATAGTTACTGGCAGCTTCGACCCTAAAAGGAAACCACCAATTTCAGACATATAGATGAGCTGAGTGACCGAAACAGCGGCAATGACAAAGCGCGTCATTTCACTTTCAATTCCACTTCCAATGACAGCAGGAAGAAACATATCCGCAAAACCGACAACCATCGTTTGCGCGGCTGCTTCTGCTTCAGGAACTTGTAGGAGCATTAAAATCGGTTCAAATGGCTTTCCGAGAATCGCGAAGACTGAAGTATGCTCAGCAACGACTAATGCTACCGTTCCAATCGCCATAACGATCGGCAGTACGCCAACCCACATATCAAGAACGTTTTTAAAACCTTGTTTCACAACCGTAGTAGCACTTTTATTGCTCTGTGCTTTTGTCACAGCTTGATCAAGGCCCCACTTCACCATCGATATATCCGTTGGCACCGAATCTTCCGCTTTTAACTTAGCATTCTCGTAACCTGTGTCTGCTTTTTTTGATAAAGGTGGAATACGCGGCATGATAATCGCAGCGACAAACCCCGCCAAAATAATCGTAAGATAGTATTGAACAAAGTATTGCCCTAAATCTAAATATTGAAGAATCACAATTGAAAACGTAATCGACACTACTGAAAACGTTGTTGCGACAACCGCTGCTTCACGTTTCGTATAATAACCTTCCTCATACTGTTTCGTCGTCAGTAAAACTCCAATCGTTCCGTCCCCTACCCACGAAGCTAGGCACCCTAACGAAGAACGCCCCGGTAATGTAAAAATCGGACGCATCACTTTCATTAATAAAGCGCCAATAAACTCTAGTAAACCAAAGTTTAAAAGTAGCGGCAAGAAAATTCCAGCAAATAAAAACGTCGTTAGTAAGATCGGGATTAAATCATACATTAATAATCCACCCGTATAATCAGATGAGATCCAATCTGGTCCCCAAGAAAAAACGGTAATAATCGCAAAAGCCATTCCTAGAATTCGCGTAATAAACCAAAAAACAGAAACATTCAATAATTGATTTAAAAATTCATTTTTTAAAATTGCATCCGGTTTAAAAACGATCGCCATGAACGAACCAACCACCGAAAAAGCGATTAGTATGACCGTGATCACAGGAATCGCACTCTCTATTAAAGCTTTCAATTCTTTGGCGAAAAAGGCGATCGGGATCGTCACACTGCCCCCTGATGAAATCGGCACTAAGAACAATAGTAACCCTACCAAAGATGGGAGAATAAATTTCATATAATCTTGCATAGTAAATGCTTGTCTATTTTGCTCTAGTTGTTTAGCTAACCCTTTCATGAAAGATCAACCCCTTCTATTTTTCGTAACTATTATTTTTAAGAATAATAGAATGAATATCAAAATGCTTATATTGCACCACTTGAATGCACACCTAATTGTCTCAACTAGAAGTTGAGGGAGTGGCTAGTTTATAAGTATTATGGAATTCACTCAATAGAATCATCATTAAAGACTAGTAGGTGCTCCTCATAAGAAAAATCTGTTTTTTTTACAACGTTTTATATAATATCACGCCGCCGCATATTTATACAACAATTATTTTTTGGAAGCGATCGGGAAGTTCCATTTGCTTCTTCATTTACAAAATGAAGCGATCTGGAGAACTGCACCCTTGTCATGTGGGAAAGTTTGGAAATCTCTTCACTTTAACATCTGGTTTCGCTACAATAATTATGATTGAATTTTCAGTAAATTAAATAAAGAAGGATGTGAGGATATGAGGTTGTTTAAATTGATTGTTAACATGTTTATCAGGACGCCAAAACATAAAGCCATTGCACAAGCTCCGATTAAAGACCAAGCTTATGAAATTCATCGTAATAAAGGGGGTTACTGCTTATTTTCATAAGATAAAAGTAACACCTTATAAATACTGCAAAGGATGTAGATTCTAGAACGTACGTTTGGTATAATTGTATTGTAACTACATAAAGCAGGTGGCGGCTAAACTCCCTTTTGAAAGGGGGTGAGGCAATTGACGACATACGAAGCATTAAGCTTAATAGCACAATTCAATCTAGTGCTCATAACTGTCCTAACAATGATTATCACCATTGTCGTCTATATAAACACAAAGAAATAGCCACCCTGCCATCCAAGTAAGGTGAGCTATTTCTTTAGCAATATCCATTTGGGTTGCCGCTAAGTAACTGCGGCATGTAGTTGCATCCGACCGAGTGTTAGCCGCACTCGGTCACTTTTTATTTTAAGTATTTTCTTATTAAATTATACATGATAACTTAAGGTTTGAGCAAGGAATATAGAATTTCCGCTTATTACTTATTGAAAGAAAAAAAACTGGAAGAGGTCATCTCGCTGCTGCATTAAAACAAAGAAGCACCAACTATTAAAATAGGTGCCTCTCAATTCCAACACTTCTTCTGATTCTATTAATTATGTCAGTACATAATATCAACAAACAAAAGGTCACATCTTTTCCCCTCTAAATACACCTCCCGCTCTTTAAACGTTAACCCCTCTTCTATTAAACTTTGGTTCACAATCAGTGCGTTTTGTAAATTGTCCGCTCACTTCTAAAATAACGGATTGAATGTCCGTAGAGCATACAAAAAGAAGTAGCTCCCCTGCCATCCAAGTAAGCTTTCACCTCTAAATAATCAACTAACGAGAATCCAAAGTTTAGAGGTCATCTCTTTTTGCGCGATTTTCTCATGTAAAAAACGAAAGAGACAAAGATTTCTAGTTTTTGCTTCTTCCTTTTTCTTTTGTTTCTGTTAAGATGGGAATATGGTCGCCATGTTTGGTGACCTTTACGTTACCATATCAAAACCAATGATAGTCTGATAGAATATCATAAAATATATTGAATAAAGGGGGCAGCAAATAAATGCAGCCGTTAATCATATTTTTAGCTCAACTTTTGTATGTACCGATCTTTACGATGAGAACGATTATGTTAGTCAAAGGAATGAAAGAAAGAGCCGCCATGTTTGGTGTGCTGGAAGGTTTAGTGTTTGTCGGTGCGGTCGGCATGGTGCTGAGCGACCTTTCCAATTTTGCCAATATGGGCGCCTACGCTTTAGGATTTGGTGTCGGTTTGTATCTCGGAGCGATGATTGAAGAAAAACTCGCCATTGGCTATGTTACCATTGAAGCTAACATACCGACGCAAAATAAAGAACTGATCAATAAATTACGCGAAGTTGGATTTAGTGTTTCTTCATCGACCGTTCAAGGGATCGATACGCCAAGGTTTCTCCTCTATTGCACGGCAAGACGAGATCGAGAAAAAGAGTTTTATGATCTTGTTTCATTATATGAACCATATGCCTTTATCGCATCGTACGAACCGAAATCATTCAAAGGCGGTTACATTACGAAAGCGATGAAAAAGAGACGAGAAAAATTCCTTAAAAAAAAGCAACGGAATGAAAGTATCGATGATAGTACCAACATAAAAAACCAAGACATGTAGTCATAATGTCCGCTTACATCTGTAATTAGCCCAAAATTCATAAAATAACGGAACAGGTGTCCGCATACACCTATAGAAACAAAAAGAAATAGCCCCCTTCCATCCAAGAAAGGTGAGCTATTTCTTCAGTAATCATTTCGAGCAATGTTCTAAAACAACAACAAACCTGCCCCTATAATAAACCCGGCAACGAAAAGAACAATCACACAGAAGCCCATGATATCCTTTGCTTTTAATCCGGCAATCGCTAAGGCTGGTAACGCCCAGAAAGGTTGGATCATATTTGTCCAAGCATCCCCCCATGCAACAGCCATAGCCGTTTTCGCTGCTGATACGCCTAGATTATTTCCGGCTTCTAACATGATCGGTGCCTGAACTGCCCATTGTCCCCCACCTGAAGGAACGAAAAAGTTAACAATCCCTGCACTAATAAATGCGAAAAGAGGGAATGTAAATTCTGTCGAGATGGAAACGAACCACTCAGACATTAATCCCGCAAGACCAGATGCCACCATCATTCCCATGATCCCAGCGTAAAATGGGAACTGAATGATAATTCCCCCGGCATTTTTCACCGCATTTGAGACAGAGTTTAAGAAATTTCGAGGTGTTTTATGAAATAATATCCCTAAAAATAAGAAGATAAAGTTAACGATATTTAAGTTTAAGTTAAATCCATTCTCTATAAAATAGTATAAAATAAAGGCCAACCCTAAAACACCAATAACGAGAGAAACGATCACACTGTTTTCAAGACGAGTCGCAGGTGTTACGTCCTCCGTAGCCGCTTGTTGTTTTAAGGCTTCATCATCATCATCTTTTAATAAGCTTTGATCTACATAGACAGCATCTTTGTTGCTCATCATTAGTCGGTTTAAAATCGGTAATGTAATAAAAATAACGATAACGATAAATAAATTAAACGTCGCAAAAATGGTGTCACTCGTTGGTATGATTCCGATTAAGTCTTCTGAAAAATGCCCAGGTGTTGCAATCGTTAACGGTATAGAACCCGCTAAACCTGCATGCCAAACGATAAATCCTGAGTAAGCACTAGCGATTAATAGACGGTAATCTACTTTTGCCACTTGGCGAGCTAACTCTTTTGCAAAAAGTGCCCCAATGACGAGTCCAAAACCCCAGTTTATCCAACTAGCTAGTAAACTAACAATGGTTACTAAAATGATGGCTGCACTAGGTGACTTCGCTAATCCAGCTAAATTCCGTAATAAACTTTTAAAAAGTGGACTACTTGCTAACACATACCCTGTCACTAAAATAAGTACCATTTGCATCGCGAATGCTAATAAATCCCAAAAACCATTCCCCCAATAAACAACCATGTCAACCGGAGTACTACTCGTTAACAATACACCAAGACCAAATACAACGAGGGTTAAAATAACAACAAATAAAAATGGATCCGGTAAATAACGTTGCATAATTCTGTTCGAAATCGATGTAAGCGTATTCATTTCTCTCCACTCCTTTAAAAGTTTTTGGTAACTAGTTACATATTACCAAACTTTTTTAAATTTGTGAATATTCTGCAAAAAAGTTTTTTCAGACGCAAGCGGGACACAGGGTCAGGTACCTTGTCCCACGGACAATGAAATGACTCCGTTATGTATGAAAAACACCTTATTTCGCCCTCTTACGGACATATATTTAACTAGATAATCACTATAATGAAAAAAGACCGAACGTCTGCCAACGTCCGGTCAATGCAACTACCCACGCTAGAAGAGCGGTTGACCAAGTGTAGTTAAAAAAAGTAACCGTTAACCAGTCGGACGGTTACTTTTTATTTGTTTCAAAAAGATCCGTCCCCTCGCTTCTCCGGTTCTTTAAATGACATTCCAAAAATAGAATATCCACGATAAAACTGCCGAAAACATTGCGAAAACAGTATAATGAATTCTCCCAGCAAGTTTCCAATACCCTTTAAACCATGAAACGACTGAAAAAACTACTACTGTCAATGTCACTAAAACGATCCCATATGACACAATTATGTCTAAAAATGCACTTAGTGCAGAAGGTGTGGTAAATGCCGATTTCGGTAACCCGTATACAGGGTCAGGTTGACCATTGCCAAGAAAATTGACGAGGAAAGTAAACGTAAGTAAGCCTAGTAAAACTGCAACTCTCTTTGCCCATCTCGAACCTTTTCTCACTTCTAAAACCTTTTTGCCTCGTATTGTAACAACTAAGGTCTTAATCCCCCAATATAGGAGACTACCAATGATAAACAGCAAGGAAGAAATCAGCAATAAGAAAGTTAATCCACTTGACTCGTACCACGCTGCTTTTGAGTAACTCATCGGTCCATCCGCCATAAGCATTGTTCTACCGTGCGAATCTGTACCAAAGGCTATCGTACTAAAATCTCCCCAATAATCGTTGCTACGCTCTTCACTCAAATTATAGTAAACACCTGGCTCTACTTCTACGAATCTATTCGTTACTCCTAAATGATTCACTAATAAATACCCTTCGTCATCGACAGTAACTCTAATGACCCCAATCATTAAGCTCAAAAACGCATCAACAGTTGTAAACGAGCGCCTGTTTTGGTAATACTCTCCAGCAAATTGCTGTGATCTTTGTTCCATATTTTCCGTCGGTTCAGGGGCTGGTGCTGCTACTTCATCTGAAGGAAAATAACGGTCCATAAAATCTTCAAAAATACTTCCGTTCACAGAATAATCTCCGCCACTATGGGAGATAAAAAAACCAACTTCCTCTTCAGGTACTAAAAAGAGAAATGTATTATAAAGCATCGTTCCACCAGCATGTTGGAATATATCCCTTCCATTATAGCTCTCTGTCATAAAACCATGGGCGATACCTTTTAGAAGAGGATGCTGACTATGCTCAGAAAACATTCTCTGAATCGTCTCTTCCTTTAAAATACTTTCTCCTTTATAATGCCCTCGTTGAAGATACGCCAACATAAACTTTGTCATATCTAATGCACTACTACTCATACTTCCTGCTGGCTCAGAAAAAAATTCAAATTTAGCTTCTCTAAACTCACCATTTACATAACGGTAGGGAATAGACATTTGATCGGCCAATTCACTTGGTAGTGGTTGACGGAACGTACTATTTTTCATCCCGAGTGGTTTATATATATTTTCCTCAATATATTGTGCAAACGGAACTCCTGAGACAACCTCGACAATATAGCCTGCTAGATTAGTTCCATAATTCGAGTAGGCCGTCACTTCACCAGGAGCAAAAACTTTTACCGGTCTTTGTTCACGTACATATTGACTAAGTGGAATCAAACTATCTTCAGATAGTGAAAAAACATCTGTCATATAGTCCTCAAATCCCGGTGTATGACTCATAAGATGTCTAATCGTAATCGGCTCAGTTTGAGGATTTTCTCGCATGTATTCCAGCGTATTAGGAATCTCAAAGTCTAAGTATTCATTAATATCAGTATCTAAATCTAACTTCCCTTGCTCAACAAGTTGCATAACAGCTGTCCACGTGAACAGCTTAGATGTCGATCCTATTCTAAAAAGAGTTTTTTCTGGATCGACTGTCTTGTTATTTTCCAAATCTGCGTACCCATAGCCTTGAGCAAATATGACTTCGCCACCGTATACCACTGAAACTGTTAAGTTAGGTATATTAAACTCATCCATCTGCTCACCGATAACAGTTTTCAAAAACTCATCTACATCGGTAGCATCTAGTTTTGTCGTAGAAGCAGATGCGAAAGGCATGTTCATACTAGGCTGCAATAAAAGACTGACCATCAATACAAAGCACAACCATCTTCTTAATTTCCCCATTTTCTCTCTCCCTCATTTATTAAATTGTCGCCTCATCCCGCCGCTTTTCAAACTCTTTATTTCGCATAAAAAAACACCAGGTACGAGTGCTACCAAAGGTGTTACTAGCCCGCTTTCTGATGTACTAGGCAAAAATGCTTAGTTCGTTGTTTAATAACATTATATCACATAATTTCAGGAACGTAAGGAAATAATTGGATTTTTCTCAGGCGCGCGAATGTACCTCAAATCTTAACCCGTAAAACTTTATGGTATTTTTAAATAAATCGAGAGTAATCTATTATATGCTTTTTTATGAAATGGCCAAAGGTGGTGTATTATGAAGGAAATATTAATTGGCATTTTAGCTTCTATGTTCTTTGCTTTCACATTTATTTTAAATCGTTCAATGGAGCTAACAGGCGGAAGTTGGATCTGGAGTTCATCCTTACGTTTCCTATTTATGCTCCCTTTTCTATTTTTAATTGTGCTAGTAAGATGTAATTTAAAACAAGTCATTCATGAAATGTTAAAACAACCCTTTCAATGGTTATGCTGGAGCTTTGTTGGATTTGTTTTATTTTACGCACCTATTACCTTTGCCGCAGCTTTTGGACCTGGATGGTTAGTGGCAGGTACTTGGCAATTAACGATTGTTGCCGGAGTTTTAATTGGGCCACTATTCTTCAATACAATCGATACGAACAAAGGGCAATTAAAAGTAAGAAACAAGCTACAAACGAGAGCTCTTTTGGTTTCTTTTCTTATTTTATGTGGAGTAGCTCTTATACAATTTCAAAACGCCAATCATTTAACATTGTCTACACTGGTAGTTGGCGTGTTACCAGTTGTAATTGCGGCATTTGCTTATCCATTAGGAAACCGAAAAATGATGGAAGTCTGCGGAGGTAGATTAGATACGTTTCAAAGGGTATTTGGAATGACGTTAGCTAGTTTACCGTTTTGGTTCGCCCTGAGTGCATTTGGTTTTGTAACAGTAGGTTCTCCTTCGACAGATCAGCTGTTGCAAACATTTATTGTAGCGATTAGTTCAGGAGTTATTGCGACCACGTTGTTCTTTATTGCAACAGACAGGGTTAGGAACCATCAAGGAAAATTAGCTGCCGTAGAAGCGACACAATCTACACAAGTGTTATTCGTGATTTTTGGTGAGGTTGTATTACTTTCAACACCGTGGCCTAGTGGTTTAGCTACGGCAGGCATTATGATTATTGTACTAGGGATGCTCCTTCATAGCTATTTCACACAAAAGTTTGGTACTAAACATCCCCCTGTGCCACTATATAAACGAGAAGTACAAAAGCTTTAATAGCTATGTCTATATTTTACACATATAAAACAAAAGGGACGGTTACATAAGCACGCTGACACCGTGAAGAACTCACTCATTTAAACGTATAAAATTATTATCTGAGTGAATTTCATAATTAACTAAATTGAGCCATATTAAACTACATATAGACACTTAATGGCGATAATATTGAATTATGAAATTCACATTAATCTATCTATTTTAATGCTAACGGTGTCTGACATTTCTTTTGGACCTTCCCTTCCCTTTAATTCTTATTCTTATTTTGTTTTATAGTTAGCTTTTCGTTTTTCTAAAAATGCAGAGATCCCTTCTTTCCCCTCTGTACTATTTGCTCTTTCAGCAAGTAATTGAGATTCCAAACTCATTTGCGATTCTAACGTTTCTTGTAAAGAATGGTAAAATAGTTTCTTGGTTGCTCCATAAGCTTCCATTGGTCCATTTGCGAGATCTTCACCTAGTTCAAGGACAACGCTCATCAATTCATTTTCAGAAACTACTTGATTAACAATCCCCCACTCTAATGCTTCATCAGCATCTAACATTCGATTTGTATACATTAAATCGAATGCACGCCTTATTCCAACAATCCGTGGTAAGAAATAGCTTCCTGACCCATCAGGTGTTAAACCAATTTTATTATAAGCCATGACAAATTTTGATTTTTCAGAAGCGTATGCAAGATCACACGCACAAGCAAGACTCATACCGGCACCAGCCGCTACTCCATTAATCGCTCCAATAAAAGGTTTATTCATTCTAGCAAAGTATGAAATAGCTTGATGTAAATATGCAGTTACAGATTTTAAATGCGAACTAATTTCGTTTCCTTCGTTTGCAAAACTTTTCAAATCTCCACCGACTGAAAATTTATTTCCTGCTCCTGTAATGACAACAGCTCTAATTTCATCACTTTCCGAACAATGAATGGCAACTTCCATTAATTCTTGAGCCATTTCAAGATTTAAAGCATTTCCTACCTCTGGACGATTCAGAGTAATAACCCCTACATTTTTTTCAATGGATAAAAGCACATATTCATTCTTCATATTAAATTCCCCCTAGTCTTCATAATTCATCTACCATTTATATTTTTGAACATCCTTAATAATTAAGCTAACTTTTCTTAAGCGAATATCATTTGTAATTAGTTACCTTTTTTGCATAGAACCATCCATTCATCTACTTGTATTGACTGAATTTTTTTATTAAATGATTTTACATTAAAATAAGATTTGGTTTCCTGATTTGCATTTAGGATAAATTGTATTACTTTATTGATTTGCTGCTGATCATTTGCTGTACGCTCTACCCAATTAGAAAAAGGATATGTTTTTTTTCTAGTATTAGATTTCACCTCTAACAAGTTCGAGGTAGAAAACAGCTCTCTCCACTCTTCGGTAGAAAGACATCTTGCATGACTTTCATCTCGTAGCTTTTCAAACCTGTTCATAAATTCTGCTAGATTTCTCTCTTTAGGAGTAACATTATCGATCATCAAAAACAAGCCGTTACGTTTTAAAACTCTTGTAACCTCGTTTATAAAATTACTAGTGTTAGGGAAATGATGAGGCGCTATTCGGCAAGTTACGACATCAAAAGTATCATTAAGAAAAGGCAAATTCTCAGCATCAGCCATTATATAAAAAATATTATTATATTCATTTAAATGTCTTTGAGTATTAGCTAACATTTCCTTTGTTATATCAGTTGCAAATACCTGTTTAACATGTGGTGATAATGTCTTTGCTACATGCCCACCGCCCGTAGCAATATCTAGTACGAGCCAATTGCTTTGAGGCTGTAACCAATCTGCAAGTAAAGATAGATCTTCTCCTTTTGCATGTGATTTACTTAAAACGTATTTCTCGGCATTTTTTGTAAATTGTTCAATCGCTTTTTGCTTAATTATATCTTTTTCCAATAAAATACCTCCCTCTATAAAGTTAAAGGAACAAAAACTAACCCCCTCTAGCTAATGTACTGTAATTCTAAATCCAAACTTAAATTTAAATACGAATAACTGACTGCTCGCTCGTTCATTTTAAAACTAAAATAATTCAGAATTTTTATTTTATTTTAGCATATTTGGGCTATGCCTGTCACTCCCCGGTATTTAATATAATCATAGTTCTCTTCTAAAAGGAAAAAGCGATCCTTTATTTAAGAATCGCTCTCTTTAGTGGAATACTTCTCTTGGTACACTCCAAAGGAAATAGTTTTTTGTAAATAATCTTGCCTCAACTACTATGGTCTCGTCATCTTTCTCAAATATATAACCAGAACCCGCTTGGTCTTTAAACTGCCATCCATTTTCTTGCATAAATTCATTGATTACTTTTTCTTGAGAACCATTTTTATTCTTTGAAACATACCTTATTCGTTGAGATGTCTCTGTAACTTTGATGTAATCATTAGTTGTAAACTCTAATTTAGTGATGGATGCAATAATCTCAGTTGTATTTTCTTCTTGAAACAAGACACTTCCAAATCTAATTCCTATAAATCCAATTGCAACTATCAATATCAATAAAATAATTAATAATAATTTTTTCATGCTTTCATTTAATTCAATCATTAAAAATATCCCTTTTATTAAACCTGGAGCTAACAAATCGCCAAATAATTTTCGGCTTCGTCAGCCATTGTATTTTCGCATCATTCACCTGATTTGCTAGGATTTTCGCTGTCAGAAATTGAGCGACAGGTTCGACCTTGTCTCCTAAGATGTTAAAGATCTTTTTGTTATTTTCATCAAGCGACCGTCTTATAAGATCCGTCGCAACCATTCCTGGACTTATCGTTCCTACCTTGATATTTGTATTTTTCGCCTCAATGGCTAAAGAACGGGTAAAATAACTGATCGCACTTTTGGATGTCCCGTAAATTGTCAGCTTTTCTCGCATCATCCCGTTACTTCCGAAGCCTTCCATGTTAAAAATTTGGCCCTCCCCATGTTTTAACATATGATTGAATGCGACGTGGCTCCCATGAAATGTCCCTAAGAGATTAGTGCGAATGACTTGTTCGTACTACTCATCCTGCAACTCCCAAAAATAGTCACGTCCTTGGTCAATCCCAGCATTATTTATCCAAATATCGACTTTTCCAAATTGTCTTTCTGCATCGGTCCAAAGTTTTTCTAATTCCTGCCGTTTCTCTACATCCGCTACAAAACCTTGAACAGTACCTGAGCAATTGTCTATTAAACGATTTATCGCTTGATCAACACTTTCCTGTGACCTTCCATTAATCGTTACTTTGCAACCTGCCCGTAAAAATTCAATCGCTAATCCAAATCCGATCCCTCTTGTACTTCCGGTAATTACTACATGTTTCATAATCATTTCCCCTTCAAAAGGAGCCTGTTACAGCCCCTTTGTTTTAAAAATTCCTGTTTCTTTAATTTAATCATTTTTTTTGACGATACAAATCAATGGATTTATATCCTTGTGATAAGATATCCACCATTTGTGCTTGGCGTTTATCGCGAGTTTTTTGTTGCTTTGCAGAAAAAATATAACGAGCCCAATCTCTTTGGTAACCTGGTGTTAGTTCCTGATAAAACTTTCGTTCATTTGGATGATCAGCGAGTAGCTCTTCTATATCTTTAACATTTTCCTCGTAGTGAGCTACACACTGGCTTGTCGCAGATGACTTTTTAACTTTTTTCTTTTCATGCTTTAATCCAACGACAGTGAATACATCATCCATACTTACCATCCGTGAAAATTTCACATCGCTATTTTTTACATAGCCTTCATCATCTATTTTCATTGCTGGAAAAATTTCATCTCTGTGAATGAACGTATCATATCGCTTGTTCCCTTTTTTCGGATAGGCAAAAAACAAGTACCCTTTTTCTAGTAATTGTTCCCCGTCGATCACTTTTTGAGTTTGCTTCACCATTTGTTCCATCGTTTCGACAAAAATAAAAATAGCGTCATGGGCTCCTGATAATTCCGACTTATATCCTTTAAACAAATCATAATCACTTGGTTCATCAAGCACAGCCATATTTTTATATTTACTTAAATTCAGTTTATCAATTATTGTCATAATTTTCTCCTTTTACCTTTCTCTCGTACCAAAAAAAGTGATTTCTCCCTCATAACCTATTCCTCGTATTAACTCATCCGTTTTCTCAATTTCATATTTGATAAAGGTTGGCGATTTCAAGACCATCCGTTGATGTGAATAAGCTTCAATAAGGTTTTCCCTCCTAATAATTTATCGGCACACTTACCTATATAAAGTGCATAAGATAAGTTGATAGTTTATTAAAAGGAGGACATTTAAATGTATTCAAATCATTATTTTTATAACTATAACTCAAACTATAATGATCATCAGCGAATTCCAAACGATACTCAACT
This sequence comes from Anaerobacillus arseniciselenatis, assembly GCF_001865995.1. GTDB lineage: Bacteria > Bacillota > Bacilli > Bacillales > Anaerobacillaceae > Anaerobacillus > Anaerobacillus arseniciselenatis. The sequence continues at coordinate 48,580 of NZ_MLQQ01000002.1, read as the reverse complement.
TATAGACGATATTCAAAAAGCCATAAACGCTGAGTTTAGCGCGGTTGATTGTTATGGGAAGTTAGCTAATATGGCTCCTTCAGAAGATGAAAGAAATATAATACTTGAGATTTTAAACGATGAAAAACGCCACATGGAGGAGTTCAGTCGTATATATACTCATTTAACAGGCAAGCAGCCATCTTATCAAATTATCGAGGATTGTCCAGACAAATTTCGTCAAGGGATCGAGTTCGCTTTTAAAGACGAGCAGGAAGCTACTGATTTTTATTTAGATATCGCAGATCAAGCACAGGACGCCTACATCAAAGATCGGTTTAAACGTGCAGCATCAGATGAACAAAATCACGCTGTATGGTTTTTGTTTTTTCTTTCAAAAATTCCGATGGTAAACGGCACCCATCGGCAAACTGAAGATTACGGTGCAACGGGTGCATTAAGTGCTGCCACATTTACTTTACCTCAAATGTTAACTTATGCTTTACAAGACGAATATTTGGCCCAAGCAAGATATGATAATATTTTAAGAACCTTTGGCAATATACGTACATTCGCACGAATCAAAGAAGCAGAATTAAGACACATTAATGCATTATTACCTCTTTTTACACGATATCAAGTACCAATACCTGAAGATAAGTCGCAGCAATTCGTGACGACACCAGAAAGTATAAAAGCAGCCTACGCTGAGGGCGTTCAAGCCGAAATTGACAATATCTCAATGTATGAAAGGTTTCTATCTCTAAATATACCTAATGGTGTTCGATTCGTTTTTTCTCAACTGCGCAATGCTTCACTAAATCATCTTGAAGCATTTAAAAGAGGTCTTGCAAGGAACTAATGTGACTTGCCTGTGGCACTCCCCGAAAAATCTTATTCCACAATCGTGTTTCACAGCGGAATTGAACTCAACGATTGTGGGGTTCTTAACTTAATAATAGCTAGTTTATATCCCTTTTAAATAGTAAATGGCTAACTCCTCACTTCACAAATAATTGTATCTCCTGTATATACGGGTCTTATAAATTCAAAAAAGAATAGTACTTTTTGTGCAGCCCTATAAATAAACATCCTCCTGCTCCAAATTTACTGAGATATCTTTAACCTCATCGTTTGATTTATCGTAAGCTAAAGTTAAGTTTTCTTTGAATTCATCGAAGTTGAATATTTTACCTGGAAATCTAAGTTTACATTGATAAACCGTTTTCATTGAAATCAATTCGCCAGCATATAAATTAGGGGCTTGTCCTGTATCAGTACCCACGATACTTGCTCTAATTGACTTTAATGCTTCAACCTTACCACCACGAATGACGGAATCAGCCTTTTTGAAAACAATATCTTTTCCAGAGAACATATCCGTTTGTACAACTCCGCTGCCTTTAACGATAATATTACCATTTGTTTTGATCATTGATAAATTGCTAGATTTGAATTGCACACTACTCTCTTCAAGAATTAATGATTCAATTTGAATGACTAACTCTTTCAAAGCTAGTTGAATACTTGTAAGTGGACCAATAGATTCGATTTTCCTCACAGATTCACGATCTTTAAATTGTGCCAACGAATTCAAAATGATTCTAAAGTGTATCGTTGGACTCATCCGACGATCAAGTTGTTTTGCTAAAATAGAATAAATTTCTTGCACATGTTTTATAATGTTTTTATACTTCGTATCAACTAGTATGAATAATATATAGCCAAAATCAAAGTTCAAGTTTTTCTCTTCCATTGTTTTTTCAAGTTGATGGTATGCGTATGTTAATTTTTGAAAAGAAATTTGTAAATCTTGAACTAACTTATAAACTCTACTAAAAAGAATACTTTGTTGACCAGCGGAAATGTTACTATTCATGACTGTTCCTGCAATAAAAACATTTTGTAAAGCAGTAATTCGAGAATGGTATACATTTCCATATATATATATACTTCCAGACGCCTCTACTTGCATATCATCTTTAACATCACCTTTGATAATGACATCCCCCGTAAAATAAATATTTCCCGTTTGAATGTCAACATCACTATCGATTACATATGTTTCTAAAATGTCGATATACTTTATATAATTTCCTGTTACAGAAGGTCGACCACTTTGAATTGCAATACATTTTCCATCATCAGTAATCTTCACTCTAGATTTAGCTCTTAACTCGATAAGTTTTGGCGGCTTGGGGAGGAGCTGTTTACCTAAAACGGTGAAACCGCTTTTCCCTTCTTTCGGAGGATAATATTGAGCAATTACCTCACCAGCTTGTACTGAAGGAATTTTCAACCGGTCTTTATAGTTGATTTTTCCGTTCACTTCATCGAAAATCTCAGTAGGAACCATTCGAAAATACGTTTCTAGTTTCGCATCTCTCGAAGGAATAATAGGCAACCCTTCGGCAACGATCAGTCGTTGAAATGTCGGTTCATTTAATTCTTGTATGATCCTCGTCGTGTTTATTTGTACTTGAATTCCTTTTTTCATAAGGTCTTCTATAATTTGATTACAAATTTCATTGATATTAACGGTTTTAGGAATGGCTTCTAGCTCTATCATAAATAAGAGCGATCGCTTCTTATTCTTCAAAAGGTATTGTTGAAACAATTCTTTGTTTAATTGCACGTAACAAACCATATGATCATCACTTAGAGATATCGAATATAATTCTGGAATGATCGGTTGAAATTCAATTGTATCATTTTCAAATACAGGTGTATCTTTTCTTTGTGGAAAGCCATTAATTGTTACTCTTATGTTAGGGTTAAACTTTAAAATAGGTTGAGCACCATTCTCCGTTGAATTAATGATAAAAAGTTCATTGTCGCGGACTTCAATATAGCCGTCGTTTTCATTTGGCGGCACTTCATACTCGACTTCAAGGGGATATGGCTGCTTACTAATTTTTTCATTAATTTCTTCGTTTCGCGTCGATAGTTCCATTTCTTTAATTAGTTGTAAAAGTTGTTTTTCTTGATTAGGCATGATAAACACCGCCTTTCATTAATTAAACCGTTGTTTCATTTTCACATAAAGTATTAATATTGTATTTATTTTCTTATAACCTATACAGTTTAATTCCCTTTTAATAACCGTTTTAAATATGCATTTTTACTTATAGAAATAGTATTACTCTCAGGTGGGGTTGGATTGCGTTTTAACGAAATTTGTAATTGATTTAAAAGATATATTAAATCTGCTTTTTCTCTTTCAGTCATTATAAATTCAATTCCGTATTGGTAAAATCCCTCTATAGATTGACTCCAACTAATTTTTGCCTTTAGTGCTAGATCCGTTCCTAAAACTTTAAATTTTACTTTTAACAACAAATATTTACGAACTGGAAGGTTAATATGAGAACTATAACAAAGACCTCCTGCACCAATATTTTCAATTAAAATTTTAGTGAATCCTAGTTGTAACGGTTTTGAACCGATTTGTAATACCGTCATTTCCCCTTCTATCGGCGTTTTAAAAGGGACACGAAAAAAACGACGCTTCTCTCTTATTGATTCGCTTCCTTTTACCTCCTTAGGGAAACATTGGCCATTTCTCAATAAATCGACCAACTCTATCGCAGGTATAGGTTTACTAAATAAATAACCTTGCACGATAAGGTCTTTATATTGATAAATTAACTCAAGTTGCTCATTTGTTTCCACACCTTCAACAACAACAGTCATATTTAAACTATGTGCTAGCTTAACTACCGCGTCTAATATTTGTTGGCTATTTTTCTCAATTGTGATATTTTTTAAAAAATATTGATCTACCTTTAACGCATCAATTTTAAACTTTTTCAAGTAAACTAAAGACGAATAGCCTGTCCCAAAGTCATCAAGCGCTACTTTTATCCCCAATTCTCTCATTTCCTCTATGATTGAATGAACTTGTTGTTCATTATTTAAGAGCGCCGTTTCGGTTACTTCTACTTCAATTAATTGTGGATCTATATCATATTTATTAATGACCGTTATCAAATTTTCAACTAAATTTTGTTGTAAAAATTGTATTGGAGAAAAGTTAATAGCGATCGGTATTTGTGGAACGCGTTCTTTTTCCCATAACTTTAATTGTTGACATACAGACTCGAACACCCAATGACCGAGTTCATTAATAAACCATGTTTCTTCGGCAATCGTGATGAACTCTATTGGTGGTACATTCCCCCAAACTGGATGGTTCCAGCGGATTAATGCTTCTGCACCGATGATTTGATTATTTTGTATATTCACTTTCGGTTGATAATGTATGGAGAACTCGTCGTTTTTTATCGCTTTTCGTAAGTCGTTAGCGATTGAAAACTTTTTATAGTTATCGACATCTAATGTCGGATCAAAAAATTGATAGTTATTTCTGCCCTCATCCTTCACACGATATAAGGCAATATTTGCATTTTTAAGGAGTGTTTTAACATCATTACCACAAGTAGGGTATATACTAACCCCCATGCTTGTAGTGAAAAACAATTCCAAATCATCTACTAAAAATGGTTCTTCAAACATTCGCAAGAGCTGTTTTAAAAATGATGGTAAATCGCTTAAAATCACTTCATTATTGACAATAATCCCAAATTCATCGCCACCAATTCTTGATACCGATACCCCTTCGGTTAAAATATTTCTTAAACGATCGCCAATTTGTTTAAGTAACTGATCTCCTGTACAATGACCTAGCGTATCATTGACATATTTAAATCGATCTAAATCTAATACAATTACGGCCATTTTAGATTTCGCTTCTGATTTGGCAATTTTCTTTTCTACATTTTCCTCAAAGTACCTTCGATTCGTTAGGTCCGTTAAATAATCATGGTAAGCAATATATTCAATTTGTTGACGGTTTAATAAAATTTCATGTTCTAGCTTTTTTTGCTCTGTCACATCGTTTCTAATCGAGACAAATTGATAAGGTTTTCCGTCATCATCTATGAAAGGAACAATCGTCCCTTTTGTCCAGTACAAACTACCATCTTTGGTGCGATTACATATTTCCCCTTTCCAAATATTACCGCTATTAATCGTATCCCAAAGATTTTTATAAAACTCTTTAGAATGAACTCCAGATTTTAGCATTTTGGGAGTTTTCCCCAAAAGCTCTTCTCGAGAATATTTTGACGATTGGCAAACAAAATCATTAACATAAGTCATCACCCCATATTTGTCTGTGATCATGATATTATTTGTTTGATCGATCGCATATTTTATATCCGCTAGTTTTTTTTCTGTTTTTATTATGGCTTTTTCAGAGTTTGTTATATCGACAATAATACCATCTATTCGAATAAGGTCACTGTCTTTGTTTAAATGCGGTAACAAGCTAACATAAACACATTTAACTTTTCCGCTTCTAACTTTTATTCGATATTTATTTTTGACCATCTTGCCTTTTTTCAAATCTTTTTGGGATTTTATGACCTCCTCATAATCCTTATCATGAATAAAATCACGCCATATATGAATATCTTCCTCAAATATTCTCTTTGGTTCTTCGTAAATTTTTTCAAGTGCATCAGAAAACTCAATAATTGAATTCGTTTGTAAACAAACACTCCAAATTCCTACCTGGAATTCATCGGAAATATCACTTAGCGCCATCTTTGAGTATTGGAGAAGTTCCATAGTATTTAACTTTTTCAATTTTACAACCTCCTCATCAACTATTTTTCAATGTTAAATCCTCAAGCAGTAGAGTTAAATCATTATTACCAAAATCGAGCCATACCAATTAATATTATTTACGAGCAGTTTTTCTCAACTACATATAGTTATTAAATGGAGATTATATTGAATTATGAAATTTATTAATTTATAAACTGTATAAAATTATCTTTGTTATAATTATATACCAATTCTTATGTGAGTTTCCATAAAAAAAGACATTATTCGACCTTTTTTTAACTTGTTGATGACATCTATTTTAAAATTTACAAAAAGAAACAGCCACAAGATCCTTGTCGCTATTTTTACAAATTTCTCTGCTACTTCGACGAGAGGCTTTCTTCATTCAATTTAATTTATATGATTATAACTCCAACTCTTTATCACAAGTAGGACAACATGGACACTCGTTACTTGAATAAGTGAATTTTAACATTTTATACCAAATGAAAATGGAAGTATTTTTAACCAAATAAAAGAACCTGGTTAGAAAAGTAACCAAGATCATCATCATTACAAATTTTTGTTGAAGAATATTGTTAATACCATTCTTAATTTCCATATTCTAATAATTCCGAAATTTTGACAAATGTATATCCTTGTTCTTTTAACGAGGTAATAATACCTTCTACTGAATAGAGTGATTCTCTCCTACTTTCATACATGACATGCAATAAAATAATTGAACCTGGTCTTATATTTTCTACAACATGATGTACAATTTTATCTGCATCAGCCGCAATTTCGGGATAAGAATCAGGTTCTATATTCATGTAAATGGTATACCTATCATCCTTAGATAGATAATATGGTAACAAAACTAACCTTTTTCCGTAAGGTGGACGGAAAGTGATTTCTCCCTCATAACCGATTTGCCGTATTAATTCATCCGTTTTATCTATTTCATCTTTAATAAAGGATGGAGATTTAAAAACCATTCTTTCATGTGAATAGGAGTGATTTCCAATTTCGTGTCCTTCTTGCACAATTTGAATCGCGTCGTCGAAATATTTCTCGATTTCATACCCTGTTAAGTAGAAAGTACCTTTCACATCATGTTTTCTTAAAATATCTAAGATTTCATGTGTATTTACCCCTGGACCATCATCAAATGTTAAGGCTACGACTTTCTCGTTTGTTTCGACACTATTAACTAAACCACCAAAAAATTGGAACGTTCTTGATTGAGATAACTCATTTAGCGAATAACTAACAGCTATCAATAACACGATTGCAATACTAATAATTTTTATTATTTTTTTCATATGCCCCCCAAAAATTAAACTATATTTTCACCTTCATATTATAGTATCATTTTCACTATTCTGCTTTGTTAGCACCGCAACAGCAATTACAGCTTACATAACTATTGCTTCTGTTAGCTCAACAAAGGCTTAACTACTTAATGCGAACACCCTTTGTTTATCTTTCGAATTACAGAAATATAATTTACTCCTGATCATTGTTGCACAATATGAGTCTACTATGTAATACAAGGGTTACCCCATAATCCGTAGGATGCCAGTGGTAAAAGACCTGTAATTCTTTGGTATACTTCTTGTCATTTGATGGTAAATACTATCGCAGATGTGGTACATTTAAATGGCTGTAATCATCAGTTGACCAATTATAATCTTTGCTTTGTTTTTCTCTGTCATTAAGCTTCCTAACCTGATATAGTGTAAAACCAATAATGATCCCGCCAGCCGCAAAACCTAAAAATGTAGGCACATAATAAGAAAAACTTAAAAAATCTCCTAAAAAATAGTCAAAAAGTATTTTAATCGCAGTAGCACCAATTGGAATTAAGACTACACCCGCAAACATAGGTAAAAACCATTTAGGCACTGAAACCACCTCCACTCGTTATTTTATACATAAATTTAAGCGTCACTGCTCATAGTATCGCATTCGTAGCGACATCTTCTTACAAAATAAACTTTTGTTTTTTTTCTCCAAATCGCTTTATACGCTACGACTTTTCTAACAAACCATTTATATTTACTTTTTCCCATTTATTTACCAAGTATATGGTAGACTTATATTATAAGCTAGCTAAATATTAATTTTTAAATACGAGGGGGATACTCATGAAACAACTTTTAATGCTAATGATTTTATTTGTAACACTGCTTTCTGCTTGCTCAAATGATCGATTGCAAACAATTACATTTCATGGTGAAACAGAAAATTGGAATGGTGAACTAGTCATTAAGCAGGTATCAGGTGATATTTACGAAGAAGTATATATTACTTTAGAATATTTAGGTGATGAAGAAGTGTCGCTAGTCCAAACAAGACTTGAAACTCCTTGGCTCGAGGCGCTTGACGCATTAACTAGCGGAGATAGGTTACCTGAAAACAATGTAATAGAATATCCACCTTACAAAAATCACAGATTTATTCATGCTCATGAAGACGGTTATGACTTTGAAATGGATATTGTCTGGACAGTAAATAACCAAAGCAGTAAAGAAGTATTGATATTTACATCTGACGAATAAAAGAAGAATATTGTATTGTATTAATTGACAAAAGACGTGAATACACGTCTTTTGTCAATTGTCTACCCAAAATTGCTACATCATTTAACTGGACCTCATAATCTTACTAATGTTTTCGTTACTATAAGTACGCTATTTCACATACAATGTCACTGTTAATAGGAAATCATATTATTATTCTTTAAATGATAAATCAGCCTCTTCTAATGAAGATCTCATAGTTGGCAAGGACGCTGGCCCAATACCGTGGATTTTTAAAATTTCTTTTTCGGTGTAATTAGAGAGTTTTTGTAAAGTATCAATCCCTTCGTGAACTAAGGCACTTCTAGCAGGTGAACTTAGTTTCGACAGAAAGCCACTATCAGGTTTATTTTCTTTATTACAAGTAGGGCAACTTGGACAGTCACTACTTTTGTAATACTTATGTCCTTTTTCACAAACTTTTAAGCTTTTTTCTGCTTTCAATATTTCCCCTCCTACTGACTTTTGTATCCAATTTAACATACTTCTTATGTTGTTTTCAATAGAAATACAGTCTGTAAAATGGTGTATGTCCCTAGTGAACAACCTTGTTCGCTACTTCAACAACAGCAGGAACTGCCATTGCAACAGCTCCTGAACTAATGCTTTCTTAACTTTAAGTACATCCGTTCACTACCTTCGTTAAATAACTAATTTTGTTTTACTATTCAGTCGTGAACTCTGCTGTCAAATAGTGCCTATCAAAGTCCCCTGTTTCTCTAAAATCGAGTATATCTTTCACTATACGGTAATCACCAGTATCCAGGCTTCCATAGAGCCATTCCCAATCAACTTCCCACTCTCTAGCATCTGAAGGGGCCAATTCGTAGCCAATATCATTAAACCCATAGTTACCATCTAGGACAATTGGGACTTCATACCATCTACCTTCGATTTTCTTTTCCAACAAAAAATATTCACCATAGATACATTGCTTGTCAGAGTTATTCTCAAATATTACAGTCAATCCAGTAGAAGATACCGTACCTTCCTTTACAATCATCGATACTCCATCAAGGTTGTTGACAGTTTCATACATCGTAGGTTTCCAATCAGTTCCTTTAGGGCTATTACTAGAACTTCCGCATCCTGATAAAAGTGTTAAACTCAATGCCACACAGAATAGCAAACAAAAAAATCTCTTCATAAAATCCCCCCTTTTAATATTAGACGAATAATTACGAATTAAGTTTCTTTTATATGCTAAACTGCTTCAATAGTTGAAGTTCACATTTTATAACTACCTCAAGAGTTTAATTTCATCAACTTCACTATAGCTCTAATAATCGGTAAACCTGTGCCCAAAAAGACCAATGGTAAAAGAACGAACCCGATAACTTCTCCCCATCCCAAAGCTATTATCATGCTATTAATCATCATAAGTGCAAACAAAATCAGGATAATGTTCTTTATATATACTATCAGCGAACGAGAAATACGGTATGCTTCTTCTGCATTTGATTCAGTAATTTCGATTGGATAGTTATGTAAATGAGGGTATTTCTCAAGAACATGCATTAGTAGATAAAGACCTGCTCCGACAATTAGTAAGACTACCAACTCCCATCTGGAGCCATATCGGGTCACCTCACCAGTGATGCCAAAATGGCCAGGAACTTGAACTGGCAATTCACTCCACATCACTACAAGAAAAACTACACTCCCGATGAATAACAAGATACTTACTATGGATAGAAGTTGTTCGAACACTGACTTCTTTAATTTTTTAATTGAAATTTTAGGGCGATCTGAATTGAAAATACCCACTTGGACTACCTCATCTCGTTGCAACGATCGAACTTCTTTTATACAAAAGCGAACCAATGAAAAATGTAATTACACCCCACAAGACCATAACCCCAATTCCAGACCAAAGCGAAGCCGAGAATATACTTGTGGAATAAATCATACTTTCTCTTAAGCCCTCAACAAAGTAGGTGAGTGGCAGGACATATGATACTGGCTGAATCCATTCAGGCATCGTTTCAATCGGAAAGAACACACCGCTCAAAAACATCATGACAAAACTAACAATGTTTGCGACTCCCATATAAGCCTCAGATGTTTTACTAAACGAAGAGAAAAAGTATCCTAAAGCATTAAAAGAAAGAGCACCTAATAAGAAGACAATAATAAGGCTTGGAAAGTTAATATATAAGTTAGCCCCAAATATAAGAACGCCAATCAAGCTCAGCAAAATAATTTGAACGATGCTAAATAATAACCGCATCACCATATCACTTAAACCAAAAAGATTCATATTAGCTGGCGTCATGCGCAACCTTTTTATTAACCCTTTGCGACGCATTTCTACTAGGTCAATCATCCCAAACATACCACCTTGTGCTATGGCTAAAGCAATCATACCAGTGAGAAGAAAGTCAGTATAACTTAATTCGTTACTCCCAGAAGTAATCGACTCAAATTGTAATTCATATATAGGGGTTGCACCAACCGCATGTAAATTCGCCTGTTGAATAAATTGCTCTAGAATTCCAGATAAAGCTTGTGCTGTCACACCTTGTTCATTTTCTTTGTTTACGATTAGGTGAATAGAAGTTGCTTCTGCTGACTCGGGTAAGACAATAGCAGCATGCACATCCTGATTTTCTACAAGTTTTTCTGCTTCTTCTCTAGTTACTGGTTCAATCGTTTCCATTTCTAGAACAGGCAATTGTTTTAATTGATTGTAAAACATTTCCGATGTTTCATTTGGATTTTCATCTACGATAGCAACATTTGCAGAAAATTCAGTTTCTGAACTGCCACTAAAAATAACCATAAAGATAGACATTAAGATCACAGGAAAAAATATTCCCCAAAACCAAGCTTGTTTTTCACGAAATGTTAATTTCAATTGAGCAATGAACAATTGTTTAAATTGTTTCATTTTATTCAATTTAATCCCTCCATTCCTTCCCAGTAAACGCAATAAAGACATCTTCCAAACTCATTTCACGAATGGAGACTTGCTCTACTTGATAGTTTTTTTCTTTCGTAAATCCAAATAGGTCATACAACGTATCCTCAGGGTTTGTTGTCCATAGTTTTAATAATGTTTCTTCTCGCTCTGTTCGAATAACGGATGTAAGATTTTTAGAGAAATGATTTGCATCCTCTGCAGCATCTTCGCCATCAAGGAAAGATAATCGCACTTCTCGTTCGTCAGTTAACTTTTCAATAAGTGCAGAAGGGGTATCTAATGTAACGATTTTTCCTTGGTCAATGATACAAACTCTGTCACTTAATTTTTCGGCTTCTTCCATGTAATGAGTGGTCAATATCGTTGTTTTACCTAGTTGTTTTAGCTGTAAGATGATATCCCAAATGTTACGACGGGCTTGCGGATCCAGCCCAGTGGTTGGCTCATCTAGGAAGATAATTTCTGGATCACTAACCATCGCAAGTCCAATTGCTAGTCGTTGACGTTGCCCACCGGATAATTTTTTCACATGATTATTACGATGATCAGTTAGGTTCACCAACTGAAGAATCTCATCAGTAGAACGAGCTTTTTCATAAAACGAGGCAAAAAGGGTGATGTTTTCTTCAGGTGTTAATAAGTCAAACATGGCACTAGATTGAGGTTGTATACCAATTTTCTGTTTAATCGCATTGGAATGTTTATCCCAATTTAATTCACCAAACTTTATATCTCCTTGATCAGGTGGAACTAAGCCTTCAATCATTTCCAAAGTGGTTGTCTTCCCTGCTCCGTTTGGACCAATGATTGTGAATACTTCTCCAGTATCGACTGTGAAACTTATGTCTTGGACAGCATGAATGGTACCAAATGATTTTTTTAAATTCTTTACTTCTAGAACGCTCATTTTTTCTCCTCGCTTTCAATGGCAACGTCATCCCCTTTTATTTCTTTTTCACAAAATGTACATTTCGGTTTATCCCACAGCATGAAACATTTCCTCCCCGAAAAAATCTTTCTTCATATACGATTGAAATAAGAGCGAAGTTTCATTTACTTTTATCCCTGACCAATCATATGTTCAATGACTTCTTCGAGTGATAAACGGTTGATATGCTTAATGGTGATTCCTTCTTTTTCTAACTCTTTTTCGATGACTGGTAAATCATCCGTAACCAATTGTAAAGGGCTTTCTTCTACCTTTATAACATTTGAATGATTGTTCAACACTTCTGAAACATGTGATACCCACAACCGTGCCCATTTCTCATGAAGCTCATCTTTTTCAAATGAGTGTATGATCTTTCCTTCTTCCAAAATTGTAATGTAATCACACAATTGCTTAACTTCATCGATGTTATGGGTAGCTAGGACAATACTTCTTTTACCATCTTCCATATAATTCAAAAGATCTTCTTTCATTTTCCGTTGTGAAATAATATCAACACCTGCTGATGGTTCATCTAATAACAAAAGCATTGGTTTATGGCAAAGAGCAAAGATAAATTCAACTTTCTTCTTCGTTCCTTTTGAGCATTTTCCATACTTTTGACCTTCATCGATATGATACCTCTCAATTAATTGTGTGTACCGTTTATCGTCCCAACTTGGATACCAGTAAGAAATGAGTGAGGAAAGCTCCTTTACTGTTAAATAACTAAATGGTTCAAGCAAATCACCCACATAGCCGACGCTTTTCTTTATTTCTGTTTCTTTCTCAGTAAGATCCTGATCAAAGATATTAATAGAGCCACCATCTGATTGAAGTAGGTTCATGATCAATCTAAAAAAAGTACTTTTACCAGAGCCATTTGTCCCAACTAATGCTACTGCTGTTCCTGTTTCGACTTCAAAATCAATTGGGCCTAAAGAAAACTTTTTATAATGTTTCGTCAATCCCTTTATATCTACAATTGAGGTAACCATGTCCATCCCCCATTTACTTAATTATCAAAATTTCGCTTGATGACTTCGTTAAAAATCGTCAATAAATCACCTTTCGAACAACCGACCTGCTTCCCTTGTTCGATCGCTTTTTGAAAAGCATCATATACAACTTTTTGCTTTGCTTCTTCCTTTTGTAGTGTCTCAATCTCTCGAACAAATGTCCCTTTTCCTTGAACTGTTTTGATATAGCCACTACTTTCTAAATTTTGGTAAGCCCTTCGTGTTGTAATCACACTGCACGTCAACTCACTGGCAAGCGCTCGAATGGAAGGGAGAGGTGTTCCCGGTGGAAGATGACCACCGACAATTAATGCTTTAACTTGTGTTTCTATTTGATGATAGATCGGCTCCCTGCTTTCCTCCGAGACACGAATCGGTAGCTTCATCTCTTCCTCCTCCCTTCATTACAAATAATCTCTTCTTGCTAGTCTAATGGTCAGCAACTTATTCCACACATAACTTCCTATGACACCGACAAATAAAGAAAGAACAGCTAATGGCCAACCATGATTTTTAATCAGTATTAAAACCGTTTCTACGATACCTTGACCGACGAGATTGTAAAAAATAAAGACAGTGATGAGAAAACCGACGATAAAAACCCACGGAACAATATGCAATACTTTACCGTTTGTTCCATATTCTATAAACGGATTTATTCCTCCGACCACTAATGCATAACCAAACCAAAATAAAATAAATATCAAATACTCCCTCGGTGTGAGAAATTGAAAGAAATGATCAGGCAAAGCAAAGGTTACTGTAATGTAAAACCCCAATGACATAATGATCAGTGTCATTACCATGATTAATGTTCGACTTAACGATAACGCAGTGAGCGGAATTGGTAAAGATCGAAATAAGGCCATTCTTTTACTAAACGGATCGTCCTTGATTGCTTGAATATTTAAATATGGTCTCGACATAAATATTGCTGCGAACGATGGCGTTAGCACGATAAAAATTATATCTAGTAGCGTATGATTATAAAATGTAGTTTCTGACCCAAACAGCTTTCTTACCGATTGATCAAGAAGAGTAGCTGTTAAGAGCGCAAAGAATATCGTTACGACTAACGTCAAAGCAATCCCTATCCATTGCGATTTTAATTCCTTTTTAGCTAACCAAAAAGCCTGTTGAAACATCGTCATCTCTCCTTTTATTCAAAAAAGTTCCGCTCCCCATGACCGAAGAAATCAATACCTAAATAAACTAGGATGACAAAAACTATACTCCAAATAACAATACTTGCAATCATCCAATAAGCTGTTTTCTTTTTCGTGCCGCCTAATGTTACGCTCATAAAGGCCGTTAGATGACTCCCTACAAATAACGGACCAATTAATGCTAATCCTGGTAAACCATATTTCTTCCAAAGCTTCTGTGCTCGCAGTGTACGTTTCCCAGGTGCCTTCTCTTCTTCTCCACTTTTTCGCTTTTGTCTCCATTCTTTAATTTTATTAACAAAAATGATGACGAATAAAACCGTTACAATATTCCCCACTAAACCTAGAATGATGACTGGTACTGGAGATAAACCAGCAATCATCGCCAGTGGAATCACACCGTACGCCTCAAAAAACGGAACAGCCGCCAGTATAAAGACAAGAATATATGCCCATAAAGTATCTAATAAATTCATTTGTAAATGTCCCCCTAGTGTTATGGTGTTTATATCTATATACACACTATAACATTTGAATTACCGATTGCAAAGTATAAAATAAAAAAATAGGGACTCGTTATTTTAGATATTATTGGATTACTACTTTCCGTTCAATCAAAACAGCGCTTTCCATTCTTAAGGAAAGCGCTGTTAAGCCTTGAATTGCGACTCTATTAAAAAGCACCTGATCCACCACCACCGCCTCAGGTACCTGCTCCTCCCCCAGTAAACCCACCTGTGCTTCCACTTGTACCAACGGTCTGCTCCGCACTCTGGAAATTTGCTGCGGCAGCAGCGGCAATGATCAACCATGTCGGATCAAATCCATAGGCTGTACTTGATGGCCATTCTTTTGTTTTAAAAGCTTTAAACACTTTTTTCAATACTAAAATTCTTGCTCTCTTCTAAGCTGCTTAATTCTTCTAATATAACCGAATGTAATAGGTAGTAAGATAAGGACTGTAAGCCAACTGATGAAAGAAAAATATAAATTATAAGTGGAGATAGTTGATAACATTGTATTTAATAAAGCAATGAAAACATTAAGGAGAGCGAGACTACCCATTAACCAAGCGATCTTTTTAAAGTGCTTTATTTTCGATTCGATATCGGAATAGATTTCAAACGTACCTTCTTCTGACTTTTTGCGAAAATAGGCCCAGCGTACATACGTGGCCACACACTCCACCCCACTATCTTTCATGAACTCCAAATACTCCTGTACTTCGGAATGGTCTGGTGCTTGATCTAATAGTTGGATCCTATAATTATATTCTCCTGGCTCCCCTTTTTCAAAATAGTACGTACAAAAGGTATATCCAATAAAATGCATTCCCTTAGCAGCCATTTCATTCAGCCATTTTTCTTCTTTTTCAAAGTTTAAAAAAACCTTCCTAATTTTCACTGTCATCCCTCTTCTCTTTTATCATTTTGTTTCCATTTGTGACGAGCTCTGTCAGTCTTGATAGCTCTAATTCAACAATTTCTCTGCCAGTTTCCGTAATTTCGTATTCCTTTCGCCTACTCTCCTTGCTTAGATTGATCGGCTTGATCCAGCCTTTTTCTAACAAGGATTTAATGGCGCCATAAAGAGTGCCGGGTCCTAATTCGACTCTACCTTGGCTAATTTCTTTAACAAACTGTATGATGCCGTATCCGTGCATTGGCTGATGTAACGCCAATAAAATATAGTAAATGGCTTCTGTTAAAGGTATATGGTCTTTGTTTGTCCCCATTTTTAACTCCTTTTTGTATTAGATAGTATAGTTGGTAAAACTCGCTTTTTATCCCTTTACATCACAGTAATCAGGAAAATAGGTATTATTTTGTCATACAAAATATGGTTAACCTTATCGACTTACGATATATCGTCTCACGATATACTTATTATATCAGCACCCGATATATTCAGTCAATTACCAAAAGAATAATAGGGCATCCATATTATTATCTGGTTTCGTAATTATCGCATAATTGTAAGTTACAAATGAAAATGGAAACTAATTTGTTTCTGTATTTGCAACTTAATATGTCATAATTAAAAAACAAAAAAAGCTCTGTTTACACATCTGCAAACCGAGCCTTTTTACTATTTTTTTGTTTCACTATCACATGATTGCTTAAAAGGAAGCACCATGCCCTGTCTCCCCCCCTGCTTTACTGAACAAAAAATCCAGCAATTTGATAATTGGAACTAATGGTGACCGTAAACAATACATCTGCCCCTTCAAATAAACCATTAATTAATACAACTAGATACTCTTCTACTTCTTGAGTAGAATTGAAATCCTGGTCAACAGATGTGCCAATCTGACTTTCTAGTGTTACCCATATTTCTCCTAATTCCTTGGCACCGATTTCAGCAGCCATTGTTTCGTTAAAAAACTCTGCCGCCTCCTCAAATTCTCCTTGTGATAAATGTTCAATAAAGCTCTCAGCAATGGAAATTGCCTCATCCATGTCAATCTCTTCTGTCTCACCATCAGTTTCTCCAATAGCGTTTTCTTGTGTACCATCTTTATCCACAATTTCTTGTTCTTCTCCGTCATTACATCCAGTAAGAATGAGTAAAGCAGAAACAAAGCCAATAAGTAAAACATTCTTCATTCCTAATCCCCCTAGTTACAAATTCACATAATTTTATCTATATTTAGTCTAATCAAATGGGCTGTTTTTAACCCATTTGAACACAATCTCTTATTGTACATGCTTTAACAACCAATTCACCACATCGTTTAAAACATTTTCATCAACTACACCAGGGTGATGATATTCAGCGACCGTACCTTTATCCTCTCCATCATAATGTATAAATAAATGATTTAAACCCGGATAACTAATTAAAGTGGCTTTTTCATGACCTTTCAGTAATTCGTCGTACATTGCAAAGTCTTTTTCCATCGAAACTTGAAAATCATCCTCCCCCTGCAAAACAAGTACTGGCTTAACCAATTCAGCTAGTAACAGAACCATGTACCAAAACAACAGCAGGCAGCGGTTCCTCGAACTGTTTTGGTAATGTCAATGTTCCGCCAAGCTCATATGCTGTTCCTTTTCCAACAACTACTTCTTCTTCGATAACTGTTTCAGGAATATTATAATTGACGAGCGCCTCCCCCAGATGGATACTCACTAACTGATTGTCCCCGTTAAAAATCATTCGTACGGGAAAAATAAGATTGGTGTATTCTAATTCTGTTTTCGCTACATAATACGTTTCTCCCCTTTGGGAAACCTCTAACGAACCCATACCAATATATTCCCCACTCGAATCCACCCGTACTTGCCACATTTGTTTAAAGTCATTAAACGGCAATGAATCTTTCAAATCTTCAGTGAAAATTTGTTGATAAACTATTTCATAGTCTCCTTGAACTATTCGTTCTATTACGTCACCACTTACTTCTTCTAAATTTGATTCCTCAGAACCCGTAGAGCAGCCAAGTACTAATAAAGATAGGAACATCAATGAAATTACTATTAGCAACCTACTTCACTCCTATTGAACAAATATACGAATTAGGGTCAAAAAAGTTTCAATATGTTAAAAAAGTTCATAGTACAACCAAATTTTCTTGTTTCACAAAAATATTTCACAGTCTGCCATTCAATAGTACCTTCTCCAGAAAAAAACACCTAAAAATAAAACTATTCTGCTTTGGCTTTTATTAAACTCTCTGGCATTAAATCAATTGGCCAAAACTCCCTTCAGTCATAAACACTATTTTTGCAGCTTCCACAACCGATACATAAATGCCAAATACGGCATGCCTGTAAAAACGAGCGCAACCGCTGCTATCATAAATAGACCAAGCATGACGTTCCACCAGACCCCGCCACTCCCGGCATCCCAAATCATTAGCACTAAGAACAGCAACACCACTGGCACGAGTGCCCAAACTGCATACTTCCCAAATAAACGCCGCTGCTCATCATACTTTTCCGTCATTGTTTCTTCATCCGAATAAATCGCTTTCGTACCAGTCGGTGCCCGGAAAATATGGATATTTTCCACCGACACGACATGGGACCAACCTGCCGCTTCAAACAACTCAAAGTAATCCTCGCTGACATTTGCACGGTAATCGAGACTGTACTCTACATCGGCAGGCTCTGTGCGTACAAGCCTAAAACAAAAACCGCCATAGCTAATACCTTCTAACAACCAGCCTTTCTTTGCCAATTTGCTCAATTTCGCTAAATCTCCTGACTCCGAAAAAGCCAAACCGCTGTTCAAAACATACTTTGTTTTCCGCATTTCTATTCTCCTCCTTGTAATTCTGCAAGCACTGTCTCCGCATGTAGAACCATGTCCCGCCGGCGTTCCACCTCTTTTTTCAACAGGGTCAAACCTTTCTCCGTCGTCACATACGTTTTCCGCTTGCCATCATCCGCACCCGACAGTTCCTCTATGAATTCTCCATCCAACAGTTTTTTCAAGGTCGTATACAGCGAGGCCGGGCCCACGGACAACTGACCATCCGTTATCTCTTCAATCCACTTCATAATTAAATACCCATGTCGTGCCTCAAGCAACGACATCAAAATATAATAGGCACTATCGGTCAACTCACCACTTTTCAACGCATCACTCCTAGCCATCCTTCCCTCACCTCCCTAAGCATATCGTTTAATGATATATCGTTAAATATAATATATCATTAAACGATATATTATTCAACAGTTTTTCTTATAAATTTTTCTGTCTTTGCGTCCATACCCGCAGCAAAAAGAGAGCAATCCAAAAGACTGATGCTATTATTGAGGCCCTTATTTTTCACTATTATAAAACATTTCGAACCAACCTCATTAAGTACATTTCACAAAGTAACCTAAAATATCACCTACCAGCTTATCCAGATAACGAATTTCCTACATAGTGGGTTCTTCAATGTCTTCTTCTCGGACACCGCAGACCACACCGTTATGAAATTCACTCACTTACAATAGCTATTGTAATCAAATATTTTTCTATGCAAATAGCAGTACAAGATAAAAGTATAAAACTTTTATCTAACAGCAAAAAAATACTAACAAATTGGTTGCAATTTGTTAGTCAAAATAATCTACATTTTAATGTTTGCGATAGGTAGCGGAATTTGTCACCATATTATGGTACCCTTTTTGCGCATTTGTTTTTGCTGTAGTTGTTTCTATACTTCCATACCTAAACTTTCTTTAGCCATTTCTTCATATTCTTGTAATCCAGAGGCTTCCGCAAATTCTGCAATATCAATTGCAGAAGTGGCTTGAAATTCAATAATATGCTCTTTCATAAGTGGCCATGTGACTCCACCAGCTGCTTCATAGGACGCAATAATTTGTTCTAACGCCTCTTCACCGAACACCATATAAGGTCCGACAAAATCTTTTGAGACATCTGTTACAGCAACTTCTGTCCAATCGATTAATCCAGTCACTTCTGCTTGTTCATTGATCAATGTATGTCCAGCATGGACATCACCGTGAATCAGCCCGGTATGCGTCGGCCACATTTTGTCATTGTCCATCCACGCTTGCCATCTTGCCCATAATGCATCACTAACACCATACTTTTCTTTTACCGCATTCATTCGCTTTTTCATTGCAACTTTTGCTTCATCCGCAGTTTGTACATTAAATCCTGGTATGTTGATCAATGATTCCTTGGGAACTTGATGCAGTTCAGCTAACACCTTGCCTAGCGAGTTGAGGTAGCTTGCCGGAACATTGTTTACATCAATCTCCCAAATGTAGTTTTGAATTGCAGGATCAACCGTTCCTGCTGGAATACCCGATAATTGCTTATAGGCAATTAAATCATCTGTATACACCGACCATACAGGCACTTCAAATGAAACATGGAGATTCACAGTATGCAGTACTTTCTTTTCGACATCAGTTTTCGTCATCGAATCTTCTCTTCTTGGTAATCGGAGTATCCATTGAACGCCATCTCGATCAACGGCATGAACGACTTGAAAGTCCAAACCAGATTCGTTAATTTTGATAGAATCTTCCTCAATAAAAATGCCATTTTTCTTTGCAATCTCTTTAATTTCTTTTACTTTTTTATTCATCGTTAATAACCCTACTTTCTATATTTTAATTGCTTCTCTTCAATACAATAGATAACATCAGCGACACGATCAATAAACATTCGATCAAATTGATAAACTGATAACTTATCAATATCTAATACAACCTTATCTAAATACGATACTTCTGTTTTCGTTAGCTCTAAACATAATTGTTCCATTATTCGTTACCTCCCTTATTTGCCCAAATAAAAAATCACAGGCCAACTGCCTGTGATTTAGAGTAAACGGATAGATAACGTATAACCGCCTGACCAAATAAACCTACTTTTTCTTGTGAAAGAAGGTGATACCGATGGTGAATAGCCTCATTTTTTTTATACTTTTCAAGTATAAAAAAGAAAGGCAGAACGATCCGCCTTTCTACATATCGCATATCTCTATGCAAAATGAGGATTATTAAAAAAGGGCAGACTGATCCCGTTTACTCCGCATACACAAGCAGAGCCTTTGAACGTATGAAATTACTTGTTCAAAGTACGGAACCGAATTCTGGATGGTAACATCTTTTAATAATCCTCCTAAAAATTTAAAGTAAATTTCTAATAAAGTTTACCCTGATATTTTAATAAAGTCAAGAGAAGCATGGTGACAGTCATGGTGCTACCTTCGTTTAGAAAGCTAAAAAAGCAAGGGAACGTCCTTCGCTTTTAGTTACTCGTATAGATTAAAATCGCGTCTCTCAGAAATTCCGTCATCCCTGGCTTCTTTTCATAATACTTCTTAAACCGTTCATCAGCTACATACATTTCGGCAAGACCGGCATGAGCATCCTTGTTGTACTCATCCCAATAATACATAAGCCACTTCTTATGCAACTCTGCCGTTTTTTGTGCAAGATTGCTCGATGGGTCTCCAGTTTTAAATGCTTCTTCAAGAGTCTCCTGGACTTCATTCGCTAGACGGCTAACCTCTTCATGTTCATCTTTTTTCATATTCTTAAGTTTTTCATTTGAACGGGTCACCTCAGCTTCACCATATTTTTCACGAATTTCTTTTCCGTATTTCGCCTCGTTTTCATCAATCAATTGCTGCTTAAAACCTTCAAATTTCTCATGATCTGTCATCTTGATTCTCCCTTCCATTGAACCAATTGTTTTTTCTACATTGGTAATCAGAACGTCTAACTGCTTCCTTTTTCCCAGAAGTTGTTCACGGTGATCCTTTAGGGCTTGGTTTTCGTCATATGAAGGAGAAGTCATGATTTTTTTAATCATTTCAAGACTTACCCCTAACTCTTTATAAAACAAAATTTGCTGTAATCGGTCCACTTCTACCTGACCATAAATTCGATATCCTGAAGAGTTAATTCTTGCTGGCTTAAGAATCTCGATTTCATCATAATACCGAAGTGTTCTCGTACTGACTCCTGCAAGTTGAGCCAGCTTCTGTATCGTGTATTCCATTTGTTCACCTCCCGATACTATCACTCTACACCTTTACGTACGCGTGAAGGTCAACTGAAATTTTTCATTTTCCTGGCCAAATACAATTAGATTTCAAACGAAAATAGAATATCATCATGATGGTATTCTCCCCCTACACGATTATTAAGAAGGAATTAAGGTATTCTATGGAGAAAGATTAAAGTCCTTCCTCCATAGAATACCTTTACACTACCGTTTTTCTATATTTCTTCCTTTTTCCAGCTGGGGAGACAGGCACACTATCATCCCCCTTCCTTATTGTCGCCAGAACGTTGTGATATTTTCTTTATCTTGAATATTGAATTCAATAATTTTTTCTAGCAAGTCATAGTTTACTTGCTTCTTCCATGGAATTCGGAACAAGCCTTTCGTTGATGTATACCCCGCATGAGCGATGTCATCGTCAAATTTGGCCATGGTTATTTCTTCGGGCGCAACGCTCATATGTTGCTTCGATGTGGAAAGACCGATGATGTATGTACCGTGATCAGAAAACATTGGCGCGTTCCACTTGATATGACCTTCCAATTGAGGAAACTTCTTCGTTATCCAAGCTAAAACCTCTTCTGTACGCTCACGATGATCGGGGTTATCAATCCCTTTTAAATATTCTGCAAATACTTCCATTAAAAATCCTCCTTAAAACTATTTCAATCATACGTTTATTAACCATTCAATCTAAAACTCACCTAAGCGCTTATACGATTCCATCCGCTTCCTTCTCTGCTACTTTTTCCTCATTTTCTTTATTTTATGGGAAGCAAAACACCAGACTATCCTTGCTTCCACAGTTAACATCATATTAACTTAATATGAACCGATTTATGCACTTTTTCAACTATAATGCTTAGAAATAGTTTACCCCCATTACGGAAAAAGTTTTCTGTAATGGGGGGGCGGGCACACTATCAAATTTATTGAATGAATAATTGCTTATTAGTTTAAGCGTCATTTACCTTCTTTATAAGGTAGGTGTACAAGCTTACTCCATTTTCTTTCACATTAAAGTCTTTAAATTCTGTTTTGGAGATAAGGTCGTTCATTTCCATTGGTGTATAAGCTCCTTTTTTTAGGAATCGAAAAGTCACATTCATAAATAGTGCTTCTACACCTTTCACGCCCATTTCTTTGGTGAGGTTTTTAACATTATTCTTTGATGCACTTCCATTCATATCGATGATAAGAGCGGTACCACCTGGTTTTAGAACTCGGTACATCTCACTTAATGCAGTATCGGGGTTACTAAAATTTTTAAAGGCAGCAGAACAAACTATAAAGTCAACCGTGTTATCATCTATAGGCATTTCGGAAACATTTCCTTGGAAAAAATCAACTTCTACTCCAGCCGTGGCAGCATTTTTTTGAGCTATCTCTACAAAATCTTTACTAATATCCATACCAATTATTTCATAGTTTCCAAGCTTTGCAAGTTCAATAGAAAGATAGCCTGGTCCAGGCGCGACTTCCAATACAACACTTCTATCTGTAATATGTTTGACAACTTCTTCTGCATACTGACGCATTTCGTCTATTCTATGTTCCCTGGAGTTTTTGTCATACCAGCGTGCCGTCATGCCATTAATACCAATATCCTTAAAGCGCCTTACGAGCTTCATCATAGACAATCTCCTCCAAATATTAAATTTTCTTCGTTTCTTTGACACATGCCTTTTCTGATATGTGAACATCATGACTATACTCTACCAAATCAATCTCACAGCCAGGTCCAATGACAATTTCATTTCCCCTAACTACTTTCGCCATTGTATATTCCAGTTCAATGAAATCTCCTTCTATTATGTTTGTAGATAACTGTTTACTTAAAATCTTGATAAATTTATCTAAATGGAGTATGGGAGCACTATCTCTTTTTACAGTAATCGTTTCTCCCCCTATTTCCTTCACTGATGATTTTCCATGTAGATTAATGGCAACACTATCGCCATTTAATAACCCATCGATCGTAAAGGCTCCATTAAGCTTTGCTGTATCGACTTCACAATCTCCACCTATCTTTACCATTCCATCTAACTCGATGACTTCACCCTTTAATTCGCCTTTGATTGATGAATTTCCAGACATCTGCAACGTACCAAAATGTAATTTCCCGTCAATAGAAGCATTCCCTTGTACTTCTATTTCCTCTGCGTGTACATTTCCTCTTATCTTCGTGCTCCCTTTTATGACAACGTTTTTTGCTGACACATCGCCATTCATTTTTGCTGAACCGTTCGATTCCAAATCTATACAATTCACATTGCCATTAACCGTTCCATTTCCATTGATGGCAACTCGTTCAAAGGCACCACCTGATACCTCAGCGTTCCCTGATAGGATTAAATTTTTCTTAGTTTCTTCTGCCACGTAACTCCCTCCACCCAATTTAAATTTGTTTAACTTCTGCTATTTTTTTAGTATTTTTATCACTGCACTTAAAGGTTGATCGATATTCGACAAACTTTATTTCACAACCTGGTCCTATCTCCACATCATTTCCTCGTACAACATTTGCTGTCGTGTACTCCAAATAAATGTTATCCCCTTCAATGATTTCCGCTTCTAGTGTATACGTTTTATTAAATAAACTTTTGCTTTTAATCGTAATATTCTCTCCACCAATTTCTTGCACCTTACTGTTTGCAACTTGTAAATTTACGGAAAGCTCTCCAACGTTCATTAGCCCTTCGATGTGAAAGCCACCTTTAATCGTCATTTTTTCCATTTCAGCATTTCCATTGGACGTAACAAACCCTCTCATGTTAAAAATTGTTGCTTTCAGAGAATCAGTTACAGTTAGATCCCCTATCACTTTTACTTCTTCACATTCAAGTTCCCCGTCAATGATTCCTTTCCCCGTTAAATTATACTGATCAATCAGGGCATTCCCCTTTATGTGGCACTCTCCTGTAATCTTTGTAATCTTGGCCTTTACATCCCCACCAATTTCCCCTTGACCTATCACCTGTACTTTTTCAAATTCTCCACCAGACGAACTTCCTTCTCCTAGAATTTTTATTTTTTTCATTTCCATCCTCTCCATTTCAGCTGCCTCCCATCATCAGTTTATTAAGTAGTGCTTCCACTTCCTTTTCAATTTGAAAAAAGATCGCAATTTTTGTTTTATCATCCACGAAAAACGGTTCGATATTTGATAATAGTAACACTGTTACAACACCCATTTTCCTTAAAACAACTAACGAAGCTTGCTTTTGATTAAGCTTTGGAAAATAGGTATGTAACGTTTGGATTATTTCCTTTCCTTCTTCCCAACCAATTTCCCCAGTTTCTAACGATTTACTAACTAAATAAATGTGTAAAACCATTTGAAACGACATGTTTTCAACTGTACCAATTTGCTCTTCAAACATTTTTATAGCGTTCAGCGAAACAATGTTTCGTTTCATTAAATCATCTTTTCGTATATTTACGTCTTTTATTTGAGGTGAAAAAACATTTGCTAATTCATCTAACGATATACTGTCCTTCAATTCTATAATTTTGTTAATTCTCTCCAATATTTTCCCCTCTGGAAAAAACGTTTCCTGACCTGTATACGTTGATTTCCTAATGAACCACTCTTCTGGAATAAGTTTTTTTCGCTTCCAACGATATAATTGTCCGTACGTAATCCCCGTTTTCTCTAATAAGTCTTTTTTCGATATTAGTTTTTCATCCATTACTGTCACCTCTTATCGTTAATGTAACATAACATTGTTACGCTGTAAAGGGTATAATAAGTTTAAAATGTCCCATTTTTCGTTCGCGTGGTTAAGTGCATATTTCTTAAAGTCGATTGAAGTTTTTTATATTAACAGCTATCTTACTTAAACCAAAAAATAGTCCCCCTTTAGAAAAGAGGAACTATTTGTAAACCAGATATCCCTTAACAGCTAAGATCAACTGTCAGGATCGGGTTTTCTCTAGAAGCGTATTCTGTTTGCTAGGGGACTAGCAACCTCTCTATCCCATTTTAATAGGTACTCGTTTCGTTAATTGCCGGAGCAAATACAGCCCTGCAACCAGAAGAACGGTCGTCAACATGATGGCGTATGGTAGTTCAAATTCAGGAGTGGTAAACCTGATAAAGCCGAAAAGTTGTATCGAATGACCTCCTCCAGAGCCTAGGTCCGAGAGACTTACATAAATAATTGCACCTATGATAGCAAGAAACCCACCAAAGCCACCATACCCATAAAATCCGATGCTAATCAGCCAACCGGCAACGTAGAAAGCAAAAGTCGACATGATGTAAACCATCATCGGAATGAGCCAAACCGAACTTACATTCCAGTCCAAACCATGGCCAGTATTCGGAGTATAGGCTGTCAATGTCCCCACAAGCAGGAGGACACCCTGCAACACACTGGCGATGATCAAAATCCCAGCAGCTATTCCAAAAGCAGAAACCGCCGATCCAATATAATATTCTTTCCTAGTAATCCCATTCCCTACGAAATATGCAAGGAAAGAAAAGCAGGAGAGAATTCCAATAACCAACATAAATATTTTTGTTGACTGAAAAATAAAGGCTGGGAAAGCTAAATTTAAACTCTCCACATCCGTAACAAACATCGGCAATACAAGATACACAATAAAGACAACCCCTACAAACCACAGTGCCCAATTCATTTGAATCGCAAAAAGGTCAGTCGCTACTTTTGTCGTAGTCGAATTCCGTTTCAAATTCATGTTTATTCCTCCTCTGTTAAATGGATAAATAATTCCTGAAGGGAAACCGGTCCGATTTCTAACCCCAATCGCTGTCCTTCTAAAACTTTTCCTTCGCTCATTTCCCCGTATACCATTACCGATTTCGTATCTCCAAGTTGCTGTGTTTTCAACTGTTGCATGCCATCAACAAACGTATCGACTGTCTTCGAAGAACCCGTAACAGATGACCCTCTACTAACAAACTCATCATACGGCTCATCCACAAGTAACTTCCCGTCATGAAGTAACAGTACATGATCAAACAAATACTCCATCTCTGACACCAGGTGTGTCGAAAGAATCATCGTCCTCGGATTTCTGGCTTGCTCCTCAATCACTTCCTTGTAAAAAAGCTCACGGGTTGGAGCATCCATCGCTAAATACACTTCATCTAATATCGTTACTGGCGTTCGACTAGCCAGACCAAGAATGGCATTCAATGCCGATTGCTTTCCACTAGAAAGTTTATGAATCGGTTTATCAAGGGGCAGCTTAAAACGATTTAATAGCTCTACTGCATAACTCATATCAAAATAAGGACGATACCGCTCTGCAAACTTAAAATATTTTTCCACTGTTTCATCCTCATCGCTATAATCTGTCTCATATACAAACCCTACATGGGGCATGATATTCCTATTTTCAAAAGGATTTTCCCCTTCGACCGTTAATGAGCCAGAGGTTACTTCTCTATAGGAAGCTAGCAAAGAAAGCAAGCTAGTTTTACCTGCACCATTTCTCCCAAGCAAACCGTAAGTTTTCCCATATTCGAGATTAAAGGAAATATCCTTCAATGCTTCAAACTCATTAAATTTTAGATTCACATTTTTCGCAATAACATTAAAATTCATGATGATCTCTCTCCCTTCAATCGGTTAATAATGTCGGTGATATCGCTCTCCGATAAGCCCAGCTTTTCTGCCTCCTGAATCATCGGAAGGACATATTCATCGGCAAAAACATGCTTTCTATTCTCCAACAGCTTCTCTCTTGCGCCTTCCGCAACGAACATCCCAACACCTCTTTTTTTATAAATAATCTCCTCGTCCACCAGCAAATTAATCCCTTTAGCAATAGTTAAATGATTCACCTTGTAAAATTGCACCATCTGTGTCGTCGAAGGGATTTGATCATGCTCCTTCAACTCCCCTCTTACAATCTGATCCTCGATTCGCTCTTTAATTTGAATAAAAATCGGCTTCTTATCATGAAACGAAATGGCCAACAGCCTTCCTCCCTTCTCTCATTTGTTGCAGCTTAGCCTATATAGTTGTATAGGTTTATAGTTATATATATGAGTATATAACCTTAACTTAATAATTGTCAAGTGTGGAAAGGTTAATTGTTTGCGGATGGGATGAAGTACAGTTTGGGGGGACTGCAGTAGTTGGGTTCCTTATGGGGTCGGGCACGGGAGAAGGTCTTGCGTTACCTTTTGGGTGATGTGACGCTTCGTTCGGGTACGGGAGATCTTCTCGCGTTACCTTTTGGGTGATGTGACGCTTCGTTCGGGCACGGGAGATCTTCTCGCGTTACCTTTTGAGTGAAGTGACGCTTTGTTCGAGCACGGGAGAAGGTCTCGCGTTACCTTTTGGGTGATGTAACGCTTTGTTCGAGCACGGGAGAAGGTCTCGCGTTACCTTTTGAGTGAAGTGACGCTTTGTTCGAGCACGGGAGAAGGTCTCGCGTTACCTTTTGGGTGATGTAACGCTTCGTTCGGGCACGGGAGAAGGTCTCGCGTTACCTTTTGGGTGATGTGACGCTTTGTTCGGGCACGGGAGATCTTCTCGCGTTACCTTTTGGGTGATGTGACGCTTCGTTCGGGCACGGGAGAAGATCTCGCGTTACCTTTTGGGTGATGTAACGCTTCGTTCGGGCACGGGAGAAGGTCTCGCGTTACTTTTTGGTTATGTGACGCTTCGTTCGGGCACGGGAGAAGATCTCGCGTTACCTTTTGAGTGAAGTGACGCTTTGTTCGAGCACGGGAGAAGGTCTCGCGTTACCTTTTGGGTGATGTGAAACTCGGATAGGTCTCGCGAAAAATTCTTACGTGCACTTTATCTGTAACCGTCAAATCATCCACACCTTCTAAAGATAATCTGTTTATGCGAAAAAAAACTGATTACTCTTCCTAACTTAAAACTAGAGAAGAGGAATCGAAACGCCGGACTGATTACTCTTCTCGGCTCAAAGCAATAGAAAGGGAATCGAAAGCTTAAAGTGAGCATTTTGCTCTCTCTTTTATATTGCAATTGCACACTCCCCCTGACTATTCACCATGTTATACTCCTCTGCTTCGTTGATTTATAAAAAGTGATATCCTTTATTGAAAGATCCCCCTAGCTTAACATCATTTAGTTTGTGGACATAAAAAATGAGCTGCAAATCGCAACTCAAATCTATTTGACAAAAAAAAGTTTGATTTGGCTGAAACTTCTTTAATTTTTCTGCAAATAAAATAATCGCCTCTTTTTTTAGGGCGCTTTTTATAAATTTAATTATTGTATTCTGCTTGCTTGTTCAATTTAATAAATTAATTTGATAACATGTATGAATTTGAGCTGGATAGCTTTCAGCAATTGCACCATTATAAGTAATTTCAACTAGCTGTCCCGCTTTAAAATCACCAATAGCTATACTATTATCGTTAGAATGTAGCAAAGTTGTATCTTGAACATAAACCATGATTTTGTCAGCGGAGCTTAGTTCTGCAGATCCCTCTACAGGTTCAACCAACAAATGAGTTTCTTTGTTTTCAAGGACTGTTGCAACAAAGACAACCTCATTATTTTTTTCTTGTCCGACACACGCTACAAAAAAAGTAGTCATGAGTATTATACTCATCATTAATATGCAATGTTTTTTCATTCTAATTACCTCCATAATATTATTCTGTTCCCACCCTCAATTGAGTGAATTTCATAATTACCAAAAATGAGCCACATCATGCAATATATAGTTTGCAAATGGTTTTAAAGCAACTATATATTCATCTTATTGGCGGAAATAATGGATGATGAAATTCATTATATTAGTCATTATTTAAAAATACATTTTAAAGTTAACATCAATTCCCTATTAATTGGGAAGAACAAGTAAAAAAGCGCATCCGCTATTGCAGAAAAACGCTCCGATTTAAGAAGTCTACTAAAAAAACATCAATCAATGTAAATCCTTTCAAAATCAGAAGAAATTAAATTCATGTCTTCTAAATTCCAATCAAAAATTAAAATTGTAGATTGTGCAGATTTATGTGAAAGAAGTCGTTTACCATTTTTAATAACCAAACTTTCCGCTTCCCAAAATGAGACGGTTTTATCTTCACCAGTACGATTACACACGAATATAGGTAATCCAGTATCAATTGACCTTTGCTCCCATTCACCATTCGGTCCGTGCAAACCTGGTCCCCAAGATGACGGAGCAATTAATAATTCAGCCCCTTTGGTCAATAGTGTATTCGCAATATTTTTTGAATAAGAATCAGCACATATCAATACACCAACTTTAATATACCCTAAGTCTATTGGTTCAATAAATTCACCCGACCTAGACCAATTATCTACTTTTGCAATTTTATTTTGTTTTCCTATTAAATTCCCTTCATGATTAATCACAAAAACTGAATTGTACAGTTTATAATCCTGTTTTGATTTATCTGTGCAACCAAGAAATGCAGTTGTTTCTATCGACCCTACAATATTTTGAAAATGAGCCATCCATTTATCGGGTTGTTGTTTAATCCAATCAGTACCAATAATATGAGTAAACTGTAATCCGCTTGTAGCTAATTCTGGAGTTATAACCCAATCAACATTTTTTTCTCCCGCTAGTTTAACTGCCTTTTCTATAAGGTCTTGATTATATTTAATATCCCCAGCAATAGGTAATAAGTGCAATAAAGCAATTCTTATTTTTCTCACCATTACTCCCCCCATTGAGCATCAGAAATTTCCATTACGATAATATTACTTTGTATTGCACCTTTAGTGTAAATTGCATACAGTTTAATTGAAAAATTTAATTGAGTAATCTTATGCCTTTGACTAACGTCATTACTTCTAAAAGAAAAAAACGAAAGCCTTTGTTAAGCGATTACACCCGTCACATCTTATTTATTATTTAATGGAGAAAAAATAAAATCTCCACTACGGTTTATAAACCAAGACTCCTCATCTACAGTTACTAGAGCTAATCCACCATGAAAAGAAAGTGCATTATCAAATATCGGGTCTACTAATAGTTGATTTGTTCGATCAATCAAGCCCCACTTCCCTTCTATTTCCACCCAGGCTAAGCCTTCAGAAAAGGATTGTGCGTGAGAATACTGGGGCTCAATCAAATATTCACCTTCATTGTTGATATATCCCCAAGACTCCCCTTTCTTCACACTTGCCAGCCCATTTGAAAATGACTCTACACGATCATATCGAGGTTCAATGACCATCTCACCGTCCCTATTTATAAAGCCTCTCTTGCCATTTTCTGTTACACAGGCCAAGCCTTCCTGAAAAGGACATCGAAAAATCTCCTCTTGATCAAATTCCATGACGACATTTCCTTCAGTATCTATGTAATATTCTGTTTGTTCGTTGTGAACTAAGGCGAGACCTTTATTGAAATAAGTGCCAGTCTCATACATTGGGGAAATAATCATTTCTCCGTTCGTATTTATGTACGCAACAAAATACTCTGATTCTTGTTGTGGATCTGTTTTAGTTTTTCTATAACCTAAGCGTGCTAAGCCATCTGAGAAATCATCATGCCCAATTAATTGGTAGCCTGATAGATGTTCTAAAATAATGACCATTTCACCTTGAGGGTTAATATAACCATACTCTGCTCCCTTTAATACAGCAGCATAGCCATTTGAAAAGCTATTCGCTCTTTTGAATTGAGGTTCAATGACAAATTCGCCATTCACATCAATAAAACCATGCTCAGCAGGTCCACTTCCCTCAACAATAGCCACTAAACCGAGCCCCTCAGAAAAGTCAGCCGCATAAACAAATTGAGGTTCAATCACAACCTCTCCTTCTTTATTGAAGAAGCCGTATTTACGAGACTCTTTATCTCTAAAGCTAAAAAGTGGAACATCTGCAACCGCCACTTCAGGTACTTCGTCGCTCGCTTCAATCTCTTTTTCTTTATCATTTTCAGGTAATGCCTCGCTAACTTCAGCTTCTTCTCCTGTATCACTTTCTGTTAACTGGACTTTCTCTTCTATTTCATTACATGCCGTCGCGATCAATAAAAAGACAATGATCAGCCATATTTTTTTCATAAGTACCTCCATAAAAATTCACATGTCAACTCTCAAAACTAAATCACTTTGTTCAAAAATTGAAGTTCAGTACTTCATCATCACCGGTAAATTCGTAAGTGAACGGACTGATCAGTATCACGACCACTATGATAAAAAATCCATAAATAATAGCTATTGGTAAAGTCATATTGAATAAATAAAACCCTGCAAACATCAATACAACGACAATTGGAGCAGACCAAGCATTTCTCAATCTCCTTACTATCGAAAAATAAATTCTACATAAATATCTTTGTATTAATATCGTTAAAGGATGAGTTAACCCTACACCGAGTCAATTGCTTGAGTTCTAATTCTAAAATAATAAGCCCATGCTCGCAGAATACTTATTAAAAACGTAAACATGACGAGAGGGTAAACAATGGTGTTGAACCGTTCAATTCCTGATATAGAAAAATAGCCTTGTTCCAAAGCATTTGGAAGCATAAATGAAAAGAAATTAAAACCGAATATAAGTATAATAGGTGCGAACATTAACGTATAAATTTTGGCCACTCGCATCGCTGCCCTTTGTTTACTCTCAAGATCGCTATTGATCTCAGGTTTTTCTGTTTCTTCTGAGTAAGCTTGTCGCCAGACCGAAAATTTTTGCCATGTGTTACCCGAGACGTACACACACTCCCATCCTGCTTCCTTGTGAAAAGCGTGAGCGCTACTATCTTCTCTCCCTTCAAAAAGGACGTTGTAAGCATATGACTTTGTATCGGATTTCTCAAACTGGAACTTAAATCCCCCTTTATAAACGTGGGTAAGATGCCAGCCAGACTGTTCTTGCTCTTCTAGCCACTTCTCAAGTTTGTCCGGGGCATACATCCAGCCGAATTTAAACTTGTTTCGTCGTTCTTCTGATAGATCTGTTCGTTTAGCTTCAGGATTCACAAAGATTTGAGGTTGAGTGCTCTCCTCTGATAAACGCTTCGATTCTTTTTTGAGCGTGATGACAGAATAGATCCCTATCAGTGTCACAAAGATCTGTCCGACAAACATAATATACGTAAAGATCCACATTGGACTCTCGATACGGGTTACAGTAACCGGCTCACTACTTAAATAAAGAGGCAGTAACAACCCAGCTTGCAAAGCAATAGAGAAAATGATGCAGATGAAATAAATCCACCAAAACATTGCGATTTTGCTGTTTCTTGTTTCTAAATTATCTCGAACAATGGACGTTTTTACATCTTCCTTTTGATTAGCGTTACCATAAACCGCCCATTTCCCTTGTTTATTCAACACTTCCCAACCATCTTCCTCAAGTGCTTTCGGTAGAGGATGCTGCTGACTATGATCAAAGGATATGGAAAAAGTTTGATGAGATGACGCTTTTTCTTTAAATGTAAAACGGCTGAATTTAGGTTGAAAACGTGAAAGAGTGTATCCCTTTTTGGCCATCTCTTCGACCCAATGCTCCGTGCTCTGAATGTGAAAGCTCCAAAACGGTTTCCAAATACTTTTTTCACTCATTTCTTATCCCCCCGGTGTGCAATAACATTCGTATACAAGTCTTCAATTCGGGTCATTTCCCGTTGTATAACCACTTTCCCTAGCTCAGTAATTTCATAAGTTTTTTTCCGTTCTTCGTTGGCATAAACGACGATTAGATGATCTTTCAGCATTTTCGTAATCGTCCCGTAGACTGTACCTGAACCAAGCTTTAATCGGCCTGATGTAATAGCTTCTACGTATTTAACGATACCATAACCGTGTTGCGGTTGTTTAAACAGACTTAATAAAATATAAAAAGCTGTTTCGGACATGGGCACGTATTTTTTGATTACTTTATCAGTATGTGCAGTCATACCCTTCCTCCCCTGTATGTTAAGACGTAATATACCATTTCACGAGTGTATCACTGTGTGACATATATCATATCACGAGTATATCACGACGTGACATATTTAACAACAAAAAATCCCTGATGTCTACTGCGTAAAAAAATTTACGCTGCGTAGATCAGGAAATTTAATTAAGTGAAGCAGTTTTATATTTTTTTAATCGGCGAAAATGGAGCAATGAGTTGTTGCATTTTCAGTTAAAAATACAACTTGAAGTCAGTTATAAAAGTATAAATCTGTCAACAACTCATAACTAAAGTTACGAGTGAGTTTTACAATATCATTCTTGAAGTCCGTATTTTAACAGTTCCGAAATTGTTACAAATGTATACCCTTCCTCTTTTAACGAAGTAATAATACCTTCTACTGAATTGAGTGATTCTCTTCTACTTTCATACATGACATGCAATAAAATGATTGAACCAGGTTTAATATTTTCTACAACATGGTCTACAATATCATTTGCATCCGCAGCAATTTCGGGGTAAGAATCGGGCTCAATATTCATATAAATCGTTTTCCTATTTTGCTTGGATAGATAATACGGTAACAAAACTAACCTTTTTCCGTAAGGTGGACGGAAAGTGATTTCTCCCTCATAACCAATTTGTCGTATTAACTCATCAGTTTTATCTATTTCATTTTTAATAAAAGATGGAGATTTTAAGACCATTCTTTGATGGGAATAGGAGTGATTTCCAATTTCGTGTCCTTCTTGCACTATTTTACTCGCATCATCAAAATATTTTTCAATTTCGTATCCTGTTAAGTAGAAAGTACCTTTCACATCATGTTTTCTTAATATATCTAATATTTCATGTGTATTTATCCCAGGTCCATCATCAAAGGTTAAGGCTACTACTTTTTCGTTTGTTTCTACACTATTAACTAAACCACCAAAGAATTGAAACGTTCTTGATTGAGATAATTCATTTAAGAAATAAGTTACAGCAATCAATAATATGATGACAATGCTACTACCTTTTATTATTTTTTTCATATGTCCCCCATAATTAAACTTTATTCTATCTGAGTGAATTTCATAATCACCAAAATTAAGCCATATCATTAATATCGAATGTTTATTAACGCTTACCCTTTTCGATCTTTCTCTTGAATAAAGTACCTAAAATAAACAAGATCACTCCGCTCATGATCACGATAAAGACTGAAATTTCTAGCTTAGGTCCGAATGAAGGAATGAAAAGGTAAATGATTACAAATAACCCTACCGAGAAAGCACCGTAAAACCAAAAGACAAAAAATTCGGCGATTTTATTTATCTTTTTGAAGCATGACCAACGTAAGTAAAAGATGATTGAATAAAGTAGGAAAAATGCTACAGGTATTGAGATTGCGGTTTTCAACAAAGCTGAGCCTAGATAAAACTCTTTCATAAGTCCAGCCTCTGTAAAATAATAATGACTTACGAGAGCTATTATTCCAGAAAGTATCATACTTACTGCTAAAAAAAATAAAATTCCCATACCAATAAGTGACGTTCGTTCCTTTGTCACCATTTTAGGAAGTTCTCCAATGATCTCGTCCGCGTACTTTTTCGGATTTTTTCCAAACACTTCTTCCGCATTCTTTCCTTCTTCTTGTGCATCTAATAAATGGTCTAACAATTCCGATAAAGTCTCTTCTGTCTCTAAATCCGATATTCTATATGACAGTCTTATATATACGAGCATTTTTTCATAGTATTTTCGATTCTCTTCGGTTAACAGTTTTCGTTTTTGATTATTTAATTCAACCAACTCATGAATGTTCAATTTTCATCCCCCTTATTTAATAGTTGATCAACGGATACTTTCATTTCTAACCAGTGTATTTGAAACTCATTTAGTGCACGAGCACCACTATCTGTTAAAGAATAATATTTACGATTCGGACCACTTTGAGATTTTTTCACCTCTCCTTTTATTAGCTTTTCTTTTTGCAGGCGCAATAAGATCGGATAAATAGAACCTTCACTAACTTCAATACCATAATTGTGTAATAACACCGATAATTCGTAGCCATACACGCTTTTTCGTTCAATAATCGCAAGAATGCAGCCCTCAAGAATACCTTTTAATAATTGACTTCGTATGGACATTCCTCCACCTACCTTGCATTACAATATAGTTAAAAGAAAGCTCAAGAATCAAGCTACCTTGTAATACCATATAGTTTAACATTAAAGAACACTATCTTGCAATGCAAAATAGTGTTTAACCCTGATCAAGTTTTGAAGAGAGGCAGCTTGGGCTGCTAATGCCAAACCTTCAAAGTTAATTGGTATGAAAATATTACCTTCAAGATGAAGATGAAAAAGAGTCAATTCTAAAACAATAACAAGTGAAGCATGGTAAATTTACCACTACTATGGTTTTTCTATAGATTTTTTAGTGGAAAATAACCAACCAAAGATACCACCTACACCAATACCAAAAATCAACGATGAAGCTATATTGCCAAATACCATAAAGCCAACTACTGTCATCATGAATATATACAAAAAGACCCCGTACCAGCTTACTTTACTCATTCATATTCCTCCTCAAAAATCTGATATGTGGCTCTGTGTTTTCAAAATCTAGGGTAGTTCTATCTAGTTAATATTATCGAATAATAATATTCAGCATCTCGAAATGCTGTATTGAGGTAAATAAAGTTTACGATCGCATAGATAAGACCGATCCCAGCGAAAATGACAATAATTGCTCCACTACCCTTATTTAATTCTTTGTTCCTCTTATAGAAAAATATAGTGATCGTGACTACTAATAAAATATACGATATCGATACAATGATTTGAAATATCTTTGTATTAATTTCGTTAACTGCTTTTCTAAAATGCTGCAACACTTCGTTGTTATTATTCTCATTCTCTGTAATTATAGTTATTTCGTTGTGATACCCAACTTCCCATTTAAATTCGTTTTGTTCTTTAATAACAGTGTAGTGATAGCCCCTAGCTTTGCCTTCATCTATTACAAGAGATGACGCAGAAACAATCGGAATTAATACTATGAAAAAAATAATAAACAAACAAAACAGGCCAAATATCTTTTTTCTCAAGACTATAACATCCCCTTTCATCCTATTTAACTCCTGATCAATTTAAAATTGAGAAATGTTCATTAATTGTTCGGTAAGTTTGTCATTAAGTTGTTGCTGAAACTTTCCTATACAATTTATAAACCAAAATTAACATTATATAATACTAACACTAATCTGCTATTAATTGGGATGAAAATGTAAAAAAGCGTCTCCGCTGTTGAGGCAGAAACGCCGCTTTTATTTTTTAAGCTCAGTAGAAGAAATTTGATTATTATGAATAAAGTTTTGGCAATTCTTTTCCACTCTTTTCTTTAAAATAAAGATTTCGCCAATACTCCATTTCTTTTTTTGATTCTAATGTTCTTTCTAAAACTTCACTCATTACATGGCTTTCGATATCCCACTTAGTCTTTTCGGATAAATGAATTTTTTCATTGGTCTGAATATGATAATAAACTAAATTTAATCGATCTTTCATTATCACCCCACCCTTTCTGGACATCATTATTTCCAAAAAAGAGACCAAATAAAAGCATCAGTGCCTTCTATTAGGAAGAACATGTAAGAGTGGTCTTAATTAATATAAAGAGTATCTTGTTTATATCCTCTTGCCTAGCTAATCTTTTGCATTATTATCTCCTTGCTTTATTTTTGTCAGTAACAACAAAATCGTATTACCTAAATGACTTTCCGGCCATGTGAGACCTTATTTCATAGATTTGTTGAGATTTTATGATTTCGCGGACACCACAGGCCTTATTTCCTCTAAAATAGCAGTTTTTGCTTCGTTTTTTGTCAAATAACGTACCGCATGTCCGATAATTCTTAAAATTATGTTTATTCACTAAAATAACGGCTCTGGTGTCCGGTTAGCTCAGCAATGATGAATTTCCAACTAACTCTTGGTTTCTGAATAGGCCGGTGGGGCGCAAATCTCCCTAAAGAGTTTGCTTTTTGTTTTGTTTTCTTAAACGCTTCCTTACCGTAAGTGTTCATTAATCTGACCTGCTCCGATCCTGAATCAAAAGCGTCACTGCTGCTTTGCAGTAGCGAAATAACACTCTCAAAATCTATATATTTAAATACATGATCGATTGCAATTCTGAGAAACCAAGCTTTAAATATATTTCTTTTGCAAAATTAGAAGCATAAACGTTGAGACGAACCTCATTATAACCTTTGTTCTTTATCTCTTTTATACATTCTTTAATTAGTATTTTAGATAAACCTTTCCCGCGGTGCTCAGGAAGAACATGTAAATCAAAAATGAACCCAACCTTTTTATCAGAAATATAGTCATGATTTTCACCTAATAAAGCCCATCCAGTTAATGATCCTTCTTCATTCCTAAGTACGACATAATTTGCCCCAGAACTTAAAACTGGAGAAATAATTGCTTCAGCCTTCTCTTGACTAATAGCAATCTCGTTTTTCATTCCTTCATTTAATGAATCTGCCGCTTTCGATAAAATAAACTCTTTTTCCTTCTCTGTCACCATTTGTAGCATTTCTCTTCCCCCTCAATTCTTGTTATAATGTTCAACTTTATTAAAATCAATTGATTGCACCAGTGTGACGTTCGTTACTAACGAAACCATTTACTTTATCGCTCATCAGGATCACAAATCATTAAACGCTTTGAGTCATTCTTTGTTTTCTTAAACTATTTCCAATTTCTTGAACTCTGTTTTAATTGTTCCCCCTTATATTTAGTACGTTTTTCGGAACAGAAAGTTACGATTATTTTGAAATTAAGAAAGGGGATTTTATCCTTTACTTAAATTAAGTCATATTAATTTATATATAGTTTAATGAATTTCATAATTCATGATTCTCGCCACTAAGATCAATATATAGTTGCGTCAAAACCATTCGCAAACTATATATTGCATGATGTGGCTCATTTTTGGTAATTATGAAATTCACTCAGTTGAGCGGGGTTTTACGCAAATAAAAGTTAAGTGCCTGGCACTTAACTTTACAAAAAGATCGTCTCTATGAACAATTGCTGTTTTACTTCTACCACGAGGCCAAAGAGGCTGACAGTTCCTTCGTTTGTATCCAACTATTTTTCATAATATAATAAAGAAAACCATGTAAGGGAGAGTGTATCATGACCAAACATAAGATCTATACAATGAGTTTCGCAAGTGTCTATCCCCATTATGTTACGAAGGCGGAGAAAAAAGGGCGTACAAAAACAGAAGTCGATGAAATCATCTGTTGGTTAACAGGGTATAGCCAAGAAGAGTTAGAATCGCAACTGGAAAAACAGACAGACTTTGAGACTTTCTTTGCGGAAGCTCCAAAACTGAATCCTTCGAGGGCGTTGATCAAAGGTGTAGTTTGCGGTGTCCGAGTGGAAGACATCGAAGAACCAACTATGCGAGAAATTCGCTATTTGGACAAGTTGATCGATGAGTTAGCAAAGGGAAAAGTGATGGAAAAGATTTTACGAAAATAAGAACAAGTGATTACGCCCTCAATTATCTTATCTGCAATTCAAATTTTACCAGCAGAGCGAGGGCTGTCCAAGCCTCGTTCCAGTCTCATCACACCGTTTTTCAAGTAGTTTAATAGATTACGTAGCCAACTAGTTTCGAACCCTATCTTCAAGATTTTATAAATAGAATTAGCGATAACACACACTCAGTTATCACAACTGCTTGTATTCATCGTTATATCTTCAACTTTACCTGCTTTCATACAGCTATTAATTCATTAATGCATTTCGTAAAAGTTAAGTGCCAGGTACTCAACTTTTTGTACTTGTCTAGGATATTATAAAGACAACCCATTTGTGGATAACATTTTAACACGAAAGCTGTCTAGCTCCAAGACACTTCACTGAATTTGCTACGGTGCAAGTTTTGCGACGAGTAATCGCAGGAGCAGCGCCTAGCTTCTCGAGCGTTTCGGTCCATCAAGATTTGCCTATTCACGAGGGAGAATCTCGAAGAGGAGGCAAAACGTTGCTGGCCCTCCAACGCTTTTCGAAGCTGACCAAGGCGCTTGCGCTTTTCTTGCCGGCACCATGGTGTCAAACTAATTTATGGCCGCAATTAGAGCAAAAATTCCCTTCTCCTGTTTTTGTCCCGCAATTCGGACAGAAATTCGGTCTGTTTGCTGGTGGTGATTGTTGACTTTGAGGGGCTTGAGTCTGATTTTGATTTCCATGCCCTTGATTTGTTTGAACATTATTCTGATTACCTTGCCCCTGATTCGTTAGCTCTTGATTTTGGTTCTGATTTTGGTTCTGAGCTTGGTTTTGGTTCATATTTTTCATCATTTCATTAGCGATATTCATTCCCATCATCATTCCAGCCATATCAGAAGCTGCTCCACCACCTTGAACTTTTCCTGAAGCCATGCCGTCAACCATTTCGGTTTGCTGATATTTTCCAAGATCACCGACCATCGAATGAGAAGCCGTTTTCGTAATCATTTTTTGGATCTTTTCTGGATAATTAAAGCTCATCACCGTAAACTTTGTAATCGTCAGCCCGTCATTAATGATGCTCTGATCCAAATCTTCTCTAATTCCATTGGCAATATCAAAGGCATTTGCTTGAAGATTAAACATATCCTTTCCTTCAAGTGAAATCCATTTCATTAAAAGTTGATCTAATACTGAAGTAATCCTTAACTTGATATCTTCTACATAGTAGCTATTTTTAATGCCGGCAATTTTATCGATTAACGCAATGTAATCATTAACCTTCACATGAAAAGTTCCATTTGCTCTGATCGGAAGGCCACCTGGAAGTTGAGCATTCGGGATATTTATTGCATTTTTCGTTCCCCATTTAACGATAAACTCCTTTGTATTTACGAATAAAACTTCCGCTCTCATGCCACTATTAAAACCAAATTTAAAGCCCTTTAGCGTCGATAAAAATGGAACGATCTGCGATTCAATATCGTAACTACCTTCTTCCTTAAAGATCCCTTCAATTCTTCCCGAGTGTAAAAAAATGGCATCCTGCCCCGCACGAATAATGAGCTTACTTCCTCTTTTTATTTCTTTATTACTCCACTTCCAAAAAATCATATCATCTCTAAATTCTTCCCATTCTACTACATTTGCAAATTGATTTCTAAAAAACATCAGTTTTCTCCTCTCGTAAGTTAAATATTTTTCGGCTAAACCATTCCAATGACCACCACTCACTATTTAAAACCGTCCTTTACTCCCACTATGTGAACGGCCACCTCCTGTAAAACCGCCACCGCCAAAGCCGCCACCACTTCTATTGTTATTATTTTTTGGCTTCCTTACTTTTGACACCGTTTTTCTAATGAACGAATCACGCCTTGCTGTGACAGCAGAACGTCCTTCATCTAAATACGTACGAGAATTCGTCGTTTTTTTAGGGCTTGATCGGTAAGCCATAATCCCAACAACTAAAGCCCCCATAAATATAGAAGATAGAAATTGAAA
The DNA here is from genome assembly GCF_001865995.1 of Anaerobacillus arseniciselenatis. Lineage (GTDB taxonomy): Bacteria > Bacillota > Bacilli > Bacillales > Anaerobacillaceae > Anaerobacillus > Anaerobacillus arseniciselenatis. The sequence goes on along the minus strand of NZ_MLQQ01000002.1, from coordinate 7,507 downwards.
GATAGGATTTAAAAAGATATTTTCTTCATTCGGGTTGTAGTTATTGGGTGGACCTGCCTGATTATTGGGCGGACTAACATTTGGCTGCGAAGGAGCTTCTGGTTCAATCCCCAGATAATGTTTTGTTAAGTCCATATAATTTTTAAAAGCGCCGTAAAAATCGCCCTCGGATAGATAAGGTGTAATCTCTTCACGAATCAAATCCGCTCTATAGTTATTAATATATTCCTCACCTTTATAAAAACCAGCTACATACACTTCTCGCTCGTTCATATCAATCGTTAAAATTACTGTATTTCCATGTGGTTTGTCGAAGCCTAAACCTTTTTCATCGTAAAAATCTCCCATAAATTGTTCGATCGATTTCCCATCAGTATGATTAGCTGTTAATATGACAATATCAACTTCGGTTTCTTGACCATATGACGAAGCTAAGCTTTCTAACTGTTCTACTTCTTCATTAGTTAAAAGTTCTGCAAAATCATAGATTAGTTGATTACTAGCTGCTAACGAAGTTCCGGAAAATATAAAAAACATTAAAATAAGTGCGAAACAGGAAGTTATTTTTATAGTAGTTTTAAAAACATTCACTATATCCCACCTCCCATAAACCAGGCAATCGTTTTAAGGGTCACAAATGTAATACTACTAACTCCAGCAAACCAAGCCGCTACTCTTTTTTTACTGATTGGGGGCTTTCCGACAATTTTTCCTGTCTGGCCATTCATGGCAAAAATATGTTCTTTTTTATCAAAGTCATAACTAACCATCCACACAGGAATAAGTGTATATTCAGCGTTCGTCTGCTCCGTATTTATGTCTTTACGCTTATATGAGGTAGTTGCATAACCTCTAATTGTACTATCGATATATGAATTTACATACTTCTCTACTCTAGACTTCACTCTTGGAAATAATTGTTTGTCATCATAATTATATTTTTCAGCTAAATAACCGACTAAGTATGGGGTATTAAAATCTTTTAAATTTCCATAATCATAGGGCTCTAGCTTATCCATGATTTTATCATCGAGTTTTTCAGAGGCATCCACTGGTACTTTTGCATATCGCAAATCTACTTGACGGTGAACATCGAAGTAACTCGTTTCTGTATAGATGTAGTCACCTTGAGTATACGTTCTTTTTTTCGTACAAACGGCATCGGCATCTCCTTTACTACGTAAGTCATAAAGCCAAAATGGGACGTACATTCCTGTAATACTTTTTATACGATCAGCATTGGCAAAATCCTTCGGTAACAAATAACCTTTTCCGCACCACTTTTTAAAAGCCTCTTTCGCCTGATCTTTACTAATTGAAAAAGGAATCACTTTGGATGGGGCAAGACTACCAGACACTCGATCTGCGATAACAACCCCCGCACCACAAAAGCAGCAATTCGTTGAAACTGTGTCAGCTTCCGTTAACACTACGGCTCCACAGTTATTACATTGATATTCGATTGCCTCGCCTTCCTCAAACTCATGAGTTAAAAACTCTTTTGGATACGAATCGATATTATCTTCTCGCCCACAGCTGTCACATGCGAGATGCCCTGAATAACTATCAAATCTCATATCTGATCCACAGTCTGGACACTTATAATGAATAATCATCTTTTCAAAACTCCTTTTACTAACCGTGATATTTCCTAAAAGAAGCCGTAGCCAACAGACTACAGCTCAACTAAAACTACTTACTTATCTTTTAAGCTTTTTTTCAAAGCTTCTAATTCATCGTCAATGCTCGGGTCTGTCGATGAACCTTCGGAATATTTAGCCATTAAATCACCGATTTCATCTTTAGGAGTATTAAGCTCAGCCATTGCATTCGCAGTATCTAGCGCTTTGTTCACCTTCTCCTCCATCCGGTCAAATGTTGACCTAGAAGAACCATCCATAGGTGAGCTCATGTTATTCATTCTTTCTTGCGCTTTCGCAGCGGACAACTTTCCTTTAAGCATAACTTTACGTGACTCTAAATCTTTAATGTCTTCTTGAAGCTTACTATGCATTTCACGCATTTTTTGGGAATTAGAGACTGCTAGTTCATAAGAACTTTTAAGATCTGCTTCTTTTAAAGAAAGTTGCGATCTTCTTTCTAAAAATTTACGTGCATCCGATTCATTATTTTGTTCTAAAGCCTTAATCGCAAAACGTTGCAGCTTCTCCATCTCTTCTATACATTCATCTAATACTCTTTTTGCCCGCTGCTCTTCAGCCATGATTGCAGCAGTTTCCGCTTTTACTTTGCCATAGTCACTTCGTAGGTCTCTCAAACATTGGTCCAACATTTTTTCAGGATTTTCGGCCTTGTCTAATAACGCATTGAAATTGCTTGCCATAACATCTCTAAACCGTCTAATAATACTCATGTGATCCACCCTTTTCCCCATTTATTTAATAAAGCGCACCTTTCCTAATAGAAAATGTAATTCACTTCGTTGTCTTTATATACTTTTGCAAAAAATAACATGTTAATAAGGAATTATGCTCTTAATTATACGTAATCACTTACAAAGAAGTTTCAAATCAGCGTAGTTTTTTTTAAAATCACCCGATATGTAAAAAGAGCCTGTATCTCATTCGGTTTCATTATGTATATTATATAAAAATTTGCATGTTTTTGGTAACAAAATCCCTATCCATTGCGATTTTAATTCTTTTAGCAGCGGCAATGATCAACCATGTCGGATCATTTTTTACGATATAAATACATTGTCACTGGAGCAAATATTGCCGTGATAACAACTGAAATGATGATAACCGATGCGACTTCTTCAAACGTCGCCACCCCGTGCATCAATCCTCTTGTTGCTGTAACAAGAAGGGAAATTGGATTAACATCAACAAATGCTTCGAGCCATGTTGGTAGTGTTCTTGGATCCACGAAAACGTTACTTACAAATGTTAAAGGAAACAAGACCAACATACTAACTCCCATCAATGATTTTTCTGAACGGAGAATTAAACCTAGCGTCGTCCATATCCAAGAAAGACTGAATGAAAAAACTAGCAATAGTCCAACTCCCAACAATACTCCAACGATACCACCGTCAGCTCTGAAGCCCATAATAATTCCAAGAGTAATCATGATTACTGAGGCCAATGTGTATCTTACTGTATCAACAAGTAACATCCCAACAAGAACAGAAGGGCCCCAAATTGGTAAGGTTCGAAAACGGTCAAATACCCCCTTTGTGATGTCATTATTAAGCTCAATTCCTGTATACATTGTAATTGTAACGACTGTCATCGCTAGAATACCTGGAAGAAGGAATTGTAAATATTCACTCGTTGATCCAGCGATCGCTCCACCAAATAAATAAGTAAACATGAGTAAAAACATGATTGGAAAAGCAGTGACATCCAACATTTGTTCAGGAACATATTTTATTTTTAACAATGCTCGCCAACCAAATGTAAGCGAGGTTGAAACCCCGTTTGGTTTCTTAGGACGTTTTCGGTCAGATAAAGCATTACGAATCTCTTCATTCCCTTCAAATTCATGCTTCGTCCCTGATTGGTTCATTGCTCTTCCCCCTTTCTGTTGTTCTCTCGTTCTCTTCAGTATTCTCTTCAACTGGTCTTCCTGTTAAGGTTAAAAACACTTCATCAAGACTTGGCTGTCCGAGTGAAAAATCGGTGACGGTTATATTCGAGCGAACTAATTCTCCAAGTGCATCTGTCACAAGTTCCGTATCTGTCACTTGGGCGACAAGTGCTACAGGATCAGAGGCCAGTTGTACGTTCACCCCAAGCTTCTCTGTTAATATTTCACAAGCTTTAGATCTTTGTTCTGAATCCAACAGTCGAACAAGGAGTTTCCCTGTTCCAACGGATGCTTTTAACTCACCACTCGTCCCTTCAGCAATAATTTTCCCTTGGTCAATAACAGCAATTCGGTCCGCTAGTTGATCCGCTTCTTCAAGATACTGTGTTGTTAATAAAACGGTTGTACCTGTACTCACTAGCACCCTAATGATGTCCCACACTTGATTTCTGCTACGGGGATCTAGACCAGTAGTCGGTTCATCAAGAAAAAGTAATTCAGGAGAAACAACGATGCTTGCGGCAATATCAATCCGTCGCTTCATACCTCCAGAGTAATTCTTAACTTGAAGCTTTGCTGCATCTTTTAAACCAAAAGCAGTTAATAATTCCATCGCACGCTCTTTTGCCTCTCGCCTTGAGTAACCTAGCAGTCTTCCTATCAAAATTAGATTTTCCACCCCTGAAAGATCCCCATCTACAGAAGCGAATTGACCTGTTAAACTCACTTTTTTACGTACCACATTTGCCTCTTCAATGAGATTATGACCGAGAATGTATGCACTCCCTGCATCAGGACGTAATAAAGTCGCCAACATTTGAACAGTCGTTGTCTTCCCTGCTCCATTTGGCCCTAAAAATCCATAAACCGTCCCTTTAGGTACCGCTAAGTCAACACCGTCAACCGCTCGATTTTCACCAAAAACTTTAACGAGACCTTTTGCTTCAATGGCCAAATCACCATTGCTATACTTATGCTCCATACTTAAATATCCCCCTATTTTTCATTTCAATTTCTATACTTCTAACTTTATGAATCTAGTGTTCTGTTCATCAATCAGTTTCATTAAATATTTCACAAATAAATCATACTATACCAACTTAATCTACATAAAGAAATTCATTTGCTAAATATAACAACGGCATCGCTTTATTCATTAAAATTAATATCCCAATTCCAATCTGACCAATGTTCGCCTAAGACATTGTTTGTAATGAACTGTTTGTGATTGTATCCTAAGTAAAGAGATAGATTATGTTGACTTTTCATAATAGCCAAACCAGAAATCCCTGATAAATAATAAGTATCTCCATCAATTTTTTGTCTTACTGCAAATTCAAATGGTACAACACCTGAGCTTGTTTTTTTCCTCGTTATATATTGCTCATAAACCTCACCTTTTGATGAAGTGTAGTGAAGTTTCGCATACTCAAATAAAGAATACCAATTATTAAAAATAATTTTAAATTCGTCTCTTGATTGCCAAAACATAGGCTTTTGAATATCCACTGTATATTCAAATTTAGTGTAAAAAGTTTTACTTCCGCCTTCATTGAAATGAATTGTTTCGACTAGTCTTACAACAATTGAAACAACACCTTCTTTTATTTCAATGAGTTGGTAAACATCACTCGATATTAAATCTTCAGGTTGTACTATTTTATTATCATGAAGCTCTAACAAGCTAACAAAATCACGAAAAGTTAATGTTTCCAAATTAGCATCTTTAAGAGCATTTATTTCCCTTTTAGAAAAACCAATTTTTTCAAGTTCATTTAGTTTTTTGTTTTTTAAAGTTGAAATATCACTTTTTCCATTTACTAAGGTACAATCCGTTTTTCCCTTCGTTAAAACCTTCTTTAATACTCATAAATCATCTTTCGCGTCATACCTCCGTCAATTATTATGTTCTCGCCTGTTATAAAGTCATTTAAAGGATCAGTTAAAAATAAGCATGCACGCGCAATATCAGATGGCCTGCCTACTCGTTTGGATGGATGCTGTTGATGGTCGATCTTCCGTAATGATTCATAATCCTCTGTTTCAATCCAGCCAGGGCTGATAGCATTTGCAGTAATGTGATATTTGCTTAAAGAGAGAGCGAGCGCATGCGTTAAGGCAATGACACCACCTTTTGAAGCTGCGTATGCCTCTGAGTTCATCTCTGACATAAACGCTCGCGTTGAAGCAATGTTAACAATAGAACCACCATGATCCTGCTTTTTCATTACGCGCGCGACTTCTCTTGCACAAAGGAAGTAGCCTCGAAGATTAATATTTATGACATCATCCCAGTCTTCAAGGGTGAGCTCAAACATATTTTTAAAGCGGGATACACCTGCATTATTGATCAACACATCTATTTTTCCAAAGGCAGCAAACGTTTCGTCGATAAGAGTTTGAATATGCTCCGGTTTCCTGACATCAGTCTTTATAAAGGTTGCTTTCCCAATCTTTGAAAGTTGTCCTTCTAGCTCTCGTCCATTCTGATCATCGATATCTGCCAATATTACCTGCGCACCCTTCTCTACATAGGCCTTGCCTATTTCACAACCAATACCATTGCTCGCTCCTGTTACAATCACTACCTGTTCGTTATCCACAAAATTCTCTCCAATCGTTTTCGTTATTGAAAATCCGTATACAACTCTATTACTAACTCGACTCCCCTAACATTTTTAGAGCTATTTTTTAAATCATAAATTCCTTTTGGAAAATCCTCTTCTATTATTTCACTATACTCTGTACCTTCATGTACATCTTGATTAAAGATAATATTCCCCTCTGGATCTAAAAAAGTAAACTCGATTAATAAGAAAAACATAGGGAGATTTTCCTATGTTTTCATTCATATTATTTATCTGTTTGTTTTTGCTTCTTTTTCAAATACTCCGCACGTATTTTTTCAAGGTGCTGCTTTTTATCAAATTTGGCAGGAGTCTGTTTTTCATGAAACTTTGTCACAGCTACCTGACCTTTGGCATCCAATTGATATTTCCCCACTTTGTTCACCTACTTTTTCCATATGTTAGTCTCCATTAATAACAAAAATACCTGATTCTTTCCCTTGAAGAGCATTATATAATTCTTTTTTGGCGTGATCACTAAATGGGTTCATTTAAATATCACCTCAGTTAAATTATATCAAATAAAAGTCAGGGCATTCCATATATGGTTTTAATTTTTTTTTAACTATCGCACTCGTTAGCACAATAAGATATAGTAATTTATTTAATTCTCTAACTGCCCTCTTAGTCTAACAAAAATAGAATAAATGGCTATTATTAGTAATAGAAACGTTGGTAGTATTAAGGGCTGTGTTAAATTTCCAATAGGTGCGGTTAGGAAAAATGATAAAACGTAACCTAATCCAAATATGGCAAGAAACAAGCTTAGGTGCAAAATTAAAAAATAACTTAACGCACTTCTTTTTTTTCGATAATAAAAGAGTGTTATAGCTGTGAGAATAAATAAACCTATAAATAAGAATTCAACAACGGATGTCCATGTTCCTAACCCTTGAATACGTTGAATATCTTCTTGAGTAAGGTAATTGGTACTTAACCAATGGTCAGGTTTATTTAAGCGATAATTATCCAATAAAACATACCCTAGATAAAACACCAACATCAGTCCAACATATAAAGAAGTTATAGTCCCTTTATTTTCCACCAGAATATCTTTGTATTTTTTATTTTGTTTCATTAATTTCCTCCCTAAAATTACCGACAAAAAATCTGTGCATTTTTCAATTAACGCTTTCGTTAGTTTAAGTGTACGTTTTCACATTCTTAGTGATTATCCGAATTGGAAATTTAAAAAGTTCCCAATAAGACCAAGTAACTGCGTTAAAATAAGAGTCAAAAATAAGCCAGTAAACATGTATTTTACATACTGATTTCTATTTACTCCTTCTCTTAATTCCCAAAGACCTAATGTAATAAAATATAAGCCA
>NZ_MLQQ01000001.1 GCF_001865995.1 Anaerobacillus arseniciselenatis | reverse complement strand
TCTAAAGTAAAAGTTGGGTTTACCTAACACTACGGGATGGGCCCGCGGCGCATTAGCTAGTTGGTAAGGTAACGGCTTACCAAGGCGACGATGCGTAGCCGACCTGAGAGGGTGATCGGCCACACTGGGACTGAGACACGGCCCAGACTCCTACGGGAGGCAGCAGTAGGGAATCTTCCGCAATGGACGAAAGTCTGACGGAGCAACGCCGCGTGAGCGATGAAGGCCTTCGGGTCGTAAAGCTCTGTTGCTAGGGAAGAACAAGTACCGTTCAAATAGGGCGGTACCTTGACGGTACCTAGCGAGAAAGCCACGGCTAACTACGTGCCAGCAGCCGCGGTAATACGTAGGTGGCAAGCGTTGTCCGGAATTATTGGGCGTAAAGCGCGCGCAGGCGGTTTCTTAAGTCTGATGTGAAAGCCCCCGGCTCAACCGGGGAGGGTCATTGGAAACTGGGAAACTTGAGTGCAGAAGAGGAGAGTGGAATTCCATGTGTAGCGGTGAAATGCGTAGATATATGGAGGAACACCAGTGGCGAAGGCGACTCTCTGGTCTGTAACTGACGCTGAGGCGCGAAAGCGTGGGGAGCAAACAGGATTAGATACCCTGGTAGTCCACGCCGTAAACGATGAGTGCTAGGTGTTAGGGGTTTCGATGCCCTTAGTGCCGAAGTTAACACATTAAGCACTCCGCCTGGGGAGTACGACCGCAAGGTTGAAACTCAAAGGAATTGACGGGGGCCCGCACAAGCAGTGGAGCATGTGGTTTAATTCGAAGCAACGCGAAGAACCTTACCAGGTCTTGACATCCTTTGACCACTCTAGAGATAGAGCTTTCCCCTTCGGGGGACAAAGTGACAGGTGGTGCATGGTTGTCGTCAGCTCGTGTCGTGAGATGTTGGGTTAAGTCCCGCAACGAGCGCAACCCTTGATCTTAGTTGCCAGCATTCAGTTGGGCACTCTAAGGTGACTGCCGGTGACAAACCGGAGGAAGGTGGGGATGACGTCAAATCATCATGCCCCTTATGACCTGGGCTACACACGTGCTACAATGGATGGTACAAAGAGCAGCAAAACCGCGAGGTCGAGCCAATCTCATAAAGCCATTCTCAGTTCGGATTGTAGGCTGCAACTCGCCTACATGAAGCCGGAATTGCTAGTAATCGCGGATCAGCATGCCGCGGTGAATACGTTCCCGGGCCTTGTACACACCGCCCGTCACACCACGAGAGTTTGTAACACCCGAAGTCGGTGGGGTAACCTAAGGTGGGACAGATGATTGGGGTGAAGTCGTAACAAGGTAGCCGTATCGGAAGGTGCGGCTGGATCACCTCCTTTCTATGGAGTTAAAACTCTAGTCGATGCTTTTACTTTCGAGTAGAAGTACGCTTGTGTTACTGTGTTCAGTTTTGGAAGGATGAACTTCCAATGAAATAAGTTAACTGATTGAAACTTAGAAGATGTGCTCCTGCGGCACTCCTTGCGTCGTATCCTCGTCGCAAAGCTGCATGAAGCTAATCAGTGAAGTGTCACATGATGTGATTGAGGTCAGTAGCTTTGTTTCAGTTTTGAGAGAATGATCTCTCAGTATAGTTTTGAATGAAGAGTTTTGAGTGTTGAGTGATGTAAGCATCTCGAGTATGCCCACAAACCGCCTTGAAATTTATTTTCTTAACTTAATTAAATGTAAGGCAATTTAGAAGCAAGAAGTTCGAGGAAGCGAACGAGACAAGCACCGGAGTGTACATCAAACGTACATGAGGATGATTGGCGAGTGAAGCTGACGAAGAAACCTACATGAAGCCGGAATTGCTAGTAATCGCGGATCAGCATGCCGCGGTGAATACGTTCCCGGGCCTTGTACACACCGCCCGTCACACCACGAGAGTTTGTAACACCCGAAGTCGGTGGGGTAACCTTTTAGGAGCCAGCCGCCTAAGGTGGGACAGATGATTGGGGTGAAGTCGTAACAAGGTAGCCGTATCGGAAGGTGCGGCTGGATCACCTCCTTTCTATGGAGTTAAAACTCTAGTCGATGCTTTTACTTTCGAGTAGAAGTACGCTGACGCTGTGTTTCAGTTTTGAGAGAATGATCTCTCAGTATAGTTTTGAATGAAGAGTTTTGAGTGTTGAGTGATGTAAGCATCTCAAGGATGCCCACAAACCACCTCGAAATTCATTTTCTCAACTTATTTAAATGTAAGGCAATTTAGAAGCAAGAAGTTCGAGGAAGCGAACGAGACAATCACCGCAGTGTACATCAAAAGTACATGAGGATGATTGGCGAGTGAAGCTGACGAAGAAATTCGCCGCTTATCAATTGCCGGAAGGTAAATTAGAAGCGAGTAGTTCGAGGAAGCAAAAGGCCGAGAAACGAAGCGTATATTCAACGATACGTGAGTACCGCAGGCGCGAAGCTGACGAAGAAATACGAAGTTTATCATTTGCCGTTAACAGATAGGGGCCTATAGCTCAGCTGGTTAGAGCGCACGCCTGATAAGCGTGAGGTCGGTGGTTCGAGTCCACTTAGGCCCACCATTTTAATAGTTTAATAACTTGGGGCCTTAGCTCAGCTGGGAGAGCGCCTGCCTTGCACGCAGGAGGTCAGCGGTTCGATCCCGCTAGGCTCCACCAATAACAATAATTGGTAATTGACATCATTTTCGAATGGTGTTATATTTATCAAGTCGCCTTTTTGAGGTGATTGAGAGATTGCTCTCTCTAGTTTTGAATGAAGAGTTTTGAGTGTTGAGTGATGTAAGCATCTCAAGGATGCCCACAAACTACCTTGAAATTCTTAACTTAATTAAATGTAAGGCAATTTAGAAGCAAGAAGTTCGAGGAAGCGAACGAGACAAGCACCGGAGTGTACATCAAACGTACATGAGGATGATTGGCGAGTGAAGCTGACGAAGAAATCCGCCGCTTATCAATTGCCGGAAGGTAAATTAGAAGCGAGTAGTTCGAGGAAACGACTGAGGAAATCGCCGGAGTGTACTATAGACGTACATGAGGACGATTGACGAAGGAAGTTGACGAAGAAATACGAAGCTTATCATTTATCGACTTGTTCTTTGAAAACTAGATAACAACAAACACATTTAAGTTTTACCGGAAAGTTTGTAAAAACTTTTGAGTAAACTTGAGTAGTCAAGAATTCATTTCGACGAAAAATCCTTTTGTAATGATAGGTATTTTTTCGAAAGAAGCAAGAAGTTCACTACGAACTTTAAGTTCCTTTTAGAGAAATTATTTTTTGGGAGAAGCGAGCAGTTCGAGGAAACAACTGAGGAGATCACCGGAGTGTACATCAAACGTACATGAGGATGATCGACGAAGGAAGTTGACGAAGAAATGCGAAGCTTATCACAAAAAATTAGGTTAAGTTATGAAGGGCGCACGGTGAATGCCTTGGCACTAGGAGCCGAAGAAGGACGCGACGAACAGCGAAATGCTTTGGGGAGCTGTAAGTAAGCTTTGATCCAGAGATCTCCGAATGGGGGTTTTAGGATAAGTCCTCGACCGATTAGTATCTCTCAGCTCCACGTGTCGCCACGCTTCCACCCGAGACCTATCAACCTCATCATCTCTAAGGGGTCTTACTGGATTAACTCCATGGGAAATCTCATCTTGAGGGGGGCTTCATGCTTAGATGCTTTCAGCACTTATCCCTTCCACACGTAGCTACCCAGCTATGCTCCTGGCGGAACAACTGGTACACCAGCGGTGTGTCCATCCCGGTCCTCTCGTACTAAGGACAGCTCCTCTCAAATTTCCTACGCCCGCGACGGATAGGGACCGAACTGTCTCACGACGTTCTGAACCCAGCTCGCGTACCGCTTTAATGGGCGAACAGCCCAACCCTTGGGACCTACTTCAGCCCCAGGATGCGATGAGCCGACATCGAGGTGCCAAACCTCCCCGTCGATGTGGACTCTTGGGGGAGATAAGCCTGTTATCCCCAGGGTAGCTTTTATCCGTTGAGCGATGGCCCTTCCATGCGGTACCACCGGATCACTAAGCCCGACTTTCGTCCCTGCTCGACTTGTAGGTCTCGCAGTCAAGCTCCCTTTTGCCTTTGCACTCTACGAATGATTTCCAACCATTCTGAGGGAACCTTTGGGCGCCTCCGTTACTGTTTAGGAGGCGACCGCCCCAGTCAAACTGCCCACCTGACACTGTCCCCGAACCGGATCACGGTCCTAGGTTAGAATTTCAGTACAGTCAGGGTAGTATCCCACCGACGCCTCCACCGAACCTGGCGGTCCGGCTTCTCTGGCTCCTACCTATCCTGTACAAACTGTACCAAAATCCAATATCAAGCTACAGTAAAGCTCCATGGGGTCTTTCCGTCCTGTCGCGGGTAACCTGCATCTTCACAGGTAATATAATTTCACCGGGTCTCTCGTTGAGACAGTATCCAAATCGTTACACCATTCGTGCGGGTCGGAACTTACCCGACAAGGAATTTCGCTACCTTAGGACCGTTATAGTTACGGCCGCCGTTTACTGGGGCTTCAATTCAGAGCTTCTCCCGAAGGATAACCCCTCCTCTTAACCTTCCAGCACCGGGCAGGTGTCAGCCCCTATACTTCGCCTTGCGGCTTCGCAGAGACCTGTGTTTTTGCTAAACAGTCGCTTGGATCTATTCACTGCGGCTCTCTCGGGCTTTAACACCCTATCAGAGCACCCCTTCTCCCGAAGTTACGGGGTCATTTTGCCGAGTTCCTTAACGAGAGTTCTCCCGAGCGTCTTAGAATTCTCTTCTCGCCTACCTGTGTCGGTTTGCGGTACGGGCACCTCTCACCTCGCTAGAGGCTTTTCTAGGCAGTGTAGGATCAGGAACTTCGCTACTATAATTTCGCTCGCCATCACAGCTCAGCCTTCGTGAGCCTCCAAGAGACGCTTACAAGTAACTCAACACTCAAAACTCATAATTCAAAACTAAATAATCTAGTGGCGATAGCGAAGAGGTCACACTCGTTCCCATGCCGAACACGATCGTTAAGCTCTTTTGCGCCGATGGTAGTTAGGGGTTTCCCCTTGTGAGAGTAGGACGTTGCTAGGTAAAAAAACACATTCCATTAGGAGTGTGTTTTTTTAATTATAAAGAATTAATGGTTACTACAATAATCTGTGAAGCTGTCCTTCGTCTCCAAGTATCGCTTCACATTATGTTTCTTCGATAAAGCTACATGCAGCACGGATTGGGATGATATTCAAATGTAATTATGTTTGATGTATTCTTAAGTTTGTCGCATTATTATTGCGCGATCAAAAACTTTTCTTGCGATTTACCCATGTTTATTTGCGATAAAACAAATTTTATTTGCAACACGCTGAATTTAGGTAGTTATTTCTACAGTTAACAAAGAAATTCTTGAGAAAATCGAATTAATTTTGCGATGCGCCTTTGTTTACTTGAGTTATTCTGATTTTATTTGCAGCTCCTGTTTGAATAGCATAATTCACGAGTTAGTAGTGATATTCTAGCGGAAATCAAATCAATTTCGCTATGAGGATACTCCACGATTAAGTTGCTTTTTTAAAATTAATGAAATATAATACGGGACTTTATGCTTTGTTGTTTTTAAAAAATGTGTTATAAACGGTAAATCATTTGTTGGGTAACTATGGAATAATTCGCCCCACCACTCTGTTTCATACCGGCATACCATGCTTAAGTTGTATAATAGCAGGTAATGGGCGAGCAATTCTGGGAAAAATGAGAAAAGCTCACGTTTTGTCGGCAAAGAGTAAACTCCGCTAGAAAGGTTAAATTGAAACGGAGAACTTGAAAGACTAGTTAGTTTGCGGTCGATCTTTAGTAACAACGTCGTTTTTTGTTCGTCACAACTTACTATTTTATATTTGAGATGGTCATTTAAAAAGTTCACAAAAGCATCTTTTGATATGTTAAGTTGGTCTAAAATCTTACTACTAATTATTATACCTTCGTTACTGACCTGTGCCTCGTAAGCAAGCTTTTCGTTCGTAATATAGTAAAATGTTTTATGAAGTTCAGGGACTTTCTGCATTAATGCCCCCATTTTATATTTTTCTCCTTCTAATTGTTTTAAGTTGAATAGCTTTTCAGAGAAATGGGGGAGTAACCCATTTTTTTGTACTTTTACTTCATCCAATAAAAATGAATATTGGCTTTTTTTTCGTTTTCTTGTTGAAACCCCGTGTGCTAATACTTGTGTTGTTTCTGGATAGTTAGGGTCTACCGTTAAAATACCTGCTTTCATTAATTGAACCATGCCGTAAAATAGTAACACTGGTTGTAGTTCGTAGGGAGCGGTCTCCGCTTGGTCAAAGTATTTTTTGCCGTGCTCTAAATAATAAATAAATGCGTAACTATTTTGGTAAGATAGCTTATCGGCATCAGAAAATGTTTCGTAGCATTTTCGTAAAAATTGTTGTGAGTGCTCAGCTGAATAAAATGTTCGTAAATAATCCCATGAATAAAAACTATTTATCATAAAAACTGCCCTCTTCACTATTAAAATATTTGAATAATTTGACTTATATTCCTGTCTTGACAGTAGTTTGTCCAATTGATAAGCTACTAATAATATTTTAATGAGAAAACGGTTGAGAGGATGAGATTTTCGATGTGGGAGAATAAGTTTGCAAAAGAAGGCTTAACGTTTGATGATGTTTTGTTAGTTCCAGCAAAATCCGAAGTGCTTCCGAAAGATGTTTCTGTAAGTACAACACTTTCAAAGACATTAAAGCTAAACATACCAGTCGTTAGTGCAGGGATGGATACAGTAACAGAGGCTAAAATGGCCATTGCTATGGCTAGAGAAGGTGGATTAGGCATTATTCATAAAAATATGTCGATTGAAGCCCAAGCTGAAGAAGTTGATCGTGTTAAAAGGTCTGAAAGTGGTGTTATTACAAACCCTTTTTATTTAACTCCAGAACACCAAGTATATGATGCTGAACACTTAATGGCAAAATATCGAATTTCAGGGGTCCCAATCGTTAGTGAAAGTATGAAATTAGTTGGCATACTTACGAACAGAGATTTGCGTTTTATTGATGATTACTCTATTACAATTGATACAGTAATGACGAAAGAAAAACTTGTAACAGCTCCTGTGGGAACAACATTAACAGAGGCAGAAAAAATTCTTCAAAAGCATAAAATTGAAAAATTACCTTTAGTCGATAATGACGGGATTCTCAAAGGTTTAATTACCATAAAAGATATCGAAAAAGTGATCCAATTTCCTAACTCAGCGAAAGATTCGCAAGGACGTTTAGTGGTCGGTGCAGCGGTAGGTGTCACTGCGGATACAATGGAAAGAGCGAAAGCGTTAGTCGAAGCAGGAGTTGACGCGATCGTCCTTGATACTGCTCACGGTCACTCTAAAGGCGTACTAGATAAAGTGAAAGAGGTAAGAGAAGCTTATCCTGAGTTAAATATTATTGCGGGCAACGTAGCGACTGCACACGCGACAAAAGATTTAATTGAAGCTGGAGCAAATGTGATTAAAGTTGGTATTGGACCAGGATCTATTTGCACAACTCGTATTATCGCTGGAATTGGTGTGCCACAAGTAACGGCAGTTTATGACTGTGCAACTGAAGCGAAAAAGCATGGTATCCCAGTGATTGCTGATGGTGGTATAAAGTATTCTGGGGATATTGTTAAAGCTTTAGCTGCAGGGGGACATGCAGTGATGTTAGGGAGTCTACTTGCAGGTGTCTCCGAGAGCCCAGGTGAACGTGAAATTTATCAAGGGAGACAGTTTAAAGTCTATCGTGGTATGGGGTCTCTTGGAGCAATGGAAAAGGGAAGTAAAGATCGTTATTTCCAAGAAAATAATCAAAAGCTCGTTCCAGAAGGCATCGAAGGTCGTGTCGCATATAAAGGTCCACTTCATGATACTGTCCACCAATTAGTTGGTGGAATTAGAGCAGGTATGGGCTACTGCGGTACAAAAACGTTAGATGATTTACGGGAGCATGGACAGTTTATAAAAATTACGAGTGCAAGCTTAAAAGAAAGTCACCCTCATGATGTCCAAATTACGAAAGAAGCGCCTAATTATTCATTGTAATGATAGTTATAAAGAAGTAGAAAAAATGTAATTGTTTCCAATAGACATGGCTATTGCCTGTCTATTTTTTTTTGATTAATTATGTTAAAATTACGTTTATGTGAGGTTGGAGAGGAGTATTTGAAGATGAATAAAAACGAAAATAAAAATAAATTTATTCAGTTTGTTTGTTTGCTTATTTTTATTAGTGTATTAAGTTTTGTACCGAATAAAGCTTTAGCTAATTTTGATTTAAATGTTGATTCAGCTATTTTAGTAGATGCTGAGACAGGAAAAATTTTATTTGAAAAAAATGCTGATGTTGAATTAGGTATAGCAAGTATGAGTAAGATGATGACCGAGTATTTAATTTTAGAAGCAATTAATGATAATAAGTTAACGTGGGATCAAACTGTCGAAATAAGCCCATGGGTAGCTCAACTTTCTCATGATGCAGGAGGTTCTAACGTATTTTTACAAGTTGATGGAACTTATACTGTTAGAGATTTGTATGAAGCTGTAGCAATTGAATCAGCCAATGCCGCTACAATAGCTTTAGCAGAGCTTCTTGGTGGTAGTTATACAAATTTTGTTAATATGATGAATCAAAAGGCTGAAGAAATTGGTTTAGAAAAATATCACTTCGTAAATTCAACGGGCTTACCTAACCGTTCTTACAGTGGTAATCATGCAGATGGAACGACGACTGACGATGAAAATCGTATGTCTGCTCGTGATACGGTGAAACTAGCCTATTATTTAGTGAACGACTTCCCAGAAGTATTAGAAACATCGAGCATTCCAATGAAGTATTTTCAGGGAGACGTAGTTACGGATAAATCATGGGAACAATGTTTAGAAGATTGGACATGTATGAAAAATTGGAATGACATGTTATATGGCTTGCCTCATTACTATCAAGGTTTAGACGGCTTAAAAACTGGTTTTACGAACTTAGCACGATACACATTTACTGGTACAGCCGAAAGAGATAATACTCGCCAAATTTCTGTCGTAATGGGCGCAGAAAGTATAGCTACAAGATTTGTCGAGACCGCTAAATTGATGGATTATGGATTTAATAACTTTGAAAAAATTGATTTGTTTAGCTCTTTAGAAGTACCGGTTGTTAAAGGAAAAGAAAGAGAAATTTCTATTTCTCCAAGTGAGCCATTAATAACGATTATTAAATCAGGTGAAGAAGAACTATATTCACCATACTTTGAATTGGATGAGGCTTTATTAGATGAAGAAGGCAATTTAGTTGCACCAATAGAAGAAGGTCAAGTGATCGGATGGTTTACTTACGATTATTCCGGTGATAATACATTCACATATCTTACTGAAGATGGACATAATAAAGAAAGAGTTACTATAGTTGCAGATCAGACCGTTGAAAAAGCAGGTTGGTTTTCTTTAACGATGAGAGCGATTGGCGGCTTCTTCTCTGGAATATGGACAAGCGTTGCTGATAGTGTGAAGGGGATTTTCTCTTAATTAATTTACAAATGAAAATTAAAAATTAAAAATTTTGAGGGTGGAGCTTCGTAGCTTAGCCCTCATAATTCTAAATTTTTAATTGTAAATTGTGAATTGTGAATTGTAAATTTAAAATTATCGTTCAAAATTGTCGAATTAGTGTTAAAATAATACAGATGAATAAGTAGTAAATTGTATTTACTTGACTGAATTTCATAATTACAAAAAACTAGCAACATCATTCTACATCTAGTCGAGAACGATTCAACTTAATTAGATGTAGCGTCCTAGTGGCGTTGAATAAGGATTATGAAATTCATCTACTTGATACTTTTATAAAATAAAGTACAATGTATAGTAAAGCAATACACATACTATAAGATTGCATAATTTGATAGGAGGAATTACATATGGTAAACACAGGTACAGATCGCGTAAAGCGTGGTATGGCTGAAATGCAAAAAGGTGGCGTAATAATGGATGTTATTAACGCTGAGCAAGCAAAAATAGCTGAAGAAGCTGGTGCAGTGGCTGTAATGGCTCTTGAAAGAGTGCCTTCAGATATTCGTGCAGCGGGCGGTGTGGCTCGTATGGCAGATCCAACGATCATGGAAGAAGTGATGGGAGCTGTTTCTATCCCAGTAATGGCAAAATGCCGTATTGGTCATATTGTAGAAGCAAGAATTTTAGAAGCTATGGGTGTAGACTACATTGATGAGAGTGAAGTTTTAACACCAGCTGATGAAGTTTATCATTTGTATAAACGTGATTTCACAGTACCATTTGTTTGTGGTGCCCGTGATATCGGCGAAGCAGCTCGTCGTATCGGTGAAGGTGCTTCGATGATCCGTACAAAAGGTGAGCCTGGTACAGGAAACATCGTTGAAGCAGTTAGACATATGCGTATGATGCAATCTCAAATTCGCAAAATTTTAGGTATGTCTACAGATGAGTTAATGACAGAAGCGAAGAACACAGGTGCTCCATTTGAAGTGTTACTTCAAATTAAGGAAGCAGGAAAATTACCGGTAGTTAACTTTGCTGCAGGTGGAGTGGCAACGCCAGCTGACGCTGCACTAATGATGCAGTTAGGTGCTGATGGGGTATTTGTAGGTTCTGGTATCTTTAAATCAGATAATCCAGAAAAGTTTGCTCGTGCAATCGTTGAAGCAACAACTCATTTTGAGGATTATGAATTAATTGCTAACTTATCAAAAGGACTTGGTACGGCAATGAAGGGAATTGAAATTTCAAGCTTAGATCCTTCAGAGCGTATGCAAGAACGCGGTTGGTAAAATTTTGCGCTTGCGCTTTTCTATAGAAAGGGAGTATTTCAATGGTTAAAATAGGAGTACTGGCTTTGCAAGGAGCGGTTCGTGAACATGTTAATTCTCTTATAGCCCCTGGTGTCGAGGTAGTTGTTGTAAAAAAAATAGAGCAACTCAATGATTTAGACGGTTTAGTATTACCGGGTGGTGAAAGTACAACGATGCGTCGTCTGATTGATAAATATGGTTTTTTTGAACCGTTAAAAGCATTTGCAAAAGCAGGAAAACCAATGTTCGGTACTTGCGCAGGCTTAATATTAATGGCCAAACAACTAGTCGGTCAAAAAGACGGGCATTTAGAAGTGATTGATATGGAAGTAGAACGCAATGCATTTGGCCGTCAGCGAGAAAGTTTTGAAGCTGAATTAATGGTCAAAGGAATTGCTGACGATATCATGGCTGTTTTCATTCGTGCCCCTTTAATTAAGGCTGTAGGTGAAGACGTTGAAATTCTTTCTAAATATAAAGGTGAAATTGTTGCTGTAAGACAAAATCAGTTTTTAGCTTGTTCATTTCATCCAGAATTAACGGCAGATGCTCGTTTTCATCAATATTTTGTCGACGTTGTTAAAGAAACGAAAAGTAAATGTTTAAATGTATAAGTTTTGGTTAAATATAAAGAAATAAATAAGTGGAAATGCAATGAAAGGAAATAGTAACATTGAGACTATTTACAGAGAGTCGATGGTAGGTGCAAATCGATATTAGTGCAGTGTGAATCCATCCTTGAGTAGATTATTGAACGAAGTGCTTGTACTTTTATTAGGTAATTCCGGTTCACCACCGTTACTAAGGTGCTAAGAGAAAGAGCAACTATTGATGCTCTTTAATTAGGGTGGCAACGCGGGTAAACTCTCGTCCCTTTATATTTTGGGACGGGAGTTTTTTATTTATTTTAGGAAATCGTTTAGAGAAGGCTCGGAATCATTCCTTAGCTTTTTTAAAACGTTATAATATTGAGTGAATTTCATAATTACCAAAAACGAGCCACATCACGCAATATATAGTTTGCGAATGGTTTTGGCGCAACTATATATTGACCTTAGTGGAGAGAATAATGAATTATGAAATTCATTAATTAAGAAAAACTAGGAGGTAATTCAATGTTAGATGTAAAGGTTTTAAGGACCAATTTTGAAGAAGTAAAAAAGAAACTTGAAAATCGAGGTGAAAAGATTGCCGATTTAGAATGCTTCGGTGAACTTGACCAAAAACGAAGAGAAGTGATTGCGCGTGCAGAGCAATTAAAAAGCCGAAGAAATACGGTATCCCAAGAAGTAGCGAAATTAAAACGGGAAAAACAAGATGCCGATCATTTAATAAAGGAAATGAAAGAAGTATCTGAAGAAGTTAAACAACTTGATGAACAGTTACGTGAGGTTGAAGGACAGCTAGAGGGAATTTTATTAACAATTCCAAATATCCCTCATGAGAGTACTCCAATAGGTTTAACTGAAGACGACAATGTTTGTGTTCGTACTTGGGGAGAGGTTCCTAACTTCGCATTTGAAGCGAAGGCGCATTGGGACATTGCCACAAACTTAAATATGTTAGATTTTGAACGTGCATCAAAAGTTACAGGTAGCCGTTTTGTTTTTTATAAAGGAAAAGGGGCGCGACTAGAGCGAGCGTTAATCAATTTCATGATGGATCTTCACCAAGACGAGCACGGTTATGAGGAAGTATTACCTCCATATTTAGTTAACCGAACTAGTATGACGGGGACAGGACAACTACCGAAATTCGAAGAAGATGCATTTAAAATTCGCGAAGAAGATTACTTTTTAGTTCCAACTGCGGAAGTTCCTGTAACGAATATGCACCGTGATGAAATTATTGATGGAGAACAACTCCCAATTACTTATACGGCATATAGCTCTTGTTTCCGTTCTGAAGCCGGTTCTGCAGGGAGAGATACGAGAGGGTTAATTCGCCAACATCAATTTAATAAAGTTGAGTTAGTAAGGTTTGTAAAACCTGAAGAATCTTATGAGCAGTTAGAGCTTTTAACAGGCCATGCGGAAAAAGTCCTGCAGCTGTTAAAGCTTCCTTATCGAGTGATGAGTATGTGTACTGGCGACCTTGGTTTTACAGCAGCGAAAAAATACGATATTGAAGTTTGGATTCCAAACTCCGATACGTACCGTGAAATTTCTTCATGTAGTAACTTTGAGGATTTTCAAGCAAGAAGAGCTAACATTCGTTTTAGAAGAGAAGCGAAAGGAAAGACTGAGTTCGTTCATACATTAAATGGTTCTGGACTTGCTATTGGTCGAACAGTCGCTGCCATTTTAGAAAATTACCAGCAGGAAGACGGCTCTGTAATAGTTCCAGAAGTGTTAGTGCCGTATATGGGTGGAGTATCTATTTTAAACTAATAATTTTAGTAGATTATTTTCGAAAATAAAGAGGCTTACCAGAAGTTTATCTGCTTACAATTGTAATGGCGGATGGGTTCTTGGGAGCCTCTTCTTATTTTATAATGAATCGAAACATAAAACGTTAGTTATGAGTAGTATTTTCAAATCAAGTTATCACTTCATATAAACTTCTGGTTTTTAAAATTACGAATGTATAAATATTAGATTATAAAAATAAAAAAATATAGAATTGAATTAACTGAAGGTGAAACATCCTAAATTATAGAGGGAAATAGAGCTATAAAAATTATAGAAACCAAAGGATGATGTTATTCTATGCATGGAAGGTAAATATTTATAAATTTTATTAGTATAGATTTGTATCATAAAATTTTTAATAAAGAGTCAAATAAGAACAACGAAAAAAGAAATATTAAATCATTTTATTTTGTAAAATGTAATATAGAACACTTTAAAAATAATTATCTGTAAATTCAAATTATTTTCTGTAATATTGTTGACATATAAAAAAAGATGTTGTAATATTCATTTAGTGGTAAAATTCATTATTTTCAAAAAACGTTTACCGTAATAAAGTTTTTGATAATATAGTAATTAATAGCTTTATAGATTACTATATTTGGTTCACTAAATAAGTACAAAAAAGCATGTTGATTAAGTTAGAGTTAGGTCTCTTTGTATCTCGCTATTATATGAAATATTGTTAAACTGCAGAATAAAGAGCCAAACTCTACATTAAATATTCAAAATTTTCTGAAGGGGGAAGTACATTGAAAAAGAAATCGCTTTTAATTTTGTTAAGTATGATTTTCATGTTGTCACTATTTTTAGTGGCGTGTGGAGGCCAGGAGTCATCAACCGATGAACAAGGTGGAGATACTTCGACACCAGCAGATGAAGGAACAGATGAGGGAACAGATGATGAGCCTGCAACAGAAGGACCTCAGTATGGTGGAGAAGTAGTGTTAGGATCATCTGGTGAGCCAGTATTATTTAATGCACACTATCACCAAGACTCAGCAAGTGCTGATAAAACTGACTTAATTTTTGCTGGGTTAATGCGCTCTAATGAAAACTTGGAAATGGTTCCTAGCATAGCTGTAGATGAACCTGTTATTTCTGAAGATGGAATGGAGTGGACATATACAATTCGTGAAGGTGTTCTATTCCATGATGGAGAAGAACTGACTGCTGAAGACGTAGTATTCACATATGAAATTTTCTTACATGAAGACTATACTGGTCCACGTGCTGGTAGTTTTACAGCTTTAGAAAAAGTAGAAGCGATTAATGATTATGAAGTTAAATTTACATTAAATGAGCCTGACGCTCGTTTCCCTACATTAATGAGCTACGGTATCTTACCTTATCATATTTTAGGTGATATTCCAATTGCTGATTTAGAAGACTACCGTGAGTTTAACATTGAAAAGCCAATCGGTGCTGGTCCGTTTGAATTTGTAAGCTGGACTCCAGGGCAAAACTTAGTATTAACTGCGTTTGAAGATTATTTTGAAGGTCGTCCGTACCTTGATAAAGTAACATTCCGTTTTGCCGCAGACTCAAATGCTCTAGTTTTATTAATGCAAACAGGTGATATTGATTGGATGGTTGCTCCACCAACAGAATTACCAACAATTGAAACATTTGATCATGCAAAGATTTCTAATACATTAGCCCTTCGTTATGACTATATTGGTTGGAACTTACAAAATCCATTGTTCCAAGATGTAGCCGTTCGTCAAGCATTAACACATGCGATTGATCGTCAAGAAATTGTAGAAACAATTATGGAAGGAAACGCTGAAGTTGCTCATGCTCCTGTATCTCCATTAAGTTGGGCTTACAACGATAATGTTGCTAAGTTTGACTTTGATCCAGAGAAAGCGTCGCAAATTCTTGCGGATGCTGGATGGGAGCCAGGTTCAGACGGAATTCTTGAAAAAGATGGTGAAAGATTCTCATTCACAATTCTTTCTAACGATGGTAACGTCGTTCGTCGTGACATCGGGATTATCGTACAACAGTATTTAGGTCAAATTGGAATTGAAGTTAGAGCTGAACAAATGGAATGGGGAGCTTTCTTAGACAAGATCAACCCACCGAACTATGACTTTGATGCTGTAGTATTAGCATGGGGTCTAGCTCTTGACCCAGATCCAAGTGCAATTTGGCATTCAAAAGAAATTGAGAATGGCTTAAATAACATTAGCTACCGTAATGATACGGTTGATGAAATTGCTGACAATAACACTTTAATCCTTGATCAAGATGAACGTGCAGCTGCACTAGCTGAAGTATGGGAAATCTTAGCTGAAGAGCAACCATACACATTCTTGTACTACCCAGAGCAATTCCTTGCATTAAATAAAGATATCGAAGGATTTACTCATCACCCACGTTCAAACATGTACCGTGTTAATGAGTGGTGGATTAACGAATAATAAAAGCTTAAGACAGGGGGAGACATTTGTCTCCCTTTTTGCTTTTTATAAATATTTCTACATGGAGTAACGAAGTAGTTTACTAAATGGACAGTAGACCAGAGCACCATTTTAAATATTCTGTCAATAAATTATATTGATATTATAAACGAACTGTTATTGGTTTTTCGGTTTCTTATGCTAATTTAGTAAAGTGAATAAATGCTTTTTAATTAACGGCGTTTTTATCGCGTTAAAGCGCCGAACTGAAAGGAATTTTCTATTTATTGACCCAATTCAAAAAAAAAGTGTAATATGATTGACACATTTGCTAAGTTGGTGTAATATTCAGTGTGTAGTGAAAAATTATTATTTTCAAAAAACAATTTTTCTTAAATTGTTTGAAAATTTTTTCTTTTGTAACAATAAAAGAAAATGTTAGATTACTAGAATGAGTCAATAAAATAGGTGGTGAATAGCAGCTGATGTCGACGTTGTTAGAAGTAAAAAACTTAAAAACCCACTTTTTTTCGAAAAATAAAGTTTTTCCAGTAGTTGACGGATTAGACTTTAACGTAAAAAAAGGTGAAACGTTAGCTATTGTTGGTGAATCAGGGTCTGGGAAGAGTATAACGTCTTTATCAATTATGGGACTTGTACCAAAGCCTGGTGGAAAGACAGTTGCTGGTGAAATTATTTTTGATGGTACTGATTTATTATCACTAAGTGAAAATGAAATGTATAAAGTTCGCGGAAATGATATTGCGATGATTTTCCAAGAACCGATGACTTCATTAAATCCTGTTCTAACGATCGGTGAACAAATTACAGAAGTTTTAATTTACCATAAAAAGATCTCAAAAAAAGAAGCTAGACAAAGAGCGGTTGATTTATTAAAAATCGTAGGTTTTGCACGAGCTGAAGAAATCTTAGATGATTATCCGCACCGGTTGTCAGGTGGAATGAGACAAAGAGTAATGATTGCGATGGCAATGAGTTGTGATCCGAAACTATTAATTGCCGATGAGCCTACGACAGCATTAGATGTGACTGTTCAAGCGCAAATATTAGAGCTAATGAAAGACTTATCTCATAAATTTGACTCATCTATTATATTAATCACTCACGATTTAGGAGTTGTAGCAGAATTAGCTGACCGCGTTTTAGTTATGTATGCTGGTCAAGTCGTTGAGGAGTCTGAAATCGTTCAACTATTTGATAACCCATTACATCCATATACACAAGGTCTATTAGGGTCAGTGCCGAAAATTAATGAAGAACAAGAGCGTTTATCGTCAATCGGTGGAAATGTTCCTTCTCCTGATAATTTTCCGAAAGGCTGTCGATTCTCTACCCGTTGTCCGCATGTTATGGAGAAATGCATAGAAAATCAACCTGATCTAATCGAAGTTTATCCAGGTCGTAAATCACGTTGTTTCTTGCATGAGGAAGGAGATAGCTAAGATGAGCACTGCTACTTTAAATGATAGCAAGACTAATAATGATGCAAAATCGGATATTTTATTAGAAGTTAACGGTCTGAAAAAGTACTTTCCAGTAAAGTCTGGAATTCTTCAAAAGACCGTGGGACACGTCAAAGCGGTTGATGATGTTAGCTTCTTTATAAAAAAAGGAGAAACATTTGGCCTTGTAGGGGAGTCTGGTTGCGGAAAATCGACGGCAGGAAGGTCGATCATTCGTTTATATGAACCAACCGATGGACAAATTCTTTTCGATGGAGAAGATATATCATATTTAAAAGAAAAACAGTTGAAACCTTATCGGAAAGATATTCAAATGGTGTTCCAAGATCCGTTTTCTTCATTAAATCCAAGAAAAACAGTTGGAACGATTTTAGAGGAACCATTTCGAGTTCATAATTTATATACGAAAGCGGAAAGAAAAGAGCGAGTTGAACACCTTTTAGATCGTGTTGGGTTGATGCCGCAATTACGTGATCGTTATCCCCATGAATTCTCGGGTGGGCAACGACAAAGAATTGGGATCGCTCGCGCATTAACACTTAATCCTAAATTGATTATTGGAGATGAACCGGTATCCGCACTGGACGTTTCCATCCAATCGCAAGTTTTAAATATTATGAATGACTTGCAAGAAGAGTTTGGATTAACGTATTTATTTATCGCGCATGACTTATCAGTCGTTAAACATATTTCAGACCGTATTGGTGTTATGTATTTAGGTCGTATGATGGAAGTAACAGATAAAAGGACCTTGTACAAAAATCCGATGCATCCATATACACAAGCATTACTTTCGGCGATACCAAAATCGCATCCAAGTGAAGTGAAGCGTGAAAGAATTATTTTAAAAGGTGATGTACCAAGCCCATCGAATCCGCCAAAAGGTTGTGTATTCCATACACGTTGTCCGCAGGCGATGGATCATTGTAAAGAAATTGTACCTACGTTGAAAGAGTTAGAGCCTGGTCATTTTGTTGCTTGCCATTTATATGAATAAATATAGTGGCAAACAACTAGAGTCCAACTCTACATTAAATAATCAAAACATACTAAAGGGGGAAATAACTTTGAAAACAAAAAAATCACTACTCGTATTGTTAAGTATGATTTTCGCGTTATCACTATTTTTAGTAGCTTGTGGCGGAGAAGACACAGCTACAGACACGCAAGATGAAAGTTCAACTCCATCAGACAATAACGATGGAGACACTACTGAAGAAGCTACACCTGGAGAGCCTCAATACGGTGGAGACTTAGTATTAGGTACTTCTGGTGAGCCAGTTATTTTTAATGCAAACTATCACCAAGATTCAGCAAGTGCTGATATAACAGACTTAGTGTTTGCTGGTTTAATGCAATCTAACGAAAATTTAGAAGTTGTTCCTAATATGGCAGTTGACCAACCAGAAATTTCTGAGGATGGTCTAGAGTGGACGTACACACTTCGTGAAGGTATTCTTTTCCATGATGGTGAAGAAGTAACTGCTGAAGACGTAGTGTTCACGTATGAAATTTTCTTACATGAAGATTACACTGGTCCTCGTGCTGGTAGCTTTACAGCTTTAGAGAAAGTTGAAGCATTAAATGATTATGAAATTAAGTTTACATTAAATGAGCCAGACGCTCGTTTTGCAACATTAATGAGCTATGGTATTTTACCGTATCATATTTTAGGAGATATTCCTATTGCTGACTTAGAAGACTACCGTGAGTTTAACATTGAAAATCCAATTGGTTCTGGTCCATTCGTATTTGAAAGCTGGACTCCAGGACAAAACATTAAACTTACTGCTTTTGAAGACTACTTCGATGGTCGTCCATATGTTGATACAGTAACATTCCGTATTGCATCTGATGCAAACGCATTAGTATTATTACTTGAGACAGGTGACATCGATCACATGATCGCACCAACAACTGAATTAGCAACAATTGAAACTTATGACCATGTTAACCTTTCAAATGTATTAGCTTTACGCTATGACTATATTGGTTGGAACTTAGATCGTCCATTATTTGAAGACGTTCGTGTTCGTCAAGCATTAACAATGGCAATTGATCGTCAAGAAATTGTTGAAACAGTAATGGAAGGTAATGCTGAAGTTGCTCATGCACCAGTATCTCCATTAAGCTGGGCATACAATGATAATGTACCAACATTTGATTATGATCCAGAGGGCGCTGTAGCTTTATTAGAAGAAGCTGGTTGGACTCCAGGTGATGATGGAATTTTACAAAAAGACGGTGAAAGATTGTCATTCACAATCCTTTCAAACAGTGGTAACGTTGTTCGTCGTGACATCGGGATCATTACTCAACAATACCTTGGTCAAATCGGTGTTGAAGTAAAAGCTGAACAAATGGAGTGGGGAGCGTTCCTAGATCAAATTAACCCTCCAAACTTTGACTTTGATGCAATTGTAATGGCTTGGGGCTTAGCTCTTGATCCAGATCCAAGTGCAATTTGGCACTCAAAAGAAATTGAAAATGGGCTTAACAGAAGTGCTTATAGAAACGATCGTGTAGATGAAATTGCAGATGCTAACACGAAAATTCTTGATCAAGCAGAGCGTGCAGCAGCACTTGCTGAAGTATGGGAGATTTTAGCTGAAGAGCAACCGTACACGTATTTATTCTACCCAGAGCAATTCGTAGCAATGTCAAAAGACGTACATGGATTTACACATCATCCACGTGTAGATATGTACAAAGTGCACGAATGGTGGTTAGATCGTTAATTTTCAAGTGATGTAAGGAGCTAAGGGGGCGCGAGCGTCCCCCTTACATTCCTTATACTTTTAAAGACTATAACTTTATATAACCTTGTTATAGGTTTTATAAGTATAAGAAAAACGAAGGCGCTCGCTTAGGAACTTGGCGATAAGCCAAGTTTT
Source organism: Anaerobacillus arseniciselenatis (assembly GCF_001865995.1). Lineage (GTDB taxonomy): Bacteria > Bacillota > Bacilli > Bacillales > Anaerobacillaceae > Anaerobacillus > Anaerobacillus arseniciselenatis. The sequence continues at coordinate 922,580 of NZ_MLQQ01000001.1, read as the reverse complement.
TCTGTTAAATCCAAAGTGAAGGAGTAAAGAAGATGACGACGTATATTATTCGACGACTAATAATGATGATTCCGATCCTGTTTGGAATTTCAGTTATCTCCTTTGCCATTATGTATGCGGCACCGGGAAAACCAACAGTAATGGATTTAGATCCAGATATTTCGGTAGAAGCACGTGAAGCACAAATGGAGAGATTAGGTTTAAATGACCCGCCTCATATTCAATATATTAATTGGATGAGCAATGTTGTAAAAGGTGATTTCGGTACATCATTTACGAAAAAACAACCAGTTCGAGACATGATTGCCGATCGTTTACCCAATACACTAATATTAATGATCTTTTCAACAATATTAGCAGTGATTATTGCGATACCGTTTGGGGTGCTATCAGCGACTAAACAGTATTCAAAATTAGATTACGGGGTTACAATTACGTCATTTTTAGGACTAGCTACCCCTAACTTTTGGTTAGGATTAATGTTAATTATGCTGTTTTCCGTCCAGTTAGGCTGGACACCAGTAGGTGGAGTTTCTACATTAGGTGGAGAATTTAATTTGTTAGACCGACTTCACCATTTAATATTGCCAGCCATTGTTTTAGCAACGGCGGATATGGCAGGTCTGACTCGTTATACACGATCTAGTATGTTAGAAGTTATTAATCAAGATTACATCCGAACAGCAAGAGCAAAAGGCTTCCGAGAGAAAACGGTTATTTATAAGCATGGATTACGCAACGCACTAATTCCGATTATTACGATCTTCGGGTTAATGTTACCTACATTTATCGGTGGTTCAGTAATTGTTGAACAATTATTTAGTTGGCCAGGTATTGGGCATTTATTCATTAGTGCTACTTTTGAGAGGGATTACCCTGTCATTATGGCGATTACGATGTTCGGTGCTGTACTAACCGTTATTGGTAACTTAATCGCAGACATTCTTTATGCTGTATTAGATCCAAGGATCGAGTATTAGGAGGTAGTGAAATGGGAAAACCTGAATTAAATCTACCGAACGAGAAAGGTGAAAAGCGGATTGAACAAACGTTAGGGAAAAGACGTTCGCTTTTATCGATTATCGTTGCGAAGTTTTTACAAAATAAATTAGCCGTCTTTGGCTTAATCATGTTAACTATAATAGTAGGTACTGCACTCTTAGCACCTTGGATCGCACCACATGATCCAGATTTTCAAAACTTACGAAACCGCTTAGCGGCACCTAGTGGAGAGTTTTTACTCGGTACGGATCACTTAGGACGTGACATTTTAAGTCGTCTTTTATATGGTGGACGAGTATCATTATTCGTAGGGTTTGTAGCGATGGTTGGTGCGGTAACGATTGGAACAACTGTTGGTGCAGTTGCAGGATATTTCGGTGGATTAGTCGATGCATTTTTAATGCGTTTAGTAGATATCATCATTTCGTTCCCGAATATCTTCTTATTAATTACTCTTGTTGCGGTACTAGAACCGAGTCTTGATAAATTAATTATGGTATTTGCCTTCTTGAGTTGGACTGGTACAGCACGTTTAGTACGTGGAGAGTTTTTAACATTGAAGAAGCGGGAGTTTGTATTAGCGGCTCGCACGATCGGCATGTCGAATACAAAGATTATTTTTGGTCAAATATTACCGAGTGCGATGGGACCAGTTATTGTAGCTGCGACACTTGCTGTCGGTGGATTTATTTTAGCTGAGTCAGCGTTGAGTTTCTTAGGTTTAGGTGTTCAACCACCAACATCAACGTGGGGGAACATGTTGACGTACTCGCAAAGTGTAACGATTTTTAGAACCGCTTGGTGGTATCCAACCTTCCCAGGGGTAATGATTTTACTTACAGTATTATCATTTAACTTTGTTGGTGACGGTTTACGTGATGCTCTAGACCCACGTGTTATTGAAAAATAAAAATTATATTAACAAAAATAGCTTACCGTTTTTATACGGCAAGCTATTTTTTTTATTGTTCAAAATGACCAAAACATTGGTGGCCCTATTGAATAGTGATATAAGTGATAAAAACAGACATTTTTGTTATATAGTAAATTGAGCGCGCGCTCAGTAAGTGTGTGTGCAGCTTAATGAGTGCAAAGAGAAAAGTGTATTCTGAGAAGAACAATCTTTTATTGTTGGAATGATTGATAGTACAGGATTCGACACAATGTGGCAAACATTACATAGTAGAAATATCACTACAGAAGTAGTGTTTAAAGATAAATTGTGATAATATTATATTAGAATAATAAATATATTTGATCGAAAAATTAAAATTAAGAAAAAATTAAAATTTTTCAGTTAAATTATTTGTTATATTAAAATAATAACACTAAAGCGCTTTCAAGTGTCAAAGTGTTTTAAAGAGCGTCAAGATAATGATTTTTCAGCAAATTCAACCAAGTGAAAAAATGACAAATTATTATTATTGACATTTTTGTTACATTAATATAACATTTTAGACGTTCCTATTAAATTTAAAATTCTATCAACTTGTAGCACAGTAGTTATGACAAATGATTTTATAATATAATTGACGTCTTAACTTTAAAGTAAGACTAATAGTTAAATAGGCTATAAGCTTAAATTTTATAAAGGTGGTGACAGCTTAAGATGTCTACATTATTACAAGTTAAAAACTTAAAGACCCACTTTTTCTCTAAAAATAAAGTCTTACCAGTAGTTGACGGAGTAGACTTTGAAGTGAAAAAAGGTGAAACTTTAGCCATTGTTGGTGAGTCGGGATCAGGTAAAAGTATAACGTCACTTTCAATTATGGGCCTTGTGCCAAAACCAGGCGGTAAAACGGTTGATGGGGAAATTATTTTTGATGGGACCGATTTACTGCAATTAAGTGAAAATGAAATGTTTAAAGTCCGTGGGAATGAAATCGCTATGATTTTCCAGGAACCGATGACATCTTTAAACCCTGTACTAACAATTGGTGAGCAAATCACGGAAGTCCTTATTTACCATAAAAAAATGTCGAAAAAAGAAGCAAGACAAAAAGCGGTTGAATTATTGAAAATCGTTGGTTTTGCACGAGCTGAAGAAATCTTAGATGACTATCCGCATCGACTTTCTGGTGGTATGAGACAAAGGGTAATGATTGCGATGGCAATGAGCTGTGACCCAAAACTATTGATTGCTGATGAGCCAACAACAGCTTTAGATGTAACGGTTCAAGCACAAATTTTAGAGTTAATGAAAGAGCTTTCCGAAAAGTTCGACTCTTCGATCATATTGATCACTCATGATTTAGGTGTAGTTGCTGAATTAGCTGATCGTGTAATCGTTATGTATGGAGGCCAAGTAGTTGAGGAAACAGGTATTGTTGAGTTATTTGACAATCCACTACACCCTTATTCTAAAGGTTTACTAGGTTCGGTTCCGAAACTTGATGAGGAAAAAGAACGTTTGTCATCTATTGGAGGTAATGTTCCTTCTCCTGACAACTTTCCAAAAGGGTGTCGTTTCGTCACACGGTGCGAACATGCGATGGAAAAATGCTTAACAGAGCAACCGGAATTAAAAGAAATTTACCCAGGGCGAAAGTCACGTTGCTTTTTGCATGATGAAGGGGGTAATGAATAATGACAGTTGAAACGTTAGCAAAAAATCAACCTAGCGTAAAAAATGATAAATCTGATATTTTATTAGAAGTTAATGGGTTAAAAAAATATTTCCCGGTGAAAGCTGGGATCCTTCAAAAAACAGTTGGGCACGTTAAGGCGGTTGATGACGTTAGTTTCTTTATTAAAAAAGGTGAAACTTTCGGCCTTGTTGGGGAGTCTGGTTGTGGAAAATCTACAACAGGTAGAACGATTATTCGTCTATACGAACCAACAGAAGGAGAAATTATTTTTGATGGACAAGATTTATCTGGTTTAAAAGAAAAGCAGCTCAAGCCTTATCGTAAAGATATTCAAATGGTATTCCAAGATCCTTTTTCATCGTTAAACCCAAGAAAAACGGTAGGAACAATATTGGAAGAGCCGTTCCGAGTACACAATTTATATTCGAAGGCCGAAAGAAAAGAGCGTGTTGAGCATCTTCTAGACCGTGTTGGCTTAATGCCACAATTACGCGATCGTTATCCTCATGAGTTCTCAGGTGGACAACGTCAAAGAATTGGTATTGCCCGTGCTTTAACACTAAATCCGAAGCTTATTATTGGTGACGAACCAGTTTCAGCGCTAGACGTATCGATTCAATCACAAGTATTAAATATTATGAATGATTTACAGAAAGAGTTTGGATTAACGTATTTATTTATTGCTCATGACTTAGCTGTAGTAAAACACATATCTGACCGTATCGGTGTTATGTATTTAGGTCGAATGATGGAAGTAACTGATAAGAGGACGTTATATAGTAACCCGTTACACCCTTATACTCAAGCGTTACTTTCTGCGATTCCGAAATCGCATCCAAGTGAAGTGAAGCGTGAGAGAATTATTTTAAAAGGGGACGTACCGAGTCCTTCAAATCCGCCAAAAGGCTGTGTTTTCCATACGCGTTGTCCACAAGCGATGGATCACTGTAAGGAAGTAGTTCCAGAATTAAAAGAGTTAGAACCTGGGCACTTTGTTGCCTGTCACTTATATAATTAATCACTTAGTGACATTCTAAGCAAGACAAACTATTTTATCTTTAGGAGGAAACACCATTGAAAAAGACAATTTTTGCTTCAATTAGTATGATTTTCATGCTGTCTCTATTTTTAGTTGCTTGTGGTGGCGGTACAGACGCTCCAGATCAAACAGGTGGCGATCAAGATACAGCTGAACAACAACCGGTAGGTGACCCACAATACGGTGGTAATATGATTTTAGGTACTTCAGGTGAGCCTGTAATTTTAAATCCGCTTTACCATACAGATTCAGCGAGTGCAGATATTACTGATTTAGTATTTGCTGGACTTATGCAAACAAACGAAAACTTAGAGATGGAACCTTTAGTTGCAAAAACTCAACCAGAAATTTCTGAAGATGGTTTAGAGTGGACGTATGAATTAAACGAAGGTATTTTATTCCACGATGGCGCTGAGTTAACAGCTGAGGATGTTGTTTTCACTTACAACGTTTTCATTCATGAAGACACAACAAGCCCACGTGCAGGAGACTTTAGATCATTAGTAAATGTAGAAGCTTTAGATGAATATACAGTGAAATTCACTTTAGCTGAGCCAGATGCTGCATTTGCTACACGAGTAACTTACGGAATTCTTCCTAAGCATTTATTAGAAGATATCCCTGTTGCTGACTTAGAAGATTACAGAGAGTTCAATATGCAAAATCCAATTGGTACAGGTCCTTTTAAATTTGTTAGCTGGACTAGTGGACAAAACTTAGTATTAGAAGCTAATGAAGAATATTTTGAAGGTCGTCCATACCTTGACAATGTAACATTTAGATTTGCTTCTGATTCAAATGCATTAGTATTATTACTTGAAACTGGTGACATTCACCATATGATAGCACCAACATCTGAAATTGGTACAATTGAACTTTATGACCATGTAAATCTTCACTCAACATTAGCTTTACGTTATGACTATCTTGGTTGGAACTTAGACCGCCCATTATTTGAAGATAAACGAGTTCGTCAAGCGATTACACACGCGATTGACCGTCAAGAACTTGTAGAAACAATTATGGAAGGTAATGCTGAAGTTGCCCATGCACCAGTATCTCCATTAAGCTGGGCATACAATGATGATGTTCCTAAGTTTGAGTATGATGTAGAAAAAGCTAAACAATTATTAGCTGATGCGGGTTGGGAGCCAGGTTCAGACGGAATCCTTGAAAAAGATGGTGAAAGACTTTCATTTACTATCCTTTCAAACAGTGGTAACGTTACTCGCCGTGATATCGGTATTATTACACAACAATACCTTCGTGAAGTAGGAATTGAAGTTAAGCCTGAACAAATGGAGTGGGGTGCGTTCTTGGATCAAATTAACCCACCAAACTTTGATTTTGATGGCGTAGTTATGGCGTGGGGATTAGCAACAGACCCTAACCCAAGAGCAATTTGGCATTCTGACCAAATTGAAAATGGTTTAAACAGAAGTGCGTATCGAAACGACGAGGTAGACAGAATTGCTGATGAAAATACATTAGTTATGGATCAAGCTGAACGTGCAGCGATGCTTGGTGATGCATTTGCGATCATTGCTGAAGAGCAACCATACACATTCTTATACTACCCTTATCAATTCGTAGCTTTATCAAAAGAAGTTCAAGGTTTTACACATCACCCACGTATTGACATGTACAAAGTTCACGAATGGTGGTTAAACCAGTAATAGAAAATTTGCAAAAGGTTAGGGGGAATAATTAATTCCCTCTAACTCCTTGCAACTAATGAAAGTAAAGGAGGAAGAAGATGACGACTTATATTATTCGCCGACTAATTATGATGATTCCAATTCTTTTTGGAATATCAGTTATCTCCTTTGCAATTATGTATGCAGCCCCAGGTAAACCGACGGTTATGGATTTAGATCCAGACATTTCGGTTGAGGCGCGTGAAGCACAAATGGAGAGATTAGGTTTAAATGACCCTCCGCATATTCAATATATTAATTGGATGAGTAATGTGGTTAAAGGGGATTTTGGAACTTCATTTACAAAGAAACAACCTGTAAGAGATATGATTGCAGATCGTTTACCTAATACTTTAATTCTTATGATTTTCTCAACTATATTAGCAATAATTGTCGCGATACCATTTGGGGTACTTTCAGCTACCAAACAGTATTCAAAGTTAGACTACGGTGTGACGATGACCTCGTTTTTAGGACTAGCAACGCCTAACTTCTGGTTGGGATTAATGCTAATTATGTTGTTCTCAGTTCAATTAGGTTGGACACCAGTTGGTGGTGTTTCTACACTTGGTGCAGATTTTAGTTTACTAGATAGGCTTCATCATTTAATTTTACCGGCAATTGTTTTAGCAACAGCTGATATGGCGGGACTCACTCGTTATACGCGTTCAAGTATGTTAGAAGTTGTTAAACAAGATTATATTAGAACGGCTCGTGCTAAAGGTTTCCGTGAAAGTACAGTTATTTATAAACACGGTTTACGTAACGGATTAATTCCAATCATTACAATTTTCGGTTTGATGTTACCGACATTCATTGGTGGATCGGTAATTGTTGAACAATTATTTAGTTGGCCAGGGATTGGTAAATTATTTATCGATGCAACATTTGAAAGGGATTATCCAGTAATCATGGCGATTACAATGTTTGGAGCAGTATTAACGGTAATTGGTAACTTAATAGCAGATATTTTATATGCAGTACTAGATCCAAGGATCGAATATTAGGAGGTGGCGAACAGTGGGGAAATCAGAAGCACAACTTCAAAATAACCAAAATCCGAAGCTTAATGATGTTCAATCGTTAGGTGAGAAGCGTTCGCTCTTATCTATTATCGTTGCTAAGTTTCTACAAAATAAGTTAGCGGTATTTGGTTTAATTATGCTTGCGATTATTGTAGGAAGCGCACTTTTAGCACCCTGGATTGCGCCGCATGATCCTGATTTTCAAAACCTACGAAATCGCTTAGCAGCACCGAGTGCTGAGTTCCTACTTGGAACAGATCACTTAGGTCGTGATATTTTTAGTCGTCTATTATTTGGTGGACGAGTATCATTATTCGTAGGATTTGTAGCAATGGTTGGTGCAGTAACAATCGGTACAACGGTTGGAGCGCTTGCAGGTTATTTTGGTGGATTAGTAGATGCATTTTTAATGCGTTTAGTAGATATCATTATTTCATTCCCAAATATTTTCTTATTAATTACTCTTGTTGCAGTATTAGAGCCGAGTCTTGATAAATTAATTATGGTATTTGCCTTTTTAAGTTGGACAGGGACGGCGCGTCTAGTACGTGGTGAGTTTTTAACATTAAAGAAACGGGAATTTGTATTGGCAGCCAGAACGATTGGTATGTCTAATATGAAAATTATTTTCGGACAAATTTTACCGAGTGCGATGGGACCTGTTATCGTAGCAGCAACACTTGCTGTTGGTGGTTTTATTTTAGCAGAGTCAGCTTTAAGTTTCTTAGGGTTAGGTGTTCAGCCGCCTACATCTACTTGGGGTAACATGTTGACATATTCTCAAAGTGTTACGATCTTTAGAACCGCTTGGTGGTATCCAACCTTCCCTGGAGTAATGATTTTACTAACCGTATTATCATTTAACTTTGTTGGTGATGGATTACGTGATGCCTTAGATCCAAGGGTAATAGAAAAATAAAATAGTTAGTTTTATAGATAGAGAGAGGTACAAATTGTATCTCTCTTTTTTTTCTGTTTAGAAAATTATAAAGACAAACCATTTGTGGATAATATCCGAACACGGAAGGTGTCTAGCTCCAAGACGCTTCACTGAATATGCTGCAGTGGAGTTTTGCGACGAGTAATCGCAGGAGCAGGAGCCATCAGCTCGACCGCTTCAGACTTTCCCTTGCGGTCTAAAATCTGACCGCTACGGGAAGGTCTTCCACCGATTTTCGCCGATAGGCGGGCGCCTTGCGCTTTTCTTGTGAAATTACTGAACTAACTTTTACATAATTAACTTGTATTGAGTAAAATAAACAACACTTAACATAACTTTTTCACATTTATGTTGAATAACTATAAAAAAACGTCAGGATAGTCCCATAGTAAAGAAGGGAATATCCTATATTTTTATAAAAATCTACTGATTTTAAGTTCAATTTACTGTTTTTTTATCAAACTATTGACGATTATTGTGATGAAGTTCACTTTTTTGTCACAACTTTAGTGATGTTTTTCACAGCCTTGATTTATAAAGGAGGTTCATTTGATTGTGTAAAAAGTTATGTCGAAATATGTAAAAAACATAATCTAAGGTGAAAATTAATTTTTATCATGCTTATAAATTGATTTGGTAAGCTTTTTGGAGGTCATATGATGGTAATACTTTGGTGTAGATCATTATTAATATTATTGTGTTATTGCAATTTTATAGTGTGACAAAGTTCATAGTTTGTTCACTGTCTATAGTGACATTTCTCACAGTGGGGAATTCTAATAAAAAGTAATCTTAAATTAGAAATTACAAAACTTTATGTGAAACCATGAGTTTCGTTGTTGAACTAAGCTTTAGTCAAAAATATTTTGGGATTTCACAAGTTTTATGTAATCCGCATTACATATATCCTAGTTTTCCCATATGCTTAGTTTAATATATAGAAATCAACTCTCATTATGAGGGGAGGGGGGAGAAGATGAAAGGTTTACTTCAGAAGCTAGATAAGAAGTTGATGTTATTTACATTAATTGGGGTGTTTGTAGGAATAGCATTTTTTGCTACTACTGATGGAGCGATCAATGCGACTGATACACCGGAGTTTTGTGCTAGTTGTCATATGTACGAAAGTACCATTGAAAATTTTAATGCTTCCAATCATGCAACACTTAACTGTAATGATTGTCATGCACCGACAGATAGTAAAATCGCCAGATATACATTTAAGGCTAAAAATGCTATTAGTCACGGGTATATGGCTACATTTGGTGCCAGTAAATTACCAGATGTTATCCATGCGACAGAAAAATCTATGGAAGTAATTGAAAAAAATTGTATCAGTTGTCATGAACCTGGTTTACAAAATATTTCACACGATGCAAAAGATAGTTGTATGGACTGTCACCGTCAAGTTCCTCATAATAAAGGTGACTTTAGACCAGCTGAGTGGTTTGAGCCAGGAAACTTTGAGTTTAATAGGTAATTTTAAATGAGAAAGGGATGAAAAAAATGGGGAGATTAAATAAGAAGTCTATTCTTTTGGCTGTTTTTTCTCTATTGTTAATGTTAGTTTTAGCGGCTTGCAATAGTTCTCAAGCAGAAGAAAGTCAACCAATGGATACTGGACTTGATCCGAATGAATGGAATAACTATGCATTTAAAGATATATTCCCAGAGCATTGGGAAAGTTACATGAAAAATATGGTGAATGAAAAAGAGGTTATTCAAAAAAATGACCCTTCCATTGAGCCGATGTTACCGATCGTTTGGAACGGTTTTGGCTTCGCGGTTGAGTATAACTTAACTCGTGGACATACGTATGCGTTAGAAGATCAACTTGAAGTAAGACGTATTACCGAAAACCCAGATGCGATTGCTTCTTGTGTAACTTGTAAATCTACACTTGTACCACAAATGATTGAAGAGTTTGGTGATGATTTCTGGGCGATGAATGTACACACAGAAATTATGCCATACCTTGAAGAACATGCTGGACCTTCTCGCGATGACGAGCTTGGTAAGTGGGGGCATGCTTCGATCGGTTGTTCTGATTGTCACGATCCAGTAACAATGGATTTACGTATTACTCGTCCTTCATTAACAGATGGCTTAGAAAGATTAGGTTTTGATTATGAAAATGCAACACAACATGATATGCGCTCATTAGTTTGTGCACAATGCCACGTTGAGTATTACTTTGACCCACTTAACGACCAAAAAGTTACATTCCCGTGGGGGTATGGTTTAACGTTTGAAGATCAGTGGGAGTACTCTGAGTATCAAGCATCTAGAGATGGTGGTTTCCCAGGTGAGTACGTATCAACGATTTCTGATACACCAATCTTAAAGGCTCAGCATCCTGAATTTGAAATGTGGAGTTATGGACCGCACCAAACTGTATCTTGTGCAGATTGTCATATGCCTTACCAACGAGTTGATGGCAAGAAGAAAATTTCATCTCACCGTTGGGGTTCTCCAATGAACACTCTTGAAGAATCGTGTCGTTCGTGTCATGGTGATAAATCACCTACTTATTTAGAAGAGCGTGTTAATGACATTCAAGACCGTCACAAAGAGCAATTGTTAAGAGCTCAAGATATTAGTGCATCAGCACACTATTATGCTAACCGTATGATCGTTCGTCAAAGTGAAGGCTTAGATATTTCTGACGAAGATATTAAAAAAGTTCAAGATTTAATTCGTGAAGGACAATGGTTCTGGGATATGCCAGCCGCAGAAAATTCTTATGGCTTCCATAACCCTGATGGATCAATGGCATCATTCGCTAGATCAATTGATAGATCCCAAGAAGCTATTCTTGTAGCTACGAGAACATTAATGGCGGTTGGTGAAGATATTAATGAGTTAGAGCGCCAAATTGAAATTACGAAAGAAAATGTTATTAATGAAGAAGTTCACCATGAAAAGCATACGCATGCGATAAATGAGTGGTTCCCGAACGTTCGTGATAACTAACTAACACCTTTGCAAACGATTGAGATGAACGTTTGCTAGTTAAAAAACTAATTGTGACAAACACCGTACAAAATTTGTACGGTGTTTTTTGTGGATAATTATGTAATACTATGGGTTATTAAAAATACTGTTTATTCTGAAAAATAACTGTAAATACTAACATATTAACGGTTTTTTTATTATGTTGAATATTACTTACAATAAATTATGGTCGTTGTGAAAAAAATCACACATTATCACACAAATCATTCACAGTTATTTCACCCGAAGGTGTGACTTTTATCACAGTTCTAAAATGAGCAAAATATTAAAGTCAAATTAAGAAGAAATCTTTGTAGAGATAGATTAATTAAAAGGGGAGAAATAAATATGAAAAAATTGTTTAGGGGTTTCGTTTTACTCGTAGCGGTTCTCGTAATACAATTAACGTTTTTACCGGCTAACGAAGCCTATGCAAATGAAAATCCACTTACCTTTTCCAAGTTAAATGTCCAAATTATGCCAGAGTTTATTAATCCAGAAGAATGGGATTATACAATTCCTTCACTATTAGTAGGATATCACGGTAGTATCGTAAATGAAACTGAAGAGCCTTATGACGGAGAAATTATTTTTAAACTTCCAACCAATCTACCTCAGTTCCAAATAGGGTATCTTGCCCAGGAAGTTGATGAACAACAACATCTACCAATAGATTTTACTATTAATGAAGAAGAGCAGTACATTTCTTTAACCCCACAAGAGCCAATTGCTCCAAATGCAACTTTTGATTTTATCATTGAACACTTTAGTGCCTCTATTGAAGGAGGGGTAGAAAGAGATTTCACATTTAAATATGTGACGGATGCTGGTGTAACTGATTTTAATGTTGCTATTTACGCACCGTTCCGAGCAGAAAACTTCCAAGTTGAACAAGAGGCTACTCTCGTATCTGACTCTTTTGGTGGAGAAGTTTATGTTTACGAAATGGGCGAAGTTAACCAAGGTGAAACGATAGCTTTTGATGTCTCTTACACAAAGGATAGTAATGTTACAACCCTTGAAGCTTTCAATGATATGCAAGGTGGAATGCCTGATGACGATATTCATGCTGGACTTAATGAAGGAGGTCAAGCGCAGGGAGGTAATAATTCGTTCATCAGTACCGAAGATGCAGTCTTAATTAGTTTAACAATCATTATAGTTGGGGCATTCATTTTTGTGATCGTTCGTAAAAAGAAAAATGGAGACGTCGTTTCCAAAGAAGCAAGTGCTAAGCCGAAAAAAATTATAAATAAAGAAGAAGAAATAAAGAAACTAAGAAAAATGCTAGCTGAAGGAAAAATTGATGAAAAAACGTACAAAGAAAAACGATCTAAATTAGGTTAAAGAAGGAGGAGTTTAGGTGACAAAAAACACAAAAGTTATACTAGCTGGTAGTTCGATTATTGTAGCTATATTAATACTACTAATTGCTGCTACCCCTGGAGCTAGCGGTACAGAAATCCCATTAGCGCAGGCCGTAGCTAACCCAGGACAATATGAAGATCGGTATATTAATACAGAAGGTTTTTTAGTTGAAGAGTCCATTGATTGGCGTGCAGATGAAATTGAATTACGTTTTGATATCGAAGATGAAGATGGAAACGTCCTATCTGTCCTTCATGAACGAGTAAGACCAGATAATTTCAGTGACGGAGTAATTGTGCTATTAGGAGGCTATATTCAGCCGGACGGAATTTTTTATGCTGAAACGGTTCAGACAAGATGTCCATCAGTATATGAAGGTGAAAAACCTGATGAGGATTATGACCCTTCAGTACACCAAGATGTAGGTAATGATGACTAATAGAAACTAATTTAAGTAAAGTAGGATCTATATAACATCTATCATGCATAATATTTGAAAAAACAATGCCATTCAAACAAGAAAGTGTTATAAAGTAACATTTAAAATGGAGTTGTCTCAAAGGGAAGTGTCTGACACCGTTAGTTACAAATATAGACTGATAATTAATTCATACGTCTATACTTAGTAAGGTCTGCTCGGTGTCAGACAACTATGGTACAGCTTCAATTCAAACGTAAAGAAGGTGGAACTAAAGTGTACATCATAGGTAATTTAACAATCTATTTAGCATTTGCTTTAGCATTGTATGCATTTATCATATTTATATTAGGTATTTTCAAACAAGATCAAAGATTAGTAGATAGTGGGAAATCAGCAACGTTAGCAGTATTTATTTTAGCTTCAATTTCAATGTTAATACTGTTAATTCTCTTAGGGACAAGTCAATTTCAATTTGAATATGTCTATTCTTACACAAGTACAGACTTACCTTTAGTTTATAAGTTAGCCGCACTATTTGCCGGTAATTCTGGTTCATTACTAATGTGGACGTTTTTCTTAGCAATGTACACAGTGATGGTTGCTTATTCAAAGAAAATGAAAAACAACCCGATGGTTCCATACATTTCTGCTATATTATTAGGTAATATAATTTTCTTTTATATTATTCTTGGTTTCGTAACAAATCCATTTGGTATGCTAGATTTTGTTCCACAAGAAGGTCGTGGATTAAACCCGATGCTTCAAGACCCGGGGATGCTCCTTCACCCTGTAACACTTTATTTAGGTTATGTAGGGTTTGCAGTTCCATTCGCCTTTGCGATTACTGCATTAATTTTAAAAACTACCGATGCCTTTTGGTTACGAATGACTCGTCGTTGGACAATTATTGCATGGTGTTTCTTAACGCTAGGTAATGTCATCGGTGGTTGGTGGGCTTACCTTGAGTTAGGTTGGGGTGGCTATTGGGCATGGGACCCAGTTGAAAATGCTTCATTTATGCCATGGCTTACAGCAACTGCATATTTACACTCCGTCATGATTCAAGAGCGAAAAGGAATGCTTAAAGTTTGGAACATTAGTTTGATCATTCTTACGTACGCTTTAACGATATTCGGTACATTCCTTGTAAGAAGTGGAGTTTTAACTTCAGTTCACGCATTCGGTGATACAAATATAGGATCATATTTCTTGATATTCTTAGCTTTAGTGGTTATCTTCTCACTTTATGTTTTAATGAGTCGTTACCAATTATTAAAGCAAGATAATGGTCAATTTGATTCACTATTATCAAAAGAAAGTAGTTTCTTAGTTAATAACTTAATTTTAGTCGGTGGAACATTTGCAGTATTTTGGGGAACAATCTTCCCGCTTGTATCTGAAGCTGTAAGAGGGTATAGAGTTACAGTAGGTATTCCATTCTTTAATGCCGTGATGTCACCAATATTATTAGCTTTAATTTTTGTTATGGCGGTTTGTCCATTAATTGCATGGCAACGTTCTACAGTGAAAAATTTAAAAGATAACTTCTTAATACCAGCCATCTTAAGTATCGTTGTTGCTGCGGTTTTAGCTGGATTTGGTATGAGAGCAGCATACCCAATCATTGCTTATGCAGTTATCTCGTTTATGTTATTAACTCACTTATTAGAGTTTTATAGAGGTGTAAAAGCTCGCCGAAAAGTTACAAAAGAAAATTATTTAGTCGCCCTTTACTACTTAATGGTAAAAAATCGTCGCCGTTACGGTGGATATATTATTCACTTCGGTATCGGCATTATGGCGATTGGAATTGTTGGATCAGCATTTGATGATGAGACGATGCAAACCGTTCCTAAGGGTAGCACGATTGAAATTCAGGATTACGTACTAACGTATGAATATTTAGCACAACGTAGAGAAGGTGTTAATGATGTTGTTTTTGCTAACATTCATATACAAAAAGGCGGAAAAGACATTGGTTATATTCAACCAGAGCGTTTATTCTTTTCTACTTGGGATGAACCTCATACACAAGTAGCGGTGCATTCAACTTTACGGGAAGATCTATATGTCGTTTTAAGTGGTTGGGAATCTGACGAAAGAGCAACATTTGTCGTTAAGGTAAATCCGCTTGTTGAATGGGTTTGGATCGGAAGCTTCGTATTAACCATCGGTTCGATCTTTGCGGTTTGGCCTGGAAAATACGGAAATATTACACCGAGATATAGAGGACCGAAGAGGAAGGTGTCTTAAATGAAAAAGTTAATTTTAGTAATGACACTTTTGTTCGCGTTTATTGCCGCCCCAGTACATGTTGTACATGGGGACGGCCATCCGATTGATGATTTTGATTACAAATCTCAAGAATTTAGAGAAATAGCTAGTCAGTTTATGTGTTTATGCGGGTGTGGTCAAGATCACTTTGAGTGTAATATGCAAGGTTGTGGCTTAAATGATGCATTTAAAGTTGAAATTAGAGAAATGATGGAAGACGGACTCGGTAAAGATGAAATTAAAGATTACTATTTAAATATGTATGGTGAAGAGATTTTAACAGCTCCAGAAAGAAGAGGGTTTAGTCTAGTTGCTTGGGTATTACCATTCGTTGCCCTCGGTGGTGCAACAACAGGAGTATTCTTTGTCGTTCGCAAGTGGATTGCACAAGGAAAAGGTCAAGAAGAAACGAAAGAGGTTTCAGCTGACAAAGATGAGACGGAAGATGAAATTGTTAAATCAATAATTGATGAGGAACGTAAAAAGTATTACTAGGATGTGAAAATGATGGGGTATATAGTTAGTTTTTTAATTTTAGCTTTTTGTTTATATTTAGTCATAACTCCTTTATTAAGACCAAAACAAGCTACAAGATCGATGGAATCAATGGAAGATGAATTTGATCATATTTCAATTGAAAGTGTATATGCAACGCTAAATGAATTAGAAATGGATTACAATATGCAGAAGCTCTCTGATGAAGACTATCAAAGGTTAAAAAAGGATTATGAAGAATTAGCAGCTGAAATAATTGCTAAAGAAAAGAAAAAAGAGAAAAAAGCAGATAAAAATGAAGAAAGTCTTGTGAAAGATATCGAATCTGAAATTGAAGAGGAGCTTGCGCAACTTCGAAAAGAAAGAGAGGAGAAATAATAATGACAAAGCTGATAATAGCATCTGTTGTTGGTGGTTCTTCTCCTTTTCATAACCCTGGTCATTTACGAATGTGGTATAGCTCACCGTTAAGTAACTTCGATGCGCATCTTGTTACAGCGATTTTAGTTATTATTATCGTAGCTGGTATCGGTTGGTTCACTTACTTCCAATTAAAAAATAAAGCTTTAGCAGATGAAGTAGGGGCAACTGCCGACGAAAAAGAATTTCATGATTTGGTCGTTAAACAAAAAGTAATCTTAAATAAATTAGTAGAGTTAGAAGAACAGCATAAAGCTGGAGAACTTTCAGATGAAGATTATGAGAAAAAAACTAGCGCTTATCGAGATCATCTCGTAAAAGTGAAGGTACAATTACAGCGGTTTATGGATTAACCCCCCTGAGCCGCTTAAAGGGGATCAAGCCATGATCGAAACAAAAGGACTCGTTAAAACAATCGGAGACAAGATGATTCTTCGTGGTATTAATCTTTCAATTAAAAAAGGTGAAACCGTCGCCATACTTGGACCTAATGGAGCTGGGAAAAGTACCGTATTAAAAATATTAGGTGGTTTAATAAAGGCGTCATCAGGAGAAGTCAAAGTGAACGGATTAGATTTAAAGAAAGACTCCTATGACGTAAAAAGAAAAATAGGTTTCCTAGCCCACAATAGCTTTTTATACGATCATTTAACACCGTTAGAAAACTTAAAGTTTTTCGGGAAACTATACGGAGTTGAAAATGTAGAAGAGCGTGCGAAACAATTAATTGACGAAGTTGGGTTGAGCTTTTTTACACATGACCCAGTTCGCTCTTTCTCAAGAGGAATGATGCAAAGAATCGCCATAGCGCGAGCGATTATTCATCAACCTGAAATATTGTTGTTTGATGAACCTCATACGGGTTTAGATCAGCAGGCGATTAAACTATTAAATGACGTTATATTAAGAATGAGAGACGAAGGGTCAACGATTTTAATGGTGACTCACGACTTTCAGCAAGCCATCGAGACATGCGATCGCTTTATTATCATTAAAAATGGGAAAATAGTTGATGACCTGCAAAATGTTGAGAGAAATATAGATACAATTACTGAAAAATATATGGAGCAGGTGTCAGGCCTATGAACAACTTATTCAAAGCAGCTTTCATTATAGCTGGAAAGGATCTATATTCAGAATGGAAAACAAAGCAAGTCGTCACAACGATGTTAATTTTTGCTGGTCTTGTGATCGTAACGTTTTCTTTCGCCTTTGATCCGTCCAATAATGCGGTTCGGGCAATTATTCCTGGTCTCATATGGGTTATTACCATTTTTTCTGCTATTTTAGGTTTAAACCGTTCGTTTTTGTCAGAGACGAAAAATGATAACCTTTACGGTATGATCGTCTCACCTACGGATCCTTCGAGTATTTATTTAGGTAAAGTAATCGCTAACTTCATTTTTGTACTGATCGTTCAATTAGTTTCTATTCCGGCTTTATTTATTTTATTTGATTTCCGCTTTATGGGTAATTTCCCGTTATTTTTAGCGGTTGTCGTATTAGGAACGTTCGGTTTCATTAGTGTCGGAACATTTTTAGCTGGACTTTCGAGTAACTCAAGAAGTAGTGAAATGCTCTTACCGATACTACTCTTTCCGATCGTTAGTCCAATTATTATAGCGGCCGTACAAGCAACTAGAATTCTCCTAATTGATATTGAACAAATTGCTAGTGCGATTTCATGGATACAATTAATGGGAGTTTATAATTTAGTCTTTTTTGTTTTATGTTTAGTATTATTTGAATATGTGTTGGAGGTGTAAAAGATGAATAAACCTAATGATTTAATAGATATACCTGAAGAAAGCCGTTTATATAAGACATTATTTTTCATTTCTATTCCTATGGTGATAATCGCATTGTATTTGTCGTTTATATATGCACCAGTTGAGAGAACAATGGGAGTTGTTCAGAAAATCTTTTATTTCCATGTAGCTTCTGCTTGGGTGGCATTTTTCGCATTTTTTATCGTAGCTGTTTTCAGCATTATGTATCTTATTAAAAGAACAAGAATATACGACGTGATTGCTGGGGTATCTGCTGAAATTGGTGTTGTTTATACGGCAATTGTTTTAATTACAGGTCCTATTTGGGCACGCTCAGCTTGGAATACTTGGTGGACTTGGGAGCCGCGTTTAACAACGACGTTAATTTTATTCTTTATGTATATTGGCTATATTATGATTCGCAAAATGGATGGAGCGTGGGAAAAGAAAGCCCGTTTGGCCTCTGTATTCGGTATTATTAGTTTTATCAATGTACCAATTGTTTTCATGTCCATTCGTTGGTGGAATACAAAACTTCACCCGGTTGTTTTTGGTGAAGGGTCAGATCAAACTGGTGGTGGACTTGAACCAGAAATGCTCGTTGCACTTATATTTTCTGTATTCACGATGACTGTTTTATATTCAGTCTTCCTATTAAAAGGAGTTTATATTGAAAAGTTACAAATTCAAACAGCACGCTTAAAGGAAAAAATCCAAGAAAAAATGATTAGCTAAAGGGGGATTTTCAAATGACTTATTTATTTGCAGCTTACTCTATTATTTGGTTGCTACTCGCTGGGTACATGTTTACGTTAGGGAAACGTCAAAGTGATATTGCTAAACAGTTGAAGTTTTTACAAGAGTTAGAGAAAAAATAATTTTTTTCTACCGCTTATAGGGGGTGTTATTTGAATGAAAAAGCCAGTTAAATTAATCGTAATGACATTTGCGATATCGATGTTAATTGTTATGGTTTTAGGTTTACGCTCTGTCGGAAGTAGTGTATCTATTGGGGAGCCAGGCTATGATTTTGAAATGCAAGATTTAGAAGGAGATCTTCATCGACTCTCAGATTATGAAGGTGAAATGGTCTTTATGAACTTTTTTGCTACATGGTGTTACGTATGTGTTGAAGAAGCTCCAGAATTAGAAGCATTTAATGAAGAGTTTAAAGACCAAATGAACTTGTTTGTTGTCGTAAGAGGTGAACCGGTAAGAACCGTTCAAAGGTATGTTGATGAAACGAAATCAAATAAAACTTACCTCTTTGACTTTAACACCGAAATCGGTAGGAAATTTGGTGTTACTGGGCAACCTGAAACACTTGTCATTAATGAAGAAGGCATCATTATCGATCACTTTGTTGGAGCTGTTAGTCGTGATTTTCTTGCTGGAAAATTAGAAGAATATAAAGGAAATACGATTGGAAAATATACTGTAGATTAAATAATACTTGTGGGTTAGTGGCATATTTGTTACTGGCCTTTTTGTTTTTGGGTAGTTGGTTTGTTGGTTAGTGGAGGGTTGGTTAGGTTGTGCCCGCCCTGGCTTTTACATGTTAGGTGGTGACGGAACGCCTTCATGGAGATTTTCTATAGTGAAAAGAGAAATTCCTTAACTAGCCTAATTGTCAAATAGGTATATTTTGTTTTTCTAGAAGCTTTTTTGTATGATAGTTACAGTAAAATAGTCAATGGAGGCATTCATTCGTGTTAGAAACCGACATTTTTTTCATGGAAAAAGCAATTGAATTAGCAAAAAAAGCGGAGGGAATAAATGAAGTACCTATAGGGGCGTTAGTAGTTAAAGATGGTGAAGTGATCGCTGAAGCTTATAATTTAAGGGAAGTCGAACAACGGGCCATTGCACATGCAGAACTACTGGCGATTGATCAAGCTTGCGAAAAACTAAATACGTGGCGCTTAACCGGTTGTACATTATATGTGACGCTTGAGCCTTGTCCAATGTGTGCCGGCGCGATTATTCAATCGCGAGTTGATCGTGTTGTTTATGGAGCGCGTGACCCAAAAGCTGGTTGTGTCGGCTCTATTTATGACCTTCTTAATGAGCAAAGATTTAACCACCAATGTGAAGTTGAACGTGGAGTCTTAGCTGAAGAGTGTGGGGAGTTGTTGACGAACTTTTTTCGGAAGTTACGTAAAAGGAATAAGTAATTAACAATTTAAAATGTACAATTTACAATTTTGAAAGTTATTCATGGGGGAGTTTTGAGTTTTGAGTTTTGAGTTTTGAGTTTTGAGTTACTTTGTGAAATAGTGTGCAAATTGAGGTTTACTTTAGGTGGTATATATTAATGGTTGCCGAGCTTTTGAGAGAGCCTCTAAAATTCAATCGAAGTTTTAAGCGAGCGAGAGAACTTGGTGGTCAAGATTTTTTCTAGAAAGGTAGCGTCATATCAGCTTTGTATTAAGGAATTTTTAATTATAAATTTTAAATTATAAATTGAAATCCATGATTTACCCCCATTTCCTTAAACATGTTTTTGTGTGGACTTGATTTTTATCTTAAAAACCTCTATACTTAATTTTGCGTCACACAAACGGCGCCTTAAAAATTGTTTATAAATTTGTCGTGCTAGGTGGGGAGGTAGCGGTGCCCTGTACTCGCAATCCGCTATAGCGAGACGGAATCCCTTCCCTAGGTCTTGTTACCGTAGGGTCTGCCCTAAGTAAGTGGTGTTGACATTTGGGTTCTACGCAACGGAAACCCATGAACCCTGTCAGGTCCGGAAGGAAGCAGCAGTAAGTGGACTCTTCCGTGTGCCGTAGAGTTGCCTGAATTGAGCTAACTGCTTAGGTAACGCCTGGGGTAACTTGATCGAAGGAAGGTGCACGGCACTAATTTTTATAAGAAGCAATTCTCATTAGAGGATTGCTTCTTTTGTAGTTTAAACCTTGCGCATTTCTGTTTATTAGCTTTGAAAAATTAGTTTTGAAAAGGTATAATGTAAACTAGTGAATGCTCACTTAAAATGCACGAGGAGGTGTAAGGATGGGGTATCAAGCATTGTATCGAGTTTGGCGACCGAAGCAGTTAACAGATGTTGTCGGACAAGAACATATTACAAAAACAATTAAAAATGCTCTCGTCCAAGAGAAGTTATCTCATGCTTATCTTTTCACAGGACCTCGTGGAACAGGGAAGACGAGTGCTGCAAAAATTATTGCAAAGGCTGTAAATTGTCAAAATGCACCGGTTGATGAACCTTGTAATGAATGTGAGGCATGTATAGGTATAAGTGATGGTTCAATAGTAGATGTAATAGAAATTGACGCTGCATCTAATAACGGCGTAGATGAAATAAGAGACATACGTGATAAAGTGAAGTTTGCTCCAAGTAGCGGTGTACGATATAAGGTTTATATTATAGATGAAGTACATATGTTATCGACAGGCGCCTTCAATGCTTTGTTAAAAACGTTAGAGGAACCGCCGAAGCACGTCATTTTTATCCTAGCGACAACTGAACCTCATAAAATTCCATTAACGATTATTTCGAGGTGTCAACGTTTTGATTTTAAAAGAATTTCAAGTCAGGCGATGACAGCTAGAATGGAGTTTATTTTAAGTCATTATGATACGAAGGTGAATGACGATGCATTAGCAATGATTGCCCGCGTTTCAGAAGGTGGAATGCGTGATGCGTTAAGTTTACTTGATCAAGCGATTTCGTATTGTGATGAGGAAGTTTCCTTAGAAGATATTTTAACAATTACAGGCGCTGTATCTCAAGGTTTGTTAGTCGAGGTGGCTCAGGCACTCGTGAACAATGATGTTGTTAAGGCACTAAGTGCAGTGGATAAGTTAGTTTTAGCAGGGAAAGATCCAACTAGATTTATTGAAGATTTTATTTTCTTTTATCGAGATATGCTATTGTATAAAACAGCCCCACAACTTGCTGAAACCCTTGAAAGAGTAACTGTTGATGAAGTCTTTGTATCCTTATGTAAAGACACACCGACCAACTGGATTTATAATACGATTGAAACGTTAAATGAAATTTTACAGGATATGAAGTGGTCGAGCCACCCTAAAATTTTTATTGAGGTTGCGATCGTTAAAATTTGTAACAATAACGAGGTTGAAACGACGAGTATTGTTAATAATGAAGATTATCAAACGCTTTTAAAGAAAGTTCAAGTTTTGGAGCAGAGGCTAGAAAGTGTTAGTTCGAATCCGACGTCTCAGCCATCTTCTAATCAAGAACGTCCTAAAAAAAATCAAGGACAGTTTAATGTTAAGGCAGGTGGTGGTGGTATAAGTAGTGGTCAAGTAAAAGAAATGCTTAAACAAGCATCAAAACAAGATTTACAGCGTATAATGGCCAACTGGGGAAAAGTAATGGAGCAAGTAAAAAAACAAAGTGTCCCTGCTCACGCTTGGCTTTCAGATAGTAAACCGGTTGCTAGCTCAAAAAATATGATTTTACTATCATTTCAAAATCAGATGCACCGAGATATGATTGATACGAAATTCCGTCCAATAGTGGAACAAACGATTTTAAACATATTATCGGATCAATATAAAGTTTTGACATTACTATCTAATCAATGGGAAACTATAAAAGACGATTTTGTAAGAGGACAACGTAGTGAAGAGAGTTCTGACAATGGTGATCCTCTCGTCGAAGAAGCAGTGAAATTAGTAGGTTCAGATTTAATTGAAATTATTGATTAATTATATGAAAGTGAGGAAACTAAGATGAAAAACATGGGAAACATGATGAAACAAATGCAAAAGTTACAAAAGCAAATGGCGCAAGCTCAAGAGGAACTTAAAGAAAAAACAGTTGAAGCAACTGCTGGCGGTGGTATGGTAAAAGTGATTGCTACTGGTGAAAAGAAAATTTTAGAAGTAGTCATTTCTGAAGAAGTTGTTGATCCTGATGACGTAGAAATGCTTCAAGATTTAATTTTAGCTGCTACAAACGAAGCGCTTAAAAAAGCCGATGATATGATCAATCAAGACATGGGTAAATTCACTAAAGGAATGAACATGCCAGGAATGTTCTAAAATGAAATTATGCAATTCGCTTAAGTTAATACATTAAGTACGAAATGTTTCCTTATGGTTATGTAATATAGCTGTGAGGAAACATTTCATTGTTCAATTGAGATACGTTTTTAGTCTATTTAACAAGGAGGAGAGGTTTTGCAGTATCCTGAACCGATATCCAAACTAATTGAAGGTTTTATGAGATTGCCAGGAATCGGCCCGAAAACTGCGAGTCGACTGGCTTTTTTCGTATTAGATATGAAAGAAGATGATGTGCTCGATTTTGCAAAAGCACTAGTTAATGCAAAAAGAAATCTAACTTATTGCTCTGTTTGTCATAATATTACTGATGCTGACCCATGCTATATTTGCGAAGATCAAAAAAGAGATAAGTCTGTCGTCTGTGTTGTACAAGATGCTAGAGATGTGATCGCGATGGAAAAAATGAAAGAATATGATGGTCTTTATCATGTATTACAAGGGGCGATTTCGCCAATGGATGGCGTTGGACCTGAAGATATAAAAATTCCAGAACTTTTAAAAAGGTTACAGGATGACACGATCCAAGAAATTATTTTAGCGACCAACCCTAACATTGAAGGTGAAGCAACAGCGATGTATATCTCTAGACTTGTCAAACCAACGGGAATTAAGGTGACAAGGATTGCTCACGGCTTACCAGTAGGTGGAGATCTAGAATACGCTGATGAGGTCACCCTTTCAAAAGCCATTGAAGGACGTAGGGAACTATAGCATATAAGGAGTAAAGGAAAATGCTGTTTCGAAAGAAGGGGAAAATTAGGAAGGCTGAAGACGATCGTCTAATAGCGCACATTGATGAATTAAAAGCAAAGTTAATGAATCAAAAACAATTAGTTCAAAATAGTGTCGACCCACCAGAGGATGTAATCTATAACATGAAGTTAACAGAAGCAAAATATTTGTTTTTGCTAAAAGAAGCGAGAAATAGAAAAACGAGCATGGGAAAATCTTATTAAAGTATTTTCTTATGTTCTTTTTTTTATATCTATTCAATAGATATAGTAAAGAGAGCTTGTCAATTACTAAGGAGGGATAGTATGGATCCGATCATTATCGTTACTCTATTAGGAGGAGTCATCTTTTTATTGTTAGTATTGGGTGCGCCTATAAAGCCGTTGCGCTTTGTTGGACAAGGGATGATCAAATTAATTATAGGAGCGTTATTTTTATTTTTTCTCAATGCGTTTGGCTCGGTAGTAGATTATCAAATTCCAATTAACTTCGTTACTGCATCGGTATCAGGATTTTTAGGCATACCTGGGTTAATCGTTCTGATTGCTATTGACTTATTGATATTATAAGCGCAAGTATTTCAAAAGTAGTAGATAATGGATTTTAAATTACTTAATGAAATGAGGTTTTCTAGATTAATCTTTGTAGTACTTTAAAGGTGACTTCATGAAATAGTGTCGCTTTTGGCGTAAAAATGATTAGTATAGCTGAGGTGAAGTGATGAAAGCGCTGAGTAATTTAAGTTAATAAAAAAATGTTTAAAAGGTTGCACAAAGGGTATAGGCATGGTATAGTAATAAACGTTGCTTCTGAGACAACATTCGACAAAAAGTTTTCAAAAAAACATATTGACGAACAGTTGAGGGAGTGTTATTATATTAGAAGTCGCAAGAAACACAAACAAACACAATGAATTAAAGTAGCTAACAACTTGTCGTATTTTAAAAAAGTTGTTGACGGCGGCGGCGCATCGTGTTATAATTAAATTCTTGTTGGAAAAACAGAAGGGGTTTACAAGCGGAAAGGTCAAAGAGATCTGAAGCTTATAAATTACCTGATCGTCCTTTGAAAACTGAACACACAGCCAAGCGAATTAAGAAAGGTGGAAGGCAGCACTTAATAGTGAGGTCTGAAACTTTAAAAAGAGATATGAAAATCTCGTCAATGTTTTATTTTGAGCTTTATCAAACACTTTTATGGAGAGTTTGATCCTGGCTCAGGACGAACGCTGGCGGCGTGCCTAATACATGCAAGTCGAGCGGAGTTTTAAAAGCTTGCTAGTAACTCAAAGAAGCAAAACACAAACTCAAAATCGAAATGAATTCACACTTAAGAAACTTAAATGTATGTTATCTAGTTTTGAAAGAACAATCTTTCAATGAATTATGAATATAAAGTTTGATGCTAGTGAGCCTTCAAGAGAAGCTTACAAGTAACTCAACACTCAAAACTCATAATTCAAAACTAAAAAGTTTAGTGGCGATAGCGAAGAGGTCACACTCGTTCCCATGCCGAACACGATCGTTAAGCTCTTCTGCGCCGATGGTAGTTAGGGGTTTCCCCTTGTGAGAGTAGGACGTTGCTAGATTAAAAAACACTCCAATAGGGGTGTTTTTTAATATTTAAATATTATTTATTACATACATTACATTTTATATTTCGAAGCTTTTTACTCTAATATAAAAAAAGTAAGATACGAAAAATTTATTACAATATTAAATAATGAGTTATTATTTTATTTGTTAAATAAAAGAGGTTTCTATAAAAATGTTAATGACTACTCGCTAATTCAAATGAAATACTTAGAAGAGAAGATTGGATGGGTGCCTATATTATTTATAGGGTTTTGTAAAAGGGGAAATATAACAAACGAAAGCGGCTGTCCCAAAACAAGAGCCAGACATATATGGGACAGCCATTTTATATTGTTATGAATTCTCATTGCTTTGTTTAATCTCTTTTTCGCTAAACATCTCATTGACCTCTTCTAACTGTTTATGTTGGTCAACTGAGTCACCAGCATAAACCGGGGTAGAGCGGAAAATGTCTTTTGAATCAACATTACTTCTAATTGTTATTTCTTCTCTTTTTAAAAAGCTGTCGTCTTTTTTCTTAGCCAAAATATTCACTCCTATAAATTTATTCAAGTATAGTATTGCCTATCCTTTTCCTAATACTTAAACAATGGTAAAATCTTTATACTATGTCATGGGACGAAAGTTAAATATGGTAGATCATTGGAGGAGGGCTTAAAGATGACATTTAAATTTAATACGAAGACGGTTCATTTTCAAAAGAAGTCAGAGGAAAAAAATGTTAGTAAATCTCAACCTATATACCAAACTTCCGCTTTTTCATTTAAAGATTTAGATGATATGGAAGATTTCTTCAGAGGAAATAAAGATTATTTATATACAAGGTACAGTAACCCAAACACTGAAGATTTAGGACAAGGTGTCGCACAGTTAGAAGGGGCACCCAAAGGTGTTGCAACTTCTTCAGGCATGTCAGCAATACTGGCCGGTGTGTTGGCAGTTGTCAGTCATGGTGATCATATTATCGCTTCTGAGGATATTTATGGGGGTACTTATCAACTTTTTGCTAATGAAGTAAAAGAGTTTGGTATTCGTGTTTCTTTTGTTTCTATGGATAATATGGATCAAATTGAGCAAGCTATCGAAGAGGATACAAAGCTACTATATTCAGAAACAGTCACCAATCCATTACTTAGAGTGGAAGATATTAAAGCATTAGTTACATTAGCAAAGAAACACAACTTAAAGACAATGTTTGATAATACCTTTGCGACACCATTTTTAACTAAACCATATGAGTTAGGTGCCGACTTAGTCGTTCATAGTGCAACAAAATATATTGGTGGTCATAGTGATGTCACAGCTGGAGTATTAGTGGGCGATGAAGCGTTAATGTCTAAAGCAAAATCAAAAGTGATTAATTTAGGATGTAATTTAAGCCCATTTGAAGGTTGGTTAGCTTGTAGAGGTTTAAAAACTTTAGCTGTTAGAATGGATTGCCAAGCAAAAAATGCTCAAGCGCTTGCCGATTTTTTACGACATCATGAAGCAATTGAAAAGGTATATTACCCAAGATCAGTTTCTGAAAAAGGTAATGGAGCAATCGTAACGATTGATATCGGCGAGAAGTGTGATTTAAATACGTTCTTTCAATCATTAAACTGGATTAAAATTGTCCCTACTTTAGCTGGGGTTGAGACATCTGTCACCTATCCTTTAGGAACTTCACACCGATCAGTACCAGATGGTGTTAGAAGAAAATTAGGAATTACAAAAGGACTTGTAAGAATCTCTTTAGGAATTGAGGATTCCGAAGATATAATTGAAGCTTTTTCAGAAGCAATAAAAAAATCTCAACGGTAAATTTGCATTCGGGTTTTGCTTGTGCTATTATTAACAATATCACAAGCAAAACAAATGATTTTAGCAAAAATTTATTATTATCGCGGGATGGAGCAACGAGCATAACATCGTTGAAAAAGCGACGAGTTGTCTCGACGCAAAAACTACAAAGCGATACTAGTAGAGGAAGAGACAGTGCCTTACTAGGAGCAAGAACAACACTTTATAATTTATTATTATCGCGGGATGGAGCAACGAGCAGAACATCGTTGAATAAGCAACGAGTTGTCTCGACGCATCTAACTACAAAGCAAAGCTAGCAGAGGAAGAGACAGTCCCTCGCTAGGAGCAAGCACAAAATTATATTATTTCTTATTATCGCGGGATGGAGCAGTCTGGTAGCTCGTCGGGCTCATAACCCGAAGGTCGGAGGTTCAAATCCTTCTCCCGCAACCAATCCTTAAACATCCTGAGTGTGCTTTTTGTAGGAAGTGCTAAAAGTTGTTTATAAATTATATACGATTACCGTAGTACAGGAGTAAATTCTTGTGCTTTTTTTATTTTCACTTTAATGAATTTCATAATTCATTATTTTCGCCACGAAGATCAATATAGTTGCGTCAAAACCATTCGCAAACTATATATTGCGTGATGTGGCTCGTTTTTGGTAATTATGAAATTCACTCTAATACTAGGTTTTTTGTCCAAAATAAGATAAACTACTATATGAATTGGGGCTGTCCTACACAAAGTAGGCACAGTCACCGCACATACTAAAATATAAAAATGGTGTGATTTATTTTGTTAAAAGATGAATTTGATTTTATAAAAAGGATAAAACCAAAAAACATCCATCAAACTTCTTTAAAAAAAGGCATAGGTGATGATTCTGCCGTTTTTGAGGGGAGTAGTACGTTTGATGAGTTGATATGTATGGATACAATGGTAGAAGGAGTACATTTTACTAAACAAACGATGACGCCTTTTATGATCGGTTATAAAGCTCTCGCTGTGAATATTAGTGATATTGCTGCAATGGGTGGAATGCCTACATATTATCTTGTTTCTATTGCGATTCCGAGTGATTGGACAGAAAAGGAATTAAATGAAATCTATGCTGGAATGTCATTGTTAGGGAATGATTATTCTGTCGATCTAATTGGTGGAGATACGGTTTCCTCTAAACAAGGCTTAATCGTTACAGTGACCGTTTGTGGTAGAATTGAAAAAGGAAGAAGTTTGTACAGAGATCAAGCTCAGCCTGGAGATTATGTTTTTGTTGTAGGTGAAGTAGGTGCTTCTGCCGCTGGATTAGAACTATTGTTAAAGCATGGTTATAACTACCCATATACAGATAGTGAAAAGAAGTTACTTCAAGCCCACCAACTCCCAGAGCCGCAAGTAGAAGCAGGACGGATTTTAGCGAATGCTAATGAGAGAATTTCGTTAAATGACATTAGTGATGGACTTGCAAGCGAAGCAAATGAAATTGCAGAAGCGAGTAACGTAGAACTCACAATTGACTATGAAAAAATTCCGCGAAGTGACTACATAAAAAACTATTCAGACGATCAGAAAAAGAAGTGGAGCCTTTTTGGTGGTGAAGATTATCAATTAGTAGGAACGATGCCAAAAGAGGCATTTACTAAAATTAATCAAACGTTTAATCAAAAAGGGGTAAAACTTACAATTATAGGTGAAGTAACTACAGGCCACGCAAATGTGTATATAACGATGAACGGTAAAAAAGAACGGTTACATAAACAAGGTTTTAATCATTTTAAATAAAAGGTGAATGAAATGGATAACTATACAATACATGCAGCATCTCCAGAAGAAACGATGAAGTTTGCAGAGTGTTTAGGTGAAGCTATAGAAGCCGGCACTGTGATCACATTAGAAGGTGATTTAGGTGCAGGGAAAACCCATTTTACGAAAGGGTTAGCCAAAGGCCTAGAGGTAAAAAAGACGGTGAATAGCCCGACATTTACGATTATTAAAGAATATAAAGGACGACTACCACTTTACCATATGGACGTTTATCGTGTTAGTGGTAGTGAAGAGGATTTAGGTTTTGATGAATATTTTTATGGAGAAGGTGTCACGGTCGTTGAGTGGGCAAGCCTCATTGAAGAGCAGCTTCCAAATGAGCGACTTGCGATTGAGATTTTTCATGAAGGAGATCATCACCGGAAAGTTTTACTTACACCACACGGAGAAAGATACAATCTATTATGTAAGGAGCTATTAAATAAATGAAAGCTTTAGCTATTGATACTTCTACTTTTGTGATGGGTGTTTCTGTAGTAGATGGGGATCAAGTATTAGGAGAAGTAATTACAAACTTGAAAAAAAATCACTCGATTCGTTTAATGCCAGCTATCGATGAGTTAATGAAGGATACCGGAGTTCGCCCTAATCAACTAGAGCGAATTATTGTTGCACATGGTCCTGGTTCTTATACAGGAGTAAGGATAGGAGTAACGACAGCGAAAACATTAGCTTACTCGTTAGGAATTCCTCTTGTTGGTGTGTCTAGTATCGAAGTGTTAGCGCAAAATGGTCGTTTTTTTAACGGGGTAATATCTCCTATTTTTGATGCGAGAAGAGGGCAAGTATATACTGGTCTTTACGGAGATATGAATGGTGAATTTACGAATATCGCTCGTGATCAAATTTGTCTTGTTACAGATTGGGCGAGTCATTTAAATAGTCAATACGAAAATGTTCTTTTTTTAGGAAATGATATTTCCATCCATAAAGAAATTATTATCGAAAAGTTAGGGGATAAGGTTCAGTTCGGTCAAATAAGTGATCATAACCCACGTCCTAGTGAGTTGGCAAGGGTAGGAATTGCTAAGGAGCCGACAAAAGACGTTCATTCATTTACCCCGAATTATATTCGTTTAGCAGAGGCTGAGGCGAATTGGTTAGCTAATCAAGAAAAATAAGTTGTGGATAAGGTAGTTGGTTATGGAAGAGAATTTTACGATTAGGTATATGGTAGAAGAAGACATAGATAATGTATTAAAAGTAGAGAACAATTGCTTTGCAACACCTTGGAGCCGTACTGCCTTTGTAAATGAATTAATCAATAATAAGTTTGCCCATTATCTCGTATTACAGTGCGGTGAAGAAATCATCGGTTATTGTGGATTGTGGATCATCGTTGATGAGGCCCATATTACGAATATCGCGATTGAAAATAATTATCGTGGCAAAAATCTTGGGGAAAGATTATTAGTTCATGCAATGGATGTTTCCCGATCATTAGGTGCAATTAAAATGACGTTAGAAGTGAGAGTATCTAACCATATAGCACAAAGCCTTTATAAAAAGCTAGGATTTAATTCAGGTGGAATTCGAAAAAATTATTATACTGATAATCAAGAGAATGCTCTTGTTATGTGGGTGGGATTATAAATGGATAAAAAATTAATATTGGCAATTGAAACGAGTTGTGATGAGACAGCGGCAGCCGTTATAAAAAATGGTAATGAAATATTATCGAATATAGTCGCATCTCAAATCGAAAGTCATAAACGATTTGGTGGAGTTGTTCCTGAAATTGCATCAAGACACCATGTGGAGCAAATAACAGTCATTATCGAAGAAGCGATGAAAGAAGCTAACGTAACATATAACGATTTATCAGCAATTGCTGTTACCGAAGGACCTGGACTTGTAGGTGCACTTTTAATTGGTGTTAATGCTGCGAAAGCTTTGGCATTTGCTCACAGCTTACCTTTAATAGGTGTTCATCATATTGCCGGGCATATTTATGCTAATCAACTTATTACTGACTTGTCGTTTCCATTAATGACATTAGTCGTTTCTGGAGGACATACAGAGCTTGTTTATATGAAAGAGCACGGAAGCTTTGAAGTGATCGGTGAAACGAGAGATGACGCTGTCGGAGAGGCGTATGATAAAGTAGCTAGGACATTAAATTTACCATACCCGGGAGGCCCTCATATAGATCGTCTAGCAGCAAGTGGTGAAGCTTCAATTGATTTACCGAGAGCATGGCTTGAACCAGATTCATATGACTTTAGTTTTAGTGGTTTAAAGTCAGCGGTTATTAACACTTTACATAACGCAAAACAAAAAGGAATTGAAATTTCTAAAGAAGATCTTGCGGCAAGCTTCCAAGAAAGTGTCATCGAAGTGCTTGTGGAAAAGTCAAAAAGAGCTGCCACGGAATATGACGTAAAGCAATTTTTAGTAGCTGGTGGAGTAGCCGCCAACAAAGGACTTCGCGAAAAATTGAAAGAACAATTTACAGAGTTAGGAATTGAACTCGTCATTCCCCCTCTATACTTATGCACAGATAACGCAGCGATGATCGGAGCAGCTGCTTTTGTACATTTAGAAAAACAACAATTCACAAGCTATACATTAAACGGAAATCCAGGACTTGATTTAGAAAACGACTAAATGAACGAGACTGTTCCTAAGGAATGGTCTTTTTGTAATATTTTTAGACAAAGTTCTTCGTTATTTCCGAGAAATACCTAAAATTATTCAACATTCAACAGTAAAATTCAAAACATAAGTTCAAAGTCAATAGAGAACGTAGGTACTTATTAACAACTCAACTGTGGACAATGTGGATAACGTCTGAAAAAGCAGTCCAATTAGGAAAAAACATGTGAATAAAAAACATGGGGATAACTTCTGTGTAATTGTGCATAACTTTTAAAAAGCTTATCATATCAGTGTTTAAACTGTGGGTGAAATTGTTGATAATGTGGATATGTCAGAAAATTAACGGTGGATGAAGTTGTCATGGTGATGATTAAAAGGATAACATTCATATGTATTTTAGTTATGTTAATAGTTTGTGGAAAAGCTGTACAAGCTGGTGAGGAAGCTAGCGACTTAACCTTAATTGTTGTTCCGGATTTTTCTTTTCAAGAAGTCAAATGGCTGAGAGAGAATGGACAGTTCTTACACTTGTGGGAAACGAGTGGAATGTCTGGGATGAACATTCGTCCAGATGGACCTTACTCTTATTTGAATAGCGCAGTAAGCTTAAGTACTGGTGTTAGAGCTTTAGGAATAGTAGATTGGAATGCATATATGAGTGGAGAGGTTGTTGATAACGTTTTCGCAGAGGAACTTTATCAACAATGGACAGGGAATACTGTTGAAGAAGGAGTTATTTTTCACCCTCTACTTCATAAACTTGTGGATAAAAATAATAAAGTTGAAATCGGGATCATTGGCGAATCCTTAAAGCAATACGGTGTAAGTCGCTACGTGATTGGAAATAGTGACGTTAATGAGAAAAAAGTACGTTACGGTCCTCTTTTTACGATGGATAATAAGGGATTAACCGGAGGGGCACTAACTGAGGCAACGAAAAAAAGTATTGGTGCACCATCAGGGGTAGAGATGGATGTGGATAACATTTATGATTGGCTATCTACCATTCAAGAAAAGGATGAACGGAGTTTTACGGTGATTGAATGGGGAGATGTCTTTCGCTTGTACGATCAAAAAGAAAATATGAGTGAGGCATATTTTGTTGAAAGGTATGAGCTAAGTTTAATAAACCTAGAGATGTTTGTTCATAAGTTATTAACAGGGGATTATGTAGAAGATTTAATGTTGTTATCCCCAATGGTCCACAGTGATGCTTATCAAAATAAAGAGCGACTTGCTCCATTTTTTTATTGGGGTAAAGAAGAAGGTGTTATCCAAAGCTATCTTTTACGATCGGATACAACGAGACAAGATTTTGTCATTAGTAATTTAGATATTGCACCGACGATTTTAAACTTTTATCGCATTCCACAAAAAGGACAATTCATAGGGAAGCCTATTCAAAAAGAAGTTATTAATGAAGCAGTTCTAGAAGAAGGCTTAAAAAATCTTGATTTAATGTTTCTAGTGTTTAAATCGAGAAATGTCGTCTTATCTAGCTATATAACTTTATTAGTGTTGTTATTAATTATCGTTAGCTTAATTATCTTAGTTAAGGATAAAAATGAGACATTCAAGAAGATTGCAAAAGTTCTTCTCATTAGTGGGGTTAGCTCGCCGTTGTGGTTTTTAATCACACCTTATTTATTAAACTATATCCAACCTAACGTTTATTTGTTATTCATTATTTTTTGTAGTTTTTTAACAGGCTATTTATTCGTTAAGCTTGTCCGTAATCCGATATTCGTTTTAAGTGGTGCTATTTTTATAAGTATTTCAGTCGATTTATTTTTTGGTAATTATTTTATGCAGCGCTCGTACTTAGGATATGATCCAATTATAGGGGCGAGATATTACGGAATTGGTAATGAGTTTGCTGGTATATACTTAATCTCAGGCTTATTGCTCGTACAGCAACGATATTTTAGAAATTGGTTTGTGTTAATGATGCTCGCTTTAGGAACAATCATCATTTTAAGTTCTACTTACCTTGGAGCTAATGCAGGCGCAACAATATCGGCAGGTGTAATGTTCGGATTTTTTTATTACCGTTATTATTTCACTGATTTTCAATGGCGAAAGTTATTAATCATCATTAGCTTTGTGGTGCCGGTCGTTTTAGCG
The DNA here is from genome assembly GCF_001865995.1 of Anaerobacillus arseniciselenatis. Taxonomy (GTDB): domain Bacteria; phylum Bacillota; class Bacilli; order Bacillales; family Anaerobacillaceae; genus Anaerobacillus; species Anaerobacillus arseniciselenatis. The sequence goes on along the minus strand of NZ_MLQQ01000001.1, from coordinate 888,826 downwards.
ATCTTGTTCTTTACACAGTTAAATGGGAAAGAGTCTCATATTGGTTATGCCTTTTCGAAGCTATTTAGTGGCGATTTTACGTATATTTTAGATACGATCAAGCGTAAGTTGGAGATGAATTGGAAAATCTTTAGATATAGTAATTGGACACAGTTATTTGTAACGACGTATCTTTTAATTGCTTTATATTTATGGCGCCGAAAAAAAATTGTCGGGAATGAAGTGAAGCGAGTACTAATTCAGACGGGTGTCGTCGCTTCGATAACTTTACTAATTATAAACGATTCAGGAGTAGTATCTGCTGCTACATCAATGTTCATCATCGTCTGTACGAGTTATTATTGGGCGTTAGAAGAAGGGTAGTGTTGAGTTGTAGTTTTGAGTGAAGAGTGTTGAGTTGTTTGTGGGTTACGCTCCGAAGCATGAACTTTATATTAAAACAATAATTGTATCTTGGTTTTCGCCTCGAAGCGTAACATTCACTAACTCAAAACTCAACATTCAAAACTCAAAACTGACAACGAACTCAACACTCTAAACTTCTAATTCCGTCCATTCTTCCATTAATTCATCGAGTTCTTTTTTTAGTTTTTCTATTTCATCGTTTAATTCACTAACGCGGTTGTGGTCTTGGTAAATTTCAGGATCACAAAGCGCTTCTTCTTTTTCGGATACCGACGTTTCTAACTGTTCAATATTTTGTTCAATTTCTTCAAGGCGGCGTAAGCGTTGTCGTTCTTTTCGCTTTGCTTCTTTGTCTTGTAAAAATGATTGTTTATTCGGTTGTTCTTCTAATTGTTCCGATTTTTTTTCTTTTGTTTCTTTAAGTTGTTCTCGTTCTATGTTTTCTTGTTTTTTCATGATGTAATAATCATAATCACCGATATAGTCGATGAATCCTTCTTTGGTCATTTCGACGACACGAGTAGCCATTCGGTTAACGAAGTAACGGTCATGGGAAACGAAAAGAATCGTACCAGGATAATCGATTAATGCATTTTCTAATATTTCTTTACTATCTAAATCAAGGTGATTTGTAGGTTCGTCTAGGATTAGAAAATTGGATTTTAGCATCATTAGCTTTGCTAATGCAACTCGAGCTTTTTCACCGCCACTAAGGTCAGCAACATTTTTTAAAACATCCTCACCACTAAATAGGAAGTTCCCTAAAATCGTTCGAATTTCTTTTTCAGGAGTTAGGGGATACTCGTCCCAAAGTTCATATAATACTTGTTTATTTGAAGTTAATTTTGCTTGTTCTTGGTCGTAGTAGCCAATTGATACATTACTACCGTATTTAATTGAACCTGCTAATGGCTCTATTTCTTTCGTAATTGTTTTTAAAAGTGTCGACTTACCAATTCCGTTCGGCCCGAGTAGAGCAATACTTTCAGAACGGTTAATCGCTAACGTTAAATTTTCAAATAAGGTTTCTTGTGGAGAATAGCCACCAGAAAGCTGCTCAATTCTTAAGACATCATTTCCTGTTTGTTTTTTTATTTCAAAAGAAAAATTTGCCGATTTTTCATCACCTTGGGGTTTATCGAGTTTTTCCATGCGCTCTAGTTGTTTTCGTCTACTTTGCGCTCTTTTTGTTGTTGAAGCTCTGACAATGTTTTTTTGAACGAATGTTTGCAGCTTTTCAATTTCTTCTTGCTGCTTTTCGTATTGTTTCATTTCCAGTTCATAACGTTTTGCCTTTTCTTCTAAATAATAGCTATAGTTTCCGACAAATTTAGTTGCTTTTGTCCGTGAAATTTCATAAACAATATTGGTGACTTTATCTAAAAAGTAACGGTCATGAGAAACGATTAAAATCGCTCCTTCATAATGAAGTAAATATTGCTCTAACCATGCTAGTGTTTCTAAATCTAAATGGTTCGTAGGCTCGTCCAATATAAGGAGATCTGGGCGTGTTAATAACAACTTCCCTAATGCAAGCCGTGTCTTTTGTCCACCACTTAATGTTGATATTTTTGTAGAATAGTCTTTATCGGAAAATTTTAAGCCAGACAAAATCCCACGAATATCGGCTTCGTACTGGTAACCACCTTTTTGTTTAAAAGTTTCTGATAGTAGATCGTACTCATTTAAAAGTTTTTCGTAATTACTCTCATTATTAATAAAAGTAGGATCGGACATTTTAGTTTCAAGACTCCGTAGTTCTTTTTCCATTTTTATAAGATATTCAAAAACAGAAAGCATCTCTTCCCAAATCGATCGTTCCGATTCTAAACCAGTGTCTTGCGCTAAATACCCCATCGTCACATCTTTGGGAATAATAATATCTCCGGAATTGTAAGAAAGTTTTCCAGCAATAATTTTTAGTAGCGTTGACTTACCAGCACCATTCCGACCAACAATCGCTACGCGGTCTTTTGATTGGACTTCTAGTTTTATATTCGATAATATTGGTTCAGCACCAAATGTTTTCGTTAATTGAACGCATTGTAAAAGTATCATTTTTCATCATCCTAACCTAAAGTGGCATTACATATTTTAATAAAGTATAATCATACAATTAGTGTACCGAATCGCAACGGGACAAGCAATGAAACTGCCAATACAAAATACATCTATTGTTACTAGCGAAACGGACATTATATAGGAAAAAAGAGATATTACATTTATGTAACAACTTTTGAAACGGTTACAAAATTGACAAAATAGTGTACAATATATTTGTATGAAATGAAAGGGGACATTTGATTATGTCATCGTTTACGCATTTTAATGAACAAGGTCGCGCAAAAATGGTAGATATTTCGGAGAAGAATGAGACAGTTAGAACCGCTTTAGCACGAACGAGTGTGGAAGTAAATAAGGAGATTTTTGAGAAAATTCAGGAAGGTTCTATCGGGAAAGGCGATGTTTTAGGTGTAGCTCAAGTAGCAGGGGTAATGGCTGCGAAAAAAACCGCTGATTGGATTCCGATGTGTCATCCATTAGCGTTAACAGGTGTTGACGTTACATTTGAATGGTCCGAAAAAGCAACAAGTCATATACTGAATATTTTTGTGAAAGTAAAAACAAAAGGAAGTACTGGAGTAGAGATGGAAGCATTAACGGCAGCTTCCGCAGTAGCTTTAACTGTTTATGATATGTGTAAAGCGGTTGATAAAGGGATGATAATAGGCCCTACATATTTAGTGGAAAAAACAGGTGGAAAAAGTGGAGATTTTAAAAGAGAGAAACCGTTAGATTAAAAAGTTATGTACCGTATAAAGGGGAAAAAGGCCGGAAGTTTAGGATGTTTTTTATGTTGAAAAGGTTTGGCGAAGAGCCAAGTTTTTCTAAAGTGCTTGTGTGAAATGGTATACAATGTAACAAGAAATGATGAGGATAGAAAATGGGTATTTTCACACCCATAATTTAGTTTTGCCCTTTATCCAGAAAGGTACAGGTTGGAGGCAGATAATGAATATCGATCAAACAAAAATACCTCAAGCAACAGCGAAACGCTTACCTTTGTATTATCGTTTTTTAGAAAACTTACAAGCTTCAGGTAAACACAGAGTATCATCTTCCGAGTTAAGTGAAGCGGTGAAGGTAGATTCAGCAACAATTCGACGAGACTTTTCATACTTTGGTGCATTAGGAAAAAAGGTTATGGGTACAATGTAAATTACTTATTAACTTTTTTTAGAAAAACGTTAGATCAAGATGAAGTAACTAAAGTATCGTTAATCGGAGTCGGTAATTTAGGTACCGCATTTTTACATTATAACTTTTCGAAAAATAATAGTACAAAAATTGAAATGGCTTTTGATGTAGATGAAAGTAAGGTTGGCTCAGAGCTAGGCAGTGTCCCAATTTATCATTTAGATGATTTAGAGGAAAAGTTAGATCCAAGTATCTCGGTAGCCATTTTAACAGTTCCTTCGGCAGTTGCACAAAAAGTTGCCGATCGTCTAGTCGCTAAAGGTGTTAAAGGAATTTTAAACTTTACGCCTGCAAGATTATCAGTACCGAAAAATGTAAGGGTTCATCACATTGATTTGTCAGTAGAATTGCAATCATTAATTTACTTTTTAAAGCATTATCCAATGTAACCACGAGTATTCCTCGTGGTTTTTTCTATTCAATTTGCTAACAGATTGTGGTATAGTAAAGGGGATGTATTTCGATAAACGAAAGGAATTTGATCATGCGAAAATTGTTTCCTGAAAAATGGCTTGTCGTGATCGCGGTGTTATTAGGAACTTTTACAATAATATTAAATAATAGTATGTTGAATCCCGCCGTTCCTCACTTAATGAAGGTGTTTGATGCTGATGCTGTATCAACCGGCTGGGTTATCACGATTTTTATGGTAACGATGGGTGTGACAATGCCACTCACAGGTTATTTAGGTGATAAATATGGTAAGAAAAAATTATATTTAATCGGGTTACTTATTTTTATTACTGGCTCAACGTTAGGGTCGTTTTCTTGGGATTTAAATTCGTTAATCTTTTTCCGTGGACTCCAAGGGGTTGCAGGTGGATTAATGATGCCATTATCAATGGCGCTAATCTTTGAGGCGTTCCCAAGAAACGAGCGTGGACTTGCTACAGGTATTTGGGGAATTGCAGCAATGATGGCACCAACCATCGGTCCAACTGTCGGAGGTTTTATTATTGAGACTGGAAGCTGGCAATGGCTATTTTTATTTAATGTACCAACAGGGTTACTAGGGTTAGTCATTGGAGCAATGTACTTAAAAAATACGAATAAAGTAAATGGCATTTCCTTTGATAAATGGGGATTTGTAACGGTTACAGCAGGGGTTGGAGCTATTTTATTTGCTTTAGGTAGAATTTCAGCACTTGAGCATTTTACTGAACCTTTAAATATCGGGTTAATTGTATTTGGCTTTATTTCACTATTTATTTTCGTGAAAATTGAAAACAGAATTGAACAACCTTTACTTGATTTATCGATCTTTAAAAATAAAGCTTTTACGTACAGTGTCTGGGTTGCCATTTCAACGTCATTAGCGTTGTTTGGCGGGATTTTCCTCATTCCATTACTCATACAACATGTATACGGTTTAGGGGCCATTATTACCGGGTTAATCTTCTTACCCGCAGCTCTATGTACAGGGATTTTCATGACGATCGGTGGGAGATTGCTTGATCGTAAAGGACCTTTATTAGTTGTAACGAGTGGCTTAGTAGTGACTGCGATTGCTACTTTAGCATTAGGATTCACATCTATGGAGACGTCACTTGCTGCTATCTTTGTTTTAATGGCACTACGTGGCGTCGGCCAAGGTTTTTCAACAATGCCAGCACAAACGGCAGGCATGAATGCAATTCCCGACCAATTTATTTCAAGAGGTTCGGCAATGAACAATGTATTACGGCAAATGAGCTCTGCTTTAGGGATTGTATTTATTTCAATTTTTTATGAAGTCCGTCGTGTGCAAGTTTATGCGAATGTAGAAACGATGGAACAAGCTAGTCTGCAAGCAATTAACGAAGGGTTTATTATTCTTGGGATCATTGCGGTAGTAACAATTCCTTTTGGTTGGTTACTTGGAAAAGAATCAGAAAAACTTGAAAAGAAAGATTCCCTTTCAGCGTAAGATAAGAGATTTTTCGAAAAGTGGAGACACCATATGGAAAATTCCTTAATACAATACTATTTAAAAATTCGTAATCTATGTTATGATAGAAAAAACAATATTTCACAGTTGCGGGAGCCTAGAAGACTAGGTTGAGAAGTTGACTGATCTGTCACAGACCGTTTAAACCTGATCTGGATCATACCAGCGGAGGGAAGACTATTCTATGTACTTTTAAAACATGTCTTTTTAGGCCGCATCGTGTATGATGTGGTCTTTTTCGTTGTTTAAACAAAATTTAGGAACAAGGAAAGCTGTCTAGCTTACGCTTTTCTAAATAAGGAGGAGAAAAAATGGCAAAAGATTTATTAAATATCGGTGGGGTTGAACTAAATAGTCGCCTTTTAATTGGTACAGGGAAATTTAATGATGACGCGATAATTCCTGATGTAATTAATTCTTCACAGTCACAAGTAATTACAGTAGCGATGCGTCGCGTTGATTTTGAAACAAGTCAAGAAAACATTATGAAGTATATTCCTAAAGATATGATTCTTTTACCGAACACATCTGGAGCAAGAACTGCTGAGGAAGCGGTACGAATTGCAAGACTTGCTAGAGCGGCTGGTATGGGTAATTGGATTAAAATCGAAGTGATATCCGACCAAAAATACTTACTTCCAGATAACTATGAAACAATTAAAGCGACAGAAATTTTAGCGAAAGAAGGATTTATCGTTTTACCATATATGAGTCCAGATTTAATGGTAGCCAAAAAATTAGAAGAAGTAGGTGCCGCAGCAGTGATGCCACTAGGAGCGCCAATTGGTACAAATAGAGGATTAAAGACGAAAGAACTTATTGAGATCTTAATTGATGAGTGTGAAAAGCCAGTCATCGTTGATGCAGGAATCGGTAAACCATCACAAGCTTGTGAAGCGATGGAGTTAGGAGCTGATGCGGTGTTAGTCAATACAGCTATTGCTACAGCAGGTGATCCTATCGTTATGGGTGAAGCATTTAAAAATGCAGTAGAAGCAGGTCGCGCCGCATACTTATCTGGTGTTGGTGGAGTAACGAAACGAGCAGTAGCGTCATCGCCATTAACTGGGTTTTTATCAAATTAATTATAGTTTTGAGTGTTGAATGTTGAGTTTTGAGTTATTTATAGGGTATGCTTCGAAGTATTTGCCTGTCATGTGAAGAGCAGTTTTCCAATTATTTTTCACTCCGGAGCATAGCTTTCACCAACTCAAAACTCAAAACTGAAAAAGGAAGGAGTTTTTTCGTGAGTTTTTATTATGAATATGAAAAGCTAAAGGAGTTACCTTTAGATCAATATTTTCAGGATTTTACTGAAGCAGATGTTAAAAGAGCTTTAAGCAAAAGAAGACTCGATAGCGATGATTTACTAGCACTGTTATCTCCAGCGGCAGAAAACTTTTTAGAAGAAATGGCCCAAAGATCACATGAATTAACGGTCCAGCATTTTGGTAAAACGATTATGTTGTTCAATCCTATTTATATTGCCGATCATTGTGTTAACCTTTGCACGTATTGCAGCTTTAGTGTTACGAATCAATTTGAGCGCAAAAAACTTTCGATGGAAGAAATCGAGGTTGAGGCAAAAGCACTATCAGAAAAAGGGTTAAAACATATTTTAATACTTACCGGTGAATCGAAAGTACACACACCAGTTGCTTATATTGCAGATGCTGTTCGTGTATTAAAAAAATATTTTCCGTCGGTAGCAATTGAAATTAACCCCCTTGATACGGATGAATATAAGCAGCTTGTCGATGCAGGAATTGATGGACTTACGGTATACCAAGAAGTATACAATGAGGATATGTATAAATCGATTCATGTAAAAGGACCTAAGCGTGATTATCGTTATCGAATGGACACACCGGAACGTGGTTGTGAGGCAGGGATCCGACAAGTAAATATCGGTGCGCTTTTAGGGTTAGAAAATTGGCGTAAAGAAGCATACTTTACCGCAATGCATGCGAAATATTTACAATCTAAATATTTAGATGCAGAAATTAGTCTTTCATTGCCACGAATGCGCCCTCATATAGGAGAATTCCAACCTCCAGAGATCGTAGAAGACCGTCATCTCGTTCAGGCAATTACCGCATTTCGATTATTTTTACCAAGATCAGGTATTACGTTATCGACAAGAGAACCTCAAGAATTACGTGACAACTTGATTTATTTAGGGGTGACAAAAATGTCGGCTGGTGCGAGTACTGAGGTTGGTGGGTATTCACAATGTGATACAGGTCAAGCTCAATTCGACATATCCGATGAGCGTTCTTTAGAAGAAATTCAAAAGATGATTAAAGAGAAAGGTTACCAACCTGTTTTGAAGGATTGGGAGCTTTTAGTATAGTGGATTATAAAGAAAGGATCGTCTACCTGTTCGAGGCTTGACGATCCTTTTTTTGAAGAAATAACTCACTTGTTGGTGAGATTATTTAATAAAGCTAGTGTATTATTCGTTTATGCAACAAATGTTAATCATCTTTTTTTTCGGTTGTTTTTGGCTTTAGTGTTAAATACCTTATTCCGATCATGAAATCGTAAGCAGCGATGGCCATTAAAGCGATTGTGAACAGGTCAAATGTGCCAGAACGGCTACTTTGTTGAATGGCTAAATAAACAAAACTAAAACCCATAAAAAGATACATATAACCCCAAAAACGCGGTGATTTCATTTAAAATAGTCCTCCAATAAATCCTTGCATTTCCTCTAAATTTCTTTGTAGCTCTAAAAGTTGATCTCCAAAAATAACTTGAACGATCATAACAAAGCTATTTAAGGCAACGTGTGCGATGATCGGTACGATAATGCGCTTTGTTTTCACATATAGGAAAGCAAAGACGATCCCCATAAATGTATAGACGAGTAAATGCTCAAAATCCATATGAACAGCCGCAAAAATGACTGAACTAAAAATGGCGGCAATCCAGAAGTTGAAACGTTTATAAAGGCTTCCGAAAATAATCATTCGGAAAATAATTTCTTCTAAGATTGGACCAATGACTGCTACGACTAAAATTAGAGCCGGGGTTGCTTTTGCCATTTCAACGATCATTTCGGTATTTTCAGATCCAGGTTCGATTCCAAAAACACTCATTTCAATAAGAACGGCAAAGTATTGGGCGGCGAATGCCATAAAAATACCAGTAAATCCCCATAGAATAGCATCGCTTCTCGTACTGCGGTCACGGACTAAGTGACGATCTTTCATATCTTGTCTTAACAGAAGTAAAATTATGATTAAACCAGTAGAAAAACTAAATAAAGTCCAAATTCCCGGTATTTGCTTTTCATCCATTCCCATTAGCATTAAAATTGGAATACCGATAATAGCTGATAACTGCATTAAAATATAAGTTAGTAAGACTAACCAGTACCTTTTTGTCAAATTGAAAACTCCTTTTTAAAATTTATAATTGTAAGAATTTGTTTGAGAAACTCGATAAGATAGCTACTGACCCAATCACACCATGGATTACAGCTTTGAGATTACTCCATGTAGCTTTGCGACGAGTAACCGCATGAGCACCTCTTTCTAATACGGAAAAGGCGGATGATTTCCTTCTCATCGCTGTGACCTTCTAACGAATCTCAGAGGCTCGTTCACGAAATCATCCGCCTTTTTCATACAAAACCCGCCTGACGACATATCGTCACTATCTAATATGAAAAGTTGGGCGAAGGTCCTAACCAACTAGCCACAAACCAACAAACCAACAATCCAACTAAAATCACTTCTATAATTTTAACACAAAACTCTTTAATTTATGGATAAAAAGCATTATAAAAATCTTAAAACGACTCTGTAATAATGAATTTCATAATTCATTATTAACGCCATTAAGTAACTATATGTAGTTGCGTTAAACCGCTCGCAACTACATATAGTTTGATATGGCTCAATTTAGGTAATTATGAAATTCACTCGTATAAATATACTATAAAAGGTCAAAATTAATGAAGGATAATTTTTCAAGTTCACTATCACTAGTTTTTAACGTTATTTTGTAATTGTTTAAGAAAAATGAAGGTTATCTCTATAATTGAAGGTAAAGCCAAGTTTTTCTAAAAAATTAGTAAAAATACTTGCAAAATAGAATTGAAATGATTATCATAATAATTGTGTTAGCACTCGTAAGACCTGAGTGCTAATAACTAAAAAATAAGTTAAATGAGGGAGGTTGTTTTCCTTGTTAAAGCCATTAGGTGATCGTATTGTGATCGAACAAGTAGAAACTGAAGAAAAAACTGCTAGCGGAATCGTACTTCCGGATTCAGCGCAAGAAAAGCCACAAGAGGGGCGTGTAGTTGCTGTAGGTTCTGGCCGCATTTTAGAGAGTGGCGAACGTGTAGCATTAGAACTTAAAGAGGGAGATAAGGTTATCTACTCTAAGTACGCAGGCACTGAAGTTAAACTTGATGGTAAAGAATACTTAATCCTTCGTGAAAACGACGTATTAGCGATCGTTAACTAATATAGTTTCTAAATTTTATGTAAATAGTTTTAAAAGTCTATTTTACATGAAAAGCACATAAGAAGCTATGAAAGTATCTTTAAAATACGTAGGAACTCATTCCTACTACATAGAAAATTAGGAGGTAGAAAAAATGGCAAAGGAAATTAAATTTAGCGAAGACGCACGTCGCGCTATGCTTCGTGGTGTAGACGCTTTAGCTGATGCTGTAAAAGTAACATTAGGACCAAAAGGACGTAATGTTGTATTAGAGAAGAAATTTGGTTCACCTCTTATTACAAATGACGGTGTAACAATTGCAAAAGAAATCGAGCTTGAAGATGCATTTGAAAATATGGGTGCAAAATTAGTTGCAGAAGTTGCTAGTAAAACAAACGATATTGCTGGTGACGGTACAACAACTGCAACAGTATTAGCACAAGCAATGATCCGCGAAGGGTTAAAGAACGTAACAAGTGGTGCTAACCCAATGGTACTTCGTAAAGGTATTGAAAAAGCGACTGCAAAAGCTGTTCAAGAGCTACAAGCAATTTCAAAGCCGATTGAAAGTAAAGAATCAATCGCACAAGTTGCTGCTATTTCTTCTGCTGATGAAGAAGTAGGACAATTAATTGCTGAAGCAATGGAGCGCGTTGGAAACGACGGAGTAATTACAATTGAAGAATCTAAAGGATTTAACACAGAGTTAGAAGTTGTAGAAGGTATGCAATTTGACCGTGGTTACGCTTCTCCGTACATGGTAACAGACTCTGACAAAATGGAAGCAGTTCTTGAAAATCCATATATCCTTATTACTGATAAGAAAATTGCTAACATCCAAGAAATCTTACCTGTTCTTGAGCAAGTTGTTCAACAAGGTAAGCCAATCTTACTAATCGCTGAAGATGTTGAAGGTGAAGCACTTGCAACATTAGTTGTAAATAAACTTCGTGGAACATTTAACGCAGTTGCTGTTAAAGCTCCTGGTTTCGGTGACCGCCGTAAAGCAATGCTTGAAGATATCGCTATCTTAACTGGTGGTGAAGTAGTTACTGAAGATCTAGGTCTTGACCTTAAATCTACAGCAATTACTCAATTAGGACGCGCTTCTAAAGTTGTTGTAACAAAAGAAAACACAACAATTGTAGAAGGTGCTGGTCAGACAGATCAGATCGCAGCTCGCGTAAAACAAATCCGTGCTCAATTAGAAGAAACAACTTCTGAGTTCGATAAAGAAAAGCTTCAAGAGCGTCTTGCTAAATTAGCTGGTGGAGTAGCAGTAGTTAAAGTTGGTGCTGCAACTGAAACTGAGCTAAAAGAGAAGAAGCTTCGTATTGAAGATGCACTTAACTCAACTCGTGCAGCAGTAGAAGAAGGAATCGTATCTGGTGGTGGAACAGCACTAGTTAACGTTGTTAACGCTGTGAAAACTATTGAAGCTGAAGGCGATGAGCTAACAGGTGTTAACTTAGTTCTTCGTGCACTTGAAGAGCCAGTACGTCAAATCTCTCACAACGCAGGTCTTGAAGGTTCAGTAATCGTTGAACGTTTAAAGAACGAAGAAGTTGGAATTGGTTTCAACGCTGCGACTGGTGAGTGGGTAAACATGATCCAAGCTGGTATCGTAGACCCTACAAAAGTTACTCGTTCTGCACTTCAAAACGCAGCAAGTGTATCTGCAATGTTCTTAACGACAGAAGCAGTTATCGCTGATAAGCCTGAAGAAGGTGGAGCTCCTGCAATGCCTGATATGGGCGGCATGGGCGGAATGGGTGGCATGGGCGGCATGATGTAAACTGCCCCTTGAACCCTTGGTATGAATGGGTTTGTTAGTAAGGTGAGAGTGGTTTGCTAACATTTTGCTAACATTGAGGATAATTAACGGAGGCTTCTCATAAGTTCACTGAACTTTTGAGAGGCTTCTTTTTTCATTTCTTGCGTCACATGGAGGTACACATTTTTTGTGATTTGGTCATCAGTATGACCAAGCCGATCCATGATTTGTTCCAGTGACACACGAGCCTCGGCAAGAAGGGACGTGTGCGTATGTCTTAAACTGTGTGGTGTTAGTTCTTGGTTTAAATCTGCCAAAGCAAGTAACCGTGCCATTCGGTTTTGCACAGTCTTAATGACGATAGGATAGCCATGTAGCCTTTCCATTTTGGCAAAGATAAAGTCGTGGTTGTAGTAATCACTACCTAAATGTTCCATGACTTTCATTTGCACTTCTTTGTGTTCTTTTAGCGCGTTAATGATCACTTCATCAACAACAATTTTTCGTCGTGACTTTTTTGTTTTTGGTGTTACTAACTGATAGTTCCTCGTATTATTATTTGGATTATAATACGTTTTCGTAATGCTGATGGTATGATTAAGAAAATCAATATCCTTCCACTTAAGAGCGACCAATTCTCCAACACGAATTCCTGTGTAGGCAAGAACAAGGAACACCAAGTAATCGAGTTCTAACCCATAATTCTTGGCTGTTCTTAAAAACAATGCAAGCTCTTCCTTTTCAAGGTATTTGGGAATTTCCTCTTCCTCAAGCTGTTCAATCGTTTTCTTGTCCCTTTTTACATAAGCAAACTCCGTCGGATCTTTCTTAATTACCTCTAGCTCTAGTGCCTTTCGGAAAATCATTCTTCCTGTTTGGTTAATCCCCTCTCTGGTTCTATCGGAATACCCTTGTTCCTTTAAATCGTTAAGAGCATCTTGGTACATTTTTCTTGTGATGTCTTTTAATTTTAATTGGGCAAAGTAGGGTAACAATTTTCCGATTTCATGAAGACGGACGCGAATGGTTCCTGGCTTTACCTCTTTCGACTCACTGTAGATGGGAAGCCACTCTTTTGCAAAGTCACTAAAGGTTTGATCCGTTTCTTCCACATATGTTCCTTGGCTTAACTCATAAATAAGCGTAGTCGCAGCGGCTTCAGCTTCCTCTTGGTTTCGAAAACCACTTTTTGTCTTCTGTTTTCTTTTGCCAGTAAGGGGGTCTGTCCCGATATCCACTACAAAAGCCCACTTAGCACCACAAGTACATTTTCTCTTCTTTTTGCATGTGCACCCTCTTTTGAAGATATGTCCTTTCATTTCATTGAATAACCTCGCTTTCATAAAAATGATCTGTTACAAAATTTCATTATGCCCTTTGAAGAAGAAAAAATTCATACATAGATTTTTACAGCAGAAAGGCGATATGATATTTAGATCCTTGGCCATGTCCTGAATTAATCGTCATAACCAAAAGTAGTTTATTAAAAAAGCACTTGCCCTTTTCACGTTTTATTTTTTCCGAGAATTAATATAGAGGGTTATGTGGTTACACTAAATTTTTTAATTTGATTATTCTAAATAGTTATAACAAAAGAGAAAAATAATCTGTTAAAATTAATATAGAGAATTAGCAAAAATTGGAGAAAAATGTTTTAAATAGACAGAAAGGATGAGAAGAATGGGGTTAAATTTTAGAGAAGATAAAGATTTAGTCTTTTTAAAGTATAGTAATAATGAAGATTTAGAGATCCTCGTAAATTATTTAACCAAAAATCAAAAAGGTAAAAAGAGATTTAATTCTGAATTAGCTATGGAGCGTAAATATGTAGATAATACTCCAAATCATCAGGCTTACTGGGATCTGATTGCTGCTGAACTTCAAACGTATGGATCAAATGGGGTTGCTAGAGTAATACGTGGGAATAAAGGTGTTTATTATAAAGAAATATTAATTGATGTTTGTAAAAAATTGAAAGTAAATTTTAACAATAAAAGTGATGTAGTAATTATTGAAAGAAACTTACTCATGAAAATTCTGACGGATTCTCTGGAAAAAATGGATAATGAAGAATTAAAAAAGGTAATTGAAGAACTTGATTTAAAAATGGATACCTTTAATAAACAAGCTGTACTAGTGGCAATACAGGCTGCAATTAAAGCTGGAGGATTTAAATCCTATCAATTGGCGATGATTGTAGCCAATGCAGTATCCAAACAATTATTAGGAAGAGGAATAGCACTAGGCGGAAATGCTGCACTTGCAAGAGTATTAGGAATATTTGCCGGCCCCGTAGGATGGACTATCATGGGCTTATGGACTGCAGTTGATTTGGCAGGTCCTGCATACAGAGTAACTATACCATCAGTTATTCAGGTTGCTTATATGAGAGCTGTATTTGATGAAGAGAGTTGATTATTAAGAACCCCATAACTAAGGAGTGAGAAAATGGAAGTGAAATTTGATGAAATAACTAAAAAAATTCAGGAGGAATATGAGGAATTAAAGGCTAACGTTGAAAAACCGAATATACTAATTACTGGAGGTACAGGCGTTGGGAAAAGTTCCTTAATTAATACTGTTTTCGGTAAAGATTGGGCTGCCACAGGTGTTGGTAGGTCGGTAACTAAAAATACTCAAGCATATGAAGATGAAGATCTTTCGTTAGTCTTATTTGACACAAAAGGATATGAAATCGGGAGTGAAGAACAAAAGAACTATTTGAAAGAGATAGTTGAATATGCCATTTTAAACAGGTCTATTCCAGAAAAAAGTATCCATCTGGTATGGTATTGTATTCAGGCGACTAGTGCAAGATTTCTGGATTTTGATGAGAGGATAATAAAAACACTAAAAGACAACAATATCCCTGTTGCTGTTGTATTTACTAAATGTGATTTAGTTTCAAGAGATGACCTTGATATGTTAAGAAGTACAGTACATAATTCACTGCCAGAAGTACAGACATACGAAACTACAATAGATTCATCATTAAATTATCTTGAGTTAAATAGCTTGATTGATTGGTCCCTTATAAATTTACCTTCTGCTTTAGAACTCGCTTTTATTTCTGCACAAAAAATTAATTTAAATATTAAAAAGAAAAAGGCAAAGAACATTATTATTCAGCATACCTCCGGAGCGGGTTTTGTAGGTTTAACCCCGGTGCCTTTTTCAGATGCACCGGTTCTATTAGCAAATCAGGCGACTTTGTTTGCAAGAATAATATATGTATACGAAATGAACTTCCTGTATAAGCGATTAAAAGAGTTTGCTATAGGGATTGGCCTGCCAGGATTAGTTACTAAAGGTGGTGTTTGGGTTGCTGGACAACTGCTTAAATTTTTCCCTGGTATTGGAACTTATGCTGGCGGTTTAATTACAGGCGGGGTAGCTGCGTCGATTACTGCAGGAATTGGTTTTGGACTCTCTGAAACATGTTATAGAATTAATCAAAAAGTGCTTGATGGAGAAATAGAAGATGTTGAGCAATTTATAAATAATATCGACGATGAGTTTATTGATATTATTAAGGGTGCGGTAATAAAAGAAACACAAAAATTTATGGATAAAGAAAAGGAAGAAAACAATTGAGCTATAAATATAATGTTGTCGTAGTTGGTAAGACCGGTGTAGGGAAAAGTACTTTGATTAATTATTTATATGGTGAAAAAGTCAGAGAAGCGAAAACGGGGAAACCAGTTACTGAGAGAGGGTTCCATCCGATAGATATACAGATCAATCAGTTACCTATAACTTTATTTGATTCCTGGGGACTAGAAGTAGGTAAGGATAAAGAATGGTTGGATGAGTTAGAAGATGAATTATCCAAGCGGAGCCTTGATACTTCACCTAAAAGCTGGTTCCATTCCGTGTTCTATTGTATTTCAACCGGGGGACACAGAGTGGAAGACTTTGATAAAAAAATAATTGGCAAATTTCTTGAAGAGAAATACAAAGTAACGGTGATTTTCACCAAGGCAGACAACATAACCGTTGAAGAAGGCGAAAATCTAAAGAAAGAATTGAGTGATTTTAAAGATATTGATACAGTATTTGTTTGTGCGGAAGAAAAGAAAATGATGAATGGTACAATTACTAAACCGTTTGGGAAAGAAGAAATTAAAGAAGTAACATTAAGAAACTTCTGGGAGTCTCTAATTATCAGGTTGCCAGCAAGATATGAAAACATTATTAAAAATGAAATAAATCATTTTATTAAATCGCTGCACTCTGAGCATGTAGATAAACTTTCAATCGCAGGTTTAAATAAAGAGAATGTTTATGATGCAATTTTAGAAGATTGCAGACTTTTTATCAAAAAGCGCTTAAATAAAAAAACAAGAGATTTTGTGATTGAGCTAAAAGAAACATATAAAAATTATAGTATTTTCGCTAAAGAACTAAATTTAGAGACTGAAAACTTCAAGTTTGAATTTGGGGATGAACTGACAATAACATATGAAGAAGACCAGGAGCTCCACATTATTTTAAGGGACATACTTATAGGAAAAAGAAAATCGGTGGTAGAGTCAGACTTAACTTCTTTTATTAACAAGTTCAGATCAAAGTTAATGCTGGAACAGGAGAAGAGGAAAAAAGAAATAGAATCAACGTTAATAGAGGTTAGTGAAGGTGTTTTAAACTAATCAAATTTTTAAAACTAAATACTAGAAAAAGCCAAAATATGATTATTTTATTTATTTTTCATATTTTGGCTTCTGCTGCGACTGATTACTAAGCGCTTTCCATGAAGTTATCAAATTTATCAGATGCTTCTTTCTTCACAGGATCTGTTACATGAAGGTATATCTTCCTGGTTATTGCATCATCAAAGTGGCCTAAGCGATCTTTAATGTCCTCGAGTTCTACTCCAGCTGCTGCAAGTAGTGAAGTGTGTGTATGACGTAAACTGTGAGGGGAAAGTTTGGTATTTAAATTGGCTAATTTAAGTAATCTTGTCATCCTATTTTCCACTAACTTTGTTAAGATAGGGAGGCCTTGATGGCTTTTAACATTTGTAAAAATAAATCCCTTATTATTGTATGAATCCCCTAATCTAGCAATGATTGTTTCTTGTTCTTCTTTATATTTCTTTAACATTTCAACAACAAGGTTTGATACCACAATTTTTCGTTTGGATTTCTCTGTTTTAGGTAGTACTAATTCATATTTAGCGATATTGTTATATTCGTTATAGTACGTTTTGTTAATGCGGACAGTTCGCTTTGTGAAATCAATATCTTTCCATTTAAGTACAACTAACTCACCTACCCGCATCCCTGTATACGCTAACAGAGTGAATATGAGAACATCCATAAACAATCCATATTTCTTAGCTGCATCCAAAAAGACTTTGAGTTCGTCTTTTTCAAAGTAATTTGGAAGATCCTCATCCTGATTCTTCTCATCATCTGTTTCATTGATTACTTTCGGATCCTTTTTTATATAGACCTTCTTTGTCGGATCTTCTCTTATCAGTTTCTTATGGACGGCCATATCAAAAATCATTTTACCCGTTGCAAGAATGCCCTCCAGTGTACTTTTGGCCAAATTATTAGCCTTTAAATCATCTAATGCTTCTTGGAACATTTCCTCTGAAACATTTTTTAGCTTTATGTGAGCAAGGTAGGGGAGCAATTTTTTTATTCCATATTTTCGAAGCCGAATGGTTCCTGGTTTAGGACAAGTTCGGTCAATGTACATAGGCAACCATTGCTCAGCAAAGTCCTTAAATAAAATCTTTGACTCCTTGATAAAAGTACCTTGTTTCACATCAGTTATTAACGCTGCTACAGCATCTTCTGCATCTTTCTTTGTTTTAAAACCGCCCTTAGATATTTGTCGTCTTTCTCCAGTTTTCGGGTCGGGTCCAATGTCTACCCAGTATGTCCATGTTTTTCCACAAGAACATTTTTTAGGGTCATCACACTCACAATTCCTTCTTTTATAATAACCTTTCATACCTATTGATTACCTCGCTTTCAAGTTTATTTATGAACAAAGGTAGGAAGAGGCTCAAAAAACTTTTTTTAGAGCCTTTTCCAATTACATTTGTTTGCATCAACCATTATGCTGATTTTTTATCTTTCAATCGCTTTATCCATAGTTTCAAATCAGTCTTTTCAACCCTTTTGGAATTACCAATTTCATAGTTAGGAATTCCACCTTGATCAACAGGAACTTTAAATAACTCGTAAACTGTTTTTCTAGCTATTCCAAGGAATTCGCTAATTTGTTGTGCTGTCAAAGTATCCGGTAGGGATTCCCAAGTTGTGTATCTTTTTGTTTCCTTCATAAAATTACCTCCTGTTAGGTTAAAAGAAAAACCCCACAGATGTAATAGGAGACACACGCATTCCAAGACAACAAGGTGGTGTAATAGAAAATTAACCATCTTATTTCTTGACTGGATGGGTGCTTCCTCATTCCAATCTGTGGGGTTTGTTTAACCCGGTTGATTTTATTCTTTCTTGTTTCCATGTTAACTTATTAATTATTGAATGGCGAACATAGGTACATAAAAATTTTTACTTATCTAGAGTTGTTACCTTTTACCGCATCATTCCATTGTTTAAAGTCCCTTTTGTCTACTCTTATTGTTGCTCCGATTTGAAATGTAGGAATACCACCATGATCAACATGAATTTTAAATAACTCATAAACCCTTCTTCTGGACATCTCCAGGATTTCGCACACTTGCTGTGCTGTCAAAAAAACCGGTAGAGATTCCCAAGGGATGTACTTTTCTGTTTTTTTCAACTTTCATTACCTCCTGTTAAATCAAAAATAAAAACCCCACAGATATGGAAAGAAAGGCAGACTGCATCCTAAGATAATAAGATCACACTGAAGTAATCTTATACTTGGATTGGCAGGTCCTTCCTGATCCAATCTGTGGGGTTGACCCAATTGATTTTATTTAATTTGATTATGTTAAACATCATAAAATGATATATATTGAATTGTCAAGCGCTAAATTGCGGTTTGATTATTTTTGTTGAAAACAATGAATCGAATTGATAACATGTTTACTGCGTTATTACTAATAAAAATATATTGAAACTTTTCTTTTAAAGATTGGAGATTATCCTATTTCTTAACCAAAAATGTTTCTCTTAAAAAATTTTTGACTTATGTTTGATAAGCTACTTTTTTTGTGATAGATTTAAATCATAAGCAGTTCAAGAAAGTTATTGAAAGCTTAGTAATATAATTTAATAGTCTATTTTTAAATAGATTTAGAGCAGAAGCACTGCCTCTATATCTGCAGAAGTACACCATAGGTGTGTCTTCTACAGATATAAGGGCAGTGCTTTTTTTGTTTCTTTATGCTACTAGAAAATAGATTTGCGTTTTAAGTTTTGAAAAAAATATGTAAGGGGGATTTTTTATGCAAACCCAAGATCCAATGCAGCTATCTTTATTTGATTTTACTTTTGAAGAAGCACATCAAGGAAGCAACTCAGATGATCATTCTTCGGAAGGTAATTTGACTGTTTCTGAAAATGATTTTTCTGGTGCTTCTCCAAATGACATTTCTGAACAGGATGGTGTGGATATGGAAGAAAAACAATCCGTTGAGAAAGAAGAAGATACCGTTTCGGAATTTGATGGGATAAGCAGTGTAGAAGGCTTTTTGAAGAAGTATATTTCTGGAACTGGAGAAGAGAACTTAAGTACATGGTCCGGAAGTTATCTGACAAAAAATTCGGTGGAACTAGGTTTAAAATCAAGCATGCTTGCGCATAATGGAGATAAATTTACGCAGAAAGAGTTGATCTCCATTATGGAAAGCTTATTTCAAACCTCTCATCAAAAGGCCGTGATTCCCTTAGGGGAGAAGGGATTAAAGCAGTGGTTCATTGACAATCTGATCAGTGAGCTAGAGGTCAAACCGATTCAACAGTTTTTAGTAAAGCGGTCGAAAAAGCTCAATTATAAATCGGTATTCCAACTCATTTTACGGTTTACTGAATTTGAGTCAATGGTCAGTAAGGCGACTCGTAAAAA
The DNA here is from genome assembly GCF_001865995.1 of Anaerobacillus arseniciselenatis. Classification (GTDB taxonomy): domain Bacteria; phylum Bacillota; class Bacilli; order Bacillales; family Anaerobacillaceae; genus Anaerobacillus; species Anaerobacillus arseniciselenatis. The sequence goes on along the minus strand of NZ_MLQQ01000001.1, from coordinate 868,991 downwards.
ACCATCCGAACTTGGACGAGAAGACTTTTTGAATCCGGAACTCTATGCAGAGGTCATGACGAGTCAATTTTATTACCAAAACTTTGCTTTATTTTACAAACAAATGAATCCCTTTACCGAATCCTCTTTAACGTATACACCGAAAGAACGGATAGAGGTGGTGCTGCCGCCAGCCGTGCAATCGTTTCTGATGTATAAAAAGCGGCAGGGAACAACACCTGAGCGGTTAGATAAGTACCGATATGATCTGCATCGTTACTTACGATGGTCCTGCAATGTTCTAAATGACTTTAGTGCTTATCCTATCGAAAAAGTTCCCTTTACTTTGTTCACGCAAGAACACTTAAAGACGTATAAAAACTATCTCATCAAGGGGGTCCAAAGCGGCCGGTTTGCAGAAAATGGTTCTATGAAACATTTCAAAAATATCAAAACGGTCTTTAGTACCCTCTATCATATGAGGTTTTTGAAAAGCGATATTACAAGAGGCATACGAAATATCGAGGGGGATGACTATCAATCTCGGTATATGCCAACGGATGCGGAGATCGAAAAGTTCTTTGCTGCTATTGATCAATATTCGGACGCGCCACAACTAGATAAACTTGCCTTCGGGTTTATGCTCTATCTTGGGTTTCGATCATGTGAACTGGCGAAATTACGTTGGGAAAACATTAATTGGAGCCTTCAGGATGTAAAGTTTACAGCAAAGGGAGGAAAGGTGCACTCCTTACCACTACCTCCACGGGTAATGGATCTCTTACAGGAGGTACAAAAGCAAGAGAACGGGTTAGTGTTTGGAAAAAAGGAACAACCACTAAGATCCCTCTTATCTTTAAAGTACCGAATCTATACCTTGATTGCAGACTGGAAAGAAGCGAGTGGCCCCCATCAATTGCGGCACGTTTATATTACGCGCCTAACCAAGCAAGATGTTGTACCCAAGGCACTTAAACGATTAGCTCGGCACGATTCACTGGCCACAACGTCCCTTTATATCCACCGGACAGAGGACGAAGTGAAAGAAAAAGCACAACAGATTTCCTTTCCGTGGGAGGTGCATTAACGTGGCCCTAGAAAAAGAGGACCATCCTCAATTCACTATCCATAATGAATTACAAACTCTTTTGAATAAATACGGGCAAGTTCAAGTGGAGAAAGAGTTAACCTCCATTGGAGTTATATTAACAGAACAAAAGAAACTAAATAGTCATGATATCACGTTATTAGAGGCTGCTCAAAATTATTTGAATGAAGAATTTTCAATTTATCAGAGTGTATCACCTTCGACACAAAAATCTTACAAAAGTGAACTAAGAAGTTTTTGTAAGTATTTTGGGGTTAACATTGATAAAAATCTATCAACAGATATCCAACTTAAAGAGGTGTTAACCCCTGAAAAGTTAGCGGCTTATTTACAACAGCCAGGAAAGGCAGAGGCGACTCGAAGGAAGAAAGCTGCATTTTTAAGGTCTTTTATTGATTCGGTAGCTCGTAATGTATTAAGTCAGAAAAAAATAAACCAGTTAAATGATGGAGCATTAGAACTTCAAGATCCAGACCCACAGCCCCCACGAGCCTTTACCGCAGAACAAATTGATTATTTACTTAATTTGTCCCGCTTAACACGGTGTGCCCTTCGAAACTATACGATGCTTTGGGTGCTGGTGGGGACAGGGATGAGAGTGGACGAGCTACATTTTGAAATTGGTGATGTGAATCTCAAGCAAGGCTGGATAAAAGTCAAAGCGAAAGGACGGAAAAAACGAGCAAAAGTGAAACGGTATATGACAAAAGGAGCCATTAAGGCAATGAAATACTATCTCGATTTTACTTACTCTCACTTAAAGAATGTGTTAAGTGAAACAGAACACAATCGTCTTTACGTTTTTTCAGACGACAATGGAAATACCCCTCTTTCCAATCGGGCGATTCAAAAAATGGTCAGGGGGTTGATTGACAGGGCTATAGAAGATGGCGTGATTCAAGATAAAGTATGGGATAGTGATCGTGGAGAAGAGGTGAAAGTGAATTATTCGACTCACTCCGCAAGGCATTCCTTTGCGATCTATGCCCTTGAAAGCGGAATGGATATTTATATAGTCCAAAAACTTTTAGGGCATAAATCCATTGCATCTACAGAGGTTTATTTAAATTTATTTGATGAACAGTACCAAAAAGCAATCGATAAACATCCATTTGCAAAGCTTGAAACAGACCAATTAAAGCACTTAGGAGGGGATGTCTAGTGGAAGGAATTCTCTTTTCGTCGATGTACTTTCAGAAGTGGATGGAACTCAATACCTTAAAGCCCAATTCGGTTCAAATGTATATTAGCCATTTAAAAGGCTTTGACGACTATTTAGGGTTAGCGGGGTGGAAGGGGGAGCTTGATTTTGACAAGTTTTATTACAGCAAGATTCATGATCGGTATGCCCCGATTGACCTTGATTTTATGGATGGATTTATTGAGTATCTTCACGATCATAAAACAAAATCACAAGCGAAGCTTGGTTTTACCGTCGTAAAAAGCTTTATGGATTTATTGGTGGATTATGACTTGATGGAATATAATCCACTGAGACATTTTAAAAATCCATTCTACTACGAATCGTTTCGAAATAGAGCGTTAAGTGAAGAGGATTGCTTAAAGCTTTTAAAGTCAGCCTACGATCTGGATCCTTTTTTTCAACAATACTATTTAATCCTTTTGCTTCAAACCACTTGTGGATTAAGAGCAACGGAATTATGTAGGTTGACGGTTTCACAAATCGATTTGGAACACAATATCATTGTCATTGATAAAGGGCGTAAAACGAAAATCGGTACGGTTCGATTGACACCTGCCCTCCGTAAGAAGCTTAGGGAATATCTTAATCATCCCTACTTTAAAGCCTGGTCAAAGGAAAAAGATAAGGAGTTGTTTTTTATGAAAAACAAGCCTTATACTCCGGCAGACCTTAATAAGTTGTTGGATCACCTTAGAAAGAAGGCAAACATACCACGGAAAGTAACCAACCATGATTTAAGAGCAACAATGGCCTATCTATTGTATAAGGAGGGCAGAGATTACAAGTCGATACAAAGACAACTTCGACATAAAAAATTAAAAACAACGTTGGGTTACTTACCTCTTCATGTTGAATTAAATGGATATCTTGATTAGTTCAAATGACAATTTGAATAAGTAAGGGTAGTTATTTGTAAAGGACATCTTTAACTACCCTTACAACGGGTTAGCAGTTGAGAAAGAAGATCTTATTAAAACAATGAAAGGAATGAGGAAAATGAACAATCATTCAAGTGCTGGATTTAAACTGTGGAGCCAATTGGTTCTTGTCATGCATGCTACAGGTGCAAGAAGAGGGGAACTTTTATCACTTAGATGGCACGACAACGATTCAGATAGGAAAATTAATTAACGTTGAATAGTGTTGTAGATTTTACGGGAGTATTGCTTCAACTGGACAAGTAAATCTCAGTCTTGAGGCTTCGTGAGCGATATTCTTAACTAATGAATAAATGTAGAATTTTTTTATCGCTAGTAATTGCTACGTAGTAATACCTTCAACTATAATGAAGATAATTTAATATAGTTGCCTTATGTAAATCATTGCAGCTGGAAGAACCAGGGCGATGGATTAGTGATTACTCACGAATCCGTCTGCCCTTTTTTATTTGTCATATTGACGTTGAATAAGGTTTGGAAGGGGTGATTCATGTAAAACAATAAAAGTTTCTTATAAGTCAAAATCAATAAATAATGTTTAAACTTCATAAGATTCATAGTTATGTGAAATTAAAAAAATAAAACAAGTGAGTATGTGTTTTGGCAGTTGTTGTATAGACCCCCATACATACTTAAAAATTGGAGGTAAAAGGATGATCAAGAAAGTAGTAATTGAAAATGAAATGAAAACTAGTTATGCAGTGATTTACGATGAGAGATTAGATTCTAGAACTGGCAAACACTATATGAAGCAAAAATCATTTCCTACGAGTGAAGAGGCCGATAAGTTTCTTGATGAACTTGGAAGCGATAAAAGTGAATTAAGTATTTTATTGGAAACAGAACAAAAAGGGCAACAGGCAACAAAGGTCCTTTTTAATGAATACGTAGAAGATTGGTTTTATGGGGAACACGCTCATGTGATTAAACAAACGACTTTCAAAGTGAGACAAGCTTTATTAAATAAACATATTGTTCCATATTTTGGTGATAAGTACCTTCATGAAATTACTGAACAGGAAATAGCAGAATTAATTGCTCAAAAAGACCGTGAAGGATATTCGAAAAGTACAATTGGTAGCGTTCATACCTTTTTATCTACATTGTTTCGTTCGGCTGTGAAGAAAGGATATCTCGATAAAAATCCAGTACGCTTTATGAACATGGTAAGAGTTCCGAATCGTATTCCGGTAATTTTGAGTGAATCAGAAGTAGAACAGTTACTTGAAGTCGCTCACTCAGAAGGTGAAGGTATGATGTATGAATTTGAAATTAGTACAGGAGTAAGGTTAGCAGAAATATTAGCGCTTTCGTGGAGTGATATTGATTTTGACCGAGAGACAATAACTGTTAATAAGAATGTTGTCGGTGGGAACGTTAAACACAACATTGCAGAATTAAGAAGTGGCTACCGAACGATACCATTGCCTACACATTTAATGCTTAAGCTACAAAAACATAAAGAAGGACAACAGTTGATGAAGGAACAACTTGGTGATGACTACCATTATGAATTAGATCTTATTTTTCCAAAGAAAGACGGGCGAATTCAAAGTACATCGACCGTACGTGCAAGATTTAATCGTTTAGTTCACAAAGCAAACATAAGGAAAATTAACTTCCATGATTTAAGGAAAACGCATGCTACCTTGCTAGTTAAAGCTGGTGAATCCCCTTACCAAGTAAGTATACGTTTAGGTCATAAAAGTATTGATTCGATAAATGAATTCGTAAGACCGCACTTACCGATTTCTGAGATCTCAATTCATCCCTTCAGTAAGAATACTAAAACCACTGATAAGGGGGTTAAACAAGAATAACCTGATATATTAATCTCGAAAATGAGGCTAATAGGGTTTAAAAAGCATTAATAACCACCATAACTTTTTGCAATAAAAAGCGCAGTTCACTATGAACTGCGTTTTTATTATTGTGTGCCCAGCATGGGTGCAATCTCTAGGGTGAAAGTCCCGAGCCGTGAAGGCAGAAGTAACGGTTAGCTTAACGCAAGGGTGTTCACGGCGACGTGAAATCTGAAGGAAGCGAGCGGCAAACTTCCGGTCTGAGGAACACGAACTTCATATAAGGCTAGGTATCATTGGGTGAGTTTGCAATACAAAACAAAACCCTTTCTGCCAAAGGTGGTACAGAGTAAATGAAGCAGATAGATGGAAGGAAAGATTGTACCCTTACCTGGGGAGGTCTGACTGATAAGCCGAGCCCACTCGGTAACCTATTCAGCGATGAATACTTGAACAGTCAGAAGTCAGCAGAAGTCATAGTACCTCGTCAACTCGAGATGATGAGGAAAGGACTGAACAATTAGGAAGAATGAGAGCTAGGCGTGCAATTTCCTGTGCTGAAGCAGACAATCCACGGACTTACTTGAAGGAGGAAATGGTGAATACATAGGGGACTTCAAGAGGGCTGAGCAGGAATTGAAACAAACAGACACACTCATTCACGTAGAAAGGAATGTCAAACTTGTTAATGGAACGAATTCTGTCACGAGGAAATCTTTTACTTGCGCTAAAGCGAGTAGAGAGCAATAAAGGAAGCCATGGTATAGATGGAATGTCCGTAAAATTCCTACGAAGACATCTCTATGAAAATTGGGAAACTCTCCGCTCTTCTTTAAGAGAAGGTACCTATCAACCCTCACCCGTACGTCGTGTCGAAATCCCGAAACCGAACGGCGGAGTAAGGTTATTAGGCATACCTACCGTGTCGGATCGTTTCATTCAACAAGCGATTACCCAAGTGTTAGTGCCTATCTTTGATCCAATGTTCTCCGAACAAAGTTATGGATTTCGTCCGAATAAACGAGGACATGACGCAGTAAGGAAGGCAAAGGAATACATTAAAGAGGGAAATAGATGGGTAATTGATATAGACCTTGAGAAATTCTTTGATAAAGTCAATCATGACAAACTAATGGGTATCTTAGTGAAACAAATAAAGGACAGAAATCTACTGAAATTAATCAGAAAATACCTACAAGCAGGAGTTATGATCAATGGAGTTGTTCACGATACAGAAGAAGGTGCCCCTCAAGGTGGACCGTTAAGTCCACTTCTTTCAAACATCATACTAAACGAATTAGATGTGGAGCTAGAAAGTCGAGGACATAAATTCGTGCGCTATGCGGATGACTGTAACATCTACGTGAAAACGAAAAAGGCAGGCGCTCGGGTTATGAGTTCAGTATCAGAGTTCATTGAAAAGAAGCTAAAGCTGAAAGTAAACAAGGATAAATCAGCAGTAGATCGCCCTTGGAAACGTAAGTTTCTAGGATTTAGTTTTACGATCCAAAGAAATCCGAAGATCAGGATCGCCAATGAAAGTATTGAACGGTTGAAGACCAAAGTGAGAGCACTTACTTCACGATCTAAACCAATATCCATGGAACAACGGATAAAAGAACTCAACCAATACCTAACTGGCTGGTGCGGATACTATGCGCTAGCAGATACACCGAGTAAATTCAAAGAATTTGATGAATGGATAAGAAGAAGACTGCGGGTATGCGAATGGAAACAATGGAAACTTCCTAAAACAAAAGTAAGAAAACTCATTGGATTAGGGGTACCAAAGCAAAAAGCATACGAATGGGGAAATTCTCGTAAGAAATACCACAGAATTTCTAAAAGTCCAATTCTACACAAAACCCTCAATAACGCCTATTGGCGTGATCGAGGGTTGAAAAGCCTATATCAACGATATGAATATCTGCGTCAAACTTAATTGAACCGCCGTATACCGAACGGTACGTACGGTGGTGTGAGAGGTCGGGGGTTAGTCACCCCCTCCTACTCGATTTAAAAAGATAAGATAGTATAAAGAATTTTAGGAACTGTCTAGCTCCAGCGCCTAGCTTCTCGAGCGTTTCGGTCCATCAAGATTTGCCTATTCATGGGGGGGAATCGAAGAGGAGGCAAAACGTTGCTGGCCCTCCAACGCTTGTCGAAGCTGACCAAGGCGCTTGCGCTTTTCTTACTTAACAGTTACTAATTCTACTGGTCCATGATCATCGCAATGGTCACCGTGGACGTGATGAAGTCGTCCATTCACTAAATAATCGAAATGATCTCCATGAGGGACGAGTTCGTGACCACAATCTTCTTCATGGTTACATCCACAATTTATCGGTTGGCATTCATCAGGGTTTATATCGGAAACTTCTAATTTGCACTCATCCCAATGACCGTCGTGTTCATGGTGTAAATGACCATTATGAATGTAATCGATATGGTCATTATGTCTTATCTTCGTATGACCACAAGCGATACTATGTTGATGAGTGTGATCTTCATGAATGTGATGACGTTTTTCCATTTACATTCCTCCTTCTTTTTTCAGTATTACCACATAGATGATAATTACAACCAACAGCTAAATGGAAATATCTATAAGAAAAAAGGAAATAAATTTTCTTAAAAGGAAATCATTAATCCATTCCCATTTGTATTTAAACACGCAAAAAAGTCTATCCTATATAGGGAAATGGAGGTGAAGTGATAATGGCACAAGATGTATTATGTGAAGTAAGCAATTGTACGTATTGGGCAAAGGGTAATAAGTGTGCTGCAGAAGAAATTTATGTAGTAAGTAATAAGGGGAAAGAAGCTTCAAACCAAGAAGAGACAGATTGTAAAACGTTTGAGCCTGGAATGTAATAGTTATTGAAATGGGTAGTTCCAGCTACCCATTTCAATATGTTTATTATTGATAATTATTCTCAATTGTATGCGTATTATACAAAAAATAATAATTTTTTTATTTTTATGAACCATTACATTGCTTTATACATATTCTAAAATTGTGTTATTTCGTGTAATCTAATGAATTTCATAATTCAATATTTTCGCCACTAAGATCAATATATAGTTGCGTCAAAACCATTCGCAAACTATATATTTCGTGATGTGGCTCATTATTGGTAATTATGAAATTCACTCAATCAAATTAAAATTTCAAAAAAGTTGTAGACAATAAGCTAATCCATATCTTATAATGAAATCAAGTTTTGCGTTAAGGCAACATATTTACTTTAGGTGAAGAAAATGGCTATTGACCAATTGAGTCATAAGAACCGGTAATCTTAAGGTTCTAAAAATTTTTAAACAAAAAGTTTCCTTAGGGAAACAATATTAACTTTGGACAACAAGGAGGGTTAAAGTGAGGCTATTCAGTCGATTTTCACCAACGTTATCTGTGTATTTTGTTTTAATAGTTTTTCTCATGTTAACTTCATTCTTTGTAGTATAAAAAGAAAAAATATTTTATTAAGGAGAGGTTGAAAAGAATGTTTAAAAAGAACTTTATGTCAGTCATCTTTGCGTCAATTTTAGCACTAGGGGTGCTAGTAGTCGGATGTAGTTCAGAAGAGGCTACTACACCAGAAAATGAGGAAGGATTAGCGATCACAACAAGTTTCTCAGTGTTAGGTGATATTATTACTCAAATAACAGGTGATCGTGGTCAAGTAGATTATATTGTGCCAGTTGGAGAAGAACCTCATGAGTATGAGCCAACACCAGGAGACTTTGCGAAAATTAGTGATGCAGACGTTTTCTATGTCAATGGTCTTGATTTAGAAGAATGGTTAGAAAATGTGATTGGTAATGTTTCAGATACAGAGATTGTTACTCTATCTGATGGTGTAGCAGGAATTCCATTAGTTGGTGACGATGAAGATGATCCACACGCTTGGTTAAGTCCGAAAAATGTAATCATTTATGTTGAGAACTTAGTAGCTGACTTAATTGAGAGAGATCCAGCGGGAGAAGCAACATACCGTGCAAATGCAGATGCTTATATCGCTGAATTACAAGAGTTAGATGAGTGGATTACAGCACAAGTAGAACTTATTCCAGAAGAAAATCGTATTATTATCGTAAGTGAAAATGCTTTTAAATACTTTGGTCAAGATTATGGCTTCACAACAGATGGGATCTGGGAAATTAACTCATTAGATGAAGGAACACCTCAACAATACGCACGTTTAAGTGACTTTGTTGTTGAAAATAATGTTCCAGCACTATTCGTAGAATCAACAATCGATAAGCGTTATATGGAAACGATCTCTAACGAAACTGGCGTAGCAATTGCTGGTGAAGTTTATACAGATGCAGTTGGCGCACAAGGCACTAGTGCAGAGACGTATATCGGTATGATGAGAGAAAACGTGAATGTATTTGTTGAAGCATTAAAATAAATATGAAATACAAAAAAATTAGGGCTTAACGGCTCTAATTTTGTATGAAAAAAGGCGGATGATTTCGTGAACAAGCCTCTGAGATTCGAAAGAAGGTCACAGCGAAGTGAAGGAAATCATCCGCCTTTTCCATATTAGATGGTGACGGTAAATCGTCATGCTCGTTTTGTATGGAAGTTGGTTTGTTGGTTAGGAACCCCGCCCGACTTTTACATATCAGATGGTAACAGAGGTGAAGCAATGAGGGTTTTGTCTGAAAATTGACTATACGAAAGAGCTTATTTTATAATTATCTTGAATTTAAGATATTAAATAGAAAAGGTATGATAAAAGAATATGAACAATAATGAACTCGATAATTTGTCTCTAAAACTGTTTATTGTGTTGTCACGTGCAACTAGAGAAATAACCAATAAAGTTGAAGCGGATATTAAAACGTACGGTCTTAATCCAACGGAATTTGCCGTTTTAGAACTTTTGTATCATAAAGGGGATCAGCCGATACAAAAAATCGGTAAAAAGGTTTTACTCACAAGTGGAAGTATTACTTATGTTGTCGATAAATTAGAAAAAAAACAGTTGTTACATAGGAAGTCTTGCCCGAAAGATCGTCGTGTCACGTATGCCACAATTACTGAAAAGGGCACTCACTTAATGGCCAGCATTTTTCCGGAGCATAAAGCAGCAATAGAAGACATTTTTAGTGGTTTAAATAACGAAGAAAAAACAGAAGTGATTGAATTACTAAAAAAACTGGGGTACTATGCTAAATCTCTTTAATTCAGTTTAATTCCTTTAGCGATAAAATAAATAAAAATTGTTATCCGTCCAGCCAGTCCTATTTTTGTACGGAAGTTGGTTTGTTGGTTAGTGGTTAGTTGGATAGGGCATTCACCCGACTTTTCATATTAGATGGTGACAGGTGTGCCGTCACGAAGGTTTTGTATGAAAATTTTGAAGTTTTATTATAAAAGCGGTAACAATTAATAGAAAAGATGTTAAAATTAAATTGAGATAAAGAACTGAATATTTTTAAAAATCTGTTGTTTAACAAGTTTTAGAGAGGTGGATTGTAACTGTGCTACAAGTAATTATCCATAAGGTGTTAACGAATGATCGTCAAAGAAACGGAAGGTTAGCGGATGAGGTTCGCCAAGTTGTTATCGATGTTTTAGAGCTTGATGAAAGTTTTGGTAAAGTCATTATTTATGAAGCGCCGATGTATGATCGGAGCAATTATGAAAATGGAGATTTGAATTTTGTCTTTGTGGAAATTATGATGTTTGCAGGAAGAATGGAAGAAACCAAAACATTGCTTGTACAACAGGTTATAGAGAAGATTGAAAAAATTGAAGGTGTTGTAAGAGACGAGATTAACTGTGCTATTCATGAGATTAATAGCGAGAATTATTATGTTGGAAAAGAAATAGCTACAACACCACCATCACCGACTATAAAAAGTTTATAATTTCAATAGTATAAAAGGGTGTCCTATAAAAGCGTCGATTATCGGGAGTTAAAATATTACTCTGGATCGTTTGGCTATTCGGACACCCTTATTTTTTATAGCTTCTTTTTTAGATCTTCTAAACGTTCAACAGCCTTATTATAATCGATTTCTAGTTCGGTTAATATTTGTAGTGTAGGGTTTTGAGCGGCTAGCTTTTTTAAAAAGTAAAAGATAGTTGGCTTTTTACTTTTGATAATCGTCATAACTTCAGCAGAAGGAAGTGAATATTTAGCATCTCTAATCCGTAAAAAACCTCTTAAAAAATTATTATAGCCTGCTAAAGAGCTTTTTTCATCAGGTGTAGTTTCAATAAGCTCTTCAAAGTCAATAATTGCTTTTTTTAATTCGTTTTCTTTACTCATGTGCATTACCCCTTCATTCATAGATACTCTCGTTTAACTTTACTAATTGCATCTTCTTTAGAGTGAATTTCTTGATTTAAATAGGCACATTCGATTTCTAATAAGATTTTTGCAAAAAGAGGTCCCTTTTCTATATTTAAATTTAACAAATCATTTCCATCGATGAGCTTCGGAATTTGTGTTCGATTTTGTAAATACTTTTTTAGTTTATTTGCAAAACATTCTTGTAGTTGCATTAAAGCGATATAACAAATAATAGACTCTGTTTGGTAATTTTTTAGTGAGTGATGAATAGCTCCAAGTGTATCCTCTTTTAAAAAGTTTTGATTGTCATCTAGTAATTCAACAATTTGATCCGTTACTTTTAAACTTTCATTGTTTAAACAATAATCTTTTACTAGTTCAATCTCGTTTTCAGTTTCTGAAAAAAGTATTACTAAATAACAGACCCATGTTTCGCTATTTTGATTTTGTTGCAATGGTACTATTTCATCAACCAGTGACTTAAAGGTTTTTAACTTTTGTACATTAAACGAGTGAGTACCAATTAAATAGCGAATGATTCCAATTTCACCAAGGCGAACAAGGGATTCGACAGGGTGTTTTTCTTTAAGTAAAATACTTAATTCATGAGCTATTCTTGGTTTAGATGTCGATGCTATTTTGTCGGCAGAAATCATTGCTAAGTCGAATGTTTGCTGATCCATTTTAAAGTTAAACCGTTGCTCAAAACGAACTGCTCGTAAAATTCTAGTTGGATCTTCAACGAAACTTAAGTTATAAAGTACTTTTATTTTGTTTTGTTTAATGTCATTAAAGCCATGAAAATAATCGATAAGTTTACCGAAATGGTCTTCATTAATTTGGATAGCCATTGCGTTAATCGTAAAATCTCGTCGGAACAAATCTTCTTTTAAACTCGACATTTCTACATTAGGTAAGGCTGCTGGATAGTCATAATATTCTGTTCGCGCAGACGTTATATCAATTTTTAACCTTGAAGGATGTTTCCAAGTCGCAGTTGCGAATTTTTCATGGCAACGAACGGTTCCACCTAAATTCTCGGCTAAAAGATTAGCAAAGTCGATTCCATTCCCTTCGACAACGATGTCAATATCCTCATTGGTTCTTCCTATAATTAAGTCACGAACTATACCACCTATAATATATGCTGAATAGTTAATTTGATCTGCAAGCTTCCCGATTTGCTTTAATAATTGTAAGTTTTCTATAGAAAGAAAATTTTTCATTCGATCAATCAAAGTAATTTCCAAAGGGCGATCTAAATGAACTTTACCTGCAGTATTAAGCTGTTCTCCATGAAGGGCTTCGATAACATTTGTTCTGGAAATAATGCCAATGATCTCTTCATTATCCTTGACAGGAAGTCTACCTACGTTTTCATCGATCATTAAGTGTTGTACTTCTTCTAGTGACATAGCTGCATCGATCGTAATTGGGTTGGTACTCATATACCCTTTAACTGGAGCATGGCCTAAACCGTGGTGTTTTGCTTTATCGACATCTCTTCTAGAAATAACCCCGACTAGCTTTTCATTTTCCAATACAGGAAATCCGGTATGGCCATACCTAAGCATCATCTTTCCTGCATCTTCAATCGAAGTTTTCGTAGAGACTACTTTTACAGGACTTGTCATAATGTCTTTTGCAGTTATAGCAGGTTTTACGACTTGATAAATATCGTCTCTGACCGTTGTTAATACTTCATGAAAGTTACCGTCTTTGACCATAGCTGAAGCGGCTTTTTTATGTCCACCTCCACCTAGCTTTTTGACCAGCGGTAAAATGTCAATGCGCTCTGAAGTTGAGCGTCCTACAATAAAAATACGTTTTCCCATTTCCACGACAAAGATTAATGCGTCTGTTCCGGTCATTTCTAACGCTTTTCTTGATAGAAAAGCTAATCCACCTATGTATTCGTTTTGTTGATGCGATGCAATTAAAATATCAATACCGTCAATATAATGTTCCTCACTTTGCTGGATCAAGCATTGAAGTAGCTGTTGTTCTTCTTCTTGTAGTGGACTTTCGGAAAACTTCGTTATTACTTGTAAGTTTGCTCCGTTTTCAATTAAATAACTCGCCATCTTTAAATCTCTAGATGTTGTACTTAAATATGTAAATGAGCCTGTATCCGTATAAAGACCGAGGGCAAAAATGGTAGCCTCAAAGGACGTTATCGATATATTTTTCATTTTGATTTTTTCTAAAATAAGTGTTACCGTTGCACCAACCTTTTCGATTTTCGCAAGTTTTGCTTGAACATTGTGGTCGCTTTCTTCGTGATGATCATAAACGATAAACTCTACTTCTTCGTCATTAATGTATTTAGCAACATCACCTGTGCGTTGTAATGAAGCGATATCTACCATAATAACTGTACGAACTTCTTGCCAATTAATTTCATTAGGATGATATAAATTTAATGAGTCACGATATATAGCTAAAAAACGTTCAACCGTTTTTCCTTGTTTCGATGGCAATATTAATTTCGCTTGTGGGTATAATTTTTTGGCTGCAACCATCGAAGCGAGTCCATCAAAATCTAAATTCACATGGGAAATAATTACTTGCAAATGCTTTGCCCCCTTTTTACGAGCCTTTGAAAATAAGTGTATCAAATTGCTGGAATAAATTGTAGTAGCCAGAGTTTAGCGCTGTTAAAATATCTGGTATGTATGAAAAAGGCGGATGATTTCGTGAACGAGCCTCTGAGATTCGTTAGAAGGTCACAGCGAAGTGAAGGAAATCATCCGCCTTTTACATTTCAGAAAGAGATGCTCCTGCGGTTACTCGTCGCAAAGCTGCATGGAGTATATTCTAAGATGTATCTCATGGTGTAATTGAGGTCAGTAGCTTTGGTGACGGTTACCGTCATAATCGTTTTGTAAATAAAAAGTGTAAAACTATCCATTTCGGAAGTTCTACACTTTTTTCACTTTAAATGTACTTATCATAAGAATAGATAAAATAATGATAATAAACATAAAGACTGGATTAGGGATAACTCCAATGAATAAAAAGCTAACTGTTAAAATACATCCACCTGCAGTAATTGGTAAGCCGACGAAATAACCGTGGTGTTCAGAAACATTAAAACGTGCTAAACGAATTGCTCCACAAGCAATAAAAATAATCGTGAATATTGCACCAGCTGTACCGAACTCAGCTAAAATGGCAGAGTATAGTAAAAGAGAAGGGGCTACTCCGAAGGAAATAAGATCGCATAAAGAATCAAGTTGTTTCCCTATGTCAGATGTTATATTTAGTCTTCTAGCAACGATCCCATCGAAGCGATCAAAAACAGCAGCCAAGCAAATAAATAATAAGCTTGTGTATAGTTCACCTTGAAGAATGAAGATTATTGCAAAAGCGCCTAAACTTAAATTTACAATCGTTAGTAAGTTCGCTGCTTGGCTTCTAATTCTTTTAATTGTGTGGTCTAGTTGTTGTAGGATAAACACATTCATCACTCCTTGTGATAAACTAACGTTACAACCCGTTAGTTCCCCTGGAAATTATAAAGGGTTATTATTATTATAAAGCGTGTTATCATTTATTGATATACCTTTTTGTAATTAATTTAACTTGTTAAAACATAAAAGTAGCCCCAGTTTATCCTACATTTCAAAAAAGTTTTATGATGGAGGAAAAAAAGTGAAAAAGAAAATTTATCAATCATTTGTAGAATTATCAGGGAATCGTTTTAATTCATATTTGTTAAAAGCTTTTACAAAGTCGAAAATGAGTAAATTATTAAATAAATCTTTTGTTAAAGTTTATAACATTGATGAAGCAGAAATGGAAAAAACTCTTGATGAATACGAAAGTTTACAGGAGTTGTTTATTAGAAACTTAAAAAGTGAAGCAAGACTTATTGATCAAGATCCTAATAGTATCATAAGTCCTGTAGATGGTATTCTTGCCGATGTAGGTGAAATAAACGATAATTGTACATTTCATGTCAAAAACCAAGATTATAGCTTAATCGAGATGCTTGGAAATGAAAAAAGAGCTGAAAAATATAAAAATGGTACTTATATCATTTTATACTTAAGCCCTAGTCATTATCACCGAATTCATACCCCAGTTTCAGGAACTGTAGTCGGGAAATGGGCCTTAGGTAATAAATCTTATCCGGTAAATGAAATGGGTCTCAAGCTCGGTAAACGCCCTTTATCAAAAAATTTCCGGTTTATAACAGAAGTTCGCTTACGAAATACAAAACATTATGCACTAGTAAAAGTTGGAGCAATGAATGTTAATAGTATTCACCCAACTTTTACAGGGAATGAAGTACAAAAAGGGGAAGAAATGGGGTATTTTTCATTTGGCTCGACGGTTGTTCTTCTTTTTGAAAATAATGCAATAGCCTTGGGGGATTACATTGAAACACCAATGGATGTAAAAGTAGGAATGAAAATAGGTTCTTTTTAAATTGTATTCATGAAATCGTCAGACATTTGCATCTAAATGGTGGCGACTTACTTATCGTCATCATGAAGGCAAAGTTAGTCGTAAAAAAGGGTTTTAGGGTGGTGAAATTTTGAAATTACTATCAGGATTAGCACAAAGGATTGTCAATGAGGTTACTGACATATTAGATGAAGAAGTGATTGTCGTTAATCATAGCGGAATAATCATTGCTGCAAACGACGTAAATCGCGTAGGCAATTTTCATGAAGGAGCACAAATTGCTGTAAAAAGAAAAGAAAAGTTCGTCATCACTAAAGAAGATGTTTTTAACCTTAAAGGGGTAAAAGCAGGAATAAATTTGCCAATCATTTTTCATAATAAAGCGATTGGTGTCATAGGCATTACCGGTGAGCCGAAGGATGTGGAGCAGTTTGGTGAACTGATCCAAAGAATGACGGAGTTAATTATTCAACAAGCTCATTTTCATGAAAAAGTTGAATCAAAATATCGTGGTTTAGAAACATTTGTTTATGAATGGCTCCATTTAAAACAAATCGATGATGATTTTAGGGAGCGTGGAGAAATACTAGGAATTTCTATGGATATGCCACGATGCTGTGTGTTATTAGAATTTTCTCACCATAAACAGGCGAATGATGAGAACGAACTTTTAGAACGAGAAACTTTTGAAGTATTGAGAGAGTTTTTTCAAAAAGATGCTCAGGATGTGATCGTCCAATGGGGGAATGGCAGATTTGTACTATTAAAGTCTATTCGTCATTCAAATGTTGAAGAAAGTGTTGTTAAAACGATTAAATCTGCGCAGGCCTTCATTAAAGATAATTACGGGATTGCTTTTTGTGCAGGAATTGGGACAGTTGTTAATGAGCCAGCAAAACTTCATGTGTCTTACCACCACGCCAAAAAAGCGCTTCGAGTTTCTGAGGAAACTAATCCTTTAATTTGTTATGATGATTTAACTTTAGATGTTGTTTTAGCGGAATTGAATGATGAAACGCGTAAAGAAGTAGTTGAAAAAGTTTTAGGAAATTTAATTCAAGAAGAGGATCTTCTTGAAACGTTAGAGATGTATTTGCATAGTGACCTCTCGATAAAGCAGACTTCAAAACGTCTTCATATTCATATTAATACTCTTCATTATCGCTTGAAAAGAATTTCGGAATTGACCGGCTATTCATTAAAAAAGACTGGAAATTTGGTTACATTTTACATCGCTCTCTCATTTTGGAATGAAATTAGATGAAAACACAAAAAAAAATAGTAGAACGCTTTTATCTTTGTTTTTTAATACATAGATGGAAGCGTTTTATTTTTTTATAATTAAGTTACAAATAAATAATCAATGATTAAAATAAAAAGCAAAACGGAGCTATAAACAATGATTATAAGGGGAGGACTAATATGATTAGTCAAGAAGCTAAAAAGAAGTTACAAAAAATTGTAGGGGAAGAAAATTACCTTGATTCAAAACAAAGTTTAGTTGCTTATTCTTACGACTCAACACCAGGTTACCAAGCATTACCTCACGCAGTAATGAAACCAAGAAATACTCAAGACGTTTCTGAAATCGTTAAGGTATGTAATGAGTATAAAATACCGATCGTTCCACGGGGAAATGCCACGAATTTATGTGCTGGGACATGTCCTCTTGAAGGCGGAATTGTTCTTATCTTCACACATATGAACAAGATTTTAGAAATCGATGAAGAAAACTTAACTGTAACTGTTCAACCTGGATTAATTACGCTAGATATGATTAATGCTGTAGAATCAAAAGGCTTATTTTATCCACCAGACCCAAGTTCTATGAAGATCTCAACAATTGGTGGAAATATTAATGAATGTTCAGGTGGTCTGCGCGGGCTGAAATATGGTGTGACACGTGATTACGTTATTGCACTAGAAACTGTATTACCGAATGGAAATGTTATTCGTACCGGTGGAAAGCTTGCAAAAGACGTAGCTGGTTACGATTTTACGAGATTAATGGTCGGTTCTGAAGGCACGTTAGGTGTAATTACGGAAGCTACTTTAAAACTTATTCCTGTTCCTGAAACGAAGAAAACGATGTTAGCTCTTTACGATAATCTTGAAGCTGCAGGTCGTACTGTTTCTAAAATTATTGCTAATAAGATTATTCCAGCAACGTTAGAGTTTTTAGATCAACCAACGATCAAAGTTGTTGAAGACTTTGCAAAAATCGGTCTACCAACAGAAGTAGGAGCGGTTTTATTAATCGAGCAAGACGGTCCTCAAGAAGTGGTAGAAAGAGATATTGCTAATATTGCTAAAATTTGTGAAGAAGAAAAAGCGTTATCTGTCCAAGTAGCACAAACACCTGAGGAAGGTGCAGCTCTAACAACAGCAAGACGTTCGGCACTGTCAGCTCTTGCAAGAATGAAGCCAACAACGATTTTAGAAGATGCTACAGTTCCTCGCTCAAAAGTGGCGGAAATGGTTCGTGAAATCGAGGTTATTGCCAAACGTAATAATGTTGAAATTTGTACGTTTGGACATGCAGGTGATGGGAACTTACATCCAACTTGTATGACTGATGTTCGAAATAAAGATGAAATGCATCGTGTTGAAGTTGCATTTGAAGAAATTTTTGAAAAAGCGATTCAGTTAGGTGGAACAATTACAGGTGAGCACGGTGTAGGTGTCATGAAATCGCCATATTTAGCTTGGAAGCTTGGTGAAGAGGGCGTCGAAGCTATGAAAACATTAAAAATGGCGTTTGATCCTAATAATATTATGAATCCTGGAAAAATGTTTGCAAAAGAGTCACGTAAACGGGTGGTGGTTAATCGATGAGCCAAACAACTGAAAAAAGACAACAAGAATTAGCCATCGATATGAAGCAAGGAATGGATTACGATGAGCTAGTTAACTGCATGAGGTGTGGCTTCTGTTTACCAGCGTGCCCTACTTATAGAGAAACTGGTGGGAATGAAGCGGCTTCTCCTCGTGGAAGAATAGCGTTAATGAAAGCGGTCGTTGATGGCTTAATGGAACCAGATGAAGATTTTGAAAAGCAGCTTAGCCAATGTTTAGGTTGTCGTGCTTGTGAACCTGCTTGTCCTTCTGGAATGAAATACGGTTATTTATTGGAAGATGCTCGTGATATCATTCAAAAGAAGAAAAAGCATAGTATGCCAGTACGAATGTTAAGAAGTCTAGTTTTTAATGAATTATTCCCTAAACAAAACCGAATGAGAACTGTAAGTAGCTTACTATGGTTCTACCAATCAACAGGGATTCAAAAGCTTGCCCAAGCAACTCATTTAACTAAGATTGCACCAGGTAATCTATCAATGATAGAACGAGTATTACCAAAAGTTCCTTCTCCAAGTAGAATGAAGAATCGTCCAAGTCATGTTGCTGCTGAAGGTACAGCTAAAAAGAAAGTAGCATTCTTTTCTGGTTGCTTAATGGACACGATGTTTATGGAAACAAATGATGCTACGCTTTATTTATTGAGTAAAGCAAATTGCGATACCATTATTCCAAAGAAGCAAAGCTGTTGTGGAGCACTTCATGCTCACAGTGGTGAAAAAGATGGTGCAAAAGATCTAGCCAAAAATAATATTTTAATTTTTGAAAAAGAAAAAGTGGATTACATCGTTTCTAATGCTGGTGGTTGTGGAGCTTTACTCGTTGATTACGGTCACCTTTTAAAAGATGATCCAGAATGGGCAGACCGCGCAAAAGCTTTTTCGGATAAAGTTAAAGATATTTCTGAAATTCTTTATGAAGTTGGCTTACCGAAAATGGAGTTAGACCCACAAACGGTTACGTACCAAGACTCTTGTCACTTACGGAACGTAATGGGCACATTTAGTGCACCGAGAAAGCTTATGCAGTCAATTGAGGGCGTAACGTACAAGGAAATGCAAGATGCTGATCGTTGCTGTGGTTCAGCAGGCGTTTACAACATTATCGAACAAGAAATGTCGATGCAAATTTTAGATGTGAAAATGGAACACGCTAAAGCGACTAAAGCAAGAACTTTAGTTACAGCGAACCCTGGCTGTTTATTACAAATGAAGTTAGGTATTGAACGTGCAGGATTGCAAAAAGATGTACGAGCTGTTCATATTGTCGACCTTTTAGCTGAAGCTTTAAAGAAAGCTGAAGGTAAGGCATAAGCACAAAGAGAAATTGTAGTTTAACGGACTATTTAAAGTGGATATGTCGTGTGAACAAAGGCGCTTAATCTGATAAAACGGATTTAAGCGCCTTTGTTAATTTTAAAGGTGAGTGCGTGTGTGGGGAGTATAGTATCGCGTTGCTTCGTATTATGGGGGGAGTGTGCAGTAGAGCGTGGGTTGTTGATGCAAGGGAATTACATCATCTGTAAAATACATATATATAAAACCACGTATGAAGCGTGCGAATTCCAGTATTTGTGAATCGCACCGGTCAAAACCAGTGATAAGCGAGCGTGAATTCCAGTATCTGTTAAACGCGCTGGTCAAAACCAGTGATAAGCGAGCGTGAATTCCAGTATCTGTTAAACGCACTGGTCAAAACCAGTGATAAGCGAGCGTGAATTCCAGTATCTGTTAAACGCGCTCGTCAAAAGCATAGATAAACAAGTGTAAATTCCAGTATCTGTTAAACGCACTCGTCAAATCCATTGTATGGTCAAGGGTGACGCCAAATGATTACTCTCCTCGACTCAAAACCAGAGAAGAGTAATCCAAATGCTTGAATGATTACTCTTCTGAGTTCAAAACGTGAGAAGAGTAACCAAAACGCCAGAATGATTTCTCTTCTGAGTTCAGAACGAGAGAAGAGAAATCCAGTGTTAGAAAGGGCGCATTTCTACTGCATAGTCTCGCGTGCCCGAACAAAGCGCTACTTCACACAAAAGGAAACGCGAGACCTTCTCGCGTGCCCGAGCAAAGTGTCACATCACACAAAAGGTAACGCGAGACCTTCTCGCGTGCCCGAACAAAGCGTCACATCAACTAAAAGGTAACGCGAGACCTTCTCGCGTGCCCGAACGAAGCGTCACACTCACCAAAAGGTAACGCAAGATCTACTCGCATGCTTGACCCGATAAGGAACCCAACTACAGCACACTCTCCCCATAATGCATACTATCGAGCGAGTGCGAATTACTGCGCATAACCCCCATAATACGCAACAGCCACAACAGTACCTTGAAACTTTTCTTCTTTGGATCCGATACACAGCTTAAATTTCAATACAAAAGAAAAAGCTAGATCATTACGATCTAGCTTTTTTCCCTTTTTTATTAATAGCTTTCTTTAAGTCGTCTTGTACGCTTTTATCCGATAGCTCTACTCCTACGTTATAAGCGGAGCGAGCAATCATAAACCCGGCAACAGGTGCTGTTAAGAAGACGAAAACAATCGTTAATAAAACTTTACCACTAAAAACTCCTTCAATAAACTGAAAATATAGGAACACGGCTAGCATAATACTAATGACTCCTAGTGTGGCGCTCTTAGTGGCGGCATGTAGGCGTCCGTACACATCTGGGAACCTTACGATACCGATAGCTCCTAAAAGGCTTAGAAAGCCGCCTAGGAGGATGAGGATGCTAATTATGATCTCGGTCAAAGACCACACCCCCTTCGATAAACTTAGCTAAAGCAACTGACCCGATGAATGCTAAAATCGCAATGACGAGGATTACATCAGCATAAGCAAGTGTATTTTGAATGATCATGACGATCCCGATAATACCAATCAACGTAATCCCTACTGTATCTAATGCAACAACTCGGTCAGACATCGTTGGACCTTTTACAACTCGAATAAAACATACGAGAATAGACAATGCCATAATAATAAGCGCAATAGTTAATGATAGTTCTAGCACTATTGAGTCACCTCCATAATCGCTTTCTCAAAAGAATTATGGATTTGTTTAATCATCGCTTCTTTATCTGGTACGTCAATAGAATGGACAAAAATCGTTTTTCCATCATCCGAAAAATTCATTGAAAGTGTACCAGGTGTTAATGAGATTAAACTCGCAAGTAACGTAACTTCCCAATCTGTTTTTAACTTCGTTGGAACCGCAATTATACCAGGTTTAATATCAAGCTTTGGACTAAGAACAATTTTAATGACATCAATATTTGCTAAGATTAATTCCCATAAGAATAGGAAAATCAATTTAACAATAGCAATGACACGACGGAAATAAAAGTCAAATTGTAAAAAGCGTCTAAGAACATAAAGCAACACTAATCCAACGACATACCCAATTAAAAATTCTACAGGGGAGAAGTCTTGCCTAAGTAACATCCAGATAATCGCTAGACCGATATTTAATAAAATTTGAAATGCCATAGCAACTACTCCTTAAGTACAGAATTAATATAATTTGATGGTTCTAGAATTTCTTCAGCAATGTCTAATAAGTAAACAAAAACAGGTTCTGCAGCTAACCCCATAATAACCGCAAGTGCAACTAGAGGTAGGATTGACACTACGACCTTTCCAATTTTACGTTCTTTTGCTTCTTCATTAGAAAGCTTTTGTTCTCCCCAGAATGCGTAAATGAAAATTTTCATCATTGAGAAAAGTGTAAGAATACCAACAAATAAGGCAACAAAAACGATCCAGTATTGTTCTTCTTGAATACCAGATAATACTAAAGCAAACTTACTGAAAAATCCACTTAAAGGTGGTATACCTGCCATTGCCATTGCAGAGACAAAGAACGTCCAACCAAGAAACGGATGAGTTTTTAACAGTCCACCCATTTTCTTTAAGTCCGTTGTTCCAGTCACTTGCTGTGTTGCCCCTGCATATAAAAATAATGCAGATTTAACAAAAATATTATGGGCGATATGATAAATTGCACCCGCGATTGCTAGTGGTGAAAAAATTGCTAACCCCATAATCATATAACCAACCTGACTAATAATATGGAAAGACAAAATTCGTTTAAAGTCAAATTGTGATACGGCTCCTAATACACCAAAGAACATAGTTGCAGCGGCGATAAACATGATTACCGTATGTGTAAAGCCTGGCTCATGATAGAAGATTAACGTAAACGTACGAATAATCGCGTAAATCCCAACCTTCGTTAATAATCCACCGAATAGAGCGGCAATTGCAGCTGGTGGTCCATAGTACGATTTAGGTAACCAGAAGTAAAGTGGGAAAAGTGCCCCCTTCATTCCGAATACGAGTAAGAATAAAATCGCTACTACATTTAGGACGCCTCGTTGTTCAAGTTCTGCAACTTTCACAGAAATGTCAGCCATATTTAATGTTCCTGTAATCGCATAAATATAAGCGACTCCGACAATAAATAATGCAGAAGCAAAAACATTAATAATGACATATTTGATCGATTCACGAAGTTGGTATTTTGTTCCTCCGTGAACGATTAAAATATAAGATGAGATTAACATTACTTCGAAGAAAACAAATAAGTTAAAAATATCTCCTGTAAGAAATGCCCCATTAACTCCAGTAATTAAAAACAAGTAAAATGGAAAGAAATAACCTTTTTGTCTTACTTCACTTAATGTTAGAAAACCGTAAAATAAACAAACAATCCCAACGATACTAGTAAGTGAAACCATTAAAGCAGCAAAGTTATCAGCAACTAACACGATACCAAATGGTGCGGGCCAGTTACCTAGCTCAAGTGTGTGGGTTCCTCCATAGTATACAATATGGGCTAAATACAACGATAAACCTAATAGAGTAAACATAGTTATTCCACTAATTACACGTTGTACCTTTAAATTTTTAGCGAAAAATAATAAGACTACGCCTACGATTAATGGTATGAGTATTGGTAGAAAGACTATGTTATTCATCAGCACTTCCCCTTAATTGATCTAAATCATCTGTTTGATGTACTTTGTATGTGCGGTATGCGATAACGAGTAGAAAAGCCGTCACACCAAAGCCGATAACGATTGCTGTTAAAACGACCGCTTGTGGTAATGGGTCTGCATATGCAACCGCCTCTTCTCCTAATAACGGAGGTGCTCCTTGCTTTAATCCTGCTAAAGTAATAAACAAGAGATGAGCACCATGCCCGTACATGATTAGCCCGATTACAACACGAAGTAAACTCTTCGTTAAAATTAAATACGTGGCTACCGTAAAAATTACCCCTATTACTAAAATCATTAATATTTCCATTATGCATCATCCTCCGCAATCGTTAGGATGGAGAGTAATGCTACCCCTACGACAACTAAATAAATACCTAAGTCAAAAGGAAGAGCCGTCGTTAACTCGGTTTCACCTAAAATAGGTAGTTGAAAATAATCGAAATACTGAGTTAAGTACGCATCTCCTAAAAACATTGAAACAACACCAGTTCCAATTGCTAATAGCATTCCAGTAGCTATCATTGTCGTATAATTAAAAGGAATTACTCGTTTAATTGTTTTTAAATCAAAGCTGACGTATAAAAGTAATAAGCCAGCTGCTGTCATTAAGCCTCCAATGAATCCTCCTCCAGGGTTGTTATGTCCTGCAAAGAAAAGGAATACAGAGAAGGATAGAATAATGAAAGCGACAATTCTAGTTATTGTGTGAAGCATAAGTGAACTTTTCATTACACATCCTCCTTCCCAGTCATTCGAAGTTTAATTAAGACGACGATTCCGAGTGCCGCGATGGCTAGAACTAATACCTCTAACATCGTATCAAGTCCACGGAAGTCAACTAAGATAACGTTAACCATGTTTTTTCCGCCAGCAAGCTCATAAGAATTTTTAACGAAGTAGTCTGAGATCGGCTGGATTGGATTAGCATGACTAAACGCATGTGCACTTAATGCAGTGAGAGTAATCACTAAACCTACACCAATAGATACGACTAAATTCGTTAATTTAAAACGTGGCGTAAACTTTTCCTTTCTAAGTTCTGGTAAGTGATAAAACGCTAGAAGGAATAAAACAACCATTACTGTTTCAACTAAAAGCTGTGTTAATGCTAAGTCTGGTGCACGGAACACAACAAAGAGTAGGGCAATTAAGAATCCAATGACCCCAGTCGCTACGATTGCTGTAATTCTATGAGAAATAAACGGTAGAAGTACAGTTGTAGCAAGTAAAACAATAACTAAAATTAAAACGTAAGGTGAAACTTCAGCAACGTTTGCTAAATCAATCGCAAAAATATTATATTTTATCATCGTATAACCCATTAATCCGATGATAAATACAGTCATAAACACGAAATAATCTCTTAACAAACCAGTCATTTGCATGTTTGTAACTTTAATAGAACCATTGACTGTCCATACTAGAGAGTTGTCATATACCCAGTTTAATGGGTCTCTTTCTCTTAAGAACCAGTTTACTTCTGCCCATTTCTTTAAGTTTAAGTAGATTAGGGAACCGAAAATTACAACTCCGATGGTCATAAATAATTCTGTATTAAATCCATGCCAATGATAAATGTTTACGTAGAAACGTTCCCCGTCAGCTAACACATTCGGTAAGATCGAAGCCATTGTCGGCTCGATAATCGAGTAAGCAAGAAGGTTTGGAAAAAGCCCGAAAATAACCACTAAAGAAGCAAGGACAATTGGTGGAATTAATAAACCAATAGGAGCTTCATGTACTTCTTTTTCTAGTTTTTCAGGTTTGAATTTTCCAAGGAACGTGCGAGAAAACATTAATATACAGTAAGCAAATGTAAAGATACTTGCAATCCAAGCAATGACAGGGAATAAAATCCCTAATGTTTGCATGTTAAAAATATCCATGGTCGTCGCATTTAGCGCAGCTGTAAAGAACATTTCCTTACTTAAGAAACCGTTAAATGGTGGTACACCAGCCATTGATAACGTTCCAATTAAGGCTACCGTAAATGTAATTGGCATAATAGCCATTAATCCACCGAGTTTGCGAATGTCCCTTGTCCCTGTTTCGTGGTCAACAATACCGACAATCATAAACAGACTTCCTTTAAATGTTGCGTGGTTTATAAGGTGGAATACAGCGGCTAATGTAGCTGTATAGTAAAGTGTACCAACAACCGCAACGTCATAATGGAATGCTGCTGAACCGAGTCCAAGTAAAGCCATAATTAAACCTAATTGACTTATCGTAGAAAAAGCTAAAATTGCTTTTAAATCTTTTTGTCGTATAGCTGAAACAGATCCCCATATAAGTGTAAATATTCCAAAGCCCGATACAATCCAAAACCAATGTTGGGTGATCCCAAAAACTGGTGTTAAACGAGCAACTAAATAAATACCTGCTTTAACCATTGTTGCAGAGTGTAAATAAGCACTTACTGGTGTAGGTGCCTCCATTGCATCTGGTAACCAAATGTGGAATGGAAATTGAGCAGATTTTGTAAATGCACCAGCTAACACGAGTAACATAGCTGGAATAAATAGCGGACTAGTTACAATTACATCTGCTTGAGCGATAATTTCTCTTATACTAAACGTATTTGTCATTACGTAAAGTAATGAGAAACCTGCTAGCATTGCAAACCCACCAGAAACTGTGATAAGCATTGACTTTTGTGCTCCATAACGAGAACGTTCTTTATGGAACCAATAGGCAATTAATAAAGAAGATGCTAAACTAGTTAATTCCCAAAAAATGTAAAGTGTCATTAAGTTGTCTGAGAAAACAACCCCTAGCATTGCCCCCATAAACATTAGTAAATAGACATAAAAATTATGAAGAGACTCCTTCTTTTTGTTGTATAAATAGTAGATTGAATACAATACAACAAGTGTCCCGATTCCTGTAATTAAAAGCCCGAACAAAAGACCTAAACCATCAACATAAACATCAAAGTTTATTCCAAGTGATGGTATCCAAGGCTGTTGTTCATAAATTGTTTCACCTCGTGAAATCATCGGTAGAAACTGCAGGAAATAAATGAACAAAGTTAATGGAAGGATCATTACGAACCATCCAGTATGTACTTGACGAACATACTTATATAAAAATGGTACAAGTATCGCCAAGACAAATGGTGCTAAAATTACGAGATGTAACAATGACAAATGATATACCCCCTATTCTAAAATTTTTCAGTTGACAAATTAGTACACTCTTCGCCTTATAGCCAATAAAATTATATACTAAAATGAATGCTGTTGCATCCTTTACTCTAATAGACTCTGTCATTTATATAAAAATTATTAAATAAGAAGAAACTAAGCAAAAATAGCAAAAAAAAATTTTTTTTCACCTTAAATAAATAGACTGTTTTTAATTTCATGATAAATTGTCACCAAAAAAATATGTATATATTTACCGTACTAGCGCCATCCTTATAAAGAAAACTATTATTACAAGTATGTTTGTAGAGAGTGAAGGGTGAGTATTATGCTTAGGAAAGTAGTTGTTGCTGTAGGTATATTCACAATTTTGTTCGTTGTAGCTTGGTGGGCAAATGAAATAAATGAAAAAAGGTACTATACAGATGATCGTACCGGACAAATCGAACCGTTTGTAATTGACGGGGAAGATACATTTGAACGTTTTCGACCAAGAGAATATATAAAAATTCAAAGGTGAGCTTATAAATAGCTCACCTTTTGTGTTTGTTTATTTAATTTAAGTACATGTAGATGGATGTGGCTAGTCTATTGGGATTATGAAATTCACTCGATTAAGAGGTTTTTCTTATTTCGTCTATTAACGATCTTCTTTCGATTTCTTCTTTAATTAAAAAAATGAAGTCCGCACTGAGTTTTAATTCAATAGCTTTATAATACGTTTCGATTAATAAGTCATCTGATAAGTTTTTCATTATTTCCGCTGCTATAAGCAGCTCCACCTCCTTAAAAAATTATTGGCATATATATAGCGTTTCTTTCATATATTTAGTAAGTTGTGTTAGTTTGTAACTAAATTCTACCATGTACAATAAAAAGGAACAACCGTTCGTTTTATCCACAAAATACAGTGGATAAACTGTTAGCAAGTTGTTTGTAACATGGAGAAAGCTTGTTATTTCAATGGGGATTTGTGTATAAGGTTATCCACATATGTAGATCACTGATAAATTTTGTCGAAAACTTTTTATTATTTTTTCAAATTTTCTTTTCATGTTTAATGAATTTCATATTTCAATATTATCGCCATATCAGACTATATAGTTGCGTTAAAACGCTCACAACTACATATAGTCTGATATGGCTCAATTTAGGTAATTACGAAATTCATTCGAGTGTTAGATTTTTTGGAGGAATAAAAAAGTAGAAGAGAAATTTTAATATGTGTAATAGCTATTAAATAATAGAGGAAAATAATAATACAGATTGAAACGGGAATATGATATGTTTTATAATGTATAATTTGTAGTGGTAAAATACCATTAACGGATATTTATAGTAAAGTCAGAAATGAATACCTATAAAAAATCCGTTGTAAATATTAAACGCATAAAAAATAGGGGCGATCCCAAAACAAAAAGTGCCAGACACTTATGGGACTGTCATAAAATAAAGTACTTTTAGGAGGATTTACTGTTGATTGAGCGAGATTTGATTTGTTCAGGTTGTGGAGTAAAGGTACAAACAGAAAATAAAGAAGAATTGGGTTTTGTTCCTAAATCTGCTCTAGAAAAAGATATACTTATTTGCCAGCGATGCTTTCGGTTAAAACATTATAATGAAGTTCAAGATGTTTCATTAACCGACGATGATTTCTTGAAAATATTAAATGAACTTGGAAAACGGGATGCTTTAATTGTCAAAATTGTAGATATCTTTGATTTTAATGGAAGTTGGTTACCTGGGTTACACCGGTTTGTAGGAGGTAATAAAGTTTTATTAGTAGGTAATAAAGTAGATTTATTACCAAAAGGTTTAAATCATAACAAGTTAATCAATTGGATGAAGTATTCTTCCAAGGAATTAGGATTAAAGCCAGAGGATGTTTTTTTAATTAGTGCCGAAAAACGTAAAGGTATTCTTGAATTAGCTGATGCGATTGAACACTTTCGCCAGAAAAAAGACGTTTATGTAGTCGGTTGCACAAATGTAGGGAAATCAACATTTATTAACGGTCTTATTAGTGAATTCGGAGGGGATGAAGAGCAGTTCATAACCACTTCTCATTTTCCTGGAACAACATTAGATATGATTGATATTCCGCTTGACGATGGCAGTTCATTATTTGATACGCCAGGGATCATTAACCATCACCAAATGGCACACTTTGTAACAAAAAAAGAGTTAAAAACGATTACTCCAAAAAAAGAAATAAAAGCGAAAGTTTTTCAACTAAATGAAGAGCAAACATTGTTTTTTGGTGGACTAGCTCGACTTGATTACATTTCAGGGGGTAGAAATTCTTTAGTTTGCTATGTGTCAAATGAAATTAACATTCATCGAACGAAGCTCGAAAAAGCAGACGATTTATATAAAAACCATGTTGGGGATATGTTGCAACCACCAGGAAAAGGGGTTGAAAACTTCCCACCCTTAGTAAGGCATGAGTTTAAAGTAAATGAAGAGAAAATCGATATCGTCTTTTCAGGTCTAGGGTGGGTCACAGTCGAACAAAAGGGAATTGTCGCAGCATATGCCCCAAAGGGCGTTGCAGTGTCGGTGAGGAAAGCACTTATTTAGTTTTGAGTGAAGAGTTTTGAGTTATGAGTTGCTTTTGTATCGCTTCGAAGTCTAAGCAAAAAACTCAACACTCAAAACTCAACACTAGAAAAAGGGGGAGAGGTAGTTTGGAGAAGCTTTTTGGTTTAATAGGGCATCCTGTCGGTCATTCAATGTCGCCTCTTATGCATAATGATGCGTTTAATCAACTAGGAATTGATGGACATTACCATGCTTTTGATATAGAAGAAGGGGATTTAAAGGAAGCGATTGCTGCATTTAAAGTTTTAAATGTTTCAGGATTTAACGTAACGATTCCACATAAAGTAAAAGTCATGGAATTTCTAGATGAAATTGATGAAGAAGCGAAAATGATTGGAGCAGTAAATACGGTTGTCAATAACAATGGGCGTTTAATTGGTTATAATACAGATGGAAGAGGATATTTATCTTCTTTATTAACGGTCATACAAAAGCCGATATTAGAAAGTAACGTATTAGTCATTGGCGCTGGTGGAGCTAGCCGAGCAGTTGTTACTGCAATTTGTGATCACGGTGTGAAAAAACTTGCGCTCACTAATAGGACTTTAGAAAAGGCTAAAGAGATCAAAAACAATTATAACAATTACAATAAATGTAATAATACATCCATGGACATTGTTTCCTTAAAAGAAGCAGAAGCTAATATTGAAGTTTATGATATTATTATCAATACCACTTCAATAGGGATGAGCCCGAATGTCGAAGGAATTCCAATTGCAGTAGATCATATTAAGCGAAATGTTGTATTAAGTGATTTAATATATAATCCACTTAAAACAAGGTGGTTGCAATTAGGGGAAGAAAAGGGAGCTATTATTCATAATGGTGTAGGCATGTTTGCGATGCAAGGGGCCCTAGCTTTTCACAAGTGGACAGGCATTGAACCGGATACAAAAAGAATGATGAATAAAGTAATTACACAATTAGGAGGAACATCATGTTAACAGGAAAACAAAAACGCTTTTTGCGCGCAGAAGCGCATCATCTTAACCCAATTTTTCAAGTAGGAAAAGGGTGCGTCAATGAAAATATGGTAAAGCAAATTGCAGATGCATTAGAAGCGAGAGAACTATTGAAAGTGAGTGTTTTGCAAAGTTGTGAAATGGACAAAGAAGAAGTCGCTAAGCGATTATCTGCTGGGACACGATCTGAATTAGTTCAAATTATCGGCAATACGATTGTACTTTATAAAGAGTCGAGGGAAAATAAAAATATACAATTACCTTAATGAGGGGGGACTTTTTTTGCGGAAAATAGGATTATTGGGTGGTACTTTCGATCCTCCGCATTTTGGCCATTTGCTAATCGCTGAACAAGCATTAGAAGCTTGTCAATTAGACGAAGTATGGTTTATGCCAACGAAGATACCTCCTCATAAAAAAGGAAGTAATCTATGTTCAGACGAAGATCGTATTGAAATGGTAAAAAAAGCAATAAATGACCATCCATTTTTTAAGCTTTCTTTAATTGAATTTGAACGGAATGGTCCATCTTATACGATAGAAACGATGAAAGAATTAACGGCAATGTATAAAGAGAACGACTTTTACTTTATTATTGGTGGGGATATGATTGAATATTTGCCAAAGTGGAAGGAAATTGATGAGTTATTAAATTTAGTGACTTTTGTTGGGGTAAAACGGCCTGGTTTTATTAGTACATCTATTTATAGTGATAACTTAGTCTTAATAAATGTACCGCAACTAGAAATTTCTTCGCGAGATATAAGAGAAAGATTGAAACAAGGGCGTTCCATTCGCTATTTACTGCCCGATCATGTTTTAGCATATATAAAGGAGCGTCAACTTTATGGATAGAGTAGAAGCTTTAAACGTTGTCAAACAACAATTGACAGAAAAGCGCTATGTTCATACGGTAGGAGTGATGGAGACTGCAGTCAAATTAGCCCAAATATACGGTGCAGATGAATCCAAAGTCGAATTAGCAGCTATTTTTCATGACTATGCCAAGTTTCGACCAATAGACGAGATGAGAAAAATTGTTTCTGAACAGCAAATGGACGAACGCCTGTTAAAATATGGTGTTGAGTTACTTCATGCCCCAGTTGGTGCATATTTAGTGAAAAAAGAAGTAGAAATATATGATGAAGAAGTTTTAAATGGAATTCGTTATCATACAACAGGAAGACTGAAAATGACGCTGCTTGAAAAAATTATCTTTATTTCCGATTATATTGAGCCTAATCGTCAATTTCCCGGTGTAGAGGAAGTTCGTGAGATGGCTTTTAGTGATTTAAATAATGCTTTAATCACGTCGATATCAAATACGATCAACTTTTTAATGAAAAAACAGCAACCAGTTTTTCCGGATACACTTGCTGTCTATAATAGTCTTATCTTAAAGGAGGAAAATTAAAATATGAAAGAAAATAACGTATTGCAAATTGCGGTGAAAGCTGC
Organism: Anaerobacillus arseniciselenatis; assembly: GCF_001865995.1. Taxonomy (GTDB): domain Bacteria; phylum Bacillota; class Bacilli; order Bacillales; family Anaerobacillaceae; genus Anaerobacillus; species Anaerobacillus arseniciselenatis. The sequence continues at coordinate 837,204 of NZ_MLQQ01000001.1, read as the reverse complement.
TGACGATAAAAAAGCAGAAAATATAACGGTTTTAGATATGAAGGGGATATCATTAATTTCTGATTATTTTTTAATTTGTAACGGTAATTCAGAAAAACAAGTTCAAGCGATCGCAACAGAAATTAAAAAATCTGCTCAAGCACAGGACATTGAATTAAAGAGGCTTGAAGGTTTTGATCAAGCGCGTTGGGTACTTATCGATTTAGATGACGTCGTAGTACATGTGTTTCATAAAGACGAACGTGTATATTACAATTTAGAAAAGCTCTGGGGAGATGCCCCTACAATAGATATAGAAGAGGTATTAGCATAATGGAATTAAAACCAGGAATGATCGTTCAGTTAACAGTTGAACGAAAAGCAGATTTTGGTTACTTTTTAACAGACAACAACAAGGAAATAGAAGATATTCTTCTTCACAATAGACAAGTGACAGAAGCAATTGAAGTAGGGCAATCAATAGAAGTTTTTTTATTTCATGATCACCATGGACGTCTTTCGGCAACTATGGAAGAGCCAATTATTTCATTAGACAGTAATTTTGATTGGTTAGAAGTTGTCTCGGTAAATGAAAAGGACGGAGTGTTCCTTTATAATGGAATTTCCCGTGATTTATTTTTGTCGATGGACGATCTTGGTAGTGACCGTTCACTATGGCCAAAGGTAGGTGAAAAGGTACCGGTTTCACTTACCTTTGATAAAAAAGGACGTTTAATGGGACGCCTTTTAAGAGGCACGCCAGTAGAAGAGACGGCATCTGAAGCACCAAAAACGATTTTGAATAGTGAAATCACTGGGACGGTTTATTCTTTTTCTGAAAAAGGTGCCTTTGTTTTTACAGAACAAAGTTATATTGCTTTTCTTCATTTTAATGAAACTTCAGAGGAGTTGCACCTTGGAAAGGTGTTGACAGCAAGGGTGACCTTTGTTCGTGATGACGGGAAAATTAATATTTCAATGCAACCGAAAGCTCATGAACGTCGCCATGATGATGCTGACACAATTTTTGATTTTTTACTAAAAAGAGATGGCGGAATGCCGTATACAGATAAGTCAGATCCGATCATTATCAAGCAAAAGTTTAATATGAGTAAAGGTTCTTTTAAACGAGCATTAGGAAAGTTGCTAAAAGAAGGTAAAATCTACCAAAAAGATGGTTGGACGTTTAAAAAGGAGTAATTATGAGTTACGAAAAGTTTGCCTATTTGTACGACCAATTAATGATAGACGCCCCTTACGAAGAGTGGGTGTCTTTCGTATTAAAAATGATTGAAATGAATAACGTCGATTGTAAGAAGTTGTTAGATGTTGGATGTGGCACTGGTAACATTGCGATTCCTTTAAATAAGCAAGGTATTTCAGTAACAGCAGTTGATTTATCGGAAGAAATGTTATTGGTGGCTCAACAAAAGAGTGAAAGGGAAGATGCAAAAGTTCGTTTTTTCCAGCAAGATATGCGCCATTTAGAAAGTCTTGGTTTGTATAATGTCGTTATATCTTTATGTGATACGATTAACTATTTAGCCGATGAAGCTGAAGTTGCGTCCACTTTTCAGGGGATTTTTGAACATCTTGATAAAAGTGGTATGTTTATTTTCGATGTACACACTCCATACAAAATCAATAAAATTTTTAATGGTAGTACGTACGCTTATAACGGTGAAGAGATTTCATATATTTGGGAATGTTTTCAAGGAGAAGAAAGTAACAGTGTTGAGCATGACTTGTCTTTTTTCGTTCAAACTGATGAAGGGGTGTATGAACGATTCGATGAATTACATAAACAACGAACATATTCACTTACCTTTTATAAAAATGCTCTAGAAGAAAGTGGCTTTGAAATCATTTCTATTACGAGCGACTTTTCAACCGACACATTTAATGAAAATGACGAACGCTGGTTTTTTGTGGCAAAAAAATTAAATTAGTTGGATAGTTGGTTTGTTGGTTAGTGGCTAGTTGGTTCGACCACCTCCGCTCGAATTTTCACGTTAGATGGTGGTGGCAGGCAAGCCCCCATGAGAGTTTTGTATGAAAAAAAGGCGGATGATTTCGTGAACGAGCCTCTAAGATTCGTTAGAAGGTCAAAGCGAAGAGAAGGAAATTATACGCCATTTCCATCTTATGTGGTGGATAAATCGTCATGTCGGTTTTGTACGTAAAAAAGAGGCTGTTGTTCAATAAAAATGAAAACAGCCTCTTTTCAAATCATTGAATATTTTTTATAATAAAAGTGAATTTTTAATCAAATTGCTCTTTTATTTTTCTAATATCCTCATAGTACTTAGCGTGAGTTTGCTGAAATAGAAGATCAAACATTTCGCCGACTTCTTCTTTTAACACTTTTATACCTTCGCCAGTTACACCTCCTGGTACTGACACTCTTTCTTGTAACGATGGTAGCGTGAAAATCCCTTTTTCGATTAATCGTCCATAGCCAATGAGCATTTCGCTTGCTAATTGAGTAGCTTTCTCTTCGTTTATATCAGTTTGGCGCGCTGCAGCCTCAATAAATTCTTGCATTAGGAAGCTGAAAAAAGCTGGGCCACAACTGACAATATCAGAAGAAACGCGAGTGATATTTTCGTCAATTTCTACAGGGGTAGAGATGTGACTAATTAAGCTATTTAAAATCTCAATATCACTTGAAGAACATGTCGAACCATAGCTAACGAGTGATGTACCTGTTAGAGCACGATTTGTAATACTTGGAATGACACGAGCGACCTTACATGGAACGACCGTCTGTAACTGTTCAACTGTAATTGGGCTTGTGATTGAAACCACAATTTTATCAGCATTTAAAAAAGGTGCTAATTGTGTTAATAGTGGGTGAAATTGTAAAGGTTTTACACATATAAATATAATGTCGGCTAAATTAGCGACGTTCTTAGGCGTTTCTGCAACTTGTAGTTCAGGGAATTTCCCCTTTAAAGCATAAGCTTTCTCAATCGTTCGATTAGTGACTATAAGTTGAGATGGGGTGACTGCCTGTGATTCTATGAACGATTCAATTAAAATATTCCCCATGCTACCAGTTCCAATTATACCGATTTTCATGTGTTCCCCCCTCCTTCTCAAGCTTTCTTACCCTTAAGTCTATGAGGTATTAAAGGTGTTTATGACTTAATCCGTGGAAGAAAATCATTTCCTCAATATTATTTTCGATGAATAAACTCAAACACCATTTCTTTCGTTACTTTTTTTCTTATTGGAAAATTATAAGACTTACAAAGGTTATTTAATTGTTCTGTAATGAAATTAATCTCTTCTAAAGAAAAGTCTTTGTTCAGTTTTGCCGCATTGATAACTTCTTCAATTTTTTGTTCGCGACGCATATCTAGTTGCTTATACTCCTTTTCCGCAGCGATAAAGTTATTCATTTGTTCTTTGATTTGCATATGTACGCTCATGGTTCTCTTATCTCCTTTTTAAAATCTTTTTTTGGGGGGGGCTTTATATGGAAAAATTAAAACGTAATAGCGTATTCATTAGTGTAGTTTGTGCTATTATCCTGTTGTTTAGTGTAAGCTTTATTAGAAATTTTGACAATAGTAGTGTTGTTGAAGATGATTTTCAACAATTTTTAGAAGTGCAACAACCGATGGTCGAACATGATGAAGAAATTGAACTTCAAAAAGAAGAAATTGTTGTAGATGTAAAAGGCGCTGTAAATCAACCTGGGGTCTATAAAATGAAGAGTGGTGACCGAATCGTGAATGTGATTGAAAAAGCTGAAGGTTTTCATAAAGAGGCAAACATAGACTTGATTAATTTAGCTGCTTTATTGGAGGATGAAATGGTTATTTATGTTCCCTTTTATAGTGATGAGGACGATCAATTGATAGAGGAGTTTATCGCAACTACATTTTCTAATAACACTGAAGATGGAAAAATTAATATTAATCATGCAACTGTTGAAGAACTACAAACCATTCCAGGAATTGGTCCGGCGCGAGCTGGAGCTATCGTTGCCAATCGGGAAGAACAAGGTCGATTTCAATCAATAGATGATTTAGTTCGTGTTTCTGGAATTGGTGAAAAAACACTAGATAATATGAGAGAGTTTATAGTGGCTGACTGAGTGAATTTCATAATTACCTAAATTGAGGGATATCAAACTATATAGTTGCGAACGATTTAACGCAACTACATATAGATACTAGTGGCGATAATATTGAATTATAAAATTCATTAAACTAAATAATTGAAACTTTTAGAAAATTATTGACAATTCCAATGAGGAAACAGTATAATCACCTAAAGTGAAAAAAATTAAAAACAACTCTTATTGAGAGTGGTCGAGGGACTGGCCCTATGACACCCGGCAACCAGTGTGAAATACACAAGGTGCTAAATCCAGCAGAACAATTTTTGTTCTGAAAAATGAGAGAGAAAAGAATCGTTCATTAACTCTTCTCTCATACTATGGGGGGAGTTTTTTATTTTTAATTGAATTTAGAATGAAGAATTTTTAGTGATGAGTTTGGAGCTAAGGAGCACAGCCCCATTTAACTCAAAACTCAAAACTCAACATTCAAAACTTACAAGGGGGATTTTTAGGTGACTGGAAAAAATTGGAGTTTAGAAACGATTGCCGTACATGGTGGTCAAGAGGCTGATAGTAATACATTATCGAGAGCGGTACCGATCTATCAAACGACATCATATGTATTTAAAGACACAGATCATGCGGCTAATTTGTTTTCGTTATCAGAATTTGGAAATATTTATACAAGAATTATGAATCCCACACAGGATGTGTTTGAGAAAAGAGTCGCCGAGTTAGAAGGTGGTGTTGCCGCTCTAGCAACTGCTAGTGGTTCTTCAGCGATTACTTTAGCAATTTTAAACATATGTGAAAGTGGAGATGAGATCGTCACTTCTAGTTCCCTGTATGGCGGTACATATAATCTTTTTGCTCACACATTAAAGAAGTTAGGTATCAAAGTTCATTTTGTCGATAGTTCAGACCCGGAAAACTACCGAGCGGTGATTAACGATAAAACGAAGCTCGTTTATGGAGAAATTATCGGAAATCCTAAAGGAGATGTTCTTGATATTAAGGCAGTTTCGGATATAGCCCATGAGCATGGCTTACCATTAGTCGTGGATGCAACTTTTACAACTCCTGCTTTATGTCGACCGATTGAGCATGGTGCTGATATTGTCGTACACTCAGCAACAAAATTTATCGGAGGCCACGGGACGTCAATCGGCGGTATTATTGTAGACGGTGGTAATTTCGATTGGGGAAATGGAAAGTTTCCAGGGTTATCTGAGCCAGATCCAAGCTATCACGGGGTTGTTTATACTGAAGCTGTTGGTAATTTAGCTTATATTATTAAAGCACGAGTCCAGCTATTAAGAGATATGGGTCCAGCAATTGCGCCATTAAACTCATTTTTATTACTTCAAGGTTTAGAAACGTTACATTTACGTATGGAAAGACACTGTGAGAATACTGAAAAAGTCGCTCAATTCCTTGAAGAAAACTCTTTAGTCGAATGGGTTAGCTATCCTGGGCTCGAAAGTCATCCTAGCTACTCTTTAGCTGAAGAATATTTACCTAATGGTAAAGGTGCTATTTTAACCTTTGGTATTAAAGGTGGAGTAGAAGAAGGAAAAAAATTCATTAACAGCCTTAAATTATTTTCACATGTGGCAAATGTTGGTGATGCGAAATCACTTGTTATTCATCCGGCAAGTACAACACATCAGCAATTAACGGTTGCTGAGCAACAGGCAGCGGGAGTAACACCAGAATTAATTCGACTTTCAATAGGGATTGAAAACGTGAATGATATTATTGGCGACCTTCAGCAAGCACTTGAGGAGAGTCAGGGGTAATTGAATTTTGAATTTTGAATTTTGAGTTTTGAGTTTTGAGTTTTGAGTTTTGAGTTTTGAGTTTGGTTGTGAACTTTTCACAAAAATGATTAATAAACAGATTGAAAATGTGTCATATTTTGTCTACACTTAAGAAAATAAATTTTGTCGTTGGAGGCTGAATATGACACGAATATCTTGGGATCAATATTTTATGGCACAAAGTCATTTATTAGCATTAAGAAGTACATGTACACGCCTTATGGTCGGAGCTACAATTGTACGTGATAAACGGATCATTGCAGGTGGTTATAATGGTTCTATATCTGGTGGTGAACATTGTATTGATGATGGTTGCTACGTGGAAGACAATCATTGTATTCGAACGATCCATGCTGAGGTAAATGCCCTTCTGCAATGTGCCAAATTTGGTGTACCTACTGCAGGAGCTGAAATATATGTTACACACTTCCCTTGTTTAAATTGTGCAAAGTCAATTATTCAAAGTGGGATAAAAAAAGTCTATTATGCAAAAGATTACAAAAATCACCCTTATGCTATGCAATTGTTTGAAGAAGCAGGGGTTCATGTTGAATATGTTGAACTTGAAGAAATGGTTTTAGATACAAAATCATCAGATAAGTTATCTTTTACAGCATCTTTACTTTCAAAGCTTGAACAAGCCGGTGTTGATGGTGAGGAAATAAAAAAACTAACAGAACAAGCAAACAAACTATACACATCGACAAGTTAAGGAGGTTAATGTGTCTGGTAAAGTTTATGTTTTAGTAGTTGCTGCTATTTCAAGTATTTTGCTGCGAGTTGAGGGCTTTCATTCGATTTCATTCTTTTTTTTGTTAGCCCTCATATATTTTTTTTACAAATACAAATCGGATTATAAGTTATTAATATCGGCGTTAATACTCATCGTATTGTTCTATGTAAATCCACTTTATTTTAAAGATACCCCACCTAAGCCTAATACGAACATTTTGGCAGGAAAAATCACTTCTATTCCCGATCATGATGGTAATAAAACCTCTTTTGAATTAAAGTCGAATGACAGGCAAACCTATCAAGTTAATTATTTTGCTCGTGATTCTAATGAAAATAATGACCTCAAAAATTTACGTTACGGTATGGTTTGTCAAATTCAAGGTGAATATAAATTACCACCTGAACCTCGAAACTTTTATAGTTTTAACTATAAAGAATATTTAAAAACAGTTAGGAAAATTTACTACCAATTTACCCCTGATTCCTTTTCGTTAGAAGACTGCCGACAAGGCAGTGTTACCCCATACTCTTTACTCCAAAATTATCGACAAAATGGAATAAATTACATCATGGAGAATTTTCCAGAAGGAAGTAGAGGAGTCGTTATCGCTCTAGTTTTTGGTGATCGAGGGGAGATTGGCCATGAAATACTCGAGTCTTATCAATCACTAGGTATCATTCATTTATTAGCAGTTTCTGGACTGCATGTCGGTTTAGTAAGTGCTAGTTTGTATTTTTTATTCATTAGGCTTGGGGTCACGAAGGAGAGGGCCATAGATCTTTTATTAATTATGTTACCTATATATGCTGTTTTAGCAGGTGGTGCTCCTTCTGTTTTAAGAGCTACGGCAATGTCGATGGTCGTTTTGCTTTCGTTAAGGGCTCATTTGAAATTAAATCCATTAGACGGAATTAGTTATGTTTGTTTATTATTATTAGTTTTTAATCCATCTTACATTTTCCACTTAGGATTTCAACTTTCATTCCTCGTTTCTTACTCGTTAATTATTTCTGCAAACACATTATTGAATCGGTATTCAAGCTGGGTGATTCAACTTTTAGTTGTTACATTGGTGGCGCAATTCGTGTCATTTCCGATCATTGTTTATAATTTTTATGAAATATCACTTTGGAGCATACCGTTAAATTTAATTTATATTCCTTTCGTCACCTTTTTTGCTTTGCCGTTATCTTTTGTCGTCTTTATTAGTCATTTCATTTTTCCGCTATTTAGTGAGTCATTGTTAATTATTTTTGACTTTGTCATTGTTAATGCACACCGAGGGTTAGCTTATGTAATGACTTTTCCATTTTCAACGTTAACGTTTGGTAAACCACCTTTAATTATTGTCGTTTTTTATTATTTAGCGATTGGATTGAACTTATATGTGTGGGAGAAATCACCTTCAATCGGCCAATTAATAAAAAGTAGCAGTATATTTCTAGTTGTCGCTTTGTTTCATTGGCATATTCACTATATAACCAATGAAGGTGTAATAACAATGATAGACGTAGGACAAGGAGATAGTATATATATTGAGCTACCTAGAAGGGAGGCAGTTTACTTAATTGATACTGGAGGTCTTGTAGACTTTCGTCTTAATGATTGGTCAACGAGGACAAAAACTTTTGATGTTGGTAATGATGTACTTTTACCTTATTTAAAAGCAAAAGGGGTTCGCAAAATAGATAAATTAATTTTAACCCACGGTCATTTTGATCATATAGGCGGTGCCGAAGCTTTAATTGGTGAAATCCCAGTAGAAAAAATCCTTTATGGAATCGGGCCTGTTGAAGGGGTTTTTGAACAACAGCTTTTAAGGGATTTTTATAATGAAGGGACAGAAATAGAGTTTGTACAAAAAGGTTATTATTGGAAAAGAGGAGATTTTAACTTTCAAGTATTGGCACCTGTTGGTGGTGAGCAAACCTTAAATGATCGCTCAATAGTTGTTTATACGAAAATTGGTGGTTTATATTGGTTATTTACAGGTGACTTAGAGGCCCCTGGAGAAAGGCGCTTTTTAAATAATTTTAATGCTATTGAAGTCGATGTTTTAAAAGTTGGACATCACGGTAGCAATACTTCAACAACAGAGCCTTTTCTAGAATTTGTGGATCCGAGCTTTGCTCTTATTCCTGTTGGACGAACAAATTATTACGGGCACCCACATCCAGACGTGATTGGCCGTCTAGAAGCAAATGATATAAAAATCTTTCGAACCGATCACCACGGGGCGATCCGGTATCGGTTTAAAAATGATGTTGGTCACTTTGAAACGTTAATTAACGAGAGGACTGTCCCAAAACAAAGTGTCAGACACCGTTAGGTAGCAAATATAGACGGATAATAAATTTATTCGTCTATATTTAGTAAGCATGGTGTCGACCTTCTGGGACAGCCCCTCTCTCTAAAAAACTTTACACAAACAAGTCAATTAAAATTGCTACAGCAAAAATTGTAGCAAAAAAGCCGAATGAGACAACGAAACCGACAGCAGAATCGACAGCATCGTTACGCTTGCTTTGAACTTCATTTTCAAATTGATTCATTTGGCATCCCTCCTAATACAGTTTTTAGTATAAGCTAAAAAAAATAAAAAATCTACATTTCTAACATTTACTAAATGGAAATGTTAAAATCTCGATGTTTTGTTGATTCCTTATAAAAAGTGTAATAAAAATTTTATTCAAAACGAAACTTGTCATTGCTGTAAAGAGTTGACACATATACATTTGTTCTGCATAGGATATTATAACTAATACAACAGGAAAAAAAGAAAACAGTGATTATCGTCACCAAGAGGATGTCCTAGGCCCTTCTTGTTGACGTTTATCATAAATGGGGGATTAACAACTCGAGTTAATTCCCCTTTTTCAATTGTACAATCGTTATTTATATGTAAAAATAAAAATAATGCTAATGTATAGATGGCTCTTTAACCGTTGCCATCTAGGATGTAAAAGGAGGGCAATCTTCTTCTCTTCGCTGTAAAACTCTAGCGACTTTTAGAGGCTCGTTCAGAAAATTGCCCTCCTTTTTTCCATACCAAACCATGATAACGATATTCCGTAATCATCCAAGATGAAAAAAGGCGATTTCTTTTCAACTTTCACCAAACCAACAAACAACTAACCAACAAACTAACTTTGTAAGAAAGGAATTATAAATAAATGAGTTTTTTGCAGATACAGAAAAAAATCAAAAGTGGTAATATCGCTCCTCTCTATTTATTATACGGTACTGAATCATTTTTAATCGAGGAGACGATACATAATATTTTAAATCAAGTTTTAACGGAAGAAGAATATGATTTTAACTTTTCAAGCTTTGAATTAAAGGAAACTCCGATATCGGTAGCAATTGAAGAGGCGCTTACGTTACCTTTTATGGGAACGAACAGAATTGTTATCGTTAAAGATCCCCAATTTTTAACTGGAAAGGATCCATCAAAAGTTGAGCATGATATAAAAGCTTTTGAAAATTATATTGCAAACCCTGTTATGGAAACGAGTTTTATCGTGGTCGCTCCTTATGAAAAATTAGATGAGCGGAAGAAAATTGTAAAACTTTTAAAAAAACATGCTGAAGTCCTTGAAGCTACACCAATGAATGAGCAAGATCTTGGGAAATGGATTGCTGCTAGAGTTAAGGTTTACGACGTTGAAATTGCACATGAAGCAAAAGAAAAATTAATGCACTTGTTAGGGAACAGTTTGATGATGATTGCCGGGGAAATAGAGAAGTTGGCACTGTTTGCAGGTCCTGGTGGCTTTATTGATGAAGAAACAGTGGTTAAATTAGTATCAAAAACGGTCGAACAAGATGTATTTTCGTTAGTAGATCATGTTGTACATCGGAGAAAGACTGAAGCTTTGCAAGTGTTCTATGATTTATTAAAGCAAAAGGAAGAGCCGATAAAAATTTTGGCGTTATTAGCTAGGCAATTCAGAATTATTTATCAGGTGAGTGAGTTATCAAAACGAGGATATTCACAGCAAAAAATCGCGGGGATATTAAAACTTCATCCTTATGTTGTTAAATTAGCAAACCAAAAAGGTAATTTATTTTCAGAAAAGCAATTATTATTATTTATAGATGAGCTTGCTGAAGCAGATTTTAATATTAAAACGGGGAAGGTAGACAAACAGTTAGCGTTAGAACTATTTATTTTAAAGGTGTTAGGATAAATCAAGCGGAGAAAATATTTATGGAAAAAGCAAAAAAAGGGCTGCCTGGTGTCAGACACCTCAATGTTGAGGTAGCTGACACCAGTAGCCCTTTTTTTATACGTTTTTAATTATGCTGAAAGCTCGTTTAATTTCTTCGCTAGGCGAGATTTTTGACGAGATGCCGCATTTTTATGAATTAAACCTTTTGTTGCAGCTTTATCAAGCTTTTTGGTTGCAACCAAGAACGCTTCTTTTGCACCTTCTACTTCTTTGCTTTCTACTTTAGTTTCGAAAGTTTTGATAGCAGTACGAAGAGCAGATTTAAGCGCAGCGTTATGAGCGCGACGTTTTTCGCTTGTCTTTACGCGTTTGATAGCTGATTTAATATTTGGCATTCCTTTCACCTCCTTGATGCAACCGGATAATTGCGAATATATAAGTACAACACATTGCATTGTAACAAAACTAGAGATTAATTGCAATAGCAGAATGAAAAAGGAATAGTCGGATAAGCTACTGGGAACAATTTGAATACAATATTGTTCAAAGAGGGTGTTGTAAATGACTAAAGAAATTAACTTAGAAAAATATAATATACGTACTGATTTAGCAGTTGAAGCTCATGAACTGGTTAAAGAAAGGGAAGAAAGAAAAGCACCTAAAGAACGACAATCATTAAATGGGGTTATTGTAAAAGAACGTGATGAAGAAGGAGTACATATAACAACGGTTGAGATTACTAAAGAAGGTGCAGAGAGGCTAGGAAAAAAAGAAGGTAGCTATTTAACGTTTGAAACACAAGGAATCAGAAATAAAGACACAGAACTTCAAGAAAAGGTTGAGCGTGTTTTTGCAAAGGAATTTAATCAATTTTTAAAACACTTAGGAATAAGTAAAGATGCTAGTTGTCTTATTGTAGGTCTAGGAAACTGGAATGTTACGCCTGATGCACTAGGTCCAATTGCCGTTGAAAACTTATTAATTACGAAACATATTTTTGAATTACAGCCAGAACAAGTTTCTGATGGATTTCGCCCAGTTAGCGCAATTACTCCTGGGGTAATGGGGATTACCGGTATTGAAACGAGCGATATAATACACGGTGTGATTGAAAAAACGAAACCTGATTTTGTTATTGCTATTGACGCACTTGCTTCACGCTCGATCGAAAGGGTGAATACGACGATCCAAATTTCTGATTCTGGAATTCACCCTGGCTCTGGAGTAGGAAATAAACGGAAAGAATTAAGTAAAGATACTTTAGGAATACCAGTAATTGCTGTAGGAATTCCAACCGTTGTTGATGCAGTCTCAATTACAAGTGATACGATTGATTACGTATTTAAACATTTTGGAAGAGAAATGCGTGAAGGAAATAAACCGTCACGTTCATTAACACCTGCGGGTATGACGTTTGGAGAAAAAAGAGAGCTTACAGATGAAGATATGCCAGAACTAGATACGAGAAAAAATATTTTTGGTATGATGGGTGGCTTGGAAGAGGAAGAAAAAAGACAATTGATCCGTGAAGTGTTAGCGCCACTCGGTCATAATTTAATGGTGACCCCAAAAGAAGTAGACGTCTTTATTGAAGACATGGCCAATGTAATTGCCGCTGGATTAAACGCAGCCTTACACGGCGAAGTCGACCAAGATAATGTTGGGATGTACACTCACTAAAAGTTTTGAGTGAAGAGTGTTGAGTTATGAGTTGCTTTTCTGTATTGCTTCGAAGCAAAGCTAAAAAACTCAACACTCAAAATTCAACACTCAAAAAAAAGTTCTACCCTTTCAACTGCTGTCATATACATAATGTAGACAAGCTTGAAAGGGTGAAATTATGTCTCCAAGAAAATTTAAAGGTTTTACAGTTTCGTTAAATAGGACAAGTTTTAAGCGAATGGCGATACTCGTCATCGTTGGTATAATGGCATTATTCATTATTACAGGAATGTTAACAGCTTTTGAACCAGGCTACGGCTTATCATCGACAACCGTACATGCTTGGAGTTCGTACGTATCAAGTGATGCATTAGTGTACATGATGAGTACTGAAAACCCATATTTCACACAAGTGTTACCTGAAGAAAGTCATCCCCCTAAAGTTTCGTCGCTAGTGTTTGAATTAGCTACAAGTCTAAATCCAGAAGACCCAAGAAGTTTATTAGGGCGAGAATTACCGGGATTTGCATTATTTGATGGAACTATCGTTGTCGCTGGTGAGGGAACAGATTTTACGAATATGCCTATCGAATCAGCTCCTCCACTAGAAGTAATGATGGCAGAACGAGAAGCTACACAAGAAAGTATAAAAAAATTAGAAGATATGGATGAGGAAGAGACTGTAACACCATCAGTTTCAACTGATGGACGTAAAGTTGTTCATATCGTTCATTCCCATAGTCGCGAATCATTTTTACCAGAGTTGAAAGATGCAAGAGCTCCTTCTGAAGCCTTTCATCAGTCTGTGAATATTACTCTTGTCGGTGATCGTTTAAGTCGTGAGTTAGAAAAACGCGGCATCGGTGTAGATGTTGATAAAAGTGATATTGGAGCAATATTAAGTAACCGTGATTGGCTATATGGTCGTTCTTATGATGCTTCAAGAGAAATTGTCCAAGAAGCCATCCACTCAAATAACGATTTAGAGTTCTTTTTCGATGTCCATCGAGATGCGCAACCAAGAGATATAACCACAGTTACGATTAATGGTGTTGAGTACGCGAGAACATTATTTGTCATAGGTGAAAATAATAAAAATTACGAAAAAAATCTTCAGTTAGCTGCAGAATTGCATGAGTTGTTAGATCAAAAATACCCTGGTTTAAGTAGAGGGGTTATTTCAAAAGGTGGAGCGGGGACTAACGGCCGGTATAATCAAGATTTATCACCAAATTCTGTTTTAATAGAAATAGGTGGCATAGATAATACATTGGAGGAAGCGTATCGCTCGGCAGAAGTATTTGCAGAGGTATTTAGTGACTTTTACTGGGGCGCTGAAAAAGTAACGAAGTAAATATAACAACAGGTTGGTTTTGTATGAAAAAAGTCGAATGATTTCGTGAACGAGCCTCTGAGAATCGTTAGAAGGTGCTCTTGCGGTTACTCGTCGCAAAGCAGCACGGAGCCTTTGCTAAGAAGCGTGCCATGATGTGATTGAGGTCAGTATCTTCACAGCGAAGTGAAGGAAATCATTCGCCTTTTACATTTCAAATGGTGACGGTTACCGTCATAAGGGTTTTGTAAGAAAAAGTTGGAAGGTTGGTTAGTTGAACTAAGAGATATTTTTTCTATGGAGGTGTTGATTGTGACGAAGTTCTTTTTAAAGTGCTTTTTTATAACTACTATTCTATTTTTAGGTATATTAGTAGGGATTCAGATGGCTAGTAATAATATCGTTAAAATGACGGGTGATGAAAGTTACTCCACTGCTACGATTATTAAAAATAACGATGTAACAACGTCTGAAGTTATAAACGAAGATGATAAGATAACTAGTCACGACCTCCAAGAAAAGCAGCAACAACTTGAGCAAATTGAAACGTTTAATTTGTTTTCGCAAATGGGTGTAAAGCTTTCTGATGCTTTAGATCACCTATTTTCAAATATATTAACTAAAATAACTAATTCGGTTGCTAGTGTTTTAACATAAAGACTGCCCGCAAACGCGAATATTAAGAAAGGCTGCATTGGCGGTCTTTTTTGTTTTTAAAAGTTGACTCGTTGGTTTGTTCGTTAGTTGGAAAGAATAGAACTGAGTTTTACATAATTTTATAGTGATGGATTACCGTCATGGGCATTTTGTATGAAAAAATGAATGACGGTCGACTTTTCCGAACAAGCCTCTAAATTCGGAACGAAGTGCTCCTGCGGTTACTCGTCGCAAAGCAGCACGATGAATTTGCTAAGAAGTATCACAAGGTGTGACTGAGGTCAGTAGCTTTACAGCGCAGTGAGGGAAATCGACCGGAATTTTTTCCTGTTAGAGTGTGACGGATATCGTCATCAGTGTTTTGTACGAAAATGGCTCAATATTTCACACTAATTTTAAATTTAATTGAAACAAGTCGACGCTATTGTTATAATTTATGCTAGTGTATTAACTTGGAGTAGTTTAGTGATAGCGAGTAAACCTTTGCGCTTGAGCTTTTATACATAGGAGTGATATAAAATGAACAAAGAAGAACGTTTAAAACGCAGATCGAAAATCCGTAATTTTTCAATTATTGCTCATATAGATCATGGGAAGTCGACACTTGCAGATCGTATACTAGAACAAACAAGTGCCCTAACCCAACGTGAGATGAAAGATCAAATGCTTGATGCGATGGACCTTGAACGTGAACGAGGAATTACGATTAAATTAAATGCGGTTCAGTTAACGTATAAAGCGAAAGATGGAGAGGAATATATCTTTCATTTAATTGATACCCCTGGACACGTTGATTTCACGTATGAAGTATCACGAAGCTTAGCAGCTTGTGAAGGGGCTTTACTTATCGTCGATGCAGCTCAAGGAATTGAAGCTCAGACGCTTGCGAATGTATATTTAGCACTTGATAACGACTTGGAAATATTACCAGTTGTAAATAAAATTGATTTACCGAGTGCAGAACCTGAGCGAGTAAAACAAGAAGTAGAAGATATTATTGGTCTTGATACTTCAGATGCTGTTCTTGCTTCTGCGAAAAATGGGATTGGTATTGAAGAAATTTTAGAACAAGTTGTAGAGAAAGTACCTGCCCCTAGTGGTGACCCGGAAGGCCCGTTAAAAGCACTTATTTTTGATTCGTTATACGATCCTTATCGAGGGGTAATCGTTTATATTAGAATCATCGAAGGAACGATTAAACCTGGGGAAAAAATACGAATGATGGCAACAGGTAAAGAATTTGAAGTGATTGAAGCGGGAGTATTTACACCTAAGCCAGTGAAGCGTGATGAATTAACTGTTGGAGACGTTGGTTTCTTAACGGCATCTATAAAAAATGTGGGTGACAGTCGCGTCGGGGATACGATTACAAGTGTCAATAACCCTGCTAGTGAAGCTCTAGCTGGATATCGAAAAATGAACCCAATGGTGTTTTGTGGGTTATATCCCGTTGATACAAATGATTATAATGATTTAAGAGATGCTCTTGAAAAGCTAGAATTAAATGATGCATCCCTGCAATATGAGCCAGAAACTTCTCAAGCGTTAGGGTTTGGTTTCCGATGTGGTTTCTTAGGACTTTTACACATGGAAATTATTCAAGAACGCATTGAAAGAGAGTTTAATATTGATTTAATCACGACAGCACCAAGTGTTATTTACCGCGTCACATTAACAAATGGTGAGGAGGAGCGCATTGATAATCCATCAAAGATGCCTGATGCGCAACAAATCGAATTTGTTGAAGAACCGTATGTGAAAGCATCAGTGATGGTACCGAACGACTATGTCGGTGCAGTCATGGAAATTTGTCAGAAAAAACGTGGTAATTATCTTGATATGAAATATTTAGATGCTAACCGTGTAACAATCACATATGAAATTCCACTATCAGAAATTGTTTATGATTTCTTTGATCAATTGAAATCGAGTACTAAAGGATATGCATCATTTGACTATGAGTTGATCGGTTACAAGCAATCGAAACTCGTAAAAATGGATATTTTATTAAATGCCGAAAAAGTCGATGCGCTATCTGTTATTGTTCACCGAGATTTTGCTTATGACCGTGGAAAAGTCATTGTTGATAAGTTGAAAGAATTAATTCCTCGTCAACAGTTTGAGGTCCCAGTTCAAGCTAGTATCGGACAGAAAATTATTGCTCGTTCAACAATTAAAGCGATTCGTAAAAATGTATTAGCAAAATGTTACGGTGGTGACATCTCGCGTAAGCGTAAACTTTTAGAGAAACAAAAAGAGGGTAAAAAGCGTATGAAGAGTGTAGGGAATGTAGAAGTGCCACAAGAAGCGTTCATGGCCGTTCTTCGTATGGATGAAAGTAAGTAATAATTATGGAGTAAGCCGTAGAAGCTCATTTCTACGGCTTTAATTTAATGTACAATTCAAAATTAAAAATTCACAATTTTTTTATGCAGTCCTTCGTAGCGCTACTAAAAATAAATTTAATTTTTAATTTTAAATTGTACATTGTAAATTGAAAAAAGAAAGATGGTGACCTCATGGCTTTACCGAAAGCTGTATATGTACATATTCCTTTTTGTGAGCAAATTTGTCATTATTGCGATTTTAATAAAGTGTATTTAAAAGGGCAGCCCATTGAGGAGTACGTCAAGGCCTGTGAAAAAGAAATGAAAGAGGCGGTCTCACAATTCCCATATGATCATATTGAAACGGTCTATATCGGTGGAGGAACTCCTTCTTCTTTATCATCTCAACAGTTAGAGCCGTTATTAGATTCAATAAATCAAGTTTTTTCATTACAAAAACCGAGAGAATACACGTTTGAAATCAACCCTGGGAATATTTCTGACGAGAAGTTATCGCTGTTAAAGTCCGCTGGAGTGAACCGTTTGAGTATTGGTGCTCAAGCTTTTCAAGAAGATCTTTTAAAAAAGATTGGACGGGCTCATGATGAAAAAGATATTTATCGTACAATTGAAAGTGCAAGAAGAATGGGCTTTGAAAATATATCGATTGATTTAATGTTCGGATTACCAGGTCAGTCAGTGGCCAATTTTATAGAGTCCATAGAAAAGTCATTGGAGCTTGAGATCCCTCATTTTTCAGCGTATTCACTTAAGGTAGAAGAAAAAACGGTGTTTCACCAATTGCAACGCAAAGGAAAGTTACCCTTACCACCAGAAGATGATGAAGTAGCAATGTATGATGTTTTAATCAATATGTTAACAGAACAAAATTATCATCATTATGAAATAAGTAATTTTTCTAAAAATGGGTATGAAAGTTTGCATAATCTCACCTATTGGAATAATGAAGAATATTATGGGATCGGTGCAGGGGCACATGGCTATGTATCAGGGCAGCGCTATGCAAATGTTGGTCCAATAAAAAAATATATAAATAATGTTCATTCACAAGGGCGCCCCCTATTAGAAAGTCATGTCGTAAGTACAGCGGAAAAGATGGAAGAAGAAATGTTTTTAGGACTTCGAAAACTAGAAGGTGTTTCTATTTCACAGTTTCAAAATCGTTTCAATAAGGATCCTTTTGAAATTTTTGGTAATAACATTAAACGGTTAAAATCAGAAGGGCTACTAAAAGTGGAGGACGATCGTATCTCTTTAACGAAAAATGGTTTATTTGTAGCTAATGAAGTTTTTGAAAAATTTCTGCTATAAATGATAGTTGTCTACATAGATAGTGTTTTTTTGCCTCTTAACTCCAAAACTTCTTTCGAATCGTTGACAACGAATATAGATTTTTGGTAATTTATTAATAGGATTTAGCACTCGTTCAATTAGAGTGCTAACAGAGGTGATAAATTATGTTAACAGAGCGACAATTATTAATTTTAAAAGCAATTATTGATGATTATATTCGTTCTGCAGAACCAGTGGGCTCAAGAAGTGTATCAAAAAGAGAAGACATATCTTATAGCCCTGCTACAATTCGAAACGAAATGGCAGATCTTGAAGAATTAGGTTTTTTAGAAAAGCCTCATAGTTCTGCAGGGAGAATCCCTTCACAAAAAGGTTATCGATACTATGTAGATCACTTATTATCACCAGAGTTACTAAACAATTCTGATATTGTTGATATTAAATCAATGTTTGCCCAGAAAATTCATGAAGTCGAGCAATTAATTGAACAGTCAGCACAGATTTTATCTAATTTAACGAGTTATACTTCCATCGTGTTGGGACCGGAAGTATTCGATACGACGTTAAAGCATTTGCAAATTATCCCATTAACTAAAGAGGCAGCAGTAGCGATTATCGTCACTGACACTGGTCATGTTGAGAAACAAGCCGTTGATATTCCACAAGGTATGGAAGTAACTGATATTGAAATGATGGTTAATATTTTAAATGAACGCCTAAAAGGAGTTTCAATGCTTGAGTTGCGTGGGAAAATATTTTCAGAAGTTGGAAATGTTTTAAAAATGCATATTTCGAACTATAAAGATACGATGCAAATGTTGGAAAAGTCTTTTACTCATGAGAAAAATGATCATGTGTTTTTTGGGGGAAAGACGAATATTTTTTCACAACCAGAATTTCGTGATGTTGAAAAAGTGCGTCAGCTTCTTGAAATGTTCGAAGAAAAACAGTTGGTTCATCAAATTTTCCGTTCCGATAGTTCAGGGATTACTGTGAAAATTGGCCAAGAAAATAAACTTGAGGCGATTGATAATTGTAGTGTGATTACAGCAACATACACTGCCGACGGAAAACACCTAGGAACTATCGGTATCCTCGGACCAACTCGAATGGAATATCAACGAGTAATCGGAGTTTTAGATTATCTTTCTAAAGATATGACAAATACTTTAACAAAATTGTATCAAAGAAATAAGTAATGGAAATATTGACAAATAGTTGAGAAATGTTTATTCTCCCAATTGGTTGTATTTTCTGAGACTGTCCATAAGTGAAGTTTTAGTCTCGGGGCAGTCTCGTCATTCAGTTGGGAACTTTACTAGGGAGGTGAAATAGTTGGCGCAAGAAAAACAAAACTTACAAGAAGAACATGTATCTCAAGAAGAGATAGTAGACAATGCTGAAAATGTAGTAGATATAGAGGACGCTAAAGAAGATGTTGTTTTATCTGAAGAACAACTGAAAATACAGGAACTAGAGGCGGAAGTTGATAAGGTAAATGAGCGACTTCTCCGTGTCCAAGCAGATTATGATAATTTCCGTCGTCGTACTAAGATTGAGGCAGAGTCTGCTGCTAAATATAGATCTCAAAATCTTATAGAAGAATTAATTCCTGCGATCGATAACTTTGACAGGGCATTATCTGTGAAAGTTGAAAGTGATGATGCGAAATCATTGCTTCAGGGTATGGAAATGGTGTATCGCCAATTAACTGATGCAATGCAAAAAGAAGGTTTAGAAGTTATTGAGGCTGTAGGGAAAGCCTTTGATCCAAACTATCACCAAGCGGTGATGACGGTAGAAAGTGATGAACACGAATCAAATCAAGTAGTAGAAGAGCTTCAAAAAGGTTATAAGTTAAAAGATCGTGTCATTAGACCATCCATGGTTAAAGTTAATCAATAATTAGTCTATTTACATAATTTTTAGGAGGAAATGTCAATGAGTAAAGTAATTGGTATTGATTTAGGTACAACAAACTCTTGTGTAGCCGTAATGGAAGGTGGGGAAGCGACAGTTATCCCTAACCCAGAAGGAAATAGAACAACACCATCTGTAGTTGCATTTAAAAATGGAGAACGTTTAGTTGGTGAAGTAGCTAAGCGTCAAGCGATTACAAACCCTAACACGATTCAATCTATTAAACGTTACATGGGTACAGATCATAAAGAAGAAATTGAAGGTAAGCAATATACACCACAAGAAATTTC
Organism: Anaerobacillus arseniciselenatis; assembly: GCF_001865995.1. Taxonomy (GTDB): domain Bacteria; phylum Bacillota; class Bacilli; order Bacillales; family Anaerobacillaceae; genus Anaerobacillus; species Anaerobacillus arseniciselenatis. The sequence goes on along the minus strand of NZ_MLQQ01000001.1, from coordinate 816,922 downwards.
AGCAATTATTCTTCAAAAATTAAAAGAAGATGCAGAAGCGTATTTAGGTGAAAAGGTAACGAAGGCTGTTATTACAGTTCCTGCTTACTTTAATGATTCTCAACGCCAAGCGACTAAAGATGCTGGTAAAATTGCTGGTTTAGAAGTTGACCGCATTGTCAATGAACCAACGGCTGCAGCACTTGCATATGGTCTTGAAAAACAAGAAGATCAAACAATTTTAGTTTATGACTTAGGTGGCGGTACTTTTGACGTATCGATCCTTGAATTAGGAGAAGGTTTCTTCGAAGTTAAAGCAACATCTGGTGACAACAAGCTTGGTGGTGATGATTTTGACCAAGTCATCATTGACCATTTAGTAGCTGAATTTAAGAAAGAAAATAGTATTGATCTTTCTCAAGATAAAATGGCATTACAACGCTTAAAGGATGCTGCTGAAAAAGCAAAAAAAGATCTTTCAGGTGTGACTTCTACACAAATCTCTTTACCGTTCATTACAGCTGATGCTAGTGGACCTAAACACTTAGAGTTAACATTAACTCGTGCTAAGTTCGAAGAATTATCTAGTGATTTAGTAGAGCGTACAATGGGGCCAACTCGTCGCGCGCTTCAAGATTCAGGGATGTCTGCAAGTGAGATTGATAAAATTGTTCTTGTTGGTGGATCAACTCGTATCCCAGCTGTTCAAGAAGCAATCAAAAAATTAACTGGTAAAGACCCACATAAAGGGGTTAACCCTGATGAAGTTGTAGCGTTAGGTGCAGCTGTTCAAGCGGGTGTTCTTACAGGTGATGTTAAAGATGTTGTATTACTAGATGTAACTCCTTTATCTTTAGGTATTGAAACAATGGGTGCGGTGTTTACGAAGTTAATTGATCGTAACACGACAATCCCAACAAGTAAGTCTCAAGTATTCTCAACAGCTAGTGATAACCAACCGTCTGTAGACATTCACGTACTTCAAGGTGAGCGTCAAATGGCGGCTGATAACAAAACGTTAGGAAGATTCCAATTAACGGATATTCCACCAGCACCTCGTGGTGTTCCACAAATTGAAGTATCGTTTGATATTGATGCTAACGGTATTGTAAATGTAAAAGCGAAAGATTTAGGAACAAATAAAGAGCAATCAATCACAATTACATCTTCTTCAGGACTTTCAGAAGAAGAGATTGATAAAATGGTAAAAGACGCTGAGGCAAACGCTGAAGCTGATAAAAAGCGTCGTGAAGAAGTAGATCTTCGTAACGAGGCAGACCAATTAGTTTTCACTACTGAGAAAACATTAAAAGAATTAGAAGGTAAAGTAGACGAAGCTGAAGTTGCAAAAGCAAACGAAGCGAAAGATAAAGTGAAAACAGCTCTTGAAGGAACTGATACTGAGGCGATTAAAACGGCGAAAGATGAACTTCAAGAAATTGTTCAAGCATTATCAACAAAGCTATATGAGCAAGCTGCTCAAGCAGCACAAGCGGCACAAGGTCAAGAAGGCGAAGCGGCCGGAGAAGCTAAAGCAGATGATAATGTAGTAGATGCTGAATACGAAGAAGTGAAAGACGAAGAGAAGAAATAAGATATATGTATTTCGAAAAAAGTCAAAGTCAGACTATTAGGCTTTGGCTTTTTTCACGATGATCAGGCGCTTGCGAAGCAACTGACTTAAATAGCATCGTGTGACTTCTTCTCGGTATTACTTCGTGCAGCTTTGCGACGAGTAACCGCAGGAGCAGGTGTTTTAGTGCGACGAGTAACCGCAGGAGCAGGTGTTTTAGTGCGACGAGTAACCGCAGGAGCAGGTGTTTTAGTGCGACGAGTAACCGCAGGAGCAAGTTCTATGGAACAAGATATATTAAATTTTGATATTAACAAAATATTGCACATACTGCATATAAAATGTTAACATATTCGTTATGTAATAAATTCGGGAGTGGGTACAATGAGTAAACGCGATTTTTATGAAGTACTAGGTGTAGATAAAAATGCATCTGTAGACGAAGTAAAAAAAGCTTATCGAAAGCTGGCAAGAAAATATCATCCAGACGTAAATAAAGAACCGGATGCAGAAACAAAATTTAAAGAAGTAAAAGAAGCTTATGATACACTAGCGGATCCACAAAAAAAGTCACATTATGATCAATTTGGGCACACCGACCCTAATCAAGGTTTTGGTGGTGGTGCTGGCGGTGACTTTGGCGGTTTCAGTGATATTTTTGATATGTTCTTTGGTGGTGGCGGTTCAAGAAGAAATCCTAATGCCCCAAGACAAGGAGCAGATTTACAATATACGATGAACCTTGAATTTAAGGAAGCTGTTTTTGGGAAAGAAACGGATATTGAGATCCCAAGAGAAGAAACTTGTGAAACTTGTCATGGGGATGGGGCAAAGCCAGGAACTAAGCCTGAAACTTGTTCACATTGTCACGGTACTGGCCAACTTAGTGTTGAACAAAATACACCATTTGGACGTATCGTTAACAAGCGAGTATGTCACCACTGCGAAGGTACCGGAAAATTTGTGAAAGATAAATGTAAAACATGTGGTGGTAAAGGGAAGGTTCGTAAACGTAAAAAAATAAACGTTAAAATCCCGGCGGGAATCGATACCGGTCAACAAATTCGTATTTCAGGTCAAGGGGAAGCTGGAGTAAACGGAGGACCTCCTGGTGACTTATACGTTGTCTTTAATGTGAAACCTCATGAGTTTTTTGAGCGCGATGGTGATGACCTCTACTGTGAAATGCCAATTACATTCGTTCAGGCGACACTCGGTGATGAAATCGAAGTGCCAACACTTCAAGGTAAAATTAAGTTGAAAATCCCTGCAGGGACACAGTCAGGTACAAACTTCCGACTCAGAGGGAAAGGTGTTCCAAATGTTAGGGGTTATGGTGAAGGGGACCAACATATTCAAGTTCAAATCATTACTCCAAAAAATTTAACCGAAAGACAAAAAGAGTTGTTACGCGAGTTTGGAGATATTAGTGGTAACCAAGCCCCTGATGAGCAAAGTGAAAACTTCTTTTCTAAAGTGAAGAGAGCATTTAAAAGTTTTAACGATTGATCAATTTAGTTAATAAAAGGAATTTAGTTATTAAAAGAGATGGAGTTGGTTTAAATGAAATGGTCTGAAGTTAGTATTCATACAACACAAGAAGCAGTTGAACCGGTTTGTAATATTTTACACGAGGCGGGTGCTAGTGGTGTAGTAATTGAAGATCCACAAGATTTGATAAAAGATAGAGAAGATCAATTCGGTGAAATTTACCAACTCTCATCTACTGATTATCCAGAAGAAGGGGTAATTATTAAGGCTTATTTACAGATGAACAACACATTATCTGAAACTGTAGAAGAAATAAAAGAAGCAATTAATGGTCTAATTTCCTACGGTATAGATATTGGCGTTAATAAAGTCACGATGAGCGAAGTGAATGAAGAAGAATGGGCAACAGCTTGGAAGAAGTATTATAAACCAGTGAAAATTTCTAATCACATTACAATCAAGCCAACTTGGGAAGAGTACGAGCCAGAAAGTAACAGTGAATGTATTATAGAGCTTGACCCAGGTATGGCATTTGGTACGGGAACACACCCAACAACGGTTCTTTGTACGCAAGCGATTGAAAAAATGATCAAAGAAAAAGACTATGTCATAGATGTCGGAACAGGTACTGGTGTTTTAAGTATAGCGGCTGCAAAGCTTGGAGCTAAAGAAGTTTTGGCACTAGATTTAGATGAAGTAGCAGTAAATAGTGCAAAGATAAACGTAGAGCTTAATAATGTTCAAGACGTAGTTTCTGTCCAACAAAATAATTTGTTAGAAAATATAGATGAAAAAGCCAATTTAATTGTAGCTAACATTTTAGCTGAAGTGATCGTTCGTTTTGTTAATGATGCCTACTCGTCACTTAAAACTGGTGGTACATTTATTACTTCGGGTATTATTAAAGCGAAAAAACAAGAAGTAAAAGATTCTCTAACAAACCAAGGCTTTGTCATTGAAGATACACTTGAAATGGAAGATTGGGTAGCTTTTATTGCTAAAAAGTAAGGAAGGTGCTTTTATTGCAAAGGTATTTTGTTGCTAATAACCAGTTGACCGATAATGATTTTTCAATTATCGGTGAAGATGTTAAGCATATTAGCAAAGTTATGCGTATGAGTGAGGGAGATGAGCTGATTTGTATAAATGAGGATGGTTTAGTTGCTCATTGCAAAATTACGTGCATTTCTCCTGATGAGGTAAAAGGGGATGTCGTTGAATATTTGACGCAAAATACGGAACTTCCGGTAAAAGTTACCGTTGCCCAAGCTCTACCTAAAGGTGATAAACTAGAGTTAATTGTCCAAAAAGGGACAGAGTTAGGCGCTTTCGCTTTTCTTCCTTTTCAAGCAAGTCGTTCAATCGTAAAGTGGGATGAGAAAAAATCGGAAAAGAAGCGAGAGCGGTTAGAGAAAATAGCAAAAGAAGCTGCTGAGCAATCGTATCGAAATATCGTGCCAAAAGTTTATAGTAAACTTTCTTTTCAGCAACTATTAAAAGAGGCTGAAAATCATGATATAAAGATTGTCGCTTTTGAAGAAAACGCAAAAGCTGGTGAATTTAATAATTTAGCTACATCTCTTCTAAAAGCTGAAGTAGCTTCATCAATTTTTGTTTTAATAGGACCTGAAGGCGGCTTAACTCATGAAGAAGTATTAGAGTTAGAACAAGCTGGTTTCATACCATGTAGTTTTGGACCAAGAATTTTACGAACAGAAACAGCTGCATTATATTTTCTATCAGCAGTTTCTTATCATTTTGAAATGTTGAGGTGATGAGGATGCCGTCAGTTGCCTTTCATACCTTAGGGTGTAAAGTAAACCATTATGAAACAGAAGCAATTTGGCAATTATTCCAACAAAATGGCTATGAAAAAAAAGAATTTGAGACGATAGCCGATGTTTATGTGATAAATACATGTACCGTAACAAATACAGGAGATAAAAAAAGTAGACAAGTTATCCGACGCGCAATTAGGCGAAATCCTGATGCAGTTATTTGTGTTACAGGATGTTATGCGCAAACATCTCCTGCGGAAATTTTAGATATTCCAGGCGTGGATATCGTCGTTGGAACGCAAGACCGTACAAAGATGCTTGATTACATTGCACAATATAAAAACGAGCGTCAGCCAATTAATGCCGTAGGCAATATTATGAAAACACGTGTCTATGAAGAACTTGACGTACCAGCTTTTACAGATCGAACTCGTGCCTCTTTAAAGATTCAAGAAGGATGTAATAATTTTTGTACGTTTTGTATTATTCCGTGGGCCAGAGGTTTAATGCGCTCTCGTGACCCTAAGGACGTTATCAAACAAGCAAGTCAGCTTGTAGAAGCAGGCTATAAAGAAATTGTTTTAACTGGAATTCATACTGGTGGATATGGCGAAGATATGAAGGACTATAGTTTAGCTCGTTTATTACAAGAGTTAGAAAAAGTGAGTGAATTAAAGCGAATTCGTATTTCCTCTATAGAAGCGAGCCAAATAAGCGACGAAGTGATTAAAGTAATTAACGCTTCCGATAAAATTGTTCGCCATTTGCACATTCCACTTCAATCAGGTTCTGACACGGTCTTAAAGAGAATGCGTCGAAAATATACGATGGATTTCTTTGGGGAGCGTCTTGATCGTTTAAAAGAAGCGTTACCAGATCTTGCGGTTACGAGTGATGTCATTGTCGGTTTCCCCGGAGAAACGGCAGAAGAATTCCAAGAAACTTATGACTTCATTGCGAAACACAAGTTTTCTGAATTACATGTGTTTCCTTTTTCGAAGCGAACAGGAACTCCGGCAGCAAGAATGGAAGACCAAGTTGGTGAAGATGTGAAAACTGAACGTGTTCATAAATTAATTGAGTTATCAAACCAATTAGCGAAAGAATATGCTTCCAAGTTCGAAGCTGAAGTACTTGAAGTGATCCCAGAAGATCGAGATGATCAAGAAGAGGGACATTATATTGGTTATACAGATAACTATTTAAAAGTGAAATTTCCTGCAAGTGATGATATGATTGGCAAACTTGTAAAAGTAAAGATCATAAAATCAGGGTACCCTATCAACAGTGGTGAATTTGTTCGCGTCGTTGAAGACGATGTGCATGAAAAAGTATTAAATAGTTAAAGCTAACACCTAGCAAGTATTATCTTGCTAGGTGTTTTCTTATTGTATAACTCAGGTGCAAATGCATTACTAATTGTCTAGTATTTTTAGGAAAATAATGATATTCTATTAGTTGTACGTACAACTTAAAGAGGAAGGAAGGGGACTACTCATGAGTGAACAAATAGCTCGAATGATTGATCACACTTTATTAAAAGCAGATGCAAATAAAGAGCAGGTCGTTACTTTAGCAAACGAGGCAAAAGAATACAACTTTGCTTCAGTTTGTGTAAATCCAACTTGGGTACATACTTCAGCGCAAATTTTACAAGGAACAGAAGTCAAAGTTTGTACAGTTATTGGCTTTCCGTTAGGAGCTAATACTCCAGAAACAAAAGCTTTTGAAACGAAAAATGCGATAGAAAACGGTGCAACTGAGGTTGATATGGTTATAAATATTGGTGCACTTAAAGACAAAAATGATGAATTAGTAGAAAAAGATATCAAAGCAGTTGTTGATGCGGCAAAAGGAAAGGCATTAACGAAAGTGATTATTGAAACGTCATTATTAACTGATGAAGAAAAAGTACGTGCGTGTGTAATCGCTGTTCGTGCTGGGACGGACTTCGTAAAAACATCAACTGGTTTTTCAACAGGTGGCGCAACCGTTGAGGATATTGCCTTAATGAGAAAAACAGTTGGACCTGATATTGGTGTGAAAGCATCAGGTGGTGTCCGTGATCGCGAAGGCGCAATTGCGATGATAGAAGCAGGAGCAACAAGAATCGGTGCAAGTGCAGGTATTGCAATTGTCAAAGGAGAAAAATCAGACGCAGCATATTAAAAAAGTGAGCCACGGGCTCACTTTTTTAGTTTTGAGTTAAGAGTGTAGAGTTAAGAGTTACTTTAGCAGATCTTCGAAGCATTACTCACAAAACTCAAAACTCAAAACTCTAAACCGCCTTCCCATGTAATTTAGTTACAAATTTTGTAAATAAACCTACAAAAGGTAGTACTGCAAGGGAGGAAATAATATTAAAAATAGTGCCTGCGTGTGCAAGTTGTAAATTAGGAATGGTTGTTAAACTTTCGGATATTGAACTTAACCAGCCAATAAAAGGGAAAAAAACGAGCACTCCAATAATATTTAACCAAATGTGTGCAAAAGCTACTAGTTTTGCAGAGCGTGCAGAACCAATGCTTGCTAAAAAAGCAGTGAAACAAGTCCCGATGTTTGCTCCTAAAATAATTCCAATTCCAGCAGGTAGTGCTAAAACTTGGTCACTCATAAATCCCATTGCTATGGCTGTTGTCGCAGTACTTGATTGAATAAGTGCTGCAAGAATTGTACCTACCCCAACAGCGATAAGGTTATTTTCATTTGTCAATTGTAAAAAGTTATGTGCAGTAGGAATTGACGAAATCGGTAAGGCAAGTTTCTCCAAGCCTTGCATCGCTATAAAAATGCAACCAAGACCGAAAGAAACACAGCCAATGCAATATGCAACATGCTTTTTCATCATGAGCAGTAGCACTCCGATAATTAACAAAGGAATAACTGCTGAAGTAATATTAAAGGCAATGATTTCAGCAGTAAAAGAAGTACCAATATTTGTACCAAGGATAATGCCAATAGATTGTTTGAATGTTAAGTAACTGGCTGCGACTAAACCAACTGTTAACACAATCACCGCGGAACTACTTTGTAAAATCGCTGTAACTACCGTACCGACGATCAAACCTTTAAACGGAGTGTTCGTCATTTTCATTAATGTTATCTTCAATCGATCTTGAGATAAATTTATTAAGCCAGTTCTCATTACGGTCATTCCAAAGAGGAAAATTGTAATATAAACTGCAAATAAAGAGAATAGCTGTTGCATGATTGTCTCACCTCTATAACATGTTTATGGACAATCGAGTACAAGCATGACTAAATATTAGTAAAAAGTTTTAACAGCGATTTTTGCTGATTAATAAAATAAAAAAAGTTAGATTTAAGGTAATTATGAAATTCACTCAAGTAATAAACAATAAAAAAGTTGACCTGAAATTGTCATTATATTATAATCTTAAAAGACATGTTTTTTAATTGCCTATAATTTAGGGTATTTTCAAGTTTAAATTCGTCTCTAAAATAGAGAGACATACTGAAACATGTTTTCATTGGTTGTTTCGGAGGGAGGGAAATTAAAGATGGCAGAGACTCGTGTTCGTAAAAATGAATCGATTGACGCTGCTCTTCGTCGCTTCAAAAAGTCAATATCTAAAGAAGGTACATTGGCAGAAGTGAAAAAGCGTAAGCACTATGAAAAGCCTAGTGTTAAACGTAAGAAAAAGTCAGAGGCAGCAAGGAAACGTAAGTTCTAAATAAGAGAGGGTGTTGGGTTTGAATCTTCTTGATCGTTTAACTGTTGATATGAAGGAAGCGATGAAGAATAAGGAAAAGCAAAGGCTCTCTGTTATTCGAATGGTTAAATCAGCTTTACAAAATGAAGCTATTAAACTTGGTAAAGAACTTACAGATGACGAAGCGCTCACTGTTCTTAATCGCGAACTAAAACAACGTAAAGATTCCCTCCATGAGTTTGAAAAAGCTAATCGTGAAGATTTAGCTAAAAATGTACGTGAAGAAGTCGTTATTTTAAATGCTTACATGCCAGAACAATTATCTGAAGAGAAAGTTGCTGAAATTGTGCAACAGACGATTCAGGAAGTAGGAGCTTCTACAAAAGCTGATATTGGAAAGGTTATGGGAGCAATTATGCCAAAAGTAAAAGGTAAAACGGACGGCACAATAGTTAATCGACTTGTACAACAATATTTATCATAAATAAAACAGCGCCTTGCTTTTGCAAGGCGTTTTTGCACGTTAATGAAGGTAAATCTTAATCGGTGAGGGCTGTTCGGTTGATAGTATAAGAATAACTAAAGCTTTCGTCTGGACTGGGCAAGAGAACTCTTTCAAAACTTGTTAATGTGTTGTTATTTAATTTATAATTATATTGAATCGAATAATTTATTTTAAAAAAGAGGGAACTTTCCTATACTATAAAACGTATAGTTAATGTGCCAAGAAAAAGAAAGGAGGGGTTCATTGAAATGACAACAGCATTACTAAGGAAAATGATGTTCCTTGCTCTCATTATTTTTTCTTCTATTTCTTTAATAACCCAGCCACCAGTACATAGCCAAGCTGAAGATAAGGTTGTTTATTTTATCCCGATAGAACAAGCTGTAGAGCGGGGCCTTGAAGCATTTTTAAAAAGAGCTTTGGATACGGCTGAAGCAGAAGGAGCAGACCATATTGTTTTAGAAATAGACACGCCTGGTGGTCTTGTTGATGCTGCAACGAACATTGCTTTTTTAATTAAAAATACTGAAACGCCAATTACTGCCTATGTAACAGCTCAAGCTTTGTCTGCAGGTGCTTATATTGCTTTAAATGCCGATCAAATTGTCATGGCACCGGGTACGACAATGGGTTCTGCGGCTGTCATCGATGGAGCTGGGAATGCAGCTGAGGAAAAAACGCAGTCAATGTGGTTAGCGACGTTAGAAGCTGCTGCAGGGGATCGCGATCCTATCTATGCTAGAGCTATGGCAGATAGTAGTATCGATTTACCAGAGTATCGAGCAGGTGTAGGTGAACTTTTAACATTAACTTCAAGTGAAGCACTGGAAGTTGGTTATGCCGAGGCCATTGCAAGTGATCGAGATGAGTTATTAGCCTTTTTAGGGCTTGAAAATGCTATTCAAGAAGGGTTAGAGGTAAGTTTTGCAGAGCAAATTGCAAGATTTGTCACACATCCAGTAATTATTCCTATTTTACTTTCGATTGGTAGCTTGGGATTAGTACTTGAATTATATTCTCCTGGTTTCGGCATTCCGGGCATTATGGGGATTTCTGCATTATTATTATTTTTCTTTGGTCATTTGTTTGCAGGGTTTGCAGGGTTTGAAACATTAATTTTATTTGGCGCAGGAATAATATTAATTATTATTGAAGTGTTCTTCCCTGGCTTTGGAATTTTCGGTATACTAGGGGTTATTGCGATCATTGGTAGTATGGTTCTTGCTTCATATTCAACGGTTAATATCCTTTTATCAATTCTTATAGCCGTAGTTATTACTGTGATTGTTTCGATCATTTTCTTTAAATATTTTGGTTATAGGGGACCTTTAAAAAGAATGATTTTGACCGATGCCACAAAATCGGAACTGGGCTATGTCTCAAATGAAACTCGTAAAGAGTTAATCGGACGAGAAGGTATTGCAATGACGACATTAAGACCGTCTGGCACAGCGAATTTTGAAGGTGAAAGGCTTGACGTTGTTTCTGAAGGAGGGTATATTGAGCAAGGGAAGAAAGTAGTGATTGTTGCTACACAAGGATCAAGAATTGTTGTTCGTGAATTGAATGAATAACGATAATTAAAGGAGGAAATAAAAATGCCAGAAGAAATCTTTTTACTCATTATTGTAGGATTAATTGTTATCGGTTTTGCTGTATTATTTACATTTGTACCGGTAATGCTTTGGATTTCTGCATTAGCTGCAGGGGTTCGTGTTGGAATATTCCAATTAGTAGGGATGAGACTACGTCGAGTTATCCCAGCACGTGTTGTAAATCCGTTAATTAAAGCTGTAAAAGCAGGGCTTGAGTTAAGTACAAATCAGCTTGAGGGACATTACTTAGCAGGTGGTAACGTTGACCGAGTTGTTAATGCCCTTATTGCTGCACAACGAGCTAATATCGAACTTTCATTCGAACGTGCTGCTGCGATTGACCTTGCTGGTCGTGACGTGTTAGAAGCAGTTCAAATGAGTGTTAACCCGAAAGTTATTGAAACACCATTTATTGCCGGTGTGGCAATGGATGGAATTGAAGTAAAAGCAAAAGCGCGTATTACCGTTCGTGCTAATATTGATCGCCTTGTCGGTGGTGCTGGTGAAGATACAGTTATCGCTCGTGTTGGTGAAGGTATCGTATCAACGATCGGTTCTGCTGAGAACCATAAGAAAGTATTAGAAAATCCAGATTTAATTTCGCAAACTGTTCTTGCTAAAGGGTTAGATGCTGGAACTGCTTTTGAGATTTTATCGATTGATATTGCAGATATTGATATCGGGAAAAATATCGGGGCAGAACTTCAAACAGATCAAGCGGAAGCTGATAAGAAGATTGCCCAAGCGAAAGCCGAAGAGCGTCGTGCGATGGCTGTAGCGAAAGAACAAGAGATGAAAGCGAAAGTTGAAGAAATGCGTGCAAAAGTTGTTGAAGCAGAAGCAGAAGTACCTCTTGCAATGAGTGAAGCATTACGTTCTGGAAACATGGGTGTTATGGATTATATGAACATTCAAAACATCATGGCAGATACAGATATGAGAGATTCAATCGGTAAAGCTACTGATGATAACAAGAAGGATGGAAATAAATATTAATAATTTCCCTATGAAGAGGAGGCCGTAAAAAATGGAGGATCTCCTAAGAGCAATAACTTCCAACCCAATCTTGCTTTTCTTAATCATCGGTGCGATTTTAAGCTTTTTACAAAAAGGTAAAGAGGAACAAGCGAAAAGAGAAACGCAAAATCGTGGTGGCTCTACTGGTGAAGGAAAGCAAGTTGAAATTGATTGGCAAGAAATATTTCGCCAAGAAGAAAAGACCGAACCGAAGCCGAGTAGTCAAACTGATACTACGTATACTTATACTGAAGAACGAGCTACAGCTTCAATGGATGGTATTAATCGCAGTAATGAACTTTTAGAGAAATATGAAAAAGCAAAGCAAAATAAAAAAGCTGCGAAAAATATTGGTGCAAATTTAAAAGACTCACCGATATATAAGGATGACCTCACTGCTAGTCAAGAGGTGAAGTTAGACTTCTCCAATATATCTAAAGAAGAAGCTATTAAAGGTGTAGTATGGTCTGAAATATTGGGTAAGCCAAGGGCGAAAGGTTCTTACCGCCCTTCAATGAGTACAAGAAGAAGGCAAGGATAAGCGTGTGCTTAGCCTTGTCCAGACTGTAGACAAACGCTCGCATACGTTGTTGTTCACCCTTGAGGATATGCTCATTACCCTCTAAGGTAACTCCGCTAACCTCAAGGGTTCACGCCTCGTCTGACTAGCGTTTTCAATCAGTCTAAATTGACAAAAAAATAATATTTCTACAAGAAAAAGGTTAAGCATATGCTTAGCCTTTTTTTGTTGGTTAGTTGGTTAGATAGTTTGAAAGTCGAAAGTTGAAATTCGTAACCGAACTTTTACATTTTAGCTTGTGACGAGTTAATCGTAATGAACGTATTATATGAAAATGTCCGGCCGATTTCTCGAGTGAGCCTCTAAAACTCGTTAGAGGGTGCTCCTGCGGTTACTCGTCGCAAAGCTGCACGATGAATTCTCAAAGAAGTATTAGATGATGTGATTGAGGTCAGTAGCTTTACAGCGAAGCGAGAGAATTCGGCCGGCATTTATTTCTTAGCTGGTGCCGATATATCGTCATGAGCGTTTTGTATGAAAAAAGGCGGATGGTTTCGTGAACGAGCCTCTGAGATTCGTTAGAAGGTCACAGCAGTGAAGGAAATCATTCACCTTTTACATTTCAGATGGTGACGGTTACCGTCGTTTTGTATGGAAGTTCAGATTACATATTCAATAAAAAAAAGGTGATACCGATTCGTTTCTTAACATAAAAATGATATGAAAGGGGGTTCGTTACATTATGAGGAAGATAAATAAAATGGTTCGAAAATGGATGACTGATAAAATGGAACTTCCTGCCGATGTTACGATGGATCTTCCAAGAATTACGATGATTGGACAATTACATATTTATATCGAGAACCATCGCGGTGTTCTGAAATTTTCCAATCAAGAGTTAAGGCTTTTATTAGAGCAGGGTCAATTGTTAATTAAAGGAAATCATTTTGTCATAAAAACGATTTTACCTGAGGAATTACTGCTTGAAGGAGTTATTGACCAAGTGATTTACATAAATGAAGGAGAGCAGAAAAAACGCTAGGAGGGGAAACATGAAGAATTCATGGACAAACACATTTTCAGGGTTTACAAGGATTAAAGTGGTTGGAAAATATACAGAATTATTTTTAAATAGGTGTATTCATGAGAAAGTATCAATTTGGCACATTCGAAGAGTCGGTGAAGAAACGATTGTTTGCTACGTTGCCTTAGAGGATGTAAAAAGAATTCGTCCTATTGTTAAAGAGACAAAAGTAAAAGTTTATTTTATTGAACGAAAAGGTGTTCCTTTTTTATTTAAAAAAATGATTTCCCGTGCCGGATTTGTTGCAGGTATGGTCGCTTTTGTCGCTATTCTTTTTATATTATCTAATATGGTTTGGAATATTTCAATTGAGGGTGCCTCTCCTAAAATCGAACACGAATTAAAACAAGCAGTCGATGAATTAGGGATAAAACGAGGAAAGTTTCATTTTTTACTTCCGAGTGTAGAAGATATACAAATGAAAGTGTCTGAGAAAATTGATGAAGCGACATGGATTGGTGTAACATTAAATGGGACGACCTTCCACTTTAATGTCGTAGAACAAACCTTTCCAGAAAAACAAGAACCTATTTCACCGAGACACTTAGTATCTAAGAAAAAAGCAATTATCTATGATATTTTCGTGGAGCAAGGACAACCGAAAGTAACTCCTAATGATTTTGTTGAGAAAGGCGATATGCTTGTCAGCGGTTTTATTGGTAAAGAAGGTAAAATGGAGATTGCTCCTGCAAAAGGAAAAATCCTTGGTGAAATTTGGTACAAGTCAAACGTGTCCATTCCGCTTGTAACTGAATTTTCAACATTTACTGGAGAGAAAAAAACAAAGCATTCTTTTTCAATTTTCAATTTTTCTATTCCGTTCTGGGGCTTAGGGAAAATAGAATTTAATGAATATGAAACAAATGAAGAGCGTCACCGTTTAAATTTTCTGAACTGGAGCTTACCGATTGAATACCATCGAGAAGTTATATTAGAAAAGGAAACATTCGTCCGTGAATACAGCGAAGAAGAAGCAGTCGATACTGCTACATTAATGGCCAAGGAAGAATTAATGAAAAAATTAGATGAAGATGCAGTAATAAAAGGGGAAAATGTTTTGCACCAAACAAATGAGAATGGTAAAGTTACATTAATGATACACTACCAAGTAATAGAAGATATTGCAAAATCACAACCAATCATTCAAGGAGATTGAGGATATTGTCAGAAATACTTATTGATTTAAAACTAGAAAATGCAAACGAAGCGATGAGCTTATTTGGTCCAAACGATGTACACTTAAAAAGAATGGAAGAAAAATTATCAGTAACTATTGTAACTAGAGGAGAGAAAATTTTAGTTTCTGGGGAAGATGAAAAGATAACTCTCGTTCATGACGTTGTAGATACTCTTCTTAGCTTAATACGAAAAGGAACGCACATATCTGAGAGAGACGTGATCTATGCTGTTCAATTGGCAGAACGGGGTATGCTTGAACAATTACTTGAGCTTTATCAAGAAAAAATTACTGTTAATGTAAAAGGGAAACCGATATTAGTCAAAACGTTAGGACAACGACATTACGTATCAGCAATCCAAAAGCGGGATATTGTATTTGGAATTGGTCCAGCTGGTACTGGTAAAACGTATTTAGCTGTCGTTATGGCTGTGACCGCTTTAAAGGATGGCTTAATTAAACGGATCGTATTGACTAGGCCGGCTGTTGAAGCTGGAGAAAGTTTAGGCTTTTTACCTGGAGATCTTAAAGAAAAGGTTGACCCTTACTTAAGACCTCTATATGACGCTATGCACGATGTTCTTGGTGTAGAGCAAACTGAACGTCTTATGGAAAGGGGAACGATAGAAGTGGCTCCTCTAGCCTATATGAGGGGAAGAACTCTAGATGACTCATTTGTTATTTTAGATGAAGCTCAAAACACAACTTCAGAGCAAATAAAAATGTTTCTAACGAGATTAGGTTTCGGTTCGAAAATGGTTATTACAGGTGATTTAACTCAAATTGATTTACCGAAAGGAAAGAAATCTGGTTTGCGAACTGCTCTTGAAATATTAAAAGACGTTAATGGAATTGAGTTTATGTATTTGCAAGCGGCAGATGTTGTGCGCCATCCTTTAGTTCAAAAAGTAATTACTGCATATGACAATAGTGAAAATGAATAATAGTACTTAATTTTTTCTTAGTCCCTTTGTTTATCACGCATATTATAACAAGAGTAATCATCTTGTAACCTACTGGCGAAATTAATATTGTATAATAAATTGAGAATTAACATTTTAGTGTTAATTCTCGATTTATTACTGCAACTATGTGAAAATTTTATAAGTTTAATGAATTTCATCATTCAATATTATCGCAATTACGTATTGATATGGCTCAATTTAGGTAATTATGAAATTCACTCAGATAAGAAGAAATTAAGAGGTGAGAAACTTGGGGAAAAGTGCACCAATTGATCAACAAAAATGGTGGAAAAAATTAAAAGATCACCGTTACATAAGGGTTATTTTGTTTGTGATTTTAGGAATTATTATGTACTTATCTATGTTCAGTAACATTTACCCTGAAACGCTTAATGTAAATCCAGGATCTTTTGCTGAACAAGATATTCGTGCTCCTATTACTGTTGAAGATAAAGAAGCTACATTACAGAAGAAAAACCTTGCAGAAGGGGCGGTAACTCCTCAGTATACAAATAGTAAAGCTATTGCACAAAAACAAGTGCAAAAAATTAACGATATTTTTAAAATTATCGCCCAAATTAATGAAGAGGCCGAAAAGGATTTTAACGAAAGGTTAGATGAAATCCAAAATGAGGATTTTGATAGTGAAGAAGAGCAAGAGTTAAAAATAAGCGAAGTTGAAAAAATTCCACTCGATGAAAAGTTAGCTAATTTAAAACTTATCATTTCTAATCAAACAAGTGAGGATTTGTCTGATGAAACATTAACTACTTTACTTGAAGTGGACGAGCATGAGCTAGAAATTGCAAGAGAAACTACAACCAACGTCATTCATAATGTCATGAGTGAAGAAATTCGAATTGATGATGTTGATGAAGCCAAAGATTTAGTCGAAACGAAAATCAATATCTCTACAGTGACTCCAAAGTTACACCGTGCCATGGTAGAAATGGCTAGGTTTGGTATAACTGTGAATTATATTTATGATGATGAAGCGACGGAACTTGCTAGAAAAGATGCAATCGAAGCTGTTGAACCTGTGATGATTCGAGAAGGGCAATTAATCGTAGAAACAGGAGAGATCATTACGACGACTGTTTACAGTCAACTAGCTCTTTTAGGGCTATTGGATGATCAGTGGAATGTTTTTCCTTTTGTCGGGTTAGCAATTCTCGTTATATTACTAGTTTTAATGTTAGCTTATTATTTAAGTGATGCCAAAACATCTCTACAAAAAAATAATAGCCATTTACTCATGTACGTATTGATTTTTTTAGTTTCTGTAATTTTAATGAAGGTCACTAGTTTAACTTATAATTTGAATTTTCAAGGAATTACTCTTATCGTTCCTATTGCAGTAGGTTCAATGCTAATTACAATGTTAATTCATCAACGTGTAGCCCTCTTTACTAGTATGGTTTTTTCAATTATTGCTAGTATTATATTTAATGCTGAATCGATGGGGGTTGTAAACTATACATTAGGTATATATGTTTTCTTTAGTTCAGTTGCAGGAGTATTTTTCTTAGGTAAATCAAATCGGGTATCACGAATTTTACAAGCTGGATTATTTGTAGCAGTTATTAATATCATGACAATTGTGGCATTACTAATGTTAAGGAATGTCCAATACGGTTGGTTAGAAATTGGCTCGCATATAGGGTTTGCATTTCTTTCAGGGTTTTTAGCAGCAGTTTTAACGCTAGGGTTGTTACCGTTTTTTGAGGCTGGCTTTGGTATATTATCTACAATGAAATTAATCGAACTCTCTAATCCAAATCATCCTTTGTTAAGAAAGATATTAATTGAGACACCAGGGACATATCACCATAGCGTGATTGTCGCTAATTTGGCTGAGTCAGCATGTGAGGCGATCGGAGCAAATGGATTATTAGCACGAGTCGGATCTTACTATCACGATCTCGGGAAAACGAAGCGACCACATTTCTTTATAGAGAACCAGATGAAAATGGAAAATCCACATGATAAGTTGTCACCACAACTAAGTAAAACGATTATCATTTCTCACCCTTACGATGGAGCGGAAATGTTAAAAAATCATAAGATGCCAAAGGAAATTATAGATATTGCTGAACAACATCATGGAACAAGTTTATTAAAGTTTTTTTACCATAAAGCTAACCAAGAAGTAGAACAAACGATCCCAGAGGAAGAGTTCCGGTATCCAGGACCGAAGGCGCAAAGCTCTGAGTCAGCAATTGTTGGGATTTGTGATTGTGTTGAAGCTGCAGTACGTTCGATGGCGAAACCAACACCTGAAAAAATTGAATCTTTAGTTAAAAAAATTATTACCGACCGTCTTGAGGATGGTCAGTTTGATGAATGTGATTTAACATTAAAGCAGCTAAATACAGTCGCTACGTCTATTTGTGAGACGCTTAAAGGTACGTTCCATTCTAGGATTGAATATCCGGAAGATGTAAAAGAGAAGGGTGAGGGCAAAAGTGATCATTGATATTGATATTCATGATGAAACAGGTAATGTGACGGGAGAACAAATGAGCTTAGTAGAAAATCTTTTAAATGAAGCAGCTAAAATAGAGGATGTAACTAATGGTTCTGAAGTATCAATTACTTTTGTAGATGATGAACAAATTAAAGAAATTAATCGCGACTACCGTAATAAAGATGCTGCAACGGATGTTATTTCCTTTGCATTAAATGACGATGATACAGATATGCTGATCGAAGGGGCACCTAATCTTTTAGGGGATATTATCGTTTCATATCCGAAGACGATCGAACAAGCGAAGGAATACGGTCATTCAGTTGAAAGGGAGTTAGGATTTCTCGTAGTACATGGATTTCTTCATCTTTTAGGCTATGATCATCTAAATGAAAGCGATGAAAAAGTGATGTTTAAAAGACAAGAGGATATTTTAGAGGCCTATGGACTTCAAAAATAGTTATGATAAAGTTTGGAAGAGGTTTGTTTGGAGTTTTCGATATGCAGCTTCAGGTTTAAAACAAGCAATAACTCATGAACAAAATTTGAAAATTCATCTTCTAATAGCATTTGTAGTAATCACTTTGTCGTTTGTTTTACAAATTTCACTATATGAACGGTTAATCTTATTACTCGTTATTGGTGTTGTGATCGCTTTAGAAGTAGTTAACACTGCTATTGAAAGGGTAGTAGACCTCGTAACAAAAGAGTTTCACCCGATGGCGCAGGTTGCTAAGGATGTTTCCGCTGGTGCTGTGTTGATCTTTAGTATATTTGCTGTAGTCATCGGCATATTAATCTTTTATGAGCCGATGGTTAGTTGGCTTGTTGGTTAGTTGGAAAGGAAAGCCCTGCAACTTTTTCAACATACTCCTTTGACTAAATAGTCATAATAAATAATGAGAGGGGACACTTCTCATGTGGTGGAAAGCGTTTCAAAAAAATATCATTGTTGGTTTTATTACACTATTACCTGCAATTGTTACTCTTTATGTCGTACAATTTTTGTTTTCGGTGATCGATCGCTTTTTAGGACAATTTTTAACAGACATTTTAAAAGCGTTAAGAATTTTGAAGGTCGATGAGAGAACAATTTATTTTTTAGGTGTGTACACTCCCTTTTCGGAACGAATTTTAGGCATTGGGTTTATTTTAACGATCGTAATTATTTCTGTTATCGGTTCGATGAGGAGGAAAGGAAAAAAACAATATCTTTTCGATAATGTTGATTATTTTTTTCGAAAAATTCCTTTTGTCAGTTATATATACTCGTCGGTGGAGCAAATGATTAATGCCTTTACTCAAGAACGTTCTTCTTTTAAAAAAGTAGTCATGATAGAATACCCTCGAAAAGGTGTATATACTCTCGGTTTTTTAACTGGAGAATCGAAGGGGGAAGTACAAAGAAGAACTGAAAAAGATTGTATTAACGTTTTTTTGCCAACAACACCTAATCCTACTTCTGGATGGCTTGTTTTAGTTCCAGAAAAAGAGGTAATTGTTTTAAATATGACGGTGGAGCAAGGGTTGAAATTTATCATATCAGGTGGTGTCGTGGTCCCCCCAGATAAAGCGGCATTTCTTCAAGATGAGCACGGAAAAACGGTAGAACATAATTTAGAAAGTAATCAAATAGTTATAAATGTAAACAAACGAAAGGACGATTAACTAATGGAAATCAATCGTTTAGTAGAAGAAGCGAAAAAAGCTAGGGAGTTGGCCTATGTTCCTTATTCAAAATTTAAAGTAGGTGCAGCTTTACTTAGTAAAGATGGAAAAGTTTATCATGGTTGCAATATAGAGAACGCAGCTTATAGTATGTGTAACTGCGCAGAGCGCACAGCGCTTTTTAAGGCGTATTCTGAAGGTGATAAAGAATTTGATGTATTATGTGTTGTCGCCGACACGAAACGCCCAGTGCCTCCTTGTGGCGCATGTAGGCAAGTGATTGCTGAACTTTGTTCACAAGATATGAAAGTAGTTTTAACAAATTTACAAGGCGACGTTGAAGAAACAACAGTAGAGAAGTTGTTGCCAGGCGCTTTTTCACCGGAGGATTTAAATGACTAAGACAAGCTATAAATCGGGATTTGTATCCATTATTGGAAGACCAAACGTCGGAAAGTCGACATTATTAAACAATGTCATCGGACAAAAAATTGCAATTATGAGTGATAAACCACAAACAACAAGGAATAAAGTTCAAGGTGTTTACACCGATAACGATTCACAAATTGTTTTTATTGATACACCCGGAATACATAAACCGAAGCATAAATTAGGCGATTTTATGATGAAAGTTGCTTATCAAACGTTTAAGGAAGTTGACTTAATATTATTTGTTGTAGATGCAAAAGAAGGTTTTGGTGGTGGAGACCAAGCCATTATCGAACAGTTAAAAACGGTTCGAACACCAGTCTTTTTAGTGATTAATAAAATAGATTTAATTCACCCGGACGAGCTATTTGGGTTTATTGACCAATATCGAGTTAAATTAGATTTTGCAGAAATCATTCCTATCTCTGCTCTTCAAGGAAATAATGTCGGTACTCTTAAAGAACAAATTGTTGAGTATTTAGAAGAAGGTCCACAATATTATCCAGCAGACCAAGTGACTGATCACCCTGAACGTTTCATCGTTTCAGAACTTATTCGTGAAAAAGTATTACATTTGACAAGGGAAGAAATTCCGCATTCTATTGCTGTAGGGATAGAACAAATGAAAGAACGAGAAGGTAGTAACACTGTTTATATAGGTGCGACAATAGTCGTAGAAAGAAGTTCACAAAAAGGAATAATCATCGGCAAACAAGGTGCAATGCTTAAAGAAATCGGTAAACGAGCGCGAGGGGATATTGAAGCGCTACTCGGTTCAAAAATATTTCTAGAACTTTGGGTGAAGGTTCAAAAAGATTGGAGAAACAAAGGAGGATTTTTAAGGGATTTCGGCTTTAGTGAAGATGAATATTAATATTGTTAAAAAATGGCAAACGACGCTTATTTATGAGCGTTGTTTTTTATTTGTAAATTATTTAAAATAAATATAAGGCGCTTGTGTTGGCTTGTAAGAGTTTTCTTTTATTCATAAAAAAATTAGTAATATTTCCTTAACATGTTTTTTGCAAATAAGGTCATTCTAATTGTTATAGCGAGGTCTAGAATAGCTTTTAAATAAAACGGTGATTAATTAAAGTAAATCAAGTTTCTCGAAAAAGAAAGGTGGATTCTCTTATGTTAGATTTTTCCTGGAAGGTATTTTCGATGACAGGTAGCGTCGACACGTACTTAATTATGAAGGAAATTGAAAGAGACACTGTGGATGCAGGAGAGGAGTTAAGAGAGAAGCTAGATGAAGTAGACACTCCTACAAGTTGATCTTGTTTGCCATTAATTTAATGGCGCGGTGATAATAATGTTACAAAAGGTAGAGGGAATAGTTATTCGAACCACCGATTACGGAGAGTCGAATAAAATTTTAACATTGTATACACGGGAATTAGGTAAAATTGGTGTGATGGCTCGCGGGGCTAAACGTCCTAAGAGCCGTCTTTCTTCTATTTCACAGCTATTTACTCATGGCCAGTACGTCTTTCAAAAGACGTCAGGGCTAGGGGTGTTAAATCAAGGAGAAATTATTAGCTCATTTCGAGATTTAAGAGCTGATATATTTTTAACGGCCTATTCCGCTTATATTGTAGAGTTATTAGATAAATTAACAGAGCAAAACGAAAAAAATCCTTATCTATTTGAATTTCTTTATCAAACATTTCACTTCATAGATGAAGGTTATGATTACGAAATTTTAACAAGAATTTTTGAAATTAAAATGTTGAGAGTAGCAGGAGTTGGCCTACATGTAGATGGGTGTACCCATTGTGGAGCAAATGAAGGGGAGTTTTCGTTTTCTGTAAAAGAAGGTGGCTTTCTATGTCATTGCTGTTTACATGTTGACAATAAAACATTAAAAATTAGCGCTGCTACGGCGAAGTTGCTTCGATTATTTTATTATTTTGAGTTAAACCGCTTAGGGTCTATTTCAGTTAAACAAGAAACAAAAATTCAATTAAAACAAATTGTAGAAGAATATTATGACGAATATTCTGGCCTACATTTAAAAAGTAAACGGTTCTTAAATCAATTAGATAAGATGAACATTGATTAAATTTTTCATAAAAAATCTGAAGGTGCATCATCAACATCTAGAATGTAAATGCCGGCCGAACTCTTTCGCTTCGCTGTAAAATTCTAACGAATTTTAGAGGCTCACTCAAGAGTTCGGCCGAACATTTTCTATACAATATTTTCATGACGATGCAATGTCACACTTAACATGTAAAAACTTTGGGTTTTACTTTCCAACAAACCAACAAACCAACTATCCAACTTTTAGAAGGTAATTCGTATAAGATACAGGATCATTAAGTTGTATCTTACCGAGTTATCTTCTTTTTGTTTTTTGAAATAGAATTTATTGATCATTTAGTATATAATTATCGAAAAAGCATAACACATTTAGACAGGAGCATGCGCTTTTCTAAAAAGATAAGGACGTATATATATTTGTACTTGGAAAGCTGTCTAGCTTCAGCGCCTACGAGCTCGGTCACTTCAGTCCTTTTCGGAAGCCCAAAAGCGGCTTCTGTCAAAGGCCTTCCAGTGCCTTTCGCTCGTGA
Organism: Anaerobacillus arseniciselenatis; assembly: GCF_001865995.1. Taxonomy (GTDB): domain Bacteria; phylum Bacillota; class Bacilli; order Bacillales; family Anaerobacillaceae; genus Anaerobacillus; species Anaerobacillus arseniciselenatis. The sequence goes on along the minus strand of NZ_MLQQ01000001.1, from coordinate 794,424 downwards.
CCAAGTCGCTTGCGCTTTTCTAATGTTATGGAGGCGGTGAGGAAAATAGAACTAAATAATAGGCAAGAACGAATACTTGAAATTGTAAAGGATAACGGTCCTATTACAGGAGAACAGATAGCAGAAAAGCTATCACTTACTAGGGCAACGTTAAGGCCAGATTTAGCAATTTTGACAATGGCAGGTTACTTAGATGCCCGCCCTAGAGTTGGTTATTTTTATACTGGAAAAAGCGGAAAACAGTTATTGGCCGAAAAAGTGATGAAATTAACGGTTAAACAATATCAATCGATCCCTGTAGTCGTGAAAGAGTCCTCGTCTGTTTACGATGCTATATGTACAATGTTCTTAGAAGACGTTGGGACATTGTTCGTCGTAGATGAGTCATCATCTCTTGTAGGGATATTATCAAGGAAGGACTTATTAAGGGCAAGCCTTGGAAAACAAGTCCTTGAAACAGTACCTGTTAATATAATTATGACAAGAATGCCTAATTTAACGATTTGTTATAAAGACGATTTAATTATTGATGTTGCAAAAAAACTGATCGAAAAGCAAATTGATGCTCTTCCGGTAGTCAAATCGAGTGACGGTACTAGTTATGAAGTGGTAGGTCGTATCACGAAAACAAACATAACTAAGGCACTTGTTGATCTTGCAAATGACGAATAATTTAGTAGGGCAAAAATATTAGTTTATTTAATCAATTACGTAATTTTTTATTCTCGCCACTAAGATCAATATATAGTTGCGTGATGTGGCTCATTTTTGGTAAATTATGAAAATTAATAAATTTAAAGTGGAGGTAGAAATGCAAGTAATTAATAACCACCCCATTGTTTATGTAGTTTCAGATTCTGTAGGGGAAACTGCAGAGTTAGTAGTAAAAGCTGCAGCAAGTCAATTTAATCACTCGAACATAGATATTCGACGAATTCCTTATGTAGAAGATGAGGAAACGATCGAAGAAGTTATTACGTTAGCTAAGGAAGTAAATGCAATTATTGCTTTCACTTTAGTAATTCCTGATAAAAAACAATATTTAATTGATCAAGCAAATAAGGCAGGAGTAACTACGGTTGATATAATTGGACCAATGATTGGTAAAATCCAAGATTTAACAAATAAACAACCACGTTACGAACCAGGACTTGTCCATAAATTAGATGAGGATTACTTTAGAAAAGTTGAAGCAATTGAATTTGCAGTTAAATATGATGATGGAAGAGACCCGAGAGGGATTATGAGAGCTGATGTTATATTAGTGGGCGTATCAAGAACATCGAAAACCCCGCTTTCTCAATATCTGGCCCATAAACGTTTGAAAGTTGCTAACGTCCCTTTAGTTCCTGAGGTTGAACCACCTGCAGAACTATTCAGTGTATCACCAAAGAAGTGTGTCGGTCTTACGATTAGTCCTGAAAAGTTAAACGATATAAGAGCTGAACGCCTAAAAGCTTTGGGCCTAAAAGCAGAAGCTACATATGCCAATGTTGAAAGAATAAAAGTTGAGCTTGAGTATGCTGAAAAGATCATGTCTAAAATAGGTTGCCCTGTTATTGATGTATCTAATAAAGCGGTAGAAGAAACTGCAAATCTGATTTGGAATATGTTTAGTGGTAAATAAACAAAAAATAGTTTATAAAAAAGGTATATTCTCTAGATTTATAAAAAAACTCACCAACCCGGTGAGTTTTTTTATGGCTAGAATTAAAAAAATAGCTTATAATGAAATATTGTGATCAAAAATTATGCATAATCTTGAACTAGAACAAATAAATTAAAAAAGTCAAGACTTATTCTATAGTTTTTGGTAATGATAGTAGATGAAGTATTATATAGATAAAAAACTGTTCATACATTTAATTAGTTTAAAAAGGTGGTAATTTCTACTTAAAACATTAAAAAGAAGGATTCCTATAGGAGATGTAGAATAATCAATTATGCGAAATGATGTTCTGACGGTTTATGTCGATGCTGATTCTTGTCCTGTAAAAGAAGAGATCGGTCATCTATGCAAAAAGTATAACAAAAAACTTGTCTTTGTTGCTTCCTACGCACATGAAATAAATCCGTCGTTAGGAGCAGAGTTAGTGACAGTAGACTCGCGAGCGGAAGAAGCAGATCTGTATATAGTTAACCATTGTCGTCGTGGTGATGTCGTTGTTACCCAAGATCATGGGTTAGCAGGTCTGCTGCTCCCTAAAGGGGTTAACGTAATTTCACCTCGGGGGAAAATTTTTCTTGAAGAGGATATGAATGAACTTTTGTTTACTAGACATTTAGGGAAAATTCAAAGAAGGGCAGGGATGAAAACGAAAGGCCCAAAAAAAATAAAGAATGAAGATATTTTGATGTTTTATGAGGAATTTGAAAAAATTTTGTCAAAACTAGAAGGAGTTTAGCAAAAAAACTCGAAATTATATACTCCAACCTTTTATACAATGATGAGTAAGAATGGTGTGAAAAAAATGGGAAATAGAATTTCTGAAGAAAAGGTCGAGAAAATAAGAAATTCTGTAGACATTGTAGATGTTATTGGTGAATACGTTCAATTAAAGAAGCAAGGCCGTAATTTAACAGGCTTATGTCCGTTTCATGGGGAAAAAACGCCAAGCTTTTCTGTATCACCAGATAAACAACTTTATCATTGTTTTGGTTGTGGCGCAGGTGGTAACGTTTTTTCGTTTGTTATGGCTATAGAAGGCTATGAGTTTTTAGAGTCAGTGAAACATTTAGCTGAGCGAACAAACATCGATCTACCGGAATTACAACAAAATGAAGCAGCAAAAATGTCGACCGAAAATAATACAATGATTTCTGGAAGTGAATTAGCTGCAAAGCTATATCACCATCTGTTAATGAATACAGAACAAGGGAAAGATGCCTTTCATTATTTAACAGAAAGAGGTTTTACAACAGAAATGATCAACACGTTTTCCCTTGGCTTTGCACCTAATGCGTGGGATACGTTAGCTCACTTTTTTGATAAACGTAAAGTTTCTTTAAACATAATGGAACAAATTGGTCTTCTTGCTAAACGTGATTTTGATGGCAAATTTTTTGACCGTTTTCGCGATCGAGTGATGTTTCCAATTTGGAACAAAGATGGAAAGGTGATTGGTTTTGGAGGAAGAGTTATCGGGAATGATCACCCTAAATACTTAAATAGTCCAGAATCGAAGATTTTTAATAAAAGTAAAATCTTATATGGCTTTCATATTGCAAGATCTGAAATGAGAAAAAATAATGAAGCGGTCCTTTTTGAAGGCTATGTAGATGTTATTACTGCATGGCAAGCTGGAGTTCGAAACGGGGTTGCGACATTAGGAACTGCGATTACAGATGAGCAAGCAAAGCTTATTAGAAGAAATGCAGAATCTGTTATTATTTGTTATGACTCAGATAATGCTGGTTTAAAAGCGACGTACCGAGCGATTGAAATATTAGAAGCTAATAATTGTAATGTGAAGGTTGCTAACCTCCCAGAAGGTTATGATCCTGATGATTATATACAAAAATACGGTTCAGAAAAGTTCCGTAAAGAAGTCATTAATGCTAATCAAACAACGATGGCATTTAAAATGAATTTTCTTAGAAAAGGGAAGAATCTTCAAAATGAAGCTGAAAGAATCGCATACATTGAAAATGTTCTTTCTGAAATAACTTCCCTCACTAACGCGATTGAAAGAGACCATTATTTAAGGCAGTTATCTCAAGAATTTTCTCTTTCTTTGAATGCACTAAAACAAGAGTTGTACCGCTTATACAAACAAAAAAAGCAAAACAACCCACAAAATGAACACCAAAGCGTACCAAGTGTAAGAAATAAGTTTGTCACAGAAAAGAAACTTTTACCTGCATTTCACAATGCGGAACGAATGCTTTTAGCCTATATGATGAAAGATATTAACATTGCTTGTACCGTTCAAGAAAAAATAGGTGGTAACTTTAATATTGATGAGTACCATGCGATTGTTGCCCATTTATATGCCTATTATGGAGAAGGGAATGAGCCGAATTCAAGTCAATTTATTCAAAGGCTTAATGATGAAAAATTAACAAGAATAGCCACTGAAGTAGCGATGATGACAATTAGTGAAGAATTGTCGGAGCAAGAGTTGAATGATTACATAAGGCAAATCACAAACTATCCTAAGGTCATCGAGATCGAGAATAAGGAAAGAGCGAGAAAAGAGGCTGAAAGTAAAGGTGATTATAAATCGGCGGCAAATATCGCCATGGAGATCATTCAAATGAAGAAGGAATTAAAGCATTAGTGCTTATAAATTATAAATTATAAATTTTAAAAGTATACCTGCTCTAATAATAGCAACTCATCGTTGCTTTGGATGTATAAGGTTGAACAATCGGAAGGAGGGGTCGTAATGGCAGAAAAACCGCTTCGCCCTGTGGCTGAAGGAGAAATGTCAATCGATCAAGTAAAAGAACAATTAGTAGAACTCGGAAAAAAACGGGGTGTTTTATCATATGCGGACATCACAGAAAAGCTAGCTAGCTTTGATCAAGATTCAGATCAGATCGACGAGTTTTTTGAATATTTAGGTGAACAAGGAATTGAAGTTTTAAACGAAACTGAGGATGTACCTAATTTGCAAGAAGTTGCGAAAGAAGAAGAATTTGATTTAAATGATTTGAGTGTTCCGCCAGGGATTAAAATCAATGATCCAGTTCGTATGTATTTAAAAGAAATCGGTCGTGTTCCTCTACTATCTGCAGAGGATGAAATTCAATTAGCAAAACAAATAGAAACTGGTGACGAAGAGGCAAAACGAAGGCTCGCAGAAGCAAATTTAAGGCTTGTAGTTAGTATTGCTAAACGTTACGTCGGCCGAGGAATGCTATTCCTTGATCTAATACAAGAAGGCAACATGGGATTAATTAAGGCTGTAGAAAAATTCGACTATGAAAAAGGATATAAATTCAGTACGTACGCAACTTGGTGGATACGTCAGGCAATCACTAGAGCAATTGCTGACCAAGCTAGAACAATCCGTATCCCTGTTCATATGGTGGAAACGATTAATAAGCTTATTCGTGTTCAGCGTCAATTATTGCAAGACTTAGGGCGTGAACCAACACCTGAAGAAGTTTCAGAAGAAATGGACTTAACACCTGAAAAGGTTAGAGAAATCTTAAAGATTGCTCAAGAACCAGTTTCTTTAGAAACACCTATTGGTGAAGAGGACGATTCTCACCTCGGTGATTTTATCGAGGATCAAGAAGCGTTAGCTCCATCAGATGCCGCTGCTTACGAGCTGTTAAAAGAGCAACTAGAAGACGTTTTAGATACTTTAACTGATCGAGAAGAAAATGTACTCAGACTCCGTTTTGGACTCGATGACGGTCGAACTAGAACACTTGAGGAGGTAGGTAAAGTTTTTGGTGTAACTAGAGAAAGAATTCGACAAATTGAAGCAAAGGCGTTACGTAAGCTTCGCCACCCTAGTAGAAGCAAGCGTTTAAAAGATTTCCTTGAATAAAAGTTATTAAAAGGTTTATTCCAATCGGGATAAGCCTTTTATTTTGGAATTGAACACCACTTTTAGGAGGACGGAGATGGATCGAAAAAAAATTATTATAAATGAAATAAAATATTGGAAAAAAAATCGTCTTTTACCTGAACAATATTGCAACTTTTTATTAACTTTATATACAGAAGGAGAAGAAACAGGCAAAAATGAACAGAAATTAAACTCTAGCGTGTCTAACCAACTATTGATGTTACTGTTTATGGTTATTGGAATGACTTTATTAGGATTAACATTTCTTGTCATTTATTTTACTGACTTTTCTCCCCTTTTGCAAACTGCTTTAGTAATTATTTTTAGTGGTTTAATGTTTTTCTTAGCTTTTTTTGTGAAAAAGTATGAACAGCGGTTTGCTCATTTTTTTATATTGTTAGGAGCGCTTATTGTTTTTTTAGCTTCGATTGATGTCATTGACTACCTTTTCCCTAATCAACCATTAGCAATTATGCTCACGGTTTTTTTTACATGTATTGTATGGCTATTTATTGGAAAAAAATATAAACTGAAGTACTTTACAATTTCTGGTGCTATTGGTTTTATCATCGTCTTTTATTTTTTACTTATTTAGTCAATGATAGAGATATAATACTGTATTTATTGTGGAAATATAAGATTTATTTGATAAATTTATGCATTTCTCTTTTCTCGGCCTTTGTTTTCAAGTAAAATAACATTAGTTTGTTATTAATAGTGATTATATTGAATAATTTTGAGGGAGTGGCAATATGAAAGGAAAACCTTTATTTCCATTTGCTGCAATTGCAGTAGTAGGTTTAATACTTATGATTAGTTTATCTTTTATCGGTGTGACCCAAAAAGAAGAGAGGTTAGCTCTTGAGGGTGAAGATGCGGTGGAAGAACAGCAGACACAAGAAACCGTCGATACATCGGATCCTATGGCTCTAGGTGAACAAGCTTATCAAGCGTCGTGTATCGGCTGTCATGGGGGAAGCTTTGATGGTCCAATGGGTAACTTAATTGGCATTGGTGATCGTCGTTCTAAAGAAGAAATTATGACAATCATTCATGAAGGTGGAGAAGATTATGGCATACCAGGAATGCCAGCTTTCCCAGAATCTGATGCCGAAGCGATCGCTGAATACTTAATAGAAGTTGCAAATTAAAGAAAAGGGCTGGGACAAAACAAAGTGTCAGACACCGCTAGACACCGAATATTGACATATGATAAATCTTTACGTCTATATTTAGTAGGATCCGCGTGGTGTCAGACACTTTTGTCCCAGCCTTTTTTTGTTTGCATATAACAAATAGAACGATTAAGATTAAATAGATAATACATAAATTAGTAAAGGTGATTTTGAGATGAATGAAACAAATTTATCAAAACGATTAACATTAGTAGCTGAGCAAATTCCACCTGGGAGTACGATCGCTGACATTGGTTCAGATCATGCATATTTACCATGTTACGCATTAAAGCACGGTTTAATTACGTCGGCCATTGCTGGAGAAGTGAATGAGGGACCGTTTCAGTCTGCGGTTGAACAAGTTCGGAAATTAAATTACACAGATGAAATTTCTGTAAGAAAAGGAAATGGGTTACAAGTCCTCAATAAAGGTGAAGTAGATGTTATTACTATTGCTGGAATGGGAGGTCCTTTAATAGTATCAATTTTAGAGCACGGGAGAGAAAAACTTCCAGGTATAAAACGGTTAATTTTACAACCGAATGTTGCAGCTAACCAAATAAGGGTATGGCTTGAAGAAAACAATTGGATACTTATAAACGAAGAGATCATTGAAGAAGATGGAGTTATTTATGAAATTTTAACAGCCGATAGAGAAGGAAATTCACCTTATAGTGAAGAAAAACGTAATTTAGAATTATTGCTAGGTCCTTTTTTAATGGAAAAAAGAAGCGATATATTTTTGAAAAAGTGGAAAAGTGAGCTAACTTCATGGAAGGAAATTGTCCAACAGTTTGAAAAAGCAAAACAAACAAATGAAGTAGTCGAAAAGAAAAAGCAATTATTAGAGAAAATAAACGAGGTAGAGGAGGTTTTAAAGTGGCAAAATTAGCAAACGGTCAAGCAATTATTCAAGCGTTTGAATCGTGGTCACCGAAATCATTAGCTGTTGAAGGAGATAAAATTGGCTTGCAAGTTGGTACTTTGAATAAGCCCATTAATAAAGTGATGGTAGTTCTAGATTTGTTAGAAGCCGTAGTGGACGAAGCGATTGAAGAAGGGGTAGACTTAATCATCGCTCACCACCCGATTATATTTCGTCCGTTAAAATCGATCCCTACAGATCGCCCATATGGAAGAATTGTCGAAAAGTTAATTAAACACAATATCGCAGTTTATGCTGCCCATACTAATCTTGATGTCGCCAAAGGTGGGGTAAATGATTTAATGGCAGAAAAACTCGGTTTACAAAATGTTGATGTTTTAGCACCAACGACAGAAATAACTTTGAAAAAACTAGTCGTATTTGTTCCTAGTGAACATGCTGAACAAGTTAGAGAAGCGCTAGGAAGGGTTGGTGCAGGGTATATTGGGAATTATAGTCATTGTTCGTTTAATTCAGAAGGAACAGGGATGTTTAAACCAGAAGCTGGGACCGATCCGTTTATTGGTGAACAAGGAAAGTTAGAAAGAGTGAATGAAATAAAAATAGAAACGATCTTTCCTGCTCCATTGCAAAACAAAGTGATATCGGCAATGATCAAAGCTCACCCATATGAAGAGGTTGCCTACGATATTTATCCATTACATAATAAAGGTGAACAACTTGGATTAGGAAGAATCGGTTACCTTGAAAATGAAATGCCTTTAAAAGAGTTTGCTTTGTTCGTTAAAACAGCCTTTAAAGTAGACGGTTTAAGAGTGGTAGGCGATATGAACACTAAGATTAGTAAAGTTGCGGTCTTAGGCGGTGATGGAAACAAATATGTATCACAGGCATTATTTAAAGGTGCAGATGTATTCGTGACTGGAGATATGTACTACCATGTGGCTCATGATGCAATGATGGATGGCTTAAATATCGTTGATCCAGGTCATAATGTCGAGAAGGTTATGAAAGAAGCAGTAAGCTCCTTTTTAGAAAACTTCGTTCGTGATAATAAATATGACACGAAGATTATAGTTTCTAAAATCAACACTGATCCATTTACTTTTATGTGAGTGAATTTCATAATTACCAAAAATGAGCCATATCACGCAACTATATTGATCTTAGTGGCGAGAATCATGAATTATGAAATTCATTGATGTAAAGAAACGGGCTTAAGCCCGTTTTTTAATATTATCTTAGCTTATACTGTTTTTTGGCGAGTCTTCATTAATGTTTTACTTTAGGTAAGATTTTATTTAGAGGAACCTTCTTTTCAAGTTTCCATGTTGCTGGATCATTTTCCTCAAACTGTTCTAAATAATGAATGACTTCTTTCGTAATCGGAGTTGGTGTTGATGCGCCACTAGTAACTGCGACTTTTTTTATGCCTTTTAACCATTCAATGTCTAGCTCAGATACATCAGAAATACGATAAGCTGGTGTTCCGGCAATTTCTTGTGAAACTTGTGCTAAGCGGTTTGAATTATTGCTTTTAGGGTCACCTACGACAATAAGTAAATCAGCATTTTTAGCTTGCTCTGCGACGGCTTCTTGACGAACTTGAGTAGCAAGGCAAATTTCGTTATGAATTTCTGACTTTGGGTATTTATCAATAGCCGCCTTCATAATATGAGATACATCCCACTGACTCATTGTCGTTTGGTTAGTGATGATGACTTTATCACTAGTAATCTTTAGTTGATCGACATCGTCTTCATTTTGAACTAAATGAACATGGTTAGGAGCAACTCCGATTGCTCCTTCTGGTTCAGGGTGTCCTTTTTTACCGATATAGATGATTTCATAGCCGTCGTTTGCTTTCTCTTTAATTAAGTCGTGAGTTTTGGTTACATCTGGACACGTTGCGTCTACGGTTGTCAGTCCTTTTTCTTTTGCTATTTTTCGAACTTCTGGAGAAATACCGTGAGCAGTAAAAATAACGGTTCCTTTATCAACCTTTTTTAATATTTCTAGACGGTTAGCACCATCAAGTGTAATAATCCCATCTTCAGAAAATGCATCAGTTACGTGTTTATTATGAACGATCATTCCTAAAATATATATAGGTCTAGGTAAATCTAGGTTCTTGGCAGCTTGTCTTGCTAAAACCATAGCATCAACAACCCCGTAACAATATCCACGGGGAGAGATTTTTAAAACTTCCACTGTAGGAAAACCTCCTTGTTTAAATTCAAATGAATATCTTCCTCTCATTATAAATTAAACTTTTATTTTTATGCAATCAAAGAGAAGTTATATAGAGAGATGTAAGTGAATGGAGAAACTGCGTAGAAAACAGAGATGGATGTGAATAAATGTAAGTGCATGGAGAAGTTAAGTGTGTCAAAGTGATGGTTTGATGCAGAGAGATGTATGTAAGTGGAAAGAAGCTACACCAATGCAGTGGATTAATACCGATTGTTGATAGTATATGAAAAATCCCTGCATCAAAGTGATAAATTGATGCAGGGAAATGTAATGGAAGGTTCCAGTTTTTGTCGGACCTTTCAAGTCCCCTCCGCTTTTCTATGTCTAGCTCCACTGCCTAGCTTCTCGAGCGTTTCGGTCCATCAAGATTTGCCTATTCAAGACTATGCTCCTTGGGAGATTTGGACGTATTTATCAATGAATTCGTAAGCTTCTTCTTCTGTCATATCGTTAGCAAGCATAAGTTCACTTACGAGAAACTGTTTTGCTTTATCTAAGTTTTTACGATCTTGAATATGAAGTCCATTTGTACGTTCATGTTCTTTTAAACTTAAGTTAGCTACTACGTGAGCAGCGTCGATAATATTTCCTGATTTTAATAAATTCTCATTTTCTCTTGAATATTGTTTTGGATTTTCATTCTTCGTCTGTATTCCGTTTTGAAGAGCATAAATTAGTTCATCTAGTTGATTTTCTTCAATAACCTTTCTTAAACCAGAACTATCGATTCTATCCTCTGGAAGCATTAGTGTGACATCATTAAGAGGAAAGTACAATACGTAATATAATAACTTTTCTCCTAAAACTTCCTTTTCTTCAATATCTCGAATTGTTCCAGCACCGTGGTATGGATAGACTACGTGATCACCTACATTGAACATGAGCATACCTCCAAACGTTTTATTAAACATAAACAGCAAACAGTATTCTCCAAAAAAATAAACTTATGTTTATGAAGTTCACTTTAAATTGTATTGTGGGAGAATAGTTAAAATGAAGCGAAGCATAATATGTAAATATATAAGGTTTTACTATGCAGATCTTTTTTGAGGGTGTAAATATTATAACACATTTATGCGAAAAAGAAAAATTTTACAACAATTCACTGTCTCCTGTCTACTACTATAATATGTCCTAATATAACTATAATATGTATAAAAAATTTGTCGGTCGATTTCTTAAACAAGCCTCTTATGTTGTAAGATTAACAGCTCTCTAATGGAGATCGACCGACATTTTCATGGAACTATGATAGGACTCTCATAAATGATCTTTTTTAAATATAAAGTTTAGGTGCTGGTATACCATTGCCTATTTCAGTTGAATTAGTTTTTTGGGTGCTCATTTTTTTAGCTTGGGATTTTTTTTGTTTCCCTTTCTTTTTAGTCGTTTTTTTCTTTTTTACTTGCTCTGTCTTTAACTTTGTTTCACTATTACTTTCATTTGGAGTTGATGCTTCAGTTTTTTGTTCATCATCTTCATTTCCATTGCTTCTCATTATGTTAATAAGTGCAGGCAAAGATTTAACTAACGGTCCGTATTGTTGAACTAAAGGACTAACTTGTTGAAAAATTCCAATTGCTTTTTGAGCATTTTGTAGCATTCCGACTATATTTGTTAAACCACCGCCTCCAGCTCCAGCTTGTGCTCCCCCTAGTAACTTCCCAAGTAATCCACCGGATTGTCCTCCGATGGCGGCGCCTTGTTGAAGAGGCATTCTGCTCAAGTGTTGAGCTCCTTGCATCATCCCTTGAGAAGCAAATGGTGTTGTTGGAGTAATTGGTGGCATTTGTGGTGTTGGCATTGGATACATAGGCTCCATCCTTTCATAAACAATATTCCTCTACAATTAGGTATATGCATGTATATAGACGGTGGTGCTACTAACAATAATTGATAAGGGTGTAATTCGTAGTTGATTTTGATTTTACGAAAAGAATGGTATAGTATTATGTCTAGGATAATTTGATTATGTGTTCCTAAAATTAGTTTCACAATACATAAAACTTTAAGCAATTAATTGAATTTCATAATTACCAAAAAGAGTCACATGAAACAATATATAGTTGCAAGTGTTTTGGTGCAACTATATATTGGTCTTAGGGACGAAAATAATGAATGATGAAATTCATTAAATTAGAGTATTTAAAGGTAGGAGAATTTAAATGATGAAGAAATCCAATTTTGAAAGGTTTCAATTAAAGCCATTTATAATTGAAGGGTTAAATGAACAACGCTTTTTTATGCCAACTGAAATTCAAGAAAGGTTAATTCCTGCAATTGTTTCAGGAAAAGATGTCATAGGTCAATCGCAAACCGGTTCAGGGAAGACATTAGCGTTTTTGATTCCAATTATAGAAAGAATAGATGTAACAAAAGATGAAGTACAAGCTGTGATAACGGCCCCAACAAGAGAGTTAGCAACGCAAATTTATACTGAGTTAGAAAAGCTTCTTCAGTTTTCAGATGAAATGACGGCTAAATTAATTGTTGGTGGGACTGACCGGTTAAGAACGATTGTAAAGTTAAAAACTCAACCACAAATTGTCGTAGGAACACCTGGAAGAATTTATGACTTGGTCGAAGCACAGGCGTTAAAAGTGTATACTTCTGAAATATTAGTTGTTGATGAAGCTGACCAAATGCTCGACATGGGTTTTATTGAGGAAGTAGATAAAATTGCTTCGCGTATGGGCGAAGAGCTTCAAATGCTCGTCTTCTCTGCAACAATACCAGAAAAACTACAACCATTTTTAAAGAAATATATGAATAATCCAAGGCATGTTCAAGTAGATCCAGCACAAACAACGGCTGAAAAAATTGACCATTATCTACTACCTGCAAAACACAGAGATAAAATTAAACTCGTTATTGATGTTGCTCGGAAATATAACCCCTACTTTGCGATTATTTTTGCTAATAAAAAAGAGCAAGTTGATGAAATTGCAGATGCGATGTTACAGGCTGGATTAAATGTTGATCGAATTCATGGTGGACTTAATCCTCGCCATAGAAAGCAAGTGATGAAAGAAGTAAACGCTGCAAAAGTTCAATATTTAGTTGCTACCGATTTAGCTGCAAGAGGAATTGACATCAAAGGGGTTACTCATATTATTAATTATGAACTCCCGAAAAATGACCTCGACTGGTATGTGCATCGTGTTGGGCGTTCGGCACGTGCGGGTGAATCAGGAATTGCGCTATCTATTTTTGAAGAAAAAGATGAAGAAGCTATTCAAAAGTTGATGGATCGTAAAATTCAATTTTCTTTTGTAGACCTGAAAAACGGTGAATGGGTTGAGCTTGAAAATAAGTTTAAGCGTAAAGTTAGAAAGAATACTACAAGCTCTGTTATAGTTAAAAAGGGGAAGACTACTCCTGTTACGGGTGGGAAAGCAAAAGCAAAACCGAAAAGTGTCAAACCCGGATATAAGAAAAAGGCAAAATGGCAACAAGAAAAACAAGAGAAGAGAAATAGGCGTATAAACAAAAAGAAATAGTTGATAACAAAGGAGAAATCTAGAGGATGAAACTAGGATCACACGTATCAATGAGTGGTAAAAAAATGCTTCTAGCTGCTAGTGAAGAAGCAGTGTCATATGGTGCAAATACGTTTATGATTTATACTGGTGCACCACAAAATACACGTAGGAAACCGATCGAAGAGTTAAATATTCCTGCTGGTTTAGCACATATGCTAGAGCACGGGATTGATGAGATTATCGTTCATGCCCCTTATATCATAAATATCGGAAATTCAATTAAGCCAGAAACGTTTGAATTAGGGGTAAATTTCTTGAAGTCAGAAATTGCAAGAACTCATGAAATCGGGGCAAGACAAATTGTTTTACACCCTGGGGCTCATGTTAAAGAAGGTGCGGAAGCTGGCATCAAGCAAATTATTACAGGTTTAAATGAAGTTCTAGAAAAAGATCAAGAAGTCCAGATTGCATTAGAAACAATGGCAGGCAAAGGTTCCGAATGTGGTAGAAGCTTTGAAGAATTAGCTGAAATTATTAGTGGCGTTCAATTAAACGAGAAGTTATCAATTTGTTTGGATACTTGTCACGTTCACGATGCCGGGTATAATATTGTTGAAGATTTTGATGGAGTTCTTAATGACTTTGATAAGATCATTGGATTAGATCGTTTAAAAGTGTTGCATATTAATGACAGTAAAAATGAGTGTGGTGCAAAAAAAGACCGCCATGAAAACATTGGCTTCGGTCATATTGGCTTTGAAGCATTAAATTATATTGTACATCATCCACAATTAACGAATATACCGAAAATATTAGAAACTCCTTATGTAGGTGAGGATAAGAAAGATAAAAAACCACCTTATAAGCACGAGATCGAAATGTTAAAAAATAAAAAATTCGATCCAGAACTTCAACAAAAAATAATGGCCTAAACAAAGAGGCTGGGACAAAAGTGTCTGACACCACGCGGATCCTACTAAATATAGACGTAAAGATTTATCATATGTCTATATTCGGTGTCTAGCGGTGTCTGACACTTTGTTTTGTCCCAGCCTCTTTTTTCCTATCGTAAAAGAAATGCTCGAGCATGTACCATAGCTTATAAATAAACATAACGTCAAAAGCCAACAACCTCCGAAGCATAACCTACAAAAACTAAAAGCCAAAATTCAAAACTCCAAACTCCGAACTCCAAGTCACTACCTACACAATTCTAAATTGTAAATTTCACATTATAAATATTGATCATACTGGCTAAGCATTTCGTTTACTTGTTTTGCAGTTTTTGCGTCGACTTGTCTTTTTAGTTTTGCTAATAGTCGGTCTCGTTGTTTTTGGTTTGTTACATCTATCGTTTCAGAACGTAAAATAGTAATGATACTTTTAGCTTGGTTTTCGGTTATGTTAAATTGGTGCTGTTGAGCTAATTGCAGTAATTCATTTTTATTAATTGTATTAAGCTTATGGTTTACCATTTGTATAATAAAAGGGTTCATGTTTGTACCGCTCCTATCTAATAAATTAGTCAAATTTATATTATGTTTATTAGACGGGAACGTGAAAATATCCGAAGAATTATCGTTGAAATTTAATGGGTTATTTCTAAAAAAATAATAATTGCAATTGTTTAGAGTAACTAATATAATTTACTATAAGTTAAAAAGTTTCCTTTAGGAAACTTTTTAACTTATAGGCAATATGATATGCACAAATGAATATTATTAATCATATATTGAATTTGATTATAAAAAAATGGGTGAAGTTAAAAAAAGTAACGAGTTATGTTTACGAAAAAAGTTGCCATTAAGCAAAAGAAGTTTCTTAAACAAACTTTTTAAATTCTAAAGGAGGAACAATCGATGACGGCTAACCAACCTGAAATAAGTGTTGAGCGTCTCTCTGTAAACTATGGTGGTCATCATGCATTAAAAAATATAAGCTTCGGCTTTCAGCGTGGTCAACTTATAGGAATTATTGGTCCTAATGGGGCGGGGAAATCAACGTTAATTAAAGCAATTATGGGATTGGAAAAATTTGCTGGCAAAGTTGAGATTTTTGGCAAATCAATAAAACAAATGCGCAAAAAAATATCCTATGTACCACAAAGAAGCTCAATTGACTTTGACTTCCCTGTAATAGTAGAAGATGTAGTGCTAATGGGAAGGTATGCATTTATTCCTTGGTATAAAAAAGCTAGTTTTAAAGATAAACAAATTGCAAAAGACGCTCTTGAACAAGTTGGTATGACAGAGTTTGCTAAAAGGCAAATTGGTCAACTGTCAGGCGGACAACAACAAAGAGTTTTTATTGCCAGAGCATTAGCTCAACAAGCAGATGTGTTTTTCTTAGATGAACCTTTCGTCGGAATTGATGCTACGTCGGAAAATATTATTGTTGACTTGTTACGACAGCTCCAAAGTGAAGGAAAAACGATCTTTGTTGTTCACCATGATTTAAGTAAGGTAGAGAAATACTTTGACCATCTCTTAATATTAAACCAAGAATTAGTAGGTGCAGGAAAAGTCGCCGACGTTTATAAGCCAGAAATACTTTCAAAAGCGTATAAAGGAAGTATCACATTATTCGATAGTAATGACAACATGATGGTGGTGAGCAATTAATGCAACAAATCATGACTTTTATTGATCAAGTTTCAAGGTATCAATATTTACAAAATGCTTTAATTGCAGCTATTTTAGTAGGTATTATTTGTGGAGTAATCGGTTGTTTTATCATTTTAAGAGGAATGGCTCTTATGGGGGATGCGATATCCCATGCGGTTTTACCAGGTATAGTCATCGCTTATATGATCGGTGCGAGCTTTTTTATAGGAGCAGTAATCACTGGTGTTTTAACCGCATTAGGAATAGGCTATATATCGCAAAATAGTAGGATAAAGGATGACTCCGCGATCGGGATATTATTCACAGCAGCTTTTGCATTAGGGGTTGTACTTAATTCAACTTTAAAAGGAACGAGTGTAAATTTATGGAATATTTTATTCGGTAATGTACTCGGTGTATCAAGAACCGATTTATGGATTACGTTCGGCATGGGCATTTTTGTGATAGTGATGATTATTTTATTTTATCGCCCATTATTATTAAGTACGTTTGATCCAACCATGGCTAAAGCGACAGGGCTTCCTGTGAAATTTATTCATTATATGCTTATGTTATTGTTATCGTTAGTTACAGTAGCATCCTTACAAACGGTTGGAATTATTCTTGTCGTTGCAATGCTTATTACACCGGGGGCAACAGCGTATTTACTAACGGATCGTTTATCGATTATGCTCGTTTTGGCGGCAATTTTCGGTGTGATTTCCGGAGTGGTTGGTCTATACTATTCGGTACTTTTTGATGTCAGTTCAGGATCAACTATTGTGCTCGTTGCTTCGATTTTATTCGGTTTAGCCTTCTTTTTTTCGCCGAAACAAGGGGTTATTTGGAAAGCGTTAAGGTCGAGAGTATCCGCAAGTTGAAAATATTAACTGTCTTAAAAGTGGTGTCCCTTATTAATGTATCAGTTATCTCTTGAGTGAGCTGACGTTAAGGGACACCTTTTTATATGCTTTTTTGTTCAGCTCATTTAGAAGCCATATTGTAAAAAACTAATTGACTTTGGATATCTAGATCTGTTTCCTTCTTTTTTACATAACTATAATTGCCTTCTTTATCTTGCTCACGTGCTTTTACATTATCTTGCAACGTAATATCTAAAATATGTTTTACACGCTTTTTTAAAGTTTCATCTACAATAGGAAATAAGATTTCAATTCGTTTTTCCATGTTACGGGTCATCCAGTCAGCCGAAGATAAATAAAGGGCACCTTTTCCACCGTGATGAAAATAAAAGATACGACTATGTTCTAAAAAGCGGTCAACAATACTGCGAACATTGATATTTTCGCTTACCCCTTTAATACCAGGTCTTAAGCAACAAATCCCTCTAATTATTAAATCAATTTTCACTCCAGCTTGGCTTGCTTCATATAGCTTTATAATTATTGGTTTATCAGTTAATGAGTTCATTTTGGCGATAATTTTTCCGTTTCCAGTTTGTTCATGATAAGCAATTTCAGCTTCGATTAATTGTAAGAACGTGTCCCTAATTTCAAATGGCGCTGTTGATAAGTAGTTCCATTTTGGTTTGTCACTAAACCCACTTAAATAGTTGAAGAAATTAGTTGCATCGATTCCGAACTTTTCATTACATGTTAAAAGCCCCATATCAGTATAAAGCTTTGCGGTAGAATCGTTATAATTTCCAGTTCCTAAATGCACGAACCGTTGAACACAGTCTTTGTCGTGACGAACGACTAAAGTGATTTTGCTATGTGTTTTTAATCCAGTAATTCCATATATTACATGAACTCCAGATTTCTCTAATTTTTTGGCCCATTGAATATTATTTTCTTCATCAAAACGTGCTTTTAATTCAACAAGAACAGTGACTTGTTTTCCATTTTCGGCAGCTTGAGCTAATGCATGGATAATCGGTGAATCGCCACTAACCCGATATAATGTTTGTTTAATGGCTAAAACATGAGGGTCATTTGCCGCAATAGAAATGAGATCGATAATCGGTTGAAAAGATTCATATGGGTGATGTAAAAAAATATCTTTTTTTGAAATTGCTTCAAAAATATTTTCATCAATCGATAAATCTTTAGGACGTTGTGGTATTAAAGTTTCATTCATTAAATAATCATGTTCTTTTCCGATCGTTGAATAAAACTTAAATAAAAAGGTTAAATCGATAGGGCTATTAAATGAGTAAACATCGTGCTGTTTCAGGTCTAAAACGTCTAATAAAAATGCTAATACTTTATTTGACATCTTATTCCCTTGCATTTCAAGACGAACCGCAGCACCCCATTTCCGTCTTTTTAATTCTTTTTCAATTTCCCTTAATAAATCTCTTGCGCCTTCTTCGTGTAAAGTTAAATCAGCATTTCTCGTTATTCGAAATGGAGAAACATTCAATACGGTAAAACCACTAAACAATTTATAAATAAAATGGCTTATCACATCTTCGAGCAAGATAAACTGACTTTTTCCATTGGCAGATGGAAGGGGAATAAATCGGTTTAGAACACTAGGGACTTGAACGATCGCTAACTTTTCTTTTTGATCATCTTGCTGCTTTACTAAAACCGCTAAGTTCAAGCTTTTATTTAAAAGCATCGGAAAAGGGCGATATGCATCAATCGCCATCGGTGTCAGCACGGGTAATATATAAGTTTCAAACCGTCCCTGTAAATATTGAAGTTGTTCACTATTACATTCTTCAATCGATAAAAATTGAAAGCCTTCATGATAAAGCTTCGGAAGCAGTGTTTTTGTATATAAGTTGTCTTGTCGTTCGACAATTTTATGAGTTAGATTTGATATTTTTTCGATTTGCTGTTTAGGGGTTAATCCTGCTTTATTTTCTGGTTTGTTAAAGCCTGCCTTTACTTGATCTTTTAAGCCTGCCACTCTAACCATAAAAAATTCATCGAGATTGGAGCTGAAAATTGCAACAAATTTAAGGCGTTCTAATAATGGATTCCGTTCATCAACGGCTTCTTCTAATACTCTTTCGTTAAACTTAAGCCAACTCAGCTCTCGATTATTGTAAAAATTAGGGTTATTGATATCGATGTAATTGTTTAAAGATTTACTTCGCTTTTTCATAAATATCAACCTTTCCAAAAATAAACTGGCAAAAAAGAACCAATCTTAAAATGAAACTATTGGAGACCACGGAACATGAGGTCGACCCGTTTCTTTAAGACCCTTTCAAGATGCTTTTTATATTTTTGAGCTTTGGCTTGTTCAAAGTATGGCTCAGAATTATAGGTGAGAGACAACTTAAGTTCATCTTTGGGAGCAAATTCGAATACGTTAACCTTTGTAATAAGCTCCCGTCTCGTTAAATTTAGGGCATATGAAAATTTTAGCATTGCACCTAATAACTCCAACTTTATAACTTCCTCTTCTGTAAACCAATTTTTAAAATTTTCAATGTAAGAAAGTAGCACGTTTTTGGATTTAAACGAAGCAATTAAGGAAATCTTTAATCGTTCATGATGTGTTAAACCTTCAATCGTTTTATTTGTTAAAAGATAAAAAGTATTTTCACTACTCGTTTCATGATTTATAAATTCTCCGATATATAGAACTCGACAGCTTAATAACAGTAAACGTAAATCATCTTCAGTTAACGTAAGGTAAAAGTAATCTTTAAGTTCATGGTAAAGCTGATTTACGATATTCGATAAGTATTTTACATGATTAATGTTGATTTCGTATTCTTGATTTAATTGATAAAAGCTTTCTTCAACAACGCTAGGAAAGTTTTCGATATTTAATTGCAGGAAAAGCTCTTCGTAAAACAATCCATCTCTTAACCCTTTATTACTCATAATAAATTGAGGTGCTTTTGTAACTTCCATTAACGTACAGATCGCTTCTGCTGCAGGAATGATAATATCAGCACGGTCTTTAGAAAGCCCTTCAACCATTTGACGCTCTTTAAAAGACATGTTTTTTAATTCATGAGCTATACCGTTCATTGATTTAAAACTCATTTCATATTGATGGAGCCCACGAAGTTGATAATTATATTTACGTTGATGAACTAAGGAAAGGTTTCTCGCACTTCCACCAATTCCGATGAGAGGCATATTGCTATTGTAAAGCCAGTTTAATGATTGAAACTGTTCTCGTAAAAATGTTTTTAGTCGTTCTTTTTCTTCCTGTGTCGGGATTTCATTTTCAATAAACCGTTGCTTTAATGTAATAGCCCCGAAAGGAAAACTATGAAAGTGAATAAGTTTCCTGTCTTTAAATAAAGTTACTTCAGTACTCCCGCCACCGATGTCGATCGTCACACCATTTTTGATGTTTGTAGAATTGGTGACTGCTAAATAGCCGAAAAATGCCTCTTCATATTCTGATAAAATTCGAATAGAGAAGTCAGTCATTGCATTTACTTTATTTAAAATTTTATCTTGGTTTTTAGCTTGCCTAATCGCCGCTGTTGCAACACATTTTATTTTCGATATTTCATATGTACGTGTTACCTCTTGAAAATATTTTAATGATTGTAATAGCTTAGAAATACCATCGTTTGTTAAATAACCATTTTCATCGATATAGCTACTGAGTCTGGCTACTACTTTTAAATTTTGTATTTCTTTATAATAGCCGCGTTCATCTATTTTAAAGATAACGAGGCGAATTGAGTTTGAACCTATATCAATTAGCGCAATATTTTTCTTATTCATACATCCTCCTAATAATTAAAGGTGATTATTTTTATTTAATCATACTATAATGAAAATGGTAGTTTGTTTTACAAAAAAAATATAGTCGTGTATACTACCAATTATCAAATCGGAATCGTTCTTAAAATTAAGGTGGGGCGCCTTGCGCTTTTTATGTCTAACTTCAGGCGCCATCGGCTCGACCACTTCAGTCCTCCCCTTGCGGTCTAAAACCTAACCGCCGCGGGGTAGGCCTTCCACTGGTTTTCGCCGATAAGCAGGTGCCTTGCGCTTTTCTTAGTATCTTTCAATGGGGGATCATTATTATGGGAAATGAAGAAGAAAATTATGTCATTAATATTGAAAATTTATCTTTTCAATACGGGACTCGAGCGGTATTAGAAAATATTAATTTAAAAGTGAAAGAAGGGTCCTTTTTAGGTTTAGTTGGTCCTAATGGTTCGGGAAAGTCAACGTTAATAAAGTGTATTTTAGGTTTGCTTCATCCTGCCCAAGGGGGGGTAAAGTTATTTGGTCAACCTGTAAATAAGTTTAAAAATTGGGATAAAATTGGCTTTGTTTCTCAAAAAGCAAATAGTTTTAACAGTGGTTTTCCAGCTTCAGTATTTGAAGTCGTTTCAATGGGTTTGTTTGGAAAGGTCGGTCTTTTTCGCTTTCTTACGAAAAAACATAAAGAAAAGGTGAGAGAAGCAATTGAAATGGTTGGAATGACAGAATATTCAAAGCAAAATATTGGTCAACTTTCCGGTGGACAGCAACAACGTGTATTTATAGCGAGGGCTTTAGTTAGTGATCCACAATTGTTGATCTTAGATGAACCAACAGTTGGTGTAGATATTCAATCTGTTAGTAATTTTTACTCAATGTTAACCGAATTAAATAAAACAGGTATTACTTTACTGCTAGTTACTCATGATGTAAGTGGCATGACGGATCATGTTAATGCTGTAGCGTGTTTAAATAAACACCTACATTTCCATGGAAATACGAATGAATTTGAAAAAAACCACGGTCTTTCGGCTTTTCATGGTCACGGCGTTCATATACTTTCTCATAACCATGAAGAGAAAGGAGAATAACATGGAAATAATTTCTGTTTTTCTTCAGTATGAGTTTTTACAAAATGCATTTTTTTCGGGAATAATGGTCGGCTTTCTAGCCCCAATTTTAGGTGTGTTTTTAGTTGTTAGACGCTTATCACTTATTGCGGACGCGTTAAGTCATGTGACGTTATCGGGGATCGCTTTTAGTCTTTTATTAAGTAAACATTTTTTGTTTTTTGCTACCCTTAACCCACTATATCTTGGGATTGCCTTTTCTGTAGCAGGTGCTTTGCTTATTGAACAATTAAGAACTGTATATAAAACGTATCAAGAATTATCGATACCAATTATTCTTTCTGGTGGTATCGGATTAGGGGTCGTTTTTATTTCTTTAGCAGATGGATTTAATACGGATTTATTTAATTATTTATTCGGTAGTGTAATTGCAGTTACACGTTCAGATTTATGGACAATTGGTATCATAACGATTGTCGTTATTTCGTTATTAATAATATTTTATAAAGAACTTTTCTTTTTGTCTTTCGATGAAGAGCAAGCCGTAGTATCAGGTATTAATAAAAGGTTAGTACACCTCATTTTTATCATTATGGTTGCGCTTGTGATTGCATCATCAATGCGCATCGTAGGGATATTACTAGTAAGTTCATTAATGACATTGCCTGTTGCCGCTAGTATGCGGATCGCTAAAGGGTTTAAGCAAATGTTTTTGTTTGCTATTTTATTTGGTCAAATATCTGTAATCGTGGGCTTAGTAAGTGCTTATCATTTAAATTTAGCTCCTGGTGGTACAATTGTAATGACTGCTGTTATAATATTACTTATAACGATTATAATTAAGAGGAAAAGTTAATATGTAAACTTTTCTTTGAAACATGGGGGAGTTACTTTATGGATGTCACAAAAGCATTGCTAATACTTAAAGAAAAAGGGTACAAGCATACTGGGAAACGTGAACAGATGCTTCAGCTCTTTTCTGAAGAAAAAAGATATATTGCTGCCAAAGATGTTTTGGAAGCAATGCAAAATGAATATCCGGGCTTGAGCTTTGATACAATATATCGTAATTTATCTACATTCGTTGAATTAGGTATATTAGAAATGACGGAGTTAGAAGGAGAAAAGAAATTTCGTTTTAGTTGTTCTACCGATGAACATCACCACCATATTATTTGCTTAACATGTGGAAAAACGAAACATATTCATTTATGTCCGATGGATCAATTAAGTGGAGATTCGAACGATTTTAAAATTGTCGGCCATAAATTTGAAGTATATGGTTATTGTAAGGAATGTATGTAAGTTCCCATTATTTCAGTTTAAATTAAGAGGCTGTCCCAAAAGTAAGTATCTGACACTTACTTTTGGGACAGCCTTTTTCTATTTCCATTGGTTAACCCAATCAGCAGCTTCCTTCCAGTCTTTAACCCTGATTACTTGACCTGGGATTGGATCACGGTTATAAGGCGTATCCATTAGAATAACAGGGATGTTACATTCTTCTGCTATGTCACAAGCATTATCGTGTTTGTCTTCAAAAAATATATCGATTTTATTTTTTTTTATTGCTTCTAACTTATTGTGCTGACCTAAAAGCTCGATATGGTGATAAGGGATCGCGTTGCTATGGAACCAGTTCTTTGTCACATCTAGTAAATGATTTCCGCGAGCACTAATATACGTGAAGTGGTGTAAATCTTTCCAGCGTTTTAGGGCATCTGTGAAGTAGCTAGCCATTTTTGCATTTGCATAAATAATCGGTTCGTGTTCGTTCATCCATTCCCAAAATTGATCGGTACTAATATCCAATAAAACGGTAAAGTCATATTGAGTAATATCATTTAATGTAATGTTTTTATTAAAGTGCTTGTTTAAATAAGGAATAAATGTTGTTGGACATGTAACCGTTCCGTCAATATCAAGTCCTAAGCGTATTTGTTTTTCCATTTTTGTTGTCACCTACCAAATGTTGTTTAATTATGAACCTAAATCAATGTCTTGCTTTAGTTTAACATAACATAAAAAGACGTTCCTTAATTTGAAATCATTAACATCTATAATGCGGCTCATCAGTGTAATACTAAAACTGCTCCTGAAAAAGAAAGCGAGGGATGACAATGACTGACATAAACAATAGGAACCAGGATAATCGTTCTCTTCATTTAGAAAATGAAGAGAGAGATGAAAACCCAAATGGTGTTACTTCTGCAGATTACCCTAATGGTGATCATAGGGAAGAAACGGCTGCTGAGTTTGCACCAACACGTGGCTTTGTTGGGGAGCGTCCATTTGCTGAAGATGTAGACGAGGAAAATGAAGTCGAAACTGCAGACGGTCATGCAGCTGAAGGTAGAGGGGTAGGAGCATTTGCCATCGTCCTCTCGATCATTTCATTGTTCTTTTTACCTGTGATTTTAGGAGCAGCAGGTATAATTGTTGGCTTTATTGCTCGTCGAAATGGAGCAACTGGACTTGGAAACTGGGCAATTGGTATCGGTGCAGTTTCAATCATCTTAACGTTGTTTTTTTCACCATTTTTCTAGGTTAGCTTAGAAAAATAATCACGTAAAAAAGAGGCTAGATTAACTGTCGGCTGTCCCATAAGTGTCAGACACTTATAGGACAGCTCCAAGTTAGTTATAAGCCTCTTTTTAATGAGAAAAAGTTAATTTTTTTGCATTTTTTCTAATGCGATTTTATCAATTTCTTTTTTAAGCTCTTCAACCATAATATCCTCAGGAACTTTACGCACAATTTCACCGTGTCTAAATAACAACCCTTCGCCTCTAGCCCCTGCAATACCAATATCCGCTTCTTTGGCTTCACCAGGTCCATTAACAGCACATCCTAGTACCGCAACTTTAATTGGTGCTTTAATGGTTGAAATATAGTCTTCAATTTCATTGGCAATGCTTATTAAGTCAATTTCTATTCGACCACAAGTCGGGCAAGAAATAAGCGTAGCGGCATTGGCTGCAAGTCCGAAGGATTTTAGGAGTTCTCTAGCGACTTTAATCTCTTCTACAGGATCTGCACTTAATGAAATACGCACTGTATTGCCAATACCTTTATGCAATAATACACCGAGTCCCGCAGAACTCTTTATTGTACCAGCAAATAATGTTCCTGATTCGGTAATCCCTAAATGAAGTGGATAATCAAAAGCTTGAGCAGCTTTTTCATAAGCTTCAACCGCTAAATTAACGTCAGAAGCTTTCATTGAAACGATAATATCGTAAAAATCTAAGTCTTCCAGAATTTTTATATGATGTAGTGCGCTTTCCACCATGCCTTCAGCTGTTGGATAACCGTATTTATCTAAAATTCGCTTTTCTAATGATCCAGCATTTACACCGATTCGTATCGGGATTCCTTTTTCCTTCGCAGCGCTAACGACCGCTTCAACTTTTTCTTTTTTACCGATATTACCAGGGTTAATTCTAATTTTATCTGCTCCGCCTTCAATCGCCTTTAAGGCCAGCTTATAGTCAAAATGAATGTCAACAACGAGTGGAATGTTTATTCTTTTTTTAATTTCACTAATCGCTTCAGCTGCTCTCATATCTGGGCACGCTACACGAACGACTTGGCAGCCTGCTTCTTCTAACCGTAAAATTTCTGCGACAGTGGCTTCGATATCGTGTGTTTTAGTGGTTGTCATACTTTGAATAACAACCTCATTATTACCACCAATGGTAAGATCTTTGCCAACTTTTACAGGTCTTGTTTTAGTTCTATGGACAATCTGGGTCATAAAATATTTTCGCCCCTTTTATAGTCATTAAAAATAATTTCAAGAATTACTTAAATGAGTACCTTTTGTTGAAAGCCCCATTTATAATTCAAAATTACTCTTATTTTATCAATGAGCGACGTCTTTTGGCAAGGCGGAAGCAAAATAATATCATTTCACAAGTTACCTACTGATATAACGGAAATAAATAGCTTTTACCTACTTGGATATTGCTAGCACTCGCTCCTGGGTTTAGTTGTTCAAAGTCAGAAACGATTTGTTGGATAGAAGCTTTCACTGGGCCTATATGAAGTTCTTCTACAATGGTTAACACCGTGTAACCGGGTTGTACTTCAATTAATTCGCTCTTGCTTTTACTTTCACCTGTATGTTGTTCTGTTATATAATTGGCAGCCTCAGTCATTTGGGGTAATGTTCCCATATTCAGGTCATAATAAATGCTATATATTGTGATGATCGTAAGTAGAGTAATAAAAAGTTTTTTCATAAAGTTACCTCCATTTGTAAGTTGGTTGGTTAGTGGTTAGTTGGTTTGTTGGATAGGTCACGTCTCAAGTTTTTACATGTTAAAAAGCTAGATATTGCTTCGTCATGAGCGCATGTATGAAAAAAGAACGAGTGATATCCTGAACGAGCCTCTAAAATTCGTTAGAAGTTTACAGCGAAGAGAAGGAAATCGCTCGTTCTTTTAAATATTAGATGGTGATGGTTAATCGTCATGAAGGTTTTGTATGTAAAATTTGATAGCTTGTACTTAATCGTATGCTTGTCCACATTCAAAAAGAACTAAAAATGAGGGTCTAATTATGAAGTTAAAAACATCATTTTTAATTATAATCATAGGATTATTGCCTCTAGTGATGGTTTTAGGTAATTCTATGCTGATACCTATTTTGCCGTTAATGGAAGAAGAGCTCAATATTACTCCAGTACAGGTAGGTTTTCTTTTATCGGTTTTCTCGATTTTAGCAGCTGTCGTTATCCCTATTGTTGGGTTTTTGTCGGATCGTTTTGGTCGAAAAAAACTAGTTTTAATTTCTTTAGGTTTTGTAATGGTAGGAAGCATTATAACCATTATTGCAGGAAGAGGTGTGGCAAATCCCTATGAGTGGGTTCTTGTAGGGAGAGTTATCCAAGGGATTGGCGCAGGTGGTACAGCGCCATTAGCAATGGCATTAGTTGGTGACCTCTTTGAAGGTAGTGAACGTAGTAAAAGTTTAGGGGCTCTAGAAGTATTTAATGGCATAGGGAAAGTTTTTAGTCCATTTATCGGGGCGATTGCAGCATTATTCTTTTGGTACTCTGCTTTTTATGTTTATTTTATCATTTCACTTGTCGCTTTTTTAGGGATATATTTTTCAATAAAAACAGTTGATCAACAAAGGAGCAATGATTCGCTAACAAAGTATCGAAAAATGTTACTGAAAGTAATGAAAAAAGAGGCATGGTGGCTTTTTCCGCTTTCGTTTTTGGGAGCGATCGGTTTGTTTATATTATTTGGTTTACTCGTCTTTTTATCATTTGAAATTGAGAGGATCTATCAAATAAACGGAATTTTTAAAGGGATTGTTTTTATGATACCGTTAGGCGCATTAACGGTCGTTTCGTACTGGACAGGAAAAAATATTGATAGTGACCATGTTTACATGAAGCAATTACTATTACTTGGGGCAATGTTACAAACAGGTGCACTAGTATTTTTTATATTTTTTCATACCCTCGAAGCGTTGATATTCGGCTTAACGTTGGCAGCTGCTGGTTTAGGGTTTGTACTTCCGTGTATTAATACATTAATAACATCGTCAGTCGGTGGAAAAGAAAGAGGTCTCATCGTGTCTTTATATGCAATGGTTCGTTTTTTAGGGGTGGCATTTGGGCCGATCTTTTTCTCTTTATGGATGGAAGAAGTTGTCGATATGTTTGTAAAAGCAGTTATTTTAATTACAATTTGTAGCTTGTGGATGATTGCTGCCTTGAAATTAAAGCCGATGATAAAAAAATTGCCGAGTGTTATCATTGGAAAATAATAGATGGGGGAATTGAAAAATAGGTAAAAGGGCACTTTTTAATTTTTTTAAAAAAGTGTTTGATTAATTTGTATAATTGTTGGTTAGTTGTTAGTTGTTAGTTGTTAGTTGTTAGTTGGTTTGGGGAAAGTTCGAAAGTGGAAAGTTGGATATAATCAAAAAGATAAAAGAAGAAATTAGCCTAAAAAGGAGTAACTTTATGAAAAAACTATTATTAATTTTATTACTTTCAATGTTTGCACTCTTATTTCCTAATTCTGTATTAGGAGATGCGGTTGTTGGTGATGTAATTGTTACTTTAGGAAAAGATTTAAGTGAAGAACAAAAGGAGCAACTCTTACTTGAAATGGGTGTACCAAAAGGTGTTGAAGTAATTTATGTTTCTAATGAAGAGGAACATCAATATTTAGGTGAATATATTAGTAAACAACAAATTGGTACACGCGCAATATCATCAGCAAAAATTACATTATTAGATAGTGGTTCAGGGATTAATGTAACAACGAACAATATCAATTGGGTTGCTGAAGGGATGTATGCCAATGCCTTAGTGACGGCTGGGGTTACAGATGCTGAAATATATGTAACGGCGCCTTTTAACGTATCCGGAACAGGTGCTTTAACTGGGATTATTAAGGCGTATGAAATTACAACTGAGATTGAAATCCCAGAAGAACAAAAGCAAGTAGCGAATGAAGAAATGGTTCGAACCGCGGAACTTGGTGATCGTCTTGGGTTCGAAAAAGCTACGGAGTTAATGGCTAGAATTAAAGAAGAGTTAGCAAAAAATCCAGTGACAACAGATGAAGAACTTCGTGACCTTATTCAAAGAGTAGCAAATGAGCTAGGGATTACTTTGACAGATGAGGAGTTAGCTGGTTTGTTTTCACTCTTTAACCGCATGAAAGATTTGAATATTGATTGGAATCAAGTTCAAAATCAAATAAGTAAAATTCGTGATAATTTAGGAGAAATTTTAAGCAGGGAAGAAACACAATCGTTTATAGCTAATTTACTTGACATCATTAATGAATTGATTGATGCCATTAAAGGGTGGTTTACGAAAGGCTAAGAAAGAGGTTTAAAACATAACTCAAGCGAAACGACAGATCGCCGTTGCCAATATATTGTTGGTACGGCGATTGCTTTTCGTTGTCCAGCTGCGGTGACTAGGTCTTCGAAAACTGGAACCATCCATCTAAAAGGCAAAAAAGCGCCTTTCAGATGGATGGTTCCAGTTTTTATCACACCTATCGAGTCACCTCCGCTTTTCTGTTTATGTATGTTTTTAAACAGATAGTTTTTTGGTTTCTAATTGTTTGAAAGAGAATGTCGTTTTGTTATCTTTCTTTTTAACAACAGATTTCTTTTTGTTTTTTTTCATGATGATCACCTCATTTTATTGTTCCCAAATTATATTAAAGAAAACTCTCCGTATGGCACTTTTGAACATATCGTGTTTTTGCATTAACATTCATACTTTAATATTTTACCTACACTAAGTTATACTTAGTTATATAATGAAGATTAAATTGACTTTTTTAACGCAAAAAATTTGAAACATTGTACTGTTCTATTCGTAAGTTAAGATAAGTCGATTATGTGATGAGGAGTGGTGAGATGGAAGTATTAAATATAGCGAGCGTCGGTTTTTTTGTCGTTTTATTAGGAAGTCTATTTTTATTTGGGGAACTTTTAGTTAAGGTGAAAGGGATATTTGCAATCATTGGCATTGGAATTATGGCAACATATTTTTCTTTTCATATTACACCTGGTTCTGGCATGGGAGTTTGGGTTGCGCTCCTTTATATTATTGGTATAGTTCTATTGGTGATTGATGGTAAGTTTGTTTCAGATGGGACTTTAGCAGCACTGGGAATATTAATGATGATATTAGGTATTGCCATTCCAACTCCGAACATCATATACGGTTTTCTTGTTTCAATGGCGTTACTACTTGGTGCTGGTGCTTCTACTTTATTTATTAAAGTTTTTCCGCCAAGAAATTTGTGGAGTAAGATGACATTAAAGGACCGATTAACCGGAGATTTAGGTTACAATTCTTTAAATGAATCGTATAAAGAGCTAATCGGAAAAGAAGTTGTAACAACGACACCATTCCGACCGATTGGAACGATCAAATATGAAGGTAAATATTATTCTGCTACGAGTGATAGTCAATGGTTAGATGCTGGAACAAAGGTGAAGGTTGTTGCTGTTGATGGTACACGAATTGTTGTGAAAAAAGAGGAAGAAGGATAAAAACGTATTAATTTAGATTGGTCTAGAAATAAAAAGAAGCTGTCCCATGAGTGTTAGGCACTTACGGGACAGCTTTTCTTATGTAACTTAAAAATCATATTTAAAATTTAGTTCATTGTATCATCATCTTTAGGCTTTGGTATCTCTCTAAAGATTAAAAAGAGCATAATAATTGCCACTAGCCAATACAGCGTGAAAGAAAATGGAATATAAATGTATAGGGAATCTGTAATCGCAAAAAATACAGTAGGTAAAGTAACTGCATAGGCTGATAAAATCCAAACCTGTTTATATGGTATAGTAATTCCGGCATTTTTCTTAAGGATTAAACCTATGAAAGAAAGAACAAAAATACCGATGTATTTTAGAGCAGTTAATACAACATACAAAATAAGGACTATGATACTGATAATAAGTGGTAATAAGCTAACGATTGATTCAGTCAGTTCTTCTAGTTGGCCTTTTGTTAAGTTAATGTTACCAAATTCCCGATAACGAAATGATTCGCTAACTCCATCAGTAATTAATATTGCTTCTGTTTCTAATAAAGCAATGGCTTGTCTGTACTGTTGTTCCACATCGTAAGCAGTTAATGTGCCTGTCGTATCGAAAACAAAATTATCCCCATCGATTTGAATGTGCATTGGCTCATCTAAATCTGACGTTAAAATACTATTATTAAGCTCGAAATATGGTAGTTCGTTTTCAAGTACTTCTTGAAACTGGTTAACTGTAGTTGAAACCGTAGACCCTAAGTGAAAGGCAGCTACCGAAAATGTTATTAACATTAAGAGGAATACATATAAAATCGTTTTTCCAATCCCTTGAAAGCGAAACTTAGCGATCGTCTCTGGGGAATATAGACTTTTAATAAATTGTTGAAATATATTCATATTTATCTCCTTTGTGTTAAGTTTCTCTAACTAATTGACTAGTGTATATTTTAACGAATCCTATGCTAATGAACAAGTTAACATTTTAGGATTGTTAATTAATTTTCATATAAAATGTTCATGAAGATTTTTCGTCATATCTACAATGTGAATGCCGGCCAACCTCTTTCGCTTCGCTTAATAAGGCAAGCTTGTTTAATTAATAAGTGCAACATGTATTTAAAATCTTTACAAAATCTTTACAAAAGGTTAATAATCAATCAACATTTGAACAGTACGATTGTAGAGGATTGTCGAAACACATATAAACATTTGAAGGGGCGAGCGTTTTGGACGTACAATCAATTATTTTTATGTTTTTAGGTGGACTAGGAATATTTTTGTTTGGTATTAAGTTCATGGGAGATGGGCTACAAAAAGTAGCCGGAGATCGACTAAGAGATATTTTAGATAAGTTCACTTCAAACCCTATAATGGGTGTTATTGCAGGCCTTATTGTGACAGTTGCCTTACAAACAAGTACGGGGACAACAGTATTAACAATTGGTCTTGTAAATGCAGGGTTTATGACATTGCACCAAGCGATTGGAGTTATTATGGGGGCGAACATCGGAACAACCGTTACGGCTTTCATTATCGGATTTAAAATTCAAGCCTACGCATTACCAATTATATTTATAGGGACTTTTTTCATTTTCTTTATTAAAAATAAAAAAGCTCATAACTATGGACAAGTTATTTTCGGGTTTGGAGCTCTATTTTTCGGTTTAAGCTTAATGGGTGATGCGATGAGACCTTTAAGAGACTTGCAAGCTTTCACTGATTTAACGCTTAGTATGAGTGAAAATCCGATATTAGGTGTTTTTATCGGAGCTTTTTTCACGGTCGCAGTTCAAAGCTCGACAGCATCGATTGGTTTATTACAAACTTTATACGATCAAGGTGCCATGGATTTGTGGGCGGCACTTCCAGTCCTTTTTGGGGATAATATAGGTACGACGATTACGGCGATTTTAGCTTCAATCGGAGCTTCTATTGCAGCGAGGCGTGCCGCGTTAACACATGTTATTTTTAATTTAATTGGAACTTTTATTATTTTATTATTACTAGTACCGTACACACACTTTATTATATATATTAGTGAAAAATTATACTTGAATCCAGCGATGCAAATTGCCTTTGCTCACGGGATTTTTAATACAGCTAACGTCTTAATTCAGTTACCATTTGTTGCGATACTCGCAATCATTGTAACAAAATTAATTCCTGGTAAAGATTCGGCAATAGAATATAAAGCTCAACATTTAGACCCATTGTTCATTCAGCAATCTCCAGTTATTGCTTTAGGGCAAGCGAAAAAAGAAGTACTAAGAATGTCTGAATTTGCGGAACAAGGTTTGCAAGAAGCAAACCAATATTTGAAAACAAAACAAAAGAAACATGCAGAATTAACCGTTCAGTTTGAAGATGCAATTAATAACTTAGATAGAAAAATTACCGACTATTTAGTTTTAATATCAGCAAAATCATTATCAGCTCAAGATTCTGAAATGCACTCGATGCTTATGGATACAATAAGAGATATTGAGCGTGTCGGTGACCATATGGAAAATATCGTTGAACTTATTGACTATCAAATTACAAATAAAGTAACAATGTCAAATAAAGCAATTCAAGATTTAGATGAAATGTTTAATTTAACGATTTCTACGTTACAACAAGCAATTAAAGCATTAGAAAATAATGATATCGTTGAAGCTCGTTCGGTAGTATTAAAAGAAGAAAAAATTGATAAAATGGAACGCAAGCTTCGTAAAAATCATATTTTAAGAATTAATGAAGGAAATTGTACTGGTTCTGCCGGGATTGTCTTTGTTGATATGGTAAGTAATTTAGAGAGAATTGGTGACCATGCAGTGAATATTGCAGAGGCTGTTATCGGAGAAGAAGATTTTTAGGATAGTTGGTTTGTTGGTTAGGCGCCGCCACCTCCTAGTATTTCTATATTAGAAGGTGACGGAGATTATCATGAAGATTTTGTATGAAAATAAAGACGGTCGACTTTTCCGAACAAGCCTCTAAAGCTGGAACGGAGTGCTCCTGCGGTTACTCGTCGCAAAGCAGCACGATGAATTTGCTAAGAAGTATCACAAGGTGTGATTGAGGTCAGTAACTTTACAGCGCAGTGAGGGAAATCGACCGGAATTTTCATGTTAGATGGTGATGATTAATCGTCATGCGGGTTTTGTATGAAAAAAGTGGATGATATTATTTTATATAAAATTTCTTAAATTCTCTTGTTATACAAAAAAAATTATGTTATATTTTTTCTTGTCTTACAAAAAACGTTCCATTCAGTGGAAATAAAAAAGTGTTGACAATTATAACAACTACATGTTACTATAAATCTTGTCCTTAAAAATATTCCACAGTAGCTCAGTGGTAGAGCAATCGGCTGTTAACCGATCGGTCGTAGGTTCGAGTCCTACCTGTGGAGCCAAATTTGGCGGTGTAGCTCAGCTGGCTAGAGCGTACGGTTCATACCCGTGAGGTCGGGGGTTCGATCCCCTCCGCCGCTACCATTATTTTGGCGATTGTGGCGAAGTGGTTAACGCACCGGATTGTGGCTCCGGCATTCGTGGGTTCGATTCCCATCAGTCGCCCCATAAAAAAATAAGAGAAGGACCCTTAGCTCAGTTGGTTAGAGCAACCGGCTCATAACCGGTTGGTCGTAGGTTCGAGTCCTACAGGGTCCACCATTTAAACGGAGGAATACCCAAGTCCGGCTGAAGGGATCGGTCTTGAAAACCGACAGGCGGGTTAAACCGCGCGGGGGTTCGAATCCCTCTTCCTCCGCCATTAACTTATTAATTGAAACCAACGATTTATGTGTTTATTATTTATATAAGCATATAGGTCGTTTTTTAATTTAGTGTAAAACTTGGAAAGGTGTTTAAAGAATGGAAATATTGTTTACTGAAGCGGCGCATAATTACATAAATGAATACTTAAAATGCGAAGGTGCTCTTCTATTATTTTATGATACTGATGGATGTGGTTGTGCTGTGAATGGAGTTCCTGTTTTATTTATTACTTCGCAAAAAGATGTTGAAATGCTAGAGCAAATAAAAACAAACGGTATACCTATATACATGTATAAAAAGCATACCGTCTTTTTCGATGATCAATTAAATATTGATTATGTGAATGGACGACTTAAACTGTTCAGCAAAAATCAAGTTTTTGTCCATAAAATGGCGTTTAAAAAACTTGAGAATCATGAATAAATAACCAGACGATAATTCCTAAGCAAATACAATAAACGGCAAAGTATGAAAGTTTCGTTTTGTTTACCATAGTAATTAGCCATTTTATACCAATAATTGCAAAAAGGAAACTTGCCACAAACGCAATTAATGTTTCATAAAAATATAATTCGAAGTATAGTGGGGACATTTCTGGAATTTCCACAATAGATATTCCTAAAATAAGTGGTATCGAAAGTAAAAATGAATAACGGATTGCCGTTTGTTTTTCAAGACCACACCATAAGGCTGTTACTAATGTACTTCCTGCCCTCGATATTCCTGGTAACACAGCTAGTGCTTGGCCGAAACCGACGATTAACCCGTCTCTCCACGTCATTTCTTTTACAGTCCGATGCCCAGGCTTTACACCATGCTCAATGAGTATGAGAAAAAGTCCTGTTATTATTAATGAAACTCCAATGGTTGCAGGACTTGTTATATTTCTCCCAAGTACATCTTGAAATAGCTTCCCTAAAATTGCTGTAATCAGCGTAGCAAATATGATTAACCATCCGAAGCGATATTCTGTCCTATATTTTTTATCCTTTTTAAGTAAATAAGTAAAAAAGCCTTTTAAAATATTGAATATATCTTTTCGGAAATAAATCGTCACAGCTAGTAAGGATGCAAAATGTAATAATACTTCAAATTCTAATTGATTCCCCTCTACTTGGATATTGAGTAGCTTTTGAACAATGACAAGGTGGGCAGAGCTAGAAATAGGAAGAAATTCAGATAACCCTTGAACGATGCCTAAAATTAGTGCTTCAACCCAGTTCATTCATAGTTTCCTCCTTTCGTTTTTTAATATAAATAGCAGTTCATAATTTGAAAAAAGCATGTCTATATATTTATAAAAGTCAAACACCGAAAAAATGCTAAAAATCTTTCATATTTAAACTAATTTTTGGGTATAGTAAAAGAGGGTTTAAAAACTAGAAAAACATTGGCGGTAGTTACATAAACCAAAATATAAAAGTCGAGGTTTATTGTTTGAAAGGAAAGGGTAAATCTGCTAATGTAGGAATTAACAGTATAATACTTGTGGTAAGAGTAGTAATTAAAACATGTATTTACTTAAATGAAATTCATTTACAAAAATTAATTTTTGGAACTCGAGGAGGAATTTATAATGGCAAAGTTTACATTACCTGAATTACCTTACGCATTTGATGCATTAGCACCTCATATTGATGAAGAAACTATGAAAATTCACCATGGAAGACACCATAACACGTATGTAACGAACTTAAATAACGCATTAGAAGGGCATGCTGACTTAGCTGATAAAAGTCTTGAAGAATTAATCAGCAACTTAGATGCTTTACCTGAAGGCATTCGTACTGCAGTACGTAATAACGGTGGTGGCCATGCTAACCATACATTATTCTGGGAAGTAATGTCTCCGAATGGTGGAGGCGAGCCAACGGGTGAACTTCTAGATGCAATTAATTCTACTTTCGGAAGTTTCGATGCATTTAAAGAAGAATTTGCAAAAGCGGGAGCAACTAGATTTGGTTCTGGTTGGGCTTGGTTAATTGTCGATAATGGTAAGCTTGCGGTAACTAGTACACCAAACCAAGACACTCCAGTAATGGAAGGCAAAACACCTATTTTAGGTTTAGACGTATGGGAACATGCTTATTATTTAAACTATCAAAACAAACGTCCTGATTACATTTCTGCTTTTTGGAATGTTGTTAATTGGGATGAAGTTGCAAAACGTTACAACAGTGCAAAATAATTTTTTTAAAAAAGGCTGCTCAATTTTTTGAGTAGTCTTTTTGTGTGGAATAAGGCGTTGCTTTTAAATTTATCATTTATTTCGTATAACGGTGCAAATATGAGCCAAACTACGAGTGAGATGGTAAAGGGGCGTCGGAAATGAAACTAATTTTTAAAAAGTTTTTAGGAGAGGTAGAGGTTAATCGTGATTTAACCCTACTTTTAATCATTGGTGGATTATATGCATTAAGTATTGCTTTATCAAACACATTTGTTAATGTTTATTTATGGAAGCAATCTGGAGAATTTACTCATATTGCGCTTTATAATTTAGCATCTGTCGTTATGCAACCGATCACTTTTATATTAGCCGGTAGATGGGCGAAAAAAATTGACAGAGTTATTGTTTTACGGCTAGGAGTATCCTTCCTATCCGTTTTCTTTTTCACAGTGTTATTTCTTGGAGAAAAAGCTAATAGTTACTTATTACTTTTAGGTGCATTGATTGGTATTGGTTTCGGTTTTTACTGGCTTGCTTTCAATGTATTAACGTTTGAAATAACAGAGCCTGAAACGAGAGATTTCTTTAATGGATTTTTAGGATTGGTAACATCGTTTGCAGGAATGATTGGACCAATTTTAGCAGGATTTTTAATAACGAGTATGGAGAAGTTAACCGGATATAAAGTTATTTTCGGAATATCACTTACTCTTTTTGTAGGAGCTGTCATTTTAAGCTTCTTTTTAAAGCGCCGTCCTGCTACTGGAACCTTTGACTTTAAAAGAATTCTGAAGGAGCGTAAAAATAGCCCGAACTGGAGACATATATTGCATGCTCACTTTTTCCAAGGATTGCGTGAAGGGACCTTTGTTTTTGTAATCGTAGTCTGGGTATATATTGCAACGAATAGTGAGTTAGCGATTGGTACATATGGCCTTGTAGCTTCAGCCGTTTCTTTTGTTACTTATTATATAGTTGGCCGATTTATAAAACCTCATTTCCGAAAAAAAGCTATATTATTAGGTGGGATCGGTTTATATTTAGCTATATTTTTAATCGTGTTTGAACTTAACTTTACAAGGTTAATTATGTACGGGGTAGCTATTTCTATTTCTTATCCAATTTTACTCGTTCCTTATATCTCTTTAACTTATGATGTAATCGGAAAAGGCTGGAAGGCAGCGGAAATGCGGGTCGAATATATTGTGGTTAGAGAGCTGTTTTTAAATAGTGGCCGAATATTTTCGATTTTATTGTTCCTTTTGACAGTGACATTATTTAACGAAGAGAAAGGCATTCCGATGCTACTATTAGTACTCGGAGCCGGTCATTTAATCCTTTATTTATTCATTAGAAAAGTGGATATTGAAAAGCCGGACGAGGGTGGAGAGGAATATTCACTGCCTAGAAATAAAAAGCTAGGTGAGGGAGATAATGATGGTTCAACTGTTTAATTGAATGTACAATTTACAATTCAAAATTAAAAATTACAAATTTTGTGGGATAAATCGATGATGCTTCTATAGTTTTGAGTGTTGAATGTTGAATGTTGAATGTTGAGTTTTGAGTTTTGAGTTGGCGGGGGCGAGGGCTTCGAAGTTTTTTATGGTAAAAATTCATAATTGTATATTCAATAAAGGCACCTATTTAGTAGGTGTCTATTCTTATATTTTTTAGTATAATAAAAAGATGAATCATTTTGTCTGAAAAAGAATGCTCGGTCGCTTTTCTTGAGTGAGCCTCTAAAATTCGTTAGAAGGTGCTCCTGCGGTTACTCGTCGCAAAGCCGCATGTTGCTTTCTCGGTGAAGCGTAACATGATGTGATTGAGGTCAGTTGCTTTACAGCGAAGCGAAAGAAAAGCGACCGACATTTTACAAACTAAATAGTGATAATGGTTTTATGATTCAATTTTAATTACGAAAGGGAAGGTTTTAAATGAGCAAAAAAAAGAAAAAAACTCATATACCTATCCGTTTAAATATTCTTTTCTTTGTCGTTTTTTTGTTATTTTCTGCTCTTATTTTACGTTTAGGAGTTGTTCAAATTGTACAAGGAGAACAATACCAACAAAAACTTGAACGTACTGTTAATGTCATAGCAAAAAATGAAGCACCGAGAGGAATTATGTATGATCGGAACGGCCATGCCATTGTTGAAAATAGGCTTGTCTTGATGTTGACTTATACGAATAGGAATGTTTCAAATGATGAAAAACTTCGCGTTGCAAGGCGTTTAAATGAATTAATTGAAGTTGACACGAGTAAAGTTACTGAACGCGATATGAAAGACTACTGGATATTGACTTACCCTGAAGAGGCAGTTAACCTTGTCAGTCAGGAAGAAATTGCTGAATTAGATAATGACCATATGGCTGTTTATCGTTTGCAACTGGATCGAATTTCAGAGGAGCATTTAGAGCAGTTATCAACAGAAGATATGGAAATAATTTCTATAAAAAGGGAGTTTGATAGGGGCTTTGCTCATACACCTCAACGGGTCACCGATGTAACTTACGTGGAAGCGGCTAGAGTTCTAGAACATTTATCTGAGTTGCCTGGAGTAGATATTATAAGGGACGCAGAACGGAACTATGTATATGGGAATAGTTTTAGACAGATATTTGGTAATGTCGGTTCGATACAAAGAGATAATGTAGATTATTATTTATCAAGAGGATATTATCGCAGTGACCAAGTTGGAACAAGTCAATTAGAGCAACAGTATGAAGATGTATTAAGGGGCGAAAAAGAAGTTTTAGAACATGTCCTTGATGGATCTGGACGTTTGATAGATCAACCTATTGAAACGCCTGGGCAGCGAGGCAATGATTTAGTTTTAACCTTGGATATGGAGCTTCAGCAATCTGTCGAACAAATTGTAATAGAAGAAATTGACCGACTAAGATCTATTGATGGTTATGTCGGAGTCCCTGCAGCTTATGCACTAATGCTTGAACCGCATACAGGGGAAATTTTAGCAATGTCAGGCTTTAGAGAAAATAATACTACTGGAGAGTTAACTTCCTATGAATTAGGGAACGTTTATAATAGTTTTGAAATGGGTTCCGCAGTAAAGGGAGCTACTATTTTAACTGGATTTGAAGCAGGGGTTGTATCTCCAGGGCAAATCATCAACGATCGAACGATAGATATTCGTGGTACTAGAATAAGTTCTCATACGACAATGGGGAGAATCAATGATTTAACAGCACTTGAACGTTCTTCAAACGTTTATATGGCAGAAATTGCTTTGGCGTTAGGAGGAACTTATAACCGCGCTACTAATAGTTGGTCAGGTAATATTCCAAAAGGCTATAATATTATGAGGTACTATTTTAATCAACTTGGCTTAGGGATTAGAACGGGTATTGATCTTCCATCCGAAGGCTCTGGTTTTAACGGTGGAATTCAAGAAATTGGTAACCTTGCCCATTTATCTTATGGACAGTTTGACACTTATACACCTTTACAAACTGCTCAGTATACAGCGACGATTGCCAATGGAGGCTATCGAATTCAACCTCGTTTAGTTAGAGAAATTCGAGAACCGAGTACTGTAGAAGGGGAGCTTGGAAATGTAGTAAAACAATTTTCCCCGAACGTTTTAAATCGAGTAGACATGAATGATGATTACATTGAAAGAGTTCAAGAAGGCTTTAGACTTGTCGTGCATGGTTCTCAAGGGACAGCAAGAGCACTTGCAAATAATTCTTTTAAAGTCGCAGGAAAAACAGGTACTTCGCAGTTGACCTTTGTTAGAGATGCACATAATAATGTAATTAGGGATCGGAATGGGCAGGCAATAAGGGGGAATAATCAAATCTTTGTTGGTTATGCACCGTACGACAATCCAGAGGTCGCTTTTGTAGTCATTGTACCCGATTTGAAAATCGATGACAGTAGAGGGAGTATCGGCATTGGAAGACCAGCAAACACAATTTCAGGCAACATTTTAGATGCATATTTTGGTTTAGAAAATGACAGAAATGGTCCGAGACTTCCGAATCTAGAGGAAGAAATTGAATTTATTGAAATAGAAACAGAGGAAGACTCATTCTAAGGATTATATACAAAGGGAATCCAAAGTGTAGTCGCCAATAGCTACTTAATATAGACCAATGTATAAACGGTATACTATATTAAATAGTTATTTTTGGCGATAATACTTATGGATACCCTTGTTTTTTATTCCTTACTTTCATTGTACCCTGCTGTGAAAATTGCAATGAGAAAGGCAATGGCAACTAATAAAATTAAAGGTGTTTTTGGATAATCAACAGCATGCGTAAACTTAACAAACACTAAATAGTGAACCGGAAGAATTAGAAACGCAAAAATGGCAACGGTTATAATTGCAAAGACTTTCATGTTAAACTCCTTTTTTGTGATTTTATCATTAGAGTGAATTTCATAATTACCAAAAATGAGCCACATCACGCAATATATAGTTTGCGAATAAACTAGCCACATTCATCTACATCTAGTGGCGCTTAATCAGCATTATGAATTACATTATAGTGTTTACTAATGAAGTGAATTTCATAATAACCATAAATTGGGGGTGTCTTCAAATAAAGAATTAGATCTTTATTTAGAGACACCCCCACTGATTAGTATTATGAAATTTAAATGATAAGAAGTTTTGAGTTGATAAAATCAGGTGAGGTTTTCAATGATTTCTTCTAACGACATACCGGTTGACAGATAGTACTCTCCCGCTCTAATTTGTGTTTCTAGTCCAGCGTCACTTAAATAGTTTTCGAATTGCTGCCTATCATCAATCAACCCTTCTTCTTCAAGCATTATGCCAACAGTCCCACTACTAGTGCCAGGTTCAACCACAAATAAAACTTCTTTAATGCTATCGTCTTCAACTACTTCTTCTTGACGGCCATCTTCGTCGTTTTTTTCAACTTCTTCCTTTTCGACTTTTTTCAAATTTAATAGCTCTTCATATTCAAGTTTATCCACCGCCACCAAATTATGCGATTTTAAGTATTGCTCAATATCCTCTTCTGAAACTTCACCAATTACGTTATCTGGCTGATCTTTTATGACGGTAAAATTGTTCGTAAAATAAAAATTGTATGCAAAGATTAAGGTAGTTAGCATGATTCCAGCCGCAATACCTTGTAACATTTTTTTGGTCATCTGTAATCTCCCTTCATAAAGAATAACGAGCTTTAAGCTTCACTTAAAAGTTGATCTATTTGTTCACGACTTAAATTGGTTAAGTCTTCAATTTCATCAAGTGAATAGCCTTCTTCGTATAGAGATAAAACTTTATCTCTGTCAATTGTTTGTGAAGATGAAGTTTGATCAACTGTAAAGTAGCGCTCATCTTGTCCAATTAAAATTTCTTCTTCAAGTACTTTAACTTTCTTTTTTAATTGGTAAATTTCTTGCATTAGTGTAATTGAAAAATTTTCTATTTGCTTTTCAACTTCTTTATTTCGATCTTTTTTAAAAAAAGAAATAATGAATAAAATAATCGCTAAAGAAAATAAAGTAATAATTGTGTATTCCATTACATTCCCTCCTCGTACAATCTATTCTTTTATATCATAACTATATAAAATAACAACCTTACTTTGAAATATGGAACAAATTACATGATGATGGCTGAAAAAGTTGTCGGA
The DNA here is from genome assembly GCF_001865995.1 of Anaerobacillus arseniciselenatis. Taxonomy (GTDB): domain Bacteria; phylum Bacillota; class Bacilli; order Bacillales; family Anaerobacillaceae; genus Anaerobacillus; species Anaerobacillus arseniciselenatis. The sequence goes on along the minus strand of NZ_MLQQ01000001.1, from coordinate 753,156 downwards.
GTAAATATATAAAAAAAGTTCTTTTTGTCGTTTCTTCGCTATCTGAGGTATTATTTTCTCTTATAACGATAAAATTAAGCGAGTTTTAAAAAATTTTGCCTGTTTAGTTGTTACGTAGTATAGGATAGACAATTTTCAACAAAATAGGCTTCTTGTTGGCTTTTTATAACAATTGTAAGATGTTATTATAAACTGAAAAAAGATTCATATAAAATATTTACACCGCATATTATTATAGCTTAATCGTCAATACGGCGACAATGTGCAGAAAGGCCGAAAAAAGTTGAAGTCATTGAAAGAAACAAAAGTAGATAAATGCGTGTTAATGACGCAATCACCATATATACTTTATTGCTATTGGGAGATTTCTAATAGGAAAAAGATCTTATTAGAACAGCATTTAAATGGAAAATGGAATAACCTTCAGAAAGTTTTAAGACTATATGACATTACGGCGATACATTTCAATGGACATAACGCTCATCGCTATGTTGATTATCCCTTATTTGAACATTGTCTTGAATATTTCTTGAAGGAAGTAACTCCTCATCGAACATACTGTGTAGATGTTGGTGTTGAAACGAAGAGTGGAGTTTTTTTTTCAATTGTTAGATCTAATTCAGCTGCAACTCCAAAGTCATTGCAAGCAGAAGTAGCGTCTGAGAACCACTCTTATTCAAAATGGATTGAAGGACAACAAAAAGCACCACAATGGCTGGAAGGTTATAGCAGTTACACTTATTATGAAAAATAAAATAGAAGGGGGCATATTTACATGAATAGCGGTTATTTTTCATTAATATTACATGCCCATTTGCCTTATGTTAGACACAAAGACGCTGAAAGAATAGAAGAGCGTTGGCTTTTTGAAGCAATATCAGAAACTTATATACCTTTATTATGGAATTTAGAGAAACAAAGAAAAGAAAAAATGTTTACTATCTCATTTTCGGCACCATTGTTAGAAATGTTAGCTGATCCATTAATGCAAAGGAGGTATTTGCTCTACCTAGAAAAAGTTGAGTCCTTACTTAAAAAAGAAAACAACCACGTTAAAGCTAACGAAGAAAAGTTATTAGTAGACTTTTATACGAAACGATTTAAACAACTAAAGCATACCTTTTTATTATGGGATCAAAATCTTTTAAAAGGATTTCGTCACTTCAATGAAGTAGGGAAGATTGAATGCATTTGTAGCTCTGCAACTCACGCTTTTTTTCCGTACTTACTGACAAAGGAAGCAGTAAGAGCACAAGCTATTCATGGAATTCAAATATTTAAGAAGCATTTTGGTTATAAACCAAGGGGGTTTTGGTTACCTGAGTGCGCATTTTCTCCTGGAATAGACCGAATTTTATTTGAAGAAGGGGTTCGCTATACGTTTGTTGATGAACATGCATTAAGATTAGCAGACCCTTCACTAGGTGAGCGATCTCGTAATCCTATCTATTCTCCACATGGATTAATATTATTTCCACGTAATAGTGAGCTGACGAATAAAGTTTGGAGTTCGATAGATGGCTACCCTGGAGATGTAGAGTATCGAGAATTTTATCGAGACATTGCCTATGAAAGAGAGTGGGAATATGTAAAGCCGTTTATGCATTCTAAAGGATTTCGCATAGACACAGGTTTAAAATACAACCGTGTAACAGGGAAAACAGAGGAAAAGCATTTTTATAACCGAAAAAACGCTTTAAAAAAAGTAAAGCAACATAGTGAACATTTTATTGCGATGATTAAAAGTGAGCTCGAAAAACATAAAGATCAATGTTTCCCACCTTATATGGTGGTTACTTCTTTCGATGCTGAGTTATTTGGCCACTGGTGGTTTGAAGGACCAGAATGGTTAACGCAAGTAATAGAAACTGGAAGTGAAAAGTTTAGTTTTGTTACACCAGAACAATTTATAGAACATCATTATAAAGACCTAAAAACGGTCAATGTTTCATTTAATACTTGGGGGAGGAACGGCTACGGGGAAGTTTGGTTAAATGAGAAAAATAGTTGGCTGTACCGTGACCTTCACCAAACAGAAACGGAAATAATTCATTGTGTCACTAAATACAAAGATAAGAGTATTGAAGTAAATCGGTGTTTAAAGCAAATGGCTCGGGAATGGATGTTGGCTTCTAGTAGTGACTGGTCGTTTATGATTGATGCAGAAACTACATCAAAATATGCAGTAAATCGTATTAAAGAACATTTATCACGCTTTGAGAAGTTGAAGTTACTACTTTTGAAAGAACAATTAAGCGATGAAATGTTAACAGAATTTGAGAATGAATATCCGTTTCTAGAAGAAATCCAACTAGAAGTTTTTATATCGAAAAACGATCTAATTTGTTCGAAATTTCAAAGGCATCCCCAATTAAAAGAAAATAAAAAAACAATTTTAATGTTGGCTTGGGAATACCCACCATTAATCGTTGGCGGGCTTTCACGACATGTCTACGACTTATCGAGGACACTTGTCAATCAAGGACACGAAGTACATGTGATTACTACAGCAGCAAAAGAAAGTAGAAATTACGAAGTACTAGAAGGAGTCCATGTTCATCGCGTCCAGAGTCTACAACCGTATGCTGATGAATTTTACCATTGGGTAGGCAGTTTAAATGTAGCTTTTAGTGATTATGTTGTAAAGTTGGCAGATGTAATTAATTTTGACATCATCCATGCTCATGATTGGCTCGTCTGTGTCGCAGCTAAGTCAATAAAAAAGGAACTGAATATTCCATTGGTTGCAACGATTCATGCGACAGAGCATGGTAGAAATGGAGGTATTTACACACAACTGCAGCGAGATATTAGTCATAAGGAATGGGAATTATGTTACGTGGCAAATAAAGTCATTGTTTGTAGTGATTACATGAAAACAGAAATAAAAAAAGTGTTTCAGCTTCCTGAGGAAAAAATTGAAATGATACCTAACGGGGTCGACATCGAGATGGTTTCTGGGGAAGGTGTAAACTGGAAACAAAAATATGGTAAAGAAACGGATATATATGTATTTTCAGTTGGAAGAATTGTTAAAGAAAAAGGTTTCCAAACAATTATAGACGCTACACCTTTAATATTAGCAAAGTATCCTAATGTTAAATTTATCATTGCTGGAAAAGGTCCTATGTTAGAAAGTTATCAACTCCAAATTAAAAAAAGAAAATTAGAGCATTCAGTTCATTTTATCGGCTTTATTTCTGATGAATTAAGAAATCAAATCTTAAATGGCTGTGACATATGCTTATTCCCAAGCTTATATGAACCGTTTGGTATTGTTGCTCTAGAAGGGATGATTGCTAGTAAGCCAACGGTCGTTTCTGACACTGGGGGGTTAGGAGAAATTGTTACCCATCAAGTAACGGGGTTGAAAATTTATCCTAACGATGTGCAAAGCTTAGCTACCCAAATCATTACTTGTATAGAAGACGAAGATCTCTCAAAAAGAATTGCTAAAAATGGAAAATTGTTAGCAACGACTAAATATAGCTGGGATTCATTAACAAAAGAGACGGTAGCTGTTTATGATGATACATGTTTAAGTAAAAAAGAGTGTATTGGAGGTTAATTGCTGATGAAAGGTGTCATTATGGCTGGTGGCATGGGCAAACGTCTAAGACCGTTAACATGTAAAATTCCAAAACCGATGGTTCCACTTGTTCATAAACCAGTAATGGAGTACTGCATAGAATTACTGAAAAAAAATGGGGTTACTGAAATTGCGGTCACACTTCAATATAAGTCAGAAGTCATTAAAAATTATTTCGGAGATGGGAGTAAGTATGGTGTTCATCTATATTATTTTGAAGAATCGACTCCTTTAGGAACAGCTGGAAGTATTAAAAATATCGAACATTTTTTAGATGAACGCTTTATTGTTATTAGTGGTGATGGACTAACAGATTTTGACCTTAATAAAGGGATTATGTTTCACGATGAAAAAAGGGCACTAGTAACCATATTTATGAAACGTTATACCTCTCCCTGTGATTTTGGGGTTATTATGACGAATGAAAAAAATGAGGTCGTTCGTTTCCATGAAAAACCATCGTTTAATGAGCTCTTTAGTAATACAGTCAATACTGGAATTTACGTTTTAGATCCTAATATTTTTAAGTATATACAAAAAGGGGTCACAACAGATTTTAGTAGAGACCTATTCCCGTATTTACTAAAGAAGGAAGGCAAAATATATGGTTATAAAGCCGAAGGGTATTGGTGTGATGTTGGTAATCTAAATTCATATCGTCAAGCGCAGTTTGATTTATTAAGTAAAAAGGTAAATGTCAAACTTTCTGGTAAGGAAGTAAGAGAGGGCATTTGGCTGGGAGAGAATGCTGTCATTGAAGAAGGAGTAACTTTACAAGGGCCTCTTTCAATTGGGAATGGAGTAGTCGTAAGAAAAGGAACACTCATAAGCTCTCACTCGATTATCGGCAATAATTCAACGATAGCAATAAATAGCACTTTGGAAGATTCAATTTTGTGGAATGATATATATATTGGACCTTATAGTGAGTTGAAAGGTACAACAATCTGTAAAGGGGTTCAACTAGAGAGCTCAGTTTCACTTAGTGAAGATTCAGTAATAGGAGAATATTGTAAGATATCGGCAAATGCATTGGTTCAACCAGAAGTAAAATTATGGCCAAATAAAGAGATTAGTGAGGCGGCGATTGTTCGCACATCTTTAATAGTAGAGAAAAGCAAATCGAGTCAAAAACCGATCAATCCTGAAAAGAGAATTCATAATTTTTAAAGTATATGAAACGGTAGGTGGAAAAAGATGAAGCAAAAATGTTGTTTAAATCAAGCAATCAATACAGTTAAATACGGTGTTTGGATAGACGGTCATTTCTCTTGGGTAGATTCAGAAAATTGGATATGCATCGATAAAAACGAAGAAAAACATAGACAAATATTTAAAAATAATACTGATAAACTATCGATTATATTTGAAAGTAATGTTGATGTTCGTACGATCCTTCAAAATATCACTTTAGTTAATTTATCGAAGAAAAAAAGGACTATTAAGTTATTTATTTCTCAACAGATTACGTATGAAATGAATGATGCTGTGACATTTTTTGCTCCATCTGCCGAAGCGATTGTTCGTTCTTACAAAGGTCAATATTTATTACTAAATGGTCTTTTAAATAAACGTGGAATTATTCAGTATTGTACGGATTACAATGTTAATGATTCTTTAAATGACGGACAATTGAAAATACACCCATTTTCTTACGGGACGTCGATTCCTGTTTTTAGTTTAGAAGGAACAATCGAAGCCACTGATGAAGTGAACGCATATTTTTGGTTATGTACCGGTCGTAATGAAAATGAAATTATTAATGATAATTTATTGTTACAACTTAATTTACAAAATTGGATTTATAGTAATGATATCGAGAAAACAGTACAAAGTTGTTCAAACTAGAATAATAAAGAAATGCTTGATTGTTTCTCATAATTTTGCTATTATTTAAAAGTATGATTGAAGTAAAGCATGTTTGGAGGGATAATGAATGCGCGTAAATATTACATTAGCTTGTACAGAAACTGGTGATCGTAATTACATCACTACTAAAAATAAACGTAATAACCCAGACCGTCTTGAGTTAAAAAAATATAGCCCAAGATTAAAAAAGATGACTTTGCACCGCGAAACTAAGTAAGCAGACTTTCTGCTTACTTTTTTTTACATTATGAAGTGGGTGATAATAATGAAGCCTAAGAAACAACTTCGAGACGAAATGAAAAGAAAATTAATGCAAATGAATAACGAGGATTATCAAATATATTCTCAACAATTGCAAATGAAACTATTAGAAAGTAAGGAATGGGAAGAAGCAAATACAATAGGGATTACGATATCTACAAATCGGGAAGTAAATACAAAGCCGATTATTGAAGCTGGTTGGAAACAAAATAAGCGAATTGTTGTACCAAAATGTTATCCGAGTGAAAAAAAATTAAAGTTTTATGAGATTACATCGTTTGATGAAGTTGAAGATAGTTTTTTCTCGCTAAAAGAACCAATGGTTACAATCACACCTTTAGTAGAAAAAAACGAGATCGATTTGCTTGTCGTTCCAGGGCTTATTTTTGACCAACGTGGTTACAGGATTGGCTTTGGCGGTGGATATTACGATCGTTATTTAAAGGAATATGTCAATAATACGGTTTCACTAGCATTCAACTTTCAATTGCTGGATGAGATCCCTAAAGAAGAATTTGATGTTCCTATCAATAGAGTAATTATTAATACATAAAATACGTTTGGAGGATCATAGATGGAAAATATTGATCGTTATTCTAGACAAATATTATTTCAGCCGATTGGAGAAGAAGGTCAGCGACAATTATTAATAAAAAAAATATTAATAGTCGGCATGGGGGCACTAGGAACAGTACTAGCAAACCACCTTGTTCGGGCCGGCGTTGGTCATGTTCGCTTTGTCGACCGTGATTATGTAGAAAAAAGTAATTTACAGCGGCAATTGCTTTTTGATGAAGATGATGTACTAGATGCTTTACCAAAGGCTGTCGCAGCCGAAAAGCGCTTAAAAAAGATTAATTCTGATGTAGTAGTTGAAGGAATAGTTGCTGATGTAACATTACAAAATATAGATGAATTAATGGATGGGGTTGATCTTGTCTTAGATGGCACCGATAATTTTCAAACCCGTTTTTTAATTAATGACGCATGTTACAAGGCGAAAATTCCATTTGTTTATGGAGGGGCAGTTAGTTCTAGGGGCATGTCAGCTATTTTTATTCCAGAAGTTACTCCTTGTTTACGCTGCTTTATTGGTGGAGGAGATTCATCTGGGCAAACATGTGATACGATCGGTGTGCTTTCTCCTGTTGTTGATATCGTTGCCTCTTTCCAAGCGATTGAAGCTTTAAAATATTTAACTGGAAATTACGATGTTCAACGAAAAAGTTTAATAACATTTGATGTGTGGAAGCATCATATGTATGAGATGAAGTTTTCTAAGAAAAAGGATACTTGTCCAACTTGTAGTTTAGAGCAATACCCCGCATTACAAGCAGAGAAAGAACAAACTGTAACGTCACTTTGCGGAAGAGAAACAGTACAAATTAATATGGGACATAAGTTAAATTTAGATGAATGGGCAGAAAAGTTGTCAAGCGTAGCGAAAGTTTCTAAGACCCCTTTTTTAGTTCGGGCTGAATTAGAAGAAGGTGAAAAGCTTGTCTTGTTTCCTGATGGAAGAACATTAGTTCAAGGTACAGAAGATATTACGAGGGCAAAAACTATTTATGCTAGGTATATCGGGGTTTAAAAATTAATAAAGTTGCCATATAGTCGCACGCTTACAATTGTTTTTTTATTTATTTTTTCATGTGAAATCAACAATGGACGCAAAGCTTATTGTGCAAATTTTATTTTTGAAAGGTGGCAATTTTTTTGGAGCAAAATAAAACAACAAGAGTAGTTGTTATTGGAACAGGGTTTGTTGGATCAAGTTATTCGTTTGCTTTACTTAATCAGGGTGTTACTGATGAGATGGTACTCATCGATTTAAATAAGAAAAAAGCCGAAGGGGACGCAATGGATTTAAACCATGGGATGCCATTCGGCTCACCGATGAAAATTTGGGCAGGTGAATATTCTGATTGTAAAGATGCTGATATAGTTGTAATAACTGCAGGGGCAAATCAGGGCCCTGGTGAAACACGTTTAGATTTAATTGAGAAAAATGCAAAAATCTTTAAAACCATTGTTGGAGAAGTAATGAATAGTGGATTTGATGGGATCTTTTTAATTGCAACGAATCCTGTAGACATTTTATCTTATGCTACTTGGAAGTATTCGGGATTGCCAATGGAACGTGTAATAGGTTCCGGAACCATTTTAGATACTGCACGCTTTAGATTTTTATTAGGACAATACTTTAATGTTGATTCTAGAAATGTACATGCTTATATAATGGGAGAACATGGCGATACTGAGCTTCCTGTATGGAGTCACGCCAATATTGGTGGACGTCCAATTTTAAGTTATTTTGAGGATCATAAAGAAGGTAGGTCATTAGACGATCTTGACGAAATCTTTGTGAACGTTCGCGATGCTGCTTATCATATTATTGACCGAAAAGGTGCAACCCATTATGCGATAGCGATGGGATTAGTACGTTTAACGAGAGCTATTTTACGTAACGAAAACTCCATCTTAACAGTATCTACCTTACTCCAAGGCGAGTATGGATTAGACGATATTTATATTGGAGTCCCTGCGATTGTTAATAGTGGTGGGATAAGAGAAGTACTCGAACTTAGCTTAAATGGTGAGGAGACAGAAAAACTCCACCACTCTGCAAAAGTTTTAAAAGATGCAATGGGTCCAATTAAATAAAATATAGTTTAGAGTCTAAATCAAACTTTTTGATTAGGCTCTTTTTTGTGGTTAAATAGTTGGATAGGCTCTTTTGCTTCTTAGGTGGTGACGATATATTGTCATGACGGTTTTGTATAAAAAAAAGGTGGACACTTTCGTGAACGAGCCTCTGAGATTCGTTAGAAGGTCACAGCGAAGTGAGGGAAAGTGTCCACCTTTTCATCTTAGATGATGACGGTTATCGTCATGCTGGTTTTGTATAAAAGTTAAGAATAAAATTAGCCCATTAATCAAAAAGTATAACTGAGGTGACGTAAATGTTTAATAATAACAACAATAACGACAATTTGTTAATGACAATGTTAATTTCGCTAGTATCTGTCTTTTTTATTTATCAGTATCGTTATAGGATCGTGAATACAGTATTACAAACAAGCTGGATTCGCCGTTTAGCGATATCAGGTGTTTTACAAATCCCATATCTTCGCGATCGTTTTTACGCACGTTTTATGCCATTTTAAGATAGCAGTGCAAGTTTATAATTTAATGAATTTCATAATTCATTATTTCCGCCACTAAGATCAATATATAGTTGCGTCAAAACCACTCGCAGACTATATATTGCGTGATGTGGCTCATTTTTAGTGATTATGAAATTCACTCAATTAATAATAGGGTGTCCAATATTTAGTACCTCACAGCGCTAAATATAGACACCCTATTATTATTTAGATTAAAATCAACCGACGGAAGGTAAAACATCCTTTTTATACATAGTAGTAAGAGATGCTCCTGCGGTTACTTGTCGCAAAGCTGCATGAAGTAAATTCTAAGATGTATCTCATGACGTAATTGAGGTCAGTAGCTTTGGTGACGGATGCCGTCATAAATGTTTTGTATAAAAAAAGCGGGTGCTTTTACGAACGAACGTCTGAGATTCGTTAGAAGGTCAAGGTGAAGAGAGGGAAAGCACCCGCCTTTTCCATATTAGATGGTGACGGTTGCGGCCATGAGGGTTTTGTATGTAAATTATAGAAGAATGAATATTCGAAAAGAAGAGGAAAGGTTGTTATAATATAATTTAAGGGGGTTAAACGATGCGTTGGGAAACGATTTGTTTTGATCTAGATAATACACTGTTTAGTCACGAAGATGCTTTTGAAAAGGCTATTCGCTTCTGTTTTGATTGTATTTTAAAAGAAAAAAATTTAATTGAGAAAATTAACTCAACCGATTTATTTTCTATTTTCAAAAAAAATTGTGATCTTTATTGGGATGATTATGAAAAAGGTGATATAACTCCTAAAGAGTATCGAAGAAAAAGGTTTTTAATGACTGCCGAGCAGTTTGATTTACCGTTCAATGCACATGATGCCGACAAGTTTCATGATCAATATTACAATGTCGTTGATGATTTTAGTGAACCATATCCTTATTTGTATTCATTAATGAGTACTCTAGCAGAGGCTAGTGTCAAAATGGGCATTATCACAAATGGCACAGTTGATACTCAATATAACAAAATAAAAAAATTAAGTTTAAATGATTGGATTTCAGACGATTTTGTATTTATATCAGAAGAAGTAAATGTAGCCAAACCAAATCGGGCTATTTTTGATTTAGCGAAATCAAAGCTAGGCTCCAAGGAGAAGTGCCTTTTTATTGGTGATTCATGGGAGCATGACGTTGTTGGTTCTATCGAAGCAGGATGGGATTCTATCTTTTTAAATACAAGAAAAGAAGAGCCTAGTTCTAAGCACCAACCAATTGAAATTTGTAGTACTTTACAAGAAGTTGCAGAGATTATTTATAAAGAAAATAATTTGAAAGGATGAAACTATGGACGATTTGAGCCAAGATGCTTATTTTTGGCGCCTTATACATCATCTTGTAGTAAATGAGAATATGGTGGCGCTTAAAGTGAAATCTAATGAAAAAGAGGTTTGGCTTGAACAAGAAGGAGTTAATGAAACTACAATAGTGCGTTTATTCCGACGTAATTTAGATTGGACTAACTATATTACTAGAGATGTAGAGAAACTAGCACAGCATGGAGAAAAAGTACGTAAACAGTTACGTGCGAGGCGTATCAATTTTATAAATGTGTACATTTCAAATTTTTTACCGGTAGATTCGTATGACCAAACATTGAATAAAACATATGTAACGAAAAATAAACGATTGAAAATTAACTCGTTTATTATTGACGGTGAGTTCGGGAATACATTTGGCATACGAAACTTGAACGAAACCCTTGTATGTAAATTACCAACGATCGATGCTAAGGAAGCAACTAATCCTGATAAAATACATTTTTATCGTAATGAAGTGAAAACTATTTCTGAGAAAAAAATCGAAGAAGAACGGTCAATATTTACTTATGGAAAGCCTTTGTTTACATATTTAATTTTAATTAATATATTAATTATCTTTGCACTTATGGAATATCTCGGTAGTAGCACTAGCTTACTAACATTAATTGAATTCGGAGCAAAATTTAATCCGCTTATTAGAGAAGGGGAATGGTGGCGCTTTTTTACTTCGATTTTTTTACACATAGGCTTTCTTCATTTTTTTATGAATTCTTTAGCTCTTTATTACTTAGGAAGTGCTGTTGAACGAATTTATGGGACACCCCGCTTTGTGTTAATTTATGTTCTTGCAGGCATCTTCGGATCAATTAGTAGCTTTGCTTTTAACAGTCAAGTTGCTGCTGGAGCCTCAGGAGCGATCTTTGGTTGTTTCGGTGCTTTACTTTATTTTGGTGTAATTCATCGTAAATTATTTTTTCGGACGATGGGTGTAAATGTGATTGTCATCTTAATTATCAATTTAGCGCTCGGGTTTACTATTCCAATGATTGATAATGGAGCGCATATCGGTGGGCTAATTGGTGGCTTTTTAGCATCAGCTTTTTTACAGTTACCAAAGCAGAAGAGGAGTATCCAACAAGTTTTTTCACTTTTAGCAACTGCATTATCAATTACGGGATTACTTTTTTACGGGTTTTCTACGGAAGAAGAAGCTGAAAAGTTACAGTTAATTAATGTCCAAATAAGTCAGGAACTTTTACAGCAAGATGAAGTTGAAAAAGCTTATTGGTTGTTGAAAGAAGTCGCCAGTGAAGACGTTAGTATGACAGAGGTTCATTTCTTATTGGCATACAGTGAAGCGAGGTTAGGTTTATTAAAAGATGCTGAGTCAAACTTGTTAATAACGCTAGAAAAGCGCCCGCTTTTCCATGAAGCTCATTATAACTTATCACTCGTTTATTATGAGTTAAGACAATATGTTGATGCACTTCGTTCTGTTGAAAAAGCGATTGAATTAAATCCAGAAAAAGAAGATTATTATGATCTGAAACGTATTATTCAGAGAAGGTTAGCAGAAATTTAAGTCAGTGAATTTCATAATTCATTACTTCCGCCACTATGATCAATATATAGTTGCGTCAAAACCATTCGCAAACTATATATTGCGTGATGTGGCTCAATTTTGGTGATTATGAAATTCACTCAGAATGAAAAGTTTTTGTTCGAACTTTAAACATGAATAACTTTAAATTCTACATTGTAAATTTTAAATTATATTAAAATCTTCCAGTATTTTTAACGATATTATATTTTGCGCCATCCTCATTTGTAAAGATGATGATAATGTGTGAGTAAGATTTATGAAAAAGTACGAGGGGAACAGAGCTGCCAATTGGACTTTTTACTGTACCGTCATGTTTTTCGACACCTAAAAAATAATATTTATAAAGTCCTCTCCAAGTAGTTGCGAGCAGTTCTTTTGTTTCATCTATGCTTAAGTTTGGAAGTGCTTGCTGATTATGTTTAGCTAAGTGAGTTAAAGGAACATGGTGATAATTTTCAGCCTGAATATGAAAATAATTAATAAGTTCCTCCCAAGTGTACTCCAAGTTTTGTTGAATAATTGTATCTAAAATACGTTTGCCTTCTTTTTGTGCTTCACTATTAGGTTCTTTAAATATTTCAATTGAACTTAATGGAGAATCCAAAATGTATAATTGGTCATAACTCATCGTTTGTACACTTTTCGTAATCTCATTATCGTAATTAATTTGGCGGTAATGAAAAGTAATGGCTTCGAAGTGGCCGCTATCTTCACCATTCAGTTTCATTTTTTGGGATAACTTATTATCATTATCTACTGCTAACGACATTGTTTCTTTTAATCTTCCGTCTTCAAAGAGTAAAGAGATGTCGTGACTTAAATATGAATTTTCATCAAATTCAGAATCGGTTTTCCAAAGTAATGTATACTCATCTTCGTCCATTTCGTCAATAAGATCGATCGTAGTACTCGCTTTTGTAAATTTTTTGTTTTCATCAATTGGGTAATGAGCAATTGTTTCTTGAAAGTTATCGACGCTTGGTGATGAATAAAATAGAAAAAATCCTGATATTAACCCAGTGATTAATATAGAGACAGTTAGTATCCATTTCAAAACAAACCCCTCCTAGGACAGCCTATTTTAAATTATGATCACAATATTTAATTTATGAAAAAATACTTAAAAATTATTTTATGCTAGAATTTAGTAGAAAATATATTTTAATGGAGTGAAGAAAATGAAAAATGAAATGAACGTAAATGAAACTGTAGATTTAATTGAAAAACTTGTTAACATTCCAAGTCCTTCAGGCAATACAGAAAAAGTAATTACATATATCGAACAATTCTGTAAAGAAGTTGGCGTGATAACAGCTAGAAATCGTAAAGGTGGCCTCATCATTACAATTAAAGGTAATGATAAAACGAAGCATCGTATGCTTACAGCTCATGTTGATACATTAGGGGCAATGGTAAAGGAAATAAAGAAAAATGGAAGATTAAAACTTGCTAATATTGGTGGTTTTCGCTGGAATTCAGTGGAGGGAGAGTATTGCCAAATTGAAACTAGTGATGGACAGGCATATTCAGGAACGATTTTAATGAAACAAGCGTCAGTACATGTATACAAAAATGCCGGAACAGCAGAGCGGGACGAGAACAATATTGAGGTTCGTATTGATGAAATGGTGAAAACAGATGAGGATGTAAAAGAATTAGGTATTTCTGTCGGTGACTTTGTTTCGTTTGCACCTCGTTTTGAAACTACTGAAAGTGGATTTGTTAAATCTCGTCATTTAGATGATAAAGCAAGTGTGGCTATTTTATTACAGCTTATTAAACATATACAAGAAAATAAAATACAATTACCGTACACGACGGACTTTTTAATTTCTAATAATGAAGAAATCGGCTATGGTGGAAACTCGAACATTTCTCCTGAAACGGTTGAGTATTTAGCTGTCGACATGGGTGCAATAGGTGAAGGCCAAACGACGACGGAATATTGCGTTTCTATTTGTGCTAAAGATTCAAGTGGGCCATATAATCTTGAATTAAGAAAAAAGCTAGTCGAGCTAGCCAAAGAACACAAGCTTGATTATGAGGTTGATATATATCCTTATTACGGTTCTGACGCATCAGCCGCAATCCGTTCCGGAAATGATATCGTCCACGGTTTAATAGGACCTGGTATTGCAGAATCTCATTCCCATGAAAGAACTCATATCTCGTCATTAGAAAATACAAGTAAGCTTATTTATAACTATTTATTATCACCAATGGTCAAGTGAATGTAACTGAACAACTTGTCTAATTGAATAAGTGGTATTAGGAGTATGAATTATTATGATAATTCGTACTCTTTTTTGTGTGAAAGTTGGTTAGTGGCTTGTTGGTTCGGACCACCCCCTCTCAATTTTAACGTTAGATGGTGGCGGCATGCATGCCACCATGAGCGTTTTGTATGAAAATAAAATGACGGTAGACTTTTTCGAACAAGCCTCTAAAGCCGGAACGGATTTACAGCGCAGTGAGGGAAATCGACCGGAATTTTTTCGTGTTAGATGGTGACGATTAATCGTCATGAAGGTTTTGTATGAAAAAATGCTCGGTTGATTTACTTGAACAAGCCACTAAATTTGATAGGGAAATAGTTTGACTAAACAACGCTTAAACTTTTTCTTGTGAATGATATTTCATTATTAAGAGAAAAATGTTAATGAAGAGGAGGGGCTAATTTTGACTCAAGAACAAATTCAGCATCCAGCATCTAAAAACATTGCTCATAATCTTTCTTACTTAAGTACAGAGTTAGGTGTTGATAAAAGTTTTGACTTAATTCAAATTGACTTAGAATATGCTGGAGTACAAATGGCATTATTTTTAGTAGATGGATTTGCCAAAGATGAAGCTTTAACGCAAATTCAAAGAGAGCTAGAGCACCTTAAATATGAGGATCTTAGTGGAGATTTATTAAAAAAATTAATCAAGTCAAGAATACCATATGTAGAAATTGAAACCGAAAAAGATTTAAGTAAAGTGGTTGATCAAGTTCTCGCAGGTCCTGCTGCTCTCGTTGTAGATGGTCTAAATGAAGTCATTATCATCGATACGAGAACATATCCAGTTCGTGGTCCAGAAGAGCCCGATACCGAACAGGTCATTCGTGGTGCCAAGGACGGGTTTGTTGAAACCCTTGTTCTTAATGTTGCTTTAGCAAGAAGGAGGGTTCGAGATCGAACACTTCGAAATGAATATATGATGATAGGTCGGCGCTCTAAAACTGATATTTGTATTACATACGTCGAAGATATCGCAGACCCTTACGTTGTAAATGAAGTTAAGGCAGCGCTTAAAAAAATTGATACTGATGGTTTGCCGATGGGTGATAAAACGATAGAGGAGTACTTATTTGGGCAGCACACAAATCCTTATCCACTAGTACGTTATACAGAACGCCCCGATGTTGCCGCAGCTCATCTTTTTGAAGGTCATGTCATTATTATGGTTGACGGATCTCCGAGTGTGATCATCACTCCTACAACATTTTGGCATCATTTGCAACATGCTGAAGAGTACCGACAAAAGCCTATAGTAGGTGGAGCACTTCGGCTCGTTCGTTTTTCTGCTGTTTGGGCTTCGATTTTTTTGTTGCCCTTATGGCTCTTACTTGCTTTAAATCAAGGCTTACTTCCTGAAGGCTTAGAGTACATCGGTCCGAATGAAACAGGGAATGTACCATTATTAGCTCAATTTATCATTGCAGAGATTGGTATTGAAATGTTACGAATGGCGGCTATTCATACACCTAGTGCATTAGCAACTGCATTAGGATTAGTTGCAGCGATATTAATCGGTGAGGTTGCGATTGAAGTAGGTTTATTTTCTCATGAAGTAGTGTTATATTTAGCAGTTGCTGCGATTGGTTCTTTTGCAACACCAAGTTATGAAATGAGTTTAGCAAATCGCTGTATAAGAATTGCTCTCCTAGTAGCAACCGGCTTCTTCCATGTATTTGGTTACGTAGTATCAGTAACACTGCTTTTTCTACTGCTTATTTCAATGAAAGTATACACAACACCGTATTTATGGCCGTTTATTCCTTTTTCTCCACGGAGTTTTCGAGATGTTATCTTAAGGTCACCAATACCTTTAAAAAAACAACGACCGAAAGCGATACATCCGTTAGATGAGGATCGATAGTATATTGAAAATGGAAAACCGATTGTGAATTGTTCACAATCGGTTTTCAAAACTCAAAACTCAAAACTCAAAACTCAAAACTCAAAACTCAAAACTCAAAACTCCCCCATGTCTTTTTCGAAAATCTCATCTTCGATAAAAAAGTTGAACTTTCCACTATGATTGATAGCAGTGTCACAAGCAAAGACGAGGCCGATTGGAGTGTCATGGCCATCGTTGACGATCGTAAAAGCGACTTTATGTTTTGTTGCTTCTTTAATATAGTTGGAATAATTACTATAAGATAGTTCACCATTTATATATAAATGAATGTTTTTTTCAGAGTGCATAATATCGACGGCTTCCTTGTATATCCCTTTATGTATCACTTGTTTATTTGTTAAAGCTAAATAAATTCGTTCACTAATCGTAGATAAAAATAATGCTCTTTCTTCGGGAAGTGTTTCCACCGTTCCGTGAATTCCTTGCATTAAAATTTTTTCTAATTTATTATTACCCACTATATTTCCTCCTTCTAATATGTATAAGCACTGTGTTGCTTTTCATACAAAACCCTCATAGCGGCATGCCTGCCACTACCATCTAACATGAAAAGTCGTGCGAGGGTCCTAACCACTAACCAACAAACCAACCTTGATAAAAAACAGTTTAACATATTTCTTGTCCTTAATATAAACATTGCATCATAAACTAATACAAAGCTTTAATTAGGGGGCGAGGAGACTTGTTAGGAATTGTTTCTGCATTTGTAACAATTTTATTAATCGGTTTATCAACTGGTGGCTTACTCGTTTCAAGGAGAATCGATCCACATCAATCTTTATTTATCGTAGTTGGTCTAGCCTTTTTTCTATTTTCTTATATTGGAATGTTTTTTGGTAGTAAAATGGTTGGTTTAATCGGTTCTTCTGGATTGAGTATTATCTTCGGATTATTTTGTTTTGCTTTCATTGGCTTTTTAATATGGAAATACGACCCAGCCTTCGGTTATGTAAAACAAGAACCTGTGACATTAACTATGTTTGGTGTTTTCTTTTTTTTAGTTGGAATGGAACTTGCAGTACTTGATGTAACATTGTGGCTATTGATACTTCTTGCGATTATTTTTGCTGCAGGAGCATTTTTAGGTTTTATGGCGGTATATCAAATTATTTTTCGTCATAGAAGTTCACAATTATTAGCCCTATTACCATTAGTACCACTACTTTTCATCGGCCTTTTTAAACTGATATAATATAATGAATATCATAATTTAATATTAAACATTAAGTATCTATCTGTAGTGCGTTAAACCGCTCGCAACTACAGATAGTTTGATAAGGCTCAATTTAGGTGATTATGAAATTCACTCAATAGAACAAGAATATAAAAAAAGGTGAAGATGAATGAATTCAATTTACGATTTACGACAATTTTTACAAAAGTGCGGAGCGTTTGTTTATACTGGAGATCGTTTAGGAGATCTAGAACTTTTTGAAATTGAACTGAAACAACTATATGAA
Organism: Anaerobacillus arseniciselenatis; assembly: GCF_001865995.1. GTDB lineage: Bacteria > Bacillota > Bacilli > Bacillales > Anaerobacillaceae > Anaerobacillus > Anaerobacillus arseniciselenatis. The sequence goes on along the minus strand of NZ_MLQQ01000001.1, from coordinate 735,729 downwards.
TGGAATATGATCGATGTCAAAACGTTTCAACAAGGAATGCTCATTATTAAAAAAGAGATTAGCGACGTAAAAAAAGCAAAATCATGATTGATTTAAAAGGGAGTGTGACAAAATACAGTAAGGTGAATGAAAATGACCATACTCTTAATTAAAGACCTTTGGAAAAAAACAGAGCATAACTATCAATTAAAAGACGTTTCACTAGCCATTTATGAAAATGAATGGCTTCTTATTACTGGTCCTGTTAATGAAGGTAAAGAGGTGTTGCAAAATATACTGTTACAGTTCGATGAAGACTTTCATGGAACTGTATATTTTCAAAACGAAAATATAAAAAAGATTAAAAATTATAGTGAACAAGTAGCTTTTATTCATAATCATTTTACAAGCGAAGAAACAGAGTATAATGTGTATGATTACTTATCATTACCGTTAAAGTTAAAAGGTTTTGGTGAAGGGGAAATTTCCGAAAATATTCGCAAAGTAACAGAGGAAATTAGTTGTAATCTAAGCTTAAAAAAGTTAGTCAAGGATTTGTCACTACGCGAAAAGATAGTTGTCTGTTTATTACGGGTAAATTTAACTAAGCCGAAGTTATTAATTATCGAAGAACCATTTTTCGAACTACCCAATAGCAAAAGGCAAACCATTATTTCAGTATTTAAAGACTTTATAAAAATTTGGAAACAAACTACGGTAATTGTTTTTAGTAGTTATGCAAGTGAGTGGCTTGAGATATGTGATCGAGTTGTTTTAGTGAAAGATCATTCAATTAGTCAAATAGGAGAGAAAAAACAATTATTACAAAATCCAAAACAAATATTTGTAACAAAGTACATTGATTGTGCAGAAGTTTCTTATTTAAAGGGTTGCATTAAAAAAGGAGCTTTTATATCAGATGGTCTAACGTTTCTGTTGCCACAGTATACAGAAGAAGAGTTTCAAATTTATGAAGGACAAAGTGTTTATATCGGTTTGAGGGCATCGTGCTTTCAGATTATGGAGCAGACTAAATTAAAAGATGAAGGCTTCACTGTTTCACTTCCGATTCATTTTATTAAAGGAGTAGATGCTCGCTATATGATTTACTCAAATATTGGTGGTAACCCCGTAGTTGCTGAAATAAAAAATAATGGTAAAATATATGAAGATCAAAATTTGTTACTATACTATGCTTTTGGTGATTTATTATTTTTTGATGGAGTAACAGAACTAAATTTAAAACGAAGAGGTTGATTTTTATGGGTAATCATTGGTTTGTTGGTGTTGATATCGGTGGAACAACGATAAAAATGGCTTTTATCGATACATATGGAGAAATTAAACAAAAATGGGAAATTCCGACGAATTGCGAACATGAAGGGAAACAAATAACGACAGATATTAGCAAGTCGATTTTTGGTAAGCTCGATGAATTGGACGAGCCGAAAGAAAAGTTGGCTGGGATTGGCGTAGGAGCGCCAGGGTTTATCAACATGGAAACAGGTCTAATTTATCGAGCGGTAAATATCGGTTGGACAAACTTCCCTCTTAAAGACCGCTTAGAAGTGGAAACAGGTCTTCCAGTCGTTGTTGATAATGATGCAAATTTAGCAGCATTAGGAGAAATGTGGCGTGGCGCAGGAGACGGTTCTAAAAATTTGTTAGCTGTTACTTTAGGAACGGGTGTTGGTGGTGGCTTAATCGCTAATGGAAACATTTTACACGGTGTCAACGGTATGGCAGGTGAGATAGGCCATATTACATCAATGGCAACCGGAGGAGCTCATTGTAATTGTGGGAAATCAGGGTGTTTAGAAACGATTGCATCGGCTACTGGAATTGCCCGTCTTGCAACGGAGGCCGTAGAGAAAAATAATGATAGTGTGCTTGCTGATGTTTTTGATCGAGAAGGAAAACTTACAGCGAAAGATGTTTTTGATGCTGCTAAAAACGATGACCGTTTAGCATTAAACGTCATTGATGAAATGAGTTTCCATTTAGGCATTGCTATTGCTAACCTAGCGATTGCAACAAACCCCGAGAAGATCGTACTTGGTGGTGGAGTTTCAAAAGCTGGTGAATTGTTACTACGTTACGTAAGAAAGCATTTTGAAGCTTATGCATTACCACGTGTTGCCGAAGGAGCTGAAATTACGATTGCGACTTTAGGAAATGATGCAGGTGTCATCGGTGGAGTTTGGTTAATTAAACAAAAGGTCGACAATGCAAAAAGCTTGTAATTAAAGGATTATCTGTCATAATAATTATATAAAATAATTTAATACTACTTTCATTAATAGTCCATTTAAAATAGCATAATAGACTAGGGGTGCCTCTAATCCAAAGGCTGAGAAAAAGGAAAGACTTTTACCCTTGAACCTGATCTGGGTGAAGCCAGCGTAGGAAAGTCGATTAGTAATTTACTATTTAACACTAGCCGTAATCCTTTTTCTACTGGGTTACGGCTATTTTATTGTTGTGTAGGAAGGTAATAAATTCAAAACATTTAGGAGGAATACTTATGAAAGATTTTCGTTTATATGCGATTACCGGTGAAGAATTTCATAAAGGCAGAAGTCTAGTAGAAGTAATGGAAGAGGCAATCATCGGTGGTGTTGATATTATACAATTACGAGATAAAAAAAGTAGTAAAAAGGTTGTACTTGAAAAGGCAAAACAATTAAAAGCTTTAGCTGAGAAATACGATATTCCATTAATTGTTAATGATCATATTGATGTTGCATTAGCTGTTGATGCAGATGGGATTCATATTGGTCAGGATGATTTGCCACTAGAAGAAGCTAGAAAGATTGTCGGCAAGGATAAAATTATCGGGATTTCCACCCATCAAATTGAAGAAGCAAGAGAAGCACAAAAAAATGGAGCCGACTATATCGGTGTCGGTCCGATCTTTGCAACAAAAAGTAAAGAGGATGTCGTTGATCCAGTTACTACAAAGTATATTGAAGAAGTCGTAAATGAAATCACGATTCCTTTTGTCGCTATTGGTGGGATTAAACTTCACAACGTTGAACAAGTGTTGAATTCTGGAGCAACGAGAATTTGTGCGATTAGTGAAATTGTTGGTAGCGATGACGTAACGAAAACTTGTCAAACATTTATTCAAAAAATAAACGAAAGGGTGACGAATGAATGAATGTCTTCATTAATGGTGAAAAAAAAGAACTACATTTAGAAAATGTAGCTGAAGTCGTGGAACATTTTAATTTAGATGAAAACCTAGTCGTTACTGAAGTAGATGGTAATATCATTAACGTTGAACAAAGAAGAGACACAAAGCTATACGAAGATATGAAGATCGAGATTGTCCAATTTGTCGGTGGTGGTTGATTAGCGTTAAAAAATATTAAATAAAAGTGTGTTCAAAAAGGAGGATAATCAGAGCCGAGGAGGTCGAGGCGGCGAAGCTTCGAGCAGCGGAATGTATGCTATTAATACATGAGAAGCACAGGAGCGAGTCAACGAAGAGATTCGAATGCTATGATTACAGGACTTTTTGAACATCCTCAAAAAGGGAGGTAGTTTGTTAGATGAGTGTAGGTAAAGCATTAACAATCGCTGGGTCTGACTGTGGCGGTGGCGCCGGGATCCAGGCAGATTTAAAAACGTTTCAAGAGCGTGACGTTTATGGGATGAGCGTAATTACGGTGTTAACTGCGCAAAATACGTTAGGGGTTCATGGGGTTTACCCGCAAACCATTGAAGCGATCGAAGCACAGTTAGATGCAATTTTTCAAGACATTGGAACAGATTCAGTGAAAACAGGAATGTTATTTTCTGAGGAAATCATAAATCTCGTTGCAAAAAAATTAAAAGATTATGAAATAAAAAATATCGTCATTGATCCAGTAATGATTGCTAAGGGTGGGGCACCCCTGTTACAAAAGCAAGCAATGACTGCCTTAAAAATGAATTTATTACCGTTAGCAAGAGTGATTACTCCTAACATCCCTGAAGCGTGTGAAATTTTAGGTATTGATAAAATTGAAACTGTTGAAGAAATGAAAGAAGCGGCAGCAAACATCCAACTACTAGGTCCAAAAAATGTTGTTTTAAAAGGTGGACACTTAGAGGGAAATAACATTGCAGTTGACATTTTATTTGATGGTAATGAATATTATTATTTTGAATCAAAAAGAATCGATACGATTCATACTCATGGCACAGGGTGTACGTTTGCAGCAGCAATTACTGCCGAATTAGCAAAAGGGAACAGTATTAACGAATCGGTTGCTTGCGCGAAGCAATTTATTCAAGCCGCTATTGAAACTTCGCTAAATATCGGTAAAGGGATTGGTCCAACAAATCATAGTGCTCTTCGTCATAAGTAATAAAATAATGCAAAAACTAGGGGATGGGACTGTCTTAAAAGAAAGTGTCAGATACCGTTAGGCACCAAATATAGTCGGATAATAAATTTATACGGCTATATTTAGTAAGTTCTACATGGTGTCAGACACTTATATGACAGCCCCATCCCCTTTAAAAACCTCTACAAAGCCGGTGGTGAATTGATGAACGAAACAAATGTAATAAAAGTTGAAAACGTAACAACAGATCGCATTTTTAACATTTCATTTGAGCTTTCGTTAGGTGAAATTACGGCGGTTATCGGCCCTTCAGGAGCCGGAAAGAGTAGCTTGTTGACGTTGTTAAATAGGTTGACAGATCCTCAAAAAGGAGACATATTTTACTACGGTAAACAATTAACAACTTATCCTATTATTGATTTAAGAAGACGAATTGGTATGGCTTTTCAATCATCTTCGCTTTTTGATGGAACGGTCGAGGATAATTTAAAGTTTGGCCCAAGTTTAGTTGGGAAGTGGAAAAAAGCGAATGGTCCACTCTTACTAGAAAAAGTGCAACTGCCTAAAGACTATTTATATCGAGATGTTGAACATTTATCTGGTGGCGAGCAACAACGAGTAGCACTAGCGAGAACACTTGCTAATGATCCAGAAATCTTTTTACTCGATGAAGTGACGAGTGCTCTAGATTTGCAAACGGTGGAAACGATTGAAAAGTTATTAGTACAATTAGCCAAAGAGGAGAACAAAGGAATTGCTATGGTCACTCATAACATCGAGCAAGCAAAGCGAATTAGCGATAAGGTCATTTTTATGGAAAATGGTACGATCCTTGAGCAAGGAAAAACAGTAGACCTTTTAGGAACACCTCAAACCGAACAACTACAAAAGTTTTTAAAGGAGTAAATGATGGCACCTACTATTTCAAATACTTCGATGTTATTTTTAATCGTATTTGTTTTAATACCAGTTTCATTATCATACATGTATTCACTTGGACTAGGAAAGTCAATTACTTGGTCGTCGCTTAGAGGAGTAATACAACTATTTCTCATTGGATATATTCTTACCTATTTATTTGCTCTTCCACCGCTAACTGGTATTTCAATTATGTTATTAGTGATGATTACGATCGCTACCTTTCATGCCAGTAAAAAAGGTGAGGGCATTCCTAAAGTTCGTCTTATGATATTTTTAATTATTTTAGGTGTTGAACTAATGATTTTATCGATGTGGATCGGGTTCGGAATGATATCTTTTACATCTGAACAAGTAATTCCGATGAGTGGGATGGTTATCGGTAATAGTATGGTAGCGATCGGGTTAGCATTGGAAAGAATGAAAAGTGAATTTCGAGAGGGTAAAGGGAAAATAGTAGCAGCATTATCGCTTGGAGCGAAACCACAGCAAGCATCAAAAATTATCATTCGAAAAATTGTAAAAGCAGCGATGATTCCAAATGTGGATGGCTTAAAGACAGTTGGCCTCGTTCAATTACCAGGAATGATGACAGGGCTGATATTAGGTGGAGTAGCGCCGATTGATGCAATACGCTATCAAATTGTAATTTCATTAAGTATTTTTACATGTGTGTCTATTAGTGCTATGCTAGTTACTATAGCGCTATACCGTTATTTTTTTAATAAAAATATGCAATTAATAGATATAAAATCTGAAGCGTAAACTGTAGTGTTTTAGGAGGAAAACAGTGAATAAAGTTGTTTTTTTACTACCTTTAAGTGCAATGTTCATGTTATTTTATTTTGGCTACCTATACATTAGTAGTGATGAGGTAATTACGAACAAAAGCTTGCAAAATGAAATTATCATTGATTTAAATGCTGAGAGTACAGAAGATGAGGTTGTTTTAAAAGGGGAATGGGATTGGACGACAATGCCAGTTGATGGAGTTGTCGGTAATGATTACATAGTAATTAGTCTACAAAGTGATGAAGGGGCGCTATTTAATACAGGTAACATAACATCAAGCTCAATGTCACTTCTAAAAGGAGAGAATGTACTTGATACGTTAGAGGCGCAAATTTTCGAAGATGAAGTTATTTTTGTATTTCCAAATAAGGTTATCGAACATGAAAGTTACGGTAATCGAGGAGAGGTGGAACTTGTTATACAGCTAGAAGAACACGAAGAGTTTGTCGTTGCCTTTTCTTATATACACACATGGGTAGAGCATGATCATTTACTTATTGAAGAAGCTCAATCATTCGAAAAAGTTGTAGCAGAGAAGCTAGATTCGTCATATTGGGTCGTAAAAAGGTTTTTGACTTTGTAGGGTGTGGAGTGTAAATGATCAAAAGCTTATCTAATGAAAAAGAACATTTTTTAAATCATGAAAGGAGGAAGAAAATGGCTATTGTAGATATAACCATAATTCCAATAGGAACTGAGGGACCTAGTGTAAGTGATTACGTTGCAGAAATTCATAAAGTTTTAGAAACGTATGAAGATCGAGTGAATTATAAACTAACACCGATGAGTACAATCATTGAAGGGGAGTTACCAGTATTATTTGAGGTCATTCAAGCCTTACATGAAGTACCTTTTTCAAAAGGTATTAAAAGAGTAGCGACGAATGTACGTATTGATGATCGGCGTGATAAGTCAGTAACAATGTCAGGTAAGCTAAATAGTGTCGAAGAAAAGCTTAAGTAACTAACTATTATTTACAAAAAGAAGGGGCTGTCCCAAAAGAAAGTGTCAGACACCGTTAGGCACTAAATAAAGACGGATAATAAATTAATACGTCTATATTTAGTAAGTTCTACTTGGTGTTAGACACTTATGAGACAGCCCCTTCTTTTTGTGTTGGTTTATGATCCCGTAATAATTGAAAAAATAGTCATAACAGAAAACCATCCGAAAACAGAAAATGATAAAAAGGCAAATGCTGCTCCAAATAGGTTTTTGCGACGGAATTCACGTAAGATCCCAAATCCACTCAGAATTGCTACTAATAATGTAATAATCCCTAAAACCATTCCGAAAGACCCCCTTAAATTACTATGTAGTGTATTATTTACTTTATCGTAAAGTTTAAACGATTTAATGAATTTCATAACTGAATTTTATCGCTATTAAGTATCTATACGTAGTTGCGTTAAGTCACTCGTAACTACATATAGTTTGATATGGCTCAATTTAGGTAATTATGAAATTCACTCAATTAGACGCTCATATTTATTCTAATTGTTTTCAAATCGTTTGTCGAGGATAACTTCGTTAACAAAGTGTTAATGTGATTAAAGATAGAAAATGACATTAATATTATATGCGTTAGCAATACCTTCTATTAATTGTTGGTGATATCGTTCGACAAAATAGATTGTTTTTTTTGTGTCGTGATCAATAGCAACTAGATGTTCATCCATTTGTTCTAGAGCAGTTAATATATCTTTTTCATTATTTCCTGAAGTTGTAAAAGGTATGATTAATTCTTCATATAAATATGCATTATCATTATTAGAGATAAAGCCAAAGTCAGTAAAAACTGATTTTTGCTCTGGGGCTTCTATTTTAAATAAAGAATATTTAGAATCATAAACATCTTCTTTTTGAAAAAATTCAATAAAAAAATCAATTTCTTTCACACTGTTCAAAATTACCCCATAATCATAAACATCTAAGTTATGTTCTTTAATGAAAGATGCGACCCTTTTATTTTCACTAGAAATTTCAGTAGTATCTTTAATAAGTTCTAATCCCATCGTTTTTTTCATTGATATACACCGCCTGTTTTTCGGAGAATATTGGTTTGGTAAAGTAAAGGATTTTGAGGGTGGGACAAACAAAGTGTCAGACACCGCTAGGCACCAAATATAGACATATGATAAATCTGTACGTCTATATTTAGTAGGATCCGCGTGGTGTCAGACACTCTTGTCCCACCCTCCATCCTCTTTAATAAGTTTTTATCGTTATATTTTGAAACCATCTTTGTTAAAGTGTAAAATAAAGACAACATTGATGCAAAGGAGACGATTTATTATGGAATGGAAACAACTTCCTTTAGGACCTCTACAAACAAACGCTTATGTTTTATTTGATGAAAACAAAGATGCTGTCATCTTTGATCCAGGTGGAGAAGGGACAAAACTTAATACATTATTAGAAGCTGAAGGGTTAACGCCAAAAGCAATATTACTTACTCATGCTCATTTTGACCATATTGGTGCAGTTGATGATGTTAGAGAGTTTTGGAACGTTCCTGTATACATACATCACCTTGAAAAAGATTGGTTGCCAGACGCTACCAAAAATGGCTCTGCACTATTTTTAGGAAATGATGCAATCACTGCTCGTGACGCAGATTTTTTAATTAAGGAAGAAGGTAAACTCGACATCGGGACATTTAGCTTCGAAGTGTTCGAAACGCCAGGTCATTCACCAGGAAGTGTTTCTTATTACTTAAAAGAGGTAGGAATAGTTTTTTCGGGTGATGTCCTATTTGCAGGAGGAATTGGTAGAACCGATTTACCTGGTGGTAGTTATGAAGTGTTATTGGATAGTATAAACAATAAATTGATGGAACTTCCAGAAGAAACAGTAGTAGCATGTGGCCATGGCCCCGTAACTACGATTAGCAATGAAATGGATTCTAATCCGTTTTTAAGAGGAATATAAAATAGTAATGATATAGGAAAAAAGTGGAATACTAATCGGAAATAAGGAGGTTTTAAAGTGATTAGTAGTTCTGCTTTTTTAGGTTTATCATTTAACGGGTGGATTTTAATTATTATTATGCTAAGCTTATCTGGAGCTGCATTATTTATTTATTTAGGAGCGAAAAAAACGGGTCAGTTTGATGACGTTGAAAGTATTAAGTATCGGATGCTTTTTGAAGAAGAAGATGAATGGAACATGAACGAATAAAAGGGCAGTTGGTTAGTTTGTTAGTTGGAAAGCTGAAAGTTGGAAAGTTGGAAAAAACCATTGAATTTACATCTTAGATGGTGATGGATGTGTCGTCATGATGTTTTTTTATATGAAAATGTCCGGTCGAATTCTAGAGTGAGCCTCTAAAACTCGATAGAGGTTTACAGCGAAGCGAGAGAATTCGGCCGGCATTTCCATCTTAGAAAGAGATGCTCCTGCGGTTACTCATCGCAAAGCTGCATGAAGTAAATTCCAAGATGTATTTCATGATGTGATTGAGGTCATAACTTTGGTGACGGAATATCGTCATGGTGGTTTTTGTATGAAAACAGGCGAATGATTTCGTGAACGAGCCTCTGAGATTCGCAAGAAGGTCAAAGCGAAGTGAAGGAAATCATTCGACTTTTCCATCTTAGAAAGAGATGCTCCTGCGGTTACTCGTCGCAAAGCTGCATGAAGTAAATTCCAAGATGTATCTCATGACGTAATTGAGGTCAGTAGCTTTGGTGACGGGATGACCGTTATGTACGTTTTGTTCAAAAAAAAAGGAGGATGACATTTACAAGTCATCCTCAATGGGGAGTTAATCTTAGTTATCATAAATGAACTTTTGAGGGGAGGGGGAACTCCCGAAGATCATTGCTAACTTATGAATTTATTATATAATCATATAAACACTATGTCAATAGTGTTTAATATTTTTTTTGAATTGAGGGGAAGTTTTTTGAAAGAGAAAATTGTAGCAAAAATTAAAAGTACAGAAAATAACATGATTACATATGCCGATTATATGAGTTTGGCTCTATATGATCCTGAAATTGGCTATTATATGAAAACGAATAAAAAGTTAGGGACAGAAGGCGATTTTTATACAAGCAGTGGAGTTCACTCCGTATTTGGACAAGTCTTTGCCCATTTCTTTTTAGACGTTATTGAAAAAGAAGGGCTACCACCAATAATTTGCGAGTTTGGTGGTGGGGATGGACGTTTTGCGAAAGCTGTTATGGATGAGTGGGAACGATTAAAACCTGAAGGCAAAGAAGATTTATCTTATGTAATTATCGAAATGAGTCCGTATCATCGCGAAGAACAAAAAAAGCTTCTAGCTAATAATGAAGGATTTAGACAATATGATAGTTTGAATTCGTTGAAGCAACAAATGGGAGAAGAATTTAAAGGAATTATTTTTTCAAATGAATTAATTGATGCGTTTCCAGTTCATGTTGTTGAAAAGTGTAGAGATGATTTGTATGAGATATACGTTACAGTTGATGAAAGTGATGGGCTCACCGAAAAATATCAGCTTTGTACAGATGAAAGGATTTTGTCGTGGTTATGTAGTTATGGTCCTACATTAAAAGAAGGGCAAAGGATTGAAGTTCCTCTTTATATGAATCAATGGATTACAGAAATCAATGAATTTATGAATAAAGGGTTATTACTAACCATTGATTACGGCTACACTAAAGAACAATGGCAGATGCCTGAAAGAAAAGACGGTAGTCTAAGGGGGTATTTTAAACACCAACTCATTAATAATCCACTTTTGCACCCAACAGAAATGGATATTACTTCACACATTCATATCGACGCATATAACGAAATTACTGAAGAAAACAATTTTAATAAAGTGATTGATTTAAAGCAAAATCGTTTCTTATTAATGATCGGTATTTTAAAATTTTTACAAGAATATCATGACCCGAATCCATTCTCTGAAAAAAGTAAACTAAATCGTGCAATTCAAACACTCATTAATGATAGTGGGATGAGTGCAGCGTTTCATGTATTTGTGCATAGTAAACAACTTACAGAAACTGATCACTATCGTTTTTTAAGTGAAGACCCTTATAAAATGTAAAAAAAGGTTTCCCTACAAAGTGTCTAACGATGACACTTTGGGGAGACCTTCTTTTTTTGCTTAATGTCCAACTCCTGGAACCATTATGAAAGTTGCATAGTATGTGAAACCGACAAAAAAGAGTGTTAGAAAAGCACCGAAAATATATAAGTACATACGCTCTGACAAGTTTAGATAGCTTAATGCAATAAACGCACCAGTAATTCCGAAGAAAAGAATTGCAGGGGAGTGCATATCACCAACCATAAATAAAACGGCAAAAATTCCTGTCCAGAAAGCTAAAACACGATACATACGTTCCACTAATATCCCTCCTTTTATGTATAGGATGTACATACTCACCCATTTGTATTAAAAAAAGTGAATATGCACTATTTGTAACATAAGGATATTATAAACTATAAAAAATAAAATTGTAAATCTTAAGGTAAAATTAGTGTATTATAAGAACAAAAGCTATAATCAACATCATCAGACATATAGCTATCTTTGTTTAAAGTTATTTCATTAAAGAAGAAATCGAAAAATCCATTGATTAAAGCTTGGTGCATCTTACAGAGTGAAAGGCGTTCAGGTACAAGTTCTTTGAACGTACAATTGTAAATTCTAAAGTTCACTTCATGTGAATCTTTGTCATAATGAATTTCAGGGTTTAGCCCTTGTTGCAAGGCAACAGTCTTAATATGGTTTAGTTTCTCTTCATTTGAAAGTGATGCAAGGTTTAAATTGAGGTTTTGTAAATAATTTTTCGAAGCCTCATATCCAAATTTTCGACCTGTTTCAACTAAAGCTTTCTGACCGACTTCACCTAATGATAAAAGCGTATCTATAGCAATTTCCGATAATTTTTGATAATCTCTATATGGAAACTGCAAACTCACTACCTCATCAGATAGGCGATAAAACCGACTCGGGCGCCCCCCTTTACCAGTTTTCTTCGTTTCAGATATTAACATGTTTACATCTTCTAATTTTGTCAAATGAAGGCGTGCTACGTTGGCATGTATTTCAAAAGCATCAGCAATTTCTTGTACAGTGATGTCGCGATGCTGCTTTGCTACATATTGATAGATCGAGTAACGTGTCGGATCAGAGAGCACCCCTGTAATTTTTAGAGTTTGTTCCATCCCTATTCACTCCCTATTTTTTTCTTACTTTAATTATAATACAGGATGAAACATAAATAAATGCATTTTCAATTTATTTATGTGATTAAAGGTAAAAATAAGTTGTATTTTGTAAGAGTTAAACTAAAAAAGATAACGACTGATTAATAAATGATTAACAGTTAGTTACCTTTTAAAATATAAATGGCTGGGATGGCAGGATTCGAACCTACGCATGACGGAGTCAAAGTCCGTTGCCTTACCGCTTGGCGACATCCCAATGACGTGGCATTATTTGATTTATTAAAAGTAGGTTGGCTGGGATGGCAGGATTCGAACCTACGCATGACGGAGTCAAAGTCCGTTGCCTTACCGCTTGGCTACATCCCAACGACATGACATTATATAGTATAAAAAAATGAAAAAAAATTATGCAAAAAAAAGGGAAAAACGTAAAAAACGTCGAAAATATTTATCGAAAATAAAAATTATAAGGAAGGGTGGTCTAATTTGTTCGATATTGAAACAAAAAGTAATGAAATAATTTTGCAGGCCCACAAAGTTTGTGCCTCTGACGTCCACATTATCCCTACAAGTTGCTACTCGATCATTGAGTATCGCATTGATAATCAGTTAGTGACTATTGAAGAAATACGAAACAATGAAGCTGAAAAAATAATTTCTCACTTAAAGTTTCGGTCTAAAATGGATATTGGCGAAAGACGAAAACCTCAAAGTGGCTCTCTAAAAATGAAAATTAAGAAAGATAAACTAAATATCCGAATTTCTACATTACCAACAACCCCACATGAAAGTTTATCTATCCGACTCTTACCTCAAAATGAAGTTGAAACTCTACATCGACTAACTCTTTTTCCGAAACATACAGCCCAATTAAGTTCTTTAATAAAGAAAGCCCATGGTCTAGTGATAGTTTCAGGACCAACAGGTTCAGGGAAAACAACTACCATTTATTCTCTCTTAAATGAAGCGGCAGCCAGAAAAAAAAGAATTGTTTGTATAGAAGACCCTATAGAAAAACGGACAGATAAATTTATACAAGTTGAAATTAATGAAAAAGCTGGTCTCACTTATGCACACACATTAAAAGCTGTGCTTAGGCACGATCCGGATATTATTATGATCGGCGAAATTCGGGACGTTGAAACGGCGACGATCGCTATACGAGCAGCAATGACGGGTCATTTAGTTATTAGTACAATCCATGCAAAAAATTGCCTTGGCTCCATTGCTCGCCTGAAAGAGTTAGGAATTAAAAAACATGACATTAATGAAACAGTTATCGGACTTGTTTCACAAAGGCTACTTGAAATGAAGTGTTCAATTTGTGGTAATACTTGTTCAAAGTATTGTCGAACTTATCGCAAAAGAAGGCGACTTGCTGTTTTTGAAATTCTAGCGGATCAACCGTTACAACGCTTATTAAATGAACGTAAAACTAAAATTGGCTATGAAAGTTTAGAACAGGCGATTAAGAAAAGTGTCGCTTTAGGATATGTGAATGAAAAAGAATATGAAAGGTGGCTATGTTAATGAAAGCTAAACATAGCTTGAATTACGAAGAAAAAGCAGAGTTTTTAGTAAGGATTGGCAAACTCCTTCAACAAGGTTATACCATTTCACATTGTATTGAATTTTTCTTGAAATATGAAAAGAAAAAGTTAAAACCACTACTTCACGAGATGCTACAACAACTTCAAAAAGGAAGTACCTTTAGTCAAACATTAAAAACTTTACAAATACCTAAAAATATTATTAGTTTTGTTTATTATTCTGAACAGTACGGAGATTTAGCGAACGGTCTCATAAAAGGTGGGGATTTATTACAGAAGATAGAGGAAAATAAAAAGAAACTTCAAAAGCTCTTAAAGTACCCGATTTTTTTATTATGGACGTTAATGATTTTTTCGATTATTTTATACGAATACTTATTTCCACAGTTTTTTCTACTATTCTCAAGTATTGATGTACAATTACCCTTCGTATCAAAGTTATTCCTTACTTTTATTGAACAATTACCATATTATCTAGCAACAATGGCATTTCTAATTTTCGTAGTTATCATTTATGGTGTCTTTATTTTCCGTAAAAAAGATGGACTAGATAAAGCTAGAATTATTTGCAAAATTCCAGTATTGGGTCGCTTTTACCGATTGGTGGTTACGTACTATTTTTCAATAAACTTAAATTGTTTAATGAAAAGTGGGATGTCGATCTTTGAAGCTCTCTCAACATTTTATCAACAAGAACGTGAAAAATACGTAGGCAAGGCCGCAGAACAAATCATAAATAAATTAGAAAAGGGCGAGCCCCTACAATTAGCCATCGTACACAATACTGTTTATTTAAAAGAATTAGCTTATATTGTTGAGCATGGACAAGCCAATGGACGTTTAGATGAAGAGTTAGAACATTTTAATAAATGGTTATTGTATGACTTTGATCAGAAACTGAAAAAATTATTTATGATCATTCAACCTACATTATTTTTATTGATCGGAATTGTAGTGTTACTCATGTTTACTTCGATCCTTTTACCAATTTTTTCATTAATCGAAGGGTTGTAATTAAGCTTTTAGCTTTAAGGGAGTAAAAGGGCTTGGTGGGTATTATTTACTAGGATAAAAGTCTCAATTTCCACAGAGTTTAATAAACGTTCACAAATCATTAATGTGTAATTTGAATTATAAAGATATCATAGTAATTAGTATAGTAATTTTAAATTTTAGGCGGTGTTTTAAAGGTGGTTAATTTTTATTTCAATCGAATGACAACGGCGATTGGACTTTTACTAGTTTTTATGACGATAAGTTGGCTGATCGTGTATTTTTTAAACGGTACGTCCTCTGTTTTCCCGTTATTGTTTTTTATCCCTATTACATTTGCCGCTTGGAGATTTGGAGCAGTTGGAGGTTTAATTGTAGGATTTTTGTCGGGTATTTTGGTGGGTCCTTTTATGCCGTTAGATGTGTCACAACAAATTGCACAACCGGTTTATAACTGGGTAATGAGGCTAATATTTTTCGCTATATATGGTTATGCAATTGGGCGGTTGATTACTGAGCTAAAAAGTAATAGTATTTATGACAGTTTAATGGGGATTTTAAATCGAACATATTTTTACAATTATTTAACTTGCGATCTGCAACAACGAAAAGTAAAGAAATCATTTTTTGTAGTTTTAATAAATATTGATGATTTTAAGAGTATTAATGACAGTATTGGTCACAACTCTGCTGATTCATTATTGATTGAATTAAAGTCTAGAATCTCAAATTGCCTTAAGAAAAAAGATGTATTAGCACGGTGGTCAGGAGATGAGTTTGCAATTCTCACGTTTGGTGATAATAAGGAACAATTAGAAACTATTTGTGACAGTATTTATGAAACGTTACGCTTACCTTTTGAAATAAAAGGACAGCAATTCTTTATAAATGCTAGCATGGGGGCAAGTGCAATTTCTAGTAAACATTATAATTATGAAGCTTTGCTGAAAGAAGCAGAAACGGCCATGCGGTTTGTAAAAGGTCGCGGGAAGAATGGCTATAAGTTTTATACAGAGGAAATGGAACGAGATTCACTGAAAAACAAAATTCTCGAAACGAAGTTGCATCAAGCATTAAAAGAAGAGCAATTTGAGCTATATTATCAACCGAAAATTGATTGTAAAAAAAATAATATTTATGGTGTCGAGGCACTAATTCGATGGAATAGCCCTGGAGAAGTAACCGTTTCACCTGGTGTCTTTATTCCGATGGCAGAAAAAACAGGACTAATTATTCCAATAGGTAATTGGGTATTAAAAACAGCCTGTAAGCAAGTGAAAATGTGGCAACAACAAAACATAAATGATATTTGTATTTCAGTAAATGTTTCAGCAATACAAATTCAAGAAGAAAATTTCGTCCCTTCTGTTGCTAATATTTTAGAAGAAACAAATATAAATCCGGAATTAATTGAATTAGAAATTACTGAAAGTAGTATTATGGAAGATACGATTGAAAATATTATGAAATTAAACGAATTGAAGGAGCTTGGGCTAAGAATATCGCTGGATGATTTCGGAAAAGGTTATTCATCATTAAATTACTTAAAAATTTTACCTATTGATACTCTGAAAGTTGATAAATCTTTTATTCAAAACATTGAGTGCGATCCGAAAGAAAAAGTAATCACGGAATCAATTATTCGAATGGCTAAAGCGCTTGGATTAACGGTGCTAGCAGAGGGGATCGAAAATGAGACGCAACATTCTCTTTTAATCGATCTTGATTGTGATGCAATGCAAGGTTTTTTATTTTCAAAGCCACTACCAATAGAACAAGTAGAAAGATTAATTAAACAAAATCAGGAAAAGTTAGTAAACATTAAATAAATGAATATGGATCAGTTTGTTTTTTGTGCCGTCGGCTCGACCGCTTTAGACCTTCTCTTGCCGTCTAAAACATGACCGCTACGGGAAGGTCTTCCACCGGTTTTCGCCGATAGGCAGGCGCATTGCGCTTTTCTAATGAAAGTGATTAAATCGTGTTCCTTGATACGTTAGTTTACCAACCTCTCCTTCAGCAATTAACTCAAACTCACTACGTGTTAGTAAAAACTCGATTTTCTCACCGTTTTCCAATTCAAATGTGCCATAGTAATCTATTGAGTCATGATGCTGTTTAACAGTTTTTCGAGATGATTTTGTTCGCTTTGAAATAACCTTGGCATTTACGGTTAAGATAGGCTGTTTATTATTGTGACGCCACTCTAATACACTTTTAATAATTTTGAAAACAATAACCGTAATAATTAAAAGTAATAATAAAGGGAAAATGCCACTATCAAACATTGAAGGATCGATCATGATGTTAACCTCCTAAAAATAATTCATATATACTATACCACGAAAGACAAACTACAGATGGTCAAAAGTCAAACATATTAAAAAGATGTTCTCGCTAGAGGCGAATTACAAAGTAGCAGTCACTTTAAGCAATGAATAGAGACGGGTGAGCAAATAATCATCTATATTTAGTAGTTGCTTCTGAACTGCCACTAATGGAACGCCAATAGCTGAACAATATAATTTTTTAAGAAAGAGGTGAGAAAAGCAAGCTAACACCTTCTCGTATCTCCGGATAGTTCTCCTTTTACCGACTCTAATTTACTCATTTTTTGTAATTTCAGTCTCTTTAATATTAATTTTAAAGAGGTGGATCATGTTTATGAAGATTAATAAATATTTTTTAAATGAACGAGCTTTTACGTTAATTGAGATGATGATTGTCTTAATGATCATCTCGGCGTTGTTATTAATTGCAATACCGAATATGGCGAAAAATAATACAATCGCCCAAGAGAAAGGCTGCGAGGCAACGATAGATCTTTTGCAAGCGCAAGTAGGTGCTTATCAAATTGGAGAGGGTCATTTGCCTGCTAGTTTGGAAGTGCTTAAAGAAGAGGGATATGTTGAAAGATTTGAATGTTCAGATGGTACTGAACTTACTTTAGATGAAAAGGGAAATGTTGTAGAAAAAAATGAATAAGCTGACACTGATGAGGAGGGTAATGGTGAATAACCGTGGCTACACCCTCTTGGAAATGACGATGGTTTTGTTCATTATTGCTACTGTTACTTCGATCTCTTTTGGTAATATGAAATCAGTTTATGATGCTAGTGGACGTAATGAATTTATACAGCAACTTCAGCAAGATATCTTGTACGCTCAACAAATGGCAATTAGTCATAGCATGTATACGTCCGTTATTTTCCTAAATGGCAGTAAAGAATATGTCATTAGGCAAGGAAATGGAAATGTTCTTTTACGGAGGGAGTTTTCGGAAAATACGGCCTTTGTACCGATTACTCTTTCATTAAATGACGTGGCGTTTTTAGCGGATGGAAATGTAAGACGTTCTGGTACAATGGAAATTAGAATCGATGACCACCGTTATCGGTTTGTGTTATTACTAGGAAGAGGTAGGTTTTACATTGAAAAATTGTAAAGGCTTTACGCTCATTGAAGTGATAACATCTGTTATGATTTTAACAGTAACAACGATTATATTACTTCCAGCACTGATCGTTTTGTACGATGAAAGAACGTCTATACAACAAGAGGAAATCGCATTATTTCTCTTAAAAGAGGTGATCACTGATTGGGTTTATGAAAGAAACGATGTTTTTCAAGAAGAGATAAAAGTAGAGTCGACAATGTATAACCTCTCTTTCAATACTTCTAATGACGATCAAAAGCTAACCGTATGTGTTCATTGGGTAGGAGCTAATGATCGTATTTATGAAAGGTGTGAAAGTGGTAAGAGATGAAAAAAGATGCTGGATTCACTCTTATAGAAGTTATGATTACATTTGCGATTTTCCTCATCATTACCTCCGTAGTGCCACATTACTTTAAATTAATTTCATACGATGCCAAATTTAATCAACGTATTGAAACTTCAATATTCTTTCAACAATTAGCATTAGACGTTCACGAAGCTTCTAGCCTTTCGGTTAATAATAATATTCTCTCTTTGGAAAAAAAGCATAATCAAACGGTCACATATTCTTTATTTCAACAACGACTTAGACGGCAAGTAAATTATAGTGGTCAAGAAGTTGTTTTGCAGAATGTTGAAAGTTTGCACTTTTCCGAATGGAATAATGGTATTGATGTACGAATAACAGACAGATTTGACCAAACAAATCAAAAAAGAATTTCCCATTTTTTGCCGTTAGAGGATATGTATAATGAACAATGAAAGAGGGTTCATTTTGCCAATCACTTTATTTGTTGTTTTTTTGTTGAGTAGTTTTGTGACCTTTCAATTAAATCAATATATGATTGAGAAAGAAATTATGAATGAAAAGGCAGAAGCTTTTACTGCTGAACGATTAATACAAATGGCGATTGTCGATCTTGAGGATGTTATTGTTAATATTGATAGCAACCCGAATACTGGGACACTGTATTATGAAAATGGAGAAGTAATGTTCATTATTGATAGTGAAACAGATGAAATAAAATCAATACATTTAATAAGTAAAACAAGTAGTGATAGATCTAAACAAATGAAATACTATTACTATTTGAGTAATGAGACTGTGTTACCGTGGTTAATTGAGTTATAAGAAAGTGTAAATGGAGAAAGGAACTATCAAACAAATTTTGAAATGTTAAAAACGTGAATAAAAAGTAAGTTGACTTGGTTATACTAGTAAAAAAACTAAAGCTGGTGATGGCCAAATGAAAACAAATGACTATGTTAAGTATGTAACACAACAATTTGTCAGCTATGTCGACACACCGAGTGAACAAAGGAAAGCAGAGAGGGAAGAAAGAAAAGCATCGAAGTTGCCGTTTGCGTATCGGTGGTTCGGTCTTATTCCTTTCGCTTTACAGCACACATTTAACATCAAAAAGAAAAAATAAATATTTTTTAAGATTAATGAATTTCATAATTCGTTATTTTCGCCACGAAGATCAATATATAGTTGCGTTAAAACCATTCGCAAACTATATATTGCGTGATGTGGCTTGTTTTTGGTAATTATGAAATTCACTCAGATTAATGAATTTCATAATTCAATATTTTCGCCATTAAGCATCTATATGTAGTTGCGTTAAATCGCTCGCAACTACATATAGTTTGATATGGCTCATTTTAGGTAATTATGAAATTCACTCAGATGGCTCTTAAACTTTCGCTTACTTAGGAAAGTAGCATAAGGAGTCATCTTTTTTTGGTTAGGTGGTTAGTTATTTGTTGGTTAGGGATGCCGCTTGAGTAACTCGGTCAGTATAAACCATATTTTCATGACGAACACCACTACGGACCAAACCAACAAACGACAAATCAACTAGCCACCAAACCAACAAACCAACAAACCAACAAACCAACAAACCAACAAACCAACAAACCAACAAACCAACTAATATCTAATGCACTAAAGAAAGCTTATGTTGTGGGTTTAAGTAAAATAAGCCTCCATTAATAATAGCGACGTTAATCTTTGGTTCATACTGCTCCTTTAATGCTTCTACTTCTAAGTGATAGCTAGGAGGTTTTTCCTCTGCATCTTCATAAAAAGTTTCTAACAAATTTAAATCTTGTTGCCAGCGGTGGTGAGCAGCTTCCGCCCATTGATGATCGTCTTTTTCAATCATAGAGCGAACTACATTTTCAAGCCGTAACAGTCCACTTTTTGGAGTAATTAATGGAGATAAAGTAAAACAAAAATCTGGAATTTTAGGTGTTAACGTCTTTGTTAATAAAATCGAATGAAATTCATCAATGATTTCACCAGTAATTAAATTTAACCCTAATGAAACAACCATATCTTTTTTTCGGTCACATTGATAGGAAACTTTTGCATTTAAGCATAGCCAAGGGTGCAGTGAAGTTGAATTTGCAATATTGGACGTTTCCTCATAAAGTCGAATATAACTTCCTAGTTCTTTAGCAGAGTGAAAAATTTGATGTAGTCTCGGAGAGCCAAAATGAATTTGCTCTCCTTTTTTATCTTCACCACATTTCTCGGGATCAGTTATAAGAGTCATTTGCATCGGGTTTGGCGTGCCACCTGTTTTCTCTAAATAGTGCCAATAAAAAGGTCGATTCATTAACATTTTATCTAAGTCAATCGAAAGTTGGATGTGTAAATATCCGTCGCTATTTTCAAGAATTGGACTTTCATTTGCTGAAAAATATCGTATTAAAAAATTATGAATCTCCTGCTGCTGCATCTCTTTCCGACTCTCCCTCATTCAATTTAATTAATTCAGTTAAGTTGTTCATCTTTACTTTAATTTCACCTTCACTTTGAGAGTTCAATAAAATATCTGAAACATGGTCTTCAATATTCGTTAATTCCATTTTTGTTAAAATATCATCTAATTCACCAACGACGCGCTCAAAGAGCCGAATTTTATCATAAAGAAGCGATAAAATATGCTGTTCGACTGTATTTTCAACAGCAAAATTATATATGTGTACATCTTTTTGTTGACCTAAGCGATGGATTCGCCCAATTCTTTGCTCAATTCTCATAGGATTCCACGGGAGGTCGTAGTTGATGATGTTGTGACAAAATTGTAAATTGATGCCTTCTCCCCCCGCTTCAGTAGCAATAAGCACTTGGGCATGGTCTTTAAATAATTGCTTCATCCAATCTTTTTTTCCGCGTTTGAAACCACCTCTAAACGGAACAGAACTAATCCCATGTTGATTAAAAAACCATTGTAAGTAAAGTTGAGTTGCGCGATATTCAGTAAATATAATTACTTTATCGTTAATCTTTTGAACGAGTTCCAACGCTTTTTCCGCTTTAGAATTTGTCTTTACTAGTTCAATACTTTTAAATATATGCTGTATTTGTTCGGTGACTTCACTCGTATTTGTTAGTTTTTCTGCCATGTTCTTTAATGTTAAAAAGGCAGCCTCACGACTACTACAAACTTCTCTTTGCAAGGTTAATAAAGAAAAGTGACTTTTAATAATGGAATCTTCCTCATTAGTACCTTTATTTTTCAGTGCAGTTACTGCATCATATAATTGTTGTTCTTCTTTTGTAAATGAGATATTTATTGTTTCAACAATACGTTTTGTCCATTCGATTCCCGTATCCTCACGTCGGTTACGAACCATTACTTTGTTAACGAGTTCTCTTAGTCTTTCATCATTTTTCGGTGAACGACTATTTGAGCGGAAGTCATTGTCAAAAGTTTCTTCATCTCCTAAATGGCCTGGTTTTAACAATGATACGAGATTAAATATTTCTTCCAATTTGTTTTGAACAGGGGTAGCTGTAAGAAGAAGACAAAACTTTTTCTTTAAGCTTTGGATAAACTCGTAGTTTTTTGTTTTTTTATTTTTTAATTTATGTGCCTCATCAATAATAATTAAATCATAGTTTTGTTTTAGTACGATGTCCCGATGCGGGTTTCTTTTTGCTGTATCAATAGAAGCAACGACAACATCGCATTGCTCCCAAACATAAGTTTTCCTTTGTGGAACTGCAGGAATGTAAAACTTTTGATTAAGCTCTTGTGACCACTGGGATACAAGTGAGGCAGGTACTAAAATTAGCGCTTTTTTCACTAAGCCTCTAATCATATATTCTTTTAAAATTAAACCTGCTTCAATCGTTTTCCCAAGACCAACTTCATCTGCTAAAATAGCTTTTCCGTTCATTTGTTCAATTACTTTATTAGCGACTTCAAGTTGGTGGGGAAAAATCGTTAAATCTGGGAGGTGTGTAGGAGCAACAAGCCCAGAAAAGTTATCAATCGATAGGTGGTTCTCAGCCTCCATGGCGAGCTTATATAATTCCCAGCTTGACCAAGGGCCATCATCTTCCATCTTTTTGAGCAATCCTTCCTTCCACGAAGAATCAAAATTTATGTTAATATTCATGGCCACCAATCCTTTCTAGAAAATGAAAACCCTTTCATGTTCGTTAAAATAATGATTGCCAATTAAACGTACGTAGTGATAGGATAATATATAGAGTTACTTTAATGAATTTAATAATTCAGTATTAACGCCATTAAGTAACTATATGTAGTTCCGTTAAACCGCTCGCAACTACATATAGTCTGATATGGCTCATTTTAGGTAATTATGAAATTCACTCACTTAATAATGATTAGTATGGACAAAGAATTGAAAAAACATGAATAAAACACATAATTAAATAGTAGCGAATGAGAACAAGGGGAGAGACTGCAATTATTAAATTCAGAAGCTTTAGAAAAGCTTTTGCCGCAGCGCCGAAGGAGCAAGCGTTTTCGTGAATCTCTCAGGCAAAAAGACTCTTGTTTGACGCAACTCTGGAGAGTGTCTTATGTTCATTTTAAAAGACCACCCACGAGGAAAATTCCATTTTTATCATTACTAAGTGGAATAAACTTTCTGGTTTAAGGACAGAGAAATACATCTTACGGTGTATTTCTCTGTCTTTTTTTATAAAAACAAACCTTTTAGCCAAACTTGTATTAGAAGTGAAATTTTTTTAGGTTAATGATAATGGAGGTAATTTCATGTCTACATTAAAAACAACACCACTTATCGAAGTATATAAGGATTACGGTGGCAAAACAATTGACTTTGGTGGCTGGGACTTACCAGTACAATTTAGTAGTATTAAAGAAGAACATCAAGCTGTAAGAGAAAGAGCCGGCCTTTTTGATGTGTCGCATATGGGTGAGTTTACTGTAAAAGGCGACCGTGCTGAAAGTTACTTGCAAAAACTAGTGACAAACGATGTTTCGAAGTTAAAGGTTGGAGGTGCGCAATATACGGCAATGTGTTACGAGGACGGTGGGACCGTTGACGATTTGATCATATATAAAAAGGCAGATGATGACTTTTTAATCGTCGTAAATGCTTCTAATATTGAAAAAGACTTTGAATGGATGGAAAAACATTTAGTAGATGGTGTCCGTTTAAACAACATTTCAGATGAAATTGCTCAGCTTGCTATCCAAGGACCAATTGCTGAGGAAGTGTTACAAAAATTAACATCAACGAATCTTTCAGAAATCACATTCTTTAAGTTTCAAGATGATGTTGAAATTGAAGGAGCTAAAGTATTAGTTTCAAGAACTGGTTACACCGGTGAAGATGGTTTTGAAATTTATTGTCAAAAATCTGATGCAGTAATGCTTTGGAAAAAAATATTAGAAGTCGGTAAAGCAGATGGAGTCCTACCGTGTGGGTTAGGTTCAAGGGATACCCTCCGTTTTGAAGCACGCCTTGCTTTATATGGCCAAGAATTAACTAGTGAGATTACCCCTTTAGAAGCTGGGATTGGCTTTGCAGTAAAGGTTGACAAAGATAGTGACTTCTTCGGAAAAGAAACATTAAAACTTCAAAAAGAAGAAGGCTTAAAGAGAAAAATTGTCGGTCTAGAAATGATCGATAAAGGAATTCCAAGAACTGGTTACGAAGTTTTCGTAGGTGAAAACCAGGTTGGAGCTATTACAAGTGGTACACAATCACCAACATTAAATAAAAATGTCGGTTTAGCTTTAGTAGACATTGAGTTTGCGCCATTAAATACAATTGTGGAAGTTCAAGTAAGAAAAAAACGTTTAAAAGCAAAAGTAGTGAAAACACCATTTTATAAGCGAGCTTAAATCAAAGGGGGACGTTAAAGTGAAATTTCGTTATTTGCCAGTAACAGAGCAAGATAAAAAAGAAATGATGGATGAGATTGGAGTTAACTCGGTCGAAGAGCTTTTTAGTGACATTCCAGAAAAAGTACGCTTTAAAGGGGAAATGGATTTAAAAGAAGCGCTATCAGAGCCCGGGATCTTAAAAGAGTTAGGAAGAATGGCAAGTAAAAATGCTAATAGTGGGGACTATACTTCATTTTTAGGGGCTGGTGTTTATGAACACTATATACCTTCAGTTGTCGACCATATCATTTCAAGATCGGAATTTTATACTGCCTATACACCGTATCAGCCTGAAATTTCCCAAGGTGAATTACAAGCGATTTTTGAGTTTCAAACAATGATTAGTGAATTAACGGGCATGGAGTTGGCAAACTCATCTATGTATGACGGACCAACAGCACTCTCAGAAGCCGCAATGATGAGTGCGGGCCAAACGAAGAAGAAAACAATCCTTGTTTCAAAAGCTGTACACCCTGAAGCGAGAGAAGTAATTAAAACGAATGCTAAGGGGCAAAATTTAACGGTTGTTGAAATTGAAATCGAAGAGGGTGTCACCAATATTGATGACCTCAGTCAAAAATATGATGATAACACCGCTTGTGTTGTCGTACAATATCCTAACTTTTTTGGAAATGTCGAAAACTTAGCAGAAATCGAAAAAATCGCGCACTCGAAAAAAGGACTGTTCGTAGTTTCGAGCAACCCACTTTCACTTGGCGTACTACAACCACCTGGAAAATTCGGTGCTGATATCGTTGTTGGTGATGCTCAACCATTTGGTATTTCAGCTCAATTTGGTGGACCTCATTGTGGATTTTTCGCGACAACGAAAAAACTAATGCGTAAAGTACCAGGAAGATTAGTTGGCCAAACGACTGACGATCAAGGACAACGTGGTTTTGTGTTAACATTACAAGCTCGTGAACAGCATATTCGACGTGATAAAGCTACTTCAAATATTTGCTCAAACCAAGCCTTGAATGCTCTAGCTGCTTCAGTAGCAATGAGTGCATTAGGTAAAAAAGGAATTAAAGAAATGGCTTTACAAAATATTCAAAAAGCTAACTATGCTAAAAAAGCATTTATAAATAAGGGTTTTACTGTTGCTTTCTCAAAAAATGCTATTTTTAATGAGTTTGTAATTAAGTTTTCGAGACCAGTACAAGAAGTGAATGAAATGCTATTACAAAAAGGGATTATTGGTGGCTATGATTTAGGAAGAGACTTTTCAGAGTTCGACAATCATATGACGATTGCCGTTACTGAGTTACGATCAAAAGAGGAGATTGACCATCTAGTTCTAGCATTGGAGGGAGTAAAATAATGAACAATCAACCGTTAATTTTTGAACTAAGTAAACCTGGAAGAATTAGCTATAGTTTACCATCATTAGATGTAACTGAAACTGATCTTAATGAATTACTCCCTAACGATTTAATTAGAGATGAGGCACCTGAGTTACCAGAGGTTTCAGAATTACAATTAATTCGTCATTACACTGCATTATCAAATCGCAACCACGGTGTTGATTCTGGTTTTTATCCGCTAGGGTCTTGTACGATGAAATATAACCCGAAAATTAATGAAGATATTGCGAGACTAAAAGGATTTACGCATATCCACCCATATCAAAGTGAAGAAACGGTTCAAGGGGCTCTTGAATTACTGTATGATTTACAAACGTCTTTAGAAGAAATTACTGGGATGGATGAAGTGACATTACAGCCAGCAGCTGGGGCTCACGGAGAATGGACAGGATTAATGTTAATTCGCGCGTTCCACGAAGCCAACGGTGACTTCCAACGTACTAAGGTCATTTGTCCAGATTCAGCACATGGTACAAATCCAGCTTCAGCTACTGTAGCAGGTTTCGATACAATTACTGTTCGTTCCAATGAAAAAGGATTAGTCGATTTAGAGCATTTACGCGAAGTAGTTGGTGAAGATACGGCAGCGCTAATGTTAACGAATCCAAACACTTTAGGGTTATTTGAAGAAAATATCGTCGAGATGGCCGAAATCATCCATAATGCAGGCGGTAAAATATATTACGATGGTGCGAACTCAAATGCAATTTTAGGAATTGCACGTCCTGGAGATATGGGCTTTGATGTTGTTCACTTAAACCTTCATAAAACATTTACAGGGCCTCACGGTGGTGGTGGACCAGGCAGCGGACCAGTGGGTGTGAAAAAAGATTTAATTCCGTATTTACCAAAGCCAGTAATTGCAAAAGATGGTGATCGTTACTTCTTTGATTACGATCGTCCTGAATCAATTGGCCGCGTAAAGCCATATTACGGAAATTTCGGAATTAATGTACGTGCATATACGTATATTCGAACAATGGGTCCAGATGGCCTTCGTCAAGTATCGGAAGATGCTGTATTAAATGCTAACTACATGTTTAGACGCCTACAGCCATATTTTGATGCTCCATATACACAGCATTGTAAACATGAATTTGTCCTTTCAGGAAAACGTCAAAAGAAACTAGGTGTGAGAACGTTAGACATGGCTAAACGTCTTTTAGACTTTGGTTATCATCCACCGACGATCTATTTCCCATTAAATGTTGAAGAATGTTTAATGATTGAACCAACGGAAACAGAAACGAAAGAAACGTTAGATGAGTTTATTGATGTCATGATCCAAATTGCTAAAGAGGCAGAAGAAAACCCTGAAGTTGTTCAAGAAGCACCACATCACACAGTGATCGGTCGTTTAGATGAAACAACAGCAGCACGTAAGCCGATTTTAAGATATGAAAAATCTTAAAAACTAAAAAATAAAAGGGCGACTCGGTTGAGTCGACCCTTTTATTTTTTAATTTTACCTGACCATTTGCGAAAGCCACCTTTTAAAAAGTTTAAGTCTTCGCAATTTTGTTTTTTCTTCAGAAATTCTGCAGCACGATATGTTCTACTTCCTGTTTGACAATATAAATAAACAGGTTTGTCTGGCCTAATTTCTCCAGCACGTTGACGAAGTTGAGAAAGAGGGATATTTCTTGCACCTAAAATATGTCCACCTTCAAATTCTCTTTGCTCTCTTACATCAATAAGTTGTGCTTTACGGTAGCCTTCGCGGAACTCTTCTTCAGTAAGCGGTTTTAAGTACTTTGGTTTAAATAACTTCCTGAAGATTAAAAATACTAGCACTGCGGTCATAATTGCTAAAATCCAATTCAACATTTCTTTTACGACAACTCCTTTTACGATGACCGTGGTTGATAAAGTTTATTGCCTCAAGGTCAGATAAGTGTAACTAACCTAGAAGCTAATTTAATTATATATTACTATATTATCTAATGAATTTCATAATTCGATATTTTCGCCATTACGTATTAATATGTAGTTGCGTTAATCGAATCGCAACTACATATTAATACGTAATGGCTCAATTTAGGTAATTATGAAATTCACACTATCAAATATAAATTATAACATTCCTTAAAATAAAAAGGAATTATCAATTCAATTGTTTGACAGTTACGTTCATGTACTATAGATTAAAAATATCTATTTTAAAAAGAGGTATAAACTATGAAAGAAACTTGGAACTTTATTAACTCTCATAAGTGTTCACCGGCTTTTAATATGGCTTTAGATGAAGCGTTACTTGAATGGCATAGTGAAGGGAAAATTAAACCAACCATTCGTTTTTATGGCTGGGATCCGGCAACACTGTCGATTGGCTATTTTCAAAAAGTTGAAAAGGAAATCAATTTAGATGCTGTAAAGAAATATCGATTAGGCTTTGTGCGTCGCCCTACTGGTGGTAGAGGAGTACTACATGAAGATGAACTTACATATAGTGTTATCGTCTCTGAAGATCATCCGATGATGCCAAAAGGGGTTACAGAGTCGTATCGAGTTATTTCTGAAGGAGTATTAGAAGGCTTTAAACAATTGGGGCTTGATGCTTACTTTGCAGTTCCGAAAACGAAGGAAGAACAGGAAACGTTAAAACGACCACGATCAGCCGTTTGTTTCGATGCACCAAGTTGGTATGAACTAGTCGTAGAAGGCCGAAAAATAGCTGGAAGTGCCCAAACACGTCAGAAAAATGTCATATTACAGCACGGTTCGATTATTTTAGATATCGATGAAAATAAACTTTTTGATCTTTTTAAATTTCCAAATGAACGAGTACGCGAACGGCTGTTACAGGGCTTCGCTCAAAAAGCAGTAGCAATTAATGAATTAAGTAAAAAAACGATTACGATCGAAGATGCTGAATTAGCCTTTAAAAAAGGGTTTGAAATAGGCTTAAATGTAAACCTTAAATCTTATACTTTAAGTAATGAAGAAATTGCTTATGTTCAAGAAATAGTAAAAAAAAGATATGCCAATGACGAATGGAATTTTAGGAAATAAATTAATGAATTTCATAATTCAATATTATCGCCATTAAGTATCTATATGTAGTTTGATATGGCTCATTTTAGGTATTTATGAAATTCACTCAAATAAAAAAGGTTTGGCAAAAAATTATGCCAAGCCTTTTTTAATGCCTATTTATTATTAATGCATTTTTTTACATATTGAGTAAATTCATTTTGCAACATTTTTGTTAACTTTCCAATCGAATACGTGCCATTAATCTCACCAATAGCTTGAATAATTGGTGTTATTTCTTGAGTTGTACTCGTAATAAAAGCTTCATCAGCATTTTTTAATTGCTCTAAAGAAAAAGCTTCTTCGACGATGTTATAACCATTTTGCTCTGCAAGTTTTATAACGGTTTGTCTCGTAATCCCATTCAAGATGAGGTTTGTTGCAGGGTGTGTATGAATTGTACCATTTTTAACGATAAACAAATTAGACGATGAACCTTCAGTAACGGTGCCATTGCGGTGCATGACAGCTTCTTTACAATCATTATCAGTAGCTTCTCGTTTTACCATCGTATTTCCTAACAAATTAATCGTTTTAATATCACAGCGTAACCAGCGAATATCTTCGGTAACATATACACGAATACCTTTTTGTTGTTGCTCTTTAGGGAAAACCATTTGACGGCTAAATGCGGTAATTAAACCTTCGACATTACGCTCATATAAATGAGCTCTAGGCGATACGCCACGTGTCATTTGTATGTATACGATCCCTTCAGTTATTTCATTTTTTGTTTTTAGTTCGTTAAGCAAATTTGCAATGGT
The DNA here is from genome assembly GCF_001865995.1 of Anaerobacillus arseniciselenatis. Classification (GTDB taxonomy): domain Bacteria; phylum Bacillota; class Bacilli; order Bacillales; family Anaerobacillaceae; genus Anaerobacillus; species Anaerobacillus arseniciselenatis. Next base: position 706,204 of record NZ_MLQQ01000001.1, on the reverse strand, counting down.
AGCTTTGTCAAAAGGCATTTTTATTTCGAGCTTTGCTGCACATTCCTCAAACCGTTGTAGATGTTCTTCCATTGTAAATACTTGCTTATTATAAATAGGCATAACCTCATAAATACCGTCGCCGAAATTATAGCCACGGTCTTCGATATCAATTTTTACATTTTTACGTTCTGTAATTTGATTATTTAGTAATACGTACGACATCTCTCTCCTCCGTTCTTTTTGAAAAAAGCGAACGATTTTCTTCTCTTCGCTGATTATTTCTTGGCGAAAAAAGAAGGCTCGTTCAGGAAAACGTCCGCTTTTATGACAAACCAACTAACGCTATACATTATGACACTATTGTAACAAAAAAATAAAAATTTTCGCTGAATTTTTTATGAATGTTGTTGTTATAACTACCGATGTTTATTTACTAATTGCAAATAACAAAAATCTTCAATTTTTGAATGTTTTAGATTAAATATTTGTTTTATCTACTTTTTTCTTGCTTATTTAAGATCTTTTATAGTTGACAAATTTATAATTTTTCGGTCGAGTTACAATATATAGTATTTAAGTATGATAATTGCATACTATATATTGATTGTGGCTTTTTTCTATGATAAGCTAAGACAAGCTATCACAGAATGGATTTTGGAATCATTTACTAAATGTGGTAATAACAACAGATAAAAAACATCATGAAAAAGAGAATGATGATATATTTTATATGAAGGGGAGAATGCATGTGGCGATGGTTATGTCAAATGTAATGAAAATTAATGTGGAGAGACTTAACGAGGATATTAAGCAGTTTCCGCAAGTCCACCCTATCACTCCGGACATGAAAATCCGTAAAAACGGTGTATCACGTCTTGTAATGTTAGATCGTTATACATTTAAGGATACGGAAAAGAAAACGTTAAAAGAAGGAGACTTTGTCGTTCTGACTGTGAAGCAAGACCCGAAATTTCCAGCGAGGGGATTTGGTTTTGTTCAAGAAATTAACTTGGATAAAAACGAAGTGAAAATATTTGTTGATGAGGAATTCCAAGGTGTCTTAGAAGATCCTGAAGAGGTAAAAACAGGGATAGTGACAAGAAACTTTGATGCGATTGAAAAACCTTTAGAGATTTATTATGAACAAATCGCCATGCGTAATGCTACAGGTTTAGCGTCAGTTGAGACCTCGGAAGAAAGAAAACAAAGATCGTATGAACAATTTTATGAAGAATTAGTAAACTTAAATTTTATTCCTGCTGGACGAGTTTTATACGGAGCGGGATCGCAAACAGATGTAACTTATTTTAACTGTTACGTTATGCCTTTTGTAAAAGATTCACGAGGGGGCATTTCTGAACACCGTACCCAAGTAATGGAGATTATGAGTCGAGGCGGTGGAGTTGGAACAAATGGTTCAACATTACGACCTCGCAATACGCTAGCAAGAGGAGTAAATGGGAAATCTAGTGGATCAGTTTCTTGGTTAGATGACATTGCAAAATTGACTCATTTAGTAGAACAAGGTGGGTCCCGCAGGGGAGCACAAATGATTATGCTAGCAGACTGGCATCCGGATATTTTAGAGTTTATTATTTCTAAAATGCAAAACCCAAGAATTTTACGATTTTTACTTGAAAACAGCGATGATACACAAATTAAGCAGCTTGTTAAAGACAAGCTTAAGTTCACGCCTTTAACAGAAGTAGAAGAAGCAATGTACCAAAATATACTTAATTATCGATCTATGCCAGGCCAAGGTGCATTTGACAATAAAGTGATGAAAGAAGCCGAGGATAAGTTATTACTTGGTGGAACGTACAGTGTAAATAACCAAGATTTTTTAACAGGAGCGAACATCTCCGTTTGTTTAACAAAAGAGTTTATGGATGCTGTTGAAAATGATGGAGAATACCCACTACGTTTTCCAGACGTTGAAAACTACTCTCCTGAAGAAATGGAAGCATATAACCGTGACTGGAATAAGTACGGCGATGTACGTGAATGGGAAGCGTTAGGCTTTAAAATTCGAACTTACCGTACAATTAGAGCACGCGAATTATGGAAACTAATTAACATTTGTGCAACTTATTCAGCAGAGCCAGGGATCTTCTTTATTGACAATGCAAACGACAAAACAAATGCCGTTGCATACGGACAAAAAGTGGTTGCAACAAACCCGTGTGGTGAACAACCCCTCGCACCTTATAGTGTTTGTAACTTGGCTGCTATTAATTTAGCTGAAATGGCAAATAAAGATTCGAAAAAAGTTGATTTTGAAAAATTAAAGGAAACAGTATCTGTAGGGGTAAGAATGCAAGATAATGTCATTGACGCAACACCTTACTTTTTAGATGAAAACACAAAAATGGCTAAAGGTGAAAGGCGCGTAGGATTAGGTGTTATGGGCTTGCACGACCTACTAATTTATACAGAAACGGTTTATGGTTCCGAAGAAGGTAACGAACTAATTGATCGAATCTTTGAAACGATTGCAACAACTGCCTATCGTACGAGTATAGAACTTGCCAAAGAAAAAGGCAGCTTCCCATTCTTACTCGGTGAGACAGAAGCAGAAACTGATTTGTTAAGACAAAAGTTCATTAACAGTGGATATATGAAAGAGATGCCTGAAGATATTCGTCAAGATATTTTAAAATACGGTATTCGAAACTCGCATTTATTGACCGTTGCTCCTACAGGGAGTACAGGGACAATGGTTGGCGTATCAACAGGATTAGAACCGTACTTTTCCTTCTCATACTATCGTAGTGGTCGTTTAGGGAAGTTTATCGAGGTTAAATCAGAGATCGTTAAAGAATATCTTGAATCAAATCCAGAGGCAGACCCAAACGATTTACCTGAATGGTTTGTTTCAACGATGGAATTATCACCGGAAGAACATGCCGATGTACAATGTATTATCCAACGTTGGGTAGACAGTTCATTATCGAAGACGGTGAATGCTCCAAAAGGATTTACTGTAGAGCAAGTTGAACAAGTTTATGAACGTTTGTATAAAGGCGGAGCTAAAGGTGGTACAGTTTATGTAGATGGAAGCCGTGATGCTCAAGTACTAACATTGACTGCTGAAGAAAATAGCTTTGAAGAATATACAGTGGACCTAGCAGCAGACGAGAAAGATGAAGAAAAGAAAAGCCATGTTGTGCTTGTAGACACGATCGCTGATGTTCGTTCAACATCTGTAACCATCGGTTCCGAAGTCGGAAATACGTGCCCAGTATGCCGCAAAGGAACAGTAGAAGACATAGGTGGTTGTAATACATGTACAAACTGTAATGCGCAATTAAAGTGTGGATTATAAAATAATATATACAGTTTTACCAGGTAAATGACTCAAGCTCAATAATCTATCGTAAACTTGAATATGGAGTATAAAAAGACTATCAATTTTTAAGTTTGATAGTCTTTTTTTCGATGATGCACTATATGGGGGGGGGGGCAGTAAAAGGGAGAACAGAATGCTCATTTAGAAGCTTATGATTACTGATCTCTTTTTTTGAGCTAGGAAGAGAAATCATTTGGCGTCACCCTACACCATACAGTGGATTTGACGAGTGTGTTTAACAGATACTGGAATTCGCACTCATTTATCTATGCTTTAGACGAGTGTTTTTAACAGATACAGGAATTTACGCTCGTTTATCTATGCTTTAGATGAGCGTTTTTAACAGATACTGGAATTCACGCTCGCTTATCTATGCTTTAGATGAGCGTTTTTAACAGATACTGGAATTCACACTCGCTTATCACTGGTTTTGATGCGCGTGTTTTACACATACTGTAATATCCGTGCGACAATCGCCGTTTTGATACGTGTATTTTACATAAATTGTAATATCTGTGCATCAATCGACGTTTTGATGCGTGTATTTTACAGAAACTGTAATATTTGTGCGTCAATCGGCGTTTTGATGCGTGAATTTCCAGAAACTGTAATACCTGTACATCAATCCGCACTTTACTGCACATCTCCCCCCATAATACGAAGCAACACGATACTGCGCATCCTCCATAATACGAAAGCAATACACATTATTGAAAATGTCCCTTCATCTTTTAGTCGTGTTTGCACACACTAATTGAGTGAATTTCATAATGACCAAAAAAGAGTCACATCAAACAATAGATAGTTGCAAAATGTTTTGGTGCAACTATCTATTGATCTTAGTGACGAAAATAATGAATTATGAAATTCATTAAATAATACGATTAAAATTAGAGGTGAAAAAATGGAACCGTTCTTACCACAACTTGTTTATATAGAACCTAGGGCATTAGATTATCCGTTAGGAATTGAACTTAAAGAAAAATTTGAAAACCTTGGAATAGAAATTAGGGAAACAACATCGCATAACCAGGTAAGGAATATCCCTGGGGAAAATGAAAATCAAAAGTATCGTAATGCAAAATCAACTCTCGTTGTCGGAGTACGCAAAACGTTAAAGTTTGACACTTCAAAGCCGTCTGCAGAATATGCTATACCACTTGCAACCGGATGTATGGGACATTGTCATTATTGCTATTTACAAACGACGATGGGGGATAAGCCTTACATTCGTACGTATGTAAATTTAGAAGATATTTTTGAAGCGGCTACAAACTATATAAAAGAGCGTGAGCCAGAGATTACTCGGTTTGAAGCTGCATGTACATCCGACATTGTAGGCATCGATCATTTAACACATTCGTTAAAAAAGACCATTGAGTTTTTCGGGCAAACTGATTTAGGGCGACTTCGCTTCGTAACAAAATATCATCATGTCGATCACTTATTAAATGCAAAACATAATGGAAATTCCCGGTTTCGATTTAGCTTAAACTCCAATTATGTCATCAAAAATTTTGAACCTGGAACGTCTCCTTTTGAAAAACGTATTGAAGCTGCGGGTAAAGTGGCAAAAGCTCATTACCCTTTAGGGTTTATCCTAGCGCCATTGTACCGTCACGAAGATTGGGAACAAGGGTATTTGGAGCTGTTTGAAAAACTTGAGGCAACATTACCGACCTATGCTACAAAAGATCTGACATTTGAACTGATCCAACATCGTTTTACGAAAACAGCGAAGCGAACCATTTTAAAGCGATACCCGAAATCAAAATTAGAGATGAACGAAGATGAAAGAAAGTATAAATGGGGCAAATATGGAAGGGGTAAGTATGTCTATAAAAATGAAGAATCTGATGAACTGAAAAATACAGTTGAAGGTTATATTGAGAAATTTTTTCCGAAGGCAAAGATTGAATATTTCACATAACGTTTGAACTATTTTGTTGATCAGGTTGTCCAGTATATTTGATTATAGTATAATTTTTATGATAAATATAAATGAAATTCATTAAAGTATGTATGGGTTGAGAGGAAATCGGAGGGGACACGATGCCAACACCAAGTATGGAAGATTATTTAGAGAGAATATATTTATTAATAGAAGATAAGGGATATGCCAGAGTTTCTGATATTGCAGAAGCACTAGAAGTCCATCCTTCCTCTGTTACAAAAATGGTACAAAAACTAGATCAGACAGAATATGTAATATACGAAAAGTATCGAGGGTTTGTGTTAACACCAAAAGGAAAGAAAGTTGGAAAACGTTTAGTTTTTCGCCATGATTTATTAGAAGAATTTATGAGAATTATCGGTGTAAGCAACGAAAATATTTATGAGGATGTTGAAGGGATTGAGCACCACTTAAGTTGGGATGCTATTGATCGAATCGGAGATGTTGTTCAGTTTTTTGAAGAGGATAAAACTCGCATTGACCTACTTCGACAAGTCCAAAAGAAAAATGAAGCACTAAATGAACAAAATAAATAATGATGAAGGCTGACCTTATGGTTTGCCTTTTTCTTTTTTATAAGGCTGTCTTCGTAAACTTTGTTGCATTTAAGTAGTCCTTGGATAGTCATTCAGCCTACCTCCTGCATACTGTAAAAAGAGAAGGGAGGAGGTGGATTATTTGCAGTTTGATGGAGTGTTTGCAGGCGGTGGTATCAAGGCGATAGCTTTTATCGGTGCCTTAGAGGAGATGGAACAAAAAGGGTTTACATTTAATCGGTTAGCGGGAACTAGTGCAGGTGGAATATTTTCAGCTTTAATTAAAGCGGGTTATACGAGTAGCGAATTGAAAAATGAAGTTGAAAGTGTCGATTTTCAACAGTTTTTAGATCCGAAACCATCGATCATACCATTTTCGTTTATGAAGTGGCTTGGTTTATATAAGCGCCTCGGCCTATATAAAGGGGTTGAATTTGAAAATTGGTTAACAGAGATGCTTAAGAAAAAAGGAATTTCGACTTTTGGCGATATAGAAAAAGGCTCGTTAAAGTTAATTGCCTCAGATTTAACACAAGGAAGGTTAGTCGTTTTGCCAGATGATCTTCCTGATTACGGATTAGTTCCAGAGAAATTTTCGATTGCTCGTGCTGTAAGGATGAGTAGTAGTTTACCTTACTTTTTTGAGCCAATTAAAATATATAATGGAAAAGGGGAGGTCTCGATATTTGTTGATGGTGGTCTTTTAAGTAATTTTCCAATGTGGCTCTTCATGAATAAGAAGGGGGGGAAATTAAAAAGACCAGTCATTGGGTTCAATTTGACTCCAGATTTAGATAAAGTAAAACCAAATGAAATCAATAATGCAATTGAAATGTTTACGTCCCTTTTTAAAACGATGCGGACGGCTCATGATTTAAGATATATTTCAGAAGAGCATGCCAAAAACATTGTATTTATTCCTGTCGATAACGTTAACACAACCGATTTTAATTTAAAAATAAAGGAGAAAGAAACACTCATCGATTTAGGAAGAAATAAAACAGAAGCTTTTTTAAAATCTTGGCATTAAAAATCGAGCACTTTTTAAAAAAGGGCTCGATTCTTTTTCTTATTTTTTTTGCCTTCAATGACTGTTAAATTTACGTCAGTACGCTTTTTAGTCAATGGTCGATTAAATTTCTTGCTTTCTTTTTTCTTCTTATGAGGGATCACATTAGTTCCCGAAGAAGCTTTTTGGGACACCTTTCTCGCTTGAGGGTGATGTGAGCTTGCATAAGCACCTGTACTAAGTTTATGTGCTAAAAATTTCTTGAATATAAAGAAAATAATCGCTACAAATACTACCATAAATAATAATTGTTGAAATAATGCAGCAGGTTCAGTTAACAACCGATAAAACAAGCCGATAATTGATAAAACTAAAACACATAAAATAAGTGGATGAAAAGAATAACGAGTCATACGCTCACCTCCAAAGAATTTAAATTACTTTAAGGAAATTCGGTAAAATGGAAGTTAAACATCTTTTAATATCAATATTATGCTTTGGGCTAATTGGTTCATCCCTTTTGTGTATAAAAACTAAAATAAAGCTAAAAAGCTTGTTGGCTCTCCACCGCTTTTCAGGACTGGACAAGCGCTTTTTTGAAAGGAAAGAAAGAATAACTTTTTTAATTACAAAAAAGATATTATACTTAATATTCTACATGAAAATGGCAATTTCCTCTAGAAAATAAATGTTATAATAATATTTATTCCCATTAACTTAAATTTTTACACACTATTTTATTAATTAGAAATTAATGAATTTCATAATTCGATATAATCGCCACTAGGTATCTAGTATGTAGTTGAGTTAAAACGCTCGCAACTACATATAGTCTGATATGACTTAAATAAGGTAATTATGAAATTCACTCAAATGCTATAGTTTTTTGCAATCTAGGTCATACTATGGCATGAGGTGATTAAGAAAATGGAAAATCTAGAACAAAATAAGCGTGAGCAACCTATGAGCTTTAATTCTACAGTGGCATCGATTGGTTTTTTTGGTGGTTTGATTTGGAGCATTGTCGGTTATTTTGCTTTCTTCTTTAATTTTATTCGAGTAGGTCCAGCTTTAGTATTAATGCCATGGGCTTTAGGAGATTGGAAAAATCGTTTTATTGGACATTTGGTAGGGATTGGTGTTATTTCAATTCTTTCAATCGTTGCAGCCTTCTTGTATCGGTTTATTTTAGCTAGGTTTAATAGTATATGGCCTGGAGTCGCTTATGGTTTCTTATTATGGTTATTTGTTTTTTATTTGTTAAACCCAATTTTTCCTGGGTTGAAACCACTTGTCAATTTAGACCTAAATACGATCATAACTGGGATTTGTTTATACATTTTATACGGTGTATTTATAGGGTATTCAATTTCTTACGAATATAGTGAGATGACCAAGTAGCGACGCTCAACTATTCAAAATGTACAAGCATGTGATAGAATGTCCATTAGGGCATTCTATTCGTTTTTATACTTACAACAAGGAGGTTTTTGTTTTATGGAAAGGCTCAATAAGCTACGAGAAAAGTTTACAGCAAATGAAGTTGAAGCGGTTTTAGTAACGAGTAATTATAACCGCCGTTACATTACAGGCTTTACAGGTACAGCTGGAGTAGCGCTGATCACTAAAACAGACGCAAAGTTTATTACAGATTTTCGTTACGTAGATCAGGCTTCTGAGCAAGCGATAAATTATGAAATTGTACAGCATAAAAATTCTTTAGTAGAAGAAATTGCTACTCAGTTAAAAGATTTAGGCATAAAAAGATTAGGTTTTGAAAAGAATCATGTTAGCTTTGCTCAATATGAAGATTTTAAAAGTAAATTTACAGGAACAGAATTAGTTCCCGTAAGTGGAATGCTTGAAAATATACGATTGATTAAAGATGAACAAGAAATTAAAATACTAAAGGAAGCTGCTCAAATTGCTGATGCTGCATTTGATCATATTATTACTTACATAAAACCAGGCCTTACAGAGTTAGACGTATCTAACGAACTAGAATTTTTCATGAGAAAACAAGGGGCTGTTTCATCTTCTTTTGATATTATTGTTGCATCGGGGATTCGTTCTGCGCTACCACACGGTGTTGCATCTGATAAAATTATAAAAACGGGTGAGCTTGTAACTCTTGACTTTGGAGCATATTATAAAGGATATTGTTCAGATATTACCCGAACAGTAGCTGTAGGTAAACCATCAAGTGAGTTAGAAAAAATATATAATACAGTATTAGAAGCTCAACTTCGAGGAATGAAAGGGATAAAGCCTGGGTTAACTGGTAAAGAAGCAGATGCTTTAACTAGAGATTACATTACAGAACAAGGCTACGGTGAATATTTTGGACATTCTACAGGTCACGGTCTCGGAATGGAAGTACACGAAGGACCGGGGCTGTCTATGAAGTCTGATACGGTTCTTGAACCAGGGATGGTAGTAACAGTAGAACCAGGAATATATATTTCAGGTGTTGGTGGAACTCGTATCGAAGACGATACAGTGATTACTGAAAATGGAAATGAAACACTTACCCACTCGACAAAAGAGTTATTAATTATTGGTGAATAAAAGTAACAGCCCATAGATATCAAGGGAATTTAGGAGGAAAAATAAACATGATTTCAGTAAACGATTTTAAGACAGGTTTAACAATTGAAGTAGACGGTGGTATTTGGCAAGTGATGGATTTCCAACACGTAAAGCCAGGTAAAGGAGCTGCTTTTGTACGTTCGAAACTTCGTAACCTTCGTACAGGTGCTATTCAAGAAAAAACATTCCGTGCCGGTGAAAAAGTAGCAAAGGCACATATTGAAAATCGCCGTATGGCCTACCTTTATGCTAGTGGTGATATGCACACGTTTATGGACAACGAAACATATGAGCAATTAGAATTATCGTCTTCTCAACTAGAGTATGAACTGAAATTTTTAAAGGAAAACATGGTTGTTCAAGTAATGACGTATCAAGGTGAGACTCTTGGTGTCGAATTACCGAATACTGTAGAGTTAAAAGTTACTGAAACGGAGCCTGGGATTAAAGGAGATACAGCTTCAGGTGGTACAAAACCTGCTACTTTAGAAACGGGTTTAACAGTTCAAGTTCCGTTCTTCATAAATGAAGGTGAAGCTTTAATTATTGATACACGAAACGCAGCATACATGTCTAGAGCATAATTACAATTTAATCTATTATGATGAGAGGTTGACTTACACGTCTTCCTCTTTTTTGTTTTTTAGTTGGTTAGTTGGTTTGTTGGTTAGGGGAAAGTTGAATGTTGGAAGGGTTGAAAGAAATGCACGTGTTTTATCAGATTAGATGGTGGCGGCAGGCAAGCTGCCATGAGGATTTTTTATGTAAAAAGGAGGGTGATTTTCCTGAACGAGCCTCTGAGATTCGTTAGAAGGTCACAGCGAAGTGAAGAAAATCGCCCGACTTTTACATGCTAAATGGTAATGATGCCGTCATATTTTAGAACGATATTTTGATAAAATTAAAATATTCAGAAATGTATGTTTTGAAATTTTTAAAACGGGTAAGTATTTGTATGACGAAAAAAATTAAATTAAAAGGGGTGCTATTATGGAGAAAATTTCAAAAAAGTTTGACGATGGGTTACAAATTGCTTACTTTGAATTTTCAAAAGACATTGTGTGTATCGAAGTTCATCAATACGGTAAAAATATGGGTGCTTTCTGTTCAGATGTTTCATACTTCCAAGAATGGGATGAAAAGGACTTGTTACAACTAGCTAAAACGCATATAAAACAAGTTAAAAGTGCACAAAGCCCCTCAGGTAAAAATAGAAAGAAAATTGCTGATTACGAAATAGAATATAATACCCATTTTGAGGATATGGTTTGTATAAATGTATTTCAAAATGATGATCAATTAGCTGCATTTTGTTCAGATCGCCATTCATTTGAAGAGTGGGTTGAAGATGAGGAGTTATTAGCTCAAGTTGTTAGAAGTCAAGTCCAGTAGTAGTTTTGAGTTATGAGTGAAGAGTGTTGAGTTGTTGAAAGCCTCGCTTCGGTGTTTTGAGCAAAAAAGTTTTTAAAAAGTTTAGTCTGATTGAAAACGCTTTTCAGACGAGGCGTGAACCCTTGTGGACAGCGGAGTTACCACTGACGGTAATGAGCATGAACTCAAGGGTGAACAACGACGTATGCGAGCGTTTGTCAACAGACTAAAAGCACGTACTTACATTTTTTGTAGGTAGGTGCTTTTTTACTGTTCTAAAAAGCAGACAAAATCATAAGGTTGTACTACACGAAATAAACAAGTTTTAAAAAATGTACCTAACTTGAGGTGGAAGAAAATGAAAAATTGGATTGCGGCGCTTGAAACTGCAGTTTTAGGCATGGTGATATTAAGGTTAATTTCAGGGCTCATTGAAATTACAGCAGCTACATTAATGCTGAAATTTAATACGGTTGATAAAGCACTAATGATTAATGCGGCACTTGCGATTGTAGGTCCAATTATTTTAATTACTACAATGAGCATTGGGTTAATTGGGATGGCAGACAAGCTTTCATTTAGCAAATTATTACTCATTGGTTGTGGCGTACTATTAATTCTTATCGGTTTGCGACGTTAAAAAGGAAATAATGTTTATAGCCTCTAAAATGAAGTAGTCATATTATGGTCAAGCCTGCATACATTTTTTATAGTAGAGCAAGTACAACATTATTAACTAGAGGGTGGGGTTAAGCTTGGAAGAGATATTGGCGGTGTTACCAGATAATGTTAAAGAAATGATCAAAACTTTACCTATGTCTACGAGAGATAAGGTTGAGGAAATCCGCATAAGAATCCACCGACCACTTGAAGTTGTTATTGACGGAAAGCCGTTTTTTCCAAAAAAAAATGAATTCCCTTATTCTATTACGCCAAGCGATGCCATTCACTTGTTAAACCAGCTAAGTGATTATTCACTATACGCTTTAGAAGAAGAACTGAAGCGAGGATATATTACTATTCGTGGTGGTCATAGAGTAGGACTAGCTGGGAAAGTGATTACGGACAAAGGGAGAGTTAAGGCGATTCGTGATATTAGTTCCTTTAATATAAGAATTGCTAGGCAAAAAATCGGAGTCGCCAATCCATACATTCAATATTTGTATAAAAATGGATCCTGGAATAATACGTTAATTGTCGGGCCACCACAAACAGGTAAAACAACGTTATTACGGGATTTAGCGCGTGTGATCAGCGAAGGAAGCGGTAAAATTCCGTCGATGAAAATTGGAATTGTCGATGAACGATCAGAAATTGCGGGTTCCGTTAAAGGCATTCCGCAACATCGGTTAGGGGATAGAGTTGATGTCTTAGATGCGTGTCCTAAGGCAGAAGGCATGATGATGTTAATAAGATCCATGAGTCCTGAAGTGTTAATTGTTGATGAAATTGGCAGAAAAGAGGATAGTGAAGCGATTATGGAAGCGATTCATTCAGGGGTACAAATTATTACGACAGTACATGGGAATAAGATCGAAGACGTTTTAGATCGTCCTACTCTTAAACCGTTAATGGAAATGAATGTTTTTACGCGCTGTATTGAACTTTCAAGAGGGTTTCAACCTGGCAAAGTAAAACGTATAAGAGATGAAAATGGAAAAGATGTGGTGAGGTTACATTGAAAATTTTTGGAGCGATATTAATTTTAATTGCGACCACTTGGGTAGGGTTTGAATTTGCTAGAAGATTAACGGAAAGACCTAGACAATTACGACATTTAAAAGTTGCACTTCAATCACTCGAATCTGAAATTATGTATGGATTAACACCGTTAGCCCAAGCAAGTGATCACATAGCTAAACAGCTTCCGAAGCCAATCTCTTACTTTTTTACATGTTTTTCTGAAAGGTTGAAAATGGGGGAAGTTAGCGTTCATAAAGCTTGGGAAGATAGCCTCAAAGAAACGTGGCATTTAACCGCTTTATGTAATGGAGAGTTAGAAGTAATGAGCCAGTTCGGAGCTACTTTAGGGCAGCATGATAGAGAACATCAGCAAAAGCAAATTCGCTTAACGCTAAACCACCTAGAAAGAGAAGAAGGTGACGCTATAGAGTCACAAAACCGTTATGAAAAGATGTTAAAAAGTTTAGGTTTTTTAACGGGATTGTTAATTGTCATATTGATGATTTGAACGTGAGGCTAAGGAGGAGATTACATGGGCTATGATGTTAACATGATATTCCAAATTGCAGGAATTGGGATCGTAGTAGCGATGATCCAAACAGTACTAAAACAGATGGGGAAAGATGACTGGGCAAATTGGGTCACCTTAATAGGATTTGTGGTCGTTTTATTTATGGTTGCTTCAGTTATCGATAATTTGTTTCAAAAAATTAAAGGTGTCTTTCTCTTTCAGTAAGGGAGGTGGCGGCCATTGAAATTATTCAAATAGTCGGCTTAGGGCTAATTACTACATTTTTAGCCCTTGTAGTAAAAGAGCAAAAACCTATATTTGCATTTATGCTAACCGTTTTTGTTGGTGTGATCATTTTTATTTTTCTTATTGATCAAATATATATGATTGTGACAATGCTTCAAAAAATCGCCATCAATGCCAATATCAATATGGTATATGTCCAAACGATATTAAAAATTATCGGAATTGCCTACATCGCTGAGTTTGGTGCGCAAATCGCTAAAGATGCCGGTCAAGGAGCAGTAGCATCAAAAATTGAACTTGCCGGTAAAGTATTTATTTTAGTGATGGCTATACCAATTATTACAGCAATTATTGAAACTGTGATTGGGTTGCTACCTTATTAAATGAGTGAATTTCATAATTACCAAAAATGAGCCACATCAAGCAATATATAGTTTGCGAATGGTTTTGACGCAACTATATATTGATCTTAGTGGAGGTAATAATGGATTATGAAATTCATTAAAATGATTGAAGTTTAATTCTTGGGAATTTAAAGGCTAAGATAGGGGTTTTACTCATGAAAAAAATTTTCGTTCTAGCATTCTTCTTTTTCTTAATCATACCTACTATAGCAATAGCAGAAGCACCCCAAGAAAACCTCGTCAATGAACAGCTTTCGCAATTAGGAATTGATGAAATAAGAGACTACTGGGAAGAAATTGTAAATGAATATGGAGGTTTTCTTCCTGATAACCAAAAAGGTTCCTTTATGGAATTCGTTCGTGGAGAAAAACAATTTTCTTTAAAAGAATGGCTACTTGGATTTGTTCGTTATTTCTTCCATGAGATTATTGTTAATGGGAAGTTATTAGGAACATTAATTTTATTAACGGTCTTCAGTGTTATTTTACAAAACTTACAATCAGCTTTTGAAAGAAACACTGTTAGTAAAGTGGCTAATGCCATCGTATACATGGTTTTACTAATCATCGCCATTAATAGTTTTTATATAGCGGTTTCATATGCCCAATCAGCGATTTCATCAATGATTAACTTTATGATTGCCCTACTACCACTATTATTAGCATTACTAGCATCTATTGGCAGTTTAACTTCCGTTGCTCTTTTTCACCCATTGATTATTTTTTTAGTAAACACGAGTGGACTTTTAATCAAACATTTTGTTTTGCCTTTACTTTTTTTATCGGCATTGTTAAGCCTAGTAAGTACTTTAACAGATCATTATAAAGTAACAAAGCTAGCCAATTTATTAAGAAATATAAGTGTCGGAACTTTAGGGATATTTTTAACCGTTTTTTTAGGTGTCATTTCTGTACAAGGTGCAGTCACTGCGGTTGCTGATGGTATTACTATTCGTACAGCGAAATTTGTTACAGGAAATTTCGTTCCGATTGTAGGTAGGGTGTTTACAGATGCGGCAGATACAGTTATGGGGGCTTCTATATTACTTAAGAACACGGTAGGAATAGTAGGACTAGCTATATTGTTATTAATATGTGCTTTTCCTGCAATTAAAGTTTTAGCATTAGCATTTATTTTCAATATTGCTGCTGCGGTGTTACAGCCTCTTGGTGGCGGTGCTATTATACAAAGTTTATCAATAATTGGAAAATCCGTCATATTTGTCTTTGCGGCTTTAGCTACAGTTTGTTTAATGTTTTTCTTAGCGATTACTATTATGGTTGCTGCAGGGAATTTGTCATTAATGATGCGGTAAAGGAGGGGTGGTTATGCAATTTTTAACGGAATGGATCAGCAATATTATTTTATTAATATTACTTGCAACCATATTAGAGCTCCTTCTGCCGAATTCAAGCTTACAAAGATATGTGAAAATGGTAGTTGGTTTGTTAATACTCGTCGCAATTCTCAACCCTTTATTTTCAATTTTTTCAAAAGATGTTGATAGTTGGGTGGATTCGATAAGCTTACCCGGACAATTTCATGAAGCAGATATAGAAAATTCAATAGAGAATAAAAAAATAGAAATACAACAGGCACAACTTGCATATATTTCAGAACAGGTGGCTGTCCAATTAAAGAGACAAGTAGAAGAGGAGATGATCACAAAGTTTGAAAAAGAAATTGTCGATGTAAGAGCAACCATTAATAATTTTATCGAAGAAGAAGATCCTTCCAATAGTATTTCGAATGTGGTAATCGAACTTACACCACAAGATATGAATTTAAGTACTACAAAAGATGAAGCTATAGAAGCTGTTGCTTTAGTTTCGATTGATACGACGAAAAGAAGTGAACCGATTCAGCAAGAAGAAACTAATAAGAATGAAATCATTCGTTATTTATCTTCCGAGTGGCACATCCCAACAGAGAAAATTGAAGTTGTTATGGAAGGAGGGAGAAAAGACAAATGACAGAAAAAAAAGATCAATGGCTTAAAAAACTTTTTAATACGGGGGAAAAGAAAAAGCGAAGTACCCCAATTCAATATTTGGCAATTGTTCTTTGTGTAGGACTGGCATTAATGATATTCAGTAACTTCACAAAATCAAATGATAATCAACAAAGTGTTCCAGTATTCAGTGATGAAACGAAAAGTAGTAGTGAAGAGGTCGCTGTCTTTAGTAGTAAAAGTTCAGGCGACGAACCTTACTCAATGCAAGATTACGAATATACGTATGAGAAACAACTTCGAGAGGCACTTGAACAAATTGTAGGAGTCTCTGATGTAACAGTGATGATCAATTTAGCTGAAACAGAGAAAAAAGTGTTTGAAAGAAACGTAACTACAAAGCAGCAAAATACAGATGAAACAGATCGTGAAGGTGGAACGAGAAAAGTTGAAGATATTACTCGCGATGACCAGGTTGTCATAACGAGAAGTGGAGATAAAGAAGAGCCACTGATAGCTAAAGTAGAGAAACCGACAATTAGAGGTGTTCTTGTTGTAGCTAGAGGTGTTGAAAATATTCAAGTAAAAACATGGGTGGTAGAAGCTGTGAGTAGAGTTTTAGACGTACCTTCTCATCGAGTTTCTGTATTACCTAAGAATTCAAAGGGGGATTAAAAAATGGTATTAAAAAGACAAACTGTATGGTTACTGACAATGCTTAGTTTAATTATTGTTTTATCGGTGTATTACATTACATCACCTATTCAAACGGATCTCGCTTATTTAGATGATGATCAAAAAGAAGAAACAAGTGAAGATGATGGAACTTTTGTAGAATTTGATGAAGTAACTGACGCTGATTTAGAAAGCTTATTCGAAGATGACATTGATAACATCTTATCTGGATCATCAAGCGATGACACGTTCACGTCCATTCGTTTAGACAGACAAGTTGCAAGAGATCGTTTAAGTGAAGACTATGTAGCTGTAATTGCTTCTGCCGATGCTTCTCCGGATGTTCAGAGTCAAGCGTTTGATAAAAATGAAAGTCTACATGTACTAGCTCAAAAAGAAGAAATGTTAGAAACATTAATTAAAACAGAAGGTTATCAAGATGTACTCGTTATTGCTGAAGGAAACGAAGTAAAGGTAATCGTAAAAGCTGATGAGCTTTCTAGAGAAGAGGCTTTAAAGATTAATTTAATGGCTCGAGAACAATTAGGAATTGATAAAATCGCGGTAGCTTTCCATCCAACAAATTAATTACCCAATAATTTAAAATTTAAAATGTAAAATTAACAATTGTGTGGGCTGTAGCTTCGATGCTAAGCTCACATAATTTTTTTGTGCAGTTTTTCCATATTTAATATGATGTTTTTTGGAAAATGCTATCCTTAAAGATGCATTTCTTTTTTTTTAGTGATATAATACGTCATTGATTAGAAAATGTATTTTCCAATAAGGGAGAGATCATCATGCAATGGACTGATTTAACTGAAGGGGCTAAGGCCGTATTAGAACAAACAAGAAACATGAAAAACGACCAAATTCAAATTGTTGAATTTGAAGTAGGGTTTGAACAAGAAACGGAAGACGTAGATGGTGAGAAGTACAAAGTTTCTATTCAAGAAGAGGACTATCAATCCCTAAAGAAATATACAACGGAAAATGAATATGGAGATAAATTTCATATGGCGAGGAATAAAAATATTGTGAAAATCATTTTATTAGAAGACGGTAAAATCCCAGAGAATCTTTCAGAGTTTCCAGTTTTTAAACAATACAAAAATGATGTTGCAGTAGAACAAGTCGTAGAACAGGAATAATCACGAATGGCTCAAAATATTTGAGTCATTTTTTTTTTTATAATGAATTTCATAATTCATCATTCTCTCCACTAAGATCAATATATAGTTGCGTCAAAATCATTCGCAAACTATATGTTGCATGATGTGGCTCATTTTTGGTAATTATGAAATTCACTCAAAAAAATACTTTTAAAATAATAAATTTTAATGTAGCATAAAATTAGTAGTTAGTCATAAGACAAACTGAAAATAGCTACTTCTATGTTATGGATTGAGTAATGTATAAGTATAAAAGAGTGCTGAAAAAGAAATGATGAAAATTAATGAGGAGTGATTTAGAGATGTTAAAAATTCAAGATATACGCGAACTAATTAAGGCAATCGATCAGTCAAGTATTGAAGAGTTTAAATATGAACAAGAGGGCACGAAAGTTACTTTAAGGAAAGAACGAAAAGTAACAGAACAAGTTCAAGCACAACCGTTAGTCGTTCAGCAACCAGCCGTAGCGCAAGCGCCAGAACAGGCCGCTCCAGTACAACAGGCGCACCCTGAACAACAAGTAAAACAAGAGGCACCGGTAGTTGCTAAAGATGAGAACTTACATAAAATTACGGCTCCGATGGTAGGTACTTTTTATGCCGCCCCATCCCCTGATTCACCTAACTACGTTAAAGTTGGAGATAAAGTGAAAAATGATTCTGTTGTTTGTATTGTCGAAGCAATGAAATTAATGAATGAACTTGAAGCCGAAATCAGTGGTGAAATTGTAGAGATTTTAGTTGAAAATGGACAACTTGTTGAATACGGTCAAGAGCTATTTTTAGTGAAACCTGAATAGGAGAGAATCTAGATGATAAAAAAACTATTAGTAGCAAATCGAGGAGAAATTGCCGTACGAATTATACGGGCATGTCGTGAATTGGGTATTGAAACAGTTAGTGTATATTCGGAAGCTGACAAGGATGCCTTGCATGTGAGGTTAGCGGATGAAGCTTATTGTATTGGGCCTACGGCTTCAGCAAAAAGTTATTTAAACTACACAAATATTATGAGTGTAGCAACTTTAACAGAAGTTGATGCGATTCATCCGGGTTATGGCTTTTTAGCTGAAAATGCTGATTTTGCAGAGATATGTAATGAGTGTAAAGTAACTTTTGTTGGCCCAAGCCCAGAGGCAATTCGTAAAATGGGCACAAAAGATGTAGCTAGGGAAACAATGAAACAAGCTGGAGTTCCTATTGTTCCAGGATCGAACGGAATTATTGAAGATGTAGAAGATGCGCTAAATATCGCGAATGAGATTACTTTTCCTGTCATTATAAAAGCCACTGCAGGGGGTGGCGGAAAAGGAATTCGCGTAGCTAGAAATAAAGAAGAACTAATTAAAGGAGTGACGATCACTCAACAAGAAGCACAAACTGCTTTCGGGAATCCGGGTGTTTACATTGAAAAATATATCGAGGATTTTCGTCACGTTGAAATTCAAGTATTAGCTGATAACTACGGAAATGTTGTTCACTTAGGTGAAAGAGATTGTAGCATTCAGCGTAGACTGCAAAAGCTTTTAGAAGAAACTCCTTCACCTGCAATAACGGAAGAAAAACGTCAGGAAATGGGAAGTGCTGCTGTAGCTGCAGCCCAAGCCGTCAATTATTCAGGTGCTGGGACGGTAGAATTCATCTTTGATCACAATACGGGTGATTTTTATTTCATGGAAATGAATACGAGAATTCAAGTAGAACATCCAGTGACAGAAATGGTGACAGGCATCGATTTAATTAAGCAACAAATTTTAGTAGCTTCAGGAGAAAAACTAAGCTTAAGTCAAGAAGAGATTACATTTAATGGTTGGTCGATCGAATGTCGGATTAATGCTGAAAATCCTGACAAAAATTTCATGCCTTCTCCAGGGGAGATTACAATGTACTTGCCACCAGGAGGCCTAGGTGTTAGGGTGGATTCAGCAGCATACCCTGGATATAAAATACCACCGTTTTATGATTCGATGATTGCCAAAGTGATAACATATGGAGAAACACGTGATGAGGCAATTTGTCGTATGAAAAGAGCTCTAGGTGAATTTGTTATCGAGGGTGTTGATACGACAATTCCATTTCATTTACGACTTTTAGATCACCAAACATTCGTTAGTGGAGAATTTAACACTAAGTTTCTAGAACTTCATGATTTATCTCGTAAATAAACAATGGTAAAATTGTTGTATATTTAGCAAAATCGATTCTAGGAGGCAAACAATATGACAGAAAAAAATCACGTCATTGATATGGAACATCAACATACAAGATTAGGAAAAGTAGAAATTGCTCCTGAGGTAATAGAAGTTGTGACAAGCATTGCAGCAGCTGAAATTGAAGGTGTTGCAACGATGAGAGGGAATTTTGCGACTGGAGTTGCTGAAAGACTTGGTCGTAAGAGTCATGGAAAAGGTGTAAAAGTAGACTTAGAAGAAGACGGTATCTCTGTTGATGTTTACGTAGTCATCAATTACGGTGTATCGATTCCGGATGTGGCAAAACAAATTCAAGAAAATATCCATCAAACATTAAAAACAATGACTGCCATTGATTTAAACGCAGTTAATGTTCATGTAGTTGGTATTCAACTTGAACAGCAAGAAGTAATAGCGGATACTACTCAAGAATAAATTTTTTAAGAATGACTCAAGAGGTATTTAACCTTCAGTTGAAGGCTGCCTATTCTTGAGTCATTCTTTTGTGTGTAAATAGTTGGAAAGGAAACCCTTGATTTTACATTTTAATAAAAACCTATAATTTTTTTATACTAATAATACTTGGCTTCTGTAAGAATGGGAAAGATTATGGTATGATCAAAATTGGTAATTACGATTTTAAAGGAGAAGTTTACGCATGAAAAGAAGAATCGCTAGAATAAAAGCCGTTCAGTCTCTTTTTCAAGTCGACATGAGTGGGACTGATAAAGAGGAAGCGATACATAACGTATTAGAAGAGAATGAATCTAATGATCCATTTTTAGAACAGCTTGTAAGTGGGACACTAGAAAATTTAAAAATTATCGATGATTTATTTACTAGCCATTTAGAAAATTGGACTTTGGAGCGAGTTGGTAATGTGGACCGCGCTGTAATTCGTATGGCTATTTATGAAATGAAGTTTGTAGAAGATATTCCGATTAATGTTTCTTTAAACGAAGCCATTGATGTAGCGAAAAGTTTTGGGGGAGAAGAGAGTGGTCGCTTCGTTAATGGAGTTTTATCAAAGATTGCAGAAACATTAAAGATTTAATTTTTTTGGTTGCAAACT
Organism: Anaerobacillus arseniciselenatis; assembly: GCF_001865995.1. GTDB lineage: Bacteria > Bacillota > Bacilli > Bacillales > Anaerobacillaceae > Anaerobacillus > Anaerobacillus arseniciselenatis. The sequence goes on along the minus strand of NZ_MLQQ01000001.1, from coordinate 685,507 downwards.
TTTAGGAAATACGAGTTGTTATTTTCTAAAATAATATAAAAAAATTATTTTTAAGGGGGAAATAAGATGTCTGCAACAATTATTAGTGGGAAAGATTTAGCGAAGGAAAAAAGGGAGAGTATGAAAGTAGAGGTTGAACAACTTAAAAAGGAAGGAATTCAACCTGGGTTAGCTGTTATTTTGGTAGGTGAAGATCCAGCAAGTCAATCGTATGTTAAAGCAAAACAGAAAGCTTGCGAAGAAATTGGAATTTACTCTGTTCTTTTTAGGTTAGAGGATAATGTATCTGAAGAAGAGTTACTTCAAAAAATTCATGACTTAAATAACGATAATGCTATTCACGGTATTCTCGTTCAATTACCATTGCCAGCACATATTTCAGAAAAAGCTGTAATCGAAAGTATTGACCCTAATAAAGATGTAGATGGTTTCCACCCAATTAGTGTAGGAAATATGATGATTGGTGAAGATACTTTCTTGCCGTGTACACCATTTGGAATTGTTGAGATGATTAAGTCGAAAGAAATTTCAATCGAAGGAAAACACGTTGTTGTTATTGGAAGAAGTAATATTGTCGGAAAGCCAGTCGGTCAATTACTACTTAATGAAAATGCGACAGTTACATATTGTCATTCCCGTACGAAAGATATGAGAAGCATTACTAAACAAGCCGACATTTTAATTGTTGCTGTCGGTAAAGCTAATTTCATTGATGCAAGTTTTATGAAAGAAGGTTGTGTCGTTATTGATGTTGGAGTTAATCGCTTAGAAACTGGGAAATTGTGTGGAGATGTAGTATTTGACGATGCAAAGGAAGTAGCTTCTTATATTACACCTGTGCCTGGTGGAGTAGGGCCAATGACCATTACGATGCTTTTATTTAATACGGTTAAGTCAGCCGGTAAATTATTGGCAAATGCAAAGTAAGGAGACGAAAAATGTCAAATGATCAAATTTTTACAATTGCAACTTTAACGAAGTATATAAAACGAACATTTGACAATGACGAGGTTCTAAAGAACATCTGGGTTAAAGGTGAAATTTCTAATTTTAAAAAACATAGTCGTGGGCATATGTATTTTACTCTTAAGGATGAGCATTCAAAAATTCAAGCAGTTATGTTTGCAGGGAATAACCGTTTTTTAAAATTTATTCCTGAAAACGGTATGAACGTTCTTGTTCGCGGCTATGTCTCTGTTTACGAAGTTAACGGGCAATATCAAATGTACGTCAATGCAATGCAACCAGATGGTATTGGTAATTTGTATTTAGCTTTTGAACAGTTGAAAAAAAAGCTTGAAACAGCAGGATACTTTGATGAGAGGTATAAAAAGCCGTTACCGAACATCCCTTCGGAAATAGGTGTCATTACCTCCCCTACTGGTGCTGCAATAAGAGATATTATTACAACCCTTAAACGTCGCTTTCCTAGTGCACGAATTACTTTATTCCCTGTTCTAGTTCAAGGTGATGGTGCACCAACTTCGGTCGCTAAAGCCATTAAACAAGCAAATAAACTTGGTGAACTAGATGTCCTTATCGTCGGCAGAGGTGGGGGTTCTATAGAAGAACTTTGGGCGTTTAACGAGGAAATCGTTGCTGAGGCTATTTTTCATTCCGGTGTCCCCGTTATTTCGGCTGTTGGACATGAGACAGATGTAACGATTGCTGATTTTATTGCGGACAAGCGCGCAGCAACACCAACTGCTGCAGCTGAATTAGCTGTTCCGAATCGAGAAGAGCTTCTCGAACGCATACTTCAACGAAAGATTCGAATGAAAAGAGCGATTAGTAAACGAATAGAAGCTGAAAGAGAAAAGCTTTCTACACTTCAAAAGTCGTATGCATTTCGTTACCCAGAGCAACTAGTAAAGCAAAAAGAACAACAACTTGACCGTACTATTGATGACTTGCATCGTTCGATGAAACACTTAATTGAACGTAAAAAGGTGGCTTTAAACCATCTTGAAAAAGATGTTAAAAGAAACCACCCTGAAAGGTATATTTCTAACTTTCGTGAAAAGCTTGTTAAAAATGAAGCACTATTAATCCAACATACTAATGATATAAAAAAAGAAAAGCAGTTTCAATTTGAACAGTTAGTAACAAAGTTAGAGGCATTAAATCCATTAAAAGTTATGACTAGAGGTTATAGCTTGGCCTATAAAGAAGATGGTAAAATAATAAAAAGTGTTACAGACGTCTCAGTCGGTGAAAAGTTAAAAATTAAGCTTAAAGATGGTTCAGTGTTTTGTGATATTCAAGACACTGTTAAAGAATGAGGTGTAAAAAAAGTGAGTGAGCAAAAGCAAACTTTTGAAGAGGCAATGGAGAAGTTAGAAGAAGTTGTAGAAAAGCTTGAACTAGGTGATGTTCCACTAGAAGAGGCGATATCAATGTTTCAAGAAGGAATGTTATTATCAAAGCTTTGTCATGATAAATTAAAAACAGTTGAAAACCAAATGGATCGCGTCTTGCATGAGAATGGAGAAGTTGAATTAACAACATTTCAGGAGGAATAATCATTGAATAGTTTAACTCTAGAAGTTTTTCTTGAAGAAAGGAAAGCTCAAATTGAAACAAAGCTACCTGAATATGTTACTACTCTTAATGCTCCCTCTATTCTAAAAGAGGCAATGCTCTATTCCCTGCAAGCTGGTGGGAAGCGCCTTAGACCGATGTTACTGTTTGCTACAGTCGAAGGATTTGGCGGAAATTATCAACATAGTTTACCGGTAGCAAGTGCAATTGAGATGATTCATACATATTCTTTAATACATGATGACCTACCTGCAATGGATAATGATGATTTTCGTCGAGGAAAGTTAACGAATCATAAAGTTTTCGGTGATGCGACAGCGATTTTGGCAGGTGATGCTTTACTCACTTATGCATTTGAGGTAATTGTTAAGATGGACGAGGCGATGATTGATCCGCATCAGAAACTTAGGTTAGTAGCTGAGCTTACCAGAGCATCTGGTCCAGAAGGAATGGTTGGTGGGCAAGTAGCCGATATGGAAGGGGAAAATAAAAGTCTCTCGTTATCACAATTAGAGTTTATTCACCATCATAAAACTGGTGATCTATTAAGCTTTTCGATTATCGCTGGAGCAATAATAGCAAAAGCGAGTAATAATGATGTTGACAATTTAAGGTCTTTTGCCAAACACCTTGGTTTAGCATTTCAAATTAAAGATGATATTCTCGACATTGAAGGTAGTCAAGATACACTTGGCAAGCCCGTTGGTAGCGACATTACCAATGAAAAAAGCACGTATCCAAAACTTCTTGGTCTTGATGGAGCAAAGAAAAAATTAGATGATCATATTTCAAAAGCAAAAGAATATTTATATAACGTGAACATGGATCACGAAAAATTAGAAATGCTAGCTGACTATATTATGAATCGCGACCGTTAGAGTTATGAGTTAAGAGTTTTGAATTTTGAGTTGATTGTAGGAGAGGCTTCGTAGCATTACTAACAAAAACTCAACACTCAACACTCAAAACTAAAAGTTAAGTTTTTCTAATTGTTGTAATGATCTTTATCATGATATAATATTGCAAAGTGAGTGGTGCAGTATTCTAGTCAGTCCTCCATTCTCGAAGGCGGGCCTAAAAATCCGCTAAAGGGCACATCGATGAAGTTCCTAGTATTGGCTTGAGGCGCCCAGCCTTGGGTCATTGCTGGGAGTAAAGGGAGTCGGGCGATCCACAATGGCATGTGGGCGATGACCCTCCTCCCGCGGAGGCCTCAAATTATGGTGATCTTCTGGGAATAAGAACAACTATAATTTAAGGTATGAACCTGCATTTACAAGTTTCCCCTTGTATGCAGCGTAGCCTGCCTTGAGTGGAGTAGAGGGGATTATGGATACTAAATTGTATACGTTGTATCATCGTTAGTTATCCACATGAAATCTGCTCTGCAAAAGAGGATAGAGAATGGTAAGGGGCTGTTGAGGAAAACTCCTAGACTGTTCATAAGACATTTAAAGGGGATTATAGTGCGTACTAAGTGGTAATCCAGTCTAGCGTTTGGTGACAGCGCTAAGGTAGATTTAAAGGGAAACCGCCAATGTGGCGACACGTCGGTATTTACTTGGGAAAACCTACTGGACCTAAGACGCAGTCTTTACTCTTTAAATGACCACTCACAACTACATATTAGTTTTGAGTTAAGAGTTTTGAGTGTTGAGTTGTTTTAGGAAAAGCTTCGTAGCAATTGCTCACATAACTCAAAACTCAAAAATCAAAACTCAACACTACACAGAATTGGGTGTTCAAACCTTTTATGAATAAAATTAAAGATTCTTTAAATTGGACTTTAGCGATCGCCGTTATCACTCTTGTGTTAGCGGCTATTTTTTCAATTATATCTACTGCAATTTTAAGTGGTGTAACATGGGGAGTAGGCATGTTCATTGTACTCGTCATTGTACTTGTAGGTATTTTTTTTGATACAATAGGGGTGGCCGCCACTGCTGCTGAAGAATCTCCTTTTCATGCTATGGCAGCAGAACGAGTCCCGGGTGCTAAGGAAGCAGTATTAATTACAAGGAATGCAGATAGGTTTGCAAACTTTTGTAATGACGTAATTGGCGATATCGCTGGGATCATTAGTGGTACTGCAGCAGCTTTCGTTGTTATCCAATTAGCACAACAGCTTGGTCACGGGGAGGCTTCAACATATCAGTTTTGGATTTCCGTAATTTTTACTAGTATTGTTGCAAGTCTTACGGTAGGTGGTAAATCCTTAGGGAAAACGATCGCCTTACACTATTCAACTCCAATTATTTTCCAAGTAGGTAGATTATTTTACTTAATCGAGGTAAAATTAAAAATAACTATTTTAAAAAATGGGAAAGACAGAGATAAGAAGAAAAAGAAAGCCATAAGAAAGTGAGGGTTTTTCTTGGATTTAACCACAATTAAAGATCCAAAGTTTATTAAACAATATGATTTAGAACAACTAGAAGTTTTAGCTGAGGAAATACGGACTTTCCTTGTAGAGAAACTTTCGGTTACTGGTGGGCACTTAGGTCCGAATTTAGGGGTTGTAGAGCTTACCCTTGCTCTGCATAAAGAATTTGATAGTCCGAAGGATAAAATTATTTGGGATGTCGGACATCAAGCATATGTTCATAAAATATTAACTGGACGAGCTAATCGTTTTGATGAACTCCGTCAGTATAAAGGGCTTTGCGGTTTTCCAAAGCGTACAGAAAGTGAACATGATGTTTGGGAAACTGGACATAGTTCAACATCATTATCTGCCGCTATGGGGATGGCTGTGGCAAGAGATTTAAAAACAGCAGATGAAAATATCATCGCTGTTATTGGTGATGGTGCCTTAACTGGTGGGATGGCTCTAGAAGCGTTAAACCACATTGGTCACGAACAAAAAGATTTGATTGTGGTATTGAACGATAATGAAATGTCGATTGCTCCGAATGTTGGTGCTCTTCATAATGTCTTAGGACGAATGCGTACAGCAGGCAAATATCAAAAAGCAAAAGATGAATTAGAACAATTGCTAAAGAAGATCCCTGCTTTCGGTGGTAAGATCGCAGCGACTGCTGAACGCCTAAAAGACAGCTTGAAATATTTACTTGTATCAGGGATGTTTTTTGAAGAAATGGGCTTTACGTATTTAGGTCCTGTTGATGGACATAATCTAGATGACTTATTAGAGAATATGAAATATGCCAAAAAATGCGAAGGCCCAGTTCTTATTCATGTAATCACGAAAAAAGGTAAAGGATATGCTCCAGCAGAAAATGATGCGTTAGGAACATGGCACGGTTTAGGACCGTATAAAATGGAATCGGGAGAAGTAGTAAAAAAACCTGGACCACCAAGTTATAGTGCAGTTTTTGCAAATACATTAGCTAAAACAGCAAAAGATAACGAAAAGGTTGTTGCAATAACTGCAGCAATGCCAGGTGGAACGAAATTGGATCTATTTGCAAAAGAGTTTCCTAATCGTATGTTTGATGTCGGTATTGCTGAACAGCATGCTACAACGATGGCAGGTGGTTTAGCAACACAAGGATTTAAGCCGGTATTTGCCGTTTACTCAACGTTTTTACAGCGTAGTTATGACCAAGTTGTACATGATATTTGTCGTCAAAATTTAAATGTCTTCTTTGCAATTGACCGCGCTGGTCTTGTAGGTGCTGACGGTGAAACGCATCAAGGTGTATTTGATATTTCATATTTACGACATATACCTAATATGACCATTTTATCAGCGAAAGATGAAAATGAGTTACAGCACATGGTTTATACTGCAGTTCAATACAATGATGGTCCTATCGCTGTTAGATATCCTCGTGGAAATGGTGTCGGTATAAAAATGGACGACGAACTAAAGCAAATTCCAATTGGCCAATGGGAAGTACTAAAAGAAGGTTCTGATTTAGCAATTTTAACTTTCGGCACAACAGTTCCTTTAGCTGAAGAAGCAGCAAATCATTTAGCAAAAGAAGGAATATCGGTGAAGGTTATTAACGCAAGGTCAATTAAGCCGTTAGATGAAGAGATGCTTCATGACCTAGCTAATAAAAATTATCCGATTTTAACGATTGAAGAAGCCGCTCTTCAAGGTGGTTTTGGCAGTGCTGTTTTAGAATATTATAACAACGAAGAATATTACAATGTCGTTGTTGAAAGAATGGGGATTCCTGATCAATTTATTGAACATGGAAGTGTCTCGCAATTAATGGAAGAGATCGGACTTTCTTGTAATGATGTTATTAATACTATAAAAAAAATTATTCCAAGAAAACAACAGAGGGCTTGATATGAAGAAAGAACGAATAGATGTCCTCTTAGTTGAAAGAGGCTTTATTGAAACGAGAGAAAAAGCAAAGAGGTCTGTAATGGCAGGCCTCGTCTTTTGTGACAATGAACGTATTGATAAACCTGGAATAAAAGTTAGTTTAGATAGTGAAATTGTCGTTAAAGGTGATGTAATCCCCTATGTAAGTAGAGGTGGCTTAAAACTTGAAAAAGCAATCAATGAGTTTAACTTTGATTTAAAGGAAAAGATTGTTTTAGATATAGGCTCTTCTACCGGGGGGTTTACTGATTGTGCATTACAAAACGGTGCAAAGCTCGTGTACGCTGTTGATGTCGGTTATAATCAATTGGCTTGGAAGTTACGGCAAGATGAACGTGTTGTCGTGATGGAACGGACGAATTTTCGTTACGTGACCCTAGAAGTGTTTTCAAGTGGGAGACCCACTTTTGCAACCATTGATGTTTCGTTTATTTCACTTAAGTTAATTTTACCGGTATTGGCAAAAGTGTTAGAAGGTGACAGTCACGTATCAGCACTAGTAAAACCACAATTTGAGGCAGGGCGAGATGAAGTTGGTAAAAAGGGGATTGTACGAGATCCGCATGTTCATCAAAAAGTCCTATTAGAAATGACGAATTTTGCTTCCGATATCGGCTTTGATGTTAAAGGATTGAGTTATTCACCAATTAAAGGTGGCGAAGGAAATATTGAATTTTTAATGCATCTTTATTGGTCAGGTGATAAAGAACAAGGTGAAAATAAAATTGAATTGATTGAAGAAGTTGTGACAAATGCTCATGAGAGTTTAAAACGATTATAAAAAAGAAGTAGTAACCTTTACGAAGATTACTACTTCTTTTTTATTGTGAAAGCACCTGCCTTTTCCATATTAGTTGGTGACGGTTACCGTCATAAGGGTTTTGTATGAAAAAAGGAGGGCGATTTTCCTGAACGAGCCTCTAAAACTCGATAGAGGTTTACAGCGAAGAGAAGGAAATCGCCCTCCTTTTCATTTTATATGGTGACGAATAATCATCTGATGGTTTTGTGTATTAGCATTGTCTAATGTATAAAAATAAGTTAATATACAATTAGTGCTAAATTCGACAAACAACTTGTAAAGGTATATTTATATCTGGAGGCGATTGAAATGAATAAAGGGCAACGTCATATAAAAATACGAGAAATTATTGCAAATAATGAAATTGAAACTCAAGATGATTTAGTTGATCAATTAAAGAGTGCTGGATATAATGTGACACAAGCGACCGTATCACGTGATATTAAAGAACTTCATCTCGTTAAAGTCCCTATGCAGGACGGAAGGTATAAATATAGTTTACCGGCAGACCAACGCTTTAATCCTTTACAAAAATTAAAGCGCTCATTAATGGACTGCTTTGTAAGTATTGATCGTTCTAATAACTTAATCGTTATGAAGACTTTACCGGGTAATGCGAATGCTGTTGGTGCGTTAATCGATAATTTAGATTGGACAGAAATTTTAGGAACGATATGTGGCGATGACACAATCTTAATCATTTGTCGAACAAATGAAGAAACTCCAATACTTTGTGAGCGCTTTTTAGAAATGCTTTAAACAAAGGAAGTGAATGAACATGCTAGTTGAACTTTCAATAAGAAATTTTGCAATTATTGAAAACTTGACGATCCCATTTGAGAGAGGGCTCACAGTTTTAACTGGGGAGACAGGTGCTGGAAAATCGATCATTATCGATGCAATCGGCTTATTAGTAGGTGGAAGAGGTTCTGTTGAATTTGTTCGTCACGGATCGAGTCGTGCAGAAATCCAAGGCTTGTTTTTTATCGAAGATCATATGCATGCTATTCATAATAAATCTACTCAATTAGGAATTGAAATTAATGATGACCAAATGGTTATTTTGCAGCGAGATATCACAGCACAAGGGAAAAGCATTTGTAGGGTCAATGGAAAACTTGTCACATTAGCGATTTTAAGAGAGCTAGGAGAAACTTTAGTTGATATACATGGTCAACATGAACACCAACATTTAATGCAAAGTGAACGCCATTTGTCTCTTCTAGATCAGTTTGCCGGAGATAAGGTAAGTGGTTCACTTCGTGAATATCAACATATTTATAAATCGTTTGTTGCATTAAAAAATCAAATTAACCAGTTTTCCGAAAATGAACAAAAATTAGCTCACCGATTAGACTTATTACAATATCAATTAAATGAAATAGAGGCTGCAAAGTTAAACCCTAATGAAGATATTAGTTTAACCGAAGAACGTACGAAATTAGCCAACGGTGAGAAGTTGTATAAGTCAGTTCATGACAGCTACCATGCGCTTTATGGTGATGATAAAGGCCTAGAATGGTTGATGCATGCTATGAACAATATTGAGGAAGCAGCCTTTATAGATAAAAATTTAGTTCCTTTTAAAGAAACGATCAGTAATTGTTATTATCTTTTAGAAGAAGCAGCATATTCATTAAGGGATTATTATGAGTCAATTGAATTCGATCCTAATCGCCTTAATTTAATTGAGGCGAGATTAAATGAACTAATTCAACTCAAACGTAAATATGGTAAAACGGTCACTGATATTTTAGAGTATGCTTCAAAAATTGAAGAAGAAATTGAACATTTACAAAATAGAGAAGAAAAAATTCAAGTTCTGGAAAAACAGCTTGATTCTGTTAGTGAGGATCTTTTAATTGAAGCTCGAAACTTAACAGAGCAAAGAAAAAATGCAGCAAAACAATTATCTAAAAAAATTCATCAACAATTGAAAGACCTCTATATGGAGAAAACAAAGTTTTTGATCAAATTTAAAGAAACAGATATAAGTAAAGTTGATGCTAAAGATGTTCTTTTTCATGACGACGGGGTAGATAAAATTGAATTTCTACTAACTACTAACCCCGGAGAACCATTTAAACAGCTCGCTAAAATTGCCTCTGGTGGAGAAATTTCGAGAATTATGCTTGCTTTAAAAACGATTTTTTCAACGCATCAAGGCGTTACCTCATTAATTTTTGATGAAGTGGACACCGGCGTAAGTGGGAGAGTAGCCCAAGCAATTGCTGAGAAAATATTTAATATTTCTAATAACTCACAAGTGCTTTGTATTACTCATTTGCCTCAAGTGGCAGCAATGGCAACTACTCATTTGTATATTTCGAAAAAACAGTTAAACAATAAAACCGTCACAAATGTAACTACTTTATCCAATCAAGAAAAAGTTGAAGAACTCGCCAGAATGATTTCAGGTGTTGAAATAACTGAACTTACAGTTTCACATGCTAAAGAATTATTAGATCAAGCAGATAAATTTAAAGGTATTTGAGTGAATTTCCTAATTACCAAAAATGAGCCACATCAAACAATATATAGTATGCGAATGGTTTGACGTAACTATATATTGATCGTAGTGGCGGAAATAATGATTTATGAAATTCAATGACTTGAAAAGCTAACCAAATTAGGTTAGCTTTTTTATCACTCCTTAGTTATAAATGTTGTGTAAGGAGGCAACATTAATATTACAGCCAAACATGGAGGTGTAGGTTAGGAGCGAGGAGAGTGAAAAAATTTATGGTAGATACTAGAAAAATTATAGGTGTAATTCTCCTTGTGTTTATAATAAGCATCGGTTTTTATAAGCCGGTACAAGAGTACGTCAGTATCCCTAAGGAGTTGGTATTAATTGAAGGCCAACAACAACAATTGCAAAAAGCATTTCCTGTATTTAGTTTATCCTCAAATGACGAAGCAATTACAGTAAACGAGGATAACTTTACAGTGAAGGCAAATGGGCAAGGTGATGCTAACGTGACAGTTACTATGGGAAGTGCTCCTGTAAAGAATGTCGATGTAAAAGTTCTTAAAGACATTAAGATTGTACCAGGTGGACAATCAATTGGAGTTAAATTAAATACGTTAGGTGTATTAGTGGTCGGGCACCATTTAGTTGATAGTGTTGACGGAGAAAAATCTCCAGGTGAACTTGCGGATATAGAAGTCGGTGATATAATTACAAAAATTAATGGTGAAAAAATTGAAAACATGAGTCAAGTTACACCGATTATTCAAGAAGCAGGAGAAAATAACGAACCACTACGTTTAGAAGTTAGACGTGAAAATGAAGTATTAAAAAAAGAAATTATGCCGTTAAAGGCAAAAGGTGAAAGTTCATATCGTTTAGGATTATACCTTCGTGATTCTGCTGCTGGTGTTGGAACACTAACATTTTTTCATCCTGATAGCAAAAACTATGGTGCATTAGGACATGTCATTTCAGATATGGATACACAAAAGCCAATAGTTGTAAATGATGGTCAAATTGTCAGTTCATTAGTGACATCCATAGAAAAAGGAAGTAATGGAGACCCAGGTGAAAAACTTGCACGCTTTACTAACGATAGAAAAATTTTAGGAACGATAACAAAAAATAGTCCATTTGGCATTTTTGGAAAGCTACATGACCCAATAAAAAATAATATTATGGATCAAGCAATGCCAATCGCATTATCCCATCAAGTGAAAGAAGGACCGGCGAAAATCTTAACTGTTGTTGAAGGTGAAGAAGTAAAAGAATTTGATATAGAAGTAGTAAGTAGCGTACCACAAAAGTTTCCGGCTACAAAAGGAATGGTCATAAAAGTGACTGATCCTGAATTACTCGAAGCTACTGGAGGCATTATTCAAGGAATGAGCGGTAGTCCGATTATTCAAAACGGAAAAGTCATTGGTGCAGTAACACATGTTTTTGTTAACGACGCGACGAGCGGATATGCTTGTCATATAGAATGGATGTTACAAGAAGCGGGTATAAATATATATGCGGATGAAAAAGCAAAGGCGAGTTAACTTCGACCTTTGCTTTTTTTTGTGAAAATAACTTTGTACTCATTTTAAATAATATAAGAACATGATATGATGTAACTAAGTTAATAAAGATTTTTCGACAAACTCATGTTTTAAATGTTGTCAAGTATCGAATGTGGTCGAATTTAAGAGGAAAACGTTAATTTTCTTTAAAAAACGTAGATTTTCAATATTTTTTTAAAAAATAAAAAGGGATTAACGTCCCTTTGTCGAATTTGTTGTGTGGATATAAATAAATATATATGAATGTCAGGGAGGAAGAATTGTGCAGAAAATAAAAGTGTGTATCGCGGACGATAATCGTGAATTAGTAAATTTGCTTGAAGAGTATATTTCTAGTCAGGAAGAGATGGAAGTAGTTGGAGTAGCTCATAATGGCCAAGAATGTTTGGCTGTAGTTGAAGGGCAACAACCTGATGTTTTAATTTTAGATATTATTATGCCTCATCTAGATGGATTAGCAGTTTTAGAAAGAATAAATCAACAAAGCTTAACGAAACGACCGAACATTATTATGTTGACCGCATTTGGTCAAGAAGACGTAACAAAAAAAGCAGTTGATTTAGGGGCATCATATTATATTTTAAAGCCTTTTGATATGGAAACACTCATTAATAAAGTAAAAGAAGTAAGTGGTAAGGTAAAAACAGTTTCACAACAAAAAACATCGCATGGTACGATGCAAGTGACAAGAAATGAAAATAAGCAATTTAATTTAGATGCAAGCATTACGAATATTATTCATGAAATCGGTGTCCCGGCTCATATAAAAGGTTATATGTATTTACGTGAAGCGATTACGATGGTTTATAATGATATTGAACTCTTAGGTTCAATTACGAAAGTTTTATATCCAGACATCGCTAAAAAATTCAACACAACCTCAAGCCGTGTAGAGCGTGCGATCCGTCATGCGATAGAAGTAGCATGGAGCAGAGGCAACATTGAGTCTATCTCTAGTTTGTTTGGCTACACAGTTAGTCATACGAAAGCAAAACCAACGAATAGCGAATTTATCGCGATGGTGGCAGACAAATTAAGGATAGAGCATAAAGTAAGTTGATCATTATTTGAATTTTAATTAGGAAATTGCATAGCAATTAAAAAGTCGCAAGGCAAATTCTTTTGTCTTGCGGCTTTATTTGTATGAAAGTTGGTTTGTTGGTTAGGGTTCTCGCCCGACTTTTCATTATAGATAAAAATACTCTTGCGGTTACCTCTTCGCAAAGCTGCATGGAGTATTGTCAAAGCTTTATTCATGGTGTGATTGAGGTCAGCAGCTTTGGTGCTGGATAATCGTCATGCTGGTTTTGTATGTAAAAGTTGGTAAGTTCGGAAAAATTCACAATATTCTTTAGTTTGTTAGTGTAGAATAACCAAAACAGATATACAACAGAGTTAACTTAGATATATAACAGATGAACTTGTGTGTGAAGTGCAGAAGTTGGAATATAAAAAACATAAGGATTGTCACGATTTCGTCATATACAAAATGCAAAAAACGTTATATAATAAAGTCATAAAAGTTAATACAGTTTAATATTCGAGTTGAAACAGATATAAAAAGACTGTTGTAGACAACTAAATAATATTTGTGAATTTTAAAAATGTATTAAAAATTTTAGTTATCTATTTTTTTAGGTATGAATGTGAAAAAAATCACATTCGCCAATGGAACAGAGAGGGAGATGAAGAGATGGAAGCTTTAAAAGCGAGAAAAGAAGCTTGGGAAGGTTTTAACACAGGGGAATGGAACGAGAAAATTGATGTAAGAGATTTTATTAATAAAAACTGGGACCCTTATACTGGTGATGATACATTTTTAGCCGGTCCGACAGAAACGACAAAAGAATTATGGGACCAAGTATTACAATTAATGAAGAAAGAAAGGGAGAATGGTGGGGTACTAGACGTAGATACAAAGACAATTTCGACAATTACTTCACATGCACCGGGCTACATTGAAAAAGATAAAGAACAAATTGTAGGCTTACAAACAGATGCACCGTTAAAACGTTCAATTCAACCAACAGGTGGTATTCGTATGATGGCTTCTGGTTGTGAAGCGTACGGTTTTAAATTAGATCCTGAAATCGAAAAAATTTATACTGATTATCGTAAAACGCATAACCAAGGGGTATTTGATGCGTATACGAGCGAAATGCTTGCAGCGCGTAAAGCTGGTATTATTACTGGTCTTCCTGATGCCTATGGTCGTGGAAGGATTATTGGGGATTATCGTCGTGTTGCACTGTACGGTGTAGATCGTTTAATTGAAGATAAAAAGCAAGTGAAGAAAAGTTTAGAAAAAGGTGCGATAACGGAAGAAGTGATTCGCGACCGTGAGGAAGTTTCTGAGCAAATTCGTTCACTTCAAGAATTAAAACAAATGGCTGCTTCTTACGGATATGATATTTCAGAGCCGGCAACAACGGCAAAGGAAGCATTTCAATGGTTATATTTCGGTTATTTAGCAGCGATTAAAGAACAAAATGGAGCAGCGATGAGTTTAGGTCGTGTATCAACGTTCTTAGACATTTATATTGAAAGAGATATAAAAACAGGTATTTTAACAGAGGAAGACGCGCAACAAATCGTTGACCATTTTGTTATGAAGCTTCGTTTAGTTAAATTCTTAAGAACGCCTGATTATGATGAGTTATTTAGTGGAGATCCAACTTGGGTTACAGAATCAATTGGAGGCATGTCTTTAGACGGTCGTCCGTTAGTAACGAAAAACTCATTCCGTTTCTTATACACGTTAGTGAACTTAGGGCCAGCTCCTGAGCCAAATTTAACCGTTCTATGGTCGACGGGTTTACCTGACGGGTTTAAAAAGTTCTGCTCGAAGATGTCAATTGAAACAAGTTCTATCCAATATGAGAATGACGATATCATGAGAAAAGATTATGGCGACGATTATGGAATTGCTTGTTGTGTATCAGCGATGCGTATCGGTAAGCAAATGCAATTCTTTGGAGCGCGTGCTAATTTAGCCAAAGCGTTACTTTACACGATTAACGGTGGCGTCGATGAAAAATTAAAGATGCAAGTAGGGCCTAAATTTGCGCCGATTACATCAGAGTACCTAGATTACGATGAAGTTGTCGAAAAATTTGAAGAGGTTCAAGATTGGTTAGCAGAACTTTATATCAACTCTTTAAATGTTATTCACTTCATGCATGATAAGTATAGCTATGAAAGAATTGAAATGGCATTACATGATCAAGAGGTCCTTCGTACAATGGCATGTGGAATTGCAGGTTTATCGGTTGTTTCAGATGCACTAAGTGCGATTAAATATGCAAAAGTGAAAGTGATTCGTGATGAAGATGGTATTGCTACAGATTTTGAAATCGAAGGAGATTTCCCGAAATACGGAAACGACGATGCTCGTGCAGATGAAATTGCATCTCATATCGTAACGAATTTTATGAATAAATTGCGTCAACATCCGACTTACCGTAACTCGTTACACACACAATCTGTGTTAACAATTACTTCTAATGTTGTTTACGGTAAGAAAACCGGAAACACACCTGATGGAAGAAAAGCGGGTGAGCCGTTCGCACCAGGGGCAAATCCGATGCATGGTCGTGATCAAAAAGGGGCATTAGCATCATTAAATTCGATAGCGAAAATTCCTTATGAAGATTGTCAAGATGGTATTTCTTGCACATTTTCCATTGTGCCGAAAGCTTTAGGTAAAGATGAGGAGTCGCGTGTGAATAATTTATCGGCAATTTTAGACGGTTATGCATCACAAACGGGTCACCATATTAATGTTAACGTATTTGATCGAGAACAGTTAATGGATGCAATGGAGCATCCGGAGAAATATCCACAGTTAACGATTCGTGTGTCTGGCTATGCTGTTAACTTTATTAAATTAACGAGAGAACAGCAAATTGATGTAATTAACCGTACTTTCCACGAAAGTATGTGATCTAAATGAAAGGAAGAATCCATTCAATTGAATCTTGTGGTACTGTAGATGGTCCTGGTTTACGCTATATCGTATTTCTTCAAGGTTGTTCTTTGCGGTGTGCCTATTGTCATAATCCTGATACGTGGAAATTAAATGGCGGAAGTGAAATGAGTGTTGATGAGTTAATTGCAGAAGCAAAAGCTTACTTGCCGTATATGCAATTTTCAAACGGTGGAGTGACATTGAGTGGTGGTGAACCGCTACTGCAACCTGATTTTGTACTTGAGTTTTTTAAAAAGTGTAAGGAAGTCGGGATTCATACGACAATCGATACTTCTGGTTCTGTAAAACCTGTGAACCTTGATGAAATATTAGAAGTCACTGACCTTGTTCTTCTTGATGTGAAACATATAAATGAAGAAAAGCATAAAGGGATTACGGGTATGTCTAACAGAAATACGTTAAACTTTGCGAAACTTCTTGACGAAAAGGGGATTCCAATGTGGGTCAGACATGTGCTTGTTCCTGGATTATCAGATGACCCAAAAGATTTGAATGAACTTGGTGACTTTATATCAACACTTTCAAACGTTGAAAAAGTTGAAGTTCTTCCTTATCATAAAATGGGTGAGTATAAGTGGGAGCAGCTTGGTCTAGAAAACACATTAACTCACTTAGAGCCACCTAACCAAGAAAAAGTAGATTTAGCTTATAATTTATTAACAAAATCATTAAACAAAAATAAACCTCAATTAGCGTAGCCGATGGCTACGCTTTTTTTTTGTGTTGTTGGTTAGTGGTTAGTTGGTTTGTTGGTTAGGTGATTTCCAGGCTTATATTTTTTTATGTTATATGAGGGTGGCAGTATGTTACCCATAAAGGTTATGTATGATATGTATTGGCGGTGGATTTTCTTTTGCGAGCCTCTAAAATTCGATAGAAGTTTACAGCGAAGTGAAAGAAAATCCACCGCCAATATTCAATCTAGATGTTGCCGAGATACAGACATGGCGATTTTGTATGAAAAATAAGGAAATGATTCATACTAAGAATGGACTTTCGCTAATTGGAGTGAATTATTATGGTATTTGTTGAAAAGATCAAAGGATACGCTTTTCAAGATGAGAAGACGAAAAAGCTCGTTGAACAATTACCTAAAAATAGTATAGCTGTAGTAGTTCATCAAGACCTTGATATGGTAGCTGCTGAAATGTTAATTGAACGTGGTGTGAAGGCGGTCATAAACTTTAGAACATCGATGACTGGCTTATTTGTTCATAATGGTGTAGAAACACTTTTAAAAGCGAATATTTCTGTTTTTGATATTGAAGATACATTCTTTCGTTCCAATTTAAATGGTCAAAGGTTAATGATTAAAGATGAATGGTTATACCGCGAAGTGAATGGCGCTTGGCGGCGATCGTGTAGATTAAAAAAATATACAATAAAAGAAGTAGATCAATTGAAAAATAAAGCGAAATTTTATTTTCCTTCGCAATTTAAAGCTTTTGTTGGTAATTCGTTGTTTTATGGCAGAAAAGAGTTAGATGTTTTTGTCCGTGAAGTAGAACAAATTCCTGTTTTACGACAATTTCGTGGCAAGGAAGTTTTGATCGTCGCAAGAGGGGCGAATTTTGAAGACGATTTACGAATATTAACGAATGTTGTGAAAAGGAGGAGTTTAATTACAGTAGCTGTCGATGGTGGGGCTGATGGGCTACTGAAGTTAGGGATAAAACCTGATTATATAATTGGAGATATGGATTCTGTTTCAGAGCGGGCGTTAAAATGTGGCGCTCAATTACTTGTGCATACGTATCGTAACGGATGTGCTCCTGGGGAAGGGCGTGTGAAGGCGCTAAAACTTCCGTATAAGCGTCTCGTATTTATAGGGACAAGCGAGGATGTAGCGATTATATTTGCTTATTGTTCGGGGGCAAAAAAAATGTATACAGTCGGAACGAGACTTGGGATGAATGAATTTTTGGAAAAGGGAAGAGTTGGGATGGGGTCTAGTTTATTAACTAGAATAAAAGTGGGGCATGCGTTAGTAGATTTAAAAGGTGTTCACACGTTGTTTGAAGTGGAGAAAAAGAATGTAACTAACAGTGTGACGCTCCTCCCTGCAATTGCAGTATTATTAATGTTTAGTTTTAGTCCTAAATTTGAACTTTTAGTTTCTTTAATGCTCCAATGGTGGGGTGGGAGGTAATAAGATATGAAAAATATGAACGTGATCTATTTTTTGTCGATTATCTTTTATTTAGTAGTAGGAATAATCATTGGGATTGTTGTAGATAAAGATTGGTTAAGTGATGAACAATTGCTTTATATACAAAAGTTGAAAGCGGAAAATGCTTTATTAGTGGAGGAAAATCAAACGTGGGCGCGGTATGTTGAAGATGAATTCAACGAAGTGAGAGTGTTTACTACTGCAGAAAAAGAACAGTTTCAACACTTAGATATGGTTTTAGCGAAAGTTGGTGTGACATTGGAAAGGTTTCCGGAAACGGCAGGATTGTATAATCAGCAGGGGATTATTATTACTTTAGGGGAAGAGCTAGAGGAAACATACGGACTCCCACAACTAAAGCTTGAAGATATTCCGAACCGTGAGTTGGATTTAAATATGATGTATATATCATTATTAAGGATAAAAGAGGAGTTAATGAAATGAAACCTTCAATAAGCGTAGTAATTCCGGCTTGCAATGAAGAGGAAACGATAAAAAGAACTTTAGTAACTTTAAACCGGTGCTTATGGATCGATGAATTGATTGTGATTGATGATGGAAGTAGTGATGATACGTATATGATAGCAGAAAAATACAGTGACGAAGTTATTCGGTTACCTGAGAATAGTGGAAAGGCGTTTGCTTTAAAAGAAGGTTGGAAAAAGGTAAGTGGAGAAATTGTTTTATCGCTTGATGCCGACTTAGGTATGACAGCGAGGGAAGGAGAGAAGTTGGTAGAAAGACTAATCTTTTCAGATCTTGATTGTGTTATTGCTAGACTTCCTCTTCAAAAAAAGAGTGGTTTTGGAATTATGAAACACCGAGCGCAAAAGTTGATTTTTTCACAAACTGGCAAGTGGTTTGAGGCTCCGTTGTCAGGTCAACGAGCATTTAGGAAAAAATGGCTACCGTTATTGTTAGAAAAGGATTATGTTGGTTTTGGTGTAGAAATGGCGATGACTGTAGATTTGATAAAAGCTGGAGCGAGTGTTGAGGAAGAAGATGTTTGTTTTTTTCATAGGGCGACAGGAAAAGATATAAATGGTTTTTTTCACAGAGGGCGTCAGTGGGTAGATATGGAAAAAACATTATGGAGAATGAGAGCGACATGGTAAATGTAATTGTTTTATTGTCCCCTTTAATATTATCACTGTTTTCGCAATTATATATAAGATTAGGCTGTAAGGTGACGAATTATGTTGGTGAAGAAACTCCGTATAGTTTAGGGGGGAGTATGTTTTTTTTCGTGTTTTACTATGTTTACATATTGAATTTAGATTTAGGGTTAGCTACGATCTTTTATATCGTTGTATTGTGGTTGACTGGACTTATTGATGATCGATTCGGTACAAAATATCCGAAAGGTTTAAAAGGTCACATTGATTTATTTATTCGAAGCCGGAAAATATCGACCGGATTATTGAAGTTAGTAGGAACGTTTGTGGCGGCTTGTTTATTAGTAGTAGTCGATGTTCCTGTGTTTCCTTTAGGTATTCTGAATTTTATTGTTATATTTTCCTTGCTTATCCTAACTCCGCATGTTATGAATTTATTTGACACAAGACCTTTAAGGGTGTGGAAGATTGTATTTTTACATGGAGTTATGTTTTGGTCGTTATTGCTTCAAATGCCATTTCATTTCATTGTGGGGCTATTGTTTGTATTAATTACTTTTATATATTTTGAGGCAACTCGAAAAGCGATGCTAGGTGATAATGGCGCTACTTTATTAGGTGGAGTTGTAAGTTTGTTGATGATTTACCACTTAAGCTTGCCGATTCAGGCGGTGATCTGTTTATTTTATTTATTTATTGTCGTAGTTACTGAAAAGATATCTTTGTCAAAATGGATTGAGGCAAGGCCAGTGTTAAAATGGATTGATCGTTGGGGTGTATCGTAGAAGAGGGTGTCCTTTATTATAGTGTGTAACGTTTAGGCATTATAATAGGAACCCTCTTTTTGTGTTTGGTTCATTTCTTGAAGCGTGGAGCAACTTTGTTGTTTTTTCGATCGCGATGCAGAACGAAACCGGCGATAAATCCTACTCCTAAAATAAGAAGGATAAGTCCGCTTATAAATTGAACCCATAATGCGGGGAAAGGACTGTGTAAAATTTTGAAGAAGATATCCCTCATTAATTTGATCCCGTATCCTGCCATCACTCCAGGGATAACGAGGATCATTAGTGCGATAAACCTTTGCATAGTGTATACCTCTTTCAAGAAATTAATAAATACATTTTACCTAATTATAATGACGTTGTCCAAAAGAGTAATTTTGTTTCTTTTCATTATTTTAGTGTATAGTTATTATGTGAGTGAATTACAAATGCAATGCTCTAAAAATAATCTGTTATACACAAAAGGGTGTCTGAAATGAAGAACTGTTTAATTGTAGGGGCTGGACGAGGAGGATCGGCTTTACTTAAAATTTTAGTTGATGCAGATATGATGGAAGTTATTGGAGTTGCTGATAAAAATGAAAAAAGTTCGGGGATCTTACTCGCAAAAGAACTAGGGATAAAGACGGATAGAGACTGGGAGTGCTTGTTAACGAACGACGTTGATGTAGTTGTTGAAGCAACTGGTGATCCTGCTCTTGCTTCTGAACTTAAGGTTGCCTGTGATAAAGCGGGTGTTGTCTTAATACCTAGCTCTGTTGCAACGTTGATTTTCAATTTAATTGAAGAAAAAGAAACATTGATTGAACAGTTAACAAACTATTATTCTAAACAAGATGTAATCATAAACTCTACCCATGACGGCATGATAGCGATTGATGAAAAGTCTATGGTGACGTTAATAAATAAGAGTGCTGAACGGATGTTAAATGTAAAAAAAGAAGAAGTTTTAGGGAAATCGATTTATGAAATAGTGCCAGCCAGTCGGTTAGGTCGCGTTTTGCAAACGAAAAAAATAGAAATGAATAAAAAGCAGGAGATTACAAACGGTTTAACGATTGTTACTACACGTGTTCCTATGATTCATAATGATAAAGTGATAGGTGCATTAGCCGTCTTCAAAGATATTACCGAGATTGAGCAGATGGCTGAAGAAGTTACTAACTTAAAAAGTATTCAAACGATGCTTGAAGCGATTTTTTCGTCATCGGATGACGCGATTTCGGTAGTGGATGAAAATGGGATTGGTCTGATGATTAACCCAGCATATACTCGCTTGACAGGATTAACAGCTGGGCAAGTAATAGGAAAACCGGCGACGGCTGATATTTCTGAAGGTGAAAGTATGCATATGCATGTTCTAAAAAACCGAAAATCAGTCCGCGGGACAAGAATGAAGGTTGGTCCGAAAAAGAAAGATGTAGTTGTTAATGTAGCGCCTGTGATCGTTGATGGGAAACTAAAAGGAAGTGTTGGGGTCCTTCATGATATGTCTGAAATTAAATCGCTTACGGATGAATTGGAACGTGCAAGAAGAATTATTCGAACGTTAGAAGCGAAATACTCTTTTGAGGATATTATCGGTACGTCTGAAGAGATGGAGTTTGCGATTGAGCAAGCGAAATTAGCTGCTTCAACACCGGCGACGATTTTGTTGAGAGGGGAATCGGGTACTGGGAAAGAGCTCTTTGCCCATGCAATACATAATGCAAGTGAGAGAAAGTATAACAAGTTTGTGAGAGTTAACTGTGCGGCAATTTCTGAATCTTTATTGGAAAGTGAACTTTTTGGTTATGAAGAAGGTGCATTTTCGGGTGCTAAAAGAGGGGGGAAGCGTGGTTTATTTGAAGATGCAAACGGTGGTAGTATTTTCTTGGATGAAATTGGTGAATTAAGCGTAAACATACAAGCGAAACTTCTTCGTGTCTTGCAAGAACGAGAAATTGTTCGGGTTGGTGGAACGAAGTCTATTGCAATCAATGTAAGGGTAATTGCGGCTACGAATGTGAATTTAGAAAAAGCCATAAATGAAAATAGTTTTCGTGAAGATTTATATTATCGAATTAACCGAATGCCAATCTTTATTCCTTCTCTAAGAAAGCGTAAAGAAGATATTCCTGCGCTTTGTAATCATTTAATATTAAAGATCAATCAAGATTATGGTAGAAAAGTGACAGGTTTAACGGCATCTGCTGAAAAGATTTTAATGAACTATGATTGGCCAGGGAATGTACGTGAGCTTGAAAATGTCCTAGGGAGAGCGATGATCTTTATGCACTTTAACGAAATTGAAATTGATGTCCATCATATTCCGGAATTGAGTGGGGAAGATAGTAAAGAAGAGCGTTCGGAAGAAATGACGCAACAATTTGCGAGTTTCCAATCATTAGCTGAAAAAGTTCAGCAATTTGAAAAAGAGCAAATACTATTTGCTTTAAAGAATAATGGCGGTAATAAAACGGCTACCGCTAAAAGTTTAAAACTTTCAATTAGAAATTTATATTATAAAATGGAAAAATATAATATTGAAATAAATAGCATGCAATAATTTGCGCACTATGATAAAATTTGCATAGTGGAATTGGTTAATTGTGAACAAAAAGTGTACAAAAAGAACTGAAATTAGTTGGTTGCAAACTTGGCACAGAAATTGCAATATTAAATTGTGTAACCAACGTGACAACGAGAAAGGCGGTACGATGGTGAATTTAGATCAACTTAAGGAACAAGCAATACAATTGCCATCAAAGGTTGTGGCAGTTGCTGCAGCAGAAGATGAGGAAGTAATCGAAGCAGTAGTTAACGCTGTGGATCAAAAATTAGCAACCTTTATTTTATATGGTAATGAAGAAAAGATTAAATCTCTGTTTACTAGTAGCAAAAACGGCGGTTACAACAAAAGTGAATACGTTAAAATTGTGAACGCTAACAGTGACAAAGATGCAGCTAAATTAGCTGTCCAAGCTGTAAACCAAGGTATTGCAGATGTATTAATGAAAGGTATGGTTTCAACTTCTGTTATTTTAAAAGAAGTTCTAAACAAAGAGTATGGTCTTAGAGCAGGAAAAGTACTATCTCACGTAGCAGCTTTTCAAATACCTGATGTAGACAGACTTATTTTTGTAACAGATGCAGCGATGAACATCGCACCTGATTTAAATCAAAAAGTTGAAATCATTAACAATTCGGTTTATATTGCTAGGCGGTTAGGGTTAGAGTTACCTAAAGTTGCGGTACTCTCGGCTGTAGAGACGGTTAATCCTAACATGGTGGCCACTGTCGATGGTGCACTGCTTGCTCAAATGAACAAGCGAGGTCAAATTAAAAATTGTATAGTAGATGGACCTCTTGCGGTGGATAATGCAATATCAATTCATGCTGCCCAGTTAAAAGGAATTGAAGGTGAAGTGGCTGGGAGAGCGGATATTTTAGTCGTTCCGATTATTGAAGTAGGTAATGCTTTATACAAGTCTCTTGTTTATTTTTCGAAAGCGAAAGTTGGCGGAGTAATTGCTGGCGCTAAGGCACCGATTGTATTGACATCTAGAGCCGATTCAGCAGAGAGTAAACTTTATTCATTAGCAATGGCAGTTCGTTCAGTTAGCTAAAGGAAAAAAAGAGTGAAAATAGGGAGGAAAAATACGATGGAATTATTTAAGTATATGGAAACGTATGATTATGAACAGGTTGTTGTATGTCAAGACAAACAATCAGGTTTAAAAGCAATCATTGCAATACACGATACAACCCTTGGACCAGCTCTTGGTGGAACGAGAATGTGGACTTATAATACAGAAGCAGAAGCATTTGAAGATGCACTTCGTTTAGCTAAAGGAATGACTTATAAAAATGCAGCAGCAGGTTTAAATCTTGGTGGAGGAAAAACAGTTATTATTGGAGATCCTCGTAAAGATAAAAATGAGGAAATGTTCCGAGCTTTCGGCCGCTATATCCAAGGATTAAACGGACGCTATATTACAGCTGAAGATGTTGGGACTACAGTAGGGGATATGGATATCATCCATGAAGAAACGGATTACGTAACAGGGATTTCACCAGCATTTGGTTCATCAGGAAATCCATCGCCGGTAACAGCGTATGGCGTTTATGTAGGAATGAAAGCGGCCGCAAAAGAAGCGTTTGGTACTGACTCTTTAGAAGGCTTGACGGTGGCTGTTCAAGGTGTTGGGAATGTATCATATACGCTATGTAAGCACCTTCATGAAGAAGGAGCAAAATTAATCGTTACTGATATCAACAAAGAGTCTGTGGCAAGAGCAGTTGAAGACTTCGGTGCAAAATCAGTTGATATTAGCGATATTTACAGTGTTGAATGTGATATTTTCGCACCATGTGCCTTAGGAGCAATTATTAATGACGATACTATCCCGCAACTTAAAGCGAAAGTTATTGCAGGGGCAGCGAACAACCAATTAAAAGAAACAAAACACGGTGACCAAATCTCTGAACTTGGTATCGTTTATGCGCCTGATTATGTTATTAATGCAGGTGGAGTTATAAATGTCGCTGATGAGTTATACGGCTACAATAAAGAGCGAGCATTAAAAAGAGTAGAAACGATATATGATAGTATTTCAAAGATTTTTGAAATTTCGAAACGTGATAATATTCCAACGTATATGGCGGCCGATCGTATGGCTGAAGAAAGAATTGAAAACATGCGTAAGTCTCGTAAGCAGTTTTTAACGAATGAACATAGTATTTTAAGTAGACGTCGTTAATAACGAAGTAATAAATAGAGGGTGGCTTTTTATAGGAGTTGGCATGCCTGAATAATAAGTAGTATTGTTTAACTTGTGACATACTAACTTTGAAGGCTAGTAGCTCTTTGGAAGCCAGCCTCTATCATTATAATTTAATAATTTCATCATCTTAATTTAGTGCCACAAGGAAACTCCCATCTAGTTGAGCTAATCGTTCTCAACTGGATGGAGCAGGGTGTGGCTAGTTTATTGGGATTATGAAGTTTACTTAATTAGGTTTCAAATAAATTTGTTGGGGGTAAGTTTTTTGCAACATGAATATCGAATTTTAGCCATTAATCCGGGATCTACTTCCACTAAAATAGGTATATATGACGACGAGCGCTCCTTGATAGAAAAGACGATTCGCCATAATGCCGATGCGATTAATTCATATGATCGAATTATCGACCAATATTCATTTCGGAAAGAAACAATTTTAGAAACTCTTCATGAAGAAGGGATCAATATCTCCAAGCTAAGTGCAGTTGTTGGTAGAGGGGGATTGTTACGACCGATTGAAGGGGGGACGTATGAAGTCAATGATGCGATGTTGAAGGATTTACGTCAAGGTTTTTCTGGAGAGCACGCATCGAATTTAGGAGGAATTTTAGCTTTTGAAATTGCAAAGCAACTCAACATTCCTTCGTTTATAGTTGACCCTGTCGTTGTCGATGAAATGGACTCAATTGCTAAAATATCTGGATTTGCACTTTTTGAAAGAAAAAGTATTTTTCATGCTTTAAATCAAAAAGCTGTAGCAAGAAGAGTTGCTAAAGATCTAGGTAAGAAATATGAAAAATTAAATTTAATTGTTACCCATATGGGCGGAGGTATTACTGTTGGTGCTCATAAAGGTGGGCGTGTTATAGATGTTAATAATGGTTTACATGGAGAAGGGCCTTTCTCACCAGAACGTGCTGGAACAGTACCGGCAGGGGATTTGGTTTCATTATCATTTTCAGGGGAGTATTATGCGGATGAGATAATGAAAAAGATCGTCGGTCAAGGTGGTCTAGTCGGCTATTTAGGTACGAACGATGCGGTAGAAGTTGAAAAAAGGATAGCTTCTGGAGATGAAGAAGCAAAGCTTGTTTATGATGCGATGGCATATCAAGTTGCAAAAGAGATCGGCGCAGCAAGCACAGTTTTAAAAGGTGAAGTTGATGCGATTGTTTTAACAGGTGGGCTTGCTTACGGTAAAAGTTTTGTGAAGGAAATTACCGATCGAATTAGTTGGATAGCTGATGTAATCGTCCATCCAGGGGAAAATGAGCTTCAAGCATTAGTGGAGGGCGGCTTAAGAGTTCTTCGTGGTGAAGAACAAGCAAAGTCATATCCTAATAATGAAATTACTGTTGAAAATGTAAAGTAGGGAAGGAGACAAACAAATGGCTCATGAATATGACTTAGTAATACTAGGAGCAGGGACTGGTGGTTATGTTGCCGCCATCAAAGCATCGCAGCTAGGATTAAAAGTGGCTGTCGTTGAAAAAGCAAAATTAGGTGGTACGTGTTTACACCAAGGTTGTATCCCGAGTAAGGCGCTACTAAGAAGTGCTGAAGTGTATTCAACAATGAAGCACTCTGAAGAGTTCGGGGTAAGTGCAAACGATGTCACCCTTCATTTCGATAAGGTTCAGCAAAGAAAAGAGAAAATCATTGAAAACCTACATAAGGGTGTCCAACATCTTATGAAAAAAGGGAAGATTGATGTTTATGAAGGAATTGGGCGTATTTTAGGACCATCTATTTTTTCTCCAACTCCAGGGACTATTTCCGTAGAAATGAACAACGGTGAAGAAAATGAGATGCTAATTCCGAAAAATGTTCTCATAGCGACAGGTTCTAGACCGAGGACATTACCGGGGCTTGAGATTGATGGACAATACGTTCTTTCAAGTGATGAAGCATTGAAAATGGAAGCACTTCCAGAGTCAATGATCATTGTCGGTGGTGGAGTCATTGGGATTGAATGGGCATCAATGCTCGCTGACTTTGGCGTTAAAGTAACTGTTCTTGAGTACGCTGATCGAATTTTACCTACAGAAGATCATGAAGTTTCAAAAGAAGCAACTCGCTCAATGAAGAAAAAGGGTATAAAGATAGTTACAAGTGCGAAAGTTCTTTCTGAAACAATTGAAAAAGGAAAAGTGGCTACGATTCAAGCTGAGCATAAAGGAGAAACAAAAGCATTCTCTGCCGAAAAGCTTCTCGTTTCCGTAGGCCGACAAGCAAATATTGAAGGAATCGGTTTAGAAAATACCGATATACAAGTAGAGAACGGTGTGATTCAAACGAATCAGTTTTATCAAACGAAGGAATCTCACATTTATGCAATCGGAGATGTGATTGGAGGGCTTCAGCTAGCGCATGTCGCATCCCATGAAGGTATAATTGCTGTAGAACATATGGCTGATCAAAATCCACATGAGCTAGATTATAATTTAATCGCAAAATGTGTGTACAGTTCTCCTGAAATTGCAAGTGTAGGACTAACAGAAAATGAAGCAAAAGAAAAAGGTTATAAAGTAAAAACAGGTAAGTTTTTATTTAAAGCCATTGGTAAAGCGATGGTTTTCGGAGAGACAGACGGCTTTGTAAAGCTTGTTGTCGATGAAGATTCAGAAGATTTATTAGGAGTTCATATGATTGGGCCTCATGTGACTGATATGATTTCTGAAGCAGCGCTGGCTAAAGTGTTAGACGCCACGCATTGGGAAGTTGCAAATACAATTCATCCACACCCGACACTATCAGAGGCAATAGGTGAAGCAGCACTCGCTGTTGACGGAAAAGCGATTCACGGTTAACAGTTTTGAATGAAGAGTTAAGAGTTTTGAGTTAATGAAAGTAACGCTACGTAGCTACACATACACCAACTCAAAACTCAAAATTCAAAATTCAACACTCAAAACTCAACACTCAACACTCAAAACTCAAAATTTGCTTTAAACTATGTTATGTCTGGGCAACGTAGCATAGCTTTCAAAAGATGTACATTATAAATTGTACATTTCACATTATAAAAGGGGGTCTTATAATGACCGAAAATCGTCATGCATCAGTTGGCTTAAGTGATCAAGATGTACTTGAAATTTATGAGACGATGTTACTCGCAAGAAAAATAGATGAAAGAATGTGGCTATTAAACCGAGCAGGAAAAATTCCTTTTGTTATTTCTTGTCAAGGTCAAGAAGCTGCTCAAGTTGGAGCGGCCTACGCTTTGAATAAAGAAAAGGATTATGTTTTACCTTATTACCGTGACATGGGTGTTGTTCTTCACTTTGGAATGACTGCTCGTGACCTTATGCTATCAGCATTTGCTAAAGCTGAAGATCCAAACTCTGGCGGTAGACAAATGCCGGGACACTTCGGTCAAAAGAAAAATCGCATTGTTACAGGATCTTCTCCAGTAACAACACAAGTTCCTCATGCTGTAGGTGTTGCTTTGGCTGGAAAAATGCAAGGGAAAGACTTTGTGACGTTTACAACATTTGGAGAAGGTTCATCAAACCAAGGTGATTTTCATGAAGGGGCGAACTTTGCTGCTGTTCATAAATTGCCTGTTATCTTAATGTGTGAAAATAATAAGTATGCGATTTCTGTGCCGATTCATAAACAATTAGCGTGTGAAAAAGTATCTGATCGTGCAATTGGATATGGAATGCCAGGTGAGACCGTTGACGGAAATGATCCAATTGCTGTTTATAAAGCGGTTAAAGCAGCAGCTGATCGTGGGAGAAATGGTGAAGGACCAACGTTAATTGAAACTGTTTCGTATCGTTTAACACCACACTCTAGTGACGACGATGACCGAGCGTATCGTTCAAGAGAAGAAGTTGAAGAAGCGAAAAAGAAAGATTCAATCATTACGTTTAAAGCGTATTTGCAAGAATTAAATATTTTAACAGAAGAAATTGAAAATCAAATAAATGAACGTATTTCTAGTGCAGTAAATGATGCGACAGAGTATGCGGAAGCGGCAGCTTATGCTCCTGCTGAAGACGCTTTAAAATACGTTTACGCTGAGGGGGAATAGACGATGCCAATTATGTCCTATATTGATGCTGTAACATTAGCTATAAAAGAGGAGATGGAACGCGACGATAAAGTTTTCGTTGTCGGTGAGGACGTTGGTGCCCGCGGTGGCGTATTTAGAGCAACGAACGGTTTATATGAAAAGTTCGGAGAAGAAAGAGTCATTGATGCGCCGTTAGCAGAATCAGCGATTGCAGGTGTCGGTGTTGGTGCTGCGATGTACGGAATGCGACCAATTGCTGAGATTCAATTTGCTGACTTTATTATGCCAGCGGTGAATCAAATTGTTTCAGAAGCTGCAAAAATTCGTTATCGTACAAACAATGATTGGAGTTGTCCAATGGTTATCCGTGCTCCTTACGGTGGTGGAGTTCATGGTGCTTTGTACCATTCACAGTCTGTAGAAGCAATGTTTGCTAGCATTCCTGGATTAAAAATTGTGATGCCTTCAACCCCTTATGATGTAAAAGGGTTATTAAAAGCGGCTATTCGTGATGAGGATCCAGTTTTATTCTTTGAACATAAGCGAGCTTATCGTTTAATTAAAGGGGAAGTCCCTGAAGACGATTATACGCTTCCGATCGGTAAAGCTGACGTAAAACGTGAAGGTGACGATATAACAGTAATTACGTACGGTTTAGCGGTACATTTTGCTCTGCAAGCAGCTGAAAGATTGGATAAAGATGGTATTTCTGCTCATGTGTTAGATTTACGTACAGTTTATCCGCTAGATAAAGAGGCAATTATTGAAGCAGCAAACAAAACTGGTAAAGTACTCCTTGTTACTGAAGATAATAAAGAAGGTAGCATTATGAGTGAAGTTGCAGCGACCATTGCTGAACATTGTTTATTTGAATTAGATGCACCAATTCAACGCTTAGCAGGTCCAGATGTACCTGCAATGCCTTATGCACCAACAATGGAGAAGTTCTTTATGATTAATCCTGATAAAGTCGAAAAAGCGATGCGAGATTTAGCAGAATTTTAAGAGGGAGGTAACATACAGTGACAACAGAAATAAAAATGCCGCAGCTAGGCGAAAGTGTAACAGAAGGTACGATAAGTAAATGGCTAGTAAAGCCAGGCGACAAAGTAAATAAGTATGACCCAATAGCTGAAGTGATGACAGATAAAGTGAATGCTGAAGTTCCTTCCTCATATACAGGTGTCATTAAAGAACTTATTGCAAATGAAGACGAGACAATTGAAGTTGGTGGTGTCATTTGTACGATTGAAGTCGAAGGTGGAGCTTCTCAACCGACAGCGGTGAAAAAAGAAACACCGGCTAGCGAAACTGTACAACAGGAAGAAGTTCGAGACGATGGTGAGAAAAAACGTTATTCTCCAGCTGTACTTCGTTTAGCAGGAGAACATAACATCGATTTAGCTGCTGTTAAAGGAACAGGCCGAGGTGGCCGAATTACTAGAAAAGATATTCAAGCAATTATTGAAAGTGGGAATATTCCAAAAGGGGTTTCAGAAGACACTAAAATTGAAACAACTGAGCAGCAACAAGTTGTTAAAGAAGAAACGGTTTCAGCTCCAACTGCTGTTAATACCGTCCAAACAACGGCTCAACCGAATATTTCTGCTGCTCCTGGTGATATCGAAATCCCGGTATCAGGAGTGAGAAAAGCGATTGCAGCGAATATGGTGAAAAGTAAACACGAGGCTCCACACGCTTGGACTATGGTCGAAGTTGATGTGACAAACCTTGTGAATTATCGTAATAGCATAAAAGGTGAATTTAAACAAAAAGAAGGACTTAATATCACATTCCTACCATTCTTTATTAAAGCTGTTGTAGAAGCATTAAAAGAATTCCCACAACTTAACTCGATGTGGGCAGGAGATAAAATCATTCAAAAGAAAGATATTAATATTAGCATTGCTGTTGCAACAGATGACGCGTTATACGTTCCAGTTATTAAACATGCTGATGAAAAATCGATTAAAGGGATCGCCAGAGAGATTAATGACTTAGCTGGTAAAGTAAGAAATAAAGCGATAAGTAACAATGATATGCAAGGTGGTACATTTACTGTCAACAATACAGGATCTTTTGGATCTATACTTTCTACACCGATTATTAACTATCCGCAAGCGGCTATCTTATCGGTAGAATCGATCGTTAAACGTCCTGTCGTCATGGATAATGACGCAATTGCAATCCGCCACATGGTGAATTTATGTTTATCATTAGATCATCGCGTATTAGACGGTTTAGTATGCGGCCGCTTCTTAGCGACTGTAAAAGAGAAGTTGGAAACAATTAGTAAAGATAATACTCAATTATATTAAACTTTATATGGTAGGAAAGTTTTAAAACCCTATTATTTTAAAAGACCATAGTATGTTGTGAACATTCACAGTATGCTATGGTTTTTGTATGCTAGTTGGTTTGTTGGTTAGTGGTTAGGGCGCGCGATCGCCTGACTTTTAGATGTTAGATGGTGACGGTTGTGCCATCATGAATTTTGTATAAAAAAATTTATACAAAAAAACAAATTTAGTTACATCGTTTGATAAGATGTGGGAAACCTACTAACTGTTACATATTTAATCAAGAAAGGTTGGTTTTCCAATGAAATGTTTTCAACAAAAAGTAATATTCAGTATTGTAATTGCAACAATGTTATTTTCTTTAACAAGCGTTGCATTCGCTAACCCTGAAGGCACTCAAGATGATGCAAGTACTCATTTTGAAAGAGTGAGCTATGAACAAAAGGCAATCAGGCCACATTTCAACTTTTATTACCAACTGTTAGCTGAGAAATATGCACCGAAGCATGTGAAAGTTTGGAATGAAGTTCTGAAAGACCGTGATGCATTGCTTAAAAAATATCGTGAAGTTAAAAAGGCAGGGAAAGAATTAGAGGACTTTTATGATGAAGAGTGGCTTAAAGAGCATAGTGAAATTCATCAACAATTTTTAGAAGCGGTTGAAAAACGAGATGACGATAAGTTAAAAGAAATAGTCCCACGTGTTATTGATCATCAGAAGGAATTAAACGCTATGCTGAAAAAACGTTTAAAAGAAATTAAGTAAATATAGGGCTGAAAAGGAGACCAGTATAACTGTCTCCTTTTGTCTTTTTATGAGGAGTTGTTTTTGTTTACAAATCGTAACCCTTACGTTATAATCCTTTTTGTGCAAATAAAACGTAATCGTTACGAAAGGGGATTTAAAATGAAAATCAAATCTATTCTTTTTGCATTAATGCTAGTTCTATCAACATTTTTAGTAGCGTGTGGAACGGCTGAAGAGCAAGTAGAAGAAAGTACAGCAACGGAAACTACTGAAGACACCAAGGTAGAAGAAGAAATTACAGAAGAAGAAAAAGTAGTTTTAGAAGTGTATACAACAATTTTTCCATTAATGGACTTTGCTAAAAAAATTGGTGGTGAATACGTAGACGTAGAAAGCATTATTCCAGTTGGAGCAGATGCACATACGTTTGAACCAGCGCCAAGAACGATGGTCGATGTTTCAAATGCCGATCTTTATATATACAACGGAGCAGGCATTGAAGGATTTGCTGATGCAGTAGCAGAAGTTTTAAAAACAGGTGATGTAAAAATTTTAAAAGCTTCTGAAGGGATTGAATTCATTGATTATGGTGACGGCCATGACCACGGTCATAGCGAAGATGATGATCACGGACACGACGATGATGGACACGGTCATAGCGAAGATGATGATCACGGACATGAAGATGATGGGCACGGTCATGACCACGGAGACGAAGATCCACACATTTGGTTAGACCCGATTCGTGCTATTCAAATTGCTGAAAATATTAAAAATGCATTAGTAGAGTTGTTACCAGAAGCGGCGGAAACATTTGAAAGTAACTTTGAACTTTTACAAGAGCAATTAGAAGAACTAGATCAAAAGTTTTCTGAAATGGTAGAAGAAGTTTCACGTGACACGATTATCGTTTCTCATGCCGGTTACGGATATTGGGAAGATCGATACGGCATTAAACAAGTCGGAATTTCAGGTATTTCACCAACAAATGAGCCTTCAATTCGTCAATTACAAGAAACGATTGATTTTGCTAATGAAAATAATATAAATTACATTTTCTTCGAACAAAACATTCCAACAAATATCGCTGAAACTGTTCGCAATGCAGTAGACGCTGAAGCACTATGGTTACACAATTTAGAAGATTTAGTACAAGAAGATGTTGACAATAACGAAGATTATTTCAGCTTAATGGAAAGAAATATTGAAATGTTAAGAACAGCTCTTCAATAATAACACAAGGGACCGTCCAAAGGCGGTCTCTTTAGATTGTGCAACTGTACAAAATCAACAAATTTAAATGTAGAAACGCATTCGGTATTTCGGTTTTAAGTTTTGTTAATATTAATAATGCATTTTATTTTGTAAATGTAAATAACAAGTGTACAATGTAAGCATAGTGTTAATATTAAAAAGAGGTGAAATTTAAATGAATATGCAGTTTAATTTTTATAATGACGTGATTAATGGTGCTAGAAAAGAAATGGTCGATGCCGGCTATAAAGAATTGACAACTCCTGAAGAAGTAGATGAAGTTTTAGGTAAAGAGGGTTCAGCTTTAGTTTATATTAATTCTGTTTGTGGTTGTGCAGGTGGAATTGCACGTCCATCTGCTGCTTATATGGCCAACTATGAGAAAAAACCAGACCATTTTTTGACTGTATTTGCGGGACAAGATAAAGAAGCTACAGAAAGAGCGAGAACTTATTTTAAAGGTTATGCTCCTTCTTCGCCTTCTTTTGCGCTTGTAAAAGATGGTGAAATTAAAGCAATGATAGAACGCCATGAAATTGAAGGCCATGAACCAGTTGAAGTCGTTCAAAAACTTGAAAAATACTTTGATGAATATTTGTAAGCAATAAATTTGATGGAGGGTGGGCCAAAACAAGTGTCAGACACCTTTGGTCCACTCTCTATTTTAAAACGAGTACTTTCCTTTCTGCATTCCAACCTTACGTCCTTCTAACTTTCTAACTAACCAACTGTCGACAAACTAACAAACCAACTTATTCAAAACTTGAATACAATGTTTTATAATGCTATAATAATTTCTTGTATAAGTGTAGATTTTTATAATAAATTACTCCTAAAGGAGAGTGTTTTTGTGCAAGATTTTTATGTGAAGATTCATGAATACTTAAATATGGATGAAGAAATTTCATTTGAAGAATTTGATCAATATTATAAAAAAGTCACTAAGTATTTTTCTGAACAGACAGATGATCTAGAAGAAGATGATATTTGGAAAGGCTTATTTATCATTGAAAACCTAATGTCTAATGCTGACAACCGCGCCAAAGAAGTAAAAGGGTCAAAGCAGAAGAAGTATAAAAAAATGTCAGACCGTTCATCATTGTGGGCACAGAACTTCGCTGGAAGGTTGTACAGTAAAGGGTATACTGAAGATCAGTTAAATGAGCGCTTCGAACAAATGTTTCAAGACTATGAACAATTAAAATCATAAGAGATTGAGCGGGTTTAAGGAACTTTCCTTCTCCGCTCTTTAAATTAATATTGACACATTATTGTATAAATGTTATATTAATTTAGCATTATTAAGTGTGCGCCTATAGTGAAATGGATATCACACGAGATTTCGGCTCTCGGATTCTGGGTTCGAATCCTGGTGGGCGCGCCATACATAATTATTGTTAAGGCTTTAGGGATTTTCCTATGGTCTTTTTTTGTATGAAATAAAATCGACCGGAATTATTTTCATATTAGATGGTGACGATGCATTTTCATGAGGGTTTGTATCTATTTAAAGAGATTTTTTTTAACTAATTCCTTCTTATTTAATTGTATTTCACAATTTTATGTTATATTAAAACTATAAATATTTTCTAAAAAGTCCGATTATAAAATCTACTGGCTATTGTAGCTAAGTTTTGAATATGGAGGCAACAACGTTTGAATAGTTTTAGAAATTTACCGATACGTTGGAAAATTACATTTCTGTCTGTAGGAATAGTTATTTTCTCATTAATAGTTGGTGGAATTATTCTTTTAGGCTATATGGCCGAGAAAAAAGAAGAAGAACTTTCACAAACAACGTTAATTACAGCTCAATTAGTAGCGCAGTATAAAACCGTTCAAGATGAAATTAACAAGGAAAATGCATCAGAAGTGTTACAGCCGATTGCTGAAAAAATTCGAGTTATAAATAACGCAGATTATATCGTCATATTAAATATGGATCGTATTAGGTTAACTCATCCGATCAAAGAGCGAATTGGAACGACGTTTTATGGTGGGGACGAAGACCCAGCTTTTTCAGAACATATTTATACATCAAAAGCGATAGGGGAAAACGGTTATACGGTCCGCTCGTTTGTTCCGATCATTAATGAAAATAGTGAGCAAGTAGGTGTAGTAGTTGTTGGTAATGTGTTACCTACTTTAAAGGAACTAATGATTGATATAGGTAATTCTATGGTAGGAGTTTTTGTTATCGCTTCCATTTTTGGTATGTGGGGTGCTTGGTTGTTAGCGAATCACATTAAAAAGCAAACGTTTCATATCGAACCTGATCAATTGGCAAGAGTATTAGTGGAACGTACAGCAACCTTTAATGCCATTAGAGATGGCGTTATTGCGATTGATCAAGACGAAAAAATTACTGTTATTAATCAATCTGCTAAGGAAATTGTTAATGCTAAAGGTGATGTAGTTGGCCGTAAAATACAAGAGGTAATTCCGGATACTAGATTGCCAGAAGTATTAAATTTACAAAAACCATTGTTACAGCGAGAGTTTTTTATTCAGGATAGGGCAATTTTGAGTAATAGAATCCCTATAAAATTACAAGGGAAAATCATTGGAGCTGTAGCTATTTTCCAGGATAAAACAGAAGTAACGAGGTTAGCTCAAGAACTTACAGGTGTTCAAGCTTTTGTTGACGCACTAAGGGTACAAACACACGAATATTCTAATAAGCTTCATACTATTGCTGGTTTAATTCAATTAGATCAAGGAAAAAAAGCGTTAGATTATATATTTGAGTTGTCAGAAGAGCACTCTGAACTTACGACGTTAATTACTAGGCAAATTCATGATGATAGTTTAGCGGGGCTACTTTTAGGTAAGCACAGTCGTTGTAAAGAATTAGGGATTCAGTTGAATTTCGATTATGATAGTGTTTTTATTAATTATCCAGAAGGTACCACCATTCATGACTTAGTGATTATATGCGGGAACTTACTAGATAATAGTATCGATGCCTTAGTAAATACAAATGAGGCTACAAAACAAATTCTATTTTCAATAAAAGAAGGAGAAGAATTTTTAACGATAAAAATAAGTGACAACGGTGAAGGAATCCCAGAAAAAATTAAAAATAAGATTTTTAATAGAGGGTTTTCAACAAAGGGAAATGAGGGCAGAGGTATTGGCCTTTTCCTAATACAAGCAATTATTGATCGTGTTGAAGGGAAAATAGATATAAAAAGTGAGAGAGAACAAGGGACAGACTTTACGCTGCAAATTCCAATGAAAAGGAAAGTGGGGGCTAAATATGAAGCAGCTAAGTAAAGAACAGCAAATAAGGATTTTATTAATTGAAGATGACCTCATGGTTCAAGAGGTAAATCGGATGTTTGTTGAAAAAGTCAAAGGGTTTACAGTGGTAGGGGTTGCTGCTAACGGTAAAGAAGGCAGGGAAAAAGTAAAGGAACTACAACCTGATTTAGTCTTACTTGATATTTATATGCCTAAAGAAGATGGTTTACAAGCAATTTCAGAATTAAGACAAGAACAACTGGATGTTGACATTATTGCTGTTACTGCTGCAAATGATACGTTAACTGTAAAAAAGCTATTAAGATATGGTGTCGTAGACTATATTGTAAAGCCATTCACCTTTGAACGATTAAAGCAAGCTTTGGATCAATATAAAGAAATGTATGACAAACTTAGGAAAACCGATAAAATTTCTCAAGACAAACTTGATGAAGTAATGCAACAAAAAGAACAAAGTAAACAGGGGGAATTACCAAAAGGCTTACATTCAGTTACTCTAAAGCAAATTTTAGACTTTTTACAACAAATTGATTGTCCGAAGTCTGCTGAGGAGATTGGTTCAGAAGTAGGGCTAGCAAGGGTTACTGTCCGTAGATATTTAAATTATTTAGAGTCAACGAAAAAGGTAGAAATGGAGTTAACGTACGGAACGATCGGGAGACCAATTCAACTTTATCGTCTAATTAAATCGGATAATGAGGTTCGCTCATGAAGGGATTATTTTCAATTGTATTATTCCTTTTCGGAGGAATTATTACTGCAATTTATATAGGGTTTGGTTTCCAAACAAATTCCCAAACAGCTGTAGTTGATGAAGAGTTAGTTGGTCTTCATGAAAAATATACTTTGAAATTTAGTCATGTCGTTGCTCGAAATACTCCAAAGGGTTTGGCTGCTGCCTATTTTGCTGAGTTAGTTAAAGAAAAAACCAATGGTTGGGTAGAGGTACAAATTTTTCCGAATGGTGTGCTTTATAGTGCTCAAGAAGAGTTTGAGGCATTAAAAAGAGGCGATGTAAACATGATTGCGCCGGCTTTTTCTGAAGTGACACTTCATGATGAAAAGTGGATCGCTTTTGATTTACCTTTCCTATTTGATAATGAGCAAATGGTTGAACAAGCTTTTAACGGAAGGGTCGGGGAGTTGCTATTAAAAAGTATTGAAACAAAAGGGTATAAAGGTTTAGCCTTTTGGGATAATGGTTTTAAGCAATTAACGAATAATAATAGACCGGTTGTTAATCCAGAAGATATTAAAGGATTATCTTTTCGTGTCATGCCTAGTGAAGCGCTGTTTAAAACATACAGAACACTTGGGGCTCGTGCACGTACATTTCCATTTAATGAAGTGTACAATGTTTTACAAGATGGGATCGTTGATGGTCAAGAAAACACCCTTTCTAATATTTATTCAAAAGGTTTTTATAAACAGCAAAAATATATGACAGTAAGCAATCATAATTATTTAGGCTATGTAATATTAGTAGATCCTATTTTTTGGGATACAATACCGGAAATTTATCAAGAAAGTATTCAAGAAGCAATTGATGAAGTTACTGTATGGCTAAGAGAACATGCCAAAGAATTAAATGAAGATATGTTTCTAAGAATTTCCAGTACCGGTATAACTGAAATACACGAATTATCCGAAGAAGAAAAGAAACAATGGCTTAAAGAATTAAAACCGATTTATGATGAATATGAACCGATTATTGGTGACGAGTTAATGAAGGAAATACGAAAGGTTCAAGGATATTGATGTAATATCTAATTATATTGCACTAGAGTGAATTTCATAATTACCAAAAATGAGCCACATCAAACAATATATAGTTTGCGAATGTTTTTGACGCAACTATATATTGATCTTATTTGCGAAGATAACCGAATTATGAAATTCATTGACTACAATATAAATTTATTTTTTACTAACACAAATAAGCCATAAGACAAATCGTTGTCTTATGGCTTATTCGTGTGTTTTATTATGTCAAAGTTGGACAGTTGGTTTGTTGGTTAGTAGCTAGTTGGTTAGGACACTCGCCCGACTTTTCCTATTAGATGGTGAAGGAATATCGTCATGCGGGTTTTGTATGAAAATAAAGAAGGAAATCGTCCGTCTTTTTAATATTTTAGTGTGTCATGATGTTTGTATAAAATTATGTTTGCTGACGGATTAATTTTCATGACCAAAATGAACAAAAAGACCTTTATGTTCAAATTATGACGAAATTAATAATATCTTATATAATTTGAATAGTTAGAAAATAACAAAAATATTTAGAGGGGGATGACAAATGAAGAAATTTAAACGTGGACTTTTCACAGCTGTAGCAGGAATTTCGTTATTATTTGCTGCTGCATGTGGTGGTGGTGAAGAAACAGGAGGAAGTGAATCTGATTATCCGACTACTGTAACAATTGGAACTGCTTCCCAAGGTGGGTTGTATTACATTTACGGTTCAGGGCTTGGTGAATTACTTAGTAATGAACTTAATATTAGTTCAAACGTCGAAGTAACTGGCGGCCCAGTTCATAACATGCAATTAGTGCAAAGTAAAGATCAAGATGTCGGTTTAGTAACGTTAGGGCCAGCTTATGAAGGATTTAAAGGTGAAGGTGATTGGACTGGTGGACAAAAGTTAGAAGATGTTCGAATTGCTTTTCCGATGTACACAACTCCTTTCCATTGGTGGTCAACAGACCTAAATATCAATTCAATTGATGATATTAGTACGAAACGTAACGTTGGTGTAGGTCCTTCTGGTGGTACATCTGGAACATACTTACCGATGATCCATGATTTATTGGGAGTAGACGCTAATGCAGTTCAAGCTGGTGCAAGTGATATGGTCAGCCAACAAATGGATGGTCAATTAGATGTCATTGGTTTTGCTGCAGGTGTTCCAATCCCGGCAGTACAGGAAGTTTTAGCACAACGTGAAGTTAGTTTATTTGGTATCTCTGGTGAGCAACGTGCCGAAGTAATTGAGAACCTTCCATATTTTGATGAGTATACAATTCCTGGTGGAACGTATGAGCAAATCCCTGAAGATATTGAAACGATTGCAATGTTTAACTTCGGGATCGTTCATGCAGATGCTGATGAGCAGTTTGTTTACGATTTAGTAAAGGCTTACCATGAAAATAACGACTTTATGGTTTCTACAGCAAGAGCTGCACAAGAGGCACTTCCTGAGGCGATCTTAAATAATACTGTAGTTCCATTGCATCCGGGAGCTATTCGTTATTATGAGGAAATTGGAATTGATCTACCAGATTCAGTGAAGTAATAAAAGTATTCATTAAAGAGACTGATTGTTAGTTATGAGAAGCATACTTACAACAGTCAGTCTCTTCTTCTATTTCATGGTATATGATGTTTTTTAAAATAATTGTTTATAAGAGTGAATTTCATAATTACCTCAATTGAGCCATATCGAACTATAAGTAGTTGCGAGAGGTTTAGCGCAACTACATTTAGTTACTTAAGGGCGATAATATTGAACTATGAAATTCATTAATAAAAATTTTGAACGAGACGCTTCATGTCGTCTTTAAACAATTTTATCTATGGTTGGAGATTAGGCTATAAAAAGATTTAGGTACTAGGATATAAAACAATTATTTTAAAAAGCACAGTACCTACAAACTAAGCTTAAGGAGGGGTTTTCATGACAGAAGAAGAAAAGAAATCGATACTAAGTGATGAGAAGGCAAAAGAAATGGAACAACAAGCAGAAGTGGCTTCTACAGCTCGTGACTTAAAAGGTATCGTAAAAATTGCATTTGTTGTCATTGCTGTAGTCGGTGCACTTTTTCATCTTATAGTATTAAATTTTTACCCGATTGACCCGTGGTTATTCCGAAGTATTCACTTAGCTTTTGGAGCGATTTTAGCATTAATGCTTTTTAAAGGGTCGAAAAAAGGAACAAATAGAGTTTCCATCATTGATTGGGCTTTAATTTTAGGAATTATATTTATTACTGCATATATTTATATGAACTTAACGACATTACTTTTCCGTTTCGGTGTTATGCCTACAGCAATGGATTCATTTGTTGCGTTGCTCGGATTAGTGATCGTATTTGAAATTACAAGAAGAACAAGTGGATGGACTTTACCAATTTTAGCAAGTGTTTTTATTGCTTATGCATTTCTTGGTCCTTATCTACCTGGTATATTAAACCATCGCGGTTATAGTTGGGATCGTTTTGTCACTTATATCTTTGGGTTAGACGGAGTTTTTGGAGTGACATTAGACGTATCTTCGAAATATATTTTACTATTTATTATATTTGGAGCATTTCTACAAATGTCAGGTGTTGGTCGTTATTTTATCGACTTTTCGTTCTCACTTGCAGGAGGAATGCGTGGTGGCCCTGCAAAGGTTTCGGTACTATCTAGTGGATTAATGGGGATGATGAACGGAACATCTGCAGGAAACGCAGTTGCAACTGGATCATTAACAATTCCGTTAATGAGAAGAGTAGGTTATCCAGGAAGGTTTGCAGCGGCAACGGAAGCGACCGCATCCGCCGGTGGGCAAATTATGGTGCCGATCATGGGGGCAGGTGCCTTTATTATGGCTGAAATCACCGGCATTCGTTATCATGAAATTATTATTGCTGCAACGATACCTGCTTTACTGTATTTCCTATCAGTATATTTTATGGTAGATTTTCAGGCGATAAAAAGTGGAATGCGTGGATTGCCACGAAAAGAACTCCCTTCTTTAAAAGGAGTGTTCAAACAAGCGTATTTATTTATTCCAATTATTCTTTTAATCGGTAGTTTATTAAGTGGGTATAGTGTTATCCGTTCTGGTACAGTGGCGATAATTGCTTGTTTGATTATTAGTTGGGTTACACCAGATAACAAAATGGGACCGAAAAAAGTTATAGAAGCCTTAGTACTAGGGATGAAAAATACAATTCAACTTTTAGCAGTTTGTGCAACGGCCGGAGTGATCGTCGGTGTTATTGCTTTAACAGGTGTTGGGCAGCGATTTAGTTCAATGTTACTCGGTATTGCCGATACAAATATGTTACTCGCTTTAGTTTTTGCAATGTGTATTTCAATTATTTTAGGTATGGGTATGCCAACAACAGCCGCTTATGCTGTAGCAGCATCAGTAGTTGCGCCAGGACTTGTTTCGATGGGTATCCCATTATTGACAGCTCATATGTTTGTATTTTACTTTGCGGTAATGTCTGCAATTACACCACCAGTAGCGTTAGCAGCGTATGCAGCAGCTGGTGTAGCTGGAACCGATCCGTTTAAAACCGGTATCACCGCTTTTAAACTCGGAATTGCCGCGTTCGTTGTACCATATATGTTTTATTATTCACCACAATTAATGATGGAAGGTAGTGGTGGTGGAATTGCCCTTGCGGTAGTTACAGCAGCAATTGGGATTTATTTCTTAGCAGCAGCGGTACAAGGATGGTTTGCAAAAAAAGAGGCTGGTGTAATTGTAAGGGTTTTACTAATTGCTGCAGCTTTATGCTTAATTAATGCAAATTTATTATTTGATGCGATTGCAGCTTCGATTATTATTGTTGCAATTTTATACCAGAAAATGATTCAAAAAGATAAAGATGATGATATATCAAAAAAAGAAAGTATAGCTTAAAACAATATAGTAATTAGTCAGCTCTTTTTGGGAAACTATATATATAAGTATGGAGAAAAAGTAACATGCTTTATATTTAGTTCCCAATAGAGCTGATTTTTTGTATAAAAATTCATAAAAAGTGTTGACATTTAGTGATAACGTGTTAATATACATAATTATGAATAATAATTAGTTTAAGAGAAAATTAAAAGAAAAATATGGGGGTCAACTGAAATGAAAAAGAAAAACAAAATTTTATCATTTACGCTTTTATGCGTATTATCAATTGCATTATTAGCAGCGTGTGGTACAGCTCAAAATGAAGAGGAAGCACAACAAGGAACAGGTGGCGAAGCACCAGCAGAAAAACAAACATTAGTAATGGGTACTTCTGCTGATTATCCACCGTACGAGTTCATTGATACTGCTGTAAGTGATGAGATTATCGGTTTTGATATCGATATTGCCAATTACATTGCCGATCGCTTAGGTTTTGAACTTGAAGTTAGAGACATGGATTTTAACGGCTTAGTTCCAGCTTTGACAAATAATCGAGTAGATTTCGTACTAGCAGGTATGACACCAACTCCAGAACGCTTAGAAAATGTAGACTTCTCTGAAATTTATTATGTGGCAAAGCAAACGATTGTAACTAAAGAGGATAGCGGTATTACGAGTCTAGAAGATCTAGCTGGAAAAACACTTGGTGTACAATTAGGGTCTATTCAAG
The DNA here is from genome assembly GCF_001865995.1 of Anaerobacillus arseniciselenatis. GTDB lineage: Bacteria > Bacillota > Bacilli > Bacillales > Anaerobacillaceae > Anaerobacillus > Anaerobacillus arseniciselenatis. Next base: position 643,065 of record NZ_MLQQ01000001.1, on the reverse strand, counting down.
TTGGTCTAGCTAATGACATTGCTGAAGAAATAGGTGAATTAGAAATCGCTGAACGTAATAGAATTACGGATCTAATACAAGAGTTAATGACTAATCGTATTGATGCAGCGATTATTGAAGATACTGTTGGTGAAGGACATATCGCTGTCAACCCTACATTAACTTCGTTCCCAATTGTAGAAGAAAATGAGGCAGGTTCTGCGATTGCATTTCCTAAAGGTAGTGAATTAACAGATCAATTCAATGAGGTTCTTCAAGAAATGTTTGAAAATGGTAAAATGGATGAACTTATTTTGAAGTGGTTCTATCCTGAAGAGGAATAAATATTAAATTAAACTGATAAGAGAGGAATGAGATAGGCATGAATTTGGACTTTTCCCAAATCGTGCCTTCTATCCCTTACATAATGAAAGGGATATGGGTCACGTTACAAATTGTAAGTGTATCGCTTATATTTGGGTTCATATTAGGTACAATTTTATCTCTATTTAAAATTGGTAAAATTACCGTTTTAAGATGGTTAGCTGATGCTTATACATCTATTTTTAGAGGGACACCTTTAATTTTACAGTTATTTTTAATTTATTTTGCAACACCACAAGTTATAGGATATGATATTTCCGCTTATGCAGCCGCTGTGCTCACATTCGGTTTGAACTCCGCCGCTTATGTATCTGAAATTATTCGAGCGGGTATTCAAGCGGTCGATAAAGGACAAAGAGAAGCTGCTGAAGCTCTAGGTGTTCCCTACCGCCCAATGTTAGTAAACATCATTTTACCTCAAGCAATTAAAAATATTTTGCCAGCACTTATGAATGAATTTATTACGTTAACAAAGGAATCAGCAATTATCTCTACAATTGGTGTTTTGGATATTATGAGAAGAGCGCAAATCGTTCAGGCTAATCTTTATAAGCCTTTTGAACCATTAATTTTTGCTGCATTAATTTATTATATAATGGTAATGGCGTTAACTCTCTTAGGTAGACTTCTTGAGAGGAGGTTAAGTCGCAGTGATTAAAGTAAAAAACCTTTATAAATCATTTGGAAAATTAGAGGTACTAAAAGACATTAGCACACAAATAGACAAAGGTGACGTCGTTGCAATTATTGGACCCTCAGGTTCTGGTAAATCTACGTTTTTACGTTGTTTAAATTTATTAGAGGTTCCGACATCCGGGCAAATTTGGATTGAAGAAGAGGAGATTACTAATCCGAAAGTTAATATTATGAAAGTGCGCCCAAAAATCGGAATGGTTTTTCAGCATTTTCACTTATTTCCACATATGGATACGTTAAGTAATATTACTTATGCACCAATGAAGGTCAAAGGTATTAATGAAGCGGATGCAAACCAAATAGCGATAGAGTTACTTAGGAAAGTCGGTCTAGAAGATAAGGCAAAAGAATTTCCAATACGCCTATCAGGTGGTCAAAAGCAGCGTGTGGCGATCGCTCGAGCACTTGCAATGGAACCAGAAATTATGCTTTTTGATGAGCCGACATCTGCTCTTGATCCGGAAATGGTTAAAGAGGTTTTAGATGTTATGAAGTCACTCGCTCATAGTGGGATGACGATGGCGATTGTTACTCACGAAATGGGTTTTGCAAGAGAGGTTGCTGATCGTGTTTTTTTCTTAGAAGAAGGAAGACTTCTCGAGGATACACCACCAGCTGAATTTTTCTCTAATCCTAAAACAGAACGAGCAAAAGCGTTCTTAGATAAAATATTGTAAAGAAGATGGCTTACAAGTCATCTTTTTTTGTTTTGGCTGCTGTTGGTTTTAGAATTGCTCTTTGAGGATAAATGATCTTGTAATGACAAATACGTTTGAATAGTAAATAATATAGAAGAGAAAAAATACCGAAAAAGAAAGGATAAGAAATGTTTAAAATTGGGTATCGAACATTAAAAACAGCGGTTGGTGCAGCTTTAGCAATAGCTATTGCTCAAAGCTTAGGATTGACTTTTTACGCATCAGCTGGGATTATTACCATTTTATGTGTCCAAAAAACACGTCGGCGCTCTGTGCAAATTTCTTGGCAACGATTTTTAGCATGTATGATTGGCATGGCCTATGCCGCAATTACTTTTGAATTAATCGGTTATCATCCATTAGCTGTCGGGCTATTATTGATTTTGTTTATTCCGACGGTAGTTCTGCTCAAAGCTCAAGAAGGTATTGCGACGAGCTCTGTCATCATTTTACACTTATATGTTTTATCGGAAGTTTCCGTAGCGATTATTTTAAATGAATTTGCACTTATTATTATCGGGATTGGTATGGCGTTATTAATGAATGCGTATATGCCTAGCGTCGAGAAGACACTTGAAGCAATTCAAGCTGATATTGAAAGTAATTTTAGTAAAATCTTTCAACAGTTTGCTATTTATTTAAAAGAGGGAGACAGTAGTTGGGACGGAAAGGAAATCACAGAGACTGCAGAGCTTTTAAAAAGAGGAAAAGGCATCGCTCTTCAAAATGTTGAGAATCACTTATTACGTTATGAGGACCAATATTATCATTATTTTAAAATGAGAGAAAAGCAATTTGATATTATTGAACGAATGATGCCTCTTATTTCATCGTTAGATCATACAGTTATTCAAGGAGAAAAAATCGCCGAATATTTAGAGGAACTAAGTGAAGCGGTACGACCGAGTACGGGGCCTATCGATTTTTTACATCGTTTAAACGAGCTTCAAGATCAGTTTAAAGAAATGGAGCTACCAAGGTCACGTGAAGAATTTGAAATACGTTCTGCTCTATTTTCGTTCGTAAAGGAAATTGAACAGTATCTAATAATAAAAAGGCATTTCCGAGTTGAAGAAAAATAAATATAGCTGTTTTACTAACGACTAACCAACAAACCAACAAACCAACAAAGTATAAGTCAGTATCACTTATCGTAAACTAAGGGAAAAACTAGGAGGGAGCTAAAATGGCGTCTAAGATCTTATTAATATTGATGTTAAGTATTTCTCCGATTTGGCCGCTTGGTGAAAATCCGTTAGTCGGTGATCCTTATATAATTATAAATAAATTAAGTAATGAAATGGCTTTTATTGTCGATGGTCAAGTGGACACAGTGTATCAAGTTGCAACAGGGAAAACAGAAGAGTTGACGCCAGAAGGTGAGTTTACAATTATCGTAAAAGCGATAGATCCTTATTATCGCAAAAAAAATATTATTGGTGGTGCGAAAGAGAATCCGTTAGGGACAAGGTGGATTGGATTCGATGCTAAAGAAACGGATGGCAGAATATATGGCATTCACGGAACGAACGATCCGAATTCAATTGGTATGTATTTAACGGGCGGTTGTGTACGGATGTTTAATGAGGAAGTAGAAGAGTTATTTTCAAAAGTACCTCTTGGAACTAAAGTATATGTTACAAAAACAGATCAAGACTTTAATAGTTTAGGAAAACAAAAAGGTGCAATTTTGGAACAATGAAAAAAAGAAGGTGACTAAAAGGAAGATGTCAGTCAATAAGTACTGAGACTATAGTGAAGCGAAATCACTTTATAGTAGCTAACTGACAGACTCTTATGTCACCTTCTTTTTATTTCATTTTTAGAAAAACATTGCTGCTCCAGTAAAGATCGTACCTAGAAGCATTGTAATTATCATGATATAAACGATAATTTTACGGTATTTTCGGGGCATGATTATAACCTCCCAAATAATTTCTCTTTAATATTTTACTGTGATTATTAAAATAATACAACCCTTATGGCAAAACGTTTTAAGTTTTTCTATTCGTTTGCAAAGGAAGGAAGGATTTAAGCACTATTATCGAGAATTATTTAAAAAATTCGAAAATTGGGGGAGTTTATATTGAAAAAAGAAGTAGTTATAAATCGCTGGATTGAGGCAACAAAGGAACTGTTAGAGATAAATGGTGAATTTAGTGGTGAAACGTTAGAGGGGATAATGGAAAAAGTAACAAAAGAAAAAATGGCAGAACCTAAAAAGATCGATCATATTGGTATTGCAGTTAAATCGATTGATGAAACATTACCGTTTTACGTGGAAAGCTTAAAACTAGAGCTTAAAGGAATTGAGGAAGTAGCAACTCAGAAAGTGCGAGTCGCTTTCTTGTCTATAGGGGAAGCAAAGATCGAACTATTAGAGCCGATAAGTGATGATAGTCCTATTGCGCAATTTATTGAGAAAAAAGGGGAAGGAATTCACCATGTAGCCCTTGCGGTGGATAACATTAAGGAACGACTGAATGAATTGAAGGAAAATGGAGTTCGCTTAATTCATGAATCTCCAGTTCCAGGAGCGGCTAATGCTCTTGTTGCATTTTTACACCCTAAAGCAGCTCAAGGGGTTTTATATGAATTTTGTGAAAAGAAAGAGTAGAGAGAATTTTACCAGAAACAAGTTCAGTGGTAAAATAATAGACGAGAGAAATAAAATAGGTTTATTGGAGGCATTTACATATGGTAAACAAAGAACGTTTAGTAAGTGAATTTTTAGAACTTGTAAAAGTCGATTCAGAAACGAAATATGAAAGACAAATTTGTGACGTATTAAAAGAGAAGTTTTCTGCATTAGGGGTTGAAGTGATTGAAGATGATACGACTGAAAAATCAGGTCACGGTGCTGGGAATTTAATTTGTACGTTAAAAGGCAATGAAACAGATGTAGATACGATTTATTTTACAGCTCATATGGATACGGTTGTTCCTGGCAATGGCGTAAAACCCGTTCAAGAAGACGGCTATATTAAAACAGATGGAACGACGATCTTAGGAGCAGATGATAAAACAGGAATAGCAGCAATGCTTGAAGCAATTAAAGTGTTAAAAGAAGAAAATATTAATCATGGAACGATCCAATTTATTATTACAGTCGGCGAAGAGTCAGGATTAAAAGGAGCAAAAGAGCTTGACCCTGCGATGATTCAAGCTAAATATGGTTATGCTTTAGATAGTGATGGTAAAGTAGGTAATATTATTGTTGCTGCACCAACTCAAGCAAAAGTACAAGCGAAGATTTTTGGCAAAACTGCACATGCAGGTGTTGCACCTGAAAAGGGAGTTTCAGCAATTACGATTGCCGCTAAATCGATCGCCAAAATGCCTCTAGGACGCATCGACCATGAAACGACAGCAAATATTGGTCGTTTTGAAGGGGGCAGCCAAACGAATATCGTTTGTGATCGTGTTGACATCTTAGCAGAAGCACGTTCTCTTGTTCCTGAAAAAATGGAAGCACAAGTAGCAAAAATGAAAGAAGCTTTCGAAACGGTAGCGAAAGACATGGGGGGTAGCGCTGAAGTGGAGATTGACGTGATGTATCCAGGCTTTAAGCATGCCGATGGAGATCACCTTGTTGAAGTTGCAAAACAAGCAATTACGTCGATTGGACGCACTCCTGAGTTAAAAACAAGTGGTGGCGGAAGCGATGCTAACATTATTGCCGGTCACGGAATTCCAACTGTTAACTTAGCTGTAGGATATGAAGAAATCCATACAACAAATGAGCGAATGCCGATCGAAGAGTTAGAAAAAACAGCAGAACTAGTTATTGCAATCGTTCAACAAGTAGCTAAAAAATAATTTTCTTAAGCTAATTTAAGTGCCACGTTACGTGGATCTTGAATTAGCTTTTTTGTTGGCTAGTTGGTTAGTGGTTTGTTGGTTTGGTCCGTAGTGTTGTGTCATGTAGGTTTTGTATGAAAAAAGAGCGAGTAATTTCCTGAACGAGCCTCTAAAATTCGCTAGAAGTTTAAAGCGAAGAGAGGGAAATTGCTCGTTCTTTTACACATCAGATTGTGACGGATACCGTCATAAGGGTTTAGTATGAAAACAAATATCTTTGACAGTTTGATTTACATAGTACTATTTTCATAATTTAATTTAGTAAAAATGTAGTTTTTATAAATATTATTAGATTTCCTTACTTTTCCTATGGTAAAATATTGAATAAGTGGAAGTTTATAAGACAAATGGGGAAGAGGATCGGATATGACTAATAAAATAAATCCACATTTAGTGATGAATTATTTTCGCGGAGTTGCCAAAGCTGTTGAAGAAGATTGGCAAAAAGCAGCTCAATCTGTCGGTTTAACTCAAGCGGAACAACATACGTTATGGGTTATCTTTTTCGAGGAGCGTGCTTCAATATCGACTATTGCGAAATATGGTTTATGGGATCGTTCAACGGTGATGCAAGTTGTCAAAAGATTAAAAGAAAAAGGATTAGTTTATATTGAAAAAGATGAAAAAGATTTACGAGTTTCATATGTTTTGCTGACTGAAGAAGGGAAAAAGCGGCGAGCAAAGTCGAGAGAGGCTAATTATGACTTTTTGAAGTTTATTGAAAAGCAAAGCGTAGAAGATCGAGAAGGATTTATTAATTTAATAAAGTTTTTAGAGAAGATTAATAGGAACTATTATGGTGATGAATTTATAGAGTGGGTTGAAAAAACGGAAGAGAAAGAGAAGAAATAAATAAAGTTTAGCATAACAATGGTTCATATTTTGACGAAAATACAAAAACACTTTTGAAAAACATAAAATTCTCATAGAGTAAGGGCATAAAAACGAACGATTATTAAATAGGTTTTAATTATCGTTCGTTTTTCCTCTTGCTTTTTTTTCGTTATTTTTGTAAGATAGTATAGGTTGAAAAAGTATTATATGAATTTTTAGAATAAACAATTTAAGTTTAATAGATTAGTTACGATGACAACACAAGGAGGACATAACGTGATGAATAATTATGATGTAATTGTAGTGGGGGCTGGTCCTGCAGGAATTTTCACGGTGTACGAACTTTTAGAACAAAAACCGGAGTTAAATGTTCTATTTATTGATAAGGGGCACTCCATTTACAATCGTAGATGTCCAATAAATGAAAAGAAGATCGAGAAATGTCCACCACCAAAAGGAAGAAAAGATTTTTCAGGTTGTTTACCGGCATGTTCAATTACAGCTGGTTTTGGTGGGGCTGGTGCTTATTCAGATGGAAAATTTAATATAACAACAGCGTTTGGTGGTTGGATGCAAGAGTATTTACCACCGTCACAAGTACTTGAATTAATCCAGTACGTTGATTCGATTAACTTAAAACACGGAGCACCTGAGGAAAGTACAGATCCTACAACTACGGCCGTACGAGAAATTGAGCGTAAAGCGATGGGAGCAGGTTTAAAGCTATTACGTGCGATTGTTAGACATTTAGGAACAGAGAAAAACTTAGAAATTTTAACAAGCATTTATGAGTTTTTAAAAGATAAAGTAGAAATGCGTTTTCGAACGGAAGTCGAAGATATTATGACGGAAAAGACGAACGATGGATTTAAAGTTACTGGAATTGTTCTGAAAAACGGTGAAGAAATAAATGCTGATCAAGTAGTCATCGTTCCTGGTCGAGATGGTTCTGAGTGGCTAGGGAACTTATTAAAAAAACGTGATTATCGTATGATTAATAATCAAGTTGATATCGGGGTTCGCGTTGAAACTTCTGATGTCATTATGGAAGATATTAATCACCACCTTTATGAAGCGAAATTCATATACAACACATCAGTAGGAACGACGGTAAGAACGTTTTGTTCAAACCCGTCAGGTCACGTCGTCGTTGAAAATCATAGTGGAGTGATGACCGCAAACGGCCACGCGTACAAAGATCCGAAGTTAGGTAGTGAAAACACGAACTTCGCTTTACTCGTTTCTCATACGTTCACTGAACCTTTTGACCAACCGATTTCTTTTGCGAAAGAAGTTTCAAAACGTGCCAATGATTTATCTAGCGGTTCAGTTATTGTACAAAAGTACGGTGATATTTTAAAAGGGAGACGTTCTACCACAAAACGTATTAATGAAGGGTTTTTAGAACCGACATTAAAAGAAGCGGTTCCAGGTGATTTAGGACTTGTTCTACCATATAATACGATGAAAAGTCTAATTGAAATGATGGAAGCCCTAGATCACGTAACACCTGGGATTGCCTCAGAGCACACATTGTTTTATGGCGTAGAAGCTAAGTTCTACTCAGCTAGACCGATTTTAACGAAAGACTTTGAAACTCAGATTTCAGGTTTATATGCTGGCGGTGACGGTGGAGGCGTAACTCGCGGGTTAGCCCAAGCAGGTGCTAACGGTGTCCATATTGCGCGCGCGATCATTAAAAAGCGTGCAGAACAACTTCAACCTGTCATGAGTTAAATAATTTAATGATTTTCATAATTCAATATTATCTCCATAAAGTATCTATATGTAGTTGTGTTAAGTCGTTCGTAACTGCATATAGATTGATATGGCTTAATTTAGGTAATTGTGAAATTCACTCAATTAATAGAAAAATTAATAGTGAAAATTAGAAGCTCTGCATTTAAATATGTAGAGCTTTTCTTATATACTGGAGTTGGTTAGTTGGTTAGTTGGAAAGTTGGAAAGTTGGTTAGTTGGTTGGTTAGTTGGAAAGTTGAAAGTTGGAAGGGAAGCCCAGGTCACGGCGAAGAGAAGGGAATTGTCCACCTTTTCCATATTAGATAGTGACAGTGTAACGTCATGAAGCTTTTATATATAGATAGGAAAGTATGTAGGAAAGGTTTTCAGAAAGGAGGTAGTCATGAAGCAATTTTACCCAAAAGATGGACGAGTCATTTTTCATGTTGATATGAATAGCTTTTATGCTTCCGTTGAAGTTGCTTATGACCCTACCTTAAAGGGAAGGCCAGTGGCTATTGCTGGAAATGCGAAAGAAAGACGGGGAATTATCGTAACGAGTAGTTACGAAGCACGGGCGAAAGGTGTGAAAACGACGATGCCTATATGGGAGGCAAAGAAGCTTTGTCCGTCGTTAGTCATAATGGAACCCAATTTTGACCGTTATCGGAAAATGTCATTACAAATCTTTGATTTATTAAGAGAATTTACACCGTTAGTTGAACCGGTATCGATCGATGAAGGTTATATGGATATAACTGAATGCTACTCACTAGGTACGCCTTTAGAGATTGCAAATAAAATTCAATCTCGTCTATTAAAAGAGTTAAACTTACCTTGTAGTATCGGAATTGCTCCGAATAAGTTTTTAGCGAAAATGGCTAGTGATATGAAGAAGCCGTTAGGAATTACAGTTTTACGTAAACGTGAAATAAAAAATGTTTTATGGCCATTAAAAGTAGGAGAAATGCACGGGGTTGGTAATAAGACGGCAGAGAAGCTTAATAAAAAAGGAATTATGACGATTGGTGATTTAGCCTGTTGCGACGTTGCGAAGTTAAAGCTCTTTTTGGGTGTTAATGGTGAAAAAATTTATGAGCGTGCCAACGGAATTGATCGGCGTCATGTGGACCCAAATGCTGTTTATGATTTTAAAAGTATTGGAAATTCCACGACACTATCAGCTGATACGAAAAATATTGTAAAAATTAAAGTAGTGCTATCGAACATAGCCGATTCAGTGGCAAGAAGAATGTCACGAAAATCAGTTTGTGCCGAGACAATTCAAGTGACGATACGTTATTCAGATCGTAAAACAGTGACACGGAGTCATACTGAGTTAAATCCTATTGATAGTCAGGCAGAAATTTATAAAATTGCCTTATATCTTTTTACGAAGCATTGGAACAAAGAACCGATCCGCCTTTTAGGAGTGACAGCGCAACAGTTGGTTGAAAAAAAGACCGCCTATAAACAACTAGATTTGTTTCATTATGAAGAAGATGTAAAAAAATATGAGCTGACAAAAACGGTCGATGCCCTAAGAAATCGTTTCGGTGAAGAAGCTCTTTTGAAAGGTTCACAAATCTCAGCAAAAAAAGAAGATCGTTTTACTGATAAAAAGAAGCGTGGCACTAGTTTGGAAAAAGATTTCTTTTTTGAAGACCGACAAAAAGATGAATAACTTTGGTCAAATAAAGTTAAGGCTATACCATAAACTACATGGTTAGCTTTTTTGTTTTATCAAAACTTTATAAGTTCAATAGGTTTAATGAATTTCATAATTAATGCTTCTCGCGACTAAGATCAATATATAGTTGCGTCAAAACCCATTCGCAAACTATATATTGCATTGCATAATGTGGCTCATTTTTGGTAATTATGAAATTCACTCAGGTTAGAAAAATTAAGGGTTTTTATATGATTTGGTAATAATTCGAGTTTACTTAATTACTAAACAAAACTAGTTTATGTTCCGATAAAGTAGATAGAAGGAACGTGGGAGTGTGAACGTATGCAAATTAACAATCAGGCTGTTTCTAGCCAAGTAAATACCCATGAAAAACCCCTTGAACTGAAAAAGGGCGAAATATATCGCGCAACTATAAAAGAAAGAAAGTCTCGAGATGAAGCTACGTTACAAATTCGTGGTCGAGAAGTTCAAGTGAAGTTTGACGCCAAGGCTCCAACACAAGATCGAGTTACAGTTCAAGTTGCAGGGGAGTCAGAAGGAAAAATTCAAGTGAGAACGATCGCAGAGGCTCCTAGAAATACATCTGCCGCTCCACAAACAGAACGAACAAATACAGATCAAGCGTTACGCAGCTTAGGGGTTAGTAACCCTTCTCAACAATTAAGACAAGCTGCGCAAATGGTTTTAGATAAAGGGGTTCCGCTAACACGTGAATCCGTTCAAGATTTACGTGCCTTTGTTGAAAAAGAAAAAGGTACAGTACAACAACGCTTAAATACCGTTCAAGCGGTTGCGAATAAACGTTTAGAAGTAACGACGAATCATTTACGCTCCGTTCATGAAGCGTTACATGGACGCCCGTTAAATGAAGTGTTAACGAACATCGCTAAAGATTTAGATCCTAATTTTAGAATAACGAGAGAGCAAAGTGGGGCTAGGTCGGGAATTGAAGATCGTCCACAGGTTGAGCGAAGACCAAGTGAAAGCCGTCCAGTCCAAGAGCGTCCAGTGAGCGATCAAGTACGTCAAGTAAGAGAAGCTGTGCAACGCGAGCCGAATGTCCAACGCGCCATCGAGCAAGTGCGAAGTGAAGTGGTGAACAACCCACGAGTCGATCGTGAAGTGGCCCGCCAAGTCGACCGAGCCGTGGATGAGGCAAGAGCGTTACAACAAAGTGGACGCGAAGGGGCAGCGCGTGAACGAATGGTGCAGGCACTACAAACTGCAGAACGTGATATAACGCGAACAGAAGGAAGAAACGAACCACGACAAACTGTTGATCCGCGAGTGGTTGAAAGCCGTCCACAATCCGAACAAAGAGTACCAGAGAATCGCCCAGCCCAAGAACGTCCAGTGAGCGATCAAGTACGTCAAGTAAGAGAAGCTATTCAACGCGAACCGAACGTGCAACGCGCCATCGAGCAAGTGCGAAGTGAAGTGGTGAACAATCCACGAGTCGATCGCGAAGTCGCGCGTCAAGTCGACCGAGCGGTAGATGAGGCAAGAGCATTACAACAAAGTGGACGCGAAGGGGCAGCACGCGAGCGAATGGTGCAAGCACTACAAACTGCGGAGCGAGAAATAGCAAGAACGGAAGCAAGAAGTGAGACCCGCCCGCCAACGGATCCGCGAGTGGTCGAAAACCGTTCACAATCAGAACAAAGAGTACCAGAGAATCGTCCGACGCAAGAACGTCCAGTGAGCGACCAAGTTCGTCAGGTAAGAGAAGCTGTTCAACGCGAGCCGAACGTGCAACGGGCCATCGAACAAGTACGAAGTGAAGTGGTGAATAACCCACGAGTCGATCGCGAAGTCGCGCGCCAAGTCGACCGAGCGGTAGATGAAGCGAGAACTTTACAACAAAGTGGTCAACAGCGAGTTGCTCAAGATAGACTTGTTCAATCGTTACTCCAAGTTGAGAGAACATTAACTCAAACTCAACCATTGGTACAAAATTCACAAGCTCCATTGCAAAATCAACAAGAACAACAAGTAGTTAAGCCTACAGAAGCTCTAAAGCAAATGAAATCAACTGTTCAAAAAGAGGGGGATTTCCAAAAGGCCACTAGCGAGTTAAGGAACCAAATTGAACAAGCACCATTTGAACGCCCGACAAAAGAGCTCATTACAAAATCACTTGAAGAAGCGACGAGGTTACAAGATCAAGGACGTGAGTTAGCAGCTCGCCAACAATTAATGCAGTCATTTACAGCAGTAGAACCACAAGTAGCAAGGTTAGATCAAGCTATTCAACCTGAAATGCAGCAGTATTCGATAAATGAAGCTTTCCAAACGCAACAGTTAACTAGTAAAGATTTAATTGTTCAAACCATTACTGAGAAATTAGCAAAAGCACAGGCGGATTTCAAATCATTACAAAGAGAAATTACGAGAAACTTAGATAATATTCAACGCTTAACAGAAGCTTTTAAAAGCCAAGCACCTAAACAAGTAAAACCATTACTAGAAACGACGATCAAAAGATTAGACAATGCGATTTTAAAAAGTGAAATGATGCTTCTTACTGATATGAAAACAGAAAAAAGGCTGATGCAAGCAAGTAGTCAACTGGCAGAAGCGAAAAAACTTTTAAATAGAGGTAACTATCAAGAGGCGAATCGTATTGTTCAAGAAATAAAAACAATGATTGAAAAACTAGAATTTAAACCGTCAGATACGAAAGTGAAGCATTTTATTATGAAAGAAGAACAAAATCTTCAAAGCCGGCCACCTTCACAGCAGCTGTTACAACAGTTTGATGATCTTTCACGTCGACCGACCACGCAAGATTTTTCAGCACGACAAGCGTTTGAGTTAGTGCGAGGTCTCGGTTTAAATAGAGACAGTGAAGTTGCGCAAATGTTGGCAACTGGACGTCAAGGGGACGGTGAGCCAAATCAAAATATGAAAAATGCACTGATGCAGTTAATGAAAATGGAAGAAGAGCAAGGTCGTGTGTCACAACAGACGAACCAAGCTTTAGCAAACATAACTGGTCAACAATTATTAAGTAAATCTGATACAAATAGTAATCTTCAAAGTATGTTTTTTAATCTACCATTTTTGTTAGAAGATGAAGTTAGAGATTTGCAAGTATTCGTGAACTCTCGTAATGAGGGCGAAAAAGTTGATTGGGAAAATTGTAACCTTTATTTTCTAATCGAAACGAAGAAATTAGGTGAAGTCGGTATTTTAGTGACAGCAACGGATGGCAGTCTTTCGTTAACGATTAAAAATGACCAACCTCATTTTAAGGAAAGAATTGAGCCACTTGCAGAGCTATGTAGGGAAAATTTAAAAGAAGTTGGTTATAACATCGCAAGCCTTAACTTCACTAAATTAACAGCAGTACAGAAACCGGATTCAGAAACTAAGGAAGACCAAGAACACCAAGAAAAAATGACACCAACGTTTACTGAGAAAGGGTTTGACTTTAAAATATGATGATTTCTAAGCACTTTAATCAAAAACAACGTAAATCACTCAACGGTCCTAGTGCAGCAGTAATACGCTATGATGAAAACTCTAACCAAGGTCCACAAGTAGTGGCTCACGGAAAAGGTCAAGTGGCCAATCAAATTATTGATTTGGCAAAAAAAAATAATATTCATATGCAAGAAGATCCGATGCTCGTTGAAAATCTACTAGATATGGATTTAGGTGATAATATTCCACCACAACTATATGCGGTAATGGCCGAAATTTTATTGTTAATTGAAGAAATGGAGAAAAACTATTAAACTTTGACAAATTTCTACCGATAAAAAGATTAGATGAACGGAAAAAAGTTAGGAGGGTCATTAGTGACACTTATTTCAAAAGAAGCACTCCATAAAAAGTCCCCTCAAGAAATTACAGCACTATTATATGAAGCGTGCATTAATAATCTTGAAGACGCTAAAACAGCTATCAATGAAAAAGACTTTGTTTTAGCTAATGAAAAATTACAAAAATCAAATGATATATTAGAGCGCCTTGGTGGAGGTATAAATTATGAAGCTGGTATTATCGCCGATCAATTAGATACCGTCTACAATTATATGGCAGACCGTCTTGTTCAAGCGAACTATAACAAGGATGTAACAGCAATTGAAGAAGTTATCAAACTAGTAACTGAACTTTCTTCAGCATGGCACGAAGCGATGAAAAAAAGTAAAGATAGCCAACCAAAGACAATGAAACAAAAAGCTAATGCTTACGAGCAAATGGCAATATATGATAATTAATTTTTTAAAAGGGGTTAACTATAAATGAAAATTAATAATAACATTCAAGCTTTAAATGCTTATCGAAATTTAAATGCAAACCAATTTAACACGTCTAAAAACCTTGAAAAATTATCATCTGGACTTCGTATTAACCGTGCAGCAGATGATGCGGCAGGACTTGCGATTTCTGAAAAGATGCGTTCACAAATTCGCGGGTTAAAGCAAGCTGAAAGAAACTCGATGGATGGAATTTCGTTAATGCAAACTGCGGAAGGTGCACTAACTGAAGTTCATGCAATGCTACAAAGAATGCGTGAACTAGCTGTACAAGGTGCGAACGACACTAATACTGAATATGACCGTGAGCAAATTCAAAAAGAAATTGAACAATTAAAATTAGAGATTGATAGTGTTTCTGAAAAAACAGAGTTTAACACAAGAACATTATTAAATGGCTCAAGCGCAGTTTTAACTACGTTTAAAGAGGCAAATACAACAAATACAGCAAATTTGAAAGAGTTCCCAATGGTTATTGATCCTGCTTTGAAATCGGGTGACTATCGCCTTGACATTGAAGGTGTAAGTGAAGTTGTAAGAATTACTCAACCAGCTGCTGGAATAGGTAGTGCAGATGATGTGAGATTTGCTGATACAGGTGAGAAGAATGCTTTAGGAGAGTATACAATTAACATTCGTAATTATGATGACACAATTGATCCTAAAGGAGCAACAGTTGAAGTTGTAGGACCTAATGGTATACCTATTGAGAAGAAAGCTGTTGAAGTAGGTGAAGCCAATGGAACAGAAACAATTGGTGGTTTAGAGATTAACACTGAAAAAATAACTGGCGCTGGGACTGTTAAAGTTTCTATGGAAATGACCGCAAATTTTTCTGTGTTTTACAAAGAAGACAACGCGAACTTTGATGACTATGAAAGAATCGAGTTTAATAAGGAAATTACAACTCGAAATGGAATTGTTCGCCATGGTGGGTTAGAGTTTAATTTTGATAGTAGTATAAGTAACTCAAGTGATAGCACACCAGACCCAATTGATATAGCTAATGCAGAGGCTGATCTTGATACGGCTGCCGCTGACTTATTTGATCGTCAAACAGAATTAGTGGATGCGGAATCAGAATTAGAAGGTGCACAAACATTACTAGCGAGTGCGGAGGGTGATTTAGAGAATGCTAAAACAGCCCTTGATGCTGAAATAATTGAATCTGGAGTAAGTGATCCTCCTCCCGCTGCTGTAGTATCGGCTAAAGACGCCTTAATCGCTGCGATTGCTGCTGCTGATGGAGACCTTGACGATGATGATGTTGACTCAGCTCTTGCTGATTTTAATGCTGCAATAACTGCAGCTGGTGGAGAACCTACTAATACAGAATTAACACAATCAATAACAGATTTAGGTACAGCGCAAGCAGATGTTGCTACAAAGCAAGCAGCGTTCGATGACGCACAAACAGCTGTTGAAAATGCTCAAACAGCTGTTGAAAATGCTCAAACTGAATTGGACGGTGCTCAAACTTCGCTTGATAACTTACTTGCTTCAGGTAACACAACAGAATTCGCCCTAATCAACAATGCTCTAGCATTCCAAATCGGGCCGAACACGAATCAAAATGTAATGATCGATATTCCACAGCTTGATACAGTTCGTTTAGGAATTGAAAATGTAGATGTAACTACACAAACAGGTGCAAACGAAGCGATCTTTACTCTTGATGAAGCAATTAATGTTCTTTCTGATGTTCGTGCAAAACTTGGTGCAACACAAAACCGTATGGAGCACACAATTAACAATTTACAAGTCACTCACGAAAACTTAACGGCAGCGGAGTCGCGTATTCGTGACGCTGATATGGCTTTAGAGATGACTGAGTTTACTCGTAACAACATCTTAAATCAATCAGCAACAGCAATGCTTGCCCAAGCAAACCAATTACCACAAGGTGTACTTCAATTATTACAATAATAAAAACGATCGAAGAGGTAAGGTCTATTATGATCTTACCTTTTTTGTACTTGAAATTATTTACGATATAAAAGTTGGTTAGTAGTTAGTTGGTTGGAAATCTGAAAGTTGGAAAGTGATTGGTGAGTTTAATACAGATCGGTGATTGAATACCATAATGAGATAGTGATGGGTACCGTCAGGACTGTTTTGCATGAAAAAAGGCGAATGATATCGTGAACGAGCCTCTGAGATTCCAAAGAAGGTGCTCCTGCGGTTACTCGTCGCAAAGCAGCACGATGCCTATGCTAAGAAGAGTGACATGATGTGATTGAGGTCAGTAGCATCACGGCGAAGTGAAGGAAATCATTCGCCTTTTCCATTTTTACTATTTAGCTAGGGTGATTTATTAAAAAAGAACTAAAACAACAACTTTTGAGCAAATAGACCACAATTTTTAAAAGCAAAGTATGTTATAATTTATCCATAATTAAACGTTAAAGTGGTGAAAAAAGATGGACGTACAAAGAGTTGGACGAGCTAATATAAATAAAGCTGAGGCTAAAAAAACAGGGCCACAAGCGAGTGTTTCATTTTCAGAGCTAATGCAAAAAGGTCGAGATGAACAGGCGTATGCGAAGTTAGATAAATTAATGCGAGACATTGATGATCAAGGGAAAGTACTTTCTGAATCGCGGACGGTTGACGATCTCCGGAAATACAAAGCTCTAGTGAAAGAATTTATGGAAGATGCTGTTAAGTTAGGGCTTAGTTTGGAAGAACGTCGCGGCTTCAACCGCAGGGGTCGTACGAAAATTTATAAAATTGTCAAAGAAGTCGACCGGAAACTCCTTGATTTAACCGATGCTGTCTTAAAAAAAGAGAAAAAAGGTTTAGACATTCTCGACATGGTCGGCGAAATCAAAGGCCTAATCGTAAACATCTATGCCTAAGCCAACCTTTATTTTCATAAAAAAACCTCATGCGGCATTCCCGCTGTCACCATCTAATATGGAAAAGGCGGGTGCTTTCCCTCACTTCACCTTGACCTTCTTACGAATCTCAGACGTTCGTTCGCAAAAGCACCACCTTTTTCATACAAATTTGTTTTGGGATCTTTATAATGAACATCTATAGGTGAAGTTTTTGATAGATTTCTTAGATGTCTTTAATTATTGATTTAAGGGGCGAAAATAATCGCTCGAAAATATAAAACACCTCGAAGCGCTACTACCAAAAACTCAAAATTCAAAACTCAAAACTAAAAAAAGGGATCAACCAAATTCATTGGCAAATCCCTTTTTCTATTATCTAAACTTTTTAATCACTTTCCAACGGCTCATAAGGCTCAATTTCTTTAAAAATATACGTCTTTGTCGCATTCATGATCGGTTCAAAGTTTTCGAAAGCTGCAATTGGATGTACTTCCGCGATATTTAATGAATAAAAAGTTGCTTTATCTACTTTTAAACTGTAAATGTATTGATCGTCTAAATGCCCCGTGGCTTCGTTGTGAACTTGAGTGTAGCCAGAGATGATGATTGTATCGCAAGTTGGTAAAAGAGAAAAAACGTAGGAACATAAATGTAAAGCAGTCCCCCCAACCATGGTTGCATAATGCTCACGCATTTCTCGTTGAGACTTATTTTGCACCTTTAACTTCCCAGACTTTAAAATAGAAGCTTTATTTAACGGAATTTCCTCCATTTGTGGTAAATCTACATCTAAATAAACGGTATTAGCGGATAAGACGTTAAAAGAGACGTTCGTTTCAAGTGGAAAGTCTAAATCGGCTAAAAAGTCTTCTAACCATAGCTCCATCCCGTCAATATCACCTTCAACTATCTTTTCCACTAAATTTATTCGTTGTTGCTTCTGTTGTTCGATTTTTTCTTTTTCTCGTTCGTATTTCTCAGTATCTGTTTTATATTGTTCTTTGGCTTCTTTTTGTACATTATCTAAAAAGGCTTTTCGTTCTGATGGTAAAAATAACTTCAGCTTATTTAATATGCTTAGTTCTCCCATAGCCTCAGCTTTTAACTCCGAAAATATTTCTTTTTCGTTCGGTAATGGAAGGTCGAAAGAAATTGACTGTGTTGATAGTTGTTTAAGTTGCTGTGGTGTTCGCTCTTGAAATGTTTGTTTATGTAATTCAAGAAGCTTCGTCGTTTGTTCGTTAATTTCAGCTTCTTTTTGTTTATAGAGCTTTTGAATTTCATCGCGGTTTTCTCGCCTAATAAGACGTTCGATGTCAGGAGGTACTTTTTGGTCGTTTTCATCGACAATGACGACAGAGTAAGATTGTTTATCAAATTTTAAGGAGACGGATAGAGGCTCGTTGGTCGTAATATTGTTAGCTTTATGATGTCCTACACTTTTAGACCGCCGATTCGCCGATTTATCTAATTTTGTACGATAAGAAACACCACTTCCAGGAATACCGACATTTCCGTATAATCCGCGACGCCCTAAGGTTACTGAAGCGCCACGTCTTCCAACGGAGGTGCTAACTCCTCTTTTACTAATATTTAGACGTAATCCTGGTGCAACTCTTACCCTCTTTTGAAATCGAAAACTCATGATAAACACTCCCAGTTTTCTTATTGTTACTCTTATTGTACTAAAAGTTGCCGTATTTAATTATATAAATTTGTGATGGTTTAACGTTACCTTCTTTTATATAAAAGGCGGGCGATTTCCTTCTCTTCGCTTTAAAGCTACTGACCTCAATCACATCATGTAATGCTTCTTAGAGAATTCATCATACAACTTTGCGACGAGTAACCGCAGGAGCACCCTCTACCGAGTTTTAGAGGCTCGTTCAGGAAAGTCACCCGCATTTTTCATACAAAACCTCATGCCGGCCGCCACCATCTAACATGAAAAGCCGGGCGGGGGTCCTAGCCAACTAACCACTAACCAACAAACAAACTTATTTATTTACCAACCACGCTCATACGGCTTGGGGGCTTCTAGCGGGTCATTGATTTCATTAGCGAATGTTCTCGCTAAATAAGGATCACGTAAAAATGGTCGTGCAATAAAGATGAGGTCTGCTCGTTCGTTTCGTAATATTTCTTCAGCTTGATTACCAGTTGTAATTAGTCCAACTGCACCTGTTGGAATTTCAGCTTTCTCTCGAATAGTTTCTGCGTAGCGAACTTGGTATCCAGGGTAAACGTCCATTTTCGCTGGAACAACAGCACCAGAACTGCAATCAATAAGGTCGACGCCTTGTGCTTTCATTTTTTTTGCATAATCAACAAATACGTCAAGACTATTACCTTCTTCAGCATATTCATTTGCTGAAATTCGTACAAATAAAGGTCCTTCCCACACAGTGTTAACTTCTGCAATTGTTCGCTTTAAAAACTCATAACGCTTTTGTGGATTACCACCGAAAGCATCTTCTCGTTTATTCGTTAATGGCGAAAGAAATTCATTAATTAAATAGCCGTGGGCTCCGTGTATTTCGATAACGTCAAAACCGGCTTTTTTAGCTCGTTCGGCGCCTTTTTTAAACGCTTCAATCGTTTCTATTACTTGCTCTTCAGTCATTTCCTCAGGTGTTTTCATTTTTTCATTAAAAGGAATCGCTGATGGTGCGACGATCGGTCCTTCGACCATCGCTTTTCTTCCGGCATGAGCTAGTTGAATGCCGATTTTACCACCTAGTTCATGGACGTGATCAACTAGACGCTTTAAGCCTTCAACATGGGCATCATCCCAAATGCCGAGGTCTTGCTCAGAAATTCTCCCTTGAGGAGTAACAGCTGTAGCTTCAATGATAATTAAACCAACTTGTCCGATAGCCCGACTTCCGTAATGGGTAATATGCCAATCAGTGACATGTCCATCTTTATTATGTGACATGTACATACACATCGGTGCCATAACTATGCGGTTTTTTAAGGTGATATTTTTGAGCTTATAAGGTGAAAAAAGTAGTGAAGACATAGGTTTAACCTCCTTATTTCGTATATCTAAATAATACTTTTACTTTACCATAAATCATGGAAGATGTCAGAAGATACCCTAATTAAAATAAAGTTTTTAAATCATACTAAGACTAGGTTCAAATGAAAAGGAGCGATCTTTATGAATCATGTAAAGTCTGTTGGGATGAAATTTTTAGTATATAGTATTATTGTCTTATTTGTATTGCTTTTTTACGGGTTTTCGATTACTTCGTTACTTTTACTTTGTGCATTTTTAGCTGTAATTACGTATGTATTAGGTGATTTGTTTGTTTTGCCTTTAAGGGGGAACTTGTTTGCAACAGTTGCAGATGGGGTTTTAATTTTCCTTGTCGTTTTTATATGGACCGTCCCTAATTACGGGTTTTATTTCTCTTTATTGGCTGGAGCGCTGTTTATTGCGATCATAGCAGCTGTTTGTGAATGGTTTTTACACATTTATGTTATCGGAAGAGAGCTAAGAGACAGAGACAGGGAGCCGGTTTACGAATAAAAAAAGAAAGAGGGTGGGAAACCCTCTTTAAAGCCACAGTGTTGATGTGAAAAATATTAAGTTTTCTTCTGGAACATTTCTTGATTTAAATAAACGAGTAAAGAACGGCGTGTTAATATGCCATTAAATGAATCATTTTCATCAATCATACAAATAAACGGATTGTTGATTGACACTGCTAATGCTTTCGGAAAGTTCTCGTTCATATTCATTGTGGCGATTTTAGCTTCCATTACGTCACTTACTTTAAATTGATGAAGGCGATCAAGTTCGATTCGTTCAAGACCTAATATCGAATCTAAAATAGACGCTTTACTAATAACCCCGTGAAGTTTCGAATCCGTGTCTAATACGGGAATGGCTGTGTAACCAGATTTAACGAGTACTAATAATGCATGTTCTAAACTGTTATTTTTATGAACATGAGCAACTTCTTCAATAGGGATAATTAAATCTTTTAAGTTTTCATCTAAAAACGTGCAATTTTTTAATGTCTCAGTAATCATTATTATCACTTTCTTTTCATTTTAATTGTGAACACAGTGAACGATCTTTTACACAGTAGATGGTGACGAATAATCGTCATAAGCGTTTTGTATGAAAAAAGAACGAGTAATTTCCTGAACGAGCCTCTAAAATTCGTTAGAAGTTTACAGCGAAGAGAAGGAAATTGCTCGTTCTTTTACATGTTAGATGGTGACGATTATCTTCATGAACGTTTTGTATGAAAAAAGGTAATGCCCACTTATCTATACTAGAAGCCAGAAAAAAATTTGTCAACTGACAGCTGTCTCAAATGCAACTAGAGTTTCATGGTTAATTGTGCTTATTTTTGGGGAGAATTAATAAAAAGTTCTAAGGGGTGACATATGTGCATTCAAAGCAAACTGTAAAATATATTTGTGAAAAATATCCTTCTGGAAATAGTTATTATTATAAACAAGAAGTTATTACACATGATAACTGGGACAATTTAAATTCTTTAGCATGGTCTACACCGAGACCGATCTCAAAGGAAACTTTTTTAAAGCAGAAGAAGGCGGGATTTAAAGCGGAAGTGAAATACATAAATAAACAACCAGCGAAGGTAGTTTGTCTTCATATGCAGTAGGGCTATCCAATAAAGTCGGTACTTGCTTTCGCTGGACGGATCGTTACAGTTGACCCGTCCTTTACTGTAAAGCTCATCACTAAATCATTATAAAGTATGGTTTTCATTACTTCACCACCTACTCTTGCCAAAAATAGTCTGGCTTTTTCTCAATTTTACTTTGTAATAGGTGAGAAGCGGGAACGATATGAACTTTTTTCTGCTCAAAGTCCTTCACTGCTTCTTTCACTCCTTTGACGGTAGCTTCGCCTTTAACTCCGACATGTCCAATCGCAATTCCATGGCCTTTTCTTTCGGCAACTCTTATAAGCCTATGCATCTGCTTATAAACGTGTCTGCTTGAAGAAAGTGTATCATCTAAGAAAACATCTCGCATCGCCCACGGTACACCAAGTTCTTCGGCAAGCTTCGGTATGACAGACTTAGGGTTTGTCCCACTATCGATAAAATATAAATTGTTTTCTTTAGCAGTTTCTAGTATCACTCTCATAATTGCCTCATCTTCAACAATGAGTGACCCCATATGGTTATTCATTCCTTTAGCGTGTGGAACACTCTCAATGGCTTCGACAACTCTTTTTTTGATTTCATCTAAAGGCAAATCTTTTGTGATCGGTTTAGGCCCTAACCATGATGTTTTACCTTTTTTCGGTTGTAAAGGGAGATGGATCATTACTTCTAATCCTAAATCATGTGCTAACTCTGCTTGTTGTTTTGACTGATCTAAAAAGGGCATTACAGCGACTGTGATTGGAATATTTGCTTCAAAAAACTCATTTACGCCTTTCACTTTTCCACCGAAGTCATCAATGATAATTGCGACCTTCATTTCATTACTAATACTCTCGGCGTTAATAACAGTAGGGATTAGGACAGTACTTATACATAAAATTAATAAAAACAATTTCAACTTCATAATTTATCGTTCCTCCATTATTATGTTCTACTTATACTTTGTCCCATTATCACTATTTTTATCGTAAAGTTATCAGTCATTAAAATATAAATTAAAGGCGATCTTTGCAAATTCGACGTTTTTTTCTTCATAAAAAAATAAGCCTTTAGAGACAATTTTGTTTATCTCCAAAGACCTATTCATTTTCAAAAAGTAAGCGTAAGGGGAAGTAGCAGCTTGGCTACACTCCAAAAGAAAATACAACAATGAGTCAAGTCACGCTTTAATTATTTTCGAATATTAAATGCAGCATTTAGCTGTCCGCGCAGCATTTTTTCTCTAAGCTCTGTTTGACGAAGTTGTTTTTGTTCCATTTTTCTAATTTCAAATGTTTGCATACCGTCTTCCATTTTATTTGAAATATCTACAAGTCGTTCGACGTCTGTAAAGGAATATTTACGAGTACCTCCTTTAGTACGCTCTGGAAAAATTAATTTTCGTTCTTCGTAATAACGGATTTGTCTTTCTGATAAACCTGTTAACTCACTGACAACACCGATCGTTATTACCTTTTTCTCTTTATAAGACAAGTTTATCATCTCCTGTCTGCCAACGAATGCATTTGTATAGTAGCGCCTTTCGCTTTTCGCGCTAAGCCTTAGCTTTTGTGCAACGAATAGGCGTAGGAGCAACGCTATGCTCTTTTCCTATTTTAACTATAACATGATATTTACTTTTTATTGATGGATGTGTCAGGAAATCTATCACACTAAATTATACAATCATTTCCTTGAAAAACAGTAAATCTTAAAAAAATCTGCCTTCTATTACAAAATCTTTGATGTAATCGTCCATTTAAACGAAATTTGAAGCATATAAAGGATAAGGTGGCAGTTGCAGCTATGAATAGTAGGTGGTAAAATTTTAAATTATTAATTAATTGAGTGAATTTCATAATACGAATCAATTAGCCAGATCAATCTACATCTAGTGAGAACGATTTAACTCAGCTAGAAATGTAGCGTCCTAGTGGAGCGCTAAATAAGGATTTATGAAATTCATTAAATTAGATTTATGGTTCTGGAAAAAACTACAATTATGAGGTGGCTAAAAAAATATGAAGGTTTGTAAGTTCGGTGGAACATCTTTAGCGAGTGCAGAACAAATGCAAAAAGTAGCAAATATTGTGATGTCCGATGCTGAAAGAAAAATTGTTGTGGTTTCAGCACCAGGAAAACGTTTTAAGGAAGATACGAAAGTAACGGATTTATTAATTGCTTTAGGTGATAAGGCGCTAGCAAATGAGGACGTAACAGATGCTCTACAAAGAGTCGTTAGTCGCTACGAGCAAATTGCTAATGACTTAAATTTATCAAAAGATGTCGTTAATATTATTAAAGATGATTTACTTTCGAGGTTAGCAACAAAAGAAGAAGGCGAACAAAAGTTTAGTGATTTAATTAAAGCAAGTGGCGAAGATAATAATGCAAAGTTATTTTCCTATTATTTACAATCTTTAGGTGTCGATGCGAACTATGTTGATCCAAAAGAAGCAGGCTTGTTCGTTAGTAAAGACTATGGGAACGCACAAGTGTTACCTGAGGCGTACGATCATTTATACGAGCTCAGAAACAGAAAAGGTATATTAATCTTCCCAGGATTTTTTGGTTACACACCAGATGGAGAGCTTGTCACTTTTTCTAGAGGTGGTTCGGATATTACGGGGTCGATCGTAGCATCGGCTGTTGATGCAGAGCTTTATGAAAACTTTACTGACGTTGATTCTGTGTTTGTCGCTAACCCTAATGTCGTAGAAGATCCTGTTGAAATTGAAGAATTAACGTATAGAGAAATGCGTGAGTTATCATATGCCGGATTTTCAGTTTTCCATGATGAAGCCTTAATTCCGGCTTTCAAAAAAGGAGTTCCTGTATGTATTAAAAATACAAATAATCCAACGGCTAAAGGAACGATGATTGTAAACGAACGTAACTATTTAATTAATCCAATCATTGGGATTGCTAGCGAATCAGGGTTTAGTACAATCTATGTTCGAAAATACTTAATGAACCGAGAAGTCGGATTTGGACGCCACCTTTTAGAAATCATAGAGGATGAAGGGTTATCGTATGAACATATGCCTTCAGGAATTGATGATACGTCGATTATTTTAAAGGGTGATCAATTAACTCCAGAAATGGAAGAAAGAATTGTAGCTAGAATTAAAGAAGACCTCGATGTTGATGATGTTCATGTCGAACATGACTTTGCCATGGTGATGATCGTTGGAGAAGGTATGAAAGAGATGGTTGGCATTGCTGCTAAAGCTACGGAGGCGTTAGCCAATGTAGGGGTCAATATTTATATGATAAATCAAGGTTCATCAGAAGTAAGTATTGTGTTTGGTATAATTGATGCCGATGCTGATAAGGCAGTACAAGAGCTTTATAATAACTTCTTCGTTGAAACTAAAGACCCGGTTGCTTAGTAACGAGGCCAGAAGTGGAAAAATAAATATGCATTTAGGTAGGTATACGAATTCGTGCGACGATTCGTATACCTTTTTATGTTGAGTTTATGATTTTTCTTTCGATAAATTAATAATTAACTGCTTTAATTCTTTTACCTCGTCTTTCAATTCTTCGATATCTTTCTTTTCGTCAACATTGTCAGCAGCATCAACTTTTTCGACATTGCTAACAATGACCCCAATAAATAAGTTGAAAATAACAAAAGTTCCAACGAGTACAAATGAAACGAAATAGATCCAAGACCACGGTAGTTCGTGGAAAATTGGCCACATTACTCCGCTTGCCCACGATTCAAGTGTGACGACTTGGAATAGCGTTAACAGTGAAAGTTGAAGAGAACCGAAATATTCAGGTGCGACTTCCTGAAATAACATTGTGCCTATAACAGCGAAAATGTAAAAGATAATACTCATTAAAAGCATAATGTTTCCAAGTGCAGGAATCGTTAGTAGTAATGCATCTACTAATTTCCGTAAAGATGGTATGATTGATATGGCACGAAAAACACGAAGTACTCGTAAAATCCGTAATACAGTAACAAAGTGAGCACCCACAAAGATATGTCCTGCAGCGACAATTAAAAAGTCAAACCAATTCCAGCTGCTTTTAAAGAAGTCACTCAGTTTTCTTTCAGCAATCATTCTTAATACAATCTCAACGGTGAAAATCCAAATTAAAGCTTTATCTATTAAGAAAAATAATAGTTTATGAGACTCGTATATAGAGGGGTATGTCTCTATACCAACAACGATTGCATTAAAGATGATTAAGCCAAGAACTGTTCCTGTAAAATATTTATGTTGAACTAACTTAAATATTTTCTCGCGAATATAAGCAAGTTTTTTTCTATTAGTCATAGTTTTCCTCCACACAAAAGAGCTTTATTAAACACTAATGTTTATTCTACTAGATTTTTTAGTTTGATGGAATAAATATTGAAAGTTTTATAGAAGCGTCCGTCACCATCTTGAATGAAAAGGCGGATGATTTCCTTCTCTTCGAACACAAAAAAGACTCCTCATAAGTGTTTATCACATTGCCGGAAAATATATTGG
Organism: Anaerobacillus arseniciselenatis; assembly: GCF_001865995.1. Taxonomy (GTDB): domain Bacteria; phylum Bacillota; class Bacilli; order Bacillales; family Anaerobacillaceae; genus Anaerobacillus; species Anaerobacillus arseniciselenatis. The sequence continues at coordinate 616,948 of NZ_MLQQ01000001.1, read as the reverse complement.
CGTGTTTGCCTTCTTTTAGTAATCGGCGGAGTGAAAATCACTTATGAGAGAGCCTTTAGTTCTATAATTTTTCATTTATTTCACAAAAGAATATAACTTACCTAACTCTGTAGAGCGCTGGGCGGCACGTTTAATACATTCAACCATTGCTTCTTGGTAGTGATAGTTTTCTAACATTTTAAACCCTGCTTCTGTTGTTCCTCCAGGACTCATTACCTGCTTGTAAAGTGTTTGCGATGAGAGGTCGGTTGATTTTACCCTCTCTGCAGCACCAATGAGTACTTGAGCAATCAATTGCTTCGCTAACTTCTCGTCTATACCAATTTCTTTAGCACCTATTTCCATTGCTTCAATCAAGTAATAAATATAGGCGGGACCTGACCCAGATAAACCTGTAATGGCATCTAATTTTTCTTCTTCGACGATGACGACTTCTCCAATCGCTTCTAATAACGTTTTCGTTAATGTTACTTGACCTTCGCCAGCATAACTTCCTGGAGCAATAGCTGTAATCGATTGTCCAACAGCTGCCGAAGTATTAGGCATCGTTCGAATCACTGGTGCTTCATGTTTGAGAAGGCGAGAAATACATGATGTAGAAACCCCAGCAAGTACTGAGATCATCACTTGTTTTTCGGTAGTATAAGCCTTAATTTTCTCTATTGTTTCAGTGATGTCTTTTGGTTTGATGGCAAAAATAATGATGTCCATCTTCGGTAATACGTCTTGTAGATTCGTAAAAACTTCCACACTATATTGTTTTTGCAAAAGGTCTAGTTTCTCTTTATTACTTCGGTTTGTTACGTAAATTTGTGCTGGTTGTAATATATTTTTTGCTAAAATACCTGAGATCATCGCTTCCGCCATACTTCCGGCTCCGATAAAAGCAACTTTTTTATTCGTTAACATTTGTTTTCAACTCCTTAGTTAAAGGTTTCGTGGTCAAAATTTTATAGAGATACGACTTAAGTTATGAGCGGATTTGTCCAGTACCTAAAATAATATATTTTGACGATGTTAAAGCTTCTAATCCCATTGGCCCTCTTGCATGAAGTTTTTGCGTACTTATACCAATTTCTGCGCCGAAACCAAATTCAAAGCCATCAGTAAAGCGAGTCGAAGCATTATGGTAAAGCGCTGCTGCATCTACAAAAGTGAAAAACTGATTCACATTTTTTTCAGTTTCTGAAATGATCGCTTCTGTATGTTTTGATCCATAGTTTCCGATATGCTCAATGGCTTCTTCAAGGCAATTAACCACTTTTACGGCTAATGTTAAGTTTAAAAACTCAACTTGCCAATCTTCTTCGGTAGCAACAGAAATACGAGCATCTAATTTACGTGCTGCGTCATCGCCGCGAAGTTCAACCCCTTGATCTACAAGGGCATCGACGAGACTTGTAAAATGAAACTTTGCCCAATCTTGATGGACGATGACCGTTTCACATGCGTTGCAAACAGACGGGCGTTGTGTCTTCGCGTTAACGACAATATCAACGGCCATTTGTTCGTTGGCTGTGTCGTCAATATAAACGTGACAGTTTCCGACACCGGTTTCTAAAACGGGGACAGACGCTTTTTCGACCACTGACTGAATCAGTTTCGCCCCTCCGCGAGGAATAAGAACATCTAAATATTCGGTTAACTTAAACATTTGCTCTGCCGTTTCCCTTTTCGTATCTTCAATAAGTTGCACAGCTTCTTTAGGAAGCGAACTTTTTTCTAGCGCTCGATGAATGACGTTAACAAGAGCTTTGTTGGAATGAATGGCAGACGAACTGCCACGTAATAATACGGCATTACCCGTTTTTAAACAAAGACTAGCTGCATCTACGGTTACATTTGGCCTTGCTTCATAAATCATTCCGATAACTCCTAGAGGAACCCGGATTTTCTTTAACTCCAATCCGTTAGGGCGCTCGGTTTCAAACGTTACTTCACCAATAGGATCAGGTAGTTCGATTAGCTGAAGAAGTGCAGTCGCCATATCCTTAATTCTTGTTTCAGTCAGTCTTAAACGGTCTAATAGTCCATCAGAAAGTCCATTACTTCTTCCTGCTTCAATATCCTTTTCATTTTCCTTTAGCAAATAATCGATTTCATTCATTAATTTTTCGCTCATTAGCTTTAGTGCTTCGTTTTTTTCTTCTGTTGATGTGGCACCTAATTTTGCAGTGATTTCACTTGCCTTTTTTGCTTTTGTTACTAGTTCATTCATTTTTTCTTTCACCTCTTCTTAAGAAAATGTAATCCAATGATCGCGATGAATCGCTTCATCGTAACGACAATTGATTGTTTTTTTGGCTTCCTGACTTTCTTTTCCTTTTATTGAACAAAGTTCTGCTGAAGAGTAGTTCACTTGTCCTTTTCCAATGACCTTGCCACGGGAACTTACAACTTCGACTACATCCCCTTTTTGAAACGTTCCAGCTACTTCTTGAATACCAATTGGTAGTAAGCTTTTACCTTTCGTCAACATCGCTCTAACTGCACCGTCATCGATGACAATTTTTCCACTCGCATTGGAATGAAAGGCAATCCACTGTTTTTTATTTTTGACTACTTTTTTATTTGCAGTCCCAATATAAGTGCCGTCGCCCTTACCTAATAAAATATCTATCAACTTATCTTCGCCTACTCCTGTTCCGATAAAAACATTGACTCCAAGTGTTGTCGCAGTTTTGGCGGCTTCTATTTTTGAACGCATTCCACCTGTTCCTAGTTTGGAACCAGTCGTTTTCGCTTGAGTTAATAACTCGTCAGTAATGGTCGGTAAGTAGTGATATTTCTTTGCCGTAGCATTTTTCCTGGGGTCCTCATCATAAAGCCCGTTTATATCTGTTAAAATCGCTAAAAAATCTGCGTGAACGAGTCCGCTTACTAAAGCAGAAAGCATATCATTGTCGCCAAATGTAAGTTCTTCAACAGATGTTGAATCGTTCTCATTAATAATTGGAACAATCCGACGGCTAAGAAGCTCTGTTAAAACGGCATAAGCGTTACTGTACTGTTCTTGACTTAGAAAATCATTTCTCGTTAAAAGGAGTTGAGCAACAACGACATCATGGCGATTAAATGCTTCTTCATAACCTTGCATGAGTAACCCTTGCCCAACAGCTGCTGCGGCTTGTTTTCCTGCGATTGTTACAGGTCTTGTCGGATAGCCAAGCTTTGTAAATCCGGCGGCAACGGCTCCTGATGAGATTAAGATCACTTCATGACCATGTTGCTTTAATTTCGCTAAAGCATTAGCGTGTTCCAAAAGCTTTTCATTGGAAATGCCGCCTTGTGTATTTGTTAATGAACTACTGCCAATTTTTACAACGATTCGTTGTTTACTCATTTTAAATCCCTCTTTTTTCAATTGATTACGAAGACCTTGGTCAAATAAAAAAACCTTCCATCCTTATAAAAAAGGACGGAAGGTTATCCGCGGTACCACCTTAATTGACATCTATGAGATGTCCTCTTTAACCGTTAACGCAGGTAAGACGGCTAGGGTTTGGCCTAACAGCTCCAGGGCAGGTTCAATAAGTTTTTTTGCGATGGAATCTTTCAGCCGGTGAATTCCACTCTCTTTCGCCAAAACGTTTATTTACTATTCCCTTTCAACGCTTTAAATCACTAAGTTTTTTTAATTATCTGATATTTACGCTATACTGTCAATACTTTATGGGTATGAATTATAATAAATTTTGATACTGAAGTAAAGAAGGGGTATGATGGAAATTAATAGAGGTGAGGCAATTGTCTAATCATTTACAAGAAAAAATTGTTGTTATTACAGGAGCATCAAGTGGAATTGGCTTGACAATAGCCCGTGATATAGCAAAGCAAGGTGGAACACCAATATTGTTGGCGCGTTCGACAGGGAAACTGGCAGCAGCTAGCGAAGAAATTTTGAAAACGACAGGAATTGAGGCTCCTTTTTATACAGTTGATGTCGGAGACGCAAAAGCAGTTGCTAAAACATTTCAACACATTTTAGACGAGTATCATAAAGTCGACGTTTTAATTAATAATGCAGGCTACGCCATTTTTGATACTTTTGTGGACGCGAAAATAGAGGATATTAAAGGAATGTTCGATGTAAATGTGTTTGGTTTAATCGCTTGTACGCAAGCTGTACTGCCAGCAATGCTTGAGCGGAATGAAGGACATATTATTAACATTGCTTCTCAGGCCGGTAAATTGGCAACCCCAAAGTCTAGCGTTTATTCTGCGACAAAGCATTCTGTGCTAGCAATATCAAATAGTTTACGAATGGAATTAATCGATAGCAACATCTTTGTTAGTGCTGTAAATCCGGGACCTATTAAAACACCTTTTTTCAAGCGAGCAGACACATCAGGGAATTATACGAAAAACGTAGAGAAGTTTATGTTAGAATCTTCTTTTGTATCAGAAAAGATCATTCAATTAATTGAACGACCGAAAAGAGAGCTGAATTTACCACGTTGGATGGGTATTGGAACAACTTTTTATCAGCTTTTTCCTAGTCTCGTTGAAAAAATAGCTGGAAAGAAGCTAAATCAAAAATAGTTATATGAATTTCATAATTCAATATTTTCGCCATTAAGTATCTATATGTAGTTGCATTAAACCGCTCGCAACTACATATAGCTTTATATTGCTCAATTAAGGAAATTATGAAATTCACTCGAATGGGGAGACATCCCCATTTTTTTCAAATTGAAAACAGAACGTATATTCGTTTATAATGAAAAAAATAATAAGAATATACGTTCTGTTTTTTGTGTGCAAAAAATTAAAGATATATCGTTTTGTATGTAAAATAGTTGGACAGTTGGTTTGTTGGTTAGTTGGAAAGGGAAACCCTAGACCTTTATATTTTAGAAGGTGACGGCACCTATCATGAGCGTTTTGTATGGAAAAGTTGGTTAATTGGTTAACTAGAAAGGTGGAGTAGGATGCAAATAGATATAGATTATGAAGCACTTCCGAAGCGGACCATATTTTGTATTGATATGAAGAGCTTTTATGCTAGTTGTTCGGCCATAGCGCTTGGCCTTGATCCGCTAACGTGTTATTTAGCGGTTGTCGGTGATACAAAAAGGGATGGGAGTGTCGTTTTAGCGGCCACTCCTCGGTTAAAAAAAGAGTTTGGGATTAAAACAGGAAGTAGACTTTTTGAAATTCCACGCGATCCTAAAATTAAAGTTGTTAATGCCGAAATGTTAACTTATTTACAAATTTCTACTTGTTTAACTGAATTTTTTACTCGTTACGTTCCTTTTGAAGCGATCCATACGTATAGCGTTGATGAAAGTTTTCTTGATGTAAAAGGAACAGAACGACTTTGGGGTGATAAAAAGGCACTTGCTAGGCGTATACAAAATGATATGCTTCACCAGTTCGGTTTAACGTGCTCGATCGGCATTGGTCCTAATATGCTTCTTTCAAAAGTGTGTCTTGATTTAGAGGCGAAAAAGAAAGGCATTGCTGAGTGGACGTACGATGATGTTGAAAAAAAGCTTTGGAACATTGCACCACTAAGGGAGATGTGGGGAATTGGTTCACGAATTGAAAAACGCTTAAATAAGTTAGGTATTTTTTCAGTAGGGCAATTGGCTAATGCCCCATTAACGTTACTGGAAAAACACTTTGGCATCATAGGTAATCAGCTATATTATCATGCTCACGGTGTTGACCTTTCACAATTAGGCGCCCCCATTATCGAAGGTCAAATTAGTTTCGGTAAAAGTCAAATTTTACTTCGAGATTATGTTGATCCGAAGGAAGTAAAGCATGTGATTTTGGAAATGTGTGAAGAAGTAGCAAGAAGGGCAAGGACAGCGAAAAAGGCAGGTAGAACTGTTAGTCTTGGCATTGGCTATAGTAAAGATGAGTTCGGCGAAGGCGGTTTTCAGCGATCGATTACGTTACAAGATGCGACTAATATTACATTAGAAATTTATAAAGCATGCTTAAAATTATTTCATCAATATCATCAAGGGCAAACGGTTCGAAGTATTTCAATTTCGCTATCAAATATCGTCAATGATGACCAAGTTCAGTTAAGTTTATTTGAACCAGAAAAACCAAGGCAAAGAGAATTAGGATATGTCATGGACTTTATTCGAGAGAAGTACGGTGCTGATAAGCTACTTCGAGCTGTTTCCTATACACAAGCTGGAACAGCTAAACATCGAAGTAAACTCGTCGGTGGTCATAAATCATAAAGAGGTGAAAATATGTTAAAAGATCGGGGTAATATAAAATGGACAGCAATGATGCTTCCGGAACACGTATCAATGATCCGTGAATTAAAAGAGCGTCAAAACTATAAAACTAAGCCTATCATCGATGAACAACGGTTAGAGGAATTTAATGAAATCATCCATTTTTCCTTACAAACGAGAGAATCAGTACAGTTGAAGTATTTTAAAAGCGGTGATTACAGAAGTGTAATCGGCGTTATTGATCATGTCGACCACAGTTTAACTTCAATAAAGGTCGCAAAAGTGGATGGTACGAAGGTGCAAATATTTTTAGAAGATATTATTGATATGAAAAGAGTCGACTGAATAACCATTCACCGTGTTCGGAAAAATGTAATATAAATTTCACAAAAAAGTTGCCCAAATAAGAGGGGAAAAATGTTATAGTAGGAATTGCAAAAAATAATTTATAAAAATTAAGAATAGGAAGTGAAGACGTGATCGTTCAAGATTTAGTCGAAACAAAAGAGTATTTCACTGAGGAAACAAAAGATGATTTTTTTGTGATTTATGAAAAATTTGAAAACAGTGATTGTAATTGCAAAGGGAATATGTTGGAAGAAATCGAATGTGATGATGAGGAAGTTATTCAAATTCTTCAAGGGAATCCTGAGTGTAGTTGTTCTTTAAGAAATGTTAAGAGCTATCGCGTTGGCCAGCAGCATAAGACAGTTGAAGCTGTTTTAGCAAAAATTAAAGAAGAGCATCAAGAAATTTTCAAGTAAAAAGACAAGAAAAGTAGGAATAAACAATCTCGTTTAATAACTATAATATATATACTACGTGTTCACATATCCTCTCACCATTTAGAGAGGATTTCCTTTTGAGGTGAGTTAACTGAAAATACTAAAAAATCACAAACTTTTATTTTGAATAAAAATAAATTAATTTGTATTAAAATGAATAATTTTAAAGCGCTTACACAGAAGTGTTATTGCAGAAAAATATAAAAAAGCTATAATAAGTTAAGTGAATATTAGATGTATAATTTTGAAAGGAGAAGATGATGGTTAAAGTTTTATTTGTTTGTTTAGGTAATATATGTAGGTCACCAATGGCTGAAGCAATTTTTAGAAAAAAGGTAGCAGAGGCAGGTTTAGAAAAAGATTTTGTCATTGATTCTGCTGGGACTGGAGATTGGCATATTGGAAATCGTCCTCATGATGGAACGTTAAAAATCTTAAAAGATAATAAAGTGGATAGTGAGAATATGCTAGCAAGACAGGTCAAAAAAGAAGATTTAAAACAATTTGATTATATTATTGCTATGGACGCAGAAAATTTAGGCAACTTGAACCGGATGAAAGGGTATGGTGAGTCAGGAGAAATAAATAGGCTACTGGATTACATCCCTGAATCTAAAGTTGTAGACGTTCCAGATCCTTATTTTACAGGTAATTTTGAAGAGGTATACGAACTTGTAGAAGAAGCTTGCAAACAATTACTTACGCACATTAAGAAACATAAGCTGTAAAATGAAAAAGCTGAATTGAAGTAGGTATAATCCTTACTGCAATTCAGCTTTTTGTTGTATTAAGGCTTGCTCCATTTAGCTTGTCGAAGCTAACCAAGGCGTCTTCCACTTCTTTTCTTAATGCTTCTCTTGTAGTTCGGTCACACTGACAGTCATTTCTTGCTCGGGGTTTTGTCTTGGATAAACACGTGCTGTTCCCTCTTCAGGATTAACATTCTGAATCCAGATAGAGGATCCGTTATGCTGAACTTCAATATCTTTTGCTGATTCTAAAATTTGTTGTGCACGATTAGTGTTCATATGTATTTTCCTCCTAATTGAGTGGAATTTCATAATTATATAAAATGAGCCATATCAAGCTATATGTAGTTGCGAGCGGTTTAACGCAACTGCATATAGATACTTAATGGCAACAATATTGGATTATGAAATTCATTAAATTAAAGTCTATCCATAATATCTCAAAAATTCACAAAAATATGCATGTGAGTGAATTTCATAATTACCAAAAGTGAGCCACATCATGCAATATATAGTTTGCGAATGGTTTTGACGCAACTATATATTGTCTTAGTGGTGAGAATTATGAATTATGAAATTCATTAATGTGAAAAAAATGTGTCAGAATACATGCCAATTGCTCCTAAAGAAAGAACAATTACCATTATGTGTGAATATGTTGCTGTATGGGCAGTAAGTCCATTAATTTAAACAACATTCCCTAGGAGGGGTTGATATAGATGTGTGGTATTACAGGTTGGATCAATTGGAATAAAGATTTAAGGAAGGAGGAGGAGCTCGTTCGGCGAATGGCCAATACGTTAAGTAAACGTGGGCCTGATGACTATCGAGTTTGGAGTACAAATCATGCAGTTTTTGGGCATACAAGATTAGTTGTAGTAGATCCGGAAGGCGGAAAACAACCGATGACAAAGTCAATGTCAGACAAAGCGTTTACGATAGCCTATAACGGAGAGCTTTACAATACAGAGGATCTTCGGAAAGAGTTATTACAGCGTGGTCATCGTTTTAACTCTCACTCAGATACTGAAGTTTTATTAACTTCTTTTATAGAATGGGGTCCTAAGTGTGTCGATCATTTAAATGGGATTTTTGCTTTTGCGATTTGGAATGCTGAAAAACAAGAATTGTTTATTGCTCGTGACCGCTTAGGTGTGAAGCCGCTTTTTTATCAAGAGATGAATGGAGGGCTCTTATTTGGCTCAGAAATAAAAGCGGTATTAGCGCATCCAGATGTAAAGAGTGAAGTAACAAGAGAAGGCCTAGCAGAGGTGTTTGGGTTAGGTCCTTCACGAACACCGGGTCACGGCATTTTTAACGATATGAAAGAATTACGTCCAGGTCACGCTTTGAAATATAATCGTAATGGATTAAAAGTTTTTCGTTATTGGCAATTAGATAGTAAGAAGCACGAAGATAATGTAGAACAAACTGCTGAGAAAATTCAGTGGTTGCTACGAGATACTGTTGAAAGACAGTTAGTTGCAGATGTTCCAGTAAGTACGTTTTTATCTGGAGGGGTTGATTCTAGTGCGTTAACTGCCTTTGCAGCAAATTACTTTAAAAGAGAAGGAAGAGGACAGCTTCAAACGTACTCAATTGATTATATTGATAATGATAAGTTTTTTAAAGAGAACGATTTCCAACCGAATGCCGACGGACCTTGGATTAAAGAGGTTTCACAGTTTTTAGGAACAAAGCATCATTCCTCAGTGATTACGAATGAAGATTTAGCAACTTATTTAAAAGAGGCGGTTTATGTTCGAGATCTTCCAGGCATGGCCGATATCGATTCATCACTATTATGGTTTTGTAAACAAATTAAAAAAGATGTTACGGTTGGTCTATCAGGCGAGTGTGCTGATGAGATTTTTGGTGGCTATCCGTGGTTTCATCGCAAAGATTTAATGAATCGAGACGGTTTTCCTTGGATGGATTCGATATTAGAACGAGAAGTGCTTCTTAATAACGAGTGGCGCGAAAAGCTGCAGCTTCAAGATTATGTGATGCAACGATATAAAGAAACTTTAGCAGAGACACCGCGTCTTGAAGGAGAAACAGATGAAGAAGCTCGTCGCAGAGAGTTGTTTTATTTAAATATTGTCTGGTTTATGACAACGTTACTTGATCGTAAAGATCGTATGAGTATGGGCGCAAGCCTGGAAGTACGTGTTCCATTTGCTGATCACCGTTTAGTGGAGTATGTGTGGAATATCCCATGGGAAATGAAAAATCTTGAAGGGCGCGAAAAAGGGATTTTAAGAAAAGCATTAGAAGGAGTTTTACCAAGCAACGTCCTTTATCGGAAAAAGAGTCCTTATCCTAAAACCCACAACCCATATTATACGAAGGCGGTGAAACAGTGGCTACAAGAAATTGTGGATGATCCTTCCTCTCCATTACTGCAATTTGCAGATAAAAAGAAGCTTAGGGAAATCGTTGCAACAGATGGAGCAGCTTTTAAAAGACCGTGGTTCGGGCAACTCATGACTGGACCCCAACTGATCGCACATTTAGCACAAATTGATACGTGGCTAAAAACTTATAAGGTGGAAGTGAAAGATTAAAGATATTTACCATTAAAGAGGGGTCCCAAAAAAGTGTCAGTAAAGTAACTCCGAATTATAGACGTATACAATTTACACCCGTCTATATCTAGGTGCCAAACGTCACTGACATAGTGTTCTTGGGAACCTTCTTGTTTTTTTGTCCTTTGGGCTCGCTTGGTAATTGTCTCTTCAATTGACACGCTAGTTTTTTATATAGAAATACATCTTAAGCACTCGAACAAAAATAATTCAATACTGATAAAGTCATTAATTTAGGCGGATTGTAAAATATTGATTAGTTTATATAATTTTAATTTAGACAAACTAGCTTTTTTTCGATAAAATGATGGCTATAACATACCAATTTAATAATAAGGGAGTAGAGAGTATGGAAAAAGTACTTATTTTCGGTCATAAAAACCCAGATACAGACACAATTTGTTCAGCAATAGCTTATGCAGATTTAAAAGTGAAATTAGGGATGGATGCAGAGCCAGTTCGTTTAGGAGAAGTTAATGGAGAAACACAATTTGCTTTAGAATATTTCAAGGCAGAAACTCCTCGATTAGTTAGTACTGTTGCAAACGAAGTAAATGGTGTAATTTTAGTTGATCATAATGAGCGTCAACAAAGTGTTGGTGATATCGATGCGGTGCGTGTATTAGAAGTTATTGATCATCACCGTATTGCTAATTTTGAAACGAGTGACCCTTTATACTATCGAGCTGAGCCAGTTGGCTGTACAGCGACGATATTAAACAAACTGTATAAGGAAAATGGAGTAAAGATTGAAAAGGAGGTTGCTGGGTTAATGTTGTCGGCAATTATCTCTGATTCGCTTTTATTTAAGTCTCCAACATGTACAAAAGAAGATGTAAAGGCAGCTCATGAGTTAGCAGAAATAGCTGGAGTAAATGCTGAAACTTACGGATTAGAAATGCTAAAAGCAGGTGCTAATTTAAGTGATAAAACAGTTACTGAATTAATTTCATTAGATGCAAAAGAATTTACGATGGGTAACTATAAAGTTGAAATTGCTCAAGTAAATGCTGTAGATACAAACGACGTGCTTGTTCGTCAAGAGGAAATAGAAGCTGCTATAGCAGAAGTTGTAAAAGAAAAGAACTTAGATTTATTTTTATTAGTCGTTACAGATATTTTAAATAGCGATTCTGTGGCGCTTACTGTAGGAGAAAGTGCAAAAGCGGTTGAAGAAGCTTACGATGTGACATTAACTAATAATACCGCAACTTTAAAAGGTGTAGTATCTCGCAAAAAGCAAATTGTCCCAGTGTTAACGGATATCTTTAATAAAATGTAATAAAAAATGAGCATGGTCAATGTGGCCTGCTCTTTTTTTTGTTCAAAATTGATGAACACTTACATTTTATTACCATAAATAATTAGCGATAATTATAGAAAAAATATGAAATAACAAGTAAAGGAGGGTATTAACGATGAAGAAAATAAATATCATACTAATTCTAATGTGTATATACTTACTGGCACTCGTTGGTTGTGGAGTTGGCGGCGCCGGTCTAGAAACAAGAGATCAACAACAATTTGGAAGAGAGTATCAGGCGCAAGAAGAAATGGTTAATCCAAATCCGTATGCGGCAATTTCTAGTGAGAGTACAAACGTACCAAGTGATCAATTTCCACATACGAAAGCGATAGAAATTCAAAAAGCTAAATATAAGTTTGTTGTTGATGATGGTCAAGAGCACCAACATAATATACAATTCCAAGTTCCAGGGGGTGCTCCTGGTCAAGAGGGTCCAGTAGAGGAGCAACCAACTCCTACCGAGCATGAGGGTACAGGAGAGCAACCACAGGAACGTCAGTGGGCAGAAGAGCAAGCACAACCTGCAGAGCCTGAAAGAGCAGAAGAAAGGCAACCTGCAGAACCTGAAAGAGTAGATGAACAGCCGGAAGAAGGGCAGCCAGAATTTACAACACCAGATGAAGAAGAGACGAGAGAAGAAGCACCTGCAGAAGGTATTAACGAGTTTGAATCTAGAGTAATTGAGTTGACAAACGTCGAAAGAAGAAATAATGGATTGTCGGACTTACAAGCACATGGTGATTTAAGTAATGTCGCTAGAACAAAATCTAATGATATGCAAGAAAACAACTATTTTTCGCATACAAGTCCAACTTATGGGTCTCCTTTTGACATGATTAGAGACTTTGGTGTTTCTTATAACTCAGCAGCAGAAAACATTGCCCAAGGTCAACAATCACCTGAGCAAGTCGTGCAATCGTGGATGGATAGTGAAGGACACCGCCAAAACATCTTAAATGGAGATTTTACGCACATAGGTGTTGGTTACAATGAAAATGGACACCACTGGACACAAATGTTTATAAGTCAATAGATGAGTGAATTTCCTAATTACGAAAAATGAGCCACATCACGCAATATATTGTTTGCGAATGGTTTTGACGCAACTATATATTGATCTTAGTGGCGGAAAGAGGCTGGGACAAAACAAAGTGTCAGACACCGCTAGACACCGAATATAGACATATGATAAATCTGTACGTCTATATTTAGTAGGATCCGCGTGGTGTCAGACACTTTTGTCCCACCCTCAAATAAAATTTTTAAAAAAACTAAGGCTTTGACAATTCGTCGCAAAAGCCTTAGTTTTTTCTATGTTTATAAAATTTATTTAGTGCACTTAAAAATTCGGTACCCTAGCCGTCCCTTATATTTTTGAATTAACTTAGCGTGGGATTCAAAAATTTGAAACAATTCAGGATTAAGATGTTCTGATGGGTCATGTTTTTCTGAGGCTATATTTTGATCTGTTTCGTTGTTATCTTCTTCAACTACGACGCTTGAAAAATCGTGATTAGTGAGTTTCTTTTTCCATTCTGTAGCTGATAAAATATTTTTAAGCCCGTAAAGTTTTTTTATTTCCTCTTTTTCATTGTCGGTAAGCACATCTTCGGAGACGAGTTCAATTGAAATAAATTTCCCTTTGTGCTTTAACTTATTGGAAATTTCTTTTAATGATAAATCTAAGTTTGTAAAAGCGATTACCGATTCTGCAATAATAAAATCAAATGTTTCCTTTTTAAACGGAAGTTTCTCTGCAGTTCCATTAATAAGTTTAACTTTTAAATTTTCTCTTTTAAATCGCTTTTGAGCTTTTGTGATCATAGTAGGATGGCAATCAATGGCAGTAACGTTGCATTTGTATTTTTTAGCTAAAAAAGCAGACGTTCGTCCAGTACCACAGCCAATATCTAAAATTTGCGAATTTCGTTCAATTTTTTCATTATCTAAAATACTTTTTGTTAACATAAACCCGCCGGGATGAGCACTACTAATACCTAAGTAAGCTAACATGTCAGTATAACTAAATTTATTCATGTATCAGTCACCTTTCGATCATTTTAGAATTCAGAAGTTTAAATTAACCATTAACTAATCCAATAGTTAGTTAAGTTTCTTTATAACTTATGAAATTTTAAAACGAAATGGAACAAGGTGAACGAAAAATAGTTTTTAGATAAGCTCCGACTTATTCTCCAACGAGTGTAGAATATAGTCGTTTGGCAATTTTCTGGTCAGCTGTTCCTTGAACTAGAAGTCGGGCGTTTTTAAATAAAGAAAGTTGATAGCCTTCGTAGGTTAACCTTAACAAATATGGTGTTTGTTTTACTTTTCCTAACTTGGCCCACTTTTTATAAAAGTCATTAAAAACAATTTCTTTTGATGCCATTGGTGTGATTTGAATGGCATTTCTGCCACATAACGAAGAAACTAATTGTGTATTTACATCCGATAAAAACTTAAAATCCTTCTTTTGGCAGCATGAACAGTCTTCATTCAACGATAGTTGGAAGGGAAATAATTCAAAGTCATTTTTCCACACATCTAATTGGATCATTTCTTCTCTAATAAAAGTTCGGTCTTCAATTAAAAGTTTCAATGCTTCTGTTACTTGATAAGAAGCGATCACATGAACGACAGTACTTAATACACCAACTGAATCACAAGTTTCGGCATGTCCAGTTTCTACGTCAGGGAATAAGCATCTAAAACAAGGGGTGATATTTGGGATAATCGTTGTCGTCATTCCTCTTGAATGAACAACGCCTCCGTAAATCCAAGGTATCTCTAATTTAATACTAACGTCATTGATAAGAAATCGCGTACTCATATTGTCAGTTCCATCTAAAATTAAATGAGACCCTTCCACAATATCTTCAATATTGCTAGCATTTAAATCTTCAATATATGGTTTTATTTTAACTGAAGAGTTGATGGTGGATAATTTATTTTCGGCTGCGACTACTTTTGGTAAGTGATTTGCCGCATCTTTTTCATCAAAAAGCATTTGACGTTGTAAATTGCTTTCTTCTACAAAATCACGATCTACTAATCTAACTTCACCAACGCCTGCCCGAACAAGGTGATTGGCAAGAGCAGTTCCTAACGCCCCGATCCCAATAATCGTTACAATTTTTTCACTTAGTTTTTTTTGACTACTTTCTCCTTCAGGCCAAAATAAAAGCTGACGTGAGTATTTATTGTTCATTTTGTCCATAATCGAATCTCCTTGAGGTCTATTTGTAGTTAAAACATCATATTAATGAGTGAATTTCATATTTTACTAAATTGAGCCATATCAATCTAAATGTAGTTGCGAACGAAATAAGGCAACTACATTTAGTTACTTAATGGCGATTATAATGAATTATGAAATTCATTATAATAGATTTGTGATAAGTTTATCTTAAAAAATTTGTAAGATAAAGAGGAAAAAGGAAGGTTTTAGCGAATTAGTTAAATGTTTCACAAAATAAAAAGTTTTGGGAGGTTGTTTAATGATTTTAGGAGGTTATCGTAATCATGAAGCTTGGGTTAACTTAACAGAAGGTACCATTGAGTATCGCAAGTTAAATGAAGAGGATGTAAAAAAATACGTTGGTGCACGTGGGTTAGGTGTGAAGTATATGGTTGATCATAAAGTATATGACGCTGACCCGTTATCCCAAGAAAATATGTTAGCTGTTTTGACGGGACCTTTAACAGGAACAAGGATTCATATGAGTGGTCGACTTTGTACAGTAACACGTTCTCCATTAACTGGAACCGTAACGGATTCACATATGGGGGGCTGGACTGCAGCAAGGTTAAAATGGGCTGGCTTTGACAATCTAATTTTTACTGGAAAAAGTGAGAACCCTGTATATTTGTATGTTGAAGATGGAAAAGCCGAGTTAAAGGATGCTTCGAACCTATGGGGGAAAACTACCCGCGAAACAATTAACGCATTACAACAACTTTACGGAGATAAAGATACAAGTGTAATGTCCATTGGTCAAGGTGGAGAAAAACTAGTTCGCTATGCTGGATGGATGAATGAAGATGATCGCTCTGCTGGGCGAGGTGGAACAGGAGCTGTAGCCGGTTCTAAAAACTTGAAAGCGATCGTTATTAAAGCGACGCAAAAAGGTAATATGCCAGAAGCTGCATTACCAGAAAAGTATCCAACAGCTATAAAAAATGGTTTGACAGCAATAAATGAAGGCGCTTTAACGGCTCCAAATAAAGGTGGTTTATCAGTATATGGGACAAATGTATTGATGAACATTATGAATGAAGTAGGTGCTCTCCCGTATAAAAACTCACAAGAATCTTATTTTGACAAAGCAGATGAGATTAGTGGCGAAGCTATTCGTGATGAACTTTTAGTAGCTGAACCAACATGTCATGCTTGTCCTGTAGCATGTAAAAAGGAAGTAGAAGTGAAAGATGGTAAATATAAAACTAGAACAGAGAGCTATGAATATGAGTCAGCTTGGGCTTTAGGTGGAAACTGTGGTACGTCGAATAAGGAAGCAATTGCTTACTTAATTAACCAGTGTAATGACTATGGTATTGATACGATTGAGTTAGGTAACACATTCTCAATGGCAATGGAAGCTTCAGAAAAAGGTTTAATTGAAGATAAGATTGACTGGGGCGATGTCGATACGATGATCGCTTGGGTAGAAAAGATTGTTAATCGCGAAGGAATAGGTAATATTTTAGCAGAAGGTCCTGGAAATGCAGCAAAACAATTCGGTAACGAAAAGCTAGCTATGGTTGTTAAAAATCAGGCAATTCCAGCTTACGACCCTCGTGGTGTTCAAGGAATTGGTTTAGCATATGCAACGAGTAACCGTGGAGCTTGTCACTTAAGAGGTTATACGATTGCAGCTGAAATCGCGGGTATTCCAGAGGCGATAGATCGCAATAAAGTTGAAGGAAAAGGCGAACTTTTAAAAATATTCCAAGACTTACATGCATTCTCTGACTCTCTTGATCTTTGTAAATTCTCTTCATTCTCTGAAAACGCTGATTTGTATGCAGAACAGTATTCAGCAGTCGTAGGTATAGAGCTTACTGGTGATGATATTATGAAGATCGGTGAAAGAGTATATAACATTGAGCGCTACTTTAATAATCAAGCTGGTTTTGATGGGAAAGATGATACATTACCAGATCGTTTCTTAAAAGAGCCGGCAACTGGCAACTCTAAAGGTGAGATTAGCCACCTAGCTGAAATGTTAAAAGAATACTATGAAGTAAGAGGCTGGGAGAACGGTTTAGTTACGAAAGAAAAACTAAAAGAGCTTGAAATTGAAGAAAGTATTGAAGCATAAATAAGAAAAGAGGGTGGGACAAAAGTGTCTGACACCACGCGGATCCTACTAAATATAGACGTAAAGATTTATCATATGTCTATATTCGGTGTCTAGCGGTGTCTGACACTTTGTTTTGTCCCACCATCTTTTTGATCAGTTTAAAAACTGTTGATGTTAACCACCTGCACGAAATGTTTTTTTACGAAACTTTGTAATAACCCCTTCTAAAGTTGTGGATTCAATGGCTTCAAAAGTAACGAATACTTTAGGAATATTTGATTGAAACATACGAAAGCTTTCTTCACAAGACAATTTACATGACCAGCCGTTCCCTTTATATGAGGAAGTACTTGTAGAGTCTTCTTTTGAAGCACCGATTTGAAGTAAGTACTTACTAAGTTCTACTCGAGATATTCCCCTAATTTCTAACTGCTTTTTTATCATTAGCCACCTGCTACAGGAGGGAACAAAGCAACTTCATCGGTTTGTTTTACATTTGTACTTAAACCGTCTAGATGGATAATATTCTTCCCGTTGATAAACACGTGTACGAGTGGCTTAAGCTTGCTTTCTTCGGTAAATAGTTCTTCTCTCATTAATGGGAAATCCTTAATAAGTTCGTCTAAAACTAATTGAATCGGCTGTTCACCTTTAATCGATAAAGTGACGGTCTTCCCGCCACAAATTTCTCGGAAATTAGCAAATACTTTAATTAGCAACTGTATCACTCCTTTTTATCATTATTATAAATAAATGTAAATTTGACAATATGTTTACTAGAAAAAAATATTGTTTTCGATACAAGGTGTTCATGCTGGTATATTACCAGCATCATCAAAGATGAAAAAGGCAGATGATTTCACTCGCTTCGCCGTGATCTTCTCGCGAATCTCAGACGCTCGTTCATGAAACCATCCACCTTTTTTCATACAAAACGCACATGACGACCATTCCGTCACCATCTAATACGGAAAAGGTGGATGATTTCCTTCTCTTCGCTGTGACCTTCTATCGAATCTCAGAGGCTCGTTCACGAAATCATCCACCTTTTTTCATACAAAACGCACATGACGTTATATAGTCACCATCTAATATGTAAAAGAACGAGCAATTTCCCTCTCTTCGCTTTAAACTTCTAGTGAATTTTAGAGGCTCGTTCGGGAAATTACTCGTTCTTTTTTACAAAACTATTATGAAGTTGTAGTTTCACACTTTAGAATGTAAAAGTCCAGAACTAATCTTTCAAACTTTCGACTTTCCAACTAGCTGACCAACAAACCAACAAACCAACAAACCAACTAATGTTAAGCAACTTTCTTTTTAGTATTAATATCAGAAACGTCTTTTTTTGTTGCATTTTTAATGGCGTACGAACTGAAAAATACACCGATAAGGATATAGGCAAGCGTATAGTCAGGAGCAGCTCCAAAAGTAAGTTCTGGGGCGTGCATTAAGCCGATATAAGATAGGCAGGCACCAATGAAAGAAAATATAGCTGCCTTTTTAAAGTTATGATCTATAATATAAACTGTAATAGCTCCTAGGATAATACCAGAAAACATTGCTCCTTGCCCTAATGGCACAATCGCACTTGAAAAATCAGCAACCGCTTCGCCAGCTGTATTGTTAAAGCGAGACATAAGAAAGTTTGCTAAGTAAGGTAACATCGCTAAAACTACAGCGGGATAATACTTTGTTTCATTTGTTTGAAAAGCAGTAGATACCATCGATAAACCTACAAACACTAAAATGGGTGCTACCACTGAAATAGGTATTATAGCAGAAAGGGCAGCAATTACACCAAATGTAGCTGCTAAACCGAAAACAAGTGCGTTTAGAATACTATAACCACGTCCCGCTCCCATCCATTTAGAACCTACAGAGGCGATATATACAGTTGTTGGGAACATTCCACCAAATAACGTACCGATCACAGTTCCAGCACCATCAACAGCTTGGCACTCTCTAACATCATAGCTATCCCCTTCAGCTGCCATCGCCTCAACGTTGTTCATTGTTTCGACCGCGTTGTAAATAGTGATAGGTAAAATAACTGCTAGTAACGCAATCATTGTTCCAAATAGTAACCCTAACCCTTCAAAAGCAGCGAGTGTTGGTAATAACGGATAAAAGCCAAAGTTTGCTAAACCTTCCGTGATGCTAGAAGTTTCGGCATAGCCTAAAGTGAATGCTAAAACAGTTCCGATGACAATAGCGAACAAAGAAGCGGGAATGTTAAATGGTAAGGCAACCTTCCCGATGATACCAACTAAGATGATCGCTAAAACAACTAATCCGACAACGGGCATTTCAAAAGTTCTAAACAACATTTCTCCAGCGATAAAAGTTAAAGCGACCCCCGCTAAAGCACCGAGCATTGCTGCACGTGGAATGTTATTTCTTAACCAGTTTCCTGTAATACTAATAGCCATTTCGATTAAACCACTAATTAAGCAAGCTGCTAAGGCAATTTTCCAAGCAAGTTCAGGGTCTCCAGTTAAAGTGTTCGCAGGCAACAAAACACCGAATAAAAAGATGAACATAACAGGTGTACTAATTCCGTATGATAGTGCCGTTACGTTTGTCCGACCTTCTTTTTGAGCTAAGCGATTAGCTGAATAAGCGTAATATAAATTTCCGACGATAACGGCTACCGCAGCCCCAGGAATAACCTTTCCAAAGACAATACTTGCAGGAAAGCCCATACCTAACATCGTTACAGCAATAATGACAAAGTTAGCAAGGTTATTTTGGAAAAGTGCAAAGAAAGCATCTGTATCTTCTTTTTTATACCAAGGGTAGTTGATTTGGTTGGTTGACATGATTAATCTCCTTTTTGATTAAAATTTTAGTCAATGATTTTCATAATTCATTATTTTCGCCACGAAGATCAATATATAGTTGTGTCAAAACCATTCGTAAACTATATATTGCGTGATGTGGCTCGTTTTTGGTAATTATGAAATTCACTCAACTGAACTTCAAAATTACTTATTTACGATCAATTCTTCTACAAAACGAACGGTGTTATTTTCTAGTGATGCAATGCGCGCAAGTGATTCGACTCGATACCCTGCGCCCTCCAACTTCTTTCGACCGGGCTGAAATGATTTTTCGATCACAATACCAATACCACTGACGGTTGCTTTAGTTTGTTCTACTAAGGAAGCAAGCCCAAGTGCAGCTTCACCGTTAGCTAAAAAGTCATCGATGATCAATACTTTGTCACCTTCTACAATAAAATCACGTGAAACGGTAATTTCATTCGTTTCGTTTTTCGTAAACGAATAAACTTTTGCTGTTAAAAGATTTGAGCTTAGTGTTAAAGACTTCTTTTTTCTAGCGAATACTACGGGTACATTTAACTTAATTGCAGTCGTTAAGGCTGGTGCAATTCCAGATGATTCGATCGTTAATATTTTTGTGATCTCATTTTTTTCAAATCTATTAGCAAACTCACTCCCAATCTCAACTTGAAGTATCGGGTCAATTTGATGGTTTAAAAAAGAATCGACTTTAAGTACACCATCCGAAAGAACAACACCTTTTTGTAAAATAGCTTGTTTCAACATATCCATGAATGTTAACCTCCTAAAAATAAAAAAGCTCGAATTCTACAATTCACACATAAAAAGACTATGAGTGAATGATAGAATCCGAGCTTAAACGTAGCGAATCGGAAAAAATCAATAACTATATACCCGAATGAGAAGGCTAGAAATAGTTATCATCCACTCGTAGTCGAATCATTTACGGTAATTCGGTAGAAACTTGCAGGCCATATCCCTGCGATTATACGAGTATTTATATAATTTATTGAAGTGATTATAGCATAAGTTTTGTTAAGTGAACAGTGTTTTTTCCGAATGATTTTTAGTTTTGTTATCTGAATATTCGTCATTTATACGTATTTCTTTATTTTTTATTTAGTTTACTTAAGATTTCCGCCCTATCTTTATCAGAAAACAACTTTAATTTGTAAAGCAATTCAGTATAATTTAAGATCCGTCGAGCTGGAAATTTTTTATCTTTTTTCATTGTGTCCACCTCTTTCCTTAAGGCAAAAAAATTGTTGTTATTAAACAATATATGATGAGTTGTACGATATTGACAATCCTTAATGAACATAGTAAATTTATATATTATAATTCACTGTTCCGAATGTTGAATACACGTAGCAAGCATTTACGTATTCAATGGTGATGATACTTATAAATATTATAATAATCAGGATTGTTACTGGTCAGCAGGCAAAACCTAAAGTGCGTAGAGGAGGCTCCTTTATGTGTTTTAGGTTTTTTTATTTGTAATTGTGGAATTCTAACGAAAAAAAGAAAGGATGATATTTATGTTGAAAAAATTATTTGGTTTTGGTAAAGAAGAAAAAGTAGCAAAGATCGAAGAGGAGGAGTTAGTTGCTCCCTTAACTGGAAAGTTAGTTAAACTTGAAGACGTTCCTGACCCAACGTTTGCTCAAAAGATGATGGGGGATGGATTTGCGGTTGAGCCGTCTGAAGGTTTAGTTACATCGCCTATTAATGGAGAAATTGTTCAAGTCTTTCCGACAAAGCATGCGATTGGAATTAAATCTGAAGGTGGTTTAGAGATTTTAATTCATATCGGTTTAGAAACAGTAAATATGAAAGGCGAAGGTTTTACGACTTTAATTAAAGAAGGAGATAAAGTGAAAGTAGGAGACCGGTTAGTGGAATTTTCATTAGATTTAGTCAAAGAAAAAGCTTCTAGCACGATTACCCCAATTATTATTACGAATGGTGATGCAGTAAGTGAACTTGTTAAAGAAAATGTTACAGACGCCACTCAAGGTACTACGAAAGTATTACAAGTGAAACTTAAATAGTAAACGCATCTGACTTCCTTAAAATTTAAAGAGGCAACCCTATACAAACATCATTATTTTATTTAAGATTATGGGTAGCTAGTTAAAAAGGAGAAGGAAGCAATGAAAATAAAAAAAGTTTTGAATAATAACGCTGTCATTGTTAATGAGGATGGTACTGAAAAAATAGTGATGGGTTCTGGTATCGCTTTCCAAAAAAAGAAAAATGATATCGTGCCGAAAGCTAAAATCGAAAAAGTCTTCGTAATGGAAGATGCTCTTGAGTATGAAAAGTTCCAAGAAATTTTAAGCACACTCCCTATGGAGCATATAAAAATAGCTGAAGAAATTATTAGTTACGCTGAAGGTGTCCTCATGGCCCCGTTAAATGATCATATTCACGTTGCATTAACAGATCATTTATCTTTTGCGATAGAACGTCTAAAACAAGGTTATGTTATTCAAAATAAATTGCTAGCAGAAATTAAGGCTTTATATAAAAAAGAATATGAAATAGGTCTTTGGGCAAAACAGAGAATAAATGAGCAAATGAACATCGATATTCCAGAAGATGAAGTAGGCTATATTGCCCTCCATATTCATACAGCTAAAATGAATCGAACGAGTGTTAAAACTACTCTAGATGTGACAACGTTTATCAGTGATGTGGTAGAACTAGTTGAGAAAGAATTTAAGATTAAAATTAAAGACCAATCGGTAGCGTATCAACGACTTTTAACCCATTTAAGGTTTGCCTTTCAAAGGCTACAAGAGCAAGAGCCGTTTCATGAAATTGATGAAGAAATGCTACAAGTGATTAAAAAAAATCATAAAAAAGCATATCAAGTCGCCGAAAAAATTTCTTCTATGGTTAAAACCGATTACGGATATGAACTACCATTGTCTGAACATGCATACATTGCATTACACATTCAAAGACTAGCAGAAAAATAAACTATAGGGTGATCAATAAAAAGTCCAGTTTCCTGAGTACTGATGCTTTTTTATTGGTCCTTTTTTGTGTGTAATAGTTGGTTAGTTGGTTTGTTGGTTAGTTGGAAAGCTGGAAAAGAAATTCATAACTTTTATATGAGGAAAATGCTCGGTCGCTTTTCTTGAGTGAGCCTCTAAAATTCGTTAGAATTTTACAGCGAAGCGAAAGAAAGGCGGCCGAGCATTTTCATTAATTATAGTTAATTTTCTATTTATTTTAATTTTTTAGAAAACACATAGAAATAATAAATAAGCTATGGTATACTTTTAGGCATTATCAAATAGAGTTTTAGTGATGAGACTCGTTAAAGTATTACATTATAATGCATTGGGGGAATTAGCTTGAGAGAACAAGTTTTTCTCTTTGATACGACTTTGCGTGATGGTACGCAAGGAGAGGGAGTTAGCTTATCAGTCGATGATAAATTAAAGATTGTTGAAAAACTTGATCAACTAGGAGTTCATTATATAGAGGGCGGTTGGCCTGGAAGTAATCCGAAAGATATGGAGTTTTTCAAAAGAGTTCAAGAAGTAAACTTGGAAAAGGCAACAATAACCGCGTTTGGTAGTACGAGAAGAAGCGGGATAAAAGCAGATGAAGATGAGAATTTACAAAAGTTAATTGATAGTGGTGTTAAGGCAGCTGCGATTTTCGGAAAAACATGGGATTTTCAAGTGAAAGAGGCGATCGGAACGACGCTTGATGAAAATTTACAAATGATATATGATTCAGTGTTATTTTTAAAACAAAATGGTTTAGAAGTTATTTTCGATGCTGAGCATTTTTTTGATGGCTATAAAAATAATCGCCAATATGCGATGGAAGCTATTTTGTCAGCAGAAAAAGCGGGTGCAAGCTGTATTGCACTTTGTGACACAAATGGTGGAACTCTTCCTCATGAAATTTATGAAATTGTAAAAGACGTTTGTAGTAAAGTGACTGTTCAAGTAGGGATTCATTGCCATAATGATGGCGAAGTGGCCGTCGCCAATTCAGTCGCTGCTATTCAAGCAGGAGCAAGACAAGTGCAAGGAACAGTGAATGGCTATGGTGAGCGTTGTGGAAATGCCAATTTAATTTCGGTAATTCCTAACTTACAAATGAAGTTAAACTTTGATTGTATTAGTGAAGGAAATTTAACTAAATTAACTTCAATTTCTAAATATGTTCATGAAATTGCTAATCAGTCTGCCCCAAGCAACCAACCATTCGTAGGTAAAAGCGCTTTTGCTCATAAAGGTGGAATGCATGTAAGTGCAGTATTGAAACACCCTGAGACGTATGAACATGTAAAGCCAGAAGCGTTAGGGAATGCTCGCCGTGTTCTCGTTTCAGAATTATCAGGGCAAAGTAATTTGTTATTTAAGGCAAAAGAGTGGAACTATCGTTTTGATAAAAAAGATCCATCAAGTAAAAAGTTGCTTGAAACGATTAAAGAAAAAGAACATGAAGGATACCAATATGAAGCAGCAGAAGCATCATTTGAGCTATTAGTAAAGAAGAGCTTCGATCAATGGAAAGATTATTTCACTTTAGATTATTATAAAATTTTTATTGAAAAAAATGGTGAGCAAGCGTTTTCTACTGAAGCGGTAGTTAAGCTTTGTGTTCAAAATGAAGTAGTGTTAACTGCTGCAGAAGGGAATGGACCTGTTAATGCACTAGATCATGCATTACGCAAAGGATTGGAGCAATTTTACCCAATTATAAAAAATATGTATTTATCAGACTACAAAGTACGTGTTCTAGATGAAACAGATGCAACAGCCTCGAAAGTGCGGGTGTTAATTGAGTCTTCCGATGGTAATGAAAAGTGGAGCACAATCGGTGTTTCAGGAAATATCATAAAAGCAAGTTGGTTAGCGCTTATTGATAGTGTTCAATATTATTTAATGAAACATGATAGTGAAATTGAACTTAACCATCCAAAACAAGATGAGCATTGTTTAGGGGTAAGTAATCATTGAGGCGTCATGTTATTAGGTGATATTGAAATTATTGGAATTTACTGATAGTATTAAGTTAGTTTAGAGATTGAAAGGATGAGATGAGATGAGTAAAGTTGAGTTGGTAAACGTTGAGAAGAGTGAAAAAGGATATTTTGGTGAATTTGGTGGGAGCTTTGTGCCGCCACAACTACAGCCGGTTCTTGAGAGGTTAGAAGAGGCATTTGAGAAGTATAAAGATGATCATGATTTTAATGAGGAATATTTATATTACTTGAAGGAATATGTGGGCCGAGAAAATCCATTAACTTTTGCTATGCGTTTATCAAGTGAGTTAGGTGGAGCAAAAATATATTTAAAACGAGAAGATTTGAATCATACAGGTGCTCATAAAATTAATAATGTTTTAGGACAAATTTTACTAGCTAAAAGAATGGGTGCACACCGAATTATTGCTGAAACTGGTGCAGGACAGCATGGGGTAGCCACAGCTACGGCATGTGCGATGCTCGGGATGGAATGTATCATTTATATGGGGGCGGAAGATACTAGAAGGCAGTCCCTAAATGTTTTTAGGATGGAATTGCTAGGAGCCAAGGTTGTTTCTGTTCACAAAGGGCAAGGCCGTCTAAAAGATGCTGTAGATGAGGCATTAAATGATTTAGTAATAAATTATGAAAATACGTTTTATTTATTAGGGTCTGCAGTAGGACCACATCCATTTCCTTCGATTGTAAGACACTTTCAAGCGATTATAAGTAAAGAGTCTAAACGACAAATTTTAGAAAAAGAAGGAACTTTGCCTGATATGGTTGTTGCCTGTGTTGGTGGGGGAAGTAACGCAATTGGAGCTTTTGCGGAGTTTATTTCTGATGAGGATGTTCGTTTAGTAGGAATTGAACCAGAAGAAGCTGCTAGTTTAACCGAAGGAACACCTGGTGTTTTACACGGCTTTAAATGTTTAGTGTTACAAGATGAACACGGAAATCCACTGCCTACAAATTCGATTTCAGCAGGTTTAGATTACCCTGGAATTGGGCCGGAACACAGTTTTCTAAAAGTAAGTGGTCGTGCACAATATTATACGATCTCGAAAAAAGAAGTTTTAAGTGCGTTCCAGCACCTTGCACGGACAGAAGGGATTATCCCAGCATTAGAAAGTGCACATGCAGTTGCTTACGTCATTAAAGAGGCACCTAAAATGAGTAAAGACCAAATAATTATTATTAATATTTCAGGTCGTGGAGATAAAGATGTAAATGAAGTAGCTCGTTTATTAAAAGAGCAGTAAATATAAAAGTACAAAGCGCTGTCCAAGATGTGTTTGAATCTTTGATTAGGACAGCACCTTTGTACTTTTTTATTATCTAAAGCTAGGGTAGACGTACGGTGAATCTGGTTCAGAAACTACCGTTACCTCTCTTAATTGAACTACAGGTAGTTTATATCCATGGTACTCTGTTTCGTGAATCGTTCCTCGAACTCTGATCCACATATCGTTGTCGAATAATGATGCTTCTTCAGTTTCCACTAATGTGCCGTAAACACCGGCGTCAGCAGTACAACAAGTCATTGAAAATCTAGCAACTACTAGTCGGTTATCCTCAAAGTCGGGTTCACGAAATACAAATCCAGTAATTTCGAGCTCTTTACCGACAAACTTTTCTAAATGTAAATCTAATAAAGTCATCACATCTAAATAATTTTCATCAGTAACTTCGATAACTGGCTCTTCTAGCAATTCGATCAATAACTCATCGTAATACTCATTAAACCAATCTTCATCGTAAAAGTCTTCAATTTGGAAGTGTTCAATATCATCGTCAAATTCATCTTCTGTAAGACTAGCTAAATATCCTTCTGGATCATTTAAAAATTGATCAGTTCTGGGAGTACTAGATAGTTCATCATCAATGGTTGCAACGGGCTGAGCATTTCCAGAACCAAAAATAATCCCACGATTAGCGGCAATTTGACTATTTAATGCTTGGTCAGGGGTAATAAATCCCATCAATAGAGGTAAAATGAAAATAGAATAAACAACAACCTTGATCCATGTGGGGCCAGATACTTGATGATCTAAGCCACAATCACAATCATCTTCTTCGTCCAATTCTCCTTTTTTCGTACTACGGAATATTTGTATGATCCCTAGTAGAAAAAATACTGCAATTGAAAAGTAAATAAACGGCATCATTTTTGGTGCAATATAATATTTAATGTTGTCTGTAATAATTAAACCTAAAATTAATAACGCAAAGCCAAAGAGAATAATACCTCTAATATAAGCATGAAAACTTAGATCGCCTCTCCCATTCATGAATTCACTTCCTTTCACCCAAATTAATTATAAAATGAAAAACTCTAAAAGGAGCACAGAGCTGAAAACGACAACTGTTACAGTAGTGATGAACACTAATACAAATTTTGTTTTAAACAAAGCAAGCATCATTACTGTATTTTTTAAATCGACCATTGGACCGTAAACTAAAAAGGCAATGATTGAGCTAGTTGTAAAGTTGTTTGCAAAAGATGCGGCAACAAATGCATCCGCTTCAGAACATAATGATAATACATATGCAAATACCATCATTACAAATGTTGCTGAATATTCGTTAGTACCAAGTGCTTGTAATATACTTCGATCTAAATATGTTTGGAATAGAGCTGCAATAAAAGCTCCAGCAATTAGATATTTTCCCATCATAAAAAACTCGTCAGCAGCATGGTACATCGTTTGTTTTACACGGTTTCGCTTTTTCTGTGGTGTTATAACTTGTGTTACTTGTTTCCCTACCAACTCATCTCTACTCCATTTTAATTGATCTGTGTTTTTTCTAAAAATAAAGTAAATGATCGCACCAATTAAAATTGCTAAAATAAACGCAAGTCCCATTCGCGAATATAAAACAGTTGGGTTGTTTCTAAAAGCATAAAAAGTAGAAGCAAATACAACTGGATTAAGAATCGGAGCTCCAACTAAAAAGACGACACCAACATGTAAAGGCATACCTTTCTTTATTAAACGGCGAACGACAGGGACAATCGCACATTCACATATTGGGAAAATAGCGCCGAGAACAGCAGCAGGAAATAATGCTCCTAGTGCACTTTTCGGTAAGTATTTTTGAATAGTATCCTCTGACACATAAATTTGAATGAGTGCAGAAACGAAAACGCCTAATAAAATAAACGGAAATGCTTCTATAATAATACTAATAAAGATCGTATTTACGTTAACGATACTAGTTGGTATATCAATAAATGATGAAGTGGTTATTCTATCATAATTAAAGAATAGTAATAAAAAGACTAGTAATAAAGCAACACCGAGTAAATCTTTTACTAAAGAAGATGCAGACTCTTTTAAGTTCATAATGATCTACTCCTATTGTAAATTTTTATTGAAAACTTTTAAGCATGCATTTCACTTAAAAATAAAATTATAAAACTATAAAACTATTATTCGAGTGAATTTCATAGATACCTTAACTGAGCCATATCAAACTATAAGTAGTTGCAAGTGGTTTATCGCAACTACTTATAGATACTTAATGGTGATCATATTGATATAAATTCATTAATCCATTATTGTATTTTAACATAAATTAGTCGTCAATGAATCGACCTTTTTATCCCTTTTTCAACAAAAACTATGGTTTTGTATGAAAAAGATGGATAGTTGGTTAGTTTGTTGGTTAGATTGTTAGTGGTTTGTTGGAAAGGAACGACTAAGCGTCATGGTGGTTTTGTAAAAAGGCGGGTGATTTCCTGAACGAGCCTTCTTATTTCGCCAAGAAATAAACAGCGAAGAGAAGGAAAACGCCCGCCTTTTACATGGTAGAAGGGGAAGCTCTTGCGTCTCCTAGTAATGCAGCGAAGTATGTTTTCTTGTCGCAAAGCAACATGTAGTAGTCTCGAAGCTGTAATCCATGGTGTAATTGAGTGCAGTAGCTTTGGTGGCGGAAAATCGCCATGATGGATTCATCTTAAAAAGTAATGATTCTTATTTGAGCTTTTTTCTACGTTATGCTAAATTTAGCTTAAGAAAGGTGGAGAAGTTTAATGGCAAAAATCGTACCCGCTTATATTATTACAGGTTTTTTAGGAAGTGGAAAGACGACTTTACTACAAAAAATACTAACTTATTATAAAGAACAAAACCTTAAACCGGCAATTGTTTTAAATGAAATCGGTGAAACTAATGTTGAAGAAGATTTATTTAGTGAAGATGACGTACTTGAAATGCTTAACGGTTGCATTTGTTGTTCGATTCAAGGAGATTTTACGAAGGAACTGCATTCATTTTTAACTACATTAAGTAAGGAAGAAACACCGGACGTTTTATTAATTGAAGGAACGGGAGTTGCCAATCCTTTAGAAATTGTCGATGCTCTTACAGATCCTCTTTTAATAAATTATATAGATTTGTATTCAGTGATTAATTTACTAGATGCTAGTAAATACCTAGAATATCAAAGTATTTTTTCAAGTTCTAAAGAAGTACGTACTGTTTTAAAGTCACAAATTACTACGAGTTCTTACATTTTATTGAATAAAGTTGATTTAATTGATGAAAAGAATATTGATAAAGTTAAAAAGAAGGTTGATCAATTAAAGCAGATTGATGCTCCTGTCGTAGAATCGACTTTTGGTGATGTCGAGATCGGACAACTACTAAAAAAACGGATTTCTACTAGCCGTGGCACGAAAACGCCATTGAACTTACTAGAACATAATGACTGTGGTTGTAGTGGTGAGCATACATGTAATGACCACGTACATAACCATTCGTTTCAAGCAATGCAAATTGATGTAAAAGAACCAATTGATCGACTGCAGCTAGAAAAATGGTTCAAGCAACTCCCGAAAACTTTAGTTCGTGGTAAAGGAGTTATTCAATTAACCGAGACGGTTGGCTTATTTCAGTTTCAATATTCTTCTGGACAGCTCATACTAAATCGCTTAAAAACAGAAACTAAAGTTGATCCTTGTATCATTTTAATTGGGATTGAATTAGAAAGTAATTCTATTTTGAAGTCTTTTGAAGATACTTTGCAATGAAAAATAGGCATATATTGTAAGTGTGCGTTGTAAATCTGCATAAAATAAATGGTATATTATTTAACGAAAAAGAGGGGGTGACGATATGTCAGCCTCTCTTTCACTGTAAATGTCTATAACGGTTGTGGTTTCAAGGAATAAAAATGCTAATATAGAAACGAAGAAACAGTAAAAAAGGCGGGTGCTTTTGCGAACGAACGTCTGAGATTCGTAAGAAGGTCAAGGTAAAGTGAGGGAAAGCGCCCGCCTTTTCCATATTAGATGGTGACGTCTATCGTCATGAGTGTTTTGTATGAAAATAAAATGACGGTCGACTTTTCGGAACAAGCCTCTAAAGCCGGGACGGATTTACAGCGCAGTGAGGGAAATCGACCGGATTTTTTCATGTTAGATGGTGACGATTAATCGTCATGCGGGTTTTGTATGTAAAAAAGTTATTGGTTGACTATCTTGATCAAGCTCCTTATATTGAATCTACTTACAATGTTGATTATACTTTTAACTATTATAACTTCGAAAGAGAAGTGGTTTTTATGACTAAAAAGTTATACTTAACTTTAATAGCTATTGCCATCGGAGGTGCTTTAGGGACGCTGTTTAGATATGCAATTAACCTCCAAACGTTGACTTTATTATTTCCTTTAGGAACTGCATTAGAAAACTTAGTTGGGAGTTTGTTATTAGGAATTTTAACAGGTTTTGTTATACATGTGAAATTAAATGAGGTATTAAAAACAGGCTTAGGTGTTGGGTTTTGTGGAGGCTTTTCAACAATGTCAACGTTAGCAGCAGATTTTTACTACCTTTTAGTTGCTGAACTATGGCTTTTATTGTTCACATATTTATTTATTTCTGTAATAGGTGGAGTGCTTCTTGCATTTTTAGGGTTTATGATTGGGGAAAAAGGTGGAGCAAAATATCAACTGTCAAGAAGAGTAGGTGAAGGTTAATGAATACTCTGTTAGTTATGTTAGGTGGAGGATTCGGGGCAATGTTGCGTTATGTTGTTGGGGTGTTCATTATGAAAAGGTTTCAGCACCCACCGATCCCAATTGCAATGTTAATCGTAAATGTCATTGGATCTTTTGGTCTTGGGTTATTTTTAGGAATTTTCTTTCGTGAACTCGATCCGATTATATACGAATCACCACTATTTTTATTAATAGGTTTAGGCTTTTTTGGGGCGTTTACGACGTTTTCAACGTTTAGTGTTGAAACGATGCAGTTATTGCGAGATGGTAAAAGAAAGCATGCGTTAATCTATGTATTATTATCAGTTAGTTTGTCTATTTTATTTTTTAGTAGCGCTTTTTTTCTAACATTGAACTAGGCTATTCTTCAAAAGAACTACACATGACGATCAATTATCTCCATTTACTATGAAAAAGAACGAGCGATTTCCTTCACTTCGCTGTAAACTTCTAACGAATTTTAGAGGCTCGTTCAGGAAATCACTCATTCTTTTTCAAACAAAGCAACACACTTACTCGTCACATCTTACATGTAAAATAGCAGGGAGCTTATTTCAACATCTAAAGCTTTTTCAAACCAACTAGCCAACGAACAAACTATTAAATTATCGGTGTGAAGTATAATAGTTTGTTTTTATAATTTTTCTCAACTCAATAAGTTCTATAGAAGTAAGAGAACGTTGCTTAATGCAGGAAACATTCGCTGTTAACTGCTTCATCGTACTACAGCCTGGAATTACAGAGGAAACGGCCTTATTTCCTAAGCAATAATGGAGAGCTAATTCGTGAAGAGTGTAACCGTAACTATGAGCCCATTGCTTTAATTCAGTAACGACATTTTCTAATTCAGTTTTAGAGTAGTTTAAATAACCTTCTATACCCTCAAATTTATTCAAGTAGTTATCTGTTAAAAGCCCTTTGGCGACAGGACCTCTAGCAATGACGTTAATGTTATTTTCAGCTAGGAGATCGAAAACTTCCTCTTCAGGTCTTACATCTAGTAAACTGTATTGCATCATTACACTAACAATATTTGATTTTTGTACATACTCTTTGATGACGTTTTGACGAATCGATGAAATTCCATAATAGCGAATCCAACCTTCTGAGATAAGTTCTTCAAACGCCTCAATCGTTTCGTCGATGGGGTCGCTGGTTGTACCCCCGTGTAGTTGATATAAATCAATATAATCTGTTTGCAGCCTCGTCACACTGTTTTTTACGGCTTCTTTAATATATCGTTTTGTCGGATTCCATTTCCAACTATCTTTAGTCACGTTCCATTCATTTCCTCCTTTCGTTGCTATAATCACATCGGCCCGCTTCCCTTTTAACGCTTTACCTAAAAGTTGTTCATTTTTTCCAAATTGATATAAATCGGCAGTGTCAAAATAATTAATACCGGAATCAATCGCTTTATGGATAATATATTCGCTTTCGATGTGGTTAGGGTCTAATGACATACACCCTAAACCAATCGTCGAAGCATATAAGTTTGAATGACCAATTTTTCTCTTTTCCATTTTATTCCCTCCGTAACACAAATCTAGTATTACAATAACAATGATAAACGTTGATATCAATTATCGAAGGTTAAATAGTTGCCGAAAGGAAATAATGTTTTGTAGAAAAGTTGGTTAGGGCATTCACCCGACTTTCTATGTTAGCTGGTGGCTGCCGACATGCCGCCATGAGCGCTTTGTATGAAAAAGGCGGGTGATTTCTGAACGAGCCTCTAAAACTCGTTAGAGGTTTACAGCGAAGAGAAGGAAATCGCCCGCCTTTTACATTTTAGATGGTGACGGAATATCCTTCATGAACATTTGTATGAAAATAAAAATTTTTGCTGGGTGAGGAGAACCGTATATGTATATAGAAAAAAAAGTTATTGTCGAAGAAATATTGTATGAAGACGAAGAAATTCAATTACTAAAAACTTCAGCAAGTGCCAATAAAGCGATGTTATATTTACACATCACTCCGAGAGCAAATGTTAATGATGAAATCATTGTCAATGTTACTTCAACAGAGTTGAAACTTGGTACTGGTGGAATGGATATCGTAACAAATGTTATCCGATCATTACCCAAAGAGGATTTTGCACCAAATGGTCATATAATGAAAGCTCGTTACTTACCTAATCAATTGAGTGTATTAGCTGTTGAAGCGCAAGAGAGTAAGTATCATGATTTATTTACGAAGGGATTTTCTTTAAATGGTAAAAATATATTAATAGGAGAGCTACATAGTATGATCCCCATTTGCTTTTGGGCGATGGATTTCTTAAAAAAAGATGGAAATATGGTAGTGATCATAAGTGATGAAGCAAGCATTCCGTTAACTGTTAGTAACCACATTCGCACATTAAAAAAAGACAAGCGCTTTTCAACGATAACGATCGGTCAAGCTTTCGGCGGGACATATGAAGCGATAAATCTACAAACAGCTTTGCAATTTGCTAGTGATAAATTACATGGAGATATCATTTTTGTGACGTTAGGACCGGGAGTTGTAGGATCTGGAACGTATTACGGTTTTAGCGGTATTGAACAAGCGTCTTGGGCTAATATTATTGGTCGTTTAAATGGTGTTCCTGTATGGATTCCAAGACTTTCAGAAGCAGACGAGCGTAAGCGCCATCAAGGAATAAGCCACCATACGTATACACCATTAACCGAGTTTACATATACGAAAAGCATTTTACCTTTACCTACGATTACAGGTCGTATGATCAAAAAAATAAACAAACAAGTTGAAGAAATCCAAAAACAACATTCTGTTCAATGGATGGCAATAGAGCCTCTGGAACAAGTAATTAATCATTGCTTAATTAGTAGCCCTGTTCCACTTAAGACGATGGGCAAACAATATGAAGATGACCCTATCTTCTTTTTAGGCGTTGCAAGTGCTATGAAATGGATCATTGAAAATAATTAACGTTTAGGACTTTGGCTATCAATCCACTCTTGGACAGTTGTGTATTTGTTCATATACTTTTTTAATAAATATTTGATTTGCCATGCTTTACCTACTAACGTTACACGTTGTTCTTGAATATAAATTTTCATTATTTATCGACTCCCTTCACGTTTTCCCTTTTGGGGGACAAGCTATGTTAAACTTTATGAAGGCGTTATTAGGTTTAGTACATCATTTTTAATTTATTTGAGGAGTGTTCTATAAATGGAGAAAAAGTTATTTGAAAAGACGATATCTGAAAAGACAATATTTAATGGAAGAATTATTGATCTTGTGCTTAAGGATGTAGAGTTACCGGATGGAAAAACGAGCAAACGTGAAATTATTAACCACCCGGGGGCCGTTGCAATTATTGCCGTTACAGAAAGTAAAAAAATCGTTTTAATTAACCAGTTTCGTAAACCTCTTGAAAAAACGATCATTGAAATTCCAGCTGGAAAGTTAGAAAAAGGGGAAGATCCACTAAAGTGTGCGAAACGAGAACTAGAAGAGGAAACGGGTTACAAACCAAAAGAAATTGAGGCAGTAACCTCTTTTTATACTTCACCAGGTTTTGCAGATGAACTAGTACACATATATTTCACTGATAAACTTGAATTAGGAGAAGTAAACCGAGATGATGATGAATTTTTAGATGTGTTAGAAGTTACATTAGAGGAAGCAGAAGCGCTTATTGAGAAACAGTTAATTCATGATGCAAAAACAGTTTATGCGATCCAGTACTTAAAGTTAAAAGGTGGCTTGTTGTAAAGTGACTTGTTTACAGTCTTTTTTTGTTGATTTACATATACATCTAGGAGCGACGGCTACTGGGAAACCAGTTAAAATTACCGCGAGCAAATCATTAACATTAGAAAGTGTGTTAAATGAATCAGCAGATGTAAAAGGGCTTGATTTAATTGGGATTATCGATTGTCATGTTCCAGAAATATTAGAACAAATTGAAGAGTTAATACGTATAGGTGAGCTCGTTGAAAATAAACAAGGAGGACTTTGTTATAAAAAGAAAATAAGCTTTATATTAGGTTCTGAAATAGAAATTTATGATCGTAGTTGTAAAGGGCCGATTCATGTACTCGTTTATTTTCCTTATGTTAGTGCCATGAAAGAGTTTTCCCGTTGGTATTCTATGAGGGTGAAAAATATTACTTTAAGTTCGCAACGTATTTACGAGGAAGGGATAACTTTACAAAAGAAAGTAAAGGAACTTGGTGGCTTATTTATTCCAGCTCACGTATTTACTCCGTTCAAAAGCTTATTCGGAAAAGGAGTAAAAAAAAGCTTGTCTGAAGTGTTTATCCCTGAACTCATTGATGCGGTTGAGCTAGGTTTAAGTTCAGATACAAATATGGCTGACAATATCGTTGAACTACATACTTATACATATTTAACAAATTCTGATGCTCATTCTTTAGCGAAGATTGCCCGTGAATATCAAAAAATAAAGATGGAACAACCAAGTTTCGATGAGTTAGTGAAAGCATTAAAGGTCGAGGGTGAGAGGGGGATTCAATGTAATTATGGTCTTGATCCTCGCCTTGGGAAATATTATGAAACGACATGTGAAAATTGCTTTTATCATATACAAAATGAAGAAGTGTGCCCTAATTGTGGACACCGCCATTTCGTTAAAGGGGTTGCAACAAGGATTAAAGAATTATCAATGAACAAGGGTGAAGATGTTCATGATAAACGAAGTCGTCCACCTTATGTGCATCAAGTTCCGTTACAGTTCATACCTAAAGTAGGACCGAAAACATTAGAGAAGCTTCGAGATTATTTTAAGACAGATATGAATATCATTCATAATGCTTCAAAAGAACAACTACAAAAGATAGTTTCTTCAAAAATTGCCGATTATATTTTAAAAGCTAGAGAAGGTAAACTTTCCGTGAACACTGGTGGAGGTGGTAAGTACGGCAAAGTAAAGGGAAATTAGTTAACATTCATTAAATTGGCATAGAGGACGATTTTTTTTCATAGAGTGTAATAGAGAGTAGGTTATTACATTTATGAGGAGGAGAACGATGAAAAGAAGGCCAAATGGAATTGGACAAGTGATTGCATTTCATATTGAAGAAAATCGTTCAATTTATATATTTACAACTGTTTTATTTTTAATGGGTATTATATTTGGGGCAATTATCGTAAATAGCTTATCTCTTGGTCAGAGACATGATTTGCATATATATTTAAACCAATTTTTTGGACAAGTAGCCGAAGGGCAGTTTGCAGATTCGGCAGCTATGTTTGCACAAAGTTTTGCTCACTATATGAAATATATCGGGCTAATGTGGGTTTTAGGACTTACAATAATAGGGCTACCGATTATTTTAATCTTATTGTTTATTAAAGGAATTGTCGTTGGTTTTACTGTAGGGTTTTTAGTGAATCAACTAGGTATGAATGGATTTTTACTTTCGTTTGCTTCAGTGATGCCACAAAACTTTATTTTAGTACCTGTTTTTATCATTGTTTCTACGGCATCCGTAGCATTTTCCTTGAAAATGGTAAGACATCAATTTATTAAAAGAAGCCATGAACCAATATTTCAATCGTTTTTACGTTATTCCGCTTTAGTTGTTTGTATTGGTGCGGTTTTAGCGGTTGCTTCTGCTTTTGAAGCTTATATTTCACCAAACTTAATGAGAATGGTAGTCACTTGGATGTAAATTATATATAGTTTTGTTTTGGAATTATTATAAAGTGATTATTGTAATGATTTTAATTTGACCCCTTTTTAATTATTGAGTATAATTAACCTACGTAATCGGCTTTCGGGAGGGGCAAAAGAGTATGGAAAAAAGGATTGAACGCATAAAAAAACAGTTGCATTCTCAAAGCTATAAGCTTACTCCGCAACGAGAGGCGACAGTTCGAGTACTATTAGAACATGAAGAAGACCATTTAAGTGCGGAAGATGTGTATTTATTAGTAAAAGAAAAGTCGCCTGAAATTGGCTTAGCTACTGTCTATCGAACGTTAGAGCTATTAAGTGAGTTAAAAGTAGTTGATAAAATCAACTTTGGTGATGGAGTATCTCGATACGATTTACGCCAAGAAGGTGCAACTCACTTTCACCATCACTTAGTATGTATTGAGTGTGGTTCTGTTGATGAAATTCAAGAGGACTTATTAGGTGAGGTAGAAAAGGTTGTAGAGAAGAGCTGGAACTTTAAAATAAAAGATCATCGACTAACTTTTCATGGAATATGTAGTCGTTGTCAAGAGAATAAACCATCGGAACCTTCCTAAAGTGATGAACTTAGGAAGGTTTTTTGTTAAGAATTTTTAGGAAATGGTATAGAGCTTCTGTTTTTTGGCATATCTTGTACTATTGAAGATATTTAGGAGGCTAATCAATGTTTAAAAATTTTTTCACATTAGCTTGGGACACATTTCGAGTGTTTCTCTTATTTCTAGGGTGCACGTTATTGTTTTATTATGGTATTCTATGGGTGAGTCAGGAATATGAAAGTTACCATCGCTATGATGAACCGAAGGGAAGAGCGGTAAAAGTCGTTCAGATGGAGGAACCGCAACAATCTTCAGGTATGTTAGATCGACTGATGTTCTTTTATCATTTTGGGGAGTAATAGATACAGTTATAGGGAGTTTGGAGATGAAAAATCAAATAGAAGGTTTTCTTCAATTTATTAGTATTGAAAAAGGGTTATCTGAGAATACGGCTCTTTCTTATCGAAGAGACTTAGAGAAATATACACACTATTTAATGGAAGTAGAACAACTAACATCTTTAAAGGATGTCACACAAACAGTCATCATGAATTATTTATATTATTTAAAAGAAAAGGGAAGGGCTACTACTACGATTGCTAGGACGATCGCTTCGATTCGTTCTTTTCATCGATTTCTTATTAGGGAAAGAATAACGATTGATGACCCTTCTATACATATTGAAACCCCGAGGCAAGAACGGAGATTACCGAAAGTTTTGACGACAGAAGAGGTTGAAGTTCTATTGAAAGCTCCTAAAACTAATTCTGCTTTTGATATTAGAAATAAAGCAATGTTGGAATTGCTTTATGCTACGGGAATCCGTGTGTCGGAACTTTGTACATTAAAAATTACTGATATACATCTAGAGATGGGGTTTATCCGTTGTTTCGGAAAAGGAAATAAAGAGAGGGTTATTCCGGTAGGAAAGTTGGCTACTGAGGCATTAGAAAAGTACATGAACAAAGCGAGAGCTGAATTAATGAAAACGAAGAAACATGATTTTTTATTCGTAAATCACCATGGTGAGGGTTTGTCTAGACAAGGCTTCTGGAAAATTTTAAAAAAATTAAGTAAAGAGGCAATGATTGAGAAGGAACTAACTCCACACACGTTACGTCATTCTTTTGCTACGCATTTATTAGAAAATGGTGCGGATATAACAGCCATTCAGGAAATGTTAGGTCATGCTGATATTTCAACAACGCAAATTTATAAGCATGTAACGAAAATAAGGTTAAAAGAAGTATACGCTAATTTTCATCCACGAGCATAATTTTAAAGAACTGTCACAAAATTGTTTGACACAACAAGTTACTACTAAATATGGGCGTCTAGATTTAGCCTCTGTCTATATTTAGATACCTAACGGCGTCTGACATTTTTTTAGGGCAGTCTTTTTATATAAAGGAGGTTGTCAGACCTCTTACATCTCCTGTATAATAAAAGTGGTTTCCGTTATCAACAATTAAATTATGCATATTCGGGAATAGTAATGTTGTAAAATAAAAGAAAGATTAGGCAAGAGAGTTTAGGAGGTATAATAATGACAAAAAATTACGATTATAAAAGAATTTTTTTAGTTGTATTGGATTCTGTCGGAATAGGCGAGGCGCCAGATGCCGATAAATTTGGTGATACAGGAGCGAACACACTTGGTCACATTGCCGAAAAGATGGACGGTTTACATATGCCGAATATGGAAAAGTTAGGCTTAGGAAAACTTGGTCAATTTAATGGTATTAAAAATGTCCAAGCTCCTTTAGCTCATTACGGAAAAATGGAGGAAGCGTCTAACGGTAAGGACACGATGACTGGTCATTGGGAAATTATGGGTCTTTACATTGATACCCCTTTTAGAACTTTTCCAGACGGATTTCCACAAGAATTAATTGGTGAATTAGAAGAAAGGTCAGGTAGAAAAATTATTGGTAATAAGCCTGCATCAGGGACTGAAATTTTAGATGAATTAGCAGAAGAACATGTAAATACCGGGGCATTAATTGTCTATACTTCAGCAGATTCTGTCTTACAAATTGCTGCACATGAAGATGTAGTTCCGCTTGAGGAATTATATAATATTTGTAAAATTGCAAGAGAATTAACTTTAGATGAAAAATATATGGTTGGCCGAATTATCGCTAGACCGTTTGTAGGAGAACCAGGTGCTTGGAAGAGAACGCCAAATCGTCATGACTATGCACTAAAACCGTTTGATCGTACGGTTATGAACGAGTTAAAAGATGCAAATTACGATAGCTTAGCGATAGGGAAAATATCAGATATTTATGACGGTGAAGGAATTACGGAAGAGCTTAGAACGACTTCGAATATGGATGGTATGGATAAGTTAATTGAAACGCTAGAAATGGATTTTACAGGAATAAGTTTTTTGAATTTAGTTGATTTTGATGCAATCTATGGACACCGCCGCGATCCTATAGGCTATGGGAAAGCTTTAGAAGAATATGACAAGCGTCTTCCAGAAGTTTTTGATAAGCTTCAAGAAGGTGATTTACTTATTATTACAGCTGATCATGGAAATGACCCTGTTCATCATGGTACTGATCACACGAGAGAGTATGTACCACTTATCGTATTTGATAAAGAGCAACAGGAACCTAAAGACTTAGGAGTAAGAAAAACTTTTGCTGATATTGGAGCAACAGTTGCTGATAACTTTAATGTAAAGATGCCTCAATATGGTAAAAGCTTTTTAGAAAATTTAAAGTAAAGGGGAAGTGAGAAAATGAATAACACTGTAGCTTATTTAAGAGAAAAATTGTCATTTCAACCTGAGATTGGTCTGATTTTAGGTTCAGGACTCGGAGTTTTGGCGGACGAAATCGAAAATCCATTAAGGATTCCTTACAATGAAATTCCGGATTTTCCTGTTTCGACCGTAGAAGGTCATGAGGGTGAACTCGTTATTGGTACTTTAAAAGGAAAAAATGTAATTACGATGAAAGGACGTTTTCATTTTTACGAAGGTTATTCTTTGGAAAAGGTAACTTTTCCGGTTAGAGTAATGAAAGAGTTAGGTGTCAAAAGCTTAATTGTCACTAACGCTGCAGGTGGGGTGAATGAAAGTTTTACACCAGGAGATTTAATGATCATTAATGATCATATTAATAATACTGGGACGAATCCCCTTATTGGTCCAAATGACCCGAAACAAGGTGTACGTTTCCCAGATATGTCAACGGCATATAGCAAAAGGTATATTGAATTAGCTAAAAGTGTGGCTGAAAAAATTAATATCCCTCTACAAGAAGGTGTTTATGTTGGAAATACAGGACCTTCTTATGAAACCCCTGCCGAAATTCGTATGCTTCGTACAATAGGTGGAGATGCAGTCGGTATGTCAACGGTTCCGGAGGTTATTGTAGCGCGACATAGCGATATAGAAGTGTTAGGGATTTCTTGTATTTCAAATATGGCTGCAGGAATACTAGATCAGCCGTTAACTCATGATGAAGTGATGGAGACAACAGAAAAAGTAAAAGCTAATTTCTTAACTTTCGTAAAAGAAATTGTCAAAGAAATGAATTAATTGGGAGAGTGTGCATAGTGGAACAAATATTAGATAAAGCAAAAGAAACCGTTGAATTTATAAAAAAAGAAATTAATGTGACACCAGAAATTGGCCTAATCCTTGGGTCTGGATTAGGAGAATTAGCTGATGAGATCGAAGAACGTGTAGCAATTCCTTATGAAAAAATTCCAAACTTCCCTACATCGACTGTAGAAGGTCATGCAGGGCAACTCGTCATTGGGAAACTAAATGGCAAAGCAGTTGTAGCGATGCAAGGAAGATTTCATTATTATGAAGGATATTCAATGCAAGAAGTAACTTTTCCGGTCCGTGTAATGAAACTTTTAGGAGTATCTAAAATGATTGTGACTAATGCCTGTGGTGGCATGAATCCAGACTTTGCTCCAGGAGATTTAATGATTATTACAGATCATCTTAACATGACAGGAGACAATCCGCTAATTGGCCCAAATCACGGTGATTTCGGTCCACGTTTCCCAGATATGAGTACGGCGTACACTCGTGAATACATACCAATTCTTGAAGAAGTGGCAGCAAGTGTAGGAATTAATCTACAAAAAGGTGTTTATGCAGCTATTTCTGGACCAACATATATGACAGGTGCCGAACTTATAATGCTTAGAAAAATGGGTGGAGACGTTGTTGGAATGTCAACGGTACCAGAAGTTATTGTTGCTAGGCATATGGATATGAATGTCATCGGTATTAGTTGTATTACAGATATGGCGATTGGTGAAGAGATAGAAGGCGTTACTCACGAACAAGTAATGGAAACAGCTACGCGTACAAAGCCAAAGTTTATTCAATTAGTGAAAGAAGCATTACCGAAAATTTAAGAGTGTTGAGTTATGAGTGAAGAGTTTTGAGTTGCTAGGGAAATCGCTTCGAAGCATTACCTAAAAGTTAACTCAACACTCAACACTCAAAACTTCAAAACTTCAAACTCAATACTAAGAAATGGGTGAGATCGATGAGAATGGTAGATTTAATAGAAAAAAAACGTGATGGTGTCGAGCTTTCTAAAGATGAAATTAATTTTATCATTGAAGGATATACAAAAGAAGAAATACCAGAATATCAAATGAGTGCTTTTGCAATGGCTGTTTTCTTTCAAAATATGAGTGATGATGAGCGAGCAGCACTAACGATGGCGATGGTTGAATCAGGAGATAAAATTGATTTAACAGCTATTGAAGGTGTAAAGGTAGATAAGCATAGTACTGGCGGTGTAGGAGATACAACGACACTTGTACTCGCCCCTCTAGTGGCTAGTGTCGGAATTCCGGTTGCTAAAATGAG
Organism: Anaerobacillus arseniciselenatis; assembly: GCF_001865995.1. GTDB lineage: Bacteria > Bacillota > Bacilli > Bacillales > Anaerobacillaceae > Anaerobacillus > Anaerobacillus arseniciselenatis. The sequence goes on along the minus strand of NZ_MLQQ01000001.1, from coordinate 575,128 downwards.
CGGTAGAGGCTTAGGTCATACAGGAGGAACAATTGATAAATTAGAAGCTGTAACAGGGTTCTCTGTCGAAATAACGAGTGAGCAATTTGTTGATTTAGTAAATAAAAATAAAGTAGCAGTTGTCGGTCAAAGTGGCAATTTAACACCAGCTGATAAAAAGCTTTATGGGTTAAGAGATGTTACTGCAACAGTTAACTCAATCCCTTTAATTGCAAGCTCGATCATGAGTAAAAAAATAGCTTCAGGAGCCGATGCGATTGTTTTGGATGTAAAAACGGGTGCTGGAGCATTTATGAAGGAATTAAGGCAAGCTGAAGAGTTAGCAAAAGCAATGGTTGATATCGGAAATAACTTAGGTAGGAATACGATTGCCGTTATTTCTGATATGAGCCAACCTCTCGGCTTTGCTATTGGAAATGCACTAGAGGTAAAAGAAGCAATTAATACGTTAAAAGGTGAAGGTCCAAGTGATTTAATGGAGCTTTGCTTAAATTTAGGTAGTCAAATGGTAGTTCTTGGAGGAGGAGCGAAAACGTTAACTGAAGCTCGTGAACAGCTAGAAGAAGCAATTTCCTCAGGAAAAGCTTTAGAAACGTTTAAAACATTTTTAAGCGCACAAGGTGGCGACGTTTCTGTTGTTGATGATGTAAGTAAATTGCCAACAGCAAAGTATAAAATTGATGTGCAGGCAAAACAGTCTGGTTACGTTTCCGAAATCATTGCCGATAAAGTTGGTGTTGCAGCAATGATTTTAGGTGCAGGGCGTGCGACAAAAGAATCAGTGATTGACTTAGCGGTAGGAATTGAACTACGCAAAAAAATTGGAGACTACGTAAATCAAGGTGAACCGCTTTTAACACTTCATAGCAATCAAGAAAATGTTGACGAATGCTTAAAAAGAGTTTATGAATCGTACAAAATTTCTGACGAAGAAGTAAGTGCTCCAACGTTAATTTATAAAGAAATAAGATAACTAATTTTTAAAGGATGTCATTACCCTATTTTTTGTGGGCAATGGCATCTTTTTTTGTTGGATAGTTGGATAGTTGGTTTGGGTGCTCGTGCCAGACTTTTTATAAATTAGTACTTATTTTTTCCATAAGCTGTATAAAAAAGGGGGAAGTGGAAAAAATGCTAGAGAATAGAATGGAGGGATATTGATAATGAGGGGATTTTTTGTTCGTTTTTTAGCGGTAACATTACTGCTGTCTACTTTTCCATTAACAGCAATTGCTGAGGAAGGAAAAGTAAACTTAGCAAAAGAGTCATCATCAGCTATCTTAATGGAGCGAGATACCGGGACTATTTTGTTTGAGAAAAATAGTAACGAAAAGCTACCACCAGCAAGTATGACAAAGATTATGACAATGCTTTTAATCATGGAAGCATTAGATCAAGGGAAAATAACACTTGATGAAAAAGTAAGAACAAGTGAACGGGCAGCTTCAATGGGAGGATCGCAGATTTTCTTAGAAGTTGGTGAAGAAATGACAGTTGAAGAAATGCTTAAAGGTATTGCGATTGCATCAGGAAATGATGCATCAGTAGCAATGGCTGAGCACTTAGCCGGTTCCGAAGAAAATTTTGTAGCAATGATGAATGATAGAGCAAAAGAGCTTGGGTTAACCGATACTAACTTTTTAAATTCAAATGGTTTACCTGCCGAAAATCATTATACTACGGCTTTTGATTTGGCGATCATTTCAAAGGAACTGTTAAAATATGAAGATGTCCTCGCTTACACTAGTTTGTATGAAGATTATTTGAGGCAAGATACAGATAATAAATTTTGGCTTGTTAATACTAATAAATTAGTTAAGTTTTACCCAGGGGTAGATGGCCTGAAAACAGGATATACTCGTGAAGCAAAATATTGTTTAACTGTTACAGCTAAGAAAAATGATATGCGTGTAATTGCGGTTGTCATGGGAGCTGAAACACCAAAAGAACGAAATCGGCAAATAACTGAAATGTTAGATTATTCATTTAGTCAATATACTACACACAACCTTTATGAACGAGGTCACGTGATCACCGAATCGAAAGTTAGTAAAGGCCAAAAGCCTTCAGTTGAAGTAGTAACTTCGGAAACGGTTTCTGTATTAACGAAAAAGGGAGAAAATATTGAAAATGTGGAAGAAGATATTTCTCTAGATAAGAATTTAAAAGCACCGATTAAAAAAGGTGATCAAATTGGTTTGCTCCGCCTTGAAAAAGAAGGGAAGACTTTAGCTGAAGTACCTCTAGTAGCGAATGATGATGTTGGAGTCGCTTCTTGGTGGCAACTTTTCAAACGAACAACTGCAAAGTTTGGTGGTAAATCGTAATGTGAAATTTAGGAGTACTCATTTTGTAGTTGGACAGTTGGTAAGTTGGAATGGAAAAACCTGATTTACCTGATTTTTATGTTAAAAATTGACGGTATATCGTCAGGATCGTTTTTTATGTAAAACAAATGACGGGCGAGTTTCGCGAACGAGCGTCTGAGATTCGTTAGAAGGTCACGGCGAAGTGAGTGAAACCGTCCGGAATTTTCACATAATTAATGGTGACGATTGATCGTCTTGAGAGATCTTGTATAGATACCTTCTAATAAAAATGAGTACCCTTCATAAAATAATTTTCTATTATTGCCGAATAAGCACTAGTTTTGTCAGTAAGAAGGATTGAAAGACAACTTTATAGAAATCACTTTCTAGCACAATATTTCTTAAGAATAATACTTTTACTTTTTAATATGTGAATTTCATAATTATCTTAATTGTGCCATATCAAACTATATATAGTTGCGAGCGGTTTAACGCACTACATATAGAGACTTAATGGCAATAATATTGAATTATGAAATTCATTAACGTTTTAAAGTAAAAGTAGTTTTCTTGCTATGGATTAATTAAGCTTTTAAGAAAAATTGTGAAGTAAATGTTTATTTATGATAGGGAGTGAGTGTAAGTGAGCTTAACCATTAAAATGGAGAAAAAAGACGCGATACTTTGTGTAAGATTAAATGGAGAGTTAGATCATCATTCTAGTGAAATGTTACGAAAAGAAGTTGATAGTGAATTACAAACAGGGAAATACAAGCACTTAGTTTTTAATTTAGAACACTTATCATTTATGGATAGTTCAGGGTTGGGTGTCATTTTAGGACGATATAAGCAAATAACAAATAATGGTGGAGAAATGGTTGTTTGCTCGATTACGCCTCCGATAAAACGTTTATTCGAAATGTCTGGATTATTTAAGATTGTTAGATTAGCTGACAATGAGCAATTTGCACTAGAAACATTGGGGGTGGCATAATGAAAAACATTATGGAACTTCAGTTTTCCGCCCTTAGTCAAAATGAATCGTTTGCTCGAGTAACTGTCGGAGCATTTGTTGCTCAATTAGATCCAACAATGGATGAGTTAACTGAAATAAAAACCGTTGTTTCTGAAGCTGTAACTAATTCGATTATTCACGGTTATCAAAATAACCCTGAGGGCATTGTGTATATATCAGTTCTACTTGAAAATGATGTGGTAAAAATTTCAATTAAAGACGAAGGTATTGGTATCGACGACATCGATGAAGCAAGACAACCATTGTATACAACCAAACCAGAGTTAGAAAGATCTGGCATGGGCTTTACAATTATGGAAAACTTTATGGATGAAATCAAAGTTGTTTCAAATCCGTTAGCTGGAACAACAGTTCATTTAACGAAGTTACTTTCAAAAAGTAAAGCTTTATGCAATTAAGGGGTTCTGCTTATGGATGTGGAGGTAAAAAACGAAAAAAAAGAAACGTACTTAACAGATGAAGAGGTAAAAGCTTTAATCGCTAAAAGCCAAACTGGCGATCAAGACGCAAGAGATATTATTGTAAATCGTAATACAAGATTAGTTTGGTCAGTAGTACAGCGCTTTTTGAATCGTGGGTATGACCCGGAAGACTTGTTTCAAATTGGTTGTATCGGTTTAATTAAATCTGTCGATAAATTTGATTTGTCTTATGATGTAAAGTTTTCTACTTACGCAGTTCCGATGATTATCGGAGAAATTCAAAGGTTTTTAAGAGATGATGGTACAGTAAAAGTAAGTCGATCATTAAAAGAAACTGCGAATAAAATTAGGAAAATGAAAGATGAACTGTCGAAAACGTTAGGTCGTGTACCAACTGTAGCTGAGATTGCAGAAAAGCTAGACATAACTCCTGAAGAAGTTGTCTTTGCTCAAGAAGCAAGTAGAAGCTTATCTTCTATCCATGAAACGGTATACGAAAACGACGGTGATCCAATCACTCTCTTAGATCAAATTGCGGATCAAACAGAAAATAAATGGTTTGAAAAAATTGCTTTAAAAGAAGCAATTCGCCATTTAAATGAGCGTGAACGATTAATCGTATACTTGAGATATTATAAAGACCAAACTCAGTCTGAAGTTGCTGAGCGGTTAGGAATTTCCCAAGTGCAAGTTTCTAGGCTTGAAAAGAAAATACTAAAGCAAATAAAAGACCAAATGGCTGACTAGCCATTTGGCCTCAGACTGCCCGCAAACGCTTGCACACGTCGTTGTTCACCCTTGAGTTCATGCTCATTACCCTCTATGGTAACTCCGCTGTCCTCAAGGGTTCACGCCTCGTCTGACAAGCGTTTTCAATCAGTCTGAATAGATTTCAAAAAATATTTTATTTAAACACAAAGACCAAATGGCTGACTAGCCATTTGGTCTTTGTGTTTTTAAGCTTATCGATTGAGACAAGTCTTGTTTTTCTAATTAAACGCATGAGATGGAGGTGTTCCATCCATACTAAAAAACAATCAGTAGTATACAATCAAGGCGCTTACACTTTTCAATGTCTAGTTTCAGCGCCTAGCTTCTCGAGCGCTTCGATCCACCGATGTTTATCTACTCGAAGAAGTCAATTCAAGAGGGGATAAACTCTCGCTGGCTCTCCAGCGCTTTTAGGGCTGATCAAGGCGCTTACACTTTTCTATAAAGGTGGGGGATAAATGAAGGATGAGATTGTTTACATACGAATGCGCCATAGGGTACAAGCTGTTAATTCACAAACGGTAAAAGTGGGTGATTTAGCTCAAATTGTCGCAAGTGATAACGTTCGTCAATTAGTAAATGTTATACCGATTCACCAAGTAATAAAAGAAGATAGGAAATTCATTGTTATAGATGTCATGAAGGTTATTAAAGCTATAAATGAAAAATATCCGAATATTGAAGTTCAAACAATGGGAGCAGCACAAACGATTATTGAGGTTTATATAAAGAAAAAACCTTTAAGACCGCTCTTTTTTTTAATGATATGGGTCTTATTATTCATTGGAGCAGGCCTTGCGGTCATGAATTTCCATGAAGATGTAAGCATGCAGGAAGTTCACCGGAAGCTCTATACAATCATTACAGGAGAGGATGATCCGAAACCGCTATTATTACAAATACCATACTCAATTGGCCTTGGATTAGGGATGGTTTTATTTTTTAATCATTTATTTAAAAAACGAATTAATGAAGAGCCGAGTCCTTTAGAAGTTGAAATGTTTAATTATCAACAGGCGTTAGATCACTATGTTTCTATCCACGAAAATGGTGAAAGTGAAACAAAAATCAATGATCATTAATTATTTAGTTTCCATGCTTATCGGTTTAAGTGGTGGGTTAGCAGTTGGAGCAGGCTTTGTTGCCTTTTTAACGGTTTTAGGAGTAATTCCTCGATTAACTCAACTTACGAAGACGAAAAACTTTATTAGGTATTATGAATGGGCAGTCGTTGTAGGTGCTATAACTGGCTCGTGGTTAAGTTTATGGGAGCCGACTTTTCAATTACCTAGCATAACAACAGCTTTTGTTGGTCTTTTTGCTGGTGTTTTTGTAGGTTTATTAGCAGCCGCATTAACAGAGGTGTTAAATGTTTTCCCGATACTAGCTAAACGTGTCGGAGTTGCAGATAAAATTACTTATTTATTAATGGCGATTGTTTTTGGCAAAATTTTAGGATCTTTATTTCACTGGATCTACTTTGTAGATAGATAAGAAGGGGTAACTATGGATCAAGATCAATTGGAAAAAAATAAAAAAAAATATAAAAAAGCGATCGAACCATTCCAGCCTAAGCCCTCCTATTTTAAAAACTGCTTTAAAGCTTTTTTGATTGGGGGAGTGATTTGTGCAATTGGGCAAGGGATAGCGAATCTTTATATTTATTATTTTGACTTAACAGAAAAAACGGTAGCTAGTGCAATGCTAGGAACGTTAATTTTAATAGCATCTGTTTTAACGGCGCTAGGTATTTATGATCGAATAGGACAGTTTGCTGGTGCAGGATCAATTGCCACGGTTACCGGGTTTGCAAATGCCATTTCAAGTAGTGCTCTAGAACATAAAAGTGAAGGGGTTGTACTCGGAATTGCCGGGAATATGTTTAAAATTGCTGGTGCTGTCATTGTTTTCGGGGTTGTTTCTGCCTATATCGTAAGTATGATTCGTTTACTTGTACAAACGTTAATTTCATAAATAGTCGGAGGAAGTAAATGCGTAGCCAAACGATGCAATTCAACAATGGAATATATGTTCAAAGTTCAGCCAGTGTTGTTGGCCCTAAAGAAGCTGAGGGCCCACTAAAAGGTTGTTTCGACAAATCTTATGATAATTTATATTGTGGTGAAGCTACATGGGAATTAGCTGAGCGGAAGTTAATGTCAGAAGCAATAGAGTTATGTTTACAAAAGGCAAATAAAAAAAATGAAGAAATTGACTTTTTTCTTGGCGGGGATTTGTTAAATCAAAATATTACTGCTAGTTATGTGGCAAGAGAAAAGGAAATTCCTTTTTTCGGGTTGTTTAATGCATGCTCAACTTCAATGGAAGCTTTGACATTAGCTTCAGTCTTATTGGACGGAGGCTTTGCTGAGCATGTCGTTACTGCTGTGAGTAGTCACTTTGCAACTGCTGAACGGCAATTTCGGTATCCTACAGAATTTGGTGGACAAAAACCGAGTACAGCGATGTATACAGTAACTGGATCAGGCGCTGCATATGTGAGTAAAAAAAAATCCAAAATAAGAGTAGAATCTGCAACAGTTGGTAAAGTGGTAGATCTCGGTGTAACAAGTCCTTTTAATATGGGAGCTGCAATGGCTCCAGCGGCAGTACAGACGATTAAAACTCACTTACAAGACTTAAGGAGAAAACCTGAAGACTATGATGCGATTGTAACGGGTGATTTATCTAGAGTAGGAACACCAATTTTAAAGAGCTTATTATTTGAAGAAGGAATTGATATTTATAATAACCATCATGATTGTGGAATTTTAATTTATAGCGCAGATCAAAAAGTTTTTTCAGGTGGTAGTGGTTGTGCCTGTTCAGCGGTAGTTACTTTCAGCCGTTTATTTGATGAATTAAAAAAAGGAGAATTACGTCGAATATTTGTAGTGGCGACGGGAGCATTACTTAATCCATTAATGATTCAACAAAACGAATCAATCCCGTGTATAGCGCACGGTGTTTCATTTCAGTATGAAGATGATTACTCGAATCGTTAATGAAAACTAGTTAATTTGGTAACTATAAAGGCAACTTATGATTATGATGTTCTTACTACAATTAGCGAAATGAAGACTTGAAAGGAGAGTGCGTAGTGGAGTATATAGTTGCATTTACAGTTGGTGGACTTATTTGTGTAGTAGGACAGATAATGTTAGATTTTTTCAAGTTTTCACCAGCACATGTGATGAGCTCCTTAGTTGTTATCGGCGCTCTTTTAGATGGTTTTCACCTTTATGATCGCCTTATTGATTTTGCAGGAGCAGGTGCGATCGTACCAATCACTAGTTTTGGTCACTCTTTAGTTCACGGTGCGATGATAGAAGCACAAAGATCTGGATTTTTAGGAATTGGGATGGGGATTTTTGAAGTTACTTCAGCAGGAATTTCCTCTGCGATTTTATTTGGATTTTTAGTGGCCATATTTTTCAAACCGAAAGGATGAAACCATGGAAAAGAAGAGGGTGATCTTAATAACAGATGGTGATGAATCAGCTAGAAAAGCAGTAGAACTTGTTGCAAAAGAAATTGGAGGACGGTGTATCACAAATTCGTGGGGGAATCCAACGAAATTATCAGGTGAACAAATAGTGCGCTTAATTAATAAAACGCCTTATGATCCAGTGCTTGTTATGTTTGACGATTGTGGTTATACAGAAGAAGGTCCAGGTGAGGAGGCATTACGTTATGTTGCTACTCATAGTGAGTTGAAAATTATTGGAGCAATTGCCGTAGCTTCGAAAACTCATGATAATGAATGGGCAAAAGTGGATGTCAGTATAGACCGAAATGGGAATTTAACCGAGTATGGTGTAGATAAATTTGGGTTGCCAGATATTGAGGTTGGAAGAATAAATGGTGATACGGTATATAACTTAAATGAACTAGGCATTCCCTTTATTGTTGGCATTGGGGATATTGGGAAAATGTCAGGGAAAGATGAAATTGATAAGGGGGCTCCAATTACGAAAAAAGCTGTTGAACTTATTTTAGAAAGGAGCGAGTACCGTGAGTAATGATATTGTTGAAAAAAACAATGCAGATAATGCGAAGCAAAAAGTTTCAAGTACGATCCTCGAAAACGAAAAATACCTAAAAGATAAAGTTGGAATGGGTACTAGTTTTGATGTCGGCGTTCGAAAATTATCGATCTTAGATAAAGAAGTTCAAATTTATTTTGTAAATGGTCTTTGTGATATTCAAAATATTATTGAATTATTAAAAGAATTAATGTTTTTGGATGCTGCAGAAAAACGAGAACTTCGTGTGAAACAGCAAATTGAGAATCGATTAACTCATGTTCAAGTAGAACCAGTAAAAACATTAGATGAAGCTGTAGACCAAATGTTATCAGGCCTCATATTTATTTTAATCGAAGGTGAGACAGAGGCTTTAGTTATTGATGTTCGTAGTTATCCAGGCAGAGGTCCTGAAGAGCCAGATACTGAAAGAGTCGTTAGAGGCGCACGCGATGGTTATACTGAAAACATTATTGAAAATACGGCTTTGACGAGAAGAAGAATTAGAGACGAACGATTAAGGCATGAAATAATGCAAGTCGGCGTTCGTTCGAAAACGGATATTTGTGTTGCGTACATAAAAGATGTCGCTGATCCAAGTTTAATTGAGAAAGTGAAGAAGGAACTGGAAGGAATTGAAATTGACGGTTTAACAATGGCGGATAAAGTTGTTGAGGAATTCATTGTTAAGCAAGGTTTAAATCCTTTTCCTCTTGTCCGTTATACTGAGCGTCCCGATGTAGCGGCAACACACTTACTTGAGGGACATATTGTTATTTTCGTAGATGCGTCTCCAAGTGTGATTATATTGCCAACGACATTTTTTCACCACGTTCAGCACGCTGAAGAGTTTCGCCAAGCACCGCTTATTGGTACGTTTTTACGTTGGGTACGCTTTTCAGGCATGATCTTTGCCTTACTCATCTTACCGTTATGGCTTTTGTTAGTTATGCAACCGGACATGGTCCCCGAAATGTTAGACTTTGTTGGGCCTGAGGAGACGACAAATGTACCAGTGTTTGCCCAAATTATTATCGCTGAAATCGGGATTGAGCTACTCCGGATGGCAGCTATTCATACTCCTTCGCCATTAGCAACAGCTCTAGGTTTAGTTGCAGCATTATTAATTGGAGAAATAGCTATAGAAGTTGGTTTGTTCATCCCTGAAGTCATTCTTTACGTTGCTTTAGGGGCAATTGGTACTTTTGCTACGCCTAGTTATGAATTAGGTATTGCATTAAAGCTTGTTCGTTTATTATTATTAGTTGTTGTATTCTTCTTTAAAGCACCTGGATTTTTAATTGCTCTTACTGTGATGATCTTAATCATTGCAAGTATGAAGCCGTTAGATACACCTTATTTATGGCCGTTTATACCTTTTTATCCAAAAGCGTTTTTAGATATTTTAGTGAGGTTATCAGTGCCTATTAAAAAGCAGCGACCTAGCATCGTTAATACGAAAAATCGTCATAAGCAACCAGCAAATTAACACATTGCGTTGTTAAAGTAAATATGATAAAATTTTATGTATAAATTTTGTGGATATAACTTAATAAAGGTTCCTCATTTGTTAATGAGGTAGAGGTGCAATGCGAATGATTACACTGTGGAGCTAGGGAAGCGTTGAAACAGCTGGAAAGGTCAATTTGCCGAAGTGAAGAAGTGAAGGGGCCCACTTCATCTTCGCTGGTTCGTTATTGAATAAATAACGAACTGTCACTGCCAAAGCAGTGGAGGACTACTTAAACGTGAGGTTACGAATAGCTTTTACCAGGTGGCTAATGTAACTTACATTAGTCACCTTTTTATATAGGCTATTTGAGTGAATTTCATAAATTCCTAAATTGAGCCATATCAAACTATATGTAGTTGCGAGCGGTTTAACGCAACTACATATAGATACTTTATGGCGATAATATTGAATTATGAAATTCATTAATTCAAATAAATTAGAGAAAATATCGTTTGATTTGAGAGGAGTTTAATAAATGTACAAACATGGAACAAGTACAGTAAATGACTTAGGTCATTTAGAAATTGGTGGTGTTGATGTAACAAAATTGCAAGAACAGTACGGCACACCTTTATACGTTTATGATGTTGCATTAATTAAAGAACGGGCATATGACTTCGTGCAAGCTTTTAATAAGAGAAACATAAAAGCTCAAGTAGCTTATGCGAGTAAAGCATTTAGTTGCGTCGCTATGGTACAGCTTGCTAAAGAATTAGATTTAAGTTTAGATGTCGTTTCGGGCGGAGAATTGCACACTGCTTTAGTGGCAGGCTTTCCAGTAGAAAAAATCCACTTTCACGGAAATAATAAAAGTTATGATGAAATAGATATGGCAGTCGAAGCTGGAATTGGTTGTTTTGTTGTTGATAATTTTTTTGAAATTGAATTATTAAAACAAGCTGCAAAAAAGCATAATAAAGTCGTATCCGTACTACTTCGTATTACACCTGGAGTTGAAGCTCATACTCATGAGTACATCTCGACTGGGCAAGAAGATTCTAAATTTGGCTTCGATTTGACTACTGGCCAAGCTGAAGAGGCGATTCAAAAAGTAACTGATGATGAATCGTTTCAATTGTTAGGGTTACATTGTCATATTGGATCACAAATTTTTGAAACGACAGGGTTTACGTTAGCTGTAGAAAAAATATTCTCATATTTAGCAGAGTGGAAAACGAAGTTAAACTATGTACCGCGAGTGTTGAATCTTGGTGGCGGATTTGGTATTCGCTACATTGAAGGTGATACACCACTTCCTGTTTCACAATATGTTGATGCAACGATTGATGCTATCGAATTCCAAGCAGAAAAATTAGCAATCGAAATTCCGGAAGTATGGATTGAGCCAGGAAGGTCACTTGTTGGAGACGCAGGGACAACTTTGTATACAGTGGGTTCTGAAAAAGAAATTCCTGAAGTTAGACATTACCTTTCAGTAGATGGAGGTATGACAGATAATTTACGTCCAGCACTTTATCAAGCAGAGTATGAAGCTGTTGTAGCAAATAGATGTAATGAAACGAACCAAGAAACATACTCTATTGCTGGAAAGTGTTGTGAAAGTGGCGATATGTTAATCTGGGATATTGCCCTTCCGTTTGCTAAACCAGGTGATATTTTAGCGGTCTTCTGTACGGGGGCATACGGATATTCAATGGCGAATAATTATAATCGTATTCCAAGACCAGCAGTAGTATTTGTAGAAAATGGAGAAAGTACTCTAGTAGTAAAACGTGAAACTTACGAAGACGTTGTTCGTCTTGATCTTTCATTAGATGGTTGTGAAGTAAAATAATTAGTTATAAGGAGTGGGGCTGTTCCTTAAGTGTCTGATACTTATGGAACAGCCTCAACCTTATGAAATTCATAAATTTGTGTTTTGTTGATGAAATATAGTAAAATAATTTGTGTGTTAAATTTAAGGCACTTTCAAAACGAAAGTATACAAGCTATTTAAGGAGGATACATAACGTGAAAAAAGGTAGTATTGCATTTGAAAATGGAGAAAAGATTGTTATTGAATTTTTCCCAGAGGAAGCTCCTGGTACAGTAGAAAACTTCGAAAAGCTTGCTAACGAAGGTTTTTATAACGGTTTAACGTTCCACCGAGTTATTCCTGGTTTTGTTGCCCAAGGTGGTTGCCCAGTCGGAAATGGAACAGGTGGTCCTGGTTATACAATTAAATGTGAAACAGAAGGTAATACACACAAGCATGGACGTGGTTATCTTTCTATGGCACACGCTGGTCGTAACACTGGTGGTAGCCAATTCTTCATTCTCTTTGAGCCACAGCCTCACTTAGATGGAGTTCATACAGTATTTGGGCGAGTGATTGAAGGAATGGATGTTGTAGATCGCATTCGTCCTAACGATGTTATGAGTGAAGTTAAAGTTTGGGAAGAGTAATAAATTAAAGAAATTGTTCGATAAGTGTCAGATCACTAGTATAAAAACTATGTAAAGAGGCGAATTCCCTTTGTCTTTATTTAGTTATTGCTGGTGACTGACATTTTTCGTTCGGTGACGATTACCGTTATGAGGGTTTTACATATTAGATGGTGTGGATTAAATCGTCATGACAGTTTTGTATGTAAAAGTTTGGTTGTTGGTTAGCTCAATGACAAGTTTTTGTAACAATTTTCGACGTTAAGGTAGACAAGCTTCGCAACTTTTATGATATAATAAATTAAACAATTAAATATTGTTGTTAAAGAAGTACAGATATTTTCTGTATTTGTTAACTACCTTCGGGGTCGGGTGAAATTCCCAACCGGCGGTGATGAAGCTGTTGCTTCTAAGCCCGTGACCCGTTTTACGATATGTGTGTGAAGCGGTGGATTTGGTGAGAAACCAAAGCCGACAGTAAAGTCTGGATGGGAGAAGGTATTGTGTAATTGATGGGTATGTTCTATATTTTAATTTGTTGGAAATGATTTTCCGACAATAAGTTATAAGCAGGATTATGTCGAGTAATTGATATAGATTTGTTTATGAAAAAATATAGGTGTTACCTGTTTATTTAGCGATGCTTTTAATCCCTGAGGACCAATGTCTTTAGGGATTTTTATTTACAATTAAATCTTTTAAAAGGAAATGACTGAAAATGAACGATCTAACTTATATGAAATTAGCATTACAATTAGCTGAAAACACTAGAGGGCAAACGTCTCCTAACCCAATGGTAGGGGCGGTCGTTGTGAATAATGGAAAAGTCGTAGGGATGGGAGCGCACTTAAAGGCTGGTGGAGGGCATGCCGAAGTTCATGCTCTATATATGGCAGGTGAAGCGGCTATTGGGGCTACCATTTATGTGACGTTAGAACCTTGTAGTCATTACGGGAAAACACCTCCATGTGCGGATTTAATTATTGAAAAAGGAATTAAGCGAGTTGTTATTGCGACACTTGACTCCAACCCATTAGTTGCTGGGAATGGTATTAAAAAACTACAAGAAGCCAACATAGAGGTTGAAGTTGGCGTTTTAGAAACAGAGGCAAAGCAGTTAAATGAAGTTTTTTTTCATTATGTGGATAAGAAAACTCCTTACGTCACCTTAAAAACAGCCACTAGTTTAGATGGGAAAATTGCGACTACTACAGGTGAAAGTAAATGGATCACAGGTGAGTTAGCGCGAGAAGATGTTCATAAGCTTCGTCATCAGCATGACGCTATTTTAGTTGGGGTTGGCACAGTTCTTGAAGACGATCCTAGCTTAACGACTAGATTAAAGAGCGGTGGTAAAAACCCAATTCGAGTGATTTTAGATCACCAACTAAGAACGCCAGTTGAAGCAAAAGTCGTTACTGATAAAGAAGCCGAAACATGGATTGTTACGACAAGGGAAGCCCCACTTGATAAAAAAGAAAAACTAATGAATTTGGGAGTAAAAATAATTGAACTAGCCGGTGATAAAATAATCATAGAAGACCTTTTAAAATGTTTAGGAGAAAAAAGTATTACCTCTTTATTTGTTGAAGGTGGAAGTACTGTTAATGATAGTTTTTTACGCTCCAAATGCATCAATGAAGTGATTACTTATATAGCGCCGAAGTTAATTGGTGGAAGCGGTGCGCCAACATCATTCTCAGGAATTGGTTTTCCGAATTTAGGAGATGCACTTCAATTAATGATTAAAGAAGTTACACAATTAGGCCAAGATATTAAAATTGTTTCAATCCCAAAGGGGGAATAATATGTTTACAGGTATCATTGAAGAGGTCGGTTCTATTGAACAAATAAAGCAAACAGGAGAAGCAATAGTGATGACGATCCACTCTGAAAAGTTGCTCTCTGATGTTAATTTAGGCGACAGTATTGCTGTTAATGGTGTATGTTTAACGGTGACATCTTTTGAAAAAGAAAGATTTACAGTTGATATGATGCCGGAAACAGTGAGAAATACGAGTCTTAAGCACCTAAGTCGTGGGTCAAAAGTAAATCTTGAACGGGCAATGGCTGCTGGTGGAAGGTTTGGCGGACACTTTGTTTCTGGACATGTCGATGGGATTGGTGAAATCGTAAAAAAAGAAAGACAACATAATGCTGTTTATTATGAGATAAAAGTCGCTCCAGAATTAAGGAAATATATTCTTATGAAAGGCTCAATTGCGATTGACGGTACTAGCCTAACGGTTTTTGGGGTAACTGAAGATACTTTCACCATTTCAATTATCCCGCATACTCTTTCTGAAACAATTATCGGACAAAAAGGGACAGGCGATATTGTTAACCTTGAGTGTGATATGGTAGGAAAGTACATTGAACAATTTATTCAACAAAGGTTTCAAGATAACCCAAAAAAGTCTGACGTAACAGCGAGTTTTTTAGAAGAACATGGATTTAAATAAGAAATCGCTTAACAATTAAAAGTTGGTTAGTTGGAAAGAAAAGCACACCGAATTTTCATATAGACGGTGATGGGCACTAGTCATGGTGTTTTGTATGAAAAAAGGTGGGTGATTTTCTGAACGAGCCTCTAAAACTCGTTAGAGGTTTACAGCGAAGAGAAGGAAATCGCCCTCCTTTTACATTTTAGATGGTGGAATATTTCGCATAAAGGCTTTGTATGATCAACTTTTGCTTTTGATGTCTTGTTCTTTTTAGGGGGATTTTAGAAAGTATACCAAGGAGGGAATCTTATGTTTGATCCAATTGAAGAAGCGATTTATGAATTAATGCAAGGAAAAATGGTTATTGTGTGTGATGATGAAGATAGAGAAAATGAAGGGGACTTTGTTGCTATAGCTGAAAAAGCAACACCTGAAGTGATAAATTTTATGATTACACATGGTCGTGGTCTTGTATGCGCACCGATCACTGAAGATAGAGCAAAGCAGCTAGAATTACTCCCAATGGTTGATCATAACACAGACCCACACGGGACAGCATTTACAGTTAGTGTTGATCACAAAACAAACACAACAGGAATATCTGCTCATGAGCGTTCTGACACTGTTCTTGCTTTAATTGACGATCACTCAAAAGGAAGTGACTTTAAAAAGCCTGGTCATATTTTTCCGCTAGTCGCAAAAGATGGTGGAGTTTTAAGACGAGCAGGCCATACTGAAGCTGCTGTTGATTTAGCAAGGTTATCTGGGGCTAAACCAGCTGGAGTTATTTGTGAGATTATTAAGGAAGATGGAACGATGGCAAGAGTTCCTGATTTAAGAAAAATTGCTGACGAACATGACTTGAAGATGATTACCATTAAAGATTTAATTCAATATCGAAATCGTAAAGATAAGTTAGTAAATCGCGAAGTAGAAATTTCATTACCGACTGAATATGGAACATTTAAAGCCTTCGGATACTCGAATATTATTGATGGAAAAGAAAATGTTGCTTTAGTAAAAGGTGATATTTCGCCAGACGAACCTACTTTAGTACGTGTTCATTCTGAATGTTTAACGGGTGATGTATTTGCTTCATTCCGCTGTGATTGCGGCCCACAACTTCATGCTGCTCTAGATCAAATAGAGAAAGAAGGAAAGGGTATTCTTCTTTATATGCGACAAGAAGGAAGAGGAATTGGGTTGTTAAACAAGATGAAAGCATACAAGCTTCAAGAGGAAGGCTTCGATACGGTCGAAGCGAATGAAAAGTTAGGTTTTGCCCCAGATTTACGTGATTATGGAATTGGAGCTCAAATATTAAGAGACCTTGGCGTAAGGAAAATGAAGCTACTTACTAATAATCCGAGGAAAATAAAAGGATTAAAAGGCTATGACCTTGAAGTAGTAGACCGCGTACAGCTTCAGCTACCACACAATATTAATAACGAAAAATATTTACGTGCCAAACAACAGAAGCTAGGACATATGCTCCACTTTTAAGATGAATTTTGAATTTTAAATTTAAAATTTTAAATTCAAAATTTAAAATTAGTGAGGGTAGTGCTACGGAGTCTTTGTACAAAAAAGGAGGGCGATTTTCCTGAACGAGCCTCTAAAACTCGATAGAGGTTTACAGCGAAGAGAAGGAAATCGCCCGACTTTACATGGAAGATAGTAAAGGAATTCTGTCGAGGGTTTTGTATTAAAATAGATACTTGACGGTGCATCGTCATGTTGGTTTTATATGTAAGTTTAAATTTTGAATTACCGAATGAAAATAAATTACGATATTTGGAGGAGAAGAACATGGGAAACATTTATGAAGGAAATTTAGTAGGATCAGGTTTAAAAGTAGGAATTGTTGTTGGAAGGTTTAACGAATTTATTACGAGTAAGCTATTAGGAGGAGCGGAGGATGCCCTAAAACGTCACGGAGTTGACGAAGCTGATGTTGATATCGCATGGGTACCAGGTGCTTATGAAATACCACTAATTGCTAAAAAGATGGCAAACTCTAAAAAATATGATGCAGTAATTACTTTGGGAACTGTTATTCGTGGTTCTACACCACACTTTGACTATGTTTGTAGTGAGGTTTCAAAAGGGGTTGCATCTATTAGCCTCCAAAATGATATTCCAGTCATTTTCGGAGTACTTACAACAGATACAATTGAACAAGCGATTGAACGAGCTGGAACAAAAGCAGGAAATAAAGGCTGGGAAGCGGCTGCTGCTGCGATTGAAATGGCTAACTTAACACGTTCTTTCGAATAAAAAAATATTTAGAGGATGTTATAATGCGATTGAAGTATCATCATCATAGTAACAACGTGATGAATGCAATGGAACATCCTCTTTTATTTTTTCAAAAAGATATTTTCACCCTTCAGGCTTTTCGTAGTATAATATGAATAAACTGAGCTTATAAAACATATGATTGCATTTAGGTGAATCATTTTGCTTTGTGTAATTTTTTTACGAATATAATATAAAGAGGGATGTTACATGTTAATAAAATACAAAAGCAGTTATGAAAAAATTTCTATGGGACTTCTTGCTTTTATGCCTGAAGAAAAAAATGTAAAGAAGCTGCAACAAAAAATAAAAAAGTATGAAGAAGATCCTCGTTGGCAGCTCTATTTATGGAAAGAAGATGAAGATATTGTCGGAATTGTAGGGGTTTCTTTATTGGAAGATGATACTGTACAACTAAATCATATTTCTGTAAATCCTTCTTTTAGAGAAGAAGGGATAGGAAAAGAGATGATCTCAGCCTTACAAGAAATTTATAATGGGAAACTTGTACCAAGTGTCCAGACAGCTTTATTTTTTGCGAAATGTGATTCTGATAACTGTGAGTAACTAACGGTTTCTTTTCCTATTAAGTTGCTGTTTGCGTTCTTCAATAATTTGTGAGCGGTCTCTTAATTTATGTTTGTCGATAAGCTCAATTGATACTTTAATATTTTTCTCACCCCAAGATCGCCCTTTTTCTTGGGAATTCTTCTTACAATATTCAATAACGGTTGGATCGTTAAGCGGAATGGATAATGAGTAATAAGGTAGCTGCTTCTTTATTTCAATTTGCTTAGCATATAATAAATCCATTAATTTAGTTTCATTAATGCCTAGTTCCGATAATTTTCCCTTTTCTTCTTTTAAAATTTTTATAGCTCCCATTAATTGTTTATTTGCCCCTTTAAAGTTACCTCGTCTATGATGGTACATAGCAACAGCCAGTTGGATGAGCCCTACCCAAACTTTATTCGCTTTCCCTTCCTGTTTCCAATGTTCTTCGAGAGCCTCATGACACTCAAAGTAATCACGAAAACTATGGAAATAAACTAGATAATCAATATATGCTTTTGGATACATTTGATTTCTCCTTCCAATGTCATCTATTTAATTAATATAACATATGTAGTATACAGAAGCTTTCTTAGTAACTCGTTAGGTGTGGATGAATTAAGTCGCGTTAGCGATTTTGTTCTAAGATAAGCAAGCATAAATTTTTGAACTATGGCAGTTGTCTAGCTCCAGCGCCTACGCTTTTCTTGTTGAAATAAAAAGTTCATTCATACTGTCATATATTCTGATAGGCAGTTTAATATGTTATAATATTATATTGGATGTGTTTTAATGAGTTATGTTTCGTAAAACAATAAAGTAATCGAAAATGGTGGAATTATGGATATATATAATGTGAAATTAGATGCCTTTGAAGGTCCTCTAGATTTACTCCTTCATTTAATTACAAAAGCTGAAGTTGATATATACGATATACCGTTAGCAAAAATTACCGATCAGTATATGAATTATATTCATACGATGCAAATATTAGAATTAGATGTAGCTAGTGAATATTTAGTAATGGCAGCAACATTACTCGCTATTAAAAGTAAAATGCTGTTACCTAAGCAGGAAGAAGAATTATTTAATGATGAACACGATTTTGTTGAAGAAGAAGATCCTCGAGAAGAACTGATGAATCGCTTGATTGAATACCGGCGTTATAAAGGAGCGGCGGAAACGTTAAAAGAGAAAGAAAAAGAGCGCGGGTTGATTTATAGCAGAACACCTAGCGATCTAAGCCCTTATGTGGAAGAAGTAAAACAAGAACCACAAAAAATTAATGCAAGTATTTATGATATGATTGATGCTTTTAACCAATTACTAAAACGCAAACAGCAAAAAATTCCGAGAAAAACCAAAATAAATAGAGAAGATTTTCCGATTGAAAAAAGGATGGAAGAGATCATTGAACAGCTTAATCAAATGAATGGAAAAACGTCTTTTTATCAGTTATTTCACTATCAAGAACGTGGGCAATTAATCGTCACTTTTTTAGCCGTTTTAGAGCTCATGAAAGCACAAAAAATCATTTGTAAACAAAACAATAATTTTAGCGATATTTCAGTATGTAGATGGGAGGAAGAAACTTTTGTTAAATGAAATGGAAATGAAAGCAATTATTGAAGGCCTTCTTTTTATTTCTGGTGAAGAAGGGATTGACGAGAAACAAATTGCTGATGTTCTGGAGATTGATATTGTAATGGTCAAAGAGTTACTATCAAATTTAATCGAACAATATAGGAGCGAAACTCGTGGAATGCAAATTGTAGAATTAGCTGGTGTTTATCAATTGACGACGAAACAAGAGCATGCTCCATATTTTAAAAGATTAATTAATTCACCTAACTCTGCTACATTATCGCAAGCAGCACTAGAAACTTTGGCAATTGTCGCTTATAAACAACCGATAACGAGAGCGGAAATTGAAGAGATCAGAGGTGTTAAATCCGAGCGCCCTATTCAATCACTTGTATCAAAGGTGTTAGTGAAGGAAGTGGGTAGAGTTGAGGGGACAGGACGAGCTATACTGTACGGAACAACGAATGATTTTTTAGATCATTTTGGATTGAAGTCCTTAAGAGAACTACCTCCACTTCCAGAAAAGGAAGATGATACAGCACTAGAAGAAGCTGACTTATTTTTTCAACGGCTTCAAGAGAATTTAGTTGAAAATTAAACAAAATTTGAGAAAAGTTTGATTATTTGATTAGATTTTCACAGTTCGCTTACTTTTTATCGTATAATAGAGTAAATTGTTGATGGTCTATTAATTTTATCTTATTTTTACAAATTATTTAGGGGGATTTTTATGGGTAATAGTCTTGTAAAAGGACAAATTACATTAGCGAACGAAATGCTAGCAAAAATAAGTACAACTGTAAGTGAGTATTTGAATGAAGTAACGATATCGAATTTAAACGCTGAAAAACAGGAACCAAAAGAAGGTTATTATCGTGAACTTTTAGCTTCTTTAAGAAGAGTTAATGTATTTTGTGATGAAGGAAAAAGTTCTTGTGAAATCATTTTAAACAGTAATACCTTTCGTAAAGTAGCTGCAGAAAAAACCCTTTTTTGGATTTATCATAATTGTGTTGAAGAGTTCTTCAACCCTAGAATCGAAAATTGGTATGAAGATAGTAGAGCGGCATACACAGGAAGGAATGCGATTAAATTTGCCTACTCCGTTCCTACCTCGTTAAAAGAAATGGTGTCTAGTATTGAAGGACCATTTCAGTTAATTCGTGAGGAACTTGAATATTATGAAACAGATTATCAAACAAAAATGATCCAAACAAAATAAAATAGTGCTCAAAGGGCTGTCCCATAAGTGTCTAACACTTGTGGGGCAGCCTCTTTTGTATGAAAAAGTCCGGCATTTATTTTCTTTGCACTAATGTCCTTTGCGAGCATATAGTAAAACGAGGTAATCTGCGGAGATTCAATAAAATTTATGATAATTAATGGAGGGGAAAAATGGAACAGTTACAACGACTACAGTATTATAATGAATTGTTAGCATGGTCTAACAACTTAATAATGAGTGATGGAATAGCCGAACATCGAAGCCATTTAAATAGTAAAGTGAAAAAATTTGAAGAAAGTTTATTAAGAGTTAATAAAGAACTTCTTTCTAATGAAGATATTCTTAAGTTTTCGAAAATTGCAGATGAAATTTATCGCGAATTTAATCACAATGATCTGTTCATTGATGAAAGTAGCCTTGTTGTAAAAAGGAAAGAAGGAGAAGTAAAAAGGGTACCTATTGGAGAACATCGCTTACCACCATTACCATATGCTTATAATGCCCTTGAGCCTTATATTGAAGAAGAAATCATGCGCTTGCATCATTCAGAACATCATAAAAGTTATGTTGAAGGTTTAAATAAAGCAGAAAAAGAAATGGAAAAAGCAAGAAGAAAAAATAATTTTGACTTAATTAAACATTGGCAAAGAGAAGCGGCCTTTAACGGTGCAGGTCATTATTTGCATACAATATTTTGGAATGCGATGAGTCCGAAAGGTGGGGGGAACCCTAGAGGAGCTCTTGCAGAACAGATCAATACAGATTTTGTAAGCTTTGATCGTTTTAAAGAACATTTTTCAGAATCGGCTAAAAATGTTGAGGCAGTCGGTTGGGCAATTTTAGTTTGGGCACCTCAAGCAAGACGATTAGAAATATTACAAGCAGAAAAACATCAAAACTTAAGCCAATGGGATGTTGTTCCTTTATTGCCTTTAGATGTTTGGGAGCATGCATATTATTTACAATACAAAAACAATAGAGATTTATATGTCGATAATTGGTGGAATGTTGTTGATTGGAACTATGTGAGTGATCGCTTCCAAAAAGCAAAGCAATTGCAGTGGTGATCGTTAAGAAACAAGCCGCTTTTTAGGAGAAATAATAGTCGGTCAGGGTGTATTAGTAGTGTCATTTCAATACAGAATAAATATAGACATCTTTAAAATATGACTATATTTATTGCTACTAGGACTGCACTTTGTGTAATGCTCCGACCGACTTTTAAGCAATTTGATCTTAATTAATGTTTGTCTTGTCTTCTTCTAAAAGATCAATAATATAATCTTTTAAATCAACCATGCGAAGATACTTCGGTTTTTTATCAGTACCAGCAATAATTAAGGCAGCAAGAGTATCATTAGCATGAATGCCCCCGTGCTCACCACCACCCTCATGAATAGGAGCACCTTCAGAATAAAACTGAAACCCTGGATTAGCGGTTAAAATTAATGCAGGTATATCATTGCTTTGAAGAGCGGTGTCTAGTTGATTTAAAACATCCGGATTGTCGACATACTTTAACTCTTTGTTATGTTCATCAATTTTTATAGAGGCTACCTTTTCTTCTCCTTCAATATCCCATCCTTGGTCATACCGATCATGATAATGATCACCACGTTTAAAGCGAAAGAAATCATTGTATTTTGGTGATAATACGTAATTCCACTCCCCATCGTTCCAACTTGCCATTGCAATACGTTCATCGCTCATTGCGATTTTAGCTAACTTAGGTATTGCCTCAGTTTGATTAGGAGCATATACATAAGTCATGCGATGATTGTTGGCAAATGCTAAATCATAGTCGCTTACTTTGTCCCCTAATGGAGCAATTGAAAAGTCTTCATACAAATGCTCTAGGTCGATCGTTAATTCAACGTCATTATCAATCAGTTTATCTTGTCCGTGATCTCCTAATACGATAAAAATGTTTTCCTCAAGTGCCTTATCCCAACTTTCATAACCATTTAATATTTCTTGGAAAAAGGTTTCTGCTCGCTCAAATCCTTTTAAATAATGGATACTATTTTCATGAGCTTCACGGTCAAAGTCAGGCAAAAATACAGTTAGAAAATCTGGTTGTTCCTCACTTTGAATGATTGCTTTTGTTGCTTCTACGGAAAACTCATCATTTAGACCCAGTTTACGAAAAACAGACTCTGGCAACTGCTTGTCTTTAAGTGCCTTCGGTTTAACAAGTTGTCCGAAAGCGAGTAAGTCTGGTCCCATCGTTTTAAAACCTTCAGGTAAGCCGATCGTTTCTCTAAAAACAGGGGGGATATTCATTGAATGCGATTTAGGACCTCTATATACAATGAAATTCACGGATCCCGTTGAATAACCTTTTTCATGCAAGTCTTCAAAGAGTGTCGTAACGTTTGGACTTAGATGTGTATTGTTCAAGTGATAAAGGGAATCTTCGATCGTTTGCTCTGGACTTAGCTTAATTAACTTTTTTAGTGATGCCCCATAATCAACATAGCGGTCTTCGTTAACTTTATACCAATTCAAACCAGGTATTTTATGCTCATCAGCCATCTTCCCGGTTAAAATTGTACTTTCAATAACGACAGACATTGACGGAAATGGAGCAACTAACTCCTTATAATACTGCCCATTGTCAATTAAAAATTGTAAAGAAGGAATCGTCCCTTTTTCTTTTGTTCGATCAATAACTGAACCTGTCATCGAGTCGATAAGCACTAATATTACTTTTTTACTTGGATCTTTATCGTTTTGTTCCAAACCTTTTATACTTGCTCCGTCCTCAGGAGTGTTCCCACAACCAGAAATAAGTAAGATCGTTAATATAAATGTTAGTAATCTCCTCATAATAAATACTCCTTTATTTTCTGTGAAAATTTAGTTTTTTTATTATGTGTAGGAAATGGGAGTATTAGTCATTTTTTCTTCTTTTTGAATTTCAGTGAGCATTTTATCGAGTTGCTTAACTAATTGCTCTGAAGCAACCATCATTTTTCCGACATCCCCTGATTTTTGTGCAATATCTCCAGGAAAAACCGTTCTTAATTTATGATGTTTGTTAACCCAATACTTTTGGCGGTAGTTATTGTATGTGTGAAAGTAAAGGTTAATTTGTTCTACATTATTTTTAGAGAAAGCTTTTTGTAATAAATCGTCACTAATTCCAATAGTGGTTGGCGTATTTTCTATCGATTTCACATGAAGATTTGTTGTTTGTTTATGTACAGCATTTCGAATGGTAAACATCTTTAAAAACACAGCCGTAATTACCTCTTCTTTTAGATATTGCCTTGAAAGATCATTTTCGTTTCGGCTTCCTCCAGTTTCGGTATTCTTTTGCATTTTTAATCGATGTATTATTTTGAAGGAAACGACTAACTGACATATCGATAATATAATAACGATGACTACAGCAATTATTATAAAAATTATTAAATGGTCCATTTGTACCTCCAGGGCTAGTTAGTTTGTTGGTTAGTGGACAGTTGGTTAGGCTGCGCTCCCGCCTGACTTTTACATTTTAGCTAGTAGCGATTTATCGTCATGAGAGTTTTTATGAAAATCCATTACCAATTTTCTATATTAGATAGTGACGACATGAAAGTTTTGTATGGTTATGTATGTAAAAAATCCTATATCTAAAGAATAACAAATATTACAAAACATGAAAATGATTGATGTTGTTAAAGTATGGATTCATTTGGGCGAATACAATGACGAAAAAAAATCAAAATAATATTTGAACAAAAAAGTTCACTAATAAATAATTCTGGAGGTTTTAACATGACTGTAGCATCTCAAGTAAAACAAACTCTCGCTGGATTAAAAAGTGCACAAGCGAGCTTTGAAACATTTGCACTTCAAACAGAAAATCAACAAGCGAAACAAATGTTTCAAAATTGTGCTCAACAAACTCAAATGATTGTTGACACATTAAGTCCACGCGTTCAAGAAATTGAACAAGAAGAACCACAATATAAGAACTAAAGGATTTTAAATCATTTTTTGTAAAAGGAGTGGGTAGTCCTAAAAAATGTCAGAAGCTTTTGGGACTGCCCTCTTTCCTACATACATAAAAAACATAAACATGCAAAAAATAATTCATACCGTATTTTTGAAGAGATGGGACTGATATGAATGAAAATGAAAAAAACTTTCTTTTTTTCGATACTTATTCTCGTTTCAGTAATTACAGCTTGTAATATCGGTGGCCAAGCCGAAGAAGTAAAGCCATTATTTATCGGAGCAAATAAAGTGTTCGATCAAACGATAGCAGATGAATCGAAACAACTAGTTCTTTCTATGGAAGAAGTTGTAGAAGTAAAAGGAGTAAATAAAGAAGAGAACATTTATATAGCTGCAAAAGTGAAACAGTTTGATCGTTTCTTTTTAGATAGAATTCGTAATGAGGCCCATGACAAAATAAAAAAACGATTTCCTGAAGCGAATGTACATGTTTCAACTGACAAAAAAGTTTTTCTTGAGTTAGAAAAGTTAGAAAGGAAGATTTATCAAAATAAGATCAACAAAGAAAATGTTGAAAAACAGATTAAAAAAATTGAGGATTTTATGACAGGATAAGATTTTAAATTAAATCAATGAATTTCATAATTCATTATTCTCGCCACTAAGATCAATATATAGTTGCGTGATATGGCTCATTTTTGGTAATTATGAAATTCACTTAAATAATTAAATTTCTTAAATTAGAAAGGAGTGAAAATAATGGCAGATCAAAAGAAGAAAAATTTAACTCCTGTACAGCAAGAATATCATAGTTTAGCAAAAAAACATGAAATCCAAAGACCCGTATTGAAAAATTGTATTAAAGCTTTTTTAGTTGGTGGGTTCATATGTTTTATTGGCCAATTTGTGCAAACTTTTTATGTCCACTTTTTTGAATTTAATGAAAGGACTGCCGGGAATCCAACGGTGGCGACAATGATATTTATCGCCGTTTTATTAACAGGTTTTGGGGTTTATGACCGAATAGCCCAATTTGCAGGTGCAGGTACTGCCGTTCCAGTTACAGGCTTTGCAAACTCAGTAGCATCAGCGGCTATCGAACATCGCACAGAAGGTTATGTATTAGGCGTTGGTGGTAATATGTTTAAGCTAGCAGGATCAGTCATTGTATTTGGCACTTTTGCTGCGTTTGTTATTGCCATCATTAAAACTTTAATTGTGGGATGGGGGGGACTATAAAATGATGTTAGGCCATCGAACTTGGTTTTTTGAAAATAAACCGAGAATAATCGCAACTGGCACAATTTGTGGTCCATTTGAAGGGAACGGTAAAATTCCCAACGACTTCGATACAATTCACGCCGATTTATGGCTCGGTCAAGATTCTTATGAAAAAGCGCAAAAAGTAATGTTTGAAGAAGCATGTGCAAAGGCGATTGAAAAAGCGGGTTTAACAAAAGAAAAAATTGAATTTCTTTTAGCGGGAGATTTAATTAATCAAATAACTCCTACGAGCTTTGCTTCGAGGACGTTAAGTACACCGTACATAGGATTGTTTGGCGCATGCTCTACTTCAATGGAAGGGTTAGCGTTAGCTTCGTTAATCGTTGATAGTGATTACGGTAAAAATGTGTTAGCTGGTACAGCGAGCCATAATACAGCAACAGAAAAACAATTTCGTTATCCTACAGAATATGGTGGTCAAAAGCCACCAACAGCACAATGGACAGTTACTGCTGCTGGCGCTGCCGTCGTTTCAAAACAAGGTGACGGTCCTGTCGTAACTTCAGCAACTTTAGGAAGGGTAATTGACATGGGAATGACGGACCCGTTTAATATGGGGGGGGCTATGGCTCCTGCTGCTGTTGACACAATTTCAGCACATTTAAAGGATCGTAATATTGACGCTTCTTACTATGATTATATTTTCACTGGAGATTTAGGTTCTATCGGTCGAGAAATAGCTCTTGATTTATTTAAAAAACATAGCATCCCAATGGATAAAGAAAAATTTCAAGATTGTGGTCTGCTAATTTATAAAGATGATCAACCAGTTTTAGCAGGTGGCAGTGGTTGTGGTTGTTCAGCTGGCGTAACTTATGGTCACTTATTAAATCGAATGAAACAAGGCGAGATCAAACGTATGTTAGTAGTAGCAACAGGAGCATTATTATCGCCATTATCATTCCAACAAAATGAAACAATTCCTTGTATCGCGCATGCTGTTGCTATTGAAGCTGGAGGTGCTACTGGATGATCTTTTTTTGGGCTTTTGTTGTAGGTGGAATTATTTGTGTCATTGGACAAGTGTTAATGGATGTCATGAAGCTAACACCGGCACATACAATGAGCGCTTTAGTTGTTAGTGGAGCTGTATTGGATGGCGTGGGGTTATATGAACCGTTAATTGATTTTGCAGGAGCAGGTGCTACCATTCCAATCACATCATTTGGTAATGCTCTCGTTCACGGTGCAATGGCCGAAGCGGAACGTCACGGTATAGTCGGTGTAATTACCGGGATTTTTGAAGTAACAAGTGCTGGTATATCAGCCGCGATAATATTTGGCTTTATCGCCGCTCTTGTATTTAAACCGAAAGGATAAGGAGTTGACGGTAAAATGACGGTCGGTTCACAAGTAAAGCAATGTTTAGCTAGTTTAAAAAGTATAGAAGCTAATTTAAATAGTCTTTCTTTAAAGGCCGAAGATGAAGAGGCTCGCCATGCCTTTCATGAAAGCTGCTTAAAGACTCGAAAAGTACTTCAACAGATAGAAGCACGGGTTGGTGAATTAGAATATGAAGAACCACAATATAAAGGTTTTTAAACATCCTCTTTAAATGCAGGTTAAAAAAGGAGGATAATCAGAGCTGAGGGAGGTCGAGGCGGCGAAGCTTCGAGCAACGGAATGTATGCTTTTAATACATGAGTAGCACAGAAGCAAGCCAACGAAGAGATCCGCAAGCTATGATTACCGGACTTTTTAAACATCCTCTTTAAAATAGAAAGGAGAGGGAATATGATCATACCAGGTTGGGTTGAGATTCTGCTTAGAACAACTGTAGCTTTTTTGATATTACTTGCAGCACCCAAAATTTTTAGAAGAACGTCAATTGCCCATTTTTCGTATTTTGAGGCTTCAGCAATGATTATTATTGCTGTAATTTTAGCAGTTGGTTCCTTTCATATTGGTATTCCGGTCGGCTATTCAATCACGGCGCTAATAACTTGGGTTTTAATTGTAGGGGTCGTTAATTACATCTCATTGAAAAGTGTATCTTTTAGAAATTTCATTCACGGAAAAGGAATACCTGTCATTAAAGACGGAAAAGTATTGGAAGAAAACTTGAAGAAGGAACGATATACTACCGACGATTTATTGAAGCAATTAAGGGCAAGAAATGTTTTTAAAGTAGCAGATGTTGAATTTGCTGTCTTAGAGTCGAGTGGGGATATTAATGTTTTATTAAAAAAAGAAAATCAACCTTTAACACCAAAAGATATGCTTATACCGGTGGCGCCAGTTAAAGAACCACAAACCATTGTAATGGACGGGAAAGTAATGGATGAAGCTCTAGCAACGGTTGGTTTAAATCGTGGTTGGCTTGAAGCTGAATTAGAAAAACAAGGGATAGCGATTGAAAATGTATTTATTGGTCAGGTAGACAGTTATGGCGAACTAACGGTTGATTTGTTTGACGATAAAATAAAGGTCCCTGAACCGAAAGAAAAACCTTTATTACTTGCATCAATTAAAAAGACTCAAGCGGATTTAGAAATTTTTTCCTTGCAAACAGAGAACGAACAAGCAAAAGACTTATTTAAAAACAGTGCTAGTGAAATGGAAGAAGTTTTAAAAACAGTTCAAAAATATTTACATTAACACGTAAGGATTAGTTCGTTGGAAAAAGCGAAACTAATCCTTTTTTTATATTAATAATCATATCACGTTTTTGGTGTGCATAAACTTGTACAAAACATGTAAGGGACGGGGTATGAAAATGGTAAATAAATCTTTCATGAAATACAACATTTTAGTAATAGTATTCTTATTACTATTTTCAATATCAACATCAAGTGTGTCTGCTAACAATTTTTCTGTTTCAGCTCAAGGGGCGATTTTAATTGAGCAGGAAAGTGGACGAGTGCTTTATGAAAAAAATGCTCATTCACAATTACGAATTGCGAGTATCACTAAAATAATGACCGCTATTTTAGCGATAGAATCAGGGAAAATGGATGAAAAAGTAAAAGTAAGTAATAATGCTTTCGGAACAGAAGGGTCGTCTCTTTATTTAAGACTTGGAGAAAAAATCAAACTCGAGGATTTAGTTTATGGATTGATGCTTCGTTCTGGAAATGATGCCGCAGTGGCGATCGCCGAACATGTAGGTGGTAGTCTAGACGGTTTTGTTTATTTAATGAATCAAAAAGCGAGAGAGATCGGCATGGAAAAAACAGTGTTTAATAATCCTCATGGTTTAGATGATCATGAAGAGCATTATTCTACTGCTTATGACATGGCACTGTTAACTCGATATGCGATGGAGAACGAGACATTTCAGGAAATTTCAAGTACGAAAAGCTATCGTGCCCCTCAAGAAGGAGAAAATTGGGACCGAATATGGCAAAATAAAAATCGATTATTGACACAATTATATAAATACTCGACTGGGGGAAAAACCGGTTATACGAAAAGAGCAAAACGTACACTAGTATCAACAGCGACGAAAGATGATATAAACTTAATTGCTGTGACATTAAATGCCCCGAGTGATTGGCAAGATCATATGAATATGTTTAATTGGGGGTTTGAATCATTTGCGGTCCTCCCTGTCGTAAAAGAAGGAGTCATAAAAAATTTAAAAGATGAATTTTATAAAAATAATGTAAGTGCTAACTATACATTTGAATATCCTTTAACTGCTGAAGAAAGAGAACTAGTAAATAAAAAAATTACTTTATACAACCCCCCTAAAGGGAATGAGTGGCAAGTAAATGGTCCGCCTAATCCAGTAGGTAAAATAACGATTGAATTAAACGGGACGAATATTGGTGAAGTGCCTCTTTCTTTTACTGGTGACTTACAAAAAGAGAAAAAGAGTTTATGGACAAAATTTATAGATTTATTTTTCATCGTACTCGGAGTGAATAAAGATGGTTAACATTATCTGGATGGCGATGTTAACCATCGGGATTGTCTTTGCAGCTATTACTGGGAATATGGAGGCTGTAAACGAAGCAGTTTTTAAAGGAGCGCAAGATGCAGTTACCATTTGTATTGGACTAATTAGTATTTTAGTTTTTTGGTTAGGATTAATGCGTATTGCACAAGCTTCTGGCTTGTTAGAAGCGTTAGCAAAAATAATGAAGCCGATCGCAACGAGACTTTTTCCAGAAGTTCCAAGTAATCATCCTGCGATGGGCTATATTTTATCGAATATGACAGCAAATATGTTCGGGTTAGGTAATGCGGCAACTCCAATGGGGATAAAAGCTATGGAACAGTTAAAAGTATTAAATGGTAATAAAGATTCAGCGAGTCGTTCAATGATTACGTTACTAGCAATTAATACAGCTAGCATTACGTTAATACCTACTACGGTCATTTCGATTCGCATGAATTATGGATCGGTAAACCCTACAGAAATTGTTGGTACGACGATTATTGCAACGACTTGTTCGACGATTGCTGCCATCTTAATCGATCGTTTTTTCTATTATCGGCGCTTAAAAAAAGGTAGGGAATTATAATGGAATGGATTAGTACAATTTCAATTTGGTTAATCCCTTTGTTAATTATGTTTATATTACTATACGGTACAATTAAAAGAGTACCTACATATGAAACGTTTATAGAGGGCGCTAAAGAAGGCTTTGGAATGGCTGTATCGATCATACCTTACTTAGTAGGGATGTTAGTTGCTATTAGTGTGTTTCGAGCTTCAGGGGCGATGGATTTTTTTATCGAACTAATTAAGCCTGGTCTTCAAGCGATTGGTGTTCCTACTGAAATCGTTCCACTTGCATTAATTCGACCGATTTCGGGTACAGGGGCGTTAGGGATGACCTCTGACTTAATTGCAACCTACGGACCGGATTCATTTATAGGTAGACTAGCCTCTACGATGCAAGGTAGTACAGATACAACGTTTTATGTGCTAACCGTTTATTTCGGTGCGGTTGGAATAAAGAAAATGGGCGATGCTCTTAAAGTAGGCCTTTTAGCCGATGTAGTAGGAATAATTGTTTCAATAACCATTGTAACTATCGTTTTTGGATCTCTTTAAAATTAAATTATTGATGAATAAAAATGTTACGATAACTATAGGCAACACTCTTTTGAGAATACTCTCTTAAAAGGGTGTTACACTCTGCTTTTTGGACTGAATTCAAGCGAAAGCTTGACTCTTCACGCATAGCGTGAAGCATTAGAAAATAAGGGGCTGGCCCAAAACAAAGTGTCAGACACCGTAAGGCACTAAATATAGACGTATTATAAAATTTATATGTCTATATTTAGTTAGTTCTACATGGTGTCAGACACTTATGGGACATCCCCTTATTTTCTGATGTAGTCCAAAAAGCGATAGATTTATGAAGCCCCTAAATCTTTTATTTAAAAATATATACAATATAAATAATAAAATATTGTTAAAATGAGGTCATTTTTGCTTATAATAGGTAATGTTGCTTTTTTAGTTAAGAGTGAAGAGTTTTGAGTTATGAGTTTAGTAAGGAGTGCTTCGAAGCGAATGCTAAAAAAATTCAACACTCAAAATTCAAAACTACAAGAATTTAGAAATGAAAATCTTATCATAAATATGGGGTGGATAAAATGGAACGTTTACAAAAGGTGATTGCACAAGCAGGAGTAGCTTCAAGAAGGAAAGCTGAGGAGCTTATTACACAAGGAAGAGTATCAGTAAATGGTGAGGTAGTTACAGAATTAGGAACGAAGGTTACGCCGAGGAAAGATAAAGTAGAAGTAGATGGGGTTCCGATTGACCGAGAGGAACCAGTATATTTTATGCTGTACAAGCCTACAGGAGTTATTTCTAGTGTTAAAGATGATAAAGGTCGTAAAGTCGTTACTGATTTTATAGATTCTGAGCAACGTTTATTTCCTGTTGGGAGACTAGATTACGACACGTCAGGTCTGTTGTTACTAACGAATGATGGTGAGTTTGCTAATCAATTAATGCATCCTAAATATAAAGTTGGAAAAATGTATATTGCGAAAGTGAAAGGTATCCCAACACGTGAGTCATTACGACAATTAGAAAGAGGTATTATGTTAGAAGACGGTAAGACTGCACCAGCGAGAGTAAAGTTTGTGTCAGGAAATAAAAGTCAAGGTACTTCTATCATTGAAATTACGATCCATGAGGGGAAAAACCGCCAAGTTCGCCGTATGTTTGAAGCAATCGGTCACCCTGTATTAAAGTTAAAAAGAGAAATGTATGGATTTTTAAATTTAAAAGGGTTAAATAGTGGAGAAGCTAGAGAACTAAGACCTCATGAAGTAAAGCAATTACGTGAAATTGTAGAAAAAAATAAGTGTAATTAATTGTTTCTAATGTGTTAATAGTGTTAATATGTAAAAGTAGTATATAAGTGTGGGGGTTAGATATGAAGAATCGACGATTTTTAACTCGGCTTGTAGTGCTGTTAAGTATAACAGTCGCATTAGGATATACGTTTTATACAACTTTTGCCGATCAAAAAGATATTGTCTCGGTTGGAGAGGTTGCACCAAACTTCGTATTGAAAGATATGGAAGGAAATGAAGTTGAATTACACGATTTAAGAGGAAAAGGCGTTTTTCTGAACTTTTGGGCGACGGTATGTCCACCATGTGTGTATGAAATGCCGTACATGGAAAATAACTTTCAAAAATATAAAGATCAAGGCATTGAGGTAATTGCTGTGAACTTTGATGAACAACCGATACGTATTGAAAGATTTGTAGAGCGTCTTAATTTAACCTTCCCAATTTTATTAGATCCAGGTTTACAAGTTAGTCAATTATATGGAGTTAGAGAACTACCTGCTACTTTCTTAATTGATGAAGACGGAATTGTTATCGAAAGAAGAGTTGGTGCATTATCCGAACAAATGGTAGAAGATTACGTCCAGAGAATTGTACCAAGTCAGTAATGAGGTGTTTCATAAATGGAAAAAGCAAAATGTGAGTGTGGGCACGTCAACCCATATGGTACTGTCATTTGCGAATCATGTGGAAAGCCTTTTTTTGAAGAGGAAAAAGCTCTACTTAACATGCGCTATGAAGGCGTTGCTCGCCGCTCACAGACATACAATAAAACAATGATTGATAAAGTATGGAACTTCTTTTCAAGTGTAAAGGTCGGGATTTGGCTGATCGTTGTCACATTGTTAGCCTCGAGTATTGGAACAATTTTTCCGCAAGAAATGTATATTCCACCTACCGCCAACCCAACTTTTTTTTATGAAGCAGAGTATGGAGCTATAGGTAAAATTTATTACTTATTAGGTTTCCATGATCTTTATAACTCGTGGTGGTATATGTTATTAATTGCAGCACTAGGGGTTTCACTCATCATTTGTAGTCTTGACCGAGTTGTTCCGTTACATAGAGCATTAAAAACTCAACGGGTAACTCGACACGAAAGCTTTCTTCAGAGGCAACGTGTTCACGGTGTTTCTAATGTAGACGACAGCGATGAGACGATAGAACAAGCACAACAAATATTAAAAGAAAAAAAATATAACTTATTTGAAGAGAATGGAAATATTGTTGCTGAAAAAGGTCGCTTTTCACGATGGGGACCATATGTAAATCATATTGGACTTATTATTTTTTTAATAGGTTGTATGCTACGATTTTTTCCGGGAATGTATGTAGATGAAAATATTTGGGTTCGAGAAGGAGAAACCGTTGTTATAAGCGGAACCGACGGAGAATTCTTCTTGAGAAACGATCAATTTATCGTCGACTTTTACGATGATACTGATGAACGATTTCAAGATGCACTAGTAAGAGCAGGGAGCCCGATTGTGAGGAAATATCAAACTTCCGCAACTTTATTTCAAAGAATCGACGATGGGGTTGTAGGCAGAGAGCCTGAACTTGTAGAGGTTGCTCGCCACGATATTCGAGTGAATGATCCGTTTAAATTTGAAGGTTATGCACTTTATCAATATGCATTTAAGCAAAATGAAATAAGTGAAATGAGTTTTGAACTTGAAGAAAATGAAACCGGAGAACGGTTTGGTCGTATTGATGTTTCAACATATGACCCTGAAACCATTTATGATTTAGGAAACGGTTATAAAGTAGAAGTCATTGAGTATTTTCCGGATTTTTATTTTGATGATGACCGTACACCAGCTTCACAATCACGAATTCCGAACAACCCAGCATTTATTTTCAAAATATTTACTCCGGAAATTGAAGAAGGAGAAATCAGTTTTGTTGGAATTCAAACTAATCAAGATATTAATGGAGAAAATACCCATCGTCTAAGATTTGTTGACATTGAAATGAATCACGTGACAAACTTAGTCGTTCGTAAAGACTATACCCTAGGAATTTTAATGGTTGGTGGGGTTATTTTCATGGTCGGACTTGTCCAAGGTATGTACTGGACGCATCGGAGAATTTGGCTCCAAAAAGTGAACGATGAAATTTGGGTATCTGCTCATACAAATAAAAATTGGTACGGTTTAAAGAAAGATATAGAAGCGGTAGTTAGCAAAACCGAACTGACCATGCCAATTGATAGTGTGGAAGAGGAAGAGAAGAAATCTTGAGTGTTGAGTTAAGAGTGTAGAGTTTTGAGTCTGTGTAAGAGGTACTTCGAAGCCTTACTAGCATAACTCAAAACTCAAAACTCAAAACTCAAAGAAAAGGGAGGTTAACCTATGGACCAGTTAAGTCAACTTAGTAGTAATTTATTATTAATTGCTTTTTTTCTATATTTAGCAGCTACGATCTTTTTTGCGGTTTCTGTTACAGGAAAAAAGTTTAAAAATAAAGCAGGTGAAGAAAAAAATATAGCTGGCCTTTTAGGTTATAGTTCATCAATAATCGCATTACTATTTGCGTTAGGTTACTTTGTAACGAGATGGATCGTTGCAGGTCATGCTCCTGTTAGTAATTTGTTTGAATATACTACGTTTTTAGGGATTATGATGTCGCTTGCATTTGTTATTTTATATCCTATCTATAAGACTAATGTATTAGGTTTATTTACGATGCCTATCGTCATGTTAATTATTGCGTATGCATCGATGTTTCCTAGAGAAGTTTCACCACTAATTCCAGCCCTACAAAGTATTTGGTTAAAAATCCATGTAATTACAACTGCATTAGGTCAAGGGATTTTAGCGATTGGATTTGCTGGAGGTTTAATTTATTTACTCAGGGTCATCGATTTCAAAAAGAATGATAAGCAAGTGAAGGCAATTGAGTTTGTCATGTATTCTATGATAAGTATTGTAGGGTATATCTTAATTTCTTCTATTTTTAGTGGGCTAAATTACGAAGCACCATTTGCTTATGTAGATGAAAAAGGAATGGAAGCTGAAGTGGTATATCACCTTCCGCCACTTGTTGGACCAAATGAAGCAGTCCCTCTTACCGATGAGCAGATGACACCATTTTTTAATGTACACCCTAATATTAAAAGTGCTGATTTAAATACAGTGATTTGGTCGTTATTTACAGGTTTAGTGCTATATTATTTAGTTCGACTAATAACGAAAAGGAAAATTGGTGAATTATTACAACCGTTGCTTAAAGGAGTAAGCCCACAAGCTGCCGATGAAATAAGTTATCGAGCAATTGCCATAGGTTTCCCAATCTTTACTTTAGGTGGTTTGATTTTTGCAATGATCTGGGCACAAATTGCTTGGACCCGTTTTTGGGCATGGGATCCAAAGGAAGTGTGGGCATTAATCACATTTTTATTTTACGCCGCTTATTTACATTTACGACTTTCACGAGGCTGGCATGGCGAAAAGTCAGCATGGCTATGTGTTATCGGTTTTGCGATAATTATGTTTAATTTAATCTTCGTAAATTTAGTAATTGCAGGATTACATTCATACGCTTAGTTGGTATCAATCATAGAAGGGCATAGCGACATGTTGTTGCTATGCTTATTTTGGTTTTGAATGTCAATTACATGTAAAAATAATATAGTCAAAAGTAGATGTTATGTTAAAATATATTATTATGTAATATACTTATATATATAGGTTATATAATTTTTCATGGTGAAAAAAGCTAAACTTTTAACAAAATGAAAGTATGATGAATTTCATCTTTCATTTGTTTGAAGGATAGTATCAACTTATACGCTTGAGGGGGATATTTATGTCAAAAGAAGCTAAAATCTTAATTGTTGATGATGAAGAACGTATTCGTCGTCTTTTAAAAATGTATTTAGAAAGAGAAAACTATGATGTGGAAGATGCTGAAAATGGTGAAATTGCACTTCGCATGGCTGTTGAAAATAATTATGATTTAATTTTATTAGATATTATGATGCCAGGTATGGATGGTATTGAAGTCTGTAATGAAATTAGAAAGTCGAAAGCGACACCAATCATAATGTTGACTGCAAAAGGGGAAGAGGCTAACCGTGTTCAAGGGTTTGAGGCAGGTACTGATGATTATATCGTTAAACCTTTTAGTCCACGAGAAGTTGTCTTACGAGTAAAAGCTCTTTTAAGAAGGTCTTCTTCTACGAAGTTTTTACAAACAGAAACATCTACGAAAGACGTTTTAGTATTTCCGTACTTAACGATTGATAATGATGCCCATCGAGTAACAGTTGATGGCAGCGAAATTAGTTTAACACCTAAAGAGTACGAGTTACTTTACTATTTAGCACAAGCTCCAGATAAAGTATTTGCTCGTGAACAATTACTTAAAGATGTATGGAATTATGAATTTTTCGGTGATTTACGTACTGTAGATACTCATATTAAGCGTTTACGGGAAAAGTTAAACCGTTTATCTCCTGAAGCAGCAGCAATGATTTCTACAGTTTGGGGTGTAGGCTATAAGTTTGAGGCTGTGAAGGAATAATGTTTTGGAGAAGTGTCGTTGGTAAGCTATGGTTTACAATTTTATTGTTAGTATCGGTCGTGTTGACGATACTAACAATAATGTTATTGCAATATTTTGACAAGTTTCATACTGATCAAGCAGAAGAAAGGTTAACAAGCCATGCACATATGACCGCTTCTATATTAGAACATTACGATACAGAAGATACTGCACTGTCTACAAGTATGAAACTTGCTGATCATTACAATATGAAGCTAATGTTGTTAATCGATGATGGGAATTCTTGGTATTATCCAGAAGAAGACCAAGTTCCTATAGAATTATTTAAAAATGATCCCGAACTTTCAGAAGTCATTACAAAAAATGAAGTGGTGGTCACTCGTGGTGATTTTCCGTTTTATGTAAATGGTGAAGAGATTCATAATGAAGTTCTCGTTGTCGGCATACCTGTAAATTTTGTACAAAATCGTAGTGGAGTTCTTTATATTTATCAATATTTAGAAGTGATTGAAGAAGCGACACTACAGACGAAAAATATTATTTACCTTGCTGCTGGTATCGCCATTATTTTGACGACAATTTTTGCCTTCTTTTTATCAACAAGGATTACTGCACCACTTCGGAAAATGAGACAAGCTTCTTTAGAAGTGGCTAAAGGGAATTTTGATACGAAGATGCCCATTTTAACGAGAGATGAAATCGGGTCTTTGGCGATGGCATTTAATAGAATGGGTAGAGTTTTAAATACAAATTTAACAGCTCTTAACCAAGAAAAAGAACAGTTGTCAAGAATATTAAGTAGTATGGCCGATGGGGTTATTACTTTGGACCGAAAAGGGTCGATCGCTGTGACGAATCCGCCCGCGGAACAATTTATTCAAGCTTGGCATTTTGAACAAAGTACAAATAACAATGAAAACACAGACGACCTACCTAAGGCGATAAAAAAGCTGTTTCAACAAGTAGTTGCTCTTGAGGAGGAACAGATGGTAGAAGTCGATGTACAAGGCAGGGCTTGGGTTGTATTGATGACTCCACTATACGATGATAATTTTGTACGTGGTGCAGTGGCTGTATTGCGTGATATGACGGAAGAGCGATTGCATGATAAGTTGAGGAAAGATTTTATCGCTAATGTATCTCATGAATTGAGAACGCCAATATCAATGTTACAAGGGTATAGTGAGGCAATAATTGATGATATTGCCGGATCTGAAGAAGAGAAAAAAGAATTAGCAAAAATTATATATGATGAGTCATTACGAATGGGACGCCTAGTAAATGAGTTACTTGACTTAGCTCGTATGGAAGCTGGCCATATTCAATTGAATATTGAACCTATAAACATTCGCGAATTTTCAAGGCGAGTATTAAGAAAATTTCAAGGTGTAGCTAAAGATCATAACATACAATTAAGGGCTGAGATAGCCGAAGTCGATCATCAAATTATGGTCGATAGTGATCGAATTGAGCAAGTTTTAACGAATTTAATCGATAATGCGATGCGTCATACGAGTGTTGAAGGCTCTGTTACTTTAGTTGTGTCACCACTTAGAGAAGGAATAAAAATTGATGTTCGTGATACGGGGTCAGGAATACCTGAAGAAGATTTACCGTTTGTTTTTGAGCGTTTTTATAAAGCTGATAAAGCAAGAACAAGAGGTCGAGCTGGTACTGGGCTAGGATTAGCGATTGTGAAAAATATTGTCGAAGCACATAACGGTCATGTCTCTGTCCACAGCAAATTAGGAGAAGGAACGACATTTTCCTTTTTCCTTCCTTCGAAAATTGATGAATAAAGACTTTTCTGAACGAAAGTTCTTGTTTCATAAGAAACATTTTAAATTATAATTTACAATTATTGATGGTAAAGCTTAGAAGCGAAACTTTACCATCAACTGTACAATGTGAATTGTACATTAAAAAAGGGCAGTCCCTTAAGTGTCTGACACCATGTAGAACTTACTGAATATAGACGATTAAGTTTATTATCCGTCTATATTTGGTGTCTAACGGTGTCTGACACTTTCTTTTTTTGCAGCCCTTATTACTTCTTATCTTTATAAATTTCACGCATAACGTGTGCTAATTCTGGAACAATTAGTTTGTTCATCGCAAGTTTTACGGCACCAGACGATCCTGGCATTGAAAATATTGCGGTTGCTCCTCTAACTCCAGCAATTGCTCTACTTAAAATAGCAGCTGGGCCGATATCTTCTGCATAACTTAAATATCTGAAAATCTCTCCGAAACCAGGCATTTCTTTATCTAACATATCTCTTACAGCTTCGTATGTAGTATCTCTAAACGTAATACCAGTTCCACCATTTAGTAAAACAGCTTCAACTTCAGGGCGTTCAGATGCCTCGCGAATTAATGTTTGAATCTCTGTGTATTCATCTTTAACGATATGATAGTCGACAACTTCATAGGGACCAACATCTAATAACTCTTTCATAAGCTGACCGCTTTTATCTGTATCTTTCGTACGTGTATCAGAAACAGTTATAATCATAACATTAACTGATTTCGGTGCTTCCTTTCGATGTTCTTCTACTCCCATCTGTAAACCCTCCTAAATATTGTTTTCACAGTGGATTATATCATAATTTGAAAAAAAGGAAAAAAACACTGTTTCATGGAGGATGGAATTTGTATAATAAAATGAAGAGGTAATTAAAGAATGGGGGCGTATGAAGTGAAATTGTACACAAAAACTGGTGATAAAGGGAAAACAAGTGTAATCGGTGGTAGGTTGGACAAAGATCACGTTCGCGTTGAAGCGTATGGAACGGTTGACGAACTTAATTCGTTTGTAGGAGTGGCGATTGCTGAACTTAGTGAAGAGTTATTTCGGGATATCATTAAAGAATTAGAAAAAATTCAACATGAATTATTTGATTGCGGTGGCGATTTAGCAATAATATCCAAGGAAAAAAATTTAAAGGCTAATGAGGAAATGGTTACTTTTTTAGAAGAACGTATTGATGCTTATACGGATGAAGCTCCACCTATTCAGAAGTTTATTTTACCTGGTGGTTCAAAAGCATCTTCGGCTATCCACGTATGTCGTACGGTAACTCGGAGAGCAGAGCGCTTAGTTGTTCAATTAGATAAAATGGATCAAACTAATCAGGTTGTATTAAAATACTTAAACAGGTTATCAGATTACTTTTTTGCAATAGCAAGGGTTATAAATTTTCGCCTAAGTGTAAAAGATGTTGAATATGAACGTAGTGCATTAGTGTTCAAAGATAATAAAACTAAGGATTAAATATACTAATGAGGATATAGGGGTGGCCGTAATCGGGCTACCTCTTTTTGTTGAACAACGGTGAACTTTCGAATTCGTTAATGAATAAATAATACGATTATTGGAAAATCATATAAACGTTCGGTTTATAAAGAAGACTAAATTTTAACAAACATTTTCAACGGAGTTGTTTGTGAAGTGAAAGGGAGAACAGTTGACGAGTATATACTCGGGTGAGAGGGTAGGGTCATGAAGAATATTGTTGTTATAAATAAATAAGTTTTTCCATAGGATGATAGTAAAAAAGAAGTTTAAAATAGGAGGATTTTATGTACGACTATATTAGACGTTTTTTGATTGTGATTGCTGTAGCATTATCAATAGGTTTATTGTTTTTAAGTACTACAGTATCATTTGCAGAATCGTATGATAAATATGAACGAGTTCATTTTATTTGGCCTACTGAAGGACTTATTACCGATACATTTGGAACGAGAAATGGAAAGCATTACGGGATTGATATTGCAGCCCCAAGAGGGACAACGGTCGTTTCAGTAAATGAAGGAGTAGTCAAAAAATCATACTACTCTAATACGTATGGTAATGTCATTTTTATTGAACATCAGGAAGGCTTTGAAACAGTATATGCCCACCTCGATGAACGCTTAGTGGAAAAAGGTGAGCGGGTGAATGAAGGCGAGAAAATAGGGACTGTCGGTAACACGGGGCGATCTTCAGGAGACCATCTACATTTTGAAGTTCATGATGGTAATTGGTTGATGTCAAAATGTAATGCCATCGACCCTTTTCTAGTTTTATCGGACGAGCTAGAGAAACAGCAGTATCAAGTTGCTTCATCCTCTAATATTAGTGATGAATTAGAGGTAACGAATACTACAGATATGAAAGGTTTTATGCTTGTCGATATAAAAGATGGTGATAGTTTATGGAGTTTGGCCGAGCGTTATCAAGTAACAATTGACGAGATCAAAAAGTGGAATGAATTGAATACTGATAATATATTAGCGAATGATCAATTGAAAATTGTCTCGAAAGGAAACTATGTTGTTCAACAAGGAGATACATTATGGAAAATCTCAAAACAATC
Source organism: Anaerobacillus arseniciselenatis (assembly GCF_001865995.1). Taxonomy (GTDB): domain Bacteria; phylum Bacillota; class Bacilli; order Bacillales; family Anaerobacillaceae; genus Anaerobacillus; species Anaerobacillus arseniciselenatis. The sequence continues at coordinate 534,195 of NZ_MLQQ01000001.1, read as the reverse complement.
AGGAGTTTCAATCTCTGAAATAAAAAAAATGAACGATATAAAAGGGGATACGATTCAAGTTGGAAGTTTATTAAAAGTGAAAAATTAAGGAACTGACCCTTTTCGTCACTTCTTTTGTATGTATAAGTTGGACAGTTGGTTTGTTGGTTAGTTGGAAAGGTAATACTAGACTTTTGCATTATAAATGTGAAGCTAGAACTTCGTGATTGGTTGTATAAAAAAGGCGGATGATTTCGTGAACGAGCCTCTGAGATTCGTTATAAGGTCACAGCGAAGAGAAGGAAATCATCCGCCTTTTCCATATGAGATGGTAACGGTTACGTCATGAGCGTTTTGTATGAAAAAGAGCTTTTTCTCTTCACTATATTAAAGTTAACGGTTATAATAGTTAAAATAGTTAGACTTTTTATAGAGAGGAGATAAAAATGTTAACAGATTATCACAATCACCTAGAAAGAGGAACGTTATCGTTACAATATTTAAAGCAATTTACTGATCAAGCCACAGCAAAAGGAATTGAGCATTTTGGTATTTCTGAACATGCTTATCATTTTTATCAAACAAAAAATATCTTAAGTAACCCTTGGGTAGATGCAAGAAGATATTATGATATGGAAGATTATAAAAGTCTATTTCATCAAGCTTGGGATAACGGTATTGATGTAAAGATGTCGATTGAAATGGACTATACACCTGGAAAGCATGAAGAAATGGCAGAGTTTATCAGGGGATATGACTTTGATTATGTAATTGGTTCCATCCATTGGGTTGGAGATTTCGGTATTGATTTAGGAGAATTCAAACATGAATGGGAACTACGAGACATTAAGGAAACATATAAAGGCTATTTTGATCAAGTAGTTACTTTAGCACAATCGAACTTGTTTGATATTATTGGGCACCTTGATTTAGTAAAAATATTTAATTACGTGCCAACTGATGAACAGTTTTTATTAGAACAATATGAACGAGCGACGACAGCACTAGCCAATTCAAAAACTTGTGTTGAAATTAGTACAGCAGGCTTACGTAAGCCTGTAGGAAAACTATATCCTGATCCTAGGTTACTTAAGTTATGTTATCAAAAAGGGGTCCCAATCGTCTTATCTTCCGACGCACATGTTCCTGATGATGTAGGACGAGACTTTGACGAAGCCATCGCACTAGCCAGATCGGTCGGTTATACGTCTTTAATGACTTTTGAAAAAGGAGAGCGAAAAGAGGTCACACTAGGCAAATAAAAAAATATGAATCAAGACTCTCTGAGATCTGATCTCGGTGAGTTTTTTTTTTACGAACACATAAATGAAAAAGTTTAGGCATAAAGATTAGTTCAAACATTTTATCTTGATAAAAGGGGGAGACATCTTTGCAAACGTATTTTGTACGTGAGGGAGATACGATTCATAAAGTTGCACAACGTTTCCAAATTCGTCCTCTTGAACTATTGATGGCTAATAAGCACATCTATAATGATCGTGAATATATTTACCCAGGAGAACAAATGATTATCCCAAAAGAGAAAACGCTTTTTAAACGTGTGTCTTCGCCGTATATATGTACGATGGAGTATGGTCCAACAGACCTTGAAGAAGATATAAAAAAGTTAAAGAAACACTTTTCATCTATTATATCAATTCAAAAGATAGGAAAATCTGTAATGGGAAAGCCGATTCATGCATTAGTTATCGGTTCTGGTAAAAAGGAAGTTTTTTATTCAGCAGGGTGGCACGCAAATGAATGGCTGACCTCAAAATTCTTAATGGTTTTCTTAAAACAACTATTACAATGCTATCAATCGAACCTTTCTTTTTTTCATTACAATATAAGAGAAATTTTAAATGATGTTAAGTTGTATATTGTTCCGATGGTCAATCCTGATGGAGTCGAACTTGTACAGCAAGGTATTTATGAAGAGCATCCATTTTATGAATCGGTATTAAAAATAAATAAAGGAGCAAGACGTTTTGACCATTGGTCGAGTAACATACGAGGAGTTGATTTAAACCACCAATGGCCTGCGGGTTGGGAAATCGAAGCTAAGGAAAGCCCTCAAGTACCTTGGCCTAGACATTATAGTGGGACCGCACCATTAACAGAGCCCGAAGTAAAAGCGGTTTATCACTTAACTCAACGTCATAATTTCGCTTATGTTCTAGCTTTCCATTCACAAGGCCAAGTGATTTATTGGGGCTATAAAAATCTCGAACCCAAGAAAAGTAAAGAGATGGTTGAACGCTTATCTCTTGCAAGCTCTTATGAACCAATAAGGACAGCCGACAGTGATGGTGGGTATAAAGATTGGTTTATCCAAGAGACAGGTAAACCTGGGTTTACAATAGAGGTTGGTGTAGGAACGAATCCGCTACCATTTTCAGCATTTGAGGAAATTTGGTCAAATAATAGCATGTTGGCATTAGAAGGGTTAATATTATAAATCATAAACAACAATTTAATGAAATCATAAGGGTGTCTCAAACAAATTGTCAATTATTAACGTAGCACTAAATACAGACGAATGTAATCTAGTTATGTCTATTTTAGTTTCTATAGTGAACTGATAATTTTGGGACACTCTTTTTGTGTGTAAAAGTTGGATAGTTGGTTAAAGATTGCCCCCCTTTTTCTTCTTAGATGGTGACGAATAATAATCGTCAAGAGTTTTGTACGAAAATTAGTTTGTTACTATTAAAAATACAATATTTGTTTGAAACTTTGCCAGTTTATAGGTACAACTTAATTGTGTGACAAGTCATCAGATGAATCTGAGAGATTTATAAGTAGAAGTTAAGTTCATCAAAGAGTTTATTAAAAAAGTATGGAAATAAACCCTTAAAAAAGTGAGAGGATTTGGATTATGATAAAGCAAGTAAAGCCAAAAAAAATATATGAAATTGTTGCTGAACAATTAACAGAAATGATATTAAGTGGCGAGGTAAAACCAGGAGAGCGTCTTTCATCTGTACAACAACTTGCCGAAGATTTTAATGTCGGAAGATCGGCGATTAGAGAAGCTCTTAGCGCTTTAAAGGCTATGGGTTATATCGAAATTCGTCAAGGTGAAGGGACATTCGTAAAAAAAATTGATATTGATGTTACAAATAAAATGATTCCTCGAGTTTTACAAGAAGATGATATTCGTCAATTATTTGATATACGTAAATTTAACGAAACGGGTGCTGCATCACTAGCTGCTGATAACCGGACATCTGAAGACATCGATAAGTTAGAAGAAATTCTCGCTAAGATGAAAAAATTTGAAGGGGACGGAGGTTTAGGGGAAGAAGCGGATATCGAATTTCATATGGCTATTGTAAAAGCTTCAAAAAACGAAATGCTTTATCGTTTAATGACAACGATTTCTGAAACGATGCAAGAGTCAATGCGTGAAGCTAGACAGTTATTCCTTTATTCCAATGATGAAAAGATGAGGCAATTATATGATGAACATTATGCCATTTTTCTGGCGATAAAAAATAAGGATTCTGGTTTAGCTTATAAAAAAATGATGGAACATATCGTCGGTATTGAAAAAGAGTTATTTATTAATTAGTAACAAGTTAAGGAGATTATCATGAAAGAATGGCAAACTTTATTAAAAAAAATGGATTTCTTCCAAGGTTTAACGGATGAAGAGATAACCCCTCTTTTTGCACAAGCGATCGAGAAAAAATTTGAGGACAAGGAAATATTATTTTCAGAAGGTGATGAACGAAAATTTTTATATGTTTTAGGAAAAGGAACTGTCCTTGTAAGTAAGTTAAGTGAAGATGGTGAAGAATCCTTAATTAACATTTTAACGAGTGGTGAAATTTTTCCTCATACAGGTTTTTTTGATGATGGACCATACCCTGGGACGGCAACCGCCAAAAAGCAAGCGGAAGTATTAATGGTACCGATTGTGGCTTTTGAGCGTTTTATTGAAACACACCCTGAACTAGCATTTAGGATCATTAAAGTGATGAATAAAAAGATTTTTCTGTTACAACGAAAGTTAAATGATATGCTTTCATTAAACGTTGAAGACCGTCTTTTTTCTGCTTTAAAGCAGGTGGGGCAATTAACCCAAGCAGAAAAAGTTCATTTGACCCATCAAGAATTAGGGAATATTGTAGGGGCGTCTCGGGAAACTGTAACGAGACAATTAAAAAAGCTAGAAAAGCAAGGTAAGTTAGAAGTGAAAAAAGATCATATAAAATTATTAGAATGTTAAAAAACTAAAGCTTCCACTGTAAAGTGGAAGCTTTAGAATGATTAATTAATCAAATTTTAGTGCGTCACCGTTAAACGGCTCATCAGCAATTTTGATTGAATCTGTTGGACAGCCTTCAGAGCCGTCTTCCATGTCATCGTATAAATCTTCTGGTACTTCAGCAGTTCCTTGATTGTCGTCAAGGATTACGAAAGCGATGCCATCATCATCATAATCATAAATATCAGGTGCTGCTGATCCACATGCTCCACATGCGATACAAGTATCTTTGTCTACAATTGTGTATTTTGCCATAAACAAAAACCTCCCAAATTTTTGTGAAAAATTAGATCCCTTGGAGCAAAATGATATGTATTTGAAACGAAACAATGATAACAAAATACATTTTGAACAAGGAATTAATATTTCTAACCATATTGTATAAATAAATTGGTCACATTTCAATAGGAAAATGTATTGAGAATCCTTATCACATAAGCTTTTATTAGAATAATAGCTATTGTTACAGTAAAAATAGCTGTAATAATTATTTTTTTATAGTAAAAAAATTTCGAAAGCAGTCGAAAAACAGATAATAAATGTTTAAAATGTACTACAATAATATGCCGATAATATATTTGAACTGTTTTAGGAGTTGATGTAGTGGACTACTTAATTGTAATTTTAACTTATATGATCAAACAATTTAATGGAAATCGAACGGTATTTGGCGCATATCACATTCTTAAAGGGAAAAAATCAGCACAAACCATTCAAGACTGCCATTTGTTTAAAATTGCGCCATTTTTTGGTGTATATAAACAGTTAGAAAGAGACACCGTTATTGAAGTGATTAATACTTTATCTGAGAAAAGTTTAATCGTTGAATGTAGTGAACAGCGATTTATATTAACTGAAAAAGGAGAGCAGTTTTTACGTAGGAAAATGAACGAAAATCCGCTGCCGCGACATTTAAATGGCTATATTTATAAAGATATAGCAGAACTATTTTGGAGAAGGATTGTATTAACTAGTCAATGTTTATCGTTTTTAAAAATCGATAAGAATAATTTTTTACCAATTATTAAAGACCGAAATATACAAACATGGGTTAGAGGTTACTTAACGACATCAACTAATCAACTTGATAAATTGACAAATCAACTTTATACGGAGTTAAATGAGGTATTAAAACAATTTTCTGAGAAAGAAGCGACTATTTTTGTTTTAAGGCTAAGTAGTAGCCATCGAATTGGTCTTACAAATGAACAAATAGCAAGTGAGTTATCAGTTCATCATTTTTATAGTCATTTACTTTTTTTAAACACTGTTCATGGTATGATCCGATTTGTTACAAGACAAAAAGATGCATTTCCTATCCTACATAGTTTTTTAGATGACGTACTGAAACATTCCTATCTCACTGAAACAGCTAAAAGTACATATAGCCTTTTAAAGGAAGGGCTAAGTATAGATGATATAGCTATGAGAAGGGGGTTAAAGGTGAGTACAGTAGAAGATCATGTTGTAGAAATTGCTATGTCTATAAAAAGTTTTTCGATCGACCCATTTGTTACTAAAGAGGACCAATCAATGATTAATAGTACAATTAACTTTCTAAAAACAAAAAGGTTAAAAGAAATAAAAGAAGAACTAAATCATCGTGTTTCGTATTTTGCGATTCGTTTAACTTTAGCTAAAAAGGAGGTTAACAATGGAAGTAATGCAAATCTTGTATGAAAAATTTAAATTAACATCTTTTCGTCTAGGACAAAAGGAGATAATAAATGACCTCTTAAAAAACAAAGATGTATTAGCGATGCTTCCTACAGGATCGGGTAAGTCACTCTGTTATCAATTACCTGCTTTTTTGTTACACGGTGTTACGATTGTTGTCTCACCTCTATTGTCATTAATGGAAGATCAAGTTCAGCAGTTAAAAAGTCAAGGAATAAAAGAGGTTGTGGCCCTAAATAGTTTTTTAAGTATTGATGAACGTGAGATGGTCATGAAGGATCTTCACAAGCAAAAAATTATTTACGTCTCTCCTGAAATATTACAATCGAGGTCAATACAGAACCACTTAAAGAATATGAAAATTTCACTATTCGTTGTGGACGAGGCCCACTGCATATCACAATGGGGTCATGAGTTTAGGACTGACTATTTAAAGCTAAACGAAGTAAGAAGTAGGTTAGGAAACCCGACATGTCTAGCTATTACAGCAACAGCTACAAAAGAAGTACAACAAGATATTATTGAAAAGTTAAATTTGACTTCTTTTGAAAGCCATATTTTTACTGTTGACCGACCCAACATTAGTATTGTCGTAAAAGAGTGTGGTCATTTAGTTTCTGAAAAGATAAATGAGCTCGTTTATTTAACTAAGAACCTACAAGGTCCAGGAATTATTTATGCATCTTCTAGGAAATGGACCGAGGACCTAGCTTCTATTTTAAGAAAAGAAGGGATAAAAGATGTTTCGTTTTACCACGGTGGAATGAATAATGATGACCGTTTATTAATTCAACAGCAATTTATTAACGATGAACTTCAGTTAATCTGTTGTACAAGTGCTTTTGGAATGGGGATAAATAAGCCGAATATTCGTTATGTCATTCATTTTCACGCTCCGTTACAGTTGGAATCATATTTACAAGAAATTGGAAGGGCGGGCCGAGATAATAGAGAAAGTATAGCAATCACTTTGTTTAGTGAGTCAGATCTTCCATTACATATGAACTTATTAACAATGGAGTTTCCTAATGAAGAACAAATTGATGCTATATTTGCATCTTTAGAAAGCAATCATCGTTTCCGAAGGGTAAATGAAAATGAATTTTTAACACAAACTGGGACAAGCGAAATTATGTGGAGGTTTATTCGGTTTCATTTGGAAGAACATGGTGTTATGATTGATTATAAATATAAACGACATTCTATTACTATTGAGGACTTAAAAACAAGCCTTAAAGACAAGATTAAGGATAGAATAACTTATAAGCAAAATAAGTTTAAAGAATTTCAACAATGGCTATCTAATCATACAGAGTGCAGGAGAGAGACTATACTCGCTCAATTTAACGAAACTTTAATTTATAAGCCCCAAAAATGTTGTGATGTTTGTGGAATCGATCTTCATGATTATTTTACAAATGAATCTACAATAAAAAGTCTTGAATTTCAGTCGTGGCAAGAAGAGTTGAAAAAAATATTTCATCAATGATTAAGGTTGGATGAAGCAGTGAAACAATCGGAATTAGTAAAAAAAATGACGGATAAAGAAATTTTATTAAATTTATACATCACACAGCTGATTATGGTAGTGCTTGCAATCATTTTAAGTCTGTTTCTTTTTGACAGCTTACAAGATGTACTAAGTTTATTTAAGTGGCAACCTTATTATATTTTTGTCATCGGTGGAGGGTGTGCAATAGTTATCATTTTATTGGAACTGTTGCTTGAGAAGGTCTTTCCGAAACGTTGGTTAGATGACGGTGGAATTAATGAACGCGTTTTTCGTAATAGAAGTGTTTTGCATATATTTATTTTGGCAGCGGTAATTGCTTTTTCAGAAGAGCTTTTATTTAGAGGTGTATTGCAAACTCATTTTGGATTAGTGCCGGCAAGTATTCTATTTGCAATTATTCACTTCAGATATTTAAGTAAAATAGTCCTTTTTATAGTAGTAGTAAGTTTAAGTTTTTTTTTAGGTTTGCTGTACCACTGGACAGGAAATTTACTCGTTCCAATTTTTGTACATTTTACGATAGATTTTGTATTAGGCTGTATTTTACGCTTCCGTAATCAAAAAAATCAGGTATAATTGTTATAAGAAAAACGATTATTCTGTCAACAGGGCGGTTATTTTAAAAAGAGTCTATAAAAAACAGGTTAAGTATATTGTGGTAGTTGAGGTGATATGGATGACATCAAACTTTAACGAAGATCAGGCTGAACAACTACGTAAACGTATAGAGAAACATGATGAAAAACTAGAAGATCAAACGGAGGCTGTTGACGTATTAAGTCTTCCGTCAAGAAAAGAAAAGTTTAATAAAAGTAAGCTTGAATCCCAACCTTCTCGAAGACAAAAGAAACGCGAGAAACAAACGAATACAAAAAAAAATAAAACGAAGGTTAAATTTCCCCTCGTTAGAATTTTGTTATTTTTATTTTTAGTGTTAGTAGTATTAGTGACTACATACCCAAAGTGGATTGAAAGATTAAACTTATAGTTTTAAAAAAATAGTTGTTTTTGAATTTTCTAAAATTTTTCATTTACTTTAGTACACATACGTGTTAAAGTAGTAAATGTAAATGACCTCTTATTTTTCTCTCTTTGTTGAAAGCTAATCTTTAGCTTTCTTCTTTTTTTTGTCTGAAAAAAGTCGAATGATTTCGTGAACGAGCCTCTGAGATTTGGAAGAAGGTCAAAGCGAAGGGAAGGAAATCATTCGACTTTTCCATATTAAATGGTGGCGATGCTTCGTCATGCGCGTTTTGTATGAAAAAAGAACGAGTAATTTCCTGAACGAGCCTCTAAAATTCGCTAGAAGTTTACAGCGAAGAGAAGGGAATTGCTCGTTCTTTTACATATTAGATGATGACGATAAAATCATCATGCATGTTTTATATGTAAAAGAAAATCGACTGGAATTTTTCTTTCTAGATGGAAATAAGAGGCCATCTAGATTGTTTTGTATTATGGAACATGTATCATTAAAACTATATTACAAATTATGTAATATAGTTTTAATATTGAGTTGATTGAAAATTTAAATAATAACCGTTATAATTGATTATAGAAAGCGCTTACTTTGAAGTGTATAACATAATACGCCGAATTTCTTGATCCGTCCAGAACGGAATTTTTATATAGTTCAATGAATTTCATAATTCATTATTCTCGCCACTAAGATCAATATATAGTCGCGTCAAAACCATTCGCAAACTATATATAGCGTGATGTGGCTCGTTTTGGTAATTATGAAATTCACTCAGTTAGTTGATGACGGTTAAATCGTTATGAGAGTTTTGTATGAAAAAAGGCGGGTGCTTTTGCGAACGAACGTCTGAGATTCGTTAGAAGGTCACAGCGAAGTGAAGGAAATCATCCGCCTTTTCCGTATTAGATGGTGACGGAATGGACGTCATGTGCGTTTTGTATGAAGAAACAAACGACAACAAAATGAAATTGGTCTTCTTCATTTTTTACACAAAATTTGTAAGGAGTGATCCATAATGACATTTACGAAACTTAAAAATAAGACGGTAGTTACTGATGATGATTTAGGATATAACCAACGAATAGGCATGCCAGTCGAAGTATTTTGTTTAGAAAGAAAACAAACGATTGCTTTTGGCAAGGTACAATCTTTTAGTAATCACAAAGTATGTATTAATGGTAATCATTACTGTAGAGATCAATTTGTTCTTTTTGGCTTTCCTGCTAAAATTTAATCAATAGAAAGGGGCTGTTCCGTAAGTGTCAGACACATACAGAACAGCCCCTTTCTAATGTCGTATAGGGTACTATAAAGACAAATTATTTGTGGATAACATTGGTTTGCTCTGATAGGCGTGCGCCTTACGCTTTTCTATTTATGAAATAAATTAATATCTTGTTTGTCTTTTAAGTACTTATATACTTCATAACGGAGTTTTCTTTCTTCAGGGCTACGCCAGATGATCGAGCTTCTATCAATGAGATCATCTCTAATTTTATCAACATCTTTTTCAGCTTTATCAAATTTACGTTTCACTTCAAACATGTAAAAAATAAGAAACATTAATGAGACTATAAAAATTAAAATCATGATATCACTAAGAATAAAGCTCAACGCTGATGCACCGAGGCCACCTGAGACTTTAATTTTGAAATAAAAATATACGGTAAAAAGGATGATCACACCAATCGTAGTAAAGCCAACTTTATTTAGCTTTTTTTCAGCTTTTTTCTCTTTTTCTTTCTTCTTCATTAAGGACATTAATGTTGCTTTTATCTCCTCAGATATATTCATGGTTTTCAAAAACTGTTCAAGATCTTTCAAAATATCACCTCATTTATTCCTTTATTTCATATTTATTTTTAAAATTAAAAAATAGTACAAGTTAATTACATTTATTCGAGCGCTTGTAGTTTTGTATGAAAATAAAATGACGGTCGACTTTTCCGAACAAGCCTCTAAAGTCGGAACGAAGTGCTCCTGCGGTTACTCGTCGCAAAGCAGCACGATGAATTTGCTAAGAAGTATCACAAGGTGTGATTGAGGTCAGTAGCTTTACAGCGCAGTGAGGGAAATCGACCGGATTTTTTCATGTTAGATGGTGACGATTAATCGTCATGCGGGTTTTGTATGAAAAAAGGCGAATGATTTCGTGAACGAGCCTCTGAGATTCGTTAGAAGGTCACAGCGAAGAGAAGGAAATCATCCGCCTTTTCCGTGTTAGATGGTATCGGGAAATCTCCATGAGGGTTTTATAAGTCAAAAGCTTACAGTATTAGTTTAGAGTGGCAAATAAAGTCAGAAATTTCGTGTTATTTAAACTTTTTTTATAATATGGAAGCGTTTTCAATCATTCGTTATAATAGAAGTAAGGTCCGGGGATTTAAAAGGGGGGAATAAGGGATGAACCATAACAAGAGAATAAAAATTCTAACAGGACATTTTGGAAGTGGTAAAACTGAAATAGCAATTAACCTAGCAATTGAGGAAGCTAAAGCACACGACAAAGTTGCTTTAAATGATTTAGATGTTATTAATCCTTATTTTAGATCAAGAGATGTTGAAGGAGAACTAAAAGAGTACGGTGTTGAATTGATTGCACCTAAAGGGCTACTAGCGACAGCGGATCTCCCGATTGTATCACCAGAGATTTATAGAGTTTTAAAAAATCAATCTTATCGAGTCATCATTGATGTTGGGGGTGACAAAGATGGTGCTACTGCATTAGGACAATATTACAACGACTTAAAAGGAGAAGACTATGAATTAATATTTGTCATTAATGCAAATCGACCTTATGTTAGTACTACTGAAGGAGTTATTAACACGATAAAACAAATTGAAGACGTTTCAAGACTAAAGGTTACAGGATTAATTAATAATACAAATTATGGTTGTGAGCATACAACTGTAGAAAACGTGTTACTAGGAACAGAGATTGCCGAAGAGGTTAGTAAAAAGTTAGAAATTCCTTTTTTATATACGACACTATCAGAAAAAATTGGTGATCACACCCAAGGGTTTGAAGCATTAAATAATATAAACTATATAAAACGTTTTATGACTTTACCTTGGGAAAAATAAGGGGGAGAGAAACTTATGAATAAGAAGGTCATTTTCAATGAGGATATGTGTAAAGGTTGTGCTTTATGCGTAAAAGTATGTCCAAAAAATATTATTGAAATCTCCGAAACTATTAACTTGAAAGGTTATCATCCAGCTCATGTTGTAAATCAAGATGCTTGTATTAGTTGTGCTGCTTGTGGCCGTATTTGCCCGGATGGCGTAATTACCGTTTATCGACCTATACAGAGAAAAAGTGCTTCGTAAATGAGACGATTCAATGATTTGTTATCTCTTATTCAATAAGCATATACAGTAGAATGAACTTTAGAGGGGAGAAAAATAAAATGCCAAAGGTATTAATGAAGGGGAACGAGGTCATTGCAGAAGCCGCGATCCATGCGGGATGTAAAAACTTTTTTGGATATCCGATTACACCACAAAGTGAATTAGTAGCGTACATGGCAAATCGTTTACCAGAAATTGATGGATTATTTTTACAAGCAGAAAGTGAAGTTGCAGCCATCAATATGGTTTATGGTGCTGCTAGCGCTGGTGTTCGCGTAATGACATCATCGTCAAGTCCTGGGTTTAGTTTAAAGCAAGAAGGAGTTTCATATTTAGCAGGTGCTGAACTTCCAGCAGTGATCGTAAATATTGGTAGAGGTGGTCCAGGATTAGGAAATATTCAGCCTGCCCAATCGGATTATTTTCAAGTGACAAAAGGTGGCGGCCATGGTGATTACTATACTCCAGTGCTAGCACCTAGTACACTGCAAGAAATCGTAGAATTAACGAAACTTGCTTTTGATTTAGCGGATGAATATCGAACTCCGGTCGTATTACTCGGAGATGGAATGCTCGGTCAAATGATGGAACCAGTGGAATTTACCGAAGAGGATATGAAAGTACTTCCAGAAAAAAAATGGGCTACAACTGGGACGCGTGGAGATGGTGCGCCTAAAGTTATTTCTTCTTTAGAATTAAATGATGTGAATTTGGAAAATCATAACCATACTTTGCAAAGTAAATATGAAGTCATTAAACAAAGAGAAGTACGGTTTGATACGTATAGAGCAGATGACGCAGAATACATGGTTGTCGCCTATGGTACCGTTTCAAGAATTGCTAAAAGTGCGATTGATGAAGCGAGAGAAAACGGAATAAAAATCGGGATGATTAGACCGATCACATTATGGCCATTTCCAGAAAAACCATTTGAAGAGTATCGCGATAAAGTAAAAGCATTTTTATCTGTAGAAATGAGCGCTGGCCAAATGGTAGAAGATGTTCGCTTAGCTGTCAATGGAAAGGCTCCGGTTGAGTTCTTTGGAAGAACTGGTGGAGTAATTCCGAACCATAGTGAAGTTTTAGAAGCGATCAAAAGTCTTGCAGGAGGTGGTCAGTAATGAAGGTTGTCTTTCAAAAAACATCAGGGTTACAAGATAAAGAAACACACTACTGTCCAGGTTGTACGCACGGGATTATTCATCGTCTTGTTGGAGAGACATTAGAGGAATTAGATGTATTAGAAGATACAATTGGTGTTGCCTCCGTAGGTTGTTCAGTTCTTTCTTATGAATATTTTAATTGTGATATGACTCAAGCAGCTCATGGTCGTGCGCCGGCTGTTGCCACTGGAGTTAAAAGAGTGTTACCGAAAAATAGAATCGTATTTACGTATCAAGGTGACGGAGATTTAGCTTCGATTGGAATGGGTGAAATTATTCATGCTGCGGCACGTGGGGAACATATTACGGTTATATTTGTAAATAATGCAACGTATGGGATGACGGGTGGACAGATGGCACCGACAACACTAGTTGGCCAAAAAACGTCGACAACTCCGAAAGGTAGAGATGAGAGTGTACAAGGGGCTCCAATTAGAGTTTCAGAGATGCTAGCGACACTTGATAGTGTACACTATATTGAACGAGTTTCCACTCATGATGTTGCCAACATTATAAAAGCAAAAAAGGCGATTAAAAAAGCATTCAGTTACCAAAAAGAAGGAGCAGGTTTTACATTCGTAGAAGTACTTTCAACTTGTCCAACAAATTGGGGCTTAGACCCTGAAGAATCTTTAAAATATGTCAAAGATAAAATGGTCGCTTATTATCCTTTAGGAGTTTTGAAAGATCGGGGAGGAGATAACTAATGATGCATGAAATTGTGATCGCGGGATTTGGTGGTCAAGGAGTTATGTCGATGGGACAGCTATTGGCTTATGCTGGAATGACAGAGAACAAACACGTATCTTGGTTACCGTCTTATGGACCTGAACAAAGAGGTGGAACTGCTAACGTATCAGTGGTAATTAGTGATGAACCAATTGGATCCCCTGTGATTCAAAATCCAAGTGTTGCCATCGTTTTGAATAATCCGTCTTTTGAAAAATTTGAACCCACTGTTAAAAAAGGTGGAGTTTTAATTGTTAATAAATCTATCGTAGATTTAAAAAGCAAAAGAAATGATATTACTGTCATTGAAGTACCAACTGCGGAGATTGCAAGTGAAATCGGAAGCCCTCGTGTAGCTGGTTCTGTAATTTTAGGTGCTTTTATACAGCATTCTAAAGCTATTTCAAAAAAATCGATCATTGAATCATTAAAAAATGTTTTATCAGAAAGAAAGCAGCATTTAATCCCTGCTAATGAAGAAGCGCTAGAGAGAGGCGCATCATTAGTAATTAATGGTGATGTGAAGAAACCTATAGCTTAACAATGCGCAATAATAAATCAGGGCTCAAAGTGTCAGTCACAGGGCTACACTAATTAAAGTCGAGAAAATAGGTACGTCTATAATTAGTGGGTACCTCTGTGAACTGACCTTTTGAACACACTAATTGTGCGATTAAATGAAATGCAATTTTTATTTATAGAAATTTTATCCAAGTTTCGATAAACTATGGATGTGTTACTAAATAAAATACTAAGGGGCTGGAACAATGAGTGAAAAAGTAGTGAAGTCAGACATTGAAATTGCTCAAGAATGTACGATGAAACCGATTGAAGAAATTGCTGACCAATTAAATTTATCAAAGGAAGATTGGGAGCCATACGGAAAGTACAAAGCGAAAATCTCTTTAGATGTATTAGATCAATTACATACAAAAGAAGACGGTAAAGTAATTTTAGTAACTGCAATCAGTCCGACGCCTGCTGGAGAAGGGAAATCAACGGTAACAGTAGGACTTGGACAAGGGTTATCGAAAATTGGCAAAAACTCCATCATTGCATTGAGAGAACCATCTTTAGGACCATGTATGGGAATTAAAGGTGGAGCAGCTGGCGGAGGTTACTCGCAAGTCGTTCCAATGGAAGATATTAATCTACACTTTACTGGTGATTTACATGCTATTACTACAGCACACAACGCATTAGCAGCATTTTTAGATAACCATATTCACCAAGGCAATACTTTGAATATTGATGTAAGGCGTGTATCGTGGAAGCGAGTTGTAGATTTAAATGATCGAGCGCTAAGGCAAGTAGTTGTAGGGTTAGGTGGACCAGTTCAAGGCGTGCCACGTGAAAGTGGTTTTGATATAACAGTAGCCTCAGAAATTATGGCCATTTTATGTTTAGCTAATAACTTAAACGATTTAAAAGAACGTATCTCTAAAATTGTCGTTGCGTATGACTTTGATAAGAAGCCGGTAACTGCCAAAGATTTAGGAGTAGAAGGAGCGTTAACGTTACTTCTAAAAGAAGCTTTAAAGCCAAACTTAGTTCAAACGTTAGAAAACACACCTGCTATTATTCACGGTGGTCCATTTGCTAACATTGCTCACGGGTGTAACAGTGTGATCGCAACAAAGATGGGCGCAAAATTAGCCGATTATGTAGTAACAGAAGCAGGATTTGGTGCGGACTTAGGTGCTGAGAAGTTTTTAAACATTAAAGCACGCTATGCTGGTTTCAAACCGAGCCTAGTCGTTTTAGTAGCAACAATTAGAGCTTTAAAAATGCATGGTGGCGTACCGAAAGACGAACTTAAAAAGGAAAATCTGGAAGCGCTAGAAAGTGGAATGGATAACTTGCTAAAGCATATCGATACCGTAAAATCATTCGGTTTACCATTAGTAGTTGCAGTAAACCGTTTTATTACAGATACAGATGAAGAAGTTGCTTTATTACAAAAGCTTTGTAAAGACCATGGTGTTGAAGCAGTTGACACAGAAGTGTGGGCTAAAGGTGGCGAAGGAGCAGAAGCGTTAGCTCATAAAGCAGTATCTTTAATCGAAGAAGAAGAAAATAATTTTGATCATCTATACTCGTTAGATACCTCGATTCAAACGAAGATTGAAACGATCGCTAAAAAAGTATATGGCGCTAGTGGAGTTGAATTTTCTGCTAAGGCGAAAAAGCAAATCGTTCAATTTGAAAAAGAAGGTTGGGGTCAGCTTCCGATATGTATGGCAAAAACTCAATATTCATTATCGGATGATCCACAAAAGCTAGGTAGACCAGAAGGCTTTACAATTACAGTTCGAGAATTACGTCCATCAATCGGCGCAGGATTTATTGTCGCCTTAACTGGTGATGTAATGACAATGCCAGGACTGCCAAAGCAGCCAGCTGCATTAAAAATGGATGTTTCTGAAGACGGCAAAGCAATAGGATTATTTTAAAGTTATAAAGAAGAGGGTGGGCCAAAAGTGTCTGACACCACGCGTAAACTACTTTATATAGACAAAAAGGCTTTAATGTATGTCTATATGAAGGTGTGAAACGGTGTCAGACACTTGTTTTGGCCCAACCTCTTTTCTGTTGGTTAGGTGTAGGTATAATTTTATTGTAAATTCTCTCATATACTTGAATATACTATTTAGTTACCGTACTGTTTAAGTCACTCATGATTTTCATACAAGGAGATGTTGTTTTATGAAGAAACGTCTAACCTTCTTATTAGTCGGATTTTTATGTTTAAACTTATCTATTTCAACATTTCCGTTGGCTTTAAATTCATTTACAACTGAAATATTAATGCATAAGTTAGTATTTGAACCATTTAAATGGTTAGGCTCTATTTTACTATTTATTTCAGGTTTTTTTACTATTTCTAGGCTAATAAAGATGATTTCAGAAAATGTTACGAAGCAAAATAGTTTTAATAGAGAAGCGTTGTGGATAGCACTGATCATTTTAGGTTTTATATTCATTGCCTTCAATAATTTCTTGGTGTCGATAGCAGCATTCGTATTTTCCGCTTTCTATGGTATAATGGATGCTAATGTTCACCGTAAAAGCCGGTATTATAACAACTAGGTGGGATTTAATTTGGTTATTTTAACATTAATTGGTAATTTCTTGATTTTATTATTACTTCATATGTGGCTTGAGAGTAGAAAAAATAAAATTACTTATACAGAGCTTTCATTCTCCAGCTTGCCTAAACAGTTTTCTGGAATGAAGCTTTTTTTTATTTCAGATATTCATCATCGAGAAGTGAACAATTGTATTTTAAAAGAAATCCAAGGAAACGTAGATTTAATTATTATCGGTGGTGACTTGACAGAAAAAGGGGTACCGTTTTCACGAGTAGAAAAAAACATAAAATCTCTAACGAAGATTGCCCCGACTTATTTTGTTTGGGGAAATAATGATTATGAAGTAAATCATTTCCGATTAGAAAGCATACTTCTTAATGAAGGTGTGAAGATTTTAGCTAATAGCTGTACTTCTTTTAAGCGCGATAGTGAAACTATTGATTTAATTGGGGTTGATGATTTTGGCCATCGTTTTGATAATCTTGAAGCAGCCATTAAAGAGTGTAATGGAGATTTTCAAATATTAGTTAGTCATAATCCGGATATTAAAAAGAAATTGCGAGAAGTTCATAATATTAACTTAATTTTAAGTGGACATACGCACGGAGGACAAATTCGCTTATTTGGATATAGTATTACTGAAAAGGCTGGTTTATCTAAACTTAAAAATGATCTTTATATTCTTGTTAGTAATGGCTATGGGACAACAAGACTACCTCTACGATTAGGAGCGCCAGCAGAAGTCCATATAATCACTTTAAAGAACGGTGTAGTTGACTAAAAACAGACAATATCTTTTAAAAAGGCTGTTTCTCGCCACTAAGATCAATATATAGTTGCGTCAAAACCATTCGCAAACTATATATTGCATGATGTGGCCCATTTTTGGTAATTATGAAATTCACTCATAAAAATGAAAATAACGATAAAAAAAGTTATTCAAATTTTACTCAAGGAAACAATGATTATATAATTAATGCAAGCTACTGGTAAATGGTTTGGGGGTTGAACAATGGGTGAGGGTGAAGATAAGGCAAAGTATAATATAAAAGCGATTTCAACTATGTTAGGAATTCAACCTGGAACATTAAGGGCATGGGAACGAAGGTACAAAATCATCGAACCGATAAGAAATGAATCAGGACATCGCTTATATTCAGAAGAGCATGTGGCTGTTTTGCGATGGTTGATAGATAAAGTTAATAAAGGATTTACAATTGGACAAGCGGTTGGTCTCCTAGAGAAAGGAAATATAGACGTACAATCACAAGAAGAAGAGTCACTATATAATAATAAGTTAAATTCGCTTGTGTTTGATCTTGAGGAGAGTCTGTTAAATTTTCAAGAGTTTAAAGCAAATCAAATATTAGATGAGGCGTTTAATATTTTTTCTATTGAAAAAGTAGTGATGGATGTAATAGGTCCGGTTTTGGTTAGTATAGGTGACAAGTGGGAAAGATGTGAAATTACAGTAGCGCATGAACATTACGCTACACAATATTTAAAAACGAGAATAATGATCATTTCTCATCATTTACAAATTGATCCGCTTCAACCTAAAGCAGTTGCTATTTGTGGTGTGAATGAACGGCATGAATTAGGGTTGTTAACTTTTACTTTATATTTAAGAAGAAAAGGGTTTGAGGTAATTTATTTAGGAACGAATGTCCCAACTGAAGACCTAAAAATTGTATTACAAGAGGTGGACGCAAAATATTTATTCGTTTCTTGCTCACTTAAAGAGTATTTACCTGAAACTCTTTCTTTTATTCATGAAATTGAGCTCTCTTCTCCTTCTTTAAAAATCGGGATTGGAGGACATGCATTTCGGATTACTTCTCAACAAAAGGTAGAACCATTCAATAAATATCTACTCGGTTTTACAAAGGATGAGTGGAACGAATGGTTAAAGGTTACACTTTAAGAAATTTGGCTAATACCTCTTCAATAATTTTAAATGAACCTATTTATACCTATTTTCATATCTTATTATTAACTAATTCCTAGGTATAAAAAGGAGGGAAGTAAGATGCGATTAGAACGACTTAATTATGATAAGATCAAGATTTTTCTTACTTTTGATGACCTCAGTGAACGTGGGATAACGAAGGAAGAAATGTGGCAAGATATACCAAAAGTTCACCAACTTTTTCGTGATATGATGTTAGAGGCGAGTGACGAACTAGGGTTTGAAGCGGATGGACCAATCGCTATTGAAGTATTCTCTGTACCGGCACAAGGAATGGTGATTATCGTTTCAAAAGCCCAACCCGACCATAATGTCGAAGAACAATTTGATGACGGCTTTATTGAAATGCAAGTAACGTTAGATGAAAGTGATGAGATTATTTATGAATTTTATAATATAGAGGATGTCATTTCTTTAGCACCGAGACTTACTAGTTTTGGTGTAACATCAGGTTGCTTACTTCACTTTGAAAATAAGTATTTCATCACCTTTGATGAACAAGAGTTGTTTGGTATAGATATGGATGCGTTTATTGCGCTTTTATCTGAATTTGGGTACCCTTCTACGACAACAATCTTTCGTTTAAATGAATACGGATTAAATATTATTGAAAATAATGCGATTGAAAAAATTTACCATACATTTTTCAAATAAACCTCAAAATAATTCTTTGAGGTTTATTTTTTGTATGAAAGTTGGTTAGTGGTTGGTTAGGACCCCCGCCCGACTTTTCATGTTAGATGGTGACGGCAGGCATGCCGCCATGAGGGTTTTGTATGAAAAAAGGTGGGTGCTTTTGCGAACGAACGTCTGAGATTCGAAAGAAGGTCAAGGTGAAGTGAGGGAAAGCACCCGCCTTTTCCATCTTAGTTGGTGACGGATAATCGTCATGAAGGTTTTGTATGAAAATACATTGATTTTTAAACATAGAGTGTTATCATAAAGTAGTAATTTTTAGTTAAACGAGTGAATTTCATAATTACCAAAAACGAGCCACATCACGCAACTATATATTAATCTTCGTGGCGAAAATAATGAATTATGAAATTCATTAAAACTTTAAAAACAAGGTACAATTAACTTGTTAGGCGAATATACTATTTTAAACTTTACGTTTGTAGGAGTGATTGAATCAAATGAAAATTGCTGTAATTTATGGTGGTACTTCTGCTGAAAGAGAAGTCTCGTTATCTAGTGGAAAAGGGGTTATTGAGGCATTAAAGAAAAAAGGGTATGAAGTAACGGGGATCGATTTTCAAGGGACAAAAAATTGTTTAAATCGCATTATGAACATAGATGTAGATATTTTCTTTATAGGGCTTCACGGACGATTAGGTGAAGATGGAAGAGTTCAAGGATTTTTAGATTTATTAAATAAACCGTATGTAGGGTCCAAAGTTTTAGGTTCAGCGATTGCGATGGATAAAGCACGATCAAAGAAATTGTTCGGGTTAAATGGAATAAGAATTGCAAAAGAAAAAGTTCTTGAAAGCTATGCTTTTAACGAAGAAAATTTCTCTCATAGTTTAACGTATCCGGTAGTGGTAAAACCGAACCATGAAGGGTCAACGATCGGTTTAACGATCGCTCAAAATGAAAAAGAACTTTTAGATGGTGTTAAAGCAGCGTTTAAGCATGATGACGTCGTTTTATTAGAAGAGTTTATAGCTGGAAGAGAGGTAACGGTTGCGGTGTTGGGTAGCAAAGGTGATGTTAAAGCGTTACCGATTGTTGAGATTGTCCCGAAAAATGCCTATTATGACTATGAATCAAAATATGCGCCTGGGATGAGTGAGCATATTGTACCAGCGAAAATAAGTAATGAGCTCACAACTTTATTACAGGAACAAGCGGTTTTAGCACATATTGCATTAGGCTGCGATGTATATTCAAGAGTAGACTTCATCATCCCGCATGATGGATCTGCACCAGTTATTTTAGAAGTTAACACGTTGCCAGGGATGACTCCTACTAGTTTATATCCAGATGCTTGTAGAGAAATAGGCTTATCATATGAAGATATGATTGATACTTTAGTTAAATTATCTTTAAAAAAATAAGAAAACATAAAGGCGCTGTCCTAGTGTCAGACACCGTTAGGCACCAAATATAGACGGATAATAAATTTATACGTCTATATTTGGTAAGTTCTCCCTGGTATCAGACACTTATGAGACAGCCCTTTTTTTATTTAAAAAGGGCCTTTTAATGAATTTCATAATTCATGATTCTCGCCACTAAGATCAATATATAGTTGCGTCAAAACCGTTCGCAAACTATATATTGTTTAGTGTGACTCGTTTTTGGTAATTATGAAATTCACTCCTTTTAATGATTTTTAAAAATATTTTAAAAAAATATTAAAAGTTTGGTGGAAAAAATGTCTCAACTTCTTTATAGTATATATGTAAAGGCTTTCATTTTAAACTAGATAAGATAGAAAAATTTTAGAGGTGAATAAAATGGCTAGCAACGTAAGTAGTAACAATGAATCTACAGATGTTTTAAAGTCAACACAAACGGTCATCAAGAAAGCGCTAGATAAACTTGGTTATTCAGACGAAGTTTTCGAGTTAATGAAGGAACCAATTAGATTATTAACTGTTCGAATCCCAGTTCGAATGGATGATGACTCAATAAAAATTTTCACTGGTTATCGTGCCCAACATAATGATGCGGTTGGTCCGACAAAAGGTGGAGTTCGCTTTCATCCGAATGTTACCGAAAAAGAAGTTAAAGCACTTTCTGTTTGGATGAGTTTAAAAGCAGGGATCGTTGATTTACCATACGGGGGAGGAAAAGGCGGTATTATTTGTGATCCTCGTGAAATGTCTTTTCGTGAATTAGAACGTTTAAGTAGAGGTTACGTACGAGCGATTAGTCAAATTGTTGGTCCTACTAAAGATATTCCTGCACCTGATGTATTTACGAACTCACAAATTATGGCATGGATGATGGATGAGTATAGCAGAATAAAAGAGTTTGACTCACCAGGCTTTATTACTGGAAAGCCGATTGTGTTAGGGGGTTCCCACGGTAGAGAAACTGCAACGGCTAAAGGAGTTACGATCTGTATTAGAGAAGCCGCGAAAAAGAAAGGTTTCAGCATCGAAAATGCCCGTGTCGTTATTCAAGGGTTTGGAAATGCAGGGAGCTTTTTAGCTAAGTTTATGCACGATGCTGGAGCAAAAGTGGTTGGAATTTCTGATGCTTACGGGGCTCTATATGACCCTGAAGGCTTAGATATCGATTATTTATTAGATCGTCGTGATAGCTTTGGTACTGTTACAAAATTATTTAAAGATACCATCACTAATAAGGAACTTTTAGAATTAGAATGTGATATTTTAGTACCGGCAGCGATTGAAAATCAAATTACCGAAGAAAATGTAAGAAACATTAAAGCTAAAATTGTTGTTGAAGCAGCGAATGGTCCGACAACAATCGAAGCAACAAAAATATTAACTGAAAGAGACATTCTTCTTGTTCCTGATGTTCTTGCTAGTGCAGGAGGAGTAACCGTATCTTATTTTGAATGGGTCCAAAACAACCAAGGCTATTATTGGACGGAAGAAGAAATTGAAAAGAAATTGGAAAGTGTCATGGTAACTTCTTTTGAAAATGTTTATCGAATCGCTGCAACACGAAAAGTTGACATGCGCTTAGCTGCATATATGGTAGGGGTTCGTAAAATGGCAGAAGCTTCTCGCTTTAGAGGGTGGATTTAACCATTTAACTAGTACAATCAAAAAAGGGCTGTCCAAAGATAAAGTGTCATACACTTATTGGACAGTCCCTTTTGCTTCTTGTCTAGCTTCAGCGCCTAGCCCTTCGAGCGCTTCGATTTTTAGTTCAAAAATAACTCCTGTAATTCCTCAAAATCATCTGTTAATTGTAGTGCGACCATTAATTTGAGTCGTGCTTTTTG
Source organism: Anaerobacillus arseniciselenatis (assembly GCF_001865995.1). GTDB lineage: Bacteria > Bacillota > Bacilli > Bacillales > Anaerobacillaceae > Anaerobacillus > Anaerobacillus arseniciselenatis. The sequence goes on along the minus strand of NZ_MLQQ01000001.1, from coordinate 511,542 downwards.
ACCGTTTAATCCGTTTGTAAAAATAACACCGCGTTTTTTTAGTTGCTTTCCACCACCATCATATCCGTAAGTATCTTGTACAATACCGTTAAAGCATCTTGAAACGAGAACGACTGGAATTTTATTTGACATCAATCGCTCTAAACTCGGTACAATATTCGGTGGTAAATTACCTTGTCCGAAAGCTTCGATAACTAAGCCGTCAATTTTCATATTTGTTATCGCATCAAAGATACTGTCTTCCATTCCGGCAAAAGCTTTTAGCAGTAATACTTTTTTGGATAAATGGCTAATGTTGTAACTGTCACGTTTCGATGGTATGTGATGAAAAAATACCCCCCGTTTTGTTACGATTCCTATAGGACCGTATTGAGGGCTTTGGAATGTGGCGATATTACTCGTATGTGTTTTAGTGACGTTTTTTGCAGCATGAATTTCGTCATTTAATACGACTAACACACCTTTTCTAAAAGCATCATCACAAATCGCTACTTTTAAGGCTGCCATTAAATTATATGGTCCATCCGCACCTATTTCATTACTTGAACGCATCGCTCCTGTGACAATCACGGGGATACTTGTTTGTACGAGAAGATCAAGTAAATAAGCGGTTTCTTCAAGAGTATCTGTGCCATGAGTAACAATCACGCCTTCAAAACATTCTTTTACAACCCTTTCATCAATGTGCTTAGCTAATTGAAACATTAGCTCGGGGGTCATATGAGGGGAAGGTATATTGAAATATTGTTCTGATGTAATAAAAGCATGCTTTTTTAAAGCATCTAAGTCATCGTTTAACGGATTTTTTTCACCAGGTGTAACAGCACCAGTTTTGTCATCTTCACTCATTGCAATGGTACCGCCTGTATGTAAGATTAAAATTTTCTTCATAACGATCATCCTTTAAAAGTTTTATTTTGATCAAAATAAGTTTGTTTATGAGTGATGAAAATTAGTTTATAAATATATTGTAATTATTTTCTCAACTATTCTCAAATAAAATATTGAATAACAAATTATAATTGTTAAGTAGATCTAAAATTCTTTTTTACAAACAAAAAAGAAACATGATACGATAAGGAAAATGCAAGCGTCAATAGTACATGGAAATTTACTTTGACGACTGATTAGGCTTATTAAATCGAGAGGAATTTTTAAACTAATGGTAAGTATAATTTTTGCCAGTTTAGCACCGAGCATTGCTTTACTTTGTTTTTTTTATTTGAAAGATAAATATAATTCAGAGCCACTTTCGATGGTTGTTCGAAGCTTTATTTATGGTGTATTACTAGTTTTCCCAGTTATCGTACTTCAATATGCCTTTCAAGAAGAAGGACTATTATTAAGTAAGTTTTTGCAAGCTTTCGTTTCAGCTGCTTTATTTGAAGAGTTTTTTAAATGGTTTATTTTATTTTATATTTTTTATAAAAATGAACAATTTGATCAACATTACGATGGGATTGTTTACGGTGTTTCTATATCTCTAGGTTTTGCAACGATGGAAAACATATTTTATTTAATTGTCTTTGGTGTTGATCAAGCTATTTTCCGTGCATTGTTACCTGTTTCAAGTCATGCTTTATTTGGAGTAGTTATGGGTTACTACCTAGGGAAGGCGGCGATCACTGAAAGTAGAGCTAAGAGTAAGCTCGTTGTATTATCTTTATTTTTACCGTGGCTTTTGCACGGGATTTATGATTATATTTTACACGTGCAACAGTATTGGGTTTACATAATGTTACCTTTTATGATTTTCTTATGGTCAATAGCGTTGCGAAAGGTCAAGTTAGCAAATACTCCTTACAAATAAAGGCTTATATTTTTCTTGCAGGGCTCTTGGAATAGAACAATTTATACCTAAAAGAACTAAAGAAAAGTTTTAAGTAAAACAAAAACTAAGTGAAAAAAAACTTTATTTTGGGTAAAGATAATAGAAGTGCGTGTTCAAAATTATAAGAAATTATTATTTTAAATGGGGTGTAGCTGGTGACAGAAAGTAAACAAAGATTTAAAATAACCGTTCGTTGTCAAGAGTGTGGCGAAAAATTTATTTTACGCGGGAAGCGCAATAATGAAGGTCAGTATGAGACGGGATTTAAACGTTGTGTTTGCGGAAATGAGCAAGATTTAATAATAGATGCAAATCCAGAATGAGTTAAGGACCTATAGTAATAATTTATATGCATTTACATAGTAGGTTAATGAATTTCATAATTCATTATTTTCGCCACGAAGATCAATATATAGTTGCGTCAAAACCATTCGCAAACTATATATTGCTTGATGTGGCTCGTTTTTGGTAATTATGAAATTCACTCAGGTAAAAAATATTTGCAATTTATAAAAAAATAGTGTAGTTTAATAATCAATCAATTAAGTGAAATTCATTAAATTCAAAAAATTAAATAATTCTTATCGAGAGAGATGGAGGGACGTGGCCCTATGAAATCTCAGCAACCAGCCGAAAGGTCAGGTGCTAAATCCATCAAGCTGTATGAAGTTTGAAAGATAAGAAGAAGTTCGTGCAATTAGTCCCTTCTTCTTATTTTAGAAGAAGGGTTTTATCATAATATCTATTTTATCATATTAAAGTGATAAAGTGAGGAGGAGAAGAAGATGGGATATAAACATCTAGAAACAAATTTAGTTCAGTTAGGAAATCGTAGCGATGCGAAAACAGGTGCAATTAATCCTCCTGTATACTTTTCAACGGCTTATCGTCACGAAGGAATTGGTGAATCAACAGGTTATGATTATAGTAGAACAGGAAATCCGACTAGACATCTATTAGAAGATGGGATTGCTCAATTAGAAGGGGGCGATAACGGTTTTGCCTGTAGTTCGGGAATGGCTGCCATTCAAACGGTTATGGCGATGTTTAAAGAAGGAGATGAAATCATTGTTTGCCAAGATTTATATGGTGGAACATATCGATTATTTGAACAAGGTTGGAAACATTGGGGAGTTTCATTCCATTATTGGGACGGAGAAAACTATGATGAATTACAGACTTTAGTTACGGCTTCTACAAAAGCTATTTTTATCGAAACACCAACAAACCCATTAATGCAAGAAATTAATATAAAGCAAGTAAGTGAAGTATCAAAGAGGAACGATTTACTATTAATTGTTGATAATACTTTTTTTACGCCGCTCTTGCAACGTCCTCTAGAAGATGGGGCAAATATTGTCATCCATAGTGCTACGAAGTATTTAGGAGGACATAATGATGTTTTAGCGGGACTTATTGTAGCTCGTGGAGAAGAGTTATGTGAAAAGATTGCCTTTTTCCATAATGGAATTGGAGCGAGTCTATCCCCTTTAGATTCCTGGTTATTAATTAGAGGGATGAAAACATTAGCTCTAAGAATGAAAAAGCATGAAGAAAATGCGAAAGTTCTTGAACAATTTTTACGAAATCACTCCGCAGTTACAGAGGTTTTATACCCTAAAAAAGGCGGTATGCTTTCTTTTAGAGTGAAAAATGAAGAGTGGATCAATCCGTTGTTAAAACAATTTAAATTAATTACTTTTGCTGAAAGTCTTGGTGGTGTTGAAAGTTTAATTACTTATCCGACGACGCAAACACATGCTGATATTCCAGAAGTATTACGTGAAAAGTATGGTGTGTGTAAGCGCCTATTAAGATTATCTGTCGGGATCGAAAACGAAGAAGATTTAATTGATGATATTTCACAAGCTTTTTCAACAGTTTTATAGGAGGCGAATGTATTGACTAATAACGTAACTATTCAAACGAAATTATTGCATAACGAACATAAAGTGGATCCTGTAACAGGGGCTGTAAGTGTGCCAATTCAACACTCTTCTACGTTTCATCAACACTCTTTTGATGATTTTGGAGAGTATGATTATGCAAGGGGATCAAATCCGACGAGAAATGCGCTAGAAGAAGTAATAGCTGAACTAGAGGGGGGGGCGAGGGGGTTCGCTTTTTCTTCAGGAATGGCAGCTATATCAACGGCATTTATGCTCCTTTCTAAAGGGGATCATGTTGTCATTACAGAAGATGTTTACGGAGGGACGTATCGTTTTGTGACGGAAGTTTTACCTCGATTTGGTATCGAGCATTCTTTTGTCGATATGACAAATACCGATGAAGTAATTAAACATATAAAACCAACAACGAAATTAATTTATATTTAAACACCGTCTAATCCGACGTTAAAAATTACCGATATCCGTGAAATTGTAAAAATCGCAAAATCTCATCATTGTTTAACGTTTTGTGATAACACGTTTTTGACACCAGTTTTCCAGCGACCGTTAGATCTAGGTGTAGATATTGTTCTTCATAGCGCAACAAAATTTTTAGGTGGACATAGTGATGTTGTTGCTGGTCTTGCTGTTGTTAAAGATAAGGACTTAGGAGCTCGTCTTGCTTTTTTACACAATTCATTTGGTGCTATTTTAGGGGTTCAAGATAGTTGGTTAGTGTTAAGAGGATTAAAAACATTACAAGTTCGAATGGAAGCTAGTTCCAAGGCAGCAGAGACGATCGCTAATTGGTTAAACGAGCGTAACGAAATTAGTCGAGTTTATTATCCGGGCTTGAACACTCATCCTGGTAGAGAAGTACAAGAGCAACAATCTACAAGTCATGGCGCGGTTCTATCTTTTGAATTTTCTAAAAGGGAACAGGCGAAATTCTTTGTAGAAAATGTAAATCTCCCCGTATTTGCGGTTAGTTTAGGTGCAGTGGAGTCAATTTTGTCGTATCCAGCGACAATGTCTCACGGATCGATGCCAAAAGAAGAACGAGAAAAGCGTGGAATAAGTGATGGGCTACTTAGGCTTTCGGTTGGGTTGGAGAACGTAGACGATTTATTGAATGACTTTAAGCATGCACTCGAATTAATGGACTCTTAATTTTAATAAGTGAATAGTGAGCTAGCTTTGGCGAGAAAGGAAGAGATTATGAGTTTAATAGAACAACTTAAAACGAAAACGTTAATTGGCGATGGTGCAATCGGAACATTTCTTTATTTACAAGGGCTAGATCGCTGTTTTGAAGAGTTGAATATAACTGACCCTAAAAAAGTAGAACAAGTACATGATGCATATATTAAGGCTGGCTCGAACGTGATTCAGACGAATACGTACGCGGCTAATAAAATAAAATTAGCGCGACACGGGTTAGAACACCAAACTAAAAGAATTAATGAACAAGCTGTCCAATGTGCACGTTTTGCTGCAGTTAACAATGATATACATGTGTTAGGAACGATTGGCGGTATCAGAGGATTTCAAAAAAGGGCACAATCAATCGACGATATCGTAGAAAGTTTTGAAGACCAGATGGATACTTTGTTACAATGCGATATCGATGGTTTACTCTTAGAAACTTTTTATGATTTTGAAGAATTAGTAAAGTGTTTAACTATTGCTAGAAAAGCGACGGATAAACCGATTGTTGCTCACGTTTCTTTAGATGAGGTCGGTGTATTACATGGAGGGATTGCTCTAAAAGACGCATTACTTTCTTTAGAAGATTTAGGTGCTGATATTGTTGGCATGAATTGTCGGATGGGACCTTTCCATATGCTTCAATCGTTTGCTGAGGTCCCTCTGTTAACAAATTCCTATTTATCAGCTTATCCTAATGCGAGTTTGCCAGATTATAAAGATGGTAGACTTGTTTAGGTATTAGTAATGTTTCTTTCGGTCTTCCACCAGTAGGAAGAGAAATTTTAAATTCGGTATTTTTGTATCACTGTACACAAGCCGGGCTTGATTTTGCGATCGTCAATACTGAAAAATTAGAGAGGTTTGCTTCTATACGAGAAGAAGAACGCGCTTTAGCTGAAAAATTACTTTTTGATACGACCGATGAAATATTAGCTGAGTTTACTGCTTTTTATCGGGGGAAAAAGAAAGAAGAAAAGAAAGCGCAAGAAAATTTATCCTTAGAAGAGCGATTGCATAGTTATATCGTAGAAGGGACAAAAGAGGGGCTTATCCCGGATTTACAATTAGCATTACAAAAATATGCGACTCCATTAGAAGTCGTTAATGGCCCTTTGATGGACGGAATGGATACAGTAGGGAAGTTATTTAATAACAATGAATTGATCGTAGCTGAAGTATTACAAAGTGCAGAAGTGATGAAAGCATCTGTTCAGTTTTTAGAACAATTTATGGAGAAAAAAGATGATAGTGGAAAAGGAAAAATTTTACTAGCCACTGTTAAAGGTGATGTTCACGATATCGGTAAAAATTTAGTCGAAATCATATTGAGTAATAACGGATTTAAAGTTGTTAACTTAGGGATCAAAGTTACTTCAAATGAATTAATTGAGGCTATAAAAAGAGAAAAACCAGATGCGATTGGCCTATCAGGTCTATTGGTGAAGTCTGCCCAGCAAATGGTACTGACAGCTAATGATTTACGAGAACAAAAAATATCAATCCCAGTATTAGTTGGTGGGGCTGCGCTAACTAGAAAGTTTACGGAAACAAAAATTCAAGCGCAGTACGATGGAAATGTTCTTTATGCGAAAGATGCGATGAATGGATTAGAATTAGCAAATAAACTTTTTAATAAACAAGGTGCGATAAAGGAAGTAAATAAGCAAAAAGATGTTAGTGGGAAAATTGAGACTTTAGAGGAAGAAAAAATAACCGAAAGACCTGTCGTACAAAGGAGGTCAACTGTATCGACGACTACACCGATACATGTTCCGAACGACTTAACGAAACATTCGTATATAGATTATAAGTTGACACATATAAAGCCTTATATAAACTTACAAACATTATTAGGTAAACATTTAGGTTTAAAGGGGAAAGTCGATCGTTTATTAAAGGAAGGTAATGAAAAAGCCGTTGACCTTAAAGAGAAAGTGGATGATTTATTTAATGATATTGTTAAAAATCAGCTTATAAAAGCACAAGGTATTTATCAATTTTTTCCTGCTCAATCAGAGGGGGATGATATCATTATTTATGATCCTAAAAACGGAACTGAGGAAATTCAACGCTTTACCTTCCCAAGGCAAACGAAAGAGCCGTATTTATGTTTAGCAGATTTCGTTCGTCCGATCTCATCAGGAGAAATCGATTATGTCGGTTTCTTTGCAGTTACCGCAGGAGTAGGAGTCAGACAACTAGCGAACGAATGGAAAGAGCAAGGTGAATATTTAAAAAGTCATTTATTACAAGCAACAGCACTTGAATTAGCTGAAGCCTTTGCTGAACAGCTTCATCATTCGATGCGAAATTCATGGGGAATTCCAGATGATCCTGAATTAAAGATGCAACAACGCTTTTCTGCAAAGTACCAAGGAATGAGGGTATCTTTTGGATATCCAGCATGCCCTGATTTAGCAGACCAGAAAAAGCTTTTCGAACTGTTAAATCCGCAAGAAATCGGAATTACCTTAACAGATGAATACATGATGGATCCGGAAGCTTCCGTTTCTGCGATGGTATTTGCTCACCCTGAAGCTCGATATTTCAATGTTGAAGAATGATAAAATAATCTTTGTTTATAAACTGGCACCACAGATATACTGTGGTGTCTTTTGTATGTGAAAGTTGGTTTGTTGGTTAGAGGATAGTTGGTTAGGCTGCGATCCCGCCCCACTTTTACATCGTAAATGATGACGAGTAAATCGTCATTATGGTTTTGTATGAAAATAAAAGACGGTCGACTTTTCCGAACAAGCCTCTAAAGCCGGAACGGATTTACAGCGCAGTGAGGGAAATCGACCGTCATTTTTTCGTGTTAGATGGTGACGATTAATCGTCATGACGGTTTTGTATGAAAAAAAGAGGGCGATTTAGCTAACAAATAAATGCTTTATTGTATAAAACTTGGTAAACAACAGAAACTATCGATATCATTTAAGGAAAAAAGTAAAAAAGTTAGCATTTTAAGGAGGTTGAACAACATGATTAAAACAGTAGGAAAAGTTCCTCTTATCATTTTATTATGTTTTTTTGCATTCTCCACTGTTATTAATACTTCTACAGTAGAAGCCTTTTCTGAACAAATTATTCAGAAAGGGGCAACAGGGGATGATGTAGTTGAATTACAGTCAAGGCTCCAATATATCGGTTTTTATGACGGAACCATTGACGGAGTATATGGATGGGGGACATATTGGGCAGTGAAAAAATATCAAGATGAATTTGGTCTTGAAGTTGATGGCCTTGTAGGTCCTAAAATGAAAGCTATGCTCGAAAAAAGTACAGATTTTGACTATGAATGGGTTCACCGTCAGTTTTATGAAGGAAGAAAATTTACCCATTACGGTAAAACACCTAAAGAAATTCAAAGTGGGCCTGAAGGTAGTCGAATTCCCCCTTTAGAACAAAAAAGAAGACAGCAAAAGGCACAAGAAAAAGCACAACCAACACCAACACCACCAGCGCCAGGAGAAGCGCCACCAGCGCCAGGAGAAGCGCCACCAGCGCCAGGAGAAGCGCCACCAGCACCAGGAGAAGCGCCACCAGCGCCAGGAGAAGCGCCACCAGCGCCAGGAGAAGCGCCACCAGCGCCAGGAGAAGCGCCACCAGCGCCAGGAGAAGCAGCACCAGCGCCAGGAGAAGCAGCACCAGCACCAGGAGAAGCGCCACCAGCACCAGGAGAAGCAGCGCCAGCACCGGGTGAAGCAGCACCAGCACCGGGTGAAACACCAGAAGAACCAGTAGAAGAAGTGCCAGAAGAACCGGTGCCTGAAGAAGAGGTGGTTCCAGAAGCAGATCCAGAAGATGGGCCAGATGTTGAAGAAGCGATGAATGTACCAGAAGGATTTTCTGACAATGATATACAAATCATGGCTCAAGCGGTTTACGGTGAAGCACGTGGGGAGCCATACATTGGTCAAGTTGCAGTGGCCGCGGTTATTATAAATCGTATTAATAGCCCTACATTTCCAAATACGGCATCAGGCGTTATTTTTGAACCGAGAGCATTCACGGCAGTTGCTGATGGTCAAATTTATATGGATCCAGATGAAACGGCACGTAGAGCAGTTATTGACGCGATAAACGGTCAAGACCCATCAGGAAATGCAATGTATTATTTTAATCCGGATACCGCAACTTCCGGTTGGATTTGGACGAGACCGCAAATCAAAAAAATCGGTAAACATATTTTCTGTAAATAACGGAGGTGAGTAAAGATGGTACGAACTATTTTAGTAACTGTATTAGCAGTTGCCGTTGTATCAACAGCATTTTGGGGATATCAAGAACATCAAGAGAAAAATTCAATTCTCATTAAAGCCGAAAACAATTATCAAAGAGCTTTTCATGATTTAACATACCATTTAGATCAGTTGCATGATGAAATTGGATCAACATTAGCGATGAATTCAAGGGATCAACTTTCCCCTTCGTTAGCTGAAGTTTGGAGAATAACATCAATGGCACAAAATGACTTAGGTCAATTACCGTTAGCTTTAATGCCATTTAGTAAAACAGAAGAATATTTATATAAAATTGGCCAATTTAGCTATCGCAATGCAATAAGGGACTTGGACAATGAACCACTATCAGAAGAAGAGTATCAAACATTAGAGCAACTTTATGAACAAAGTGGAGAGATCCAAAAAGAAATGAGACAAGTTCAATCTATGGTACTAAACGAAAATCTTCGCTGGATGGATGTTGAATTAGCTCTCGCTTCTGAAGAGGAGCCGTTAGATAATGCGATTGTTAACGGGTTTAAAATTGTTGATGAAAAAGTAGAAGGTTTTAGTGAAGTTGAGTGGGGATCAGAATTACCACAGCTTCAGCAAAATGATGAAGCACTTAAAGAGCGCTTAAATGGAGAACAAATATCCGAAGAAGAGGCAAAAGAAATTGCATTAAATTTTGTGCAATTAGAAAATGTAGAAGTTGAAATTGAAGAGACTGGTGAAGGGTTAGCTTATGAATCATTTAGTATAAAAATAAATGACCCTGAACATGAAGTAGATATATATATGGATATATCCCAAAAAGGTGGTCATCCGATTTGGCTCCTACAAGATCGACAAGTCGGTGATGCAGCGATTAGTTTAAATGAAGCTTCGGAAAGAGCGAAAGAGCTTTTAGAAAGAAATGACATTAACGATATGCAGCTCGTAGACAGTAAACAATATAACTCTGTCGGTGTATTTAATTTTGCTTATTTAAAAGATAATGTGAGGGTTTATCCTGACTCAATTATCATTGATGTTTCGTTAGAAGATGGCGAAATCATCGGATACGAAGCATCTGCTTACTTAACCAATCACCGCGATAGGGACGTTGAAGAACCATCAATTTCATTAGAAGAAGCAAAGGAAAGTTTAAATCCAGCATTAGAAGTAATGGAGCATCATGTGGCGATGATCAAAAACGATCTTGGCGAAGAAGTTTTAGCTTATGAATTTTTTGGTGTAATTAATAATGATACGTATCGTATTTTTATTAATGCAGCAAACGGCGAAGAAGAAAAAGTTGAAAAACTTGATCATGCAGAACCAGTATATCGTTCAACGTAAATAAATAATTTAAGGCTACCCGAAATATGGGTGGCCTTTTTTGTTGGTTAGTTGATTTGTTGGCTAGAACCCTCGCCCGAATTTTAACGTTAAATGGTGACGGGACTACCGGCATGATCGTTTTGTATGAAAAAAAGGCGGATGATTTCGTGAGCGCTCACTTAAAGTCTACCCGGATTTAGATTTTTTTGCTAAGATGGTATGTAGATAAGCAAGTTAGATAGATAAAACATTTTTGGAAGGAAGTAGTAACCTTGCTGAATATCGGTGATACGATTATTTTAGAAATAGAGGATTATAGTGAAGAAGAAAAAAAGCGATTTAAATGTCGGCTCGTTGATCGGGTGAAAGAGTTTCTTTTCATTGATTACCCCATAAATGAAAAAACAAAAAGAGTTGGTTTCTTCCATGATGGTACACAATTTAATGCTTCTTTTATTGGCAAAGATCAAGTAGTGTATCTTTTTCAAACAGAGTTACTAGCAAGAAAAAAAGGAAACATTCCGATGCTTGTTTTAAAAGACCCTGGTAAAGAAAATTATATTCGCATACAGAGAAGGCAATATGTAAGAGTAAATGTGTCCATCGATGTGGCGGCGCACCCTCTAAAAGCCTCTTTTTCTCCATTTGTCTCAGTTACTGCGGATATTAGTGGTGGTGGTATTGCGATCATACTTCCGAAAGATCAATATTTACCAGTCGGAAAAGAGGTTGAGTGTTGGTTATCTTTACATATGCAAACTGGCGAAATAAAGTATATTAAAGCTGCTTGTCACGTAATTCGTATTATTTCTGAAAAGGATAGCCCAAGAGAAAAAGCGTGTATGCAGTTTGTTAATATCAATGAAGGGGATAGGCAGACGATTATTAGGTATTGTTTTGAAAGGCAACTTTATTTAAGAAAAAAAGGTTTAATAGAATAAAACATGATTGACTGATTCAAACTAACCTTAAATAAAAAGGTAGAAAAAGGATTATGGTGATCATGCATATTTTAAAAAAAATTGAATCTGTCATAGTGAAAATTACATGTTTACAATTTTTATTTTTAATTTTAGCGCAGTTACTTTTAAGGAATAAGGAGATTGCACCTTATTTAAGTAAAACTGTTTTTTCAGAAGGTGTATTTTTTGAATCTGTATTACGTGTAATGGAAACATTAGACCATTTCGGCTGATTATGGTATTATAATTAAAGGAATTTTATCGAATTTCAACTAAACTGAGCTTATATATTTAGGGAAATATTCGATAAAACGATCGACATTTTTTCATATTAGGCTACCATAAAAGAGTTGTGAAATAGTCATAATAATAGAGGTGTTTTATGAAAGAAAAAATTAATATTGCGATAGATGGTCCTGCTGGAGCAGGAAAAAGCACTGTAGCCAAATTAGTAGCCCGAAAGCTAGGCTACGTATATATTGATACAGGTGCAATGTATCGTACTCTTACATATAAAGCGATTAAAAGTGGAGTCGACCTCCATGATAACGGAAGTTTAAATCAGTTATTAAGTAAAGCCAAGATTGAGCTTACACCAGAGGGCAAAGTTTTCATGGGTAGCGAAGAAGTAACCGAACTTATTCGTACTGATGAGGTGACAAACTCTGTTTCTTTTGTAGCTAGCCAAAGTGATGTTCGCTTTGAAATGCTTACTAGACAGCAGGAAATGGCAAAGCAAGGTGGAACTGTAATGGATGGACGTGACATCGGCACAGCAGTTTTACCTAATGCCGAGGTTAAAATATTTTTATCAGCTACAGTTGAGGAACGCGCCAAAAGGCGTTATGAAGAAAATCTCGCTAAAGGTTACCCATCCGATTTTGAACAATTAAAACAAGAAATCGCTCTAAGGGATAAACGTGACTCGGAAAGAGAAACTGCACCATTGAAAAAAGCAGATGATGCTATAGAAATTGATACTACCAATTTGTCAATTGACGAAGTTGTAGTAGCAATCTTACGTATAGTGGAAGAAAGGTCTTGATAAGGGTGGACTTGTATAAAGTTGGACAAACAGTATGCCGAAGTTACTTATCAACACTCTATAAAGTTGAAGTCATCGGCAAAGAAAACATTCCAAGCGACAAAGGAGTTCTTCTTTGTTGCAACCATATTCACTTATTAGACCCTCCTTTATTAGGGTCATACTTAGAGCGCCCGATACATTATATGGCGAAAGCAGAATTATTTAAAATCCCAGTTTTAAATTATTTAATTAAAAAGTTTCACGCTTTTCCTGTAAGAAGAGGCATGAGTGATAAACAAGCATTACGAGAAGGTATAAAGGTATTAAAAGATAATAACGTGTTAGGTATATTTCCTGAGGGTACAAGAAGTAAAACGGGAGAACTTGGTAAAGGTTTAGCAGGGGTTGGGTTCTTTGCGTTAAAAACGGATGCGTTAGTTGTACCAAGTGCAATTATCGGTCCTTATAAACCTTTTGGAACAGTTAAGGTTGTATACGGAAAACCTCTAGATTTTAAAGCGTTAAGAGAAGAGAAGGTTTCTAGTGAAACTGCGACGAACTATATAATGGATGCTATTGGAGACTTAATAAAAGAACATAAAAATTCGTAGTCTGTTTAAATTAGAGGGAGGTAATTGACAAATGAGTGAAGAAATGATGAATGAAATGGCAGAGGTGAAAACCTTTACTGAAGGAGACATTGTTTCAGGGAAGGTAACGAAAGTAGAAGATAAAAGTGCTTTCGTCAATGTAGGATATAAAGTGGATGGTGTAATTCCTATCAGCGAGTTATCAAGCCTTCACATTGAGAAAGCAAGTGAGGCTGTAGCCGAAGGTGATGAACTTGAATTGAAAGTAATCAAAGTGACAGATGAAGAAATTGTTTTATCAAAACGTGCAGTTCAAGCTGAAAAAGCATGGGAAGATTTAGAACAAAAGTTTGAGAGTGCAGAAGTTTTTGAAGCTGAAGTAGCTGATGTAGTGAAAGGCGGATTAGTCGTAGACTTAGGCGTGAGAGGCTTCATTCCTGCTTCATTAGTTGAAAGACATTTCGTTGAAGACTTTTCTGATTATAAAGGAAAAAAATTGAGACTAAAAGTCGTTGAGTTAGATAAAGAAAATAAAAAACTAATCTTATCTCAGCGAGCTGTTCTTGATCAAGAAGTAGAATCACAAAAGCAACAAGCTTTGGAGGATTTGGATGCTGGACAAATTGTTGAAGGTACTGTGCAACGATTAGCAGACTTCGGTGCGTTTGTAGATATCGGTGGAGTGGATGGATTAGTTCATATTTCGCAAATGGCACATCACCGAGTGGAATCTCCTTCCGATATTCTTAAGGAAGGTGACAAAGTTAAGGTTAAAATTCTTTCTGTAGATGTAGAGAATGCTCGTATCTCATTGTCAATTAAAGATACGTTACCAGGACCTTGGGAGCATGTAGCTGAGGAAATTAAGGTAGGTGACGTAATTGAAGGTGAAGTGAAACGACTAGTTTCGTTTGGTGCTTTTGTTGAAGTGGCGCAAGGTGTTGAAGGTCTTGTTCATATTTCGCAAATCGCAAATCGCCATATTGCTACACCTAGTGAAGTATTAAAAGAAGGTGAAAAAGTTAAAGCGAAAGTTTTAGATATAAATATTCAAGAAAAAAGAATTTCTTTAAGTATTAGAGAGCTTGTAGAAGCTGCAGAAAAAGCAGAAATTCCAACGAAGAATTACGAACGTGAAGAAGACTCTAGTGGATTTTCATTAGGCGATATGATTGGAGATCAACTTAAAAAGTATAAATAGTGGGTGAAGGTTTTGGACAGAGCTTCTAGAAAGATCGAACATATTAAACATACATTAAAACTGTCTAGTGTTGAATCGCGACCTTTCGATGAAATTAAGTTTGTTCATCAAAGCATCCCAAACATTAATGTTGATGAAGTTGAAATTAATACTACTGTCGGCGAACTAAATATAAGTTCGCCGATTTTTATCAATGCGATGACTGGCGGTGGTGGTGAACCAACGATCCGAATAAATCGGGCTTTGGCTAGACTAGCAAAGAAGAATGATATGGGAATGGCTGTAGGTTCCCAGATGGCCGCTTTAAAAGATCGTAATGAGCGTCGTTCGTTTGAAGTTGTACGAGAAGAAAATCCAAATGGAGTAATTATTAGTAACTTGGGGAGTGAAGCAACCGTTGAACAAGCAAAAGCGGCGGTTGAAATGATTGATGCTAATGCGTTGCAAATCCATTTAAATGTTATTCAAGAGCTAGTAATGCCGGAAGGGGACCGCTCATTTTCGGGAACGCTCGATAGAATTAAAGCAATTGTCGAAGGTCTCTCTGTTCCAGTGATAATTAAAGAGGTAGGGTTTGGCATAAGTAAGGAAGTGGCTACTAAGCTTGCTAATATTGGTATTAAAATAATTGATATAGGTGGCTACGGAGGAACAAACTTTGCTAAAATTGAAAATTTGAGACGTGACGATACTTTTGATTTGTTTAACGATTGGGGGATCTCAACTGCTGCTTCTATTTGTGAAGTGAAGGCTACACACCCGTTCATTTCAGTCATAGGAACAGGTGGAATAAAAACAGGTTTAGACATAGCTAAAGCAATTAGCTTAGGAGCTTCAGCTGTAGGTATTGCAGGTTTGTTTTTAAAGCAATTTCATGAAAATAATTTTGAAGGTTTAGAAGCTACTGTTGAAAAGTTACATTTTGAATTAAAAATGGTAATGACCGCCCTTGGAGTGAAAAATATTGATGATTTAAGGAAGGTACCGATAGTCATTAGTGGTGAAACTTATCATTGGTTAGAACAACGAGGGATTACAACTAAAAATTACGCTTTAAGGGTAAAGCTGAATTAATTAAAAAAGAGGAGACTGAAGTGTCTACCTCTTTTTTATAATGTTTTATTTGGGCTTGGCTATCGTATTACCGCTGTCGTTTTTTTGCCGCTTCAGGCCCCTCTAACTTTGCAGCACCTTCATAACCTAAACTTTGATCACGGTCAGATTGCACTTTTCCTGATGTTTTTAACTTCTTTTCTTGTCGGTCCTTTCCCATCTACCTTCACCCCTTTCTCCTTTAGCTTTTGTTAAAAAGGTGAAGGTATTCATTTGCAATTACATACAAAACCTTCATGACGATTATCTTCACCATCTAGAATGTAAAAGGCGGGTGATTTCCTTCACTTCGCTGTGACCTTCTAAAGAATTTCAGAGGCTCGTTCACGAAATCACCCGCCTTTTTTCATACAAACATGACGATTAATCGCCACCATCAAGAATTTAAAAGTCAAGGGGACCAACAAACCAACAAACCAACAAACCAACAAACCAACAAACAAACTAATAAAGTTTTCTGAAATTTGTTTTTCCTTTGATTATTAATGCTATTTTCTACCTATAATGAGAATGGAGGAGATAGTAATGGAAGGAATTTATTTTTATTGGTTCATATGGATTGCTTGGATTTATACGACGTTTATGATGGATAAAACAAGAACGAGATTAATCGTTGCGCTAGTTTTATTATTTTCAATTATATTATCAAATAAAGAAATCCCACTATTTTCGTTAACAGTAAATGCTACAATCTTATTTTATTTATTAGCAAGTTATTTCATAGTTTCACAAAAGAAATGGCTTAAAATTATATATTATGTATGTGTTAGTTTAATTTTAACAAGTTCTTACGTTACTTTTAAACTTTTTCAAATATTTGATCCTGTCTGGGTAATGTTTCATCCAACGTTTAAGTTATCTTTGATATTATTATTATTGACATTAACTTTAGTGAAAGAACAGATGCTTAGAGTTGCCCTAGTTGTAATAACGGTTACTCAAGGAGAGATCATTTATACACTATTTTTAAATAGTTTAGTTACCGATTTTGGGATAGGAAAATTTGAAAGTTTAGATATAATTGCAATAACAGTTGGTTTTACTTACATATGGTATTCATTCGAAAACTTTGTAAAGTGGCTCGATTTATTTGTAAAGCAAAAATTGTCTACCGGTACAGTAAAATAAACAAACTTGGAAGGATGTCTAGCTGCAAGACGCTTCACTGAATATGCCGCAGTGGAGTTT
The DNA here is from genome assembly GCF_001865995.1 of Anaerobacillus arseniciselenatis. Taxonomy (GTDB): domain Bacteria; phylum Bacillota; class Bacilli; order Bacillales; family Anaerobacillaceae; genus Anaerobacillus; species Anaerobacillus arseniciselenatis. The sequence continues at coordinate 494,983 of NZ_MLQQ01000001.1, read as the reverse complement.
TGCGACGAGTAATCGCAGGAGCAGGTGCCATGTGCTTTTCTTGTCTAGCTCCAGGCGCCATCGGCTCGACCGCTTCAGACCTTCCCTTGCGGTCTAAAACCTGACCGCTACAGGAAGGTCTTCCACCGGTTTTCCCCGATAGGCAGGCGCCATGCGCTTTTCTTAATAATGTTGTCTATTTATAGTGTTTTTTGGTAAAATGGATAAGCTAAGATTTAGAGGAAACTTGTGGGTGCCCAAAAACAAAAGTGTCAGACACTTATGGGACGCTCCTTTGTTACAGATTGGATTGAAGGAAGGTAATTTTATGACAAAACCAGTAGTTGCAATTGTAGGACGGCCAAATGTCGGTAAATCAACGATTTTTAATCGAATTGTTGGGGAGAGAGTATCGATTGTAGAGGATATGCCTGGTGTTACTCGAGATCGTATTTATAGTTCGGGAGAGTGGTTAAATCGGGAATTTAACCTCATAGATACAGGTGGCATTGAATTAAGTGATGAACCGCTTCTTGTTCAAATGAGACAACAAGCTGAATTAGCTATTGAGGAAGCAGATGTAATTGTTTTTATCGTTAATGGAAGAGAAGGTATAACCGGTGCCGATGAAGAAGTTGCAAAGCTGTTATTTCGTTCAAAAAAACCAATTGTACTTGCCGTCAATAAAGTTGACAACCCTGAAATGCAAGAACAATTATATGAATTTTATTCATTAGGGATGGGTGATCCGATTGCCATTTCAGGTGCGCATGGCTTAGGTTTAGGTGACTTACTAGATGAAGTGATTAAGCATTTTCCAGAGCTGGATGAGCAATTGTATGATGAAGAAACGGTTCGAGTTTCGCTAATCGGTCGACCAAATGTTGGTAAGTCGTCGATTGTAAATGCGATTTTAGGTGAAGATCGCGTTATTGTAAGTAATATCGCTGGAACAACAAGAGATGCAATAGATACACCGTTTTCTAGAGATGATCAAGACTATGTGTTAATTGATACAGCTGGTATGAGAAAAAAAGGAAAAGTGTATGAAAGTACCGAAAAGTATAGTGTATTAAGAGCACTAAAGGCAATTGAACGTTCGGATGTTGTTTTAGTTGTTTTAAATGCTGAAGAAGGTATTATTGAACAAGATAAAAAAATTGCTGGCTACGCCCATGAAGCAGGCAGAGCTGTTATTATTGTTGTAAATAAGTGGGACGCGCTTGAGAAAGACGATAAAACGTTACAAGAGTTTCATCAGAAAATAAAAGATCATTTTTTATTTTTAGATTATGCACCAATTCTTTTTGTATCTGCTAAAACGAAACAACGCTTACATACAATTTTACCAATGGTAAGTGAGGTAGCAGAAAATCATAACTTGCGAGTGCCTACAAATGTCTTAAACGACTTAATTATGGACGCTGTCGCAATGAATCCTACGCCAACCGATAAAGGGAGACGTCTAAAAATAAATTATGTTACTCAGGTAGCTGTAAAGCCGCCTACATTTGTTCTGTTTGTAAACGAACCTGAGCTGTTACATTTTTCTTATGAACGCTTTTTAGAAAATCGTATTCGAGCGACATTTGAATTTAAAGGAACGCCTATAAGGATTCTAGCTAGAAAAAAGAACGATTAAATATTTTGATTCATCCAAACGTGCTTTTAGTAATAAAAAACTAGGGGAGTAAAAAGATGACGATGATTATATTTTCTGCGGTAGTAGGATATCTACTTGGCTCTATTAGTTTCAGTTATATTATCGCTAAAAAAGTAAAAAAAGTAGATATACGTCAACACGGTAGTGGAAACGCCGGGGCAACAAATACCCTCCGTGTTTTGGGGACCGGGCCTGCTATTTTAGTCCTTTTATGTGACGCCTTAAAAGGGATAATAGCGGTTCTTATCGGCTTATATTTAGCTGGAGAAGGTTTAGCACCCGCATTAGCCGGACTCATGGCAATCGTAGGGCATAATTGGCCGGTATTTTTAAAGTTTAAAGGTGGAAAAGGTGTTGCTACTACTATAGGAGTATTAGCAACACTCGTCTTTCTTCCTGCTTTATATGCAGGGATTATTGCTATTGTTAGTATTGTTATTACTAGGTTTGTATCTCTTGGGTCGCTGCTTTTTTTAATTGGAACTACGTTGCTTACGATTGTTTTCCGTGATTACTTTATTTATCCGATAGAGTATGTGTATTTATTATTAATTGTTACAGCTTTATCATTTTGGAGACATAGATCAAATATTTCTAGATTACTAAGTGGAACTGAAAATAAAGTCGGTAAAAAAGTAAAGTAATGGAGGGAATAAAGATGGCTCATATAGCGGTTATTGGTGCAGGTAGTTGGGGAAGTGCATTAAGTATTGTTTTATCTGATAATAAGCATCATGTACGGTTATGGGGAAGAGATGAAGACCAAATTAATGAAATTAATGAGAAACGGACAAACCAAAAATATTTACCTGAAATTCATTTGCCAGAAAATATCGTAGGATATACTGACTTGGCAAAAACGGTAGATGGTGTTGAGGCGATTTTAATTGTTGTTCCAACAAAAGCAATTAGACAAGTACTTCAGGAAATGAAGCCTAGCTTAAAAACAGCTGTTACCTTTATTCATGCGAGTAAAGGAATTGAACCTGATAGCTTAAAACGTGTTTCGGAATTGATAGAAGAAGAAATTCCACAACAGTTAAGAAAGTCTGTTGTCGTTTTATCGGGCCCAAGTCATGCAGAAGAAGTAAGTCTTCGCCAGCCTACGACAGTAACTAGCTCTTCTTTGCAGATTGAAGAAGCGGAGTATGTGCAAGATTTATTTATGAATAAGCATTTTCGTGTATATACGAACCCCGATTTAATTGGTGTTGAAATTGGGGGAGCGTTAAAAAATATCATCGCATTATGTGCTGGTTTAACGAACGGTTTAGGTTTTGGAGATAATGCGAAGGCGGCTCTTATGACAAGAGGGTTGGCGGAGATCGCTCGACTTGGAATCAAGTTAGGCGCTAATCCACTCACATTTGCCGGTCTTTCAGGATTAGGTGATTTAATTGTCACGTGCACTAGTGTTCATAGTCGCAATTGGCGAGCGGGGAATATGTTAGGAAAAGGTATGTCCTTAGATGAAGTATTAGAAAATATGGGAATGGCAGTAGAAGGTGTCCGTACGACCAAAGCAGCCTTCCAATTGGCTAAGCTAGAAGAGGTTGAAATGCCGATAACTTCAGTTTTATATGATGTGTTGTTTAATGATAAACATCCTAATGATGCAGTTGAAGAGCTAATGGGGCGTGTTAAAACGAATGAAGTGGAAGATTTAAGTTTATAACGTTTTTACGCTTTTCTATTTTTAGCCAGGCTGAAAAGATGCTTAAACACTTTACCTCTGCTTGCAGTGTAAGATCTATACTACTGTGAGCGCAGGTGAAGTATTTTTTAGGTTTTCTAGTCCTTTAACGCTTTTCTATTCACAATGTTTTCCTTATTGCATATGATATGATGAAACTTATTCTTAGGGAGGACATCACTGTGGATAAAAACAATTCTTTTTTTGATAACCTTGAAAAGAAAACCAATGTGAAGCAAGAGGACATTTTTAATTTAGCTAACTCAGTAAGTGGTGCTAATTTTAAAGACGAACAAACAGTAAGGAATTTAATTCAACAAGTAGCGAAACTTGCGAATAAACCAGTTTCTAAAGAAAAGGAAGATGAATTAGTAAAGGCAATAGTTAATAACAATATGCCGATGGATTTTGGGACTCTTGCTAAGATGTTCGGGAAAAAATAGCCTTATATAGGCGAGTGTTGTCTACGATTTCTTTTATACATGCATATACTGAAACGGAACGAACATCAACAAGGGCTCTTTTTAGGACTATTGTATTTAGCGGAAATCATAAAGAAAAGCCCCTTTCTTTATAGTTCTATAAAGTAAAAATTTAAAGTATTAAAGTTGCTAGTTGATTAGCATTCGTTCTAAATCATTTGGTTGCTCATTAGAGCAACCATTTTTTTGTTTAGTAGATTAAAAGACTTTTTAATTTAAAAACAGTGTATACTGTGCTATAATGATGCGGCATTAAGTAATGGTTTGTTATGAAAAAAGGAGGGCGATTTTCCTGAACGAGCCTCTAAAACTCGATAGAGGTTTACAGCGAAGAGAAGGAAATCCGCCGCCTTTTCCATATTAGATAAAAATGATCCTGCGGTTATTCGTCGCAAAGCTGGATGGAGTATTCTCAAAGCTGTATTCCATGGTGTGCTTGAGGTCAATAGCTTTGGTGACGATAAATCGTCATGAAGATTTTGTAATCATGTAAAATGGAGGAGATCGCTAATGTCTGAAGGTTTAATTAAAATGTACGTAACCTTTATTACGATGGGTTTAATGTTTTTTGCAGTTGTTGGTTCCTATGTAGCTAGAGAAAAACTAAAAGGAATTATGCAGAAAATCGTTCTTTTTTTCGCATTTATTTGTATGATTTTTGCAGGTTTTTTAATCTTATTAATTGTATTTAATGTCCCAGCAGTTTAAAATGAAAGGAAAATATTGTTATTATTAAAGGTTCTTTTCGTAAAGATTGTTGGTTTTACTATAAATTTGGTTGGTAAATGACTTATTTTCATGGGATTATGGTTTTTACAGAAAACGAAAAGATGCCAACCCTTGAAATTACTTGGAATTATGGTTAATTTGAAAAGCAACAATTAATACGAAAACAGCGTTATTAAAAGAGGTTTGATTATAATGAAAAAAATTCTCCTGCTTTCTATGATACTTATATTAACGGGTTGTTTATATCCTGATGAAAAAAGAGTCGAAAATCAAGTTCCATTTGAGGAACAAATTAATTTAGTTGAACAGGCAGTTGTTCAGTATCGTTTAGAAAATCAAGTATTGCCAGTTCGATATTCTGAAAAAGAAACGAATCCATTTCAACAATATTTAATTGAATTTCATAAACTAGTCCCAAGATATATTCAGAACGCGCCAGGTAATTCATTTGAAAACGGCGGGGTGTATCAATACGTTTTAGTTAATGTAGAAGAAGACCCTAAAGTGAAATTGATTGATTTAACGATTACGCGAAGAATTCAAGAGTTCCAAAGAACTGTTAATGAATATCGTCGTAAAAATCGTTTCGCACCTGTAGAAGAGGTTGTTTCGACTAATGTGTTTTTATTAGACCATGAAAAGCTAAATCTAGAAGAAGCACCGACCGTCAATAGCCCATTTCATCCTGATCATCGCCTTCCTTTATTAATGGACGGAAATGGAACCGTCATTGTGGACTATACTTTAGATCTCAATTATGCTTTAAATAAATTTGAGCATCAATTACAACCTGGTGACGATATTCGCTCGATATTAGTTGAATATTTCTTTTTCGTTCCGCAAAATTCAGTTCCGTATACGTTAGAAGATGGAAAAGTTGTTTTTGCAAATGAATAGATTGAATCTCATATAACCATAAGTTAGCTCTAGTTGCAGAATGATTTACTTAAGTAGATGTACCAGTGCTAATTCAACATTATGAAATTCATTGACATAATGAATTTCATAATTCAATATTATCACTTTTAGGTAACTATATGTAGCTGCGTTAATTCGTTCGCAACTACATATAGTTTGATATGGCTCGATTTAGGTAATTATGAAATTTACTCAAATAAATTTAATAAAATAGTTATATAAAGCCTCAATCCACATATATATACAAAAAGGAAGGGGGCTTTTTTTTGTGCGTTAAAAATTTGTGAATTTTTAACAACCATCTACATAAAGCCACTAATGAAAGATAATTCGAACATTGTACCGACTGGAGGAAAATGTATAAGTAGATGATGACTAGTTAAAGATTTTATTTTAAATTTTATCTTGATGACATGAACTTTTTTTAAACTAGTGTCATATTTGTTGGACAACATCATAAATATATATTGTCCGAGGTTGTACCAATGAGAATAACGTAAGCTTCCACGATAAAAGCTTTATAGATTAATAATTCAAGAATTATGTCGTGGATGAAATATTTTAAACAAATGATCGGGAGGGGATCACGTGGAAAAAGTTGATATCTTCAAAGATATCGCTGAAAGAACGGGTGGCGATATTTATTTAGGAGTGGTGGGCTCCGTTAGAACAGGAAAGTCGACTTTTATTAAAAAGTTTATGGAACTTGTGGTCATTCCAAACATTGAGAATGAGTCAGAAAAAGCGCGAGCTCAAGACGAATTACCACAAAGTGCGGCTGGAAAACAAATTATGACAACAGAACCAAAGTTCGTACCTAACCAGGCTGTACAACTTCATGTTGATGAAGGGCTTGACGTAAATGTTAGACTTGTTGATTGTGTTGGTTATACAGTTCCAGGGGCTAAAGGTTACGAAGATGAAAATGGCCCAAGAATGATTAATACGCCTTGGTATGAAGAACCTATTCCTTTTCAAGAAGCAGCTGAAATCGGTACTAGAAAAGTAATTCAAGAACATTCTACATTAGGTGTAGTCATTACTACGGATGGGACGATTGGGGAAATTCCGCGTTCTAGCTATATTGAGTCAGAAGAAAGAGTAATTAGTGAATTAAAAGAAGTAGGAAAGCCGTTTATTGTTATCGTAAATACTGTACGTCCACACCATCCAGAAACAGACGCATTAAGACAAGAGCTTAGTGAAAAACATGACGTACCAGTGTTGCCGATGAGTGTAGAAGGTATGAATGAACAAGACATTAACAGTGTATTAAGAGAAGTACTCTTTGAGTTCCCAGTTCATGAAGTAAATGTAAATTTACCGAGTTGGGTAATGGTTCTAAGAGAAGATCATTGGTTACGAAAAAGTTATGAAGATGCAGTGCAGGAAACTGTAAAAGATATTAAGCGTCTAAGGGATGTAGATCGAGTAGTAGGGCAATTTGGTGAATATGAATTTATCGATCATGCTGGTTTAGCGGGGATTGAGATGGGGCAAGGGGTAGCTGAAATTGACCTGTATGCTCCGGATGATTTATATGATCAAATTTTAAAAGAAGTAGTTGGTGTAGAAATTAGAGGCAAGGATCACCTTCTGCAACTGATGCAAGATTTTGCGCATGCTAAATCAGAATATGATCAAGTCGCCGATGCATTAAAGATGGTTAAGCAAACAGGTTATGGTATTGCAGCACCGACCGTTAATGATATGAGTTTAGATGAACCTGAAATTATTCGTCAAGGGTCACGCTTTGGTGTTAGACTGAAGGCTGTTGCTCCATCCATTCATATGATTAAAGTGGATGTGGAATCTGAATTTGCACCAATTATCGGTACAGAAAAGCAAAGTGAAGAGCTTGTTCGCTACTTGATGCAAGACTTTGAAGAAAACCCACTCTCTATTTGGAACTCCGACATTTTTGGACGTTCATTAAATTCGATTGTTAGAGAAGGGATACAAGCGAAGTTATCATTAATGCCTGAAAATGCTCGCTATAAGTTAAAAGAAACGTTAGAAAGAATTATTAACGAAGGTTCAGGTGGGCTCATCGCAATTATTTTATAAGGTAAAGCTATAAAAATTATGCTATAGTGTCTGTTGACCTTATAGACTATAGATAGTATCGTGTTTAATACACCATCTATTTATAGCCTATAAGGCAACAGACATTTTTTGTTTGTAACGGTTAGTTGGCTAGTTGATTAGTTGGTTTGTAGAAAGTTGGAAAGCGCGACCTGATTATCACTTACTAGTGACGGACTGCCGTCATGCAGGTTTTGTAAGAAAAAAGGCGGATGGTTTCGTGAACGAGCCTCTGAGATTCGTTAGAAGGTCACAGCGAAGTGAAGGAAATCATTCGCCTTTTACATTTCAGAAAGAGATGCTCCTGCGGTTACTCGTCGCAAAGCTGCATGGAGTATATTCTAAGATGTATCTCATGGTGTAATTGAGGTCAGTAGCTTTGGTGACGGTTACCGTCATAAGGGTTTTGTATGAAAGTTGCTAAACTGGTAAACATATGATAAGATTTCCATCAATTACTTAAATTTCTTTAACAAAAGTTAACAATATCGGTAAAAAAGTCTTAAAAATCCAATGAATTCGCTAAAATATATTGAAATATTGTCGATGATCGTTTAATATAAGGCTTGTTATTCAGTATTTATTAAAATAACAAGTATAAAACTTGCTAAAATGTGCAAGTAATTGAATAACACTGAATTTTTGGGAGGAGGTGAATTTCATGAATAAAACAGAACTAATTAATGCAGTAGCTGAGAAGTCAAGTCTTTCTAAGAAAGATGCTACTAGTGCGGTTGATGCTGTATTTGAAGCTATTACTGACTCTCTTCAAAGTGGGGATAAAGTACAATTAATCGGATTCGGAAACTTCGAGGTGCGTGAGCGTGCTGCTCGTAAAGGTCGTAACCCTCAAACAGGTGATGAAATCGAAATCGCTGCTAGTAAAGTTCCAGCGTTTAAACCAGGTAAAGCCCTTAAGGATGCTGTAAAGTAATTTTATACATAAGAGGGCAAGAAGAGTCGTTTTTCAACGCCTCTTCTTTTTTTTGTATGAAAATGTCCGGACGAATTCTCGAGTGAGCCTCTAAAACTCGATAGAGGTTTACAGCGAAGCGAGAGAAATCGGCCGGCATTTACTTTTTAGATGGTGACGATATATCGTCATGAGAGTTTTGTATGAAAAAGAGATGGTCGATCGAATTACTTGCAGGTTTAAGATTTGCTTTGGTAATGTTTGCTATGCTATGATTTTTAACAAGTAAAGCTACAAGCTTTTACAAAAGCGCTAACGCTTTCATTTACATAATAATGCCATTGACTGGAGGAAAGTAGTTTTGAGTAATTTTGACCATAAAAAAATTGAACAAGCAGTAACAATGATATTAGAAGCGATCGGTGAAGACCCAAATAGAGAAGGTTTGTTAGATACTCCGAAACGAGTTGCTAAAATGTATGAAGAAGTATTTCAAGGTTTAAATCAAGATCCAAAAGAACATTTTGCTACGGTGTTTAGTGAAGAACATGAGGAATTAGTTCTTGTGAAAGATATTCCGTTTTATTCGATGTGCGAACACCATTTAGTTCCTTTTTTCGGAAAAGCCCATGTAGGTTATATTCCAAAAGGGGGAAAAGTGACAGGTTTAAGTAAATTAGCAAGAGCTGTTGAAGCTGTTGCTAAACGCCCACAACTACAGGAAAGAATAACATCGACAATCGCTGATTCAATGGTAGAGACGCTACAACCTTTAGGGGTGATTGTTGTTGTTGAAGCTGAACATATGTGTATGACGATGAGAGGCGTGAAAAAGCCTGGTTCATCCACAGTGACGTCTGCTGTAAGAGGAGCTTTTGAAAATAATAGTACAGCAAGAGCAGAAGTATTATCACTTATAAACTGCAAGTAGTATGAATGCTAGAAATTTCGTCGAAATGTTATATGAAAATTATTCAAAATATAACATTTTATACTGAAAAATGGTTACTTTAAGTATGAGGTGATTTTATGAGAAATAATAGTCGAACACAACTGTTGAGTTGGATCATTCCGATCGTATTAATCCTTATCGGTGTTTACATGATTTATATGTATATCATGTAAAGTTTTGTTTGACAATTACCATATACTAAAGTAATAGTTAAGATATAAAATAAACTCGTTTTGGGGAGGATCATAAATGGCTGGAAGCGATGATTTCATTGTTATAAAAGCAAAAGAAAATGGTGTCAATGTGATCGGTTTGACTAGAGGCTCTGATACACGTTTTCATCACTCAGAGAAATTGGACAAAGGTGAAGTAATGATTGCTCAGTTTACTGAACATACTTCTGCAATAAAAATACGCGGTAAAGCAATGATTCAGACAAGTCATGGCGAGGTCGAGACTGATGAATAAAAGCAGGATTGCCCCTGCTTTTATTTTTTTGACATGGTAAGAAAGGATAATATCAGGATAATATCGTACTTATGCTTCTTTTAAAGTTATGTTATACTGTTATTGTCTTTTTTTTCACAATCAAATTTTGGGGAAAATTGTTTTTTTCTAAAGAATAAGCAAGTATAAAATATTTGAACTTGGAAATGTGTCTAGCTCCAGCGCCTACGAGCTCGGTCACTTCAGTCCTTTTCGGAAGCCAAAAAGCGGCTTCTGTCAAAGGCCTTCCAGTGCCTTTCGCTCGTGACCAAGGCGCTTGCGCTTTTCTTGGGGGGACTTAAGATGATTTTAATTAACTATTTAAATGATGAGATAAAGCAGATTAAAGAACGATTTTATCAAAGGATCCACCATCCTTATATTACTAAGTTTTTAGAAGACCCCGTTTTAGATGATGATCGTTTATATATTCTTTATACATTGCTTCAAGAAATGAAGCTAAGTAAGGACAGTGTGAATGACTATGTGATTACTACTTTATTAGTACAAGCAGCACTAGATACTCATGAAGGAGTTTCTACTTCTCATCTAGATTCGGACACAGGTAAAAAACAGAGGCAATTAACGGTTTTAGCTGGGGATTATTATAGTAGTCTTTATTACTTTTTACTTGCAAAAATTAGTGATATTACGATGATCCGCATACTTGCTGATTCGATTCAAGAAGTCAATGAATCGAAGATGAGTTTTTACAAAAAAAATCATCAAGATATTTCACGGTCTATTGAAGACGTTAAGAGGATTGAATCTTCTCTTATACAAAAAATTGCAGAGCACTTTAAATTACAAAATTGGAAAACAGCAGTAAGTGAGTTTTTCTTTTTCAAACGTTTAATCGCAGAAAGAAGCATGCTTTTAAAAGGCTACCAAGTTCCGTTGATCGATGCGATTGTTAATGAAGATGATACAAGCTATATTAGTTATAAAAATGATGATCGTCTCAAACATAGCTTAGAACTTTGTGATAAATATATTGATCAATCGAAAAGAAAGTTGATATCACTGTGTGAACAACCGTCCACAATCAACTCTTTTATTATTTCAAGAGTTGATCAACTACTACTTGAGATCGGATTTTTAAAAGAAAAAGTCGCGGAAGAAGGGTAAAAAATGGCGCAATCAAAAGAAGAACGAGTACATCAAGTATTTGAAACTATTTATAAAAAATATGATAAAATGAATTCAATCATTAGTTTTCAACGCCATATTGCATGGCGTAAAGATACGATGAAACGAATGAACGTCCAAAAAGGTGATCAAGCTCTTGACGTTTGTTGTGGGACAGCCGATTGGACGATTGCTTTAGGTGAAGCAGTAGGCCAAGAAGGAAAAGTTTATGGTTTAGATTTTAGTAAAAATATGCTATCAATCGGGAAGGAAAAAGTTCGTTCGTTACCACAAATTGAATTAATACACGGGAACGCGATGGAACTTCCTTTTGATGATAATCAATTTGACTTTGTCACGATTGGTTTTGGTTTAAGAAATGTTCCTGATTATATGCAAGTGTTAAAAGAAATGAATAGGGTGTTAAAACCTGGTGGGAAAGTGGTTTGTTTAGAGACGTCACAACCAACAGCAGTAGGGTTCAAGCAATTATATAATTTTTACTTTAAACATGTTATGCCGCTGTTTGGAAAAATGTTTGCTAAAAGCTATAATGAATATTCGTGGTTGCAAGAATCGACAATGTCTTTCCCTGATAAAGAAAAGCTAGCAGAAATGTTTAAGAGTGCAGGGTTTAAAAGTGTTGAGGTGAAATCGTATTCAGGCGGAGTTGCTGCGATGCATCTTGGAGTGAAATAAAGAGAGAGAAAGACTGGAGAAATTGTAATGAAAAAGATAAAGATAATATTAGAGATGATAAAGTTTGAACATACTGTATTCGCATTACCATTTGCATTTTTAGGTGCAGTCTTAGGAAGTTTATTAATCAATGGTAGTTGGCCAACGGCATCACAATGGTTATGGATCACTTTGGCTATGGTAGGAGCAAGGAGCGCTGCCATGGCCTTAAATCGTGTTATTGATGCCAAAATTGATAAGGCCAATCCGAGAACGAAAGACCGTGCAATACCAGCAGGTTTAATTTCTACGTTTGAAACAACCGCTTTTATTATTGTCTCATTTGCGTTACTATTTTATTCAGCATATCAGCTTAATATGTTAGCTGTTTATTTATTGCCGATTGCTGTATTTTTCCTAGTTATATATTCCTATACGAAGCGATTTACTTGGGCTTGTCATTTAGTATTAGGGATAACGATTGGTATTGCTCCATTAGGGGGCTGGGTAGGTGCTACTGGTACGTTAACTTTTGATGCTATACTTCTTTTTATAGGAGTGGCATTATGGACAGCTGGCTTTGATGTGATTTACGCTACTCAAGACGCTGATTATGATAAAAATGTACGGCTATATTCGATCCCCAGTTATTTTGGGATTGCAAAAGCACTTAAGATTGCAAAAGCGATTCATATTGTAAGTTTTATTGCTTTTGTTAGTTTATTCTTTGTTACACCTCTTGGATGGATTTACTTAATAGGTGTCCTCATTTCCGGTGGAATAATGGTTTATGAGCACTCATTAGTAAAACCGAATGACCTTTCAAAAGTAAATGTGGCATTTTTTACGATGAATGGTATTTTAAGTATCGTTATGCTTGTATTTACGATTGGAGATTTAATGTTATGATAAAAGAGAGAATTTTCACCGTAGGGATTACCGGGGCAAGTGGTGCGATTTACGGGATTCGCCTCGTACAAGAACTTTTAAAAGCAGATTATAAGGTTCATTTAATGATTACCGAAGCTGGCTGGCAAGTGTTTAAAGAAGAGCACGGCTATGATACGAGTGATCGTGATCAACTTTTAAACGAACTTTTTGGTCACGATAATAGCAATCTTTATTACCATACGTTAAGAGAATTCACTGCTCCAATTGCAAGTGGCTCATATCGAAACGAAGGAATGGTCATCATTCCATGTTCGATGGGGACGTTATCTAGTGTAGCAAGTGGTGCGTCTTCGAACTTATTAGAAAGAACAGCAGATGTAATGTTGAAGGAAGGTAGGAAACTTTTATTAGTTCCGAGAGAAACGCCTTTAAATCAAATTCATCTTGAAAATATGTTAAAAGTATCAAAAGTTGGAGGCAAGATTATCCCAGCAATGCCAGGCTTCTATCAACTTCCTCGTACGATGGATGATTTAATTAATTTTGTAGTTGGAAAAGTACTAGATAATATAGGTGTAGAACATCAACTCTTTACCCGATGGGGGGATTTAAAATGAGTTTAGTTGTTGGAGAAATTTCATACACGAATATGCTACCGCTTTATTATTATTTAGATCGTGATCACTTAAATAAATTAGGTTGTATGTTTATTCCTCAAGTTCCCTCTCAATTAAATGCAGGGATGTCAAAAGGGATAATCGATGTAGGGGGTATATCTTCGTTTTCATACGGCGAACATGTTGATAAGTATACAATTTTACCCGATTTATCAGTTTCATCACCGCAAAGTGTGGGCTCTATTTTTCTTTTCTCTAAAGTGCCATTAACACAACTAGATGGGAAAAAAGTTGCTTTAACATCGAGCTCAGCTACATCTGTTAATCTTTTAAAAATTATATTACAAACTTTCTATGGTTTAAATGTAGAATATGAAGTGATGAAACCAGATTTCGATGAGATGTTAAAAGATCATGATGCCTGCCTTTTAATAGGGGACGATGCGATCTTGACGTTTTGGAATTTAAAAGAAAAAATTCATCGTTATGATTTAGGTCAAATGTGGTATGAACATACGAAGTTACCAATGACTTTTGCAGTTTTAGCTGTTCGTAACGATATTTTAGAAAAAGAAAATCACCGAATTGCCACTTTATTTGATAATTTTATAACAAGTAAGAAAAAATGTATTGAAAATAATTACTCAGAAATGATATCCTCTATCAGACAAGACTTTGGGGGTTCAAAATCATTTTGGGAAAATTATTTTCATGGATTAAATTATGATTTAAGTGAAAGGCATATTGAAGGTTTGTATCATTATTATGATCTTGCTACTGATTTAAGCTTATTAAAAAAAGTTAACACAATATCATTATGGAGTGCATTAGATCGTTGTCATTCCATTTAATATTAAGGTGGAAAGCATGAAGTTAACGGACATTTATTGGCATTTACGCTCTGATATTTCAAAAATAGAGAAGGAACTCGAGGCGACAGTTGATGCTAAGCATCCAATTTTAAAAAAAGCCTCGTCACATTTATTAAAGGCTGGCGGGAAGCGAATCAGGCCTGTATTTGTTTTGCTTGCTGCTAAGTTTGGTAATTATGATATTGAGAAAGTAAAACAAGTTGCCGTTCCACTAGAATTAATTCACATGGCTTCTCTCGTTCATGACGATGTGATTGATGATGCTGACTTACGAAGAGGGAAAAAAACGATTAAGTCTAAGTGGGATAATCGCGTGGCTATGTATACTGGAGATTATATTTTTGCAAGAGCGATTGAAATGACGACAAATTGTAATAAACCAGAAGTTCATCAAATTTTGTCTGATGCTATGGTTGAAATGTGTATTGGAGAAGTTGAACAAATACGTGATCAATATAATTGGAATCAAAACTTTCGTATATATTTAAGAAGAATAAAGCGCAAAACGGCTTTATTAATTGCAGTTAGCTGTAGGTTAGGTGCTTTAGCCGCTGATGCTCCAAGGGATGTTCAGTTGAGCTTATATCGATACGGTTATAACGTAGGTATGGCTTTCCAAATTACTGACGATATTTTAGACTTTGTAGCTACTGAAAAGGAGTTGGGTAAACCTGCGGGAAGTGATTTACACCAAGGGAATGTTACCTTACCTGCACTTTACAGTATGGAGCATGATGAAGAGTTACGTTCCTTTATTATGAAAATGATTAAAGGAGATAAGCCTGATAAAAAAGTGATGAAAGTAATCATTGATAAGATTAAGGCATCAGGCGGTGTTGATTACTCACTAGAAGTAAGTGATCGTTATTTAAATAAAGCATATAAAGAACTAGAAAATCTCCCAGACATTCCAGCAAAAGACTCCTTTTATCAAATTGCACAATATATTGGTAAAAGAAAGTTTTAATTGAGTGAATTTCATAATTACCAAAAACGTGCCACATTGCACAATATATAATTAGTTTGCGAATGTTTTTGACGCAACTATATAGTGATCTTCGTGGCGAAAATAATGAATTATGAAATTCATTAAATTGAATAAATGAATGAAATTTGGGTATATACTTAGTCGTATATACCTTTTTTGTGTTTTAGTTGGCTAGTTGGTTGGTTAGTGGTTAGTTGGAAAGTTGGAAAGATAGCACATGAATTTTACGCTTAAAATGTTGGAGCTAGAACTTCATGAGGGGTTTTGTATGAAAAAAGCGGGTGCTTTTGCGAACGAACGTCTGAGATTCGTTAGAAGGTCAAGGTGAAGTGAGGGAAAGCACCGCCTTTTTCCCTATTAGCTGGGGGGTGGAATGTCGTCAGGAGAGATTATAAATATTGAATATATTTATAAAATTTGTTATAATTAAAAATGTCGAAATTTTATAATTACATACATATTGAGAGAGTGAGGTTATTTAAAATGGAAAGAACATATTTAATGGTTAAACCAGATGGTGTACAAAGAAATTTAGTCGGAGAAATTGTTTCAAGATTTGAAAATAAGGGGTTTCAGTTAGTAGGAGCAAAATTGTTAACGGTTACAAAGGAAATGGCAGAAACTCATTATGCTGAACATAAAGAGCGTCCATTTTTTGGTGAGCTTGTCGATTTTATTACTTCTGGACCGGTGTTTGCAATGGTTTGGGAAGGTGAGAATGTCATTAATACAGCACGTAAAATGATGGGTGCTACAAACCCGGCTGATTCAGATCCAGGAACTATTCGTGGTGACTATGCAGCAAAATTAAGTATGAATGTTATTCACGGATCTGATTCTCCTGAAAGCGCAGACCGTGAAATTGGTATTTTCTTTAAAAATGAAGAATTAATTAGTTACGAAAAAACAATTAACCCTTGGGTTTAACTTTATAAAAAAGGCTAAGCGAAAAAGCTTAGCCTTTTTTTGTTGGTTTGTTGGCTTGTTGGTTAGTTAGAAAGGAAAAAATACCCTTTTATATGTTAATAGGGTATGCTCTTGCGTCTCTTAGTAATGCTTCGAAGCAGACTTCCTTGTCGCAAAGCATCTTGGTCGAAGGATATTCCATCGTGTGAATGGTCAGTAGCGTTGGTGACGAAGGATTGTGGTGAGTGTTTTGTATAAAAAAAGAATGCTCGGTCGATTTTCTTGAGTGAGCCTCTAAAGCTCGATAGAGATTTACAGCGAAACGAAAGAAAGTCGACCGACATTTTTTCATATTAGATGGTGACGTTATTCGTCATGTTGGTATTGCATGAAAGTAAGTTTCTCTAGTAACAAATACTAAAGTATGATATAAAGATATATAAATAAATGAGATTTGTCTTCTAAAAAGGGGAACAGTATAATGGATGATTATCAACGTTTTATAGAAAACATTAAAGGAAAAACAGGTATTGATTTATCCTTATATAAAGAAGCGCAAATGAAGCGTCGTCTCACGTCATTGAGAGATAAGCGCGGGTTTAATGATTTTCATAGTTACTTTAATTCAATGATTAAAAGCCATGAGTTATTTGATGAACTTCTTGAAAGGATGACAATCAATGTTTCAGAATTTTATCGTAATCCTAAACGTTGGGAAGTATTTGAGAAGAAAATATTACCTCGTTTAATGGAGAATAGTAAAAGGGTGAAAATTTGGAGTGCTGCTTGTTCCACAGGGGAAGAACCATATACATTAGCGATGATACTTTCTAAATATACCACTCCTTCCAATATTAGTATATTGGCTACAGATTTAGATAGAGCAATCTTAGAACGTGCTAAAGTTGGTTTTTACACTGATCGTTCCATAAAAGATGTGCCAAAAGATGTACTTAAAAAGCATTTTATCCATGATGAAATGGGCTATAAAGTAAAGGATGATATAAAAAAGCTCATTAATTTTAAAAATCAAAATTTATTATCGGATCGGTTTGATACAAATTTTGACTTAATCGTTTGTCGTAATGTCATGATCTATTTTACAGAAGAAGCTAAACACGAATTATATCATAAGTTTTGCGCTGCACTAAGACCTGGTGGAGTATTATTCGTTGGGAGCACGGAACAAATTTTTAATCCAACTGAATATGGCTTTGAAACGGAAGATACCTTTTTTTATCGCAAAAAAGGCTAATGATAAATAACGGAAAGAATGCTCGGTCGATTTCCTTGAGCAAGCCTCTAAAATTTGCTTAAAACTTTAAGCGAAGACAGAGAGAATCGACCGGGATTTTTTATAAGATTAAAAAGCAATAAAAATTTTATAAAAATTTAATTATTCATAAGACAAAGAAAGAAAACTATGTTATAATTTAGCGCATGAAAGCGCTAAAGAAATCAAGGAGGAACCATGAAATGAGATATTTAACAGCAGGTGAGTCGCACGGCCCACAATTAACGACGATCGTTGAAGGGGTTCCTGCCCATTTAACTTTAGAAAAACAAGATATTGATCAAGAATTAGCAAGACGTCAAAAAGGCCATGGCCGTGGTCGAAGAATGCAAATTGAAAAAGATCAAGTGAAGATTACGAGTGGTGTTAGGCACGGGGGAACTACAGGCGCACCTATCACTCTTATTGTTGAAAATGATGACTGGAAACATTGGACGGAAATTATGGGGATTGAACCTTTTGAAGGGGAAGCTAGTGATGTTAAACGAACGATTACTAGACCACGTCCTGGGCATGCAGATTTAAATGGTGCACTAAAATATAATCATCGTGACATGAGAAATGTACTAGAAAGGTCTTCGGCCAGAGAAACTACGGTACGGGTTGCAGCTGGTGCTGTTGCGAAAAAAATCTTGTCACAGTTTGGAATTAAAGTGGCAAGTCATGTTGTCGAGATTGGTGGAGTTAAAGCTCGAGATGTCAACTATGAAACAATCGAAGATGTTCAACAAAGAACTGAAGATTCTCCTGTACGATGCTTAGATAGTGATGCTGAAAAGAAAATGATGAATGCCATTGATCAAGCGAAAGAAGATGGTGACTCTATTGGAGGAGTTGTAGAAGTACTCGTTGAAGGAGTTCCTGTAGGTTTAGGAAGTTATGTACACTATGATAAAAAATTAGATGCAAAAATTGCTGGAGCAGTGATGGGAATTAATGCATTTAAAGGCGTTGAAATTGGTATTGGCTTTGAAGCTGCGAGAAAGCCAGGAAGTGAAATTCACGATGAAATTACTTGGGACCAAGAAAATGGTTACAAACGTAAAACGAATAATTTAGGTGGCTTCGAAGGTGGAATGACAAACGGAATGCCAATTGTCGTTAAGGGAGTTATGAAACCTATCCCAACTCTTTATAAACCGTTACAAAGTGTCGATATCGACACAAAGGAAGCCTTTGAGGCGAGTATCGAACGTTCTGATAGCTGTGCGGTTCCAGCTGCGGCAGTTGTTTGTGAGGCAGTCGTTGCCTGGGAAGTTGCTTCTGCATTGTTAGATAAATTCGGTAGTGACTTTATCGGTGATATAAAAGAAAATATTGAACGCTACGAGGAACGGGTGAAAAACTTTTAATGGAAGCGATGAGAATTGAGACGAAAACAAAAGAATATCCATTATATATTGGTAAAGATATTCGTTTTGACATCGGAGAGATCATTAAGAGTCTCCAGCTATCAGTAACCTCGATCTTAATAATAACTGATGATAAAGTTGCGCCATTATATTTAAATGATATTAAGTCAGGAATAAACGATGGACACTCTGTGTATGAATATATAATTCCTAGCGGAGAGGCGTCGAAATCATTTCAAAATTATTATGAAATTCAAGGGTTTGCGCTTGAAAAAGGACTAGATCGTCGCTCTCTTATCATTGCTCTCGGTGGTGGGGTTGTCGGTGATTTAGCAGGATTTGTTGCTGCAACATACATGAGAGGTATTGCCTTTGTGCAAGTTCCTACGACACTGTTAGCCCACGATAGTAGTGTAGGGGGGAAAGTAGCGATTAATCACCCATTAGGTAAAAATATGGTGGGTGCCTTTTATCAGCCAGAAGCCGTTATTTATGATACTGAAACGTTACAAACATTACCTGAACATGAATGGCGCTCTGGTTTTGCTGAAGTAATTAAACATGGTTTCATTTGGGACCCTCCTTTTTTGAAATGGTTAAAAGAAAATATCGATAATTTCTCACAAATAAAAGGAAATGTAGCTGAAGAGCTATTAACAAGGTCCATCTCCGTGAAAGCAGCGGTAGTAAAAGAGGATGAAACCGAAAAAGGAATTCGTGCTTTTTTGAATTTTGGTCATACGTTGGCTCACGCTATTGAAACAAATTTAGGTTATGGGAAAATAACTCACGGAGAAGCAGTTGTCATAGGCATTATCTTTGCTTTAAAAGTGAGTGAAGATTACTATAATAAAAACTTAAACATCCCAAGCATCATTGAATGGTTTAAAAAATACAATTATAGTGTATCTATTCCTGAACAATTAACAACAGAAGATCTAATTATTGCAATGAAAAAAGATAAAAAATCAGAAGAAGGCATTGTTCGGATGGTTTTATTAAGTGAGATAGGAAAAGTAGAGGTCGTTTCCGTTTCAGAAGATCGCTTAAGGTCATTATTAGGCTAATTAATATTTCGAAAATAGAAACTACGGAGGGGTTACATGGTTAGAGGAATTCGCGGTGCGATTACAGTAAATAATAATAACGAAAATGAAATCGTAGCATCGACAGAACGTTTGTTAAAAGAAATGATCGAAAAAAATCAACTTGAAGCGGACATCGTTGCTCACGTAATGATCACCGTTACTGAAGATTTAAATGCAGCTTTTCCGGCAAAAGCATTACGCTCGTTTACTGATTGGACGTATGTTCCAGTAATGTGCTCAAGGGAAATACCCGTTCCTAATAGTTTGCAGAAATGTATTCGAGTAATGCTTACGGTTAATACCGATGTAACACAACAAGAAATTAAACATGTTTATTTAGAGGAAGCCGTTCATTTGAGACCTGATTTAACGTTGACAGATACACATAACCGGGTGTAAGATGACGTATAAGAGTAGTTTAGTTGTAGATTTTTTTAAATAGGAAAGCGTAGTTCAACTTAGAAAGTTGTCTATCCAAGGCGTTTGCGCTTTTCTTTAGAGCAGAGTGAGTAGTGTTTAATATAGTTGAGTAGAGAAGAGAATGAGAAAAGTGAGATGAGCTGAGCAGAGGTATCGTTTATTAAGTATGGGGCTGTCTCAAAACAAAGTGTCAGACACCGTTAGGCACTAAATATAGACGGATAATAAATATATACGTCTATATTTAGTAAGCTTTACATTGTGTCAGACACTTATGAGAGAGCCCTTTTTTCGCTTATTTGAACCTTTTTATAATAAAAGTTCATAAAGCATTTAAAGTTTAAAAAAACTATCATATATCTCATCCTCATATTCTTTTTCATTTTCTTTTCACCAAATTAGTGAGGTGAAAATTAATGAAAAACCCTTCAATAGCACAATTTTTACAAGATGCTAAACAGTATAAAACCATTCCTTTTATTTCCCATTTTTTTGCAGACACATTAACTCCGATTCAAATTTTTCAACAATTAGAAAATGAAGCTGTTTTTTTATTAGAAAGTAAAGATGAGCAGTCTCCTTGGTCAAGATATTCTTTTATAGGCTTATCTCCGAAATTTTATTTAAAAGAAAAAAATAATTTATACACATTTGAAGACGAAAACAATGAAGTGATATTTTCCTTTTCTAGTTTTAAAAAAGCGTTTGACGCTGCTATCTCCTATCTTGATGTAAAGGAAGTTGATTTACCGATTCCTTTCCGGGGTGGCGCTGTAGGTGCTATTTCCTATGATGCTGTTGAACTTATGGAACCCGTTCTAGCTAGTAACAATAAACTTGATGAGGAAGAAAAAATGAATTTTGTTTTTTGTGAAACGATTTTAGCGTATGACCACCATAAAAAAGAACTTTTCGTTATTCATCATGTGAATAGGATTGGGAATGAAGATAAGAGCAACTTAAAGGAACTATATATGACTGCTTCAGAAAAAATAAATCTAATGATTGAAAGGATTTTGCAAGCGAATGTAACAACAAAGCTTTTTCAACCGCCGGTAGAAGAGGAAGTAAGCTTTGCAAACGTTCGATCGAATTATGATAAAAATACGTTTTGCAGCGATGTTAATAAAATTAAGGATTATATTCGTGCTGGCGATGTTTTTCAAGCAGTACTTTCGCAGCGTTTTGAATTAGATATCACCGTAAGTGGTATCGAGCTTTATCGAGTATTAAGGATGGTGAATCCTTCTCCGTATTTATTTTACTTAAAAATTGACGATGTCGAAATTGTGGGCAGTTCACCTGAAAGGTTAGTTCAAATTGAAGAAGGACATATCGAAATTCATCCGATTGCCGGAACTCGAAAACGCGGGAAGTCAAAGGAAGAAGATGATGCTCTTGCGGTAGAACTTTTAAATGATGAAAAAGAAAGAGCCGAGCATTATATGTTAGTAGATTTAGCAAGAAATGATATCGGTAGAGTAGCTAGTTTTGGCTCAGTAGACGTTCCAGTACTTATGGAAATTGGGAAGTTCTCGCATGTGATGCATATGATTTCAAAAGTAACAGGACGAATTGATCAAAAAGTACATCCAATTGATGCACTCTTCTCTTCGTTTCCAGCGGGGACTGTTTCAGGAGCTCCTAAAATAAGAGCGATGCAAATTTTAAAAGAAATGGAACCTACAAGAAGACAGTATTATGCAGGAGCGATTGCTTACTTAGGTTTTGATGGCAATATCGATTCTTGTATTGCGATAAGGACGTTAGTTATTAAAGGTAATAAAGCGTACGTTCAAGCTGGAGCAGGTGTCGTAGCAGATTCTATTCCAGAAAATGAATATGAAGAAACAAGAAATAAAGCAAAAGCATTAATAAAAGCGATTATGATTGCCGAGAAAATGTTCGGCAGAGGAAGGGAGTTGATTTCTAATGTTTAAACACATTTTAAAAAAATGTTCAGAAGGAAAAAC
This sequence comes from Anaerobacillus arseniciselenatis, assembly GCF_001865995.1. GTDB lineage: Bacteria > Bacillota > Bacilli > Bacillales > Anaerobacillaceae > Anaerobacillus > Anaerobacillus arseniciselenatis. The sequence goes on along the minus strand of NZ_MLQQ01000001.1, from coordinate 472,876 downwards.
ATTAGACCGCAATGAGGCTAAATTAGTCATGGATGAAATGATGGCTGGAGTTGGTGAAGAAGCGCAAATTGCGGGGCTTCTTTCAATGATGCGACTTCGTGGTGAAACAGTCGATGAAATGGTTGGCTTTGGCGAGTCAATGAGAGAGCATGCCATCTCATTACAACACGAGGAAACGAAACTTTTAGATACTTGTGGAACGGGTGGAGATCAATTATCGACGTTTAATATTTCCACAGCAACGGCCATTTTAGCTTCTGCTTGTGGAGTAAAAGTGGCAAAGCACGGAAATCGTGCCATTTCATCATCAAGCGGTAGTGCCGATGTGTTAGAAAAATTAAATATTCCGGTACAATCATCACCAACAGAGGCGGTTAGTGCATTAACAAATAAAGGGTTATGTTTTTTGTTTGCTCCTTTATATCACAGTTCGATGAAGCACGTCGCTTCAACGAGAAAATCACTAGGATTCAAAACGATTTTTAACTTATTAGGGCCGTTAGTTAATCCGGCCAAAGCGAATCGCCAAATGATCGGTGTGTTTGATCGGAATTTTGCTTACAAAATGGCAGAGACGTTAAGAGAATTAGGGAGTAAACGAGCACTATTTGTAACAGGGGGGGAAGGAATTGATGAATGTTCAATTTCTACTCATACCAATATTATTGAATTAGTAAATGGAGACATTGAAAGTTATCAAATAACCCCTGAACAATTCGGAATCAAAAGAGGCGACTTATGTGACATTAAAGCGACTTCAGTGACAGAGAGTGCTGAAATCATTGAAAATATATTCAAAGGAAGAGCACACACAACAGCTGAAAACATTGTTGTATTGAACTGTGCAAGTGCTCTTTATATCGCAGGTGAAGTAGAAAGTATAAAAGAAGGTGTTCAACTAACAAAAGAGGTGATTTCTTCTGGTAAAGCTTTTCGTCAGTTTGAATCCCTTCAAGAAAGAAAGGAGCTGCTACGTCATGTTGAATAAAATCGTAGAAACAAAAAAATTAGAAGTCGAAAACCTAATCTTATCAGAAAATGAAGAAGTTAAGCGCTATTCTTTACTGAAGGCACTTTGTAATACAAACCGAAACTTAGGATTAATTGCTGAAGTGAAAAAAGCTTCACCTTCAAAAGGGGTAATTAAGGACAATTTCGAACCATTATCAATTGCTAAAGAGTACGAACAAGCGAATGCTGATTCTCTTTCTGTTTTAACCGACGAACAATATTTTAAAGGACATCCGACGTATTTAACACAAATAAAAAAGAAAGTAAATATTCCGGTGTTAAGAAAAGATTTCATTATATCAACGAAACAAATTGAACAAAGCAAGCGAATCGGTGCAGATGCTATTCTTTTAATTGCTGCTATTCTAGAACGAAATCAACTACATGAATTTTATTTAGAAAGTTATGAAAAAGGCATGGAATGCCTCGTAGAAGTTCATTCAATAGAGGATATTGAAAAAGTATTATCTACTTTTTCACCTGAAATATTAGGTATAAACAATCGTAACCTTAAAACGTTTGAAACAAATATTGATCATACGATTGAAATTGTCAAACAATTACCAGAAGATCTCTTTGTCGTTAGTGAAAGTGGAATTAGTACAGCGAGTGATTTGAAGAAGCTAGAAGGATTTGCAAATGCTATTCTCGTGGGGGAAACATTGATGAGAGCACCAACTCCACAGTTAGGTATAAAAACTTTATTTGGAGAAAGCGCGAATGAAACGAGTACCTTTGCTTAAATATTGTGGAAATCATAGTTTAGAAGATATTAAAGTCGCCACGAATAGTAGTGCTCATTATTTAGGTTTTGTGTTTGCAGAAAGTAAACGTTGTGTTACACCTAGTGAAGTAAAGGAGTGGTTGAGTAAGGTAGAAGTTTCGCAAAAGCTTGTAGGTGTTTTTGTTAATGCTCCTATCGATCAAATACAATTAGCTGTTGAAAACATAGCATTAGACGTTATTCAATGTCATGGTGAAGAAACAGTGGAGGAAATTTTAGCTTTAAAAGCAACTTTTAAACAAAAAGTGTGGAAAGTCATCCACCACTCCGAGACCGCAATAAATTTGATGAAGCAGTATGAGGGTGTTGTTGATGGCTATGTCATCGACAGTAAAGTGAAAGGTGTTAGAGGTGGAACTGGAGTGACTTTTGACTGGTCCGCGATTCCTGCATATAAAAGAGAAGCCGAAAAACAAAAAGTGCCTTGCTTTATTGCTGGGGGCATCAATGTTAGTACGATCAATGAACTTCTTCAATATGATCCAGGTGGTATTGATTTATCTAGTGGAATTGAAGTAAGTGGTAGAAAATCTGAAAAAATAAAGAAACAATTTGAGGAGAGGTTATTTGTATGAAATATCAATTCCCAGATGAAAACGGGCGATTCGGTGAATTCGGTGGTAAGTTTGTACCAGAAACGTTAATGTATGCTTTAAATGAATTGCAAGAAGCTTTTAAAGAAGCGATGTCAGATGAAGTTTTTAAAAAAGAATATATTGAGCAATTAAAACTATACTCAGGACGTCCAACGGCGTTAACGTATGCAGAAAACGTGACTCATCATTTTCAAGGTGCGAAAATTTACTTGAAACGAGAAGATTTGAATCATACTGGTGCTCATAAAATTAACAATGCCATTGGGCAAGCGTTACTTGCTAAAAGAATGGGCAAGAAAAAAATTATCGCGGAAACTGGTGCAGGTCAGCACGGAGTAGCCGCAGCAACGGTTGCCGCAAAGTTCGGCTTGCAATGTAAAATATTTATGGGAGAAAAAGATATCGAGAGGCAGAGATTAAATGTTTTTCGAATGGAGCTTTTAGGCGCAGAAGTAATACCGGTTAGTAGTGGGAGTCGGACATTAAAAGATGCAACAAATGAAGCGATTCGTTATTGGGTTACAAATGTTACTGATACATTTTATTTAATCGGTTCTGTCGTTGGTCCTCATCCTTATCCACAAATCGTTCGTGACTTCCAACGGGTGATCGGTGATGAAGCTAAGCAACAATTTTTATCATTAAAAGGTGAACTTCCAAATGAAATTATTGCCTGTGTAGGTGGAGGCAGTAATGCGATGGGGATGTTTTATCCATTTATAGAGGATAAGGTTAACTTAACTGGAGTTGAAGCAGCAGGTAGAGGAGTCGATACAAACTTACATGCAGCAACTTTAACAAAAGGCACTAAAGGAGTTATTCACGGTTCGTTGACGTATTTGTTACAAACCGAAGATGGACAAATCATTGAGCCGCACTCGATCTCGGCAGGGTTAGATTATCCGGGAGTTGGTCCAGAACATGCTCACTTAAAAGATATTGGCAGAGTGAGCTATGAGAGTGTTACCGATGATGAAGCAATAGAGGCATTACAATTGTTATCTCGTTTAGAAGGGATTATACCGGCGATAGAAAGTGCCCACGCATTAGCACAAGCTTTTAAGAAAGCAACAAGTTTATCACCTGATCAATCAATTTTAGTTTGCTTATCTGGTAGGGGAGATAAAGACGTGCATACGTTAATGAATACGATCGGGGGAGTAGCAAATGAGTAATACTAGACTTCAAACAATTAAAAAAGCTGATGAAACATTATTTATTCCATTTATTATGGCAGGGGACCCGACTCCTGAATTTACGGTTGAATTAGCATTATTACTTGAAGAGGTTGGCGCAAATATATTAGAGTTAGGTGTGCCGTATTCCGATCCTTTAGCAGATGGCCCGGTTATTCAGCGTGCTGCCTTAAGAGCTCTCGAACATGGGATGAGTTTAAAAAAAGCAATTGAACTCGTTTCACAAATGCGTAACAGAGGTTTGACAATTCCAGTAATTATTTTCACTTATTATAATCCAGTGTTACAACTCGGGGAAGAAAACGTTTTAGGGTTAATGAAAGAGCATGATATTGACGGGATCCTTATTCCGGACTTACCTTACGAAGAAAGTAGATTATTTGCGAAACGTTGTGACGATGAAAGTAGGCCCCTTATATCTTTAGTTGCACCTACATCTAATCAAAGAATCGAACAAATTGCCACTTCAGCAAATGGATTTTTGTATTGTGTATCTTCATTAGGGGTAACAGGAGTGAGGAATAACTTCGATGAAAATATTTATGAATTTTTACAAGAAGTAAAGAAACATAGTAAAGCCCCTGTCGCTGTAGGTTTTGGTATTTCTAGTAGCGAACAAATAAAGCAATTAAAACCTTATTGTGACGGAATTATTGTTGGTAGTGCGTTAGTAAAAATGATAGAATCTAAAAATACTGAAATATTAAATAATGAAACGAGAAGAAAAGTGTTATTAGACATAAAAACATTTGTACAATCTCTCATTTCATAATAAGATATATAGAAATATAGTAAAAAGCTTTAGTGGATTGGGGTGTTAAATGATGAAAGTAAAAAAACAACTCGAAGGGCTATCTCCATATAAACCTGGCAAGCCTATTGAAGAGGTAAAAGAAGAATTTGGGTTAAAAAATGTTATTAAACTGGCTTCTAATGAAAACCCATTTGGATGCTCACCGTCTGTTAAAGGAGCGATTGAAGGAGTTTTAGACAAACTAGCAATTTATCCAGACGGTTATGCGGCTATTATACGTCGCGATGTTGCTAATCATATAGAGGTAAAAGAAACCGAGCTCATTTTTGGGAATGGTTCAGACGAAGTGATCCAAATTTTATGTAGAGCTCTATTAGAGGAAGGTACAAATACGGTTTGTGCTGTACCGTCGTTTCCACAGTATAAGCATAATGCGGTAATAGAAGGCGCTGAAGTTCGCGAAGTTCTCTTGCAAGATGGTATTCATGATTTGGAAGCGATGTTAGAGCAAATTGATGAAAATACTAAAATAGTGTGGGTTTGTAACCCAAATAATCCTTCAGGGACGTACGTAAATGAAACGGAATTTAAACGATTTTTAGCAAAAGTTCCTAAAGATGTCCTTGTTGTTAGTGATGAGGCTTATTATGAATATGTTGTAGCCGATGACTATCCTCACACGTTACCTCTTCTTGACGAATATGAAAACTTAATGGTTTTACGTACTTTCTCAAAGGCGTATGGACTTGCTTCGTTACGAATCGGTTATGGTGTTGCTAACGAGAGATTAATTGCAAAAATAGATCCGGCAAGAGAGCCTTTCAATACAACAATGCTTGCTCAAGTTGCGGCAACAGCTGCTCTTAGCGATCAAGACTTTATTGAGAACTGTAAAAGTAAAAACCGAGATGGCTTAGAGCAATTTTATCAGTTTTGTGATGAGATGAACTTACCATACTACCCTTCACAAGGGAACTTTATTTTAATCGACTGTTTGAGACCTGGAAATGACGTTTTTAATCATTTACTAAAATGTGGTTTCATCGTTCGATCTGGCGAAGCATTAGGGTTTCCGACATTTATAAGAATTACAATCGGAAGCTTTGAGCAAAACGAGGCAATCATTAATGAATTAACAAATTACTTGAGTTAGGCGCCTTGCGCTTTTCTTGAAAGATAAATAATTTTGGGAACTGTCTAGCTCCAGCGCCTAGCTTCTCGAGCGTTTCGGTCTATCAAGATTTGCCTATTCATGATGGGAATCGAAGAGGAGGCAAAACGTTGCTGGCCCTCCAACGCTTGTCGAAGCTGACCAAGGCGCTTGCGCTTTTCTTTTGAAAGGAGAGTTAGTCTTCATTGGATAATCGTAAAGTATTTATTATCGGTTTAGGTTTGATTGGTGGGTCAATCGCCTTAGCGATAAAACAAGAACATCAAAACTGTCAAGTGTATGGCTATGATATAAATCAAAATCAACTAAAAGTGGCAAAGTCATTACGTGTCATCGATGAGGTAGCTGACACAATCGAAACGGGAGTTAAAGATGCAGACCTCATTATTGTCGCAACTCCTGTTTCTAAAACAGAAGAACTTATTTTGGAATTAGTAAATTATGATTTAAAACCTTCTGCAATTATTACAGATGTTGGTAGTACGAAAGAAAAAATCGTCAATAAGGCGAAATTATTTGCAGAAAAAGATGTCACATTTATTGGTGGACATCCTATGGCTGGCTCTCATAAAACAGGGGTTGAAGCAGCAAAATCACATTTGTTCGAAAATGCTTTTTACATATTAACACCGGCTAGCGAAACAGAAATGAATAAAATCATTCATTTACAAAATTGGTTAAAAGGAACGAAAGCAAAGTTTATTGAAATGTCACCAGAACAGCACGACAAACTTGCAGGTGTCATCAGTCATTTTCCGCATTTAATCGCTGCTAGTTTAGTTCATCAAGTTAGTAAATTAGAGAAAGAAGAACCAATGCTATTGCAATTAGCAGCAGGAGGGTTTCGAGATATAACGAGAATAGCATCTGCTAGCCCTGTGATGTGGCGTGATATTCTAGTTCATAATAAACAAACAGTCCTTTCTCTTTTAACGAATTGGCAAACTGAAATGGAACGAGTAAAGGGTATTATTGAAACTGCTGATGAAAAAGATATTTATCAATATTTTGAAACGGCAAAAAAATTTCGAGACGGATTACCGACACGGCAAAAAGGTGCCATTCCCTCTTTTTATGATTTATTTGTTGACGTCCCTGATCACCCTGGTGTTATTTCTGATGTTACCGGGATACTAGCTAAAGAAGGCATAAGTATTACCAATATTCGAATATTAGAGACACGCGAAGATATAATGGGGGTTTTACGTTTAAGTTTGCGATCTGATCAGGATCGAGATAGGGCTTTAGCGTGCTTAACCAACAATTTATACGAAGCTTACATCAGTTCATAATAAGAGGAGGATAAATGATGATAAAGAAAGTAGTATCGCCGGTTCAAAGTTTAAATGGATCTATTAAAGTTCCAGGGGATAAGTCAATTTCTCACCGGGCTGTCATGTTTGGTGCCATTGCAAATGGTAAGACAACCATTGAAGGTTTCTTACCAGGGGCAGATTGTTTAAGTACAATTTCTTGTTTTCGTAAACTAGGGGTTCAGATTGAAAGAAGTGGGGATGAAGTAACTGTTTACGGAAATGGTTGGGAAGGGTTAAAAGAGCCGGACGAAATACTAGATGTTGGTAATTCAGGGACGACGACTCGTCTAATGTTAGGTGTTTTAGGGACAAGGCCGTTTCATTCCGTCGTCATCGGTGATGAATCTATAGGGAAAAGGCCAATGGCAAGAGTAACAGATCCACTGAAAGCAATGGGAGCAAAGATCGATGGACGTGGAGAGGGAAACTATACACCGTTAGCTGTTCGAGGTGGTGAAACGAAAGGGATCACCTACGAATCCCCTGTAGCTAGTGCGCAAGTAAAGTCTGCGATTTTACTTGCTGGACTACAAAGTAAAGGGTTAACTTCAGTGACTGAACCGTTCAAGTCACGAGATCATACCGAGCGCATGTTAACAGCCTTTGGTGTTGAACTAAAAGAAGATAACACGACGGTTTCAGTTCGTGGACTGCAAACGCTTAAAGCTCAACATGTACTAGTTCCTGGAGATATTTCATCAGCTGCATTTTTTTTAGTAGCAGGAGCGATTGTTAAAAATAGTTCGATAACGTTAACGAACGTTGGTATGAATGAAACTAGAACAGGAATTATTGATGTTTTAAATAGAATGGGTGCTCACTTACAAATAAACAACAGCAAAGTGGTCAATGAAGAGAAGATCGCCGACTTAACAATTAGTACTTCAAAATTATCAAGTATTGAAATAGGTGGTGAAATTATTCCACGTTTAATTGATGAAATACCGGTCATTGCGGTATTAGCAACTCAAGCGAATGGGACAACAGTTATCAAAGATGCAGAGGAGCTAAAAGTTAAAGAAACGAATCGTATTGATACTGTAGTAAGTCAATTGAAAAAACTTGGTGCCAATATTGAGGCGACTGAAGACGGAATGATGATTCATGGCCCAACAAAGTTGACTGGTGGAAAAGTATCAAGTTTTGGCGATCACCGGATTGGTATGGCAATGGCGATTGCTGGTAGTGTAGCAAGTGAGGAAGTCGAAATTAGTGATGTAGAGGCTATCGATGTTTCTTATCCCAATTTCTTTGATCATTTAAGTGAATTAATTTAAAATAAAAAATTTTCAGAATATTTATTGACAATTCAATTTAAGTGTATATAATGATAGTTATAAACAATTCCCAATTTAGTGATTGCATGACATTAGCTTTTGAGCTTCGTTGTATTTAGTTAATCACTGAACAACGAAGTGAATTCTCCACTCCAACCACATTTTCCTGTCGATTTCGGCAGGACTTTTTTTGTTTTCCAAAACTTCCTAAGAAAAGTAAAAGCTTACCAAGACGCTTCCGCTTTTCTGGTCTAGCTCTAGGCGCCATCGGCTCGACCACTTCAGACCTTCCCTCGCGGTCTAAAGCCTGACCGCTGCGGGCAGGTCTTCCACCGGTTATCGCCGATAAGCGGGCGCCTTCCGCTTTTCTGGTCTAGCTCCAGCGCCTAGCTTCTCGAGCGTTTCGGTCCATCAAGATTTGCCTATTCATGAGGTGGAATCGAAGAGGAGACAAAACGTTGCTGGCCCTCCAACGCTGGTCGAAGCTCACAAGGCGCTTCCGCTTTTCGTGTTTTAAGTCATAATAGTTTGCTATTAATCATAGCTTGTCTATAAGGATCAACATTGTGTGGAGGGGGTAAAATGAAATATATAATTGAGAATGCTACTACACTTTTTTATGGAGAGAAGCAAAAACAATCATTTTTATTGGACGGCGCGAAAGTTGTTTATAAATCGAGTCACTTTAGCCATTTTAGTCATAAGAGACTTAATACCGATCAGTTTGTTATAACACCAGGTCATGTAATGATTGATTTTGATATTATGCATATAACCGATTTTCATGTTTTTAAAGAAAGAATGAGGCATTTACATGACCTTGGGTGCACTACTTTAATTACCGCTTGTGAAATTGAGTATGAAAAGCAATTTCAAACGAAACTCAAAAAGGCTAAACATAACTTAATTAATAGTAGCATTGACTTCGTTGTCGGTGCGAGGGTACCAATCAAGAAACTTTCGACTTCTTTAGTAAGGAAGTGCTGTCGATTAAGAGTTCCTATTATTTTTGTTGAGTTAAATGAAGTTTACGATATGTACTCAGTTGATTGGCAATGGATTCGTCAAGAACTATTTCCTTACCATCCTTTAATTGTTCCCATCTGGAACCTCAACGTTTCTAGAAGGAAGTTAGAAGGTATAAAAAGTGAATGGAGTTATTTATTAAATACAAATAAAGTAACTACATTGACTTCGGTCCCGAATGAACATACCCCTGTATCAAAACAGTTTTTATTAAACATAGGCCTGTATCCTAAAAAAGGTTCACTCCAAGGAAATTGTGATGCCGATTATTTACTTTTTTCAAAAGAAAATTTAAATCATTCTGTAATAGATTTTGAGAGTGTAAGGCCTGAAGTAGTATTTGCTAACGGAAAAGTGAAAAAAGCGGGATCATCAATTTTTATCCAACCAGGCATTGGCAAGGAGCTAGAAGTGATCGTTCCGAAACAATTTGTACCTATCAATGAAGCATATGAACCCTCAACAGTTTTATTGTTAGATGATTAAAGTCGTTATCGCTCTAGCAAAAGTTCTTCATTGATTATTAATCCGACAATTGTCTATAATGATAGTATTAATAAATCCACCAGACTCGGTGGTTTTTCTTTTTATTAGAATATATTTTTAAGATGAAAAGCTTTGTTTACGCTTTTCAAAGATAGGAGTAATGATAATGAATATTGGGATAAAAAAAGCATTAAAAGACATCGAAGCAGGGAATATGGAAGAAGGGTTAGCTCAATTGAAGAAAGTTAACGAGACGGCTGATCATGAAACGAAATATTCGATTGCTGAAATTTATTATGAGTTAGGTTTAGTAGATTTAGCAAAAGAAATTATGGATGAGTTAATATTATTGTATCCTGACGAAGGAGAATTATATACTTTTATGGCCGAACTGTTAATTGATTTAGATCAAGAGGATGAAGCGATTGAAATGCTTCTTGAAATTAAGGAGAATGACCATGTTTATGTGCAAGCACAGTTGTTATTAGCTGATTTATATCAATTGCAAGGGCTCGATGAAGTAGCAGAATCAAAGTTATTAATAGCAGAGAAAAAAGTACCTGATGAGCCAGTCGTTCTTTTTGGGTTAGGAGAATTTTACTTAGCAAGAGGAGACTATTTAAAAAGTATACCTTATTATAAGAGAGTGTTAGCTTCTAATGAAGATTTAGATGGAACGAATATTGCTTTACGCCTAGCTGAGGCTTACAGTGCAACAGGCTATTTTGAAGAAGCAATTACTTATTACCGTGATGGGATGAATGGTGACAAAATTATCGATGATCATTTTGGTTACGGGTATACAGCATTTCAGTTAAATGATTACCCAGTAGCTATTAAACAATTTGAAACTGTCATTGATATGGACGAGAGTTATTCAAGTGTATACCCTTATTTAAGTGAAGCTTATGAGGAAGAAGGACAAGTTCACGAAGCGCTTCAACTTATAAAAAAGGGTATTGAAATTGATGAATATAACGAAGCGTTGTATGTTCAAGGGGCAAGGATATCTTTTAATAACGGTTTTATTAGCGAAGGAGAAGAATACTTAAGAAAAGTAGTTGCAATTAATCCCGCGAATTTTGAAGCTGTTAATATGTTAGGTAATTTCCTTAAAAAGGAAGAGCGTTACGATGAACTTCAAGAATTAATCCTTCATATTAAAGAACTTGGTGAAGAAGATCCATTATTTGATTGGTTTTTAGCTTCGGCAAAATGGGAATTAGACGAATGTGACGAGTCTCTAAAGTTATTTGAACAAATTACAGTTAGCTTATCTCATGATAGTGACTTTTTAGAAGAATATGGACAAGTTTTGCTTGAAGCAGGTTACAGGCAAAAAGGGAAAGAAATGTTAGAAAAAGCATTGAATATTGATGCTTCGAAAACGCATTTACAAGAATTTCTCTTTCATTTGAATAATTAATGATTTCATAAACCAATATTATCGCCATTAGGTAACTATAAGTAGTTGCCTTAGGTCGCTCGCAACTACTTATAGTTGGATATGGTTTAATTTAGGTTATTATGAAATTCACTCTAATCAATGAATTTCATAATTCATTATTCTTACCACTAAGATCAATATATAGTTGCGTCAAAACATTCGCAAACTATATATTGCGTGATGTGGCTCATTTTTGGTAATTATGAAGTTCACTCTAATGAATAAATTATAAGTTTTCTTAAAACCGTTCATACTAAACACATAAGACAACTGTTTAATGTACATGTGGAAATGCTGTCCGATTTTCTTGAGTGAGCCTCTAAAATTCGTGAGAATTTTACAGCGAAGCGAAAGAAGTCGGATAGCATATAGCAATTTCCATACCCCAAAGTAGTCAAATAGTTTAGGAAGAACGGTGATAATATATGAATTTAATGGATGTATTGCTTTTTCAAGAACGACGGCAGCTATTAAAACTATTAAAGGGTGATGTAGAAGGTTTTAATGCCAATTCTAAACGAGAAATGGTTGAAATGCTTTACCCGAAGCTTATGAATAAAAATGAACTAAAAAGTAAATTTCAAAAGTTTTCAAATGAGGCAAAACGAATCGCTTTATCACTTTGTTACGACAAAAAGCTATTTCTATCGAAAGAAGAGTTGCGTGGCTATACGCCAAGATTAAAAGAAAGCGATTATCAGGAAATATTAAATGAATTAATTTCAGCCGGAATTTTGTTTTCGTATGAAGCCAATAATTTTCTTGTACCGAAACAAATAAAAAAAGAACTTGTTCGTCAGTTTAAAATGACTATTGAGGAAGATGTATTGATATTACCAACTTTAATAGATGAAAATAATGAAATTGAGATTATCAATGATTTATTCTATTTTATCGATATCGTTGCTGAAAAAAGCCTACCTTTAACAAAAATGGGGATGATTCATAAAAAGGATTATCAACAAATAATGAAAGGGTTTAGTATTAAGGAACAATTGCCAAATGATAAGTGGCGCTTTGGTTATGGTAGACGATTTTCTCAATATCCCGATCGTTTTTCATTAATTTATGATTTTTGTTTTGATAAAGGTTGGATTAAAGAAGAAGCTGGGAAACTAACATTAGGTCAAAGGGTAGAGGAATTATTCGAGCTAAAGTTAGAAGAGTTTATGCAGGAGCTCATAAAATATTGGCTCAAAGCTTACAAGCGGCCGATACCTACAATCCGACTTTTATATCCCTTATTTTTAGAGTTACTAAAAGAAGGGGAAGGGCTAGATGAAAATTGTCTTATTTCGGCATTTTCACCATTTGTTGAACCGTATTATTTTGACCAGAAAGAAGACATTATTCAAAAACGATTTTTACAAATGCTTACATATCTAAATATCGTAAAAAAAGTGGAAGTAGAAGGTATTTGTTGCTACACGCTTGGCCCGGCAAAAAATTATGCATATAATACTCAAATACTTTGAAATGGATGGGCGATTGTGAAATCGAGTTTTCACAATCGCTTTTTTTACACTTAAAAGACGACTCAAAAAGCAATAATTGTTTACGAAAACAACCAAAAAGTGATATGTTTAAGAAATTAACTATAAGGAAAATTATTATTAATAAATAAAAGGAATTTTACCGTTAAAGAAAGAATAATATAAGTAATTAACACTGTTTATCTTAGTGTGTATTTTAATTGGGGGGGGATAATGATGAGTAGTGCAATTTCGATTTTAGAAAAAAAGGATTTTTTGAAGTGGTTTTTAAATAATTTTCAATTGAAACGTAGAGAGTGCGCTTGGTTATTGAATTACTTAATGAGTGATGATCAGTTAATGGAAAAGGTCCACTTTGTTGAAAATGCAGAATACTGTCCGAAATCTCTCATCATCTCAGCAAATGATGTAGATTGCATCCCTTTTAGTTTTCATAAAAGACAACACGTTACGATGGATGCTGAGAAGTCCTTTCATGATATTCGCTTGAACAAAGAAGAAGAAATCTATATTCAATTAAACTTTAAAGATGCAAAAAAAAACCCTCAATATGTTGCAGTGTTAGAAGATAATCCTTTTATCCCTATCGATAAGGAAACGGAAAAAATTTATAGTTTATTTGCGGATTTAATCATTGATAAAGCACTGTTTCAATTTGAAAAAAAACAATTAACAGAGAAGATTGATCAAGCGTTAGATAGTGGCGATAAAGAAAGTTTTATAAAGTATAGCAACCAGCTAAAAGAGTTAAAAGCCCTTAAAAAATAAGGGCTTTTATTTTTTTTGTTAAAAAGTTGGTTGCTTAGTTTGTTAGTTGGCTAGTTGGTTTGTTGGTTAGGGTGCTCGTGCTTGATTTTTTGAAGTTTGATGGGATGAGATATCGTCATGGAGGTTTTATTAAAGAAAAAAGGCGGGTGCTTTTGCGAACGAACGTCTGAGATTCGTTAGAAGGTCAAGGTGAAGTGAGGGAAAGCACCCTCCTTTTCCATATTAGATGGTGACGGAATATCGTCATGCGGGTTTTGTATGTAAAAAGTGGACACTTTTGCGAACGAGCCTCTGAGATCGATAGAAGGTCACAGCGAAGTGAGGGAAAGTGTCCACTTTTTCATCTTAGATGGTGACTGTAAATCGCCATGCTAGGTTGAATGAAAAGAAAGTTGGGTGACTGTACATACTACGTAGAAGAATTGTTATAAGGTTTGCAAGAGCCGATTATTTTGATGTTGAAAAATAATAGTATAAAATGAAACATACTTAAGGAAAATAAAGGAGGAAGACTAATGAAGTGGCAGGCAAAAGAAATTGATGTTTATTTACAAGCGAAGGAATACGTAGACACAGCTATTATTCCTTTAATCCCAATTTCGTGGGGGGATGATATTAAGTCGACAGTGCAGATGGGTGAGTTTATTACCTTTATAAGTGATGAGCTAGAAAGACAATTTAAAGGAAGGGTTTTTCAATTCCCACCGTATACATATTTAAAATCAGAAAAACCTGAAGAACGTTTATTAAAAATGAATGAATTACACGAACATTTAAAAAGTAATGGGTTTTATCACATTATATATTTAACGTCTGATGTAGATTGGAAACAAATAGAAGCGGAGTTGAATGATACTTTATTATGGGTGCCTTCAATTCCTTTAGAACATTTAGATGAAAAATATAGAATGGAAACGTTATCGAATCAAATTAAACAAATGATCCCGATATTAACGAATAAATGGCAAAATAATGAAAGAGAATCGAATTAGATAATATCATAGTTATTGACAGTGCTAATGTTATTAAAGTATCATGAAAATGTCCTAGTAAAATATGTATTACTTTGTCCTATCGGGCCTTAAAATAAAATGTAAGGAGGGGAATTACAGTGAGTGAAAAAGATCATAAAGTTTCAAGGCGTCAATTTTTGAATTATTCATTAACAGGTGTAGGTGGGTTTATGGCGGCTGGTATAACGCTACCATTAGTACGATTTGCTCTTGATCCTGCTTTAAAAGTAGGTGAAGACACGGAAATGGTTGCGGTAGCACAAGTCAACGAACTAACAAATGAACCTAAACGATTTGACTTTAAAGTTAATCAAGTTGATGCATGGTACGAGTCAGAAGTCTCTCGATCTGCGTGGATATACGAAGAGGAAGGTGAAATTATTGCGTTATCTCCAGTTTGTACACATTTAGGTTGTACTGTTGACTGGGATACGAGCGATGATCAACCAAATCGCTTTTTCTGTCCGTGTCATTACGGTGCATTTGAAAAAGATGGAACAAATGTTGACCGTACGCCACCAACTCAACCACTATTTTTGTATGATCATGAAGTGCGGAACGGCACTGTTTATTTAGGAAGACCGAGACCACAAGTATAAAGGAGGCGTAATAATTGTTAAATAAGCTTTATAATTGGGTAGACGAACGTCTAGACATTACGCCGATGTGGCGTGATATTGCTGATCATGAAGTTCCTGAGCACGTAAATCCTGCTCATCATTTTTCGGCATTTGTATATTGTTTTGGGGGTCTAACATTTTTCATTACGGTTATTCAAATTTTATCTGGTATGTTTTTAACAATGTATTATGTTCCAGATATTATTAATGCATATCAATCCGTTTACTATTTACAAAACGAAGTTACATTTGGGGTAATTGTTCGTGGAATGCATCATTGGGGGGCAAGTTTAGTCATTGTGATGATGTTCTTACATACGTTACGTGTTTTCTTTACGGGATCGTACAAGAAACCACGTGAATTAAACTGGGTTGTAGGAGTGCTTATTTTCTTTGTTATGTTAGGTTTAGGGTTTACAGGATATTTACTTCCATGGGATATGAAAGCATACTTTGCAACAGTCGTAGGATTGCAAATTGCTGAAGCTGCACCAATTATAGGTCCATTTGCAAAAACGTTGTTAGCTGGTGGAGAAATTATTGGAGCACAAACGTTAACAAGATTTTTCGCTATTCACGTATTCTTCTTACCTGGAGCATTACTTGGTCTTTTAGGGGCTCACTTTGTAATGATTCGTAAACAAGGTATTTCAGGACCGCTATAAAATTAAATAAAAAGGAGGGAAAACAATGCATCGTGGCAAAGGAATGAAATTCGTAGGAGATTCCCGTGTTCCGGCAGAACGAAAGCCGAATATTCCTAAAGACTATTCCGAATATCCGGGGAAAACGGAAGCATTTTGGCCGAACTTCTTATTAAAAGAATGGATGGTAGGTGCGGTTTTCTTAGTAGGTTATTTAATCTTAACAGTTGCTCATTACGCACCACTTGAACGTGTTGCTGACCCAACTGATGCAGGTTATATTCCATTACCGGATTGGTACTTCTTATTTTTATACCAATTATTAAAGTATGAATTTGCTGCAGGGGATTACACGGTGATCGGTGCCGTAGTAATACCAGGTATTGCTTTTGGAGCGTTATTACTTGCAACATGGTTAGACCGAGGGCCAGAGCGTCGTCCAATTAAAAGGCCAATTGCTAGTAGTTTAATGCTACTCGCGGTTGCATCTATTTTTTGGTTAACGTGGGAATCTGTTTCCCAACATGATTGGGAAGCAGCTGCACAACAAGGTGCGATTGTAGAAGAAATAGATATTAATACCGAGCATATAGGTTATGAAATATGGTTAACTCAAGGCTCCTGTATTGGCTGTCATGGTGATAATATGGCTGGGATTCCTGGTGTAGGTCCAGCGGTATTTGAAAGTGATTATACGAAAGAAGAAATTATTGAGCTTGTTAATCAAGGTATTGGGGAAATGCCTGGAGGTTTATTTACAGGAACTGAGGAAGAATTAGAAATTTTAGCAGACTTTATCGCTGCTGATGGAAATCCGGAATAAAATATTATGAGAAAAGCTGACAATTTGTCAGCTTTTTTTTAAATAGTAATAGTGATAAACTATTAAGGATAATTACAGAGATTGCTTAAAGAGTAGGAGAATAAAATGTTAAAAATGATCATTTCTTTGTTAGGTCAACGCAAGTTTATTTTTATGTTATTATTAGTTAATATTTTTGGGACAATATATGGGTATTGGTGGTACAAAGATCAACTAGCGATTACTCCCGCGCATTTTTATATTTTTGTCCCAGATAGTCCAACAGCAAGTTTGTTTTTTGTGTTTGTATTAATCATGTTTTTATTTAAAAAGAATTGGCCGCTTATGGAAGCTTTTGCAGCCGTTACGCTAATTAAATATGGGGTTTGGGCAGTCGTAATGAACCTGGCGGCTGGGGCAGCTGGAGCTACTTTGACGTGGCAAAATTATATGTTAATTGGTTCGCATCTAGGAATGGCAGTTCAAGCACTTTTGTTTGCACCATACTTCCGAATAAAAATGTGGCATTTAGTCGTTGTCTCGATTTGGACACTACATAATGATGTCATCGACTATGTTTTTTTTATGCACCCTTGGGTTTCAAGAAGTTTAACTGATTACATACCACATATCGGTTACTTTACATTTTGGTTAAGTATTGCTTCGATTGCTCTAGTTTATTATTTTGCAGTAAGAAAAGACCGATTGAAACTTCACTTGTAAAAAAAGTAGGTCTACTCTTGTCCACCTTTTCATAGGATTTAATTAGAAGAAGAGGAGGGACAGGCATGCACAAGAAAATGTTCGTTTTAATATGTTTATTTTTTCTTGTTTTTTCAAATAGTGTCCAAGCGGAAAAGACTTTAGATGAAAAAGAATGGAGAAATTTAAATCAAACTGCAGACAAAGTATTACAACTAGTGAAAGAAGAAAAATATAGTGAGGCAAAACAATTACTTGATTTTTTTTCGAAGCAGTTTTTAGCCATCCGCTATGACGATCAAAATTTGACAATGACTCAATTGCGACTCATTACAACTTCATATGAAAAAGCAATGGGGGCGGTGACTAGTACGAGTGCAAGTCATGAACAAAGAGTTTTAGAAGTTTCTGAATTTCGTCTCGTCATTGATGCTCTCGTCAATCATCATCATCCACTTTGGAAAAATACAGAAACACAAGTGATGAATTACTTTGCGAAAATGCGAGAGGCAATTTCAAGCGAAAACAATAATTCTTTTCAGCATCATTTAAACGGATTTTTACAACGCTATTCAATGATTCGGCCTGCAATTATGGTTGATTTATTACCACACCAATTTCAAAGAATCGATTCTCACGTGAGATATGTTGAAAGGTACCGTAATACAATTGTCACTGATGAGGAAAAATCGAAACATTTGAAAATTATGGAAGATGATTTCAAAAAATTATACAAAGGCTTTGAAGAAGATCAAGCCGATCCTTCATTATGGTGGGTAATTCTATCAATTGGCGGAACAACGTTATTAGCATTGTTTTATGCAGGGTATAAGAAATACAGAGCCGAAAAAAATAAAGTGAAAATGAAACAATAGCGTGAATTTCATCAATACCTTAACTGCAGTTGTATAGATACTAATGTCGAAAATATTAAATGATGAAATTCATTAAATAAATACTTTGATTCGTATAAATAGATATGAATTGACAGAGATTAAATCTTTGACTAGAATTGAAATTAAAAGAAACTGCTTAGAAAAAAATAATACGGAGGTTAATATCGATGTCTTTAGGTGCATTATTAGTTTATTTTGCGATCCTTATTCTGATTCCGTTATGGGCACAAATGAAGGTGAAAAGTGCATATAGCAAATATTCACAAGTTCCGGCATCATCTGGCATGACAGGAGCGCAAGTTGCTCGTAAGATTTTAGATGATAATGGCCTTTACAATGTTTCAGTTGAACCGGTGAAAGGTAAGTTAACGGACCATTATGATCCACGAGCTAAAGCCGTTCGCTTATCTGAAGAAAACTATTACGGACATTCTGTTGCTGGTGCTGCAGTTGCCGCACACGAAGTCGGACACGCAATGCAGGATGCTGAAGATTACGCTTTCTTACGTTTCCGTCATGCGTTAGTTCCTGTTGCTAATTTCGGATCAAATGGTGCGATTTTTATAATTATCGCTGGTATGTTAATGGGAGCAATGAACCTAATGTTGTTAGGGATCATTTTTATGGCAGCGGCTGTTCTTTTCCAACTAGTAACATTGCCAGTAGAGTTTAACGCAAGTAGTCGTGCTATGCAGCAAATTGTTTCGGTTGGAGTTATTCGTAATAACGAAGAACGTGAAACGAAAAAAGTATTAGATGCTGCTGCATTAACATACGTTGCTGCCGCAGTAGTTGCAGTAATGGAGTTAACACGTTTCATTCTTATGTACGTTGCAATGAATCGAGACTAAAACAAACAAAAAGAGAGAAGATTCATTTTCACAATGAGTCCACTCTCTTTTTTTTACGTTATGAACAGCTTTTGGCAACAACCTTCAGCTTATTTACTACTCTTCATATGAAAAAAGTAACCCAAGCGAAAGAAACAAAAATCTACAAAGCTTAGCCTACACCAACTCAACATTCAAAACTCAAAACTCAAAACTCTACTCAATGATCAATCGGCCGTTTATACTCATCTAATGTAAAGCCTTCACCGATGACGTCTTGAACATCGTTTACGGTAACAAAAGCATGTGGGTCAATTTTTTCAATGATTGTTTTAAGACGGACGAGTTCGTTACGACCAACGACACAATAAAGTATTTCTTTATTAAGGCGGGAAAAACTACCTTTCCCGTTTAAAACGGTAACGCCCCGATCCATTTGTTTTAATATAGCTGCAGAGATTTCTTCTGATTTTTCGGAAATGATAAATGCGGCTTTTCCAGAATATGCGCCTTGCTGCATAAAATCAAGTACTTTTGCGCTAATGAAAACAGCTACTAACGTATACATTGCTTCTCGGTAATTTAAATACACGAGTGAAGATGTAATAACGACCGCATCAAACATAAACATCGTTTTCCCCATACTCCAACCTAAATATTTATACCCAAGACGAGCGATAATATCAACGCCACCAGTTGTTCCACCGAAACGAAATACAATCCCGAGACCTACCCCGATAAAAACTCCGGCAAATAAAGCGACAAGTGTCATATCATCATGTAATGGCATTGAAATAAATCTATACCTTTGAAAAATAAATAAGAAAACAGACAGTCCAACTGTTCCGATTAAAGTATAGATAAAAGAATTACGACCAAGAATTTTCCATCCTAGAAAAAATAGTGGGATATTAAGTACTAAATTTGAATATGCAGGGTCAATATTAAAGATAAAAAATAATATTAATGTAATCCCTGTAAACCCGCCGTCAGCTAAGTTGTTTTCCATATTAAAATAAACAAGCCCAAACGACATAATTGCAGTACCGATCAGTATGTAAATAACATTTTTAAATTTAATTGGAGTGTTCATCATCTAGTCCCCTATAATAATTATTATGGTTATTACGCTCTTTTCTAAAAGGGTGTTGCCATATGCTTTTTAATTATATAAACAGCGACTTCCTCAAATTTATTAACGTTCTATATTATAACGAAAATTTTACAATAAATAAATCAAGGGTATAATAGTTTTGAGTTTTGAGTGAAGAGTGTTGAGTTAATGTGGGCATAGCTTCGCAGCAATACTAGAAAAATAATTCAAAACTCAACACTCAAAACCCAAAACTTCAAATAAAATATTTGTCAAATCATGAACATTTAGCTAACATGTATTATAAGTGTTGAGGTGATATAAGTTGTGAATGAAAATAGTAAAAGTATAAAAGAAGTTCAAGCTGAAGTTGATGAGTACATAAGTCAATTTAAAGAAGGGTATTTTAGCCCTTTAGCAATGCTTGCGAGAATGACCGAAGAACTTGGTGAGTTATCTCGCGAAGTAAATCATTATTATGGGGAAAAACCGAAGAAATCGACGGAAGAAGAAAAGACGATGGAACAAGAACTTGGAGATTTATTTTTTGTTCTCATCTGTTTTGCAAATTCTTTAAACATTAATTTAGAAGAAGCCTTTGATCTTGTCATGGAGAAGTTTAACACACGAGATAAAGATCGCTGGACTAAAATAGAAGAATAAAGGAGTAAGAAGAAATGACACAAACAATTAAAGTAGCAATCACAGGAGCAGCTGGGAAAATGGGCCAAGAAGCAGTAAGGATGGTTACATCAACTCCTCATTTCCAGCTAGTTGCAGCAATTGATAGAGAGAATGACGGCAAATTGCTTTCTGAAATCGAAGGAATGCCGAGTGTAGACGTAAAAATGTATAATGATTTACACCGTGCATTCACTGAACAAGATGTTGACGTCTTAATTGATTTAACGAATCCGTTAGTCGGTCGCAAACATATGGAGATTGCTTTTGAGCATGGGGTACGACCAGTTGTTGGTACAACAGGCTTTAATGAAAAAGATGTTGAAGAACTGTCTCGAATCGCAGAAGAGAAAAATTTAGGAGCGATCATTGCGCCAAACTTTGCAATTGGTGCAATTTTAATGATGAAGTTTTCACAAATGGCGGCTCGCTATTTACCTGATGTTGAGATTATCGAAATGCATCATGATAAAAAGATGGACGCTCCGAGTGGAACAGCGGTGAAAACTGCACAAATGATTTCTGAAGTGCGAGAGCCGAAACAACAAGGAAACCCAGAGGAGAAGGAAGAACTGCAAGGAGCGAAGGGAGCAGAATTTGATGGAATGCGTATCCACAGTGTTCGCCTACCAGGTCTTGTAGCTCATCAAGAAGTTCTTTTCGGAGGCATTGGACAAACATTAACTATCCGTCACGATTCTATTGATCGTACATCTTTTATGCCAGGGATCCGCTTAGCAGTTGAGACAGTGATGAAACTTGATTTGTTAGTTTATGGACTAGAAAATATTATTGAATAAAGGGGAGGGTTTCATAATGAAGATTGCATTAATTGCCCACGATAAGAAAAAGCCTGAAATGGTTCAATTTGCTATTGCCTATGAATCAATTTTAAAAGAGCATGAACTTTATAGCACAGGAACTACGGGGACAAGAGTTATGGAAGCAACAAGTTTACAAATTGAACGTTTTAAATCTGGTCCTTTAGGTGGTGACCAACAAATTGGAGCTCTTGTTGCGAACAACGAAATGGATTTAGTGTTATTCTTCAGAGACCCGCTAGCATCTCAACCACATGAACCTGATATAACTGCATTAATTCGCCTTTGTGACGTATATGGTATACCGCTTGCGACCAATATGGCTACAGGTGAAATTTTAGTTAAAGGTCTTGGAAGAGGAGATTTCCAATGGAGGAAAATTGTCAATCCGAAGGTAGAGAAAGATGTCTGATCACAATAGTATCGATCTTTTAGCTTTTGGCGCCCATGCTGACGATGTTGAAATCGGCATGGGCGGTACAATTGCTAAATATAATCGTCAAGGATATAAGGTTGCTATTTGTGATTTAACAAAAGCAGAACTGTCTTCGAATGGAACTGTAGAACGAAGACAAAAAGAAGCAAAGAACGCTCAAGAAATTTTAGGTGTAGAAAAAAGGATTCAACTTAATATTCCGGATCGAGGTATTTATATTACTGATGAGTATATTAAGAAAACAGTTTCGATCATACGTAAACTTCGTCCTCGAGTTGTTTTTGCTCCTTATTTTGAAGATCGTCATCCAGATCACGGAAACTGTGCAAAATTAATTAAAGAATCGGTCTTTTCAGCACGGATTAAAAATTTTGAAGATGAAAAAAACTTACCGGCTCACAAAGTCGATGATCTTTACTTTTATATGATTAATGGGTTTCATAAACCGAGCTTTATCGTAGATATTTCTCGAGATATTGACGTAAAGGTACAAGCTTTAAAAGCTTATGAAAGTCAATTTATACAGCAACCGAATAGTGTAGAAACACCATTGACAAATGGTTATATCGAAACAGTGCTAGCAAGAGAGAGACTATTCGGAAAAGAAGTGAATATTGAATATGGAGAAGGCTTTATGAGTGATACTCCATTATTATTTCAGCAACTAGTAAGGGAGAACAAATGAAATTAAAAATAGGAATTACTTGTTATCCAACGGTAGGTGGATCTGGGGTTATTGCTACTGAATTAGGGAAACTTTTAGCTGAACGAGGACACGAGGTTCATTTTATTACGACCGGTGTACCATTTCGCTTAGAGAAGGTTTATTCAAATATTTTTTATCACGAAGTAGAAGTGAACCAATATTCTGTTTTTCAGTATCCACCATATGATTTGTCATTAGCAAATAAAATGGCAGAAGTTGCAAAGCGTGAAAAGCTTGATATTCTTCACGTTCATTACGCAATTCCACATGCCATTTGCGCAATTTTAGCAAAGCAAATGGTAGATCATGATTTAAAAATTGTCACCACACTTCATGGCACCGATATTACTGTGTTAGGCTATGATCAATCATTAAGTGAAATGATCCGTTTTGGAATTGAAAAGTCTGATGCGGTAACGGCAGTGTCAAACAATTTAATTGAGCAAACTGAAAGACTATTACATACTGAAAAGAAAATTATCCCTGTTTATAACTTTATTGATCAGCGCCACTATTACAAGAAAGATTGCAGGTCATTGAGACAGGAATATAAGATTGGTGATCATCAAAAAGTTATTATTCACGTATCTAACTTTCGTCAAGTGAAACGAGTTCCTGATGTTATTTATAGCTTTGCGGAAATTTCAAAGAATGTAGATGCAAAGTTATTACTGATTGGAGATGGTCCTGAATACTCAACGGTTTGTCGACTAGTAAAAGAGTTACAGTTAGAAAATAAAGTCTTGTTTTTAGGCAATCAAAAACACGTTGCTCACTTTTTATCTATTAGTGATTTAATGATGCTCCTATCAGAAAAGGAAAGTTTCGGTTTAGTACTGTTAGAAGCGATGGCATGTGAGGTGCCAGTGATCGGTACAAATGCTGGTGGAATTCCCGAAGTTATTGTCGATGAAAAAACAGGCTTCCTTTGTGATATAGGTGATATTGAAGCAATTTCAGCTCGTGCTGTTGAACTATTAACAGATGAAGAGTTACATAAAAAAATGGCAATTGAATCATTAAAAAGAGCAAACGAGTTTTTTAGCAAAGACACGATCATTTCGCAATATGAAGATATTTATTTTACAACCTTACATGACAATGAAAGAATGTAAAATTTAGAGAGTAGGATGGGCGATGGCAAGTAATCTTTTTCAAACCGCAAATATCTTAATTGACAAGCTTGAAAATAAAGGTTTTGAGGCATACATTGTTGGTGGAGCTGTCCGGGACCACTTACTAAGTAAGGAAGTTTACGATATCGATATTACTACATCTGCTCATCCTAGAGATATTAAAGCGATTTTTCCTAAAACGATTGATGTTGCCCTAAAACATGGAACAGTCATTGTATGCTTTATGGGTGAAACATATGAAGTGACGAGCTATCGTGCGCCTACTTTAAGCGAGGATTTAAAATTACGGGATTTTACAATCAATGCAATTGCATTACAGAATAATGGAAAAATGGTCGATCCTTATTTTGGTCAAGACGACTTAAAGCGAAAACTAATTCGTGGTGTAGTTAATCCTACTGAGCGGTTTAAAGAGGATCCTTTACGAATGTTACGCGCCTTTCGGTTTGTAAGCCAACTAGGGTTTACGGTCGAGGAAAAAACTTTTTTGGCAATCACGAATAAAAAACAAAATATTGCAAAGGTGGCAATTGAACGCATTGCCGCTGAGTTTGGAAAGCTTTGTTTAGGTGTTAATTGTGAAAAATCGTTACAGCTATTAATGAAATCTAAGCTTATTAACGAAATTTCGGAGTTCAACGAAATAAATCATTGTTTAATGGAAGAAAAAATACTTAAAGCGATACCTGCTTTAACTGATATGACCGAAGTATGGAGTTTGTTGCTTTATTATGCTAAGGTTAACAACTGTGAAACTTTTTTAAGAACCTGGAAACAACCTAAAAAAGTGATTGATGATGTAAAGATGATAACCTCTCGTTTACCAATACTTTTAACTAGGTGTTTTTCAGAAGAAGATTTGTACTTTTTAGGTATAGAAAAAGCAAAAAAAGCTGAAAGAGTTCGAGCTGTTTTGAAAAATGAGGCACATCCTAATATAGAAGAGATAATGCGTGACTATGAACGTCTATCTATAAAAAACAAGAAGGATTTAGCTATTAACGGAAAAGATATCATCTGTTTACTAAAGGATGCTGAAAGTAGAGAGCGAGTCGGTCAATTAATTTCTATCGTAGAAAAAGCCGTTTTATCTAGGCACGTGGAAAATAATAAAAAAGCGATTATTCGTTGGTTAAGGAAAGAGGGGTATGTAAATGCGTAGTAAACTTTTACAAATGCTCATCGATCACCAAGGTCACTTTGTTTCAGGTGAAGCGATTAGTAATCATTTAGGTTGTTCAAGGACTGCAGTATGGAAGCATATCGAAGAACTTCGCAAAGCAGGTTATAAGTTAGAAGCTGCTCCCCGTAAAGGTTATCGGATCATTCATCAGCCTAATGTATTAACAGAAAGTGAAATAAAGGCAGGACTCGCGACCAGGTATTTAGGAATGAACGTTCACTATGATAAGTCTGTCAATTCTACTCAAGAAATTGCCCACCGAATTTCTCGTGAAGGTGCTCCTGAAGGAACGATCGTTGTTGCTGATGAACAAGTGGCGGGAAAAGGAAGGTTAGGCAGAGAATGGTTTTCTCCAATAGGTACGGGAATTTGGATGAGTATGATTTTAAAACCTAAAATACCACCTCAACAAGCGCCACAATTAACTTTACTAACAGCAGTAGCTGTGATCAGAGGAGTTAAAGCTGCAACAGGTATTCAATGTGACATCAAATGGCCAAATGACATATTGTTAAACGGGAAAAAATTAGTAGGAATTTTAACTGAAATGCAAGCTGATCCAGATCAAATTCACTCTGTCATTATTGGTACTGGGATCAATGTTAATGAAACGGATTTTCCTGAAGAAATAAAAGAAATTGCTACGTCCCTCAAGATAGAAAAAGAAGAAGAAATTAATCGTGCAACGGTGATTAAACGTATATTAGAACATTTTGAAGAACTTTATGAGTTATTTTTAGAGGAAGGTTTTTTGCCAATTAAAAAAATGTGGGAAGACCACGCGATAACAGTCGGTAGGGAGATTACAGCGAGAACGACGACAAAAACGCTTCACGGCTTTGCTTGTGGCATCACTGATGATGGTGTTTTACTGTTAAAGGATGAAACTGGAGAAATACATAAAATTTATTCAGCCGATATTGAATTTTAATGTCACAAATTCGTAAAAGTTTGTTATAATTTGATTGACAAAAAAATTGGGCAGTATCTTTTGGAACTGCACCACTAAAAGTTTTTGTCGAAAGCGTTAAAAAAAACTATAGTCTGCCTTGATCCATTTGGACTAGGACAGAGGGATAATGAAACTAAACGAAGTTGCACATACAGAAACTCTTATTTTCTTGTGCTTTAATAAATCCTTCTCTCCTTTTTCGAGAGAAGTTTTTTTGTTGCTTTTCTGAAAATAAGTAGGGGTAGTTTCATTTCGTCTCCTCTGAGAAAAAAAGGAGGAAAATGAATGAAAACAACAGCAACCTTTAAAGAAATGAAAAAAAACAAGGAAAAAATTGCAATGATGACGGCTTACGATGCTCCATCAGCCAAATTGGTAGAAGAAGCTGGGGTCGATGTCATTTTAGTAGGAGACTCTTTAGGAATGGTTGTTTTAGGTTATGATTCAACCGTTTCTGTAACGCTTGATGATATGATTTTGCATACGAGAGCTGTGAAGCGAGGCGCAAAAGATACATTTATTATTACCGATATGCCTTTTTTAACTTATCATTCATCGATAGAAGATACGATGAGTAATGCTAGGCGGATCATGCAAGAGGCTGGAGCCCATGCAGTTAAGCTAGAAGGTAACGGTGCAGTTATAGAAAAAATTGAAAAGTTAACACAAGCGGGTGTACCCGTAGTTGCTCACTTAGGTCTTACTCCTCAATCAGTTGGAGTTTTAGGTGGTTATAAAGTTCAAGGAAAAGACGCTGATACTGCGAGAAAGCTAGTCGATGATTCAAAGCAAGTTGAATTGGCCGGTGCAAGCATGCTTGTTCTAGAATGTGTTCCAAAACAGCTTGCTAAGCTAATTAGTGAAGAGCTAACGATCCCTGTGATTGGAATTGGGGCGGGTTTGGATACAGACGGACAAGTATTAGTATTTCACGATGTAGTTGGGTATGGAAGTAAACATGTACCAAAGTTTGTTAAACAGTATACGAATGTATCATTAAATATAAAAGATGCTGTAACTAATTATGTAAACGATGTAAAAAGGACTGAGTTCCCTGAAGTTAAACATACGTTCACTATGAAAGATGACGAACTTGATCGCTTATATGGAGGGTGAAGATGGAAATCGTTCGTACAATTACACAATTAAATACAGTGATTAATGCGGCAAAAAAACAAGGCAGTTCCGTAGGCTTTGTTCCGACGATGGGTTACTTACATGAGGGACATATTAGTTTAGTAGAGGAAGCCAGAAAGCATGATGACTTCATCGTAATGAGCATTTTTGTTAATCCGTTACAATTTGGACCTAACGAAGATTTTGAACGTTATCCAAGAAATTTACAAAGAGATGAAAAGTTAGCCAAAGCAGCGAATGTTGATGTGATTTTTTACCCAGATATTGAAGAAATGTATCGATCAGAACTTACTTGTACAGTACAAGTAAAAAAAGGTGTCAATACATTGTGCGGCAGAACGCGGCAAGGCCATTTTGATGGAGTTGCTACTGTTGTTCTTAAATTATTCAATATTGTTCAACCGACTAGGGCGTACTTCGGAATGAAAGATGCTCAACAAGTAGCAGTCATTGAAAATTTAATTGCTGACTTTAATGTACCTGTACAATTAATGAGATGCAAAACGTTAAGAGAAGAAGATGGGTTAGCGCGAAGCTCTCGAAATGTTTATTTAACAGAAATTGAAAGACAACAAGCTCCAGAAATATATCGCTGTCTAAAGCAGACCGTTGAAAAGATTGAAAACGGAGAAAGAAATTTAGCTCAGCTAAAAGAAGAAATGGTAGAGTTTTTATCTACAAAAACAATTGGTACGCTTGATTACGTCGAAATTTTAAGTTATCCAAGTCTAGAGGAAACGAATGAAATAAAAGGTGAAATAATCATTGCCATTGCTTTGAAATTTGCACAAGCACGTCTTATAGATAATGTCATAATTACCGTTTAATGAAATTCACACAAAGAAAACTAATTGGAAATATGGAGGAAATGATAATGTTTAGACATATGATGAAGGGCAAGCTTCACCAAGCTCGTGTGACTGAAGCAAATCTTAATTATGTTGGCAGTGTTACGATCGATGAAGATTTGTTAGATGCAGTTGATATGCTACCGAATGAAAAAGTACAAATCGTTAATAACAATAACGGAGCAAGACTTGAAACTTATATTATCCCAGGACAAAGAGGTAGTGGTGTTGTATGTTTAAACGGTGCAGCAGCTAGACTCGTTCAAAAAGGTGATGTCGTTATTATTATTTCTTACGCACTCGTTAGCGAGGAGCAAGCGAAAACTCATGAGCCGAAAGTGGCAATTATGAATGAAAATAATCAAATCGTAGAAATGTTCGGTACTGAACCAGCTTCAACAGTTCGTTAATATCGAATATAAATCCCCCTAATGTAAAACACTTAGCATAGAGAAATCAGCTATTTGTTTAAATGTTAGGGGGATTTATAATGGAAAAATGGGTCCATAATTGGCATAGTCGTTATTCAAAACTAAAAAAAATGGTACAAAAAAACAGTCAATTCAATGAAAATTTATATGAAGAATTGGCAAAAGAATGTGGTGCACTTTTAGAGACATGGATGGAAATGGAAGATAAATTAGATGATATAAAAGAAATGAAAGCAACAGAACAGCCTATACAAAAAGAAATATTAGATCCTAATAAAATCGAGGGATTAAAGTATTTTAATTTTGAACTTTTTGATAAGGCGATTAATAGCTTAAAAACTGAGATTTCTAAGGAACGTGAATATGAACTTGTTTTATATTTATATTTAGGTTTTTCTTATTTATATGAAGGCAAA
Source organism: Anaerobacillus arseniciselenatis (assembly GCF_001865995.1). GTDB lineage: Bacteria > Bacillota > Bacilli > Bacillales > Anaerobacillaceae > Anaerobacillus > Anaerobacillus arseniciselenatis. The sequence continues at coordinate 444,204 of NZ_MLQQ01000001.1, read as the reverse complement.
TTTGATGAAGGGAAAGAAACTTTTTTATTCGTGCTTCAAACAAGTCTAAACTCTTTAGAAAAACACTTTGCTTATGTAGGTCTAGGTTGTTTATACGGTCGTTTTCATAAATACGAAGAAGCCATTCATTATTTTGAAAAAGCGGATACTCTTTATAATAACATCGACGTGCCTTATAATATAGGAATGGCATTTGTTATGTTAAATAAATTTGACCTAGCAATTCCGTACCTAAAAAAAACAGTTACATCTAATCCCGAAGATGGCGAAGCACTTTATTTTTTAGGACATTGTTATTTAAAAATAGGAGATGAAACGCAAGCTTTTGAAGCTTGGTACACCGCCTTACAAATTTTAGAGTATAAAGATTTATTAATTACTATCGCCTACGAGTTTGAAAAATGTGGCTATTACTCTGCTGCTATCCATTGTTATAAAAGGTTAGAAGCCTTAGGGTTTCAAGAGTCCTGGGTACACCACGGCATAGCATGGAATTATGGGCTACTTGAACAAAAAGATATAGCAGTACCAATGTTTGAAAAATTACTTGAAACTTATACGCAGGAAGAAAATATTTGGATATCTTATTTATGGCTGTTATCAAAGTGGGAAGAAGAAGTAAGATTTAATGAATGGCAAAAAAAGTGCCAACAACATAAAATTAAACATCCGTTAATCGACAAAATCATGAAGTCGTAACAAAAATCCATGGATTGGACGTGAAGAGGGTGGACCAAAAGTGTCTGACACCACCCGTAAACCACTTTATATAGACAAAAAGGCTTTAATGTATGTCTATATGTAGGTGTGAAACGGTGTCTGACACTTGTTTTGGCCCACCCTCCGACTCAAAAAGCTAATAGCAACAACCTTTTAAAGAAACCTTAAGAAAAAACTTAAAAGTATTGCTGATTTAGAGAATATCAAATAGAGGGAGGTGAGGCTAGTGAACGATAAATTTGTAGTTATAGACATTGAAACGACAGGTAATGTTGCGAAAAAAGGAGATCGAATCATTCAAATTGGTTTAGTCGTTGTGGAGAACGGGGAGATTATAGAACAGTTTTCTAGCTTCATTAATCCAGAACAAGAAATCCCAGCTTTTATCCAGCAGTTTACGGGGATTACAAATGAAATGGTAACAGATGCGCCAACGTTTAGTAGTATAGCCCCTAAAGTCATGGAATATTTAAATGGTGCTTATTTTGTTGCACATAATGTACCTTTTGACTTATCGTTTATTCAAAATGAATTAGAGATGAGTGGATACGATCATTTTTTTGGACCGACGATCGACACAGTTGAGCTATCTAGATTATTATTACCAACTGCAGAAAGTTATAAGTTATATCATTTAGCAGAGCAGTTGAATTTTGAACACGACCGGCCTCATCAGGCAGATAGTGATTCGGAAGTAACAGCAGAACTTTTATTATTTTTAATAAAAAAATTAAAAAAACTTCCTCTATTAACGTTACAGCAACTAAAACCGATGATCAAAAAGTTTGATAGTGCCTTAGAGGTGATCATTGAAACGTTTATTAACGATAAGTTAACTAGCGCAATATTGAAAAATGATGGCCAATTAGAAGAATTTCGTCAATTAGTTTTAAAAAAACAAGAACTGAAAATTGAACATGAACCTTATGCTGAAATAGAAAATTTTCAAGACGAAATCAATGAAATTGAGACGAGGTTATTGAAAAAATTCGACCGCTTTAAAATACGCGAAGGTCAAAAAGAAATGATGGGTTATATAGACGATGCCCTTTCAACGAATCAGCACTTACTCGTCGAGGCTGGTACAGGTACAGGAAAATCGCTAGCTTACTTACTCCCAGGTCTATATTATGCGAAAAAATATGAAACATCGTTAGTAATTAGTACTCATACTGTACAGTTGCAACAACAGCTACTAGAACGGGATATGAAAATATTAAAAGAAACCGTTCCTTTTTCGTTTCGAACCGCAGTGCTTAAAGGACGTAGCCATTATTTATGCTTAAGAAAATTCGAACAAAAACTTTTGGACCACTTTGATGATAACTATGACATCGTGCTCTCCAAAGCACAAATTTTAGTTTGGTTAACAGAAACGGAGGATGGAGATGTAGAACAAATAAATTTACCTAGTGGTGGAAAAGTTTTTTGGAATGAAGTTCAAAGTGATGCAACGACTTGTATTGGTAAACATTGTTCGTGGTTTTCGAGATGCTTCTATCATCAAGCGAGGAATCGAGCGTACGGAGCAGATTTGATTATTACTAACCATGCCCTTCTTTTTACCGATATGACGCAAGACCATCAATTGATCCCAAGTTACAAACAAGTGATCGTAGATGAAGCCCATCACATGGAAGAAGTCGCAAGTGATTTTTTAGGAATTAAATCTGATTACTTTTCGTTTTCGCAACTTTTTTCAAGAATAGGTACAATACATACAAATGACTTATTACATAAGCTTTTTTCTGTACATGAAGAGCTAGGTTTAAATTTACATACTTCTTTCGAATCCCTAGACGATCTACTCAATGACCTTAAATTTGAAATCGACGATTGTTACAGGCAATTATACGCAGTTGTCGTAAATAAAATGTCAGTCGCGAAAAACGAAGTAGGTCGAAAAAGCTTTCGTTATTTCCCGAATGAAATGGGTGGAGAAGGATGGCGAGGGATTCAGGAAGTTGTTTATCGAGTGCAAATGTTTTCAAACGAAGTTCTTAAATTAATGAAAAAGATTTCCGATGAATTTTCACTTATTGAAGACGAGTTAACTTTTTTGCAAACGGGAGTGATTACACAATTTAAAAGTGTCCATGCAAGTTTATCGGAAGAGAAGGGTAAGCTAGAAGAGTTGCTTTTACAATATGATCCCAATTACGTTTACTGGATCGAGGTTGATGCTAAAGGGGCAAGAAATGCAACCTTCCTTTACTGTAAGCCTATTGAAGTTGCTGACATTCTTGCGGAAACTTTTTTTAGTAAAAAGTCAAGTATAGTGCTGACATCGGCGACACTAACCGTCAAAAATTCGTTTAATTATATTGTTAAGCGTTTAGGTCTCGGAGATTTTGGTGTGACTACGAAAATGATCGAATCACCGTTTAATTATGAAGAGCAAGTTCAACTTATGATACCAACAACAATTCCAAATATTAAAGACGTGGATGAAAAAGAGTATATTTATGAGATTGTTATAAGTATTTTAGATATTGCGAGAATAACTCGTGGGCGAATGTTAGTGTTATTTACATCATACGATATGCTTCGCAAGGCTTTTTACGAATTAAAGGACTTTATTACGAATGAAGAGTTTATTCTTATCGGACAAGGTATTACTAGCGGAAGCCGTGCGAAACTAACGAAAAATTTTAAGCAATTTGATCAAGCGATTCTGTTTGGGACAAGTTCATTTTGGGAAGGAGTTGACATCCCAGGGGAAGACTTGAGTTGTTTAGTAATTGTCCGTTTACCCTTCTCACCACCTGATAACCCAGTATTTCAAGCAAAGAGCGAAAAATTAAAAGAAATTGGTAAAAGTCCATTTATGGACCTTTCATTACCACAAGCAATCATTCGTTTTAAGCAAGGATTTGGACGTCTAATTCGTTCTACGAATGATCGTGGCGTAGTATTTGTTTTTGATCGCCGTATTACAGGTACCCGCTATGGAAAATCTTTTATTCAATCTTTACCTGAAGTTCCAGTTCATGAAAAACCTTTACATAAGTTATTATATGAGTTGAAAAATTGGTTATAATGTAAAAGATTTAATGAAAAGACGGTTTCGGAGTGATCAATGTGCAAAAAATCGTAGCCATAATTTTATTAATACTAATTGCTTTAACTCCAGCTACAGTACTGGCTGATAAAGAAATAGTTGAGGTGGACTTAAATTTAGAGGAGCAAGATTTAGCCTACACTTTTTTTGATTTACCAAACGGAGAGGCAACCTTAATACAATCTGGGAAAGGCCAAAATATTCTTATAGGTACAGGAAGTCTTGAGTCTCAGGAAGAGCTTGAGGAGCGCCTAAAAATGTATCATGTTGAATTTATAGATACTGTCATTATTACGAATGCAACAGGGGAGTATACTGGGAACTTACAATGGATTATTAACAATTTTGGCGTTGAAACGATTATCGTCCCAGAAATAATAAAAGAGCAAATGGTTTCTATTCATCATTTATATGATAAAAATGTAATTGGGTGGAAAAAAGGTGATAAAAATGAGCTTATTCCTTTTTTAAAAACAGAAGTTATTTACGTTGAAGAGCGTGATGTATCCCAACAAGGAGCGCTTGTCATTTTATTTTCTTATGGTAAGCAAACGTTACTTTATATGGGGATTGCTGACTTTGAAGTTGAGAAAGAGCTTATTAACTCATATGCCTTGAAATCGACTATATTAAAAGTTGCTGATTTTGGAAGTGAAAAAGGGACAACACAGCCATTTCTCGATGAAGTAGATCCACAAGTAGCCATTTTATTTAAAAGGAGTGGTATGCCAGTAAGTGAGATCGTGTTAGAACGTCTTCAAGAGACGTGGATAGATATTTATCAAACAAATCGACTGGGTACTGTTTCGATAAAGTGTCACAATGATGATTATGAAATATTAACAGTTCGACCTCACGAGGAGGAAAATTCTTTCGGTTTAGCAAATCACATATTTAAATGAGTGAATTTCATAATTTCCAAAAATGAGCCACATCATGCAATATTTAGTTTGCGAATGGTTTTGACGCAACTATATATTGATCTTAGTGGCGAGAATCATGAATTAAGAAATTCATTAAAATAAACTAAAAAAAGAGGTTATCTCAAAATTGGTTCACACTTTACAGTAAGTTGACTGAATGTTAACGTAATGTAAAGGCGAGCGTTTCCTTTGACTCTTATTTTCAAGTAAACGTTTGTTAGAACCAGTTTTTTTGAGTTAACCTCAAAAATAAAGTAGGTGTAGGTTGGAGTAGTATTTTTACTTACTACCTGAAGTTGCTTGATTTTAGTTGTTTTGATACGTTCTTATAAGTGAATGTGGAAAAGAAGTTTGCCTAAAGCAGTAATGCAAAGTGTTCTCAACTTCAGGGCGATACGGTGATGATAAAGCATAACTCTCTTTTTCCAATTGAAACCATTCACATGTACTTAGTTGTGAATTCACTTCTTTAAGAGATAGTTGCTTCACGCCCATGCCTCCTTTGTTGAGCGGTACTTTTATTATCTCCTTAGAAGGCTGGTGTATGTTTAGTAAAATTTAAATATGAAGGAAGAAGAAAGTCTATATGAAGAAAATAATTATGTTGTGTTCATTTTTAATCGTTGTTACTTTCGTTTGGCAAGGGATTAACTTTTTTAAAACAATTAATGAACCTTTAACTGAAAAAATAAATATAGCTCAGTCTTTCGTGAAAGAAAATACAACAATGGAAGCCATTGATGCTGTTGACTTTTATCACGGAAATGAAGCCTTTTACATTTTTAAAGGAATTAATAACGAAAAAGATGACATCATTATTTGGGTACCAGAGAGTTTTGATACATACATTAAAAAGCATCAAGATGAAGGGCTATCTTTTCAGGATGTTGTCGATTTTACTAATAGTGAACTAAACCCAAAAGAAATAATAAGTATTAAATTAGGGATGGAAAATTTGATCCCCCTGTATGAAATCATTTATAAAGACCAACAAGGGCGATATTCTTACTACTTTATTAGCTTTAAAGACGGTTCTTATTTAAAACATTACCACTTAAAAGTGTGAAAGTTATACTAATTATCTGAAAAATGCTTGAAAGCAAACACGAACACCTTTATAGTATGTTTTAAGATGTTTATATACTTTCGGTGCAATTACATTCGATCGTATATATCAATTTTATTAAGAAATAAGAGTAACTAATATGGGGAGGAAGAAAATGAAATTAGCTAATCGAGTTTCAACATTAACACCATCATCAACTTTAGCAATTACTGCGAAGGCTAAAGCGTTGAAGGCAGAAGGCCATGATGTTATCGGGCTAGGAGCTGGAGAGCCAGATTTTAATACGCCAGATTACATTATTGAAGCTGCAGTCAAATCAATGCAAGAAGGACATACAAAATATACTCCTTCAGGTGGTTTACCTGCCTTAAAAGAAAGTATTATTAATAAATTTAAAGAAGATCAACAATTAACGTATGCTCAAAATGAAGTAATGGTCGCCAGTGGTGCAAAACATGCTTTGTATTTGCTATTTCAAGCGATTTTAAATCCTAATGATGAAGTCATTATTCCTACACCTTATTGGGTAAGTTATCCGGAGCAAGTAAAGTTAGCCGAAGGAACACCGGTGTATATTGAAGGAAAAGAAGAAAATTCTTTCAAAATCACAAAGCAGCAGCTTGAACAAGCAATCACCAATCAGACGAAAGCATTTATTTTAAATTCTCCAAGTAACCCTACAGGTTCACTTTATACAGAAGAGGAGTTAAAAGAGATTGGCGAAGTTTGTGTGAAGCATGACATTTTAATCGTATCAGATGAAATTTACGAAAAATTAATTTATGGTTCGTCTAAACATATTTCTGTTGCTCAAGTTTCAGAGCAGGTAAAAAAACAAACAGTGATAATTAACGGTGTATCGAAATCACATTCAATGACAGGGTGGCGAATTGGCTATGCTGCAGGAAGAAGTGAAATTATTAAGCCGATGACCGACTTGGCAAGTCATAGTACATCAAACCCTACATCTATCGCCCAATACGGGACGATAGCGGCGTATGATGTAGAAAGCGACTTTGTTGAGCAGATGAAGACGGAATTTGAACATCGTTTAAATGTGGTTTATGATCAATTAATCCAAATTCCAGGAATTACTTGTGTAAAGCCAGAGGGAGCATTTTACTTATTCCCTAACGTTAAAGAAGCAGTTGCTTTAAATGGCTTTGATAATGTTGATGACTGGGTATCAAATTTATTAGAAGTAGAAAAAGTTGCATTAGTACCTGGGTCAGGGTTTGGCGCACCAGATAATGTACGACTTTCATATGCTACTTCATTAGATCAAATTCAAGAAGCTTTAACTCGAGTGGAGCGATTCATTAAAAATAATATGAAATAAGGCAAAAATGCGCCTTCACTTTTCTTTGTCTAGTTACAGGTGCCAACGGCTCGGCTACTTCAGACCTACACGTAGCGGTCTAAGATCTGACCGCTACGTGTAGGTCTTCCAGTTGCTGTCGCCGATAAGCAGGCACCTTCCACTTTTCTTGTCTAGTTACGGCGCCCAGCCCTTCGAGCGCTTCGGTCCATCAAGATTTTGCCTATCCAAGATGTTTTTCACGGAGGAGGCAAAACGTTGCTGGCCCTCCATCGCTTTTCAGGGCTAAACAGGGCGCCTTCACTTTTCTATTTCCCTTCATACGTTGACTTCTATTTTTATTCAGATGTATAATGGTTAAAGTCAGTATTTACTTGGACTAATTATACATAGAGATAGAATCAATGTTTATGGAGGGAAAATTTGTGAAGACGACAATTTCTCAAGTTGGAAAATACACAGATCAAGAGGTCGTTATTGGTGGTTGGCTAGCCAATAAGCGTTCAAGTGGTAAGATTGCATTTTTACAATTACGTGATGGGACAGGCTTTATCCAAGGTGTTGTTGTAAAAGCAGAAGTAGGAGAAGAAGTATTTTCTCAAGCTAAAAATTTGACACAAGAATCATCACTTTACGTTACAGGAACTGTTCGTAGTGATGAACGAGCTCCATCAGGTTTCGAATTAACAGTAACAGGTATTGAAGTGATTCACGAAGCAGTTGATTACCCAATTACACCGAAAGAACATGGCACTGAGTTTTTAATGGATCATCGCCATTTGTGGCTTCGTTCGAAGAGACAGCATGCGGTAATGAAAATTCGTAACGAACTAATTCGTTCTACATATGAATTTTTCAATGAAAATGGTTTTGTAAAAGTTGATCCACCAATTTTAACGGGAAGTTCAGCTGAAGGAACGACAAATTTGTTCCATACAAAATACTTTGATGAGGACGCTTATTTATCACAAAGTGGACAGCTTTACATGGAAGCTGCTGCAATGGCATTAGGTAAAGTATTCTCTTTTGGCCCAACATTTCGTGCTGAAAAATCAAAAACACGCCGCCACTTAATAGAATTTTGGATGATTGAGCCTGAGATGGCATTCATGGATCATGAAGAAAGTCTACAAGTACAAGAACAATATGTTACTCACATGATTCAATCTGTATTAAAAAATTGTCAGCTTGAATTAAAAGCTTTAGGAAGAGATCTATCTAAACTTGAAAATATTGTTGCACCATTCCCGAGAATTACTTACGATGATGCAATTAAATTTTTACAAGAAAATGGTCACGAAATTGAGTGGGGAGAAGACTTTGGTGCACCTCACGAAACGGCGATTGCTGAAAGTTTCGAAAAACCAGTTTTTATTACAAATTACCCGGCTGAAATCAAAGCCTTTTATATGAAACCACATCCAGAACGTTCTGAAGTTGTTCTATGTGCCGATTTAATCGCACCAGAAGGTTATGGAGAAATCATTGGTGGAAGTCAGCGAATCGATGATATGGATTTACTTAAACAACGCTATGATGAACACAACTTATCAGAAGATGCCTATAAATGGTATTTAGATTTACGACGCTATGGCTCTGTTCCACATTCAGGGTTTGGCTTAGGCTTAGAAAGAACAGTTGCGTGGGTATGTGGTCTTGAACATGTTCGTGAAACGATTCCGTTCCCACGTTTGTTAAATCGTTTGTATCCTTAAATATATATTAAACAAAATGAAAAATCCCTTTTTGGGGTTTTTTCATTTTGTTTACAAGATTTTATCGGACCTGCCCAAGGCGCTTCCACTTTTCTTTGTCTAGTTACAGGTGCCATCGGCTCGGCTACTTCAGTCCTACACGTAGCGGTCTAAGATCTGACCGCTACGTGTAGGACTTCCAGTTGCTTTCGCCGATAAGCAGGCACCTTCCACTTTTCTTTGTCTAGTTACAGCGCCTAGGTCCTCGAAATCTTCTCCTTTCCCCAAAAAGGCAAAAAAGCGCCTTTTAGGTGAAAGGCTCCAGATTTTATCGGACCTGTCCAAGGCGCTTCCACTTTTCTTATGTGATATAATATTGTTGAGGTGTAAAATATGGATCGAGATATAATGATTAATTGGATTAATGAAGGAAATGTCTCAATTCCGTTTAGGCTTATTTCTGAGTATAGAAAAATAGGGTTAAGTGAAAGTGAAGTAATGTTATTAATACAAATACATTCATTTATTGAACGAGGCAATCTATTTCCACCGCCACAATTACTGGCAAGTCGAATGACTCAATGTGAGAAAGAATGCTTACAAATGCTGCAAAGTTTAATGAAAAGAGGTTTTATTGAACTTCAGGAGCGGAGTGATGAAAATAATATTTACTATGAAGTTTTTACATTAACTCCGCTATGGGACAAGCTCATTGTAATGAGTTGTGAAGAAAAACAACAAGAAATTGTAGTTAGCAAGCAAGATGAGGAGCGAAGTTTATATCAATTGTTTGAGGGGGAGTTTGGTCGTCCTTTATCCCCAATGGAATTCGAACTTATTACGATGTGGTTAGACCAAGAACACTATAGTCCAAGTCTGATTAAAGCCGCACTAATGGAGGCTGTAGTTTCTGGTAAAAGAAACTTACGTTACATTGATCGAATTTTAATTGAATGGAATAAAAATGGCGTTAAAACCGTACAACAAGCAAAAGAATACGGTGAAAAGTTTCGTCAACATCAATACAAAAATGTATCGTCTCCACAAAAAAACGAACCAAAGAAAAAAATCCCTTCGTATAATTGGCTTGATAATTGATTCGTCATTTACCGGTACTTTATAAATGCGTTTGTCAATCTTTCTTATTTAATTAAGTCTTTTTGCGTTGCTATATTATAAATAAAGAGACAAGGTCAAGATTATCCAGTTGGTTGAAATGCGTATAGCATTTTAACTACGAAAGTAGTCTTAAGAAATGGTTTGAGGAGCGTTGGAAGCATGCTTCCAACAAAGTGACTTAAACCATTTCTTAAGAACCAACTGGATTTTAATCTTCTGATTTTTTAGGTGGTGTTTATTATCCTTACAAAAAAACAAATTGAAGAAGAAGTGTTAGTGGAAATGGAAAAAATGTTTCCAGACGCTCACTGTGAATTAACCCATGAAAATCCATTTGAATTAACAATCGCAGTCTTATTGTCAGCACAATGTACGGATGTTCTTGTAAATAAAGTGACTAAAAATCTGTTTAAAAAATATAAAAGTCCAGAAGATTATTTAGCCGTTCCTATTGAAGAACTAGAACAAGATATAAAATCGATTGGCTTGTATAGAACGAAAGCGAAAAATATTAAAAAGCTTTGTCAATCGCTAATCGAAGAGTTCGGTGGAGAAATTCCTAAGGAACGTGATCAATTAGTTCTTTTAGCAGGCGTGGGAAGGAAAACAGCAAACGTTGTTACATCGGTCGCCTTTAATGAACCAGCAATCGCTGTTGATACACATGTTGAACGGGTTAGTAAGCGATTAGGTATTTGTCGGTGGAAAGATTCAGTGTTAGAGGTTGAAAAAACGTTAATGCGTAAAATTCCAAAACAGCTCTGGAGTGATACTCATCATCGTTTTATTTTTTTCGGTCGCTATCATTGCAAAGCGCAATCGCCACAATGCCACGTATGTCCATTAGCCCATTTATGTCGAGAAGGAAAAAAACGGTTAAAATCATAAAATGGGGTATGAAAATGAATGAAGTGAAAATACCAGAACAATTTATACTAAGTCCTTTTTTAAAAGAAGATGAAAAGTTACCGATTTGTATAGATATCGACTTTACTGAAGCAATTAAGATAACCCCTTTAATTTTTGATTTATATGATAAACTGCAAATTGAAGCTTTAAAACCGTGGGAAGAAAAACATAAATATATTCCAATCATTTTAGAGAGTTGGAAAAGTACTGAACCAGTGATTGCTAGTTTGTTTGAAAATCGCGATAGAAAAAAAGCGTTAGAGCCAATGAAAAATATGGTACTGCTTTTTTTAATGTTTCTCTTTTGGCTAAATGATCGCCCAGTACCAGCACTAAATGGAATGAACGCTGATCTAAAGGATCTGAAAATTAAGCCTGTTAATGTAGGGGAACGACTTGATTATATATTATCTATTCCTAATCATTACCACGCATTTATACAGTTACAGCAACTTTTTATAGAGTTAAATAAAAAATATGCAGTTGTAAAACAACAAGAATAAACTTCAAATTAGAGTGAAACTGGTCAAGTAACAACTTAAACAACACGATTTTGAGTTGGAAATCTCGGTCGATATCTACAATGTAAAATGCGGGTGCTTTCCCTCACTTCACCTTGACCTTCTAACGAATCTCAGACGTTCGTTCGCAAAAGCATCCGCTTTTTCCATACAAAACCTTCATGACGATGTATAGTCACCATATAGAATGTAAATTCCGGTCAAACTCTTTGGCTTCTTTGCTGTAAACTTTTATCGAATTCTAGATGCTCACTCAAGATTTCAGCCCGACATTTTTATACCAAAAAGGATGATTTATAAGGTGGGGTATTTGCAATGCAAAAAGCCGCCTTTAAATCATCCTTCTTTGTTTGTCTTTTAATTTAGCATTTGCTAACTTGTTTCAGTTTCACCATTTTCATTATTTTCTCCGTTAGGAGCATCATTATCGCCATCGATTTCGTCTTCATCGTCTTCATTATCATCATCGGATCCGCCGATGATTTCATCGAGGTCATCAAGTGGATTAGGAATTTCAATAGGTGTTTCTGACTCTGTATCCTCATCGATTTCGTCATCTTCAATACCTTTATCAGGAATTTCAACCTTTAACTCCACTGGATCACTTCGAACTTCATTATTCAGATCAGAGACAGCACGGAGTTTAAAGTGATAAGTACTATCGCTTTCCGGATTAAAAATGATGTGTTGCATTTCATCAGAAAATGAAATTATTTCGAACTCCTCATTATTTACCGAAAGCTGCAGTTCAAATGAAAACTCTTCTCTTTCATTCTCTGGATATGCCCAAGATAAGATAATTTGATCTGTAATTTCGTTATATGATCCCATAAATTCCGTTGGTTTGTCAGGTTTCATGAACTGTTCTGAAACTTTTGTTGGTTCGTTTCCTCTGACAAAATATTCATAGATGATCTCATCGGTTGAGGTAAATTCACTCGGCAATAGACCAGAGCTTCTCTCAATACCTACCTTAACAACAGAATTCGGCTGTTTAAAGTCTGCTGTTTCTTTTCCTTTCGAAACTTCTCTCATTACTTGCTTAAACAAGTCTAAGACAATTTGAGTATTTGTGATTTCACGACGGTCTTTATATCCCGTCCATACAGCAATAGAGTAGTCAGTCGTATACCCTGCAAACCAACGATCGACAGTGCCGTTTGATGTTCCAGTCTTCCCAGCCATCGGTAGTCCTTCAACTCGAGCATTTCTTCCAGTACCAAATGGGCCAACAGCCGTTTTTAACATGTCAGAGATCATGTAAGCCGTATAGTCACTCATGGCAATTTGAGAATCTGGTGTAAGGTCAATGATACGTCCGTCAGGAAACTCAACTTTTCTTACGGTGTACGGCTTATTGTAAACTCCACCGTTACCGAAAGCGGCATAAGCTCCAGCGACTTCGTCTGTTGAAAGCCCGTGAGTAAACCCACCGATCGAATAAGATTCTTGAATATTATCTAAAGAAAGTCCTAATCCTTCTCCAAATGATTTTGCTTTTTCGGCTCCAACTTCTTGAAATGCTTTAACTGCAGGGACATTTCTTGATAAAGCTAAGGCTCTACGCATTGACATTGGGCCATGTTCATAATTATCGCCAAAGTTTCTAAATGGATCGCCATTCGAATACGTATGGGGCTCATCTACAATTTGATGATATGTTGACCATTTAAAATGTTCAATCGCCGGTCCATAATCTAAAATCGGTTTAATAGTCGAGCCAGGGCTACGTTTTTCGTGAATTGCATAATTAGTACCAAGCTTCACGCCGTCGTTTTCACGACTACCAACGATCGCCTTGATCTCTCCTGTTTTCGTATCGACAATCGTAAGTCCAGCTTGAAACTCTTCATCGGGAAAATCATAGTTTTGAAAAAGATTTTCCGTGTAGGTTTGAGCATCTTGATTTAGAGTCGTATAAATTTTTAAGCCGCTAGTATAAATATCACTGCTAGTGATCCCTTCAATCGCTGCAACTTCTGTTAAAACTTGATCTAAGAAGTCAGGATAAGGGTAAGATTCTGCTTTTGAAGGATTTAATTGATCCTGTACTGAAACGGCTCTTGCTTGCGTAGCCTCATTAGCAGTTATTTTCCCATGGCGTTCCATTAAACTAATCACAGTATTTCTTCGCGTTTCAGCAGCTTCCGGATTTCTGAGCGGATTAAAATGATTCGGTCGCTGTGGTATTCCAGCAAGTAAGGCTGCGTCTTCAATTGTAAGTTCATCTAACGTTTTACTGAAGTAACGGTCTGCGGCCTCCGCGACTCCGTATGCACCAGAAAAGTAAATCGCGTTTAAATACATTTCTAAAATTTGATCTTTTGAATAGGCTTGTTCTAATTTAATTGCCAAGTATTGTTCTTGAATTTTTCTAGTTAGTAGTTTTTCATTCGTTAAAAACAAGTTTTTTACTACTTGCTGAGTAATTGTACTAGCACCTTCTGCACCGAAACCGCCTGTGACATTAGCTCTAACGGCACCACCGATACGACGAATGTCAATTCCAAAATGTTCGCGAAAACGAACATCTTCAACTGCAATAAAGGCATCTTCAACTAATCTTGGCACGTCATTAATCGTTACTTTACGACGATTTTCAGATGCATCTAATCTTGTGAAAACTTCACCATTTTCATCGAGAATTTCTGGGTTGAGAGCTAATGTTAATTTATCAGGATCTAGTGGAGGAGCATCTTTAATGATTGAGTATACTGTAAACCCTCCTGCGACAATTGCAAAGGCAAAGGCAATTAAAAATACGACGAATACCTTCTTAAAAGCCGCTTTCTTTGTACCTGTTTGTTTGCTTGTTGTTTGCTTCTGTTTACGACGACCTTGCCTTGTACGAGTATCTTCTGACATGATCCATCTTCCTTTCAATTATTTAATGAATTTCATCATTAATTCAGCGCCACACTACCCAACGAGGTGTTGCATAGTGTGGTTCGTTTATGGTTATTATGAAATTCACTCAATGAACAAAATAAATATTTTCAACAACTGATAAATAGTCTATCCGAGGATAAAGACCATTGCCAATTGCATGTCCTAAAGCTTCAATTTCCGATTTGGGAATTGATTTACGGTCATGTTCTTGTTTATACCAAAAAGAACATAAATGTTCAGCATCTAATAAATAAACCTCATCAATTGTAGAGAACCTTAACAGTGCAAAACAGATCCCTTGTTGAGATAAAACTTGTCCCATATGCTCTATTTGATGTTTATGAAAGTTCTTTAATGGAAATGACGTTTTATTTTTTGTTTCCTTAGCTTCAAAGTCTATATACTTACCTTTGAAAACACCGTTGTAGTCAGTAGTAGAAGCTTGTTGGAAGTAGGCTTCTTTAATTACAGCAGCACTACGTTTAGGGTAGTCAACTTTAACTATTTGTAAAGGAGTTGGCTTTTTATGAATAACAGCAATCCCTTTAGCTAAATAATACTCATTAGAAATGTTAATATCTTCTTCTAGGCTCATCCCTCGATTTCCGTATGAAATTGAATTTTTTTTACTTACTTTATTGCGGTCATTTTGCTTCGGGATATAGGCTTTTCCATTAGGATAACGAATTGACATGCGCTGCACCCTTTACTAAAAATTATGAAATAAAGATTAGGATACTTTATTCCATCACTCAATCATACCATAAATCTTACAATTTGAATAGATCATACGTTTGAAAGGGAAGTGGGACATTGGTCATCTATAGTGTTGCAAAAGAGGAAAAACTACTTATTGAGGAAATAAAGAGGAGAACGGAGAAAGGAAATATTGATAATATTTCACGTACCGTACTTTATAATGAATTTTATATGAAACATAAAGAGGTCATTTGGGCGTGTTTAGCAAGCTTTGTGTCGAGAAATGCCGGATGGAATATGACAGATTTAGAAGGTGAAATTTTTAGTAAGTTCATACCGAAGCAGTATCGCGAAATTTTATATTTAACGTACGAACGTGCAAATTGGTTAATATTCTCAGATGCATATCCGCAACTCCTTCTTTATGAAGCTTCTAAAAGAGTAGGGCGACCGTTATTTCATTTGTTAAAGTTTTTACACGTTTCGCGGTATATGGAAAAGGAGTGGACTTACTTTTGGAATAAACAAGATATAGAAAGGCTTTGCACGGCTTTAATTGTGAATGAACAACACGTAATTCAAATGCCCGTAATTGAAGATCCATATTATCACGATAAAGTGTTTGGTAGCCTTCCATTTGTCATTGAAGATTTATTACATTTTAGTACTGTTATTTTCCCTACATTAGATGGAAGATTATATGGGTTTTCAGTGCATGGGTTTACAAAAGTAAAAA
Organism: Anaerobacillus arseniciselenatis; assembly: GCF_001865995.1. Taxonomy (GTDB): domain Bacteria; phylum Bacillota; class Bacilli; order Bacillales; family Anaerobacillaceae; genus Anaerobacillus; species Anaerobacillus arseniciselenatis. The sequence continues at coordinate 428,549 of NZ_MLQQ01000001.1, read as the reverse complement.
ATCGAATTGCGTTAGGAAAACGGTTAGCGTGGTTATTATTTACATCCAAAGAAAAAAAGCCAATTCAAACATTTGCCGCGAAAGTTGAACATACAGGTTCACGGTTTGATTATGAACAGTTTATACAAAAAATTGACAGGAAACGAACCCCGGCACTAAGGGAAACTTATCCAGTAATCAATCATCATCGTTCAGACTTTAGTGATTGGTATAACAATAAAACAGCTAAAAAGGTTAGTCGATATATGGAACCTACAAAAATTATAAAAAAATATGAGCTCACAGAATGGTACTACAAAAAACAACGTCAATTAGAAGTAGCTACTAAACTAGAACAAGGTTTATTGCGCTTCTTTCGTGAAAAATTAAATTAATAACCAAGTGGATATGTAATTAACTGAGGTTTGAATGCAAAGAGCGGTTATTTTCTGAAGAATAAAGTGGGATGTTCAAAAACAAAGTGTCAGACATCGTTAGCCACCCAAATATAGACGTATAATAAACTATTCACCTTTATTTAGGAAGTTTTTTTACCTAATGTCTGACACTTATAAGCTAGCCCTCTTTTATGTTGAAGGGCGATCAGGTCCACCTAGCTTTTTGTCAGCTTGACCTGGCGCATTTTCAGTTTCGCGTTGTCTTTGGTCTTTTTGTTGCGCTTTCTTCATTTGTTCTTTACTGCGATTGTCCATCGTTTTCACCACCTTACATAAAAAACAGCTATGTTTTAAAAAGGCTCAATAAAAAAGCTTTTGAATTCCTTTAAAACATAAAATGATTTACAAATATAGTTTGTGCTTTTGTAGAATTTTCATGTAAATAATAATTTTTTTGCCATAATAGCACTTTCTTTGACGAACAAAAACTAGTTTTGTCAAGGGTGAAGGGATTAAGAAAATAAAAAAGAAATACGTATATAAAATAGTCTTGAAAGGGGTATCGTTTTATGATGAAGGGGTTTAAAACAAAGGCAGTTTCCGATCAGTTAGGAGTAAATCCGACAACAATACAAAGGTGGATTAAATACTTTAATATTCCTTGCCAAACGAATGAGCAAGGTCATTACTTAATAGCTGAAAAAGAAATAGGACTTTTAAAAAGTATTAAAGATCAACTTAATGATGGGCTAACAATGAAAGAGATTCTGGAAAAAGATACAAACTTCCAAATGTTAAAAAAGGATGTTCTTCCTAAGAAAGAGATGATACGTGCTGATGTATTTGAGCAAAAACTAGAACAACTAATGATCCATATTGAGCAGCTAGAAAGAAAATTATCAGTTAAGGCTGACGAAGTTGTAGAATATCAAGTGTTACAGCATCGTTCAGAATTAGACAGTCTATTTAGCATGGTTAGTAAAATAGACGAGAGAATGCGAAAAATGGAACAACATTTAGCACCAGTACAAAAAAAAGTGGTAGGAGAAAATGTAAGCCAAATTCCAGCTAAATTAGAAAAACCGAAGAAAAATAAATTAATGAGAATTTTTTCTTTATAATATAACCCTTAATTGAGTGAATAGAAGGAGGTGACCAACATTAATTGGTTACCTTTTTTGTGGTTAGTTGGATAGTTGGTTTGGGTAGTGACGTTGCGCCGTCATGAAGTTTTCTGTAGAAAAAGGAGGGTGATTTTCTGAACGAGCCTCTAAAAGTCGTTAGAAGGTCACAGCGAAGTGAAGAAAATCGCCCGACTTTTACATGTTAGATGGTGACGGTAATTCTTCATTGGCGGTTTTGGAGGAAGAGGAGTATGTTTATGTGATTTTGTACCAATAATGGGAGAGGATTATAATTTCAGGGGAGGTATTACATGAATTACAAATTATTTTGTTCGATATTAATTTTACATGCCGCATTTATTATAGGTGGCTATTTTGTATTACAGTATTCTATATTTTTACTTCTTTCACAAACGTTGACCGTTCAAGTTTTAGGTTACCTTTTCTTACTGTTTTTCTTTTGTGTTTGTATAGCCATTCATTATTTAGTTGTAGACATGTATGATGCAAAAACGACACCAAAAAAGAAGTGGTTTTTAAGTGTCAGTGGAATGTGTTTCTCTACATTTGTTGCTTTTTTGTTTTTAGCTTTTTTATTTTAGAAAAGCAAATAAAACGTCCGCCGAGTGTCAAACTAAAATGACACTTGGCGGACGTTCTTTTTCTATTCAGCTGGTGGAGTGAATTTTCTAGTTGCAAATTCACTATCAAGCATGAAGAATGCATTGCTATCATTTTCGATGCGACGTAGTTTTTGAATTATTGCGTCAAAACTAGCTTCTTCTTCTACTTGCTCTTCAATAAACCATTTTAAGAAAGCCATTGTTGCATGTTCTCGTTCATCCAAAGCAATATCAGCAATATCGTAAATCTTCTTGGAAACGGCTTTTTCGTGTTCTAAGCCTTGTTCGAAGGCATCAAGAACCGATTTATAGTCGTTAACTGGTTCTGCCATTTGACTGATCGTAGCACGATGTCCGATATCGTTAATAAAATTAAAGAATTTCATCGCGTGAAAACGTTCTTCTTCAGCCTGCACTAAAAAGAAGTTAGCAAACCCATCAAGGCTCTCTGAAGCGCAATAAGCTGCCATTGCTAAATATACGTTAGCTGATTCAAATTCGAAATTCATTTGATCATTTAAAGCTTTTACTAATTTTTCACTTACCATTGATTAACTCCCCTTTTAAATTTATATATCAAAGTATAACATATAGGTTAGAGTGGATTAAAATTTTTCGATATCAAACACTCTAAAGCCATCTCGTTCTAATTTATTAACAATTTCATTAAATTTGTCTTCACTCAAGTTTTTAGGTAAAGTAACAATTACTCGTCTTAAAAAAGTGCTTTCATTGTCTAATGTTAATAAACTTTGGATATTACAATATTTATTAATATCAGTAACAATCTTTTTTAAAGCACCTTGGTATTCATGAGTAGAGATTGTTAATGAATACCCACCTGTCTTTACTCCCCATGAATCTTCTAATAACGCCATAACGTTAGCATGAGTCACGATACCTGCGAAGTTTCCTTCTTCCGTAAGCATTGCTACATAAGGGTATTTACTAATTGTAAAGAAGATCTGGAAAAAAGATGAATGTTCATATGTAAAGATCTTTTCATCCTTTACAAGCTTCATGATACTTTCATCTGTTTCACCCATTTTTTTTACGATATATTCATAAATGTTCGACTTATAGATGTTCCCTAAAAATTTTTTCCCATCTTTATCTAATACAGGTACGCAACGGTAACCCGAATCTTCTAGTAGTGTTAAAGCTTCATCAATGGTAAAGAGTTCAGTACAATACTTTACAGCGTGTTTTGGGATTGAGTTATATTTAATTTGCATAATTAAACCTCCTATTTATTAAGGGAATACTTGATATTATACTAAAAAAATGAAAATAATTCCTATTAAAATAAGTTTATTTTATGAAATAATTTTCATATGAGAAGTTGGGTTAGTTGGAGAAAGCGCCGACTTTTACATAGTAGTAAGTGATGCTCCTGCGGTTACTCGTCGCAAAGCTGCATGAAGTAAATCCTAAGATGAACTCATGACGTAATTGAGGTCAGTAGCTTTGGTGACGGTTACCGTCAAGAACGTTTTGTATGAAAAAAAGGTGGACACTTTCGTGAACGAGCCTCTGAGATTCGTTAGAAGGTCACAGCGAAGTGAGGGAAAGTGTCCACCTTTCCATATTAGCTAGTGACGGTAAACCGTCATTTAGATCGAAAATTAATTATTATATTTTTCGATTGAAAACATTTTTGAAAGTAAAGCCCAGTTTTCCGGAAAATTTCTTCCTAATACAAAGTAACTAACTCCCCGTAAATCATACTCATTAACTAAATCTAATTTAGCTTTCATACTTCTAGCATCTTCAAACCAAACTATATGCTCATTCCCGCCTTCATCATAGTATGTGAAAAATGGGGCTTCGGCATTAAAGTCATATTCAATGTTTGCGCCTTGTTGACGAGCGCGATTAACAGCCTCTCTAGGACCTATCGTTTCAGCAAAATCAACATCAGGGTCAAACGGGAGTTGCCAATCATAACCATAAAGAGGTAAACCGAGTATGATTTTATCATTAGGAATGACTGATGTCGAATAATTTAATACTTCTCTAACGGTTGGTACTGGTGAAACAGCTTGTGGTGGACCACTAAACCAACCACCGATATCATAAGCCATTAATATAACGAAATCGACAATTTCACCGTGAGCCGCATAATCATGATCAAGGCCACCGAACCATGCTACAGGTTGCGAAGGGCTGATTTTTGGAGCGATGGCAGTTGAAACTAAGAAGCCATTTTCTTTTAGTCTTGGTGTAATTGTGCGAAGAAATTCATTGTATAGCTCACGATCTTCTGGATAATTTTCCTCAAAGTCAATATTTACCCCAAAGTAATTTTTTTCAATCATAATTGCTAATAAATTTTCGATGAAATTGTCTCTTGCTACTTCGTTTGTAAATAATTCTCTCGTAATTTCTGGGGAGAATTCTTCGCCTGTAAAATTTGTGATCACTAAAATCGGTTTAGCGGTCGTTTGTTTTATAGCATTTACCACTGCGGTATCATCAAGAGCAGAGATTTCCCCATTAGCTAACGCTCGATAACTAGATACGCTAAAGTATGTTAAGTAGGGGGCATATTTATAAACAAGATTAACAGCATTTTGTTCTTCAGCTCTTATATAAGCATTTGTCTCAATACGATTACGAAAAATGTTCGATCTTCTTTCGTAATATTGATAAAATTGACGACTATTTGAAGGAATGACAAGTGCTTGCCCAGGGACTAAGGATAAATCTTCTGTTAATTCATTAATATTCATAATGTCTTCAGCGGAAACTCCATAACGGTTGGCGATTGTCCAAATGGTATCTCCAACATTAACTACGGCTATTTCAACCATAAAAAATCACTCCTTTTAAATTTCAACATTATGAACACCATATTCAATTATGTGTTTAATTGTGCTTTGATGGATAGGTTTGCCAATACACGAAAAACTTTGTAAGATTGAGCTAATGAAACGTTAGGAGAGGTTTAAATGATTAAAATTCAATTTTTAGGAACTTGTGCTGGAATTCCTTCAAAAATGCGTAATGTTAGTTCTCTAATTATTCAAATGCTTCATTATGAGAATGAATGTTGGATGATCGATTGTGGTGAGGCAACACAGCACCAATTATTACATTCATCGATGACGTTAAGTAAAATTAATAAAATTTTTATTACTCATTTACATGGAGATCATATATACGGATTACCTGGACTAATTAGTAGTCGATCATTTCAAGGAGCTACCGGGGAGTTAAAACTGTTCGGGCCAAAAGGGATTAAAGATTTTATTCATACTAGCTTATCAATCTCTGGTACATACATTCGCTATCCTCTTGAAGTGATTGAGATTGATGAAGGAGTCCTTTTCTCGAATCATGCTTTTTCTTTTGAAGCGATTAAACTTGAACACGGACTTACCTCTTTTGGTTTTCGTATTCAAGAAAAAGACACGCCAGGTTCATTAAACGTTGAAAAACTTAAAAGTTTAGGGGTGACTCCAGGACCCATTTTTAAACAGATTAAGGAAGGTAAACAGATTACGTTAAAAGACGGAACGGTTATTAATGGAGCAGATTTCGTTGGTCCATTAAAAAAAGGGAAGGTTTTAGCTATTGCAGGGGATACACGCCAGTGTAATAATGTGAAACGTTTAGCCAAAAATGCCGATATTTTTATTCATGAAGCGACGTTCCTTGATAAAGATAAACATTTAGCGTATGAACATTATCATTCAACAGCTAAAGAAGTCGCTCTTTTAGCAAAAAAAAGTAATGTTAAACTTCTTTTTCTTAATCATATAAGCTCAAGATATAGTGAAAACACTAGAGATTTATTACAGGAATCCGAGGGAGTTTTTTCTAAAACGTTTATTCCAAACGATCTACAAACTTACATCATTAAGCAAAATAATGAGGTAACTTTAAAGTGAATGAGACTGTTTCTCGTAGCATTTTGCTTTTTGGAGAGAATAAATCATACTAGTTCATGCCAAATTAACGGTAGAAGTTAATGATCATTTTAGGAGGCAAATATATGGCGACTCATGAACAAGTGAAACAACAATTACAGCAAGTAGACGAAATATTACAGTTTGCTGAAGGACAATTGGACTCTGCAAAGCAAGTTCAAGGTGGAGATGAAATAAAATATGACGAAGCACAACAACAGTTAGAGCAGCTTAATATGCAAATAGAAAGGTTGCTTTCGAGTGCTACACCAGAACAGAGGGATCAGTTATTTCGTGCACAGCAACAAGTAAACCAAATGCAAAATAAAATGATTTTAGGCATTTGAGAACGGGGTTGGTCCATAAGTGTCAGACACCATGTACAACTTACTAAATGTAGGCGTATAAATTTGTTATCCGACTATATTTGGTGCATAACGGTGTCTGACACTTTTTTGGGGACAGCCTCATTTAATTTGTGTAAAATTCACAAGTTTAGAAGGAATTTTATTAAAGCTAGCGAATAGTTTTACCATTAAGGGGAAAGGGGAAATTTTTCTATGACAAATGAATTAAATCCATCAAAAAGACTATTAATGGGTCCAGGGCCAAGTGATGTCCATCCTAGAGTATTGCGAGCAATGACAACACCGCTCTTAGGGCATTTAGATCCTGAGTTTTTAACATTAATGAATGAAACGAAAGATTTACTTAAAGTAGTTTACCAAACAGAAAACAAACTAACGATCCCAATGTCAGGTACCGGGAGCGCTGGAATGGAAACTGTTTTTGTTAATTTAGTAGAACCAGGCGATAAAGTAATCGTTGGTGTAAATGGCCTCTTTGGAGAAAGAATGGTCGATGTAGCAGAAAGGTGTGGCGCTGAGGTTATTCAAGTAACTGCACCGTGGGGAGAAATTATTGAACCAGCTTCAATAGAAGAAGCACTTCTACAAAATCCAGGTACAAAACTAGTAGCTGTGGTTCATGCCGAAACTTCAACAGGTGTTATGCAACCATTAAAAGAACTTAGTGACATCGTTCATAAGCATGACGCTTTAATTGTATGTGATATGGTAACAGCCATCGGGGGAATTCCTACAGAAATTGATAAAAATGAAATTGATGCCGCATATAGTGGAACGCAAAAATGTTTAAGTGCTCCTCCAGGGCTTGCACCGGTTACTTTTAACGATCGAGCATTAAAAGTTATTTTTAACAGAAAAACGAAAGTGCAAAGTTGGTATTTAGATTTATCAATGATTCAAAATTATTGGAATGATGAAAGGTTTTATCATCATACAGCACCGATTACGAATGTTTATTCATTGAGAGAAGCGTTAAGAGTTATCGTTGAGGAAGGGTTAGAAAATGTTTTTGCTCGTCATAAACAATACGGTGTTGCTTTACACGCTGGGTTAGAAGCAATGGGATTAAAATTACTTGTTAAAAAGGAACACAGGCTTTTTCAATTAACATCCGTCTTAATTCCTGAAGGAATCGATGATGTAGCAGTTAGAAAACAACTCCTTTCAAAGTATGGTCTTGAAATTGGTGGTGGTTTAGGCGCATTAAAAGGCAAGGTTTGGAGAGTAGGCTTAATGGGGTATAATGCAACACAAACGAATGTTACTCAATTTTTAGCAGCTTTAGAAGATGTTTTAAGAGAGCAAGGCTATGAGAGTGAACCAGGTGCCGGATTACGAGCTGCAAATAACACGATAAAAGAGCAAGTGACAGTATGAATTTCATAATTACCTAAATCCAGCCATATCAAACTGTATGTAGTTGGGAACGGTTTAACGCAACTACATACAGATCTTAATGGCGAAAATATCAATTATGAAATTCATTAAAAAGTATAAGCAATTTTTAAAGGAGAATCCTTGAAAATAAAGTTGACAAATTCGTTAATACTTTATTTATAGGAATCTCCTTCTTTATTTTTGTTATAAAATAATAAATAAATGGATTTCATAATTCAATATATTCGCCATTAAGTACCGTTAAGTCGCGCGCAACTATAAGTAGTTTGATATGGCTCAATTTAGGGAATTACAAATTCACCCAAATGGAAACCATTTTATTATTTAAAGAAGGCGGTCAACCTATGGACACTCAACTAATTTTAACATTTGTCATTTTACTTATTACTACTATATTTTTTATGATCGGTAAATTTCGAGCGGACCTTGTTGCAATGTGTTCACTATTAGCATTAATACTAACAGGTATAATCACAACAGGAGAAGCTTTGGCTGGCTTTTCTAATTCTATCGTTATAATGATCGCAGGTTTATTTATAGTTGGTGGTGGTATTTTTAGAACGGGATTAGCTCAATCGGCAGGCAATTTATTGTTAAAGTTTGCAGGGGAAAGTGAGACAAAACTTTTAATTATTTTAATGGTCTTAGTTGGTGTATTAAGTGCTTTTATGAGTAACACTGGTACCGTTGCTGTACTGATGCCTGTAGTCATTAGTTTAGCGCTCGGGATGAAAAAAAGCCCTGCTCAATTTTTGATGCCTTTGGCTTTTGCAAGTAGTTTAGGAGGGGTATTAACTTTAATAGGAACACCACCGAACCTAATTGTAAGTCAAACATTAGCTGATTACGGCTATGAGCGACTATCTTTTTTTGATTTTACACCGGTAGGAATCGTCGCTTTATTTGTCGGGATTGTTTTTTTAATGACAGTTGGTAAAAAATTATTACCTAAAGGTGATCCGAAAGAGCAGTTTCGTTCCCAAAGAGATGCGAATCCGTCTGAATTAGCTGATTTTTTCCACATTGCTGATCAATTATTTCGAATAAAAGTTCAACCACTTTCACCAATTATAAATAAACAACTTGCGGAATTAGAACTACCAAAACTTTATGATTTAGTGATTATTAAAATAGAGCGGCGTTCAAATGATAGACCAGTATTAGCCAGGATCGATCATATTTCAGCGCAGTTTGATACGGTAATAAAAGAAGATGACGTAATATATGTTCAAGGTAGTAATGAAAATGTTGAAAGATTTAAAAAGGATTTTCGTTTGCTTTTTGATAAAGACGAACAGGCCGACCCTGAGGAGCTTGTCTCAAGGGAGTTTGGTGTTGCAGAAGTGTTGTTAACACCTCAATCTAGCTTTATCAATGAAACAATTTCAGATTTCCACTTTCGCGAAAAATATAACTTAAATATATTAGGGATTAATCGCAAAGGTGAATATCAACTAAAAAATTGGGCGAAACAAAAATTGAAATTTGGAGATGCACTTTTAGTACAAGGGAAATGGGAGGATTTAGAACTTTTAGCAAAAGAAACTCAAGATGTCGTCGTTGTCGGACAAACGAAAGAACAAGCGAGTATGGCAGCAGCTAACGGAAAAGCCCCTATAGCAGGTGCGATTATGGTGGGAATGCTAGCTATGATGACGTTTGAAATCGTCCCAGCAGTAACAGCTGTACTCATTGCAGCGGTGTTAATGGTTTTAACAGGTTGTTTAAGAAATATCGACGATGCATACGGTAGGATCAATTGGGAGAGTGTTATATTAATAGCAGCGATGCTCCCGATGGCAACAGCCCTAGAAAAAACAGGTGGAGTCCTATATTTGTCCGAGTTAATCATTGGTATACTTGGTGTATATGGACCAATAGCGATAATGGGAGGCTTTTATTTCACAACGATGTTATTTAGTCAGTTCATAAGTAACACGGCAACTGCAGTATTATTTGCCCCAATTGCGATCACGACTGCAATAAGTGTAGGTGTTAGCCCGTACCCATTTTTATTAGCTGTATCAGTGGCTGCGAGCATGGCTTTTGCTACACCAGTTGCATCACCTACAAATGCTTTAGTAATGACTGCAGGTGGGTATAAGTTTAGTGACTTCGTAAAAGTTGGTGTGCCATTGCAACTTGTCATTTGGTTTATTATGATGTTTACGATTCCTTATTTTTTTCCATTTTAGGAGGTTTTTAAATGAAAGCACCAACGTTTAAGTTAAGAAAAATGAATGATGACGAAGAAGTTTCATTACAAAGTTTCTTTGGCAAGCCAATAATGTTAACGTTTTGGGCTTCTTGGTGTCCTGATTCCCAAAAAGATTTACATATGAAAGATCAATTTTATCGCTCCATTCAATCAGACCAGCTCGTGTTCTTAACGATCAATGTAACTGGACGTGAAGGCGAGAAAGGTGCTGGAGAAGAATTTATAAATAAACAAAACTATACTTTTCCAGTACTTTTTGACGAAGGAACGAAGACGTATGATGCATACCGTTGTATGGGTGTCCCGACAACGGTGTTAATTAATAAAGAACACGAAGTTGTTGCAACATTTGGCGATAAAGCTACGTTTACAGAAATATTAAAGCATGTTGGGCACATATTATAAAAAAATGGTAAACTAACATTGGATAAATTTACATAGGAGGTCCCAAAAATGAATAAAGAAGATATTTTAAAAACTTTAGAGGAAAGAAGTTTGACTGATATTATTGAACTCGTCGAAGACGCCGAATCAGGTCATCTAGAAGAACTTGAATTAGTGGAATCTGTCGGTCTTTTATATGATGAAAGCTTAAATAAAGAAGTAATTGAACTATTACAGCAATTAGGCGTAAAAATCATATACGTCACAGATGATGAAGAATAAGGAACGAGTGTAATGCGACCAATTCCTAGTCAAAGAATTTCTGAAAGTGCACTAAAGGTGTGGCGAATAACTGGTGCACTGCAATCGCTTTTTTATTTAGTCATTCCGATCGGTTACTATTTCATCCATAACATTTTTCTGTGGCCAGCGTCCTTACTATGGCTATTTATTGCTGTTTTTATAGCCATTACAATTGTGAAAACTTTTGTTATTCCTTTGCTACGTTGGCGAAGGTGGCGCTATGAAGTTTATGAAAATGAGGTCGACCTTCAATTTGGGCTGATTATTGTGAGAAGGGTGCTAATACCAATGATTCGTGTTCAGCATGTCGATACGAGACAAGGCCCACTCCTAAGAAAATATCGATTAGCAACTGTAACAATTACAACTGCTGCTACTGTCCACCAAATTCCTGCTCTGTCAGAAGAAAGGGCTGCAAATTTGCGAGATCGGATTTCAAAACTAGCAACGGAGGCCGAGGAAGATGTCTAAAGGGAAAAGACTGCACCCTGTGGCAATTTTTTTACTTTTTCTTTCTGCATTAAAAGAATTGATTGTACCAATAATAGCGGCTTTTATATTTGGTAGAGGGGCGGCCTCTTGGGATTTTCCGTTTACCGCTTATTTTGTCATCGGTGGTTTTCTATTTTTGTTTCTTTACGGTTATTTAAAATGGTTGACATTTACTTATAATATTAGTGATGAAGAATTGAAAATTAAACAAGGGATCTTCATTAAAAAACAGCGCTTTATACGAAAAGAACGAATTTATAGTATTGATATTACCGCTGGAGTTTTACAACGTTTATTTCAATTAGTCGCTGTAAAAATTGAAACTGCTGGGGGAGGAAATGAACCTGAAGTGTTATTAAAAGCTGTTACTAAGAAAGAAGCGCTAATGATCAGAGAACAGCTTTTAAAAGATAAAGTAAAAGTAGAAACCGAAACTGTGGATTCAGACGATGTTGCTATAGATAATGCTGTACAAGATGAACAGAGAGAGACAAAATGGGAGCTTTCAAATAAAGAGTTGCTACTAACAGCAATAACTTCAAGTGGTGTAGGATTAGCTTTTATGGCAGTATTAGCACTTTTTACGCAACTAGAAGGGTGGATACCTGATGAATTCATTGTCGACACCTTTGGTTATTTATTTCATTCTAGTTTAGTCCTTATTATTGTCCTTATCTTGATCATATTTTTAGTGTCTTGGATTATTTCAATTGTCGGAACAGTATTAAAGTATGGTCAGTTTACAATTGTAAAAAAAGGTGACGAACTAGAAATTACACGAGGTATTCTCGAAAGAAGGCAGTTAACCTTATCTTTGGAGCGGATAACCGCAATAAGAGTTGTTGAAAGTGTTTTAAGACAGCCGTTTGGCCTTGTATCAATTTATGTTGAAAGTGCAGGTGGTGGTTCAAAAGATGAACAGCTTTCAACGGTTTTATTTCCGATTGTCTTAAAAAGAAACTTAAATGAGTCTCTGAAACAAATTGCTCCAGACTTTGTGTTTGACCAAACAGTTGAATCGTTACCTAGAAAGGCAAGGGTTAGATATGTAATTCGAAAGTTAGTCCCAGCAGTGGTGCTAACGGGTATAATCACGTATTTTATTCCTTACGGTTATGTTGCAACGCTACTTATACCAATTGCCATTCTATACGGTAACCTTCAATTTAAAGATGGTGGAATTGGAAGAAATAAAGGATATTTATGGATGTCTTATCGGACGGTTTCAAAAACTTTAGTGGTCATACCAAAACAGAGGGTCCAGGCGTTTGAAGCCAGACAATCTATAATACAACAAATAAGGTCACTTTATACGATTCAAACCTCAATTTTATATAGTATTACAGGCAAGTCATTTAATTTAGTTGATGTTAGTAAAAAACAAAAAGAAGATTTATTATCATGGTATTCCTATGAAGAAACAAAAGAATAGGGAAGTTGGTTTGTTGGTTAGAAAGCCGAAAGTTGGAAAGTTGGAATGCCTGATTTTTACATAGTAGACGGTGACGATTAATCGTCATGAACGTTTGTATGAAAAAAGGTGGACAGTTTCGTGAACGAGCCTCTGAGATTCGTTAGAAGGTCACAGCGAAGTGAGGGAAAGTGTCCACCTTTTCATCTTAGATGGTGCCGGTAAATCGTCTTGTATGAAAAAAATAGAGACATTTTTTATGAGCTTTCAGTCGTATATGTCATTAATAGCCGTCTACCTTTGTCGTTTGTAAACTCAAAACGATCATACGTTACATCTTGACCATCAGTACATATTTTTCTTTCATAATGATGTTGCACTATTAACGTTTCACTTTTGTTTTGATATGAAATGAAATTGACCCCTTTAAAGTATTTATCATCATTAGTAGCTAAATATTGATTTAATAAATTATTATGACAGTTTACACAATGTTCATGAGACATTTCATATTTTTTTAAGCCATTAGTTAAGGAATCTAAAGCAGGTTTTTCAAGTTCGTTAATAAAAATGTGATAAGGATCAAATTGTTGTTTATTTATCCGAATTTGATCTCCTTCAGCAACTTCATAATTTGTTGTTTGATCGTCAACAAATGATAATTCATCATCGTACTGAACAGCATGCCAATGTCCGTTCACATTAATTTCAAATTCAAAAGGACAGTTACTTAAAGGTATTAAATTATTATTTTGATCGTTTAAATAAATATCTTTGCTGTTTTTTAAAATCGTATAATATTGATAATCCGCTTCTTTTGATGACTGAATTGTGTATGATGGATCTATTTTCTGTAGTTCATTTTGCAGTTCATTTAAAACATGCGAGACTTTCTCTTTTTCCATGTTGAAGTGACTTATTTCGTTTAATAATGCAGTACGTAAAGATTCTTCGAAATTTAATTCCAGATCTTCAACATTTACAGGTTCAATTTTTGACCCTATAATTTCATATGTTTCTCCACTAGTAAAAGGTGGTCGAGTAATTACTTCGTTTTTTATATCGGATAAATTTTGAACAGGATATTGTTCAATGGCATTTATTTTAACAATTCCACGCCAAGGTTTACGTGGCTCTGCAATAATATCGACTAACTCCCCTATATAACTACCTAGCAGTGGATCAATCACACGAATCGGTTTTCCTATATGATTAGATGCTTCTTTTCTATTCATGAGTAACCCCACTTTATAAAAAAATTTATTCCCTTTTTTATTATAGTACATTTTAATCTTCTTGAGAAATTATTATCATAAGGAATTGATTTTATTATCAAATTTTATTTACAATAGTATGTCAATTTTAAATATTGATAGTTTTTAATAATTTCACAGTGTATAATATTGGTTAGACTATAGTTATATAGGGTAAAATTTAAGTGGAGGGATGACGTATATGTACAACTTAAAGGAAAAAGAAATGATTTTTGTTTTTACTGGCCCAGACGGATCAGGTAGAAAAACTATTTCAAAATTAGCCGGAGACACACTACAAATGAAAACCGTTGTTTCATACACTACGAGAAAAAAACGTCATTATGAAGTAGAGGGGCGTGACTATCATTATATTTCTCGAGAAGAGTTTTTAGCAGCTGAAAAAAACGAAGAGTTTTTTGAGAGTGTTGAAATTGATGGTAACCTTTACGGAATTAAGGAACAAGATATTATTGATCGTTTTCAACAAAAAGGCTGTATTTATCTCGTTTTAAATATTGAAGGGACAGAACAGATTAGGAAGAATTTTGGAGATAAAGTTGTTCGTATATTTGTACATGCCGATCGGGAAACAGTAATCAAACGTCAAAAAGAGCGAGGTAACTCAGAAGAGGAAATTGAACTGCATTTAGCACACTTTGACCAAGATTTACAGTACAGAGAGCAATGTGAATTTTCTATTCAAAATTACGAGTTGTCGCATACAGTGTTTGAAGTGACGCAAGCAATGGAGAAATTTTTGCTCGAAAAAGCGAAGTAATAAAAAAGTGTCACAGCGATTCTTTGACATTTAATGGTGGCCGAGCTTCTTGAGTGAGCCTTTAAAATGCGTTATAATCTTAAAGCGATGTGAGATAACTCGGACACCATTTTTAAAGATCAGAAAAAATTTTGGGAACTGTCAAGCTCCAGCGCCTAGGCAAGGCGCTGGAGCTTTTCTTAAAAGATAAGAAAGTATAAAAAATTTTGAATGCTGTCTAGCTTCAGGGGCCATCGGCTCGACCACTTCAGACCTTCCTTAGCGGTCTAATACCTGACCGCTAAGGGCAGGTCTTCCACCGGTTTTCGCCGATAGGCGGGCGCCTTGCGCTTTTCTTATTTACTTATTTCTTTTTTCAAGATAATAGATAATCCCCATTGAACAAACTTGTAAGTCTACGTTAATTACTTCATAAACATGGTGGCTTTCAACAATGTTTTTTTCACTAATGAAGTTTTGAACTAAAGTTAATAATTCCTCACATAGTTGTTCATGACCGTGTCCTTTATCCCGTACTTTTTCTCCAGTCTCTACAAATTTTGGTAGCCAATATTTGATTTGTTTATATACCTCCATTGGCTGATTTGAGGGGCCGAAGTGTCCGAAATAAATCGTATCTACCTTGAGTTCATTTACAATTTTTTCGAGAGATGCGATCATTTCATCAGGGCGAAACTGATTGGGTGAAGTCGAAGGTAAATAAAATTCGAACTCCTTTATTTGGTCATACCTTACTCCTACCGTATCTCCTGTGAAAATACCGTTACTAACAGGATCATATATACTAAAATGGTGATCGGCATGTCCTCGCGTATGGTGAAACGTTAGTTGGCAATTTTCACTTAAATATAACGTATCCCCATCTTCTTTTATGATGAGTTTTTCTTCAGGTATAGGTAAAATCGGTTCAAAAAGTCGTTCGAAATCATCTCTATAAACAGCCTTTGCCCCTTGAATTAATCGAGAAGGATCTGCTAAATGACGGGCTCCTTTAGGATGTACAACGACTTTTGCATTTGGGCAATCCTTTAATAAAAGACCTGCACCACCAGCATGGTCTAAGTGAATATGAGTAACAATAATGTACTTAATGTCAGCTGGGTCGATGTTAAGCTGCTTTAATCCATTTAAAATGTAAGGAACGCTCATACTTGGTCCCGTTTCTACTAAAGTTAGTTCATCTTCATTAATGACATATGTACCTGTTCTACTAGGAATTCCCAAATCGAAGCCATCAATTAAATGGATTCGATTTCCTAAATCAAATGGTTTTTTCTTCATTTTCTCCCCCTTGGAATAGAAAGTTAGAATATTTATACAATTATCTTAATCGAACAACGTTTTTTTGTAAATGTAAGTGTGTTAAAAGTAGAACGATTCTCCGAGAAGTAAGATAAAAACAGCTACATGAACAAATTATTTATCATAGCGAACTTTATTTAATCTCAATAAATGTTCCATTCGCTCTAGTTTCATCTTTTCCATTTCTTTAATAAGAGCAAGTATTTTTAGTTCAATTCTTGATAATGCCACAAAAATATTTTCCTTCTGTTCTAATTGCTGCTGATTAGTAAGTGCTAAATAAGAATGTAGTAAGTTAGGTAAGTCTTCACGAAGAATTCTTTTTAACATATGCCTTTCTTCAACATCAAGTAAGTGAAAATCTGGAGTGATAGTGTCAATATGCTCGATAATATGAGCCAATCTATTTTCGATAATTGGATCTACGGATAAACTTATGTTTTGTTTTGTAATTCTTTTAATTTCAACGAGTAACGCCTTAATTTCTTCTTGTTTTTCCGTCGGCGGACTATTCGTGTCAGGCCTTATTTGCAGCTCATTTTCTTTAACCAATCTACCAATTAAAGCGTCATCTAACATGTCTAGTTTATAAAAAATACTTCTTAAATAAGGTGATCGCTTTACTGAACGGACGAAAGACTGCCCTTGGTAAGTGTAGTAAATGGTTGCTTCTGTAACTTTACCGACCCCATTTTTAGCTTTATAAATTTTTCGATAGACATCAATAATGACTCTCTTCTTTATTGGGGCTTCAGATCGTTTTTGGTCGCCGAAGTCTAATCTCATCCTCTTTTTTTTAATTTTTAAGTTAATCTTTACTTGAGAGGTGTTCTTTTTGAAATGGCGATTAATTCTTTCCATATCAGACAGATTAATGATTTCATTAATAAAGTTTTCTGTTTCTGTAAGGAGAGTTTGACTATATTGGTCAGAAATAAATTCATCTTTTACAGGTTTAAGTCGATCAGGAAGCCAATTTTCAAATAAAGGAATCTCCAATAAACGGTTGAATAAAGGCATAACAGTTTCTCCTTACCAATTATTCTAATAATTTTTGTTTCATTTGATGATTCAGTTCATCAAGCTCATGAATGAATTTTTTTCCACTATTAACAATTCGTTCATTTGAGCTTTCTGTTAACTGAATTGCAGCATAAACATCTTCATAAGCTTTTTTAAATGTTTCAATAGCAATCGCAGGTTCTTCTAACATTTTTAATGTATCTTCGGTATTAGATTTTAGCGCTTGGGCATTGGATAGAAGCATTGCTTCAGTAGCTTCATTAACGTTTTTCACAGCATCAATGACCGTCTTTTGATTTCCTAATGCAAGTTGGATCGAAGCTGTGACGGTAATAATGTTTTTTGTCATTGTAATCGCATTAAAAATAGCTTCTTCAAGCTTCTCATTATTTTCGACGATTAAGTCGACGCTAGCTAGAGACTGTTGTAAAACAAGGACTGCTTGAGACATATTTTTAATTCTAGAAATAACTTTTTGCTGACCTTTTTGTAGTGATTGTTTATTTCCTTGCAAATCTTCTTCAGTCATTTTAGCTTCTAACATATGATTTAACTGTTTTCCTACTTCAATTTGTTCATTTAGACCATTAATTCTCGTGATCGCTACTTCTTTTAGTTGATGGAGCATGACAGTATCTTCTTGAAGCTTATCTTTACCGAGGAGTAAAGCTTCAATGATATTTTCGACTTGTGCTTCAACGGTTTTATATTTTTTTGCATATTGTTCCATCGGGTTTCTTTTTAGTAACCGATCAAAGAAACTTTGAACTTGCCCTTTTTTCAAGTGGCTTGGTTCAAGTTCGCCAACGATTTCCTTTAAGCGGTGTAAATTTTGCGGAAGCTCATTGTTCGGTTGATCCATCATATCTTTTACAGGGCGCTTTAACGCTTCTAACGATTCCCCAGCATCTTTTTGAGCTTCAGTTCCTAAGTCGTTTAATTTTTCAAGTAGCTTATCGACATCTTGTTCTTCATTTAACGGTGTAAAGTATTGTTTTACTTTGTGGTCTATGTCTATATTAAATGAGTTTTTTTCTTCCATAGTTAATCCCTCCTATTCCCTATATTAAATAATACGATACTAAACAAAAAATGTTTCAAATGGCTTAATTTGACTGAATTATATAACGAAAACCATTTCCCTACAAGCATTCAAAATAAGTTACGAGTAAATAAAAATATAGTAACTTGTCACAATATAAGAAAATACAATTATTAACGATGGTATTGAATAGCGGATGGGGGTTTTCGCTTTAATACGAATAAGTAAATAAAACGTGACTACATACAAAAATATTACTAGAGAAGCTGTAAGTTCATGAACAGGATCTACATGCAATAACAATGGGCCTGTTCGATAAAAGATATCTGTACCACAAAGAATTAAAATGTTAAATAAATTACTCCCTAATATTGAACCGATGGCTAAATTAAAGTTCCTTAGTCTACAGGCAACAAAGCAGGCTACGGCTTCTGGTAGGGAAGTTGATGCAGCAAGTAAGAAACTTCCGACAAAACTCGCTCCTAAACCGGTAACGACTGCAATTCTGTCACCAACAAAAGTTAAAAGTGATCCAGTAACCAAGATGAAAATTGCAGCCACGATAAATCTCTTCAATGCTTGTTTAGCTGTTAATGAGGGCAGTGGCACTTCTCGGCTATTTTGATCGTCTATGTCGTTTTCATTGTTTTTAGCTGTTTGTTTCACCTTAGATAAAAGGATCATTCCAACTATATACCCGGTTAAGATTAAAAACGTATCAAGCCCAATGCCCAGGATCATAAACATAAGAGGGGTTTGCAAGGAAAATAATATAATTAACATTAATGCAAAACCAATACCAGCAGTATAGCGGTGTTGCATCCATATTTTTTTAAAAAATTGATCTTTACGAAAATATAGATCTAAACAAGCTAAAATTAGTAAATTGAACAAATTACTACCAAGAATGTTACCTACAGCTAAGTCAGGGTTTCCTAAAGCGATTGATGTATAGCTCGTTGTAATTTCAGGTAATGATGTTGCTCCAGCGAGTAGCATCGAGCCGATTAACATACCACCCACAGCTGTTTTTACACTAATAATGTCGGCATATGTAGATAATTTCATCGCAGCAAAAATAGTCACTGCAGCAATAACAATAAAAATGAGAAAAAGCAATTGAAACTCACCTCAAATTTGCGTCCTTTTTATGTTGCTATATTGTTTATCGTGCTCATATGGTAAAATTAAATGATATGAAAGCGATGGTAATTTTGTATTAGTTGGTTTGTTGGTTAGGGTGCGCCCTCGCGTGACTTTTACATGTAAGATGGTGACGATGCTTCGCCATGAGCGTTTTGTATGAAAAAAGGTGGGTGCTTTTGCGAACGAACGTCTGAGATTCGTCAGAAGGTCAAGGTGAAGTGAGTGAAAGCACCCACCTTTTCTATATTAGAAAGATGCTCCTGCGGTTACTCGTCGCAAAGCTGCATGAAGCCAATTCTAAGATGTATCTCATGATGTAATTGATGTCAGTAACTTTAGTGACGGTAAGCTGGCATGACCGTTTTACATAATAAGAATTCTTAAATTTTGACGAGGTGGAAGAAATGAAAAAGAAACAAAAACAAAATGATGATGCTTTTCAAATTAATGAACGACTAAATAGCGATGTCTTATCAAAATTAAAAACTGCTAGCAAGCAATTAAAAGAAAATGAGCGAGTTAAATCAGAAGAAAAAAGAGAGCAAGAAAGGCAACGAAGAATTGAAAAAGAAAAAAACAAATCATTTGAAGAGCTTCTTGGTGAAAGTAGTCTTGATTGGAAAAACTTCAAATAACTGATGATCTTATGATGAAAATACATTCATGAATTTTTTATGAAAACTTCGAAATTAGTCTCATAGATTGATAGATTATGTTAAAATAAGATAAAAGATTTCAAGTTAGGGAGAAATGATTATGAGACTTTGGTTAACAAAACTTTCTGTAGTCATAATTACGTTTATGACTTTTGGAATTTTTATTCCACCAACATACTTGGATGCTGAAGCGTCAGAACAAGAAGTATTTGTTTCTAACTCTGACAATAATTTTAAAGATGTTCATTCTGAAGAAATTGATCATATAGACGAAGAAATAGATTATGTTGAAATAAATGCTCATGAACAATTTATTTCATACGCATTAAAACAAGCGAAGCAGCAATCATTTGAAAAGTTTGGACCTAAGATTTCAAGTCACGTGGGTGATGAGTTTCTAAATGAAGTATTCCCGAAAATCCAAGAGGTCATAGAAACTTTAGTGGAGTCGGCAAATGAAGAACAAGTTCAAAAATATGAAATTACTGAAAAACCTTCAAACGGTTATGGGGAAAAGATCTTCCATATATATGACTTACAAAAGAAGGAAGATGTTGCACGCTTTCATGTGCGACGTGTGAATCACCCTCGTGAAGGACATTCATTTAACTTTCATTATCACCTTTACAGTGATCGTTTTGAAAAACATCACCATTTAGGAGATATATTCTGGGACAAAAATACACCACCTAAATGGAAGTCATAACCAAACAAAATGCTCGCCGTTAGGCGAGCATTTTGTTTGGTTCTAAATCAATTCAGACGGTTTGAATTTTATATGATCACTTTTAAATTTTTTCTTTTTATTGAAATAGAAGTAGGAGTAGTTCCTAGCATTTCACCGTCACCTTGAACAAGAATGCTTTCTTTTGACGTGACTTGAATAGATTGCCCCTCTAATGTTGAAACTGAGCGATGCAATGTATGCTTGCCGATGAAGACTAATGGGAAAAATAGTAAAAGTTCTATTCTTGATAACGAATGGGCAATACATAAATTGATGTTGTTATCGCTTTCGTCCGCATCAGGACATATCTTAAGTCCACCTCCGTAATATGGAGTATTGGCAATGGCAATGAGCCAAACGTTGCGATAAGATTTTGTTTTACCGTCGATGTTAATTTCAACATCTGTCGGTTTATAGGATAACACTGCTCGTAGTACACTAAAAATATAAGCAAATTTACCAATTCTAAAGTAGTTTAACCACTTTTTTATTTTTGATTGATTGGTTATTTCTGTGACTTTCGCGTCAAAT
Organism: Anaerobacillus arseniciselenatis; assembly: GCF_001865995.1. Taxonomy (GTDB): domain Bacteria; phylum Bacillota; class Bacilli; order Bacillales; family Anaerobacillaceae; genus Anaerobacillus; species Anaerobacillus arseniciselenatis. The sequence goes on along the minus strand of NZ_MLQQ01000001.1, from coordinate 407,479 downwards.
CCAACCCCAACTACAGTAAGGCATAATTGGTTATTTACTTGCATCACATCAATGGTTGTCGTATTCATTAATAATATTTTTTTAAGCGCTTTTTGGATATTTTTAGGTATGTTTAAAGCTCTAGCAAAGTCGTTACCAGAACCGGCGGGGATTATTCCTATTGGAATTTCTGTATCACCAATATAACTTACTGCTTTTTGGATTGTCCCATCGCCACCAATGATAACGAGTGCTTTAATATTAGTAGTAAGTTCATCTTTAATTTTAAGCATCTCTTTAGCATCTTTTTTTATAATAATGGCTTTATATTCGATGTTCTTTTTTAAGAGTATTTTAGATATTTTTTTCCAAACTTTAAATCCATTCCCAGATTGATTGTTAACGAGAAATAAATACAATTCATCACCTTTTTTCATAGCATGCCAAAAATTGATATTTATAGTATACTATGAAAATAAATAATAGTTAAATGAGTGAATTTCATAATTACCAAAAACGAGCCACATCAAGCAATATATAGTTTGCGAATGGTTTTGACGCAACTATATATTGATCTTCGTGGCGAAAATAATGAATTATGAAATTCATTAAAATAGAAAGGGTTAAATCAATGAAACAATGGCTTATTTTGTCGAGTGTAATTTGTTTGTTTTTACTAGTATGGGGGACAGTTATTTATCAAATTTTCGTCCAAGAAGAAAGTATAATGTTTGCTAGAGATTTACCATATATACAAATAGAGCACGCTGAAAGAGAGTTTGTCCTAGATGATAGGGTAGAAAGTGATACTGGGAAGAGAGAGAGTGAAACTGAAAACATAATTGCAGAAGAAACTGAAAGAAAATACACTGAGTTAAATAAAAGGACGGCTCCACCATTATACGAAGGTCTTGATTTTGGTGACGGTATTTCAATAGATGATCTTTTAAGAAGCTATGGAATTATTGTGAACAATAGTTAAAAGCATAGAACATATGTAGAATATAATAATAAGATCATGTATACTAGGGGAAGTAAATAATATTACGTAAATACTCATTTTCTGTTTACTAAAGGGGGTACAACTATGCTAACAAACATCGGAATCCCAGGCTTAGTATTAATTCTTGTAATCGCATTGATTATTTTTGGTCCGAAGAAGTTACCGGAACTAGGTAAGGCTGTAGGACAAACGTTGAGGGAATTCAAGTCATCAACTCGTGAACTGACAGATGATGTAATGGAAGAGTTTGAAGACGACAAATCTAAGTCGAAATCTAAAAAATAACGTTTTAACATTATTTATTGAAGAAATAATATATAAGTGCGTGTTCAAAAGGAAGATAATCAGAGCCGAGGAGAATCGAGCCGCGGAATGTATGCTATTAATACATGAGTAGCACAGAAGCGAGCCAACGAAGAGAATCACGAGCTTGGATTACCGGGCTTTTTGAACATCCTCTATTAATAATTTGAAATATCTTAAGATGTGAGATCCTGTTTTTAATCCGTCTTGCATTTTTTTATTGTTTATTTTAATGAATTTCATAATTAAATAATACCGCCATTAAGTATCTATATGTAGTTGCGTTAAACCGTTCGCAACTACATATAGTTTGATATAGCTCAATATAGGAGATTATGAAATTTACTCAAGTAACATATAAATTCAAGCTTTGTAGCGTATTTGGCAACAAGCCAAGTTTTCTTAAGGGGATGTATAGTATGAGCGATCAAAATATGAACCTCCTTGATCATTTAGACGAACTTCGAAAACGAATAATGATTATTTTAGGAGCATTTATCGTATTTTTTATTGCTAGTTTTATTTTTGTGAAAGATATTTATGATTGGATCGTCAAAGATCTAGACATGCAGCTGACAGTATTAGGGCCAATGGACATAATTTATGTTTACCTTATGTTAGCAGGCGTTGTCGCGCTTGCTTTAACTGTACCTGTGATTATTTTGCAAATATGGCTTTTTGTTAGACCTGCATTAACTGACCGAGAAAGAAAATTAACTTTAGGCTATATTCCGGCATCATTAATCTTATTTTTAGCAGGATTATCATTCGGATATTTTATCGTTTTACCGCTCGTTTTAAACTTTTTATTTGGTTTAGGCGGGGATATGTTTACAATGATGTTTACAACAGACAAATATTTCCAATTTGTTTTACGGATGACGATCCCATTTAGTATTCTTTTCGAAATGCCATTAGTCGTCATGTTCTTAACAAGCTTAGGCATTGTTACTCCAAAAGCAATGGCTAAAAATAGAAAGTATGCGTTCTTTTTCATTGTAGTGATTTCTGTATTAATTTCACCACCTGACTTTATTTCAGACGTATTAGTTATTATACCGTTACTCTTCTTATATGAAGTAAGTATTGTATTATCAAAAATTGTTTATCGCAGAAAACTAAAGCGAGAACGACAAGAAAATCAAGAATAATAAGTTAATGATAAAAATGCCAGTTCACCTTCATTTCTATAAGGTGACTGGCTTTTTTTGTTGGTTAGTTGGTTAGTTGGAATGTTGGAAAGGCGAAAAGGTCAACGTTTTTTTACAATCTAGATGGTGACGAATTATCGTCATGAGCGTTTTGTATGAAAAAAGAACGAGCGATTTCCTGAACAAGCCTCTAAAATTCGATAGAAGTTTACAGCGAAGAGAAGGAAATCGCTCGTTCTTTTACATGTTAAATGGTGACGGAATCCCGTCATGCGGGTTTTGTATGAAAAAATAGTCCGACATTTTCTATATATCAGTTTCTTAACATAAAAATAGGTATAAGTTAATATTCTATGACTTTTTTCCTGAAATATATGTATTATTTGTGAAATAAACGAAGGAACAAACATTATTTCTGGAATTTTACATATTTTTTTATGGATACCTATGAAACTGTAGGGAAGTCCGTTTACACCAAGGGAGGGACATAAAATGAGGCCGGAAAAAACGATTTACGAGTCCGCCATTGAAAGAGGCGTTTCTCGTAGAGATTTTCTGAAGGTGTGTACCGCGTTAGCTGCTACTTTAGGTTTAGATTATTCTCAGTCTGGTAAAGTCGTTCAAGCCATGGAAACAAATAAAAGAATCCCAGTCATTTGGTTACAATTAATGGATTGCACAGGTTGTTCAGAATCTTTTATTCGATCATCACATCCGCGAACTGAAAATGTATTGTTCGATATGATTTCGTTAGAATACCATGAGCTCTTATCTGCTGCTGCTGGACATCAAATTGAAGAAAATCGGGAAAGAATTATGGAGCAATATAAAGGCGAATATATTTTAGTTGTTGAAGGAAATGTCACTGATGATGAATTTTTAACAGTAGCTGGACATTCTGCACTAGAATCTTTAAAAGAAACAGCAAAACATGCTAAAGCAGTTCTTGCTTATGGGAGTTGCTCTGCATTTGGAGGACTTGCAGCGGCTAAACCGAATCCAACCAATGCAAAGGCCGTAAGCGATGTTGTTCGTGGGGTACCAATTATTAATGTGCCAGGCTGTCCACCAATTGCAGAAGTAATGACAGGAGTCATAGCTCATGTGATTACGTTTGGTAGATTACCAGAATTAGATCGTCAAGGTAGACCAAAAGCGTTTTATAAATTACGAATTCACGATAAATGTAATAGAAGAGCATATTTCGATGCTGGACTTTTTGTTGAGTCGTTTGATGATGAAGGAGCGAAAGTGGGCTACTGTTTATACAAAGTAGGCTGTGCAGGTCCGACAACGTACAATGCTTGTGCAGAAATGAGATGGAATGGTGGTGTTAGTTATCCGATTCAATCTGGAAATCCTTGTATTGGATGTTCTGAAAAGAACTTTTGGGACGAAGGACCATTTTTCACAAGAAGAGCAAAAATTCCTGGAACACAAACGACGATTAATCCTGAAAAGGTAGGGTTATATGCAACAGGAGCAACTGCTGCTGGGATTGCAGGGCATGCGGCATTAACTGCTATGAAGAAAAAGAAAGACGAAAAAGCTAATAGTGAAAAAAATAGTTCACAAGAAGGTTGAGGTGACAGAAAATGACTGAACGTATTGTAGTCGATCCGGTAACGAGAATAGAGGGTCACTTGCGTATTGAAGCTGATATTGAAAACGGTGTCATAAAAAATGCGTTAAGTTCCGGAACGGGCGTTCGAGGGTTAGAGCAAATTGTAACGGGTCGTGATCCTCGAGATGTGTGGGCTTTCGTACAGCGAGTTTGTGGCGTATGTACAACGACGCATGCATTAGCTTCTGTTCGCTCGGTAGAAGATGCACTGGATATTAAAATCCCAAGGAATGCGCAGCTTATTCGTGAAATTATGAATGAAGCTCAGTTTGTTCATGACCATGTCGTTCACTTTTATCATTTACACGCCCTAGATTGGGTAGATGTTGTGAGTGCATTAAGTGCTGACCCAGAAGAAACAAGTAAAATTGCTCAATCGATCTCTGACTGGGCGAAGTCGTCCCCTGGTTATTTTAGAGAAGTTCAGCAAAAGGTCCAGAAGGTCGTTGACAGCGGCCAGTTAGGAATATTTGCAAACGGTTACTGGGGCCATGAAGCCTATAAGCTCCCTCCAGAAGTCAACTTACTCGCAGTTGCTCATTATTTAGAAGCGCTAGAGTGGCAAAAAGAAATTGTTAAAATTCATACGATATTAGGTGGGAAAAATCCACATCCACATTATGTTGTTGGTGGAATGGCGACACCGATTGATATTAATCGTGACAATTCTGTGAATGCCTCACAATTAACTCAAATCTCTGAAATTATAGATCGAGCAATGGAATTTGTTAATAAAGTTTATATCCCTGACTTACTAGCGATTGGTTCTTATTATAAAGATTGGCTCCACGGCGGTGGAATTCAAAATTATATGAGTTTTGGTGATTTTTCTACAGGTGATGTTCGGGATACTAAATTATATCGAATGCCGAGAGGAATCATTTTAAATGGAAATTTAAATGAAGTATTAGATATTGACCTTCGAGACCCTGAACAAATCAAAGAATTTATTGATTATTCATGGTATACGTATGATGGGAACTCAGGGGGAGGGAAACATCCTTGGGAAGGTGAAACAACATTAAAGTATAGTGGTCCGAATATTCCATATAAAAACTTAGATGAAGAAGAAAAGTATACGTGGGTGAAGGCGCCACGCTGGCGTGAGAATCCTATGGAAGTAGGCCCTTTAGCAAGGATAATGGTAGGTTATGCGAAAGGACAACCGGAAATTGTAAACATTGTCGATGATACGTTAAATAAGCTTAATGTACCGCTTTCAGCTCTACAATCAGCACTTGGAAGAACGGTAGCAAGAGGCTTAGAAACTGCATTAATTGTTCAGTGGTTAAGAAACGATATGGATGCTTTATTAAACAATATTAAAAACGGTGACCAAGTAACCTTTGACCGCACAATGTGGGATCCGGACAATTGGCCTAAAGAAGCAAAAGGTGTAGGTTGGATGGAAGCGCCACGCGGAGCATTAGCCCATTGGGTCGGAATTGAAAATGGCAAAACAAGTAAGTATCAGATGGTTGTTCCAACGACTTGGCTGGCTTCACCGAAAGATAATAAAGGTCAAAGTGGTCCGTACGAAGCAGCATTAAAAGACACGCCTGTCATCGATCCTGATCAACCTATAGAAATATTAAGAATCATTCATTCTTTTGATCCGTGCCTAGCTTGTGCTGTTCACTTAACGGACTTGAAGAACAAAAAGACAACTGAGATTAAATTAAGTTAGGGGGGGAGGAAATGGCCGTTCCCGTCAATGAAAAGAGGAATGTCTCACAATCGGAAGACCAATTAGAAAAGGTTTACGTTTGGCAGTTACCTGTCCGCATTTTTCATTGGATTGCAGCATTCAGTATTCTAATCTTAATTATAACTGGTCTCTATATCGCTACTCCATTTTTCTCACCAACTGTTCATACTGATGCCACATCAAATGAAATGGGATGGGTTCGTAATGTTCATATTTTCACCGCCTTTATATTTACGTTGAACTTCATCTTTCGAATTTATTGGTTTTTTGCAGGTAATCAATATTCGAGATCAAAGCCGTTCACAAAAGAATTTTGGCTAGGAACTCTTGAGACTATTAAATATTATTTGCTTATGAAAAATAAAAAGAAACATTATATTGGGCACAACCCATTAGCTGAACTTAGTTATTGGATCTTCTTCGTTATTGGTTCAATTATTGCAATATTTACAGGATTTTTCTTACTTTTCGAACCACAGCCTCATACGTGGTTAGCCGCTCAATTTGCCTGGGTACCCTATATCTTTGGGGGAGATAGTTTTGGAGTACGCTCTCTTCATAATTTAGTAACATGGAGTTTTGTTATTTTTTCAATTGTCCATATTTACATGGCTTTTCGTGATGATTGGCTCAGTAAAAATGGTGCGATCTCAAGTATGTTTACAGGCTACAAAATTGAAAAGAAGCAGGAAGATAAAGACGATAACTAAATGTAGGTGAAAAGTTATGAGTACAAGTGAAGTTAAACAAAAACAAATAACGATTTTAGGTATCGGCAACACCCTCTATTCAGATGAGGGTGTTGGCGTTCAAGTTATTCCGCTTCTTGAAGATATTTTAAAAGATTACGAAAGTAAAGTGGAAATTATTGAAGGGGCTACCGATGGTATTAAGCTATTAGGTCCAGTAGAAGATACCGAGTATTTGATTATTATTGACGCGATCAATGCCGATAAAGAACCAGGGTCGATTATCACAGTTGACCAAGATGAAATTCCGAAATATTTTGGTGTGAAGATGTCAATTCATCAAGTCGGTTTTCAAGAAGTACTGTTTGCAGCACAAATTAGAGAGAATTTACCGAAACAAATGATCATGTTTGGCATTCAGCCTGAATCTCTTAAATTAGGCGTTGAATTAACAGATACTGTGAAAAGTAAATTACCTGATTTAGCATGTTTAATAAAGGAGAAAGTTGAAAGTTGGCTTGATCAGCATGAATAGGCTTCAGTTTTTAGCTGAATTAAGGAAAAGTTTAATAGACACAACGAAAGGAATTACTTTTCCTGTAATTTCCGAGGAAATTGAAAAGCTAGATGAGGTCGCGGATCATATTGTTGGTATACAGTGGTTCCCACTTAAAACAATGAGCCCGAGTTCTTTTCTCGGTGCACAAGACCGTTTTATAAATAATCATTCTATTTTATTTTTTTCAGATGGAAAGAGTTTAAAAGCATACGAAAAAAAATGCATAAGCTGCAATTGTTTAGCGCAATGGATAACTTATGAAAAAAAGTTAAAATGCTTTAGCTGTGATAAAACGTATGATGTACAGAAAGATTCCGGCGAGCTTACATGTGAACGCCACTCAATGAAAGAAACAAACGGAGAATGGTTTATCGGCTTGAAGAGTCAGTAAATCATTCTCTTTAATAAAAGCAGTTAGCAACCGTTGCGAAAGGAAGATGTCCATGCATGAAATGGCGTTAATGGGTGATATTTTAAAAATTATCGGTGAAGATGTACAGAAACGGAATTTTTCAAAAGTAGAAAAAATAGAATTAATTGTAGGGGAAGTTAGTAACGCGATGCCTGATGCATTAGAGATGGCACTGGAGATTTACAAAACACAATCTATTCCTTTTTTGGACAAGAATACGAAACTAGTCATTATTAACGAAGAAGCAAAAGCAAGATGCTGCGTTTGTGAATCAGAATACATCCCAGAAAAAAGGTTATCTGTTTGCCCTACCTGTTGTATACCAAGTGGAGAATTAATTTCAGGAGAAACGTTTAAAGTTTATTCATATGAGGGGAGTTAAAAAAATATGAAAATTACGTTAAATGAAGATGTATTAGCCGACAACAATAGTGCCGCCGCTTTTTTGAGAGACGAATTTATAAAAAGCAAGACACTTGTTATTAATTTGATGAGTTCACCTGGTGCTGGAAAAACAACATTATTAGAAAGAACGATTCAAGAACTAGCCAATGACTATAAAATTGGTGTCATTGAAGGTGATTTAGCGACAGAAATAGATGCAGATCGTATACGCGCTGCAGGAGCTCGTGCGGTCCAAATTAATACAAACGGTGGTTGCCATTTAGATGCAAGAATGGTAGCTAAAACGATTCCAAACTTCAATTTAGAAGAGATAGATATTTTATTTATCGAAAATGTTGGAAACTTAGTTTGTCCTTCGGGGTATGACCTCGGTCAAAAACATAAAGTCGCCATTTTAAGTGTTCCTGAAGGGAACGATAAAATCCCTAAATATCCGGTCATGTTTCGGCGCACAGAGCTCGTACTTTTAAATAAAATAGATTTACTTCCTTATTTAAATTTTGATGTTGATACTGCGATAAAGGATTTAAAGGGTATTAATCCACATTCAAAGCTAATGAACATATCAGCGACAACTGGTGAGGGAGTTGAAGCTTGGGTTAGTTGGATTAAAGAGGCTTATGAAACTCGATAAAGCTGTCAAAATTGTAGTGAAAGGGCGTGTTCAAGGAGTTGGATTTCGCCCCTTTGTATTTTCGATTGCAAAAAAGTACTCCATTAAAGGAACGGTTCAAAACAATATGGATGGGGTGAACATTGTAGCAGAAGGGACTGCCGCTAACCTCCATAGTTTTATCGAACAGCTACAAAATAATCAGCCACGCTTAGCAAGAATCGATCATGTACAGGTAGAAGCTACTGCAATGTTTGAAAATTATCAAACTTTCACCATTATAGAAAGTGACCGTAAAGGAAAATCTTCACTTGTCATCCCTGTAGATGCCAGTGTTTGCCCAGCTTGTATCGCAGAAATGACGGATGAATCTGATTTTCGTTATAACTATCCATTTATTAATTGCACCGAGTGTGGGCCGAGGTACACGATCATAAAAGCGTTACCTTATGATCGTCCCTTTACGACGATGGAGAAATTTAAAATGTGCCCAGATTGTAAAGAAGAGTATGAAGACCCCCTTGATCGTCGTCACCATGCTCAGCCAATTGCTTGTCCGAGCTGTGGTCCGAAGTTATCGTTACTTTCAATGGAAGGGACTGTGGTCACCACAGGAGAAAGTGCTTTAGAGCAGTGTAAATGTCTACTAGCGAAAGGAGCAATTGTCGCGATCAAAGGGATCGGTGGCTTTCACCTTGCTTGTGATGCAACGAATGAAACTGCTGTTAGAGAACTAAGAAATAGGAAAAAACGTCCGAAGCGCCCGCTTGCAGTTATGGCTAATGAACGTAATACGATCGAAGAAATAACGAATTTATCGGAGGCTGAAAAGCACTTACTCGACTCTCCGGAATCGCCAATTGTCGTCGTTAAAAAAAATAATCATCAATTGATCCCAGAGTGTGTTGCTCCAGGGATGAAAACGATTGGTGTAATGTTACCTTATACACCGCTACACAAATTGCTTTTTATGAAGGCTGATTACGAAGTGTTAATCATGACGAGCGCTAACCCGTCAGGATTACCAATGTTATATCAAGATAATGAAATATTTTCATATTTAAGAGGAATTGCTGACTTTATTTTAACTTCCGATAGAGAAATAGAGCATCCACTTGATGATTCCGTTGTTCAAATCGTAAATAATGAGCTTCAGTTTTTTAGGCGAGCAAGGGGATACGTACCAGACCCTTTTTTTATAGATACTAATATAAATGGAATTGTAGCATTAGGTCCTCAGCAAAAAAATACGTTTGCAATAGGTCGAGGTGAGCAAATTTTTATTGGGCCGCACATAGGGGATATGGGAAGTGTCGAAGTAACGGATCATTTTTTACATGAACTTAAACATTTAATGAAGTGGGTAGGGATAAAGCATGAAGTCATTGCTGTTGACAAGCACCCCAATTATGAAACTACTTCGTTGGCAAGTGAGATGGAATGTAATCGCATTATTAAAGTGCAGCATCATCATGCTCACCACGTTTCTTGTATGGTTGATAATCAGATAAAAGAGGCTTGTTTTGGCATTATTTTAGATGGAACAGGCTATGGTGATGATGGGAATATTTGGGGATTTGAACTTTTGTACGGTGATGCCCTTAGTTATGAACGATTAGGTCATATGTCATATTACCCATTACCAGGTGGAGAAAAGGCGGTAAAAGAACCTTGGCGCAACGCCATCAGTTTGGTGCTATCCCACTGTGAGGGTGGTTTATGTCATTTACAAAAACTTTTTCCTTACAAGAAATCAGAAATTGAGACCATTCAACGAATGTTGAAACAAAACCTTAATAGTCCACTTGCTGGAACATGCGGTAGGTTATTTGATGCTGTTAGTGCTTTATTAAAAATTTGTGATATATCTACGCATGACGGTGAGGCGGCGATTCGTTTATCGGAATTAACCGATGAAACAGAGTGGGTTAACGATTACTATCAATTTAGTGTTATTGAGAACGGCGGCTTATTAGAAATTTCGCTTAAAGAAATGGTAGTAGAGTTATTGGAAGATATTCAGAAAAGAACTGAACAAAAACGAATTGTACAAAAGTTTCACCGTACTATTGTAGAAATGTGTCTAGGTTTACTTATGAAAGCATTTGAACAAAGGCCGTATCTAAATAAACAAGTCGTTTTATCAGGTGGTAGCTTTCATAATCGCTTCCTTTTTTATCATCTTGTGAGGCTATTAAAAGAGAATGGTTTTGAAGTTTTTACACATAAAAAAGTACCGTGCAATGATGGTGGAGTTTCATTAGGTCAGTTAGTCATAGCAAGCGCTCAAACAACGAACAAGAAGGGGGAGTAACACACATGTGTGTAGGAGTACCAGCAAAAATTATAAAAGTTGATGAGTATTCAGCGGTCGTTGATGTGATGGGCTCAAAAATGACGGTTGGAATTATTTTTATTCCTGAAGTAAAGTTAGATGATTATGTGATTGTTCATGCAGGACAGGCGATGTCGATTGTTGACGAAGAGTATGCGAAAGCAAGTATTGAAGAATGGAGGAAGATGGTCAATGATCGAGACGCTTAAACAGTTTTCTAGTAGTACGATCAGTCAAGCACTACTGAAACAAATCGAGCAAAAAGCGGGAGAATATAAAGAGAAATTTGGTCGTGAGCCGGCATTAATGGAAGTGTGTGGCTCACACACGATGGCGGTCGCAAAAACGGGAGTGAAAAAGTTACTCGCTGGAAAAGTAAAATTAATTTCAGGACCTGGTTGCCCAGTTTGTGTCACTGATCAAAAATCAATAGATGCTATGATTCAATTAGCCGAAAGCGATGAACGAATTATTTGCACGTTCGGAGACATGGTGCGTGTCCCAGGAACAAACCGAGCATTAATAGATGCGAAAACAGACGGGAGAGATGTGAGAGTCGTTTATTCTCCTTGTGATGCTGTAGAAATTGCCAAAGAAAACCCCGATAAACAGGTTGTTTTTTTAGGGATAGGCTTTGAAACAACGATTCCTGTATTAGCTGTAGCATTAAAAAAAGCTGATGATGAAAGGGTAACGAATTTTTCAATGTGGGTGACTACGAAGTTAGTTGAACCGATATTAAGAAAATTACTAAACGAAGGAGATGTTCAAGTCGACGGTTTATTGCTTCCTGGTCACGTTTCAATTGTTCTAGGAAAATATCATTATCAATATTTAGTGGATGAATATCGTGTTCCAGGAGTGATTTGTGGTTTTGAACCTGCAGAGCTTTTAAGTGGAATTTATAAGTCTATCGAACTATTATTAAATGAAAACCCTGAGATCATCAATTCGCACCAACATGTCGTTCGTGATGAGGGGAATCGTCAAGCTCAACTTATGATCGATCAGTACTTTCAAGTTTGTGATGAAGCTTGGCGTGGTATTGGAGTGATCGAAAATAGTGGTTTAGATATTCGTGACCAATTCATTCACTTAAATGCGAAATCCCGTTTTGATATTAAAGCAGGTGAACCGAAACCAACAAGATGTCGCTGTGGTGAGATTATTAGAGGGTTAATACCACCTGAGGAATGTAACTTATTCGCTAAAGCTTGTACACCTGTTAATCCGATCGGACCTTGTATGGTTTCGAGTGAAGGAAGTTGTGCAGCATCGTATCAATATTTGAGGGAGGAATAATAATGGTAGAAAAAATTAGTCTTGCCCATGGAGATGGTGGTGAACTCGCGCACCAACTTATTCAAAATGTTTTTATAACAACTTTTGGTCATCATGATCAAGCAAAACTAGATGCTGCCATACTGCATATACCTCAAGAAAAGTTAACGATCTCTACGGATAGCTTTGTCATTAAACCAACTTTTTTTCGTGGAGGTAATATTGGCAAACTAGCGATTTGTGGTACGGTTAATGATCTTGCAGTTAGTGGGGCTACTCCATTATATATTACGGTTGCTTTTATTATTGAGGAGGGATTTTCGATTCCACAACTACAGAAAATTGTCTCTTCAATGGCCGAAGAAGCAAAGAAGGCAAACGTTAGAATCGTTAGTGGAGACACAAAAGTCGTTGAACGAGGTAGTGTTGATGGGATCTTTATTAATACGACAGGAATTGGTGTCATAAATACTGAAGAAATGTTACCGAAAACGATTGATAAACAAGATGTGATAATTATTAGTGGGACGATTGGTGATCACGGCATATCAATTTTAAGTGCGAGAGGTGAACTCGGATTAGTTACTGAACTTAACAGCGATTGTGCCTCTTTAAATGATCTTACAAGTGAAGTTTTAAACGTGTCTAGTCGAGTGAAAATGATGCGCGATCCCACTAGAGGTGGCGTGGCAACAACACTCGTTGAGATTTGTGAAGATTTTAATGTGACAATCGAGATTAATGAAGATGCCTTACCAGTAAAAGAGGAAGTAGAAGGAGCATGTGATATATTAGGTTTCGATCCACTGTATTTAGCAAATGAAGGTAAATTGCTATTAATTGTTGCCAAAGAAGATGAAGAAAAGGTGTTAGCTGTGCTAAAAAAATTTGACATTGGTCGCGAGGCAACAACGATTGGACGTGTAAGCGAAGTTGAAACTAATGGTAGATTATTTTTGAAAATGTTGTTAGGCAGTCGCCGTCGCTTAAACCGTCTTGCCGGGATGCAATTACCGAGAATTTGTTGATTTCATTAATAATTGAATGCTTCATAATCTTCGCCATGGGTAGCCCTATGGCGTTTTTTGTATTATCACAATTGAGTGAATTTCATAATTACCAAAAATGAGCCACATCGTGCAATATATAGTGTGCGAATGGTTTTGACGCAACTATATATTGATCTTAGTGGGGAAAAAAGAATTATGAAATTTATTGAATTTATCATCAGATCATCGATAGTTTTAAATAAACTTCTTCTTGGTGAAAAGGTAAACTTTTTAAATATGAGACCTTTTTCACAAGTTAGTCATACATTTCGAAAACTACTCATTAATCGCATCATATATTAATTATAGGATTCACTTCAGGAACTGCCCTTCCAGCCAAAGTGAAAGGACTGAATTTTATGGAAAATAAAGATTACGAAAATAATGAGTGGTATAACTTAAGTGTGGAGGAAGTTGCATCGAAGTTGGAAGTAGTTATTGATGATGGTTTAACTGAAGAAGAAGTCAGCGAAAGAATTAATGTGTATGGGAATAATGAATTACCAGAACCAGAGAAAGAATCATTAGCAATAAGGTTTTTAAAGCATTTTAATGATGTACTTATTTATATTTTACTATTTGCGGCTGTAATAACGATTATTCTTGGTCATTATATTGATACTGCTGTTATTCTTATGGTTGTGATTATTAATGCCTTTATCGGTTTTTTTCAAGAAAATAAAGCCGAAAAAGCTTTGAACTCGATAAAAAACTTATTGTCACTAAAGGCAAATATATTGAGGGATAGAGAGAGAACGGAGGTTGACTCCTCACAATTAGTGCCTGGGGATATTGTTATCGTTAGTAGTGGTGATAAGATACCAGCAGATATGAGGCTCGTGCAATGCGAAAACTTACGAATAGAGGAAGCTGTTCTTACAGGAGAATCGATACCAGTTAAGAAAGTTTCAGAAAAAATTGAAGGTAAAACAGCTTTAGGTGATCAAATTAATATGGCTTTTTCAGGAACAGCAGTGACAGCAGGAACAGGAGTAGGGGTTGTAACTGCGACTGGTAAAGATACTGAAATAGGTAAAATAAGTAAATCGCTTTCAGAAGTTGATGAAATAAAAACACCTCTTATAAAACAAACAACTAAATTCGGAAAAATGGTATCTTTAGTTATTTTAGTTGCGGCGGTTTTCATGTATGCATTTGGTTATTTTATAAGAGGCTTCGATGCTGCAGAATTATTACTTGCCGTGATAGGGCTTGCAGTAGCAGCGATACCTGAAGGTTTACCGGCGATCGTCTCGATTATTTTAGCAATTGGTGTACAAAATTTGGCTAGAAAAAAGGCAATCGTTAGAAATCTCCCCTCTGTTGAAACGCTCGGTGCGGTCTCTGTCATTTGTTCAGATAAAACGGGGACACTCACCAAAAATGAAATGACAGTGACATCAGTTGTGACAGAAAGTGCCGAGTACGAAGTTACAGGAACGGGTTATTCTCCTGAGGGAGCTATTTTGAAAAATGGAACGCATATAAAGCTAAGTCAAGAATATTTGCTAAAAGAGATGCTGAAGTGCTTTAGAACATGTAACGATGCTAGTATACGTAAAACGGAAAATAACCAGTGGACGATAAATGGTGATCCAACAGAAGGTTGTCTCATTACATTAAGCGAAAAGGCTGATGAAAAAGTTGGAAAATTAAAGGTACAATCAAAGGTCCCTTTTGATTCTGAATATAAATATATGGCTGTATTAGTTGAACAAAATAATGAAAAAGTGATTTATATAAAGGGAGCACCTGACCGTTTGCTAGATATGACCGACTTAGAGCCATCAGATCGAGCATATTGGGAAGAAAAAGTACAAAAATACGCAAGTACTGGTCAAAGAGTTATCGGAGCAGCTTATAAAAAAGTGCCTCAAAGTGTGACCACTATTGATCATGAACATTTAACCGAGGGTGTTCAACTTTTAGGTTTAGCAGGCATTATGGATCCACCTAGAGAAGAAGCGATTTTAGCGATTGAAGAGTGTAAAAAAGCAGGAATAAAAGTAAAAATGATTACTGGTGATCATAAAAGTACGGCGATGACGATAGGAAAAGTTATGGGAATTGGCGATGGAGAAACCGCACTTGAAGGTAAAGATATTGATCAAATGTCCGATGAAGAGCTTGCAGAAGCAATTATGAAATTTGATATATTTGCTCGAACTAGCCCAGATAATAAATTGAGAATAGTGAAAGCCCTGCAAGAGAAAGGTCAAATTTGTGCAATGACCGGTGACGGTGTTAACGATGCACCTGCACTAAAAAGAGCAGATATCGGTGTTGCTATGGGTATAAAAGGAACTGAGGTTGCTAAAGATGCTTCACAAATGGTTCTCGTTGATGATAATTTTAAAACGATTGTAAATGCTGTCCAAGAAGGAAGAAGGGTGTATGATAACTTAAAGAAAACGATCCTTTTTATCCTCCCGACAAATGGTGCGCAAGCCTCTCTAATCATCGCAAGCATTATGTTTGGGATAGCGATGCCGCTAACACCAGTCCAAATTTTATGGGTGAACATGGTCATTTCTGTTACTTTATCTTTAGCTTTTGCCTTTGAACGTTTAGAAAAAGGAACAATGGAAAGGCCACCTAGAGAACTGAAAACCCCATTGTTAAGTGGTTATTATATATTTAGAATTATATTTGTTGCTTTAATGATTAGTGGTGCTTCACTCGTTTTAAACATCCACCTTCATAATCAAGGTTATGATCAAGCAGTTGTAAATACCGTTACATTGCATACGATTGTGATTCTCCAATTGTTTTATTTATTCAACTGTAGAAGTGAACGAAACTTTGCATTTAATAAAGATTTCTTTACAAATAAAGCTGTGTGGGTCGTCTCAAGCTTCCTAATTGTTTTACAAGTTGCGCTTATTTACGTTCCATTTATGAATACAATATTTGGTACCGCACCAATAAGTTTCAATTACTGGATCATTGCGATCATCATGGGGGTAGTAATTTTATTGATCGTGGAGGTTGAGAAAGTAATAACAAGAAAATTAGGCCTGTTTGTAAAGTGATATTGTTACAGAATAGATATGGTTAGGCACCAAATGAGGCCACCCAAAAAAAGTTTCAGACACTTATGGGGCAGCCTATTTTTATTTAGAAGGTTTAATGTGTGTGATCATACCGTCTTTATGAATGTACAACGGAATGTCTGGACGGAAATCGAGAAAACCTTCTTGCATTAAAACATGGTAGTTTACTCGAAAATTTGGATCAAAGGTAATAATGGGGGGCTGTTTGAACTGTTTGACATACCCATCAACAGCACGTTGAACACTATCTAGGGTGGCTGGTATTTCCTTTTCTTCCTCTTCAAAAATATCAAAGGTTTCTTTTGACATATAAAAATTTTTCGTAGGAATGCCCCCTATAATATGAGCAAGTTGTTCAAAATCAATGCTATTATCCTCGTTCACTAATATTGTAGTAAACACCCCTTTTGATAATCTATCAGAAAAGGTTATTACTGCGTTTCGGACATCTTGAATGGTAACATCTATGAATGGATATTGCTTTTTTTTCTTTTTACGTTTCGACCAGAACATGAATGCCCCTCCCCTCAAGGTGACTAACTGCTTGTTAATCCTTAAAATCAGGCATAATATACTTTTTGATCATTTTATAACCTGTAAAACTAGCTAAGCCTATTCCAGTGAAAAGTCCGATGAGTGTAAAAAGAGGATATTTTCCATAAGTCATGTCAAAATGAGTTCCTAATTTAAAACCAATAATACAAGAAAGAGCAAACATAATCCCAATACCTAAGTGTAATGAGGAAGCTTTTAAAAGCGTTTCTAAGTTCAGTTTTTGTTTATAAAGTACTTTTTTTATTTCATGTTCCATTCGAAAGGTTACGTTGTTTTCCTTAAAGAAGTCATCTAAATGATGCTCAATCGATTGCTCATTATTTTTCAAAAACATGGCTTTTTTTTGATATTCACCTCTTGAGTAATGAACATATACCCACTTTTCCTCATCGATAAATTCAAATTTCTCTTCGAAGTTGTCGTGCTTCTTTATGATCGTTCTCTTCATCTTCTATGCCCCCTGATTTAAACGTTTTTTTTGTTCTTCAACCGCTTTAGCACGAATTTGGTAAGCTTCATCACGGGCATTCTTAAGCAATTGTTCCGTTTCTTCCTTGCACTTCTTACGCATTTCCAATACTTCACGTCTCGTTTCTTCTAATAATTTCGTTTGTTCCTCTAATTTTTGTTTTGCTTCTTCTTTATATTGTTCAGTGACAGTAAGTTGGTTTTCGATATGCTTTTTCCGATTTTCTAATGCGTCGACAATTTTTTTGAAGCACAGCTTGTGAAGAAGCCAAAAGAGAACGGTAAAAATAAACGCTTGATAAAGCATGGTGCCTAACGCGACTGGAATTCCAAAGATCGTAATATCGCCCATAATCGATCCTCCTTGTTAAGATTAATGTTGTAGCCTT
This sequence comes from Anaerobacillus arseniciselenatis, assembly GCF_001865995.1. Classification (GTDB taxonomy): domain Bacteria; phylum Bacillota; class Bacilli; order Bacillales; family Anaerobacillaceae; genus Anaerobacillus; species Anaerobacillus arseniciselenatis. Next base: position 389,903 of record NZ_MLQQ01000001.1, on the reverse strand, counting down.
AAAGAAACATAAACCATCGTTAGCGTAACGAAAATATATGCTTGAAGCGCGCCGATAAATAGTCCAAATGCTAGCCAAATTAAAAGTGGTACAGCGGCTAGTATTCCAACAAAAATCCCTTTTTTTATTGAACCTATGAGTAGTAACAACATGATTTCTTTTGCGTACATATTTCCAAAAAGTCGTAATCCTAACGTTAGTGTGTTACTAAATTGTTCCATTATATTGGTAGGCAACAATGCTTTAAAGGGCTTAACATAACCGGTGATGTAATGATTAAACCCTAAAGTTCGAATGTCATTGTAATGGGAATAAACGATCATCATAATCGCTAAAGTGATTGGTACATGAGCATCAGATGTTGGTGATTTCCACCATATAGCGTGATCCTCTCCTGCAATAATCGTAAAAGGAAGCCCTAGTATATTGGCAGTGAAAATATAGAGTAATAGAGTAATTCCGCACGATAGCGTGAACATATTTCTAGAGGATCCGATTGTATTCCTCATTATTTTTTGGACGAATTCAACGATCCATTCGATCACATTTTGTCGACTAGTAGGAATTTTGGTCGTTACTGTTTTAGTAGTGAAGTAGACGAATAAAAACACAAGTAGTGAGGCTACTGTAGTAGTAAGGACAATGGAGAGATCGAAGGTCAATGAAAACCACTGGACAAGTGGACTTGAGTGGTGCATATTAGTTTCCCCCTCCCTTAAATAGAGAAAGCGTAGATCGATCATTAGTATTTCTAAAATTGTTTAAGGTGAATGGTTAATATATTACTTTCTTACTATATGTATATGGCGCTTCACATGCAGACGTTATGCTTAATGTGCTGAAAATTGTGAACTATTTAACTATTTTTTAGGAATTGTGTAACTTTTAATTTATAGATCTACCTTTTTTATACTCCTTTAATTTTAAGGTATACAAATTTGTTTGATATTTATAAAATAAAAATAATGTTTAGAATATTATAAAATAAATAAAGGTGATTGGGGGAGTTTGAAATGTTTATTCAACAACCGTTTGATGAATTTTTAGGATTTCAATATGTAAGAACGAATGAAAAAGAAATAAAGGTAACGTTACCGATAAAAGATTTATTTTTAAATAGTGTTGGTGTTGTTCACGGGGGAGTTATTTCATCATTAGCTGATGTTGCCATGTGTAACACAATACAGACAGATGTTTGTGGGGTACAAAAAGTTGTTACTGTAGATCTTAAAGTGACATTTTTAAAAGGCGCAAAAGGAAAGAACTTAGTAGCTTGTGCAGAGCTAATTAAGTCTGGAAGAACGTTAACTCATGTCGATTGTTTTATTTACGATGATAATGAAATATTAGTAGCTAAGGCAAATGGAGTTTATGCTAATTACTGATTTTTAGTGGCCGACAGTTTTACATATTTATAAATGTACTAAATGTGTCACAAAAAACATCAAAAAAATGGAGTATAGTTAAATAAAATAGAATGAGAGTAAAAGGGAAAATTCTCTTCAATCTAAATGAAGTTAATAATTGTAAATAAATATTTTAGAAGGTTTAACTGGAGTAGAAAGGGGGTACACATGAACTTAGTTTCTTTAACAAAATATTCTACTCTTTCGTTTTTAAAAGGTATTTTAGTAGCAAGCATCACATTATTAGGGGCATTTGTTGGATATATAAGCGTTCTTTTATTAGGGCTTTATACACCAAATACACCTACTTTTTTAGAAGATTTCATGAGTACGTTTTACTTTCTACTTATTACAGCGGTCATTGCAGCACTCATAGGCGAATTGTTTTTAATGCTAAAGCAGCGATTTATAGAAAGATTTCTTTCCATTTTTATCTACCACTTTTTCTTTTACTTTATAATAAGAATTGGAGACGCCTTTTTTTTAAATACAAAAGCTGGGTTTTCATATGAGGTAATAAGTCATATATTTCCTTCCTTCCTATTTGCTCTTGTCGTAGCACTATTATGGCGTCCGGTGGGTGAATTAACCTCTGTATTTAATGAAGCTTCTACCTATTTTAAATTTAGAAGTAATAAAAATTGGTTTTTTCGCTTCTTTATTGCCTGGATATGTTTTGTACCAATTTATTACTTTACGAGCTGGTTACTATCTCCTTTTATAGAACCTTACTATTCAGAAATAGGCGGTGAAGTACTAGTTGTTTTTAACTTTTACACTACGGTCATAATTAAATTTGTTATAGGAGCCTTGTTAGTTGCGATTTTAATGCCGATTTTTATTTTATGGAAACGTTCGAAAACTTCACTATTATTTTGGGTAGGTTTTCCTATTTTCATGCTGGCGGCGGTTTATTCTTCGCTTATTCAATTTTGGTTCCCGACAGGAATAAGGTTTCCTTACTTGATTCAATACACAGTGATCTGTTACTTGATAGCAATTATTTTTGTTCAATTGTTTTACGTACCTGATGAAAATGAAATTATTGATGACCATTTGAAATGGATGTATTGAGAAAAAGCTACGTCAGAGACGTAGCTTTTTCTTCTTTGACAACTTTGTCACATTTTTAGTTTAGTTGTGATTTATTTCACACGTTCAGAGTGACTTTCTTCACATTTCAAGCAATCCCCTAAAGATACAATGAGGCTTAGAGGTATATTAAAGTTGCCATTATAATCATGAGAGGTAAAGGGGGAAGCTTGAAATGGAACTTACAAGAAGAAGTTTACTAAAAGCAGCTGCGATTTCATCAGCTATGATTGCTGCTGGTTGTAGTCAAAAATCAACACAAGAGCCGAAGGAACCTGAGAGAGATCCAGCGGACATTGAAGCGCAATCGATTGAACCAGACGAATGGAAAACGTCTGTTTGTCGCTACTGTGGAACGGGTTGTGGAGTTTTAGTCGGTGTCAAAGATGAAAAAGTAATAGCGGTTAAAGGAGATCCTGATAACCGTTCAAGTAAAGGTTTAAATTGTATTAAAGGATATTACTTAGGGAAAATCTTATTTGGTAAAGACCGGCTAACTAAACCTTTAATTCGTGAAGACAATTCGAAAAAGGGGACAATGGATGGCTTTCGTGAGGCATCCTGGGAGGAAGCACTTGATTTAATTGCTAGTAAACTAAAAGAAGCCCATGAAAATGATCCGAATTCAATAGCTTTCTGGGGTTCTGGGCAACAAACGATTCATGAAGGCTATGCATCGGCTAAGCTATGGAAAGCTGGTTTATTAAATAATAATATAGATCCAAATGCAAGACTATGCATGGCGAGTGCTGTTGCTGGATTTATGTCAACATTCCAGTCAGATGAACCAATGGGCTGCTATGATGATTTAGACAAAGCAGATGTATTTGTAACTTGGGGTGCGAATATGGCGGAAATGCATCCCGTATTATACTCACGTTTAACTGCCAGAAAGTTATCTGACCCTAATGTTAAACATTATGACATCACAACCTATCATACTCGTACTTCTGAGACAGCTGATAAAGTAATGGTTTTTAGACCGCAAACGGATTTAGCGATCGCTAACTGTATTGTAAATTACTTATTAGAAACGGAGTCCTATGATAAAAAATTTGTTGATGAACATTTACAATTCAAAGCAGGTACTGAAAATCTAGGGCACTCTTTGAAAGATGATTATGATCAGACAGAAAAAGGTCAAAAAGCAGATGCTAATTGGAATATTAGTTTTGACGAATTTAAAGAAATGGTTTCAACGTATACATTTGAATATGTTTCTGAATTGTCAGGAGTTCCTGCCGCAGACTTAGAAGCGTTGGCAAAAGAGTTTGCAAATCCCAATAAAAAAATTATGTCTACGTGGACGATGGGAGTTAACCAACATACACGCGGAACGTGGATGAACAACTTAATTTATGATGTTCACCTTTTATCAGGAAAAATTAGTGAACCTGGCAGTGGCCCGTTTTCTTTGACAGGGCAACCTAGTGCTTGTGGCACTGCTCGTGAAGTCGGTGTGTTCTCCCATCGCTTACCAGCAGACTTAGTTGTGAGTAACCCTGAGCACCGTCGTTTTAGTGAAATGATTTGGAATTTACCAGAAGGATATTTAGATGCCATTGAAAAACCAGGACTTCATACAGTTGCTATGTTCAGAGAGCTTGGAGTGGGTAATGTAAAGTTTCTTTGGAGTATGTCGAACAACTGGGGTCAAACGATGCCGAAAACGAACCGTTATCGTGGAATCGATGAAGATGGTAAAGGGGTTATTGATGGGTTTATTGTCGTATCAGACGTGTATCCTACTCGTTCAACGGAGATGGCTAATGTCGTTTTACCGGCTGCAATGTGGGTGGAACGTGAAGGCATGTTTGGTAATGCGGAACGCCGGAATGCCATCTTTGAGAAGTGCCAAGAACCTCCTGGAGAAGCGAAGTGGGATTTATGGGCAATTGTACAAGTAGCTAAAAGAGTACTCAAAGGCAAAAAAATTGGTGACAAAGATGCTTTTGATGTGATTTTTGGTAAAGAGGGAACAGACATATGGGATTACGAAAAAAATAATTTAATCGAAGATCATAATGACGTTTGTCGCAGAGTTTTTAATGAATATCGTTTATTTTCGGCTCCTCACGTTCATCCGAATCCAAAAGTACAAGAGTTAGGATTTAAATTAAAAACGAGTGCTAAAGAGCTTGCTCCATACGATGAATACTTGAAACAACATGGGATTCGTTGGCCAGTTCGTGAAGTTAATGGAGAATGGATGGAGACGAAGTGGCGCTATGCTCATGGAAAACAAGAGGATGGTTTTGATCAAGTAGGAGTAGAAACGTTCGGTACTCCAGGTAAATATAAAAACCTTGATTTTTACAAATCTAATGATCATCGCCCAACCGTTTTCTTTCGCCCGTTTGAAGATGCTCCTGAAATTCCAGATGAAAAATATCCATTTTGGTTATGTACTGGTCGCGTTCTCGAGCACTGGCATAGCGGAACAATGACACGACGTGTTCCGGAATTGCATCGCGCAGTACCTGAAGCATTGTGTGAAATCCACCCTGATGATGCCAAAGCAATCGGTATTCAAGATATGGATTGGGTTATTGTTAAGTCGCGTCGTGGTGAAACGAAAGTGAAAGCAACTACTACGGGGCGTGGAAAACCACCAAAAGGTTATGTGTTCGTGCCTTTCTTTGCGGAAGAAACGCTAATTAACGACACAACGTTAGATGCATACTGTCCAATATCGAAACAGCCTGATTTCAAAAAAAGTGCTGTTAAAATTATGAAGGCATAGGGGGGAGACGAGGATGAAAAAACAAAATTACTTTCTATTTGCTGTCTCTTTAGCCATTGTGATCTTTGCGATCGTAGTTGGTGTATCGTTGTTTAATAATTCAGGAAGTGAAACAGCGCAATCACCACAAAGTACTGCAGGACAACAATCTACACAACAGGCAAACGTACCACAATTAAACGAAGAACGTGCAGATGCAGCAACAATGGTCTTAATTTCTGCACCAACATTACAACCGGCTGATCATGCAGGGCGATGGGACCCAAAAATAAAGGGTGATAGTTGTTTAATGTGTCATGCGCAAGGAGCAAGAGAAATACCGATTGATCACTTTGTTGATGAAGATCGTAATAAAGGGATTGTTGGAGAGAGATTTACGTGTGTTACTTGTCACGGTTTAGATACAGGTGACCCAAAACCAGCGTTTAATCGAGATAACTAATTTTAGTTACGGAGGTGTAAGCATGGTCATATCAGGATTTATGCTAATTACAGTAAAAGGAAAAACTGAGACAGTCATAGAACAACTTCACAAGCTTCCGGGAGTAGAGGTACATCATATTGAGCAGGGCGTAAAATTGATTTTAACCCTTGAAGCTCCTTCGGTTGATGAAAGTTATCGCGTCGGCGAAAAGTTTAAAGAAATTGATGGCATAGTATCGATATGTCTCGCTTACACAAACTTTGAAGATGATGAGGCGATGCAACACCAAGAATCAGTGATCAAACAATGACCGAAAAATTAAACCGTAGACAGTATATAAAGGAGAATTTTCGTTCGTCGTTTCAATTTTTAGGTTCCATTATTGGCGCTACAATAGAGCATGAGCGAAACTTTATTCGTCCCCCTGGAGCAGGGGAAGAACTAGGTTTTGTGGCTACATGTAGTCGTTGCGGTGAGTGTGAAGATGTTTGTCCTACGGCAACTATTAGTCTTTTTTCGAGTGACTACGGTGCAAAGCTAGCAGGAACACCATATATTAATCCGAATGAAATACCTTGTACGTTTTGTAATAAATGTATTACAAGTTGCCCAACGGGGGCACTAGAGGAAAGTGGAGAAAATGAAAAGATAGGAATTGCAGAAGTTGTTACTTATAACTGTTTGGCACATAAAGGGACTCTTTGCGATTATTGCGTTAGAGCATGTCCCTTAGGACCAATTGCTATATCAATGGAGGATGGAAAGCCGGTTATAAACGAAGAAAATTGTAATGGTTGCGGTCAATGTGTATCTGCTTGTATTCAATCTTATAAAGGGATTTATATTAGGGTGTAAAAGAACTGTGCAAGTGGCGTATCGGTAGCAAAAAAGAGGGCGCATTATCACCAGGGGCCGTTACCTATCGCAAAACTCCAATTTACACAATATAACGCACGCCTAATCGCACCGAAAAATGCGGTGTTTTTTGGAGACAAGTAATGATCCGGTTGATGAACTGGATCATTACTTGTATTATTTTCAATCGCTTCTTGAACTAATTCTAATCCTTTAGTTCAAGATGGAAATTGTACAGTATCGGGTAGTAAGCATTATGGGGGGAGTGTGCAGTAGACGTGGGTTGATGCAACGGAATTACATCATCTGTAAAATACATATATATAAAACCACGTATGACGCGTGCGAATTCCAGTATTTGTAAATCAAGCCGGTCAAAACCAGTGATAAGCGAGTGTGAATTCCAGTATCTGTTAAACGCGCTGGTCAAAATCAGTGATAAGCGAGTGTGAATTCCAGTATCTGTTAAACACGCTGGTCAAAACCAGTGATAAGTGAGCGTGAATTCCAGTATCTGTTAAACACGCTGGTCAAAACCAGTGATAAGTGAGCGTGAATTCCAGTATCTGTTAAACACGCTGGTCAAAACCAGTGATAAGCGAGTGTAAATTCCAGTATCTGTTAAACGCACTCGTCAAATCCATTGTATGGTCTAGGGTGACGCCAAATGATTACTCTCCTCGACTCAAAACAAGAGAAGAGTAATCCAAATGCTTGAATGATTACTCTTCTGAGCTCAAAGCAAGAGAAAGGGAATCGAAAGCTTAAAGTGAGCATTTTGCTCTCTCTTTTATATTGCAATTGCACACTCCCCCCGTAATACGAAAAAACACGATGTTGCACACTCTCCCCATAAAACGTAACTAGAGAGTGCGAACTACTGCACATCATCCCAAAAAAGTGACTACTAATTGTGTTGCAATTTAGTAGTCACTTTTCTTGCTACCTTTTATCGTTGTGTTGTCGTCCTGCTTGTCCAGCTTCGACATAAGGCTCACGAGCAAACTCTTGCTGAGGCGAGTTTCCTAAAGGGCTTACGTGTGCCCCGTGTTTGTTTTTACCTTCTTTTCTTGGGTTACTTTTTCGTTTTGTCAAAGAAAATCAGCTCCTACATTAAATTAAGTGAAACATGAACATTAATATTATGAACTTTTTTTCTTATTATATTTTAATGAATTTCATAATTCATTATTTTCGCCACTAAGATCAATATATATAGTTGCGCTAGAGCCATTCGCAAAGTATATATTGCGTGGTGTGGCTCATTTTTGGTAATTATAAAATTCACTCATTTGAGTAAATGTCATAGTTACTAAAAATGAGCTCTATAAACTATATGTAGTTGCGAGAGATTTAACGCAACTACATATGTGGCTTATGGCGATTATATTGAGTTATGAAATTCATTAATTTATCGTTAATTTTAGCTTTCACAACCTAAAGCGCTATGGTATGGTTACATTGATACTTTTTAAAATTATGGAGTTGGAGATATGCTTGAAACAAGTTTTGTAAATGATCAACCGTTAAAAGTTTTGAAAAAATACTTTGGTTATAGTAGCTTTCGTAAAAATCAACATGAACTAATATCTACAATATTAGAAGGAAATGACACGGTTTGTATTATGCCCACTGGTGGTGGGAAATCGATTTGCTATCAAGTTCCAGCAATGATTTTTAAGGGGATTACAATTGTCATAAGTCCGTTGATTTCGTTAATGAAAGATCAAGTTGATACACTAAATAACAGTGGAATTCCTGCTGTGTATTTAAATAGTACGGTTTCACAAAGGGACCAAGAGCGGATAAGCGCTGGATTAAAACAAGGTGCTTATAAACTTGTGTATGTCGCTCCTGAACGTTTAGAATCAAGTTCATTTATACATTTTCTTCAACAATTACCGATTGACTTTATTGCTGTCGATGAAGCACATTGTATTTCACAGTGGGGGCATGATTTTCGACCGAGCTATGCTAAAATTGGTCAATTAATACAACAGTTTTCTCCACGGCCCGTTGTAGCTGCACTTACAGCGACGGCGACGAAACAGGTAGCCGAAGATATAGAAGTAGGACTTAAGCTTAATACTCCATCATCGTTCATTTCAGGATATGAACGCGAAAATTTAGCACTATCAGTGGTGAAGACGGGAAACAAGCGGAAATACTTGCTCGACTTTATTCAACGTTACAGCGGTGAAAGTGGCATTATTTATACAGCGACGCGAAAAGATGTGGAACAGTTACACAACTATTTAGAAAAAAACGGAATATCGTCAGCAACGTATCACGGTGGAATGTCAGAGTCGGCACGAGCGGAAAATCAAGAAAACTTTATTTTTGATAATGAAAAAATTATCATCGCGACCAACGCTTTTGGAATGGGAATCGACAAATCGAATGTTCGCTATGTGCTTCATTATCAACTCCCGAAAAGTATGGAGGCGTATTATCAAGAAGCGGGTAGAGCCGGTAGAGATGGAGAAAATAGTGATTGTGTATTACTGTACACGAGTAAAGATGTACAAACACAAAAATTTTTAATAGAACAGTCTGCATCTAATATCGATCGTAAAAGCCATGAATATAGTAAACTTCAAGCAATGGTTGATTATTGCCACACGACCAAATGTTTACAAAAGTTTATTGTTAACTACTTCGGTGATCTAGCAAATCATGAGTGTGAAAAATGTTCTAACTGTAAATCAGATCTAGAAGAAATCGATGTCACTTTAGAAGCACAAAAAATATTTAGTTGTATTGCACGAATGAAAGAGCGATTTGGAGTTACATTAGTAGCACAAGTTTTAAAAGGATCGAACAATAAACGAATTAAAGAACTCGGGTTAAAACAGTTGACTACCTATGGATTAATGAAAGAAAAAACTGAAAAAGAAATTGCCGAGATCATCCAACTTTTTATTGCAGAAGGTTACTTAGGATTGACTACTGGACAATATCCTACGGTTCGTTTAACTGAAAGAGCGGTTGCTGTATTAAAAAGTGGAGAAAAAGTATTTCAAAAAGTGAAACCAGTCAAAAAAGAAGAGCCGATTCACTCTGAACTTTTTGAGGAGCTTCGCCTATTGCGTAAACAGCTTGCAGATAACGAAAACTTACCTCCATATATTATTTTTTCGGATGCAACCTTAAAAGAGATGTGTAAGTATTATCCGAAGACGAAAGCAAACATGCTCCAAATAAAAGGAGTAGGGGAGATGAAGTTTGACAAATATGGAGAAGAGTTTTTAAAAGCAATCGTCTCCTTTACAGAAGAAAATCAAATTTCAGATGCAGGTCAACAAGCTAATGAAAAACCTGAGAAAATAGATGAAGAGCCTAGTTATTTGACAACAGTAAAAATGTTTAGCGACGGTAAAGAGATTAACGAGATCGTTTTGCAACGTGGACTAAAACAAACGACGGTTGAACAACATCTTGTACAAGGAGCGATGGATGCTATAGACCTAGATTGGGAGAGGGCTATACCCACTTCCTATCGTGAGTTAATTGTTAAAAAACATGAGGAAATTGGCGATGGGAAGCTGAAGTCTTTAAAGGAAGCATTGCCAGAAGAAATTAGTTATTTTCATATTAAATTAGCTTTGTGTTTGAAGGATAAATAGACAAGCGTTCTTATGTTTTTGTAATGGTGTTGCGGACATCTGTTCTGCTAATTAGGTAATAATTGCTTTATTTAAAGTAGAACAGACATATGTCCGCAGTAAAATCTTTCTATCTATTTCAGCACGAGTTCCTTAGCTGTAATTTTTTCTATTTCTTTAATAATTGCCGAAATAGAATCAGGGTCACGGCTATCATAAGTTTCAATATCTAATCTTAGTATCGGGCATACGGTAAATTCATTTATCCAATTATGATAGCGCTCATATAAGTCTTCCCAAAACTTAATTGGAGTTTCGATTTCCATTTTACGACCGCGCATATTAATTCTCTCAATAATTTTTTCGAGTGATCCATCTAAATAAATTAAAACGTCTGGCTTGGGAAAATAAGGGGATAAAGTCATTGCTTCAAACAACGAGCTGTACGTATCAAAGTCACGATCTGTCATATTCCCTTGATCGTATTGTAATTTGGCAAAAATACCAACGTCTTCATAAATACTGCGGTCTTGCACGTAACCATAACCACTTTCAAACATCGCTTTTTGTTGTTTAAAACGTTCTGCTAGAAAATAAATTTGTAAATGAAAAGACCATTGTTTGAAGTTTGAATAGTAATCTTCTAGGTATGGATTACCATCTACTTTTTCATAAGATGCTTTAAAATGTAGCGCATTTGCTAAGTTTTTTGTTAATGTCGACTTACCCACACCTACCGTACCAGCTAACGTGATTAGGGCATTATTAGGAAGCGTAGTATCATTCATTATTTTCAGCTCCATTACTAGTTATTTACACAAATTTGATGATCTATTTTAGAAAAAATCATTTCGAGGTCCGTTTTATTTTTAATGAAATCAATTTGATCGCCATCGAATGTTAATACTGGGACGTGAGGATGATCGTTAATAAACTTTTCCATGAATTGATCATAATCTTTAGTCAACTGAAGTAAATACGTTGGATCAATATTTTTTTCAATTTCTCTACCACGGAGTGAAATTCTGTCTAACAATGTATTTAAACTAGCTCTTAAATAAATAATTAAATTAGGCTCAGGCATATCAGCGGTTAATATGTAATAGATTTGTCTATATTTATCATATTGGCTCGCCTCTAAGGTACGTTCAGCAAATATTTGGTTTTTAAAGATATGGTAATCTGAAACTACCGGTACCCCTTTTGCTAAATAACCTCTTTCAATGTCCTCAAGCTGCTTATAGCGGTTGCACAAAAAGAACATTTCAGTTTGAAAGCTCCACTCTTTTATATCGTTGTAAAAGTTTCCTAAAAAAGGGTTTTCCTCTACAATTTCATTTAATAACGTATATCGATATTGTTTTGCAATTTCTTTAGCCAAAGATGATTTTCCAACACCAATTGGCCCTTCAACTGCAATAAACGGTACATTTTTCAACAGGTTTCCTCCTTTTTCAACAAACAAATAGACAAAGGTTATTTTAACATAGAGACCTATCTTCTGGTAGGGTTATTATTTTATAGTTTAAGAAAGGTTCTTTTATAAAGGGATAAAGTATTTGAAGAACTGTTGGCAACAATTTAAATAATTATGAAATTCACTTAGTGGAAAATTATTGTTTATATAGAAAAAATAGTATATAAGCCTTTTATTTAGGAAAAACTAAATTTGACGCTACATAAAGGAGGTTTGTGTATGGAAATTGAAATGAGTGCTAATGATGTAATTAGTTCCATTAATCAATTACATTCTGACGGAGAAGCTCTCGCTAAGAAGAAAGTAAAAAAATCTCATCCTGATCTAATGAGAAGTGCCCTCCATTACTTCCCTAGTTGGGAACATGCTATCAAAGAAAGTGGCATTGAGTAGTAAAAAGATAAGAGCAAAAAAACTCTCACGGTTTTTTGCTCTTATCTTTTTTTATCCCTTCATGTATCTAAACTTAACAACATTAGAGTTTTTATAGTATGATAGAAGAAAATAATATTAATGCTCTTTTCTAAAAGAGGTTTTCAAATGGGGGTGCTTATTTTGAGTAAAGTAAAAATCGTTACAGATTCGACTGTAGACGTTCCTAAAGAGGAGTTAGATGCCTTAGGAGTGGAAGTTGTACCATTAACAATTACTATAGATGGGAAGTCTTACGTTGATGGAGTTGATGTTAGTGCGAAAGAATACATTACATTATTAAAGGAAGCAAAAGACATACCTAGAACGTCACAGCCAGCTGCTGGTGTTTTCGCAGAAATTTATGATCGTTTAGGTGCCGACGGCAGTGAAATTATTTCAATACATATATCGAATGGAATGAGTGGTACTTTTAATTCAGCACAAAGTGGTGCGGAAATTTCTAAATCAAAAGTTACTGTCGTAGATTCGAAATTTATTTCTTTTGCTTTAGGATTTCAAGTAGTAGAGGCTGCGAAAATGGCTAAAGAAGGTAAAACAGTAGAAGAAATTATTAGTCGTATAAATCAAGTTCGAGAAAATAGTTCGTTGTATTTAATGGTAGATACGCTTGAATATTTATTAAAAGGAGGAAGAATTGGAAGAGGTAAAGCTTTAGTTGGTTCATTATTGAAAATTAAGCCAATTGCCTCCCTAGCCGATGGTGTATACACACCTGTTTCTAAGGTTCGGACATATCCTCAGCTTATAAAATACTTTATCAAGCAGCTACAGGATGAGACAGCCAATAAAACGATCAAATCTGTAGGGATCGCTCACGCTGATACGCTAGAATTAGCGACAAAAATTAAAGAAGCGATAATTGCTGAAACTCAATTTAACGATATTAGAATTGTTGATACAACTCCTATTATAAGTACACATACAGGACCAGGTGCGATTGCCTTAATGTATTTTGCTGAATAAGAGATGAAAGGCGATAAAAGAGGGTGGGCCAAAACAAGTGTCAAACACTTTTGGCCCACCTTTTTGCGCTTTCGCTTTTCTTATCAACCTCTTGGTACTCGTTTATTATTTTTTTTCGCCTTTGCAATGTCTACATTTTCATCGGCAAATTCTTCGTTATACACACTTTCAGTCGGGGTGAAATTATTCTTAGCAGCAGCATCACGGAAATGTTTACGTTTCGTCATAGCTACTCCTATTTGCCATTAAGCTGTTGTTCAGCCATTTGAACAAGACGCTTCGTAATTTCTCCACCTACTGACCCATTAGATCTAGATGTGTCGTCTGCATTAAGTTTTACTCCGAATTCTTGGGCAATTTCATATTTCATTTGATCTAATGCTTGCTCAACGCCAGGTACAACTAATTTATTATTATTTGGCATCTTAATCCCTCCTTGCCTATATACTTGCCTGAGGGAATGAATATATGAATTGTAATCTTATCCAACGTAGTTATTTATAGGCTAACTGTTCGATATTTACTGCTTTGTTCAATGAAATGCTTCATTGTTGAAATCTCTCCTGTGAACTAATTAATATGATTGTATCCTTCATAACAATAATCACCTCATAAAAAATATTTATCAAAATTATAACTTGTTTTTTCATTAGTTGGAAATGAAAATAATCAACAATAAGTTAACAATTGTCAAAAAGATTTAATAAAAAGATGATTTTTTTTCAAAAAGTGATAAAAAGCATTTTCAAATCAGTTAGAAATAGCTTAAAGTAATAGTGAGGTAATGGTCATCTGATGACCAGATGGTAAGGGGATCATATTTTAATCTTATTACTAATGTCCGCATAAAGCGCATGTATATCGCTGTGGGCAACAAAGTTGCCCAAAATAAGCTAAATTCAAATGAGAAAGGAATTAAAAAAATGAAACAAAAAAATCGGTGGTTAATCGCGTTATCAGCAGTAGCAATTCACACATCCATTGGTTCCGCCTACGCTTATAGTGTGTTTCAAAATCCACTTTCAGAAAAGCTAGGGTGGGAAAGTACCCAGGTTACATTGGCTTTTACAATTGCAATTTTTATTCTAGGAATATCTGCGGCCTCTTTTGGTCAGTTTGTTGAAAAAAATGGCCCTCGTAAATCAGCATTGCTTGCAGCAATTCTTTTTGCATCAGGGATTATTGGTTCAGGTGTAGCTGTTAGCCTTGAATCTTTACCGTTATTTTATTTGACATACGGGGTGTTAAGTGGAATGGGGCTTGGTTTAGGTTACATTTCACCAGTATCTACACTTGTAAAATGGTTCCCTGATCGTCGTGGTTTAGCGACAGGAATGGCTGTATTTGGCTTTGGAGCGGGAGCCTTAATCGCTGGTCCAGTTGCTGCACAATTAATTGGCAGCTTAGGTGTGGCTTCTACTTTCTTTATTTTAGGGGCTGCATACTTTCTATTCATGACTTTAGGTGCTTTATATATAGCTAAACCACCAGTAGGATGGGCACCGAAAGGAATGGATCCGTCAGCTGTAGGTGGAGGAAAGTACGATATTAAAGGAACGCAAGACTTAGCGCAATTAACAGCGAAACAAGCTTCGAAAACGAAAAGGTTTTGGTTGTTATGGGTGATGATGTTTATAAATATTTCAACAGGACTAATGCTAATTTCAGTTGCTTCACCGATGGCTCAAGAAAAAGTTGGAATGACTGCAATCGCAGCTGCTAGTATGGTAGGATTTATGGGTCTTTTCAACGGTGGTGGTCGAATTGGGTGGTCAAGTGCCTCGGATTTTATCGGAAGGTCAAGAATATATCCAATATTTTTTGCAATTCAATTAGTGGCATTTTTAATTTTGCCTAACATTACAAATGTAATTGCCTTTCAAATTTTGATTTTCTTAGTTTTAACCATTTATGGTGGTGGCTTTGCAGTATTACCTGCATTTATTGGTGATTTATTCGGAACAAAACAATTAGGAGCAATTCATGGTTTAATTCTTACTTCTTGGTCAATGGCAGGAGTGATGGGACCACAACTAGTAGCTTATATTCATGGAGCGACAAATAGTTATAACTTAACATTCTATGTTTTCGTTGGTTTCCTTGCAATTGCTTTTATTACCTCATTGTTAATGATGAAAGATATTAAAAGAGTTAAAGCACTTAATGAAAAGAAATTAGTTGAAAAAGCTAGCTAATGATTAATGATATAAAAAAGGAGCCGAAATCCTATTGGACCGGCTCCTTTTTTTATGCAAGTTTTGAAATTTTTACGGCACACGCTTTATATTCAGCGGTTCCTGAAATAGGATCAAATTCATCAATCGTTAATGAATTCGTTGGTACTTCAGCCCAATGGAAGCTCATAAAGACGTCACCTTTTTGCATCTTCTTACAAATTTTCGCTTTAACTTTTACTTTTCCACGTCTTGATGCTACTTCAACATATTCGCCATCTTCAATATTAAGGCTAGCTGCATCGTCAGCATGCATATCAACGGTTTCCTCCGTTTGTTTTAATTTAATCTTTTCTGGATAATAGGCCGTTTGCGAATTTGTATTATATTGCTCATAACGTCTTCCGGTAGTCAGTGTCAAAGGATACTCATCATCGGTTGGCTCCGCTGGTGGTGAAAAATCAACGGGAACGAATCGTGATTTTTCTTTAAGTTCTATCCCTTGATGGAATCTTTCATGTAATATAAAAGTTCCTGGATGATCGACTGACGGACAAGGGTAATTTAGGCCCCCTTCATTGTCAAAGCGCTCATACGTCATTCCACCAAACATATGCGGCACTAAAGATCTTACTTCATTCCAAATTTCTTCACTCGAGTTATAGTTCATTTCATAGCCCATTAAAGTAGCAATTTCACATAAAATTTGCCAATCTCCTTTTGTGTTAGGATGAGCCTCGATTCCTTGACGAGTTCTTTGTACACGACGGTCAGCGTTCGTATAAGTACCATCAACTTCTGCCCAAGATCTTGCTGGTAATACAACATCAGCAATTTTAGCAGTTTCATGTAAAAATAAGTCTTGAACTATGAGTAAGTCAACGTTACGAATAGCTTGTGTAGTGTGATGCATATTAACATCGGCTAAGATTGGGTTTTCACCAATGACATATAATGCTTTCATTTTGCCAGCAGTCATTTTTTCAAGCATCGCTGTTTGTGTATGACCGACTTCCGCAGGCAGTTCGGCCCCCCAGGCATCTTCAAAAATTTTGCGATCAGCTTCATTAACCACTTTCAAGCCACCTGTAAGCTGATTTGGTAAGCAGCCCATGTCTCCAGCACCTTGCACGTTGTTTTGTCCACGTAGTGGCATGATCCCTGTACCTTCTTTACCAATATTCCCAGTAAGAAGTGCAATGTTAGCAATATCGAATACGTTGTTAACACCAAAATGATGCTCTGTAATACCTAAAGTATAGGCGATCATTCCATGATCTGCAGAAGCATACATGCGTGCCACTTCACGAATATCATCAGCAGCAACTCTAGTAATTTCTGAAGCGTATTCAGGGGTATACATACTTACTTTTTCCTTTAGTTCATCAAATCCTTCTGAAACTCTTGCAATATAATCTTTATCGTATAAACCTTCTTCAATGATCACGTGCATCATTGCATTTAAAAGCGCGATATCACTTCCAACTTTAAGTTGTAAATGTTTCTCTGCAGATTTCGTCATATCAATCTTTCTAGGATCAATGACAATTAGCTTCACGCCATTTTTTACCGCTTTTTTGATACGATTAGCAACAACCGGGTGAGCATCAGTAGTATTCGAACCAATCAACAGTAATACTTCGGCTTTATCGAAATCTTCAAAACGGTTTGTCGGAGCACCATCACCAAACACAGTTGCCAGACCGGCAACGCTAGGAGCGTGTCATGTTCGGTTACAACCGTCAATATTATTCATTCCGAGTACAGCTCTAGCAAATTTTTGCGTCACATAGTTCGTTTCATTCGTAGCACGAGCACACGCAAAAATAGACATGCTATCTGGCCCAAAATCTTTTTTAAATGATGTAAGTTTTTCAGCAATAAATGATAAAGCTTCTTTCCAAGTCGCAGGTTGGAGTTCGCCATTTTTGCGGATAAGAGGTGTTGTTAACCGTTCTTTAGCATGGACATAATTGTAGGCAAATGAACCTTTTATACAAGTTTGTCCTTTGTTAACCGCACTTTCTTTATCCCCTCTTACTTTTACAATTTTATTATCCTCTACTTCTACTATAAGACCGCAGCCTGTACCACAATAACTGCATATCATTTTGACTTCTTGTTTCCCCATTTTAAAAAACTCCCCTCTCATTTTTCTATCAAACTACTTAGAAAATGTATTAATTCCAAAGAAATATACTAATATAAAGATTAGGAATAATAATACACTACTAATTGTATCAAAATTTCAAAAATATAATAAGTACAAAAATCACAAACTTCTACAATAGAAATTAAGGAGTTTTTGTGAATAATAACAAAAGGGTTTATTGCGTAGAGTATTAAGATGAAATTATTTCGTGAAACGAAAAAATGTGGTAAATTAATAAATAAGTTTAAAAATGAAAAATTAGCGTTTATTAAGTAGATAAGCATCAATAAAATAAACATTTTAAAGCTATATTTTCTAGGACTTAATATAGTTCTCGAAAATATAGCTTTTTTTTTGTAAAAGTTGTTTAGGGGTTTGTAGGTTAGCAGAAAGTTGGAATAGATTTCGGTCGGCATTTACTTCTTATATGGTGACGGGTGCTTCGTCATTACAGTTTTGTATAAAAAAAGAACGAGTAATTTCGTGAACGAGCCTCTAAAATTCGCTAGAAGATTACAGCGAAGAGAAGGAAATTGCTCGTTCTTTTCCATATTAACTGGTGACGGTTACCGTCATGAGCGTTTTGTATGAAAAAAAGAAAGAGTGATATCCTGTATGAGCCTCTAAAATTCGTTAGAAGTTTACAGCGAAGAGAAGGAAATCGCTCGTTCTTTTAAATATTAGATGGTGACGGAATATCGTCATGAAGGTTTCTACAAATATAATGTGTATTTTATGTTATGATAAGTTTAGTTTTTATTGGAACGCTGTGAGGTGGAATTGTGATGAACACGCGTAAAGCTTATCGAATGTTAATTGTCGCTCTTTTTTTTATTTTTATCAGTTTAATTTCCAGGTCTATTATATACCTTGTGCTATCAGTGGCGATTGCAACGATGATTATCTTTTTACTAAGTAGTAACAAGAAACTCAAATCTGATGGAAATGAAAAAAAACAGACAGAAATAATTGAAGTTCAAAATAGACGTTTAAGTAGTTTTTTATGGGTAGCAGTTGTTATTGGTGCTCTTCTGTTAGGGTATGGTTCACTTTACTTTACTGAAAATACTATTTTTCATCAATACGTGCCATTGCCAGAACAGGTGATGACGGCCATTTCTCTTACGACTATCGGGGCTGGTGTCACTTTAACTAGTCTATTTTTTATAATTCGTGAATCGCTTGTTGTAAAACAAAATGTAATCATATGTCAACAATGTAAAGCCGGAAATAACGGAAATCATTTATATTGCCATAGCTGTGGACAAAAAATTCGATGAATTAGAGCACCTTTAAAGTGTGTTCTTTTTTATTTTCGCTTCAATTTTCAAACAATTACGTGTATAATATATTTAGGCACACGAAGGACTAGCGGAGCAGAGGTGTTTAATTATTAAGGTTCAAAGTAGAAATTTATTAATAATGTGGATTTGTAACTTTTTAGTTGCAGCCAGCGCGACGATGATTTTGCCATTTTTATCATTATATATCGGGACATTTGGTGAGTATTCAAGTGCCTACGTTCAAAAATGGTCAGGATTCGTGTTTGGAATTACGTTTTTAACGGCGTTTTTAATATCACCTTTATGGGGAAGGTTTGGCGACAAGCACGGCCGAAAGAAAATCTTAATCATTACCGGCTTCGGAATTGCTTTAAGTACGTTTTTAATGGGTTATGCTTCGTCAGTTACGGAGCTATTTATTTTAAGAATGTTTATGGGTGTTGTAACAGGTTTTATTCCAACTTCAATTGCACTAATTTCTGCTCAAACAGATAAAAAAAGAGCCGGAAAAGTGCTAGCAACGGTCCAAACTGGCACAGTTTCAGGTGGTTTATTCGGTCCATTAATCGGTGGTAGTTTAGTAGATGCAGTCGGTTTTCAATATACTTTTATTTTAACATCGTCTGTGATTGCTTTTGCGACTGTGATTGTTGCAGTCGGTATTAAAGAAGTAATGAATAAAGAAGAGGAAGGAACAAGCAAGAAGAACTATAGTAGAAAAGAAGTTTTTCAACTTGTCTTTAAAAGTAAGCTTTTACTAGCAGTTATGCTTTTATCGTTTTTGATTCAAACGGCCAACTTTAGTGTGCAGCCGTTACTGGCATTGTATGTTGATGAATTAACGAGTGCTGCTAATCTAGCTTTTTTAGCCGGTTTAGCTTTTTCGATTACCGGATTAGGAAACTTAGTTTCTACAAGAAGTTGGGGTAATTTGGGTGATAGGATCGGTCATGATAAAGTGTTAATGATTTGCCTAGGCCTTGCCATTGTATGTTTTATCCCGCAAGCGTTTGTAACAAGTATTTGGCAATTAATATTTCTACGTTTTTTATATGGGATTACGATTGGTGGTTTAATTCCATGTATGACTGCATACATTAGACAGTTAGCGCCATTATCAATACAAGGTGAGATGTTAGGTTATAACCAAAGTTTTCGCTTTTTAGGGAATGTAGCAGGTCCAGTTTTAGGAGGAGTACTTTCGGGCTATTTCGGCATTTCGTTCGTCTTTTATTTTGGAGCGGTATTATTTATTGCAGGTATTACAATTTTATTCTATTCCTTAAAAGCTGATAAACTCACAAAAGTTGAGGAAGAACATACATTAGAGAAAGTGAAAGGTTTTTAATGAATTGAGAATATATATTTTTAGGATGGTAGCCAAGCGGATGCTTGGTTTTTTTTGTTCCCCAGTTTTCGTAACATTATTGATTTAGAGGTCTTAAGTTAAGACAAAGAAAAAAATTTTTGCTACAATTTTATATAAGAATAAAATTGAAAACCTATGATTTACTATTACGAAAGGAAGATGAAATCATGCTTCTTACGTTAAAAGAGAAAAAGTTTCTCATTAAAGTGCTAGCTAAACAAAAAAGAAGTTTTTGGAACTCTAAAGAAGAAAGGCAAATGGCTGAAGAGCTATTAGAAAAGTTTCAGCAAAATACTAGAAATGAAAAAATGAACGAAATGAAAAATTCAAGATTATAAAAATATTAATATGATGTGACTTGTTTTAGTACTTTTTATCCTAGATGGTTGCGGTAACCGCATTAGCGTATTGTATGTAAAGTATATCTAACAGAGGAAATGCCTTGATCATATATTATCAGGTTTACCTCAGAGGTGCAAACAGGCTATTCGCAATTAAAACGCATGCGATTTCACAAAGTTATCGCATGCGTTTATTATTATAGATCACAAAGTGAACAGTCTGGGGGATTGTGCAGTAGTTTGTATTCTCTAGGTAGTACGTATTATGGGGGGACTGTGTAATAAAGTTGTGATGGATGCACCTGGATTACACTATTTTAAAATTCACACAGTAAAAACATGGATTGAAGTATGGGTATTACAATTTTTGTAAAATGTACGTATCAAAACACGGATTGATGCATGGATATTACAGTTTCTGTAAAAATTACGTATCAATAAGCCGATTGATGCATGGATATTACAGTTTCTGTAAAAATTACGTATCAATAAGCCGGTTGATGCACGGATATTACAGTTTCTGTAAAATGCACGTATCAATAAGCCGATTGATGCACAGAAATTACAGATTCTGTAAAACTCACGCAACAAAATGCCGATTGATGCACAGATATTACAGTTTATGTGAAAATCTACGTATCAATAAGTCGATTGGTGCACGGATATAGTGTGCAATATGGGGATTATGCGCAGTAAAAGAGAGAACAGAATGCTCATTTTGAAGCTTTGGATTTCTCTTCTTTTGTTTGAGCTGAGAAGAGAAGTTATTTGGCGTCACCCTATACCATACAGTTGATTTGACGAGCGCGTTTAACAAATACTGGAATTCACACTCGCTTATCAGTGGTTTTGGTCAGTGTATTTAACAGATACTGGAATTTATACTCGTTTATCTATGCTTTTGACCAACGCGTTTAACAGATACTGGAATTCACGCTAGTTTATCAGTGGTTTTGACCAGCGTGCCCTCGCCTCTTCCTTCATTTGAAGCATGTCTTCCGGAAGAGGGGTAGAGTCCTTCTTATTTTGCAGGAGGTTTTCTATGATCCGTAGTGGCTTACGCTTCCTGAGAAAATCAATGGTCACATTATGAGCAATTCGGAACAGCCACGTTTTCGTTTCTGCCTGGCGCTGGAACGTTTCATAGTTGTTATAGGCCTTAATAAAGGTCTCATGGGTCAAATCCTCAGCCTGTTGGTAATCCCGAGTCATCACGCAAATATATTTAAAGACGGCATCGCTGTAAAGGTTATACCACTCTTCCAATTCTCCGTTTCTACTATTTTTTTCGGTCAAATGAACCACCACCTTCCGTACTGTAAAAAATTCGATATTTAGACGAAATGACGTGAAAAAAAGTTACATTTTTTTAGTTTTTTTTTAATTGTTTTAGCTAACTTATTTTTTTCTCAAAAAAGGGAGAAGCGATAGTAAGATGTGAGTTCCTATTTTTATAAAAGGTAAGAAAGCATTAAAACTTGGAAAGCTGTCTAGCTCCAGCGAGGCTTCTACTTGAATCAACTTCCTCGCTGCAAAGCTCAAGGAGTAATTCGAAGAAGTTGCTTCGCTGATCAAGGCGCTTGCGCCTTTCCTATAGAAAACTATTTTTCTATTAGGTGCTAGAGTAAAGAGATTATTGAATTGACAGTATCTTCCTCACAATTAAAGACATTGACGAAAATGTTTTTACTGTAATCAACTTTATAACCATTATAAGACAACAAGGAAATAATAAAATAAGCGAGTTTAAATTATTAATGATTTTAATTTACAAACTAACAAACCATCAAATGTATATTTGTACAAAAATTGTGATCATAATTTCATGTATTTTTATATAATGTAACATATTTATGAAAACAATTTAATTAGTATGTACTAATTAAATGATTATGATATACTAATATTAATTAATCGTTAAAGGGGAGAAACAACTTGACACAATTTCAGTACATTCGCTTATTTGAAGAGATAGATAAAAAGGACATTTCATTAGTAGGTGGTAAAGGGGCAAATTTAGGTGAGTTAACGCAAAAAGGTGTTAATGTTCCTCCTGGTTTTTGTGTGACGGCAACCGCATACAGTGACTTTATTGAAAAAAGAGATTTAAATAAAAAGATAAATAGTATCACTAATTGCATTGATTATGAAAATACAGCAGAGTTACAAATGAGGTCTCAGCAAATAAGAAGCTTAATTGAGAAAACAGACATGCTAGAGTCCATTGAAAAAGAAATTCGTGAAGCATACAGTCAGTTTAGTGAATTGGTAGGTGTTGATGATCCTGATGTAGCTATTCGCAGTTCGGCTACTGCTGAAGATTTACCAGAAGCATCTTTTGCTGGGCAACAAGACACGTATTTAGAAATTTGTGGCGTTAATGAAGTCATTAAACATGTCAAAAAATGTTGGGCTTCTTTATGGACGGCACGAGCCATTTATTATCGTGAAAATCAAGGTTTCGATCACTTTGAGGTTTCCTTAAGTGCAGTGGTTCAAAAGATGGTAAATAGCGAAAAGGCAGGTGTGTTATTTACAGCAAACCCTGTAACAAATAATCGTAATGAAATTATGATTAATGCATCATGGGGCTTAGGAGAAGCTGTAGTATCAGGCATAGTTACCCCTGATGAATATTTAGTTGATAAAAAAACGCTAACTGTTAATGAAAAGCAAATTGCGACGAAAAACGTCCTTATCGTTAAAAATAAAGAAGCCGTTGGTGCAGTTGAAGTTGCCGTGAAAGATTATTTAGGATATGAACAAGTAACATCTCAATGTTTAGTAGATGAAGAGATTAGTCATTTGTGTACTAGCAGTTTAAGGATCGAAGAAATTTATAATGCTCCCCAGGATATTGAGTGGGCGCTTGATAGTGATACGAAAGAATTATATATATTACAAGCTCGGCCGATTACTACATTAAAGGAGGAAGATGGAGAAGTGAAAGATACTAAAGTAGATCGTCGACCACTTGTACGTGGATTAGCGGCTTCACCGGGTATGGTAAGTGGCATAGTAAGAAAAATAAAAGATATTAGTGAAATTACTCGTGTTCAAAAAGGAGATATTTTAGTAACGGTGATGACAAATCCAGATATGATTCCTGCGCTAAAGAAAGCTGCAGCTGTCGTCACGGATGAAGGTGGACGTACGTGCCATGCAGCTATCGTTTCAAGAGAGTTAGGGATTCCTTGTATTGTCGGTGCTAATACGGCTACACAATCGTTAGAAGATGAAATGGAAATCACTGTAGATGCAACTCGTGGAGTTGTATATAGTGGCAATTTAGTACAAGAAACGAAGCAAGAAGTTGCAGCAACGAGTACTCAAACGGCTATTGATGAAGCTTTGCTTGCACAACTTGCCCCAGTTACTGGAACAAAAGTTTATATGAACTTAGGAGAAGCAGAATTAATTCATAAATATAAGAACCTTCCGTTTGATGGTATAGGGTTAATGAGAACTGAATTTATATTTACGAATATTGGTGTTCACCCGATGTATTTAGTTAGAACAGGACAAGAGGAAAAATTAATTGACGGTATGTCTGATGCTATTACAACTGCAGCTGAAGTACTATATCCAAAACCTTTAGTCGTTCGACTAAGCGATTTTCGTTCTAATGAATTCCGTGGACTTACAGGTGGAGAAGAAGTTGAGCCAGATGAGGCCAACCCAATGATCGGTTGGAGAGGTGTTTCTCGGTACATTTCACCAGATTACGAAGCCGGATTTAGGCTTGAATGTCAAGCAATCAAAAAAGTTCGTGAAGAATATGGCTTAACAAATGTTAATGTTATGCTTCCATTTGTACGTACCCCTTGGGAAGTTGTAAAAGTAAAGCAGATCATGGCTGAAGAAGGATTAGTTCAAAACAATCAATTTAAAATTTGGATTATGGCTGAAGTACCTTCTGTCATTTTTGACGCAGAACAGTTTGCAGAACTTGTAGACGGTTTTAGTATCGGAAGTAATGATTTAACACAGTTAATTATGGGGGCAGATCGCGATTCTGGCATATTAAATAGTATGGGTTACTTTGATGAAAGAAGTCCTTCAGTGAAACGGGCGATTCAAATGTTAATCGAAGCAGCTCATAAGCATGGTAAAACGGTTTCGATTTGTGGGCAAGGGCCATCACTTTATCCTGAACTTACAGAGTTTTTAGTAGAAGCTGGAATAGATAGTATTAGTGTCAACCCTGATACGATTGCCTATACAAGAAGGTTAATCGCCTCAGTAGAACAAAAACTTATTTTAAATAAATTGCGTAAACTATAAAATATGGCTATCCTATAATAGTGTCAGCCACCTCACATCTTTATATGGTGAGGTGGTTTGACATTTATGGATAGCCATTTTGTGTGGGAAAGTTGGTTTGTTGGTTAGTGGTTAGTTGGTTAGGACCTTGAGGTTTTGTATGGAAAAAGGTGGATACTTTCGTGAACGAGCCTCTGAG
The DNA here is from genome assembly GCF_001865995.1 of Anaerobacillus arseniciselenatis. GTDB lineage: Bacteria > Bacillota > Bacilli > Bacillales > Anaerobacillaceae > Anaerobacillus > Anaerobacillus arseniciselenatis. Next base: position 365,122 of record NZ_MLQQ01000001.1, on the reverse strand, counting down.
ATTCGAGAACAATATGAATGGTAGGAAACAGCTTAGACTAAAGGGGAGATCATTATTTTATTTTTTATGTTAAGTTTTTTTATAATGTCAGCCGTAGCGGCTAGGTTCAAAAATGTGAACTATAGTCGTTACATTATCGTTTCACTCGTATCTATATTATTTTTATTAAGTGGTTGTGTGGAAGAATCTCACGATGAAGCACAAATAATTGACGAAGGTGTTGGGACGAGTGTAAATGAAGAAAAAAATCAACAACGTGATGAAACGATTAGTGAAAACAAATCGGAAAAAGAAGAATCTAATGGCAAAAAAGAAACAAGTAGAAATGAAACAATAGATGGCGGGGCATATATTCACTTTATTGATGTTGGTCAAGGCGATGCTACTCTGTTACAAGGTCCTGATTTTACGATTCTTATCGATGCAGGTCGTCATGATCGTAATGATGTTGTGCCTTATTTACAAAATATTGGTATTACTAAATTCGACTTGGTGGTTGGAACACACCCGCACGCTGATCATATCGGGCAATTAGATAAAGTACTAGAGGCATTCCCAGTTCAAGAAGTATGGATGTCAGGAAGTACTCATACGACGAGAACGTTTGAACGTGTGATAAATGCAATTATTGAACATGAGGTTGATTATTATGAGCCAAGGTCTGGAGATGAGTTTCAAATTGGCTCTCTGTTCATTAATGTTATTAACCCTGTAACACTTAGTGGTGATTTGCATGAAGATAGTATTAGTTTAGTGGCCACTTTCGGTGAAGTGTCGTTTTTATTTACGGGTGATGCTGAAAAGCAAACTGAAGAAGCGATGTTGCAAAGAAATGAACTGGTTGAAGCTGATATTTTCCAGTTAGGGCACCATGGATCAAGCACATCAAATATTGAAAAATTTTTGCGAGCAGTCGATCCTGACATAACAATTTATTCTGCAGGGGCAGACAATTCATACGGACACCCTCACCGAGAAGTCATTGAAAGGTTATATATGATGGATATTCCTGTTTACGGTACGGTAAGTAACGGCACGATTATTATCACAACGGATGGAAAAACGTATACTGTCGATCCCGAAGCTGTAACTTTACCAAAAGAAGAAAATGATCATGTGACTAACAGCGAAGATGAAGAAGAAAAGTCACCTCTTACTTCAGGAGAATGTATTGACATAAACAATGCCTCATTAGAACAGTTACAAAATATAACTCAAATAGGTGAAGAAAGGGCTAAGCAACTTATTGAATTAAGGCCATTTTCATCCATAAATGAGTTAACGAGAATAAACGGTATCGGATCAGGAAGATTAAGAGAGATAAAAGCAGAAGGGAAAGCGTGTGTAGGTTAATTTAGAATGTAAAATTTAAAATAGAAAATAAATATCAAAAAATTGTTATTTGAGTGAATTTCATAATTAGCAAAAATGAGCCATATCACGCAATATATAGTTTGCGAATGGTTTTGACGCAACTATATATTGATCTTAGTGGCGAGAATAATGAATTATGAAATTCATTGATTTATAAAAAAGATACTTTCGGAGGCAACTTCAATAATTTTACATTCGTCAATTTTACATTTTACAATACAAAAGTGGCATCCTAACGATATGTATGATTAACGTTAGGGGGTACTCATATGCGTCGTTTAGCAACACTTTTTAGCATAGTATTGATAGGTATAATCTCAATTTGGTATGTAAATGACCATGGCCAAGAAGAGTATTATGGTCAAACAGAAATGTCACCGATACAAATGCAAGCATTCGACAAAATCATGGCAGAAGATCTTTCATATACAACGTCAATGTTTATTGATCAGCTGAAAAATCAATTAATTCGTTGGAGTAAAAAAGATCTTTCAAATGAAGAACTATTAGAAAATTTCAACGAAGAGTTAATTGAACACCATCATTTTGAATCATTTGCCCTAGTCGATAATGGGAAAGTTGAAATTATCGCTGGGGAGATGGATGAAATTGATGTGGAAAAAATCGTCCATTCTTTTGAAGAAATTAAAAGCTCTGATCCGTACACGAAATCAGGAAATGAGTATATGCTAATGAGTTGTTCAATTGACGAGGGAAAAGAAGTTGTAGGTGAAATTGATTTATCGTTTGTCAAAAAATATGTACGTGATTTAGCACATGTAGCAGATGCAAACGGAAATTTATTTATTGGCGGGGATGAGGTTGATGTAGATTTTGAAGGAGATGGTATTCGACCAGCTGGTGCAGTTGAAAGTGTCCCTGAATTAGGTTGGAAAATTGTAGTTTCATCAGATGAAGAAAAGCAGGTAGAACCAGATTACGTAGATCATGAAGTTGTATTAAGCTTCGTAGATGGGGTTAATGGTGATGAATGGATTAAGCATTCTCCTTTAGCTCTCGTCAAAAATGGAGGACCTTACTATGTTGTTTGTGATGAGACAAGACCAACAGAGCAATTAGTATATGAACTAAGCTTGTTGGAAGAAATAGAGGCGGTAGAACCAAATTACTTTTACACAAAGCAACAACAGGAACCGTTTGTAAGAAGAGACGGAGAGTTTCCTAATGATGAGTTTTTTGAACCTTATCAATGGAATTTGACGCAAATTTTTGCTGAAATTGGATGGGACATTACTAGTGGTTCAGAAGATATACCGATAGCAATATTGGATAGTGGTGCAGACCCAGAGCATGAAGATTTAAAAGAACGCATCATAAAGGGGTATAACGCATTTAAAGACGATGGTGAGTTTTATGATGAACATGGTCATGGGACGCATGTTGCTGGTATTACGGCTGCAATGACAAATAATGATATTGGGATTGCTGGAGTTTCTTGGTTCAACCCAATTTTACCTGTAAAAGTGTTAAATGAAGATGCAGAGGGTACGGCATTTGAAGTTGCAAATGGAATTCGGTGGGCGACGGACAATGGGGCAAAAGTTATTAATATGAGCTTAGGTGATACTTTTAACTCAAGGATTATGCATGATGCGATCCGCTATGCATATAAAAATGATGTTGTATTAATCGCTGCAGCTGGTAATGACAATGTCGAAACTCCGATGTATCCAGCAGCCTACGATGAAGTCATTGCTGTTTCAGCGGTTGACAATCAGCGTCATAAAGCCATTTTTTCAAATTTTGGAAACCATATAGAGGTAACTGCTCCAGGAGAACATATCCCGAGTACATTTCTTGATAACTCGTACGTAATGATGTCCGGTACATCAATGGCTGCTCCTCATGTTGCTGGTTTAGCGGGGCTAATTCGTTCAATACGTCCAGAATTATCAAATGATGAAGTAGCTGACATCATTCGTTCAACCGCTAATGATATAGGGCCTGAAGGTTTGGACCCTTACTATGGATATGGTGAAATTAATGTGTTAAGAGCTCTTCAAACGCTACAAAATAATTAAGAAAAATAATTGTAGATTAACAATAATTAAAGAAGCGCTTGTGTGCGCTTAATAGCGACATGCTCTTGCAATGGTTTCTCGCAAAAAAAGAAAAGGAGACCGGCAAAAGTCGGTCTCAATCTTCATTATAGTCTCGCCAATTGGCGAGTTTTCTTTATATTTGGATGGTTTGTAGTAGTTCTTCAATTTGACTGTCGACAACTGATGTTACATGTTGTAAAAGTTTCATTTCGTTTTCAGTTAAGGTGTTTCCTTCCATTTGCCTGACCATTAATTCATAACCTAGGTCAAAATTGGGCATGTCATTAAATTGTTGCATCATTATGTTTCCTCCTTCGATAATAAAAATACATAAATCGACGGAGGTTCGTGTTCGGAAACTGGCTGGCATATTAAATTTATTCAATGAAGCCCCTGTAGCTTTGCGTCACCATTTTTCAATGGTTTTGCCCTTTCGTACGATTTATGTTAGATAAATTATATTCTTTTAATCATTATTTATCAACAATAAAATAGTAAACTTGATGAATTTGTCACAATTTTTATGAACGTTTGTAAGAAGAAAGCGCCTAAATTCACAGCAAATTATTGTGCTTGACTGACGTTTTGTACTAAATTAAGTAGATCGTCTAACTCTTGACTACACTTTACCGTTTTCTTTGAAGTTAGTCCTGTGATGTTAGCTAAATAAATCATTTGCATTCGTTTTTTTTCAATGACTAATTTTAACATTGCCTTTCGGTCACTCCTTAAAACTGCTGTGAAACAAGCTTTTATTTCTTTCATTATTATTCAACAAAATCCAAGAAAATTAAACAGTTTCGCTAAAACTAGTCATAAACCCCTATTTATAGTACGAGTTCGTCAAATGATTATTAGAATCGACAATGATCAACAAGGTAAACCAAGGTGCTTGAGCTTTTCTATGTCCAGCTCAAGCACCTAGCTTCTCGAGCGTTTCGGTCCATCAAGATTTTGCCTATACATGATGTAAATCAATGAGGAGGCAAAACGTTGCTTGCCCTCCAACGCTTGTCGAAGCTCCCAAGGTGCTTGAGCTTTTCTACTAATATTCGATTTCGTCGTATGATTTTGGTTGGGGGTCGCGTTCATCAGGGGTATGAACATCGTATTTGATTTTGACGTCGGGTTCTTCGTCAGTTCGCTGTTTTTCGTTTACATTAATATTTTCTTTTTTGATTTCTTTCAATTTTTAACACCTCTTTTATGTTATGATATTCCATATTATTTCCTTTCTTTAAATTTTCATGTTGTAAAATCGACATTTTATATTATTTAATGAATTTCATAATTCAATATTATCGCCATTAAGTAACTATAAGTAGTTGCGTTAAGTCGTTCGCAACTACTTATAGTTTGATAAGGCTCTTTTTAGGTATTTATGAAATTCACTCAGATAGGAGAGTATGCAGTGGCTGATAATAGTAAAGAACTCATCTTTGATTGGGCTAAACAAGAAAAAGTTTTCTTGTACAAGCTAGGGTATGTTTTTTTGGTTAATGAAGAGAAGGTTGAAAATGCTGTTTTTACAACAATTAAATTATTGCAAGATGAGTTTCAAACCATCGATGGCCGATTTCAAGAAAGATTCATCAATACTTTTATAAAGGAATGTTTATCACAAGAGACAAAATCAGCCGAATTAATTGTTGGAAATGATAGTTTAAAACAACTATTTAAGTTAAAAGCAACAGAAAGATATTGTGTTTATTTAAAATATATCCTTAACTTTCGTAATGACGAGGTCGCCCAGTTTTTAAATTTACGGGAGGATTCTGTGATAGATCATTTAGTTGGAGGATTCGAACAGCTTGTTATCAACTCATCCGAACAAAATAGTAAAATTCCGATACATAATCTCTTATACTATCATGAAGGAAAACTAAGTTTTGACCAATATAAGCTTGTGAATGATAAACTATCACAGAACGAATGGTATAGAGAGCTATTAGAAAAACTGATCGGTGTTATGAATGAATTACAACTATTAGGGAACGATTTAATGCCTTCACCCTATTTTTTAGAGCCAAACAAACCATTGACGGAAAAACAAATAAAGGGAAAGAAACGGAAACAACTTTTTTTTACATCGGTAGTTAGTTTTATTTTTTTGGTCGGTATTTTAATAAGTTCCATTGGTGTGGGCGAGTTAGGTATGAGGTGGAAAGTTTGGACAGCGGAAACAGTCGGGTATGGAGAAAATGTTTATGTAACTGCGATAGATCAAGATATTGAGATTACCGTCACACAAGTTGCAGCAGATGATATGCAAACGATCATTTTTTATGAAGTTAGTGATATTGATGATAAGTACCACTACGTCACTGAATTTCATTCAGATAGGTTTGAAGTTCTTGAAACAGATATATGGGACGGTAATGCCCGTGACATTCACAGTCAGCCTCGAACATTTCTAAGGTATTTATCTGAAGATGAAATAAGTGAAGGTCGCCTATTTTTACCACCTATTAAAAACGATCAAGAAACGATCACAATTCGATTTCACCAGCTAGAACAAATGAACAAAGGGTTAGACTTATGGGATCGTGAAGCAAGACACTTTCAAGATCGAGAACTTATTTCAGGTGAATGGGTTTTAGAAGTACCGATAAAAAAATATGAAGCAAAGACGATAAATGTAGATCAAACCATTAAGGTAGAAGATCATAAAGTATACTTCGATGTTTTAGAAGTGAGACCAACCGGAACTTATTTAGTATATGAGCTTGAGCCTTTAAATGGCACCGAAGATGAGTACCACTATCAAGATTTACATTTTACTAAGATTGAAGGCGACGGAAAAAGGTATCAACCAGATTATTTTCTAGACAGGTGGCGTTACGAAAGTGTTAGCCCAAATCGGTGGGTACGCACGTTTCCTTTTGAATCGATTTATTATGATCAACCGAATGAGCTTCAATTGTTTTTAGGGCGACTTGTCGTTCAACATAATGTTAATGAAGAGGTCGAAATTGACATTGAAAGTTTACCGATGGAAATTGATTTTCTCGATACGAAAATTACTTTTGCGGACGTTAAGCTAGAAAACCCATTTGCGATCGTTCTCAAAGAGGAAGAAGACGAAAATCGCGGCTATGATAGTTTCCATTTTGATTTACATCCAGACTATTATAGTTTTAGTTGGGATGGAATATCTCGGTGGGGAATGTCTTCTGAAGGTATTTATGTCGATAGTGAAGGTAATCGTTTTAGTGATTATGAAGAAGTCCTCAAAAGTGCTAACATATATGACTTTTATAATATGCGCTATATTACTACTGAACAACGGATGGAGTTTTATTTTGAAGATTTTAATATTGATGAAATAGAAGATCTAAATTTCCCAAATAAATTTATGATTCACGGTTATACAACTTCTAAAATAATTGATGAAGAAATAAAAATAAACTTAAGTGAGTGAATTTCATAATTACCAAAAATGAGCCATATCACGCAATATATAGTTTGCGAATGGTTATGAAATTCAAAAAAGTGATAAATAATGTTTTTTTGGACTGGTTTAAAATAAGCAAAGACGTGTTTTTAAATCAGTCCTGTTTTTACAACTTCAATAGAAATGGATAGCCCTGAGGCCCTCAACATTGTAAAATGGTAAATATTTTAGAGATACGAGGGAATATTGTTACAGAATAGAAAACTCATATGTAACGCTTTCTTTTTTTACCGTTGTGGAGTAAAATGTAGATGGAAATTACATATTTTATAAAGGGGGATTATATTGTTACCAGTTAAAGCTTGTATTTTTGACTTAGATGGTGTGATTGTCGACACTGCGAAGTATCATTATTTAGCTTGGAGGCGGTTAGCTAACGAGTTAGGGTTTGATTTTAGTGAAGAGGACAACGAAAGGCTAAAAGGCGTTAGTCGGATGGATTCACTTAATATTTTACTTGAAATCGGTGGAGTACAATTAGATGAAGCCCGTAAAGAAGAATTAGCTAAAAAGAAGAATGAGTGGTACGTTGAACTCATTGCTCATATGGATGATAAAGAAATATTAGCAGGAACAACACAATTTTTAACAGAACTTCAAAAAGTAGGTGTGAAAATCGCCTTAGGTTCAGCTAGTAAAAATGCAAAAACAATACTAAAGCGAATAGGTTTAATGGAAATGTTTGATGTTATTATTGATGGAACAGATATTTCTAAAGCAAAACCGGATCCCGAAGTTTTCTTATTAGGAGCAGAAGCTTTAAAAGTAGAACCAAGTGCTTGCGTTGTTTTTGAAGATGCAGTGTCTGGGGTAGAGGCGGCATTGAGTGCCGGTATGCGTGTTGTTGGTGTTGGTTCTAAGGAAACGCTTTATAAGGCAAATGATGTTGTTAGTTCGTTAGCAGAAATGACGCTAGATAGGTTAGAAAAATAACTAGCCTTTATTTTAACAAAAAGTGTGCAAACGGTTGCCTTTTAATAGTTTAATAGAAGGGGTTGTTAAAAACTATGAAACAATATTTAAAGCTAGATGAATGGTCAATTATTGAAGAAGGTTTCGATCCAGAAAACCACGAAGTGTCGGAAAGTGTATTTAGTATCGGAAATGGTCACATGGGGCAAAGGGCAAACTTTGAAGAAGACTATACAGGGAAAACACTTCAAGGAAGCTATATGGCAGGGGTTTATTACCCAGACAAAACTCGTGTTGGGTGGTGGAAGAATGGCTATCCAGAATATTTTGCGAAAGTATTGAATTCAACGAACTGGATTGGTTTGAAAATCGAAATTGATGGCGAAAACTTAGACCTGCATAACGTAAATGTAAAAGAATTTGTTCGTGAGTTAAATATGAAAGAAGGTTATTTAGAGCGAACGTTTATTGCAACGTTAAAAGAAGGAAAAGAAGTAAAGATTAATACGAAAAGATTTGTTAGCATTGTTGATAAAGAAGTAGGTACAATTCGTTACTCGGTTACACCATTAAACTTTAACGGAGAGTTAAAAGTAACTTCATATCTTGATGGTGATGTAATAAACCAAGATGCCAATTATGATGAAAAGTTTTGGGACCATGTTGCTACCGAAGTAACAAACGATTATGGATCTGTGACTGTTAAAACGAAAAAGACCGAGTTTGTGCTATGTTCGACAAAGAAAACAGAACTCGTTCATAATGGAACGAAAGTGTCGTTTGCACCTGAGCTAATTGAAAAAGAAAAATTCGTTGGACATGCGTTTGCACAAAATCTTGAACAAGGAAAAGAAACGGTTATTTATAAATATGCTTCAAATGTTACATCAAGAGATCATGACGCTTCACAGTTAATTAAAGTCGGAATGGAGAGTTTACAAGCTGCTTTAAATAAAGGCTTTGAAAAGATGGAGGAAGAACAGCGCCAAGCGTGGGCTGATAAGTGGAAAGAAAGTGACATCGTGATTGAAGGTGATGTTGCCGCACAACAAGGGATTCGCTTTAACATTTTCCAATTAAATCAAACGTACACAGGAGAAGATGATCGCTTAAACATTGGTCCTAAAGGCTTTACCGGTGAAAAGTATGGTGGCAGTACGTATTGGGATACTGAAGCTTATTGCCTACCGTTTTATTTAAGTACAGCTGATCCCAAAATCGCGAGAAATTTACTTGTGTATCGCTATAAGCATTTAGAGAAGGCGATAGAAAATGCTGAAAAACTTGGTTTCTCTGATGGTGCAGCCCTGTACCCGATGGTAACGATGAACGGCGAAGAATCTCATAACGAATGGGAAATTACTTTTGAAGAAATTCATCGAAACGGTGCGATCGCCTATGCGATTTATAACTATGTAAACTATACGGACGACAAGTCGTATTTAGGTGAATATGGATTAGATGTTTTAGTCGGAATTTCTCGCTTCTGGGCACAACGTGTCAATTACGTAGCGGCAAAAGACCAATATATGATGCTAGGTGTTACAGGACCAAATGAATACGAAAACAATGTCAATAACAACTGGTATACGAATCGTATTGCTGCTTGGACGTTAGAATATACGCTTTCTGTGATGGATTATCTTAAAGAAACAGATGCTAACCGCTATGAAGCGTTACAGAAAAAGCTAAACATCAAAGGTGATGAAACATCAAAATGGGTAGAGATTATAGAAAAGATGTATTACCCATTTGATGAAGAATTAGGAGTATTTTTACAGCAAGACGGTTTCCTTGATAAAGAGTTAATACACGTAAAAGACTTAGATGAAAAGCATCTCCCGTTAAATCAAAATTGGTCATGGGATCGCATCTTACGCTCATGCTTTATTAAACAGGCAGATGTACTTCAAGGAATGTATTTTTTAAATGATGAATTTGATATGGAAACAAAAAAGAAAAACTTTGATTTTTATGAACCAATGACCGTTCATGAATCATCATTATCACCGTGTGTACATTCGATTTTAGCTTGTGAACTAGGTTATAAAGACAAAGCGTATGAAATGTATTTACGTACAGCGCGTCTTGATTTAGATAATTATAACAACGACACAGAAGATGGTTGTCACACAACAAGTATGGCTGGAACGTGGATGAGTGTTGTCCAAGGGTTCGGTGGTTTAAAGGTTAGAAACAACCAATTAATTTTAAATCCGTTTATTCCAGGAGAGTGGAAGTCATTTTCATTTAAAATCGTCTTTAGAGGTGCATTATTAAATATAAATGTTACCGATGAAACTATTCAAATTACGAATGAAGCAGATGTAACTACTCCGCTTATCGTTCACGGCACTAAATATGAAGTGAAAGGTAACGATACATTATCCATTCAGTATTAATGAATTAAAAAGGGACTGTCCCATAAGTGTCTGACACCAGGCAAAAATCACTAAATATAGACGTATAAATTTATTATCCGTCTATATTTGGTGCCTGACGGTGTCTGACACTTTGTTTGGGATAGCCCCTTTATTATTAAAACATTATTCAATCATTTTAAACGATTTGTTCGCAAAGCTCTTCGTCAATGTAGTATTCAGGTTTGGTTGCTCCTCTTAACATTAATTCACGGAAAAGCATACGATATTCTGAAATCGAATATGTATTATTTAAATAGCATAAAGAAGCGAAATCTAATAGTTCATTGACGTTTGAGGGCTTAGCTTCCTTTTCTAAAATAAATTGTTCAATAAGTAATTTTACTACCATAATAATGAACCTCCTCCAAAACTTTGAAAATACTTTTCTTGTTTCATCTTAACACGAGATGATAGCGATCTTTTTATTTTAGAATTTTTTAACTTCAGACATTTTTTTACATATATAGTTTATTTCCGCAAGTTTTATCGACAAACTAAATATTAATGGTGTAACTTGCCCGACTTTAATTTTTACATGCTAAATGGTGACGATGAATTGTCGTTTTTGTATGAAGAATGTCCGGACGATTTCTTGAGTGAGCCTCTAAAATTCGCCAGAGGTTTACAGCGAAGCGAAAGAAATCGTCCGGCATTTACATCTTAGATGGTGACGGATATGCCGTCATGATGGTGTTGTATGAAAAGTGATGTTTATTAAAGGTATTTTTACTAGTTTTGACGTATTAAGTTAATGGTGGAGTATTTTATCCATAATATTATATTTGAATGTAGGAAAAAAAATGCTTATTAGTTGAGGTGGAAATGTGAAAAATAATCAAAACATTATTGAAGTCGATAAGGATAGCGATCGTATTGTCGCCTATGTAGTGACTGAACCGAAAGACGTTTTGGAACAATTAAATAAGTTAGAGGAAAAAGAACATTTAAGTAAAAATTTTATTTATTTGAAAAAGCAATATTTGATTTTTTTTGCAGAAGCAAATTATAAAATTGAAGGAACGATGGCACGTTTTTTTGATGGTGAAGATGCAGTTTTAGTGTCAAAGTTTTTTAATAATGAAAGAAGTCGATCGAATTCTGACGAAAAAAATAAAGAAGTATTACAAATCGTAAGTAACGATACAAAAAATTTTGAAGACATCATAAAACCAAACGATGTAACGATTGAAAGGTTATGTGAAGATGACTTACAAGGGTTAACAGAATTATATAAAAAAGTTTTTGATCAATATCCAACGAACATTTTTGATGTAAACTATTTAAAAGAAGTGATTGAGGCTGAAAAATATATTTTTGTTATTGCAAAAATCGATGGGAAAGTAGTTGCAGTAGCTTCAGCAATGTTAACACCTTATGGTGGCGCAGAAATTACCGACTGTGCTACAGACCCAGCTTATCGGGGACAGCAATTATTAACCCATATCATTATTGAATTAGAAAAAGTTCTTATATCTCGTAGTGTATACATGTTTTATTCGATTACAAGATCCGTTTCCGTTGGCATGAATATGACAGTAAAGCGACTTGGTTATCATTTCGAAGGAACTCTTATTAAAAACTGTGTCATATCTTCTGGTTTGGAAGACATGAACGTATGGACGAAAAATGTAAAAAAATAAGAGAAGGGTGTTCCAAAACAAAGTGTCAGACACCGTTAGTCACCGAAATATAGACAGATGTTAAATCTATCTGTCTATATCACCTAGTTATGTGTGGTGTCAGACACTTTAGGAACTCCCTCTATTTAAGCTTTTTCCTTCAAGGTACCTCGTTCTTTTTCTGTTTTTGATTTCCACTTTTTCTCTTTCAATAAATCTCTCTTTTGGCGTTTATCCTTTAATGAAGCATGGCTATTATCAGTTTCATAGTTTTTACGTTTATTGATCCTCTGTGTTCCATTAGGAACTAACGTCGACTTTTGCTCCTTCATTAAAGCATGAACTCCAGTTGTTGTTTCTTCTTCTTGAATATTATAGTATTCATTAAAATATTCATCCGCTGTTCCGCTTTCGTAATTATTTGGTTCCGGATAGGATGTTATCACACCTTCAAAGTTTCGCAATATCACTTTTTCAGCACTTTGAGAAATGATGTAGTTAGGCTGGACAGAAATTTTACCCCCGCCTCCTGGAGCGTCAACTACAAAAGTAGGGACAGCATATCCAGAGGTATGACCACGTAGTCCTTCAATTATTTCTAATCCTTTAGAAATAGGAGCTCTAAAGTGGCCGATCCCTTCTGATAAATCACACTGATAAATATAGTACGGACGTACTCGTATTTTTACGAGGTCATGCATTAATTTTTTCATGATGGACGTACTATCATTAATTCCTTTTAAAATAACAGATTGATTTCCTAAAGGTATTCCAGCATTCGCTAACATTTCACAAGCTTTTTTCGATTCTTCGGTAATTTCTAATGATGTGTTAAAGTGAGTATTAATCCAAACTGGGTGATACTTTTTTAACATGTTACATAAATCTTCGGTAATTCTTTGTGGAAAGACGACAGGCGCTCTTGTACCAATTCTAATAATTTCAACATGAGGAATGTTGCGTAAATTTTTCAAAATATACTCTAAGATTTGATCATTAATGAGTAGTCCGTCTCCGCCAGAGATCAAAACGTCACGGATCTCTTCGTGTTCTTGAATATAGTTAATGACAGCATCTAATTGTTTTTTAGGAACCCCCATCCCAATTTGCCCGGAAAAACGTCTTCTCGTACAGTAACGACAATACATAGAACATTGGTTAGTGACTAAAAATAACACGCGATCAGGGTAGCGGTGAGTAAGGCCTGGTACTGGTGAATCCTCATCTTCTGATAATGGATCTTCTTTATCGTATTTTTCTTTTTCGATTTCAGCTGAAATAGGAACAGATTGCATCCTAATCGGACAGCGCGGATCGTCTGGGTCCATTAATGAAGCGTAATAAGGTGTTATGTTTAACGGTATCGTCCTTGTTGATATTTGAACGCCTTCTTCTTCATCTTCCGTAAGGTTAACGACTTTCTTTAAATCTTCCACCGTTTTTATCGTATTCGTTAGTTGCCAAATCCAATCATTCCACTGTTCATCTGTAACATCTTTCCATAATTCAATCTCTTTCCAATGCCTTTTCGGTTTGTATAAATCGTATTTCAAACAAATGACCTCCTACATTCTTTGTAATGTACACTTAAATATAATGCAATAAGTGTGCCAAGTTGCTTTTTGAGTTTTTGTAAAAAATAATCACTGGATAGAGCGCTGAATTAGGTCTCAGTAAGCTTAAATAGAGCCCGACACTATTAAAAAAAACTCATTTTGAACGAACGGCTTGTTTTGTGCTGAATTTTCGGCATGAGGACAAAAGAATAGATGCCGATTATTCGGCACCTTTAAGATTATATTTTGAAATTTTATATTGTAACGTTTGTCGGGGGATACATAGTAATTTAGCTGCTTCCTTTATGTTCCAATTGGTTTCTGATAAAGCTGATTGAATGAGCCGAATTTCTGTCTTTTCCATCGTCTCTTTAAGAGGTTGTATTTTGTTTGAAGCCTTCGTGTTGACTCTTTTTAAAAAATAATCAGGCAAATGGTTATATGTGATTGTATCATTATCAACCATGTTCATAGCTGCTTCAATAATATGTTCCAACTCTCTAACATTCCCTGGCCAATGGTACGAATGAAAAAGTTCACTGACATCATCATTAATGGTAGTTACAAGTTTTTGGAACTTATAGTTATATTTTTTTATAAAATGGGAGGTTAAAAGTGCAATGTCTTCTTTTCGGTCTCTTAAAGGAGGTAGGTGGAAAGAGACGACGTTTATTCGATAATAGAGATCTTCACGAAGAACTTCTTCTTTCACACAATGTAGTGGATCTTCATTCATAGCAACGATAACCCGTGTATTAACAGAATATCCATTCGTATTACCGACACGGCGGATAACGCCATCTTCAAGGGCTCTTAATAGTTTTGCTTGCAAGTCTAAAGGCATCGAGTTTATTTCGTCTAAAAATAACGTACCACCATGCGCTAATTCGAATAAACCTGCACGGTCAACAGCTCCAGTGAAGCTACCTTTTGTAGTTCCAAACAATATTCCTTCTAATAGTGAAGAGGGGATCGCTGCACAGTTTTGCGCGATAAAAGGTTCCTCACGTCTAGGTGAACTGTTATGGATGGCTTGAACAAACAATTCTTTTCCTGTTCCTGTTTCACCACAAACTAAGATAGGAGATGGAGTTGCAGCAACTTTTAATGCAGCTTCTTTTAATTGTTCCATATGTTTATTTGCTGTGATGATATCAGTAAGTTGAAATTTGGCGTTTTCGTTATGTAATTGCAATTTTTGTTTTTTGTTCGTATGAATTCTTGCTTCTAAGTCTAATAATTTTTCTGACAATTTTTTTACTTTTGTTAGATTCCTCGCAATTTCTACAGCACCGATAATCTTTTCGTCAGAAAAAATAGGAATCGTTGTGTTTACTGTATCGACAACTTCGCCGCGTAAATTTTGATATGTTTGATGTTGGTTATAAATCGGTTTTTTAATACTTATCACTTTTAATAGTGTGCTTGTTTGTTCGCATAATGATGGAAAAACCTCTAGTAAATGTTTTCCGACAACTTCACCCATCGCAAGCCCGTCGTGACTGGCCGCAACTTTATTGTAATAAATGGTGACGCCGTTCTCATCAACAACATGAATGGCCTCATCGATACTATCTAAAATTGCTTCGAGCATTCCTGTTGTTTCAGAACGATTGTAAATCATCAAATATTTGCCCCCTTAATTAGATTAGAAATCTATTAAACATTTAAAAATCTATTTATAATTAGCTTATTTAAAAATTTCTTAATTCATTATAACATTATCATAACATGGATCATTGGACTATGAATTGTTGTGCTGGTGGGAGGGGCGTGTGCACATTATGGGGGGAGTGCGCAGTATCGTGTTGCTTCGTATTATGGGGGGAGTGCGCAGCAGTTGGGCGGACATGTACTGTGGGGTATGATGATGATTTTGAGTTACTTTTTGATGGGTGTGGCACTCGGTTGGGTCACGCAAGAAGCTCTCGCGTTACCTTTTGGTGAGTGTAACGCTTCGTTAGGTAACACGAGAAGGTCTTGCGTTACCTTTTGGGTGATGTGACGGCTTCGTTCGGGAACACGAGAAGGTCTCGCGTTACCTTTTGGGGGATGTCACGCTTCGTTCGGGCACGCGAGAAGGTCTCGCGTTACCTTTTTGGGGATGTCACGCTTCGTTCGGGCACGCGAGATCTTCTTGCGTTCCCTTTTAGTTGATGTGAAACTCGGTTAGGTCAAGTGAAAAATTCTTACGTGCCCTTTATCTGTAACCGTCAAATCATCCACACCTTCTAAAGATAATCTTTTTCTGCGAAAGAAACTGATTACTCTTCCTAACTTAAAACTAGAGAAGAGAAATCGAAACGCCGAACTGATTACTCTTCTCGACTTAAAACCAAAGAAGAGTAATCGAAACGCCCGAATGATTACTCTTCTGAGTTCAAAATCAGAGAAGAGTAATCCAAACTCCGGAATGATTACTCTTCTGAGTTCAAAATCAGAGAAGAGTAATCCAACGCTCGAATGATGACTCTTTCTTAGTTCAAACCAAGAGATGAGCGCGTGAATGATTTCTCTTCCTAGCTCAAAAAAAGAGATGAGTAATCCAAAGCATCAAATTGAGCATTCTGCACTCGCTTTTACTGCACACTCCCCCCATATCACGAAATAATTAGAAGTTTTTTACAGTAGTTAGCGAATAATTGTTTTGTTGGCTATTCCTTTGCTTTTCATCTTTTGTAGTTCATCGTCTGTAATATCACGAAAAGTGCGAAATGTATATCCGTTTTTTTTATAAAACTCAATAACGTCAGGTAAAATTTTAGCAGTCGCCTTATTAGGGACGACATCATGAAATAACGTTACGACAAGATCTTTGTTTCTTGACCCTTTTTTTATTTGCTCTATCATTTTTTTCGGTTCATTTGCGATCGGGCTTGCATCTCCGGAGGATACGTTCCAATCAATATAATGGTATCCCTTATCTCGAACATCGGCAGTTAAGTTAGGCATAAACTGTTTTCCGCCATATTGAAACGAACTATGATTGGAAGAGCCCCCTGGAAAGCGGAAAAATGGCGGTGCTTCAAATCCTAATATGGATTTATACACATCTTCAGTTTTATAAAAGTCTTTATAAAACGTATCAAAAGTGGTATATATAGCATAGTCATGCGAATATGAATGTGGTAGTACCATATGTCCATTTTCGTACGTATTGTTGACGATTTCAGGATACTGTTCCATTCGTTTGCCGATCGTAAAAAAAGTAGCTTTGACTTCATGGTCTGCTAAAATGTCTAATATTTCGTTCGTTAGCGTTGTTGGTCCGTCATCAAAGGTGAGGAATACTTTTTTATCGTTTTCATCTTTTGGGTGTTTGGCTTGAATCTCATCTTTCAAATCCTTTAATTGTGTGTTTAAATTGTTGATCTTTTCTTGTAACTGTTCTATTTCTATTTCTTGCTTGTCAATCGTTTGTTTCTTTTCATTGATGATCTTTAATTGTTGTTTTATTTTACTCGTATCTTCACGTTCATTCTGTTCTAACTGTTGCTCATTTTCTTTAAGTTCTTTATTAAGTTCTTCATATTGTTTTTCTACAATTTGAAGTTGTTTTTCTGTAGCTTTGAGTTTTTCGTTACTATATTTAAGTTCGCTCGAGCTTTGCGTAAAACCGATCAAATAAGCTAAAAAAGTAAACAGGACAATACATAAAATGATGATCGCATACAACCATTTATTTTTCATAACATAGCTCCTTTCCCCGCTGCTTTTTAATATGTTGTGTGCTATGTTAGTAAGCGCTTTTCAGGGCTTACCAAGGCTTGCTTTTTTCTTATGACCTTCTTTATTTTAGACGTTTTTTGTTAATTAATGTTACAAAACTATTGGTTTTATTTGGAGGTGAATGGATTGGATTGGCCGATTATTATAATTGTAATTTTAGCGATTTTCTTATTTATAAAAGTAATTAGTAAATTAGTTAGAATTCTTATTGGTGTAGGAATACTTGCAGCTATCGTCTATTTTTTTCTGTCATTAGATTTAGCAATGATTATGTTTTTATAAGAAGGGGAAATGTAAAAAAGATGAACAATTAACGAAAAATTGGAGGGGTAGTTTTGTCTTATCGAATTGAAAAGGATACCCTAGGAGAAATTCAAGTTCCATCAGACCGTTGGTGGGGCGCACAAACGGAAAGAAGTCGCCAAAACTTTAAAATTGGAACTGAAAAAATGCCAATCGAAATGATTGATGCTTTTTTAGTATTAAAAAAAGCTGCAGCAGTCGCCAATCAAAGGTTAGGGAACTTGGAAAATGAAAAAGCTGAAGCAATTGTTATGGCCATTGATGAGTTAAGAAGGAGTGCAAACTTTGAACATTTCCCTCTCGTCGTTTGGCAAACAGGTAGTGGTACACAATCGAATATGAATGTAAATGAAGTTGTTGCATATAAAGCAAATGAAATTTTGAAAAAAAAGAATTCAACAGTTGCAATTCATCCGAATGATGATGTGAACCGATCGCAAAGTTCAAACGATACATTTCCGACAGCGATGCATATTGCTGCACTAATTAAAGTCGAAGACGAGCTACTACCGAGTGTACAAAGCTTCAAAAGAACATTGGCAAAAAAAAGTGAGGAATTTGCAGAAATTATTAAAATAGGGCGTACCCATCTTCAAGATGCAACACCATTAACTTTAGGTCAAGAAATTAGTGGCTGGCACCGGATGGTCGAAAAGTGCGAAGTGATGATTAAAGAGGGAGTACAACATATAAAAGAATTAGCTATAGGCGGAACTGCAGTTGGGACAGGCATTAATGCACACCCTAATTTTGGTCAATATGTCGCTGAAGAAATAAATCGTTCAACAAATAAGTCGTTTATGACAGCTAAGAATAAATTCCATGCTTTAACAAGTCATGATGAGTTAGTTTATTTACACGGCTCCTTAAAAGCGTTAGCGGCCGATGTAATGAAAATTGCTAACGACATTCGCTGGCTTGCTAGTGGTCCACGTTGTGGGATTGGTGAAATTTCGATACC
Organism: Anaerobacillus arseniciselenatis; assembly: GCF_001865995.1. Classification (GTDB taxonomy): domain Bacteria; phylum Bacillota; class Bacilli; order Bacillales; family Anaerobacillaceae; genus Anaerobacillus; species Anaerobacillus arseniciselenatis. Next base: position 346,728 of record NZ_MLQQ01000001.1, on the reverse strand, counting down.
GGCTAACGAACCTGGAAGCTCAATAATGCCAGGAAAAGTGAATCCTACTCAAAGTGAAGCGTTAATGATGGTCGCTTCACAAGTAATAGGCAACGATGCGACGATCGGCTTTGCTGCAAGCCAAGGTAATTTTGAACTAAATGTTTTTAAGCCGGTGACTATATATAATTTCCTTCAATCAGCAACACTACTTGCTGACGCTATTCGTTCATTCGATGAAAACTGTGCGATCGGGATTGAAGCAAATCTGGATGAGATCGATAATCATTTGAAAAATTCATTAATGCTTGTTACTGCGCTTAATCCACATATCGGTTACGATAATGCGGCATCAATTGCTAAAAAAGCTCATCAAGAGGGGTTAACCTTAAAAGAGGCAGCTATAAAAAGTGGCCACTTAACCGAAGTACAATATGATCAAATTGTTGATCCGAAAAAAATGGTGACCCCGGATTTTTAGTAAGGCGAAATAATTGTACAATAATCTAGAGAACGAAAAATGGAGGGAGAATAAAGGTGTCTTTACAGCAATTTTTAGAAGAACAAAACAAAAACTTAGCAAAGCTTTATACAGAATACTCAGAAGCAAGCTGGAAAACAGCGACCACTGGAGATCCTGAGTGGCAAAAGCTTACTGTTGATCGTGGTGTTGCAATAAAATCTTACTACAGTAATAAAGAATTATTTGAGAAGGTAAAACAGTATTTGCAAGAAACGGAAATTGATTCATTACATAAAAGGCAGTTACAATCCCTTTACTCAAACCTTGTAGAAAACCAACTCCCTGAAGAAGTTTTACGAAAAATGGTAGAAACTTCAACGGAACTTAGCAGTACCTTTAACTTATTTCGAGCTACATTAGATGGAAATAAAGTTTCTGAAAATGAAATTCGTCAAATTTTAATCAATAGTAATGATTTAGATGAAAGGAAAAAAGCATGGGAAGCAAGTAAGCAAATAGGAAATGAAGTTGCCGAAAAAGTGATTTCATTAGTAAAGATACGTAACGAAGCAGCTCTAAAGCTAGGTTTTAAAAACCATCATGAGATGGCGTTCAAACTAAAAGAATTAGATCGAGACGAGATTTTTTCAATGTTTCAATCATTAAAAGACCAGTCTGATGAATCTTTTGCAAAAGTGAAGGGTGAATTAGATGAAGAGTTAGCAGAAAGGTTTGGAATTACGGTTTCAGAATTACGCCCATGGCATTATGCCGATCCTTTTTTCCAAGAGGCGCCTCCGGCCAAAGATTTAAATTTAGACCAATATTATGAAGGCAAAGATATTGAGCAAATCACTGTCGATACGTTTACAGCGATGGGACTTGACATAACAGATTTATTGGAGAAAAGTGATTTATACCCACGTGACAAGAAAAATCAGCATGCGTTTATGTCTAACATCAATCGTGACGGTGATATTCGCGTGCTTTGTAATATTAATCAGTCGGATTATTGGATGGCTACAATGCTACATGAATTTGGTCATGCTGTTTATGACAAGTACGTTGATCAAAACTTACCGTTTATGTTGAGAGGTTACTCTCACATTTTAAGTACTGAAGCTATTGCGATGTTTTACGGAAGAATGTCAAAAAATCCAAACTGGCTTGAACAGTTCGCAGGCGTTCCTAAAAATGAAGCAGAAGAAATTACTCCAAAACTAAAAAAAGCCTTGCAAAGACAAATGCTCATAGCAGGTCGTTGGATTATAACGTTCGTATTTTTCGAAAGGGAACTCTATGAAAACCCAGATCAAGATTTAAATGCACTTTGGTGGAAAATAGTAAAGGAAGTCCAGTTTGTGAACCCGCCTGAAGGTCGAGATGAACCTGATTGGGCAGCGAAAATTCACTTTACGATCGCACCTGTTTATTACCAAAATTATTTACTAGGAGAATTAACAGCTTCTCAACTTCATCATTATATTGAAAAAAATGTAACCGAAGACTTTTTCACTCATGATGTAGGTACATTTTTAAAGGATCAATATTTTATCCACGGTGGTCGCTATCATTGGAATGAAAAAATCGAAAAAGTAACAGGTGAGAAATTAAATCCACGATATTTTGTTGAGCAGTTTATGTAAAATAGTTAGGGGAGAGTGCTACGGTGAAAATTATTGATACACATTGCGATGCATTATTAAAGCTTTGGGAAAATAAAGAACGATCTTTTACAAATAGTCCAGAAGTAGATACAAATGTAGAAAGACTGCAACAAGGAAATGTCAAAGGGCAGCTGTTTGCGATTTTTATCGAACCAGAAACTCCTTCTGATGAAAAATACAAACTAGCCTTAGAGCAAATTGACATTTTCCACCGTGAAGTCGTTGGTAAGCACGAGCAAATTAAAAAAATTGAAAATTGGTCTGATTTTAACACGTTGCAAGATGGAGAAATTGGAGCCGTGTTAACATTAGAGGGTGCAGATGCCTTCGGAAACGATATTAATAAGTTAAAACACCTTTACGATTTAGGGGTTAAATCGCTCGGGTTAACGTGGAACAATGCTAACTTAGTAGCAGATGGTGTTGGCGAAAGCCGTGGTGCTGGTTTATCGGACTTCGGTAAAGAAGTAGTTCAGCTAAATAATGCTCATCAAGTACTTACAGACGTTTCACATCTAAGTATAAAAGGATTTTGGGATGTGATGGAATTATCGAAATACCCGATCGCTACTCATTCAAACTCAATTACATTGTGTAACCATCGTCGGAATTTAAACGATGATCAAGCAAAAGCAATGTTTGCCAATAACGGATTAATCGGTATTGTTTTTACCCCACCATTTATTAGTGAAACGGGGGAAGCAACAATAGCAGATGTGATTCGTCACATCGAGCACTTTTGTTCACTAGGGGGCGAAAAACATATTTGTCTTGGCTCTGATTTTGATGGCATCACTAAATATGTGAAAGGGTTGGAAAACTCTTCTAAATATCCAAAATTAGTTCAGGAATTATTAAAGCATTACACAGAAGAACAAGTAGCGGGCTTTTGCTATCAAAACTTCATGAACTTTATTCCAAAATAATAATGAAAATGACAATGAATACTTAATCGTATCAAATAACGCGTTCATTAATTCCTTACACAAAACTATTAATATAATTAAAAAGGTCTGTTCCATCAGTGTTAGACACATTGTTTTGGAACAGACCTTTTCCATATTAAACATGGTGTAATGTCATGAACGTTTTGTATGCTTAAAAATTTCAGCTCTCTTTTAGATATGCTATAATATTTATGGAATTGTATCGAGATTTAGGTGGTGGTTAACGTTGACGTTACCGTTTGAAAGTTGGTTTAAAGTAATTGAGAGTCGACGTTCGAGAAGAACATTTATTTCAAAACCAATTGAAGATGAAGTTATTGAAACATTGAAAAAAGTAATAAGTCAATTAAATAAACTACATAAAGATGTTAGCTTGAAATTAGTAGACAGTGCTCCCGATCAAATTTTGAAAGATGTAGTAGGTCCTTACGGGAAAATTACCGGAGCACCTACTTATATTGCTGTAGTTGTACAAAATATCGATCCGTTCAGTATGGAAAAAGGTGGATATATGGGACAAGCTCTTGCTTTAGAAGTTACTGTACAAGGCTTGGCAAGTTGTTGGGTAGGGGGAGTTTTTAATGAAAAGAGCTCTAAAGAAGTAAAACTTAAAAAGAATGAGAAGATAATTTCAGTTCTGCCGATCGGCTATGCTAGAAAAAACTATAGTTTTACAGAAAAAATGATGAGTCGAGTCGGTGACTACCAACAACGAAAGCCTCTTTCCGAGTTAGTTGAAGGTATGGAAGCAGATAAGTGGCCTACATGGATTGAAGCCGCTCTTCAAGCAGCTCGGCTTTCTCCATCCGCTTATAATCGTCAACCTGTGCGTTTCGTTATCGGAGAGGATTATTCTATTACTGTAAAGTTAGACAAACCAGACGAAGAAACAAATGTACCGAAAGAAATCGATCGCGGTATAGCGATGCTTCATATTGATCTCGCATTAAAGCACCACAACATCAATGGAGAATGGCACTATTGCGACAGCAAAAGAGAAGTCATTTTTAAAAAAGTTGAGGAGCAGTAATTATGAACAATAAAGTTGCAAGAGTTTTATTTGTTATCGGTGTATTGACAATTATTTTCGGTGGTGCCGTGGGTGTTTTCTTAATGCTTTCAGATTTCACTGGCTTACTATTTTTTATTAGTGCAGTTGTCAGTGGCGTTTTCGTTATCGGCTTTTCAGAAATCATTAAGCTTTTGGATGAAATTAATAAAAAGATAAAGAGTTAGGTAGTTGGTTAGTTAGTTTGTTGGTTAGGGAAGCGCATGATATTTACATACAAGGTAATGATGGGAATTCAGGCATGGTGGCTTTTTCGTCTTAGACGGTGACGTTGCATCGCCATGGGGGTTTGTATGGAAAAAGAAAGCGCTGATCGATGTTTTTTATATAATCCACCGTTACAGGAAATAATGAAAAAGTATTTAACTGAGTGAATTTCATAATTTGAATGTAAATGGAGGAGCAAATGAGCGAGTTCGTTAAACCAAAGGTTGTAGTAAGCAAATGTTTAGAATTTCAAGAGTGTCGTTACGATGGCGAAATCATTCGAGATCAAACCGTTCGTAATTTAATGCCTTACGTACAGTTTATTCCTGTATGCCCAGAGGTGGAAATAGGATTAGGAACGCCTCGCGATGTAATTCGCGTAGTTGATGATCACGGCTTAGATACTCTCGTCCAGCCAGCAAATAATCTAGACTTTACTCATAAAATGAACCAATTTTCCGACCAGTTTTTAAGTGAAGTTGGTGATATTGACGGTTTTATTTTAAAAAACCGCTCACCGAGTTGTGGTATTAATGATGTGAAAGTATATAGTGGTATAGAAAAGTCCCCGGTTGTGCGCACTAGTAGTGGATTATTCGGCAAAAAAGTACTTGAAGAGTTTTCACATTTAGCCATTGAGGATGAAGGAAGATTAAAAAATTTTATGATACGTGAACATTTTTTTACGAAACTATTTGCGATCGCCCAGTTTAAAAAGTTAAAAAGCGAGGGTCTGTTAGCCGACCTCGTAGAGTATCATGCTCGTAATAAATACTTATTCATGGCTTATCAGCCAGCCGTTTTAAAAAAACTCGGAAATATTGTTGGCAATCATGATAAGAACCCTTTACAAGAAATCTTTACTTTATATGAAAAGTATTTATATAACTTATTTGCAAAATTCCCGAAATACACATCAAATATTAGTGTTAGTCAGCATTTATTTGGCTATTTTTCGAAAGAATTATCAACAAAAGAAAAACAATTTTTTATACAAATGATTGATAAATATCAAAAAAAGAAAGTCCCACTTAGTAGTGTAACAAGTCTATTAAAATCGTGGGCAATTCGCTTTGATAATCCATATTTACTAAAACAATCGTATTTTGAGCCGTATCCAGAAAAGCTAATTGAAATTAGTGACTCTGGAAAGGGGAGAGATTATCGATAAAAAAACGGGGGAAGATACTATGAAGTTTATTCATACAGCCGATTGGCATTTAGGTAAACTCGTTCACGGAATTCATATGACAGATGACCAAAAAAGTATGTTACAGCAGTTTATTAAAGTGGTTGAAGAAGAAAAGCCTGATGCAGTGATTATTGCTGGGGATTTATATGATCGTTCGGTCCCACCTACAAAAGCTGTCGACTTATTACACGATGTACTTTATACCATAACGACGGAGCTTAACACGCCGGTTTTAGCGATTTCCGGGAACCATGATAGTGCGGAGCGGATTCATTTTGGGAACCAACTTTTTCGAAAGAGTGATTTGTATATTGAAGGGAAACCGACACTAAATCCAAAGGCAGTGCAAATAAAGGGAGTTAACTTTCACTTAATCCCGTATTCTGATCCTGGAACGATCCGTTACTTGTACGATGACGATTCGATTGTAAACCATGAGGAAGCGATGAAACGAATTGTTGCTTCACTCGAGGAGTCGATGAATCCAAATGAAGCGAACGTTTTCGTTGGACATGCTTTCGTCTTAGGGGGAATGCAATCCGATTCAGAGCGAACTTTGTCCGTTGGGGGTTCGGAATGTGTAAATGCCGATGTTTTTTCGCCGTTCGATTATACAGCGTTAGGACATCTTCATAGTCCAAGTGCAATTAATCATCCGACAGTTCATTATTCAGGTTCTTTAATGAAGTACTCTTTTTCTGAAGCGAAGCAAAATAAGTCGATATCGATCGTTACGATGGAAGAAAACGGTCAATTCAATGTAGAGTATAAAAGTCTAGTTCCTGAGCGCGATATGAGAATTGTCGAAGGACATTTAGATGAATTGTTAGATGTTAGCTTTTACCAAAGTCAACAAGTAGAAGACTACTTAAAAATATCATTACTTGATGAAGGGGCACTCATTGACCCGATCGGCAAACTACGTTCAGTTTATCCGAATGTTCTTCATTTAGAGCGGAAGATAGAACAAAAAGATGCCAAAAAAACGAGTCAGTTCCATATAGATACGAATAACGGGCGTGACACAATCCATTTATTTAATGATTTTTATCAAGAAATGACAACTAATAGTTTTACAGATGAAAAGAAAGAAGTCATATCCGCCATCATTAATAATGTTGGTGCAAACAAGGGTGGTGGTTGTAAGTGAGACCATTAAAATTAACGATGCAAGCGTTTGGGCCGTATGCTAATAAGCAGGAAGTGGACTTTACACAACTAGGAGAAAAAACAATGTTTGTTGTTTCAGGCGCTACAGGGGCCGGGAAAACGACAATTTTTGATGGAATCAGTTTTGCTATTTATGGTAGAGCAAGTGGTGACGACCGGGGCGGTAGTGACCTTCGTAGTCAATTTGCTGATGACGAAACATTGACAGAGGTTACACTTGAATTTCAATTAAGGGAAAAAAGGTATTTCATCAAAAGAAGTCCACAGCAAGAAAAGAAAAAGTCAAGAGGCGAAGGAACAACAACCCAAGGAGCAAAAGCCGAACTTTATGAGTTAGGTGACGAAGAGACATTACTTGCGGCGAATGTTCGTGATGTTGAAGAAAAAATCAATGAAATTATGAAAATTGATTGCCATCAGTTTCGCCAGATTATGATGATCCCTCAAGGCGAATTTCGCAAGTTATTAGTTTCTGATAGTAAAGATAAAGAGAAAATATTACAAAAGCTTTTTCATACTGAGCACTATAAGCGTATTGAAGATGCACTTAAAGAAAAAGCTGGTCAATTGAGAAAAGAAGTAGAGAAGAGCGTCCATGAACGCAGCACCTATATAAGCCGTATTCAAGCTGAAGGAAATGATCATTTACAGCATTTATTAAAAGAAGATCATATAAATATAGAGCAATTGTTGGAGCATTTATCAATCTTAGTTAAAGATGATGAGGCAAAGCTAAAAGGCTTCAGTAATGAGATCACTAGTAGAGAAGAAAAGCGTCAGTTTATTGAAAAAGAAATTCACCATGGAAATCATTTGATCGAACAATTAGAAGCGAAAGAACGTATTCTTTCGCAAAAAGAGCAATTGCAATCACAAGAACAGGAATTTGAACACGTAAAAGAAAAGATTCAATTAGCGAACAAAGCACTAGTTATTGCTCAGCTAGAAGAGCAGTGTCTTGAAATCGATCGTCAAGTAGTGACGAAAGACCAAGAATTAAAAAATGCTAACAACCTTTTAGATAAATTAAAAAGTGAATTGCAACATAAGGAATCGAAGTTAAAAGTTGAGGAAGATAAAGTTAGTGAACGTGAAGCTTGCCAAAAAGGGATTAATGAGTTACAAGCACTAGAGAAAGATATTCTTTCCTTTTCGACGGTTGAAAAAGATGTAAACCTTTTAGGTAAGCAATTAAGTAAGATGAGTTCCGAGAAGGAAACGTTAGAAGAACAACTTGTAACGATTGAAGAGAGGTCGGAAGCTCTTTTACAAGAAAAAGATAGTATCAATGAAGCAAAGCTCGAAAAATCAGACCTTTCAATGAAATTAGTCAAAGAAACGACGATGCTCGAAAAAATTCGTGAATTATTAAAAAACAAAGCGAAGTTAATTAGTTTTGAAAAGCATTTCTCCGCTTGTGAAGATGATAGAGAAGATCTCGAAGACGAGTTAGAGGAAGAAAATGAACGCTTACAAGAACTTTTTGATGCTTGGAATAAAGGGCAGGCTTCGTTATTAGCACAAAAATTAACGGAAGAGGACCCTTGTCCTGTTTGTGGCTCAAAGCACCATCCAGATAAAGCAAATTTACATGAAGGTATGCCTACAGATGAAGAAATTAAAGAAGTACAAAAATCTGTTAAACAGTTAGAACAAAAAAAGCAAAAATTAGATGCGTCTTACTATGAAGCTAAGTCTCAGTTTGAGACGCAAATGGATTTAGTAATTGCACTTGCAGATGAAGTAAGTGAACAGCTCCCATATCAATTGCGCTCTTATGCTTTAGAAGAACTAGAAGAGCAGTGTGATCATCAATGTTTAGCGTTTAAAAATAAATTAAATGAACTTGAAGCAAAAACGAAAAAAGCTGAACAAGTAGAGAGTGACATTCATACCATTAATGAAAAAAGACATAGTTTGAAAGCTCAATTAAGTAAAGTGGTTGAACAATATGAAGGTCAATATACATCCTATGTTGAGAAGCGAAGGGATCTTGATCGACTGTCTGAAACAATTCCAGAAAGCTTGAGAAATGTGGAAGAGTTTAAAAAGAAGTTAACGGGTGAACAAGATCGAATGAATGCATTACAATCTGCATTACATAACGCTCAAAAAGCTGTCAATGAATCACTGCAGCAGATTGCTTCGGCGGAAGGAACAATATCTTCACTACAAAAGGTCGTTTCTGAACTAGCGAATAGACAAAAACAATTAAAGAAGGCATTTAATGAGAAATTACAAGAAGTGGGGTTTAATTCGCTTATTGAATATAGTCAAGCGAAGTTACCAGAAATTGAAATTCGTAAATTAGAAGCAAGTGTACAAGCTTATCGCGAAGAGGTTCGTTCTGTAACAGATCGTTATAACGAATTAGTTACACGTCTAGAGGGTGTAGAAAAGCCTGATCTTGAGAAACTGTATGAGCAATTGAACGCAATTAATACTGAAATTGAACAACTTCAAGAAAATAGAAACATTCTATACCATAAAGTCAAAACGAATAGTAGCATTATCGTTGCGATTGAAAAAATCAATAGTGAGATCGCTTCTGTTGAAGAGCAGTATAAAACGGTAGGAGAACTTGCCAATATTGCCACAGGTAAAAATACGTATCGAGTAACATTTGAACGATATGTTTTAGCGGCATTTTTAGACGAAATTTTAGTTGCAGCGAACGCTCGACTTAATAAAATGACAAGTGGACGCTATGAGCTACAAAGAAAAACAGAACGTTCAAAAGGAACTGCTCAAAGTGGTCTTGAGCTACTTGTTTTTGATCAATATACAGGAAAGACCCGTCACGTGAAAACTTTATCTGGCGGGGAAAGCTTTAAAGCTTCTCTTTCTTTAGCATTAGGGCTAGCTGATATAGTACAAAGCTTTTCTGGAGGAGTATCGATGGAAACGATGTTTATCGACGAAGGTTTTGGAACTTTAGATGCTGAGTCTTTAGAAAATGCGATTGAAACATTAGTTGAGATTCAAAGTACCGGTCGACTTGTAGGGATTATTTCACACGTTCCAGAACTAAAAGAACGTATCGATGCCCGATTTGAAGTGCTATCTACACAAGCAGGAAGTATTGTGGAGTACTATGGAGATACGATCTCGGGGTAAATACGAATGTTAGAGTGTTGAAAATTTCAGTTTCACAAAAAGTGTCAGTTCATCAAGGTGGCTACTACGTATAGACGTGAGAACGACTATGTTTAGTGGCTGCCGGTGCTGACACTTTTTTTGGATGCACTTTTTTAGGCGACCAAAAGAACAAATGATCCCGATATCGCTTTGTATTCTTCCCAAATCATTGTTGATATAGGTATTGATCTCATTTTTTATCTCCTAAATCTTTAATGTACATTAGGATTTATTGAATTTCAGCATTCAATATTATCGCCATTAAATATCTATATGTAGTTGCGTTAAGTCGCTCGCAATTACATATAGTTTGATATAGCTCAATTTAGGTAATTATGAAATTCTCTCGTTTGTGAACATATTGAAGATATTGTTCCCTGATGGTCGTTTATTAATGATGCGCTGTCATAAACGTTACTTTTGACACATAAGCTTTTTCTAAACCTATCGTTATTACAAAACGTTCATGACGGCATATCCGTCACCATCTAAAATGTAAAAGGAGGGCGATTTCCTTCTCTTCGCTGTAAACCTCTAACGAGTTTTAGAGGCTCGTTCAGAAAATCACCCACCTTTTTTCATACAAAAGTTTCTTAACGTATAAAAAAACTTTTCACTTCTTACAGTGAAGGTTTTTCTATAAACGTATTAATGAATTTCATCATTTAATGATCGCCATTAAGTATTTAAATACAGTTGCATTAAACCTCTCGCAACTACATCTAGTTTGATATGGCTCAATTTAGGTAATGAAATTCACTCACATGAAAACAAAATCTAAAGAAAATGGAGTGTTGTTATTCATGGAAAATAGGAAGCGAATTAGAAAAACGGTTAGAATGGTTTTACGAGATGTTAGAAAAGAGCGATTACAAAAAGAGGAACTTAGCTACGCAAGAGCAAAAGTAATTCGTAAAGAAAGTAATGATTAGTAACTATATCTTTGGCCTTGGTTGACTGTGAGGCTTTAACATTAATAATTAGCAACACACAAAAAGCCAGCTTTCAAATGAAAGCTGGCTTTAAATAATAATTTTGTTCCCCCGCTCTGACGTAGCTTGTTGTGCCTCAAAACCCGCTCTCAAGCAGGTGGGTATTCGCAGTTACTTTTTCAACTTCCAATTAGCTTACTTGGCTTGTTGTCCGAGTAACAATTTGAATTCCCGTAAACAATGCATCGGTTTGAGACATCTTAAGCCCACGTTCATCGCAGGTAAGTATCGCGTGTATTTCTATACTTATATATTATTATATTTGTTGAGAATAAACAATGGTATTTTTTAACATTCACAAAAAATTCGTTTTAGGCAGGAGATAGAATGGTTTTGTCTAATTAAACGATAGAGGTTTATCATACGAGGGGAGGAATGAGTTATGCTGTTTTTTGAAACGGATCGCCTAATATTAAGACCATTTGAGCTAAAAGATGCGCAAGCCGTTGAAAATTTGGCAAAAGATAAAGAGTTAGCTAGAACGACAATGCATATTCCGCACCCTTTTCCAGAAGGATTAGCTGAACTTTGGATTGAGCGATATAATGAAAAAATAAATAAAGGAAGTAGTTACTGCTTTGCGATTATTTTAAAGGGAACGATGGAGCTAGTAGGTTGTGTGATGTTATACGTTGCCTTAAACCATAAACGAGGCGAGTTAGCGTACTGGATCGGTAAAGACTATTGGGACAATGGGTTTGCGACTGAGGCTTCTAGAAAAATGATGGAGTTTGCGTTTGAGAAATTACAATTAAATCGTGTTTGGGCTGCAGTGATGAAAAAGAACATCCCTTCAATTGAAGTAATGAAAAAACTTGGTCTTCAACAAGAAGGAACATTCACTGAACACGTTTTAAAATGGGGAAAATATGAAGATGTCGTCTATTACGGGATTTTAAAAGCTCAGTATGAAAAACAAGTTCAATTAAATCGTAGCATAGCAAGCGAATAACGTTTCGTTGGTTAGTTGGAAAGCTGAAAGCTGGAAAGGAAAACCCTGAATTTTATATGTTAAATAGTGATGGCACGTCTTCATGCTGATTTTGTATGAAAATAGGTACTTGGAGGTGGATTTTCTTTCACGAGCCTCTAAAATTCGATAGAAGTTTACAGTGAAGTGAAAGAAAATCCACCTCCAATTTTCATTCTAGATGGTGACGAATTATCGTCATGAGCGTTTTGTATGAAAAAAATCGCACGTTTTTTTCACTTAGAAGGAGATGCTCATACGTCTGCTCACGCTTCGGGGGATTCTTTTTAAATGAATTTTAAAATATGGTAAACTAATTACGCGGTTCAGTTTGAATGTTTATGATTGAGCTGCTTTTTAGCGTATAATATGTTTTACAAGCTATTAGAGGAGGAAATTGCAAAAAATGCAGCCGATAGACGATAAAAAGGTTCAAGATGCTTTAAATAACTATAAAAATAAAACTATATATATACATTTAGAAACGACCAATGGTGCTTATGCAGCGCACCGCAATGATGCGGCAATGGCAGTTAGCGCTTTTATTAGAAATGGGAAAATTGTATTTTCTCAAGGGAAAATAACAGGTGATAACCCTTACCGTGTTGGGTTAAAAATGGACGATGGTTGGGTTTATGCACAAGGACTGACAGACTGGGAAATTGACACCGAAGAGCGGCTTCTTTTAGCAGGGCATGATACAGAAGGTAGAATAGCAGTTGCTTTACATCTAAGTGAAAAGCCATTTACATAAGGGGGATTATTAAATTGGAAGAAAAGCATGTATTAGTTGTATTTCCCCATCCAGATGATGAATCGTTTGGCGCTGGAGGAACGATTGCTCAATTTACAAAAGCTGGAGTTCCAGTGACCTATGCTTGTTTAACATTAGGTGAAATGGGTCGTAATATGGGGAAGCCCCCATTTGCTACACGGGAATCGATACCGAATCTAAGGAAAAAAGAATTGAAAGATGCTTGTGAAGTTTTAGGGATTAAAGACTTACGATTATTAGGATATCGTGATAAAACGGTTGAATTTGAAGAAGAAGAAAAAATCGTAAACGAAATTAAGGCTCTTATTAATGAACTTAATCCATCGTTAATTATTACCCATTACCCAGAACACGGAGTTCATCCAGATCATGATGCCACTGGAAGAGCAACGGTTGAAGCGGTTCGCCAACTAGCAAAGGGAAAACGACCGAAGTTATATTGTATCGCTATTACGAAAAATCGCGAAACTGTTCTTGGAAATCCTGACATTGTTAATGACGTTGAAGACACAATGAGTATAAAGGTCGAAGCAATTCGCGCTCATCGTTCACAAACAGAAGCGATGTTTCAAAAACCGATTGATGAAAATAATCGCATAAAGAAATGGTTAAAAGAAGAGATTTTCTGGCTGTATCAATTTCAGTCGATTTAAATAGTTGAATTTAGTAAAGCTTCGAAGTAAAACCGTTGTAATGTAAAATGCAATATTTAAAATTATGTGGGTGAGGCTCAGTAATACGATTTGTTATTGTATAAAGAAGAAGGCTTAAAGTGAAAGAATGCTTAAAGCCTTCTTTTTTATGCTCTTAAAAGTTTGTTACTATTTACTTATTGTGCTGTCAAAAACAATTGTCAGACATTTTTTTTTGACAGCACTTATTTAAATGACTTCCCACTGCCGCTGCTCTGCTATTTGTAAAAGTCGAGGTTCAGGTTTCACAGCTACTGGATTTCCAACGAGTTCTAGTACATCTAAATCTGAATAACTATCTCCATATGCAAAGCTGTTTTCCCAATCAATCGAGTCATTTGCTAGTTGGGCAAAAATTTTATCCTTCTTTCTTGCACCGTGTATGTGAATGATCGGTGTGTTTTTATCGAATAAGTCGTTCTTTAAAGGAACACTTGTGCCAATGATGCTATCAAAAGGAATGTCTTTAGTTACTGCTTGTAATAAAGGTAAAAAGGCACCTGAAACAAGCATAATATAATACCCATTTTTGCGATGTAAATCAATCCTTTCTAACACAGAGGCGTTTAAGTTTTTACGCATATCTGAACCTATTTCAAAGAAAAATTGATTGATTTCCTTTGCGGAAGCTTTTTTGAAAGATGAAATGTAAGTTCGCATTGAATACTCTTTCATTTTTTGCTCAGGATAAAAGTTCGTTTTATAAGCGACATAAATAGGTAAAATTTTTGTAATAAAACGACGGTATTTATTTTTATATTTTGGATGTTGCTTTAAATGATTCATCATTAAAGGAAATGTTTCTTCTGGAAATAGAGTTCCATCAAAATCAAAAATAGCTACTTTCAATTGATGCACCTTCCTATCTGTTTCTTAATAGAGTGAATTTCATAAAAATTGAGCCATATCAAGACTATATGTAGTTGTAAGCGACTTGACGCAACTCCATATAGATACTTAATGGCAATAATATTGAATTATGAAATTCATTAAATAATACCAATTGTATGATTTTGTTAAATGTAATTGCAAGTTTCTTTTTTCCTAAGTCAATACGTTATGGTGAAAGAGGTCATACTACAAGTAAGGAGGTGTTTCAACTTTGGGTAAGAAAAATAATAACAAAAGCTCTCAAGTAGCTGAAAATTCTTTTGATCCGTCTGATTACAATAGTTCCGAAGAAATTGATAAAGGCCTTGCAATTACACATGAACAAGTAAGTGATACGTTAACTGAAGGCACAATTGACGGGAAAATCGACAACCTAGAAGAAAAAGAAAAACAATTTCCGAAAAAGTGATGTCGAGATTAAGTGGGGAGGTTCCTCACTAAGCTTGGATAAAAAAACTATTCTCATCTAATGACCACATTGTTAGTCTTAATAAGAAAGGGGCCATTCCGATAAGTGTTGTCAGACTCTTATCGGACAGCCCCTTTATGAATTTTGTGTTGAGATTTTTATATTTTAAAACGCCCAATTACCGTCTTTAAATAATGGTTCACGTTTGCCATCCTTCGTTTCGGCTTCGATATTCATTTCACCTGAACCGATCATGAAGTCAACGTGAGTGATACTTGTGTTAGCGCCATTTTGTTGTAATTCTTCTTTAGACATTGTTTTTCCACCATCAAGGTTGAAGGAGTAGGCATTCCCAATCGCTAAATGGCTAGATGCATTTTCATCAAACAGTGTGTTGTAAAAAAGAATGTTAGAGTTTGAAATTGGTGAATCGTGAGGGACTAAGGCAACTTCGCCTAAGAAATGTGAGCCTTCATCCGTTTCGATTAACCTTTTTAATGTTTCATATCCTTCTTCAGCTGTAAAATCAACAACCTTTCCGTTTTCGAAAGTTAAGCTAAAGTTATCGATAATATTTCCGCTGTAGTTTAGTGGTTTTGTACTTGATACAACACCATTTACGCCATCTTTTTTCGGAAGCGTAAAGACTTCTTCTGTTGGCATGTTTGCAACGAACTCGACGCCAGATTCGTTAGGACCACCGCCCCCAACCCATAAATGTTTTTCAGGAAGTTCGATCGTTAAATCAGTTCCTGGTGCTTTGTAATGAAGTTTAGCGTATTTTTTATTGTTTAAGTAATCTACTTTACTTAGTAATTTACGATTATGTTCTCTCCAAGCAGAAACTGGATCTTCTAAATCGGCACGTGTTGCCATTAAAATTGCTTCCCAAAGCTTTTCTACGCTTTCGTCATCAGACGTATTCGGGAATACTTTTTTCGCCCACTCTTTTGAAGGCGCGGCAATGACACACCAACTTACTTTATCTGCTTGAACATAACTACGATACTTTTCCATCGCTTTACCAGCTGTTTTATTAGCATTTGCAATTCTTTCAGGATCTACTTCTTTCAGTAAATCAGGGTTAGAAGCGACAATGCTCATAAAAGCTGCACCGTTTTCAGCCATTTCTTCAAAGCCTTTCGCCTTCCACATAGGAAACTCTGTAAAAGCTTCATCAGGGGCAAGTTGATACTTTAATAAAGAAAGTTGTTCATCATTCCATTCAACATGAACGTTTTTAGCTCCTGCTTCATACGCCTTTTTAGCAACGAGACGTACAAATTCCATATTATTGGTTGGACCGTTAATCACTAACGTTTGTCCTTTTTGAATATTAATTCCGACTTTGACTGCAAGTTCTGCATATTTTTCTAAATTTTGTTCGAATGTACTCATCATTATGCTCCTCACTATGTAATATTTTCATTCATTTGTCTATTTTAACAAACATAAGGAGCGATGAACAATTTATTCAATTTCAAATCCTAAGTCTTCAATCATTTCATAATCTATATTTATTTCCAACAATTTCTTTTTTCAGAAATAGAAGTCATGAACACAATAAAACGGAAGGTTACTTTACTGTTATTAATAGGCTTGGATTGATAAAATAAAAGGGGAAAGGAGCGTCCTTCGTGAAACATAAAATTTTTAAAATAGTCAAAAGAACTGTCGCAATCATACTTGCTTTTTTTCTTTTATTTGTTGGTTATGTCATCGTATCTGTTCATTATTGGTCAATAACAGATGAAGGGCGACTGCCACCGAAAACAGCAGTCCTTCTTTATGCGATTAATAATAACATTGTGACACCAGATATGCAGCCGCCCCGTTTTTTAATACAACAGAGGCCAGCGACAATTGCTAGAGAGGATCTTTTAATGCCGGTAGAAGAAGGTGAGATCCCGATTAGAGTATACTACCCGAAGCGTGAGGGCCCACATCCGGTCATATTATATTATCACGGTGGGGCTTTTTTAGAGGGGTATGGGAACATTGAAACCCATGATAATATTATTCGGGCATTATCGGCACGAACGCAAAGTGTTGTCATTGCTGTAGGCTATCGTGTCGCACCACAATATGTATTTCCAACAGCGGTAGAGGATAGTTATGAAGCACTCTTGTGGGCATATGAGCATGCTGAAAGATTTAATGGTGATTCAGATCGCATTGCAGTTGCAGGAGATAGTGCTGGAGGCAATTTAGCGACGGCTGTTGCATTAATGACTAGAGATTTTCAAGGTCCCGAGCTCGTGGCACAAGCACTCCTTTATCCATTAACGACGTTTCAAGACTTACCTTTACAATCGAGGATTATTTATGATAGTGGTTATTATTTATTAGCAAGAAGCGTCATGTATCGTGCGAGAGATTTGTACACACCGGAAGAAGAGATGTGGCTAAGCCCATATAACTCGCCTTTGAATGCAGAAAGTCTTGAGGACTTACCACCGACGCTAATTATTACAGCTGAATTCGACCCGTTAAAAGATGAAGGCGAACAATATGGGGAAAGACTTGCAAACTCTGGAGTGCCTGTAAAGCATTTACATTATGAAGGGGTTATGCACGGTTTTATTTCTTTTTATGAAGTGATGAATTTAGGTAACCATGGCTTACGAGAAACAGTTTCTTATTTAAAAAACATGTTTGAAGGGGAAGAAGTTCAGCAAACGTTAGTAAAAGAAATGGTCTCTCCACCTAAAGGTAAAGAAGGGGTAAGAGAATATTTAGAATCGTATGCAATTGCTGCGTTTTTAATTGTTCAAGATTTGCTTAATTAAATCAATGATTGAATCGGACAACTAACAATAAAACCGATGGCATAAAAAGCGGTCACCGTTAAAATATTCATATAAAACGTTACTTATAACTGTGTTATAATGTTGTTATGTAACATAAGTGAAGAAGGTGTAAAAAATGGAGTTCGTCGAGGCAATTAAAGACCGGCAAAAAATAAGAGAGATTAAAGAGATATTATTTAAGCGGTCTAAAAGAGATTATCTTTTATTTACTTTAGGCATTAATACAGGCTTAAAAATTAGTGAAATCTTAAATATAAAAAAGGGAGAACTTGTAGAGGACGATATCATTAGGGAATTTCTAGTCATTGAAGGAACCGAAGAAACAAAAATTTTCTTAAATGAACAAGTGAAAGAAGCGATAGATATCTACATCCCAACAGTACCCTCCCTTTCTTCTGACAATTATTTATTTAAATCAAAAAAAGGCGATTTGCCGATTACGAGACAACAAGCATATCGAATTATTAATTCAGTCGCTAGAGAAGTAGGGATTGATTCAAAAATTGGTACACATACATTACGGAAAACGTTTGGATATCATGCCTATCGAGGGGGAGTTGCGATCTCGTTGTTGCAAAAAATCTTTCACCATTCATCGCGAGGAGAAACAATGAAATACATCGGCATCTCAAAAGATGAAGAAACATACCCAAAAATCGATGTAAATTTGTAAGGGAGAGGAAAGGCTTATGATTTATGGACAAACTATTTAATTATTTATTGTTAACGATTGGTTCCATCATTGTTGCAGTTGGACTTGAGTTAATTCTTGCGCCTAATGGGCTAGTTGATGGTGGAGTTACAGCAATTGCAATTATGGCACATCGTTTATGGAGTATTCCAATTTGGCTTGTTTTTATTTTATTAAATATCCCGTCATTAATTATTGCCGGTAAGTACATGGGGAAGAAATTTGTTTTTCGAACTTTTTATGCCAATGTAGTAACGACAATCGCTTTAATATATTTTGAACCATTTCCAGCGATCACATCTTCTGAAGTATTAATTGTTCTTTACGGTGGTCTATTACTCGGATTAGGAATTGGTTTAGTCGTTAAAGCTGGGGGCGCTATTGACGGCTCTGAAATGATCGCGATTTGGATTAATAAAAAATATAATATCAGTATTAGTAAATTTTTATTAGCAATTAACGCAGTTATTCTCTCGATGGCGGCATTTGTATTTTCATTGGAAAAAGCGATGTTTTCGATTGCGATATTTTTTATTGTAACAAAGGCAATCGACTTTATTTTAGATGGTATTAACCAAGGTAAATCAGTGATGATCATCTCAAGTAAACCAGTAGAAATCGGAGAGACGTTAATTGATGAATTAGGCATTTCAATTACATACCTAGATGGAACAGGTGGTTATACAGGAGAGCAAGTTCAACTAATCTATTGTATTACTGATAGGCTTATGTATCCGAAGTTAAGGGACATCGTCTTGTCAGTTGATCCATCGGCGATTTTGGAAGCATCTTTGGTAGCAGAAACAGCAGGGGTGAAAAGGAAGCTGTAAGAGAATATGTGGGATCGTATGCGATTGTGTCATTTCTAAAATGTTCCATTAACGGAAGATTTTCACTTTTCACTTGTTGGAAAAAGTGAATAAATTTCGTGCGGCGTAATTTGTGGGGGTACAATATTGTGGGATTACTCTTCTCTAGTTTTAAGTTAGGAAGAGTAATCAGTTTTTTTTGCATAAACAGATTATCTTTAGAAGGTGTGGATGATTTGACGGTTACAGATAAAGTGCACGTAAGAAATTTTCGCGTGACCTAACCGAGTTTCACATCAACTAAAAGGTAACGCAAGACCTTCTCGCGTGCCCGAACGAAGCGTCACATCACCCAAAAGGTAACGCGAGACCTTCTCGCGTGCCCGAACGAAGCGTCACATCACCCAAAAGGTAACGCAAGACCTTCTCGCGTGCCCGAACGAAGCGTCACATCACCCAAAAGGTAACGCAAGACCTTCTCGCGTGCCCGAACGAAGCGTCACATCACCCAAAAGGTAACGCGAGACCTTCTCGCGTGCCCGAACAAAGCGTCACATAACTCAAAAGGTAACGCAAGATCTTCTTCCGTGCCTGAACGAAGCGTCACATCACCCAAAAGGTAACGCGAGACCTTCTCGCGTGCCCGAACGAAGCGTCACATCACCCAAAAGGTAACGCGAGACCTTCTCGCGCGCCCGAACAAAGTGTCGCATCACCCAAAAGGTAACGCGAGACCTTCTCGCGCGCCCGAACAAAGTGTCGCATCACCCAAAAGGTAACGCAAGATCTTCTCGCATGAACCATTATCCTTATCCAGCTATTTTTAGATTAGTTTTACTAGAAATCGTTCTTTTTTGGATGACCCGAAGGCGTAAAAATAGAAAAACTGCTCCTGATGCAAGGCCTATAATTAACCCTAACCAATAACCGAACGGACCAAATTCTGTAAACTTAGCTAATACATATCCTAACGGTAAGCCGATTACCCAGAAAGAGACGACGGCTAAAAGAAATGTAACATTGACATCTTTATATCCTCGAAGTGCCCCTTGAATTGGCGCACCAATAGCGTCAGAAAGTTGGAAAAAGATTGCATAAATTAAAAATTGCTGGATTAAATCTAACACTTCCGGCTCTGTCGTATAGAGCATTCCAACTTGTTTATTAAATACAAATAAAATAACTGATGCTAAAACTCCTAAAATAAGCCCCGAACTTATCCCTAAATAACTATAGCTTCGCGCATCTTTAAACCGTTTTGCCCCGACTTCAAAGCCAACCGTAATCGTTAAGGCGATCGAGATACTTAATGGCATCATATATAAAAGCGATGCAAAATTCAGAGCAGCCTGGTGGGCGGCGATTGTAATCGTACTAAATTTAGCCATGAGTAATGTGACCGCTGCGAAAATACTTGTCTCACAAAAGATAGCTAATCCACTCGGTACGCCGATTTTTAATATTTCTTTCCAAGACTGAAAAGAAACTTTAAACCAATTTAAGAAAACTTGATATTCTGCAAATGGCGTCACTCGATGAATAAAATAAACGGCCATCAAAGTAATACAGATGTACGTAATTGTTGAGGCATATCCTGCGCCTACACCACCTAATTGGGGGAAGCCAAGTTTTCCAAAAATAAGAATATAGTTGAAAAAGATATTTATTGGTAATGATAACAGTGTAATAATCATCGTTACTCGAGTATGTCCTAACGCATCCATAAATGAACGTAGCACTGTATAAGCAAAAAGCGGAATGACCCCAATAGCTAAAGCGATTAAATACTCTCTAGCGATTTTCTCAACGACTGGATCGAGGTTCATTAAGCTTAATATTGGATTTAAGAATAGGAAACCCAATATAATAACAATGATCGCCAATGCGATAGATAAGTAGATTCCTTGGACAACAGCATATGGAACTTCTTTTTTATTATTTGCTCCAAGGTGTTGGGCAACAATAGGAGTAATGGCCATTAAAATTCCGGAAATTCCAGTGAAAATAGGAACCCAAAGGCTTGAGCCTATCGCAACACCCGCTAAGTCATTGGAACTTACGTTTCCACTCATCATTGTATCAAAAAGGTTCATTGAATATAGGGCAATTTGGGTGACTAAAATAGGAACTAATACATATAAAAATTGGGATATTTTTTGTCTTAAAGTTGTTGTCTCTTTCATTGTTGTCACCACCCTTAAAATAAGTCATACGAACGAAAGTATATCAGAAAACTACTAAATGGGACAGCCCCAAATTAAGCCATTAAACAAGGAAAGAGGCGGATGAATGAAATTAGGCTATGCATGTTTAAATGTGACATTAGGTTTAAAAATGAGAACGTGCCGCATTCGTACAGTAGAAATTGAAGGAATGAAAAAAATAAAAGAACTAACTTTATTAAATTTACATTCTGTTAAAACAATATTGGAATGGAATCAAGAGCATGGAATAAACTTTTTCCGTGTTAGCAGTGACATCGTTCCTTTCGGGAGTCATGAAATTTTAGCTTGGGATTGGTGGCGGGATGAAGATGTCCTAACAATTACCGAGGAAATTAAACAGTTACAGCAAACTAGTCATATGAGATTAAGTGTTCACCCAGGACAATACACGATCATTAACTCACCTAATGAAAAAGTGGTTAAAAATGCGTTACGTGACATTGAGTATCATAATAAATTACTTAATTTAATGGGTGGTACTGACATGGTCATCCATGTTGGTGGAGTATATGGTGATAAAACTAAAGCGAAAAACCGTTGGGTGAACAATTATCGTCAACTAAGCAATGACATCAAAAAGAAACTAATTTTAGAAAATGATCATAAATCATTTCATGTCCAAGATGTTCTCGACATTCATAGTGAAACAGGGGTACCAATTTGTTTTGATATTCACCACCATAATTGTAATCGCTTTGAGGAAATTGAAATTGCTAAACTGTTAGATCGTGTTGTACATAGTTGGGAAGGTGTTCGTTTACCGAAAATGCATATTAGTTCAGGGAGAAATTCAAAAACAGATACTGCTCATCACGACTATATTTTAAAGGGAGATTTTGATGCATTTATAGATTTATTATCAGGACGTAATATTGATTTAATGTTTGAAGCGAAGAAAAAAGAGTTAGCAGTTTTAAAAATAAAATCAGATCTAAAAGAGACGCAGTAGAAAACTTATCATAATTGTTCTGTTTAGAACTGTTTTTTGCTACAATACTTGTATTGTCAAATTGGAAAAGCTACGTATGAAAGGAAGCAGTGAAAGATGGAGCATTTAATTAATAACGAAGTGAAAAACAT
Source organism: Anaerobacillus arseniciselenatis (assembly GCF_001865995.1). Lineage (GTDB taxonomy): Bacteria > Bacillota > Bacilli > Bacillales > Anaerobacillaceae > Anaerobacillus > Anaerobacillus arseniciselenatis. The sequence continues at coordinate 324,552 of NZ_MLQQ01000001.1, read as the reverse complement.
TCAAATTTCAGGAATTCGCCAATTTTTTAATATGGTTGCCAATTACCCTGATGCGATTCAACTTACGATTGGTCAACCGGATTTTCCGACACCTGATCATATTAAAGAAGCAGGCAAAAAAGCCATTGATAATAATAGGACAAACTATACGAAAAATGCCGGTTTAGATGAATTATGTATTGCCGCAAGTCAATTTCTCGAAAAAAAATATCAATTAGCCTATGACCCAAAAACAGAAGTCATAACGACGATTGGTGCGAGCCAAGGGATTGACATTACATTACGTACGATTTTAGAAGAAGGGGCGGAAGTAATTTTACCTGGGCCTGTGTATCCTGCCTACGAACCGATTATCAAAATGTGTGGTGCTACTCCTGTCTACATTGATACTCGAGGGACGAACTTCAAATTAACAGCGGCTCAAATTGAAGCTGCAATCACTGATAAAACAAGATGTGTATTTTTACCTTATCCATCAAACCCAACAGGGTGTATTTTAACGGAGGAAGAATTAGCGGATATTGCTGGAGTTTTAAGAGAGCGTGAAATTTTTGTTGTCTCGGATGAAATTTATAGTGAATTAGTGTACGGTCAAGAGCACCAATCAATCGCTTCATTTCCAGGAATGAAAGAAAAAACGATCATTATTAACGGATTGTCAAAGTCACACTCAATGACTGGTTGGCGCATCGGTTTTGTTTTTGCACCTGCGAATATAAGTAAACATATTCTTAAAGTTCACCAGTATAATGTGAGCTGCGCTAGTTCAGTATCACAACATGCAGCCCTTGAAGCGTTGACGGTTGGAATAGATGATGCACTCTCGATGCGATCCGAATATGAAAAACGCCGTGCTTATGTTTATGATCGTTTATTAAGTATGGGAATCGAGGTTGTTAAACCAGAAGGCGCATTTTATTTATTCCCATCAATAGCCAAATTCGGTATGACTTCAAATGAGTTTGCAACAAAACTGCTTGAAGAAGGAAGAGTTGCCTGTGTACCAGGAACTGCTTTTTCTGACTATGGCGAAGGTTATTTAAGGTTATCTTACGCTTACAGCATAGAAATTCTTGAAGAAGGCTGTGATCGCATCGAGAAATTTATTAATGAGCTCGAACTAGGTTAATATGCTGTAATTATGTTATTTAACGGGTGCTGTCCCCGTTTTTGTATGAGAAAATAATAATCAGAAAATTTATATTGACAATTCATAGTAACAATATTTAAAATATCAATAAAACATATAGAAAAAGTATGAATTTAAGTAAATACGTAAAAGGACGTTGAATTACACACATTGACTAGACAAACTAAAGGCGACTTTTCACTAGAGGAAATCTCTATTGAGGCGTTGCTTTTGGTTTTTTTTAGTATATATCTTTAAATTTGGGGAGGAAACAATGGCATATTTAAAACAGTGGGCTAAAGATGAACAGAATTTAAGTAAAGAGGAGAAGGCTAAATTAAAAAAAGATGGCTTAGATATTATTGGAGACATTGAAACTTATGCTAAGCAAGGTTTTGCAGCAATACCGAAAGAAGAGTGGGGACATTTTAAATGGGTTGGAATGTATTTGCAGAAACCTAGAGAAGCTGGATACTTTATGATGCGAGTTAATGTACCTTCAGGAATATTAACTTATGACCAAGCTATTGCACTAGCAAGTATTGGCAAGGATTACGGTAGAGATGTTATTGATATTACAACCAGGCAAGCAATTCAGTTTCATTGGCTTACAGTAGAACAGCTGCCGGATATATTTAAAAGGTTAGATAATGTTGGTTTGTCTTCTGTCGGAGCTGCAGGAGATATTCCGAGAAATATTTCAGGAAATCCATTAGCAGGGATCGACCGAAATGAATTAATCGATACGAGAGGAATAGTAGATGAATTGTTTCAGTTTTTCCAAAACAATAAGGATTTTTCGAACTTACCAAGAAAATTTAAAATATCAATTTCTTCCAATATAAACAATTCCAGTCAAGATCGAATTAATTGTCTAGCTTTTACTCCTGCTACTAAAGTAATTGATGGTATTGAAGTCACTGGCTTCCATGTTAAAGTAGGTGGTGGATTATCCGCGACTCCTCACTTAGCTGAGGAGTTAGACGTCTTTGTACGACCAGATGAAGTCAAAGACGTCGCTGTTGCAGTTACAACAATATATCGTGATTATGGTTACCGTCAAAAGAGACATCGAGCACGGTTGAAATTTTTAATGGCAGATTTGGGGCCAGAGAAGTTTCGTGAAAAACTAATTGAAATTTACGGGAGCGAACTTTTATCAAAAGGCAAAGACCGGATAGAAGAATGGAATGGAGGTTATTTCTACGGTGTTCACCAACAGAAGCAAGAAGGGTTTAGCTATATAGGGTTAAATGTTCCAGTAGGTAGAATCAACTCTGGAGAATTTATCGAACTTGCTCGGGTTGCCAAAAAATATGGAAACGGTGAACTGAGGACGTGTACGACCCAAAATATCATTATTCCAAATGTCCAGCATGAGAAAATCGATGAAATGTTAATGGAAGAAATTTTTAAAACTTTTTCTCCACAGCCGAAAAGTTTTATTGGCTATGCTGTTTCGTGTACAGGAAGTGAATATTGTAATTTCGCTTTAGTTGAGACAAAAACAAGAATACAGGAAATTACAGCATATTTAGATGAGCAAATTGAATTGGACGTGCCAGTTCGAATTAATGCAGTAGGCTGCCCAAGTTCCTGTGGCCAAAGGCATATCGCTGATATCGGCCTTCAAGGAAGTAAATTAAAAACGAAAGATTCGAAAATGGTCGAAGCTTTTGAATTATACGTCGGTGGAACACTAGAAAGAGACGAAGCATGTTTTAATCAAAAACTAACTGGGAGAATCCCGGTAACTTATGTTCAAGAAGTGTTGAAAGAGTTATTGTTTTTCTTTAAAGAAGAGAAAAAAATAGGCGAAAACTTTTATCATTTCACACATAGGGTTGGGGTAGATACTTTACAAGAAAAGCTTGACGAGGCTTTAATTTATAATCGGACTTTATAAGTGAATGCCTATTTTAAAAGATAAGAAAATTCATTTCTTTTTGAAGTTGGTAAGATGTCTAGCTCCAGCGCTACGAACTCGGCCACTTCAGTCCTTTCGCTCGTAGCACATGCGCTTTTCTTAGCTGTAACAACATTAACATAGTATAAGGATGCTCTTCTTCAGATTAAAGAACTGTTGAGAGCATCCTTATACTTTTTCATTGACTTTCATGAAGAACAGTCTTAAAATATCAATTAATCATATAAAATAACTAGGGATTTAATGAGCTACATATTCTCATGCAAAAAAGGGGGAGTAGAGGTGGTTAATAAATTTGAGAAAGAGCATGAAAAAGCTTTTTTAAAACTACAAGAAATGTTAAAGGATATTAAGTTCGGTTCGATTACATTAATTGTTCAAGATGGAAAAGTGATTCAAATTGAAAAAAATGAGAAGCATCGTTTGAAATAGCTTTAATTTTAAATTGTAAAAAGATTATAGGAGGAAAATGATGGCATACGAAAAAACATGGGCAAGTGATGGTACAAAGTTAAGTAAAGAGGAGCTTCATAAACTTGAAAAAGACGGGTTAGATATTTTAAATGATATTGACCATTATGCAAAAGAAGGGTTTGAATCCATACCTCAAGAATTGTGGGGGCACTTTAAATGGGCTGGCCTTTACTTACAAAAACCAAAAGAAGCTGGTTACTTCATGATGCGCGTTAACATTCCAACAGGAATTATTAGTAATGAACAAGCTGTAACTTTAGCAAATATCGGAAAAGATTACGGGCGAGACGTGATTGATATTACTACGCGTCAAGCGATTCAATATCACTGGTTGACGATCGAACAACTTCCTGACATTTACAAGCGTTTAAATGAAGTTGGTTTGTCGTCGGTAGGAGCTTGTGGTGATATCCCGAGAACGATTATCGGGAATCCGTTAGCAGGTATTGACCGAAATGAACTAATAGATACGCGTGAAATTGTTAATGATGTATATCATTTTTTCCAAAGAAATGAAGATTTTTCAAACTTACCACGAAAATTTAAAATGTCGATTTCATCTAATGTTCATAATGCAGGGCATGATCGTATTAACTGTTTAGCGTTTACGCCAGCGACGAAGGAAATAGACGGCGAAGAAGTCGTTGGGTTTCATGTGAAAGTTGGTGGTGGTCTTTCTTCAAAGCCATACTTAGCTGAAGAATTAGATGCATTTGTACGCCCTGAAGAGGTAAAAGACGTAGCGATCGCGATTACGTCAATTTACCGTGACTATGGTTATCGTGAAAAACGCCACCGTGCACGCCTTAAGTTTTTAATGGCAGACTGGGGTCCTGAGAAATTCCTTGGGAAATTAGTTGAAGTATATGGCAAAGAATTACCTACTAAAGGTGAAGATAAAGTTGAGAATTGGAACGCTGGGTATTTTTACGGAGTTCATAAGCAGAAGCAAGAAGGCTTAAGTTATGCTGGTTTTAACGTTCCTGTTGGGAGAATGAATTCAGAGCAATTATTAGCTCTAGCAGATGTCGCGAAAACATATGGAAATGGTGAGATTAGAACGTGTAACTCACAAAATATCGTAATTCCAAACGTTCCAGACGAAAAAGTTGCTGACTTATTAGCTGAACCAGTCTTTGAAACTATTACCGTTAAACCCAAAAGTTTTATTGGGTATTCAGTAGCATGTACTGGGATTGAATACTGTAATTTAGCGTTAGTAGAAACGAAAGAAGCGACTCGTAAACTTGCTGAATATTTAGATGAGCAACTTGAATTAGATGTGCCTGTTAGAATTCATATGGTCGGTTGTCCGAACTCATGTGGCCAACGGCAAATTGCTGATCTCGGCCTTCAAGGCGTATTAATGAAAACGAAGGATAAAGGGATGATCGAAGCATTTGAAATTTACGTCGGTGGTACGCTCGAGAAAGAGAGTGCTACATTTAATCAAAAGTTAAAAGGGCGAATTGCTTCTGATGACTTACCAGAAGTTTTAAAACAACTATTCACGTTCTTTAAAGAAGAAAAAGTAGCAGCTGAAAATTTCTACGACTTTGTCCAACGTGTAGGTGTGGAAACATTACAAGCAGAGTTAGACGAAATACTCGCAGGAGAGTAAAAAGTATGAAACTCTATCATTTTACTGTGTTAGTAGACAGCAAAGAAATACCGGTCGTCGTTGCAGCTGAAAGTGATGAACAAGCATTTAAGCGTGCAGAAATTGAAGTAGAGAAAAGTTTTTTGAAGTTTCCAGACATTAAAGAAGTTGTTCTATTAGAGCGTAAGAAGGTTACGAACAGCGGAACCGCTTTTGTCATAACTGAGAAGTTATAGTAAAAGCTCAATTTTCTCATAGCAAAAAAGTAAAGGGAGGTGACAGGATGCTTAAAGAAGGAGTCGTCTATTTAGTTGGTGCAGGTCCTGGTGACCAAAGGTTAATCACTGTAAAAGGGCTCAGTGCACTAAAAAAAGCAGAGGTCATTTTATATGACCGACTAGTTAATCCGCTTTTATTACAAGAAGCTAAACCGGACGCTGAATTGATTTATTGTGGAAAACTACCAGACCGTCACATATTAAGACAAGAAGCGATCAATGACTTGCTTGTCGAAAAAGCAAAACTTGGAAAAGTGGTTGTTCGCTTAAAAGGTGGTGATCCTAGTGTTTTCGGAAGAGTTGGAGAAGAAGCAGAAGCTTTGAAAAAAGAAAACATTCGTTATGAAATTGTTCCAGGGATCACCTCAGGAATAGCGACAGCTAGTTATGCAGGAATACCTGTCACCCACCGCGAGTACGGTACGAGCTTTACGGTAGTAACGGGTCATGATAAATCGGCAGACGGAAAGCCGTTGATTAATTGGCCAGCGTTAGCGACGGGAATTGATACAATAGCCTTTTATATGGGTATTAAAAACTTACCGTACATTTGTGAGCAGTTGATTTCTAATGGTCGTTCTCCTGAAGCGAAAGTGGCTGTTATTCAATGGGGAACAACAGGAAAACAAAAAGTAGTTGAAGGGTCACTGACGTCAATTGAAAGCGAAGTAGCTAAACATAACATTAGTAACCCAGCAATCACTCTTGTAGGAAACATCGCCTCTCTCAGAAAGAAACTGCAATGGTTCGAAAATAAATTATTATTCGGTAAGAAAATTATTTTTCCAGACAGTGATGCTAGTCAAAGAGAAGAGCTGTTGAACAATGGTGCAGAAGTGCTTGAATATCCGAAGCTCGTCGTTCAATCGGAGACTGAAAATCAAACGTATCTCGAAAAGCTTAAAAATTTAAAGAACTATAACGAAGTCTTCTTTTCCTCCAAGGAAAGTGTGCCGTTATTTTTTGATAGTTTATTAAATAATGGGATTGATATTCGTTCTTTAACAGCTCAGCTTTTGGCAAAAGATTCGGAAACGGTCGAGGCCTTAAAAAATAAAGGTTTATTTGCTGAACAAGCAACTGTAACTTCATTATGTAATTCGAGTTTAATTGTTGGATCTTTAGAGGAATTTAATAATGATAAAAATAAACATGATTATTTAATAACTCATGACTTTCAAACAAGTCATCCTGCAACAATTGCTTTTCAACGAGCGGTTGAAGAAGGCGGGTTTAATACGATTATTTTTTCATCACCGAAATCTGTAAAAGTTTTTATTGAGAATGTGAAAAAAGATGGTTACGACCCTTATGAATTAATTCGTAACTGTCAAGTTATTTGTTTTGGTGAGAATACTCTACTTGAGGCTAAGAAAAATAAGGTAGTTGTTGATCTGTATACTGATCGAAACGCTTTCGAGGATTTTGAGCAACTTTTGATGCAACATGAAAAAGTGATTTAATGAGGAGTTTAAAATAATGAAGGCGGTTCTTTTAGTTGGGCATGGTAGTCGAAAAAAAACATCTAATGAGCAATTCGTAAATTTTGCTCACATTGTCGGTCAAAAGTGTGAAACAAAGTTGTTTCGATATGCGTTTTTAGAATTGGCAGTACCTTCTATTCTCGATGAAGTAAAGATTTGTGTTGAAAAAGGTGCGAAAGAAATTGTTGTTTTTCCACTGCTTCTTTTGTCAGCTGGTCATGCAAAGCATGATATACCAGAAGTTCTAAAAAAAGCGAAAAAGTTGTATCCGAACATAAAGTTTCAGTTAGAAAATCCACTAGGTAGGCAAAACGCTATCTTTAATATTTTACAAGAACGGCTTGTTGAAAAACAGTTTCAAATTGAGCGTAACTCACTCGTCATTTTCGTCGGTAGAGGGAGCTTTGATAAAGAAGCGATCGCTGAGTTTACGAGAATTAGTGATCACCTAGGTGAAAAGCTTCTCCCTGCAGATGTACAGTGTTGCTTTTTAGTAGGTGGTGAAGCAACTTTTGAAGACGAGATCAAAAGTGCTAGGCAGTCTTCATATCAACATATTTATATTTTGCCCTACTTACTATTTAATGGCATCTTATTCAAAAGAATTCAAAAATCTGTTTCGGAAATTAATGATCAGCGTTTTATTGTTAGCGAGACGATCGGCTCTGATCAAAGAATGGTCGAATTAGTAGCACGACTCATTAATCAGGCATTGTAATTGCATATATCTACGAAGGGGCTATCCCATAAGTGTCTGACACCATGCAGAGCTTACCAAATATAGACGGATAATAAATTTATTATTCGTCTATATTTGGTGTGTAACGGTGTCGGACACTTTTTTTGGGGGACGCCTTTTTTGGTACTATTTCCGCATTTTCATCATATGATTTAATGGTGTAAAAAAAAATGGGTAAAGGGAGGAACGACTTCATGCAAAATTTCACACCGAGAAAATTTTATCACCCTTACGTAAGTCCATTTGATCCTTGTCCACCGATGACCGTTAAGTCATATGAAACACCACCTCATTTATATATGACTTTCCAGCCGTATGGACTACCACAGTTTTCGCCACAAGAAGCACTTTGTGCGGGAACGCTTTGGCCTGCGTTGTATGATCCATATTATAGCCCCTATAAAAAACACGAAAGGCAGGATGATCAATGATGCATAAACAACTGCCGAAGGAATTTTATCCGTTAATGCAAGAGCTTCAAGCGGTCGACTTTGTCCTATTAGAACTTACGCTATATTTAGATACACATCCGAATGATCAAGAGGCAATCCAACAATTCAATCAGTGTGTTCAAGTTAGTAAACAGTTAAAACAGCAAGTTGAGCAAATTTATGGACCACTTCAGCAGTACGGAAATAGCTTCAGTGGCTACCCTTGGAATTGGAACGACGGACCGTGGCCATGGCAAATATAGCGGAGGAGGGCTAATCTAAATGTGGATTTATGAAAAAAAGTTACAATATCCAGTTAAAGTAAGTCAATGTAATCCGATGCTTGCGAAATTTTTAGTTGAGCAATACGGGGGTGCAGATGGTGAGCTAGCTGCAGCTCTTCGTTACTTAAATCAACGATACACAATACCTGATAAAGTAATTGGGTTATTAACAGATATCGGTACAGAAGAGTTCGCTCATTTAGAAATGATCGCTACGATGATATACAAACTAACGAAAGATGCGACACCAGAGCAGATGAAACAGGCTGGTCTTGGTGACCATTATGCCGTTCACGATAAAGCATTACATTATCATGATGCTTCAGGTGTGCCGTGGACGGCAGCTTATATTCAAGCTAAAGGTGATCCAATCGCTGACCTTTATGAAGATATAGCCGCTGAAGAAAAAGCGAGAGCAACGTACCAATGGTTAATTGACATGTCTGACGATCCAGATATTAATGATAGCTTACGCTTCTTAAGAGAACGTGAAATCGTTCATTCTTTGCGCTTTAGAGAAGCCGTTGAAATATTGAAGGAAGAACAAGGAAAGAAACAGTTTTATTGATATAGAATAAATGTTGGGGCATCAGGACCTTACGAGTAAAAATAGTGTTGAGCTATATTTAAGGGGCTGCCCCCATAAGTGTCAGACACTTATGGGGCAGTCCCTTAAACTTTTTATACGAGCTTAAACTCACCGTTTTCCTCCAAAAGTAAACCTTTAAAGTTAAGTTTCTTTGGTAGAAACGGGTGTGTTTTTAACATATCGAGGTTTTTACTCAAAGTTTTCTCGACAGAGTTTACCGCTAACCAATCATGTAAAGTGTTTTTGCTAAACTGATCTAAATAGTCAAAAATCTCGAACTTCTCCTTTTCTATTCCTTCGCTCTCTAACCATTCACGGACGTCAGACTCATTTATTTCAATTTGTTCGACTTTAGAGACTACGATATAAATGTCACTAACGTACTCTTTGTAGGCAGAAACTAATATCGATTTAACGACGCTTCCGAAAGGCTGTAAGTCAGTTTGGATATTGCTTTGGATAGTAATCACTTCTTCTCGAGTTGTACTTAAATAGTTTAAAGCACGGTCTTTTAATTGCACATCACCACAAACATAAACTAAAGTTTTATTCATTGTTTTCATTTGTTTTCATCCCCTTATAAAATAGTAATTTATTGAATTCGAAAAGCTGTCTAGCTCCAAGACACACACTTCACTGAAATTGCTACAGAGCAAGTTTTGCGACGAGTAATCGCAGGAGCAGTGCCTAGCTTCTATCGAGCGTTTCGGTCCATCAAGGTTTGCCTATTCATGAAGGGAAATCAAAGAGGAGGCAAAACGTTGATGGCCCTCCAACGCTTGTCGAAGCTACCAAGGCGCTCAGGCTTTTCTTAAAATAACCAAGTTGCAATTGAATAGTAGAGTGGAATACCAATCGTTAAGTTTAATGGAAAGGTAATTCCTAATGCTAAACCTAAATAAATCGATGGATCTGCCTCTGGAACCGATGTTTTCAAAGCTGCAGGAGCCGCAATATAAGAGGCACTCGCTGCTAAAACTCCCATCAATGTCGCGCCACCTAAAGATAATCCTACAAGAGCTCCAACGAAAATTCCTAACACACCGTATAGTAATGGCATTATTGTTGCAAATAATAAAAGCTTTATACCATGACGGCGAACTACTGCTAGGCGTTTGCCGGCCATTAAGCCCATGTTAAGTAAAAATAAAATGAGCACACTTTGATATAAATCTATAAAAAGAGGTTCAATCAACGGTAACCCATTAGTACCTACAATAAGTCCGACTAGTAAACTACCAACGAGTAAAAGAATACTTTTACCGAAAAAGCTTTCTTTTAAGACCTCTTTATTAATATTAGCAAGCGGACTATTGGCTATAATTCCGACGTTTCTCGAAGACATCGTTGGCATGTGCTCCGAATCTTTCATTTGCATTAAACCAAATATTAGTAACGCCACTAATATTCCTGGAATTTCCATTAATACGACCATAGCATTCATAAAGCTTTCATAAGGAACTGTTAGATTTTCCAAAAATGAAATTGCGGCGCCATAGGTGACAATACTTACTGAACCATAAGTTGCAGCCAAGCCAACGGCGTTATTTAAATCCATCTTCATAAAATGTCGAAGAATATAAATCGTAATGATAGGGATAAGGGAACCTAAAAATAGTGTACCGACAATTGGCATTGAAACAGTTGCAAGAGTGTAATTTGAAAGTTCAATACCCCCTTTTAAACCGATAGCTACAAGTAAATAAATACTTAATGCTTCTCCGAACCCTTTAGGGAAATGAAAGTCCGTACTTACGATTGCAGCAATTATTCCTAGAACGAAGAAAAGCACAGCAGGTGAAAGTAAATTTTGCAAAACCATGTCTAGCATTTATAAAGACCTCCTTTACTTTTACATACAAAGCAGTCATGACGGCATTCCGTCACTATCTACTATGGAAAAGGCGGATGATTTCCCTCTCTTCGCTGTGACCTTCTAATGAATCTCAGAGGCTCGTTCACGAAATCATCCACCTTTTTTTCATACAAAACCCTCATGACGGCATGCCTGCCACCACCATCTAACATGAAAGTAGGGCGAGGGTCCTAACCAACGAACCACAAACCAACTAACCAACAGTTTGCTAATCAAAGAAAAAAGGCCAACGTAGATTGAGAAATCAACGTTGGCCTCTGGTGTACTCACTAAAGTTAGTGCTTACTACAGCAACCTTTATTCATTTAATTGTTTTTCTAAATTTTCTTTTAAGATAAAGACAATAATACGTTCAGCATTTCTAGTACTAATATCAGTATGAAAACTATCGACAGTGACGCCAGTTGCGGTAAGGATAATCTCTCTTAAATGATGATTTCCGGCTTCAATTAAGTCAGCGCGATTTTTTTTTATTGAAATCATTCCTGCTTCCGTTTTCGCAAGCTCTTTTTCAGCAGGAGTTAAAATACCTTTCAAGTGAACAATAACCATGTTTCTTAAAATGTCCGTTTTCACTTGGAGAGGGCCTCTACCTAGAAATTCTTTTTCCCACTTCGTAATAGCTTTACTTATATCCGCTTCTAATTGTCCTTTTTTTTGTAATGTAGTTTCCAAGATGTTACCTCCTTATGTTCAAAAAAGCGCACAAAGTAATTTAGTTTTCTCGTTTTACACAATAAGAATTAGTAACTTACATGGTAACTTATTTCGATAGGTAAAAATAAAAGTATATTCCTCTAAGTCTTTAACATATAAAGACGGAATATACCGGTTACTTTAAATCTATGCAAGTTATGAATTAGATTTTCCTTTTACCACTGTCATTTTATAACATTGATCTAAGGCTAATCTATGTGTTCTGTGCATGTATTTATTACTCGGTAAAATTTATTTAAGTTGATTATAAGGAAGAAAATTTGTACTGTCAATCATTTAATTTTGAAAATTTAAAATGATATTAAGATAATAGTGTTATTATGAAGGAAAAGTATTAATTGACCGGGGAAAGAACAAACGCCCTCCCACGGTCAAAGGATGAGTAGTACAAGGGTACAAAGGTGACCGCTCAATTATTTACGAGAAGTCACTTCATAAATGGCAAACTTTAAATAGTTGCCTTCATCGACCCCGAGTATTTCTGGATGATCATACCCTGCACCACTCCAGTGAATTTTTCTTAAAACTTTATGGGCGTCAAAAGCTGCGTCTTGAACCATTTCGCTAAACATATGAGGGTCAACGTGATAAGAACAACTGGCAGTAACGAAGTAACCACCTTCTTTTACTAGCTTTAAACCATTTAAGTTAACATCTTTATATCCTCGATATGCTTTTTTCACAGCGTGCCTCGATTTAGCGAAGGCTGGTGGGTCAACAATAACGACGTCCCATTGTTTTCCTTGTTGAACAGCGTCTCTTAAATAATCAAATGCATTGGCAACAACAAAATCAATATTTTCATTAAACTCATTAAGTGCAGCATTTCGTTTCGCCGTTTCGATGGCGTGCTCAGAAATATCAACCGCCGTAACGTGTTGAGCGCCGTAAAGGTAAGCATTTAACATAAACGAACCTGTATGTGTAAAACAATCTAAAACAGTAGAGTCATTTGTAATTAAAGGTTTAATAGCAGCACGGTTTTCGCGTTGATCAAAGAAAAAGCCTGTCTTTTGGCCATCTTCAATATCAACGATGTACTTAACTCCATTTTCCTCAATTTCAATTTCAGTTGGAGACTCTCCGTACCAGAAGCCTTTTTCTTGCTCTAACCCTTCTAATTCACGAACGTAAACATCGTTTCTTAAGTAAATCGCTTGAGGTTTAAAAACTTCAAGGAGCCCTTTTAAAATCCAGTCTTTACGAACTTCCATCCCTAATGAAACGATTTGTACGACAAGAACATCTTCATATTTATCAACGACAAGGCCAGGTAAAAAATCAGCCTCTCCATAAATCGCCCGGCAAGAACGAACACCTGGTATAAAGCGCTCCCGATGTTGCCATGCTTTTTCAATTTTGCGAATAAAAAATTGTTGATTAATTTCTTCATCATTGTGAGTTAAAATTCGCACAATCATTTGTGATTGTGGATTTATGTACCCTTTTCCTAAAAAATGATTTTGATGATTGAAAACATCAACAATGTCACCGGCCTCATATTCACCTTTGATTTTGGCCACTTCACTTTGATAAACCCAAGGGTGACCTTGTTCTAAACGTTTCCTGCGCTGTTTGTTTAAAATAACTTTCGTCACATTCTCAACTCCGTTTTTTCTTAGTATAGCCTTATCATCATACAGAAATTAGCTTTTATACGCAATGGATAGGTAGATGGTTAGTGGACTGTTGGTTTGTTGGTAAGCCAAAATCGCTTGTAGACAAGTTTTTCTATATGGTATAGTAAATGAATAATTATATCCACGTAGGAGTGATACGATGCTACATAACAAATGGCAAACAAGCCCGACAGTTAAAACGGTGAAATGTGTACATACAAATGCAGAAAAATATAAAGTGAATACCGCATTAACAGCTGGCAAAATGTACGAAGTAAAGAATGAAACCGAAGAATTTATTTTTGTGATTGATAACACTGGAAAAGTCGGCGGTTATTACAAAGATTATTTCGAGTTGTAAACACGTAACGTTACGGTTCCTTAATGAAGGGGCTATCCTAGAACAAAGTGTCAGAGACACTTATGGGACAGCTCCTTTCTATGATTCTAAAAGAGGAAGGTGAAGTGTTTTTGTCAAAAACCGCATTAATTATCGGTGCAACAGGTCTTGTCGGTGGACATTTACTTGAGCTATTAATAAAATGTGAAAATTATAATAAAATAGTTTTGCTTTCAAGACGCCCTTTACCTCTCGCAGATGAAAAGGTGCAGCAACATATTGTAGACTTTGATCAGTTAGATCAGTATCAACTTCTTTTTAATGATGTTGATGATGTTTTTTGTACGTTAGGAACAACAATGAAAAAAGCGAAAACAAAAGAACAGTTTGTTAAAATTGATTTTGAATATCCATTAAAGGTGGCCAAATTAGCAAAGCAAAATGGTGTTCAGCAATTTTTTATTGTTACAGCGATGGGAGCAAACCAACATTCACGCTTTTTTTATAATCAAGTAAAAGGGAATGTTGAGGCAGCTATTAGAGAAGTCGATCTTCCAGCACTTTTTATTATTCGTCCTTCACTTATATTAGGCGAGCGAAACGAACAGCGTTTTGGAGAAGATCTCGGGCAAAAAATCACAAAAGCTTTCCCATTTTTATTTAAAGGATTATTGAAAAAATACCAACCGAATCGTGCGCAAGATGTTGCAAAAGCAATGATTAACTTGGCATTAAAAGATGACGTCGGTACGTTTGTTGTTGATTCTTCACTTATAGAAAAACATAAAAAAAATCATAACGCTTATGAATAATAGCGCATATAAAGAAACTCTATCTGGAGCTTAAATAACCAGGTAGAGTTTTTTGTTTTTATAGAAGGTTATTTTCGTGAATTCGTGAACATTTTTGCTTATTAGAGTTCTTTTTTGAAACCGCTATTTTCGTATTAATTATTGCTTTTCAAATTAACCATTATCCCAAGTGATTTCTAGAGTTGGCATCTTTTCGTTTTTTCTGTAACAACAATAATTCCATGAAAACAAGTCATTTACCAACCTAATTTATAATAAAAGCAACAATCTTTACGAAAAGAGCCTTTGAAAAAGAGCCTTTTAAAAATAGTTGTTGACATTGATAAGCAGAATGGATAAGATAATCGTGTATTATGTGTACTATATAAAATAATACAGTTCATACATCTGAACTGAAATGAAACGAAGGAGAAGGAGATATGATCAAAGTAGAGAATTTAAATCACTCTTTTTTTGTCGGTAAGAAAAATCAAGAAAAAGAAATTCGAGTGTTAAAAAACGTTTCCCTACAAATTAACAAAGGTGAAATCGCTACAGTTGTAGGTCGTAGTGGATCTGGTAAATCTACGTTACTAAATATTATTTCAGGATATTTATCGGCAACTTCCGGTAATATCGCTTTAAATGAACATGATGTGACAAACTACACTGAGAAGAAATGGGCCCAATTTCGCCTCGAGCATTTAGGGTTTATTTTTCAAAGTTTTCAACTCATACCGAGTATCACAACTTTTGAAAATGTTGAGTTACCACTTACGCTCAAAGGAGTCGCACCTAAAAAGAGAGAGAAAATAGTACAGGAAATGCTTGAACAAGTTGGATTGCAAGAGCATGCAAACCATTACCCAAATGAATTATCTGGGGGACAACAGCAAAGAGTTAGTATTGCTCGAGCACTTATCACAAATCCATCGATTATTTTAGCGGATGAACCAACGGGAAGTTTGGATTCAGAAACCGAAAGAGAAATTCTGGAATTAATCAGAAAGCTCAATAAAGAAAAGGGGATTACATTTTTTATTATTACTCATGATGATTATGTTGCAGCGATTTCCGATAAAACTTACGAACTCCATGACGGTGTTTTAAAAGAGGGGAGTGTTTTTCATGCGACTAAGTGATCAAATGAAATTTGTCCGAAGAAATATGAAGAAAAATAGACTAAGAGTTTTTATGACCATTTTGGCTACGACGATGGGGTGTGCTTTTTTAATTGTGTTAGCGTCTGTAGGCTTTGGTGTTCATAAAAGTATCGTTGAAGAAATGACACAATATCAGATTTTGACTGAAATTCGCGTGAATGGTAAAGATGTCAATAATCGTTATGAGCCCATCGCTGAAGATGATATAGAAAAACTCAAATCAATAGAAGAAGTGAGTGCAGTAGTAAGTAGAGTAAATCTATGGGGAGAAATCGTAGCTGAATACGATGAACGAAAAGCTAATGTTTCGATTATCCTAACTGATATGAAAGAAGAGCTAAAGGCAAAATTTGAGCTAGCTGAAGGAAGGGTTCCAGAAAAAGAATCAGAAATTATTGTTGGCTATCATTTTGCAAAAAATTTATTAACTGAAGGAGAACAGGTCGAAAGACAAAGTTTCTATGAAACTGGTGAAGGCGAACTTCCAAGGGGTTATGTCGGTAATCTTATCGACGAAACAGTAACGGTCGTGATTGCAAAGCAAGAGGGGGAAGAAGTTTTTACAGAAGAGTTTGAGTTTACTATTGCAGGGATTGGTCGAGAACCCTCTCGTGATTGGATAGAAGACTCCAATCTATATATTGGTTATGAATATGAAGAACAAATGATTTCGGCAGTTTATCCAGAAGAAGTATTAGCTGAAAGACAGGGACAACCATATAGCGAAGTATTTGTTTATGCTCCAAGTGTCAATGAGATCGAAGCAATTTCAAACCAATTAAAAGAAGAGGGCTATTATGTTTATTCGATTTCTGATGAATTAGAGGGACTCAATTTATTTTTTACGGCCTTAAAAGCGGGGTTAATATTTGTCGGAACGGTGACCGTTTTAATAGCTTCTATTGGAATTTTTAATACGATGACAATGGCGGTTACAGAACGAACTCAAGATATCGGTATTATGAAAGCAATTGGTGGAGATCCTTCGGTGATCCGACAAATGTTCTTAATGGAATCAGCGTATATTGGCATATTAGGTTCGATCATCGGTGTTGCGTTTTCTTACGCAATAAGTTGGCTAGCGAACTTAGTTATTCCTCTAGTATTAGAAGCCGTAACAGACAGCCGTGGACCAATTGAGTTTACATTCTCATACATTCCGCTAAGTCTAGTTTTAATCTCCGTTTCTATTAGTATTGGTGTTGCTATCTTATCGGGTTTAAGACCAGCGGTTAAAGCGACTAATATAAATGTGTTATCAGCGTTAAGAAGGGAAATTTAGTATGCGTCAAGCAATATTAGAATTGTAAATTAAAGATTAAGAAGAGGTGTCCTAAAAGTGTCTAACACCACTCGTAATTACTTTATATAGACAAAAAGGCTTTGAAGTATATCTATATTAGGTGAGAAACGGTGTCTGACACTTGTTTTGGGCTACCCTCTTCTTATTTTATGTGAAAAAGTTCATCATAGCCACTGCGATATAGTTCTTGTGCAATCATATTATAGCTGGAACTGTTCGGATGAAGTCGAAGCTTACCAAGGCTCTTGCGCTTTTCTTAAAATATATCTACTCATCTAAGTAGGATTTTTAACATCAGTAGCGAATTATTATTTATTAAGGAAGTAGTGCTGCTTTAATAAAGCGATTTTCATCTTCCACAAGACCACAGCTCGCACATTGCACTCGCTTATCAGGACCACTATATTTCAAGTGATATGGTTCAAGGTTATCAAGAGGTAAATAAGTTCCGGTATTTGCATCAAGCTTCACTGATGTAATCACTTGATCAATGATATTGAAACGACTGCGAGCTTTACATGATGGACAACGATAAGTCGTCATATAGTAATACTCCTTTCAATTAGGAATTTCTTTTAGTATTTCTAACAAACCCAACATTATACAATAAGTCTTGTTGTGTTATTTTACAGAATTTCATACAAATCTCTCTTGACGACTTACCACTAGCTAGCATCTAACATGTAAAAGTCCTGGAGTGGCGCAACCTAACCAACTGACCACAAACCAACAAACCAACAATCCAAATCTCAAGGAGGAATTAATAATGCCATACGTAAACATTAAAGTGACGAGAGAAAACGGACAAGGAATAACAGTAGATGAGAAGAAGCAATTAATTGAAGGGACAACAAATCTGTTGCAAGATGTTTTAGGGAAAAATCCCGCGACAACGGTCGTTGTAATTGATGAAGTAGAAACGGACAATTGGGGGATAGCTGGACAAACTGTAACAGAGAGAAGGAAGGTAGGTAATTAGCTAATAAGTATGATTACCTCTTAAATGGAACATTTTATTTAATGGAACGGCCAATGTGGTAAACTCTTAAGGACAAGAGAGGCCTTATTTGTGAACAAAATAGTATTTTAAGAGAGTAGACGGACATCAGGTTCCTTATTTGCATAAATGAACGCCTAATTTAGCTGATTTTCATGAAATAAGTTCTCTAGTGTCCGTTTGCGTCAAAATTTGTTTCGAAACGATCAAATAAGGTTCGCTGTGTCCGTTAAGTGGGATATTAACAAAGCCGTTATTGAAATGCCCCTTGTTTTTTGGTCATTGAAGGTTCTTGATCTTTTCCTGTTAATTATCTAAGTTTGAGAGGGTTGGTAAAGAGAGACGCGCTATAATTTCATACCCGTTTCCCTGTCCAAAAGGTCTCACAATGACAGTTCCCATGTTTGGGATCCGACCAAAGCCGACACCTCTAGGTAAACTATGCCCGATAATAACCGTATTTCGGCCTGGTGATGGCTGAGTTTCTAATACTGCATCAAGTTGATTTAATATACTAGCCTGTTCCCATGCATTTAGAGTGCCACTCAACCGATAAGTTTCAACCAAAAAGGGGTCAATTTGAAAGTTTTGTTCACCAAAAGCAAGCTGAGCTGTTTCAATATTCCGGCAAAAGGGGCTAGTAATCACCGGATAGTTCACTGGTATATTTAAGCGACGTAGTTCTTCTCCATAGGTAAAGGCTTGTGACCTTCCACGATCGGAAAGATTTCTTTGCGTAGCACAATCATAAAAGCTAAGGTTGGGTAAGTCTCTGCCTATCGTAGCTTCCGCATGTCTAGCAAAGAGAATGTATCCACCTTCCCGTAATGAGTTAAGAAACATGCGCTCCTGTTGAGAGTTATCTAAATTTCTACTGGTTACCAATTTAATTTCTCCTCTGTATTTCAAGTTCTAGGCAATAACACATTGTTAATGTATGTAAGAAACACTTGAAATGTCACAAGACAGGAGCTTTAAACTAACTAGTCACTATTTAGTCTCATATTAATATTTTATAAATTAATATTTTATAAATTTCCACTTGTTTTTTTAATAAGTTTTAATGAATTGGCTTGTTGACTATTGATACCCCTAAGGCCTTTTTTCTTCGTCACATTCTACTATTAAGACGACTTCAGTAAATGGAGTCGGAACTTTGTTTCGTATACACATATTGATACAGAAAACTTCCAATGCAAAAAGAGTATAAATAGATTACAATAGGTAAGGTTGTTGATAGAGATTACGGAAGGGTTGAGGAGATTGAAACGAATTACAAAAGATACGATCGAATTATTAGCACCAGTTGGAAATTGGGATTGTCTTCGTGCAGCCGTTGCCAACGGAGCAGATGCTATTTATTTCGGGGTTGATAAATATAATGCACGTGTTCGTGCGAAAAATTTTCAAATGGACGAATTGCCAGAAATTATGGTTTATTTACACAAGTACAACGTCAGAGGTTATGTGACGTTTAATATTTTAATTTTTGAGCAGGAACTAGAAGAAGCGCGTCAACTAGTAAATGCGTGTATTGATTCCGGTGTTGATGCATTAATTGTTCAAGACCTCGGTTTGGTTGAGTTGATCCGTGAAATTTCACCTGACTTTCCGATTCACGGATCAACACAAATGACGGTTACTTCAGCAGAAGCGGTAGATTTCTTAAAGCCATATGACATTGAAGTAGTTGTTTTAGGGCGTGAAAATAATTTGAAACAAATTAAGACGATTTCAGATAAATCTCAGCTTCCGATTGAAGTGTTTGTTCACGGCGCACTTTGTGTGTCTTATTCAGGGCAATGTTTAACATCTGAGATGTGGGGCGGACGTTCGGCCAATCGCGGGGAATGTGCGCAAGCATGTAGGTTGCCGTACGACTTAATCGTTGATGGTGAGCGAAAAGAAATGGGAAATATCGCTTATGTACTTTCTCCGAAAGATCTAGCAGCAATTGAACTTGTTCCGGAATTAATCGAAGCAGGTGTATCTTCATTAAAAATCGAAGGACGTATGAAATCACCGGAATACGTAGCGAATGTCGTTAGTAAATACCGTAAAGCGATTGATGAGTATATAGCTGGTCGAGATTTTTCACCATCTGAGGAAGAAATGAGAGAGCTCGAGCAAAGTTTTAGTCGCGGCTTTACGTACGGGTTTTTAAAAGGAACGAATCATAAAACACTTTTGGATGGAACGTTTCCGAAAAGTCGAGGTGTCTATTTAGGAACCGTAAAAAAAGTATTGAAAGATGCAATTTTATGCCAAATTGAAGCTCCGTTAAAAAGGGGAGACGGGATTGTTGTGGACGCTGGGCGCCCTGATCAAAAAGAAGAAGGCGGACGTGTTTATGACATCCGAAAAAAAGGCAAAAAAATTGACGGTGAAGCGCGTGATGGCCTAATCGAAATTGTTCCAGGGCGTCATGATGTGAACTTAACAAAGGTTCGTGTCGGCGATAAACTTTGGAAAACGAGTGACCAACAATTAGAACGTCGCTTGCAAAAAACATTTGAAACAGAGCAAGCGTATCGCGCTTTTCCTTTAAAAGTTAAAGTGACTGGAAAGGCTGGTAAGCCACTCGTTACGCAATGGATCGATGAAGAAGCAGAAATTAATGTGACAGTCGAATCGAGTGTATTATTAGAAGAAGCGCTGAAGCGACCGTTAACTGTTGACTTTTTAGGAGAACAATTCGGACGTTTAGGTGGAACAATTTTTGAACTTGCAGAGATTGAACTTCTTGTGAGTGGTGATGTCATCGTCCCAGTGAAAGTATTAAACAAAATGCGTCGTGAAGCTGTTGAACAATTACTTAGTAAACGTCAAGAGCGTCAAGTATACGAAAAAAATAGTAAAGAAAAAGCGGTTGTTAAGCGCGAGTCGAATAAAGAACCAGCAAAGTTAATTTCACTTTGTCGATCTATGGAGCAAATCGAAGCATCGTGCCAAACTGACGTAGACTATATTTATGCAGACTTTGAGTTTACGAAAGATTATCCAGCGGCCGTTGAGGTTGCACAAGGTTATGGTAAACTAATTGCGCTTGCTACTCCGAGAATTCATATGCCTGGTGAGCAAGGGGTTTTAAATGGAATTTTAAGAGCTAATCCTAATGCGATTTTAGTTCGAAATTTAGGGGCGTTGCAGTATTTTCTTGATAAAAATGTAGAAGTACCGTTAATTGGTGACTTCTCGTTAAATGTTGCCAACCATAAGGCGGTTAATATGTTTTTAAATCGAGGCTTAGCTCGTGTAACACCTTCGTACGATTTAAACATTGAGCAAATGGTTGATCTATTAGAGGCAGCTCCTACAAATGAAATGGAAGTCGTTATTCATCAGCATTTACCAATGTACCATACCGAACATTGTGTATATTGTACGTTTTTAAGTGAAGGAACAGACTACACAAACTGTGGTCGTCCTTGTGAAGAGCACCGTATCTCTCTAGAGGACCGTGTTGGATTTTCACATCCTGTTCGTGTTGATGTTGGGTGCCGAAATACAGTTTTTAATGCGATTGACCAATCTGGAGCTGAATACATCAATGATTTTAAAGACTTAGGCGTCGCATACTATCGTGTCGAGTTTTTAGAGGAAGATGGGCGCAAAGTGAAAGAAGTGTTGGGTTTATACCGTGAAGCATTACTAGGTAAAAGAAATGGTACCAGCGTTTGGAAAGCATTAAAATCGACGAATCAATTAGGTGTCACAAGAGGTCAATTGGTTAAAAAATAGGTAATGTGGGGGAGCTGTTCGTAGGCTCTCTTTTTTGGGGGAGTTGGTTAGTAGTTAGTTGGTTTGTTGGTTAGGTTCTCGTCCGACCTTCATGTTAGATGGTGGTGCGTTAATTACGCCATAGGGGTTTGTATGGAAAAGGGAGTGGTTTTCGTAAACGAGGCCTTCGATCGGGACAAATGTCTTTTTATAGTGTTTGGCACCCAAATTTTACACTCTTATCCTCTTTTTTCATAGACTAATATTGCCTTGTACGTATATTAAATGAAGGGGAGTTTTAACATGAGTGAATTAGAAAATCAACAAAAGGTAATGGAACTAGTTGTCGATAAAGTGTTAAGAAAACACGGGGTGCTTGAGAACAAACCTGATCTTTCTGAGGAAGAAAAAGAAAAAATTGCTGATATTGTTCAGCATATAAAAAACGACGTTGAGAATTTTTTAGAAAATAGTCAAGTTGCTAAAACGGAACTTGATTTTCCAGAGGGAAACCTCTCGGAAGAGGTTGAGGAGACTGAAAGGGTAGTTAAAAACAAATCAGTATTTACAAGTGCAAATGACCTTAAATCCGTAAAAACATTTTTTAATAAGTAACCTGGTTGAGCCTCGATTTTAGGGGCTTTTTTTTAATAGTTGGTTTGTTGGCTAGGTGGTTAGTTGGTCAGAAAATTGCTCGATTTTCACATAAAAGAAGGAGGTGTATCGTCATTAGGGGTTTGTATAATAAAATAAGCCGATCAAAAATGTACGTATGTAGGAGGGGTAATGTCCATTCGTATGGCAAATAGCTGACATATAGTAAAGTGTACCGAATTATAAAAGGAGGAAAAAATCATGAACCAAGAAGTATTTCGTTCAAGTGATAATCAATCAAATTGGTCAGCGTTAGATGGAAGGCCACATCCTTTCTGCCCACCGAAAAATGATGATACGCAAGGAGCAGAACAAGTAAATAAAACATTGCAACTTTCTGAAGAATATATTTTTATTAAAGACTCTTGTGATGTAACCGTCACGACGACAGATACGAAAGCAGCTTTATCGTTGCAAGCATCATTACAAGCGATCATTGCGATAATTATTTCGATATCGATTGCGGATAGTTCTAGAGCAGAAAAGATCACACAAGATTTATTGCAAACAGCAAAAGTAAAACAAGTCACTTATCAAAAGACAGTGATTGAAAACTCTAGAAATGTAGATGTAGCAACAACGGATACTCAAGTAGCTGTAAATATTCAAGTGTTACTACAGTTATTATTAGCGTTGATTGTTAAGTTAGACATCTTATAAAAATTAGACTCTTTTTTTATAGGAGTAATGGCTCATACCATTGATAACCAGACATGAAAATTAAAGTTTTGAGAACTCTAATATTTGTAGGTGGAATGGCTTTTTTTCCATTTACAAATAAACTAAAATGGGGGCTCCATAATGAACTGGTTATTTACTTCATTCCGTACAGGTCGAAGAATGCAACAACTTTTAGGCATGGTCGGGTTAAGGCAACGTCGTAACAATAACCGCAGTTTAATGTTATCTATCGTTGGATTAGGTCTTGGGGCTGCTGCTGTTACAATGATGAGGGGTCGTGATATGAATATGAATAATATGATGGAACCTGTCAAAGAAGCAGTAGGAGACATGGACTTTCGCAATCCAATCGGATAACTAAAAGGAGTTCCGAGGGGCTGATTTGATCAGCCTCTTTTTACGTCTATTGTTTTTACAACTTAATGAATATCATAATTCTATAATTTCGCCATCAAATAACTATATGTAGTTGCGTAAAACCACTCGTAACTACATATAGATTGATATAGTTCAATGTTATTATGAAAATCACATAAAAGAATTAGGCGTGAAACTGAAAATGAGTTATAATTATCCTAAATACATTAGGCTTTTGGAGGGGGAAGATGAAAGACCATAAAGACGAATTAGATGAAGAACTAATAGATCCCGATTGGGAACCTTCGCCAGAAGACTTTTTACCCGATAAAAATGAAGAAGACGAAGACGAGCAAATTGAAAAAAAGAAAAAGAAAAATTGGGTAAAAATTATTTCGATTGTTATAGCGGTAATGCTCGTTTTTCAAGTAGTTGGAGTATTTTTAAGTACATATAGTATTGATGCACTTCGTTTTTTACAAACATCATACCGCCTGTCACAACAAGCCGATATTCAAGTTTACAAAGAAGCAGTCGTAACGGTGCAAGGAGAACGTTCAAGGGGTACTGGGTTTGCTATTTCAGATGACGGATTAATTGTAACGAATCATCATGTGATTGAAGGTCAAAACCAATTGATGGTTGGCTTTTATAAAGGAGAACTGTTTGAAGGAGAAGTCATTAGTAGCTATCCGGAAATTGACATTGCCTTTTTAAAGGTTGACGGAGAAAATTTACCGAAACTTCCGTTAAGTCAAAGTGATGCGACGAAGGATGAAGCGATATATGTTATCGGAAATCCGCTATCATTTACGCAAATTGCTAATGAAGGTGCAATACTTGATACGAGTGATCTGACCATTATTTCAGCTCCAATATACCGTGGGAATAGTGGTAGTCCTGTGATAAATATGGATGGAGAAGTTGTTGCAGTCGTTTTTGCAAAACGCCGTACGAATCAATATGATACGAGATCGGTTGGTCTTGCAATACCGATTGAAACAGTAAAAGAGCATTTGCCAGACAGAGCGAACGAGAATTAAATGTTTCCAAAATAAAACCCTGCAGTTGATGTTCGCTATCGACTAGCAGGGTTTTATTTTTCGGCAAGTGTTGACAACATCTTTTGTTCAAAAATAATTTATAAGGTGGCACGTGAGAGAATTTCATAATTACCAAAAAAGAGTCACATCAAACAATATAGTTGCAGAGTGTTTCGGTGCAACTTTATATTGATCTTAATGACGAAAATAATGAATTATGAAATTCATTAAAGTAAATGTGTTATAAAACTTATTTTTAAATCATAAGTGATAGGTAAAAGAGAAAAGGAGGGAGCGGATGATGAAATATAAAATTCCATTTTTTTCAAGTGGGAATAAAACTAGGATGAGTACGGCTACGGTAATTGACCAAGAAGAAAAAATGTTAGATGACGGTCGAATGATCAAAATTCAAAAGTGGAAGGAATCGAATTATATTTTTATTACTTATTTTTTTTCGATGGAAGAATTAGAAGAAAAATCAAAAGAAGAACTATATAATTACTTAGTTGCTAAAGGGGTAATGATCAATCAACCTTATTCTAAAGGGAGAGTAACTTGTCAAAAATTTTTGGACGAAAATAAACAGCAGTGTTGGGGGCTAACGGTCATTGCAGATAGAGCGGAAGTTGAAAATTAAAGAAAAGAGCAGTCCTAGTAAGTGCAAATTACTTCATTCGCTTATTAAATCGTGAAACTGACGGTTAATGAGTTAGGTGAAGTAAATCTACTTTTGGACAGCCCTTTTATTTTTATTAGGTAAGAAAAAGTTTGCTCACAAAAAGCTGTTTAGTTTTATGGAAGTTTAGTAATTGTCATTACACTAATTTTGTTGTCCAGCTCTCAACGTTCCAAACATCAGTAGCTACATCTTGATAAAATTCAGGTTCATGACAAATAAGAATAATACTGCCTTTATAATCTTTTAATGCTGCTTTTAATTCTGCTTTTGCATCAACGTCAAGATGGTTGGTTGGCTCATCAAGAATTAAAATATTTGTTTCCCGGTTAATCAGTTTACAAAGACGAACCTTGGCTTTTTCTCCACCACTCAACACGCTTACTTTACTTTCGATGTGCTTCGTAGTTAAACCGCATTTGGCAAGAGCAGCCCGAACTTCATATTGAGAAAGTGACGGGAAATCGTTCCAAACTTCATCGATACATGAATTGTTGTTTTTGTTTTTTACTTCTTGCTCAAAGTAGCCAATGTGTTGGTAATCGCCTTTTTCGACCGCACCTGAAAGAGGGTTAATTTCACCGATAATACTTCTTAGTAAAGTTGTTTTACCTATCCCGTTTGCTCCGACCAAAGCAATTTTTTGTCCTCGTTCCATACGAAGATTTAATGGTTTTGATAACGGCTCATCATAGCCAATCACGAGGTCATTCGTTTCAAAAATAAGTTTACTTGTTGTACGAGCAGGTTTAAAGCGAAACTCAGGTTTGGGCTTTTCTTTGGAAAGTTCAATAACATCCATTTTGTCAAGTTTTTTCTGACGCGACATCGCCATATTTCTCGTTGAGACACGAGCTTTGTTACGGGCAACAAAGTCCTTTAGTTCCGATATTTCTTGCTGTTGTCTTTTATAAGCAGCTTCTAATTGTTGTTTCTTCATTTCGTATACACTCATGAAATGATCGTAATCACCTACATAGCGATTTAATTCCTGGTTTTCCATATGATAAATGAGGTTAATAACACTATTTAAAAACGGAATATCATGGGATATTAAAATAAACGCATTTTCATAGTTTTGTAGATAACGTTTTAACCATTCAATATGCTGTTCATCTAAATAGTTCGTTGGCTCATCTAAAAGAAGAATATCAGGTTTTTCTAAAAGCAGTTTAGCAAGTAATACCTTTGTTCTTTGTCCACCACTTAAGTCTTGAACATCTTTATCAAGACCAATATCGTCAAGCCCAAGTCCACGTGCAATTTCTTCTACTTTCGCATCGATCACATAGAAGTCGTTGTTTGTAAGCATGTCTTGAATCGTGCCCATATCTTCAAGTAGCTTCTCTAATTCTTCCGGACTAGCATCACCCATTTGATCACAAATTGCATTCATTTCTGCTTCTAAATTAAATAGATATTGAAACGCCCCTTTAAGCACGTCACGCATCGTCATACCTCGCTCTAGTACTGTATGTTGATCGAGATATCCGACCCGAACATTTTTGGACCATTGAACTTTTCCTTCGTCAGGCTGTAGCTTTCCAGTAATGATGTTCATAAACGTTGATTTCCCTTCACCGTTTGCACCGATAAGCCCGATATGTTCACCTTTTAAAAGACGAAATGACACGTCATTAAAAATCGCGCGATCACCAAATCCGTGACTTAATTTTTCTACTGTTAATACACTCATGATTAACACCCTTTATTGTTTAGGGGTTGCCCCCGTAATTTTATAAACACACTTAATAGATTATAAACGAGATAGGACTTGTTTTCAAAGGTAAATTACAGAACTTCCCGAACGTGAAAGCCAATCTCCTTCAGATGTGGGAGTATCAGGTATGTCTGGGTAAATCGAGATTAATGGAAATTGGGAGTATATTTTTAATAGGGGGAATAAGTTACAAGAATAAACATAAAAAGAGGGGACCAAATGCTAAGCTTTTGGAAACCCCTCTGTAATCTTTGTTATTTCTTAACGGTTTCTAGATATTCATCATACGTCATTTGTTTGTCAATGAGTCCGTCTGGAGTGAATTCCATAATACGATTGGCAATCGTTTGAATGAATTGATGGTCATGGGATGCAAACATTAATGAACCTTTAAAAGCAATTAAGCCGTTATTTACAGCAGTAATTGATTCTAAGTCAAGGTGGTTTGTCGGCTCATCTAAAACGAGAACGTTCGCCCCGCTTAACATCATTTTTGAAAGCATACAACGTACTTTTTCGCCACCTGATAAGACACTCGCTTTTTTCAATACTTCTTCTCCAGAGAAGAGCATTCTTCCTAAGAAGCCGCGAAGGAAGCTTTCGCTATCATCTTGCGGTGAAAACTGACGTAACCAATCGACTAAATTAAGGTCGCAACCTTCAAAGAATTTAGAGTTGTCTTTCGGAAAATAAGCTTGAGACGTAGTGATGCCCCATTTGTATGTTCCGCTATCAGCTTCCATTTCACCCATTAAAATTTTGAACAGAGTCGTTTTTGCTAATTCATTCGGTCCGACTAAGGCAATTTTATCGCCTTTGTTCATCGTAAAGGAAACGTTATCGAGCACTTTTTCTCCGTCGATTGTTTTTGTTAACCCTTCAACGCGAAGTAAGTCGTTTCCGATTTCGCGGTCAGGAGTAAACCCGACAAAAGGATAACGGCGTGATGAAGGCTTAATATCATCAAGAGAAATTTTATCTAAAAGCTTTTTACGAGAAGTCGCTTGTTTTGATTTTGAAGCATTTGCACTAAAGCGCGCAATAAAGTTTTGTAATTCTTTAATTTTTTCTTCTTTCTTTTTGTTCGCATCTTGCGCCATTCTTGTAGCTAATTGGCTTGATTCGTACCAGAAATCATAGTTACCAACGTATATTTGAATTTTTCCAAAATCTAAGTCAGCAATATGTGTACACACTTTATTTAAAAAGTAACGGTCATGGGATACGACGATAACCGTATTTTCAAAGTTAATGAGAAACTCTTCCAACCACTGAATCGCTTTAATGTCTAAATGGTTCGTTGGCTCATCTAGTAAAAGTACGTCTGGTTTACCGAACAAAGCTTGTGCAAGAAGCACTTTTACTTTTTCAGAACCTGACAAGTCAGCCATTTTTTTATTGTGAAGGTCTTCGCCAATTCCTAATCCTTTTAATAGTACGGCAGCTTCAGATTCTGCTTCCCAACCGTTCATTTCTGCGAATTCGCCTTCAAGTTCAGCCGCTTTCATGCCGTCTTCATCAGAAAAGTCAGGTTTCATGTAAATAGCGTCTTTTTCTTGCATCACTTCGTAAAGACGAGCATGTCCCATAATAACGACAGTCATTACTTCTACTTCTTCATATTCATAGTGGTTTTGTTTTAGGACCGCTAATCGTTGACCAGGTCCTAAATGAACATCACCTGTCTGTGATTCAATTTCGCCCGATAAAATCTTTAAAAAGGTTGATTTACCAGCACCATTCGCACCAATTAGGCCGTAACAATTGCCGGGTGTAAACTTAATATTCACATCTTCGAATAATTTTCTATCTCCGTAACGTAAACTAACATTTGAAACAGTAATCATCTATTAATATTCCTCCAAACTTCAATATCTTTAAAATTATACCAGATAAGTGACTCAAGGACAAAATAGTTTACAAAAGTTATTGAATTCTGCTATATTTAAAATATATTTAGAATTGCGAAATAATTTAAGGGGTTGTTAAAGTGACTGAATATTTAATTGTACTAAACAAAGATGAGGACACGATTTCTTTTGTAAATCTAACAACAAATAGTGTGGAGAAAACGGTAGAAACAGATTATAATCCACACGAAGTTGTAGTAACACCTGATGGTAAAAAGACGTACGTGACTTGTTCGTTAGGCAACAAAATTAATATTATTAATAACGAAACGTTTGAAATAGAAAAAAGACTAGAACATCCTGATTTTAACTTTCCGCATGGGTTAGGGGTAACTCCTGATGGAAAGAAAGTTTACATGGCTTCTACATACAGTGAAAAAGTATTTATCATCAATGCTGAAACCGATGAAATTGAAAAGGTATTTCCTACATATCAACAATTATCACACATGATTTCTTTTGCTCCGGACGGGAAGAAAGTGTATGTGCCAAACATCGGGAGTCATAATATTACGGTTGTTGATGTAGATAGTGAAGAAATTGTTAATCATTTTCCAGTAGGGAAGGGGCCTGAAGGAGTCGCAGTACACCCGAATGGGAAGCATTTATACGTGGCAAATCAGCACGATAACAATTTATTTGTCGTCAATACGGAAACGTTAGAGATCGATTACAAACGTCGTATCGGCGCTGTGCCAATTCGAATTGTGTTCTCCCCAGACGGAAAGTATGCCCTAATTCCGAACCGCGAAAGTGGAGACCTTTCGATTATTGAAACAGAACATGAGTTGAAGGATAAAGTACGCCCTTGGGAAGTTAAGCGTATTCGTGTCGGTGTATGGCCAGGCGGCACCGTATTTAACGAAGACGGATCTTACGCATACGTTGCGAATAATAAAACGAATGATGTATCAATCATCAATATGTCGACGTTAAAAGAAGAAGGTTTGATTGAGGTTGGTACACATCCGGATGGGGTTGCTTATTTGAAGAAATAATAGGCAATAATTAGATTGGAGCACTGGCATACGGTGCTCTTTTCTACATGATAGGAAAATTTTGGCGTTTGAAACTAGTGAGCTAGGTGTCTAGAAATATAGCGGACATACGGTACGCTATTTTGCCAATAACGAGTGATTTTGGGATTGAGCGGACATGAGAGCCGTTATTTCTTGAAAAATCAGTGTTTTTGCAAGGGATTTAAGCAAATAAGGCCCCTAGTGTCCGCAAAAACAGAAAAAAGAGTAAAAATTTGAAAATAAGGTCTCTCCTGTCTGCAAACTTACCCCAAACTAACTTTAAACGATTTTAAGCATATATGCCCTTGCTCTTTGATTGCCACTAGCGATATATAGGATTTCTAATTCTACGAGTTGATGTAATATGCGTCTAGCATGGCGATTACTAATCTTAAGATGATTAGCAACTTCTTGAGGAGTAATCGGGCGTAGATTTCGGCGGGTGAAGCGAACAACTTCAGCTTCTAGATAGGTTAACTCTGGTGGAGTATTAGTTGAAATGAATTTTCCAATAAAAGCGAGAATAAGTTTTTGAACTTGTTTAGGCTCTTCTTTGATAGATAAAAAAGCGATCGGTAAAATTGTCCATCCTTCCAGAGCTAATAATGAATGTCGCCAACATAAATCTTTAAATCGACTAACTTCAATATCTCTAGCGTGGGGTCCGTACCCTTGAATCTCGATACATCCTTTAGCGTTTCCTGGCATATAAGCTAAGTCTAAGTAGCGGTAACGATTGTTGAAATCACGTACTTCCCATTCAGGGTATAAATGATCGAAGTTGCCTACAGTAGGAAACCAAACCCTTCGTAAAAATTCAATTGTTCCATGGCCAATCCCTTTTTCAAGTAAATCACGCCTTCGATGGTTTTTCTCCTTAGCGATATTTTCATGAACCCACTCTTCAAATTTTTGATTAAAATATACCAACGTACACACTTTCCTTTCTATTAAATTTTTGAATAAGATAGTTAGTTATAAAGTCACTACCAAATGCAAATTCTAGCAGTATTGCTTTGATAACCAGCTTTTCAAGAATAGTATAAAAAGAAGCGGAATTTTCTGCAATAAAAATAGTAATAGTGTAGAAGAATTTTTGTTAGGTGTACGTAATTTCATTTTGTTTTTTCGCTTTTTTTTCTGAGGACTTCCTATGTACAGAGTTAGTCAAAATCATGCAGTTGAACATCAATTAAAAAAAATTACAAATCGTGAAGGAAATTCAACTTAATTTGGGGAACTGCTAATGTTAAGAGTAAATTTATTGGAGGCAAAACCTATGAACATCATTGAAAAAGCGATTGAAGTAGCGGCAAAAGCACACGTTGGACAAGTGAGAAAGCTTTCGGCAGTTCCTTATATTTCACATCCATTTACTGTAGGCATGATTTTACAAAATGCTGGATATAGTGATGAGATTATATGTGCTGGTATCCTTCACGACACAGTTGAAGACACAGAACTAACCCATAAAGATATTGAAGAATTGTTTGGTGAAAAAATAGCGACCTTAGTAGCAGGCGCTACAGAACCAGAAAAAGCTGTACCTTGGGAAGAGAGGAAAGAGCATACGATTGCATCTTTAAAAAACGCATCTAAGGACATATGTGTTGTCGTTTGTGCCGATAAAATTCATAACTTGAGGACGATGAAATATGAAATTGAAGTGCAAGGATCAGACATTTGGAACCGCTTCGCTAGAGGGAAAGAAAAACAAGAATGGTACTATCGTGAAGTGCTAGACAGCATCAGTAATAAACTAGAAGGCGAACCATTACTTGAACAGTTGAAGTACGAATTTGAAGCTGTGTTTCGATGATTGGGTTAGAAATTTTAAAAAAATTGAATTTCAATACTTGTAGAGTAAGGCATTTGTTTACCTTAAGCTCAAAGCAAATGGTCATGTTAAAAAGATAAAAGTACCTAATAATTACGTAGTTTGAATAAGAAAAGATCGCTCAGCCACTGGCCGAACGATCTTTTCTTATTTTTCATCTTAATTACCTAGCACTAAGCACAAAGAAAGTACCCAACTACTTTAATAATGCTCCTAGGTTCAACAAACTCAACACTTAATCAAAGTTCAACAAACTCAAATTTAAAACTTATCACGCAAACTCACAAATTCAAAACTCACCACTCAAATCTTCTAATTAGACCTTCCGCGCGCATGTAAGTTTGTCGCTTTTACGGCCTCATTTAGTAGTTTATTGAAGTCACCTTCTTCTAACACATTTAACCCTTCAGCTGTTGATCCACCTGGAGTCGTTACTTGTTCACGTAACTCGCTTGCTGAATTTCCGTCTGCTAACATAGCTGCTGATCCACTGATCATGTTCACTACCAGTTTTCGGGCTTGGTCTTTACTAACGCCATATTGAATAGCAGCTTCTTCCAACGCCTCAACAAAGGAATAAAGAAAAGCAGGAGCACTGCCAGTAATAGCCGTTAAATCGTGAACTTGATCTTCCGTTAGTTCTTCATAATGACCGATAGATGCTAAAATCATTTCGATGATTTCTCGTTGTTCACTCGTCACGTAATGCCCACAAACGTATGTCGACATTGATGCTTGTAGTTGTGCAGCGGTGTTAGGCATGATCCAGCATACTGCGGCCCCTTCAGGTAAATGACCTTGCATAAATGTAGTATCAATTCCAGCTGCAACGGTAATGAAAAGCTGTTTGTTGATGAGTGGTGAAAGTTCGGACAATAACTGTTCGTGAGCACTTGGTGGTACAGCAGATATAATGACGTCAGCACCACTAACGGCATCACGCCAGTCATTAACAGTCGCAATTTCATGACGATTAGCAACTTCTTGTAAGCGTTGCGTATCTGATTTATTTGTTACCGTAATTTTAATGTTCTCATTTTTTTGATCTACTAGTCCTGAAATGATCGCTTCTGCCATTCTTCCGGCGCCGATCATTAAAATATGTATCGATTTCATTTGTTTTCCACGCCCTTTCCTTCACCTACAATACCAAAACAGCTCGGTGAAAGAAAGGAAAGTGGCTAGTTTTTAATGATTTTCATTGCATTACTTGCGACTACCATTTTATGAACATCACGACAATATTTCATTGTTAAGTCAAATGAAGTTGGTGTTTTAGTTTTTGAAAAGAATGGAGTAATCTCACTGCCAACTTGATACCAATCAGATTCATCGGTAAATGAATGACGAACATCTTCCCAAGCGTCTTCTAAAACTGGACTAAAAATAATTGGTTTTTTTGGGCGACATGAAAGACTTGTCATATCAAGCTTTTCTTGACGGCTTTTTGTAAACATACTAGACCAATAATCATTCCGTGAGCCTGTATGTTTTACTTTCATTGCAAATTTAGAGATATCACTATATAAATTTTCGATACCAAATAATTGACAATATAACTTTTTCCCGATTTCAATGCGGTGTTCTACATTAGTGAAATCACTTACAGTTGTACCAGTAAGGTGCATTTTTCGGTCTTTTACGTTAAACGGAAAAAGAACGTACGTAAACTGCAACACATCTTGAAGCTGAAAAATAATATTGTTTAGCACCTTTTCTTTAAACGAAGGGTGATGAACGACTCTTTTTTCAATATAGTGTTGTTCATTAATAATTAAGGCAACCGTTAATAATTGACTATTTTTATTTTCGAAAAAGTCGTTCCAAAATGGTCGCATAAATCGTGAAACGCCCAATTTCGGTAGTAAATAAAATAAGCTTTTATTACGTTCTTTACTAGCTTCATATAAAAGAAGCTGTCGGTATGCATCATGAAAAATGAGTGCATTTGCTCGTTCTAAAAAAGAAAAGAAATGCTCACGGGCATCATTAGATAAGACCCTATCTAATATAGAGCCCTTTAAGTCGGTCATATTCCAACCACCGTTACGAGAAACGAGGTGTGCTAAAAATGCCCAATGAACTTCAGGGTGTTTCTTGTAGTAGTCAAGATACGCTTTTGTCCTCGTAACATTGTTTCGATTTAACTCACTCGTTTTTTTATGAATGTTACCTACTAAACGGCGATCTGCTTGAGTCAACGGTGTCGCTTCATGTTTAAAATTACGGAGTTGTTGATCGATCGCTATTAATCTATCTTCCTGAAAAGACAACTCGTTCCATCGCACAACACTATTTTTTTCATATTTTTTTGCTTCGCGCTCATCTAGTAAAAATTCGTAACCTGCTTTCGGAAGTTGTATTCCTTTTTTTATGAAGTTTATTATCCCATCAATCATCGCATCCCCTCCATACTTTTAAAGTATGAAAAAAGGGACTAGAAAGTTCTTAACGCACTTCATTTGTTAAGGCATACAATATTATGACTATTTTTTGGAAGGGAGTTATGCTTTTGGAAACAATTATCCATCACAATCCACCAGTTGATGAGGTTAACTAGCTGCCTGTTTTTCCTTTGCGACCTTATCTAATTGGATCCGTCGATATATTTTTGATTTAGAAAAAGTGTAAAGTGCTAGAGCCACCCATATAAATGAAAAAGCTAGTAAATGGACGCTACTGAAAGGTTCTTTGAAAAGAAAGATCCCAATAAATAGTGTAATGGTTGGAGCTAAATATTGTAAAAAGCCGATCATCGATAGCGGGATACGTCGAGCTCCAATCGCAAATAAGAGGAGTGGTACGCTTGTTGCAATTCCAGCCCCAATTAATAAAGCGAAAGTTGATAGAGAGTGAACGTAAAAAGCATCGCTAACGGTGGCGTGAATCATCGTTAAGTAAATGAGAGCAATCGGTGTTACAAGCATCGTTTCGACGGCAAGACTTGTAAGTGCACCAACTTTAACGACTTTTTTTAACGCGCCGTAAAAGGCGAAGCTAAATGCTAACGTAAGGGCGGCGATTGGTGTGCCACCAGTGTAGACAGCTAAGATAGCAACTCCGATTGTCGCTAGAATAAAAGCAAGGCCTTGTGAGCGTGTCAATTTTTCTTTAAATATAACGACTGCTAGTACTACGCTAACGAGTGGATTAATGTAATAACCTAAGCTTGCTTCAACTAGTTGTTCGTTAGCTACTGACCAAATATATGTAAACCAATTTACGCTAATAAAAATCGAAGCGAGTAACATGAAAAGTAGTTGCTTTTTTGATGAAAAAATCATTTTTACATCTTTGAAAAAGGATGGCAACTTCCCTAAAGCTAGTAAAATTACAAACATTAATACAAGTGACCATATAATTCTATGTGCAAGCACCTCATCAGCAGGTACGTGATTGAGTAATTTCCAATATAGAGGAAATACCCCCCATAAGATATACGCAGCCAGTGCCGCGAAGATCCCGATACTTTGTTCATTTAATTTCTTTCCCATCGTTCTAGCCTCGATTCCTATCAATTTACTATCCATATTTTAACGAGATAAAGGACTTTAGTAAATGAAAAATTTAGCCAAACGAATAAATTCTCGAACACTAGCTTTCGTCTTTAAATTTAATGTTTACACTAGGACGAGCTTGGGAACAGATTAGTAAGGTACTAAAAAATAAGGTTATCCGTTACGTAAACGACTTATTAGTAAATGGCGCAATCGACTTAGTTTAGTAAAAAAAGATTGGAGGATGATCTTCTTTATGAAACCGGAAAAAGAACAAATTGATGAGATGATCAACGAAGGATTAGGCGCGGGTAAAATTGATGATTATAAGGATAAAAAACAGTTAGAAAATCCAATCTCAAAAAAGCAAGGAGACGAGCAGCGCGAAAAAGACAAAACTCTAAATACTATGGCAACAGATTTAGAAGATGTAAAAAAGCTTGGTAAAGAAATGGAGAATATGAAAACGAATAAAAAAGTTAAAAAAGAAGGGATGACACCAGACCCAATCCAAGAATAACGAATGAATTTTTCCTAATAGTCTGAATTGATGTAAAAAAATACTGTGTCTATAAACTGTAACGCCCGCATTAGCGGGTGTTTTTTTAAAAAGATAAGAAAGTATATAATATTTGAACTTGGAAAGGTGTCTAGCTCCAAGACGCTTCAATGAATATGCTGCAGTGGAGTTTTGCGACGAGTAATCGCAGGAGCAGGCGCCATCGGCTTGACCGCTTCAGACTTTCCCTTGCGGTCTAAAACCTGACCGCTACGGGAAGGTCTTCCACCGGTTTTCGCCGATAGGCGGGCGCCTTGCGCTTTTCCTTACGGGGAGTTTTTGTACTAAAACTATATTTAATGAATAATAACTTTGATGTATTATTATTCATTAAATAATAGAGCTTAAAGAAGGTGACTAGAAGCTTAATGCTATTAGTTGCCTTTTTTCTGTGAAAAAAGATTTGACCATGAAGTTATGGTATAGTAATGGGTAGCTAACTTGAAAGGATGTTTTTCATGAAAAAAGTAGTGTTATGTGAGAAGCCCTCTGTCGGAAGGGATATTGCGCGCGTTTTAAACTGTCCGAAAAAAGGCAACGGCTTCCTTGAAGGAAACGAATATATTGTAACTTGGGCGCTCGGTCACTTAGTGACACTAGCTGACCCAGAAACTTATGATGATAAATATAAAGCATGGCGATTAGAAGATTTGCCAATGCTTCCAAAAGATTTAAAATTAGTCGTTATTAAAAAAACAGGGAAGCAATTTCAAGCGGTTAAATCGCAGCTAAATCGTAAAGATGTGAGCGAAGTGATAATCGCCACCGATGCTGGGCGTGAAGGAGAATTGGTTGCGCGTTGGATCATTGAAAAAGCACATGTGAAAAAACCTGTGAAACGACTTTGGATTTCGTCTGTCACTGATAAGGCAATTAAAGAAGGCTTTAAGAACTTAAAGCCAGGCAAACAATATGAAAATTTATTTGCTTCTGCTGTTGCTCGCTCAGAGGCGGATTGGTTTGTCGGTATGAACGCTACGAGAGCGTTGACGACAAAGTTTAATGCGCAACTTTCTTGTGGGCGCGTACAAACACCTACAATAGCGATTATTGCTAAACGCGAAGAAGAGATTAAACAGTTTAAACCGAAATCGTTTTACGGAATTGCTGTGCAAACTGATAAAAATTTAAAGCTTACTTGGCAAGATGAAAAATCCAAGGATCTGAAAACATTTAATAAGGAAAAAAATGACGAGATACTAAAGCAGCTAAAAGGTAGTAAAGTTGCCGAAGTGGCAGAAGTAACTAAAACAGCGAAGAAAAGCTTTGCACCACAGCTTTATGATTTAACAGAACTACAACGTGATGCAAACAAAGCCTTTGGTTATTCGGCAAAAGAAACACTTTCGATTATGCAAAAGCTTTACGAACAACATAAAATTTTAACGTATCCGAGAACAGATTCGCGATTTATCTCAACAGATATTGTTGATACGCTAAAAGAACGGGTTAAAGCCTGTGGTATTGGACCTTATGCAAAAGCGGCAGCGAAAATTGCGAAAGTACCAATTAAGGCAAACAAATCATTTGTCGATGACAGTAAAGTGTCTGATCATCACGCCATTTTACCAACAGAAGAATTTGTTAACTTATCAAAACTCTCGGATAAAGAACGAAAGATTTATGATTTAGTTGTTAAGCGCTTCTTAGCTGTTCTTTCGCCACCGTTTTTATACGAGCAGACGAAGCTGAAAGCAAAAATTGTTGGAGAAACGTTTATTGCTAGTGGTAAAATCGTTCAGTCCCTTGGTTGGAAAGAAGTTTATGAAAATCGCTTTGAAGATGAGGAAGACGGCGATTTAAAAGATCAACAGTTACCAAACATTACGAAAGGTGACAAACTTACGATTACATCGTTGAGGCAAACATCGGGTGAAACGAAGCCACCAGCACCGTTTAACGAAGCGACACTTCTTTCAGCAATGGAAAACCCAGGAAAATATATGGTAGAAAACGATAAAGATCTTGCGAAAACACTTGGGAAAACAGGTGGATTAGGAACGGTAGCCACTCGGGCCGACATTATCGAAAAGCTTTTTAATACGTTCCTTATTGAAAAAAGTGGCAAAGATATTTTTGTGACAGGTAAAGGAAAGCAGCTTCTTGACATAGCACCTGATGACTTAAAGTCACCAGCCTTAACAGCGGACTGGGAACAAAAGCTCGAAGCAATTTCGAAAGGTAAACTAGATAAAAATAGTTTTATTAATGAAATGAAAAGCTACTCTAAACTCGTTGTAAATGAAATTAAAAACAGTAAGAAAAAATTCAAACATGATAATCTGACAGGAAGTAAATGTCCTGAATGTGGGAAGTTACTACTTGAAGTGAATGGAAAGCGTGGAAAAATGCACGTCTGTCAAGATCGTGAGTGTGGCTATAAAAAGACGATATCTCAAACATCGAACGCTAGATGTCCAAACTGCAAGAAAAAGTTAGAGCTTCGTGGTGAAGGTGAAGCGCAAATTTTCGTATGTAAATGCGGGCATCGCGAAAAACTGTCAACCTTTAAAGAACGTAAAAACAAAGAGAAAAACACGAAAGTATCGAAAAAAGAAGTTTCAAAATATATAAAGCAGCAAAATAAGCAAGAAGACGAACCGTTTAACAATCCGTTTGCCGAGGCGTTAGCGAAGTTGAAGAAATAGTTAAGAATATCTGATTAAAAGAGGTTGGGCCAAAACAAGTGTCAGACACCGTTTCACACCTACATATAGACATACATTAAAGCCTTTTTGTCTATATAAAGTAGTTTACTTGTTGTGTCAGACACTTTTGGCCCAACCTCTTTTTAATTTAAAAACCTCACATGAGTAATTAAGCCGTTTTCAATTTTATATACGGCTACGACATGGCGTTCTTCACTTGAGCCACGAGATCCAGTCACGCGTTCTTCATCTAATACATAATTTTCAAGAACAATACGAGAAACTAAGCGGCAATGAAGATCTGGACTTTCTTGAAAAAGAAGATCATAACGCTTTCGCATTGCGTCTTTATTCTCCATTAAAATGTTCCCTGCACCATCTTCAACAACACAGTTTTCAGAATAACACTCCATAAATGCATCGATATCTCGATTGTTATAGGCTTCTAATTGTCTTTGCGCAGGTATTGAAATGTCTGACATAATGTTACCTCCAACTTTTTTTTACTACGCTTGTATTATACACTTTTTTTAGTTGGCTAGTTGGTTTGTTGGTTAGTTAGATAGGAAAAAACACGATTAATACATATTTTTACTTTAACAGGATATTGCCAAGCTAATAATTATCATTCTTGTTTTAGAAGATGGTTGTTTTTATATGAAAATAAAATTGCTGGCCGAGTTTCTTGAGCTAGCCTCTAAAATTCGGCAGATAAAAAAATGCAGGAATTTTAAAGGCTTTCTAGAATAATAGTAAATTAGGCTGATTATTATTCAAGGAGGCATTTTTATGAAGATTATAACTAGTAAAATATCAATACTAGTCGTCATATTTACTTTAGTTTTTAGCTTTTTACATGTTGTACCAACTGAGGCGAATAATGACTCATTTCATTACGTAGCACTTGGTGATTCGCTTACTGTCGGTTTTGAACCGCAACACCTTTGGGACTCTGATGCAAAAGTTTACGGGTTTGTTGATCGTGTATTTGAAGAGGCATTAAGCTTTAATGCTGAGGCTACGATGTCTAATTATGGTGTCATTGGTTTAACTAGTACGGGACTTAAAAATCTTCTCGTTAGTATGGATGAAGAGAAATCGGTTAGAAGATCTGATATTCAACCTTGGTTATTAGATCCTCGCTTAAGGCAAATCATTGGAGACTTTCCAGCAATGAAGGAAGATATTAAAAAAGCAAATTTAATGACGATAACGATTGGTGGAAATGACTTCGGTGCAAGAACGTACTTAGATATTCGTGACCTTGACGATAAACAGCTACAGCAGTTTTTAGATGAAAGAATTGAAGTGTACAGAAAAAATATTGAAACAAGTTTAAATATTATTTTTCAATTAAATCCCGATGTAAAAGTTGTTATTACCGACCAATACAACCCTTTTCCACACTTTAATGGAGAGATGTATGAAAAGTTAAACCTTCTTACTACTCAATTTTCGAAAGAAGTAAAAGAGGTTGTATACAGCTATCAGGAGGATGATTTTAACATTGTTTTAGCACCAATAGCAGATTCATTTGTGCATAGAGAAGCATTATTTACCCACATTTTAAGGGCAGACATTCACCCTAACCAGCGAGGATATGAACGCATCGCCAATGTCATTACTGAAACTGTCTGGGGTGGTGAAGAAGAAACGAGTTCATATTCTTTTACAAGGTTATTAAAAAATTGGGTTTCTAATAATTGAGTGAATTTCATAATTACAAATAACGAGCCACATCACGCAATATATAGTTTGCAAATGGTTTTGACGGCAACTATATATTGATCTTCGTGGCGAAAATAATGAATTATGAAATTCATTAAATTAATCAAAAATTTACCAGATGTTCACATGCATCGTGATGCTAATTTTTATGAAAAAAAGTCCGGTCGAGTTCTCGAGTGAGCCTCTAAATTTTGTTAGAGGTTTAAAGCGAAGCGAGAGAACTCGGCCGGCATTTACATTTCTAGATGGTGACGGGACCTGTCATTAATGTTTTGTAAGATATTTGCCTTTAAAATCCTCCTAATTAGGTTGCATTGATTAGTACATACTAAAAAAGTGCCAATCGGGCTACGTACATAATTACTGCGGATTTAATATAGAGGAGTGGAAAATATGTATCGGTTATATACGCATAATGATTTAGACGGGGTTGGGTGTGGGATTGTCGCTAAACTAGCGTTTAATGGTAATGTAGAGATCCGCTACAACTCTTTAATGGGTTTAGATTTTCAAGTTACACGGTTTCTTGAAAAGCCGAAAAAAGGTGACTTTGTTTTTATCACCGATCTTTCTGTTAATGAAAAAAATGAAAAAGGTCTAGATGATTATGTCAGTAAAGGTGGTCAAGTCCAGTTAATTGACCACCATAAAACCGCTCTTCATTTTAACAACTATAGCTGGGCGGATGTACAAGTTGAATATGAAGACGGCCGTTTAGCATCAGCAACTAGTCTTTTTTATGAATACCTAAAAAATGAAGGATTAATTACAGCGACGGAACCCCTCGATTATTTTGTTGAGCTAGTTCGACAATATGATACGTGGGAGTGGGATAAAAACGATAATAAAGAAGCAAAGCAGTTAAATGATTTATTTTTTATGCTTTCTATTGATGAATTTGAGGAACGGATGGTCGAAAGGCTAAAGAAGAATGAGGCGTTTCGTTTTGACGAGTTTGAAGAAAAGATACTAGAGCTTGAAGAAGACAAAATTCAACGTTATCTTCGTAGAAAAAAGCGTGAAATCGTACAAACGTTTATTGATGACTTTTGTACGGGAATTGTTCATGCGGAATCGTATCATTCAGAGCTAGGAAATGAACTGGGAAAAGACAATCCTCACCTTGATTATATAGCGATTGTTAGTGTCGGTGGCAAAAGAATGAGCCTTCGAACGATTCATGATCACATTGATGTATCAGATGTTGCAGGAAATTATGGCGGTGGAGGACATGCGAAAGCTGCAGGGTGCTCGCTTACACCTGATGCTTATGAAGCGTTCGTTGCAGAACCTTTTAAAATAGAGCCGATGCGCGCTGATGCGTTTCGAAACCAATACAATTTAAAGGAAGCGCCACATGGCTCCCTTTATGAAAACCGCGGTGATGATCAATTTTTTATTTACGCAGCAGATCAGAAAAACTGGCTAGTTGAATGGAACGGGTCATTAATCGAAGAGGAGTTTTCCACCTTTAAAGAAGCAGAAAACTACGTTAAACGCTATCATTCAGCGTGGCTCGTACGAGATGAATTCTTTATTCGCTTCCTTATGGAAAATGCCATCGAGTATAGGCAATTGAAATTAACGGAAGAATTAGATGAAGACGTAAAGCCGTATATGAACGTTACTAATGAAAATGAAGCCGATCAACTTCATCATTAGAAATAACAAAGGGACTGTCCCAAAAGAAAGTGTCAGACACCGTTAGGCACCAAATATAGACGGATAATAAATTAATACGTCCATATTTAGAAGTTCTACATGGTGTCAGACACTTATGGGACAGTCCCTTTGTATGAAAAAAGAGCGAGTGATTTCCTGAACGAGCCTCTAAAATTCAATAGAAGTTTAAAGCGAAGAGAAGGAAATCGCTCGTTCTTTTATATAGGAGATGGTTACGTTTTATATGAAATATCCGCTATTTACGGATTTACTTTATCATATTCCTTTGATCATTATTGATTTTGTTTCTTGTAATTGCTGCTGGGCTTCTTCTAGCTGCTCACGTTGTTCTGGAGATGCATCTGTCAATAAATCATTAATTTCCTCATCAAGCTCCATGATCTGATTCATAATAAAAGGATATTCAGTCGGGTCATTTTGTTGAATTAACTTCACATCTAACAATTCTTTATGAGCACTATCAATCGCATCTTGTGCTTTATGTAAATATTCATCAACTTGATCTTTTTGTAGCATGGATCCCGCCTCCGTTTCACTCATTTCACTTTCTAATTATTTGTTTTAATTTTATCTTTTATGCAGGATGTCGTCGATCCGTAATACCTCGGGTATGTTTTAAACTAGTACAAGTGGGTATTGATTGAATATAAGTAAAAAGATTAAGCGAACTTAAATTAATTTATTTATAAAGGGGAGATTTACTTTCGTGTAAAGATAGGAAACAAAATCGGACAAGCATAACAAATACTATAACTTTACAAGGAGAGTTCAAAATGGATAAACAAAAAGGGTTAATTTTAGGAACTGTGATTGGTGGTGTAGTAGGAGCGACAGTTGCTGTACTTACGACACCAAAATCTGGGCCAGAGCTGCGTGATGATTTAAATGAACAATATGAAAATAGTAAAAAGAATGCTGAGGAAGCAGCAAGTTTATTAAAAGAAAAATTTGATGCTTTTTCAAAAACTTTAGATGAGCGATCTGCAGATATTTCAAAAAAGGTAGTGGAAGAAGGTAACCATCTTTTAAATGAAGCGAAAAAAACACTTGAAGAAATTCAACAAAAAGATGAGATTAGTGCAAAAGAAATTAGAAAATTAGTGAAAAGTATAATGAAAGAAGAGTTTGAGTCCGGAAAGGAAATAGGGAGAGTTGTTAAAAGTGAAATGAAAGATGTTCAAAAAGAACTAAATAAGGAATTAGAGGCTGTAGTAAAAAAGATTTCATAAATTATTCAACATTTTAAGGAGTGTTACAATGTTACACAATATGAAAGAGTTGAGTAGCTATGATATTTTAGCGACAGATGGTTCCATCGGGACGGTACACGACCTTTTAATTGATGACAAGTATTGGACGGTACGCTATTTAGTTGTTGACACGATGAAGTGGTTACCTGGGAGGAAAGTGTTAATATCACCAATGTCGATTAACGACTTTGATTTTGTTAATGGCAATGTGGCGTTATCATTAACAAAAGAAATGATTAAAAATAGTCCTTCTATTGAGGCAGATTTTCCAGTTTCTAAAAAGTATGAAATCGAATATAATAAATATTTTGGGCTCAGGCCTTATTGGAGTGGTGAAAGGACTTGGGGGTCATATTTTTATCCGACCGAATTAGCGAGGGTACCAGTTGAGAATGATGAAATCGTTGGTGAAGTCGAGGATCCAGAAAGCTCAAATTTACGAAGTTTTAAAGCGATTTCTGGTTATGGAATTGAAGCAAAAGACGGAGATATTGGTCACGTAGAGAACTTTGTCATCAATGATGAGACATGGAATGTTCGCTATTTAGTAGTCGATACGAAAAATTGGTGGCCAGGAAAACATGTTTTAGTTTCACCACATTGGATTAACTATATTAGTTGGGTAGATAAGGTCGTTCGTATTGACTTATCAAGAGATACCATTAAAAACGGTCCTGAATATGATCCGAATCAAAGTATTTCAAAAGAATTTGAAGATGAAATATTTACAAAGTACGATAAAGATAGACCGTGGTTCTGGTATTAATTTTTGAAGGTGAGGGGCTATCCCCTCGCCTTTTAGATGATGTTCAAAAAGTCCGGTAACACAAGCTTGCGAATCTCTTCGTTGGCTCGCTTCTGCGCTGCTTCTGCGGTTACTCGTCGCACGCAAACATTGCTCATGTATTAATTAATAGCATACATTCTGCTGCTCGAAGCTTCACCGCCTCGACCTTCTCGGCTCTGGTTATCCTCCTTTTTGAACACGTACTTTTACAATTTTTTTAAAAGTAATGTCCTATAATGTTTTATTGTGCAAGTTTTTCGAGGGAACAGCCACTTAATTAATCAATGCTTGTAGTGGTGCAGGAATTCTTCCGCCGCGCTTAATAAGTTTTTCAGAACTGAAAGGATTGACTCCCATGACTGGAGCTCTTCCCAGTAAACCGCCAAACTCCACCATTTCACCTTCTTTTTTACCAGGGACAGGAATGACACGGACAGCTGTTGTTTTTTTATTAATCATCCCGATCGCTGCTTCATCTGCAATCATCGCAGATAAGGAAGCGGGTGATACATCGCCAGTAACAGCGATCATATCAAGACCTACGGAACAAACACAAGTCATCGCTTCAAGTTTAGACAATGTAAGTGCGCCTTCTTCAATACCGCGAATCATCCCGTTATCTTCACTTACTGGAATAAAAGCACCGCTCAACCCACCAACGTATGAGCTAGCCATTGCTCCACCTTTTTTAACGGCATCATTCATTAAAGCTAGCGCTGCAATCGTTCCGTGTGTTCCGACTCTTTCTAAGCCAATTTCTTCTAGTATTTCTGCAACACTATCGTTAACAGCGTTTGTAGGGGCAAGTGATAAATCCATAATCCCGAAAGGTACGTTTAAACGTTCTGCGACAACACGACCAATTAATTCACCAGCTCGAGTGATTTTAAAGGCGGTTTTTTTAATAACTTCTGAAACAACACCGAGATCAACATCTGGATAACGGCGTAATGCATTGAGAACAACACCTGGGCCACTAACGCCAACATTTAAAACGACTTCACCTTCACCAGCTCCGTGAAACGCACCTGCCATAAATGGATTATCTTCAACAGGATTACAAAACACAACGAGTTTTGCACAGGCAATTCCATTTGCATCCTTTGTTCGTTCGGCTGCTTCTTTTATGATGAGCCCCATTTGTTGAACAGCATCCATATTAATTCCTGTTCTCGTTGTGGCAACGGAGATCGAAGAACAAACACGTTCCGTTACACTTAAAGCTTCAGGTAATGCATCAA
Source organism: Anaerobacillus arseniciselenatis (assembly GCF_001865995.1). GTDB lineage: Bacteria > Bacillota > Bacilli > Bacillales > Anaerobacillaceae > Anaerobacillus > Anaerobacillus arseniciselenatis. Next base: position 279,798 of record NZ_MLQQ01000001.1, on the reverse strand, counting down.
GTAATGTTTGCTCACCTTTAGAAATTCCTTTATGAACTAAAGCAGAGTAGCCGCCAATAAAGTCAACCCCGAGCTTTTTAGCAGCTTTATCAAGTGTTTTCGCAAGCTCTATCGCTTGTTCTTTCGTAGCATCACCTAAAATTTCAGCGATCGGTGTTATAGAAATTCGTTTATTAATGATTGGGATTCCAAATTCTTTTTCAGCGGTTTCAGCAACTGACGTTAAATTTTTTGCATACGATGTGATTTTTTCGTATACACGCTTATTCATTTTTTCAAAGTCTGAATCAGCACAATCACGGAGGCTAATCCCCATCGTTACAGTGCGGATGTCGAGGCTTTCCATTTGTACCATTCTAATCGTTTCTTGCATTTCCGAAAGTGCTATATTCATCATTCATTCCTCCTAGTTTCTATACACGATGCATCGCTTTAAATAAATCTTCAAGCTGAATATTAATTTTTAAACCCATATCTTCGTTGATCGGATCGAACTGTTCCTGTAACTTCTCAAGACTTTCAATTTCTGAGACATCGACAAGCATCATCATTGTAAAAAAGTCTTGGAGAATCGTTTGACTAATATCGAGAACGTTTACTTGATTATCCGCTAATACGTTTGTTACCTTTGCGATAATTCCGACTTGATCTTTCCCAATAACACTAACAACTGCACGTTTTTTTTCCATTTTCATCACCTCATTAAATTTTAAAGCAAGCTTTTTGGGGTATAGTGCCATTTTAGTGGTTTACCCCTGTAAATAATTAAAGTTAAAGAATAATAAAAAGAGATTGGGGTTAAACCAATCTCACAGGCCATAGAATAACGTACAAAAATATGTATTAGTTACTCTTCTGTCCTTTTGCCTGAGATTGTGAATCCTTCGGCGCCGCAGAAGTTGCGGACTCTCCAGAAGCTGCTCCTACTATAGTTTTATCCATAGTATTCATCGCGTGCTTTTTACACTATTAGAATTTAAAAGTTGATACGATTTAATGAATTTCATAATTCAATATTCCCGTCACTAAGATCAATGTATAGGTGCACCAAAACACTTTGCAACTATATATTGTTTGATGTGACTCTTTTTTGGTAATTATGAAATTCACTTGATTGTAGAAAAAATAATTAAGAAGATAGTACCAACTTTAAAAATAATAGTCAAGATAAATTTTCAGTATTTGTCGAATGTTTAAAAATTAGACAAGGATTTAGATTTTTTTCTTTTATAAGAAATAATACTCTATTCCAATGCGATATTAAAAGTAATGCTCTTATGAATTGATTTCTCGTAACTTTTGATCGTTAGGTAAGAAAAACGTTAATAAACCTAGGAGGGGTAATGAAACAACGAAAAGCATTGTGTTTGTTAATCCGAATAAATCAGCAAGGATCCCTAAGGCGACAGAACCTAAAGCACCCATTCCAAAGGCAAGTCCGACAATTAAGCCTGAGACCATCCCGATTTTTCCAGGCACTAATTCTTGTGCATATACGACAGAAACAGAAAAGCTTGATAAAATAATAAAGCCGATGGCACCTAAAAGTACATAGGACATTGCTTGCCCAGCATGTGGTAAATAAAGGGCAAGAGGAGCAGACCCTAGCATCGAGATTAACAGCATATTACGTTTTCCGTAACGATCAGCTAGAGGACCTCCAGCAAATGTGCCAATCGCTCCCGCTGCTAAAAATATAAAGATATATATTTGCGACTGTTGAATCGTTAAGCTGAATTGTTCAATTATGTAAAATGCATAAAAGTTCGTAATACCAGCGTGGAACCAAGACCGTGCAAATACTAAGAAAACTAGTAACGTAATCGCAAAAATAACAAGTTTACGAGTTTGTGAACTTTGCTTAGTAGTCGTTTTCTTTGCTAGTTTTGTTTTAGCGATTATTGCGACTTGTTCTGAATACCACCTTGCGATATAAAATAATAGGCCGATAGCAAGAGCTGCAACAAGTGTAAACCAGATTGCCCCAAATTGCCCTAAAGGAACTAAAATGAGTGCGGTGATGATCGGAGCTAATGCTTGTCCGGCATTACCGCCGACTTGGTAAATCGATTGTGCAAACCCACGCCGGTTCCCTGCAGCCATATAAGCAACACGAGAGCCTTCAGGATGGAACGTAGCTGAACCTAGTCCAATTAAGATGACCGACATAACAACAAGCCAAAACGATGGCGCCAACGCTAAACCTAATACACCAATAAACGTGAAGCATAAGCCGATTGGTAACGCATATGGGGATGGTTTCTTATCCGTATATAAACCAACAAGAGGTTGGATTAAAGAAGAAGTGAAATTTAAAGCAAAGGCAATAATACCTAACTGTGTAAATGTTAGCCCCATGGATTGTTGTAAAATTGGAAACATCGCCGGAACGACGGCTTGGATCGCATCATTTAATAAATGCACAAAGCCAATGATTAACAAAATGTTATACATTGTCTTTTGTTCAGGTGCTGTTTTTGATAGTTGTTTTTGTAGTTGCATGATTTGTTCTCCTTCATAATAAATCTTCTAGATTAATCTTAGCACTTTGTGGAAAATATTTGTATGGAAAAGTTGGTTTGTTGGTTAGTAGTTTGTTGGTTAGGAAGGGCCTCGGCCTGACTATTCTATATTAGCTGGTGAGGGGTGCCCGTCATGTTGGTTTTGTATGAAAAAAGGCAGACACTTTCGTGAACGAGCCTCTGAGATTCGTAAGAAGGTCAAAGCGAAGTGAAGGAAAGTGTCCGCCTTTTCACCTTAGACGGTGACGGGTAATCGTCATGCTGGTTTTATATGAAAAAGGCAGATGATAAGATAAAAACTATTAATCTACGACATTTTTTGATATGATTAAACTTATGAGTTTTTCAAAGTTATAAAATTATATCTAGAACGATTAACTAACAATCAGGAGATGATATTTTGTCTAATAAAGATTCGTTAATGATTATTGATGGCATGGCCTTGCTCTTCCGAGGATTTTACGCCACTTCATATAGCGGTTATATTATGAAAACGAGTAAAGGTGTTCCGACGAATGCGATTTATGGCTTCGTGAAATATATGCAAGACGCGATTCGAACATTTCAACCAACTCATGTACTTTGTTGCTGGGATATGGGGGCAAAAACGTTCCGTAATGAACTTTTCCCTGCGTATAAAGCAAACCGTGGCGAGCCACCTGAAGAGTTGATTCCGCAATTTGATCTAGTAAAAAAAGTAGTTGATAGTTTTAATATTCCAAATATCGGTGTTGAGGGCTATGAGGCTGATGATTGTATTGGCACTATTGCTAAAAAATATAGTGATCAGTTACAAATTCAAATTTTAACTGGCGACCGTGACACTTTGCAACTTGTAACCGAAGCGGTTCAGCCGATTATTATGAAAAAAGGAATGTCCAACTACGAAGTGTACACACCTGAAAAATTACTAGAAGAAAAAGGGTTAACACCAGCGCAATTTATCGATTTAAAAGGTTTAATGGGTGATCCAAGTGATAATTTCCCTGGTGTAAAAGGTGTTGGTGAAAAAACAGCGATTAAGTTGTTGACACAGTACGAATCAATTGCTGGGATACTAGAAAACTTACCAAACCTTTCAAAAGGAATTAGAAATAAAATCGAGACAGAATTAGACATGCTCCATTTATCGCGAAAACTTGCTGAGATTCATTGTGAAGTCCCTGTCGAGATTGAACTAGACAAATGCATTCGTAATATGGAAGAAGAAAAAATTATTGCGATGTTACAGGAACTAGAATTTGAACGTCTCCTTAAAGATGGTTCTTTTATTGAAGGATTAAAAGTAAATGTCGAACCGTTAGTGTAAAGTAAATAAGTCGGAATTATCATACCAATCCCTACTGTCTGGAAAAGCTTAGATAGTGGGGATTTTTATGGTTAGTTTGATAGTTGGTTTGTTGGTTAGTGGTTAGGACCTTCCCGTGACATTTTAGGTTAGATGGTGGCGTCAGGAATGACGACATATATGAGGGTTTTGTATGGAAAAAGGTGGGTGTTTTTGCGAACGACCGTCTGAGCTTCGATAGAAGGTCAAGGTGAAGTGAGTGAAAGCACCCGCCTTTTCCATGTTAGATAGTAATGTTTTTCGTCATTACTGTTTTGAATTTATTTGTAACTTTCTTATTCTTTCTCTCGTCTATACATAAAATGGAAAGTGGAGGTCGATGATATGAGAACCAATTGGAAATATTTCATAACAAGTTTAATGTTACTAATTTTCTTGCTTATTACTGGATGTAGTAGTGGTACCGAATTTGCTAAAGATGATGGACAATACATGGCTACGGAAGAGGCTGCTATGGATTATGATGACGCGAGTGGTCGAAGTGGCTTTAGTAATTCTTCTGCTGAAATACCTAAAGCACAAAGTTTTAACTCAACAGAACGAATGATGATCTATAACGCAAATCTTTCAATTGAAGTAAAGGATTATCATAAAGTTGAAGCTGAAATTCAAGAAAAAGTTAATAACACGGGTGGTTATATTGTTGAATCAAGTATTTATTTTAGTGGTGAAGATCGAATTAGTGGGAACTTAGTTGTAAAAGTACCACAACAAAATTTTCATAGTTTTATTAATGAAGTGGAATCAAATAGCATCAAAGTAAATGAGCGTCGTGTTCATGGGAATGATGTAACGGAGGAGTATATTGATCTAGAATCACGTTTGAAATCAAAACGTGTCGTTGAAGAAAGGTTACTTGGGTTTATGAAGGAAGCAGAAAGAACTGAAGATTTATTAAAGATTTCTAGCGACTTATCAAGAGTACAAGAAGAAATTGAGCAAACCCTTGGTAGAATGAATTACTTAGAAACGAATGTTAATTATTCTACTGTGACTATCCATATGTCTGAAAACCTTGTAAATGTCGCTACTATTCAAGATAGTGAGGCGTTAAACACATGGGGAAAAGCTAAAGGATTGTTTATAGATAGCATTAATGGGGTTATCTCATTTTTTTCAAATGTCATCATTTTCTTGATTGGTCGAAGTCCAATTATTGTGCCTTTAGCATTAGTAGCACTCTTGATCACTTATTTTGTTAGAAAAAAAGGGAATGCTCAACCTCCTTATGAAGGATAAATGAAATTAGGGCTGTCCAAAAAGAAAGTGTCAGACACTTATGGGACAGCCCTGATTTTTTGTTCAAAGAGAAGTATTTGAACTTTTCGGTAAAAAATATAATGAAATTTTGTTGTTAAAAAAATGCATGATCGCTTTTTATGAAGCGCGAGCTAGAATGAAAAAGGGGCGGAAAAAAATTCATTAATTTGAAAAAATTCATTTATAATACATGACATTTGTCACCACTTCTTATTACTAGGTAATAAAACATTGCATTTGACCTCACAAATTGGTACGATTTTATTAACAACATAGGTAAGATCATATTACTATCTGGTAATAATTACAGTTAGTAGCTAAAGTATATACAGACTGAATGAAAACGCTTGTCAGACGAGGCGTGAACCTTTAAGGAAAGCGGAGTTACCATAGAGGGTAATGAGTATGGACTCAAGGGTGAACAACGAAGTATGCGAGCGTTTGTCGGCAGTCTGAAATTATTACTAGGTAATAATTATCCATATATCTTATGTTTAATTGAACTTATAAATGAGGGGGAGCTCTGTTGAATATTCCACAGTTAAAAATTGCTCATATGACACCAAAGGTACCAATTATGCAAGGAGGTATGGGAGTTGCTATTTCGTTAAGTGGACTAGCTTCGGCTGTTGCCAACGCTGGCGGAATTGGTATTATTTCAGGAACAGGTATTCCGATAGAGGAAATGAAAGCCGAAATTCGCAAAGCACGCGAACTGACGAATGGCGAAGGATATATAGGCGTTAATGTTTTATTTGCGATGACAGATTTTCAAAATACGATAAAAGCTGCGATGGAAGAAAAAGTTGATTTTATCATTTCAGGTGCAGGTATTTCCCGTGACATGTATCAGTGGGGGAAAGAATACGGTGTGCCAGTTATCTCAATCGTATCTTCAGGTAAATTAGCGAGAATTTCACAAAAACTCGGAGCTGCAGCTGTTGTTGTAGAAGGATTTGAAGCAGGTGGCCACTTAGGAACGGATCGTCCACTTTTTGATATTTTGCCTGAAGTTATTGATGCTGTAGATATTCCAGTAATAGCTGCAGGTGGTATATTGACTGGTGAAGACGTGGCTAAAGTCCTTAAAATGGGAGCAAGTGGTGTACAAATGGGTACTCGCTTTGTTGCTAGTGTCGAATGTGATGCGCCAGATGCATATAAACAAAAATATTTACAAGCTGAAGAAGGAGATACTGTTTTAGTAAAAACAACAGTAGGTCTTCACGGAAGAGCGATTAAAAATAGCTTTGTTGAAAAAGTAAACAACTTAGAGAAAATAAAAATTGAAAAATGTCATTCGTGTCTTAAACAATGTAATTACCAATTTTGTACGTTAGATTCTCTTGTTCAAGCTGTAAAAGGGAATGTCGAAAATGGAATTGTGTTTGCGGGATCAAGAGTTCCTGAAATTAAAGAAATTCTTCCTGTACAACAAATTATTAACGATATAGTCGATTCATGTAACCGTAGCTTATCGGTAGAACCAATTAAAACGAATGAAAGTATTTCTTAAATTAAAAATAAGGGGCTGCCCAAAACAAAGTGTCTAACACTTTGGGGACAGCCCCTTATTTTTGTATCAATATATGTCAATGCTTATATAAAAGGGAAGAAAGCTTTCACTACATTTGTGCTAGAGCCAACCTATTAAAAGTATTGGAGTGGTTTATATGGATCGACAACAAATTGACAAAGGCTTAAAAGGTTTACAAGCGTCATTAAGGTCTTCAGGAGTTGAGATTAGTGAAGTGTACATGGATTTGATGCGTGAAAAATTGAGCGGTGAGATTAATGCCGAACAATTTATTCGAAAAGTAAGGGAAAACGCTAAAAAATAAAATGTTAGGTGTGAATTAACAAGTTACGCTTCTTTATTTGCTAGTCACAAAACAAGCCAACAAATTGTAATTGTTTTTCAATTTATTTTCAAATGTTCTCTATCCTTACATTCCTGCATATTTTGTAACAAAGGAATGTGAGGGGGAGATACATTGAATCGCTTTGCATATTACAGTGAAGATCCCGAACAGGTTGAGGAATATGTAAAATCAATTTTGCCATTTATCTCTGATATTCGTGAATTTGAGCTGTATTATATAGATAAAACACCTTATATCGAAGTTATTGAAAGAAGTGGACACCTCCATCGAAGGGTCTTTTATAGTCGAAAAGAATTTGATGCAAGTATAAAGAACTCTTACCGAAAGCTTATCAAACAGCATAACTTCACGTTTATCTTGAGAGATGACACCTTAAACGAAGTTTGGTTAAACACAAACGGGAAAATGATTGAAACGTTAAATATTCTTCATATGTTAGGAATTAAAGAATTTCATCATTATCGACATAAAGCATCGTACAAAGCAACAAATCTTAAGCCTAATCATGATTTAAATATATTAGTTGAGAACGATGCAGCTAAAAAACAATTTTTAGCTAAATTTCGATTTCCTTACGCATGTAAACGAATTAAAGCTGTTGAGTATATTCAACAATTTGGTTACTTAAAACCATACGCAACGAAGTTTGATTATGGCAACGACCTTTCTTATTTTGATAAAAATACGATACGTGAAGCAGAAGCATTTGAATATGCTACCAATAATTCGTTTCTTTTTGAAGATGAAGGTATTGATTTAAATACTGCCAAACGCATTTTTGAAGAAGTCGGAAAGCTTTCAGGTGGAGATGTTAATATCGTCCTGTTTTCGGATTAGTTGCGTGAGTTACTTTAAATAAAAACTCATGGTAGCAGCTTTGTCCACATATATATTAGCAACAAACGAAATATGTGGAGGACGGTATGCTGAAAAGAGCAGAAAGTTATTTAACGGAAATAACGGCGACGGTGATTTTCTTTATCATTGGATATCTTTTTTATATGAGTTTGAAAATGTCGGGAAAGACATTATTAATACCTGATTCAATATTAATCTATAATACAGTTTTTGTAAGTATTTTAATAGAAGCACTTCCGTTTGTTTTAATAGGTGTATTTGTTTCAGGAGCTATCCAAGTTTTTATTACTGAAGATCATATACGTCGCCTTATCCCGAAAAACCCCTTTTTAGCAGTGACGTCTAGCTGTGTCATTGGGGTAATGTTTCCCGCCTGTGAATGTGGTATTGTTCCGATTGTGCGTCGTTTAGTCGCTAAGGGGGTTCCTATATACGCAGGGGTAGGCTTTCTATTGACAAGTCCGCTTATAAATCCAGTTGTTATCGGCTCAACGTATATGGCTTTTGGTAATGATGGTAAAATAGCCTTATTACGCATGTTGATCGGTTTTATTGTCGCAATGATTGTAGCAATTGTTATTAGTTTCTTTTTTAAACATGGACAAGTAAGAAAAAAGGTCACTGACATACCTGTATCTAAAGAAATGAACCGTGCACCTTTAACTAATAGAATCAAAGAAGCTTGTCGCCATTCGATCGATGAGTTTTTCGGAGTTGCTAAATTTTTAGTGATGGGGGCTCTATTAGCAGCGTTCGTTCAAACATATGTATCAACAGGTTCACTGCTCGGAATTACGGAGGATCTCGTTACTTCAACGCTTATCATGATGGGACTGGCATACGTATTAAGTTTATGTTCAGAAGCAGATGCTTTTATCGCGGCATCGTTTCGCCACCTCTTCCCGACAACAACACCTATTTTAGCGTTTTTAGTGTATGGACCAATGCTAGATTTGAAGAATACGTTTATGCTCATGGGTGCATTTAAATTTCGTTTTGTGATCACATTAATGTTTTTAATAACGGTTACAGTGTTTGCTATTGTATTGTTAATAGCTTGATAAAGATTTACATGTAAAAAAGAGGCTGGGGGAAAGTAATAGTGAACTTTTCAATTCAACATGCCATAAAAGCGTTGCTTCTATTAGGCTTTACTGCATTTTTATTTAAACTTCACTATAGTGGTGAAATATTAAAATATGTTAATCCGAAGTTTATTATTTTTACCCAAATCGCTTCTATTATTCTACTGGTTATGTTTTTTATTCAAGTGAAACGAGTATGGGAAAACAGTGACAATATTGACTGCGCGTATCATGAGCAACATGAAAAACAGTTTTCATTTGGACAACTTTTTGTATATTTACTAGTGTCATTACCGTTGATTACAGGTTTATTATTAGCCCCAAAAGAATTAGATGCTAATTTTGCAGAAAAACGAGGGATCCTTTTTCAATCGAAAGGAAACGAGAAGGAGAGTGGCGATTGTGGTCAAGGGGAGGAGCCCCCTAGAACTGCTTTACAAGAAGAATTGATTGAAAAAATGCTTGCAGAGTCACCGATAGTTATGTCAAAAGAAAATTTTTCCTCTTATAGTGATGTTCTTTTTCAAAACCCAGAAATATTTAAAAATAAACAAATTTTTTTAGAAGGGTTTATTTTAAAAGGTGAGCAATTAAAGGAAAATGAATATGTCGTTGGTCGTTTTTTAATTACTCACTGTGTCGCTGATGCTACGGTGATCGGTATTTTAAGTGAATTTAAGGACGGTGTTACGTTTCCGGATAATAGCTGGGTTAAATTGTTAGGAACGGTTAATGTTGCGAATCATAATGATAAAAAGCTCCCGTTGATTAAAGTAACTCATTGGAAATTGACCGAAAAGCCGGAAGAGCCATACGTTTATCCACCACAGAAAAAAAAGTCTAAAGCCAACTGAGAAGGGGTGTCCTAAAAGAAAGTGATACCGTTAGACACCCAATTAATTAGTGGCTCTTAAAAGTTGATATCTGCTCTTTTGTTTCGTATTTTCTCGCCTTTCAATCAGACTCATTTGCAATAATAAAAATGAGGTTAAGCTTAATATGAGTAACGTTCCGACAATGACTCCAGACCAGCCCCAGTAATGCCAAAAGAAACCTAAATAAAAGCTCCCAAGACTGCCGCCTACATAATACGAAGTGAAGTAAAGTCCAGATGCGGAAGCTTTGGCAAACTTCGCTCGTTTACTAACCCAAGCATTCAGTGTTGAATGCGCAAAGAAGAATCCAAAACTTAATATGAGCAAGCCAACAATAATAGTAATGAGGTTGTTCACTAGCATCAGCAATGTTGCGATAACCATAAGCGAAATACCGATAGCGATCGTTAATGATTGAGACCATACCGTAATTGCTTTTCCAGCTAGTGTGGAACTAACTGTCCCTGATAAGTATGTTAAAAATAAGAAGCCAATAATTACCGTCGGTAACGAGAACGGTGGTGCGGTTAGTAAGTAGGTGACATAATTATAAAGCCCCACAAAGATAAAAAAGTGTAATCCACCGACAAAAAAGGCTAGGCGTAGCTTTCTGTTTTTTAGATGGGCCAGATAATCTTGAACCGCCTTATGTCGATCAAATTTTCTTGGCTGAAAATGATCCGACGGTGGTAAAAGCTTAAGGAAAAATAGAAAAAATATTAAACTTACAAAACCAATCGCGATAAAAGCAATTCTCCAATCATAAACATCTGTGAAAATCCCACTTAATACACGACCGCCCATCCCTCCAATTGAGTTCATGCTAATATAAATGCCAATTGCGACAGTTAACGCCCGTGGAGAAAACTCTTCACCGATATAAGCTAGTGCAACCGTAGGTATGCCGGCGATAAAAATCCCTTGTAAAATTCTTAGCAGTAAAAAAGCTTCAAAGCTTTGTACAAAGGCAATTGAAAAAGTAACAATAAACAGTAAAATCATCGCTACAATCATCACATTTTTACGACCAATGGCGTCTGACACTGCGCTATATAAAAAGAAAAAGACCGCAACAGTAAGTAAGGCAAAAGAAACTGTCAAACTCGCTGTAAGAGGTGAAACCGAAAACTCTTCACTTATGATCGGAAGTAGTGGTTGTGTAAAATAAAGGTTACTAAAGGCGATAAAAGCTGCTAACCCAAGTGCTATTGAGGCACGCCAGAAATTTTTTGACTTTAATTCAATCATCGTTATCCATCCTTCATGTAAATGTAGTTAATTTATTAATGCTTTCAAATTAAAGCAAGAGAGATCACCATCTAATAATGAAAAGGCGGATGATTTCCTTCTCTTCGCTTTGACCTTCTAGTGAATCTCAGAGGCTCGTTCACGAAATCATCTGCCTTTTTTCGTACAAAACCAGCATGATGATAAACTTAAACATTTACGATGTAAAAGGCTGGTGATTTCCTTTCCAACTAACCAACTGTCCAACATTTACACACAAAAAAGTTTACCGTCATGAGTGCCTTGTATTGGAACTGCTTACTATTTCATCTTACCGTCGCATTTAAGATAAATAAAATATATAATATTTATTAAGTTCATAAAAAATATTTATGTTAAAATGTTAGATAAAAATCGACTGGGGGGAAAGGTGTTGGAACTCCGTCAACTGCAATGTTTTTATGAAACAGCAAAGTTGAAAAGTTTTACGAAAGCATCGGAAAAATTGTTTATTGCTCAACCAGCAGTGAGCATGGCAATTAAAAAGCTCGAAAATGAGATCGGTGTAAAGTTGTTTCATCGTCATGACCGTGCAGTTCGTTTAACTGTTGAAGGCGAGCGTTTTTTAATCCATGTTGAAAAAGTATTTGATCAATTAGAAGAAGCGCGTTTAGAAATGGAAGAATTGCGTGGCTTAGAAAGAGGGGAGGTGAAGCTAGGGTTACCTTCAATGATGGGGTCTTTTTACTTTCCGAATATCATTGTTGCTTTTAAAAAATCGTACCCGCAATTAAACATTTCAATTGTTGAGGACGGAACGAAGCAAATTCAAACTCACATTGAAAACGATGAGATTGATATGGGGGTCATTGTTCTTGAAGAAATGACCGCAGATTTAGAAGCTATACCGATCATTGAAGAAGAAATGGTCGTATGTGTTCCGAAATCCCATCAATTAGCCAAACAAACTGAGATTACATATGAACAATTAGCAGACGAACCGCTCGTCCTTTTTAAAGAAGGGTACTTTCAAAGAGACCTTGTAATCAACCATATTCATGAATCGGGTTTAACACCAACGATTGCATTTGAAACAAATCAAATTTCATTAACGAAATCGTTGACGAGAAAAGGGTTAGGGGTAACGCTATTTTTAAAAATGGTCATTCAAGATGACACTGATTTAGTACCTCTTTCGTTAGTCCCACCAATTACCCTTTCTTTAGGTTTAGCATGGAAGAAGAAGACGTATTTATCAAAAGCAAATAAAGCTTTTGTAGATTTTGTCGAAAATGAAAAGTGGAATTAGGATGGTGATTTTGATAGTACTTGAGTGAATTTCATAATTACCAAAAAAGAGTCACATCAAACAATATATTGATCTTAGTGACGAAAATAATGAAATATGAAATTCATTAACTCATATATAATAAGGTATAATCTTATAAAGTTTATAAACAACAAGTAGAAATGGAGTGAAGTGAATGGAAGGAGTGAGGGTTCACCCGACTCAACAAGAAGAGCGGATTATCACGTTAGATGTGATACGAGGATTTGCACTTTTAGGTATTTTACTAGTTAACATGCAATTTTTCGTGGCACCTAAACTATTTTTAATGCTCTCAGGTGTTACGCTGTTTGAAGGTGCGATAAGTAATACCGCAGATTGGTTGATTACGATTTTTGCAACAGGGAAATTTTTTACGACTTTTTCATTTTTATTTGGACTAGGATTTTTCCTTTTTATGGAGCGTGTCAGCGCCAAGGGACTATCTGTTGGTAGGCTTTATTCAAGAAGGTTGTCGTTTTTATTAATGCTAGGACTTATTCATATTTTCATATTCTGGAGTGGAGACATCCTACTTAATTATGCGATTGCAGGATTTTTGTTATTGTTATTTAGAAAGTCTTCCATCGAAAAAATTAGAAAATGGGCGATTGGAATATTCAGTGTAGTTGTTTTTCTTACCGGCTTTTTTACGTTCCTATCGTCACTTATGGAAAACGTATTAGGTGAAGAGTATGCACCTATGAATGATTGGGCAAGTTTAGTAGAACAATCTGTGATAGTTTTTCAAAATGGGAATTTCTCAGAAATTTTAGCGTTTCGTTTAACGGAAGAAATACCATTGATTTTACCTAACTTTATCATTACTATACCGATGGTGCTTTTTATTTTCCTGATTGGATTATATGTTGGAAAAAAGGGCGTTCTAATGAACATCTCTGGTCATTTGGGGTGGATCCGAAAAGTCTGGAAAAAAAGTTTCATCTATGGTGCTGTTTTAACTTTTGTATATGTAATTTTAAAGGCGGAACTTTTTATCGTCCCATTTTATTTACATGAAGCATCGCTAGAAGTACTTTCCCTCATATCTGGTCTTGTCGTTTCCTTCTTTTATATCAGCTCTATTACATTGCTATGTCAACAGCGACAATGGAAAGTCCGTCTAAAATTTTTGGCCCCGGTAGGGCAGATGGCGTTGACGAACTATTTACTACAAACCGTTATTTGTTTAATGCTGTTTTATGGTTATGGACTTGGACTTTACGGCAAAGTAGCGCCTGAGGTAGGTATTCTTATTACTTTCGTCATTTTTACTGCTCAAGTCTTCTTAAGTAAGTTTTGGATGGCGAGATATAAGTATGGCCCGTTAGAGCATGTTTGGAGAGCTTTTACGTACAAAGGAGTTTAACGATCAGTGTAATTTTATTTGTTGTCGCTATTATTTTTGATCCGTCACTAGTGATCACTTAAAAATTTTATGAAAATCGTGCCGAGCACCTATCCACCTTTCCAACTAGCCAACAAACCAACAAACCAACAAACCAACAAAAAAGGACTTATGCCATTATACAATTGGCATAGTCCTTTTCTTTAGATAAGAAAGGGCAAGCTGTCTAACTCCGGCGCTTGCGCTTTTCTTAAAAGGTAAGAAAGTATATTTTGAACTTGGAAAGGTGTCTAGCTTCAGGCGCCATCGGCTCGACCACTTCAGTCCTTCCCTTGCGGTCTAAAATCTGACCGCTACGGGCAGGCCTTCCAGTGATTTTCGCCGATAGGCGGGCGCCTTGCGCTTTTCTTATTATAAAACTTCTTTTAAACTAGTTTGCTTATATATGAAATTAATAGTCGTATTGTTAAAATGTTCCGGTTGGTCGATATTGCAAACGTGGCCACAGTTTTTAATGCATTCTAGTTTAAGGTCTTTATTTTCTTCAACTAAATCTTTAACAGGTGGTAGAAATAAATAATCTTCTTCTCCCATGACAAATAACGTCGGAATGTTGAAAAAATCTCTTTGTAGTTTCCTTAAAAAAGGGTTGATTGCTCTAGTTACAGAGAACCAACGGATAAATTCTTTTTGGCACATCTTTTTCGCTTGGTCAACGAAGACGTTACGTGATTTAGAATGTGCCGACTTTGGCATAATAATCCAAGCGAATAAGCGATATAACCACATATATGGAATAATATATTTTCCTAGATTACCAAGTGTTAATAAAAATTTTGTTCGAACATTAAATTTTATTACTGCACCCCCAAGTATCATTGAACTGATACGATCAGGATATTTTTGAGCAAGTGTTTGAACGACAATCGTACCTAATGAAACTCCAATAAAGTGTGTCTGATTTATTTTTAAGTGATCTAATACTTCGATAACCTCTTCAGAGATTTGTAAAAAAGAATCGCCTTTTTGCCAGCGAGATTTTTTAGATTTTCCATGACCTCGTAAATCGATAAGGAGGACATTAAAATGCTTACGGAACTCTTTAATCTGTTTAAAAAACGTATTTGAGCTCCCCCCGGCACCATGAATAAAAGTGACCCAAGGTTTTGTATAGTCGTTAGTATATTGACGATAATATAGCACGTTTTTAGATCCTCACTTTATAGTAAAATACTTTTCACTATTATAACATGATTTACGAGAATACGGTTATATTCGTAATCTAGAATAAAGACTGTCAAATAATGTTCATAATTTTAATTGTTCCATCCTCTGTTGAATGTATCATTAGGCCAAATTTCGCCTTCATGGATCGTGCCATTGTTGTATTCCACGACGATACGGATTGAAGTCGGTTGTTCGTCAAATGATCCGATAATCGCACTATAATGCTGTCTTTCTTCTGGCAAGTCGGGGTAAGCTAGTTTAAATGGTGTTTCTTTTATCAAATTTTCCCCTACATAAGCTTGCAGACTTGCTTCTTTCATTTTGAAGAATTCAAATAGTGGTGGTTCAAGCATATCAATATACGCTTCAAAATCAGTAAGGTTTCCATATTGGTCTTCTCCGAAACCGTAACCATTGGAGACCATCTGCGTTGGTTTATATATCCGTTGTGGGATTTGCTTTATGTTGCTCGTAACAATAGTGCTATCCTTAGCTACAATTTGATATTCATAGTCATTGTCACTCGATAAAACTAGATGAGCGATATAATTTGTACCATTAGTGTTAGAGGCTTCAATTTCTTTCCAGTCAACAGTGCTATTTTCGCGAAAAAGTAAAGTGACTTGAGCATTTGTTTCAATTTCTTTGAATGTCCACTCGAGGCTAACGTGAATTTCTTCAGGTGACGATTTCTCTTCATTGGCTAAAAATTCTTTTTTTATGATCCACTTTTCTTGCTCTTGTATGTCATGTAATTGACGGCTTAATGAATTGACTTGTTGGGCAATACGGTCGTTCTCCCATTGAAGATCACTGTGGATTCGATCAACCGCAGTACTTAAATTCCCGATTCGTGAAAAGCTATAAAAATTGAAGATGAGACTAATTAATAATAGAAAGATAATAACTTTTAAAAATTTAGATTGTGCTTCCATAAGCCCTCCATGACGTAAAGATTTTTTTATGAACTATGATGTAGACCGACTGCCGCCATCAATTATAAATATGGTCATTCATTACTTAAATTGTATCATATAAAAAGGTGAAAAAATGGTAATTTTCTAAATGGAAGGCTCCCTTAAATATCAAAACCATCGACTTTTTATATAAGTCAATGAATTTCATCATCCATTATTCTCTCAACTAAGATCAATATATAGTTGCGTCAAAACCATTCGCAAACTATATATTGCGTGATGTGGCTCATTTTGGTAATTATGAAATTCACTCAAGTAGCCTTATGTAAAAAAGGTATATACTTGCATAATTGAAATGGATAATAATCTCTGTTTAAGTAAATACTACCTCCGAAAATAAATTAAGGAGTGATATAAATGAAAAAAATGGTGATTAGTTGGACAGTGGTTATGCTTTTAAGTATGGGGGCTGTTCAAAATACATTTGCGCACATGGAAGATGAGGGCATAAATCAAGTTGAATTAACGGAAGAACAGAAACAAGAAATATCGGGGTTAGTAAATGATATCATGGAAAAGAAAAAAGAATTGATTAATAAGTATGTGGAATTCGGGGTTATAAGTGAAGAAAAAGGCGAAAGAATCATTTCGAAGTTTGACCAACATTACAACAAGCTTGAAGAGAATGGGTTTGTTCCAAATTGGGATAAGCATAAAGAAAAATATAAGCATAAAAAGTGTGAAAAACAAAACAATTAGTATGATTGGGGGTTGTCACTTATATGGCGGCCTCCTTTTATGTTAAAAATCGTTGAGAATGAAACATTAAACTTAAAGTTCGTATAAACTCCTATGATCAGCTAAAAATAGGCTTATTAATACAAGTTAGAAGCAAAAAATAAAGACCATGTCGCCAAAATTTTGACGGTGCTTAAGGGAAACGGTTATGAAATCGAAGTGTTAATATAGAAGGGCAAGGGGGGATGGGTGAGCAATACTATTGATATAGATGAAAAATAAAAAAAGCTGAGCTTAGGAAACAACCTAGCTCAGCTTATAATATGAACTTAAAATTTTTGCCGCGATAATGTCTCTGTGTCACTCTTTAAAACCTTAAAAAACAAAAGCCCTACCTCTCTTTTATCATTACGGCTCCTTGGCCGTGCCACTTATAATAAGGTGCTAAGTGTTTAAAGATGCCAGATGATTTTACTCGTAAATATTTGATATCCGTTAAGGATACTAGTTTTAATTTTACACTATCAGAATTTAAAGAAAGTATAACCAAAGTATTTATATACCTATATAAATCGTCATTTACGTGAAATGTGAAAATCCAAAATTTTAAGTGCTCATAAGCAATAAATTTTATTATACCGTTTTTGTTTTGAAATAGCAAACTTTTAATAAACGAGGTTCCACTCAATGTCACCACTTTTAGATTCTTTATCGATATTTACTTTAAAATTATGCTTTTTATAAAAGTGAACGAGGCGCTCTTTGTGATCCCAGTCTCGTTTGGCGATATCTCCTGTAATGTACTGAATGTTTTGCTCTTTAGCCACTTCTTTTAAGTAGTGCATACAGATGGAGCCATAGCCTTTATTTTCGGGACCTTTAATATCGCCAATATGAATGGTGTTCTCATTAGCGTATTGAGCTTGAATAGAGAAGTCCCACATCCCACGAAATGCACTATCGCATTCATTGAGCATTATTTTACACGTGTCACCATCATCTGAAGCATAAATAATTACCCAATTGTTTTCTTTCGTTTGTTCAATACCGATCACTTGCCATTTTTTAGCGATTTCTTTTAGGTTTTCTTGCATACGAAATACTTGAAATTCTAGGTCTTCGATTTCCTCTTTTAATTCTTCAGGATTTTTATTTTCTCTTTCATCAATAACAAAAGCAGATTTTTGGAACATCATTTTTCTCCTTCCTTATTGTCATTTTCAGCCACTAAGGGGGGAGGAATTTATATTTTATCTTTATGAAAAAACAAGAAATATGTTCTTATTTTAAAAATTTCCCCACAAACACAGTTAAAAATTTTACTAGAAGATACGGTTTGAATCAACCCGTTTCGGCAAAAAAGTTTCTTCACTATGTAAAAATGGAGTTTTATTAAAAATTCCGATATACTCTATTGTAATAGTAGTGTAAAAGAAACAGCGAAGAGAAGAGGTTATTATCAATGAAGGGAATTCCAATTTCGTATGTACGTACTAATCAATTAATATTAGTAATTTTAACTTTGAGTGCCGTCGTGCTTCAAAGTGGAATGTTGCTATTAGTAGCGTTTCTTTTTGTAACTATGCCACTATTTATAGGACCAAAAGCAAATATTGCTTTTATTTTGGCGAAGCGAATTTATTCGAATACTGACAGACAACAAACAGAATCAGCCGAGTTACAAAAATTTAATCAAACGATTGCAGCGGCACTATTAACGGTTGCTATTGTTATTTATTTTGTGATTGGTAGTTGGATCGCTTGGATTTTTGTTGCAATGGTAACTTTAGCTGCTACAATAGCACTTTTAGGTTTTTGTATTGGGTGTGTTTTATATTTTCAATTTAAAAAACTTAAATATAAATTAAGCAAATAACTTAATCGGGGGAAATATTGATGGAAAAAATTTATGTTATACATGAAAATGAAGAATGGACAAATCACTTAACAAAAAGGTTAAATGAATTAGAACTACCGTACGAAGAATGGAATTTAGCTGAAGGAGAAATCGATTTAAGTTCAATCCCACCTGAAGGTGTTTTCTATAATCGTATGAGCGCTTCATCGCATACGAGAGGAAATCGTTTTGCGCCAGAATTTACAGCTGCTGTCCTATCATGGCTAGAACGACATGGTCGGAAGGTATTAAATGGAAATCGTGCCTTGCAACTAGAACTTAGTAAGGTCAGTCAATACATGGCTTTGAATTTAGAAGGAATAAAAACACCAAAAACGATTGCAACAGTAGGGAAAAAGCAATTGGTTGAAGCTGCAAAGCAATTTGAAGGTCAGTCATTTATTACAAAACATAATCGTGCTGGGAAAGGGTTAGGTGTGCAATTATTTCACACTGTTAATAGTTTGAAAGAGTATGTATACAGTGACAATTTTGAAGAGCCAGTCGACGGTATAACTTTAATCCAACAATATATTCTAGCGCCCGAACCGGTGATTACTAGATGTGAATTTATTGGCGGTAAATTTCTTTATGCAGTCAACGTAGATACATCAGGTGGTTTTGAACTATGTCCAGCAGAAGCTTGTCAAATTGGCGATTTATTTTGTCCAGCTGGTGAAGAAAAAGAACAAAAACCGAAGTTTCAAATTGATGTTCATTTTCATGACCCTATTATTAGTAAGTATGAACAATTTTTAAAAGCCAATGATATCCAAGTTGCCGGAATTGAATTCATTCGAAACGAGAGCGGGGACATCTTTACGTATGATGTTAATACAAATACAAATTACAACCCAGAAGCAGAGGCAGTGGCAAACAAATATGGAATGCTAGAATTAGCTAAACATTTAGGACATCAATTATCTAAAGTAGTTGGTTAGTTGGACAGATGGTATGTTGGAAAGTCGAAAGTTGGAAGGAAAACATCAGACTTTTAAATATATTATATAGTGGCGGGATGCCGTATTGATGCTTTGTATGAAAAATGTCGGCCGAAATCTCGAGTGAGCCTCTAAAATTCGATAGAAGTTTAAAGCGAAGCGAGAGAATTCGGCCGGCATTTATATTTTTGATGGTGACTGTTATCGTCATGAGTGTTTTTATGTGGTTAGAAGTTTTCATTTACTTTTAAAACATATCGTAAAAGTTGTCCCTTTTGACCCCGTCGTAAAATCAATAGTAGCATTATTACGTTCAGCGATAGAATAACAAATGGACATACCGAGTCCAGTCCCAGATTCTTTTGTACTAACAAATGGTGTACCTAGTTTTTTTGTTATACTAGGACAAATACCATTTCCTTCGTCCTTAATAACTAAGCAAACATTCTCATACTTATCAGTAAAAGTTTCAATATAACAAACACCATTATCAGTCATAGCTTCGAGGGCATTATTAACCATATTCAGCAGTAACTGACGTACTTCGTTTCTATTTATAGATAAGTCAACGGTGTCGGATAAATTAGGCAAAATCAGTTTGTTTTCCTTCAATGCTCTTGTTTCTAGTAAAGGCAATAGTGACTTTATGATTGAATTTATATTTGTAACTTGAGCGATCGATGGTTTGTTTTTTGACAAATCTAGAAATTCAGTAATAATTTCGTTGGCCCGATCTAATTCTTCGACCATTAATTTGAAAATATGATGGTTTTTTTGTTCGTTTTTATCCTGAGCTAAAAGTTGTAAAAACCCTTTAACAGTAGTCATTGGGTTCCTTATTTCGTGAGCTACTCCAGCGGCCATTTCACCGATCGTTTTTAACCGCTCTATATACGCTGTTTCATTTTCCACTTTTTTATTATCGGTAGATGTTTGAAAGATTATTAATACCCCTAGTTTAGTAGGGTGAATTTGCATTTTTTTAAACTGTTGTTCACATCTCAAAACTAGTGTTTGTTTTTTATTCTCTTCATATGCCTTTAGGCACATAGGTAATAATTTTGTACCTTTGTACTTAGGTAGTGTTTCCCAGATCACTTTGTTAAGAAGTTCTTCCTTAGATTTATTAAAGCTAGTAATAGCGGCATCGTTTATAAAGATAAACTGCCAATCTTTATTTAAAATATAGCACCCGTCAGATATGTCGTTAAGGATTTTATTAATTTCTAAATTATATTTAGTAGATTCCAATGTGTAGATTCACCAACTTCCTTAAAAATCCATCCTTAAGATAATACTATTATTTATATAAAATATTAATAGTACCTTTATTCCTATTTATTGTAAAAAAAATATAACATAAATCGATTTAGTAATTTCTACCTATTACAAAGTTCTTCAAGTAGTAGTAAGGGTGAACTGCCGTATTAAGCTTTTAAAAGCCTGTTTTCGTAAACTTTGTTGCTTCACGCTAGGCGTGAAGAGCCAAGCAATGGCTTGGATACGACCCAAAAAGCTAATAGCAAAGATCTTTTGGAAAATAACCTTTAAAAAA
This sequence comes from Anaerobacillus arseniciselenatis, assembly GCF_001865995.1. Taxonomy (GTDB): domain Bacteria; phylum Bacillota; class Bacilli; order Bacillales; family Anaerobacillaceae; genus Anaerobacillus; species Anaerobacillus arseniciselenatis. The sequence goes on along the minus strand of NZ_MLQQ01000001.1, from coordinate 258,790 downwards.
GATCCTTTTGTAAATTAATTAGTCAGAATATACTGACTAATCAGAAGTGAGATGTTATATTTAAAATAAGTGATATTAAAACAGGTATTTATTAAGAAGCTGGTCAATGAATTTCATAATTTATATTATCGCCATTAAGTAACTATATGTAGTTGCGATAATGTGTTCGCAACTACATATAGTTTGATATGGCTCAATTTAGGTAATTATGAAATTCACTCGGTTAGTAGTTAGTTGGAAAGAGCTTCGGCCGACTTTTACATATTAAATGGTTACGGTGTACCGACATGGAGATTTTGTATGTAAAAATACTTGGAGGAGGATTTTCTTTCACGAGCCTCTAAAATTCGATAGAAGTTTACAGCGAAGTGAAAGAGAATCCTCCTCCAATTTACATTCTAAATGGGTGACGGACGAGATTCTTAAAAGGAGCTGAGGGATATGAAGGTTGAATTTCATAACAAAGAAGAATGGTTTCAATTTTATGATGTAAATGGAAATTTGATTAAAAGAAAAACAGAAATTCGTTTTGACCCTTTGACAAAAGAAACTTCAAGGCTAGTTTTTGATCCTGGTTTAACATTATCACCACCTGATTATTCGAAGGAAGCTGTAAAAACTAGTGGGCAAAATTGTCCTTTTTGTTCAGAAAATATCCTTAAACTAACTCCTGTACTACCTAAAGAAATCGAAGAGAGTGGACGTATTTCAAGGGGGGAAGCGCTATTATTTCCAAACCTTTTTCCGTACAGTAAACATAATGGGGTTGTTATTTTTTCAGATGATCATTACGTACGACTGAAAGAATTTTCGAAAACAATGGTGAAAGACGCTTTAATGGTCGGGCAAACCTATATTGAAAAAGTGATGGCAACAGATCAGCAAATGAAATCTGCTTCTATCAATTGGAATTATTTACCTGAGTCTGGTGGGAGTATTCTTCATCCACATATGCATATTCTTGTGTCTGAAGAGCCGACCAACTATCAATCAAGGACAAATGTATTTACAAAAGCTTTTAAAAATGAGACAGGTGAAGATTATTTCAACTATTTATATGAAGTTGAAAAAGAACAAGGGGAGCGCTGGATAGGGCAAAGAGGAAATGTAGCTTGGATGCATGCGTATGCCCCAAAGAGTCATAATGATTACATTGTAGTTTTACCGAAAGTCACATCTATTGCTGAAATTAAAGAACAAGATTGGCTTGATTTTGCGACGAGCTTAACTGCGATTTTTTCTACGTTAGACGAACAAGGCTTAGCAAGTTTTAACATGATCTTAAACTTTAATGAAGAGACAGATGGGGTTTCGATTCATGGACGCCTAATTCCTCGATTAACGATAGGGCAGCTTAACACGAGTGATGTTAATTTTTTTCAAGCGTTACATCAGGAACCACTCTCATATAAGATACCTGAAGAAATAGCCAAAATCGCAAGAGGGCATTTTACAAGAATCTTATAGTTAATAGATGGTTTTTGCGATAATTGGTGAACAAGCTTATACACCCTCTATTCCTGCACATATTTTATAGTAAGGGAAGGAGGGTTGTATGATGTGTTGTGAAAAAGATTTCAAAAAAAGAAAGAAACGCAAGAAGAAAGTAGAGAGAAGCTTCGATTTCCGTACCGTTTGTATTAGTCGTAAATACCAACTAGATTTTACAAATGTAAGAGGGATCGAGGATTGTGTTCCTTTCCATTGCTGTGAAACACCTTCTTGTCTTTGCTTTAAATGTTAACTTTATAGAGGCTCGCTAAACGGCGAGTCTTGTATTTTTTGTTTTAGAGGATATTAAGTTTCCTTCAAAACAATATTGTCACCACTCTTTAATTGTAGTTGCTCAATTGTACCAACAGGAAGTTCGAGTACCGAATGTGCCCCTTTTACAGGTGGAATAACTTTCCAAGGCTTAACTTTAGGAAATACCTTAACAACTTTTAAATTTTTGTCGATAAAAACTACGTCGATCGAAATAAACATAAAAAACATATGTATTGAATTACAAGGGATGATCCAAATGCCTTCATTTTCTAAAGGTTGTCTTCGAAACATTAACCCCCTAAATCGAGTAAAAAATGTATTATATTTCTTTATTTTTACCGTACATCCATTCCTATTTCTCCCATTTACGAATAAATCCATGTTTTCGACCTCATTTTCTATAAATTATTCCACACTAACCTAAATTTACATTTTGAGAAATAATACTTTCCTGATATATTAAATTTGTAAGCAACGATCAAAGCAAAACTAAGGAAACTTAGTGACGCAAAGCTATAGGAGCTAAGCTTGTAAAAACAAGTATGCTAGCCAGTTGCCGTTAGTTTAGCACAGTTCATGCTAGCCTCGGAATAAGTTGTCTTCAAAAAACTTATCAAAATTTTAGGAGGAACATCAATGTTCACAAAATTAATCAATCTATTTAAAGAAGAAAAAGGTCAGGGCATGACTGAGTATGGTTTAATCTTAGGACTTATCGCACTTGCAGTAATTGCTGCTTTATTTACAATGGGTGGAGCGATTGAAGAGAAATTCCAAGAAATTATTTCTGGGATCACAAACAATAACGCTGGAAATAACCCAAACAATTAATACTTATAAAACTATATCAATATAGTTTAAATAGCCCCATCGCCCTGCTTTTGTACAATTTGATACAGAAAAGTAGGGCTTTTTTTATACATTGAAAAACTTCATTTATATAAGAACAGTTAAAGGAGTGTGACGAATGATACTTTCGGTCATATTAATGTTTATTTTAATTATATCAGTAATTACCGACATAAGAGAACGACGTATATTAAATATTGTCACATTCCCAACAATACTGTTTGGGCTTATATTTCATACGTTAAATAGCGGTTTAAACGGCTTCATATTTAGTAGTCTTGGCTTATTATTAGGTATAGCTTTACTGTTTATTCCATACGCACTTGGCGGCATGGGTGCTGGAGACGTTAAATTATTGGGTGCTGTAGGAGCCCTACAAGGCTCATTATTTGTTTTCCAAGCCTTTTTATATACATGTATAGCTGGAGCGCTATTTGCGACAATTGTTTTGTTGAAACGCAAACAGTTTTTTGCTCGTTTTAAAAACATGATGAATGTAATAGCTATAGCGAAAAGCAATCCGACTTACTTGAATCAGTTAGATAAAAAAGATTTATCGCATTCGATTCCATATGGCGTGGCGATTTGTATGGGAACTGTTTTCACGCTCGTTAGGGGTGGGATGATTTGATCAAGTCTGAAAAAGGACAAGCAACAGTAGAATTAGCAGTTAGCCTCGTGATATTAATGCTCCTTTTATTTGGGATGGTTGATTTTGGCAGAATATTACACTCGTATCTTTCTTTAGAGCATTCAGGGAGAGAGGCGGCAAGGGTAATTAGTGTCGGTGGTACTAATGAGCAAATGAAGGAAACAGCTTTTCATACATCATCTCAACTCGATCACAATAAAATGGTCATCAATGTATCGCCAGATGAATCTGCTCGAAAACGAGGTAGCTATTCTACCGTCACCTTAAATTATGAGATTGAAATGTTAACACCGATAATGGCAAGAATTTTACCAAATCCTTTAACGCTTACGAGTACAACAGTAATGAGGGTGGAGTAAATGATTCGATTATATAAAGAAGAAAAAGGCGCTGTAACTTTATTAGTGGCTTTTATGATGGTTGTTTTTATTGGGATAACAGCGGTCGTCATCGACGGAGGTCATCTTTATTTAAAAAAGAGTACGTTACAGAAAGCGGTTGACGCTGCAGCTCTTGCGGGAGCTCAAGAGTTACCAACGAATTATCAGAGAGCTATCAAAGAAGCATATTCAACTCTTGAAAAAAATAATGTTCGCACGTCGGATGTCAATATCACTTTTTCAAACAAGCATACAATGATTAACGTTAGCGTAATAAAAACCGTACCACTTTTTTACGGTGGATTTTTTGGATATGAAAACGTAGATGTGAAAGCGAACGGAACCGTACAACTACAAACACTCACTTCAGCAATTGGAACCGTTCCTTTAGGGGTGAAAAACGATACAGACTTGTCATTCGGTGACACAGCCTATTTAAAAGTTGGCGATTCGACCATTGGGAATTTCGGTGCTTTGGCTCTTACAGGAACAGGAGCAAGTAACTTTGAAGCTGATTTAAAAGAAGGATACAAGCATGAAGTATTTGTTGGTGAAAAGTTAGGGACACAAACAGGTAATATCGTTGGACCTACACAACGAGCAATTGAGGACCGGATCAAGAGATGCCCGATGAAAGATGCTACTTACACTAATCATCCGAGTGTTTGCCCACGGATAGTTATGGTACCCGTTTTTGAACCTGTCAAAACCGAACGAAATCAAATTAGAGAAGTAAAAGTAATTGGCTTTGCATCGTTTTTTATTGAAGGTATGGATGGAAACGATGTCGTTGTCGGTCGGTTTATTGAAAATACGTTTGCAGGAAGTATGGACCCGACAGCTGAAAATTTTGGAACATATAGCTTTAAAATCGTGCAATAGAAGGAAGGAAGATTATGAAAAAAATATGGATGTTAGCTATTGTTTTTGGTCTGATTTCTTCGAGTTTATTATATTTGCTTCTTTTCTCAAATAACGATCACACGCAAACGGGGGATGAAACGGAATATCAAATAGAGGACTTTGAAGAAATACAATCAGAGGATGGCATTATTAATGAGGAAACCGATCTTTCTCTCGATCTGAAAAAAAACTTTGAGATTAGCGATGGAAAACGTGCGATTTCAATCGAAATAAGTGAAGTGCAAGGGGTAACAGGTTTTATCCAACCTGGAGATTATGTTGACGTTATTTCTGTTTTACCGACGTCTCAAGAAAAGGCTTCAACGAGTGAATTATTGTTACAAAACATTAAAGTGTTAGCGATTAGTGGTCCTGGTTTTTTTGAAGAGCAATATGAACTACAACGATTTAAAACCGTGACACTAGAGGTTGTACCTAATGAAGGTGCCACTCTAGCACATGCGGTTGAACACGGAACAATTACTCTAATGCTTCGTGGAGAAGAGGATGCTTCAACCGTTCAAAGTTCAACTTTAAGCATTGGGCAAGAGATAAATGCTAGTCAAGATGTAGGTGATGAAACAGTTGTGGAAGAGGTGAACTCCGAATGAAGATACAATGGATTGGTTTTTCAGAAAAGAGTTCCCCGATTGAATTAAGACAAAGTTTAGGCGCGAAGGGGAAAATGATTACTTGGTATTCTGAAATTGATCAGTTAGAGCAGAGTATTAATGATCCAAGTGGCATTGTGCTTTTTTTACATGAAAGTGAAACGTACAGTGTATATGAACTTAGTCGTGAGATTAGCTTAAAATATCCGGTAGTATCAATTGTTTTATTAGTTTCCGAGGTGGATTACAAAAAAGCAATGTACTCTGGGGCGATTGATATTGTCTCATTACCGGTTGTTGAAAAAGAAGTTGCCAAAGCCGTTTCTGAAGCCGAAAGGTTAATAGAAGAAAAACTATCGACTCATACAAATCCTGTTGAAAATAAACAAGGAAGCGTAATTACGGTTTGCAGTACAAAAGGCGGCGTAGGGAAGACAACCGTCTCCGTTAATTTAGCGGTAGCCTTATCGAAGCTTAATAAAAAAGTCGTTGTACTTGATTTAGATTTACAGTTTGGTGATGTTGCCATCCTTTTTGACGTTCAACCGAAAAAAACGATTTATGAGTGGGTCAAAGAATGTTACGAACAAGACGGTGAAAATGTTCAATCCTTTATTACGAGTCACTCCTCTGGCGTTGATGTGTTAGCTGCTCCCTTACTTCCGGAGTTTGCGGAGCTAATTTCAGGAATACATGTAACGGCGGTGATTGAGCAGTTAAAAAAACATTATGATTTCGTCATTATCGATACACCACCATCATTAGTAGAAACTGTGCTAGTATCATTGGAACATTCAGATGAGATTTTTTTAATTACATCAATGGATTTACCAACGCTAAAAAATGGGAAGTTAGCCATTGAAACGTTACAGTTATTAGGGATAAAGGATAAGATAAAAATCATCCTAAATCGCGATACGGAAATGGAAGGAATGAAAGTAGACACCGTCGAGAAAATTTTAGCAACGAAGGTAGATGCAAAAATTCCTAGTGATTATAAAACTGTTGTGCAGTCGTTTAATAAAGGAACGCCTTTTGTATACTCACATCCTAAAATAGCGGTGTCAAAAGGTATTGTTTCATTAGCAGATGAAATGGTTAATGGACCGGAAAATAACACAAAGAAAAGAAGTGTTTTTCGAATGTTTTTCCGAAAAAGGGGGAAGGTAAATGTCACTTCTTAAGCGGCTAAGTGAAAACCAGCAGGTGTCTACTACGTCAACCTCGCAAATACAAGCGCCTCCTAAAAATACGGAAGAAAAAAAGGTGCAAGAGCCAAGCTTTAAGGTGAAGCTTCAAAAAAGTCTAGTCGACGAAATTCAAAAACAAAATGATGAGTTAACTGAGGATGAAACGAAGCAACTTATTCAAAACGTAGCAATCTCTTTTTTTGAAAAAGAAGGAGAGCGGTTAACGTTTGAAGCGAAACAAGAAATCATCAATAGTGTTACAAATGAATTGATCGGTTATGGACCGATTACTCCACTTTTAAATGATCCAGATGTTTCGGAAATCATGGTAAATGGTCCAAACCAAGTTTATGTAGAAAAGAAAGGTCAATTAGTTATGACAAATTCCTACTTCCGGAGTAATGAGCACGTTTTACAAGTGATTGAAAAAATCGTTGCTCCTTTAGGGAGGAGAATTGATGAAAGTTCTCCGATGGTCGATGCGCGCTTACCGGATGGTTCACGTGTAAATGCAATTATTCCCCCGTTAGCATTAAATGGACCTTCAATTACGATTCGTAAGTTTCCGACCAATCGTTTGGAGATTAGAAATTTAATTGGATTTGGTACGTTAGGCGAAGAAATGGCAAAATTTTTAGAAGGATCTGTCAAAGCACGCTTAAACATTTTTATTAGTGGTGGAACAGGTTCAGGGAAAACAACGTTATTAAATATATTATCAGCGTTTATCCCATTTGATGAGAGGATCATCACGATTGAGGATGCAGCAGAATTGCAGCTTAGCCAAGATCATGTTGTGTCATTAGAAACGAAGCCTCCTAATATTGAAGGAAAAGGTGAAATTACGATTCGTGATTTAGTGCGAAACTCATTACGAATGCGCCCAGACCGGGTCGTTATTGGTGAGGTTCGAAGTGCGGAAGCTTTAGATATGTTACAAGCGATGAATACAGGTCATGATGGTTCATTAGCGACGGGACATTCGAATAGTCCACGTGACATGTTAGCTCGTATCGAAACGATGGTTTTAATGGCGGGGGTTGACCTCCCTGTACGTGCGATCCGTGAACAAATTTCTGGAGCTATCGATTTAATTGTTCAGCAAAGTCGTTTAAAGGATGGAAGTAGAAAGATCACTCATATTTCAGAAGTGATTGGTATGGAAGGTGAAACGGTCGTTTTACAAGATTTATTCGTGTTTAAACAAACAGGACTTACTCCAGATGGAAAAATTGTAGGAAAATTTGTTTCGACAGGAATTCGTCCGAGTTGTACAGAGAAACTAGAGCGATACGGAATCGATGTGCCAGCTGAATGGTTTCGTGAGGAGTGATAAATGTGTTGATCATCCTTTTTATGTTATTTACATTCCTATTCTTTTTAATTTTTCGCCTCGCATATCAGAAGCAATCTAGTAAATACGAAGATCGAATAAAAAAATATATTCCGAGGGAACAAGAACAGATCACTGTGAAAGTTCAATCGAAAACTAAAAATATTCGTTTTGAAAAACGTCTAATCGAATCTTTAGCGAAGAGATTTCAAGGAAGAGCATTTTTAAAAAAATGGGAAAGAAACCTTGAGGAAGCTGGCCTACCTTTAAAGCCAGAGGAGTTTTTTGTGTTGCGACTAATCATGGTCATTCCTGCATTTATGTTTTTTCTTATTCTCGGTTTTGAGGGTGCAGCATTAGTTATTGCATCTTTTAGTGGATTTATGTTGCCGACTTTATATTTAAAACGAAAAAAAAGATTAAGGTTAGAGCGTTGTGCAACACAACTTCCGCAAACGTTAAGTACAACGGCTACATCATTAAAAGCGGGATTTAGTTTTATGCAGGCGATGCAGGTAATTGGTAAAGAAATTCCTGATCCGATCGGCCCTGAATTTAAAAGAACGTTAAAAGAAATGAATTACGGTGTGCCGGTTGAAGAAGCGTTAGAGAACTTATTAAAACGCGTTCCGAATGCTGATTTAGAGATGGTGATTACCGCTTTATTAGTGCAAAGAACGACTGGTGGAAATTTAGCAGATATTTTAGAGACGATGAAAGAAACGATCGAAGAACGGGTTAAAATTAAAGAAGAGTTAAAAGCTTTAACATCACAAGGAAAGCTCTCAGCGATCGTCATTACATTATTACCAGTAATTTTAGCGGTCATTTTAAATTTTATGAACCCTCAGTTTTTTGAACCGATGTTTTCGCATCCACTCGGATTAGCGTTTCTATTTGTCGGAGGCGTGTTAATTACAATTGGTTGGGTCATGATCCAGAAGATTGTTAATGTTGAGGTGTAAATAATGTTACAAGTTTTCTTTTTATTAACGAGTTTTATCTTTATCACATTAGTAATCTATTGCATACTTTCTTTGATCTATAAAGAAAAATATGCCATTCAAAGAAGGATTGGAGAACTAGAGGCAGACATAATTCAAGTGACAACATACCAGCAAAAAAATAAAGGGAAAATGATTGAAAAAGGCTCATTTTTTGTACGGATTTTTCAGCCTATGTTCATAAGGATAAGAGAAAATATGTTTAAGAAGATGTCTGAGCAAAATGAGGCGATGATTACGAAAAGGCTGAAAGATGCGGGGAGTCCGTTTCGCCTGCAAGCGGTTGACTTCAGATTAGTACAAATCGGGTTAAGTATCGTCTTCTTCCTCCTTTTTGTTTTTATGTTTTTACCTTCTGCAGAAAGCGTAGGTAGTGTACTCATTTTTGGAATAATCGCTAGTTTATTCGGGCTCTTTTATCCAGAATATTATTTGAAGTTGAAAAAACAGCAAAGAGTCGATGCGATTCAAAAAGAAATGCCAGATTTTTTTGATATGGTAGGAGTGACGATTGAAGCAGGGATGGGTTTAGATGCAGCCTTAAACAAAGTTTCAAAGCAAATGAAAAGTCCACTTTCTGATGAGTTTTTACGAACGTTAGATGATATGAAATTAGGGATGTCAAAAAGAGACGCTTTTTCTGAACTACGTGATCGTGTCCCATCCGAACAGTTCCAAAGTGTCATTAACTCTTTAATTCAAGCGGATCAGTTAGGGATTGCGATGTCGAAAGTATTACGGGCGCAAACGAAACGAATTCGGGAACAACGTCGCCAACAAGCAAAGGAAAAGGCAATGAAAGCACCGATTAAAATGATGATCCCAATGGTGCTCTTTATTTTTCCGACGTTATTTATTATTTTATTAGGACCGGTCATTTTACAACTGATGATTAATTTCTTTTAAATGAGTGAATTTCATAATTACCAAAAATGAGCCACATCAAGCAATATATAGTTTGCGAATGGTTTTGACGCAACTATATATTGATCTTAGTGGCGTGAATAATGAATTATGAAATTCATTGAAATATAGGCTCTTTTATAAAATGAAAAAGTTACTAGCGCTACGACTTTCGTAGCGCTTTTTGCCGAACAACGACTTCTTTTTAGAACATTTGTCACATAGAAGGAAAAATGAGGTATCAATCTTTAATAAGAATATTAAGCGAAGGTGACGTTCTAATAATTTTAAAAAGAGGTGTTTGTAATGGTAGATGAAAACAAAATGTATACGATAAAAGATGTTTCAAGACAGTTAAAAATACCAGTGGGAAGTTTAAAAAAATGGGAGAAGGTGTTTGTAGATTTTTTTGAAGTTCACAGAACAAAGTCGGGCTCGAGAATTTATCGTGATGGAGAGTTGAAAGTTATCAAAAAAATAAAGCTAATGAAAGATAAAAATTTGAGTGATGATTTAATCAAGTTCATTTTAGACACTGATAATGGAGCAAATAATGAAGTTCCTGAACAAGTAGCTAGTGAATACGATTTAAAGTATGCTGAGATTGTTGCCTTGCAAAATGAAACGGTCCAAGCTGTTCAAAATATATCCGATTCTTTTGAGCAATTAAAAGATGAGTTTAAACAAGAAACGAAAGAAATGAACGAAGAACTGAAAACAGCTGTAAAAAAAGAGATCAATGAAGGGAATGCAACAACAGAAGGAATTGTCAAAGCATACTCCGAAGAAGCGCTAAATAATTATAACTGCACTCATAATGAGTTTAAAAGTGATTTTAAAAGTGAATTCAAAGATGTAAATGAAGAGTTAAAAAGTGAAATTAAAAAAGAAGTTGCAAAAGGTAATGCCATTACTGAAGGCGTGGTGCAAACATATTCTCAAGAAGTGCTAGATAATTACAGTCGAACTTATAAGCAATTAAAAAAATTAAAAGAACAAGTTCAAAGAGAACAAGAGGAAAACTTATTTTTGCAAAAAAAGGTTGAAGAAAGAGAAGAATTATTTCAAGAGTTCGTTCAAAATTATCGCCAAGTTGCAGCATCTAATGAAGAAAATAAACAAAAGCGAAAGTTAGGGAATATCTTCAACTCATTGTTTGGAATAAAAAAATATATTTAACCAAAACTTGCATCCATTTAGCGTTTGTAAAAATTAAATGATATAATGAGTTTAAGACAAGAGACTAGGACAAAAGTGTCTGACACCACGCGGATCCTACTAAATATAGACGTAAAGATCTATCTTATGTCTATATTCGGTGTCTAGCGGTGTCTGACACTTTGTTTTGTCCCAGCCTTTTATCCTTTTATATTATTTAGAATCGGTGTTCAAAACGGAGTGTGATGACAACTAATGAGGTTTAAGAGAAGTATTCCCAACATGTTCACGTTAGGGAATTTATATTGTGGATTTTTATCGATTGGCTTTGCGGCTGATGGTCAGTATAAAAATGCAGCAATTTTAATTTTAATTGGGATGATGTTAGATAGTATGGATGGAAGAGCGGCAAGGATGTTAAAAGCTGAAACTCCATTAGGTAAAGAGTTAGATTCTTTAGCTGATATTGTTACATTTGGTGTAGCGCCATCATTTTTAGTGTACTATACATATTTTTATCAATTTGAATTGCTAGGGTTTGCGGTAGCTGGACTATTTCCACTGTTCGGGGCTTATCGATTAGCGAGGTTTAACGTTAGCACGAGTACGACATCTAAAGATTATTTTGTTGGAGTACCAATTACGGCAGCAGGTGGAATTGTTGCATTGTTAACTCTTTTTGGTGAGACTATTCCTAGTATTATAACGACGGTTGTTTTTACCGCGTTATGTTTCTTGATGGTAAGTAGACTTAGAATTCCTAGCTTAAAAGAAGTTCCATTACCGAAATACGGAACGATTGTTACTTTATTTTTAGGAGCAACTTTATTCGTTATTTATAAAGGTACATACGCGGAATTTCCTTATTTAATTTATATCGCTACTCCGCTTTATATTGCTTATGTTACGTATCGGTTTATTCGCGGGAAAAATAAAAAGAATATAGATTAAAAAATGGCCCTTAAAGATCAGTGGGGCTAATTTTCAGTTTTTTCACTAAGTGTTCAAAAAATTATTCATTTCTTCACAGTTCTTTTACACTTTAGTAGTAGTATAGTGCTATCACTTCAAAGAAATGGAGAAATGTTATGGAACCACTTTTTAGGATCGGCCCAGTTTCAATTTATTTGTTCGGACTAATGATTGCCATCGGTGTTTTAGTAGGATTATATTTCTTTTTAAAGGAAGCGAAAAAAAGGGGATATGATGAAAAACAGTTAATAGACGCTGTGCTTCTTTCATTTATTGGTGGAGTGGTAGGAGCAAGAATTGTCTATATTCTCGTTTATAACCCCTCATATTACTTTTCTAATCCTATAGAGGTTTTCTTCATCCATAAAGGAGGACTTTCCATTCACGGTGGCTTAATAGGGGGGCTCATTGTCGCTCTATTATATTTAAGAAAAAATAAATTGCCAGTTTTGAAAACGCTTGATATCGCAGCGCCATTTATTATTCTTGCCCAAGGAATTAGTCGCATTGGTTGTGATGTCTTCGGTGCTCCAACAGCCGCTGATTCATTTTGGAACATTAATGTAGATGGAGTTTATTACCATCCTGCCCAAGCTTATGAGTTTGTCTTGAACTACTTTTTATTTGGATATTTATGGTTAAGGTTGAAGAGTAAACATTATCATGGTCAAGTGATTTTACATTATTTCGTTGGATTTTTATTTATTAGAGGATTAGTCGAATTCTCTAGAGTTAATCCGATGATCTTTGGTTTAAGTGTGAGTCACATAATGAGCATTGTTGGTATAATTATTGGGTTTGTTTTTATGTTTTACTTAAAGAAGAAAGAACCACTTAAAGTAGCAAACGTAGAGCGTTATGAAATTGCGAAAACTTGGTTTTACGTTTGGGGAGTAATGATCGTCTCATTAATAGCTTATTATTTATTGCAAGGATAAAATGTCTTTTGTTTTTGCGCTGTCCATAAGTGTCAGTCACCATATAGTACCTACTAAAAATAGAGACGTATAAATTTATTATACGTCTCTATTGGGTGCTTAACGGTGTATGATACTCTTTATCGGGACAGCGCTTTTCTTAATAATGTAAGAAAGCGTAAAAAATTCGGAAAGCTGTCTAGCTTCAAGACTCTTCATTGAAATACTTCAGTGCGAGTTTTGCGACGAGTAACCGCAGGAGCAGGCGCCATCGGTTCGACCACTTCAGACCTGCCCTCGCGGTCTAAACCCTGACCGCTACGGGCAGGTCTTCCACTGGTTTTCGCCGATAGGCGGGCGCCTTGCGCTTTTCTTATGTTCAATTATTAGCCATAAACTCGTGTCTATTTCTTCAAACTTTCTTGATGATTTCTTCATAAGTTTCGTGCATTTTATAGATATAGTATTTTTACAGAGAAAGAGTGGTGGTATTAATGTCCTTACCAGAGAAGAAACTACCAGGATCAAGTAAAAAACCATTTAACTTTTTAGATATACCATTCATCAATAAATTTATTAAAAGTAAGTGGTATCCGGGCATTTTTCAATGGCTCGGTTTAGCAATTTTTGGGCTCATTATTTTTGAATTAATGACTGGAACAATTAATCCACATCGTAACTGGGGTACGGCAATGGTTTGGGTTTTATGGTGGCCGATCATCCCGATTTTATTTATTGCTGTCGGTCGCTTTTGGTGTGCAGTATGTCCATTCGGTAAAATAAGTGATATTGTTCGTAGGTTAGTAGGTAGCGAGAGCCCAATGCCTAAATTTTTAAAGAAATATGGGATCTGGCTAATTGATATTTCGTTTATTGTTATTACTTGGGCCGATCATATCTTTGGTGTAGTACACTCACCGCGTGGCTCAGGGATCTTATTGTTATTACTATTAACGATGGTCGTAGCCACATCTGTCTTTTATGAGAGAAGGACGTTTTGTAAATCACTTTGCTTTTTAGGTGGATTAGCTGGAAACTATTCACGTGCTGGAGCGTTAGAATTAAGAGGGAATATAGACATTTGCCGAACTTGTAAAACTCAATCATGTTACAAAGGAAGCGAAAAAGCTGAAGGCTGTAATATGTTTCAATTCGTTCGCACGATGGACAATAGTCATGAATGTAACATTTGTGGTGATTGCATTAAAAACTGTCCCAATGACTCGATACGTATTACGCCACGTAAGCCAACAATGGAATTATGGGGCATTAAAAAGCCAATGTTGGAACAATCGTTTTTAGCAGCAGTTATCATGGGTATTGTTTTAGTGCAAAATGTTACGATGCTCCAAATCTGGGAACAAATTTTAAATGGTATTGGAATGGTAACACGTACAACCAGCTATAACGTTAACTTTACCATCGCATTTATCATTGCGATGATGATACCAATTGCTGCGCTTTGGTATGCTTCAAAACTAGGATCAAAAACATATTTCGATACATCAACAAAACAAAATTTTATCCGGTTTGGATACGCCTATATCCCAATCGATCTAGCGGGTCACTTAGGGCATAATTTATTCCATTTATTAACAGAAACAAAAGCATTATACTTTACAACACTTCAATTTTTCGGCGTTTATAAGTCGGGTAACTTAGCGGTTGTTTCTGATCAAACAGTACAAATTTTACAATTTGCCTTAGTGGGTCTTGGTACTTGGCTATCAATGTACGCAGTATATAGAATTGGTGAGAAGAAATCAGTGAAACAATTGTGGCCATTTTACTTATTAATTCTAATTTTTGGTATAGTAAACTTCTTGTTATTCACACTGCCGATGGATCATCGAGTACATTAAGAAAAGCGCAAGGCGCCTGCTCCTGCGGTTACTCGTCGCAAAACTGCACTGAAGCAAATTCGGTGATGAGTCTTGGAGCTAGACAGCTAAGAAAAGTGCAGGAAATTTTAAAAAATAGATACGTTAATCGTAAAGGAGGGTGTCCGATAAGCGTCATCTCACCAAAAAATAGCACTAGAAATAGACTTATCTGAAAATCTGTCTTTATTTAGTGGGCTGACGGTGAAAGACGCTGATGTTTAGGACACCCTCTTTTTAGCTAATTTGAAGGGGGATCAGAAAATGGAAATTTTTACGACGGCACTAAACTGGTTTTTATTAATTGTTCTTGTTATGTTATCTTTTTCCTTTTTTAAAAGGATGAAAGAAGAAAAGAAAGACGGTTGCTGTGGTGGAAAAGGTGGAAATTGTTGCGGTGGTGAACACGGAAATCATGGAGAAAAAGGTTGTTGTAGCGATAGAAAATGAAGCTAGTTAACTAATAACTCTAAAAAACACTTGAGGTTTAATTCTATAAAGTAATTATGAAAGTAGGGAGTTGTTTGGAAAATAGTGTATTAGAAAAGATAGTTGAAGAGTATCGAAATGATTCTGAATCTGTTTACAACACTTGGTATTTACAAAATAAAGATCGCTTGAAAGCTTTTCGAACAATTAAAGCAGGAATTAAGGTAGTTATCCAAGAAATTGAAAATAAAACTTTCGGAAATGACTTTAAAGGATCTAGTTTAGAAACAGTCGTTACAGCGATAGCTGAACAAAAACAAGTTTTTGAAGGAGCAGCGCACGCTTTTTATTGGAAACCAAAATTAAGAATTCCTGACATTTATGAAGATGAAGAGAATAAGAAAGCTTTTGCCTCTTTTTTGAAAGCTTGTCTGCATGCAAAAGATGAAAATAAAGTAATTGAGGAAATATTAAAGCTAAATGAAAAGAAAATTAAAGGCTTAGGGCCGGCTGTAGCTAACATTTTATATTTCCTTCACCCTACATTTTTTCCTCCATTTAATACAGCCATCGTAAAAGGATTTAATACTTTATTTCATAAAAAAATAAAACTAGGATCTTGGGTTTCCTATTTAGAAATGCGTGAAAAGATAGTTGAGATAAATCAAGAATACCGTCATTTATTCTCAAAAGATTATGGTGTAATTAGTGGCTTATTGTTTGAGATAGGGATAGGCAGGCAAGTCATACGTGAGAATGCATTAAAAGTTATTGAAAATGATGATGAAAAGAAAATTAAATTAATGAAAAAAAGGCATAAGCAAGTACTCGATGATTTACAAGAGGAAAATGAGCATAATGAAATGCAATATTTACTAGCAAAACTAGGTAGGGAAATAGGTTATCGTGTCTGGATTGCACAAAATGACCATAAAAAAGAGTGGTCTGGGATAGTTTTAGGCGATTTGTCAATAAAGAATTTACCAAAAGCAAGTTCTTTAGGAGAGGTTCAAAAAACAATCTCATTAATTGATGTCATTTGGCTAGATGAAAATGATCGCTTTATAGGTGCATTTGAAGTAGAAAAAAGTACATCGATATATTCAGGAATATTACGTCTTCACGATCTAGCAACTTCAATCGAAGACGGCAGTTGTAATTTATATTTAATTGCACCTAATAAAAGGGAAAAAGAAATCAGAGCACAATTATTAAGACCTTCGTTACAACCAGCATTGAAAACAATGCCAATTTCTTATATTACTTTTGTTGATTTTAGATCTGATTGTGAGGCAATGTGTAAGTTTGGACACGATGTAAGTGTATTAGAAAAGGTTGCGAAAATATGTCATTATTGATGGTTGTTATTCAGTATTAAAAAAATGTTACCACGTGTTATGTGGTAACATTTTTTTAATATAAGGTTTTTAATCAACGAACCCTCTCATCATTCCAGGTCCATTACCTCTTTGGCCATTTTCTCCGTGGCAAGCAATATACATTTGTTCAAGTTGATCTTCATTTAGATCTGGGTGCATTTGCTGCATAAATGGTAGCATGTCTTTAAAGTTTCCAAAAACTTCACTGTCAGAGTTGGCTAAAGTAACTGTGCCAAGTCCTAAAACTAATGCAGTGGTAGTGATTGCGACGATCAATTTTTTCTTCATTTCTTTCAGCTCCTTATTTAGTTGATGTTCAAAAAGTCCGGTAATACAAGCTCTTGAATCTCTTCGTTGGTTCGCTTCTGTGCTTCTAGTGTATTAATAGTATACATTCCGCTGCTCGAAGCTTCGCCGCCTCGACCTCCTTCGCTCTGATTATCCTCCTTTTGAACACTCACTTTTATTATAATTACATTGTAACCACAACTTATAAAGAAGTTATGAAGAAAATATAGAGTTGTCATGAAGAATAATGAATATAGCAAATTTTATGCTATACTTTTTTCATGATATATAGGGAGTGATAGAAATGTCTCTAAAAATTATGGTTGTTGACGATGAACCAATGATTATTGATGTGATTAAAGCATATCTGCAAAAAGAAGGTTATGATGTTTATTCTGCTGAAACTGGATCCGAAGCGTTAAGAAAAATAGATGAAATTAAACCAGACTTTCTTATTCTTGATTTAATGCTTCCAGATTTTTCAGGGGAAGAAATTTGTAAGTGGGTTCGTGAAAAAAGTGATGTGCCGATTATGATGTTAACTGCCAAAACTTCAGAAGATGATCGGATCAATGGCATTGTCATTGGTGCTGATGATTACTTAACAAAACCATTTAGCCCTCGTGAAGTCGTCGTAAGAGTGCAGGCGATATTACGTAGGACGCAACAGTCAAGTACGAAGGAAGTATTATCATTTAATAATAACGATTTAGTTATTGATACATTAAGAAAAGAAATTATAGTACGGGGAGAAAATGTCACGTTAACACCGATAGAATTTAAATTATTAGTAGGAATGGCACAATACCCAGGTAGGGTTTATAGTAGACTTGATTTATTAGAAAAAGTTCAAAATGAAAGCTATGAAGGTTATGAACGTAGTATTGATGTCCATATTAAAAATTTGCGAAAAAAAGTAGAACGAGACTCTAAAAAGCCAGATTATATAATCACTGTATTTGGTATGGGCTACAAATTTGGGGGTAAATTAGATGTTTCGAACGCTTCAAGGTAGATTGACGTTCTTTTTTCTACTCATTTCATTATCAGGAATTATAGTTGTTAGTTCGGCGATTCAACTCGGCTTTTTTGGAAGCTTTCGAGATTATTTAGATACGAAAAGGTTGGAACAAGTAGAAAGTGTTATGGATGGATTAGAGCAAGAATATCGAGTACACGGTAAAATTACTGGTAAGACGATGAGTGCTATCTTTCATCATCAAGGCGTTGTTGATCATTTGTTTTATCGATTTGTTGACCCGGAAGATAGGCTCATTTTTGATTCAACGAGGCATTATAATATGATGCCAGGTATGATGGGGCGCCAAAGGATGGAGATGCCTAGTTTAGACACCCTTGAAAGTGAGTTGTATCAGGTTGTTATTGATGGAAAAGATATTGGTACATTAATCGTTTATTACCCTTTAGAATATGTAAATATCGATTCGCAGTTCTTGGAACAGTTTAATAAGTATATTATTGTAGCTGCAGTATCAATGATATTAATATCGATTGTTGTAAGTCTTTTAATATCAAAAAAGCTAACAATTGGATTACGTCAAGTATCTAGTGCGACACGCGAACTTCAAAATCACAACTTAGACGTTCGAGTTCCAGAAGTGAAGCAAGTAGAAGAAATTCAACATTTAGCGAAGTCTTTTAACGAACTAGCCGAAACTCTAGGGAAACAAGAGCGTTTACGAAAACAATTTACGAATGATCTAGCCCATGAGTTACGAACTCCTCTTGCTACATTACGTAGTCAAATTGAAGCTTTCTTGGATGGAGTGTGGGAACCTACTCCTGACAGATTAAAGCAAGGGCACGCCGAGTTAATGCGTTTAGTTAGATTAGTAGATGATTTAGAAAAACTGTTAGCAGCTGAAAACCCACAAATTCAATTGAATATAACACAGCTTAGTGCAAAAGAAGTGCTTAAATCGCTACGAACTACATTTCAGCCACTTTTTGCGGAAAAAGAAATTACTTTTACGGTTGAGGAAACTTTGTCTTCGGACCGTTTTTTTGCAGACCGTGATCGCTTCATTCAAATAATGATGAACTTACTCAATAACGCTCTAAAATATACGAATGATGGTGGAGTGGTATCAGTTAAATGCTCAAAAGATCAACAGTTTATATATTTTAGCGTAGAAGATAACGGTCAAGGAATTTCGGCGGATGACTTACCGCATATTTTTGAGAGATTTTATCGTGGTGAAAAATCACGCAATCGAAAAACAGGTGGTGTAGGTATTGGTCTTTCGATTGCTAAATCTTTAGTTGATGCACATAGCGGTGAAATAATGATTGAAAGTGAGCAAAATAAAGGAACAAAAGTTGTCGTAAAGTTACCGGTTGAACGGCAAGATTAACTTATATATGAATACGGTTATCCAATAAGTGTCAGTTCACCTAAAATAGTCTTAAATATAGTTGTACAATGTATACCCGACTATATTTTATTATTTCCGGTGACTGACACTTTTTTTCAAATATGTTTGTTCAATGATCATGACGATCTTCATGTAAATCTTTATCGGTGCTTTCGTTAGTATGTTCGTAATGTTCGATCTCGTTATTTGTCGTCGTAATTGAAAAATGGTGTGTTAAATAAAACGCAAAGAGGATCACTAAAAAAAGAGGTAATCGATGAAAAAACAATTTATTTTTCCAATCATTTTCTTTAAATTTCACCTCTGATTGGATCATTAAAAATAAAATAAATAAGATACCCCCACTCAGTATGACCATGACATTAAATGTAGCATTAATAGCTTCAGTAGTAATCATCACACCTAGCATTGCTCCCATCATTCCCCCCATTGCTCCAGAGAGGAACCCATCTAAAACTGCCATGATACTAAATGGTAACCCTGCAATGACTCCAAGAACGCCACCGATTAATATACCAACAACAGTCATTTGAAAAAATTGATCAGGATATAGTAAGCCAAGTAGTGTACCTATTGTTAATCCTAAACCCATGCCAATCGTCATCGCTATCATCATCCCGGCCATACAGGTAATTTGCTTCCTATATAAAAAGATGAAACTAAAAATCCAGAGAATGATAAAAACGTAAACGAAAAGTAATAAATAAACTGATACCATAATAAAACTCCTTTCTTTAATAAAATCTAGTAACTTTCATACAAAACTAGCATGACGGTAACCGTCACCATATAATAAGGAAAAGGCGGGTGCTTTCCCTCACTTCATCTTGACCTTCTAACGAATCTCAGACGTTCGTTCGCAAAAGCACCCGCCTTTTTTCATACAAAACCCTCATGGTAGCATTCTTGCCGCCACCATCTAACATGAAAATTCGGGCGTGGGTCCTAACCACAAACCACAAACCACAAACCACAAACCAACTAACCAACAAACCAACTAACTACTAAATAGATATGAGGCTGTCCATCAAACGATACTTATTTATTTGAGATTGAGTATTTTTTCATATTTTCTTTATATTTTCTTCATAAGTTGACGGCTTTTCTTTACTATTTCTCCATATTTGTCGTGTAGTTTTATTCATGAGTGAAGTAATTAACATAATGAAGAATACAAACATAAGGGAGGAAGTTATGTGATGAAGTACAAGGGTATAGCGATCTTTGGATTAGTGATCATTTTAATAGGTGGGGGGCTATTTTTTTCAATAAACAATAATAACGCTTTAACGGCGCCAGTTTTTTATGTTGCTAATGCAGGTGATGGTACAATTTCGCAAATAAATTTGCAAGACAGTTCCCCAGTTCAATCTATAAGCTTAAATACTGAACAATTGTCCCATGGAATTGCAATTTCACCTGATGAATTAGTCGTTTATTATGGAACTGGTTTTCAAGGAAAAAGCTTACAAGCATATCATGTAGACACAAAAGAAGTAATTAATGAGTTAAATTTTAATGAAGGTATTCATGGGATTGATATTCATCCATCTGGAAAATATTTATACGTCTCATTAATGGCTGGCCTTGGTGAAGAAGGTGGTGTCATTTCAGTCGTTGACACAACTACATTTGATGAAGTTGCGGTGATTGAGACAGACGATGGGCCAGCGCATGTTAGTGTGACAACGGATGGCTCTCAAGTTTGGGTGACGAATGTAAATGCAAATACGGTGAGTGTCATTGATGCTTATAGTTATCAAGTGTTAGCGACGATCCCTGTAGGGGATGTTCCTAATGAAGTAGCAGTTAGTCCTAATTTTGATTATGCTTTTGCAGCAAATGTGAATTCTAATAGTTTATCAGTCATCGATATGATCACATTTGAGGTTGTAAAAGAGATCGAAGTCGGTGAGGGGGTTCACGGCGTAACCGTATCTCCGGATGGTTCCCAAGTTTGGACGGCTAACAATCATTCAAATGATGTTTCAGTCGTAGATATTGAGACGTTTACAATAGTAACTACGATCGAAACGGGATCATATGCAAATCATATATCTTTTTCTCCAGATGGTGACTTGGCTTTTGTTACTCATCGCGATTCCAATTCATTAGCTGTTATCAATACAAGAAAATATGAAGTGATTAAAGACCTTGAACTAGGAAACGAACCACATGAGATGACATTAAAGGGTATGGAAATTATAAATGATGAAGAAAGTGCGAAAGAGAGTGAAGAAAGTGAAGTTTGGGACGCCTCATTAAAAATGAGGTATGCAATAAATGGTGAATCTGGTGCAGAAGGTGTCGGTATAGAAGCAGGCTTTTTGTCACCTTATAATAGTGAACATATGCTTTATACGATAAGCGATATTGATGTTGATCCGTTTAATTATTTTGCTGTAAACATTGGTATGACTACTCATTCAGGTGATCTCTTATCAATCCCCTTTGAAGAAAGAGTAGTGCTAACGAATAATTTAGGAGCTGAAGTTAGACCCGAGCACTGGATCGTTGTAAGTAACGACTCTCATCATCCGCTATTTTTAGCTCTATTTGAGAAAACTATAGATAAAGCGCCATTGTTAAAAAGTACAGACACAGAGTTATTACTAAAATTTGAACCATTTATTATAGATGAAGTAGTAGAATTGAAGTTGAATTAGAAAAAATTAGTTACCTTAGATCATTTCACATATAACAATAAAAAAGATAGGGAAAAGTTGGACGGGTCTGTTCAAAACTAAAAGATCTGACATCTTTAGGCACTGCAATATAGACGGATGTATTTAACATCCGTCTATATTGCAATCAAATAACATCAAATCTACATAGTTTTTTATAAGTTGAAAAGTTTGTCATGTGCTTTAACGAAAGACGAAATTGGTCAACTTTCAACTTCGGTAAGTTTAATGAACCATAATTTAAAGAAGTTAGTCTCACAGTCGACGAATTCAAGTAAACATGTGCTTCGTTCCTCCGGTCATTTACATAAAAATATTAACGATGTTCTCAGTTTTTCAAAAAAAATCACATCTTCTATCCAAGAGGTTTCTGAGGAAACGAACGGGTTAATAAAAGGAAATGAAAAGAGCCTGGATAGTTTGAATGAAATGTCGAGTGAAATTAAAGAAATTGAAAACTACTCAAAAATGGTCAAAGGACTTTCAGAAAATGCAATAAAAGAAGCTTTGAATGGTGAACAATTAATAAAACAAGCAAAACAACAAATGAATTCAATTAGTGAAGTAGTTAATTCATCAAGAGAAGAAGTTGAAAATTTGAGTACAAAAAATGAAGAAGTTGGTAAAATTACAGATGCAATCGCTCATCTGGCTTCACAAACTAACTTATTAGCTTTAAATGCTTCAATCGAAGCTGCTAGAGCTGGGAATGCTGGACAAGGTTTCTCGGTTGTTGCAAATGAAGTAAGAAAACTAGCTGAGCAGACCGATAGCTATGCAAAAAATATAACAAAAATAACTTCAGAAATTCAATTAGGAAGTGTACAATCTCGGAAAGCAATGGAGCAAGTGACTAATGAAGTTAGTAAAGGGACTGAGATTATCGATAAAGGTAGTCAAGGATTTCATTCCATTTTAAATCGGACACGGGAAGTATCAAAAAAAATAAACTCAGTGTCACAGTTTTTAGAGTCTGTAGCTGAAACGTCAGTCAACGTGTCTTATAGCTTAGAAAAGGTAGATTCAACGACAAAGACTTCTTGTGCAAAGTTCCAGGAGGTGGCAGCAGCTACAGAAGAACAATTACAATCTTTAGATGAGGTTTTAAAGTTCGCAAACACTCTTAAAGAAATGTCTAATGAATTAGATGATGAAATCAATCAATTTAAGGTAAGTTGAAAAATTGAAGTCCTATAGTGCGAAATTTGTAACCGAATTTCAAAATTTCACAAGAAAACTTCATCGTTTCTTGATAGAAAAAATTTATAATGCAATTTATACCCCATAGTAGTATAATGAGTTTAGGTTATTGAAAAGCATATTTTAAAAAGGTGAAATATGATTAAAATTAAAATACCCTATCAAAATGACGGGAGGACTTAATAATGAGCATAGAAACAAAAACATTTGACGTCATCGGCATGACGTGTGCATCTTGCGTGAATCGTGTCGAAAAAGTAGTGAAAAAAGTAGATGGCGTTGAATCTGTTAGTGTAAACTTAGCAACGAACCAAGCTCAAGTGAAGTATGATCCAACAACGGTGAAAGATGAGCAAGTAGTAGCTGCTATTACAAAAATAGGATTTGAAGCAAAGTTAAAATCAGATACCCCTGAAAAAAAGTATCTTTTTTCAGTGAAAGGGATGTCTTGTGCTTCTTGTGTAGGTAGAGTTGAAAAAGTACTTTCAAAAGTAGATGGTGTCGAAAGTGTTACAGTCAACTTAGCTTCACATCAAGCTCAAGTGACAGTGAAAGACAGTAGCTTTCAAACACAAAAAGTTATTGATGCTGTAACCAAGTTAGGCTATGAAGGTGCACTACTTGATGAAGTTAGTGAAGATACAACTGCTGATGATCAAGAGAAAGAAAGAATTAAATTAAAAAAGGACTTTACGTACGCTGCCATTGTAACGACGATCGTTTTAATTGGTAGTATCCCTCATATGATGCACGGTTGGGGAGAATGGGTACCAAGCTATTTATCTAACCCATATGTTCTGTTACTATTAACGACTTATGTTCAATTAGTACCTGGTTGGAGATTTTACCGTAACAGTTATAAAATCTTAAAAAATAAATCAGCAGATATGAACGTTTTAGTTGCTATGGGTACGACAAGTGCTTGGCTCTATAGTGGAGCGCTTACCTTGTTCCCAGTGACGTTAACGAATATGGGTTTTCCGAATGAACTTTACTATGATGTGACGACAGTTATTACGACATTAATTTTATTAGGAAGATACTTTGAAGCAAAAGCAAAAGGGAAAACTTCGAATGCGATAAAAAAATTAATGAGCTTACAAGCAAAAACAGCTCGTGTGGTTAGAAATGGCCAAGAAATGGAAATTCCAATTGATGAAGTAATGCTTGACGATGAAATTACAGTAAGACCTGGTGAAAGAGTACCTGTTGATGGTGTTGTTATTAAAGGAAATTCTTCCGTAGACGAATCGATGTTAACTGGTGAATCCATCCCAATTGAAAAGTCAGCTGGTGATGAAGTTATCGGTGCAACGATTAATAAATCAGGTAGTTTTACATTCCGTGCAACAAAGGTTGGGAAAGAAACAGCACTTGCGCAAATTATTCGCATGGTGAATGAAGCGCAAGGATCAAAAGCACCGATCCAAAGAATTGTTGACGTTGTTTCAGCATATTTCGTGCCGGTAGTTGTGTTTATTGCGTCATTATCAGCACTCGTTTGGTATTTCATCGGTCCAGACCCATCACTTATATTCGCGTTATCAACGTTTATTGCCGTGTTAATTATCGCTTGTCCGTGTGCTCTAGGGTTAGCAACACCAACGGCAATCATGGTTGGGACTGAAAAAGGTGCTGAAAACGGTGTCCTTATTAAAGATGCTGCTAGTTTAGAAAAAGCTCATAAAACAAATACAGTCGTTTTAGATAAAACAGGAACGATCACAGAAGGTAAGCCTGTATTAACTGATGTTGTGGTTACTTCAACTACACTATCAGAAGATGAACTATTGACGATTGCCGCTTCCATTGAAACAGCTTCTGAACATCCACTTGGTGAAGCAATTGTAAATGCTGCAAAAGATCGCGGGCTTCAATTATTCGAACCAGAAAACTTCCAGGCGATTGTAGGTCACGGGATTGAAGCAACATACGATGGAAAAGAAATCTTAATTGGTAATTTAAAATTAATGAAAGAAAAGAACGTAGAAATCGAAAATATTAAAGCAGAAGCAGAAAAACTAGCTCATGAAGGAAAAACGCCGATGTATGTGGCTGAAAATGGTGTTTGCGCTGGAGTTATTGCCGTTGCAGATACATTGAAAAAAGATTCAATAAAAGCAGTAAGTGAAATGAAAAAGATGGGCTTAGAAGTAGTAATGATTACCGGAGATCACTACAAAACTGCTGAAGCGATTGCTAGACAAGCGGGAATTGATCGCTTTATTGCTGAGGTGTTACCTGAAGATAAAGCAAAAGAAGTAAAAGTACTTCAAGACGAAGGTAAAGTCGTAGCGATGGTTGGGGACGGTATTAATGATGCACCAGCCTTAGCACAATCGGATGTTGGGATAGCGATCGGTACAGGTACTGATGTAGCGATGGAAACTGCGAATATCACGTTAATGCGTGGAGACATTATGAGTGTCGTAACAGCTTTACGTTTGTCAAAAGCGACAATGAGAATGATTTGGCAAAACCTTGGATGGGCATTCGGTTATAACATTGTTTTAATTCCAGTAGCTGCAGGTTTACTGTTCCCAGTCTTTGGGCTCCTATTAAACCCAATGTTAGCAGGGGCGGCGATGGCATTTAGTTCCGTATCGGTTGTATTAAATACACTAAGATTACGAAAGTTTAAAACGATATAATAAGACTGTCATAAGTGTCAGTTACCTCAATAAAAAACTATATCTATTAATGGCTGTCCATGGTTTATAGTTATTATTGATGTGGCTGGCACTTTTCTTTTAAGGATATCAAACGCCTGAAGACTTTCACTATAAGTCTAGTTTTTAAAAAGAAAGGGTAGTTATTGATGAAAAAAACGATTATAAGTCTCTCGTTGTTACTATTCATTCTGTCTTTTCCCTCTTTTATTGTACAAGCTACTTCTTTTGGTGGTGAACATGATACATATGATTCACCGTTAAATCAACTAGATGAAACTGAATGGGATGAGTGGTCAGACCAAGATAACTCTCAATATGATAGTTCCTATGAAATGGTAACTACGGAAGGGAAAGTATTAGAAATTTTAGAAAGAAACACTGATATGGACCCCTTTAGTGGAGTCGAAATGGAGCACCATGTTGTTAAATTAAAAATAACCTCTGGAGAGTACAAAGGTGATGTCATTGTTGCTGAAAGTTATAATTACCCTGGAGATGGTAGAGGGTATGGAAATTTTCAGCTCAAAGAAAATGATCGGGTATTTGTTCAAATCCAGTTTGAAGATGGTCTCGTAATAGCTGCAGATATTACGGATTATAAAAGAGATCGTTCTACGATACTACTAGTTGGTATTTTTATTGCTCTATTAGTGATCTTTGGGCAAAAACAAGGCTTCAAATCTATTTTAACTTTAGGATTTACCTTGTTTATTATTTTTAAATTTATGGTGCCTTATCTTTTTGCTGGTTACCATCCGGTGTTGTTAGCTATTGTAACTGGTGCGATAGTTACAGCTGTTACATTTGTTACTGTAAGTGGTTTTTCAAGGAAAACGTTAGCAGCTCTTGCTGGAACCGTTGGTGGTTTGGCTTCAGCGGCGATCATATCAATCATTTTCTCAAATGCTATGAAACTAACAGGTTTTCATGGTGAAGAGGAAAGAATGTTGCAACTTTTTCATAATGAAGTTAATATAGATTTTCAAGGTTTGTTGCTTGCAGGTATTATTATTGGTGCCTTAGGTGCCGTAATGGATGTTGCGATTTCCATAGCTTCATCGATGGATGAAGTAAAAAAAGCAGATCCAACAATTAAAGCGAAACAATTGTTTCAGTCAGGCATGAATGTTGGAAAAGATATTATGGGAACGATGGCCAATACGTTAATACTTGCCTACGTAGGTGCAGCACTACCTTTATTAATGCTTTTATACGCCTATGAAAATACGTTCTCTGAGCTGATTCATATGGAGTTTTTAGTCGTAGAAATATTAAGGACGGTTGCTGGTAGTATCGGTTTAATTTTGTCAATTCCAATTACTGCTTTTGTCGGGGCTTTCTTTATAAAGTCTACGAGAAAACGAAGGCAACAAAAGGAAATCATTTAAGGATACGAGAAAAAGTTAACAATGGAGTGAATTTCATAATTGCCTAAATGGAGCTATATCATACTATATGAAGTTGCCAGCGGTATAACGCAACTTCATATTGTTACTTAATGGCGATAAAATTGATTATGAAATTCATTAAATGAGCAAAGGAAAAAGCTGATATTCATACTTTGTTCATATTTCCTTGTTAGAATGAGGAAAATGAAAGAAGGTGAATTTGATTAAAGGTTGGGTAAAAATTATTTTATTCCTTACTATTTTATTAGTTACTATATATTTTCTCATAAATTCAGAACTGTTTTATACACTGAGAGCAGGCGAATTGGATCATTTATATAATACAGTTAGTGATCAATTACCTTTATTGTTGTTAGTAACATTTATCGTCATACTGATTCAAAATACATTAACTATTTTTCCGTTAATTCTAATTTTAACGAAAAACATTGCGTTTTTTGGTTTTTTCTACGGAGTCATTTGGAGTTGGATTTTTAGTGTCGTAGCTGCAGCTATCGTCTTTGTTAGTATTCGCTATTGCTTTAAAGATTTTTTAGAGAAAAAAGTTAGTGTCAATATTAAAGAAAAAGCTGAAAAAAATGGGTTTATGTACGTATTGTTTGCAAGAGTTGTTCCGGTTGCCCCGACAAGTATTATTAATATGGTCAGCGGGGTAAGCTCGATAAAATTTAAAGATTTTATTTTAGCTACGAGTATAGGTAACCTTATTTACTTTAGCGTTTTATCTCTTGTTCCGTTAGGGATTATAAATGGAACATTTGATCAATTGATGATTTTTCTAATCATTGCAATTGCGTTTGTTGTATCCTTTATTTATATGAAATATAAAAAGAAGAAAAAGTCAAATGCATTAAGGTTTACACAGTTTTTATAGATGTACGAAAATTTTATACTAAAAAAAGAGCTTGGAGACGAAAATCTCTTAAGCTTTTTTTGTATGGAAGTTGGTTAGTTGGTTAGTGGTTTGTTAGTTAGGTCCGTAGTGGTGTGTCGTCATGAAGATTTTGTATGAAAAAAGGCGGGTGATTTTGCGAACCAACGTCTGAGAGTGCTCCTGCGTCTACCAGTATAGCTTTGAAGTAGGCTTCCTCGTCGCAAAGCAGCATGAAGTTAATTCTAAGTTGAATTCCATGATGTGATTGAGGTCAGTAGCTTCGTTAGAAGTTCAAGGTGAAGTGAGGGAAAGCACCCGTCTTTTCATATTAGATGGTGGCGGGATATCCGCCATTGCGGTTTTGTATGAAAAAAGAACGAGTAATTTCGTGAACGAGCCTCTAAAATTCGCTAGAAGTTTACAGCGAAGAGAAGGGAATTGCTCGTTCTTTTCCATATTAGTGGGGACGGTTACCGTCATGAAGTTTTACTTAAATAAAATTATTTTTAATAAATACCCACCCCATGTATACAACATAAACAACAACGGTTAAAATTCCGAAACGTTTAAATTTTGCTTTAAAATTAGCTTTTTGTTCTTGCGAAGATAATAGCATTCGCAGGATATAATATATGGTTAATATAATTAATAAAGATAGCGTACTTCCAAGTATTATGTGAACTAAAATAGCTGGTTCCATGAAATATCACCTCTCAACGCTTTTGATAAAACTTCATCTGAACTAATGAAACGTTAGGTATAATTTTGTTTATTAATTAACTTTTTTGTAAATTTCCTTGTACAACTCTTTCGAAGTTTCACATTTTAATACGTTTCCGTCAACGACTGAAAAAGGGCTATGTTTGCACGTTTTACATTTTCCGATACAACCTTTTAGTTTAACTTTAATATTGAGATCAAGGGACTTAAGTTTCTTATAAACTTTTTTAGATTTAAATTTATTTTCTTTACAAAAATATATTTTTTCCATGTGTCTATCCCCTTCGTTAATGAAAATGATTATCATTACTATAATTATATCAAAATTTATAAAGTTTACGTGTGTAAATTCTCACATATTGTCATGTGACTTTTTGAATAAAATGTGACTAGTTCCAGTGATAAGAAAAATTAATTTAGCCACTGTTTGACAAGCTGTATTTCATCCTTATGTGAGTGCTTCGCCTCATCAATAGGTGTCTCTAAAATAAGAGGGACATTGTTGACAACTGAGGAGTGTATAAATTGCTCTAATTGTGTTTTAGTTATATAGCCGTTCAATAAGTTAGCGTGACGATCTTTTCTTTTTCCGCTTGCATATTTTGAATTATTTAAATGAATGACTTTTAAATGTTGAAAATACCCGAGTTCTAATCCTTTTTCGACTAGACTATCCCAATTGTCTCCATCCCATAACCCGCTAGCGAACGAATGGCATGTATCAAAGCAGAAACCGATCTTTTCTGGTGCATCTGTTAGTTTTCGAATTTGTACCATTTCCTCTAATGTAGTCCCCATATTAGTTCCTGCACCAGCATTGTTTTCAATAAGTATTAGCGCATTTCCACTCCATTTATGTAACACTGAATTTAATAAGGAAATCATCTTTTTATAACCTTCGAGAGGGTCACCACTTTTCATTGAACCGAAATGTACAACAACGCCAAGCGAGCCACAAGCCTCGGCAATTTCTAAATCATTTAAAAGTGAAGAAATGATTTGTTTTTCTAGGTCACGATTTTCCGAAATGAGCTTTGTAGGATAAGGTGTGTGCGCGACAGAAACAAGTTCATTCAATTGGCAAAATTGTTTGCAAAGTGATGCTGTCTTTTTATCAAAATCTTTAATTGAAATACTTCTTGGATTTTTCGGGAAGTATTGAAAAGCATTAGCACCAAGGGCATGTGCCGTTTTCGCAGCTTGGTCGTAACCGTTTCTAATACTCACATGGCAACCGATGTACATCATTTCACCTACTTTGTCTGCAAAACGAACTACATTGGTTTATACTCATTCTTTTTGTTGGAGGCTTTGGCGAGTCGCTGTAGTTCGTCGTTAATGTATTTTTTGTCTAGGGTAAGTAAATCTTTCGGGTCAATTCCTTCAATAATATGTTCAGTAAATTCCCAGATCGTATCTTTAATCTGTTTTGAGTTCCGTTCGCAAATTAAAGTAAAAGCTTTTAACGCTGATTGAAGGACTGAAATGTCATCAAAGCCGTACTTACGAATTTGGTAAAAGCATTTAAATAAGTAATCGTAAAAACAAGGGTGTTCGAAGATGACACGTAAATTTCGATTAGCATCATTATGATAAGATCTTGGTAAATGTTTTTGGCCGAGTTTAGTTAAGATCTTTCCTAAGTTTTCGATACAATTAATCGCGGTATTCGGATCGTTCACACCTGGGGATAAGGCTCTAAGTGCAATTTCAACAATTTTAGTTAACCCGAACTCTATATCATCGACAGGAGCTTTTTCTTTAGCTACTGAAATATACTTTTCGTAATGATCGATACTATGGTGGCCTCCTATAGCCCAAATCGAGAGAATGTCACTATCCTGGTCTACGTATTCACCAACTTTTTTTTCAATTTTTATAATGTAATCATCTATTGTTGCTTGTTTAATGATTCCGTATAAATCAATATGTTTAATATAGCCAGAAGTGTTTAGTTTCATTTTTTTTGGATTGAGATGAGTTAGTTCATCGCTTTCCCAATCTTCCCATGGCGCATCTTCGTGAACTTTATTTTTATCTTCAAACTTTTGATCGATACGTTTCATGATTTTTAACGTAATATTGTGAATTAAATTACTCACTTGCATCCACTTCGATACGTGGTTGATAAAAAAAACGAACATAATCAGGCAAAAAATTGCTAATAGAACTGCAAAACTCGGTACGATAAACGTTGTTGAAAGATCATCTCTTAAAAAAAGTAATAAAAGAATAGAGTAGGTGAAACCACCAACAAAAACGCCTAATACACGCTGAGTACTATGGTCGGTAATAAAGTTTTGCAATGTTCTAGGTGAAAACTCAGATAGGAAAGTAGTTAACACGACTAAAATCGTCGAAAACGTAATCGTCGTCATCGTTAGGAGTGAAGCTGAAATCGTACTTAAGATCGTACGGGCTAAATCGATGTCAGTAAGAAAAATTGCTGGAATAAGATTCGAAATATCAGAATCTGTCACATAGTAATCCAATCTAAGGCTAGCAAGAGCAAGAAAAATTGAGATAATCCCATATAGCGAAGGAATATACCAAAAACTCGAACGAATATTGATGAGCAACCTTTTTGATGACATCCGCAAACTCCTTCCTTTCTTTCTTTCTTCCTTTCTTATGTAGGTATAGTTTTAAGTAAGAGCAGGTATTTTATGTAAGATGGTTAGTTGGCTAGTTGGTTTGTTAGTTTGTTGGTTAGGGGATAGTTGGAAAGAAAGGCTCGTTTTTTACAAAATTGAAAGTGATTTAATGACGTCATGTTGGTTTTGTATGAAAAAAGGAGGGGGACTTTCCTGAACGAGCCTCTAAAACTAGATAGAGGTTTACAGCGAAGAGAAGGAAATCGCTCTCCTTTTACAATTTAGGTGGTGACAGTGTTGTATGAAAAAGGAAAGCTCCCGACATTTTGAATACTATAAAAATTGGATATATGTGGAATGAACAACTGTTGCTAATCAAGGCATAATAAGTATGTAAACTTTAAAAAGGTGGGATGTACTGATGTCATTAGAATGGTTTGATCGAGTATGTAGTGAAATGCAAGATTCTTTAGAGTCAATTTGCGAAGATTATGATGAACTAGGTCATATGAGAATTGACAGAGCAGCAAAGCACCCGAAACTAGAATTTTTTGTCGAGTATGAAGGTGATGAACGAGAAGATTTCTGTACTTTATTTTTTGATCCACATAATGAAGAATTTTATATGGAGGAATTTGATTTTACCGCTGGAGATACATATCGGCAAATTCTTCCCGATATTGAAGAAATTCTAGATGCTGTTCACGAATCTTTTCACAACTTCATGGACACAGAAGTTGAAGAGGTTGATGAAGATGAATTCTTCGAAGATCATATAGATGAGAGTGAAGAAACCTATGATGAAGATGGTGAGGTTGACGAAGCTTACGTAGACGGAGGGGCGTATGATGTCGTTGTCGATGTCGAGTGGACGACTCCTGAAGTTTTAGCTTATTCTTACCTAGATGAGGTTGAAGTGACATACAAATTTGGTGTTTTAAAAGAAACAGGTGATGGCATCTTGCATCGAGTGAACCGAATTTTTACTGAAGATGATGGAACGATTGAAGATGAAACGAACTTCATTTTTAGTAAAGAAGAAGCAGGAGCTATTATCGAACTAATTGAAGGAAATATGGACGTAATGGAAGGGTTTGATCCGTCTTAAAAGTTGTGAGGGAAGAGTGTTGAGTGAAGAGTTTTGAGTTATTAGTTGTGAGAGTGAATTCAATGATGATTTAAAGAAGCCTCTGTTCAAGGAGGCTTTTTTCAAATAGGAATATAATGAAGAACTTACGCCGTAAAAGCAAAAGAGAAGTTGGAATTTACAGTTGAATGTTTATCATTGCTACTTTTACTAACGAACTTCCTCCAGATGCTTCGCAGCATTACCCACAATAACTCAAAACTCAAAATTAAAAACTATATTAATTGAATATTTTCACCTTTCGATTTACACTAAATACAATGATTTTTATACATAATTTGATTGGTCAGCAACGTATAAACTGGGGGACGTATATGTTAAAAGTACTATCGTTTTTGAAATCTTATAAAAAGCCAATTTATATTGCGCTCTTGCTAATGTTTGTTGAGTTATTTGTTGAACTTCTATCTCCGCTCTTTATTGCTAAAATTATTGATGAAGGAATTTTGAAAAATGACCTTTCTGTCGTCCTTATTTGGGGTGGTATAATGGTCGGGTTGTCTTTAGTAGGGTTTGCAGCAGGAATTATAAATTCATTTTATTCAGCACATGTTAGTCAAAGTTTTGGATATGACGTTCGAAAAAGCTTATTTGATAAAGTGCAATCATTTTCTTTTGCTAATTTAAACCGTTTTCCTACATCTTCATTAATTACGAGATTAACGAATGATGTGACACAAATTCAAGTATTAGTATTTATGGCGTTAAGAATTGCTGCTAGAGCACCGCTACTCGTCATCGGTGGGGTCGTTATGGCTTTAATCGTTAATTGGCGATTAGCTCTAATTTTAGTTGTCGCTATGCCATTGTTACTGCTATTTATGGTGTGGTTAATGTCCAAAGGTGTGAAGCTTTTCCGCGCGGTTCAAGAAAAGTTAGATGCAGTCAATAGCGTCATGCGTGAAAACTTATCTGGGATGCGTTTAATTAAAGCTTTTCTACGAAAAAAACATGAGCAAGAACGGTTTGCGAAAACAAATCATGAATTAAAAGATGAAACGGTTACGGCACTTAGGTTAATTGAATTAACGATGCCAGTACTGTTACTTGTAATGAATTTAAGTATTTTAGTGATTTTATGGTTTGGAAGTGCTCAAGTGAATGCCAATCAAGCTAATGTAGGGGAAATTGTCGCTTTAATTAACTATGCGACAAGAATTATGTTCGCTTTTTCTGTTTTTTCCTTTATTTTAATGGGATTTGCAAGAGCAAAAGCATCGTCAGCGCGGATTTCTGAAGTGTTAGACGTTGAGGTCGATCTTACTGATGGAGAAGGGTCATTACTAAAGGAATCTACAGTTCGTGGGAATATTCAGTTTGATCAAGTGTCATTTAAATACCCTAATACCGACGAAAAAGTGTTAAAAGAGATTAGTTTTGATGTGAGGGCGTCAGAAACGGTCGCTATTTTAGGTGCAACAGGCTCAGGAAAGTCGTCACTATTTCAGTTGATACCACGTTTGTATGATGTAAATAGTGGTGCTATTTATCTTGATCATCAAAATGTGAAGACGATGAAGCTTGAATTTTTACGAAAGCAAATTGGTTATGTACCACAAGAAGCACGTCTTTTTTCAGGAACAGTGAAAGAAAATATTTGTTGGGGAAAAGAAAATGCAACGATGGATGAAATTGTAGAAGCTGCAAAAGCAGCACAAATTCATGAGACGATTGTAAACTTACCACAACAATATGAAACAATTCTAGGTCAAAGAGGAGTCAATCTTTCTGGAGGTCAAAAACAACGCTTATCGATTGCCAGAGCACTTATTAGAAAACCGAAAATATTATTATTAGACGACAGTACGAGTGCGTTAGATTTACAAACGGAAGCGAAAATATTGGAAGCGATTAAAAAACAATCATGCACGACGTTTATTATTACGCAAAAAATCAGTACAGTGATGGTTGCTGATAATATTTTACTTTTAGAAGATGGTATGATCGTTGCAAATGGAAAACATAATGATTTAATGAAAAAAAGCCCTTTATATCAAAAGATTTATGCTTCACAGCATCATGAGGAGGTAGTAGGCCATGGCTAAACATCCGCATTCCGCATCAGGTGGACCTCCACCGAAAACGAAAAATATTTGGGGAACGGTGAAAAGAATTTGGCTTTATTTAGCAGAACAAAAAGGCTTACTTACCTTTATTTTATTTTTAATTACAATAAGTGTTATATTGACGCTATTAGGACCGTATTTAATCGGGGTCGCTGTAGACGATTATATCGTATTAAGAAATACAGAAGGGTTGCTATGGTTACTTATTTTTCTTGGAATTATTTATGTCGTTAATTCGCTTGCGATATGGTTACAAAATTATTTGATGATCGGCATTGCTCAAAATACGGTATACTCGTTGCGGCGACATTTGTTTAGACATCTCCACCGCTTACCGATTAGTTTTTTTGATCGAAAGCAGCACGGCGAACTAATGAGCCGACTGACAAATGATATTGAAAATGTAAGTAGGACATTGAATACTTCAGTTATTCAAATTTTTTCAAGTGTGCTTACACTTGTCGGTACTGTAGCTTTTATGATTTATCTAAGTCCTTTATTAACATTGATTACGTTAACCGTTATTCCTCTTCTTTATTTCGGGATGAAATGGATTACGACGAGAACGAGGAAGTTTTTTCGTGAGCAACAGCGAAATTTAGGGGACCTAAATGGATATATTGAAGAAACAGTCTCAGGACAAAGTGTCGTTAAAACATTTTCACAAGAAGAAAAAGTTATCAAAGAGTTTAATGAAAAAAATGAGCGCCTGAAAACGTCAGGTTATTGGGCACAGGCCTACTCGGGGTTTATTCCGAAGTTGATGAATGTGTTGAACAATTTAAGTTTTGCGATTATCGCACTGGCAGGTGGGGTTCTTGCTTTATACGATCTTGTTTCTATCGGTATCATTGTAACGTTTACTCAATACTCGAGGCAGTTTACGCGTCCATTAAATGACTTAGCAAATCAATATAATACACTTCTTTCGGCAGTTGCTGGAGCTGAGCGAGTTTTTGATGTGTTGGACGAGGAAAAAGAAAAAGAGGCCAAGGATCATATGGAGTTACCAACGGTTAAAGGTAATGTCGACTTTCGGAATGTTTCGTTTTCTTATGATGAAAATGAAGATGGTCAGACGATTTTCGATGTTTCATTTCGAGCAAATGCTGGAGAAACGGTTGCTCTCGTTGGACCGACCGGTGCAGGGAAAACGACGATCATTAATTTGCTTAGCCGCTTTTATGACTGTGATAAGGGATCTATTTTGATTGATGGTAATGATATTTCAAGCGTTACTAGGGAAAGTTTAAGGCAGCATATGGGCTTTGTTTTGCAAGATCCATTTCTTTTTCAAGGGACGATTCGCGAAAATATTCGTTACGGTAAACTCGATGCCTCAGATGAGGAAGTGATTGAAGCAGCAAAATTAGCAAATGCTTATTCTTTTATTAAGAAGTTTCCGAACGGGTTTGATACAGTGTTAACGCAAGAAGGCGGTGGCATTAGTCAAGGTCAAAAGCAACTTCTTTCGATTTCTAGAGCGATTTTGGCTCGACCGAAAATTTTAA
Source organism: Anaerobacillus arseniciselenatis (assembly GCF_001865995.1). Lineage (GTDB taxonomy): Bacteria > Bacillota > Bacilli > Bacillales > Anaerobacillaceae > Anaerobacillus > Anaerobacillus arseniciselenatis. The sequence continues at coordinate 222,902 of NZ_MLQQ01000001.1, read as the reverse complement.
TATTAGATGAGGCTACGAGTAGTATTGATACAGTAACAGAAATCAAAATACAAGAGGCGTTATCAAGGTTAATGTCAGGGAGAACGAGCTTTGTTATTGCTCATCGACTTAATACGATTCAACAAGCAGATCAAATTATCGTTTTAAATGACGGACAGGTGCTTGAAAAAGGAGATCACCAATCGTTATTAAAACAAAAAGGCTTTTATTATGAGCTTTACAACGGGCACTTAAAAAATGACGTTGTGTAATTAAGAAAACCTAGGTTTTTGTAATGTGAGCCTTTGGTTTTCTTTCACATTACAGCATAAAGTGGATTGTAATATAAAAAAGATTAGTTAGAGGGGAATTCAGATGAGTTGGCAATTAAAAACTTTTGAGGAATTAACGAACGAACAGCTTTACAATATTATTAAAGAGCGGTTGAACATCTTTGTCGTTGAGCAAGATTGTCCGTATCCTGAACTCGATGATATTGATCAACACTGTTTTCATTTGTTTACAGAAGAAGAAGGAGAGATTAAGGCTTATTGCCGGATTTTAGAGGCCGGTCTTAAGTATGAAGAAGCGTCGATTGGGCGTGTGATTGTGAAAGAAAAATATCGTCGTAACGGCTTAGCGACTGAATTATTAAATAATGCGATTGACTTTACAAAAAATGGTTTGAACGAAACGAAAATAAAAATACAAGCACAAGATTATTTAAAAGAGTTTTACGGCTCATTCGGTTTTCAACCGGTTTCTGAAGTTTATTTAGAGGATGGCATTCCCCATGTCGATATGATACTAAACGGAGTGGTGTCAAATGAAGCGGCAAAAGCTTAGAGATCTAGGCGTGAAAATTGGAAAATTGCCAACTGGAGAAAAAAACTGTATTACTGACGTTGGTGATGTTCGTGTCGGGCATGTGACATTGAAAGAAGAGGGGGGAAAAGTTGAGGCGGTCCGTACTGGTGTTACGGCAATATTACCACATGGGGGTAATTTATTTCGTCAAAAAGTGCCTGCTGCAAGTTTTGTCATTAATGGCTTTGGAAAAACAACGGGTCTCGTTCAACTCGATGAGTTAGGTCAAATCGAATCTCCGATTATGTTAACGAATACGTTTGGTGTTCCTGCAGTTACTGAAGGAACGTTACTACATATGCTTGAGAAAACTCCAGAAATTGGTGACACAACAGGGACGATTAACATTGTTGTTGGTGAATGTAATGATAGCTATTTAAATTCGATTAGACAACTACCTGTTAAGCGTGAGCATGCGATTGAAGCGATTGAAGGTGCGAGTCGTGAGGCTATTGAAGAAGGTGCTGTTGGTGCTGGAACAGGTATGGTTTGTTTCGGTTATAAAGGGGGCATTGGCAGCTCTTCACGTATTGTAAAAGATGAAAATGAAGCCTTTATGGTAGGGTGTTTAGTGTTATCGAACTTTGGAAAGCGAGAGGACTTTCGCGGTTGGCAATATATAATAGAAGAGGGGAAAGCTGAAATCCCAGAACCTGACTATACAACTGACGGTTCGATTATGATGATTATTGCAACAGACGCCCCTTTAAGTGAGCGACAATTAAAAAGAGTTGCTAAACGAACGGCGATGGGCTTAGGTAGAGCAGGGGGGCATGCAAGTCACGGTAGTGGAGATATAGCGATTGCTTTTTCTACAGCGATGACTTCTGAACATGTTACTGAAAAGGTTTGCGAATCAAAATCACACTTGAGAGAGGACACTGCGTTAATGAATCAGCTTTTTCAAGCAACGGCTGAAGTGACTGAAGAAGCAATTTTAAACTCGTTAACGAAAGCAACAACGACAGACGGGCGTAACGGCCGTGTCGTTGAAGAGATGCCTTATCATATTTTTAAAAAGTAGTTTAATGAATTTCATAATTCAATATTATCGCCATTAAGTATCTATATGTAGTTGCATTAAACTGCCCGCAACTACATATAGTTTGATATGGCTTAATGTAGGTAATTATGAAATTCATTCAGTTAGGGAAAGATTAATGACGAGTGCATTAATGGCAATGACAAAATTTTTTTAATTCATACCGATTGATATGGTTGCTCAATCCAATTATTCTAATGTGCTAGCGGCACCCCCGCTGTAATAAGGAGATTTTTTATGAAACACTATCCTATAAATTTAAATTTATTAAATAAGAAAGTTGCTATTATCGGTGGCGGGAAAGTAGCTGAGCGGAAGCTTCTTAACCTTTTGGAAACAGGTGCAGTTATTACAGTTGTTAGCCCTGAAGTCACAGAAAAGATTGTTGAGGTAGTGGAAGAAGGGTTAGTTAAATGGAAACGAGGGAAATTTTCTAAAGGGGATATAGGTGAGGCTTTTCTCGTCATTGCCGCAACGAATTGCAAACAAGTTAATTGTGAAGTATATAATTGTTGTCAGGACCATCAATTAGTGAATCTCGTTGATGATCCTACTCGTAGTAATTTTATAGTCCCGTCGACCTTACATAGAGGGAAATTGATGCTATCAGTTTCAACATCAGGAGCAAGTCCTGGCCTATCTAAAAAAATTGCGAAAGAACTGGCCACGCAATTTGATTCTTCGTATGAGGAATACGTAGAGTTTTTATCGCAATGTCGGCTAAAAGTTCTTGAACAAATAGAAGATAGAGAAAAACGAAGACGAATTTTTCAACAGCTACTTGATCCGACTTTTTTAGAATTGACAAAACAACATAACTTTTCGCAAAGACAAAAGTTATTTGCGGATCTTTTAGAGTAAGAATAGATATAAAATAAGTAGTGCAATAAAGTAAAGAGCGGTTTAATATGAGGTATCCCTCAAAACAGAACTAGTTGACTATTTGTGAAGGTCTTTTTTTAGTTGGTGTAATGGATAAAAAGTACCGCGCCAGACGATTCCACCTCGTATTGTCGTTAATATTGTCGCGCGAGCTATACAATACATAAAAATCAACGATGAAATTGGAAACACGACAAAATATTTAAGCGCTCCTTTTGCCATAACGTTTGCCGTTTGCTGGTAAACGAAAAATAGTAATAATATTACGACGCCGTACAAGAAACGTGTCGCACCTTCAGTCACAAACAGCGCTACAAATGGCCAAATTTGAGAAATAAATATCCCGCTAATGGAAAATAACACCATGAAATAACTATAAAAAAGCCCAGCGAACGTGTTTTTTTCTAATCCGATTATCGCCTCTTTTAACGAACGGTACCATGCTACCTCTAAGTACGGTATCGCATTGGCAACTCGTTGTTTTCTACCGTTTTGTTTAATCGTTACTCCAAGCATTAGATCGTCGTCAGGGCGCATCGCAATTTTTCTATGCGTTCCGATTGCTTCATAAGCCTCACGAGATAAAAGGTTAAAAGCGCCGATCCCAATAGCGACTTTACTTTTATCATCATTTGCTTTCCACGGACGTTTAAAATACGAAAATCCAAACAGAAAAAAGGTCACAAACGCTTTCGTCCAAAATGAAGTGACGTTCATATTTGGAGTTAATGTTAAATGATCGATTTTATTGTTCTGAAAAAACGTTAATGATTTCGCGATTACATCTTTATGAAAATAAATATCTCCATCCGTAAATAACAAATAGTCGCCTTTAGCTTTTCGATACCCTGTATAGAGGGCGTGATTTTTTCCTAACCAAGCGTCTGGTAAGTCTTTAATATGAACGGGTGTGATTCGGTCATCCTCTTTGGCTAAGTTATCAATGATTGCCCCTGTTTTATCCGTAGAACGGTCGTTTACTACGATCCATTCAATATTTTTATAAGTTTGTTTAAGTTGAGAACGAAGGCTTGCTTCAATATCTGTTTCTTCATTTTTAGCCGCCACGATGATTGATATTAATGGCCCTTTTTTTATAAGTACATCGTCTTCGACTACTTTTTGCAGCATTGGGAGTCTTCTCATCCCTAGAGTAGCGTCGACAAGGACAAAAAGCCAAAAAAGGCATGTAATAATTGCAAGGGTAAACATTAATAATCCCCCCATAAGTTTTCTTTATTTTATCCAGTGAATTTCATAATTACCAAAAATGAGCCACATCACGCAATATATAGTTTGCGAATGGTTTTGACGCAACTATATATTGATCTTAGTGGTGAGAATAATGAATTATGAAATTCATTGTATCAGGAAAATAAAAAAGCTGCATACGTAATGCTCAAAGAAGGAAATCATCCGCCTTTACAATATTAGACGGTGACGTGCACTTTCAATATTAATTTGTATATTATTTCTACACATAGAAACAAAATGAGAATCCACACTATGAATACTAGGGTATATACCTAAAAAATATAGATGGAGGATTTTCTTATGATCAAAAGAATAATTTTAGCAACAATGATTTTTACGTTTTGTCTACCGATCGTATCAAATGCTCAAGATATACAGTTTTTCAATGAACCACCGTTTGAACATTATAAAGTCTCACCAGGTGATTCTTTTTGGTTTATTGCTAAGCGTTACGGTCTTGATTACCGTGAGTTGATGAGGCTCAATCCGGAAATTGAACCGACAAATATGCATGTCGGTGAAGTTATCCGCTTAAAGGAATCTGCAGAACATTCAAGTACTTTTGAAGATCAAGTTGTTACATTAGTCAATCAACAACGACGACAGAACGGTTTAAGTCCACTTACACATAGGGCTGACTTGAAAAATGTAGCACATAAAAAAGCTGAGGATATGATCAACTCAAATTATTTTTCACATAACAGTCCTAACTACGGTTCACCGTTTGACATGTTAAGAACTTATGGTATAAGTTATCAAACGGCTGGGGAAAATATTGCCAAAGGACAAAATTCACCTGAAGCAGTTATGAACTCATGGATGAACTCGCCAGGTCATCGACAAAACATATTAAATGATCAATATGATGCCATTGGTGTAGGTTTCTATCACGGAGCTTGGGTACAAATGTTTATTAAATCTAGATAATAAATATATTGGGCTAGTTCTACGCTGTTAAATATTACGATTGCTAATGTGCTTTCGTATAGCTATTTTTGAACGGCGTTTTGAGACTAGCTCTTCTTTTGCTATAATGAGCATGAAATAAATGTAAGAGGTGACAGAATGTTACAACCGATGATGATTTTCTTTGCACAACTGTTACTCGTTCCGATTTTAACGATGCGCACAATATTAGTAGTGAAAGGTATGAAAAAGCAAGCTTGTGGTATTGGGATGCTTGAAGGGTTTATCTATGTGTTTGCGATAGGGTTAGTTTTTAGTGATTTATCAAACTATATGAACATAATTGCTTATGCAGCTGGTTTTGGTACCGGGGTTTATTTAGGTGGTACTTTAGAAGAAAAACTAGCGATTGGCTATGTGACGGTCGAAGCGAATGTTGAAAGGTACAATGATGATTTATTGAATAAACTTCGTGATGTGGGATTTAGTGTTTCGACAAACGAAGTAAAAGGTATGAATTCTGTACGTTATTTATTGTATTGTACAGCAAGAAGGGACCGGGAAAACGAATTTTACAAAATTATTTATAAATATGAACCAACAGCGTTTGTTGTTTCTTATGAGCCGAGAAAGTTTGAAGGTGGTTACATAACAAAGTCATTAAAAAATAGAAGAGAATTATTTTTAGAAAAGACGAAGGAAACTTTTCAATTTAAGCCGTAGAAAAGTGGCTTTTAATCCATATGGATCGTGATACACAATGAAGCCAACTTAATAAGGTAATGATTTTCTAAAAAAGAAAGAGGTTGGGACAAAATAAAGTGTCAGACACCGCTAGGCACCAAATATAGACATTCGATTAATCTTTCTTGTCTATATTTAGTACGATCCGCGTGGTGTCAGACACTTTTGTCCCAACCTCTTTCTACTTCAATTATGTTTTAATTAAATCACACCTTGGGAGATCATGGCGTTAGCTACTTTTTTAAAGCCAGCAATGTTGGAACCTACAACTAAGTTTCCAGGGTGTCCGTACTCTACAGATGCCTCAACACTGTCTTTATAAATATTCTTCATGATTTCGTGTAGCTTCGCATCTACTTCAGCAAATGTCCAAGAAAGTCTCATGCTATTTTGGGCCATTTCTAATGCGGATACCGCAACACCACCGGCATTTGCAGCTTTTGCTGGACCGAATAGTACGTCATTTTTTATAAAGATATCAATTGCTTCAAGTGTAGATGGCATGTTTGCACCTTCTCCAACTGCTTTTACACCGTTAGCGACTAAGATTTTTGCAGATACATCATTAATTTCGTTTTGAGTTGCACAAGGAAGAGCGATGTCGCAAGGAACTAACCAAATATCAGTACTTCCTTCATGGTACGTAGCTTCTGGATGATGATTTACATATTCACTAATACGTTTTCTCTCAACTTCTTTCAGCTGTTTCACTGTTGCTAAGTCAATTCCATTTTTATCATAAATATATCCACCAGAGTCACTACAAGCGACAACTTTAGCGCCAAGTTCGTGCGCTTTTTCGATTGCATATATTGATACGTTACCAGATCCAGAAACGACAACTGTTTTACCTTTAAAGCTATCGCCGTTATCTTTTAACATTTCTTCTACGAAGTAAACTGTTCCATAACCAGTAGCTTCAGTTCGAGCTAAACTTCCACCATAACCTACACCTTTTCCTGTTAAAACTCCTGCTTCATAAGCTCCTTTTAAGCGCTTATATTGTCCGAACATAAAGCCAACTTCGCGTGCACCAACACCAATATCTCCTGCTGGTACGTCAACATCAGGACCGATGTGATTAACAAGCTCATTCATAAAGCTTTGACAGAAGCGCATAATTTCACGATCAGATTTTCCTTTAGGATCAAAGTCAGATCCACCTTTTCCGCCGCCAATCGGTTGACCTGTAAGTGAATTTTTGAAAATTTGTTCAAAGCCTAAAAATTTAATAATACTAGCGTTTACGGATGGATGAAATCTTAATCCGCCTTTGTATGGACCAATTGCACTATTGAATTGTACACGGAAACCGCGATTGACTTGAACTTTTCCTTCGTCATCTACCCAAGGAACTCTAAATGAAATAATTCTTTCTGGTTCAACAACTTGCTCGAGAATGTTATGTTCGATGTATTCTGGATGTTTTGCGAAAACTGGAACTAATGAGTCAAAAACTTCCTTAACCGCCTGATGAAATTCCTCTTCACCTTGATTTCTTTTCTTAACGACCTCATATACATCATCTACGTATTTTTTTGCGTCTAATAATTGATCTTGTTTAATCTCTTGTACAGTAGCCATAGTTAGATTCGCTCCCCTTTATTCATTAAAATTTGGTATTATAGAATTAATTAACGAATTTTATGAATTTCATAATTCAATATTATCGCCAGTAAGTATCTCTAAGTAGTTGCGTTAAAACGCTCGCAACTACTTAGAGTTTGATCGGGCTCATTTTAGATAATTTATGAAATTCACTCAATTAAATTTAAAATTCGTAAAAATTTCCCCAGTCTCTTTGTCAGATTATGTGACGTTTTCCACAATCTTATTTTATAATTTTAGAATGATCTAGAACAATATGTATTTGAGATAAAATCAATGCCGCAATTAGATGAAACGAAAAAGAGGATGATTTTCATGGAATTAAGACAAATACAATATTTCATTGAAGTAGCGAAAAGAGAGCATGTTACAGATGCAGCACATGCGCTCCATGTCGCTCAGTCTGCTGTTAGTCGGCAAATTTTTAACTTAGAAGCAGAGCTAGGTGTCGAGCTTTTTATTCGCGAAGGACGAAATGTAAAATTAACTCCGATCGGCAGAATGTTTTTAGAACAAATGAAAGAAGCGATGAACGTCATCGATAGTGCGAAACGTGAAGTTGAAGAATACTTAGATCCAGAAAAAGGGACGATACGAATAGGATTCCCTAGTAGTATGGCGAACTATACATTACCAACTGCAATTTCAGCATTTCGCGATGAGTATCCTCAAGTGAAGTTTAAATTAATCCAAGGGACGTATCGTTATTTAATCGATGCGGTCATAAGCGGTGAGATAGACTTAGCGGTTTTAGGTCCAGTTCCGAAAGAAGAGAAGAAAGTGAAAGCGAAAGTGTTATTTGAAGAAAAGCTAGTGGCATTGTTACCTTTAAACCATGAATTAGCGGACTTTTCTACTATTAATCTTAATCAGTTACGAGACGACCAATTTGTATTGTTTCCTAACGGTTTTATTTTAAGAGAAATCGTCGTGAATGCATGTAAACGTTTGGGGTTTGAGCCAATTGTTTCATTTGAAGGAAATGATATTGACGCGATCAAAGGATTGGTTTCAGCGGGGTTAGGAGTGACTCTTATTCCGGAAGTTACGTTAATTGATAACCTCCCAAGAGCAACAATCAAAGTACCTATTGATCAGCCGCAAGTTACAAGGTCGGTCGGAGTAATCATTCCAAAAGAGCGCGACTTATTACCGACAGAGCAGCTGTTTTATGAATTTCTTTCGAAGTTTTTTGCTAGACTAGGGGGCTTTAGTAGCTAATTAAGTAGTGGAAGAATTAAATCATCGTAAAAAAGACTGCAGCCTTGAGGGGGCTGCAGCCTTTTTGGTTGGTTAGTTGAATTGTGGTGGCGAGTGTGTCGTTTATGTTAGATGATGATGCTTAATTGATGAGGCATCTCTTTTTATTTAAGTTGCTTTTATTGATTTATAATTGTATTTAAATAGTCAGTAGCTTCGTCATGTTTCAAATCATTGACTAGGACAAGTTCACTGATTAAAATTTTTCTAGCGTTGTTTAATAACGTTTTGTCACTAGTACCAAGAGGCTTCTTTTTACTACTTTTTGTTAATTCGCGAATTATTTTTGCCCCTTCAAATATATCACCTGTTTTCATTTTATCCATATTGTTACGGTAGCGCTGATTCGGATGTACCGTTGCTTCTGTTTCGTCTTCACTAGTAAATATTGATAAAACGTTTTCCATAATGGTTGGTTGAACTATGTCTCTAATTCCTAAATTACTTGTTTTTTGAGTAGGAATCATAACCTGTATTTTCCCAAGAGATAGATTCATGATGTAGTACAGTTGTTTCTCCCCTAAGATTTCCTTTTCTTCAATCGCTTCGATAACGCCTGCACCATGCATTGGGTAAAAAATTTTGTCTCCAACTTGATACATAATTCCACCTCCAGAGTTAATGTTACCTATTAAGTATACCATTGTAATTGAAAAATGCAAAATAATATAATATAACATGCATGTAATTATCGTGTCAATGATTTTGTTAGCGTTTTCATTTTTTTATAACATTTAGGGGTTGGGATTAAAATAAATGCCGAGTAGCAATTAACATAACGATTTAAATTCGCTCATATTTTTTAATAAGGGGGGAGTAGCTATGGCGGTAAAACGTTGTGTTGATTGCGGAAAGGCGGATAAAGGAGTAGCAAGGCAAATGAAAGTTAGTTGGAAAGAATGCCCGTATTGTGAGCGTGCGTTATGTTCTAATTGTGCCTACACCCAACAACAAGTATTTAATTGGAACGGTTGTAAAAAGTGGAACGTTGATTATCAATTTTTGAATGCTAATTGAGTGAATTTCATAATCACAAAAACTAGCCACTGGGACGCTATACTAGTTGAGATTAATTAAGCTCAACTAGATGTAGTGTCCTAGTGGCGTTTAAATAAGGATTAAGTAATTTAATTCAATAGAGTAAATCTTTTTATAGTAAGAAGAATCTTCATCAACCAATGATTTTTTCTAAGGTCACGCCATACATATAGAAGGTGACATAGAAAATATACTGGATGGTGTGGTGGAAAAGTGAATACGAAAGCCTTAGTAAAAACAACAATGTGTTTCACACTTCTTTTGGCTGGGTGTAACGAATGAAAGTTCAAATAGTGGTAAAAAAATAGTGGATGTGTCAATTATAGAGCGGAAGCAAGTAGCTAACGATGCTTCGGACGTGGAATTTTTAAAAATTTCACCGTCATTTCAAAGGCTTGTTGAAGTTGAAGAAAATGATTTGTCGTTAGTAAGCGGTGATTTATTTGAAAATGATGAAATTGTTGATCGGTATTTGGCTGATGAAAAACAGTCGTTTCCTGAGGTTTACACGGAAATGGAAGGGGTTTTAACGTTTCGTGGTAACCATTTAAGGGATGGGCCATCATTCGGTGCCATTCCTATCGCCGATAATTATCAGTTGAACTCGCAGTGGAGTTTTTCAACAGGGTTTAGTCAAAGGTGGGGTGGCGGTGCCGGATGGACCGGACAGCCGAGCATTATTAAGTGGGATCAACAGGTTCGTGGAATGATGAATCTTAAAGATGAATTTAAAGTTAAGGATGACTTTGTTGAAGTCATATATGGATCATTAGATGGTCGGGTATATTTTTTAGATTTGAACAGTGGGGAAAAAACTCGGGAGCCGATTTATATCGGAAATCCGGTTAAAGGGAGTGTATCGATTGATCCAAGAGGTTATCCGTTATTATATGTAGGAGACGGTGTTCCGCAAAACGCAAAATTCGGTCATCGAATATTTAGTTTAATTGACCAATCCAAGCTTTATTTCTTAAACGGCAATGATCCTTTTGCTTATCGTAATTGGGGAGCATTTGATAGTTCTCCGTTAATTAATCGGCTGACCGATACACTTGTGGTAGGAGGAGAAAATGGGCTGTTTTATAAGCTTAAACTTAATACGGAATTTAACGTTGAAGAAGCGAAGATCAATGTTACTCCGAAACCGATTAAATATCGTTATCAAGTGCAAGGAAATTTCTATCAAGGAATAGAAAATTCTGTGGCGGCTTATGCAAATTTAGCTTATTTTGCTGATAACGGTGGAAGTATTCAAGGTATCGATTTAATGACGATGGAACCTTTTTTTGCACTACCTCCGTTAGATGATACAGATTCAACCATTGTTATTGAGGTAGTCGATGAGCATCCATATTTATATACAGGAACAGAAGTAGATAATATTGGGCGAGATGGTAATGCTCATATAAGAAAAATAGATGGATTAACAGGAGAAATCATTTGGCATAAAGAGTATACAGCTTTTTATTATCCGGGAGTTGTTGGTGGTGTGTTGGCTACACCGGTGTTAGGGAAAAAAAGTATCGATGATCTCGTTATTTTTACAGTTGCTAGGTATAAGCAACGTTATGCAGGCTTAATGGTTGCTTTGAACAAACAAACTGGCGAAGAGGTGTGGCGTTGGGAGATGCCTCATTATGCCTGGTCTTCTCCGGTAGATGTTTACGATGAGGACGGAAAAGCTTTTTTAGTTCAAGGAGATTCGATAGGGAATCTGCACTTACTTGAGGCGAGGAGTGGGACGATCATTGATACAGTGAACCTAGGAGCGAATATCGAAGCGACACCGGCTGTTTATGAAAATATGATCATCGTAGGAACACGTGGCGGCAAGTTTTATGGGGTAGAGATTCAAGGTTTCGATGATTAATAATTGTACTGTTATGATCTCCTCGGTTTTATTCAGCGAGATTGTTTTATATGATTTCGCTGATGGGGGCGTTCTAAATAAGTAGAATTTTTCATGGTTTGGGGGAGTGCGAATGGGTGGACTATTCAAAATTTTGAGGTGCGTATTATGGGGGGAGTGTGCAGTAGAGCGTGGGTTGATGCAACGGAATTACATCATCTGTAAAATACATATATATAAAACCACGTATGACGCGTGCGAATTCCAGTATTTGTAAATCGCGCCGGTCAAAACCAGTGATAAGCGAGTGTGAATTCCAGTATCTGTTAAACGCGCTCGTCAAAAGCATAGATAAACAAGCGTGAATTCCAGTATCTGTTAAACGCACTCGTCAAATCCATTGTATGGTCTAGGGTGACGCAAAATGATTACTCTCCTCGACTCAAAACCAGAGAAGAGTAATCCAAATGCTTGAATGATTACTCTTCTGAGTTCAAAACGTGAGAAGAGTAACCAAAACGCCAGAATGATTTCTCTTCTGAGTTCAGAACAAGAGAAGAGAAATCCAGTGTTAGAAAGGGCGCATTTCTACTGCATAGCCTCCCGTGCCCGAACAAGCGTCACATCACCCAAAAGGTAACGCGAGACCTTCTCCCGTGCCCGAACAAGCGTCACATCACCCAAAAGGTAACGCGAGACCTTCTCCCGTGCCCGAACAAAGTGTCACATCACCCAAAAGGTAACGCGAGACCTTCTCCCGTGCCCGAACAAAGTGTCACATCACCCAAAAGGTAACGCGAGACCTTCTCCCGTGCCCGAACGAAGCGCCACACTCACCAAAAGGTAACGCAAGATTTTCTCGCGCGCCCGACCCTATAAGGAACCCAACTACAGCACACTCTCCCCATAAATGCATACTACCGAGCGAGTGCGAATTACGGCGCACTCGCCCGATTATGCACACTAAAAAACTGAGCTTGAGTCAACGACTCAAAGCTCAGTTTTTTTCTTTATTTGGCAAATACGTGGTTACCAATAGTGATTGTGTGCGTTCTTGTTGCATTCCAGTTATTTGTTGCAATCGCTGGATTGTAGAAGAATAATGAGCCAGCGCCTTGTCCTCTAAAAGCAATCGCTTCTTCAACGGCACGAACGGCTGAAGCTGTTGCAGGTTGATTAATAGATCCTGTAGTTACTGGTGTAAATTGTCTTGGTTCGTGAATAACACCGTGAACAGTGTTAGGAAACAGATCACTATCAACACGGTTTAGAACAACAGTAGCTACAGCGACTTGACCGGCATAAGGCTCACCTTTTGCTTCCGCTGTTACTAGTTGTGCTAGTAATCTCTTTTCATAAGCTGTTAATGAAGAAGGAATTGATAATCTCTCTCCAATGAAAATAGTATCACTAGTTCTATTATTTAAAGATTTGATCGCATTTACCGATACCCCATATTGCTGTCCTAATGCCCATAATGTATCTCCACTACGAACTGAATGAACAGTTGACGCCTCGACAGCACTATTTCCAACAAAAATTAACGACATCGCTAATGTAAAAGTCATAAATAATTTTTTCATGTTTTAATACCTCCGCTGAAATTTAATAGTTATCTCTAGCACGCTTACAAGACTAACAGAATACTAGAGTTGATTCATTAGGTAAACGGTGGAGCGATTTCCAACGAATTTCAGTGGAATTTAGTAAAAATCAAAAAATAGCTTTATACCAGTTTTTTAAGCGTTTACAAAATTATTGTAAAAAAAGTTGTTTGTTAGAAAACATTCCAAGTTTGTTGTAGTGAAAATTCAGAAGTATATAATCTTACATATCAACGATGTTAACAAAAAGTTAACTCGTTAAATTAAAAAAAGGAGTGTTGGGAATGGATCCGATTTTCTTAATGAACAATGTTTGGATCATCATTTGTTTTACGTTAGTACTATTAATGCAAGGTGGATTTATTTTACTTGAAGCAGGGTCAACTAGGATGAAAAATGCGGGTCACATTGCCGGCAAAACAATTTTCACAGTAGGAGCAGCCTCATTAGTTTTCTGGGCAGTAGGGTATGGCTTTATTTATGGAGAAAGTATTGGAATTGTAGGTTTTTCAGATTTCTTTTACGGTGATTTTACGAGTGTAGTTGATGGATTAGCAGGTTCAGTGGACTTTATCTTCCAATTAGCGTTTGCTGCGATTGCCTTAACGATTGCCTTTGGTGGTTTTGCAGAAAGAGGAAAACTTTCAGCGTATGTTGTTTTCGCGATTTTATTTTCAGCGGTCGTTTATCCGGTAGTTGCTCATTGGATTTGGGGTGATGGTTGGTTAGGAGGTCTAGGTAAACAAGACTTTGCCGGCTCGACGGTAGTTCACTTAACAGGTGCGATGGCGGCTCTAGCGGCAACGATTATTTTAAAACCACGTATTGGAAAATACAATAAAGACGGGTCAGCGAATGATCTAGCAGGTCACAATCAAGTATATACAGCCTTAGGTGTCTTAATTCTTTGGGTAGGTTGGTTTGGATTTAATGGTGGTAGTACGTTAGAAGTTGACGGAGCATTTTTCGGATATGTTGCATTAACAACTCAATTAGCAGCAGCGGCAGGGGCAGTAGCAGCGATGTTTATCGTCTGGGCAATTTCAGGAAAAGCCGATATCCCAACGACGTTAAACGGCGCGTTAGCAGGACTAGTAGCCATTACGGCTTCAACAGCTTTTGTAGCACCATGGGCTGCTGTTATCATCGGTTTAGTTGCTGGTTTTATTGTTTACTTTAGTATGAAGTTTTTTGATAAAGCCAAGATTGACGATCCAATTTTTGCCCTTTCCGTTCATGGTATGGCTGGCATTTGGGGAACATTATCAACTGGATTTTTCGCCACACCTGAGCTTGCTGCCATGAATGGTGGATTACCCGGATTACTCTATGGTGGAGGATTAACTCAGTTAGGTGTTCAAACATTAGGGGTTGTCGCATCAGGATTATACGCATTCATTGCTTCATTTATCATTCTAAAAATTATGGATAAAGTCATGGGTGGAATACGAGTGACAGAAGAGGAAGAAATTATTGGTCTTGACTTAAGTGAACATGGAAGCTACGGTTATCCTGAAAGCATGCCAGAAGAAAAGAAACAAGGAGCTTAAGCGAGAGTTACGAGTGAGAGGATTGATTTCCTTGGAAAATTATCAACAATTAAAAGAGTGGCGCGACCAAAAAATAAAATCGGTGTCTTGGGATCATCACGAGCTAAATAAATTTCATGATAAATTGATGAGGAGAACGGTTCAAATTGCCTTAAAGGAAGTTGAAAGTGAGTGGGGAAGCCCCCCTACTCACTTCGCTTTCTTTGTCATGGGAAGTGCAGGCCGTAGTGAACAATCAGTTTGGAGTGATCAAGATCATGGCATCGTATATGACGGTGAGAACCCTCTCTTTCATGATTATTTTTTAAAAGTGGGTCAAGAAATAACAAAGGGTTTTGCGGTTACCGGTTACGAAAAATGCGATGGTAATGTGATGGCCTCGAACCCATATTGGTGCAAATCTACGATTGAATGGGAAAAGCAAATTTTAGCGTGGCTTGATGAAGCCGATTGGGAATCGTTACGCTATTTTTCTACTTTTTTTGATGCTCGTGTATTAGTCGGGAAAGAAGATTTATTACAGAGAGTAAAGCAAGTTGCATTTTTGAAGTTAGCTGAAGTCCCCTCTTTGTATCAACGATTATATGAAAATGTCGGCTTTATTAAGAAGGGGCTTGGCATATTCGGACAGCTTCTCCCTAAAGAAAAAGGAGAGGACGCTGGTAATATCAATATTAAGCAAACGATTTTATTTCCATATGTAAACGCACTTAGATTATTAGCTCTTCTCGAAAAAATACCCGAATCTTCAACACTTAAACGATTTCAACGTTTACCTGAGGAATACGCATCTATTAAAAAATATCAAACTGATTTTTTAAAGCTGTTAAATTACCGACTGTATTTTCAAAAAGAAACCGTTAATTACGAAAAGGTTCATTTGTTACACGTGAAGTCCATGTCTGCAAATGAAAAAGAGAGTTTAAAAGAGTTGATAAAAAATGGGCGAAAGTTATTTAAGGAGACAAAAAAAATGATTGATCAAAGGTGTTTGCGATGAATATGAACACAATGATGCAATTTTTACGACAAATACCAGAGAAGCTTAGATCAAATTCATATTCTTCCCTAGCTAATCAAAATGTACCTCGTAATGTTGCTTTCGTGAGGCATTTACAAAGGGAAATGAAAAAGCAAGATGTACTTGAAGTGCCTTTTGCCAATTTAAACGTAGTCGTTTTTGATATAGAAACAACAGGGTTTTACCCATATAATGGTGATCAAATTTTATCGATAGGGGCTGTGAAAGTACAGAAAGGAAAAGTTATAGAAGAGGATCCTTTTTATTCGCTTATATATAATGAAAAGGAGCCATCACACAAAATCCAAGCTTTAACACGGATTTTAGAAAAAGAACTATTAAAGGCTCCACCGATTGAGCAAGTATTAAATGATTTTTTTCAGTTTGTGAAAAGTGATCCGTTGATTGCCCACCATGCAAATCATGAACGAAGTTTTATGCAACATGTGACATGGTCAGTTTTAAAAAGCCGTTTTGAACACCGTGTGATCGATACGTCATTTTTAACAAAAATAAATGAAGCTAAGTTAAACCTAATCACATTAGATGATTGGTGTTATCATTACGGAATTCGGATTGAAAAAAGACATCATGCACTACACGATGCCATAGCTACAGCGAATTTGTGGGTAGAAAGTGTTCGACTCATCGAACAAAAAGGGTTTTACTGTTTGAAAGATGTTTATTCCTATTTAGCAGCACAAAGATAAAAAGAGGTAGAGGTGGCTTCGTTCATAATATTCCTCTATCCATGGTATCAAAGCAAATTTTTCTGAGTGAAAAATTGCGGTTGGTTTATCTGAACAAGCCCCTAAACCTTTCGAGCTGAAATAAAATCTTTTAAATAAAATGGAACCGTGAGCAATAAAAATAAAACAATCGCTATGATTTCAAGAGATAAAATATACCAAGGATAAGGGCCGAGCCAATCTAAAATGCTCGGTGTTGCAGGTTTCCTCGCTAAAAACATATAATTTGCTCCCGTCCAAATGTTCACGAAAAACACGAAAATAGCAATACAGTTTAATACTAGAAAAGATTTAACCGCTGACCGAAACGTAATTGTATATTTACATACCCAAATCATATATAAAACCGCTAAAATAATGGCAAAATGAGCAATAAAATAATGAAAAAAGCGAAAGTGTGGAAATGTGTAAAACAATTCTGGTGTAATAATCGCTTGAAAAGCCCCGCCAATCGCGAAAAAATAAATGACCTCAAATACTTTGTAAGAGTTTGTCACAAGCATATAAGAACTAGACAATAAACTGATTGTACATAGGTGTAACGGCAAATTGTAACGAATGTCCCAAATTCCTGTGACTACACTCCACAATATTAAACTAATTTCAGAGAGGACAAGTATGCCGAAAATGATCCATCTCACTTGCTTCATATAACTATGATGACGGTGTAAATAAAGCCAGACAACCGAACAGCCAAATAAATAAAGAGCGATAATATGCTGAAAAGAAAGAAATAGATTTCTTTCGATATGCTCACCGGGGTTAAAAATAAATGGTTTCATTACTTAGGTCACCTCATGCATAGTTTGCCTAATTTTTAAGCTTAATGACGACTTTTTTTGGGTATTATTAAACAGAGTCCAAACGAAGAGGTGACAAATATGCAATTGCAAGGAAAAAAGGTAATCCAAATCGTCAGTGACGACTTTGAAGATTTAGAACTTTGGTATCCAGTGCTTCGATTACGAGAAGAAGGAGCAGAAGTTCATATTGTCGGAGAAAATGCGGATGAAGAATATATCGGAAAGTACGGTGTGCCAATTGTCAGTGACCGTGCTTTTAAAGATATTAATCCTGACGAATATGACGCGCTTTTAGTACCAGGGGGATGGTCTCCAGATAAATTAAGAAGGTATGAAGATGTATTAAATATGACACGAGTGATGGATGAGCAAAAGAAGCCGATCGGTCAAATTTGTCATGCTGGTTGGGTACTAATTTCTGCAGGAATTTTAAAAGGAAAAAAAGTGACGAGTACTCCCGGTATTAAGGATGATATGACAAATGCTGGAGCGACATGGGTTCATGAGCCAGTTGTGGTCGATGGTCACCTCGTCTCTAGCCGACGTCCACCGGATTTGCCTGACTATATGCGAGAGTTCATTAAAGTTTTGGCAAAATAAAGGTAAGTTTTGTTAATATGGAGATGAGGTGATGAAAATGAACATCGATCCATCAAAGTTAACAAGGACGGAAAATTATCAAATGTTAATCGGAAGCGTGTTACCGAGGCCGATTGCCTTTGTGACGAGCCAAAACGAGGAAGGCATCGTGAATGCAGCGCCGTTCAGCTTTTACAATGTCATTACAGCCAACCCGCCGTTAATTAGTATTTCGGTCGGACGCAAGCCGGATGGCTCCTCAAAAGATACGGCTCGTAACATCATTAAAGGTAAGGAATTTGTGGTGCATGTCGTTGACGAATCAAATGTAGAACTCGTCAATGAAACTTCGGCAGATTTTCCACCAGAAGTGAGTGAAGTCACTGAAGTTGGCTTTACGTTAGAAAAAAGTGAGAAGGTTTCCGTTCCGAGTATTAAAGAAGCAAAAATTAAACTTGAATGCAAACTTTCACAAGCATTGACACTTGGAGGAACGGGAGATGAGCCAAGCTGTGATTTTATTATTGGCGAAGTTGTGAACTATCGAGTCGAGGACGACTTGTACTTAGAAGGGAAGATTGATGCCGAGAAATTAGCACCAGTCAGTCGCTTAGGAGGCTCAGATTACGAAAAGCTCGGTGAGACTTTCTCGATACCGCGGCCGGCTCCTCCGACAAAGGATTAATCTGGAAATTAAAATTAAAGCAAAAAATCAAAAATAGGGGTGGCATTTGCCATCCCGTTTTCATTAAATAATGTTTTCGTTTTTTTACAGAACTACCCAAATGTGAAGGTCAAACTCCTTTAGGTGAAGGAGTATCAGAATGATTTCAACTAGTACAATGTTCATAGAGATACCTTAACATGAGGTTAGACTTTTTTAGTTATTATTTTGCTCATCGCGTGTTGGTGTGGGATACCTGATGAATGACAATCAAAGATCACTTCTGGTGAACTTTCTATTAACCAATCGTGATAATGCGACAACAATTCACCTGACCTCCATATAAATGCATTTGGTTCTTTTTCAGGAGGCGGAGCAATAAAAGGCTTTTGAACAAACACATTAAAGAAATGCATGCCACCGTTGTTTGTATATTTCTTATAGTTATCAATTATTTCCTTTCGATAATTAGGATTAATGTAATGTAAAACACCACTTGAAAAAAGTATGTCGTATTGCGTACTTAATCTAAAATCTAAAATATCAGCCTTAAAAACTTTTACATTAACGCCAACTAAATCAGCTAATTTCTTTGTTTTTTCAATACCAGCATCAGAAATATCAAAAGCAGTTACATCATAACCATTCCTTGCAAAAAACACAGCATCCTTTCCTTCGCCACACCCGATATCTAATAATTTTAGGTGACTAGTAGGTGGCATAAACTCAAGAACTTTATAGCAATCCGAATTAGGTTTTATTCCCCAATAATAGTCTGGTGTAGTATATTCCTTTTCGTATATAGTAACTTGTTTATCGTAAGAAACATAACCTAGTAACTTATCTATACTAACCTCTAAAGCTTTTGATATTTCCGGAAGTAAGGTGATGTCAGGGAAAGCCTGTTCATTTTCCCATTTGGAAACTGCTTGATATGTAACTCCAAGAAGTTGTGCCAGTCCCTCCTGAGTAAGTCCTCTTGCCTTTCGATATCTGTTAATATTTTTTGCTAATTTATCTTTCATGTTTCACACTCCTCGTATACCAATTCTAATCCTTTGAATAACGAGTGAACAATAACTTATCAATTGATTTTTTTATTTATTCAACTGACGGTTGAATTAGTCAAACGAACTGGAAACTGGTGCGCCAGAATTAAAGTATTGCGATACGGCACATTGTAGTGATGATTCACAGTATGGGGGGAGTGCGCAGTAAAACAGGGGTTGATGTGCAAATTAGTGTAAGTGCCTGAATTCAGTGTTGGCACTCAAGTTCGGTCACTTAACCCTAGTGTAAGTGCCCTAATCGTACGCTACATCACCAAAAGGTAACGCGAGACCTTCTCGCGTGCCCGAACAAAGCGTCGCATTCACCAAAAGGTAACGCAAGACCTTCTCGCGTGCCCGAACAAAGCGTCGCATTCACCAAAAGGTAACGCAAGACCTTCTCGCGTGCCCGAACAAAGCGTCATCTCACACAAAAGGTAACGCGAGACCTTCTCGCGTGCCCGAACAAAGCGTCACCTCACACAAAAGGTAACGCAAGACCTTCTCGCGTGCCCGAACAAAGCGTCACCTCACACAAAAGGTAACGCGAGACCTTCTCGCGTGCCCGAACAAAGCGTCATCTCACACAAAAGGTAACGCGAGACCTTCTCGCGTGCCCGAACAAAGCGTCACACTCACCAAAAGGTAACGCGAGACCTTCTCGCGTGCCCAAACGAAGCGTCACTTCACACAAAAGGTAACGCGAGACCTTCTCGCGTGCCCGAACAAAGCGTCACACTCACCAAAAGGTAACGCGAGATATTCTCGCATGCCGGACGGATATAAGGAATCCAATTATTGCGCACTCTCCCCAAACTGCGACACACTCTTAGATTACTATTTCATCCTTAAATGGTTTAATGGGTTATAGACCCCCATCTCAACTCGTAGCGTAGGTGGGAACTTTTAATCAGGTGGAGTCGGAACTCATCTGATTTCTCGATGTTTCAGCTTGCTGAAACGAGTTCGCTTGCTCCAGTTTGCGGAACTCATTACTCCGTGTCGAGTTATTTTAATAATCCTTCTTTAAAGGAGCAAGGAACGTAAACTTTAGAGTTCGCTTCTTATTTATACTATAATGAGGTTAATTAATTTTAAGGGGTGGCGATAAGATGAATTTAACAACGGCAAATGGCTGTGAAGAGCGTCTAGAGATTATTCGAAAAGTCGTTAAGCCTTTTTCAGAAAGGGCTTGGCAACATGATCAAGGAGCGTCGTTCCCAGTGGGAAATATTGATGACCTTAAACGAGTTGGTTACCATACCCTCACAGTTCCATCGGAATACGGAGGCCAAGAAATTTCGTTATTAGAGCTTGTAAAATTACAAGAGACGATCGCACAAGCTGACGGATCAACCGCCTTATCGATCGGTTGGCACATGGGAATTGTTAAGCATTTAAGTGAAACGAGGCCGTGGGATGAAAAAATGTTTCAAACATTCTGTCGAGATGTCATCGAGCGGAGAGCACTACTAAACAATGCTGCCTCAGAAGTAGCGACGGGCAGCCCGACTAGAGGTGGTCGCCCGGAAACGACGGCGGTTTTAAGAGACGATAAATGGATAATTACAGGGCGAAAAACATTTACAACACTTTCGCCAGTACTTGATTATTTTGTTGTCAGTGCTTCGATTCATCATAGTGACGAAATTGGGAATTTTTTAATACATCGGAGTTGTGCGGGCTTACATATTGAGGAAACTTGGGACTCTGTCGCAATGAGAAGTACGGGTAGCCACGATTTAGTTCTTACAGAAGTTACAGTTCCAAATGAACATTTAGTTGAATATATAACTCCTGGAAAAAAACAAGCAGCTGGGTGGCTCTTGCATATACCTGCTTGTTACTTAGGGATTGCAAAAGCAGCCCAACATTATGCAGTCTCATTTGCTCAAAGTTATTCGCCGAATAGTATCGAAGGTACCATTGCAGACCTTCCATTTGTGAAACAAAAAATCGGTGAAATGGAACTTCGAATTCAAGAAAGCGAACACTTTTTATACGCAGTGGCAAATGCGTGGGATGAAAATGACGTTGAGAAGCGACAAATGATGCGAGCACAATTAGGCGCAGTGAAACATTCAGTGACTAATAAAGCCATCGATGTTGTTGACTTAGCGATGCGAGTAACCGGTGCGAGGAGTCTATCTGAGCGAAATCCGTTACAGCGATATTATCGTGATGTCCGCGCTGGTCTTCATAATCCGCCAATGGATGACGCTACGATTCTGTTACTTGCTGAAGACGCAATGAAAAGAACAAAATGATTTCTAAAATAGTACAATAATTACCATAGTAAAATTGAATGGTTCATCTTTTGTGACCAAATAATAAAGTGATGATTAAATTGGTCAAAGGATGATGTGAAATGAAGGCTGTAACATATCAAGGGAAAAACTCGGTAGCTGTAAAAGAAGTAGAAGATCCAAAAATTCAGGATCATGAAGATATTATTGTGAAAATTACGTCAACGGCAATTTGCGGTTCTGATTTGCATCTTTATCAAGGAAACTTTCCGTTGCCGATCGGTTATGTCATTGGCCATGAGCCGATGGGCATTGTTGAAGAAGTTGGTTCAAGTGTAAATCAAGTGAAAAAAGGCGATCGTGTCGTCATTCCGTTTACGGTCTCTTGTGGACGATGTTATTATTGTGATCATGAACTCGAGAGTCAATGTGATAACTCTAACCCGCACTACGATTCTGGAGGTTATTTTGGCTATTCAGAGAAATTCGGAAATCACCCAGGTGGGCAGGCTGAATATTTGCGAGTACCGTTTGGGAATTTTACCCCGTTTGTCGTGCCTCAAGATTGTGAACTTGAAGATGAAAAGTTATTATTTTTATCAGATGTATTACCTACAGCATATTGGAGTGTTGTTAATGCTGGTGTGAAAAAAGGAGATACGGTCATTGTTTTAGGGTGCGGACCAGTCGGCTTATTCGCGCAAAAGTTTGCATGGATGAAAGGTGCCTCACGAGTCATTGCGATCGATTATATTCCATTTCGTCTTGAGCATGCAAAAAGAGTAAACAAGGTAGAGGTTTTTGATTTTACGGATCACGAAGATATGGGCGAAGTATTAAAAGAAATTACGAGTGGTGGAGCAGAAGTCGTCATTGATTGTGTAGGAATGGATGGAAAAAAATCTCCAGTAGAATATGTAGAGCAAAAATTAAAACTCCAAGGTGGAACATTAGGACCTATTCAAATTGCGACAAAGGCGATAAAAAAAGGTGGAACATTACAAATAACTGGAGTGTATGGTGGATTGTACAATATGTTTCCGCTAGGCCCATTCTTTGCTAGAAATATAAATATTAAAATGGGACAAGCACCAGCGAGGCATTTTATGCCGCACTTATATGACCTAATAAAAAACGACGAAATTGACCCGACAACGATCATTACTCATTCACTCCCATTAGATCAAGCGAGTGAAGGTTATGAAAAATTTAATAAGCGAACCGATGACTGTATAAAAGTTGTTTTAAAACCGTAATTATTTCACAAAAAAAGGCTAACCCGGACATAAGTGATTGTTAGGAGATAAATTAGTGTAGCCTCGTACCACTAATGTTCCACTCCAATTAGCATTATCACTTATTAGGTTAGCCTTTTTTCTTTTTTAACTTTTCTTAGTACTGGGTCTACTCATTGTAGTTAAAATTACAATGAAAAATAATGTGAGGTAGAGAGTTGTCGTAAGCTAAGTTTTTCTAATGAGGGATTTACTGCCTTTTAGCTTTTATAGTTTCCGGCCTTCGTTTTACTTACTAAGCCTTTTTCTACAAATCGATCTAAAATGTTTTTAATGCCCATCGTATTTTTTGATGTGTCTTGTAGTTGGGGATTTGCCTTTTTCAGATTCTTAGCAGCCACCTCATAAGACATTGCTCTTTTAGAACCTTTGACAATCTGTAATAGCTGGGTTGCGTAAGTTTTTTTACTCATTTATCATCACCCTTTCGCTTAATCTTTTTATTATAACATATTTTTATCTAAATAGATACGAGTGACTTTTAGTGAGTAATGTTTTCCCAGTCAGAAAAAGCACCAGATCCATTGCAACTATAACAACGATAATGATAAGAAGGTAGATATACGTAAGCATTAGCAGCAGTTGCGCTGTGACCTCTACCACGACAATCAGGACAAAGCCCTTGTTCCTTCATTTTCGCAACTTTTTTTTCATAGTTGGCAGACTGCCAGTCGAGAAATGCTTTGATAATTCCCATTTACACCACTCCAAATCTCTTTTGTTAATAGCTTGTGGAAAAATTAGGATTTTATACATTTTTTCAAAAAAACAGTTAAATTTGATTTGTAGTAGAAGAGTTTCGAATTGCTAAATAATTTACTACCATTTAAAATGATTAAATAGAAAGAATTTTTATTTATATGAGTGAATTTCATAATTACCAAAAATGAGCCACATCACGCAATATATAGTTTGCGAAAGGTTTTGACGCAACTATATATTGATCTTCGTGGCGCTAAATATGAATTATGAAATTCATTAATATGGTTTTAAGTGAGTGAATTTCATAATTACCTAAATTGAGCCATATCAAACCTATATGTAGTTGCGAGCGGTTTAACGCAACTCCATATAGATACTTAGTGGCGAAAATAATGAATTCTGAAATTCATTAAAGTTTGTATAATATAGTTTACGAATTTTCAAATTGGAAGGTGATCAAATGTTAAAACTAATTAAAAATGCAGAAGTTTATGCGCCACAATATTTAGGACAGCAATCGGTTCTCCTTATAGATAACAAAATCGCTCAAATAGGAGAAGTCAATGAGAACATAGTAGATGTCGGTTTAGAAGTGGAGGTCATTGATGGGACAGGCTCGATTGTGATGCCAGGAATCATTGATCCTCATGTTCACCTCATTGGTGGTGGTGGTGAAGGAGGCTTTGCGACAAGAACGCCAGAAATTCAGATATCAGATATCGTGCGTTCGGGGATTACGACCGTTGTTGGCTGTTTAGGGACTGACGGTACAACGAGACATATGACATCGTTACTAGCGAAAGCTCGTGGCCTTGAAATAGAAGGGATTTCAACTTACATATATACAGGCAATTATCATGTTCCTACGCCGACAATTACTTCTTCTGTTAAAGACGATATTATTAATATTGATAAAATCATTGGAGCTGGTGAAATCGCTTTGTCTGATTCGCGTGGCGCTCAACCGTCGATTCATGAAGTGGCAAAGTTAGTTGCTGAAGCAAGGATTGGCGGCCTTTTAAGTGGAAAAGCTGGAGTGACTCATTTTCATATCGGGCCTGGAAAGCTGCGCCTGCAAATACTACATCAAATTATGGAAGACTATGAAATTCCAGCATCGAAAATTTACTGTACCCATATTACGAGAAGTAAAGAATTAGTGGACGATGCGATTGCACTTGCTAGTAAAGGGGCGTTCGTTGATATGACGGCATCATCTTCAACATCGAAGTGGCTAGCTTACTATAAAGAGCAAGGTGGAGATATGGACCAGCTGACGTTTTCCTCTGACGGGAATGGAAGTCTCCCTAAATTTGATATAAACGGAAAGCTGACTGGGATTGGAGTTGCTAGTACGTATACGTTATATGAGCAATTTGTAGCATCGGTTCGAGATTTCGGTATTAGTTTAGAAGAAGCCATCCCTGTGGTAACGTCAAATACCGCGACGGCATTAGAGTTAAAACAAAAAGGTAGACTAGAAAAAGGTCATGATGCTGATATTCTTATTTTAAATAAAGAAGATTTAGCGATAAAACACGTTTTTGCAAAAGGAAAGCAAATGGTCAACGACGGAGAAGTAGTCGTAAAAGGAACGTTTGAAAACTAGAATTGACACTAAAAAAGGGCTGTCCCCAAAAAGTGTCAGACACCATGCAGAATTCCAAAATATAGACGTATAAATTTATTACCCCGTCTATATTTGGTGTCTGACGGTGTCTAGCACTTTCTTTTTGGACAGCCCTTTTTCGATCATGAAATTAAAATCGAAGCGGTTTATATGGTAATATACTTAAAGAGGTGAGATGCAACATGGCTTTTGGTATAAAACGTGATGAACTGGTCGCATGGAAAGAAAAAGTGAGGCAAGGAGAAATAGCTTTTCTTACTCATTATTGGTACGACGAACGATTTCCAACTATGAAAACTGTCACTAAAGTAGGCTGTTCAAACAGAGCGAAATTAATTCGTTGGGGCGAGAAATATAATATCCCTGCAAAATATATTGATAACCGTTCTGACTATCCGCATTTTGATTTGTTTGGTGAACGGCAAATAGAAATATTGAGAGAAGAAAATATGATCGATCAATTAAATAGATTTAAAAGAAAGGATGAATTGCGTGAGTTTAAAGGGGAAAAAAGTTGTACTAGCAGCATCGAGAAAGCTTGAAGAAATGAGCCTTTTAGTTGAAAAACAAGGCGGGGTTCCAGTGGTCCGTTCATTACAAGGAACCGTTCTTTTAGCTGGAGACGAAGTCGAACTAGGATTACGAAAGCTCATCACTGAAGGAGCGGATGTATTCATTTTTACAACGGGAATCGGTTTTGATACTCTTGTCAATATTTCGGAAAAGCTAGGTGTGAAAAATCAATTTTTACAAACGATCGAAAAGTCAGATGTTGCAGCAAGGGGCTACAAAACGGTTGCTGCTTTAAAAAAGATCGGGGTCAATCCGCTCGCTGTTGATGAAGACGGAACAACGGCTGGACTAATTCGGGCGTTAAACGATTACGACTTTGAAGGGAAAAAAGTGGTTGTGCAGCTTCATGGAGATCGTGTTCCTAAGTTGATCGAATTTCTTCAATGTAAAGGAGCGATTGTTGAACAAATCCTTCCTTATCAACATATTGCGCCAAACACAGAAACGGTCGAAATGTTATGTAAAGAAATCATTGCACTTGAGGTGCAAGCGGTTTGTTTTACGACAGCCATTCAAGTTCGTTCTCTTTTTGATTTTGCAAAAAGAAATAATTTCAAAGAGGGAATCGATCGAGCTTTTCAACAAGATGTGTTAGCAGTCGCCGTTGGAAAAGTTACTGCTGAAGCATTAAGGGAAGAAGGGGTCGTTAATTATATCGCTCCCCAACTTGAGCGAATGGGAGCAATGATTATCGAATTATCACAGCATTTTAAGGAGGGAAAATATGAACGGTCAAACACGTAGTCAACTACAACAAGGAATGGAAGTTGATATTGTATTAAAGCAAGATCAGCGGACTGGGAAAACGACTCGGGGCATTGTCAAGGATATTTTAACAAAATCACCTAATCATCCTCATGGGATTAAAGTTCGACTTCAGGACGGTCAAGTTGGTCGAGTGAAGAATATATTGAAATAGTTTTCCTGGAATTTACAGAGTAACTATAAAGAAAATGAGGTATAGATAAATATATCATTTGATTAGGAGGTCCCAATATGAGATTACGTCGATTACTACTTGCACTAGGTGCATTTTTACTAATTTTTGGCTGTGCGAATGGTGAAGAGTTGAATGGTGGACAAGTAGGCGAAACTGAAAATGGAACTTCACAGGACGAGCCAAAAACTTCAGATCCTAACGATGAACAATTAGGGGATACTGAAGAAACAACAAAAGAGGAATCCGAGGAAGAGAAAAAGGAAGAGGAAAAAGCAAAGGACGAGAAAGAGGAGCCTAAATTTGCAACCCCTAAAGAAGCTGCAAACGAAATCGTAACAGCTTTCTCTGAAATGGACATGGAGAAGGTTGCATCTTTTGTTCATCCAACGAAAGGGGTACGTTTTTCACCGTACGCTTATGTGTACGTCGAAGATGATGTCGTTTTAACTGCGGAACAAATCAAAGGGGCAATGAGCGATGATACCGTTTATACTTGGGGTGTATTTGACGGTAAAGGAAATCCGATAGAAAAAACATTTGCAGAGTACTATGAACGTTTTATATATGACGAAGATTTTGCCAATGCAGAACAAGTCGCTGTAGATGAAAGGTTAGGGCATGGCAACACGATTGATAATACTGGGGAAGTTTATCCTGAAGCGACGGTTGTTGAATACCATTTTTCAGGATTTGATCCAGACTTTGTCGGGATGGACTGGCGTAGCCTTCGCCTCGTTTTAGAAAAGGAAGACGAGCAATGGTACTTAGTTGGTGTTGTTCACGACGAATGGACAATTTAATAGTTTTAAAATGCGAATCGCATGGATTTTCGTAACGAAATTTCATGCGATTTTTTGTTGATCTGATAATTAGAAAGAATACTGTATTATGAAAAGATGTACCAAAAGTAATACACAGGTTACTTCAAAAGCGATATAAGAAAAAAGACCAATAACGGTCTTTTAAAGGGGAAATTCTAAAGTGTTTAATAATGTAGCAATTTTTGTTTGGAATGTAAAAAAATAAGACTTATTTTCATCATCGAATATAAGTAAATATGGCTCCTCACCCTCAGGGATAATGATGATAACTTCATCAATTAAATCGTTTATCCAATTGTTTTCTAATCGATAAGGTGGATTTAAAGGGATTTTAACCATATAGCCTTTGTCTGGGATAGGGTTGAATTTTTTTACAACACAATCAATTTCTTTAATTATTCTTTCAGCTTCTAGCTGTACGTTAGAATTTATTGGTGTCGTTTTTATTATCTCATTTTTTTCAATATGAAAAATTTCAATATTTATATTGCTATGAGCGTTAACCATAGATAAATTAAATAGGAAAATTACAAGAACAAATGAAAGTAGTGTCTTACGAAACATGTGAATCACCCCTACTGATAGCGTTGCCCTATTTTTTACATTGCATTATTGGAAAGGTATTCACGTAACTGAATGACAAATCATGATTCTACAAATAATAAATTAATATTTTCGAGCGAAAGTAGGAATTTATTTTGTCGAATTATCATGAAGTAGATGTCGTTATTATCGGGGCTGGTCTAGCTGGGTTAACTGCAGCTTTACAACTGAATAAAACGAATCTAACGTTTATCGTTGTAGAAGCTAGAACTCGACCAGGTGGAAGAATTTATAGTCATAGGACAAGTGAAAATGTTACGATAGACTTAGGAGCGCAATGGTTTAGTCGAAAACATCATCGCGTTCAAAAGTTAATATCACAATTTGGCTTACATACCGTTTCAACATTTCGTAAAGGAAAATCCATTTACGAGCTTAATGGAACGATGAATTACCAAAAAAGTGCTCCGGTATCGAGTATGGCTCTTATTGATATTTTCCAATTTTCTAGAAAGTTGAATAAAATAAGTCGTGAATTAGATGAACGTACGCCTTGGCACGGTCCTGCAGCTGATTATGACAAAATTACAATGGAGCAACTTCTTGAATCGAAAATGCATACAAAACTTGGGAAGAAGTATTTAACGCAATTACTTGAAGAACTTTTATGTGCAAATTTATATGAAGTTTCAGCTCTTGATGTATTATGGTGCCTTAAAACAGCTGGTGGTGTCACTAATGTTCGAAACTCTGAACAAATGTGGGTACGCGAAGGGATGGGAGCGTTAACAGATGCAATCTCTAACTTTTTAAAGGAAAAAATACGATATGATCGCCAAGTAGAAAAAATTTACGATGAAAATCACTGTAGTTTTATATATACTAGTAATGATTGTTGGAAGGCAAAGAAAGTGATTATCGCGATACCGCCCAATTTGCAGACGAGAATTCATTTTCAGCCACCGTTACCAGCGTCAAAAGCACAATTAAATGAGCGCTCTGGTTTACCATCGGTGATAAAAATGATCTTCGTTTATAAAACTCCTTTTTGGCGTGAGTTCGGTCTAAATGGAAACGCTTTATTAGAGGATGGACCATTGGTACAAACCTTTGATAGTTCTCCTGAAAAAGCATCAAGAGGTGTTTTAACCGTTTTAATAAACGGAACACGTGCTCGAAATATAGAACGACTTTCAATTGAAGCAAGAAAAAGAGAGGTACTCGTAGCATTAGTGCGCTGTTTTGGGGAAGAGGCAGAGGAACCTCTGTATATATATGAAAATAATTGGTCTGAAGAATTATGGACAAGAGGCGGCTACGGTGTTCATTATGCTCCGGGTATCATTACGAATTTCGGATCCGCTTTGTTTGAACCGATCTCTTCAATACATTGGGCTGGAAGTGAAACGGCAACAGAGTGGAGATTGTATATGGAAGGTGCAGTTCAATCAGGAGAAAGAGCTGCCAAAGAAGTTATAGATTGCTTGGCAAATTAGCTTTATGAGGTGAGGGGTCATGAGGAAATCAATCTTAGAAACGATAAAAAAACGTAAGTCGATCAGAACTTATGAACAAACACCTGTTACAGATCATGATTATTTACTTATTCAAGACTACATAACTAAAGAAGAGAACTTAATTGGGCCACTAGGGAGAAAAGCGAGATTTGAAATCATTGATGTCGCAAATAACGTCTCAGATAAAGGGGTTAAGTTAGGAACATATGGTTTTATAAAAAATCATCAAGGCTATATTGTAGGAATTATAGAAAATTCAAAAATGGGTTTAGTTGAATTCGGTTATATTTTTGAGAAGGTGATCTTATTTGCCACTCAATTAGGAGTTGGAACATGCTGGATTGGTGGAACATTTAACCGCAATTCATTTGAACAAGAAATCAATTTAAATAATGACGAATTCATTCCTTGTATTTCACCAATTGGCTATGCGAAGGGAAGACAACGTCTCTTTGAAAAAACACTTCGATATGTGACGAAGGCTGATAATAAAAAAACGTGGGTTGAGTTGTTCTTTGATGGAAGTTTCGAAAAAACTCTGAAGGAAACCGAAGCAGAAGCGTTTGCCGTCCCGATTGAGATGGTGAGGTTAGGTCCATCCGCTTCTAACAAACAACCTTGGCGACTCGTATTATCTTCGGACAAAAAGCAATGCCATTTTTATATAGCACATACGCCTAATTACAGTGGAAATAAATTAGGATTTGATATGCAGCTTATCGATATCGGTATTGCAATGTGTCACTTTGAACTGGCCTGTAACGAAAAAAATATTGAAGGAAAGTGGATTGTGAATGATCCACAAATTCATGTTCCCGATGAACATACAGAATATATGATTAGCTGGCAGGCGACATAGGAACAGCGAGAAGTAAGCTTTTACCTTGGACTTTAGTAGGTTCACCTATTTTAATAGACGAATGCTACTAGTGAGTTTATATCATTTTTTACAAAATGGTGCATTTAACTAATTGAAGTGTCCACCCTTCTTGGTTTTAGCTACATAAGCTATTAACAAATACCAAGGAGGTGAATGAAAGTGTCAGATAAAAACAAGAAAGTCAATAAGCCAGCACCACCATACTTTAACTATAAACCTATGAAATCCAAAAATGCATTATCGCCAAAGGTTACTAATACTCCACAAGAGCCAGATGTAATCTTAGGCAAAGCTACGGTGAAAGTACCAGTAGTACTCGCGGAAACCGTTGTTCAAATCGATTTAAATCCAACGATTAAGTTTCCAGAGCCTGTTTTAGAAATTAAAGATATTAAGAAAAATTTAAAAATCACGCAATGCCGTCTATTACTACCAACGAATAAACTATTTATTAGTGGTTTTGTTCGAAAAAATATTCAGTATGCAACGCCTAAGTATGGTACGAAAGATTCTGTCATTTCTAGCATCCGTTCCCTCACAATTGATGTACCTTTTAAAGCAGTAACTGAAGTAGATTATATTAGAAAGCCTCAGTTTGCATTTGGACCTGATAGCAAAGAGTTCACATTCTTTACAGAATCTAAACTACCAGATGGCTTTTCTTCAAAAGAAAAACTACTAGCTGGCGATTTATCACAATTCGATCAGTTTAGCGGAGAAGAGTTCAATGAACTGCCATACTGCCAGTTGCTATCTAGTCGCTTTATCGAGTATGATGAGGCTTTAGATCGTAAAATGGGTAGAGTTCATGACGAACATGGTAAGTTAATTGATGCACCATTTGAGGAAGGCACATTTAAAGAAATAGAGGAAAAAATGGTTGTTGAAGTAAAATTAAAAGTTTTACAAAAGCAACAACTGAATGTCGACTCTAGAAAGAAATATTAATAGGATTGATCTGCTAGTGTCAGTTCACCTTAATAGATGGAGGTATATATCTATTACGGTGTCTGACACTTTTTTTGATTGTGTAATTGTTAAATACATATGATAAATTATGGAGTTAAACTACTTTGAAAGATGTTAGTGGCTTATACGAAAATTAAATAATGGTATTATGGTACAAATATTGTTAGAAACCAAATATCCATAAAAAAAGGCATTAAAAATAAGTAGTTTTAATGCCTTGAATGGTAATGCTAATAATATTATTGACAACTAAATTATCGTCTCTTTTCAAATTCTTCCTTAATTTTACTAAGGAGTTCAGGTTTTGTAATAACATCTAAAGCGGTATTTGCCATCGATTTTGCACCTAAAATCAACCCTTCAAAACCTTGATCGCTCATTGCTGCTTCACGGAAACCATGAGTATGACATGCATGAGGTTCATCACAAATTTTGATATAAGGGTGAATGGATGGCACTACTTGACTGACATTCCCCATGTCGAGAGAACCTCCACTACCTTTTTCGTGAATTTCTGCACGGTCAATTCCTAATGCCACAAGGTTATCTGTGAATACTTCTGACAACACTTCGTTTGTAATCATATCGTCGTAAGATAGCTCATAAAAAGAAGTTTCTAATTTTGCTCCGGTAGCAAGAGCAGCACCTTGAGCACACCCTTTTACTTTTTCAAGAAGTTCATTTAAATAGCTGCGGTGTTGAGCCCGAACGTAAAATTGGGCGATAGCATGATCTGGAACGATATTTGCAGCTTTCCCGCCTTCAGGGATAATTCCATGAATTCTTACGTCAGGAGTAACGTGTTGTCTAAGTGCATTAATACCGTTAAATGTTTGGATGACTGCATCTAATGCATTGATCCCTTCGTGAGGGGCTGCAGCTGCATGGGCAGACTTCCCGAAAAACTCAAATTGAATGGCATCCATCGCCAGTGATGAGCCACTTTCTTCATGACGGTATAATGGATGGACCATCATCGCGACATCTAGATGGTTAAAAATACCTTCATCGGCCATCGTTACTTTTCCACCGCGAGTTTCCTCTGCTGGTGTACCATAAACGTAAATTTTTCCACCACATTGTTTCATGACTTTGCTAAGTCCTATAGCTGCAGCAATTGCCATTGTACCAATTAAATTATGCCCGCAAGCATGTCCAATTTCAGGTAAAGCGTCGTATTCGGCCATAAACCCGATTGATGGACCTGGAGCACCACTGTCGAAAACTGCTTCAAAGGCAGTCGTTAAATCGCAAGTTCCCATGTCTACTTGAAAGTCATGATCGGTAAGAGTTTCGGCTAAGATTTTAGAAGCTTTAAATTCTTCATGACCTAATTCAGGATTTTCACCAATATATTGGCTAATTTTATAAAAGTCTGAACGCAACTGTTCAATTTCATGATTGATTGTATTTTTCATGAGAAAACCTCCGTTATGTATAATCTAACTTATTTTAACAAAAGACATAGATGTTTAGTAGGAAAGTTAATGAATTTCATCATTCAATATTATCGCCATTAAGTATCGATATGTAGTTGTGTTAAACCGTTCGCAACTACATATCGTTTGATATGGCTAAATCTAGGTAATTATGAAATTCGCACAAGTGAAATGTTTTTATGTACACCTATCATTTTGTTATACTTTACCATGAATACATATTAAGTAAAAACTGAAGGAGCGATTCGATTTGAAAAATTTACAAAGTACAACGACATTACATAACGGTGTGAAAATGCCATGGTTTGGATTAGGTGTTTTTAAAATGAAAGAGGGTGAAGAAGCTGTTAGTTCAGTAAAGGAAGCGATCGATGCAGGGTATCGCAGTATTGATACGGCCGCTATTTATGGAAATGAAGAAGGAGTAGGCCGAGCAATTAAAGAAGCGAGCGTTCCTCGTGAAGAGTTATTTATAACGACGAAAGTGTGGAACTCAAACCAAGGTTATGAAACGACTCTTGCTGCATTCGAAGAGAGTATGACGAAGCTCGGTTTAGATTATTTAGATCTTTATTTAATCCACTGGCCAATGCCGGCTAAAGGGAAGTATAAAGAAACGTGGAAGGCGCTTGAAAAGCTTTATAAAGATGGGCGCATTCGGGCGATCGGTGTAAGTAATTTCCATGTAACTCATTTAGAAGATTTAATCGCTGATTGTGAAGTTGTGCCGATGGTAAACCAAGTGGAATATCATCCGCGTTTAACGCAAGTTGAGCTTCATGAGTTTTGTAAGCAAAATAAGATTCAGCTTGAAGCATGGTCACCACTTGCCCAAGGTAAATTACTTGATGAGCCAACGTTGGCAAAAATCGGTGAGAAGTATGGAAAGTCTGTTGCTCAAGTTATTTTACGCTGGGATCTGCAAAACGAGGTCGTAACGATTCCGAAGTCGGTAAAGCCAGAGAGAATGAAAGAGAATGCCGACATCTTTGATTTTGAGCTAACAACAGAAGAAATGACGTTGATTAATGGACTAAACGAAGATCGTCGCGTTGGTCCGAATCCGGATGAATTTAATGTAGAATAACTTTAGGCGTGCACATGTTGATGTGCACGTTTTTTGTATGGAAAAGGAGGGAATAGCAAAAGTTCATTGAAGATCGGATTATTTAATTATAATTATTTTTTCACTGTAAGAAATTACTAGTACCTGTAATAATGAAATAAAGATATATACAGGAGGTTGGAAAATTGAACATATTTTTTGAGATTCATAAAGATATTCCGAGAGAGGGTCCAGGAGATAATGCTTCAACGAAAAAAGCATTCCAATCGCTAGAAGGATTACCGAAGCAACCTGCGATTTTAGATATTGGCTGTGGTCCGGGAATGCAGACGTTAAAATTGGCGAGAAATACAAACGGTAAGATTGTTGCTTTAGACATGCACCAACCATTTTTAGATCGATTACAGCAAAGCGTCAATGACGAGAAACTTTCGCATAAGGTTGAAGTGATGAAAGGGTCGATGTTTTCTTTAGAAGATTATTTTAAGGAGTCTAGCTTTGATGTAATTTGGTCTGAAGGCGCAATTTTTATTATGGGATTTGAACATGGGGTGAATTCATGGTTTCCGTTTGTAAAAAAGGGTGGTTTTATCGCATTGTCAGAGTTAACTTGGTTAAAACCAAAACGACCAAAAGAGATTAATGATTTTTGGGCAAAGAACTATCCAGGCATGAAAACTGTAGAGGAGAATTTACAGTTAGTGGAGAATGCTCGATATGAACTGATCGACCATTTTACTTTACCTGAATCTAGCTGGTGGGATCATTATTATGGTCCACTAGAAAAGCGAGTTGCCATGCTACGGGAAGAGCACAAAAATAGCGATGAATGGCAGGGAAAGCTAGATGAATCCCTTAGAGAGATTGAGATGTATCGAAAATATAGTGAGTACTATGGATATGTGTTTTATATCATGCAAAAGATTTAATGGAAAACAACGATTTTTACAAGAAGATAAAATTGTGGGGGCGTTCCTATATTGATGACTAAAGGCGAATTAAAAGAAGCGTTGATGGTTGAACAATTTCCGCTTTCAGCAAAATATGATCCTCAATGGATGATAAGAAATGATATGGGACCGAACTCTGTATGGCTTACTGAGTATTTAGCAAAAGCGATGGATTTTAAACCTGGCATGAAGATTTTAGATATGGGCTGTGGAAAAGCGATGAGCTCAATTTTTTTAGCAAAAGAATTTGGTGTTCAAGTATGGGCCAATGACCTTTGGATCACAGCAACTGATAATTGGAGGCGAATTAAAGAAGCAGGGGTAGAAGATCTCGTTTTTCCAATTCGTGCTGAAGCACATGCACTTCCTTACGCCAAAGAATTTTTTGATGCAATTATTAGTATAGATTCATATCACTATTATGGTACGAATGAACTTTACTTATTTAATTTTGTTGAACTATTAAAACCAAATGGTCAAATTGGTATCGTTGTACCTGGATTAATGAAGGAGTTCGAAGATGAAGTGCCTGTAAAACTGAAGCCTTACTGGGACAGTGAGTGGTATACTTACCATTCTCCTAACTGGTGGTCGAAGCTATGGAGACGAAGTGGTCTTGTCGATATTGAAGTTTCTGATACCATGCCAAACGGATGGAACCTATGGCTGAAGTGGGAAACGACCGCTAAACAATCAGGGTTTTGGGGCAGAAATGGAGATATCGAACTTTTAACTGCTGATGGGGGCGAGTACTTTACCTTTACTAGATTAGTCGCTCGTAGAAGGTAATCGAAAGTTATGAGGTGGCTGAATCTTATAAGTTTGATTTAAATAGATTTATATTATTTAGGTAGAATTGTGGTTATTTTTTGAAATTAATATGTTTGAAATAAAAATTATGTGATAATATGGAAATTGAAGAAAAATTATAAAAATAAGGGGGCTTCGCGTATGTTTGTCGATATTGGTTTAAACAAATGTAATAAGCAAGGAAGTGAGAGGTCTTTATTTTGTTAATTTTTTAATTTATCATAGAGATGAGTGACAAAATGAGATCAGTCCTTGTTTATTCGTAAAAAATCGAATAAAACAAACAGGAGGACTTACTTTTGTCTTATAAAAATGGAAAAGATATATTACCTGAGAAGCTTTTAAATGAATTACAAAAATATATTCAAGGCGAATTAATTTACATTCCTAAGCATAAAGAAAGGGCACGGTGGGGTGCTAAAAATGGAACTCGTAGCACTTTAAGAATTCGAAACGAAGAAATTTATCGAGCATTTGAAAATGGTTGTAGTATTAGATCACTTATGAAAATGCACAATCTCTCAGAGGACAGTATTCGAAAAATTATCGTAAAAATAAGGCGGGAATTAGTGTTAAACGCGCAATAAATTCCTAATAAAAATGATGAACATAGATGAACGCATGAATTTTTCAGATGGAATTCATGCGTTTTTTGTTGGTGTCCGCCTCCAGTGGACATTTTAGCGATTTGTCCACGAGTGGTGTCAGACACCGCTATGGTTTGTTTGGATGGATTTAATTTTCGCTATTACCCACTTCAAGGATAAGCCGATGGCGATATAAACGGGAAAAGAGTAAAAATACTTCCAGTTATGTTCTTCATAAATACCTGCCCAAACATAGAACGGTTCGAATATAAGGCTGAATATCGCTGATAAGATGATTAACGTCCACGTAAACCTTTTCCAGTCACTAAAATATTGATAATGCAACATCATCAGAATGGGTAAAGAAGATAAATGGACAGTAAATAATGAAGGTAAGACAGGTAATAACTTATTAGGATAGCCCCATAAAACGAATGAAACTCCCGTCAAATCAAGTAAAGTTCCAACCAGCATAACCATTAAACCGTAAGTGATAATTTCCATAATTCGTTTCTTATCAACTAACTTACAAAAAATCGCAAATCCGATAATCACAGTAAACAGAATAAACCACCATTGAGTTGTAAATACGTTTTCATTAAGCCAAAATTTCAAAAGGTTATCGGCTAATTGTTTTCTCTGTACGGTTAGTTCATCCCAAGTGATTGCCATTTTATTTGTCCTTTCTATCGATGTTAGTGTTCTCTAACGTTTAGTTATATACGAAACGAGGAACCACTATTCCTTGGGGTGCTGACCTTGCAAAGGCCTAAAGCAGCGTGCGACCATAAAATTTTTTCGGTTTTTTCAAGTTCGTGGTCTTTGCATTCAATGATAATCACGACTTCCGAGATTTTTTCTTTCTTATTTTGTTTAATTTTCTTACCGAGTTTTCGTTTATAAATTGTATAATCAATTAAAAATCCTAACAACAAGCCGAAGATTAATCCGAAAAGCCCCCATAAAATTGGTCCTAATTTTAGAACGTATCCGTAAATGGTTCCTAAAAGCATGAATATCGCCCCGAAAACTGCCGCTAAATCGAATAAACTAATTCCATCGGATTGGTGCATCGAATCAAATAACTTTCCTGGTTCGACACGTTTATCTAATGGGAAAGCGGTAATTTTTTTCTTGGGTATTCCAGTATTTTCTAATTCAGATAAAGCCAATTCTAATGATGTCGAGTATTCAAACGTTGCAATGATATGCATGATGAAACCACCTTAAAATTCATTTAAATTTGTAAGAGTTTCTGAAGGGTTGCATTGATAAAATTTTTGCAAGTAATTCGCTTGTTCTTTTTCGAACACTTTGTTTAATTCAACAGTGTATGAATAACTGTCAAACATAGAAAATACATAAAGCGACGGAATAAAAAGAAGCCATTGGGGATCTAGAATAGCGATAGCACCTGAATAATCTCCAATCATTGTGTAAAGTACCGCTTCATTAAATCTTGAAAAATACACTATAATTACCCACCAAATGATTGTAAAGAAAGCACTTGGTAACCGATTTATGTATAGATACCCTAAACCAGGGGCGAACGCCGAAAATATTACTGTGACCCAAGGTTTTCGTTTATTTAAGTAATTAATTTCTAAAGAACTTATTTTAAACGGAGCGAGGGGACTATTCTCTCTGTATGCTAATACATATAAGCGATTTAAATCCACTGTTCTTCGATAAGAGTCCCAAATGGCAAATACATAAACACCAGCATAAAAAAATAACCAATTGGGATCAAGTATTTCTTTTGCAGCTTCAAAATCCCCAATCATCGAATATACGATGGCCGCATTTATTCCTGCATTAACATTGACGAAAACTTCCCAAGCAAAGAGGATAAATCCAGTTATATATTTGCATAACATTAAGTGTCCAAAACCAGGGAGAGCAGCTGTCCACCAAGCGACTACCCACGGATTTCTATATGTAATTAAATTGTCGTGATAAGAGGCCGAGTGATGAATCGTACGACGCTGTGAGTAGTTCGTTACTAAACGTTTAGTTTTCATTAACATAAACTCCAACTATTTTTTTATTAATATTCCCATTTGTAATTCCTACATGAACTGTTTTTTTTCGAAATGTAAAAATCTAGATTTTCTTTGGGTGGAATAAAATAAAAAAGCAAGGGAAAAGTTCCCTTGCTTCTGTCGACCTAATTATTTAATATAAGCTGACCCTACAACGACTAGTAGGATAAACAGAACAACAATTAGCGTAAAGCCTCCTGTGCCATGAGCACTAGGAAAAGGTTGGCAATGTTGTGGTGCGCCATATTGATAACCCATCATGGAAAAAACCTCCTTTTGATTGGCTACACTATATAGCTATGTGGTCAGCTTAGATTCGAGTGGGCATTTGTAATGTAATTCGCAAGATTAGTTAGTTGCCTAGTTATTTTAATATCTTTTGTAATGTAGGATCTTCACTGAGGAGGCGCAATGCTTTCTCTTTATACGTATCATCGTGAAGAAATGTATAACGATTCGGTTTTATACTTGGAGCGAGTTTGATCGCCTCTGAAAATTCCTCTTTATTTAGGTTGAGTTGCTTTACGTAATCAAAAAAACCAGTTCGTTCAAACACTTTTTTTATGCGCTCAACACGGTGCTCTTGAACGTGAGCGATAATATAAGTTGCGACGCCGACTTGAAGGCCGTGCATTTGTGGTTGTTTTGAAATTTTGTCTAAAGCATGGGAAATTAGATGTTCTGAGCCACTAATCGGAGCGCTATTGCCACTGATTGCCGTTGCAACGCCACCCATTGTTGCTGAACTGATCAGCTCTTTTAAGAAAAGCGGGCTTTGGATATCGTTCATAGGCGTGCGGATAAAGCTATTAACTGCTTTTTTACTTAACATCGCCGCAAAGGCATTGACGTGACTCGTTCCATTTTTTTCCTCAAACTCCCAATCATAAAGGGCGGTAATGTTGCTCATTAAGTCTCCAATTCCAGCTAGGACAAACCGCTTTGGTGCGTGTTGGATAATATCCAGATCTGCGAGTATCCCAAAAGGCACTTTCGCTGGCACGGTCGTTTTTTTGCCATCGACGTGAATTGAACAGTTACTACTAGCAAAGCCGTCATTGGAGGCTGACGTTGGAATACTTATGAACGGACTTCGCCTTGAGTAAGCAATATATTTTCCGTAATCAATAATCGAGCCGCCGCCGATGGCGATGACAACATCGTAACGAGGCATCGCAAACGCTTTTTTTATAAGGTCTTGAATGTCTAGGTTTGAACCGAGGATCACGTTTTCTACTTCAATTGTTTCTATTGATTTTTCGGTAATGTCATGAAAAGCTTCATATGTAAAGTCATCAAAAATAATTACAGCGTTATTGAATTGGTGTTTTTTTAAAATGTCACCTAGACGTGAAAGCCCGCCATTACTAATATTTAAAATGGCGGGGATCGGTACGCTCGTGACAGGAGTTAACATGGTTGAATCACTCCCTTGTTGATGAAATATTGCTCAACTTCTTTGAATGTACTGACAGGAATAAAAGGAGTATTTTGCTTCTTTAGAATATGTTGCAACGCTCCTTTAGCAAAAGTAATGTCAGCGTGTTTGGCAGGATGGCTGTCAGGTTCACTATCACCAATGAAATAGATGTGTTCATATTGATCTTTTAATTGTGTGATCACTTTCGATTTGTCTATTCCATATCTTTTTGAAAAATGCTCATGTTCTTTGTCAATATTTAAATGAATGTTTTTCTCATGAAAGTAGCCTTCATTTGAAAATACTTTGACGTTTTGAATATGATATCTTTTTAAAAAGTGATGGATATAATAGTCTGTTCCAGCACTTAAAATAAAGAAATCTCCGCCATTTTTTTGAACTGTTTTAATAAAGTTGGGTACATAATCATCGATGGGCATCGATGTAATCTCGTTAATAATTTGTTCTTCGTCTTGATTGATCGATAAGAAGACCTTTTGTAAAAAGTCTATATCGAGGATTTCTTCTGCTTTCCATCTTTTAAATAATTCTCGACCTTCTGGAAAATACTTTTCTATAACTAAAGAGTAAAAATCAACTTCAGAGATAGTACCGTCAAAATCAGAAACAAATGCCCACTTCTTCATGTTTTCAACTCCTATATCATTGTACTGAACTATTGTTCCACAAATAATTAGCTGTTAGTAAATTTTGTGTATTTTGTTGGTTAGATGGTTCGTGGTTAGGACCCTCGCCGATTCTTTTATGTTTAATGTTGGCGGCAAGGACGACCGCCATGCTGGTTTTGTATGGAAAAAGGATGGCGATTTTCCTGAACGAGCCTCTAAAACTCAGCCACATCAAGCAATATATAGTTTGCGAATGATTTTAACGCAACTATATATTGATCTTAGTGGCGAGAATAATGAATTATGAAATTCATTGAATTAGCTACGTTTTTAAAATAATATTACTAATTAACATAATAAATGCTCATATTACAATAAGGGAGGGATTTTCGTTGATTTCATTTCGTGGGGATGCTTGGAAGTTTTATTTAAAATTAAAAAGAACGCAACGTAGCGGTATTCATATAGAGAAGTTAGACGAAATTACGGAAATTGAGGAAATTCAAAAGTTTTATGAAGCACTTGATGACCGTCTGTTAATGAAAATTCGCTATCGGATGGTCAAGGAAAAAAAGGGTTCAGGGATGATCCCGATTTTGGTTTCAACAATACCTTGGTTATTGTTTATTTTTTCTAAGCAATTACAAGGGGTGCTGTTTCGAGAGGGAAGCTATTTATGGGCGATTTTTGCATTTCTTTATTTGACAATTTTAATTTCAGGCGTCATTGTTCATTTTCGTGAAAATGCTTGGGCGAATGTACATACTGAAATCATTGATGATATATTATCTGAGCGCCGTGAACGAAGAGGTGAAAATGCAAAAGAGGAAGGAACTTGAGTGTTAAAAAAACTAAGGCTTAGTCAAAGCCTTAGTTTTTTGTTGGTGTGTCCGTCTCCAGTGAACATTTTAGCAATTTGTCCACGAGCGGTGTCAGACACCGAAATAGTCCAATGAACGGAGCATCTCTAATGATTTCAGGGCGAAGGGGCTGCCATCTTCGTTAAGTCTTTGGATTTGTTCGTCTAACGCTTTTCTTAGTGATTCTTCATAGGAAGGAACGTCATCGGTATACGGCTTTACGTAAACGGGTTGAATATTTACTTGCTCGCGATGTGCTAAAGCACGGCGTTCATGAAAAAATCCGACATCAACACTTTTCGGGTTGTGTAGATCTCCCTGCTCGGGGTGTTTTAAAACTGCTAAAACACGCATTACGACATTAGCCTCTTTTACCACGGTAATTTCTCCTATGTATTTACCAGTTTTATATATCCCTGTTACTAATTGACCCACTTCTAAATTTTGACTCAACCTAATCATCCTTTCAGTTATTTTCATTAATGATAACACGTTTTGCTGCTTTTTCACTATGTGAATGGTATCAATGTTGACATTTTAACAGCTTCAAGGTCTTATATTCCCCTATACAAAACGCTCATGCCGGTGTATCGTCACCATCTTGCATGTAAAATTGGTGATGGATTTTCCTTTCCCTTCGCTGTAAACTTCTATCGAATTTTAGAGGCTCGTGAAAGAAAATCCATCACCAAGTATCTATTTACATACAAAACTCTCATTGCGGAATTCTGTCATGATTTAGTATGTAAAAATCAATCGACAAATATTTTTTCCACAAAAGTACTTTAAAGTTTTTCCTCGTTAAAGTATAATCAATTAAATATAGAAATAATCTTCTTCAGCAAGGGGCAAGCACAATAATATGAAACTTATTTCTTGGAATGTAAATGGGATTAGAGCTTGTGTAAAAAAAGGGTTTCTCGATTATTTTAACTTAGTCGATGCGGATATGGAGTTAAAGTTGTAAACTTAGCAAACTAATTTTCCTAAAATAGTAAAATCGCCCTTGTGCTATAACGAAAGGTCGATTTACAATATAAATTAACTGAATATTTAAACAAAAGAACAATTGAAAAGGGGATTTAATCTTATGAGTGCGACAGTTGTTGAAGTGGAAAAAGTGGAAAAAATGAAGAACAAGCCAGAGGATGATCAGCTAGGCTTCGGAAAGTATTTTACAGATCATATGTTTGTTATGGAGTATTGTGATGAAACAGGTTGGGGCAATCCTCGGATTTCACCTTATGAACCAATTACATTAGACCCAGCAGCCGTTATTTTCCATTACGGTCAAACCGTTTTTGAAGGGCTAAAAGCCTATCGTACAAACGATGAGCGAATTTTATTATTTAGACCGGACATGAATATGAAAAGAATGAATAAGTCTTGCGAACGACTAAGCATGCCTCCAATTGATGAAGCAGAAGTTCTCGACTATTTAAAGCAACTTATTAGTTTAGAAAAAGATTGGGTTCCATCCTCTGAAGGAACGTCTTTATATATTCGACCGTTTATTATTGCTACAGAGCCGTTTTTAGGCTTAGCACCTTCAAAGCAATACAAGTTAGTGATCATTTTAAGCCCGGTAGGATCTTATTATCCTCAAGGGATTCAACCAGTAGATATTAAAGTCGAAGAACAATATACGAGAGCTGTACGTGGGGGAACAGGTATGGCAAAAACAGCGGGAAACTACTGTGCAACGTTTAATGCACAATCGACAGCTTCAAAACAAGGGTTTTCACAAGTGTTATGGTTAGATGCCATTGAGAAAAAATATATTGAAGAAGTCGGTACGAGTAACGTCTTCTTTAAAGTGAACGGTGAGGTTATTACACCAGA
Source organism: Anaerobacillus arseniciselenatis (assembly GCF_001865995.1). Classification (GTDB taxonomy): domain Bacteria; phylum Bacillota; class Bacilli; order Bacillales; family Anaerobacillaceae; genus Anaerobacillus; species Anaerobacillus arseniciselenatis. The sequence goes on along the minus strand of NZ_MLQQ01000001.1, from coordinate 179,693 downwards.
GTTAACTGGAAGTATCCTCCCAGGAATTACGCGAATGTCAGTGATCGAAATGCTTAGAAGTTGGGGAATTCCAGTTTCAGAAAGAAAAATTTCGATTGATGAAGTTTACGAGTATCATCAAGAAGGAGCTTTAGAAGAAGTTTTCTGTACAGGGACTGCAGCGGTGATTTCACCGGTAGGCGCTTTCGAATGGCGTGGAACTTCAATCAACATTAATGATAAACAAATCGGTGATGTCTCAAGGCGCTTATATGACACATTAACTGGTATTCAAACTGGAAAAATTGCTGATCCTTTCCACTGGACAACAGAAGTAAAATAAAGTTAGTCTTGTAGGTAGCATGTTTTATAGAAAGAAGGGTTTAGACTGTCTCGCACCTTTACGTATTTTTTATTAATATTTGTGATGTTTATTTGGGGTTTAAACGTTGTAGCAATAAAGTTCCTCGTCACCGAGTTGCCACCTCTAGTTATGCAAGGAGCGCGGACGTTCGTTGCCGGGGTCATAGCTACAACCGTTTTATTTTTTCTAAACGACTTACGAAAGTTATCGAAAAAGGAGTGGCTGTATGTTGGTGTTGCGGCTATTTTTGGCCAGTTAGGTCATCACGCTTTGCTAGCGATCGGTCTTGTGCAAACAACAGCATCTAATGCAGGTTTGATCCTCGGATTAATTCCACTGGCAACGGTTATTTTTACGATTATCTTTTTCCGGGAGCGCGTAACATTTTTGCGAATGATCGGTATTTTTATCGGTTTTGCTGGGGTTGCCATCATTGTTTTACAAAATGATGGACTAGGCGCAATTTCTAGAGGAGATTTATTCGTTTTTATTTCGATGGTATCACAAGCTTTTTCGTTTATTATTATTAAAAAGGCAACAACAACCATTTCGGCTAGGCAATTGACAGCAGTAATGTTGCTCATTGGCTCGCTTTCTTTACTAGCGATAAGCTTCTTCGTTGAGCCACAAGCTGTAACACATTTTGCAACAGTACCAACGCTTGTATGGGTGGTCTTTTTTGCTTCAGCTATTATAGCAACTGGGTTAGGACATATCTTGTACAATGTTGCGATCCAAGAAATCGGTGCAGGTGAAACGGCGATATTTAATAACCTAGTACCTTTTTTTGCTTTAATAGGTTCATTCATGTTTTTAGGTGAAACGATTGTTTTTCTACAAATTATTGGCTTTCTTTTAATCGCGACGGGTGTTATTTTAGGAACTGGTTACTTAGAACTGAAACTAAATAAGGTTAAAAAACAAACGATTAAAGAAACTGCATAAATACGAGATAAAGAGAGAAGGGGTTTTTTACATGCAAGATTTTATTAATGAGATGGACGGGGTTTTCCCATCGGTTTGTTCGCTCGACTGTCCTGATCAGTGTGGACTACTCGTTCATAAAAAGGATGGTAAAATTGTAAAAATTGATGGTGACCCCGCTCACCCTGTAACAAAAGGGAACATTTGTAATAAAGTTCGTCATATGACAGAACGTATTTATGACGAAAAGCGCCTTCAATATCCGCTTAAGAGGGTTGGTAAAAAAGGAGAAGGAAAATTTGAGCGTATCTCTTGGGAAGAGGCGATTGAAACAATTCACTTGCGTTGGGTAGAATTAATCGAAAAAGAAGGTCCTGAGGCGATCCTCCCGTACAGTTTTTACGGAAACATGGGTAAGCTGAATTCTGAAGGATTAGATCGCCGCTTTTTTCATCGTTTAGGGACAAGCCGCCTTGCTCGAACGATTTGTAATTCAGCAGGCTCAACGGGTTACAGGTATACGATGGGTGGCGGGTTTGGAACAGACCCAGAAGAAACGATCGATACGAAATTATTTATTTTTTGGGGCGTAAATGCGGTTAGCACGAACATGCATCAAGTCGCACTTGCTCAAAAAGCTCGTAAAAATGGGGCGAAGATTGTTGTGATTGATGTTCATAAAAACCAAACCGGGCGCTTAGCCGATTGGTTTATTCCCATTTTACCAGGAACCGATAGTGCACTTGCGTTAGGGTTGATGCATATCTTATTTGCTGAAAATATGGTAGATGAGAGCTTTTTAGAAACGTATACTGTCGGTAGTGAAGAGCTTCGCGAACATGTGAAGCAGTATGATCCTAGAACTGTTTCTGAGATTTGCGGTGTACCGGTGGAAGATATTTATAAATTAGCGAGAATGTACGGCGCTACATCACCGTCATTCATTCGAATTGGAAATGGAATGCAGCACCATGATAACGGTGGTATGTGCATTCGTACGGTCGCTTGTCTTCCGGCATTAACGGGGCAATGGTCTGTTAAAGGTGGCGGAGCGATTAAAAGTAATAGTAGTTTCCTAGATCATAATAGTGAAGCCCTAGAGCGTCCTGATTTACTGGAGAAAGAGACGCGGATTATTAACATGAACTTAATTGGTAAAGCGTTGCTCGAAAAAGAAAATCCTATTCGTTCAATGTTCGTCTACAATTGTAATCCAGCTCTTGTCACACCGGAAGTAAATAAAGTTCGTCAAGGTTTAGCACGTGAGGACTTATTTTTAGTCGTTCATGATTTATTTTTAACAGAAACAGCAATGTATGCGGATCTCGTTCTTCCGGCGACATCTTCATTTGAAAATGAGGATTTCTATACATCTTACTGGCATCATTATACGCAAATTCAAAAGCCAGTAATTGAAGCGTATGGCGAGAGTAAATCAAATACAGATGTGTTTCGAATCTTAGCTAATGCATTTGGCTTTGAAGAGGAATGTTTATATGATAGTGACGTTGACTTGATCCGCCAAGCGTTGGATTACCCTGAAAACCCTCATCTAGATGGACTAAACTATGAAACTTTAAGTGAAAAACAATATGTGAAAGCTACTAGAAAACCGTTAATGGAAACAAAGCTTCAGACTCCGAGTGGGAAAATCGAACTTTATTCAGAGACGTTAGCTTCAGTTGGCTTTTCACCATTACCAACGTATACACCGATCGTTAAAGATAATGAGTTACCATTTTTATTCATACCGGCACCGAACCATAACTTTTTAAACTCAACGTTTTCGAACAACGAAAAACATATTCGTTTAGAGAAGGTACCACGACTGCATTTAAATAGTAGCGACGCTGAAAAGTTAGCGATCGAAGACGGCGATAAAGTTCGCGTATCGAACGAACGCGGTGAATGTGAGTTAGTCGCTGCCGTCGGTGAAAATGTTCTTCCCGGGGTCGTTGTTAGTCAAGGTTTATGGGCTGACCTACCAGGGGAAAAATACTTTGTCAACGTACTAACTCCTGATCGCGAAGCCGACATGGGCGGAGGAGCAACATTCTTTTCTGGTCGAGTTAATGTTGAAAAAGTATAAATTTTATCGGAGCAGACACTTCAATGGAGTGTCTGCTTTTTTTGGTGATGAACAAGGATTAAAAGTATTTTTCACGAATAATACATTAATAGCTAGAGAAAGGAATGAGTTACGTTATGCGCAGACACGTCCTAGCTGTACTGAAAACGAAAAAAGGCGCTGGCGCTGTTGATGTGATTATTACGCCTTAATGAGCATGGATCAGGTAATCAAAAAGCGGTAATGATTTTTGTGGCTTTATTGCCTTAAAATCATTACCGCTTCAGGCCGCTGTACAGTAAATAATAGTAGTAAAGCAAACTTAGTTCTCAATTGTCTCTTTTAGCTCAAATCGTCTTAGTTTTAACATCGATAGGATCCCGAAGAAGGGACCGATGCTCAGTAAGCTGAAAACCCATTGCCAGCCAATGTAGCTGGCTAGCAAAGGTATGATTTGGATAGTAACTATCGTTACAGCAAAGCCGATACACATTTGAAACGTTAAGGCAGTACCGATATATTCTCCTTCTGCAAAGTCTGTGACAGCTGCAGAGAATTGCGCGGAGTCTGCAATAACAAAAACACCCCAAACCATGGCAACAACAATTGTTATCCAAGTCGCTTGGCCAAATGTAAACCCGATCAAAATTGCACACAGCCCACTAACAAACATCGCGATCACCGTTAAGCGGGATCGGCCGATTTTATCAGCATAATAGCCACCGACGATGCAACCAATTGCACCTGCAACACCTATGGATAAAAATGAGGATAAAGCAATTAGTGCTGGATTTACTTCATTAGAAAAAGCGAAAAAACTTGCAGTAAAAAAGGCTGGTAGCCATGTCCACATCGCATAAAGCTCCCACATATGGCCGAAATAACCGTAGTTGGCGAGCATAACTGGCTTATTTTTTACTACTTCTTTTAGCAGTTTCAATGAAACGACCGTTTTCTTTGCTTTCGTTGGGGCATCTTTAACAATAAAGTACATAATAACACTAGCGAAAATGGCCATTAAGGAACTTGTAATGATCACCGACTGCCAATGAAAGTTAGCAAAAAATATGACGATAAAATGTGGTAGTGCTGAACCTAATGTTAAAGCAGCGATTAAGATGCCGATTGCTAAACCTCTTTTTTTCGGAAACCATAAGGCTAATAGTTTTACGGCGATTGGATAAACGCCAGCTAGAGTGACTCCTGTGAAAAAACGAAGCAAAATAGCGATCAGTGCACTACTAGAAAAGATTAATAGGCCATTAATAGCAGCACCGATGATTGCTGATAGTGCAAAGATTTTTCGAGCGTTAAAACGGTCTGCAAGTCCGAAATACGCACTGAAAAATGCACCGAAAATAAATCCAAGTGGTACTGAGGCAGTAATGAGCGCTTCAGAAATCGGGCTAAGCGTCCAATTAAGTTTTAAGTCTGGAATAATGACTGTCGCACTAAACCACAGTGAAAGTGCAAAAAGTTGTGCAATTGAAATCCAAAATAAAGCATAACAACGATTGTTTTTCACATTCTATCTCCTTGTATGACTATAAAGTAATCCAATCATATCACATTCAAGACAAGTGGTTAATATATTCGAGTAGAGAAGTTTAATATGGTAAAATGATAAATAAAAAGTTCACTTATAATGATATGTATGGCAGTTAACAAAAAGAGGAGAAACATAATGACTTCAAGTGACCGAAAATTAAGAATAATAGGAATGGCGCTAGTTCTTTTTGGAGCAACTTTATGGGGAGTTTCTGGAAAGGTTGCACAATATTTATTTCAGGAGTGGCATTATTTTGGGGTATTGCTTCACCGGTTGCTTTAGCATTTTATAAACTTCAGCCTATTAAACTTTTAAAACAATTAATGAAGGGAAAGTGAAATCACCCCCATTAAAAATGAAAGCGAGGAAAGAAGCATGAGTTTAACGAAAGACTTTTCAAAGCAATTATATGATCGACTAATGACTGACTATGATAACAGTTTAAGTGAATCTGGCATTAATGGAGAAAGGTTGGCAATGCGATTAGCGATGCTATCAGAGGTTGGATTGACGGCAGAAGGTGGCTCTAGTAGGATGGGCTTTTCAAAAGAAGAGCGTGCTGCTAAGGAGTTGGTCAAAACTTGGATGAAAGAAGCAGGTCTCGATGTTCGTGAAGATGGTGCAGGTAATATATTTGGACGGTTACAAGGGCAAGAAAAAGACTCACAAGTCGTCATGTCAGGCTCACATGTCGATACCGTTCCAAACGGAGGTCACTTCGACGGTACGTTAGGTGTTTTAACGGCACTTGAAGTTGTCGAAGCGTGGAGGGAAACAGGATATCAACCGAACAAGACGTTTGAAGTGGCGATTTTCACGGACGAAGAAGGTTCACGTTTTAACGGGGGCTTCAGTGGTAGTGCTGCAATGCTAGGTGATGTCGAACGTGATGAGCAGGTAGCTTTAAAAGATGTTTACGGACAATCATTTCAACAAGTGTTAGAAGATGATGGCTTAACGGTAGACGGGTATTTTTCATCAACAAGGAACAAAGAAGAAATTGCTGCTTTTGTTGAAGTACATATTGAACAAGGAAAACAGCTAGAGAAGAAAGACCTTCCTGTTGGTGTTGTGACAGGGATTGCTGGTCCTAGCTGGCTTGAAGTGACGTTTCTTGGAGAAGCAGGGCATGCCGGCAATACACCGATGAATGATCGAAGTGATGCATTAATTGCGGCGAGTCAATTTATTGCTCAAATTGAAAGTTTACCTCGGGAAACAAGTCCGACTGCAGTAGCTACCATTGGAAAAATGCAAGTTCATCCAAATGGGATTAACGTCATTCCAGGAAAAGTTACGCTTACTGTTGATATTCGTGATATTCACGAAGAGACTCGCGATTTATTAATTGATAAAATTGTTGAGTTAGGAAAGAGGATTGCTGAAGAAAGAAGTGTCGGTATAAATTTTCACGAAAACATTCGCATTAAACCAGTACCAATTTCGTTTAAGATGCAAGGAAAAGTAATGAAAGCAGTGGAAGAGGAAGCACTCAGTGCCCACCTATTACCGAGTGGGGCAGGACATGATTCGATGATTATCGGTCGTCATATACCTGTCGCGATGTTATTTGCACGCAGTAAAGACGGCATTAGTCATAATCCAAAAGAGTGGACGGCGTTAAATGACTGCGTCGTTGCTGCGAAAGTTTTGAAAAATTTAATTGAGGATTTGACAAGGTAGGATTGTTTTTCTTAAAAGATTTATGCAGAGGTAAAAAACGTAGAAATTATTTATAGCGTTTATAGGTGAATAGTAACGATCAATGTGCAATGCGGACATACGCAAAAAATAATTCAGGAACGATAAGTGTTAATGCAATAAGCAATTAGATATAAAAGGGGCGATCAAAACCGAAGTATCAGACACTTTGGTTTTGATCGCCCTTCTTTACTGACCTTTATTGTGTGTATACTTTTGAAAAGGTGTTATTTGCATGTTCACTATGGTTTGATTTACCTTTTCGTATTTTTCAATTAAACCCGTAAATTTTAGGATATGCTTCTTTTAATTTAATGAATTTCATAATTCAATATTTTCGCCATTAAGTAGCCATATGTAGTTGCGTTATACCGCTCGCAACTACATATGGTTTGTTATGCCGCAATTAAGGTAATTATGAAATTCACTCAATCAACGACAATTTCAATTGTTGACGTTAACCCTTCTGTTTCTGCTGCAACCGGCCAAATTTCGAGTGTGTAGACCCCTTTTTCGAGTGTTGCTAAAACTTCTTTAACATCAATGTTGATATTGTATTCTTCTTCTGGTGCTAGAGTTTTCATTTTCATCATCATAGCAAACATTTTATCCATTGAGTACGTATAAATATGATTTCCTTCGCTGTCGTTTATCACATATTCATATTCCTGTGAACTACTAAAGGTTAATTCGATTTCTTTGTCACTATTATTTTTTAATGAAAAGATATAATCCCCGTCTTTAAGCTGAATGGTTGTTGATAACATTTCGTTTGCGATTTCGTCCTTATCCTCTCCATTGTCAGTCGAGGTTTCATAACCAGTGTCTATATTTCCCCCGACATTATTATCTATTTGTTCATCTGCAGTGCCACAACCAGAAATGGTCATAGCAGCGATCATTCCAATTAATAAAATTAGCCAAAGCTTTTTCATTTTATTCACCTCTTATAGGTTTGTTACAATGTTAGTCGTTTTATAACTTAAAAGGTTACATTAATATTGTTTGCGGTTAGAAGTTTAAAGAGAAGATCGAAAAGCGACCCCATGAGAGTTTTGTAGGTGAAAATTGGCTTGTTATAAAGTTTAAATATTAGCAACAATCTTTATTTTAGTTTAAAATGGGTAAAAAAACTAGTTTTCACATAAGTACAAATATTAATGAATAAAAAGTGAAAGTAGTGGTGGTTAATTTATGATGGAAAATCCGAAATTACAGAAACTTCAAGAAACTTGGTTGCAAGAAGCAACGATTGACGGTATTCAAGAAAAACTATCATCTAGCGAACTAACATCAAAGGAACTTGTTCTTCTTTATTTAGATAGAATTGCGAACAACGATCATATTCAATCTGTTTTAGAGGTAAATCCTGATGCTCTACATATTGCTGCAGCACTTGATGCTGAAAGAAAACAGAAAGGGCCACGTAGCAAACTTCATGGTATCCCGATTCTTTTAAAAGATAATATTAACACCGCGGACAAAATGCATACGAGCGCAGGTTCTCTCGCTCTACAAAACTCTATCGCCCAAAAAGATTCTGCAGTTGCTACACAGCTAAGAGAAGCAGGGGCGATTATTCTCGGAAAAACGAATATGACAGAATGGGCAAACTTCATGACACAAGGGATGCCAAGTGGATACAGTTCAAGAGGGGGACAAGTTCTTAATCCATATGGGCCAGGAAAATTCGATGTTGGTGGTTCAAGTTCTGGGTCAGGAGCAGCGATTGCTGCTAATTTTGCGACAGCTGCGATTGGCACAGAAACTTCGGGATCGATCTTAAGCCCTGCAAGTCAAAATTCACTTGTTGGGATCAAACCGACCGTAGGATTAGTGAGTAGATCTGGGATCATCCCGATTTCAAACAGTCAAGATACGGCAGGACCGATGGCAAGAACCGTAACAGATGCAGTACACGTTTTAAATGCAATTACAGTGATTGATCATGAAGATCCTATTACAAATACAAACACGTTGGCCGATACTGACTTTACACAGTTTTTAAATAGGAAGGATTTAAAAGGGGTTCGCATCGGTATCGCTCGAGTAACGTACTTTGATTATTTGAAAGAAGATAAATTAGCGGTCATGAATGAGGCGGTTCGCCAATTAGAGAGGCTAGGTGCTGAGGTAATCGATGTGACGATCCCTTCCACGAAAGCAAAGTGGAGCTACGATGTATTAACGTATGAATTCAAAACGTCATTAAATGCTTATTTAAATTCTCTGGATCAGAGTATCAACGTTCGCTCATTGAAAGATGTGATCGATTTTAACAGTAATGATCGTGAAAAAATGCTCCGTTACGGGCAAACGCTGTTAGAGGGCGCAGAAGCAACAAGTGGTACGTTGACTGAAGCAGAATATATAAATGCCCGTGAAAAAGATATATACTTGTCTACTGAACAAGGGGTTGATGTTACCTTAACAGAACATAACTTAGAAGCAATCGTATTCCCTAACAATATCGGTGCAGCCATTCCGGCTAAAGCTGGTTATCCGTCAATCACCGTTCCAGCTGGATACACTGAAGAAGGAGAGCCTGTCGGAATTACGTTTACGAGCACGGCTTATAGTGAACCTACATTGATCCAATTAGCTTATGCATATGAACAAGCGACTAAGCATCGCAAAGCTCCTGTCATACAAGACTAGCATGAAGGTCTACCGTCATCATTTAGATGAAAAAGGGGTGGAATTTCCTAAGGGTTCCGTATCCTATCGCAAAATCGTAACTACAATTGAAAATGCAGGCTAATATGTACTTGCATTTGCAACTAAAAGGCATGCGAGACCCTCTCGCGTGCCCGACCAAAGCGTCACACTTACTAAAAGGTAACGCGAGACCTTCTCGCGTGCCCGACCAAAGCGTCACACTCACCAAAAGGTAACGCGAGACCTTCTCGCGTGCCCGACCAAAGCGTCACACTTACTAAAAGGTAACGCGAGACCTTCTCGCGTGCCCGACCAAAGCGTCACACTTACTAAAAGGTAACGCGAGACCTTCTCGCGTGCCCGACCAAAGCGTCACACTTACTAAAAGGTAACGCGAGACCTTCTCGCGTGCCCGACCAAAGCGTCACACTCACCAAAAGGTAACGCGAGATCTTTTCGCGTGACCCAGCCGAGTGCTACACCGATCAAAAGGTAACGCAAAATCCTCATCATGCCCCACTATACATGTCCGCCCAACTGCTGCACACTCTCCCCAAACTGTTCACCTTGTTATGCTTTATGCATCGAAATTTTAAATGAATTTCTTCACAAAACACATTGAAGATAAATCATTTCTTTTAAATTTACGCAAGTTTATTTTTGTTGCAAAATCTAGCACATTTAGTCTAAGATATTATCTGTGCTAGAATATTAGTTTTCATGATTAGGCACACTTTTGTGTCTTTTTTCTATGTAAAAGTTAGATAGTTGGTTAGTGGACAGTTGGTTAGGCTACGCTCCTACCTTAACTTTCCATTTTAGATGGTGACGGGGGTGCCGTCATGAAGGTTTTGTATGTAAAAGTTTGACAGATGGTTGGTAAGTTCGAAGGAAAAACCTGATTTTTTCATATTAATAGTGATGATTGACCTTCATGAACGCTTTGTTTAAAAATGTCCGGCTGAAATCTCGAGCGAGCCTATAAAATTCGTTAGAAGGTGCTCCTGCGGTTACTCGTCGCAAAGCTACACGATGATTCCACATAGAATTATCTCATGATGTGATTGAGGTCAGTAGCTTTACAGCGAAGCGAGAGAATTACGCCGGCATTTACATCTTACATGGTGACGATATATTACCAGCTGATTAGCTTGAACTTTAAAATAGAGGAGTATGCGGTATGACTTGGGAAATTTTAACGATAATCGGCACCATTGCTTTTGCATTAAGTGGAGTGATCGTGGCGATGGAAGAAGACTATGATTTAATGGGAGTATATATATTAGGTTTAGTGACCGCATTTGGTGGTGGGGCGATTCGAAATTTGCTCGTTGGCTTACCAATTTCTGCTCTATGGGAGCAAGGACATCTTTTTACGATTGCTCTCATAGTGATGACAATAGCCTTTTTCTTTCCGAAGTTGTGGGTAACAAAATGGATGAAATGGGGCTTGATTTTTGATGCGCTCGGTTTAGCGGCTTTTGCTATTCAAGGGGCTTTATATGCGACAAGTATGGGCCATTCTTTAAGTGCCATTATTGTTGCAGCGATGTTAACCGGTACGGGCGGTGGCATGATACGCGACGTTTTAGCAGGTCGGAAACCAATATTTTTACGCAATGAAATTTATATCGTGTGGGCGATGCTTGCTGGAATAGTGATTGGTCTAGAGCTTGTGACAGGTACTGTCGGAATTATGATTTTATTTGTAGTCATTGTTGTTCTTAGAATGCTTTCCGTTTATATGCGCTGGAGCTTACCACATCGGACGTTAAGTCAATAAAGAGTTGTATGCTAGTGTTGATCAAATTTGATGACACTAGCTTTTTGTATGAAAATAAAATGACGGTCGACTTTTCCGAACAAGCCTCTAAAGCCGGAACGGATTTACAGCGCAGTGAGGGAAATCGACCGGATTTTTTCATGTTAGATGGTGACGATTAATCGTCATGGGCGTTTTGTATGTAAATGAATAGGAGAAAAAAATTTTTTTTGAGAGAGTTAGAATGTTTGATACTTTCCAAGTGGTAAGTTCATTAAGAGAATTTTGTATAAAAATTCAGATTTTACTGAAAATACTTTTAATTTTATATGAAGTATATTATTTTAATAGAGAGGTCTATTTTAAGGGGGACATAATATTGTTCACTAATATTGAACCACTATTATTAAATGTACTTTTTTTACTAACTTTTCTTATATTTATTCCGATGCTTGTTGAACGTAGTCATGATAAGTTCTCAGAAAAACAAAAATATTGGACAAAAGTTAGCGCTTCTTTTATTGCTATTGTTAGTTGTATGTCATTTCCGCTCATATTGCAAGAAGGCTTTGTGTTTGATTTAAGAAATGTTGCTGTCATCATATCTAGTATGTATGGAGGAATTCCAGCAGCATTTTTTGCTTGGCTTGTTGTCAATGCTTATCGTTTATATTTAGGAGGATATGGATTTTATTCGAACTTAATGATCTCAACATTTGTGCTTATTTCTTGTTTGTTTTTATATCCAAAGTTTCACCATGGTTCAAAAAATAGAAAGTTATTAATTACATCGCTATTTTCAACTGTACTTGGGTTGTTAGTAATTGTTGTATTATCATTATTTTTTTCAGTTAGCATTAGTTTTTTTATTGGCTTCATTTATTTACTTATTCTAGTAATCACTACTGTTGGATCAGTTTATGTTATTGAAATTTTACGGGAGGATGCTTCATTAAAGCGAAGAGTTGTTAAAGCTGAAAAAATGGAAGTTGTTAGTCATTTAGCTTCTTCAATTTCTCATGAAGTCCGTAATCCATTGGCTGTGGTGAAAGGTTTTTTACAATTAATGGATAAGACTGAATTGCCAAGAGAAAAGCAAAGAGAGTTTATAAATTTATCTATCAACGAAATTAACCGAGCAAATGATATTATTAAAAATTATTTAACGTTTGCAAAACCAGCATTAGAAAATGTTCGGATGGTTGATATAAAAGAAGAGCTCCAAACGACGATTGAAATGATCACCCCGTTAGCTAATATGAATTGTGTAGCCATTGAGTCAAGGTTAGATACATATATGATTAACGGTGATCCGCAACTGTTACAACAATCGTTTTTAAATATTACCAAAAATTGTATTGAGGCCATGCCCAATTCGGGAAGATTAATAATTAATACGTTACAAGGTGATAATGAAGTTGTTGTTAAAATTGCCGACAATGGAAAGGGAATGTCAGAACAACAGCTTGCTAGAATTGGTGAACCGTATTTTACAACGAAAGGTCGAGAAGGAACGGGATTAGGAATGATGGTAGTTTTCCAAATTATTGAGATGTTAAAAGGAAAGATAACTGTTACAAGTAAGCTAGATGAAGGAACGACGTTTTTGATCCGATTCCCGTTGGCAAATTTAGGTCGTAAAGTTCCATCAACCCAAGAATAATTAAAATATGCTATAAACGCTAAAATTTGACTAATTATTGATTACCTTATTACTATTTGTTTGGTTTAGATTTTTAACAAATAATAACATTGAAACAAATACCACCTCCTTTTGTTTTAAAGCTCAATACGAAGGGAATATGTCTAGGACAAAGCACCTTTTCATAAACTAATAAATAACTAGCTTTCGTAAAGCTGAGGTGATGAAGTGGGATTATCTGTTAAGGATGTTGTGCAGTTACCGATTTTTGAGACGGCCAAAGTGAAAACGGGTAAAAACATGTTAAATGAGACCTTCGTTGAACGGATTACAGTGATAGAGTTACCGGTTGAAAACTTTGTGAAAAAAAATGAAATGGTCCTCAGCACTGGTATTGGGTGTGAAGACGACCCTATCTTGTTAAAGCAATTTGTGAAGGACGTTATTGATTCTGGAGCTTCTGTACTAGCTTTTTCAATCGGACGTTACATTCATCGAATACCAGAACAAGTGATACAATTAGCAAAATATCATGATTTCATTATTGTCGAAATTCCTTGGGAAACTCGTTTTGGTGATATTTTAGAAATCGTGCTTCACAAAATAAATGAAGAGAAAAAGGGAGAACGGCAACAAGGGGAGGTAGTGCGCCAAGAACTTATTAATTGCGTACTTCACGGCAAAGGACTTCAAGATATTGCAAATGCTATTTACAAGTATTGCCAAATTCCAGTTGCTATTACCGATCATAGTAGAATAATTCGGGCAAGTTGCCATTTTGATCATAAAATTTTAAAGATTTTTTATGGCGATGGTCGTGGTCAAATGCAACAAATCCCACAGACTCATATACTATTTAATGAACACCCACTTTATCATTACATCGAAGAATACAGGATAGAAGGTCAGATGTATCTTTACCTTTCGATTTTAAATAATGAAAAAAAACAAGGGAGCCTCTTTTTTCAACTAAAAGATCGTGGGCAACTAACGACATTTGTAATGACCGTTTTCGATCATGCCCTTACTGCTTGTGCTCTTTATTTTGTAAAAGAAAATGCGGTTGAAATGACAGAAATTCGACTGAAAGAGAACTTTATTTTAAGTCTTGCTAAAAATAATACCGAGGTGAATGACCGCCTCATTTCAAAAGCACAACTGCTTGGCTATGATTTAAGACGTCCGTATATTTGCATACTAGGTGAGGCACAAGAAAAAAAAGATGACATAAGCTCAATGCCGTCATTACAAAGTATGAACTACTATGTCCAAAAAGAAATTACAAGTGCTGGGAAACTGCTTCACCGGAGGACGATGACGACCTTTGAAGAAGGGGAGTTCATTATTTTTTTAGAGGCCGATCACCACCCGTACATGGAAACGGCGAATCAATTTTTAGATATCATCGAACGTCGTTTGTACGACCTTCTCTCAGGAGTCGTTTTATCATGGGGGATCGCAACGCATAAAGACGGTCAGTACGTCTTCCATGAAAGTTATCAAGAAGCAAAAACGGCTTTGGATATCGGAAAAAAACAAAAGGGGTTAGGAGAACGGACTTTTTTTAGTGATACAAAAATAAATCGACTGTTAATGGCGATATCGAACGAAGATGAAATTGCTAACATTGTTAAAGACACACTGCAGCCTTTAATAGAATATGACCGTAAGCGGCAAACCGACTTACTTTATACGTTCATGATTTATAACAAATATAAAGGCAATGTAAGCCAGACCGCAAGAGCACTTAATTTACATCGACAGTCGTTGTTACATCGTTTAAGAAATATTGAGTCACTGACGCAATTATCTTTAGTCAATTCTGACGACTTATTTTTACTAGAGTTAAGTGTGAGGCTTTGGATGTTGAAGAAAATTTAAAGAGGATGTTCCAAAAGTCCGGTAATACAAACTTGCGAATCTCTTCGTTGGCTCGCTTTTCGACCGCCTCGGCTCTAATTATCCTCTTTTTTGAACACGCACTTAGAGTGAATAATGGCTTTTAATTTAGTGAGGGTTGTCCCAAAACGAAGTGTCAGACACTTATGGGACAGCCCTTTTTTGAAAATAAGAAAGCATAACTTTTTTTACTTTGAATCCTGACTAGCTCCAGCGCCTAGCTTCTCGAGCGTTTCGGTCCATCAAGATTTGCCTATTCATGAGGGGAAATCAAACTTTCAAGTGCGCTCCCCCCTCCCCATACTTACGCCTAACAACATTGTATAAAGCCCTCATAAAAAACTTCATACAGTTTTGACATTCCGTATAGATGCTGAATTTAATATGATAATAGTACCTAATATTCAAATATTCTAAATTAATTGTGATTTTAATTCTCATCTAAATAAGGAGGGGATCCGCGTGCTTCCATTTGATATTTTAGAATATCAAAATCGTTTAAGTGAAACAAAGCAACGAATGGCCGAAAGGGGTATTGAGGTTTTACTTGTTACGGATCCTGCAAATATTAATTATCTTTCAGGTTATGATGCCTGGTCCTTTTACGTGCATCAAATGTTAGTCATTGTCATAGATGAACCACAGCCGATTTGGATTGGTCGCAACCAAGATGCCAATGGAGCGAAAGTGACGACGTGGTTGAGTGAAGAAAATATTATTCCGTATCCAGATTACTACATTCATTCGACCATTAATCATCCGATGGAGTTTATAGCCGGCAAGTTAAAGCAAATCGGGCATGGAAAACGGTATGTTGGTGTTGAGATGGATAATTATTATTTCAGTGCAAAAGCATATGAACAACTTAAAAAGCATTTATGCTACGCAACATTTAAAGATGCTGGTTTACTAGTGAACTACGTTCGCATTGTTAAATCAGATCAAGAAATTGAATATATGCGCCGAGCAGGAAAAATTGCTGAAGCAGCTATGAAAAGAGGAATTGAGAATGTTCGCACAGACAAACGCGAATGTGATGCAGCTGCTAATATTTATTATCAAATTGTTAGCGGGACAGAACAATTTGGAGGTGATTATCCAGCGATTGCGCCGTTACTTCCTACAGGAGAAAATACATCGAGTCCTCACTTAACGTGGACAGATCGCTCTTTTCAACATGGTGATTCAGTCATTATTGAATTAGCAGGATGCTATAAACGTTATCACGTACCACTCGCTCGAACAATCTCAGTAGGCGCACCAAATAAAGAGCTTAAGAGAATTACGCCGATTGTCGTTGAAGGGTTAAACGAAGTATTAGAAAGTGTGAAGCCAGGGAAAACTTGCGGGGACTTAGAGGCGGTTTGGCGAAAATGTCTGCAAAAACATGGCATAGAAAAAGAATCTCGTCTCGGTTATTCCGTCGGTTTGAATTATCCACCAGATTGGGGAGAGCATACAGCGAGTATTCGCGATGGTGATCATACGATTTTAAGACCGAATATGACGTTCCACTTAATTCCTGGGCTCTGGTTTGATAATTACGGCATTGAAATTAGTGAAACATTCAGAGTCACTGAAAAAGGTTGTGAAACATTTACAAATTTTCCACGTGACTTAATTGTTCAGGATCCTTTTTCTTTTAATAAACAAGATGGAAAGATAAGTTGAAAAAGATGTGAGGCTAACAAAAAGTATGAAATCACCACGATAGGTTACTTTGGCGTTAACTGACTTTAGGCAGGGTAGTTAAAAGACAAAGTACGCTTCAATCATTTGTGATGAACGACTTTTTGTGAAGCCTCAATCTATTTTAAGCAGTAGAAAATACATTTATTACTATTAAAAGGAGGTTTTTGTGATGAAAAAATCAAAAATCGGTACAGATGTCGTTTGGGCTGGTGAGGCAGACTATTTAGCTTTTGGTGCAACACAAGTGCCTGTCGTTCATAGTGTATCTTTTGGCTATAAAGACATGGATGAATGGTATGACGTTGCCACCGGTAAAAAAGAAGGTCATATTTACGGACGAAACACGAATCCGACCGTGCAAGCTTTTGAAGAAAAACTCCGATTGTTAGAAGGAGCAGAGGCTGCTACAAGTTTTTCAACGGGAATGGCGGCAATTAGTAATACGTTGGCGACGTTATTGTTCCCGGGGGACCGCGTTGTTTCGATTAAAGATACGTACGGTGGGACGAATAAAATTTTTACTGAGTTCTTACCGAAACAAAAAATTGACGTACAACTTTGTGAGACAGGAAATCATGAAGAAATCGAAAAAGAAATTGCGAAAGGCTGTAAAGTTGTTTATTTAGAAACACCTACGAACCCAACTGTAAAAATTACTGATATTGAGCGCATGGTGAAAGCGGCGAAAAAGCAAGGCGCGATCACGGTGATTGATAATACGTTTGCAACGCCGATTAACCAAAATCCGATCGAATATGGCGTAGACTTAGTAATACACAGTGCAACGAAATTTTTAGGTGGGCATGCTGATGCGTTAGGTGGAATTGTTTGTGGAGATAAAAAGTTAGTTGAAGAGGTCTTTCATTATCGTGAAATCAATGGGGCAACGTTAGATCCGATGGCTGCCTATTTGTTGTTACGTAGTATGAAGACGTTAAAATTAAGAGTGGAGCGCCAAAATGAAAATGCAATGAAGATTGCACAATTTTTAAAAACGATTGATATCGTTGAGGATGTATTTTATCCAGGACTTGAAGAACACCCTGGTCACGACATTGCGAAAAAACAAATGTCTGGATTCGGTGGAATGTTAAGTTTCTCAGTCAAAGGTGGAGTTGATACAGTACGAAACTTATTACCGAAATTGAAATATGCTAACCGTGCTGCCAACTTAGGGGCTGTTGAAACGATCGTCGGTCCCGCTCGAACGACAAGTCATGTTGAATGTACACCTGAAGAACGTGCAGCAATGGGTATACCAGAAGGTTTAATCCGCTATTCAGCGGGAATTGAAGATGTAGATGATCTTATCGAAGACTTAACACAAGCATTTCAATCATTACCAAAAGAGAGTTGATCGCCCTTGAAAATGCTCGACATTGTCAGCCGATCTGAATTAATCAAGCAAGATTTGATAGGCTGGCGCCGTCATTTGCACAGTCAGCCTGAATTAAGTTTTAAAGAAGAAAAGACGAGTGCTTATATTAAAGAGCAACTTTTAAAAATGGGTATCAATGATTTGCAAACGGATATTGCTGGGCACGGCATCGTAGCGACGTTAAGAGGAATGGAAGGGCCTGTCATCGGATTACGATCAGACATTGATGCGTTACCGATTGAAGAGAAAACAAGTGCAACGTATGCTTCTCAAAATAAAGGCGTAATGCACGCTTGTGGACATGATGCCCACACTGCGATGCTCCTCGGTGCTGCAAAACTATTAAAAGAAGAACAAAAAGCTGGTAAATTACGAGGAACGGTTAAGTTTATTTTTCAACCCGCGGAGGAAAATACCGATGAACATGGCTTAACAGGTGCCCCTTACTTGCTTCGGTCGGGTGCCATTGAAGATGTGAGTAAAGCGCTTGCCCTCCACGTTTGTCCGTGGCGAAAAACAGGAGAAATTCAAGTTCATTCCGGTCCAAGTATGGCGAACATTGATAATTTCTCGTTAACGATTAAAGGAACAGGAGGGCATGGTGGCTATCCTCATCAAGGAAAAGACCCGATTTGGCTAGTGAGTTTCGTTCTACAAGGAATTTATAGTCTTATAAGTCGTAAAGTTAACCCTTTAGATGTTGGAACGATTAGTGTCGGAGAAATTCATGGTGGGAAAGCTGCCAATGTAATTCCAAACTCTGTAAAGCTTTCAGGAACAATGCGCTCTTATACGAAAGAAGTTCGTTCCCAATTAATTCGTGAGCTTCATACCGTCGCTTCGATGGTTGAAACTTTAGGTGGTGAATATGAGCTCGAAATTGAGCACGGTGAGCCGGCTCTTTATAACGACCCTAATTTAACTGAAGTTATTAAACAATCAGCTAAGTCGTTGTATAAAAACATTGCTATCTACGAGGATCCTTTCGGCATGGGAGGCGAAGATTTCGGTCACATCGCTGAAAAAATACCGAGTAGTATGTTTTTCTTAGGTTGCGGTTTTGAAGGAGAAAATGAAAGAAAGCTTCATACGGACAATTTCGAAATTGATGAAGAAGCACTTCCGATTGGAGTAGCTATTTTCGTAGATTGTGTGAGGAGAATGTTGATTTTATAGAGTTGGTTAGTGGTTGGTTATTTAGCTTGTTGGTTAGAAAGTAGGAAAGTAGAAAGAGAAATGCTTGGAGGTGAACAAATGAAAATTGCATTTATCGGGTTTGGTGGAGTCGGCCAAGCGCTAGCAAAACTTTTTATCAGAAATAAAGAACAACTAAAAAAGCAGTATGGTTTCGAACCGACGGTTGTTGCTGTCACAGATGTGATGAAAGGCGCTGTCTACCACCCGGAAGGATTGGATGTTGCTAAATTGCTCGATCTCGTTCAAAAAACAGGTAATGTTGAAGATTATCCTGATCAAGCAGGGCTCGTTAAAGGCTGGGATAGTTTAAAAACGATTAAAGAAGCGAATGCCGATATGATTGTAGAAGTCACGTATACCGATGTGAAAACAGGTCAACCGGCGATCGACCATTGTCGCGCTGCTTTTGAACATCAAAAAAGTGTCGTTACGACAAACAAAGGTCCGGTAGCGTTAGCTTATAAGGAACTATCGGAACTAGCCAAAAATAATGGCGTATATTGGGGTTTTGAAGGAACAGTTATGAGTGGCACACCTGCATTACGGATGCCGGAGACGGCACTCGCCGGAAATGAAATCACAGAAATTAAAGGGATTTTGAATGGAACGACTAATTATATTTTAACCGAAATGGAAAAAGGCTCAAGTTATGAAGTCGCATTAAAACAAGCGCAAAAACTCGGGTATGCAGAAGCAGATCCGACGAGTGATGTCGAAGGTTACGATGCACGCTATAAAGCAGTTATTCTTGCAAACTATTTAATGGGTGAACAATTAAACGCTGAGGATGTTACATGTAAAGGAATTAGTCACTTTACAAGTGAGATCGTTGACGATGCTTTGCAAGAAAAGAAGAAGTGGCGTTTAATTGCCCGAATAAAAAAGAATGACAAAGGAGTAGAAGCAAAAGTTCAACCAGAAATGGTCGAAGAAAGTGACCCATTAGCTGGAGTAAGTGGCGCGACGAATGCGATTGTTTATGAATGTGATTTAGCTGGACCAATTATGCTCACTGGTGCTGGCGCAGGGTTAGTAGAAACAGGATATTCCCTATTAATTGATATTATCAACTTTCAAAGGCAAAACATTTAAATTTAATTAGAAGGGGAAGGTGGTGCGTGATGCGTACAAAAGTGAAAACGAAAAAAATGCTTTTAGCAGGAAATTGGGTTCTTTCTAATAAATGGATTGATGTCGTTAACCCACAAAACAACTCGCTCATTGCAAAAGTACCTTCAGCCTCAAGAGAGGAAATGCTACTAGCCATTGAAAAAGCAGATGAAGCATTTAAAAAAACGAAAACGTGGTCAACGCACGAACGAATTGAAATTTTAACTAAAGCAGCAGATTATATGGCAGATAACGCAGAAAAATACGCAAAAACGATTAGTTTAGAAGGAAGTAAAACAATTACAGAGGCTCGTGGCGAAGTGAAAAGAGCGATACAAACGATAAAAATTAGCGCTGAAGAAGCGAGGAGAATCAATGGTGAAACGATTAGTTTTGATCAAAGGGAAGGTAGTGAAAATCGATTAGGTTATTATTATCGTTTTCCGATTGGCGTCGTCGCTGCCATCACCCCTTTTAATGACCCGTTAAATCTTGTTGCCCATAAAATAGGTCCAGCGATTGCTTCAGGAAACGCTATTGTTGTAAAACCAGCATCTGTCACCCCGTTAAGTGCATTATTATTAGCAGAGGCTTTTGTGGAAGCGGGGTTACCAAAGGGATTTTTGTCAGTGATAACAGGATCGGGTCGGGAAGTAGGAGACGTTCTTGTGACCCACCCAAAGATAAAAATGGTTTCATTCACTGGCGGCTTAGAAACAGGTGAGAAAATTGCACACCAAGCAGGATTGAAAAAAGTTAATATGGAGCTAGGCTCGAACTCTCCGGTGATTGTATTAGGAGATGCTAATATTGATGAAGCAGTGAGTGCTTCAGTCTCAGGTGCTTTCTCGGCCGTCGGTCAAAATTGTATCGGTGTACAACGAATTTTCGTTGAAAAAGACATGTATGATCCGTTTTTAAAGAAGTTTATTACAGAAGCAGACAAATTAGTTGTCGGAGATAAAATGGATGAACGTACAGACGTAGGACCGTTAATTAATGAAAAAGAAGCAAGACGTGTGGAGGATTGGGTAGAAGAAGCGTTAGATCAAGGTGCGAAGTTACAGTTAGGTGGTAAACGTGAAGGAGCTTATTATGAACCAACGGTGTTAACGGAAGTTCCAGAAAGCGCGAAAATTGCTAAAGAAGAAATTTTCGGTCCTGTCGTTTTAATCACACCCGTGAACGATTTGTCTGAGGCGATCGACCGATCTAATGATGTCAACTTCGGTTTGCAAGCAGGGATTTTTACGAACGATATCAACAAAGCCTTTTACACGATTAAAAATATTGAAGTAGGTGGTATTATCGTTAATGATAGTAGTGACTATCGAATCGATGCGATGCCATTTGGAGGAATTAAAGGTTCAGGATTAGGTAGAGAAGGTGTGCGCTCAGCTATTGAATCAATGACAGAGCCGAAAGTGGTTTGCTTTAATTTGGATGCTAGATTTTAGTAGAGTGGCGTATGAAGTAGTTTCTTTCGACGGCTTTATCGGCGAAGGTTATTAGGAGAGGCTGGGACAAAAGTGTCTGACACCACGCGGATCCTACTAAATATAGACGTAAAGATTTACCATATGTCTATATTCGGTGTCTAGCGGTGTCTGACACTTTGTTTTGTCCCAGCCTCTTCTTTTGGTGCGCCGGGCGGGGTGAGAAGTACATTCTGGTGAAAAGCTACATATTGAAGGGTAGAACAGTACTCGATAAGCAAATTGATACAGAAAAATTCCACAAACTAATAAATCTCCTCACCTAAAAAACGCACCATACACTCCTGTTATCTAGAAACAATACCCCAATATCTCCACCTTCAGACGGAGGAAAGTTCAACCTTACGTACGTTTAATCCGTCTTCTTCTCAACTTATAATGTAGTTATAGTAATCAATAAGGTTTATGAGAGGAAGGGTGTCATTGGAAAAAATTATAGAGGTTCGTGGTATAAACAAGCAGTATGTAAAAAGAAAAACGAAAGAAGTCATTACCGCTGTTAATGATGTGTCTTTTGATGTACATCGTGGTGAGGTGCTAGGGTTATTAGGTCCAAATGGGGCTGGAAAAACTTCAACGATAAAAATGATTTGTGGGCTTTTGCAGGCGGATGCTGGGTCAATTCATATTAATGGATTAGATATAAAGAAAAAGAGATTAAAAGCTTTAAAACATATTAGTGCTGTACTCGAAGGAAACCGTAACTTGTATTGGCGATTAACGGTTCGAGAAAATTTAGAATATTTTGCGGGGAACCGAGGGCTTTCTCGAAAAGACGTAAAAGAGCAAGTAGAAAAATTATTAAAACAGTTTCGTTTAAAAGAAAAAGAAAATGAGCTTGTTAACGGTTTATCTCGTGGGATGCAGCAAAAGCTTGCGATCGCTGTCGCATTACTCGCAAACACTGAAGTCATTTTATTAGATGAACCTACATTAGGGTTAGATGTTGAAATTAGTTATGAACTACGAGAAATTTTAAAAATGATCGTTAAGGAAGAAAAACGGACAATTATCATTAGTTCACACGATATGCCTGTTGTTCAAGAATTATGTGATCGCACAATTATCATCAATAAAGGAACGGTTGTCGTTGATGAGAAGGTGGAGAATTTACTAAAGTTGTTTGAAACGAGAGCCTATTCCATTAAACTCGGTGGTACTTTAAGTGTAGCTCAAGAACAACAGCTTTTAGTGAAGTTTCCTTTATGTACGTATGAAGGGAGCTCACATGAAACAGTCGTAAATATAAACTTAGAAAAAAGCGAAGATATATATGATCTTTTCGATATTTTTAAAGCTGAGGGTACGGTCGTTGAAAGCATTGATCGAACGACGATTGATTTTGAGCAAGTGTTCATGGAAATCGTGAAAGGGGAAAAAGCTTATGCAATGGCTTAATTTATTAAACGCAAACTTTCGAAAAGAATATATAGAAATGAAACGATATTTACCGAATACACTTGCTTTACTCCTTACGTTTTACATCATTTTTCTAGCAGCCTTCTTTGGCATAATGTTTGTCGGTGATCCAGCAAGTTTTGAAGCTAATGTGCAATATTCGATTGTAAGTGTAGCTTTTTGGAGTTTAACATTAATGACGATGAATTTTATCGGTTTTTCTGTTGTCACTGAAGCGATGCGAGGGACGTTAGAGCAACTGTACATGTCACCGATGGGCGTGTGGAAAATTATGCTTACTCGAATCGTTGGTCAATTTTCACTGCAACTAGTCATGATGGTTATTTTACTTTTTGCGGCGATGTTAACGTCAGGTCAATGGCTAAGCCTTAATCCGATGACGACGATCCCGATTTTAACTTTAACGATGATTAGTATCGTTGGTGTGTCTTTTATGATTGCCGGTTTAGCAATTATCGTTAAACAAATTCAAGCATTTTTACAAATTTTTCAATTCGTATTAATGGCACTCGTATTTATTCCATTATCAGTAGCTCCGTTTCTTGCGTTCGCCCCGTTTGTAAAAGGGGTGGATATGGTTCGCATGGTAATGATGGAAAACTTAACATTAAGTGCGATTCCGTTAGCTGACTTTGGGTTTTTATTGATTAATTCGATGATCTATTTTATTTTAGGACTGTTTGTCTTTCATCGCTGTGAGAAATTGGCGATGAAAAAAGGTTTGTTAGGACAGTATTAGATTTAGGTTCTTTTGCAAAATTTGATTAGTAGATACGTATACTTTAAAAAGGAAGGACGGATTCGCCTATTAGGTGAATCCGTCCTTGTTTATTGTTTTAGATATAATATCTTTTCTCGAATTAGCTACACTTTTTTACTTCGGTTATTTCTTTTTCTTACCGCTCGTCTTTCTAATGATCATGATCAGCGTTGATACTGCTATAACTACTATTGAACCACCTAACACAATCCATATATTGTTCATGTACTCATAACCCATTAATAGAACAATCGCTAAGAAGCCCATTAACATTCCTGAGATTAATTTTAAGTTTTCACCTAAATGTTGGCCCATAAATGCTTTTCTCATTGTCCAAACCATAAAGATTACGATGATTAGTTCCATTAAAATGTACATAAACAAGTAAATCATTAAGTAAAAACCGTATTCCGCAAATCCGACTCCATAACTTGAAACTAAACCATTCCAGATGACTGGGAAACCAGCCGTACATGGTAATTCAATGAATGAAGCGAAAGCGGCAATCGTCACCGATGCTAAAATTAATCCAGATACTGATTCGACTTGGAAAAGTTTGTCTCTTACTTTTTTAACAAAGCTCTTTTTGTTATCGTTACTAATTGTAAATGACAATGGAGAAGTTTTTCCGAAACCTTCTCGGATATTGATAATGGCAACTAACATTGCCAGTAAAAACAGTGCGAGTCTAAACCAAAAATAATCAATGATATTGACGACAATCGTAAATGTTCCTAACATAAATAATCCGTAGATGAGTGAAATCGTTAGGATAAATGATCCACCGACGATCGCCATCTTTTTTCTTGAGTTAAAACGAATAACCATACTAACTAAAAACATCAACGCCCATAATGAACATGGATTAAACCCATCCACTGTTCCGATGAGGACTGTTGCTAAAATTAAAGGGACACTTTCTAAATCGGTGTTAAATATTCCGAGGTTAGTGCTACTTTCTCCTGTTAAACGTTCTTCAAGTTCGCTTTGAAAAATTTGATTGAAACCAAGAATATGCTCGTCATCTTCAAAGATAAATAAAGGAACTAACCTTTCTTGAGGAGGAATATTATACTTTTCAAATAACGGATCAACTTCTTCGCGATCCCTACTTATTTCTAACCGAATAATTTGATATTCTAAATCTTTTTGATCCTCGAGCTCATCTAAAAATTCAGTGGCTTGTTGACAAACAGGACAAGTATCACTTAGTATGTAATACATTTTTTTCATATCTTCTTCAGCAAAAGCTATGTGACTAGCTGTGAAGACAAGGAAAACCAATAAAAATACTTTCATTAATTTTTCAACCATGTTAAACACTCTCCTAGTTATGTCGCGTGAATTAAGTATCTTCAAGCAACTTCAAATGTCAAATTTATAATTGTTTCTTAATCCATCGGAAAGCGTTCATTTAAATAGTAATGAACCCTCCTTATCTTATATTTATTATTACATATAAAACTATCAAGATAGTTATTTAATTATTAAAATATCGTGAACATATAACTTTAGTTGGTTATTAAAATCGCCGGCTTTTTTTCCTATAAAGCCCGGTTGACGATAACCGTCACAAATCTATTATGTAAAAGAACGAGCAATTTCCTTCTCTTCGCTTTAAACTTCTAGCGAATTTTAGAGGCACGTTCAGGAAATTACTCGTTCTTTTTTTCATACAAAACCGGAATGACGCTGAACGTCACCAAAGCTACTGACCTCAATTACACCATGAGATACATCTTAGAATATACTCCATGCAGCTTTGCGACGAGTAACCACAGGAGTATCTCTTTCTAATATGGAAAAGGCTGGCGATCTCCTTTCCAACTTTCGGCTTTCCAATTAGCCATCTAACCAACTAACGCCAAACCAACAATCCAACTACTAAATACAAAAGCACCGCAAAATGCGGTGCGTAGTTGTGGTATTAAAAAGTTAGTCAATAATTTTTAAAAGAATTATAATCTATAAGTTATTTAAACCACTGCGTTAACCAGTTCAAAATTTTAGAGAAAAATCCTGGTTTGTCATCAGTTGCCGCGTCGTCTAGACTAATTGTTGTAACTTCTTTAGAAGTATCGGATGCTTCTTCGGTAGCCTCAGCTTCTTCAGTTGCAACATCCATTAATGTACGGACTTGTTGGCCTTCTTCGACTTTAATCATATTGCTATCAAAATAGTCGTAAATCACTTGGGCAGTTTCGGCGTTAAAAGGGGAAATGCCAATATTTATTCTGTTATTGATGACATCCGTACTTGTATGGTAAACCGATATTCCTTTAGCTTCGAAGACGGTCTCTTCAAAAGCAGCTAAATTGATTTCTCTTTGTTTTTCAATTAATTCATCTTCTGTGTAGTCAACGACTCGGAACGACACTTTTGCTGGCTCTTCCACTAATGCTTTGATTTCATCTTTTATGGTCGGTGAAAGTTCCTTCGTAAAAGAAAGGACGACGGTCCCTGTTAAGGCTTCTTCTCGGTCAATATGCAAGCTAGCAAAGCTACCATCATTGACATTGTCTTCTATATAGTTGCGAAGTTTCTCAATTGTTTCATAGTGGTTAATATCATCCCCTTCTTCGTTAATCTCTACTAGTAGTTTTTCCCTTTCCTCTTGATTAAGTTCGTTATTTGCTAATGCTTGTGCACTAAAAAGTATACTTGTGCTAACTAACGCCCCAGCTAAGATTACCTTACCGAATTTTTTATGTTTGTTTGTTTTCATGTTAATTTCATCTCCTTCTATTAGCTCTTCAATTAGTTAGACGAGGAGGGAAGAAAAAGGTTACATATTTATGAGTTGGCTTTTTAATCTGTAGTTAAAAGCCTAACAAAGTGTTCAAAAATTAATTGTTATTGCACTCACTTCGCTCTATTTCACGCATATTATACATTATCAAATGGAGGAGCGATGGCTATGGGAAAAAAAAGAAAAGCTACATTTAAAACAGCCGATGAAAAATATGCTTATACAACAAAAGTGGTAACATCGAGTACTTGCTTAAAATGTAAAAATAAATGTTCAAGAGGAGAGGCTTATTTAGAAAAAATGAGTAAGCCAGGTGCCGTTGGTAGAGGCGTACCATGTATTTTAACAAAGGGGAGAGCGTTTAAATAATACGAGTTTTTGTGTATGAAATAGAATTTGTGATGTTGCGGACATTTGTCTGTTAAGCGTAGAGAGGCTGGGACAAAACAAAGTGTCAGACACCGCTAGACACTGAATATAGACATATGATAAATCTTTACATCTATATTTAGTAGGATCCGCGTGGTGTCAGACACTTTTGTCCCACCCTCTTATTAATTTTGTCCCATAGACGTGGAATATAATGTTAAAATTAAGGGGTCTAAACGATGATTAGTGACGGTTTACAATAAGAATAAGAATTTTAAAAAGTTGTGCATAAAATGATAAGTCAAGGAGGGGTTTGGTGAATCTAGCAATTTTAGTTGTGTTTTTTATTATTTTTTATGCCAATTATTATTTAGGGAAACGTCTTGTGAAAGGAAGATACGAAGATGTATCAGAAACAGAAGGGAAAAATATTGATCGGCTCGGTAGTGTGATCATTGTTTCGATCTTTATTTTATTAGGTATAATGTTAGACATTCATAATACCGACGTTATGAAGTGGCTTTTAGTTTTCTTTTTCACTTCTATGTTTAGTTTTCAAGCATTCATGGAATGGAAGTATCTTGGTGGGACGAAACATATTGCTTCAATCGTACTTATGGCATTCTCAGTAATTGCTATTTTAAGTGTATTTCATCTCGATACATTATTGATCGATTCAACGTCAGGAGAATATCCTTCTACACCTTCTTATGTTGAATTCTTTTTGAGATACATAGACTACGAACTTTTCAGTATTTTAATATTTATTTTAATGATTTTATGGAGCATATTTTTAATAGTTAAAATAAAGTCATTGGTGATTGTAATGGTAGTAATTACAGTGATTTTTTTATTCGTCAACCATATGCAGTATACAACATTTCCAAAGCTTGTTTCTGATCAACTGAACGAGGAAGCCGTCATCAAGGAGCTCACTTTGAATATTAACGAATATCCAGACGGTCTTCGTGAGAGGGTAGCGAGTGTGACGATTGAAGATGAAGAAATTGTTGCTAGTATTTTAAAAGATTTACAACCTTTAAAATTAAAAAGAGATGTTAGTCGTACATTTAAAGAATTTAATTATGACATAAGTATTCTTGTCACGAATCAAACTGACAAGGGGGATTACCTTACAAATCATTTGTACTTAGGTATCGCTGAAAACTACGTTAATGGTTATCTTATACTCAATCAAACGAATCACTTAAAGACGATTAAGTCTCTCCTTGAAAACGAAGAAGTGGAGTGGATATATTACGATGAAAAAAATTAAAGAAGTGGATATTCACATAAGTTGGTGGTGCAGTGTTAATGGCTGAAACTTTAAGAAGTAAAGTCGTAAACTTTTTGAAATTAGTCGCTTTTATTATCGCAGCGTTTGTCATTGCTTATTTACTTGTAAAAACGGCACACTTTTTGCCAAATGGCTATTTAGTGGAAAATGTTACAGAACAAGATGCTACGGTTTTAGCTTTAAACTGGTTCGGCGAAGTAGAAGAAACGATTAATGTTTCTCCTCCTAAAGACGAAGTGTGGATTGCAGTAGAATTGATTTATAGTATAGAAAGACTTGCTGGCGTTTATATGTTACTCTTTTTTGCGATCTTTACTTCGATATACGTTTCAATGACAAAGCTAAGAACTACCGAGAAGCCAATCGGTTTTATCGTAAGCATGATCATAGGTATAGTAGGTTTAATTATTCCGCTTATCATGCAATTAAACAGAATTAGTGATTTACTTGAGATGATAAACCGTTGGTAATTGTGACAGCAAAAAAGATTAGAGAGAATTTAGAACGCCTCCACTGAAAATTTTTCAGGAGTGGCGCTTTTAAATCCTTTCACCATACCGATTTCCATCTGTACCGTAGATTCGTACATCCCTGCGGAACCTGTTTCGACTTGAACTGCTTAAATTAAAATGAAACCCTAATCTTTAGTGGTAGATGCTTTAAAATTAAAATAGTGTTTGAAAATAAAAGCAAAGTGAATAACAGATTGTATTAAATGGATCGCTAATGCTATAAATAGCCATGAGATCATGTCAGGCATTAATAAAAACGCTAGCTCCCATGTCATGCCTCTTTGCATAATCATTGCGGCTAAAATGGGTATAGCAATGAAGGTTGCTATAGGGATGACCAAATTAACGATCGCGGCAGTTAATCTTTGTTTAACGGACTTTTGTTCAGGGCGAGATATCATTTTCGCAATTTTAATTGTGTTGTAAACGATCGTAACAGCAAATAAGATGATGAGCAAACGGTATATCCAGAAATAATTCACATTTGAAGGGGGTTCTTGTTCCGTTAAAATGGAGACGATCCCCTTCGTTATAGCAGGATTAAAAATAAATCCATTTACTAAATGGTTTTTATTGATTAAGTAGGCGATACTGTATCCGTCTTCTGTGAGGATAACCGCATCAGATGTATATCCTGGTAGTGCTCCACCATGGAAAACCGCAGGGCGACCAGCGATTTCGCCGATCATTAAGCCCATTCCATAAAAGGATTTAGAGGATGTCATTTCGTCAATACCTTCAGGAGAAACTCCAACGACAGGATCTTTCATTTGAATAGCTTCGAGAAAACGGACAACATCTTCAGCAGTGGAGGTTATAAAACCAGCCGGAAGATCGTACTTGATGTGTGGTTCCGTCCGTTTAATAGAAAAACCAAAGAATGATAAATGACCATTCGTATCGACTTCTCCTATTAATGAAGTGTTCTGAAGCCCTAGAGGCTGAATGATATGATTTTCAACGTAATCTATATAGCTTTGTCCACTCGTATTCTCAATAATTGCGCCTAGTAAACTATAATTGGGGTTAAAGTAAGAAAATTGTTCTCCGGGCTGATACGTTAACGACATTTGATTCATATCTTGAAGTAAGTCTGAGAACTGTGCATCTTCAGGGAGGCTAGAAATGAACTCAAATTCAGTCATTCCACTGATGTGTTGTAAAAGGTGTCGAACGGTTATTTGATCAGATACAGTGAAATCCTGTAAATACGTTGTAACACTTTGATCAAGGTCAATGTTTCCTTGCTCAACTAGTTGCATGACAGCAAGTGCTGTAAAAGTTTTTGACGTTGAACCTATATAAAAGCGGGTATCTTGATGAACATCTTTACCGAAAGCTTCGCTATAAATCAGCTCACCGTTATGCGATATAGCAACGGTCATACCTGGAATCGCTAATTTCTTAGCTGTATTTTCAATGTATTGATCTAATTTTTCTTTTGTAGATAAATTGATAGACGAAGCTTCTGAAGTAAAAATTAAGAAACTAAAAATAATTAGTGCAATTGTAGCTATAGAAAATAATGTTTTTTTTTGCATAAAATTATATCCTCTCAAATTAATTTTATCTTCATAGTATCTTTGTAAAGTTTAAATTCACTACTGATAATCTAATTGTAAAATTACTACTAGCAAACGTAAAGTAAATTTTGGAATTATCTTATTAATAGCGTACCTTAAAGAACATAATTATGTTAAAATCAGTATGATTTTATGCGGTATCGCTACTTTATAAATGTTTTTGAAACTAATAATGATATAAAACGTATTAATTATAGAAAATAAAGAAGTGTTGAGCTGAATTAATGGTGTAATTGAGAAAACATAGGTTACTAAAATTTAAGGCTTACAACCCAAAGAAGGAAGGGGAACGAAGATGACACTAGAAATAAATAGCATTAAAAAGAAATTTGACGAGCATGTCGCTGTAGACGGTATTTCTCTTAAAGTGGGAAAGGGAGAGATGTTCGGTCTGCTTGGAGCGAATGGAGCAGGGAAGACGACTACTTTCCGGATGATACTAGGGTTGCTTGATCCAACAGAAGGTTCAGTAACTTGGGGTGGAGAGCGTATCACGTATAAGCGGACTCATTTAGTCGGATATTTACCAGAAGAACGTGGGTTATTTCCGAAACTGACTGTAAAGGAACAGTTATTGTATTTAATGAGGCTTAAAGGAATGAAGAAACCTGAAATTATAAAGGAGATGCGAACTTGGCTTGAGCGCTTTCAAGTGCCGGAATATGAAAATAAAAAAGTAGAAGAGCTTTCGAAAGGGAATCAACAAAAAATTCAATTTATGGCTGCTGTTTTACATAAACCAGAGTTACTCATTTTAGATGAGCCTTTTAGTGGACTTGACCCAGTCAATTCAGACATGTTAAAGAAAGCGGTACTCGACCTTCAGCAATCAGGAACGACGATTGTTTTTTCAAGTCATCAAATGAGTAATGTCGAGGCGTTGTGTGAGGACTTAATTATGTTGAAACGAGGTAGACCGGTATTACAAGGAAGTTTAAAAGAAATTAAGCGTTCCTATGGAATGAAAAGTATTAGTATTCGCGCAGATTATAAGTTAGATTTCCTACAATCGATTCCCGGTGTATTATCATTAGAAGAAACAAAAGATGGTGCGATCGTAAAAGTGGAAAATGAGAAGGTCGGTGAAGAGGTTTTCCGAATGATTTCCGAAAAAGGTTTTGTTCGTAAGTTCGAAATCGAAGAACCGTCACTACATGATATATTCATCGATAAGGTTGGGGGTGATGCAGATGAATAATTTTTGGATTACGGTTGCTCATACAGCGGGAAAAAGGCTTAAATCGAAAGCTTTTCTTTGGTCGACCATCATAATGTCTGTTATCGCGATAGGATTAATGAATGTCGAAAACATCGCCAATACGTTTACTGGCAGCGACAAAGACGATGAAAAAGCTCAATCAACGATTGCGGTTATAAGTGATATAGAAAACGCGGAAATTACCGAGTTGCTCTCATCTTATGATGAAGGTGAATTTAATTATGTGAAATACACTGACGGTAGTCTTGAAGACGCAAAGGAAGCAGTAGAATCTTCCGAGTATGACTACTTACTTGCATTATCAGGAGAAACTGTAAATTTAGAGGTAGAATTTTACGGGGCGGGTACCGATTTTATGTTAGCCCAGCAAGTGAGAACAGAAGTACAACGCATGAAGGAAACGGTTGTGACGAATGAACTAGGTTTAAATGAACAAGAACTTGCGATGATTTATAGCCCAATTAATTTTAGTGAGTTACCACTTAGTGAAAATGGCGCTGTACAAACAGAGGAAAGTCATATGCAATCATACTGGATGGTATATGGAATTGTTTTTGCAATCTATATGATTATAATTTTGTTTGGTTCAATGATTGCTACTGAAGTAGCGACAGAGAAATCTTCGAGGGTGATGGAGCTTATCGTATCAAGTGTAAATCCAGTTACACAAATGTTTGGAAAAATCACTGGGATCGGCCTTTCAGGCATCGTGAATATAGGGGTTATTTTAGTTGCAGCATATGTTGGTTATATCATTAGCGGGGCAACTTACTTAGATACGATGTTACGTGATGTAATTGACTTGTCCTTAATAGGTTATGCAGTGCTCCTTGTCGTTTTAGGTTATTTATTATACGGTGGCGTTGCTGCAATGCTAGGTGCGCTAGTTAGTCGAGCTGAAGAAGTAAACCAAGCACTTCAACCTTTAATTTTCCTGGCGATGATCGCATTCTTTATTTCAATGTTTGGTCTAAATGTACCTGATGCAACGTTTATTACAGTACTATCATATATACCTTTCTTTACACCGCAGCTGTTATTTTTGCGTATGGGTATGACTCCAGTGGCAACATGGGAAATTGTTGTCATTATAACGATTTTAGTGATTAGTGTCATTTTAATAAACCTTCTAGCAGCTCGAATATATAAAGGCGGCGTACTAATGTACGGTAAGTTTTCATTTAAAGGTGGAATAAAGCAGGCACTTCGATTTAGTAAAAAAGAAAATTGATGTACTACGCAATATGGGAGCGATAATAGGCAAGAGAGCTCTCAGGGCTCATAGCTCAGGTCTAAGCGGACATCAGAGCCGTTATTTCACCAAAAAAACGTGGTTTTATGAATTACCGGACATGAGGGATCTTATTTGGTAGAAATGGAAGTGAAATCTGTTGATTTTAAGGGAATAAGGTCCCTAGTGTCCGCCAAACTGCAAAAATTCAACAAATCTATGAAATAAGGTCTTTCATGTCCGCAAAATATGGGGAGTGGGCGAAGTGTTAGACAACTGTATTTTATGATTTTAGGTTTCATAATGATTTTTCTCTCTAAAAAAGATTGGCGATCGCTTAGTATCCTAGAAACTTTAGTGGATTCCTTTTTCAGATTTTTTAGCAGAAATTATTGACTTAATGAATGATTTTAAGTATTTTAAATATATACCTTGTAAAACTATGTAGGTGATAAAATGTTTAATCGTGAGCTTGTAAAAGGGAGTACATCACTTCTTTTACTACAATTCTTAAATGAACGACCGATGTATGGATATGAGTTAGTAAAGGAAATGGAAAAGAGAAGCGATAACGCATTAAGTATGAAGGAAGGAACAATGTACCCTTGCTTACATAAGCTTGAAGAAAAAATGTATATTGAGTCATATTGGCAAGAGCAACCGAAAGGACCTAGGCGGAAGTATTATAAAATCACTGCTGAAGGAATTGAAGTATTACAGCAAAAAAATAAAGAGTGGTCTGATTTTGTTAAAGTTATGAATCAAGTGTTAGGAAGAGATTCAAATGCTTAAAACAACAGATGAATATTTAGTGGCGTTGCAGAAAAATTTAAAAAAACATCCAGGGCAAGAAGATATCTTATTAGAATACGAAAGCTTTATTTATGATAAATTGCAAGACTATATGAAAAGCGGGTATACAAAGCAACAAGCTGAAGCAATCGTTGTTCAAGAGTTACCTTGTCCTGAGGATTTAGCAAAGTACTATAAAAGCTTCATCCCACCAAAATTTAAACAAATAATGCTTTTTTCATTCATAGTTAATTTTATTTTCTTTATAATTGGTGGAATTATAACTTTTCTATATCATCAGTTTTCAAATCCAACAGTGATCATTTTATGGTCTTATTTAATTGAGATGCAGTGGGTAATTTTATTTTTATACTCTGCTTTTGTCGTTTCGATCGGTTTTCTCATTGGAAAAGAGTTCGGTTCTAGGTTTAACCGATACATAAAAAAAATATTGTTTTTAACTTTTAGTCCAAACATCTTGTTTATGATCATGGTTCTCTATTCATGGGTTCCACAAAAGTTGTTTGAACCTATGTTGACCCCAGCATTTTTAATGTTTTGTGTCATTTTGACGCTGCTTTATTACCCTCTAAGTAAAGTTGCTTATAAAATAGGACAGTTACAATTATAAAATTACAATCCTCACTAATGGGGATTTATTTTTAAATACATACATAGAATTTCTATGTATGTAAAAAGGGGGAGTTAAGATTGAGTTTCATTCATATTTTATCGGACATGAAAAGTTTTCTACTAATTTTTCTTGGGCTATTTTCATGTGCGTTAATTTTGAATCGAGTAAATAAAAAAGTTTTTATTATTTTTTTATTACCAAGTATTTTATTTAGTACAGTTATAACACTATTAATTTTGCTCGATTATCAATATCATTTTGCCCGTCATACAGATTTAAGCAAAGTATCCTTAAATGGTATTCACGTCGGAATGAAAATCACGGATAGCGAGTTAGAGAAATATGGTGAGTATTCTACACTCGAGGGATCTTATTACAATGATTTAAAACGGTACAACAACTTTTCGATAGATCGGGATGACCAAGCAATCATTCGGTATTTGTCGACGAACTCTGAGGATTTTGTGACAGATCAAGACATTCGAGTTGGGGATCATTTTAAAAAAGTTAAAAGTGTATATGGCCCAAACTATTACTATAGAGATGAACAAAGCATGACGGTTCTCGGATACCGAGATCGGAAACGTGGCATTTCTCTTGAATTTTACAGTATTGATTATTTTTCTAAAGAGGAGATTACTGCGATTAAAATGATAGACTACCGGCATTATTAACAAAAAAGGGTGTGCAATTAATGAGTATTATTATGTTATTTTTATTTATTTTGTTTCCAATTGCTTTTGGGGTGTTTTATTATCGACATTCAAAAAAGATTGCCCTAATGATCATGGGTATTCCATTGTTGATCATTTTAAGTTTAGGTAGTTGGATCATTTATGAAATGAATCATCAATTTGTAAAAAGTACTTATTTAAATAATGAAGGTCTTGGAGAAATTTCGTTATTTGATACTGTAGATGAATACTTCAAAGCTGCACACGGTCCTTATACGACATCCGAAAATGTTTTCTACAAAGAATCACTTTATTTTTCAAATTTTCACGTTGGTACGAATGAGGAAAATAAGATTATTTATTTAAGAGCTATTGACGAAACTATGTCGACTCGAAAAGGGATCCGCGTTGGTGTCCCAATCCAAAAAGTGAAAGATGTTTATGGAGAAAATTTCTATTCTATAGTTGAACAAGGAATGGATGTTATCGGTTATATAGATCGAGAAAATCAAGTAAACATCCAATTTTGGCACTACGAAGGACATGTAATTGAAATACGAATGTTTTACGGCCGGTAGAAAAAAAGAGACTACCAGGTGGGCAATCTCTTTCTTTAAGTAGTTTTTTATTTAACATTGAAGCATAAGTAAATACTCAATTTTATATTGTATTAGCAATTTCCACGAGTATTTCAGCTGTTATTTTGTCAGAAATGGAGCTAGGATGACTTAAAAAGTATTGCCAGTTTCCTTTTTCAAAAATTAGACCGTTAAATGACTCAAATTCAAGATAGTTAGCTTTACTGCCATCCTTCAACTTAAAACTGTTGATCACATACTTAGCTGGAATATTAAGTTTGCGATCAATATGTTTTACATTAATCATATAATGATTTTTTCCCGTATGCTCATTTATAAATTCAACTTCAAAGCTGTCGTTCAATTCTCCTTCTAAGTTATTAAACCTGCCAAAATAATGTGTAAATTCAACCGGTGGTACACGTAACGGCAAAACTAATCTTTCACCAAAATGTTGTTCAAAGTCATCTAATGCTTCTCCTAATGTTTTATAGCCGATTTCGATATAACTATCTTCAAACGGTCGTGTTTGTTCAGGAGTATTTGCATAACTTGTTACAGCATTCGTAGAAATCAGTAGACATACTAATAGAAAAATTTTCATTTTCATACTAAACCCTCCAATATCCTCTGATTTTTAATTATAGGTTTCTCATTATATTTGTGAATATTCAATTTTTACTTTTATCGATGCATTCAAAAATGCGGGGAATTTCATAGATTAGGAAGCTATTTAAAAATCTGATAATAAGCGGGTGCTACTGAAAACTCGATAGAGATTTACAGCGAAGAGAAGGAAATCGCCCGACTTTTCATGTTAATTGGTGACGTGGAGGCTTATTTCTTTACAAATATATAAACTCTTTTTATAATTTTAGTTAAATAATAATTACTTTAATTCAAGGGGAGATTTAACATGTATGATGTTATTGTAATTGGTGGAGGTCCAACCGGTGGAAGTGCCGCGTTGTTGACTAGTAAAGCAGGTAAAAAAACGTTAGTCATAGATAATGAAAAGAGTATCACTAAAAAAGCTTGGATGGATAATCATTACGGTGTAGATGGTATTTCTGGACCTGATATGGTTGAAGTTGGGAAGAAGCAAGCGACGAAATTTGGTACAGAGTGGATTGCTGCTGAAGTGTCAGAAATTCAAACAGATAATGGGAAGCATATTGTTCTCACTGAAGATGGAAAATCATTTGAAGGCAAACACGTTATTTTAGCAACAGGAATGTCAGTCCAACTAGCAGAAAAAGCAGGTATTACAACGGCCCCAGGTACGGAGCCTAGAGTTAATAAAATTATTGATGTTGACAAAAACGGTAAAACAAACGTTAAAGGTATTTGGGCAGCAGGGACCGTTGCAGGTGTATCGATGCATACCATCATCACTGCAGGTGATGGTGCAAAAGTAGCGATCAACCTCATAAGTGAACTGAACGGTGAACGTTACGTTGACCACGATATATTTAAAGGATAAGTTAATTGTTTTTTCTCAATCACGGGCTGTATGCCTGTGATTTTCTCATTGAACTTAGTGATCTTGTATATGTTTATATGCATAAATGACCTCTTTTTCTTCATAAGTATATAAGAAGAAAGAGGGGTGGTTAAGTTGAATATTAGAGTACGCCGAGGCGATAACATGTGGTATTATAGTCAGCTTTTTAATATTCCGCTTCCTTTAATTTTAGATTCGAATCGAGATATTGAACCTAATGCTTTACAGATTGGGCAAACCGTACGTATCCCAGGGTTTTATGTGAATTTCTATATTATTCAACCGGGAGATACATTTTGGGGCATTTCTAAACAATTAGGAATAAATTTCGATGTCATCCAATTATTAAATCCAACGATTAACCCTTATCACTTGCAATTAGGCCAAAGAATTAATATACCCTTTCGCGTGCAAAACCCGATCGTTCAAGGTAGGAGAGCGTATGGCTATCGAGCGTTGTATATGTAATAAAATAATAGATGGGGCTGTCTCATAAGTGTTTGACACTTTGTTTTGGACAGTTCCATCTTCAAATTTCCCTATAATGAAAAGGAAATAATATTTTGTTTTCAACCGAGTGAATTTCATAATTACCAAAAAAGAGTCACATCAAACAATATATAGTTGCAAAGTGTTTTGGCGCAACTATATATTGTTTGATGTGAAGGTAATAATGAATTATGGAATTCATTAAACCGTGAAAATATGGTGATTCAATGACGAGCTGAACATTATAGTGTCAGTAACGCACTGCTTTTTGGAAATTAAATTTTCATTCTGGTTTATGAAATGTAACACAGGTTCCAGCAATGAAATCATGGATAGCACGTTTATCTTCTCTAAGCGCAACCATAAATATACTAACAATAACTAAGATCCCAAATGAAATTAAATAGATAAACCTCGAAACGAGGTCACGCATTAACATCGTACCAATCCCTACTTGTTCACCGTTAAATTTAACGATACGGATCCCCATGATTCTTTTTCCTACGGTATATCCATACCATACAACCGGGAGGATGATGCCATATAAAAACATAACGATATCTGAGAATATTTCTCTTTGTCCGAAAATAATTAAACTAATTAAAACAATAGGTAGGTGTACAATAAGTCCGTCTAAAAGTAATGCAAATAATCTTTCCCAAAACCCAGCTGGGTTCTCGTGGGCTGGGGTTTGATAATCAGTGCCTCGTTCAGTGTACATATGTAATCACCTCTAAGTTTTCTAGTTTTCAATAAATTTAACGAAACTATTAAACTGGATAAAAAGGAAAAGGATTTGGAATAACCAAAATCCTTTATGCTGTTATAGAAATTTCCCTTGTTATAATTGTATTATAAATAGTTTGGTTTATGTGCAACGTCTCATACTTTTATATATTATTACTCAATTCTAGTTTACTTCTCCCAGTTAACGGTAAAATCTCCTCTAGTACGATTTCCCTTAATGACCAGACGGTGTCTTCCCTTTTCTCCATAATTGTCCCTCGCTTATTGTGCTTTCTCAAACAAACTTTTGTTCACAGATTCTTTTCCGTACGTCAACCTTCTCCATAACCATTCCATAGGACCGTAGTTGAATTTTTTCATCCAGAAATAGCTGTAAACGATTTGGACGGCAAAGATTCCGAATGTAATTAACAGGCCGTAAAACGGACCGATTTGTCCGAATAAACCAAAACCGTAGCTATAATAAATAAAGGTAACCATGATCGATTGCATTAAATAGTTTGTAAGAGCCATTTTTCCGACAGGTTGTAAAAAACGAGCGACACGAGCAAGACGTTGTTTGTTTTCAAACAGTAGTAATAGACTCATAATGTAAAAGATACTTAAAGTAGGGCCACTCATAAAAAGTCCAGCATATTGCACAAAATACCAAGGTGACTCGCCACCATCAATCAATAATTTACCTATAGTTGCTAAAATAAGACCAGGTATTGCAATCATTAAAGAGGTTATAGCAATTTTTTTTACCCGAGCAATATTTTCCGTTGTATTCGTAAATATTTCCGTTTTCCATAAATACATTCCGAAGAAGAACATCGTTAAAATAACACCAATAAGAAAGAAGTTCCCGACAATCATAAACGCAATGTCGTTAATTCTTTGCACAAATATTTCGCCGTAACTACCTGTACTATAAACCTCAACAATTCTATTTACTTCGTTTTCAAAGGTTGCTTGCTGTTCAGGCGAAGGATTTTGTTCTACGGATGATAATAACAAAGCGATTATAAGAAAAAATGTAATTGGAACCGCCATTGTAATGAAAGATGCCTTTAATAAAAATTTCGGTTTCTTTGCCTTCGTTAAAAGTAATACAAATCCTAAAAGGGCATAAAAGGTAAGAATGTCACCGTGCCATATGAAAAAGATGTGGATTAGTCCGAAGCATAAAAGTACGAGCAGTCGTCGTTTAAATAGTTTCTTCACATTTACGCCTCGTCTTTCCCCACGTTCCATAAACAATAAAAAACCAATTCCAAATAACATCGAAAACATCGAAATAAACTTCACTTCAGCAAACAGAAATATGAACCATTGACTAATTTGATCTAGTAATGTGTTGGCATAAGTGATGCCGGCCATCTCTGCTTGAATTGCCGGTGTTGCAAAATACTTCATATTGACTGATAAAATCCCTAAAAGTGCAATTGCTCGAATAATGTCGAGTGTAACAATTCGTTCGTTTTTTGAAGTAGGTGCAAAATGATCATTCTGCTTCACAAAATTCCCCCTCCTTTTTTACCAAGGTTAATTTTACCATTAAAAAGGGGAGATTGGTGACGAAATATTGAAGTTTTTTAAAATTTCAATATTTGTTTTGGGTCTAATTTTTTTTAGAAA
Organism: Anaerobacillus arseniciselenatis; assembly: GCF_001865995.1. Lineage (GTDB taxonomy): Bacteria > Bacillota > Bacilli > Bacillales > Anaerobacillaceae > Anaerobacillus > Anaerobacillus arseniciselenatis. The sequence goes on along the minus strand of NZ_MLQQ01000001.1, from coordinate 140,097 downwards.
TCAATGGTAAAATATGTACATACTTATTAAGTAGGATACGGATATAGGAACGATATGTGGAGAATAGAGTTACACTCGTAATATTAGTAGAATGCACTAAAATATTTTATAGTTTTGGAGGTTTGGAGATGGCTAGAAAAATAGCTTTTATAGGGTTAAGGTTGCTTGCTATTTATATTTTGTTGCAGTCGTTGCTTCATTTAGCGAGGGTGGCGAATTATTACGTTTTACCTTTATTTTATGATTCATTAATGCAATATAACGCTAACTCGGTAAATGCATGGTTTAACCTTGCTCCATTTTTTGTATTGCTGATGTTTAGTATTTTACTGTGGATTTTTGCTAAAAAAATAAGTTCGTTTCTTTTATTACCTGATCAAGAAAGCGATCAATCAGATATGCAAATCAGTGCTACCGAGATTCAGTCTATTGCTTTTTCAGCAATAGGGTTATTTCTCATTGTAAATACACTTCCACAACTTTTCTCAATGATCCCGGAGTACATACAAATAAAAGATGTAGCTAACCATTTGATCGACCCCCGACTAAAATACGGATTCTGGTTTGGGGTGATTGAAAAGATCGTTCAGTTAGTATTAGGGATCGCTTTATTTTTAGGGAGTAGAGGGCTTGTTGGGCTCGTAAGGAAGATAAGGTCGCTTTGATTAGCTTTGCGTTTGTAGTCCGCGGTTAAGAGTGATCGTTACATTTACGAAGTGGAGAGGACGCAATGTGTCTCTCTTTTTCGTTAAACCCACTTAACAAATACTGCAGTTGATGTATAATATTAACTAGTGAAGATTGCTCAAAATCGAGGGGCAATTGAAAAGAAACTTTAGATTCAGATTCGAAAGCGAGATGACCATAATGGGACGTAAGTGGAACAATATTAAAGAGAAAAAAGCAGCAAAAGACAAAAATACAAGTCGTATTTATTCGAAGTTCGGGCTCGAAATTTACGTAACAGCGAAGCGTGGTGAACCGGATCCAGAATCTAACCAAGCGTTGAAATTCGTGATCGAGCGTGCAAAAACATATAACGTACCGAAAGCAATTATAGACCGTGCACTAGAAAAAGCAAAAGGCGGATCAGAAGAAAGCTATGATGAACTTCGTTATGAAGGTTTTGGCCCGAACGGATCAATGATCATCGTCGATGCCTTAACGAATAATGTCAACCGTACCGCTGCAGAAGTTCGTTCTGCCTTTAATAAAAACGGCGGAAATATGGGCGTAAGTGGATCGGTATCTTATATGTTTGATGCAACAGCTGTAATCGGTGTAGAAGGAAAAAATGCAGATGAAACTCTTGAATTATTAATGGAAGCAGATATTGATGTACGAGACATTTTAGATGAAGAGGACACAGTGATCGTATATGCCGAACCTGATCAATTCCATGCTGTTCAAGAAGCATTCAGAAGTGTTGGTGTTACAGACTTTACAGTCGCAGAGTTAACGATGCTTGCACAATCGGATGTGACATTACCGGAAGATGCCCAAGAACAATTTGAAAAATTAATTGATGCCCTAGAAGATTTAGAAGACGTGCAGCAAGTTTATCATAATGTTGATTTAGGTTAAGAATATCTTGAAATTGAAAACTCACTTTACGTATGTAAATATTCATGCGTAAAGTGAGTTTTTGTATGAAATAAAGTGCCAAGGCCAAGCATATAATTTTACCGATAATTAATTTTAGTGTATTATATAGAAGATTTAGAAAATTCGATTAGGTGGGATCGTATGTCAAATTTGTACAAAAAATTACCAGATGAATTATTAGTTCAGTTTTATGAAGAAATTAATAAAAATATCAATGAGGGCATTTTGACAGAGGCGATGTGTATAGAGGTAGAATTGATTGACGAAATATTTAAAGATCGAGGACTCAAAATAGATTGTAACTATCTTAATATTTGTAACTCAGTAGTAGAGTAGAGCTCGCCATATTAATTGGCGAGCTTTTATTTTTTAGGAGGAAGGCTATTATTTTGTAGTCGGGCTTATAGCTTCTCTTCAATTCTACCGTGTGTCATTTCAAGTTTTGCAGGAAGAACATATAAGTATTCAATAAGTCCGTTTAATAAATCCATTAAAAGTTCTGCCATTTCATCATCAAGGTCATGTTCGAGGTCAAGCATTTGTTGCAAAGTGCTGTCACGATCAATAAGATGACTTAAGGATGATATTGGTTTTGATAAGTCGATGTGACTCGGCAACTGTTTAAAACGATCTGCTAAAGGTAAACCGTTCGTATCCTCACCGAGAAAATTTTTTAATACACTTTCAAGTACCCGCTTACTCATTACGGCTGTTGCGAGAGGGTCATTAGATTGGTGAACTTTTAAGGCTGAACGGTATGAGCGAATTAAATCACCTGGTATGTCTGGCTGTTTCTCGATTTGATGCAAAGGTTGCCGTTGATCATAAATAAACACATCAGCAGCTTCATTCGTTCCAGTATGATTCTCTTTTAACATAATAACAAATGAAGATGTCACTTTACAAAATGGACAATTTCCTTGTGAGAATAACCCAATTTTATTCGCTTGGTAATTTGATTTTAGAATAAAAGCAGTTGTCTTTCCGCACTCGGGACATTCACATTTTACAGCTTTCGGTATTTTTAAATGCCCATATTGATTAAAAGATAAAATTGAGCCTGGCAATATCCTTTTCATATGTTGTTAATCCTCCTACATCAATACAGCTAAAAAAATGGTCGTACATACACGATTTGTCTTCTTATCATTATTAGTACCCAAAAGGCGTAATTATTTACATGGCTACAAATGGAAAAACACCATCGTATTGATGTAACTGGCAGGTTTTAGTAAGATGATGATAAAGAAAGTCGGCCGACATTTACAACCTAGCTTGAGAAGATTAAAATATGCGTGAGCGAGTAGTAGAGGAAGGCGGAACGTTTGATATCATTAGCAAACCTTCCGTAGGGACCTCAATAATCGTAAAGTTTCCTCCAAAAGGCTGAATGAGAATTTCAGCCTTTTTATGTGCGGTAGATCAAGTGAGCTTTTCTGTTGATAAAGGTGAAATTTTCGGTTCGATGCATTAGTTATTTCACCACTTTCTTTACGGGAAGTGATTAGAGCAAAAGCTTCAGTCATTTTATTATTTTCACTACTGTCACAGCTGTTTGTGTACCTTTTAAACTTGGGCTTTACTAGCGATTTATTTGGAGTATTTGTGTTTATGGTCATCGGAGGAATATTATTTATTCAAGTTGGATTAGTGATCGGATTACTGTTGCACTCTTCGAAGACATCGGCAGCACTTTCATCGATCATTATGGTCGTTCTTTTCATGACGGCAACGTTTTATCCGCAATTACCGGAATGGCACAACGTACTTCAGTTTATTCCGAGCGTCGTTGTCGTTGAAAATATGAACGGTGTTTTTAATGGAGAGTTTTTAGGATTTGAATTAGTGTTACTTATTGGTTGGCTAGCGGTGTTTTATTTGATCATTCAATCTTTAGTGAAAAAAGAGTTAAGCAAGTAAGACAGGGTAGATTGACCTCGGTTTGATAGCTGGGAGAGGACATGATGTCTGTAACTAGTAGAATATTAACAAATCAAACCCCCATTGTCTCTATAATAAAGGAGAAATAATGGGGGGTTCTTTTTTTATGCAGCTTGTTTCGGATTATCCCCTTGGTTAGAGTTGTTTTTATTTTTATCAAGGATATATCCGCCGATACCACCGACAATTGCCGGTACTAACCAAGCTAAACCTATTGAAGCAAACGGCAATAGCTCCACTAATTGTGTGATGAAGTTCATTTGAATGCCAAAGGCAGTTAAACCGTCATATAAACTTACTAGACCAGTTAAAAGAATAGCGCCACGATACACCATTTGGGAACCTTTGAAAAAGCGGTGTAAAAATGCAAGTGCTATAAGGACGATCGTTATAGGATAGATCATCACTAATGCTGGCACTGAATATGAAATAATTTGATTTAAGCCGAGATTTGAAACAGCAAAACTAAACAAAATGATGGCTGTGACCATTGTTTTATAACTAATTTTTGTTGTATGTCTTGTAAAGTATTGACTACAAGCAATTGTTAACCCAACGACAGTAGAGAAACATGCTAGTAAAACAATAAGTCCTAACAACAATTTACCACCAGCACCGAAAAGGATTTCAGCACCGCTAGAAAGGATTTCACTTCCGTTTTCATACGTTCCGAAATGGGCCATTTTTACCCCCATCCAACCGATAGAAATGTATACGAAAGCTAATCCAATTCCAGCAATTGCACCGGCTGTAATTGATTTTTTCATTAATTGACGTTGGTCGGTAACTCCATTTTGCTTAAAGGCATTAATTACGATTATTCCAAAAGCAAGTGCCGCAATGGTATCCATCGTTAAATAGCCTTCAAGGAAGCCAGTGAAAAATGGAGTAGTTTCATATTTATCATTCGGCGTTAAACTAGTTTGATCGAAGTTGATAAAACTAGCAACTGCTAATGCGATAATTGTCAGTAGAAGAGCAGGTGTTAGCCACTGGCCGACACGCTCCACAATTTTTGAAGGATTTAAACTGACAAAATAAGCTAAGGTGAAAAAGATGATTGTAAAAATGAGTAGTACTGGGCCACCTTCAACAAAAGGTCTAACTCCCATTTCATAAGCAACATTCGCCCCACGAGGTATTGCGAAGAATGGGCCGATGGCAAGGTATACAGTCATAATAAAAACTAGGCCAAATAGCGGGTGAACACGATTTGCTAACCCTTCAGCACCACCTTTGACAATAGCGATTGCAGCAATAGCGATGATTGGTAAGCCGACTCCTGTAATTACAAAACCACTAATCGCCCACCAAAAAGATTCACCGGCCTCCATTCCTAAAAATGGTGGATAAATTAAATTCCCTGCACCAAAAAATAAAGCAAATAACATTAGTCCAACAAGTAAAGTGTCTTTTTTTCTCATTGTACTTCCTCCAAAGTGTGTCTTTTGTTTGGTAGCTTTTGTCCGGCTTTATAGATTGGTAGTTTTTCTTTTCGCAAAGGCTGTTGGCATATCGATTTAGGAGTACGTCGATTGAATAAAGCGCTTACAAAAGTATATTTCTGATAAAATGATGAGTTTAGTCGGAATACCATTCTACTTCCGCGTCATTAATTAAAAGTTTATCGTTCTTATACTACGTGAGTGAATTTCATAATTACCAAAAATGAGCCACATCATGCAATATATAGTTTGCGAATGGTTTTGACGCAACTATATATTGATCTTAGTGGCGAGAATCATGAATTATGAAATTCATTAACGTGAAAAACATATTCATTCTTTTATGGTATGGCGGATGTCCCGGCAAAAGCTTACTACTAATTTCGGCATTGCATCTTCAGAAAATATTTTAGGAAATGTTTAGGTAATGAGAGCGGTAAATATCAACTCTTTAAATTTTCTGTATATTTCCAACTGCGATCTCCATAGATACTATACTGAATTGCATAACAATTATGATTGTATAGTATTTTAAAATATTTTCAACCCTTTTAAGAAAAGATTAAAAAATCTGATTACTTGGTTTGTTATGGTAAAGTGGAGGGCATCGCATAATTTATTGTTAGTAATTATATCCTTTATATAGTTATATTCCAATAACTATATAATTTTATAATAAATGGAAAACACCATCGACTCAATAAGTGAGCGAAAATATAGACTTAGCGAGTTAAAGTGCTTAAATAAGAGGTGCGAACCTTTTACATTTTTGGATATGGGTCATACAATTCCTTGAAGAATAAAATACGTTAGAACTCTCTATAGATATAGGTTGGTATTTTTTTTTGAGGTTTTTGCAAACTCAGAAGAAGATAAAGTTAGTTATGTGGTTTAATGAATGTAAAAGAACATTTGGGAGGGATCGGTCCTGTGAAAAGGGAAAAATATCATCGTGCATTAGGAGTTTATGGAATATGTGAAAATAATGGAAAATTATTGGTCGTTAATAAGACCGTTGGACCTTATAAAAGTCGTTTTGATTTGCCAGGAGGAAGTCTCGAAGTTGGTGAGAGCCTGACGGAAGGGTTGGGTAGAGAATTTTTTGAAGAAACAGGATTCGCAATAAAAGTGAGGAGAAACTTAGGTGTCATTGATTTTATGTTACCGTGGCAGTGGCGAAATGTGACACACCTCCATCATATTGCTGCCTTTTATTCGGTCCAGCTTGTGAGTGGGGGGGTTAATGAACCGAATCAAGTGGAAGGCCAGGACGCGAACGGTGCATTATGGATTAGTAAAGAGGAAGTAACTAGTGACAACGTTTCTCCGTTAGTAGTTAAAGCTTTTCAATGGTTAGAAACTAGATCTTTAGGGTTAGAGGTTGAAAGATTTGAGAGTTGGGATGTACGAGAGTAGATTTAAGAGGGTAGTTTGATAACGGTTAAATGAACTGTGCAGTCTGGGGATGATGCGCAGTAATTGGGCGGACATGTACTGTGGGGCATGATGAGGATTTTGCGTTACCTTTTGATGAATGTGGCACTCGGTTCGGGCACGGGAGAAGGTCTTGCGTTACCTTTTGTGTGAAGTGACGCTTCGTTCGGGCATGGGAGAAGGTCTCGCGTTACCTTTTGTGTGAAGTGACGCTTCGTTCGGGCATGGGAGAAGGTCTCGCGTTACCTTTTGGTGAGTGAGACGCTTCGGTCGGAAGCGCGAGAAGATCTTGCGTTACCTTTTGGCGAGTGCGACGCTTCGTGCGGGCACGGGAGAAGGTCTCGCGTTACCTTTTGTGTGAAGTGACGCTTCGTACGGGCACGGGAGAAGGTCTTGCGTTACCTTTTGTGTGAAGTGACGCTTTGTACGGGCACGGGAGAAGGTCTCGCGTTACCTTTTGTGTGAAGTGACGCTTCGTACGGGCACGGGAGAAGGTCTTGTGTTCCCTTTTAGTTGATGTGAAACTCGGTTAGGTCACGCGAAAAATTCTTGCGTGCCCTTTAGCTGTATGCGTCAAATCACCCACACCTTCTAAAGGTAATCTGTTTATGCGAAAAAAACTGATTACTCTTCTCGGCTCAAAACCAGAGAAAAGTAATCGAAACACTCGAATGATTACTCTTCTCTGTATCAAAATAAGAGTAGAGAAATCTAGTGTTAGAAAGGGCGCATTTCTACTGCACAGTCTCCCGTAATTCGGAGCACCGTGATATTGCGCCACTCCCCCTATATTGCACACTATATTTCAAGGATGAATAAAACGTTTAAGATAAAACAAAAATCTGTAACAAAACTAGATTACTAACGTCTAATACATATAGTTGAATTTAAGAGCAATTTTATTTGATGTTAGGAGTGTAGTTCATGTTTTTGAAAAGGTTTTTACCTTTTGTCGTTATCGCAATGCTCATTTCGTCGTTCATTGTTGCTTGTGAGGAAGAAATTAGTCAAGAAAACTCAAAACCACAGTTAGATGAGGGTGCAGAAGAAATGGATGAACCGGTGCGGATTGGGACCGTACTACTGATCGTGAACCTTCTTCGGAGCGGGAGCGTTCACCAGAACCTGGTCCAAAGCGAACGTTAGATGCATCGTTACAGATACTATACAGTGACGGCATCGCTGAATTTATTGTTTCTGTAACAAATATTGGGGATGAAACCGAAGTTCTAAAATTTGATCCTGAACAAAACGTGGTCATAAGAAAAACATAGTATTTTTAACTGGAGGTATTAGTAATGGATAAACTTGGAAGAATTTGTTTGGTTAGCGCTATTATTTTCCAAGTCTTTATGTTTTATTTAATTGGAGCGGCAATTATCGCATCGAGCCAAGGAGTTTCAGGTGCGAGCTTACTATTGTTTGGATTTTCTAGAACGCATGAAATTATGACCATATTAAATGTGGCAACGGTGATTGCTATTGGATTGTGGCTTATGTGGGGGATTTCTTTTATTAGGAAAAATAAGTAGAGCTATCCGATAACAAAAGAATGTGAAAAACAAACAAAGCATATGTAAAATTTTTTAATAATCGAAGGGATACCTTTACCACCGTTAGCAGAACATAAATCAAATATTGATTCGGTCGCAGCGCCTTATGGAGTAAAATTGACTGATGCCGAAAAGAGAGGGTGGATAAAGGTTCCATCATATTTTACGCAGCCATCTAGGCCTAATTGATACTAATAAAAAAACTAAGGGTCCCTATAGGGATTCCTTAGTTTTTTCGCGTATTGCGGCGAGAGACAGCACTCCACATTGTGCTTTGCCGAAAGGCGCGTCAATCTCGTCTTATGCAATTTAGCTCATCGCTAGATTAATATAACACTTACGATGAATTTGTACAAGTAGAAATTTATGTAAATAGAAAAAAAGTGCATAAAATATCCCCGTCTTTATAAATGTCCTCAGATTATCTATGTTCCTCATTAAACATGTTCCAACGTACGAAAATACCATTCAATTTCATCACCAATTTTAAATCTTCTTTATACACTAGTTAGTAGGCCTTTATAAGGGGAGAAGTACGATGACGAAATTGGAGCGCCACTTTAATAAATTCCGAAAAAATATTGTCGGCTTGAATGAACGGTATCATTCTCCGTATGGTAAGAAAAAGTTACTTTATGCTGACTGGGTCGCCAGTGGGAGATTGTATAAACCGATTGAAGAAAAGTTGCTAAAAACGGTCGGGCCTTTTGTTGCGAATACACATACGGAAGCGAATATTACGGGGTCGACGATGACATCTGCTTATTTACATTCAAAACAAATAATTAAAGATCATGTTAATGCAGATGCCGACACAGATATCATTATTACCGATGGTTCCGGAATGACGGGGGTTGTCAATAAACTACAACGAATATTAGGATTGAGGCTTCCGGAAAAATATAAGGATAGAATTTTTATTAGAGAAGAAAATCGTCCTGTTGTTTTTGTAACCCATATGGAACATCATTCAAATCACACATCCTGGCTTGAAACGATTGCTGATGTTGTCGTTGTAGATCCAGGCAAAAACAATAAAATAAGTTTAGAAAATCTTCGCAAAACCATCGAGCGCTATAAGCGGCGTAAAATTAAAATAGGAGCTTTCACTGCTTGTTCAAATGTGACTGGAATTGAAACTCCTTATCATAAGATGGCGAAGGTAATGCATGAGTATGGTGGGTTATGCCTTGTTGACTTTGCATGCTCAGCTCCTTACGTTCGAATTAATATGCGACCTAAAGATGAATTGGAGCGCCTTGACGGCATTTATTTTTCACCACATAAATTTTTAGGCGGACCAGGTACGAGCGGCGTGTTAATTTTCAATGAAAATTTATATAAAAATAAGATTCCTGACCACCCAGGAGGCGGAACCGTAAAATGGACAAATCCATGGGGAGAGAAAAGTTACTATGAAGAAACAGAACAGCGAGAAGATGGTGGTACGCCAGGTTTTTTACAAGTGATTAAAACGGCGCTTTGTATTAAGTTAAAAGAAGAGATGGGCGTTGAAAATATTTTAAAAAAAGAAAAGCAATTATTGAAAATAGCGTTTGATGAGTTAACGAAGGTCAAAGGGTTGCATATTTTGCAAGAAGATGTTCGTCACCGTTTAGGAATTATTTCATTTTATATAGAGGATATTCATTATAATTTACTGACGAAAATGTTGTGTGATCGCTACGGGATACAAGTTCGTGGTGGTTGTGCTTGTGCTGGAACATACGGGCACTTTTTATTAGGCATTAGTAAAGAAAAGTCTAATGCGATTACGAGTCAAATTGAGCAAGGTGATTTATCTAAGAAACCAGGATGGGTGCGTTTGTCACTCCATCCAACCATGACAAATACAGAGGTTTATTATATTACCAACGCAATTAAAGAAATTACGTTAAATATAAGCAAGTGGAAACATGACTATCGATATGATAAAGCGAAAAATGAGTTTTTTCATAAGCATTTCACGGATATTCATGATGTTAAAAAGTGGTTTTAATATAAGTGGGGAGGACGATTTAATGGATCGTCCCTATTACATATGAGATGGTGACAGTTACCGTCATGAGAGTTTTGTATGAAAATAAAATGACGGTCGACTTTTCCGAACAAGCCTCTAAAGCCGGAACGGATTTACAGCGCAGTGAGTAAATCGACCGGATTTTTTCATGTTAGATGGTGACGATTAATCGTCATGCGGGTTTTGTATGAAAAAAGGCGAATGATTTCGTGAACGAGCCTCTGAGATTAGCAAGAAGGTCATGGGGAAGTGAGAGAAATCATTCGCCTTTTCCATATTAAATGGTGAAGGTAAATCGTCATGCTCGTTTTGTATGTAAAAGTTGGACAGTTGGTTATAGTTAACTTAAATAGCCTACATTATTTTATATTCAATAAATGTATGATGCTTTCTTTACAGGAGAAACTACCCCATATATATGGACAATCATGTCTGGGCTTAATGAGAGCTTAAAAACAAGAATGGATTGTGATAAGGGGGGACAACGAAATGGAAAGAAAGAGTATGATCGTTTTATACGTTTCAATAGCAATACTGTTGTTACTTGTAATTTTTGGCGCAACCATCCCAAATACGTTGGAGCGTTTTACAGCAGCAATGCAAGTATTCATTTCAACAGCTTTTGGCTGGTATTACTTAATTGTCGTAACTATCATTACGATTGTTTGTTTATACTTTTTAATTAGTCCAGTTGGTCGTCTAAAATTAGGAAAACCGGACGATAAGCCAGAATTTTCGAGGCCAACGTGGTTTGCAATGTTATTTAGTGCCGGGATGGGGATCGGTCTCGTCTTTTGGGGGACTGCTGAACCGATTAGTCACTACGCAGTTAGTTCACCGACCGGTAAAGTGGGGACGGACCAAGCGATAATAGATGCGTTGCGTTACACTTTTTTTCATTGGGGTATTCACGCCTGGGCCATTTATGGAATTATTGCTTTGGTGTTAGCTTATTTCCATTTTCGTCATGGTGAAAAGAGTTTAATTAGTGCAACTCTTAGACCTATTTTTGGAGACAGAGTTGATGGCGTATTAGGTAAAGTGATTGATATTTTTGCGGTATTGGCAACTGTAGTTGGGGTTGCGACGACATTGGGATTTGGTGCAGTTCAGATCAATGGTGGTTTATCTTATTTATTCGGAATTCCAGTAGGGATTATTGCGCAGTTTGTCATTATCGCAGTTGTAACGATTTTATTTATGATTTCGGCATCGACAGGGTTAAAAAGAGGGATAAAAATATTAAGTAATGTTAATATGATATTGGCTGTATTACTATTTTTAATTATGTTTATCGTGGGGCCAACACTATTTATATTAAATATTTTCACACATACGATAGGAACCTATATCCAAAACTTGGCGGCGATGAGCTTTCGAATTGCCCCATTAGATCAAGATTTAAGAGGATGGATTGATGGTTGGACCATCTTTTATTGGGCATGGTGGATTGCTTGGTCACCATTTGTAGGAATATTTATTGCTCGTGTTTCTAAAGGACGTACGATTCGAGAGTTTGTTCTCGGTGTGTTATTTGTTCCTTCGATTGTCGGTTTTTTATGGTTCTCAACGTTTGGCGGCTCGGCCATCATGTTAGAACATGAAGGGGTTGCTCCAATTTCTTCTTTTGCAGTGGAGGAAGCATTATTTAGTACGTTTTCACAATATCCGTTAGGGTATTTAGCTTCGATTATCGCGATGATTTTAATAGGTACCTTCTTTATTACATCGGCGGATTCGGGGACATATGTGTTAGGAATGATGACGACAAATGGTTCACTTTCTCCAGGGACTCGAATTAAACTGACGTGGGGCATTATGTTATCTTTAACATCGCTAGTGTTGTTATATTCTGGTGGACTTCAGGCACTTCAAAATACAATGATTGTTGCGGCCTTACCGTTTTCGGTGATTATGGCCTTGATGGCATTCAGCTTAATGAAATCTTTGCATAAAGAAGCGAAAGAATTAGGGATCGGTAAAATAAGAAAACCGAAAGCTTAAGCTTGTCATTAGGTGTAGTTGCTATTGGAAAGAGGTTCACCAAATAAGTGAGGGTGGTGCGACAAACAAAGTGTCAGACACCGCTAGACACCCAATATAGACATAATGATAAATCTTTACGTCTATATTTAGTAGGATCCGCGTGGTGTCAGACACTTTTGTCCCACCCTCATCTTTTAATTAAAACTCAGGTAAATTGTCTAAATTATTTTCTTTGATTCCATCTGGCTCACTTCGTAAAATGTCACGCCCATATTTATGAAAAACATCGACATGAGCTAAGTTTCCAGCTTTTGCTTCTTGGAGTGCGGTAATATAGTCTAGCTCGCGACCGTTATCGGTTTTAAAAGCAATCAAGTCACCGTCATCATTTTTTCGAACGGCTACGATTGCTTCTTGTCCTTCGTCGACTTCATAACCCTCGACTCTGCCTTCGTTGCGATATTGTTCATATATTTCTTCAAAACGATCTTTCATCATTAGATCCCTCCTTCGTTTTTAGTTTGTATTGTTGTAAAAAAGTTATGAAGTTTATTTCAACGGTGTTAGTGAAATAATTTAAATAAAGAGTTGAAAAAGGGGGAGCTTTATTTGCAAATTTATTTTTCACCGGAGTTTATTAATCAAAACGCTCAAGTGTTAAACATTGTTACTGATCGTAATGAAGCAATCGGTTACTTGTCTTTTTTGATGGAAGAAAGTAAAATGTATGTGTTTGCAAATTTGGAAGAAGAAGGTGTTTGTGAAGACTTTAAAGATTTATTAAAACCGTATTTGCAAGGGTTAACGAAAATAAAATCTGATTTAGAAGTGATGGCATACATATCTGTCGGTGGGAAAAAAATTGACATTGAATTAGACAAACAGTAGTCAATAGATGCTTATTGAAACTAAAGACAATACTTAGATAGTCGATACAAGTTTTAATGGTCGTACACAGACGTACAGTAATGATCGGGGGAAAGCAATGAACAATTATCAATTAGTCATTCAATACGATGGTGGACGTTATAAAGGCTGGCAACGGCTCGGTAATACAGAAAATACGATCCAAGGAAAAATAGAAAACGTTTTATCGCAATTAGTTGGGAGGGAAATTGAAATTATTGGTAGTTCTCGAACAGATGCAGGTGTCCATGCTTTTTCTCAAATTGCTAATTTTAAAGTAAAAGAAAAATTTTCAGAAACCGAAATTAAATCTTATTTAAATAAATATTTACCGCAAGATATTAGTATTACGAAGGTAATAAGTGTTCATGATCGTTTTCACGCTCGTTACAATGCAAAAGATAAAACGTACTTGTATAAAATTTGGAACGAGGAACATACCAATCCTTTTATGCGAAAGTACAGTATGCATGTTGAAGAAAAGTTAGATATTGAAAAAATGAAACGAGCTGCTCAGCACTTTATCGGTGAGCATGATTTTACGGCTTTTTCTAATGCGAAATCGAAGAAAAAATCGATGGTGCGAAAAATATTTGAAATTGAAATTGAAGCAGATGACGGATTCGTTCAAATTAGAGTGCGTGGGAACGGTTTTCTCTATAATATGGTACGAAAAATGGTCGGTACACTAATCGAAGTAGGATTAGGTGAAATAGAGGCAGATGCCATTCCAACGATTTTAGATAGAAAAGAACGAATTCAAACAGGGCGTATGGCTACAGCAGAAGGGCTTTATTTAGAAAGGATCGACTTTTAAAAAGGTCGTTCTTTTTTTGCATGAAGAATTTTCAGTTTTGAGTGAAGAGTGTTGAGGTGTATGTGGCTAAGGCTCCGTAGTGCTATCACTTATGGCGTTAGTATATTTCCTATTATAATTTATAAAAAAATTCATTCTCTAGTCGTAATTGCTTGTTTTACTGAATACAATGTACAAGCGGTCGGTTGTCCAACCGGCGAAAACGATGTTATTGACTGGGGGATCTTTAGATGAGTGTTTTTTTAGGTTATATTTTTTTAGGGTTGTCACTTGCAGCACCGATCGGTCCTGTTAATGCTGCGCAATTAGATAAAGGAATTAAAAACGGTTTTTTTCACGCATGGTTAGTGGGGTTAGGGGCGACGATTGCCGATGCCTTTTATATGTTTCTCGTATTTATCGGGATTGTTCATTTTCTAGAGCTTCCATACATACAAACGTTTCTTTGGTTGTTTGGCTTTTTTGTTCTCGTATATACGGGATTTGAGAGTTTACTCGGTGCTCGAGAGGTTGCGACACTTAATTACGAAGTACGAACGAAGGCATCTCATTTTAAATCTTTTTTATCTGGATTTTTCATATCGCTTTTCAATCCGTTAACGATTCTCTTTTGGTTAGGAATTTTTGGTTCAATTTTAGCAAAAACGGTAACCCAAAATGATACCGGAACAGTTATATTATACACTGCAGCGATATTCATCGGAATTACCGTTTGGGATATTACGATGGCATTACTCGCTAGTAATTTAAGGAAGTTTTTAACAAATCGCCTATTAGTAGCGATTTCAGTATTATCTGGACTTTCACTTATTGGTTTTGGTGTTTACTTTGGTATCCACGCCGCTACTGTCTTATTTTCATGATGTTTACAAGCGTGTAGCTATATTTATCCAACACTTCTACTTTTTTATTTTTGTAAAAACAGATGGCGTTGTTGGTTTCTTTGGCTTTTTCCACTGCTGTCGCATGAATAGTGTCACGATCGCAATAATGCCAACAAAAGCAATGCTAACAAAAAATCCTGGGCGACTAATGCTATGAAACAAAGTACCGAATACTGCTAACATAATGAACAAGAAGCCAAGAAGACGCTTTACATTGTCGCTCGTTTTCATCTCATGAATTTTTCCGTACGAACCAATGATAAATAACCAATTATATAAAAGCATTAACCCTGCTGCGGTCGTCACGTATTCGTATACTCGACCAGGCATGAGGATTGCTAATATAATCGAAGCGAGGATACCGGTCGATGTTAAAAGAATGGCATTTAAAGGGATTTTATTGTTTTTGACGCGCTTAGCCAACCCTTTAGGTGCATCTTCATCTTCCGCTAAAGTCGTTAGTATACGGAGGACTGCAAATAAAGACGCGACCATCGTTGAAAAACCTGCGATAATAAACACGCCATTAAAAATATGAGTCACATAAGGAACATTATAATTGTTTAACGCTGTCACAAACGGGCTTGTATCGTTTGTGATTTTATTTAATGTCACCATAAACAAAACTAGAGCGATCGATGCGACATAAAGCGTTGAAAGGATTATGAGCATCACTTTTCCTGCTTTCGGAGCATCTTCCATTTTGTTCAAACGAATGGCAAGAAGGCCGACAATTTCAATTCCGCCAAAGCCGTAAAAACCAAAAATAAATGAAGGCAATAACCCTCTAACCCCGTTCGGGAAAATTCCGTCATATGTTCTCGGAAAACCCACTTCTGTATCAGCACCACCAAATACGCCGAAAAGAGAAATGATCGCTAAAATGATAAACATAACGAGAGCACCAAGCTTCATGACGGCGAGAAGGTTTTCTACGCGGTCAAAGCCACTCGGACCGGCAATAATGACAAGTAGTCCTAGGACAGCGTATCCTGCTGCAAACATCCATAAAGGAATGTCAGGGAACCAAAATTGTGAGAAAATAGCTAAGGCAGTCATTTGACTCCCCATGATTAACAACTCAGATAAAAAGTACACCCAGCCGCTACTAAAACCTGCCCAACGACCGTAAGCGTTTTTGGCATATGTACGAAATGATCCTTTTTGTGGATCAGCAATCATCATTTTTGCTAGTGCTTCATAAACGAAATAAGTACCTAGGCCGGCTAGAGCATAAGATAACAATACAGACGGGCCGGCCATGTTGATCGCAATACTAGATCCTAAGAAAAAGCCTGTCCCAATTGTACAAGCAACCCCAAGTAATGAAAGTTGCCACCATGATAACGGCTTTTCTTGTTTTTCTTGAGAAGTCGATTTCACCTCAATCCCCCCTTATCTTTTTATTTTTCGATAAAAACAAACTGATTATGTAGCATAATTTATTTGTTTTTATAAAAGAGTGAATTTCATAATTACCAAAAAAGATCCACATTACGCAATATATAGTTTGCGAATGGTTTTGGCGCAACTATATATTGATCTTAGTGGCGAGAATAATGAATATGAAATTTCACTAAAAGAAGGGGGGGATATAGTTTTATTAACAATAAGTATACTGTGCAATCACTGTTGCTGAAATTTTTATTTCTCCAGGTTGTATTGGGGTTGCTTCTGCTTGTGCCATAAAAGTTTGTGTAAATGGTACTGGTGGAGAGCTTATTTGCGAGTATTCATCTAATTTTATCGGGATCGGGTTTAAGTTAACGTTTAATTGAGTGGTTAACGTATAAGCTTTCATATAAGCATCATTTAATGCTATTCTTAAAGCTTCATTGTAATGAAATTCAGGTTGAGAAACGGTAAATTGAATATTGGAGATCGTGTTTGCTCCTTGGCTAACCGCAAGATCTACGATTTGTCCTACAAGGTCCACATCCTCAATTTTAATTTGAAGTTGATGTGTGACTCGGTAACCACGGAATATTTGCCTACCATTTTCGTAGTCGTATAACGGTTCAATGCGATAAGTAACCGTTTGAATATTTTCGTTAGGAACTCCTAAATTTATTAAAGCATTAATTACGTCTGAAATTATTTTAGTGTTTTCTTGTTGGGCTTGTTGTAAACTTTCATGTTCTGTCATAACGCCGACTTTGATCTTTGCTTGATTGGGTGAAACAGAAATAGTCCCTTCACCGGAAACTTTCAAACAGTTTACTTTTGCATGGTACATGCTCTAACACTCCTTTATAATAAAGTGATTATTATATAACTATTTAAATGTAATAACTTTAAGAACAGGGGGGCCAGTCTAAGGGGGTAGTAGAAATATATTAGAACTAGGAATTCATTAAAATTAGAGGTTTTTTCTAATTTCTGTCGAATTTAGAATAGACAGAAAAATAAAAAGGGTGACACACATGAGTGAACAAAAATGGGTACAATTTGAAAGTTATTTGAAAGAAGCAATCCAAAAATATCATATACCCGGCTGTGCAGTAGCCGTATCTCAACACGGAAAAGTACTCTTTCAGAAAGGATTTGGCTTTTGTGATCAAATGACGAAGGCTCCGGTAACGGAAAATTCAATTTTTGGCATAGCTTCTGTAACGAAATCGTTTACAGCGTTAGCAATTATTATGTTAGAAGACAAAGGACTCCTTTCTGTCAATGATCCGGTGATTAAATATCTTCCTAATTTTAAATTAATTGGTGTTGAGGATATGAGTAGTATTAAAATTAATCACCTACTTACGCATACGACGGGGCTTGCACCGATGTTTAGAAGAGAAGAGTTAAATAAACTTAAAGACCATCTTACATATTTAGCGGAAAAAGATTATGAAATGTTAGGAAAACCTGGAGAGTATTTTAGCTATTGCAATGACACGTTTTTACTCTTAGGAGCAATTATCGAAAAGGTGGCTGGTAAGCTTTACCGTAGACATATCACGGAGAAGATCTTAAACCCATTAAAGATGTACCGTTCGACTTTTAGTATTGATGAGCTAGCAAAGTACGACGATGTAACCATTCCGTACGAACATAATAAACAAACGAATCAACTTGAAGAAAAGCTTTGGCCAAAGTTAGGAAATTATGAAGTCGGTGGTGGAGTCAGGTCTACGGTTATCGATTTGTTAAAATACGGAGAATTTTATGTAACGAATGAGAATAATGCGATTTCTCGAGAAACGTTAAAAAGAATGTGGGAGAATCCTTTTGAAGTTGCGAACGGAACGTTTTACGGCTATGCGTTTAAAGTAACGCCGAATTACAATAGTGTTACTTTAGTCGAGCATGGCGGCGGACAGCCAGGTGTATCTTCGAACTTCGGTTTTATCCCTGAAGAAGGAATTGTCGTATCTGTCTTATGTAATGTTTCCAACGTTCCTGCCGATGAAATTTGGTTAGCTGCCGTGAATACGGCATTAGGGTTGCCGATGGATATGTTAAGAAAAGTTGAACCAACCTATAATCATTCTGAAGCACAATTAGAAAAGTTGGTTGGTACATATGATTGTTCAGAAGGCGGAAAGGCTACAATCGTTGTAGAAAATAATCAACCTTTTCTCGAAGTGAATGGGGAAAGTTTCTCATTGAGGGGAAGTTCTGAAAATGCATTTGTCATTGAAAAAAGTGAAAAACCGATTACATTCTTTTTGAAGGGTGATGAAAAGGCGTGGGCCGTATTAGTAGGTAGTAGAATGCTCACTCGAAAGCAAAGTTGGGTTCCAAGTACGTGATAAACTCTATTTCCCAATAAGTGAATTGTATTTGAATAATAAAAAAGGACTCCAAAGAGTCCTTTCATTAATAATTATTTCTTTTCAACGTTAGCAGCTTGTGGTCCACGAGCGCCTTGCTCGATGTCAAATGTTACAGTTTGACCTTCTTCTAATGATTTGAAGCCGTCGCCTTGAATAGCTGAGAAGTGTACGAATACATCGTCGTTTCCTTCAACTTCGATAAATCCGAAACCTTTTTCTGCGTTAAACCATTTTACTGTACCTTGTGTCATTAAAAATTCCTCCATTGTGGCTTTTAACCACTAAAAATTATTACTACTCTTGCTCAAAATTCCATCAAGACGAAAACTACTTACTACAAGAAAGTCTTTTTTCTATCAGTAGATCCGAACAAAAATAAGTTAAGTTCATCATAACAGTATAAATATATAAATGCAAGGAAACCTCAAAAATAATTATTTGCATAGGAAGAAGGAATAATGCATCTATAATCGAACTACAAATTATACAAAAAAAGAAGAGTGCCTTTGATTGGCACCCTTACTTTTTTCTCATACGCTTAATGTGGTTGTTAAGCTGTTGGAGTTGCCCAAGAAGCTCCAATAATCACCAATAAAATGAATAGAACGACGATTAAAGCAAAACCGCGTCCAAATCCAGGTGCTGGAGCAGGAGCTACCATTGGAGCCGCCATTGTAGTGTGGCATCCAGCTCCGTATCCATATCCGTACATTAACTTACACCACCTTCCAGAGAAGATAATACATCATATGCGAAGTAGCCTTATGTGGGTTAGTTAAATGTGGAATCCATAATAAATGGGCGTATGTACTGTTTTTTTTATTAGAAGGGAAATATATAACTGGTTAAAATAATAAAATATAACTAATCTCCTCTCAACATAACTTTTAGATACTTAGAAAGGAGAGTTATGAGTGATGGACCGACTTAATGAACTATATAACCGTGCTGTTGAGCATACGAAATTGAAAGTTAATGAGGACATTGATCGTTTTTTAGAAACAAAAACGGAACTACCGAGTTTTGACGAATATTTAGAAGAACGAATTCAGTATCTTGAGCAAATTTGGATGAATGTTTGGCTCAATTTAACTAATAATGACGTTCCGCGAAAAGAGAAAAAGCGTTATTTAACCGAAAGAGGGTATGAGGTTGAAGGGATCGATAAAAAGCTGATCAATAAAATTTTCCGAAATGAAATGAGGACATTTCCACTCTTTCATGTTCTGCAATGGCTCACCGATCAATATGAGAGTATGGATGAAGCATGGAGCTTGAGATATCCGAAGGCGCGAGCAAATTATTTACAAAGGATCGAAGAACAACGAATTGCTGAAAAAAGGAGAAAAGTTTTTCGAGAAATTGAAAATGTGACCGAAGAAATCATTGATGCTGATTACGAAGTTTATTACTTATACGTGCGTTTTTATGTTGCAGGTTTGTTAGCTAATGACATCAAGAACAAACCGAAATATTCATCTGTCGACCCTTTTAGACTTGAAACGAAATTAATTCACCAAGGAAGTTTTGATCCGACGATATACACAACAATGGAAGTTTTTTTTAATGAGCTAACAGGGAAAGTTCATAAACGAGTGGGTTGGGAATACGAAACGTATGAATTGCGTTATGAAAAGAAGGTTAAAAAATATATTTCCGATTTAGTTTCAGCTTTAGTAATTGAGGAATTAGCCCCGAGTGTTTTTGAACTATACACAGAACTAGATGATGAAGAGTTAACAACGGAAGTGGTCCAAGAAGTTATTGTCGATTATATAAATGCTTTAAAAGTAAACTTTTTCGCAAGGATTCAAGATGAGTATGTAGAAGATCTTATGTCTCTATCTGAAATTCCTTTTAACGTTCAAGAACATGAAATGCTATATGAGCAAGATTTAGAGGAACGAGAACGTAAAAAGGATGAAGAATTAGCAGAGATCGAAAGAAAAAAAGCCGAAGAAGAACGGATGTTAGAAGACATTTTTGGTCGGGAATATACTCCGTCAACTGGCCGAAATATCCGCTATGTTTTACATATCGGTGAAACGAATACAGGAAAAACGCATCATGCTCTGGAACGAATGAAACAAGCACATAGTGGGTTGTATTTGGCGCCATTGAGACTGCTAGCTCTTGAAGTGTATGATAAGTTGAGCAAAGACGGGATGCGTTGCGGTCTGAAGACGGGAGAGGAAGAAAAAGACGTCGACGGTGCAAGTCATCTCGCCTGTACAGTAGAAATGTTTTATGAAAAATCCTTTTACGATATTATCGTTATCGATGAGGCGCAAATGGTTGCCGATCGTGATCGCGGTTTTTCTTGGTATAAAGCGATTACGAAAGCAAATGCAAAAGAAGTGCACATTATCGGAAGTCGTAATTGTAAAGAGATGATTGTTCAATTATTAGGTGATTCGGATATTGAAATTAATGAATATTACAGAGACATTCCTCTCGTTGTTGAGAAAAAAGAATTTAATATTAAACATACGAAAAGAGGAGATGCTCTCGTTTGTTTTTCACGAAGGCGTGTTCTTGAAACAGCTTCGAAGCTAGAAAATGACCGTCATTCAGTAAGTATGATTTATGGCAGTATGCCTCCTGAAACGAGAAAAAAGCAAATGGAACGTTTTATTAAAGGTGAGACAACAGTAATTGTTGCCACTGATGCGATCGGGATGGGCTTAAATTTACCGATCCGCCGTATCGTCTTTTTAGAAACTGAAAAATTTGACGGAGTTCGCAGGCGCAAGTTAACGTCTCAAGAAGTGAAGCAAATTGCAGGACGTGCCGGGAGAAAAGGAATTTTTGATGTCGGAAAAGTCGCTTTCACCAAAGACATTCGCTATATGACTCGTCTTTTGGAGCAAGAAGATGTATTGATTTCTAAATTTGCGATCGCCCCGACGAATGCGATATTCGAACGCTTTCAAAAATATTATCGTGATCTAAGTAAGTTTTTTGAACTGTGGCAGAAGTTTGAAAGTCCAAAAGGAACGCGTAAGGCTTCGTTGTCGGAGGAACGAGAGTTATACGCAACGATTCGCGATACAGAAGTCGAAGCAAGACTTTCGATGATGGATCTTTACGGATTTTTACATTTGCCGTTTTCGAAAAAGGACGCTGAGTTGATTAAACAGTGGCGTGAAACGATGTTTGCGATAATTAAAAGAAAAGAACTTCCTGAACCAGTCGTGAAGCGAGACTCTCTAGAAGAGTTGGAACTTTCTTATAAAGCAATCGGCCTTCATCTTTTGTTTTTATATCGCTTAGGACGTGGGACAGAGGCTGTTTATTGGGAGCGAATTCGTGAAGAGTTAAGTGGCGAAGTACACGAACGTTTAAAAACAGACGTTAAAACATTAACAAAGAAATGTAAACGTTGCGGAAAAATATTACCTTGGGATTTTAATTTTCAAATTTGTGATGTGTGCCATGCCGCTAGGAAAAGAAGGTACAGTCAAAGCTTTTATCACGAAAATTAAAGATAAATAAGGCTTGAGATATTAAGTAAGGAACTTCGTAGTGGAAAGAATAAGGAAAACCGCAAGAACAGGAGCCAATTGTCCTTGCGGTTTTTCGGTTTAGGTCATATTCTTTGTTGTTAGCCGATCACTTTAGGAGTGTTGGAACGTGTGGTTACGCACCTTGATAGTAGTATACAGCCCCTAAAATGATGAGTAAAATCACAACGACAATGATTAAAGCAGCTCCAAAACCTGAACCGTACCGTGGCGGTGGGGTATAAACAGGACCGTACGCTGGAACAGGCGTTGGAGTGTAAGTGTCAAAAGTAGGTTGTGAACAACAAGAACCATAACTAGGTGTGGCAGTAGGATAAACTGGCTCACCGTAATATCCCATACAAACACCCCTTTCATTGGTTATCCCTAATGGTAGTGCATTAGTTAGTAAGCTTTGTTACGATAATTAATTCGAGCACTACGATAGGTTATAGTACAAATTATGTAATGAGGTTAATAAGTGATACATAAAGAGGTGGTTTAAATGCGGAATGGGCGCAAAGCTCATAATAAGGGGCGATTTTAGGTAGTCAAAGCGGTGGTTTTAAAATTGCAGTGAAATTGAAAATTAATATTGAAGGAGTTTCTCAAGAAGATGCTGATATGTTAGCAGTTGCAGCACACGAGTTTTGTCCATATTCAAAAGCTATTAAAGGGAATGTCGAAGTTCAATTAGAGCCTGTCGCTGTTATGACTAACTGATCCTATGCGTTAGAAAGTTGAGGGTGGGACAAAAGTGTCTGACACCACGCGGAGCCTACTAAATATAGACGTAAAGATTTATCATATGTCTATATTCGGTGTCTAGCGGTGTCTGACACTTTGTTTTGTCCCACCCTCTTATTGTTTGATGCTGAGCAAAAATTTAAAAAAAGAAAGATTTTAAGGGTTGATACACCTTTGTGTAACTTTAATAACGTACAGCTAATACTTTAAACGAAATTTAAAAAGAGTTGCTATAGATAAAATGAGCAGAGATTTTATGATATTGTGAAGCAGTTCACAAAACAGACAACAAGCTGCAACGGTCTCGACACAAAATAGAGGATTTGCATTTATATGTTTGTGATATATTGAACATATAGAAAAACAAAAGCAGTTATTCATCAAAGGAGTGATGTTGTTATGAAAAAAGTGGCATTAGTAGGAGAAGCGATCTTTGGTTTTATTATTACATATCTTTCAGTGCTAGCAGCATTAGCAGTATTACCAACGTTTTTAGGAGTAGTAATTAATATTTATAGTGGAAACCACCAAAATATAGGAACATTAATTACTTTTCTCGTTTGCGCAAGTGTTTTAAGTTCAAGCATGATTATTAAACATTTCAAAAGTATTAATATTATACCTGCAAAATAAATTTTAAGTTAAAATGTGAAATGGTGAGCAAGGTGTCAGACACCTTAAAAAGACAAATAGCGAAAATGTCCACGGGAGGTGGACATTTTTTATGTGAAAAATTCAATAGTATATTATATGTGCAAATTAAGTCATATACTTGTCCCTTTTATCATAAAGATTTTAATGAATGGTAAAGGGGCGGTGGGAAAATGAGTGAAATTAGTTATTATGAAAGTGTAGATTCAAAGATTACGGTAACTGATCAATATATTCGTGTGTTCGGCATAATTTATAACCTAGAAGATTTGAAAAGTGGACAAGGTGTGTTAATTAAGCCAGATCAAACTGTAAATATAGCGATTGCCATCGTTGGAATTGTTTGTATTTTACTTGGGAAAATTCGTGCGGGTCAACTCACAGAAGTTTTTACAGATATAAGCCTTTTTTTTAGTGCCTCTAATTATTTTGACCTCACAGGACTTGTCCTTATATTGATGGCTCTATTAATCACTTTACCTCAAACTGAACAATATGCGATTAGGCTAACGCATTTGAATGGCAATCAAGTAGACATCATTTTAAGAGAGAAAAAATATTATCAAGAAATTCGGGAAATAGATCGGGCGATTAAACAAGCGATACGTTATGCGGAATATAAGCGAAAGATCTCTTGAGAGGGGTGTCTACCACGGACGTAGACATTTCCTCCGATTAGTGCGTGAGAGGGGACGAGTCCGTAAACTTGTGGTTGAATTACAAAAAAGGCAAAGTGTCCTCCAGACGTGGACATTTTGCCTTTTTGTCCACGAGCGGTGTCAGACACCGGTAAGTAATCGCTCCACCGTTGGGATGTCGGCTGGGGCCCACTTTAACGATCGTAGTTCGGCAAGGGGCTTCCATTCAAGTTTCGCATGTTCTTTTGCTTGTGGGGTTCCATTAATGACTTTCGCTTTATATGTCAATAAGCGAATATTGAAATCTGGTCTTTGTCGATGATCAACTTCTTTAATTAAATCAAACACTTCAATAGAGCAATCTAACTCTTCTTCAATTTCACGAATCAGTGCTTCTTTTGGTAGTTCACCTTCTTCAATTTTACCTCCTGGAAACTCCCACACGTTAGGGGAGGACATAGTCGGTGATCGTAGTGCACATAACACTTCATCTTTATCATTTTTTAAAACTGCAGCTACGACATTGATTTTTCTCATTAGCTTTTCCCCCTTTTAAGCATCGAACAGTATGCATGACTATGCTTTAAGTTTCTTTTAACGCGGTTTTTTAGTAGTGTTCCCCACCTTGGGTATGTCTTGCATAATATTAACATTAATAGATGATATTGTGGTATAATTTGCTCCTAACTATGTAAGTGAATTTCATAATTACCAAAGATGAGCCCCATCACGCAACTATATATTGATCTTAGTGGCGGAAATAATGGATTATGAAATTCATTAATGCGAGTGAATTTCATCCTTACATAAATTGAACCTATCAAACTATAAGTATTTGCGACCGATTTAACACAACTACTTATAGAAACTTAATGGCAATAATATTGAATGATGAAATTCATTAATGTACAAAATTTTAAAAATATGTGAGGCGTTGAAGAATGATTAAAGTGATTTTGTTTGATTTAGATGGAACTTTACTTCCAATGGATACGGATGATTTTGTAAAATATTATTTAAAAGAGCTAGGCCCGAGAGTCGCACATATTATGGATCCTAATGAATTTATAAAAGCGCTTTGGGCCGGAACTGAAGCTATGCTTCGTAATTTAGAGCCTGACAAGACGAATGAACAAGTTTTTGAAGAAACATTTTTGTCTTTAGCAAAGGTACAAAAAGAAGATATTTGGCCGACACTTGATGATTTTTACGAAAAAGTGTTTCCGACGTTCTCTCATCTTTGTACGCCATCGCCGTTGTCTAAAAAAATTGCTGAAGAAGCGATTAACCAAGGGTATCGCGTCGCAGTAGCGACAAACCCTGTTTTTCCGAAGGCGGCGATTTACGAGCGAATTAAGTGGGCGGGTGTTTCAGATATTCCATTTGAAATCATTACCGTGTACGAAGAAAATTCATTTACGAAGCCGCATCGTGAGTATTATCAAAATTTATGTGATCGTCTCGGTGTTAAGCCAGAAGAATGCTTGATGATCGGTAACGATAAACAAGAAGACATGTCAGCTGCTCAAATTGGTATGAAAACTTTTTTAGTTGAAGGTTGGGTCATTGACCGAGGTGAACCACAATACCGAATTGATGATCAAGGAACGTTAGAAGAGTTATACGGAAAGTTGAAGAACGAAGAAGGATTGTTTGTTAAGTAGGAAATCAATTAATGCGTTGTACAATAATAGGCACCATGTATGAAAAAATATAGTATCAATACCTAAAGCTAGTTCTGATTTGTAGAATATAAATTCACACCGTGACAAACAACTATATTGTAAGATTAAATAGTAAGGGAGCTCACGTGAATGTCAGAACAAACACTTTATGAAAAATTAGGTGGAGAAGAAGCGATCGCGAAAGTCGTTGATTATTTTTACTCAGAATTAGTTTTAAAAGATCCCACCGTCCAACATTTTTTTGAAAATACGGATATGGAAAAACAGCGACAACACCAAACGAAATTTATCAGTTTTGCCTTAGGGGGACCTAATCAATATTCTGGAACTTCAATGGCAAAAGCACATGAAGGGATGAATATACAGCCTGAACACTTTAATGCAATTGCCAAGCATCTCGGTAATGCGCTTGCTCATTTCGGTGTTCAAGAAAGAGATATCGAACAAGCTTTAGCTAAAGTTGCTTCATTGAAAGATGATATTTTGTATAAATGAGTGAATTTCATAATTACCAAAAAAGAGCCACATCAGGCAATATATAGTTCGCGAATGAATGGTTTTAACGCAACTATATATTGATCTTAGTGGCGAGAATAATGAATGATGAAATTCATTAAAATAAATTTCCTTTAAATAAAGAATGAACTACATCATAAAAATTAGTCCGCGCCTAAAAGCTGGGTGTGGGCTATTTTAACGCTTTCCTTAAATTAATTCAAAGAAAAGAAGAGCTAGTCAATGCATGATTGACTAACTCTTCGTACCTTACCCATTCATCATATTGCGGTCGTATCGATTACTGTTTCCCACAGACACCTCATTTCAGTCATGTTAATAACATTCTTGAAATTCCAGGACCTTCTGCAAGCTAACCACCTCATTTAAGGTATAATCGAAAAACCTTCCTGTTTAATGTTATATATTTTAACATCATCTAGACGATGGGAAAGGGGTTGTGAGGACTTTGTCGTCCTCAATAAATATGATTACCAAACGTGAACGAAAGTATTTATGAAATTTGTTAAAATGGTTACTCCATATTTTGTGAAGTATATGATTTTTAGTAAAGATATTTATATTACGTGCACAAGCTTTTAACGGTGGGCGAAGAAAAAAACGCTACTTTCGCTTTTCCATGGGCTGGATTTCGACAATTTCTAACTCAGTAAAATCTCGATCATATGAGCGAACAACTAATTGCCCGAAGTAAATTTCATTAATCGCCCCTTCATCGTTGTATCCAATATATTCCATGTGTATGTTCGTATCAAAAGTTGCTTCATCAACATCTTCATATTTAACGGAAATGTATTGTAAATATCCTTCATTAAAAATTGGATCGGTAAATACATCGTAATAACGGATGACGACGTCCTCAGTGATTAGTTTTGGTATATTTAGTTCTTCAAAGCCACGGAAAAATTGCTCGATTTTTTCGTTGTCTTCATTACTCAAGTTTTCAGAATAATTTTCTTCAATAATTTCAAAAATGAAATCTGTCGTATAGTCTTCCACCTCATTATCATCAATAAAAAAGAATGAAGCTACGAAAATAGAACCCATGATTAATATGAAAAGTATGAGAGCAAAATGCTTCAATAAAACATCCCCTTAAACATTATTTAGAGAATAATTATAGCATAATCATACATTTATTGTCCTTACTACTGCCTCCTGTAAAAAGCGTATAAAAAAGCATTATTAAATAAACGATATCATATAAGCAATTCACTAATAAGTAAAGGAGCAAAGAGGATGGTAAATCAAAATTTTGAGAAATTTAATGAGATTCAACAAAAGCATAAATCAGAATATCTTGGTGGAGAAAAACGTGATCGAAATAAATTAACGAATAACAAAAACACAGGAATAAATGCTGGTGCCGAAGGAAGAAAAATTAATAATTTTAAGGATTGAAGATGTAATGTTTGATCGAGGCAGCCAGCCTTAAATCGAGGTGACTTATATGGAAATTTCAAAAAAGCAATATTGCAAGAATTGTAAAGAAGAAACCTCCCATACCATTAGAGAAGATGCCCTTGAAATTGAATACCATTGCAATAAATGTCAACGTGAAGAGCAAGTAGTTAAAACTTTTTTTTGAGTTTTGATCAATACTTCACATGGTGTCAGACACCCCTCGTGGACAAAATGCGAAAATGTCCACGAGGGGTGGACACTTTTCTTTAGAAACAGTGAGTTTAAACCGCCACCACATTTATCTCGCACTTTTCATATAAAAGTAAACTTTAATTCTTTTTGAAACCTTTAACATTGTTTTTACGTAAGTGTAAGATATGAAAGGTTGGTGTAATGTATGAAAAACTACATATTTTTTTTGATAATGATTATGGCTATTTTCTTTATTCCTACACATGTCGCCGCCGTCGATTTTACAATTACAGATGTAAATATTGACGCCTTTTTACAAGATGATGGGGATGTACACGTTCATGAAACGCATACGTATGCGTTTAAAGGCGAGTTTGGTGGAATTATACGGGTGTTGATACCGAAAGAAAGAACGGAAATCGTTAAACTTGAAGCCTTCGAGGGTGACAAGCGATTACAGATTGAAACAGACGGATTTGAGCACCGCATTCACCGCGCTGGAAATGATGAGACGATTACTGTAGATATTTTTTATACGATTAAAAACGGTGTTGACGTCTATGCTGATGTAGCTGAGTTTTTCTGGGCATTTTTTGATAAGAGTAATGAATCGACGTATGAAAATATAACGATCAATGTTTTTCCACCTAAAATGGCGTCAGATGTCATAGCTTTTGGTTATTATGAAGCTTTTGAAAAAGAAAACATCCAAAGCGATGGATCGGTCACATACAATTTAGGCTTAGTTCGTAAAAATCGGAACGGTGACATACGTGTAGCCTATGAAGCCGCACTTTTTCCTCAAGCTACAGTAACGTCTAATCGAGAAATGCGTGAGGAAATTTTAGCAGAAAACGAAAAGTTAATAAATACAGCCATTGTCCGAGCGGAGCGAAAAAAATTGTTAAGTACGATTGGAAACGGGTTGTTACCAACGATGATTTTTATATTTTTATTTTTAGTTGGAAGAAAGATTTCAAGGGCAAAACGTAGAAAAGAAGAAGTTAAACGTGATATCGATGCTGCTAATCAAATCATTCCGAAGCAAACGCTATCTATACCGACAACTATATTTTTCACGAACCATCACCAGCTTTCAGCTCAGTCGATGGCTGCAGCTTTGCTAGACTTAGTTCGTAAAGGATATGTTCGAAATGATGAAGAAAAACGTTTTTATTTATTACATCGTAATGACTTACTCAAGCATGAGGCCATTTTAGTAGAATGGTTATTTGATGAAATCGGTGAAAATGGAGAGTTTAGTTTTGAGGATTTAGCTACTTACACGAATAATGAAGAACATCATGAAACGTATCAGTCGTATCAAGCTAAGTGGGAAGAGGCCGTTAAAGCTGAAATGGATGATGCAAACCTTTATGCGAAAGTTGATAAATTTCGATTAGTTACTGGACTGAGTTGTACGATTATTTTAACGCCATTTTTAATTTTATTTCCAATTTTTGATTTAATCGTCGCATTTATAGTTTCACTAGCATTGGTCCCTGCGTTTGTAGTAATAACGCTTATTTCCGAAAGAACGTTTGAAGGCGAGAAAATTACGTATGAGTGGCGCACCTTTAGAGAAAATTTTAAAAATATAGCCACTGATGCTTGGCAATCTTTGACTGAAGATGATAAAATGCGTGCCTTTATTTACGGGCTAGGTATGAATGAAAAGAACATTCAAAAGAAAAATGAATCATTGATCAATGCTTTTAAAGTTACTAGCAAATCGAAGGAGTATGAACCTTCAACTGTATATTCCATTGATCCTACGTGGCTTGTGATCGCTGCGGTAGCTGCATCGAATTTTGAGTCGGCGAATACTAGTGCTAGTTTGAGTAGCAGTGCTTCCTCTACTACTCCTGGAATTGGGGGAGGACCTAGTGGGGCAGGCGGTGGTTCAGGAGGTTTTTAAAAGAATAGTCTTGAAGGTGCGGGCAAAGTTTTTGAATATAGCTGTGAGGAGAAACTGTAGAGGGTTCGCGTTTCTACAGTACGTAATATATAGTTTGCGAATGGTTTTGACGCAACTATATATTGATCTTAGTGGTGAGAATAATGAATTATGAAATTCATTGAAAATATGATATATTTAATTTTATTAATGGGAAATCGTCCCAATAAACGAGAAGGAGTGTTTCTTTTGGCAACGATCGAAGACTTTTTAAAACTTGATATTCGAGTTGGGACAGTTATGGAAGCAGAAGAGTTTCCTGAAGCAAAAGTTCCTGCGCTAAAATTAAAAATTGATTTTGGCGAAGTCGGTATAAAGCAATCAAGTGCACAAATCACAAAACGTTATGAACCAGAAACTTTAGTCGGCAAACAAGTTGTAGCGGTAACAAACTTTCCACCGCGGCGAATTGCCGGATTTAATAGTGAAGTTTTAGTTATTGGTGGCATACCTGAAAAAGGCGATGTTGTATTGCTTGCACCAGATAGCGAATTACCTAACGGAACACCGATTGCTTAATCGATGTCTATAAGAATTTTGAACAGCAAATCTTTGGTTTGCTGTTTTTTGTCGTTAAAAAGATACTGACGAGAGGGTGTGTGCAAAAAAAATTAGAATGATCGCAAGAAAAATAGGTAGGATCGCAAATAAAATTGTAGAACCGCAAAATAACTGGGAGTAACTTGAGAAAAAGTAGCGCGCACAATAATGTGCGCAAATAAATTGGGAAAATCGCAAACAAACAGGCGACATTCGCATGTAAAAATATAATAATCGCAAGAAAATAGCGATTAACTCAAGATAATGTAGTACGCACAAAAAACTTGGAAAATATCACTTGTAAAATTTAAATGAAAAGTGTAAATTTACACTATAAAGATAAATTTACCAAAAAAAGATATCGGAGGTGCCTATGGATAAAGACAAACTTATTGAGTTGGTATCTAAAAAGATGAAACTAATCCGCACGGAATATGGTTATACGCAAGATAAAATGGCTGATATTTTAGGAGTTTCCAAGAAAACACTCGTTCAAATAGAAAAAGAACGGACCCAGGCTAGTTGGTCAAATGTTATTGCAGTGTGTGTATTGTTTAGACATAGCGAAGTTTTACAAGCAGCATTAAGTAGTGATCCGATAGAAATTGTTGAAACAATCGCCCATGATCGTGTTTCAAGTCCAAAACAAAAAACGTTGGGGGGGAAAGTGTGGTGGAAAGAGGTATTAAAAAAAGACGGCTACCGCATCCAACAAAATTTAGTTAGTCAGCATTTTAGGATCGTAGATAATGAAGATTATCGTTGGTTTAGTTCTTTTAATAAAGAGGAAACGATTGCTCGGTTAGAGGAGTTGTCGTTGAAGAATAGCCACTAGCAGTGAGGGGACTAGAACCATCTCAATGTCCCAATGAACTTATAAAGATTCACGTTAGAACAATAAAATATTTTCACAATAGAATGAAAAATGGGGGGAATGATCGTGGGAGTTGGGGAAAAAGTTATTTCAACTATATTTTTAACAATATCTTTAGTATTCATCGGTTTTATTGCAGCTGTATACGCGTCATTGATGGGGGCGGTAAAGTTTTATACACCATTCGTTATTATCGTTACCGTTGCAGTTATCATATTTAGCATTATGCGCATTTTTAAGCTTGGTTACCCGCGTATCCTTAGAATAAGTGTGATCAGTTTTACTTCGCTATGTATTATTGCGGTTGCCACTTACGAAATTAATCAGGCGTATCACAATAGTTTTGAAACGTTAAATGATGCCGAAGTGAATTTGCGAGAGTATGCTCCTTTTTCTGAAGACTCAAAACTAGTTTCATTGCCTGAAACTGCAACATTAAAAATGGAAGGTCAATTGCCAGTTTTAGATGGTGCGACTGCGCTCTATCCTGTCTATGGTGCATTTGTAGAAGCGACTTATCCAGAAAAAAACTATGATTTTTATCGAAGCGAAGTGATGTGCAGTAAGACCGATCAAGCTTATGAAAAACTTATTAACGGAGACGCAGATATTATTTTTGCTGCCGGCCCATCAAAAAGGCAAATAGACCTAGCTAAAAAGCGAGGTGTTGAGTTAAAACTAACTCCAATCGGTCGAGAAGCGTTTGTATTTTTTGTTAACTCAAGAAATTCTGTGGAAGGGTTAACTATTGAGCAAATTCAAGGTATTTATTCAGGCGAAGTCACTAATTGGAGTGAGGTCGGTGGAAATAGTGCTTCCATTCGTGCGTTTCAGCGACCGGATGATAGTGGAAGTCAAACGGCGTTACAGAATTTGATGGAAGGTAAAACGTTGATGACGCCACTTAAAGAGGATGTTGTCGCTGGAATGGGTGGCATTATTGAACAAACGGCGCAGTATCGTAACTATAACAATGCCTTAGGATATTCTTTTCGCTACTTTTCGACGGATATGATTGAAAATGATGAAATTAGACACTTGAAAATTAATGGCGTTCCTCCTAGTGTGGAAACGATTCGAACAGGTGAATATCCGTTGGCAGCAGAGTTTTACGCAATAACCGCGGGAAGTGATAATCCAAATATTGATGCCTTTATCGAATGGATTTTATCACCACAAGGACAATATATCATTGAAGAAACTGGTTATGTTCCCCTTAATCTCAATTAGACACCAATACACAGAGGCTAAAACGATTCGTTAAAGGCATAATAAAGGAGGTATTTTTATTAAATATTTATGGTTAATACTCACTTTGATTCCCGTACCATTTTTGTTCCACCTCTATGAAACTATGCAACATCTAAGAGGTGAAGAAGCTTCTCTCTTGGTAGTGACTACAATCTTGTTAGTCCATGTAATTATTGTAGGTATATTATCTAGAAGTATTAAATTCTTGTATATTCTTCTTGTAAACCTTGTTACGATTATTATATCTGTGCTATTAGGAGTAGGATTTATAACAGCACCAAACCCTTCATGGTTCAATCCGTTTGGAATGGAATTAGTTATCGTATTCACTGGAATTTTATTGTGGATAGGGCACTTAATCGTTCGTGTAATATCAAACATGGTCTATCGAAAAAAGATAACTCTTGATCAGTAATCCTTTTTTGGTAATTATGAAATTCACTCAATTGAATAATTCATAATTATTTTTTTAGAAAAAACAGAACATACGTTTTCTTTTCGCTCTAATTTTGTTATAATAATTTTAAATATAAAAAGGCAGAATGGGGGAGGCTTAGATGATTGATTAGTTAACAACCACTTTTTACAACTTGAAAATTACATCTTCGGTGAACACACTCCATTTATAACCTCTAAGTAATATAACATGACCCCAGAGTTAAAACCTAAATATTTCAAAACGGCAAACTCTAATGCTTTATCGTAGCTTTAATTTTCAAATAGTCCAAAGTTTATTTAGTGTGTTGAATTTCAGGAAAAAGAAAGGTGATGAATAATGAATATTAACGAATTAATGGATCTAAAAATTGATTATGCGTTTAAGCAGTTATTTGGTAATCCTAAAAATAAAAGAATTACTATTGAGTTTTTAAATGCAATGTTAGAACGCACCGATCGAGAAAAAATTTCAGACGTCCAATTTGAAAACACCCTTTTGAGCAAAGAGCATCTTGAAGATAAGGAATCGAGACTAGATATATTAGCACGCACCACGAATGATGAACTAATTAATATAGAAATTCAGTTTAATAATAAATTCAATATGGTTAAAAGGAGTATATATTATTGGGCAAGAGTTTTTAGTGATCAGCTTCAAAAAGGACAAGGCTACATAAATTTAAGGCCAGTGATCATGATAAATATTGTGAATTATAATTTGTTTCGAAGAGAAACGAAAAAATTTCATACGACATTTCATTTATATGAAGATAAGGATGCTTTCCAACTAACTAACGATATGGAATTTCACTTTGTAGAAATTCCTAAATTACTGGTACAATGGAAGCAAGAAAGATTAAATCCAAGAGATGATTTGTTAGCTAGGTGGCTATTATTATTGGGAACTGTTGATAAAAAAGAAAAGAAAGCTTACAAAGATATTTTATCTGAACTGGAGGCGATTGCTTTGAAAGATGAAGTTTTACGAGATGCTTTGTATAGTTGGGAAGAATTAAGTGCTGATAGGCAGAAGCGATACGAATACGAAGCGCGTTTAAAAAAATACCTTGATGAAATATCGTTTATAGAAGAACAAGAATATCGATACAAGCAAGGGATGGAAAAGGCGCTTAAAGATGGAATGGAAAAAGGTATTGAACAAGGGCTACAAAAAGGAATGCAACAAGGCATTGAACAAGGCATTGAAAAAGGAAAACAACAAGGTGAGAAAGAAGCATTGAAAAAAGTAGCTTTAGGCTTGAGTGAAGAGGGAGTGCCGCTTGAAATGATTGTCAAACTAACAGGTTTGACGAAAGAAGAAGTCGAGCAACTCGTCAAGAATAAATAAACTAAATATATTATTTAAAATGGGGCTGTCCTAATACATAGTGTCAGACACCGTTAGGCACTAAATATAGACGGATAATAAGAAATTAACCGTCTATATTTAGTAAGTATTGCCTGGTGTCAGACACTTATAGGACACCCCTATTTTTCTGTCTACGTCATTCATAAAGTTCTCGTGTTTAAATTACACAGTCACAGGTTTTCTTAATTTCGCTAACATATCAACAGTCATTTTTGAAAGATCATATTCAGCTTTGAAACCCCATTCTTGGTTTGCTGCTGAGCAGTCGATGCAGTTTGGCCAGCTGTCAGCGATCGCCTGTCTAACTGGGTCAACATCATAATCCATGACAAAGTTAGGAATATGCTTTTTAATTTCAGCGGCAATTTGTTCAGGCTCAAAGCTCATTGCCGTTACGTTGAAGGAGTTACGGTGGATCAACTTCGAAGGATCTGCCTCCATTAATTGAATAATGCCATTAAGAGCATCAGGCATATACATCATATCCATATAAGTGCCTTTATCAATATACGATGTGTAGCGGCCATTTTCGATCGCTTTGTAATAAATGTCAACGGCATAATCTGTCGTTCCGCCACCAGGAGGAGTTGCATACGAAATTAATCCTGGGAAACGAAGCCCGCGAGTGTCGACACCGAATTTTTGATAGTAATAATCACATAGTAACTCCCCTGACACTTTATTGACGCCATACATCGTTGTCGGGCGTTGGATCGTGTCTTGTGGTGTTTGATCTTTCGGTGTCGATGGACCGAACGCACCGATTGAACTTGGTGTGAAAAATTGACAATTTTCCTCTCTAGCTACTTCAAGAGCATTTACGAGTCCACCCATGTTTAAGTTCCAGGCAAGAAGTGGTTTAGCTTCAGCTGTTGCTGACAATAGAGCTGCTAAATGGATAATCGTGTCGACTTCGTATTTTTTCGCTAACTGTGACATTGCTTCGCCGTCGGTAACGTCTAAGATTTCAAACTGACCAGAATGAACAACTTCACTGTCATTTTTACGGATGTCTGTAGCAATAACATTTTTCGCACCGTAAATGTCTCTCATTTTTAATGTTAACTCAGAACCGATTTGTCCTAAAGCCCCAGTTACTAATATTTTTTTCATATACAAAACCCCCTATTTTTCTCTCAGTGTAAATGACTTTAAAAAATTAAGAAGTTACATCAATGAATTTCATAATTCATTATTCTCGCCATTAAGATCAATATATAGTTGCGTCAAAACCATTCGCAAACTATATATTGCGTGATATGGCTCATTTTTGGTAATTATGAAATTCACTCACATGTTAGCTTATATTTTTTCAACATAATCAATTGAAAAAATTAATAAGTACTTTATATGCGTCTTATCTATTTTTTTGAACGCGCAGTTTAAATAACTCCTAATTCTTTTCCTATCTTCTTATAAATAGCAATTGCATTATCGAGCATTTCTTTCGTATGAGCCGCTGTTGGCATGTTACGAACACGCCCTGTTCCTTGTGGGACAGTAGGGAATACGATTGATTTTGCATAAACACCTTCGTCATACAATCTCTTACTAAATTGTTGCGTCAGTTTCTCATCGCCGATTATGCAAGGTGTGATTGGTGTTTCGCTATCACCAATATTAAAGCCAAGCTCTTTTAAGCCTTTCTTTAAATAGTCGCCGTTTTCCCAAAGGCGGTCATGAAGTTCTGTGCTTTCCATTAAAATTTCAATCGCTCTTTTAGCAGCTTCGACATCTGCAGGTGGTAGAGCCGTTGAGAATAAGAATGGACGACTTCTCACTTTTAACCATTCAATAAGATCTTTCTTTCCAGCAACATAGCCACCAACAACGCCAATTGCTTTAGATAAGGTTCCGATTTGGAAATCAACTTTATCAGAAAGGCCGAAGTGTTTGACCGTTCCAGCACCTTTTCCTAAAACTCCAGAGCCATGAGCATCGTCGACATACGTAATTAAATCAAATTCCTCAGCAATTTCAACGATTTCAGGAAGCCTCGCAATGTCTCCGTCCATTGAAAAAACGCCGTCAGTAATGACCATAATTTTATTATAAAGTCCTGATTCTTTCGCTTCTTTTGCTTTTGCTCGTAAATCATCCATGTCAGAGTGATTTACGCGAATGATTTTCGCTTTTGATAGACGGCAACCGTCGATGATCGAAGCGTGATTTAGTTCATCAGAAAGAATCGCATCATTTTTGTCCATCACTGCAGATATAGCAGCCATATTACAGTTAAATCCTGATTGATAAGCGATCGCTGCTTCGGTATGTTTAAATTTAGCAATTGTTTCTTCAAGCTTTGTGTGTAACTCTAACGTACCGTTGATGGTACGAACAGCACCTGCACCCACCCCGAATTCTTCAATTGCTTTGTTAGCTACATCTTTTAATCTTTCATCTGTAGCTAACCCTAAGTAATTGTTAGATGATAAGTTAATTAGTTCTTTTCCATCAATTTTAATAATTGGTCCATTTGCACTTTGTAGTGGGTCAATGACATTAAATAAGCCTTTTTCTTTTAAATCATTAAGATTTTCTGTTAAAAAACGATCTAATACTTTTGACACAACATTTCCTCCTTAGTTCTCAAATGAAAACGCTTTTGTGAGCCTCGAAAAGATAAATGTCCACCTGAGACGGACACTTGATTGGTGCTCAATTGCAAGATATCAACGTTCTATAAAACCATATTAACATAGATTTTATAATTTGTTTACCTAGAAAATACATTATTGTTTTTTGAGCTTTAAAAAGATGGATGTCCATGTCAGATGGACAGATTGGGTAAAAGTGATTTATGCTTAGTTTTATCCTAAAATAGTAGTGTTAACAACTTTTTTCTAAATAAAAGGTGACGAGTAAACTTTGTTTATCCGCCAAAAACGTGCAAACAAAAAAGGGGACTGTCCCAAAATAAATGTCAGACACCGTTAGTCAACGAAATATAAACAGATAATAAATCTATACGTCTATATTTAGTAGTAACGCGTGGTGATCTGGCACTAATGGGACAGCCCTACTAGATCTTTTGTTATTTTATCCATTGAACGACTTGATTGATGTCTTTTCTCGTTTTGGGGCGTGGTTCCTCGGCTCGATAACCGAAGGCGACCATTACCGAAATGTCAAAGTGGCCGTTTTCAAGAAGGCCTTCTTCCTTGAAAAGGTTGTGCACGCCATGGTAATCAAATCCTTCAATCGGGCAAGAGTCGATACCAATTTGAGCTGCAGCTGTCATCATATTACCTAAAGCAATATACGTCTGTTTACTAGCCCAGTCGAAGGCGGTCCGCTCACTATCTAAAATATGTAATCCATCTTCTTGGAACTTTTTATAGCGACTTTGGATTTCTGGGATTATCTCGTCAGGAAACTTCTTAACTTCTTTTAGATGGTTGGCAATGTACTCGGAATCATATTTTGTATCTTGTTTCGTCCGAGCAAAAATTGCCACAAAGTGACTTGCGGTAGGCAGTTGGCCTTGAGCCCCCCAAGCAACTTCTTTTAACTTATTTCGCAATTCCTCATTTTGGATAACAACAAACTTCCACGCTTCAATGCCGATCGAACTCGGCGAAAGTCTAGCCGTTTCTAAAATGAAATTAAAATCATCCTCACTAATTTTTTTCGAAGGGTCGAACTTTTTGGTTGCATGTCTAAAATAAAAGGCATCTAAAATTTGTTGTTTGACAGTTTCTTTATTATTCATTACGGTCACTCCTTACTTTTTCATAGGTTCACATTGCAAACTAAATAAAGATACAACCATACTTTACCAATGTCGAGCCTTTCTATCAACAATTGTAATCACTACTTACTAAAGATGGTGACAGGACGTCTCCTTGTTCGTTTTCGTGCTTTGTTTTATTGTTTTAAAATATTATGCGACGCGAAGGTCACGTAACGCTAGCGAGATTTGAATTTTATGGCAAACGGTAACGTAATGCATTAATGTTAATAAAACTATACCAGTGTTCATTCCGATAATAATACCGTGCATTTGTAATGACGGCATCGACCCAAGATAGAACATCATCAAAAATGAAATAAACGTAGACCACACCGCGTGATAGAGTGCATCTTTTGCTAGGCCTAAGCCGATTAAATACGCCTGTAGTGGGATAACGAAAAAATAAAATAAAAAATAAGGCACTAACAGTTGCAAGTAAACGATGGCTGGTGAATCTTTGAAAAAAAGTCCGGTTAAAGGTTCGGCGAAAAAATAAAAAATGAGTACAGAAGGAAGTCCGTAGGCAAAGGTCATTTGCATCACTTTGACGAGTAACTGCTGTAATTTCATATAATCATTTTTTGCATACGCTTCAGCAACCGTTGGGATAAGCACAACTAGTAGTGAATAGGCAATAAAAGCTGGGAAAAAACCGATCGAAAAGGCAACACCAGCTAATTTTCCGAACTGTTCTGTGGCCGTTATTTCTGTTAAACCAGCATTCATTAATGTAGCTTTAATTAAAAACGGCTTCACCGCAAAAGTGATCGAATGGAAAATTCTTACTCCTGTCATCGGGAGTGAAACATTTAATAAACTTTTTCTTACGGTAGCGCCATCCATATGTGTGCTGGGACCGAACTTATTTGACTTCAGCTGAATAAAGAATAAAGTGGCAAGAAAGGCAAAAACGACGAATTCACTAGCAATTAATGTACATAATGCTATAAGTAGGGCAATTTCTTGTTCAAATTGAAAAAGTTGATAGATAAAAACTAGTAAAATTAATTGCAATGCTCTTCTTAAAAAATTTGAAAATGCGATTTTTCCCATCTGTTGGGACCCCATAAAATATCCCCGGAATACAGCAGAAAAAGAAATAATCGGGATAAGTATATAAACGAGTAATTTAACATAAGGGTGGTAACGGTCGAATACAGGTATAAATGGCAGTGTGATCACTGCGACCACTAAAAAGGTTACCGTGATAACTGTTGCAAGTCCAACTGCATGAAGTAACATACTTCGGTGGAATCGCTTGTCTTTTTCGGCAACAAACTTCGAGACCGAAATCGGCAATTCCATACTTGCTAAAACAGCAATGAGCATGATCGTAGGTAGGATCGACATGTACAACCCTAATCCTTTTTCCCCTAACTCTCGCGCTAAAACAATGTTTATCACTAGTTCAAGGCTTTCGCCAATAAAAGCAGCGATCGCTAATAAAATGACCCCACGAAAAAATAATTTCATAACATTTACCCCTAACTATCATAAAAGTTAATTAAGAGTATGAGACAAGTTTAAAGAATATGTATAGTTTAAGGTGTCTGACACCGCCCGTGGACATTTAGCTAATTTGTCCACGAGTGGTGGACAAAAAGCAAAGGCTAACAATTTTTTGGAAAATTACTTATTTATAGCGATTTTTTTACGCTTCTCCATCGAATTTGTTCTAAAAATAAATCACTCATCACATGATGTTGTAAAAGGGAAAAAAGGAGGCGTTGAAATGAAAAAAAATAAACAACAAGAAGCAAAAGCAAAAGATGAAAAATATATATGGCATTCGATGAAGCCGTACAACCCTGAGGGTACGATGGTCGTCACGAAAGCAAAAGGGGCTTGGATCACGGACATTGATGGA
This sequence comes from Anaerobacillus arseniciselenatis, assembly GCF_001865995.1. Lineage (GTDB taxonomy): Bacteria > Bacillota > Bacilli > Bacillales > Anaerobacillaceae > Anaerobacillus > Anaerobacillus arseniciselenatis. The sequence goes on along the minus strand of NZ_MLQQ01000001.1, from coordinate 100,368 downwards.
AACCAATATTTAGATGGGATGTCAGGACTATGGTGTGTAAACGTCGGGCACGGAAGAGAAGAACTAGCAGAGGCTGCTTATGAGCAATTAAAAGATATGGCGTATTTTCCACTTACTCAAAGTCATCTCCCGGCGATTAAATTAGCAGAAAAATTAAATGAAATGCTTGGCGGCGAATACGTCATCTTTTTTTCAAATAGTGGTTCAGAAGCGAATGAAACGGCGTTTAAGATTGCCCGACAATATCATCAACAAAAAGGGGATCATCACCGTTATAAGTTCGTTTCAAGGTATCGCGCTTATCACGGAAATTCATTAGGGTCTTTAGCTGCTACAGGGCAAGCGCAACGAAAAATCAAATACGAACCTCTAGCAACCGGTTTTATTCATGTAGCTCCACCTGATAGTTACCGTTCGACCGATCAAGATGAGTGCCCACCTCATGAGCTACAATCGGTGCAAAATGTTGATCAGGTCATGACTTGGGAGTTAAGTGAGACGATTGCTGGGATTATTATGGAGCCAATCATTACCGGAGGTGGAGTCCTCCTTCCGCCAGATGGCTACATGAAAGCGATCAAAGAAGTTTGCGAGAAGCATGGAACTCTACTCATTGTGGATGAAGTTATTTGTGGTTTTGGGAGAACTGGGAAGCCGTTCGGATTTATGAACTACGATGTGAAACCAGATATTATAACAATGGCGAAAGGAATTACGAGCGCGTATTTACCATTATCGGCAACTGCTGTTAAAAAAGAAATCTATGAAGCTTTTAAAGGCGAAGAGGAATATGATTACTTAAGGCATATTAATACATTTGGTGGAACACCTGCCGCCTGCGCGGTCGCCCTTAAAAATCTTGAAATCTTAGAAACAGAAAATTTATACGAGCGCTCAAGAATGCTTGGTGAAAAGCTATTAAATCAATTACAACCACTCGTGCAATCACACCCGTATGTAGGTGATGTTCGCGGAAAAGGATTATTACTAGGAATTGAGCTTGTGAAAGACAAAAAGACGAAAGAACCAATAGATGTGCCCGTTATTAATCAAGTTATTGCCTCTTGTAAAAAGGACGGACTTATTATCGGCAAAAACGGCGCCACAGTCGCAGGCTTCAACAATGTGCTAACACTTGCCCCCCCTTTAAATATCGAAGAAAAAGATTTAGAGTTCATTGTAACTTCATTAAAAAAGGCACTACTAGAAATCGTGTAAAAGATGGAAAGCACTTGTCAACTAGGAGACTAGTTGCAAGTGCTTTTTGTTGGTTTGTTGGTTAGTTGTTTGGAGAGCGCTTGGTTTTTACATAAAAGAAATCATGAATGAAATGTGAACATAATTTTGACGAATGAGAAAAATCTTTTAGATGTTTTTTGACAAAAACCTTTTAGAAATCAACAAGAACTTCACGCTTTGTCGCGGTAAATAGAGAGAAAAGATAAACTTTTGTCAAAGTAGCTCGTTAATCGTCAGAATATTTTCATTAGAGAAATCAAAGAGCTGTGATAACATAAATCTCGTTATAGTTTTTATTTATGCTTTAGAAAATTACAACTTTAAATTAGTAAAATCTCATACATACGTCTAATGATGGGGCGATATGTTTTAATGTGAAAAAGAGCAGGAGGAAAATCATGAATCAGGAAAATGTAAGTGTGGATGAGAGTATAGACGATTTCGATGACGAAATCTTTTATAAATTATGGGAAGATGATCGATTATAATTCAAATTACTAACAACAACTTAGGAGGGTATAATGAAAAGAAAACAATGTGTAGCAATGTTATTAGCAGGCGGTAGAGGAACAAGGTTACAGCAATTAACGGATGAGAACGCAAAACCTGCTGTTCCATTCGGTGGAAAATATCGTATTATTGATTTTACTTTGAGCAATTGTCGTAATTCGGGCATCGATACTGTTGGAGTTTTAACACAATATCAGCCACACATATTACAAAACTATCTCGGTAGAGGAGATGCGTGGGATCTATATCAACGAAACGGCGGTTTGACCATTTTACCACCATACCAATGTAAACATACTGACCGGTGGTACGACGGTACGGCACATGCGATTTTTCAAAACCTCCATTTTATTGAACAGTACGATCCCGAGCACGTATTAGTCATTTCCGGTGATCACATATATAAAATGGATTATAATAAAATGCTCGAGCAGCATATAGCAACGAATGCGGATGCTACGATTTCAGTCATGGGAGTACCATGGAAAGAAGCAAGTAGATTTGGAATTATGAATATTGATGAGATTAGTAACCGTATCGTTGAATTCGAAGAAAAGCCACAATTTCCAAGTTCTAATCTAGCATCAATGGGGATTTATATTTTTAAATGGAGTGTTTTAAAAGAATTTTTAGAACGAGAAGAAAAAAATGATTTCTCCTCGAAAGATTTCGGTAAAGATATTATCCCCGCGATGCTCATAAACAATCAATCACTATATTCTTATAAATTTAATGGCTACTGGAAAGATGTCGGAACGCTTGAAAGTTATTGGGAAGCGAATATGGACTTATTAAATAAAGAAACTAATATCTTTTTTACGAATAAAGAGTGGGAAATTTCCACGGTGGAAAATAGTTGTCCTCCGCAATATCTTGATCGCGACGCAGTTGTTAAACAATCATTAACGAGTGGTGGTAATGAAATTTATGGTACCGTCGACCATTCCGTTCTTTTTGGTGATGTAAAAATCGGTAGAGGGTCGTTCGTTAAAAATTCAGTGGTTTTACCAGGAGCAACCATAGGTGAAAATGTCAAAATTGAGAATGCAATTGTTGGTGAAGGGGTTTTTATTCCTGATAACTATTCAGTGCCTAGTGCTGCTACGAAGGAAATTACGCTCATTGGCGAGACGGTCGAAGTGGAGCGTATGTCACTTTCGTCACTTTCCGGTGTTTATTAGATTTTCAAAAACGATAGTGTTTTAATCTTTACTAGCCAAGAGTAGATAAAATTGAAAACGATCAGGGGATTAATTTTAATCAGAATTGATCACCTTTTTTATAAAGGCTCTTTTCGTAAACTTTGTGGCTATTGCCACAAAATACTGTTTTAATATTTAGTATTTTGTTGATTATTCAGTTTAGAGATTAGAAAAGATGCCACCCAAACCTTTTGCAATGTAAAACATACGCTTGAACACAAGGATTGATGCACCAAAATTACAGCATCTGTAAAATTCGCGTATCAATACATGTATTGACGCACAAATGATTTCTCTCCCTAGTTCAAAACCAGAGAAGAGTAATCAAAACACCGGAATGATTACTCTTCTGAGTTTGAGACCAGAGAAGAGAAATCAAAACACTCGAATGATTACTCTTCTCGACTTAAAACCAGAGAAGAGTAATCAAAACGCCGGAATGATTACTCTTCTGAGTTCAAAACAGGAGAAGAGAAATCAAAACGCCGGAATGATTACTCTTCTGAGTTCAAAACCAGAGAAGAGTAATCCAGTGTTAGAAAGAGCGCATTTCTACTGTACAGTCTCCCGTAATACGAAGCAACACGATACTGCGCGCTTCCCCCACACTGTACACCATTCCCATTCTGCTCCATAAATAATGTAATAAGTTTACGATTAGAGGGGGGGACTTACCCACTATAATAAACTCCTATAGTTATAATAAAAGAGAGGTGCAAATTTGCACCTCTCTTTCACACTTTCTACGAAAAACCGAAGTGTATAAATGTAGCATGGTTTTCCGTTTCAATTATCAAATTAACGCTGTTCTAAGCGTGCAATTCGGTCATCTAAATCAGGGTGAGAAGAGAACAGCTTCATCATGCCGCCTTTACCGCTGATCTTCATTGTTTGAATTGCTGAATCGTCAGTATGGTTACTAACGTTTGCACGATCGACGTGCGCTTTCAACGAACGAAGAGCATGAGCCATTTTATCACGGCCTGCTAAATCCGCACCACCTTGGTCAGCATGGTATTCGCGGTAACGAGAGAAGGCCATAACGACAATACTTCCAAGGATTGAGAACAAAATTTGGAAAATGATAATCGCTGCAAATTGAACGATAAATCTCATTTCTTCACGAACGAAGCGTGATACAAGAATCGCTGCAATTCTTGAGAAAAAGACAACGAATGTATTAACAACACCTTGTAATAGCGTCATTGTAACCATATCGCCGTTAGCAACGTGAGCTACTTCATGGGCGATAACACCCTCTACAGCAGCATCATCCATATTGTTTAATAGACCAGATGAAACAGCTACGAGTGAACGTTTTTTTGAAGGACCAGTCGCAAAAGCATTAACCTCAGGAGACTGATAAATTCCGACTTCAGGCATGTGAGCAAGTCCTGCTGCACGTGATAAGCGATGAACCTTTTCAACGACAGAGCGTTCATGTGCAGATAGAGGACCATCTGGGTCTAGTACTTTTACTTTCATCATCTTTTTAGCCATCCATCTAGACATTCCTAAAGAGATAAACGACCCAGCAAAACCAACTAATAAACTAAATACCCCTAGGGAAACAAAATCAATCCCTAAACCAGCACTCCCGTCTTCAAATGACCCACTAATTCCAGTGTAATGTGTGATTAGCGACCAGACGATGATAATCGTCGTCATGACGAGAATATTTGTTAAAATAAAAAATAATATTCTTTTTCCCACTTGATTAACCTCCATTTTCATAAAGCATACTTTACTATTTTACCACGATACTATTTTAATAGAAAAGTATTTTGATTGGAATTCTTTTATTGTGTTCCAATTTATGAAAAGAGGAATGCCAATTTAATGAATTTTATCATTCAAAACCTGGTTAGCAAAAAGGCAGGCGTTGGCAGCTTACTATTATAAACACCTATCTCGGTGTTTTTTTAGTATTTTTGCCTAAATTTCATTATCATTCAAATTTATATTTGAATGTATACAAGCGATAATGATAAACTAGAATCAAACGTTCATTTGAATGAAAGAGGGTTGAGAATAGTGAGTAAAATTGATACTTGTGACATTTATTGTTTTGATGCAGACAAAGTAGAGCAAATTACAGAGGAATTAAATAATGAAGATTTATTAGGCGTTTCGCAATTGTTTAAGGCGTTAGCAGATGAGAAACGTGCAAAAGTTGCTTACGCGTTATGTCTCGAAGAAGAGCTATGCGTTTGTGATATTGCTACCATTATTGGGGCTACTGTTGCGACAGCTTCACATCATTTACGAACACTGCACAAGCGAGGCTTAGTAAAATATCGAAAAGAAGGTAAATTAGCTTTTTACTCATTAGATGATGATCATGTGAAACAACTTATTTTAATTGCTTTAGAGCATCACCAGGAGATGATTTAAATGGGGAACGAACAAGAGAAAACATATCGCGTTGAAGGATTTACTTGAGCAAGCTGTGCGAAAAAGTTCGAGACGAACGTAAAACACCTGGATGGTGTTTTGGACGCAAAAGTAAATTTTGGAGCAGCTAAAATTACGGTATACGGAGAAGCGACCCTCAATGAGTTAGAGAAAGCTGGTGCCTTTGAAAATTTAAAGCTTTACGCTGAGCAAGAGAAAATCGAGCGAACCCCATTTTGGAAACAAAAAGCAAACTTTAAAGTGTATATCGCTGCACTTATTTTAATGATAAGTTTTTTTCTCCGCCTTCATTACGGTGAGGGTCATATCATCCCGACAGTAGGATACGCAGCGGCGATTTTAATCGGTGGTTATTCCTTATTTATTAAAGGTTTTAAAAATTTAATTCGCCTAAATTTTGATATGGCAACATTAATGACGGTGGCCATTTTAGGAGCGGCAGCCATTGGCGAATGGGGAGAAGGAGCAGTTATTGTCATCCTTTTTGCGATTAGTGAAGCATTAGAGCGTTATTCAATGGATAAAGCGCGACAATCGATTGAATCGTTAATGGATATTGCTCCGAAAGAAGCACTAGTCCGGCGTGGAAATAAAGAGTTCATCGTCTCGGTTGACGATATTCAAGTTAACGACATTATGATCGTGAAACCAGGACAGAAGTTAGCGATGGATGGTGATGTCATTGAAGGCGTATCAACGATCAATCAAGCGGCAATTACGGGTGAAAGTGTTCCCGTGACTAAAACGACGGGTGATGAAGTGTTTGCCGGGACATTGAACTGTGAAGGCTTGCTAGAAGTTAAAGTAACAAAGCGGGTAGAAGATACAACTTTATCAAAAATCATTCATTTAGTAGAAGAAGCACAAGCAGAACGGGCACCAACGCAACAATTCATAGATCGCTTTGCGAAATACTATACGCCTGCAATTATCATTTTTGCCTTTTTACTCGTGGTGGTCCCACCTTTATTTTTCGGGGGAGTCTGGAGTGAATGGATTTACCGTGGGCTAGCAGTACTCGTCGTCGGTTGTCCGTGTGCCTTAGTCATTTCTACTCCAGTATCGATTGTTACCGCGATTGGGAACGCAGCAAAACATGGAGTACTCATTAAAGGTGGCATTCATTTAGAAGAAGCAGGTACCTTAAAAGTAATTGCCTTTGATAAAACCGGAACATTAACAAAAGGAGTTCCTGCGGTCACTGATATTATCTCATTTGGAAAAAATGAGCGAGAGTTACTGGCGATCACGGCGGCGATAGAAAAGGGCTCTGAGCATCCACTAGCTTCTGCGATTGTAAAAAAAGCAGATGAGAGCGACATAAGAATAGATGATTTTTCGGTTCAACAGTTTCAATCACTGACAGGTAACGGGGTTAAGGCTAAAGTAAATAATGAGCTTTATTATGTCGCAAGTCCAACCTTTATTGAACAATTACATGGCGAAATGGACAGAGCTAAAAAACAAAAGATGATTGAGCTTCAATTAGAAGGAAAAACAGTCATTGCGTTGGCATCGGAAAATGAAATCCTTTCATTATTCGCAATCGCCGATGAAGTGAGAGAAACATCGCAAGAAGTTATTCAAAAACTTTATCAAACGGGGATTGAAAAAACAGTAATGCTGACAGGGGATAACCAACGAACTGCTAAAACCATCGGCGATAAAGTTGGTGTTACTGACGTAAAAGCGGATTTATTACCTGAAGACAAATTAAAGATGGTTAAGGAACTTAAATCAAAGCATCAAAGTGTCGCGATGGTAGGCGATGGAGTGAATGACGCCCCGGCCCTTGCAGCTTCAACTTTAGGAGTTGCGATGGGGGGAGCAGGTACAGATACAGCATTAGAAACCGCTGATATTGCGTTAATGTCTGATGATTTAAGTAAATTACCTTATACGATTAAGTTGAGCCGAAGAACATTAGCGATTATAAAACAAAACATTACGTTTTCATTAGCCATTAAAGCATTGGCACTACTATTGATCGTTCCAGGTTGGCTAACGTTATGGTTAGCGATTTTTGCAGATATGGGTGCAACATTACTAGTAACGTTAAATAGTTTACGATTGTTGCGGGTAAAAGAGTAGTAGATTTTAGTAAGGGTTTAGTAACACAGTGATTGATGCCAGTATATTACAAATTCTGTAATATAGGAGTAACAAAACGGAGAGTAAAGCATAGGAATGTGCGCGCTCTAACTGAGGGACACATCTACAAAAGGTCACGCAAGATTTTCTTACGTGACCTTTACCTGTCTAGTTTCTACTAAAAGAAGGAACAAGAACTTCGAAAAATCAACTAGGAGACAAACTGCTAAGGACACGCAAAACCTTCTTGTACACACATTTTTCTTATCGAAGCACCTTTAGAGTTTATGATATGAATTTCACATAAAAAGTACGATTCCGCGGGCCGTCAAATTCGCAAAAATAAATTCCTTGCCACGTGCCGAGAAGTAAACTTCCATCGGCAATAATTACGTGCTGTGATGGACCTACCGTACTTGCTTTCATATGGGCCGCTGTGTTGCCTTCTAGGTGCCGATCTGATTTTTGATCCCAAGGATACACTTCATCAAAACGCCGAAGCATGTCGCGTTTCACATCGGGATCGGCATTTTCGTTAATCGTAATCCCAGCCGTTGTATGAGGACAATACACTATTGCAGCGCCGTTTGTAATTTTATTTTCATTAATAAATTGTTGTACTTCATGTGTGACATCTAGCATCTCATCACGAGAATTTGTTTGTAAAGTAAATTTTTTTAGCATCGGTTTCTTCCTTTCTTTGTTTTTCCAAAAAAGTAGTAATTGAATTTTAGCATAGTGGAGCACTATCTGGAAGCAGGAGGGGAGACGTTTCCCGGGAAAGCGCAGGAAAGAACATTTTCCAACATAGTTATTCGACAAATCGATCAGTCATTCATTTCTAGTCTAATCGTAGGGATTCTAATCTTTTTATGAACCATCTTCGCAAAGAAAACATAAAAATAAACAAATGATTTTAAGAGGTGTATACCTATGACTAATCATGCGTCATTAGAAATAGTCGAAGAGGTTATTCAAAGGCGTTTTAATGAAATTTTAGAACATAATGAGAAGGAAAATTTCGATAAGCTCCCTGGACTAGTTGAAAGCTTAAAAATTATTAAAGAGGTCAATAGCGCTCGCAAAAATAAATAATTTAAGCGCCTTTAAATCCTTACTGTTAACAGAAATACTGACGGTAAGGATTTTTTTATTTTTCTAAAAAGTTAAGTAACACCCCCTCTAAAATAATGAACTACATACGTACAGTTCTTTTAGCATGTGTTTTTTTGTTTTTTTCACAAAAAAATTTATAAGAGTGATCGTTAGATAATATAAGAAAACCGAGATTTTGCATGCATTTGCGATAAACCAAGTTTTTCAAATATTATTACTGCGATTAAAGGAAGGTGCTTACACCATGAACGTATTGAATAAGGTGCGTCGGTTAGTTATACCAATATTAATGCTAGTTGTCGTTTTAATGATAGGTGTGGCGATTACTTTAACTAAGTATGTCACCGATGCTTCAAAGTTAGATCTTAGTAAGTTAGAAGAGCCGTTGCCAAAGCCTACGGTTATTATTGATAAAAATAGCGAGGTTGTTTCTGAACTGTCCTCGGCAAGGTTTACGTATGTGCAATTATCTGACATACCTGAAGAAGTCATTCATGCGATTGTTGCTGTTGAAGATCAACGCTTTTTTGACCATTCGGGCGTTGATGTTCGAGGGATTGCAAGATCAGCTTGGCGAAACTATCGAGCGGGTTCCGTTGTTCAAGGCGGGAGTACAATTACTCAGCAGTTAGCGAAAAATTTATTCCTTACTTCAGATCGTACTTACAGCCGAAAGTTTCAGGAGGTTGTTACGGCCTACAGAATTGAACGTGAATATAGTAAAGAAACCATTCTCGAATTGTACTTAAATCAAATTTATTTTGGAGAAGGGACGTGGGGGATTCAAGATGCGGCGAACATTTATTTTGGAAAAGACGTTCAAGACATCACTTTAACGGAAGCAGCTCTTTTGGCGGCATTACCGAAAGCACCGACTCACTATTCACCATTTCAAAATGAGGAGAAAGCGAAACAGCGTCGTGATCTTGTACTCAACTTACTTTACAATCAAGATTACTTGAGTAAAAGTGAATACGAACAAGCGATCAACGAAAAAGTTCATTTGCGAGATTGGGAGCTTGAAGGATTAAGAGGGAAATATCCTAGTTACGTAGATTATGTCATTGAAGAAGCGATTAGTTATGGTTTTAGTGAAGAAGAAATTTTAACGGGTGGTTTGAATATTTTCACCCATTTAGATCCAGCTGTGCAAGAGGCGATCGAAACCGCTTATACGACGGATGAATTGTTTCCAGTAAATAGTGGTGACGAACTTGTCCAAAGTGCATCAGTCGTTGTCGATCCTTATAGTGGTGGTGTTCGTGGCCTTGTCGGCTATCGTGGTAATCATGTGTATCGCGGTTTTAACCGAGCGACACAGTTAGAGCGACAGCCCGGTTCTGCGATTAAACCTTTGGCAGCTTTTGCCCCAGCGTTAGAAAGTGGCATTTCGGCAAATGTCCAGATCGTTGATAGAAGACTAGATTTTAACGGTTATTCACCTAAAAATTTTAATGACCGTTACCAAGGGAGAGTGTCTTTTTATGATGCGTTAGTTCACTCGATTAACGTTCCAGCCGTTGTATTGTTGAATGAAATTGGAATTAGTGCAGGTTTTGAATTTTTACAAAAGTCGGGGATCCCTTTACATCAAGAAGACCGAAACTTAAGTTTAGCTCTCGGTGGCTTAACGAACGGGGTGTCGCCGTTACAAATGGCACAAGCATTTAGTATGTTTCCTAACTTAGGAACGGTAAACGAAGCCCACGCGATTAAAAGAGTAACTTCTAGCTCTGGTGAAATATTATTTGAAGCAAAGCGAGAGAAAGTTCAAGTGATGAAACCAGAAAATGCATATACAATGACACAAATAATGATGGGCGTTGTTGAAGAAGGTACGGGGAGAAATGCAGCCTTAAATCGACCGACTGCCGGGAAGACAGGTACAACTCAATTGCCGTCAACTTCTGCTTTTCAAGGAGTATCAGGGGCGAGAGATGCCTGGTTTGTTGGTTATACTCCGGAGTTAGTGACCGCCGTTTGGGTTGGGTATGACAAACTTGATCCAAACCATGTGATGTCATCGACAGGCGGAAACCATCCAGCGAAAATTTTCCAAGCAATTATGTCAGAGGCTTTACAAAATACAGAAGTACGACCATTTCAAAAACCTGTGAATTATCAAGATGATTTTAAAAATAACCAAAGCAAAGAAAAAGAACAGAAAGAAAAAGAAAAAGAAAAGAACGAAAAAGAGCTGAAAGAAAAAGCCAAAGATGATAGGCCAGGAAAAGGTAAAGGAAGAAACCAAAACAGAGGTAGAGGCAACTCGAGAAATTAATATTTATTATTTTCAGCACAGGAGGCTGGGACAAAACAAAGTGTCAGACACCGCTAGACACTGAATATAGACATAAAATAAATCTTTACGTCTATATTTAGTAGGATCCACGTGGTGTCAGACACTTTTGTCCCAGCCTCTTTAAACTATTTAATAAGGTAAAGAAGGATTTTTAGGAATTTATTTGAATTATTTAATGATCAGCTAACGGCTAGTGCGAAAACTGGAAAACCGTTAGTATAAGGTTAAGCGATAATTAAAACTGGATGGTGTTTTATTTTTATGACCGAAAAAAAGAAATTATATGAATCAGATTTGTATGAACCGATTCAAAAATATTTTATAAAAGATGGCTATGAAGTTTACGGAGAGGTAAAAGGTTGTGATATAGCAGCAGTGAAAGATGATGAATTAGTCGTTATTGAACTAAAACTTACCCTAAGTGTTGATCTTCTCGTGCAAGCAACGAAAAGGCAGCGTCTAACCGACCTCGTCTACATAGCAATCCCAAGACCGAAGTATAGTTTACGATCGAAGCGTTGGAATGACCTTTGCCATTTAATAAGAAGGTTAGAGCTAGGGTTTATTACAGTTTCGATGACAGGGAAACGAAAAAGAACGGATATCATTTTTCACCCTACCCCATTTGACCGAAAAAAAAGTATCCGTCAAAACAAACGAAAAAAAGAAACGGTATTAAAAGAAATCGATGGGCGTAGCGCTGATTTTAATGTAGGGGGTAGCAGTCGGAAGAAAATAATGACCGCCTATAAAGAGAACTGTATCCAAATTGCTTGTTACCTAGAAAAGATCGGTCCGTTATCTCCGAAAGCACTAAGGGATATGGGAACGGGAACGAAAACATCTTCCATCTTAACTAAAAACTTTTATCAATGGTTTGATCGAATTAAAAGAGGGACGTATGTCATTAGTGAAAAAGGGAAACAAGAGCTTGAAGAGTATCCTGATCTTGTAGAATATTATTTAGAAAAGATTACTAACATAGACAAGGATTGAAGTATAAGAGGATGTTCGAAAATAAATAAAAAGAGAACATTGACAAGGTGAATTGATGAAAGAATTAACGATGAAAATATTTAAAAGGATTAAACTTTTATGACGAACCCAATAAACATTGAAGCAGATCATACGCTTTATTCGATAAAAACGATTATGAACGAAGACACGCCGGACATTACGATAGGAAAGTTAGGTACATTTACTTTCCAAAAAGGGATTTATGTCTATGTCGGCAGTGCGAAAAGAAATATTCAATCACGAATTGAAAGGCACATTATTATAGAGAAAAAACAGCGCTGGCATTTTGATTACTTACGACCTTTTGTTGAGATCGTTGAGATTGAAACGTATTCGGGAGATGAAGGAGAATGCCGGCTATTTCATAGGTTAATGAAAGAGAATAAAGCTAGTATTCCTGTTCGGGGCTTCGGCTCATCCGATTGTAAGTGTCGAGCACATTTGTTTTATTTTCATAATTGACCATGTCAATGGGCTTTTCGCAATTGAAGGTTTTCATTTTATTCCACATAGCAGACGTTCTATTCTTTTCTCATAGAATCTCCAATATACATATAACAGATATATGAACTAGGAGGAGATCAACAAATGTATGAACATGTCGTATTGCCAGGTGAAACGTTATGGGGGATTTCTGAGAACTATCGTGTTCCTTTTCAAACGTTAGTTAATGCTAACCTAATAGCAAATCCAGATCTACTTTTTGTAGGACAACGTATTATTATACCAGGGTTGCCTAATCCCGTGACAATTCCATATTCAATCAATGTTTCGATTTCCAATCGCACGTTAACATTGTTTCAAAATGATATAATGATCAAAACGTATCCGATAGCGGTCGGCCGTATTTTGCATGAAACACCGTTAGGAGATTATGTCATCATAAATAAGGCGCCTAATCCTGGGGGACCATTCGGAACGATGTGGATGTCACTTTCAAAAAAACATTATGGTATCCACGGAACCAATGACCCTTCATCAATAGGGCGAGCGGTTTCGAGAGGATGTATAAGAATGTTTAACCATGATGTTGAGGAGCTGGCGAGTATCGTTCCGATTGGTACACGAGTGCGAATTCGTTAAAAGTTTTGGTATCTAATTGTAGAAAAATAGAAAATGGAACCAGCACCTTAAGCCATTGATGAGGTTATTAGGAGGAGGAATAACTTGAACAGTCATTCGTTATCGAAAAAAACATACTTTGCCATGATCTTAGGGGGAACGTTATTTACTATTGTTATTCTGTTATGGCCGATTTTTATGGTTTTGTCAAAAACGACTGGGAATTTACATGATCAACTTTTATCCATTGCTGACAATCCAAGTATGTATATGATTAATTTTGTCATTGCTTCCTTTATTGCACCAGCAACTTCTTTTATAATGATTACCCTTGCGCTATTTATTAAAACGAAAAAGGAAACGCCAATCCTTAATATATTTGGAGTTTTTCTATTAGCTCCATATGTAACTTTGGTTAGTATTGCTTATGCGTCTCAATATACTCTGTTGCAAAGTTACCTCAATGACGCGAATTTTTCCGAGGCTAGTCTATGGTTTTTTGAGAATTCAAATTCAGTTTCTTATTTCTTAAATCAGTTAGGATACACTTTTTTTGCCTTAAGTGCACTACTCATAGGATTTAAACTGTTATTTGAACAAGGTATCCCAAAAGCGGTAGGCGTATTGTTATGGTTATCTGGCTTTTTATCTATAGTAGCCTTTATTGGTTTAACAATGAAAAACGAAATATTAAATTTAAGTACGATTATAAGCGGACTAACAATGGTGCCTATAGGAATTATAGTAATCATCTGGGGAGTTAAACTCGCTCGTCATAAGGAGATATCATATGAATAGAGGAGAAATACCATCCTGTTATTATTCAAGGAGAATATTTTTTAAAGTAAACGTTTCCCCTTTTTAATGATAAAATGTTTTAGTATGAAAATTATTGGGGAAATATTAGTATCGACGATATGGCTAGGTGATTAAATGTTTGACGTTGTAAAATATAGTCTGGATGATTTTAAAGTTTCATATAAAAAATATCTTTCTTTTGCACTACTATATATGCTTTTGACGAGCTTTCTTTTTGTTCCACTTATTTCATTTCTTTTTAATCGGATGTTAAGGATCTTAGGAACGGGATCGCTTTTAAATGCAGAAGTATATACGATTGCGCTTAGCCCAATAGGGGTGATTACGTTAATTTCGATTAGCTTTCTCGCTGTGGTTGTTTTATTGATCGAATTTGGAGTAATGATTTTAATTGCAGCACAAAGGTATTTTTCAAAAACTATTTTCGTGTCTGATGCTTTTGTAACAACGTTGAGGAAATTACCACGGTTAGTTGGATTCGGATTTTTTCAAGTAATTGTTCTTACGTTACTTTTTATCCCATTTATTGAGTTTGCTACGTTCCCTGCTTTGTTAGATTTTAATCTTCCTATTTTTTTAACAAATGTAGTTTATGACGCGTCGTATTTTTCGATTTTTCAATTTTTAGCGATCCTTTTAATAGCACTTTTCGTTTTAATAAGGTACATCTTTACGCTTCATTATATTTTTATAGAAGAGCGTACGATCATAGAAGCAATGAAATGTAGTTGGAATCTTACAAAATACAATAAGTTGCAAATTATTTTAAATTTACTTCTTCTTAATGTAATGATTTTTGTCGTTAGTTTCTTGTTGGTGACCTTACTTTCTTATATTCCTACAGTCGCCGAAACGGCATTATTCGGAAATATCATAAAAGATTATCTCATTACATTTGCTAGTTATATGATGATTTTGTTTTCGCTTCTTTTAATACCGATCAACATCATTATCATCACGAGATTATTTTACGAGTTTAATAAAAATCAAGGTGATGTCGTATTTAATAAGTTAACCATATACAGTAATCATAGGTTGATGACATTTGAAAACGGGATTGTTCGTTTTTTTACAAGGAGAAAATATACGCTGGCTTCAGTCGTTTTTGTTTTTATTACGGGAATGTTTTTTATCAACGACACGTTAAATGATAATATCGTTTATTTACAATGGAATGTTCAAGTTGCGGCACACAGAGGAGACGCGTACAATGCACCGGAAAATTCGATGAGCAGCATTAAGTCAGCGATTGAAAAAGGCGTAGATGCCGTCGAATTCGATGTGATGCTCTCAAAAGATGACGTCGTAATTTTACATCACGATGATACGCTACAACGGGTCGCAGATATTCCCGAACGCGTTCAAGATTTAACGTATGACGAGTTGTCTAAAATTGATATTGGACGTATGTTTTCAGAAGAGTTTATCGGGGAGCGAATTCCAACCTTAGACGAGGTGTTTGAAGAGTTTAAAGAAGAGAATGTTACCTTTATTGTCGATTTAAAGCCGGGAGACTCCAGTGGAAATCTTGCGAGGGAAGTCGTTCGAATCATCGAAAAATACGAAATGGAAGACAAAGCTTACGTTCAAGCGTTCGACTATCCGTCATTGCAAGTCGTTCGAAAGCTAAATAGCAATATAAAAATCGGACAAATTTTATATTTGTCAGCCGGTAACTTAGCTGATTTAGATGTTGATTTTTATACAATTCGCCAAACAATGCTTACTGAACGGTTTATTAACAATGCCCGAGCACAAAACCGCGAAGTTTGGGTCTGGACCGTCAATATCGAAAGGAACATGCGAGAAGTTTTGAAGTACGATATCGACGGAATCATCACCGGCTATCCAGAAAGGGCACAAAATGTATTGGGAATTAATTTTGGTCAGGAGTAGGAAGGTATCGGGCACGTATAGTGGTACGCTTTAAACTTGGTGGAAGCTCTAAAAGCGAGGATGCCCGCACCTTAAAAGAAGAGGTACGCACAGAACTTAGGTAAAATAATGTAGGGTAGCGATTTTAACAGATTGTTTTAGGGAAACCTAGGTTTCCCTAAATAACAGAATATACCTGTATCAAATTGTCTTTGTCATTGCTATAATTTTTTATACAATACAATGAATTTCATAATTCATTATTCTTTCCACTATGATCAATATATAGTAGCGTTAAAACCATTCGTGAACTATATATTGCTTGATGTGGCTCATTTTTGGTAATTATGAAATTCACTCACTAATATATTTAATAACTTTTCTGGAGGTAGTAGGTATGTTCGAAGTTATCTTTCAGTTAGAAGGTCCGCTATTATCTTTATTGAGATTGTTGATTGCTTAGAGATTTTATCGAAATAGTAATAATATAAAGGAGATAATGCCCTATATTGAATGGGGGATTATCTTTTTTTTTACAGTATGTTTTTGGTGCTCTTCCGTTGCTGGCTGCAATGGGGGACGGATTGTACATAAAAAGCACTGTCACAATTTATTCAAGGAAAGGTAACAGAGTTGTCACTATTTGCTCATTCATTCACAAGGTAATGTAATATAATAAAAGTAAGTTAGATAGCGCTAACTAACACAAACAAACAAAACAATAAACTATTAAATTAGTGAATTTCATCATTCAATATTTTCCCCATTAAGTATTATCTGTAGTTCCGTTAAACCGCTCGCAACTACAGATAGATTGATATGGCTCAATTTAGGTAATTATGAAATTCACTCATTAGTAAAAATAAAAACCAGGAGTGATGAGCTTATGTTTATGAACTTTTTAAGAAATAACGTATATGCAGCAGGTATTTTAACATTTTTAAGAATATATTTAGGTTGGCAATGGTTAACTGCGGGATGGGGAAAAGTAACAGGTGATCCATTTAATGCAGGTGGATATTTAAATGGTGTTGTCAATAACGAAACAGTGATGGAAACTTATCCAAGGTATCACGCATTTATTGAAAATTTCGCACTTCCAAATGCAGACTTGTTTAGCATTATGGTTGCATGGGGTGAGTTACTAGTAGGACTGGGCTTAATTTTAGGAGTGCTCACAACAGCTGCAGTGTTCTTCGGTGTCGTTATGAACTTCTCATTCATGTTTGCAGGCACAGTTTCAACAAACCCTTGGATGTTATTACTGTCAATGTTCGTTTTAACAGCAGGATATAACGCAGGGAAATTCGGTGGTGACCGTTGGGTAATTCCTTATTTACGACAAATGGTTGCAAGTAAGTTCAAGAAAAACCAAGCAGATGCAGCATAACTTAATAAAAAGAAAGCTAATGTTGCCGAACCGAAGGATACACGTTCATTTAATTGAATGTGTATCCTTTTTTGTTGGATGGTTAGCTGGTTGGTTGCTTGGCTAGTTGGTTGCTTGGCTAGTTGGTTTGTTGGTTTGGGAATCCTCCCCACATAAGAACAAGTCTATCCATCTATCATACAAAACCCTCATGACGGCGCCGTCACCAATCAACTATCATAAAGTTCGAATTTTTGTAAATCGATAGTTAATAAAATATAATGTTTAGTATCATTCAATTTGATCGAAAAAATAACCGAGGTGACGTTAGATGAATAAACATTTAGAAAAAGCAACGTTTGCAGGAGGATGCTTCTGGTGTATGGTGAAGCCGTTTGATGAATTTCCTGGGATCCATGAAGTTGTATCAGGGTACTCTGGTGGGTCGACTGAAAATCCGTCATATGAAGAGGTAGTATCCGGTACCACCGGGCATCGGGAAGTGATTCAAATTACGTTTGATCCAACGGTTTTTCCTTATAAAAAATTATTAGAAATTTTTTGGCGCAATATTGATCCAACCGATGAAGGTGGTCAGTTTTTTGACCGTGGTGAACAATATAAAACGGCGATCTACTATCATAATGAAGACCAAAAAAAGTTAGCCGAAGAGTCGAAGCGAGCTCTTGAGGCAAGCAACAAATTTTCAAAACCGATCGTAACTGATATTTTGCCGGCAACGCCATTTTACCGAGCCGAAGAAAAACATCAAGACTATTATAAAAAAAATTCTTTCCATTATAAAAAGTATTACGAAGGGTCTGGCCGAAAAGACTTTACGGAAAGCAAGTGGAGAGTAGAAAAGGACCTTAACAAGCTGAAGTCCGAGCTTTCACCGGTGCAATTTGAAGTGACACAAAATAATGGGACGGAAAAACCGTTTGCCAATGAGTTTCACGACCATGACGAGGAAGGAATTTATGTTGATATTGTTTCTGGAGAACCTCTTTTCAGTTCGAAAGATAAATATGATGCGGGATGTGGTTGGCCGAGTTTTACACGACCGATTAGCCACTATCATATTACCGACAAATTAGATAAAGCTCACGGCATGATCCGTACAGAAGTGCGCAGCAAATACGGTGACTCCCACCTTGGTCATGTTTTTAATGATGGTCCGAGAGAAGAAGGGGGTCTCAGATATTGTATTAACTCTGCAGCTTTACGGTTTATTCCGAAACAAGATTTACAAAAAGAAGGTTATGGTGAATATGAAGTGATGTTTAAAGAGGAGGCGTCTGAATGATCCTTAATTTGCAAACTGAAACTGTAGAAACAGCAACGTTTGGAATGGGGTGATTTTGGGGTCCCTGATCAACTGAGTTGGTAAAAATGTTAGGTATGTTGCTCGTTCGCCAAATCCCCTCTCATAAAGAAAACCCGTAAAAGCCATACTACTAATAATATTTAAATTGTGGGAGGGTTTGACTTGAGTGCTAAAAATAATGGATTATCGATTTTTGCTTTAGGTGGCTTAAATGAAATCGGAAAAAATATGTATGCGATCCAATATGAAAATGATATTATCATCATCGATTGTGGTAACAAGTTCCCGGATGAAAGCTTATTAGGAATTGATTTAATCATTCCTGATATTTCCTATTTAGTTGAAAATAAAGATAAGATTAGAGCTTTAATAATTACCCATGGTCATGAAGATCATATAGGTGGAACACCATTTTTCTTAAAAAAATTAAATGTACCTGTTTATGCGACTCGTTTTACGTTAGGGCTAATTGAATTAAAATTAAAGGAACATAAATTGCTAAGGGAATCTGAACTTGTTGAAATTAATCCAGACTCCAACTTAACATTTGGTGATATTAAGGTAGACTTTTTCAAAGTCAATCACAGTATTCCAGATTGCCTAGGGATTGTTTTTAACACACCTGAAGGGAATATCGTACATACCGGTGACTTTAAGTTTGATTTAACCCCTGCAAATGATGAATACTCTGATATTCATAAAATGGCGGAAATCGGTAAGCGTGGTGTCTTACTTCTTTTATCAGAAAGTACAAATGCAGAGCGACCAGGATTGACGCCGTCAGAACAAATGGTAGGAGAACATGTGGAAGAGGCCTTTAAAAAAGCGACACGCAAAGTAATTCTCTCTACGTTTGCTTCAAATATCAATCGTGTGCAGCAAGTCGTCGATGCGTGTAAAGTAACGAACCGCAAGCTCGCGCTACTTGGAAGAAGCATGGTTAATGTCGTTCAAGTCGCGATGGAACGTGGCTATTTAGAGGTTCCTGATGGAATGTTGATTGATCAAGATGAGATTGACGCCATGGATCCTCAGAATGTAGCTATACTTTGTACAGGAAGTCAAGGAGAACCGATGGCTGCGCTTTCCCGATTGTCGACCGGAAGTTTTCGAGGAGTTGAAGTATTAGCGGATGATATGGTGATTTTTGCAGCAGGACCGATCCCTGGAAATGAAAAAGGTGTTTCGAAAATCATTGATAATTTATTTGCACTTGGAGCAAAAGTGATTTACGGATCAGGAAGTTCATCTGGAATGCATGTATCAGGTCACGGCTATCAAGAAGATTTAAAACTCATGTTGACATTAATGAGGCCGAAATATTTCATTCCGATTCACGGGGAATACCGCATGTTGTACCATCACCGTATGTTAGCGGAATCGGTTGGCGTTGAGCAAGGTAATACATTTATTATGAAAAATGGCGATGTTGTTGATATAGAAAACGAGGTTGCCCGCCAAACACGAAAAATCCATGCTGGTAATACGTATGTTGATGGGGTTGGCGTCGGTGATGTTGGAGAGATCGTGTTAAGAGATCGTAAGCAATTGTCTGAAGACGGCATGCTCGTAAGTGTTTTAACGATTAGTAAAGCTGAAGGAAAATTAGTTTCTGGACCGGACACAATTTCACGTGGCTTCGTTTATGGTGGAGATTCCGACGATTTAATCAAAAATGTAAATCGCATAATGACAAAAACGACGAACGAGTTATTAGAAGCGAATGAAACAAAGTGGAATGTGATGAAAAACAGTATTAAAAAATCGGTAGGGCAATATATTTTCCAAAATACGCGGAAAAAGCCGATGATTTTGCCGATTATTATTGAGATTTAAAAATTGGTTGAGAATTACAAAAAAAAGCACGGTCGAGTCGATCGTGCTTTTTTGGATCGATAAGGCGTTGATCGTAAAATTTTTAGAAGATTTTTCGAATTTTCGGCTAAAAGGAGAAATACTAAAGTAGAATGGAAGTATAATAACGAAGGAATTTGTCGAAGGTAAAGAAATTTATACGGATCCTCTAAAACATGCACAATCGTTAACGGTCTTAAAAAGAAGTCACTTATTGAAAACCATTGGTGTTACTTTTTTTGCGGGTATATTATTTTGGTTACAACTAAAAATGCTAAAAAATAATACTATTAGTATTTTTCTTGATAATATAGTTCTACTACAGCTAGTCCTATTTATGTTTTTCTTCTACATTGTATTAAAAATGTATCACGGAGTTTTTTATCTATCAAGATTGAGTAGCAAACTGAAAAGCGGCTATCAGTTTCAAAGAAATAAAGTGACAAAAATAAAGTTTAATAAACTTAGGCTAAAAAGTTTTTTAATGATTACTTTAGGTGTTTTTATACCAGTTATGGATTTACTGTTCTATGGTTCTTATAAACCCATCCCTGAAGAGGAGATTTCGGTTGTAAAGCTATCGGACATTTTAGAAGGGGAGAATTATGAAGATGTTCGATATTCTCAAAACGGAGGTCAATTTTATAAGGAAGGTTCAAGCTTTTTAGTTCCGAGACAATTTGAGTTACGGCAAAGTGCAGAAATTGCACAGGATCCTCTTTATAAACCATCGATTTGGGCAGAACGCTATGAAGTAAGGACTGAAAGTATTGCAAATGCGTTTGTATCCACTTTCGTCAAAGAACGTCAGTATCATGGGGTGTACGAACGAAAGTCTAACCAAAATTTAGATGAACTTTGGACGATCGAGCAGGATGATTTTACATCTTTTATTGCTAGGGACGGAAAAGACGTGTATGTTGTTGATTATTGGGGGATAGAGCCTATTGACACCTTACTTCAGTATAGTGTTGATTTTTGATTTGCTAATTATAGGTCTATAAAAAAATATAAAAACCGGTCCGGCACGAGCAAACGTAACGTCGCCCATGCCGAATCGGCTTTCTAATTATAATTTTTCAATTATTAGCTTATTCATTTTCGTTGATA
Organism: Anaerobacillus arseniciselenatis; assembly: GCF_001865995.1. Taxonomy (GTDB): domain Bacteria; phylum Bacillota; class Bacilli; order Bacillales; family Anaerobacillaceae; genus Anaerobacillus; species Anaerobacillus arseniciselenatis. The sequence continues at coordinate 79,060 of NZ_MLQQ01000001.1, read as the reverse complement.
CGGAACACTTTTTGTTCCTCACCGTACATGTCAATCGTTGCTTGATCACTATAAAATTTAACCCAGATGCCTTCACCTTCTTTAAAATAGAAAGTTTTTTCATCATCAATAACGACCGGGTATAACATATACGTTTGTCCTTCGACAGTTACTTCTTCTTTAGATTGTTGCTCATCGTAAGTGAAGAAGGTTTCTTCGATAGGTTCGGCTTCGTCAAGTAAATATTCGATCATCGCTTCTTTCCAGTTATCTAAATGAAGGATTGATTCAATTCTTTCGTAGTCAGCGTCATCAACGACACTGCGGATGATTGTGACCTCGTCTTCTTTTACAGCAAAGAGTTCGTATCTAGTAACGGCGTGTGCTTGATGACCGTAAGCTAACACATAATCGGTGTTTTCACTTTGATAAAACTCTCTTGCTTCACTTAAATAGCTCGGATGATAGAGGTTGTAATCTGAAAAAACATCGTATTTTTGAAGTGGGTTAACGACGTATTCATCTGGATCTTGTTTTTGATCGTCTGATTTTTCATTGCCAGTTTCATCTTTTTTTTGATCAGTAGCGTCTTCTTCTCTTTCGTTAGGTTCGTCTCCAGTAATTTCAGTTTGGTCATAATCCGGTTGAGGCTCGTCACCGACGATATCTAATGTCTCTTCGTTAAGCGAAGTAATAATAAAGAATGCTGCGACAGCTGCAATTGCAACTCCTCCAATACTTGCGGCAAATCGTTTCATGAAAAATCCTCTCCTTTGTTTTTCTTCATATTTCTGACTAAATTCCGTAATTGCTTCGTGCATTTCCCGTTTTTTCTCGTCATTTAAACTAGGTTTTGGCATTTGCTCCAGTTTTTTATCAAAATCATCATGATTATTTTTCACTAAAAACGCCTCCTAGCTCGTGTTCTAACTGTTTTTGTAATGCTTTTTTTGCTCGATGATAAGTAGAGCGGACTTTATTTTCACTCCAGTTTAAAATTGACGATGTTTCGGTTACTGTGAGGTCTTTGATTCCTCTTAAAATTATTACGTCACGATAATTTGGTTTTAACGATTGGATCGCTTCATATAGCTTCTGATTTTCTTCACTCTCTTGAAAGAGTGTATCTGGTGTTTCCTCGGTAACTGGTTCCTGGTTTGCGTCAAAGGTTAAGTAGCTTTTCCATTTGTTTCTGCTTCTTTTTCTTAATTCGTCCAATGCGACATTACGAGCGATGGAAAAAAGCCAAGTTTTAGGTTGAGCATTTCCGTTAAAGGAATCTAGGCCTTTGATTGCTCGAATGAAAACCTCTTGTACCAAATCTTCCACGTCGGTAGAACCCATTCTATAAATTAAAAATTGATAAACATCATCACTATAGTCGTGAAACCAATCAGAGATGATTTGTTGGTTGGACATATAATTTGCCTCCGTTTTTTGTCGTTCTATATAATTAGACGATATGTTTCTCGATTTATCGCACTTTTTTAACAAAAATTATTTATGATTTTACTTTATTAATGAATTTCATAATTCAATATTTCCGCCACTACGATCAATATATAGTTGCGTCAAAACCATTCGCAAACTATATATTGCGTGATGTGGCTCATTTATGGTAATTATGAAATTCACTCTTATAAATGCCCGAAAAAAATCATTTCCATTAATGAATTTCATTATTTAACATTTTAGACATTAAGGTTTTTATATGTAGTTGCGTTAATTCGTTCGTAACTACATATAGTTTGATATGAATCAATTTAGGTTATTATGAAATTCACTCCCATAAGTGAAAAAATGGTTCTTTCCTATTTTAACAGTACATTGTATGATGATAGATGAAAAGCTTAGTAGAGTGAGGGACTTTCATGAAAAAAATCATATTGAGTTTAATCATACTTGGTTTTATTAGTGTAGCAGGATATTACGGCTACAACCATGCTATTAGCTATACATCTGATCAAATGATTGAACATGTTGTGAATGATTTGTTAGATGAACAAATCGTTGAACAACTTTTAAGTGATCCGAAAATTGAGGAGCTTGTTCAAGAATTGGTGTCTCAAGAAAGTAAAAAAACGAGTTCAGAAAAGTTAGAGGAACTACCTTTTACAACAAAAGAAGAAGGTGTAAAAGTAGTATTGAGTAAATTTTCGATTGGAGAAATTACAGCGATCGCTAGTCAAGCTCAAAGTGGTTTAACTGTAGAGCAACAAATGGAAATTGCCGATCAATTTACTGAGCGTTTAACTGAAGAGGAAATAGAAGCATTAATGATTATTGGAGTTGCGGAACTTATGAAGGAATTTAATAATAGATGAGAGGTGCAAACAATCCATTCACAAAGCAAATCGCATGAGTTTTCCGAAGAAAATCACATGCGATTTTTTGTTGTTATGTGAATGAAAATGGAGGGGATAAATTGTTTAGTTTGCGGTTGAAAAGAAAAAAACTAATAAATTGGCTTTGTTTATCGGGAGTAATAAGTTTCGTATTTTACATATTGCATGATGTTGTCGGTGCGATGTATTATCCAGGCTATAATTGGATGAGTCAAGCAGTAAGTGATTTAACTGCGATAAATTCACCATCATTTACTGTAGCAAATGGATTATCTTCTATATACGCATTATTTGCATGTTTGAGTAGTGTATTAGTTTGTCTCATTATTCAAGGTAAAGGAAATAAGTTTTTGCGTCTTGGAATCTATCTTTTTGCAGTAATGAATTGGGTTTCAGCAATTGGATATTCTCTTTTTCCACTATCGGAAAGCGGGTATGGTGGGACTTTTCAAGATATTATGCATGTATTTGTCATAACAACACTCGTCGTCATTTTGTCGATCTTATCACTCGTTTTGATTATAATAGGTGTATTAAAGCATGATAAACAATATAAATCGTTGGCGGTTTTCGCTATGGTTTCATTAGGCATGATGTTTGTTGGTCCTATTGGCATGGTGCTTGTACCACTTGAATATTTCGGAATAGTAGAGCGTTTCAGTGTTTATAGTGCGGTCGTGTTTACCGCTATTTTAGGACTGTATGGTTTTTTCTTTATCGATAGAATTGAAGCCAAAAATAATAAAAAGGGGAGAGATAATCATGTTAAATCAATTAAGTAATTCTATCTATTATTTATCGAACTTAAATGAGAAAGAAAGGCCGACATTAGGGTTAGTTTGTGGTGAAAAATATAGTCTAGTAATAGATGCTGGAAACTCAGTTCAACACGCTAAAGAATTTTTACAAGAAATAGAGGCTTTAAATGTACCGCCAGTCAAATATTTGGTCATTACTCATGCGCATTGGGATCATTTTTTAGGGATGAATGAATATGGAGCTACTATTATCGTTAATAGCCTGACAAATCAGATGCTTAATGAATGGCGAGGCTACTCTTTTGATGATGCTTCCCTTAAAAAATACGTAGATTCTAATAAAATAGCTCCGTTGTGTATGGAAATTATAAAGAATGAAATAACAAATAGAAATTCTTTTAAGTTAACCTCAGCAGATATAATTTTTGAAAAGTCTCTTACGATTGACTTGGGGGGTAAAGTATGTGTGCTTGAAAAAATTAAAAGTACTCACACTGATGATTCAACGATCATTTATATCCCTGATGAAAAAGTCGTTTTTTTAGGAGATAGTGCATATGGGACAACGACAAACTCTTTATTTCATTACAAACAATCGCTATTATTACCAATGATAGAAGATATTCAAAAATATGATGCTGATCATTTTCTGCTAGGTCATGAATCCATTTGTGACAAAGATGAAATGGATTTGTACTGGAAAGAGCTCATCTCAGCAAGTACGGCCACCGAATCTACATCATTGGAGATGGCGCTAAAATGTTTTGAGAGAGAGAATAATAGGAGCGCAAATGATAATGAACGTTTCTTTATAAAAGCATTTGTGAACGACCAAATAATAAATTCTTAATAGAAATAGACGAAATCTCTAGTGGGAAATTGTCGTTGGTTATTTGGCAGGCTTCGATTGATCATACCAGGTTCATGTAGAGTAAAAGATTTATTTTTAGGTATCTCTATTGATGAAAAATGTTCAAAAAAATAAATAAAAAGAAATGTTGAGGGACATACAAGGATGTTAGCCCTAGGATTAAACATTTCGTTTTATTTAAGAATTACTAACAAATGATAAATTAAAGGCTATTTCTTATTTACGCCTTTATCTAAGCTATCAATATGAACAAGAATTGTTTTATGAGCACTATCAAAGCTACTTTCGACTAATTCACAGCCACCATTGCTGTATATCCAAAGAATTTTGTATTCTTTACCTTCAAAATACACAATATCACCTATTTGAAACATTAACCCTCCTGTAAAGACCTAGGGCTAACGGTAATAACTATAAAGTAAATAACAATAATTAGATACAGGTCTAAAGACCTATGTGATGTATATTTCAACTATTAGTAGAAATTTTATTGGTACGTTTTTAAATATAATATACAAACGGAGTCGATAGCAGAACAGGAAAGATTATCAGCGTATAGCATAAGTAATAAAGGTTTAAACCTGATTAAATTTCGTAACATAAAATTGGAAAAATGTGTTATCATTAAATGTACATCATGATTTCAATATGAGGGGGCATTTGATGTTAACAAGTAATCCCGCTGGGTTTTGGATTCGTTTTTTTGCACTTATTTTGGATGGGATTTTTATGTTTATAGTGATAGGAATTATTGCTACGATTGTTTATGGACAGTTTTACATTGAAAGGTTTACGGTCCTCGATACTTTCGATTTTTTATACCATTTGTTATTGCCAGTATTTTGGTACGGTTATACGGTAGGTAAAAAAGTGCTCGGGGTACGTATTGCACGGCTGGACGGTGAAAAGGTAGGTTTAGGAACGATGTTGATGAGAAATGTTGTGGCAGGTCTCGTTTATGCTTTAACCTTTGGAATTGCTGTCATTGTTAGTGCCTTTATGGTGGGGTTACGAGAAGATTCACGTTCTGTGCATGATTTTATTGCGGGAACATATGTGACGTACAATCCTCCTGAAGAACTAGATAATGTATATGGAAACGACCATTATTAAAATAGAGCGTGATAAGTTTTCGGAAAAGAGTTTATTGGGTGAGCGATTTTGTTTGTATTCGCACGCCCATTTTTATTTTTCGTTATTAAGAATGTTGGTGTTGCTGAAGTATTAGATTTATAATTTAATAGATTGTTATAAATGTTTATTAGAGAAAGAGGATTAATTTTTATGCCATATGAATTGTTGTTAATTGTGATCATTATTTTGATCGGTAGTTTTATTCAAGGGGTTAGTGGCTTTGGCTTTGGACTTTTTGCGATGGGGTTTTTGCCGCTTTTTTTTACTGTAAAGGAAAGTGCTTTATTTGTGATGTCGTTGGCGGTTGTCGTCTCGGCTTGCATTATTGCAAGAAACTATAAACATATCGTGTTGAAGGCGGTATTAATACTTTTAGGGGCATCACTTGCCGGAAGGGTTATATCGTTTTTTATTTTAAATGCCTTTGGTGAGATGGATGTTATGAAAAAGTTATTAGGTTTGTTTTTAATTGCGATGGTGATTTATCTTTTCTTTAATAAAAAAGAGCCGTCAGAAGCGATGATGAAAAGACCGATCATACCACTTATTTTCGGATTTTTCGGCGGTTTTATAGGTGGAATTTTTGCAGTTGGTGGACCGTTTTTCGTGTTTTATTTTTTGCTAGTTTTTAAAGATAAATATAAATATAGTGCCAATTTACAAGCTGTGTTTTTTGTGAATAATGCCTTTTCATTAATGCTGCATGGATTTAATGGCGATTTTAACTCTGAGTTTCTTCTTTACTTTTTAGTCGGAGTTGTAACTGTCGTTATTGGATCAAATATTGGGATGAAAATGTTTGATAAGCTACCGCGAGAGACGATTAAAAAGTTTGCGATGTATGTTGTATTAGTTGCGGGGTTAAATTTAATTATTTTCTCGTAAGTGGCCGCTAGCAAATGTTTTTTCTTAAATGGTTACGTTCGAAATGTTATACTAGTTAATGAATTTCATCATTCGATATTTTTAGAAAAATCCCAAAAAAGGAGAAATTTAAATGGCTGAACAACGTCAAACAAATCGCTTAGCGATCATCGCTCTAACACTTGGAATTCTAGCTATATTTTTACCACTGATGGGACTGCCGCTAGGTCTTATTGGTATTATACTTGCTTTAATTGCTAAAAAAGATATCGAAACTAAAAATCAAGCTGGAAGAGGGTTTGCGGTCGCAGGACTTATTTGTAGTTCTGCCGGGATCCTCATTCAACTCATTATAGTTATCATTAGCTTTTTGTCTTTTTTCACAGCACCAGTTGGATAGAATAATCCACTTGTAAAGTTTGACACCAGTTCAAATATTGAGAGGGGTTTGGTCGTGAAAAAAATAGGATTGTTGTTTTTGATTGTTTTATTTGGTGTAATGGTAGGTTGCATCACTAAAGCAGATGTACCGCCTCACGAAGAAGTGGAACGTAAGGCAGAAGAAGTTTTAGGAGTGAACATCTACATCCCAGAACATCCGAAATACGTTATTGGGACATCTGCGATTGGTTACGGTCGTGATCTAAGTAATATTGAAGAATTAAAACGTGGAAAACCGAACAGCATAAGTGTCGAGTTTTTTATCGAAACTGATGATAGAATGGATTTCACCGAGGAAATGATTGCTGAAGTTGAGGAAGCAAATCTCATTGAGTTTATTCATAACGAACAATTTGATGCAGGGAGCATCATTAGCCTTTCCGTTGTTTTAAATTTAAATAAAGAACCAATGTATTTTAAAGAAATTGAGATCGAGGGGAAAACGGTCAACTATGAACATGTGGAGGCTGATGAGAGTGTCTATGAATCTTTGGATTTAGATCCTAATGACGTTGCTATGTTCTTCGTCATATTTGACGACTTTGCTTATGATATCATTTATAGATTAAAAGATGGCAACACATTTGACGATGCGAAACAATTCGTGTCCTCTATCATAAAAGAATTAAATTAATAGAACGATAGCAGCATGGGCTTTGACTTTAGCGACGGCCTTTCAAAGAATATTGAAATCCAGGGGATACGGGGGAAGTTTTAAAAATGAAGTATTTTTTTATGACATTTATTATATTATTTTTAGTCGGTTGCCAAACTGAAAACAGTCCGTTAGATGCGCTAACTGAAATCTACGAAAATGACGGTTACGCAGAAGTTTTGGATGTTTATGAAACGGTTGACGTAGATGAAGGTCGAGTTCTTATTGTTTTCCATGGAGAGTTAAATGGGAAAACCGAAACTTATGTAGCTTATATCATCAAGGAAAGTGGAGTTTGGCAAGTAAATAGTGCGACGAATATTGGTTTGCCAACGAACGGACATTTAAACGGTGGTTTTGGAACCGATGATTTTTCCGCGGGCTATTTTGTTGGTGAACGGCCACAGAACATCGTTAACGAAGATAATGTAGTAATTGCTGAATTAGAAAATAGTGATTATAAAATTTGGATTGAAGTAAACTAAGGTAGCGTTTCATACGGAAACAACGCACAATATATTAAAATTGGAAAAAACTTTAATGGTCCCGTTTTTGAAAGAGGTTGCTGGCAGTACATGTTAAGTGTTGATAGTAGAGTATCTGATCAAGTAATTCCTGAGGTAGTGGTCGAGAACACAAACAAAGAAAATGTAGTTTAATTTGCCTGTCAAATTGTTCGTTAATTTGGTGGGCGTTTTTATTGATAAAAACACAAAAACTTACAAGGGAATTGGTTTTTTATGTTAATATTACAAGGAGTATAACGATAGGTTTGTGAATATTTTCACTTAAACTAACGAAGCAGGATAGTGGAACAAGCTTTATGGAGAAAATAGGTTTAATTAAACTAATATACATTCAAAATGAGGTGGTAAATTGGCTAACCTACAAAAAGAATTAGACCAAATAATAAAAGACGCTATTACCCCCTTAATAAAAACAAAGGGTTTTAAAAAACAAGGGAGAAATTTTTTTAAAGATTTAGGGAAAATTGGATGGTGCTTCAATATTCAATCAAGTTTATATAGCCATCAAGAAAATGTGAATTTTACATTTAACGTAGGAATATTTGTCCCTAGTGCTTATGAAATTTACTATAATGAGCCAATACCTAAGTTCCCTAAAGAATATCATTGTATTGTCCGTAAAAGGATAAGTGAGTTAAAAGATGTTTCTAAGGAAGCGTGGTATTCATATAACGAAAATGTCATCAGTGATAAACTCTTTAAACAGTTGAAAGCAGATATGGAAGGTTATATATTACCGTTTTTCAATATTGATACTATCGATGAACTAATCAACTTTATGTTGGATGGTGAAAGGTGGGGACCACAAGGAAAAGCAATGTTAATTATTATTTTGAAACAAAATGGTTTCGAACAAAAAGCACAGACCCTTTTTGATGAACAGTTCCAATATTCAAATGAACAATATAAAGAGTATCTAAAGGGTTTAGCTAATAGAATTGGATTGGCTTATTGAAGTAACGGATGAGATAGCACAAGAAGTTATCGCTGCTCTTGTTGCACAAACGAAGCAGAATACCTGAACAAGGATAAACAAAATATTAGCATTAGAAACAATTTTATTGGAGGGCTATATTTGATGACTGATAATCTTTTTCAAAAAATTGTTACAAACACTGAAATTGTCGATACACTTTCAAAATACTATGATTTTGAAATAGTAGACCCTGCTACAAACTCGAATGATTACTTTTTCAAAGCTGATGAGGAAATTACTGTAATAGCGGAAGATGCCTCTGGTGGTGTTTTTGCTTTGTTCCATTCTCGGGATGATGATTCATTACCTGTTGTATATATTAGTTCCGAAGGGCAAGCAGGGAAAGTTGGCAGAAACTTCGAGGAATTCCTTAAAATAATGATTGTATGTCCTTATTGGAGAGACTTACTAAAGTTCTCGAATGATGGACAATTATCCGAAATGATAAAGGCTCAACCATTTTTAGTAGATGACACCTTAGAAGATTTCCCCGAAATCATAAGCGTTAAAGATAAGGTTTTATCCGCACTATCTTTAAATGACGTTGTTAATCCAGTTGAAATGCTACACAAATCAATAGTTTCAGAGCCTCGTGTTAGCATTTTTTCTCTTGAAGATGAGAAATTTGAGTCACTATTTAATTCGTTTGTGGTCACAGATAATCCTTTATGGAAAAGGAAAATGTAATTATAAAAAACAGCGTGGCTTTCTTATTCAAGTAACGGAGAGCGATAGCATAATAAAGGTTATCGCCATTTCTTTGTAGAAGTAAAAACTAGCGGTGTAAAGCTGTGAGTATTTTGAAACGTCAACTACTTTGTATAACTGACGGAAAGGGACGATAATATGGAATTTGTTATAGCATTTGGAGTTTTTGTAATAGCAATTTCTTGTCTATCTATTGATGGGAAATTGAGAAAAAACATCGAACAAAACCAAGAAATAATAGAGTTATTAAAAAAGGTTAAAGAAAAATAAGTATCAGTAGCTATTGCACTAACGAGAGCTTTTATTCACAGAAGGGATGGCATTATGGAAAAGGAAAAACTTATAAAATTATTAATTAATGAAAAGATTGATGATGCTACCCGTGATGACTGTGCCATTTACCTTGCCAAGTTCATTGATGATGAAGTTGTTTCAACATTAATTAATGTTGCTAATGATTTAAGAATTGAAGAAATGATAAGAGCAAGTTGTGGTGAAACATTAGCTGAAATTTGGTTGAAATGAATAAAATAAATTACGATGTTCTTAATAGCCTTGAAGAACCTGCTCGTACAGAAGTTCTTGGGTATTTTAAACATAATAAGCCTGAATGGTATTTAGAATTTGAAAAGCGTTATTAAGCTAACGGGTGGCTTTTCTACAATAAGTTGAGACGCAGTTCGCAAAGTTTGAAAGGAGAGATAAAGGCAGCGGAAACAAACTTTTTCTACTAGGGAGTTGTTGAAATGATTGAAAACAAGAAATATTTTTATTGGTCGATAGGTATCATCTTAGTTGTGATTTTCCTCAACTTACCATACCCACATACTCGACCGTTAGCCGAGACTGTTTTGGTGAGCTTAAATGTCCCTTATCGTTTTTTTGGAGGATTTCATTATGTGGGGATTTTTTCGCTCCTTCTTGTCATTATTAGTTTGTTCCTACTGTCTAACTCTTTGAAAAAGTATAGAGGGCGTTTTGTTCTCATCGCATTTGTGGTTATGATGGGTGGACCAGTCTTTTTAGTTAGTATCTATCAACAAACAGTCGCAACTGGTATTCATGCAGTTTCTTATGATCGCCAGGCAAGTAATTGTAATTTTACGATAATTGATGATGAAACATTAGTAGGCTCTTGTAAGCTTCCGTTTGTAAATCATAGTAGAAAGCCAGTTGAATTCACAGTAGAGTTTTATGATCGTTTTCGTTTTGAGGATGACCCTCAAATGCTCACTCTAATGAATCATCACGGGCTACATGAAGTTACTCTTTCTGGGAAGCAAAGAAAAACTGTTTATGTAGAAACCGAAATTGATATCTCAACATTGGAAAACCATATTTGGGGCGGAACAGCTAACGGCGTTGACATCATTCTGAAGTCTGGGAAAAGTAAAAGAGAGTTATAAAATAGTAAACTAGTCAAGGAAAAACCGCTTGTGAAGAAAACTAGTTAAACAAACGGGTGCTTTAGTGAAACAGGCTGTAACAGTCGTTGTGTACGAACGAACAGTTTAGTTTAGGGGAGGGATAATTTGTTATATGTAATTTTTTCTATAGAAATTCCCGATGAAATTTTTCTCTTTTTTATGATTGTTATATTTATAATTTTTGTGATTTATCGTTTTATGAAAAGAAATATCCAATGTGTGAATTGTGAGCAGCAATTTGCGAAAAAAGACATTAGGAGCCCTTTTAGTAAAAAATCGACATTATGTAAAACCTGTGGAACAGAGCATCAGGTAGAAAAGAAATTTATGGATATTATGTTTATCATTTTATTTATTAATTTACCTAGCGTATATGTAATTCCATTATTTGATTTAGATAGATTTTTTAGCTTTTGGGTTTCAATGTTAAGTTCATTATTGTTATTCTTTATCATATTTTATTTCTTTCCTTTTTCAATTAAGAAGAAATCGATGTGATTACAGCCAACCTAAATGTACCACTATTGACGTTCTACAAGTAACGGTGAGCGATTCTTTAATAAAGGATCGCTATTTTTTTACCAAAATAAAGGAAATTAATGTTAATATTGAAATATATTTAACGGTTGATCAACAAACGAAGCAGTGATACTTCAAGAAGGAGTAATTTCTAATAATTAGATTTTCGATAGTAAATAACGAAAGAGGTGAAAAAAATTAATAAACAAATTAGTATTATTAAATTAGCTGTATTATTGATTATTTTAATGCCAATTATGTACGGGATTAGCTATTTATATGAACATACTGGAAGTGCTGGAATAACAATGAGTATGATGACAGAGGAAAAAATTTTAGTTGACGACAAGCATTACATTATTTTAAGAAGCGAAAATGACCCTAATTACAAAATGAAAATTGAAGTACCAGCAACGACTTGGAGTCTTGTAGAAGAAAATGGAAAGTATACAATTAGATACTATAAAAGACTATTTGATAATCATTATAAACTCAAAACCATTGACCATGAAAAGGACTAATTAATTTATCTTACTTTTCACTAACGATAAGCGTTAGTGGAAAAGTGAACGGAGTGTTGTTAAATGAGCCTGGGACGTTATCTCCTTTTTGCGGTGCCTATTTATTTTCTGGTTTTTATCTTTATTGGTTTATTTGTTGAAAATCACACTTTGTACTCTATTTTATTAGGATTAGGTTCAGGTTTAATGTTCTTAATCGGTATGAAGATGAATGTCAATCGTTTATAGTAAACAGTAAAAAACTTTACCGTAACTTAAGCATGTGAAGTACTGTACCTAAACTAACGAGAGTTTAGTGAAATATGTCGCAGTTGTTGTAAGAAATATGGGAGGGAAAATAATTGGAATTAAATATATTAACCTTAGTACTACTATTTTCGATAGGTTTGGGTATAGGTTGGTTGTACAAAATTAGTAAGTATTCCGAATACCAAGTTGAACAAAACAAAAAAATTATTAATTTATTAGAACAACTTACGAACAAACAAAACAATAATGGTGAATGACATTCTTCAACTAACGGGTGGCTTTAATGGAGGAGATAGAATATGAAACTACAAAAATGTAATGTGTGTATGCATCAATTTGGGTGGAAAAAAACTTATAAATCGGTATTTTTCAAGGGATGGGAAATGCAATGTAGTAAATGCGAAACACACTATGTATTAGATTTACGTTCCAAGTGGATTTTCTATTTTACACCCTCTCTTGTAATTATAGCATTAAATAATTTATTCTCCTTTGATTTTTACATTACTCTTTTTGGGACTTTTTTTTCATTAATTCTCATTTCATTTCTCTTTCCATATGTGATGAAGTTTAGTCCAGATATTTAAAAGTTTTTTTACATAATATTTTCTTCAACTAAATGTGAGCTTTACATAAATAACAGAGTTATGAATTCATAAAAACTAATTTACTTGGTTTTATAAAGGTGGTTGGGGAAATTAAACTCAATAAATGCAAAGAGTGTAATCATAAATTTGAATGGAAAAAAATCTATGTATCTCTTTGGTCCAATAGTTGGACCGAAAAATTTATTAAATGCAGTAAATGTGGAACCAAGCATATCTTAACTCCTCGTTCAAGATATGCTCCATCAGCTTTCATACTGTTACTTCCGTTGATGTTATCTAACTTAATAAGAAATTATTATCAAATTCCATTTACGATATTTAATGCTTTTATTATTGTATCTACAGGTCTCATTTTTATAATTTTAGTGTCATTAATCGTTCCATTTTTTGTGAGGTATGAAAGATTAAAAAATATTAATATTGATTTGGAATGTGAAACAAAGCACTTAAAGTAACGGAGGCAAGAGTTTAACAAGCTGTCGCTGCTGTTTCGGTGCTAACGAGCAGGAGTGTAAAAAATGATTTTATAGAGGAGAATGATAATGTTAAGTAATATAGGGCTTCCAGGTTTGATGTTAATTTTATTTATATTAGCAGTAATTGTGGGCGGTATCTCTTTATTTTTTTATTTACTATTTAAAATTGCTAAGAAATAGCATTGTGAAAAAGCACACTTAAAGTAACGAGTGCTTTAGTTGAGGAACTGTTGTAATCGCAGGTCCTACTGTTGAAGTAAAAAGCAGGTTAATTAAACAAGCTCTACTTCTCTTTACGCTAATAATTGAATATAAATTAGTAGGAAATAAAGGGAGGGTATGAATTGAAAAGTTTCTTAATACTTATGCTTATAACAATTGCGTTATCTGCTTGTAATAGTGGGCAACAATTGAAGATGGATGAAGAGGGACAACTTTATATAGGAAGTCCAACCGCTTATGAGATTTTATCCAAGAACAAAAAAGAAGATATTTTCCTTATGAATGAAGTGGTTTACGTTAATGCTGAAAAAATTGATTGGGTAAAAAAAAAAAAGTTGACATTGGGAAATGTAGTTTTAGAAATAGTGAGACAATCAAGTGATGGCGAAGATTTCACAGAAGGTACAGCAACAAAATTACCCGTAGGAACAAAAATCTATAAGCCAATTGAAAAAGGTGATATATATATCGCCATTGTAGAGGGAAGAGAAATAAGATATTTGGGTTTACGTGAAGGATAAGAAGTTTCTTATTGAAGTAACGAAAGCGATTGTGTAACAGGCTGGGACAGTCGTTGTGTCGCTAACGAAGCAGTTTAGTAAAAATTTTGAGTTGCAATGTGCAACTCTTTTTTTATTGCTGTACGTTAAAAAATTTTAATAATAGAAATGCATCACTCGTTTATATTTTTATTAGACTATTTGTTCTAGGGTATTAGAGAATTGTTTTAAAAATAAGTGGTAACCTCATGAGTAACGAAAAAAAATAAAATAAAGTGAAACTTTTTAGATACTTGATCGTCTTTAAAGAAACAATTTTTTATCTAAGACAATAATATGTTGTCCTACAAAGAGGTGAGCAACGTGGATGAGGACTTAAAAAAACAAAAAATTCAAGAATGGTATCAATTATATAGCGATGACATTTATCGTTTTGTTTTGATGATGATTGGTGATCATGATCAGGCTAAGGATTTAACTCATGATACTTACTTAAAGGCTTACAACAGTTTCGAATATTTTCAAGGTGTAACAAGTGACAAAAATTGGTTATATCGGATCGCTCGTAATGTAACGATTGATTATATGCGAAAAAAGAAACCGATTCGTTTTATGATCGAATCATTTTCAACGTTTCCATCCGAGGAGAATTGCCCTGAAAAGATTATGGAACTGGGAGAAAACGAAGAACAACTGTATCGTTGTTTAAAAAAATTGAAACGCTCTTATCAAGATGTCATCATTTTAAGGAAAATTAAAGAGCTCTCGATTCAAGAAACTGCGGAAGTTCTTGAGTGGAACGAAACAAAAGTGAAAAATACACTATTTAGAGGGTTAGCAGCGTTAAAGCAACAAATGGTTAAGGAGGGATATAACCATGAAACCATATAACGATCAAAGTGAATTTGACCGAACTTTTCAACGCCTTGATACCACCAAATTTAACGAGAACGAGAAAAAGGAGGTATTTTCAACGATTATGCATAGTTTAGATCACTCAAAAAGAAAACGAAGGCATACAAATATTTTTAATCACGTATTTTCAACAGTATTCGTAGCATTGTTTGTACTGATTGGAGGATACTTTTTAGTAACTGAAGTCATTTTCGATGGACAACCGAATCAAGGTGCAGTTTATGAAGAAAGAGATGAGTTGGAACAAATTTTAAGTCAGGAATTAAATTCAAACGTATATGTACCTTGGCATGAAGATTTCCCAGCGAAAACAGGTATTGTTAAATACTCGACTGTTTTTCAAGATAATACTCCTACAAAAGGAGAACCAATAAGTGCAACTGTTTATTATTTTGTAGAACAAAATGATGATAATCAATTAACGAAAGAAGAAACATTGCATTTTGAAGAAAGAAACCGAAGCGAAGTTGTTTTTGGAAGTTTATACAGTGAATCCGCTATGGTCACTGTCGATATTTTTACAGGATCAGCACCAAGCATGGAAGATGCCGTGGAAATTAATATTGAAGGCAAAGAGGTACTATACAGCTATATTGAGAGAGAGCCGAATGATACGGCTTGGTTTGCGTTAGAATTTAACGACGTTTGGTATGTTTTCTTGCACAAGTTAGAGGAAGTCACTACGGAAGATGATGCGATGAATTTTGTAGAAAACTTTATTCAACGGCTGAATACATTGGTTATAAATTAGGAGGGGATTATTTTGGATCAAAAGTGGATCGAGAAAATGTTGGACGAGAAACATTATGCAGGGATAGTTAGTCGCTTAGTCGCATTCTTTTATGACCTGGTGGCTTTAGTAGTTACATTTATTGTCGTAGGAAATGTAATGACAATGTGGCTGGTTGTACAAAGTAACTCCCCAATGACAGAAGATGTTTCACCAATGGGAGCACTTAGTGGCGTAAATTTAACAGAGCTTAGGGCTTATATTTATGAACACGAATTTCATCTTATGGTGATTAATTGGATCGTTATAGTCCTAGCTTTGTTGTTAATTCAATATATTTTCCCGATGTTCAAAAGACAAACGATAGGTATGAAAATACTTGGTTTATATTTAAAAGACGAGAAGGCACAAGACATTACGAAAAAACAATATTTAAAAAGGGAATTATTTAAGCTAATTATGTTCCCGACGATCTTTCAAATGTTTGGGAAGGAAAAGAGACCTCTTTATGATCGAAGAGCGAAAGTTTATTTATTGAAGTAGAAAAGTTAAATAGGAATTTACGGGTTATCGCTCTTCTCTTGTTGAAGTAACGGAAGCGCGCGACAAGTTCTGTTATAAACGCTTTCCAGCGTGAAAATACAGGAAGTTTACTAGAAAAACTTCAACTTTACAACTGAGGATTGGAATGAAGGAACCAAGTTTCCTGAAACAATCCCATCAAGACAGTGTGGCCGATCACCCTCTCAGGTCGGCTACGCATCGTCGCCTTGGTAAGCCGTTACCTTACCAACTAGCTAATGCGCCGCGGGCCCATCCCGTAGTGTTAGGTAAACCCAACTTTTACTTTAGAACCATGAAGCTCCAAAGATTATCCGGTATTAGCTTCGGTTTCCCGAAGTTATCCCAGTCTACAGGGCAGGTTGCCCACGTGTTACTCACCCGTCCGCCGCTAAGTTTTAAAAGCAAGCTTTTAAAACTCCGCTCGACTTGCATGTATTAGGCACGCCGCCAGCGTTCGTCCTGAGCCAGGATCAAACTCTCCATAAAAGTGTTTGATAAAGCTCAAAATAAAACATTGACGAGATTTTTATATCTCTTTTAAAGTTTCAGACCTCACTATCAAGTGCTGTCTTCCACCTTTCTTAATCCGCTTGGCTGTGTGTTCAGTTTTCAAAGGACGATTTAATTTCATTCCGTTTCCGGAACGTCGTTGTTACTTTTTTGCAACAAGAATTATATAATAACACCTTATCTCTTGTCAGTCAACAACTTTTTAAAAAATCTTTAAATGTTTACATCGCTCAACAGCGACTTAATTAATGTAACATTTATAAACTTTTAAGTCAATATGTTTTTGAAGTTTTTTTAATTACGTCTCTGTCTGAACAGCGACAAATAATAATATAACAAAATATCAACTTAGTGTCAATAATTTATTTTCACACTTTTTGGGAGCGCTGATTTTTATTCCTAATATATTTATAACACTCATTTGGTGATGCGAAACGCTTATATAAACCAAAAATTATTTTGTACCTTTCTTCCATAGCTCTTTTTACAATCCCATCAATTCTTGAATCTGTTAAATCTAATAGTAACTCCTCTAATTCTCTTTTTAACATATATTCAATTTCTTGCGATTCTTTATAATTTAGCATGACTCCTAACATACAAATCGTCCTTTCAGTTATTGAATAATGAATGAGCGTACAAAAGTTATCTACTCTTGTGAAATTATTTTCTAATTTCACGTAATTTATTCATATCATCTCTAAAAAAGGCATACATATAATGCAAATAAATGGACAAGGAGGTTTAGTATGAACTTTATATGGATTTGGAACGGAAAGAGAATTAAGCAATATATGATTGTTGTAATTGCGGCCTTTTTTACCGCTGGGATCTTGTTTGTGGAAAGAAGTCAAGTTACTGTTTTTTCACCATCAACTGAAACTTCAGCTATTTATAAAGCGGAAATAAAAGAAAAGAAAGTTGCTCTTACGTTTAATATTAGTTGGGGAGAAGAGAAAGCAATACCTATTTTAGATGTACTTAAAGAAAAGGATATAAATAATGCTACTTTCTTTTTATCAGCGTCCTGGGCAGAAAGGCACCCTGATATTGTTGAAAGAATCGTTAAAGACGGACATGAAATTGGCAGTCACGGTTATCGATATGAAAATTACCCTGGCTGGGACGACGATAAAGTTCGTAAAGATATCCAAAGAGCTCACCAAACACTTTACGATTTAACCAACAAAGCGCCAACACTTCTCCGCCCGCCTAACGGTAATTTTGATAAGAGAGTTTTAGAAATTGCTGAAGCGCAAAAGTATAAATTAATCCACTGGAGTGTAAACTCTCACGACTATAGTAACCCAGGCACTGACCAAATCGTAAGCAATGTAATGGACAATGTCAGTGGTGGGGATATTGTTTTATTCCATGCTTCCGATACAGTAAAGCAAACACATAAAGCATTACCTACTATAATCAATCAGCTCAAAAGCAAAGGTTATAAGTTCGTATCTGTATCTGAATTAATCGCAAATACAGACACGAAAAGTGAAGAAATTTAAATAGATGTAAACGAACATGATTTTTCACTGTATGTCAATGAATTTCATAATTCATTATTCTCCCCACTAAGGTCAATATATAATTGCGTCAAAACCATTCTCAAACTATATATTGCGTGATAGCTCATTTTTGGTAATTATGAAATTCACTCATGTAAGTTTAACTTATAAATTCTTCAAAAAAGGTTAGTTTCTACTTAAATTAACGTAATGAGCGAATCGCTTTTCATTACATTATTTTAGTAAAAACTAACCTCTGTTTTATTTGCTTTCCTTTTTTGATATAAGACGGTGCAAAATTAGTAACTGCCAAGTATTAGCTACAATAATTGGTGTTAAGTACACCCATAACCATTTTGGATCATTTACACGTAAAGCAGGTAACCATTCCACCGTTGTTACAACAATAAGGAAAAATAACGCTGGAATAAATGCTCCAAAATTCGTTTGTTTACTTTTAATGTAAGCAATAACTAAACCATAGATAAGTAAAAACAATGGAACTAACGTATACCCTAAAAACGTTTCTCCCTCTGTCGCAAAGGCTGTATAACGGAAATACACAAGACCTTGAAGAACAAAGGCAACTAAAACTATTTGAATCATACTCCACGTTTTCGCAGTTTTAAAAACTCCTAAAGCAAATCGGTGAACCGTTAAATAAGCAAAGAACCCCATCTGGCTTATTAAACTCCACATCGCACCGATACCAAATAACCATACTAACACGAGAATAAAATCAACAAACTCTCCTGCCATTAAACCTTCCCAATATGTTTGAAAATCTAATAATATACCTACAATAAGGCCACTAGTAGCACCTATTAATAACGTTGAAAAAAATAAAAAAACTACCTTTCTTGAATTCACGCTAAGGTTTCCTCCATCTAATATAATTTTCGAATTGATTGTATCAATATAGTAATTAAAAAGCTAGTAATCAGCTTAGCCTATCTATTCATTATTTTTTCAATTCCAACAATACAATGGATAAACTTTGCTCTTTTGTATCATATTAAAACTGAAATGATACGGAAAGGGGCGAATACCTTGAAAAGCTTTATGAAGCTCCTCTTATTAGTAACTATAATTTTAATGGCTAGCTGTGCCACAGTAGAGGATCAAGGAAATCAACCTGACTATGAGAGCACTAAACAGATGATGGTTGATATGCTAAAAACTGATGAAGGTAAAGAAGCAATTCAGGAGATTTTAAAGGATGATGAGGTTAGACAAGAATTAGTTATGGACCAAGCTTTTGTTAAAGAAACGATTCAACAAGTATTAACATCTGAACAAGGTAAAGAATTTTGGGAAGAGGTCATGGAGGACCCTGAGTTCGCGAAAGCTTTCGCCGAAAGTATTCAAGAACAAAACCAAATATTATTAAAAAGTTTAATGAAAGATCCAGAATATCAAGAGATGATGATGGATATTTTACAAGACCCAGAAATGGAAGAAGCCGCTCTCGATTTGATGAAAAGTAAAGAATATCGTCAGCAAGTTATGAATATTATGGCAGATGCGTTTGAAAGTCCTTATTTTAAAGCACGTGTCAATGAAATTTTAGGTAAAGTCGCTAGTGAACAAATGGAAAAAGAGGCAGAGGATGACGAAGACGAGGAAGAGGACGACGATGAAGAAGAAAATGGAGAAGAATAATAATTAAAAGAGGCTTAAGCAAGAAGGGGCTGTCCCAAAGTGTCCAACACTTATGGGACAGCCCCTTTACTGAGCTAGCCTCTTTTTTCACATTTACTACTTATCAATTTTATCAATGACCTTTTGTGCCATTTTCATATAAATTTCTCCGATTGAATGTTCAGGAGCGTAAATCGATGGTGCAAAATCTTCTTCGTCAATTTCAGGTTGTCCAAGTGGAATTTGTGCTAAAATATCTGTTTTTAATTCTTTTGCTAAGCGCTCTCCTCCACCTTGGCCAAAAACAAACTCTTTTTCACCAGTTAATTGGCTTTTGAAGTAAGCCATATTTTCAACGACACCTAAAATTTCATGATCCGTCTTTAATGCCATTACCCCCGCTCTTGCAGCAACGAATGCTGCTGTCGGATGTGGAGTTGTGACAATAATCTCCTTACTGCTAGGAAGCATTTGGTGAACATCTAATGCTACATCACCTGTCCCTGGTGGTAAGTCTAAGATTAAATAATCTAGATCTTCATCCCACTCTACTTGAGTAAAGAAGTTATTCAACATTTTACCTAGCATTGGTCCACGCCAAATGATCGGCGAGTTATCTTGAACAAAGAAGCCCATTGAGATTACTTGAACGCCAAAGCGCTCTACAGGGAAAATTCTCTCTCCTTGAACTTTCGGCTTCTCTTCAATTCCCATCATATCCGGAACACTAAAACCATAAATGTCGGCATCAATTATACCAACCTTTTTCCCTAAACGTGCTAATGACGTAGCTAAGTTTACAGATACTGTTGATTTGCCTACGCCCCCTTTACCACTTGTAACAGCAATAAATGTCGTTTTAACACCTTCGTCTAATAAAGACTTAGGTTGACTTCCTGGAGCTTGTCCTCCATGTTTAGCAACTTCCTCATCTGTCATCTGTTCGAAACGCAAACCAACAGATTCTGCCCCTGCGCCTTTAACCGCATTTACAAGCTGTTGTTGCATCATCATTTGTTCTTGTGTTCCAACTTGAGTAATTGCGACCTTTAAGCTTACTAAATTTTCTTTAATGTTTATTTCTCTTATACCATCAATTTCAACAATGCTTTTATTTACAAACGGTTCTTTTACGTCTTTTAAAGCATCTAATATTTTTTCTTGAGTAAGCAAAGTAAACACCACCTTTATGTATTCGATTACATCTGTTAGTATAACACAGATCACTAAAATTGATTGAATATGTGCCTATGAAATTTATCCCTATACAAGAAAAGCGCAAGCACCTTGGTAAGCCCTGAAAAGCGTCGGCGCCTTGTATAAATAAAAAAGCACCCTCTGTTTTAAGAAGAAGGTGCTGGTTCATTAGTAAAATAACGTAATATTCCTTGGTAAATTGACGCAGCTACTTTTTGTTGATAAGCTTCGGTATTTAATAATTCAGCTTCAGTAGGATTAGACAAAAATCCAACTTCAACTAATGCTCCTGGGATTTGCGCATGTTTTAATAAATAAACACTGCCGATCGGTTTCGCTAACCGATTAGTGTTTTCTAAATTGTCCCGAATCTCTTCTTGAATAAATCTTGCTAATTCTTCATTTTCGGCCGTTGTTCTATTGTAAAATGTTTGCGCGCCCGCCCAACGAGGTGACGGGATCGCATTAAGGTGAAGGGTTACAAATATATCTGCACCAGTATCATTAACGAGTTGAACTCTTCTTTTTAAATCTTGAATTTTTCTATTTCTAACACCCTTAGTTGTTGCATCCGCCAAATCCTTATCTTCTTCTCTAGACATGATGACTAGAGCACCTGATTGCTGTAGGTAATCCCTCAAAATTAAGCTAATATCTAAAGCAACGTCTTTTTCTAAAAGGCCACCTTTTGAGCTGGCTCCACCATCTATACCACCATGCCCCGGATCAACAACGATGATCTTCCCTGATAACGGAAGCGACCAAGTCGACCCAGAGTCTGTACTTATAAATTGATATTGAATAATAAATAATAATAGCACAAAACCAACCGCAAAAGCGCCACCCTTCAACCACTTGCTCATAGCTTTCCCTCCTATCGTCTCCATACATTATATTTGGACAAGGAGGAAAATATGAACGTTATTTAGTGTAACTTCATACGGTAACGCTTTTCACCTTCTTGAAAGCCTTTTTCCCACCAATAATGAATAAAACTTTCACACAAATGATAAAAATGATCATCATGACCATTTTTAAAAACCCAACCAGAAAGCTGGTTATATAAATGATGTATATGCTCATCGTATTCTTGCTTACAACGCTTACGAACCAGTAATTCAGACTCGCCAAAATAGCCAAAACGGCTAAATTCAGCACCTAATAAGTAGGCATCAATAGCAAAATCAACACATGCATCTTCTACAAAACCACTACCTATTTTTTGGTTTTCGAAAATTGAAGGGAAATGGTTATGAACATTGCCTCTTATCGCCGATAAAGAAAGCTTTCGTAAAACTTGTCGCTCAAAATTCCATTGCTTTTTTCTTCTACGATCTTCAAATGTTGTGATCACATTCATTACATCGTCCCTCCTTTTTGTTGTTAGTTTCAAGCAAGAAGGGTTTGTTAATGCTATGGAAATAGCGACTTAAAAGGTAAAAAAATACAAAAATACTATAGCGACACCCCGCCACTATCTAACGTAAAAGTTCGAGCGTGGGTATCCTAACAAACTAGCCACTAACCACCAAACCAACTTTCAAACAAAAAAGACCCCCAAAGCATAGAGCTTTGAGAGCCTTGAAACGTAATGGTATTAACGTTTTGAGAACTGAGGTGCACGACGTGCTGCTTTAAGACCGTATTTTTTACGCTCTTTCATACGTGCATCACGAGTTAAGAAGCCAGCACGCTTTAATGTCGCGCGGAATTCTGGATCTGCTCCTAAAAGTGCACGAGCTACTCCATGACGGATAGCGCCCGCTTGTCCAGTGTATCCACCACCGTCAACGTTTACTAATACGTCATACTTTCCTACAGTTTCAGTTTCTACAAGTGGTTGTTTAACGATAAGCTTTAATGTTTCTAATCCGAAATACTCGTCTAAGTCGCGACCGTTGATCACGATACGTCCATCACCAGGAACTAAACGTACACGTGCAACAGAGTGCTTACGACGACCAGTACCGTAATATTGTACTTGTGCCAAAGAAAACCCTCCTTATATATTAACCGCGAAGTGTGTAAACTTCTGGTTTTTGAGCTTGGTGTGGATGTTCACTACCAGCATATACATGTAATTTCATACCTTGCTTACGTCCTAAAGTGTTTTTAGGAAGCATTCCTTTAATCGCTAACTCAAGCATTTGAGTTGGACGATTTGTGCGCATTTCAAGCGCAGTTCTTTGCTTTAATCCACCAGGGTGGTTAGAATGACGGTAGTAAATCTTATCCGTTAACTTCTTACCAGTTAAATGAATTTTTTCAGCATTAATAATAATTACGTTATCACCTGTATCCACGTGGGGAGTAAACGTTGGTTTATTTTTACCACGAAGGATAGAGGCCACTTCACTAGCTAAACGACCTAAAGTTTGACCTTCAGCGTCGATAACATACCATTTACGATCAGTTTCGTTTGGCTTTGCCATATATGTCGTACGCATGCTTTGTTTCCCTCCTAAAGCTTTCACATTCAAAATTAATATTTTTTCTTTCAACGTGTCTAAAGTAACATTCTACAACCCGGGGCTAGTGGGTTTTAGAAATACCATAGATCATCTTATAACATCTAGAGCACAATGTCAACAAAATGTTACACTAGGATCAGTTGTTATAATTTACTTGCCATAAAAATAAGCCATGACCAGGTGCCGTATGACCAGCACGCTCTCTGTCTTTACTACTTAATACGGCAACAATATCTTCTGAATTTCTTCTTCCCCTACCGACTTCAAGTAGTGTTCCGACTAGGATCCTTATCATATTACGTAAAAAACCATCGCCTACAAAGCGAAACTCTAGTTCATCTTCGTGTTCAATAATATCAATAGAATAAATCGTTCTCACTTTGTCTTCTTTGTCGGTCTTAGCTGAGCAAAAAGACGTAAAATCATGAGTGCCTAAACAATGATTGGCAGCCTTAACCATGTTTTCAACAGATATTTGATAAGGATAAAAATAACGGTAGTGTCGTCGGAAAATATCTATTCGTCTCCCCCGTTGTACGAAATATCGATATTCTTTACTAACAACATCGAACCGGGCATGGAAATCGTCGTTAGCTTCAATTATTTCTATCACAGAGATATCAGCGGGAAGGACCGTTTGAAGGGCATTATGCCATCGTTCCAACGGAATTTGAAGTGGTGTATCAAAATGAAACACTTGTCCTTTTGCATGGACTAACGTATCTGTCCTTCCTGAAGCGTATATTTTTATTTCTGAGCCTTTATGAAGCTTTTTTAAGCCATTTTCAATTTCTGCTTGAACCGTTCGTCCTTTAGGTTGAATTTGAAATCCATTAAAAAAGGTGCCATCATACGCTATTTTACATTTAATTCTTTTCACTTCTACACAATCCTCTCAAGAAAAGCGTAAGCGCCTTAGTGGCTAGGCGTGAAACTAGACCACTTTTTTAAATAAACGCTTACTTAAATTATGACCTTAAAAAAAGTAAGATAAAACCAATTGTAGTGATTGTTAGTACGGCCATAGTATCTTTTTTCATCCATACAAGTTCTCTCAGTTTCGTCCGTCCTTCACCACCCCGATACCCTCTTGCCTCCATCGCTGTGGCTAAATCTTCGGCACGGCGAAACGACTGCATAAACAGTGGAACTAACAAAGGGACAATCGCTTTTATACGCCTTGTAATGGGGCCCCCTGTAAAGTCAACTCCTCTAGCCATTTGTGCCTTCATTATTTTTTCGGTTTCTTGTAATAAAGTAGGAATAAACCGTAAAGATATTGACATCATTAACGCTAATTCATGGACTGGTACATTAAATCTTCGTAATGGACCAAAAATACTTTCTAAGCCATCTGTCATTTGAATCGGTGCTGTCGTTAATGTTAATAAGGTTGTCATCATAATTAATAACAATAATCTAAACGCAATAAATAACCCTTGTATAATTCCGCCTAAATAAACTTCAAACCAACCGATCGCAAATAATAATTCGCCTTCTTTTGTAAAGAAGGCATGAAGAATAAACATTGCAATAACTAACAAAAAAACCGGCTTCATTCCTTTATAAATATAATTTGGAGAGACGTTAGAAACAAGCATTGCCACTAAAACAGCTAGAAATAATATTAAATACGTCAACCAATTATTAGCTAAAAAAACAATTAGAACGAATAAAAATGTTGCTGTTAATTTACTACGAGGATCAAGGTCATGGATAAAAGAATTCCCTGCTACATATTGTCCGATGATTATATTTTGAAACACGTTATATAGTCTCCTTCTTTAATAACATCGTAATTGTATCTACTAAGGCTTCTTTCGTAAAAATATTTTTAGGTAACTCCGTCTTGAAGCTTTCCTCAATCATCATTGCTAATTGTAGCGTTTCTGGAACATTAAGACCTATTTTTTTAAGTTGCTCCGGAAACTTAAATATTTCTTCTGGAGGTCCTTGCATAACGAGAGACCCCTTGTCCATCACCACGACTAAATCTGCATATGCCGCCGCAAATTCCATAGAATGTGTGACTAAGACCGTCGTTAAACTTTCTAATTTATGTAAAGAAGTGAATAACTCCATCATCTGACGCCGCCCAATCGGATCTAGCCCTGCTGTAGGCTCGTCCAATACGAGAACCTTGGGGTGATTTACTAAAACTCCAGCAATTGCGACACGTCGTTTTTGCCCCCCACTAAGGTCAAACGGTGACTTCTGTAGTAGCTCCTGATCGAGTTTTACTAACGGTAGTATGTCACGTACTTTCCTAAAAGCTTCCTCTTTCGTACACCCAAAGTTTAGTGGTCCAAATGCAATATCCTTTTCTACTGTTTCATCAAAAAGTTGGTGTTCTGGGTATTGAAAGACCATACCGACTAATTGACGCAATTTATTAAGTTGTTTATTTTTTTTATTAGCCTCAATGAAGAAATCACCTATTTGAATAGAACCTTTTGTTGGCTTTAATAGTCCATTTAAATGTTGAGCCATTGTTGACTTCCCTGAGCCTGTGTGACCTATAATGGCAACAAACTGTCCTGACTTAATATGTAGATTAATATTATTTAATGCTTGATGTTCAAATGGAGTATTAGGCATATAAACATGCTCTAAGTTTTTAATCTTAATTTCCATAACTCATTCACCAAATCTTCCTTTGTTAAGCATGCATTCGATAATTGATAACCTTTACTTTTTAATTGCTTTTGGACTTCAAGAGAAAAAGGTAATTCTAACCCTGCCCCTATGATCTCTTCGGTCTGTTGAAATATATATCGCGGTGTACCATGAATTTTGATATTTCCTCTATTCATAACGAAAACTATATCAGAGTTTACCGCTTCTTCTAAATCATGGGTGATATTAATTACAGTTATCCCGTCTTCTTTTTTGAGCATTCTAACTGTTTCTAATACTTCTTGCCTTCCTATTGGATCTAGCATTGATGTAGCCTCATCTAGAATAATGATCGATGGGCGCATTGCAAGTATTCCAGCAATTGCTATCCGCTGTTTTTGACCTCCAGACAAACGGTGTGGTTCGTATTCGGTATACCTCTCCATATTTACACGTTTAAGTGCCCATTCAATTCTTGCTACCATTTCTTTAGGTGGAATACCGATGTTTTCGAGACCGAAAGCAACATCATCTCTTACGGTTGTTGCAACCATCTGGTTATCAGGATTTTGGAACACCATGCCAACTCTTTTTCGAACTTCCCATATATTTTCTTCGTTAACCGTATCTAAACCTTCAACCAAAACAACATTTGATTCATTAGGAATAAGAAGCGCATTTAAGAATTTTGCTAAGGTCGATTTACCAGACCCATTATGACCAACAATCGATACCCATTCGCCTTCATGTATAGTCAAATCAACATTACTTAAAACCTCGTCACCGTCTTCGTCATATTTAAAAGATAAACCGTTAATTTGAATTAACTCTTTCTTCATCGAGTCACCTTCTTGTTTAATGTAGAATTTACAATTTAAAATTAAAAAACCGTCACCATCTAAGATGAAAAAGGTAGACACTTTCCCTCACTTCGCTTTGACCTTCTAGCAAATCTCAGAGGCTCGTTCACGAAAGTGTCCACCTTTTTTAATACAAAACGCCGAAGCGATACTACCAAATAATTTTAAATTATGCATTGTATCTTCTCTTTCGAGGGGTTGCTCTCAATAATTCTACATTTTAAATTGTAAATTGTACATTGTCTTCGGAGCATTACTTAATAACTCAACACTCTTCACTCAAAATTCAAAACTAAATAAAAAAGGACGAGACTAAAGAATTTATCTTTGTCTTGCCCTTTAATAGATGTAGTTATTAAACTAGCTCGATGATAACCATTGGTGCACCGTCTCCACGACGTGGTCCAAGTTTTAAAATACGAGTGTATCCACCTTGTCTTTCTTCATAACGTGGTGCAATGTCAGCAAATAGCTTTTGAATTGCATCTTGACCTGATTCTTGATCAGCTACTTCACGACGAACAAATGAAGCCACTTGACGTCTAGCATGAAGATCGCCACGCTTACCTAGTGTAATCATTTTTTCAACGATTGAACGAAGCTCCTTCGCTTTCGCTTCTGTCGTTTCGATTCTTTCGTTAATGATTAAGTCAGTTGCTAAATCACGAAACAATGCCTTTCTAGCAGAGCTATCACGGCCTAATTTTGCGTATGCCATTAGAGATTCCCTCCTTTTTTATTTGAAGTAAGAAGAGATATCGTGCTGTTGTAACTCTTCTGTTCAAGTTATATATATTTTATTAGACAATTCTCAAGCATTTATGAGTATCTATCTATTAGTGAGTAGTGACTACTCTTCCATTCGAAGACCGAGTCCTAGTTCTCCAAGCTTTTCTTGTACTTCTTCTAAAGATTTACGTCCAAGGTTACGAACTTTCATCATATCTTCTTCGGTTTTGTGTGTTAATTCTTGTACAGTATTAATACCTGCACGCTTTAGGCAGTTGTATGAACGAACAGACAAATCTAGTTCTTCTATCGTCATCTCAAGGACTTTTTCTTTCTGATCCTCTTCTTTTTCCACCATTATTTCAGCATTTTGTGCTTGGTCAGTTAAACCTACAAAGATATTTAAATGCTCTGTTAAAATCTTTGCGCCAATAGATACAGCTTCTTCCGGACGAATACTTCCATCAGTCCATACGTCAAGGGTTAGTTTATCATAGTTGGTCACTTGACCTACACGAGTATTTTCCACTTGATAGTTCACTCTAGATACAGGTGTGTAAATAGAATCAATTGGAATTACTCCAATAGGCATGTCTTCTTTCTTATTCCCATCAGCTGGAGCATATCCACGACCACGACTAGCAGTTAAACGCATATGGAAATGAGCACCCTTTGAAAGAGTTGCAATATGCAAATCTGGGTTTAGAATATCAACATCACTATCATGAGTAATATCTGCTGCTGTAACTACGCCTTCACCTTGAACATCTATCTCTAATGTTTTTTCTTCATCAGAGTAAATTTTAAGAGAAAGCTGCTTTAAATTTAGAATGATTGAAGTTACATCTTCTACGACACCTTCAATGGTGGAGAACTCATGGAGTACTCCATCAACTTGGACTGCTGTTACAGCTGCACCTGGTAATGATGATAATAAAATACGACGTAAAGAATTCCCTAAAGTCGTACCATATCCACGTTCAAGTGGCTCAACAACAAATTTGCCATATTTAGCATCGTCACTGATTTCAACCGTTTCTATCTTTGGTTTTTCAATTTCTATCATTAAACAAACCCTCCTTCAAAACGTCGAAACTCCGGCTGACTCCTCGTGTCCAACCGGAATTCCCCATTAGGTAGTTCTGAGCCGTTCATACCTAATTGAGTCAACTACTGTAAGAACCGTACTATAATTAGTTTGAAAATAACTCTTACACATTATTGACAATTCAAGGAAATCTATACAATATTTCGATTTCTTTTTTTATACGCGACGACGTTTTGGTGGACGGCAGCCATTATGTGGAACTGGAGTAACGTCACGAATCATGCTTACTTCAAGTCCAACTGCTTGTAATGAACGGATAGCTGCTTCACGGCCAGCGCCTGGTCCTTTTACAGAAACCTCAATTGACTTCATACCGTGTTCCATTGCTGCTTTCCCAGCAGTTTCTGCTGCCATTTGTGCAGCAAATGGTGTTGATTTACGAGACCCTTTAAATCCTAAACCACCAGAACTTGCCCAAGAAATTGCGTTTCCTTGTGTGTCTGTGATTGTCACGATTGTATTGTTAAAAGTTGAACGGATGTGTGCTACACCAGTTTCAATATTTTTACGGGCGCGACGTTTAGGACGAGTAGTTTTGCCTTTAGCCATTCTATGCTACCTCCTTTACTATTTCTTTTTGTTTGCTACAGTACGACGAGGTCCTTTTCGTGTACGAGCGTTATTTTTCGAATTTTGACCACGAACAGGTAAACCACGACGATGACGAATACCACGATATGATCCAATTTCAATTAAACGTTTAATGTTTAAAGAAATTTCACGGCGAAGGTCACCTTCTACTTTGAAACCATCGACGATCTCACGGATTTTACCTAATTCTTCTTCTGTTAGATCACGAACACGAGTATCTTCTGAAACGCCTGCTTCTGCAAGAATTTTTGAAGCTGTTGTTCTACCGATCCCGAATACGTATGTTAAAGACACAACCACGCGCTTATCACGAGGAATGTCTACACCAGCTATACGTGCCATTTAAACCTGCACCTCCTTATTGTTAACCTTGTTTTTGTTTATGCTTAGGGTTTTCGCAAATAACCATTACCGTACCTTTACGACGGATAACTTTGCACTTTTCACAAATCGGTTTGACTGATGGTCTTACCTTCATGTTTTTTACCTCCCTATTACTACGGAGTGCCTTCACGTTTTTAATATGACGTTCAAAAGTTCCGGGAACGATAGTCTGCGAATTTCTTTGTCAACTCGCTGCTCCGTTACTCACGTATGGTTTTATACGTTCCGTTACTCGCAGCTTCGTTTCCGTGAAATTCTTGCCTCTCGTTGTCCTCATTTTTGAACACTTATTTTATTTATATCGATACGTGATACGCCCACGTGTTAAGTCATACGGTGACAATTCAACAGTTACTTTGTCTCCTGGTAATATACGAATGAAATGCATACGAATTTTACCTGAAACATGAGCTAGTATTTTATGTCCATTTTCAAGTTCTACTCGGAACATGGCATTGGGTAGCGGCTCTATAACCGTACCTTCTACCTCGATTACATCTTCTTTGGCCATGAATTTACTCTCCTTCCATCAGTAAATTATTTTCGTTTATAAACGTGGAAATTGCATAACGCAACTTCGCATTGGTTACACGTCCAGTTTGTTCAATACTATTTTTAACCTCGGGGGATACAAACTCATAAAGTTGTAGGTGGCTGACGTTTTTCTTCTTTGAACGATCCACTTTTCTTTTATCACCATCGGCAATATATACAAAACGGGAACCTTCAATTCCAATGATACATGCAACACCACCAGCATCTCTACCTTTTAATATCCGTACCATTTGACCGACTTGCGGTACCGAAAGGGGATCCATCATAATTAGTCACCATCACCTAGGCTTTCGTTAAAATTTCATACCCTGTGTCCACAATTGCAATAGTATGTTCAAAGTGAGCACACATTTTTCCATCAGTAGTTACAACCGTCCAATTATCAGGAAGAGTACGTACGTATCTTTTTCCTGCATTAATCATTGGTTCAATTGCCAATACCATTCCAGGTTTTAACCTTGGCCCTTTACCAGGTGGTCCAAAGTGTGGAATTTGAGGATCTTCATGTAAGTTTTGACCAACCCCGTGGCCAACATACTCACGAACAACGGAGAAGCCGTTTGACTCAACATATGTTTGGATCGCATTAGATATATTCGACAACCTTTCACCAGGTTTTGCTTCTGCTAAACCTCTGTATAAAGATTCTTCAGTAACATCCATTAGCTTTTGGTTTTCTTCCGAAATATCACCAACTGCATACGTCCATGCCGAATCTCCATGATAACCATTATATTGAGCTCCAATGTCAATACTAATGATATCACCGTCTTTTAAAACTCGTTCTCCTGGAATTCCATGCACCAATTCTTCATTTACTGATGCGCAAATACTTCCGGTAAATCCATTATAGCCTTTAAAAGATGGAATCGCATCATGCTGTCTAATAAACTTTTCAGCAATTGAGTCTAATTCCTTCGTAGTAATACCTGGCTTTATAAATTTCGTTAATTCTTGATGGGTTAGTGCAACGATCTTACCGGCAACACGCATAATGTCTAATTCTCGAGGCGTCTTACATATAATCATGCATTAATCCCTTTCAGTAATTGATCTATATCTTCAAACACTTTACCAATATCTTGGTTACCATTAACTCGTTTTAAATATCCTTTTTCAGAATAGAAATCAAATAATGGTTGTGCTTGTTTTAAATTAACTTCTAAACGATTAGCAACTGTTTCTGGCTTATCGTCGTCACGCTGAATTAATTGACTACCGTCCTTATCACAAATACCTTCCACTTTTGGTGGATTAAACTTCATGTGATAAGAAGCTCCAGATGTAGGAGAAACCCAACGTCCAGTTAAACGTTCAAAAAGCTCATCTTTCGGTACTTCAATATAAAGTACAGCGTCAAGTTGGCGCCCCATTGAAGATAACATTTCTTCTAGTGCTTCTGCTTGTGCAACAGTTCTTGGAAATCCATCAAGTAAAAAGCCTTTTTTACAATCTTCTTCACTTAATCTTTCTCGAACGATACCGATCGTTACCTCATCAGGAACAAGATTTCCAGCATCCATAAATGCTTTTGCTTTTAATCCTAAGTCGGTACCACCTTTAATCGCTGCACGAAACATGTCTCCAGTAGAAATGTGCGGAACGTGATAATTATCAACAATTTTTTCAGCTTGAGTACCTTTACCAGTACCCGGAAGACCCATTAAAATAAGGTTCATTCAAATCCCCTCCATCGTCCTTTTATTTACAACTTGGGCATATGGGAAGGTATTGCTCCCCAATGCCTACATTACTTAATAAATCCTTTATAGTGTCGTTTAATTAATTGACTTTCAATTTGTTTCATCGTATCTAATGCTACACCAACAACAATTAACAATCCAGTACCGCCAATTTGAACTGCCGGTGGTAAGTTCGTTAGTGCTGTAAAGAACACTGGGATGATCGAAATTGTCGCTAAGAAGATAGCACCAACAAATGTTAAACGATACAAAATTCTAGTTAAGTAAACTTGAGTTGTTTTACCGGGACGAATGCCAGGGACATAGCCACCTTGCTTTTTGAGGTTTTCTGCCATCTGCTCTGGATTAACTTGGATGAACGTATAAAAATACGTAAACCCGATGATTAAGCCCGCATAGACAAGCATCCCAAACGGTTGAGTATAATCAAAGTTTGCTGTGATCCAACTAGCTACTGCACTATCATCACCGATAAATCCAGCCACAGTTGGTGGAAATATAAACAATGATAAAGCGAAGATAACTGGTATAACCCCAGCAGCGTTAACTTTTAATGGTAAGTGTGTAGAACCGCCACCTTGTGGCTTTCCTGCAACTAAACGTTTTGCATATTGTACTGGTATTTTTCTCAATGCTTGTTGCACAAAGATCACACCAACAACAATCGCCAACATTACGAGAATTAATAATACGACCGTTACAATCGCTAGGAATAATTGCTCGCCAGCTGTTTCAATTTGAGTTGCGTACACTTGGTTTACTGCATTAGGGATACCTGCTGCAATCCCTGCAAAAATGAGTATTGAAATGCCGTTCCCTACGCCCTTTGCAGTGATTTGTTCACCTAGCCACATTAAAAAGGCTGTTCCTGCAGTTAACACTAATGCAATAAAAATATATTTTGCGACACTCGGATTTGGAATCAAGCCTGGAATGAGTCGGTTAAATCCGATAGACATTCCTATCGCTTGCACAAAGCCTAGTAGAATTGTTCCATAACGGGTAAACTGAGCTAATTTACGTCTTCCCGCTTCTCCTTGTTTTGCCCATTCTGCAAACTTTGGTACGACATCCATTTGTAAAAGTTGCACAATGATGGATGCAGTAATGTATGGCATAATCCCCATAGCGAAAATCGAGAAATTCTCAAGGGCGCCACCACCAAACGTATTTAAGAAACCGAAAGCGTTCATTTGATCCTGAAATTGTAATACTTCTGCATTAGCTCCAGGGACAGGTATAAATGTTCCGATCCTAAATACTATGAGCATTAGCAGGGTGAAAAAGACTTTTCGTCGCAAATCACCCACACGCAAAATATTGGAGATCGTTTGAAACATTAAATCACCTCAGTTTTTCCGCCAGCAGCTTCAATCGCTTCTACTGCAGAAGCAGAGAATTTGTTAGCCTTCACAGTAAGCTTTCTTTCAAGCTTACCATTACCGAGGATCTTAATTCCGTCCTTTGCATTACTTACAGTACCTGTTTCAATAAGTAACTCTGGAGTTACTTCAGTACCATCTTCGAAACGATTTAACTGATCAAGGTTAAGAATCGCAAACTCTTTACGAGTTGGGTTCGTAAAACCACGTTTAGGTAAACGACGGTATAATGGGTTTTGACCACCCTCAAAACCTGGACGAGTCCCACCACCAGAACGAGAGTTTTGACCTTTATGTCCGCGTCCAGCAGTTTTTCCGTTACCAGAAGCAATACCACGTCCTACACGATTACGTGTTTTCCTTGAGCCTTCAGCAGGCTTCAGTTCGTGAAGTTTCATGTGAGCACCTCCTCAATCTATAAAAATTAAGCTTCAATTTCTTTAACAGTTACTAAATGAGATACTTTATTAATCATACCGCGAGTAGCAGCATTGTCATTTTGTACAACTGTTTGATGCATTTTACGTAAACCTAAAGTGTTAACAGTAACACGTTGATCCTCAGGGCGACCAATTAAGCTTCTAGTGAGGGTAATTTCTAATTTCTTAGCCATTTAAGTTCCCTCCTTATCCTAATAGTTCTTCTACGGATTTTCCGCGTAATTTTGCAACATCTTCAGCTCTTTTTAAGTTTTTAAGTCCAGTAACAGTTGCACGAACCATATTAATAGGGTTGTTTGAACCTAAAGACTTAGATAAGATGTCACCAACACCAGCAAGTTCTAGTACTGCACGAACTGGACCACCAGCGATTACTCCAGTACCTTCACTAGCAGGTTTTAATAATACGTTACCAGCACCGAAGTGACCGATGATTTGGTGTGGAATTGTAGTACCTACGATCGGCACTGCAACTAAATTTTTCTTTGCATCTTCAATTCCTTTACGAATTGCTTCTGGCACTTCTTGAGCTTTACCCATTCCAAAGCCAACGTGACCATTTTTATCTCCAACTACAACCAATGCAGCAAAGCGGAAACGACGTCCACCTTTAACAACTTTCGCTACACGGTTGACCGCTACTACTTTTTCTTCTAGTTCCAAAGTATTTGGGTCAATGCGCATTATTTTCCCTCCTTTGTTCTTTAGAATTGCAATCCAGCTTCTCTGGCTGCGTCTGCTAATTCTTTAACACGCCCATGGTATAAGTATCCTCCACGGTCAAATACAACTGTTTCAAAACCTTTTTCTTTAGCACGTTTTGCAACTAACTCGCCAACTTTTTGTGCTGCTTCAATATTTCCGCCGTTTTCAAGATTAAGTTCTTTATCTAAGCTATTAGCACTAGCTACAGTTACACCTGCAACATCATCAATTAATTGTGCATAGATATGCTTAGAAGAACGGAATACATTTAAACGAGGACGTTCAGCAGTTCCAGTGATTGAGCGGCGAACATGTGCATGTCTCTTTTTACGTGCCAGATTTTTACTTGGCTTCGTAATCATTGAACGTCAGTCCTTTCCGTTATCTTATCTATTACTTACCAGTTTTTCCTTCTTTACGACGAACATACTCACCTTCATAACGAATACCTTTTCCTTTGTATGGTTCAGGTAAACGTACAGAACGGATATTTGATGCTAGTGCACCAACACGTTCTTTGTCGATCCCTTTAACGATAACCTTAGTGTTAGCAGGAACTTCTACTTCAAGGCCCGCTTCAGGTTCGATTTCTACTGGGTGAGAATATCCTACATTAAGAACTAGTTTAGTACCTTGCTTTGATGCACGATACCCAACCCCGATAAGTTCTAATGCTCTTTCATAACCTTTCGTTACACCTTCAACCATGTTGTTGATGATACTACGAGTAGTACCGTGTAGCGAACGGTGTTCTTTATTATCAGAAGGACGCTCAACTGTAAGAGTATTTTCTTCTACTTTTACAACCATGTCAGGGTGAATTTCACGAGCAAGCTCACCTTTAGGTCCTTTTACAGTAATATTATTTTCAGCTAATGTAATAGTTACACCAGATGGGATTTCAATTGGTTTATTACCAATACGAGACATTCATTACACCTCCGTTTCTTATCAATCTTCTTACCAAACGTATGCTAGGATTTCTCCGCCTACTTGTTGTTGACGTGCTTCTTTATCAGTAAGAATTCCGTTAGAAGTAGATACGAGAGCAATTCCTAAACCACCAAGAACACGAGGTACTTCAGTAGCTTTTGCATATACACGTAAGCCTGGCTTACTGATACGCTTTAAACCTGTGATTACACGCTCATTGTTCGCACCGTACTTTAAGAAAATGCGGATAATACCTTGCTTGTTATCTTCAATAAACTCAACATCGCGAACGAATCCTTCACGCTTAAGGATTTCAGCGACTTCTTTTTTCAAGTTTGATGCAGGTAGCTCAAGCTTTTCGTGACGAACAGTGTTCGCATTACGAATTCTAGTAAGCATGTCTGCAATAGGATCTGTCATGACCATCTATTTTACCTCCTTCCCGTACTTGGAAATTACCAGCTTGCTTTTTTAACGCCAGGGATTTGACCTTTATATGCTAATTCACGGAAACAAATCCGACATAATTTGAATTTACGAATGACTGAGTGAGGACGACCACAACGTTCGCAACGAGTATACTCTTGCACTTTGAACTTTTGAGGGCGCTTCTGCTTTGCAATCATAGACTTTTTCGCCAAAGTTTTCACTCCTTCTTCTAATATTTATCGATTATTTTTGAAATGGCATACCCATTTGAGTTAGTAACTCACGAGCTTCTTCATCAGAATTTGCTGTTGTAACAACAACGATATCCATTCCGCGTACTTTATCAACTTTATCGTAATCGATTTCTGGGAAGATTAATTGTTCTTTAACACCTAAAGTGTAGTTTCCACGACCGTCAAATGCTTTTTTAGAAATTCCACGGAAGTCACGTACACGCGGTAAAGATACTGCGATTAATTTATCTAAGAACTGATACATACGCTCGCCACGAAGTGTTACCTTCGCACCAATCGGCATACCTTCACGAAGCTTAAAGCCAGCGATCGACTTTTTAGCTTTTGTGATAAGTGGTTTTTGACCAGTAATTTGAGTTAGTTCTTCTACTGCTTTATCTAAAGCTTTCGCGTTAGAAACGGCATCACCAACACCCATATTTACAACGATTTTTTCGATCTTTGGTACAGCCATAACAGAGCTGTAGTTAAATTTCTCTACAAGAGAAGGGACGATCTCGTTTTGGTACTTTTCTTTTAAACGATTCATGTGATTGACCTCCTTTCAGACCTGACTACTTATCTAATGCTTCGCCAGATTTTTTTGCAATACGTACTTTTTTACCGTTCTCTACTTTATATC
Organism: Anaerobacillus arseniciselenatis; assembly: GCF_001865995.1. Classification (GTDB taxonomy): domain Bacteria; phylum Bacillota; class Bacilli; order Bacillales; family Anaerobacillaceae; genus Anaerobacillus; species Anaerobacillus arseniciselenatis. Next base: position 42,433 of record NZ_MLQQ01000001.1, on the reverse strand, counting down.
CTACACGTGTAGGTTCACCTGTTTTTGGATCGATAGGCATAACGTTAGATGAAGCAATTGGCGCTTCTTGGTTTAAGATGCCACCTTGTGGGTTCGCTTGTGATGGTTTCGCATGCTTTTTCACCATGTTTACTCCCTCAACAAGTACACGACCTTTACTTGGGAATGCTTCTAAAATAACGCCTTGTTTACCTTTATCTTTTCCAGAGATCACTTTTACAGTGTCACCTTTTTTAACATGCATTTTAGGTGTTGACATAATCGCACCTCCTTAAAAGGCAATAAATTTCTATATAAAATCCGTCCTTAAATTTTCAAAATAAGCGTCGAATTTCTTTATTAAAGAACTTCTGGAGCTAGTGAAACGATCTTCATGAATTGTCTTTCACGTAATTCACGAGCAACAGGTCCGAAGATACGAGTTCCACGTGGACTCTTATCGTCCTTAATAATTACTGCTGCATTTTCATCAAATTTGATATATGAACCGTCATTACGACGCGCACCACTCTTTGAACGAACAATTACAGCTCTAACAACGTCACCTTTCTTGACAACGCCTCCTGGTGTTGCTTGTTTCACCGAGCAAACAATTACATCACCGATATTAGCTGTTTTGCGGCCTGAACCACCTAATACTTTAATACATAGCACTTCACGTGCTCCTGAGTTATCAGCTACTTTTAAACGAGATTCTTGTTGAATCATGCGATCTTACCTCCCTTCGGAAACAATACCAGATCTATCTTTATTAGATAATAACTGCTTCTTCTACGATTTCTACTAAACGGAAACGCTTATCTTTCGATAACGGACGAGTTTCCATGATTTTTACGATATCGTTGATTTTTGCAGCGTTGTTTTCATCATGTGCTTTAAACTTTTTAGAGTACTTAACACGTTTGCCGTACAACTTATCAGTTTTGTAAGTTTCTACTACTACCGTAATTGTTTTATCCATTTTATCAGATACAACTTTACCAGTATATTCCTTACGTCGATTACGCTCAGTCATTGTGGAAACCTCCTTTCAATTTATTCGTTAGTTATTCCTAGCTCTCTCTCACGCAATACTGTTTTTGCACGAGCTATTGCTTTACGAACTTCACGAATGCGGGCTGGATTGTCTAACTGTCCAGTCGCTAATTGAAAGCGTAGGTTGAATAACTCTTCTTTAAGTGACTTTGCTTTCTGTTCGATCTCGGCAGTGGTTAAGTTACGAATCTCATTAGCTTTCATTTGCGTCACCACCCACTTCTTCGCGTTTTACAAATTTACATTTTACAGGTAATTTATGAGAAGCTAAACGTAACGCTTCACGAGCTACTTCTTCAGAAACCCCAGCAATTTCAAACATAACTTTTCCAGGTTTAACAACTGCTACCCATCCTTCAGGAGCACCTTTACCGGAACCCATTCGCACCTCAAGAGGTTTTGCAGTGTAAGGCTTTGATGGGAAAATTTTAATCCAAACTTTACCGCCACGTTTCATGTAACGAGTCATCGCAATACGAGCAGATTCGATTTGACGGTTTGTGATCCATGAAGCTTCTGTAGCTTGAAGACCAAACTCACCAAAATGTACTGTAGTTCCACCTTTTGCACGTCCGCGCATTTTTCCTCGATGTTCACGACGGTATTTAACACGTTTAGGCAATAACATAATTATTTTCCTCCTTCCTCTTTTTTCGTTCCTTTCGTTGGAAGGACTTCACCACGATAAATCCAGATTTTAATTCCTAGTTTACCATAAGTAGTGTCAGCTTCTGCTGTTCCGTAATCAATATCAGCACGTAAAGTGTGAAGTGGAACAGTTCCTTCGTTATAATGTTCAGAACGAGCGATATCCGCGCCACCTAAGCGACCAGATACTTCAGTTTTAATTCCTTTAGCTCCAGCGCGCATAGTGCGTTGGATTGCTTGTTTCATTGCACGACGGAATGAAATACGATTTTCTAATTGACGAGCGATATTTTCTGCTACTAATTTAGCGTCCATATCTGCTTGTTTGATTTCAAAAATATTAATATGAACTCGCTTGTTTGTTAGTTGGTTTAATGCTTTACGTAAAGCTTCAACTTCCGAACCACCTTTACCAATAACCATTCCAGGCTTGGCAGTATGAACAGTTACGTTCACGCGGTTAGCAGCGCGTTCGATTTCAATTTTAGATACAGATGCATCTTTAAGGCGCTTCTCAATATATTCACGGATTTTGATATCTTCGTGTAATAGATCAGCATAGTCCTTTTCAGCGTACCATTTTGACTCCCAGTCACGGATTACTCCGACACGAAGTCCGATAGGATTTACTTTTTGACCCACGCTTTATCCCTCCTTCTTTTCTGAAACAACGATAGTAATATGACTAGTGCGTTTGTTTATTCTACTTGCACGTCCCATAGCACGAGGACGAAATCTTTTTAATGTTACTCCCTCATCAACAAATGCTTCACTGATAACTAAGTTATTAACGTCCATTTCATAGTTATGTTCTGCATTTGCAATTGCAGAGTTCAACAGCTTTTCAACGACTGGAGAAGCTGTTTTTGGTGTGTGGCGAAGGATCGCTATCGCTTCACCGACTTGCTTGCCCCGAATTAAGTCTACAACTAGACGTACTTTACGAGGAGCAATACGCACTTGTTTAGCAACTGCTTTTGCTTGCATATAGAGTACCTCCTCTCCTATTAGCGTCTTGTTTTTTTGTCATCTGCAGCATGGCCTTTATAAGTTCTAGACGGTGCAAATTCACCTAACTTATGACCAACCATATCTTCAGAGATGTATACCGGTACATGTTTACGACCATCATATACAGCGATTGTGTGTCCGATAAATTCTGGGAAGATTGTTGAGCGACGTGACCAAGATTTAATCACTTTCTTGTCACCTGTTTCGTTTGCTACAACAACTTTTTTCATCAAGTGATCATCGACAAAAGGTCCCTTTTTTAAGCTACGACCCATGAGTGTACCTCCCTTCGTGATTGACCTACGGCTCCATTGAACCGTAGCGCAACCCCGTTATTTTTTACGACGACGTACGATGTACTTGTCGGAATGTTTGTTTTTCTTACGAGTTTTGTATCCAAGAGTTGGTTTACCCCATGGAGACATTGGTGATTTACGTCCGATTGGCGAACGGCCTTCACCACCACCGTGTGGGTGATCGTTAGGGTTCATTACAGATCCACGAACTGTAGGTCTTTTACCTAACCAACGAGAACGTCCAGCTTTACCAATGTTCACAAGTTCATGTTCAAGGTTACCAACTTGACCAATTGTAGCACGGCAAGTAGATAGGATCATACGAGTTTCGCCTGAATTTAGACGAACTAATACGTATTGACCTTCTTTACCTAATAATTGAGCTTCAGTTCCTGCAGAACGAACTAATTGTCCTCCACGACCAGGTTTTAACTCAATATTATGAATAACAGTACCAACTGGAATGTTAATAAGCGGTAATGTGTTACCAACTTTAATATCAGCATCAGGTCCACTCATTAATTCCATACCAACTTTAAGTCCTTTTGGTGCTAGAATGTAACGCTTTTCTCCATCAGCATAGTTAATTAATGCAATGTTAGCAGTACGGTTTGGATCGTATTCGATCGTAGCAACGCGTCCTGGAATTCCATCTTTGTTACGCTTGAAATCAATTACACGGTATTGACGCTTGTGTCCACCACCTTGGTGACGAACTGTCAATTTACCTTGGTTATTACGTCCGCCTTTTTTATGATTCGGCGCTAGTAATGATTTTTCCGGCTTATCAGTTGTGATCTCTTGGAAGTCTAATACAGACATACCACGACGACCAGCTGAGGTCGGTTTATACTTTTTAATCGGCATTGTTATTTCCCTCCTTCACTTAAAACTTAAACACCTTCAAAAAATTCTAATTCGTTGCTTTCAGCAGTTAACGTAACGATAGCTTTTTTGCGACGAGGCGTATATCCAGAGTGACGTCCAAATCTTTTGAACTTACCCTTGTAATTCATCGTATTTACGTTAGCAACTTTTACTCCAAAGATTTCTTCAACAGCATCTTTAATTTGAGTTTTGTTTGCACGAACATCTACTTCGAAAGTATATTTCTTCTCAGACATTAAGTCAGTAGAACGTTCTGTAATCACGGGGCGCTTAATGATGTCACGAGCGTTTTCCATTACGCTAGCACCTCCTCTACCTTTTGAACGGCTTCTTTAGTAATTACTAATTTATCATGCTTTAATACATCAAGAACGTTAATTCCATCTGCAGTAACGAATGTTACTCCAGGGATGTTACGAGCTGATAATGCAACATTATCATTGTAATCAGCAGTAACTACTAACGCTTTATGTTCAGCTGATAAACCGTTTAAAATTGACACCATTTCCTTTGTTTTAGGAGTATCTAAATTTAACCCTTCAAGTACTACAATTTCTTCAGCTTGCACTTTCGATGCTAAGGCTGATTTGATTGCTAAACGACGTACTTTCTTTGGTAATTTGTAGCTGTAGCTACGAGGTGTTGGTCCGAATACTACACCACCACCAACCCACTGAGGTGATCTAATAGAACCTTGTCTCGCACGTCCTGTTCCTTTTTGACGCCATGGTTTACGTCCACCACCACGTACTTCAGAACGTCCTTTTACATCATGTGTACCTTGACGTAAAGAAGCTTGCTGCATTACAACAGCATCATGTAATACACTATTGTTTGGCTCAATACCGAAAACAGTATCTGCTAACTCGATATCGCCAACTTGCGTTCCGTTTTGGTTATATAATGCAACTTTTGGCATGAGGTATCCTCCTTTCCCTTCTGTTGATTAGTTCGCTTTAACAGCGCTCTTAATAGTAACGTAACTCTTTCTAGCACCCGGTACATTACCTTTGACTAAAAGCAAGTTGCGCTCTGTATCAACTTTTACAATTTCAAGATTTTGTACAGTGATTTGCTCTCCACCCATACGTCCAGGTAATAATTTACCTTTGAAAACACGGTTTGGAGCAACTGGTCCCATTGAACCAGGACGACGGTGATAACGTGATCCGTGAGACATAGGTCCACGAGATTGGTTATGACGCTTAATAGCACCTTGGAAACCTTTCCCTTTAGATGTACCTGTTACGTCTACTACGTCACCTTCGCTGAATGTATCTACTTTGACTTCTTGACCAACTTCGTAAGCAGCTAAGTCATTGCCACGAATTTCCTTCATGAAGCGCTTAGGAGCAGCTTCAGCCTTTGATGCATGGCCTTTCGCCGGTTTTGTTACACGAGAAGATTTCACATCATCAAACCCTAATTGAATTGCTTCATAGCCATCCGAGTCAACAGTTTTCTTTTGAAGTACTACGTTAGCAGCCGCTTCAATAACTGTTACAGGTACTACATCACCTTTTTCTGTGAAAACTTGAGTCATACCTAATTTTTTCCCTAAGATTCCTTTGGTCATGAGTCACACCTCCTGATAAAATAAATTTATTTGTTTTGCCATTATTTTTTGCTTGGTCTTCTTAGTTACTAAAGTTTGATTTCAATATCTACGCCTGACGGTAAGTCTAAACGCATTAGGGCATCCACAGTTTGTGGAGTTGGGTTCACAATATCAATAAGACGCTTATGTGTGCGCATTTCAAACTGCTCACGAGAGTCTTTATACTTATGAACCGCTCTTAAAATCGTGTAGATTGACTTCTCTGTAGGAAGTGGGATCGGTCCAGAAACTTGAGCACCTGAACGTTTAGCTGTATCTACGATTTTTTCAGCAGATTGATCTAGAATTCTGTGATCATAAGCTTTTAAACGAATGCGAATTTTTTGCTTTGCCATTTGATAACCTCCTTTATCGTCCATTTTATAAACAGACATACTCCGTGAAAATTTCCTCACCTTCACCATGGCAACGGGCTCGGGTGTGTCAGCAACCTTCCACATCATCGCTGTCAACGACCAACGTTTTCTATTATATACATTCATATAAAAGAAATCAAGTATTTTTTCACTTGCCGGTCGCACTTTTACTATTATATAGACTTCTTTCTCCTATTGCAAGTGTTGACCATTAATTTATTCATTTATACTGTATATAATTTTTTCCAACTTTAGTGTTGAGTTTTGAATGTTGAGTTTTGAGTTGCTGTGGGTATCGCGTTGAAGACCCTATTAAGACATTTTGATAATTAATTAAGTAGGATTTTAATAATCTATTTCTACACCTAGCGCTCTAAAATTAGTTTTATTTGTAGAAATACTTCGGAATACAAACATTCGACTAGAAGAGACTTAACTAATCACGAAAGAATGCTTCGGAGCATTAACTCACAACTAACTCAACACTCTTCACTCTTCACTCGTAACTCATAACTCATAACTCAAAACCTACATCTTATATAGAAGAAACTTAAATTATTACCTCAGAACACTTCGCAGCATTAACCCTCAACCAACTCATAACTCTTCACTCATAACTCAAAACTACAAACAAAAAGGCAGCACCGAATTGATCGGTACTACCTTTATAAAAAGTAATTTTAAAAATTACTCAGTGATTGAAGCTACAACTCCAGCGCCTACTGTACGGCCACCTTCGCGGATTGAGAACTTAGTTCCATCTTCGATAGCGATTGGAGCGATAAGTTCTACAGTCATTTCAATGTTATCTCCTGGCATTACCATCTCAACGCCTTCTGGAAGTTGGATAATTCCAGTTACGTCAGTTGTACGGAAGTAGAACTGTGGACGGTAGTTAGAGAAGAATGGAGTGTGACGTCCACCTTCTTCTTTAGAAAGAACATAAACTTCTGATTTGAATTTAGTGTGCGCTTTAACTGTTCCTGGCTTAGCAAGAACTTGTCCACGTTGGATGTCCTCACGAGATACACCACGAAGTAATGCACCAATGTTGTCTCCAGCTTCAGCGTAGTCAAGAAGCTTACGGAACATTTCAACTCCAGTTACTGTTGTTGATTTAACTTCTTCTTCTAAACCAAGAATTTCAACAACGTCACCAACTTTAACTACTCCACGCTCAACACGTCCAGTAGCAACTGTACCACGACCAGTGATTGAGAATACGTCCTCAACTGGCATCATGAATGGCTTGTCAGTGTCACGTTCTGGAGTTGGGATATAAGAGTCAACCGCATCCATTAATTCAAAGATTTTAGCTTCCCAGTCAGCGTCTCCTTCAAGAGCTTTAAGAGCAGAACCTTTGATTACTGGTACATCGTCACCAGGGAAGTCGTACTCAGAAAGAAGGTCACGTACTTCCATTTCTACTAACTCAAGTAACTCTTCATCGTCTACCATGTCACACTTGTTCATGAATACAACAAGGTATGGTACACCTACTTGACGAGAAAGTAAGATGTGCTCACGAGTTTGTGGCATTGGGCCGTCAGCAGCAGATACTACTAAGATCCCGCCGTCCATTTGAGCAGCACCAGTGATCATGTTTTTTACGTAGTCAGCATGTCCTGGGCAGTCTACGTGTGCGTAGTGACGAGAATCAGTTTCATACTCAACGTGTGCAGTAGAAATTGTGATTCCACGCTCGCGCTCTTCTGGAGCACCATCAATTTGGTCATAAGCCATTGCACTACCTTTACCAGACCTCTTATGAAGAACTGTAGAGATAGCAGCAGTTAGTGTAGTTTTACCATGGTCAACGTGTCCGATTGTACCAATGTTAGCATGCGTTTTCGAACGATCGAATTTTTCTTTAGCCATTTGGAAATTCCTCCTTAAAATAAATGAAAAATAGTTTTATATTTGTAGGAAAAGCGAATTTTAAAAATCGCCTTTCTTAGATTACAACAAAATTAAATCAGATACAATAATCTTTAGAAAATTATTGTCCTGTTTGCTTTTTAATAATTTCTTCAGAAATACTCTTTGGTACTTCTTCATAGTGATCGAAGTGCATAGAGTAAGTTCCACGTCCTTGTGTACGAGAACGTAATGATGTAGCGTAACCAAACATTTCAGATAGTGGAACCATCGCACGAACTACTTGTGCATTTCCGCGAGCTTCCATTCCTTCAACACGGCCACGACGACTTGTTACATCACCCATGATATCTCCCATGTACTCTTCAGGAACAACAACTTCTACTTTCATCATTGGTTCAAGAATTGCTGGGTCACAATGCGCTTTAGCATTTTTAAGTGCCATTGAACCAGCGATCTTAAACGCCATTTCATTTGAGTCAACGTCATGGTATGAACCATCAAAGATTCTAGCTTTAAGGTCTAATAACGGGTAACCTGCAAGCATACCATTTTGCATTGATTCTTCGATACCAGCTTGTACAGCAGGAATGTATTCACGAGGAACTACCCCACCAACAATTTTGTTTTCGAATACGAAACCAGCGCCTTCTTCAAGAGGTTCGAATTCAATCCAAACGTGTCCATATTGTCCACGTCCACCAGATTGACGTACAAACTTCCCTTCAACTTTTGCTGATTTACGAATTGTTTCACGATAAGCAACCTGTGGCGCACCTACGTTTGCTTCCACTTTAAACTCACGTTTCATACGATCAACAAGGATATCTAAGTGAAGTTCACCCATACCAGCGATGATTGTTTGACCAGTCTCTTCATCCGTATGCGTTCTGAAAGTTGGATCTTCCTCAGCTAATTTCGCTAAAGCCATACCCATCTTATCTTGGTCAGCTTTAGATTTCGGTTCAACCGATAAAGAAATTACAGGTTCAGGGAATTCCATAGACTCTAAGATAACTTGGTTTTTCTCATCACATAGAGAGTCACCAGTTGTCGTATCTTTAAGTCCAACACCAGCTGCAATATCACCTGCATAAACAGTAGAGATTTCTTCACGCGAGTTAGCGTGCATTTGAAGAATACGTCCCATTCTTTCACGCTTACCTTTTGTAGAGTTAATAACGTAAGAACCAGAGTTAACTGTACCCGAATAAACACGGAAGAACGTCAACTTACCAACATAAGGGTCAGTCATAACTTTAAATGCAAGCGCAGAAAAAGGCTCTTCATCACTAGAATGTCTAAGTACTTCTTCACCTGTATCAGGTAATGTACCTTTAATTGACTCAACATCTGTTGGAGCAGGTAAGTAATCTAGAACAGCGTCTAATAATAACTGAACACCTTTATTTTTGAAAGCTGACCCACAAACTACTGGGTAGAATTCAACGTTAGTCGTACCTTTGCGGATTGCCGCTTTAAGCTCGTCCGTCGTGATTTCTTCGCCTTCTAAATATTTCATCATTAGATCTTCATCTAATTCAGCCGCACCTTCAATTAATTTTGTACGCCATTCTTCAGCTAATTCCTTATGAGTATCTGGAATTTCTTTAGCTTCAGTACGAGTACCTAAATCATCTTCGTAGTAGTACGCTACATTTTCTACTAAATCGATGATACCTTCAAACTCATCTTCTGCACCAATTGGTAACTGGATTGGATGCGCATTTGCAGCCAAACGGTCACCTAAAGTACCTACAGAATATAAGAAATCAGCACCGATTTTATCCATTTTGTTAATGAAAACTACACGAGGAACACCATATGTAGTTGCTTGACGCCAAACTGTTTCAGTTTGTGGCTCAACACCTGATTGTGCATCAAGTACTGCAACTGCACCATCAAGTACACGTAAAGAACGTTCAACTTCAACAGTGAAGTCTACGTGTCCTGGTGTATCGATAATGTTGATACGGTAACCTTTCCACTGAGCAGTTGTAGCAGCAGAAGTGATTGTAATTCCACGCTCTTGCTCTTGTTCCATCCAATCCATTTGTGAAGCTCCTTCATGAGTTTCACCAATTTTATGGATACGGCCTGTATAGAAAAGAATACGTTCAGTACAAGTTGTTTTACCAGCATCAATGTGAGCCATGATACCGATATTACGAGTCTTTTCTAAGGAGAACTCTCTTGCCATAGGTTCTTTCTCCTTCCTATTCTTGAAAGTTATTTTTGTAAATATAGCAGAGTGAGCCCGGCGATAGACGTTCAGTTGAATATCTAAACGCCCGGCCGACCTCTTTCACTATATTAATATTATAAGTTCTTATGATCTTACCAACGGTAATGAGCGAATGCTTTATTTGCTTCAGCCATCTTATGCGTGTCTTCACGCTTCTTCACAGCCGATCCAGTGTTGTTTGCAGCATCCATGATTTCGTTAGCTAAACGCTCTTCCATCGTTTTTTCTCCACGAAGACGAGCATAGTTAACTAACCAACGAAGTCCTAAAGTCGTACGACGCTCAGGTTTAACTTCGATCGGCACTTGATAGTTAGCACCACCTACACGACGAGCTTTAACTTCAAGTACTGGCATGATGTTCTTAATTGCTTGTTCAAAAACTTCCATTGGATCATTTCCAGTACGTTCTTGAACTAGATCAAAAGCTTTATATAAAATCGTTTGTGCTACCCCTCTCTTCCCATCAACCATAATACGGTTAATTAGACGAGTTACCAACTTTGAATTATAAAGTGGATCAGGTAATACATCACGACGAGTTACAGGTCCTTTACGAGGCATTATTTCCCCTCCTTTCAATCATTAAACCTTTTTCTGGTTTTTTAAGTTTATTATTTTTTTGCTTCTTTAGGTCTCTTAGTACCATACTTAGAGCGACCTTGCATACGATTTTGTACTCCAGCTGTATCTAACGCACCGCGAACGATGTGGTAGCGTACCCCCGGTAAGTCTTTTACACGACCACCACGGATTAGAACAACACTATGCTCTTGCAAGTTGTGCCCTATACCTGGGATGTATGCCGTAACCTCAATGCCGTTTGTTAAACGTACACGAGCATACTTACGTAATGCTGAGTTTGGCTTCTTAGGTGTCATTGTACCAACACGAGTACATACACCACGTTTTTGAGGTGAAGACTGGTTAGTTTGAACCTTTTTAAAGCTGTTATAACCTTTATTTAACGCAGGAGAGTCAGACTTTTTCACTTTGTCTGTACGTCCTTTACGAATTAATTGGTTAATTGTAGGCATTTGAATTCCTCCTTTCTTGTAACATTTTAAAGACCACTGAGCCAGGTGGTTCATAATTTTCCAAAAGTAACGTTTTTGCCAAAGGGATTACCTTTAGCAAAAACGTATTTACTTTACTATCGCTACAGTGGCTGCTGAAACATCAATTCCACAAGCTTTTCCAAGCTTTTTCATTGATTGAACCTTTATTGTAGGGACGTCTTTTTTCTCCGCCAGAGCTGCTACTTTATAAATCACTTTATAATCAGCATCACTTGCAATATAGAGTTCTTCTACGACCCCATCTTCTAAAGCCTTCAATGTCTGTTTCGTGCCAATAACTTTCTTGTTAGCCTGTGCTACTTTTTCATAAGACATGTTTCAATCCTCCAAAGTATCAGGTATCTTTGACGCACTTAGATATGATAACACCGTTGTTCGTCACTGTCAACATTTTTAGTCATGAATAACAATTTCTTTTTCAGATTCTTGTTCTTCGACTTCTAATTCTTCTTGACCTTCCATCTCTAAATCAATGTTACGGTAGCGATTCATACCAGTTCCAGCTGGAACAAGTTTACCGATAATAACATTTTCTTTAAGTCCAAGAAGTTCGTCACGTTTACCTTTGATCGCATCATCTGTTAAGACGCGTGTCGTTTCTTGGAACGAAGCTGCTGATAAGAATGAATCTGTTTCAAGAGACGCTTTCGTAATCCCCAGGAGGACAGGACGTCCTGTTGCCGGTTGACCACCATTGATCAATACATTCTTGTTAGCCGCATTAAATTGTTGTATCTCGATCAATGATCCTGGAAGAACTTCTGTGTCACCAGCATCTAATACACGGATTTTTCTTAGCATTTGGCGAACCATCACTTCTACGTGTTTATCACCAATTTCTACCCCTTGCATACGATAAACTTTTTGTACCTCTCTAAGTAGATACTCTTGTACACCGTTAATTCCAGATACTTTCAGCAATTCTTTTGGATCAATTGAACCTTCTGTTAATTCCATCCCAGCTTGGACTTCTTGACCTTCAACAACTTTTATTCTTGAACCGTAAGGGATTGGATAATTTCGAGATTCTATCTCACCTTGAACCGTCACTTCCCTTTTCTCACTGGCATCATTAATGTCAATTACTTTACCATCAATCTCCGAAATAACAGACTGACCTTTCGGGTTACGAGCTTCAAATAATTCCTGAATACGAGGTAAACCTTGAGTGATATCGTCCCCTGCAACCCCACCGGTATGGAACGTACGCATCGTAAGCTGAGTACCAGGCTCACCGATTGATTGTGCTGCGATAATTCCTACCGCTTCACCTACTTCAACGTCAGAACCTGTCGCTAAGTTACGTCCGTAACACTTCTTACATACACCGTGTTTAGTATCACAAGTAAATGCAGAACGAATAGTTACCATTTCGATACCAGCATCTATAATTTCATTAGCAATGTCTTCAGTAATTAACTCGTTTTTAGCAATTATTACCTCGTTTGTTTCTGGGTGATATAAAGTTTTAAAGATTACACGACCAACTAATCGATCATATAAACCTTCAATTACTTCAGTCCCCTCTTTAATTGCAGCAATATCTAATCCTCTATCCGTACCACAATCATCATCACGAACGATGACATCTTGAGCTACGTCTACAAGACGACGAGTTAAGTAACCTGAATCGGCTGTTTTTAAAGCTGTATCAGCAAGGCCTTTACGAGCACCGTGAGTAGAGATAAAGTACTCTAATACAGTTAAACCTTCACGGAAACTTGATTTGATCGGTAATTCAATAATACGACCAGACGGGTTCGCCATGAGACCACGCATACCAGCAAACTGCGTAAAGTTCGATGCATTACCACGGGCACCAGAATCACTCATCATAAAGATTGGGTTTAACTTATCAAGAGTTCCCATTAACTTATCTTGAATGGTATCTTTTGCTGCACTCCAAATAGAAATGACACGGTCGTATCTTTCTTCCTCCGTAATTAAACCACGGCGGAATTGTTTTACAACTCTATCGACTTTCTGATCGGCTTCTTCTAAAATTTCCTTCTTCTCAGCTAATACAACGATATCTGCTACCCCAACGGTAATACCAGCTTTTGTAGAGTATCTGAAACCTAAACCTTTCATTTTATCAAGCATTTTTGATGTCTCTGAAATTTTAAAGATTTTAAATACTTCTGCAATGATATTTCCTAAGAAACCTTTCTTGAACGGAGTTACTACGTCACGCTCTTGGAAAATTTCTTTCACATTCGAGTGAAGAGGTACAATGTACTTTTCTGGTGTTGCCACTTGAAGGTTTGTCATCGTTGGTTCATTTATATACGGGAACGTTTCAGGTAAAATTTCATTAAAGATTAATTTACCTACAGAAGTCAATAGTAATTGACCTTGCTGTTCTTCAGTAAACGTCGTTTTCTTTAAAGATGCGACCGGAATTGCCACTCGACTATGCAAATGAACATAACCATTTTGATATGCAATAAGCGCTTCGTTAGTATCTTTAAAAATCGCACCCTCTCCAACAGCATCCTTACGTTCTAGTGTTAAGTAATAGTTACCTAGTACCATATCCTGAGACGGTGTAACAACTGGTTTACCATCCTTAGGGTTTAAGATGTTTTGCGCTGCCAACATTAAAATTCTAGCTTCCGCTTGCGCTTCTGCTGATAAAGGAACGTGGACCGCCATTTGGTCACCGTCAAAGTCAGCATTATACGCTGTACAAACAAGTGGATGTAATTTAATCGCTCTACCTTCAACAAGAGTTGGTTCAAAAGCCTGAATACCTAAACGGTGAAGTGTCGGTGCTCGGTTTAATAAAACCGGATGCTCTTTAATCACTTCTTCTAAAACATCCCAAACTTCTGGCTGTACTCTTTCAACTTTTCGTTTCGCACTTTTAATGTTATGAGCTATCCCTTGGGCTACTAACTCTTTCATTACGAATGGCTTAAATAACTCAAGAGCCATTTCCTTCGGTAAACCACATTGGTACATTTGTAAATGCGGTCCTACTACGATAACAGAACGACCAGAATAGTCTACACGTTTTCCTAGTAAGTTTTGACGGAAACGACCTTGTTTACCTTTAAGCATATGTGATAAAGATTTTAACGGACGGTTACCAGGACCAGTAACAGGGCGGCCACGGCGACCATTATCAATTAATGCATCAACCGCTTCTTGTAGCATCCGCTTTTCATTTTGAACAATAATGTTCGGCGCTCCAAGATCTAATAAACGCTTTAGTCGATTATTTCGGTTAATTACACGACGGTATAAGTCGTTTAAGTCCGATGTTGCAAATCTTCCACCATCTAGCTGAACCATCGGACGAAGTTCTGGCGGAATCACCGGTAAAACATCGAGAATCATCCATGAAGGGTCATTTCCCGAATGTCTAAACGCCTCTAAGACTTCTAGACGCTTTATCGCTCTCGTTCGGCGTTGACCTTGAGCAGTCACTAATTCTTCTTTTAATAAATCTACTTCTTTATCAAGATCAATATCTGCAAGAAGCTTTCTAATTGCTTCTGCACCCATATTTGCCGAGAAACCTTTTCCGTATTTTTCACGGTACGTCCGATACTCTTTTTCCGATAAAAGTTGCTTAGTATCGAGCGGCGTTTCACCTGCGTCGGTTACAACATAGGAAGCAAAATAAATAACTTCTTCTAATGATCTCGGCGACATGTCTAATACTAGACCCATTCTACTTGGTATTCCTTTGAAGTACCAAATGTGAGAGACAGGGGCAGCTAATTCAATATGCCCCATACGCTCACGACGAACTTTCGCTCTCGTAACTTCTACTCCACAACGATCACAAACTACACCTTTGTAGCGAACACGCTTATACTTCCCACAATGACATTCCCAGTCTTTTGTAGGCCCAAAAATTCTTTCACAAAACAAACCGTCTTTTTCTGGCTTTAATGTACGATAGTTAATTGTTTCTGGCTTTTTTACTTCACCACGAGACCAAGAACGAATTTTATTCGGTGAAGCAAGGCCAATTTTCATATATTCAAAATTGTTTACATCTATCAAAGGGTCAACCTCCCTTTCGGCTTTCAGGTTCTACGATTATTATCCGTTAGATTCCGTTGTTTCAACATTTAAATTAAGCTTTTCATTCGTTTGATCTTCTTCATCATCAAGATCACGCATCTCAATTTCTTCTTCGTTGCTCGATAACATCTTGACATCCATACCCAAACTTTGAAGTTCTTTAATTAATACTTTAAACGACTCTGGAACACCAGGTTCAGGGACATTTTCACCTTTAACAATCGCTTCATACGTTTTCACACGACCAATGACATCATCTGACTTAACTGTCAGAATCTCTTGCAATGTATATGCTGCACCGTATGCTTCAAGTGCCCATACTTCCATCTCACCGAAGCGTTGTCCACCAAATTGTGCTTTACCGCCTAGTGGCTGTTGCGTAACTAGTGAGTATGGCCCTGTAGATCTCGCATGAAGTTTGTCATCAACCATGTGAGCTAGCTTAATCATGTACATGATACCGACAGATATACGGTTATCAAACGGCTCTCCTGTTCTTCCATCATAGAGAACTGTTTTACCGTCTCTTGCCATTCCTGCTTCAGCAATGGTTCCCCAAACATCTTCCTCACTAGCACCATCAAATACAGGAGAAGCGACATGAATTCCAAGCTTTCTTGCAGCCATTCCTAAATGTAGCTCAAGCACTTGTCCGATGTTCATACGCGAAGGTACCCCAAGTGGATTAAGCATGATATCGATTGGCGTTCCATCAGGTAAATAAGGCATATCTTCTTCTGGCATAATTCTAGAAATAACACCTTTGTTACCGTGACGTCCAGCCATTTTGTCACCTTCATGAATTTTACGTTTTTGAACGATATAAACACGAACTAGCTGATTTACACCAGGCGGAAGCTCGTCACCATCTTCACGATTGAAAACTTTCACATCTAGGATGATCCCATCTCCACCGTGAGGCGCCCGAAGTGAAGTATCTCGGACTTCTCTTGCTTTTTCACCAAAAATTGCATGTAAAAGACGTTCTTCTGCTGTAAGTTCTGTTACCCCTTTTGGTGTTACTTTACCTACAAGAATGTCTCCATCTTTTACTTCTGCACCGACTCTGATAATACCTCGCTCATCTAAGTTACGTAGAGCATCTTCACCGACGTTAGGGATGTCGCGAGTAATTTCTTCAGGTCCAAGCTTCGTATCACGAGCCTCAGATTCATATTCTTCAATATGAATAGACGTATAAACATCGTCTTTTACTAGACGCTCACTTAAAATAATCGCATCCTCATAGTTGAAACCTTCCCATGTCATAAATCCGACAAGAACATTACGTCCAAGGGCAAGTTCACCTTGTTCCATCGATGGGCCATCTGCTAAGATTTCACCTTTTGTAACGACATCTCCTTCACTTACGATAGGTCGTTGATTATAACAAGTTCCTTGGTTAGAACGGATATATTTTAAAAGGTTATATTTATCAAGGTCACCTTTCACTTCTTTTCCATCTACTTCTAAAAGACGACGTACATGAACTGACTTAGCTGATACACGTTCTACAATCCCATTATACCTAGCTACAACTGCTGCACCTGAGTCTTTTGCAGAAACGTGTTCCATACCCGTTCCTACTAGCGGTGACTGTGGTTGAAGTAATGGCACTGCTTGACGTTGCATGTTCGCACCCATAAGAGCACGGTTTGAGTCATCATTTTCTAAGAACGGAATACAAGCAGTTGCCGCAGAAACAACTTGTTTTGGTGATACATCCATATAATCGATACGATCACGCTTAACAATCGTGTTTTCTCCACGGAAACGCGCAATGATATTTTCATCTATAAATGAACCATCGTCAGCTAATTTCGCGTTCGCCTGTGCAACTACATAGTTATCTTCTTCGTCCGCAGTTAAGTAATCCATGCGTTCAGTTACTTTTCCGGTTTCAGGGTCAACACGACGATAAGGTGTTTCCATAAAACCAAATTGATTTACTTTTGCATAAGAAGAAAGTGAGTTAATCAACCCAATGTTCGGTCCCTCTGGCGTCTCAATTGGACACATGCGACCGTAGTGTGAGTAGTGAACGTCACGAACTTCAAAGCCTGCGCGCTCTCTCGTTAAACCACCAGGCCCTAATGCAGATAAACGACGTTTATGAGTTAACTCTGCTAACGGGTTTGTCTGATCCATAAATTGAGAAAGCTGAGAGCTTCCAAAGAACTCTTTAATAGAAGCGATCACCGGACGAATATTAATTAACGCTTGTGGTGTGATCATATTCGCATCTTGAATACTCATACGCTCACGTACCACTCTCTCCATTCTTGAGAGCCCAATTCTAAATTGGTTCTGTAACAATTCCCCTACTGAACGAAGTCGGCGGTTACCTAAATGATCAATATCATCTGTATCTCCAATTCCGTGTAGTAGATTGAAGAAATAGTTTATAGAAGCAATAATATCGGCTGGGGTGATATTTTTAATCGAATTTTCTACATTGCCGTTACCGATCACATTAATCGGTTCATCTTCTTCTTTCTTATTCGGTGAAAATACTTTAATCGATTGTAAAGCAACTTCACCTTCTTCAATTACACCATCACGCAAGGTTACATTTCTAAAACCAACATTATTCTCCAAATAAGGAAGTAAGCGATCGAGTAGACGTCTATCGATAATTACTCCTTCTTCGGCTAGTACTTCCCCTGTTTCAGGATCAATTAGCGTTTCAGCTAAACGTTGATTAAAGAGACGATTCTTAATGTGTAATTTTTTATTAATTTTATAACGCCCTACACTTGCTAGATCATAACGCTTCGGATCAAAGAAACGCGATTCTAATAAGCTCTTTGCATTATCAACTGTAGGAGGTTCTCCAGGACGAAGTCGCTCATAAATTTCTAAAAGAGCTTTCTCCGTTCCGTCAGTATTGTCTTTATCCAATGAATTTCTTAAATATTCATCTTCGCCTAATAGATCAATGATCTCTTGATCAGACCCAAATCCTAAAGCGCGTAATAGAACTGTTACAGGAATTTTCCTTGTACGGTCA
Source organism: Anaerobacillus arseniciselenatis (assembly GCF_001865995.1). Classification (GTDB taxonomy): domain Bacteria; phylum Bacillota; class Bacilli; order Bacillales; family Anaerobacillaceae; genus Anaerobacillus; species Anaerobacillus arseniciselenatis. The sequence goes on along the minus strand of NZ_MLQQ01000001.1, from coordinate 24,332 downwards.
ATTCGGACATAAACTACGTCTTTTGCATCTGTTTCTAGCTCTAACCATGCTCCACGGTTTGGAATTACAGTTGCTGTAAAACCACTCTTTCCGTTTTTATCGATTTTCTTACTATAATAAACACTTGGAGAACGAACAAGCTGTGAAACAATAACACGTTCCGCACCATTAATAACAAAAGTACCTGTATCTGTCATTAGTGGGAAGTCACCCATAAAGACTTCTTGTTCTTTTACTTCTCCCGTTTCCTTATTAATTAGACGCACCTTTACTCTTAGGGGAGCTGCATATGTAACGTCTCGTTCTTTCGACTCTTCTACAGAGTATTTAGGCTCACCTAAACTGTAATCAATAAACTCCAAAATTAAGTTTCCTGTAAAATCTTGAATCGGAGAGATGTCTTGAAACATTTCTCGTAAACCCTCATCAAGAAACCATTGATAAGAAGCCGTTTGAATCTCAATAAGATTAGGTAATTCTAATACTTCCTTAATCCTAGCGTAACTTCTTCGTTGGCGGTGTCGTCCATACTGAACTAGTTGACCTGTCAACTGATTCACCCCTTAAATCTATATTAGAAAAACTTGGCTTTTCGACAATTGAAGATTGCCGAAATCCTTAGTTTTGCTTATACTGTAATCCTTTTACAAAGCTATATCGTTAAAAGGTTTGTTTAGTTTTTCTTTTCTTTTTATGAAGATAAAAAGAAAAAGGGTTTTACTAAAAAACCACAATTCATAAAGGCCTTTTAATATCAAAAGACCATTTGTTTTAAACAAGTTCATCCATTTCGGCAAATCTGAAATATTTCCCTATTTTTAAGAAAGTATCCAAAAGCCGATAAAAGACATTTTTAATTGTATAAGTCTACCCTAAAAAATGGCTTTATATACAAAAAAATATAGTTGACTTTTTGGAGAACTAGTGTAAAACGGCATTCATACGCATTAAATAACACTACCACAAACGATTTTCAAAGTCAACATTTTTTTGCCTTGATGATATAATAACCTTTGGATTTCTTCTCAACAGTCACTTCATTAAACAGCGTCTTTAATTTTTCTAACGCTGAAGGAGCACCTTGTTTTTTTTGAATAACGATCCAAAGCTCACCACAATCCTCTAGACAATTGCACGCTTCCTCAAATAATTGGTGAACCACTTTTTTCCCGGCTCTAATCGGAGGATTAGATAATATTGAAGCAAACTTCTCTTCTTTTACTTCACTTAATAAGTCACTTTTTTTCACAGTAACATTCTCAACCTTATTTAACTCCGCATTTAATTTAGACAACTCTAGTGCTCTCTCATTAATATCAATTAAAGTAAATTCCCAGTCTGGCTTTTCCTTCGCTAGCGTCAAACCGATTGTTCCATATCCGCAACCAATATCCAAAATTTTTCCGCTCTTTTCAGGAAAAAGATAATAGTCTAGTAATAACCTTGAACCAAAATCAACTTCATTTTTTGAAAAAACACCAGCATCTGACGTAAACGACATTTTTCGTCCTCTTAAATCGACTTCCCAATTTCTTCGTGAACTTTCGACAGAAGGCTTTTCTGAATAATAATGATCAGACATCTTTAATCACACCTTTTCTATGTACACCAATATTCATTATTACTTAAATTACTAAAACATATACGAGTTTTGAGTTACTCTCAGTATCACTTCGAAGATATCATTCGACTATTAGCTAAAACTAAAATAAAAAGCTCGCATAAATGCGAGCTTTTTTTCATTATTACTTAACTTCTACAGAAGCTCCCGCTTCTTCAAGCTTACCTTTGATTTCGTCAGCTTCTTCTTTAGAAGCACCTTCTTTAACTGGAGTTGGAGCACCATCAACTAATGCTTTAGCTTCTTTTAATCCTAAACCAGTGATTTCACGAACAACTTTAATTACGTTGATCTTAGATCCACCAGCAGACTCTAGAATTACGTCGAATTCAGTTTGCTCAGCAGCTTCAGCAGCACCGCCGCCACCAGCTACAGCTACAGGAGCAGCAGCAGTTACACCAAACTCTTCTTCGATCGCTTTTACAAGATCGTTTAATTCTAAAACTGACATTTCTTTAATCGCTTCAATGATTTGATCTTTACTCATTTTATATTTCCTCCTAATAGTAAGTTAATTTTAATTTTTTATTTCCGTTAAACTAGATTAAGCACCTTGTTCTTCTTTTTGATCAGCAACAGCTTTTGTAGCCAATGCAAAGTTACGCATTGGAGCTTGAAGAACGCTAAGTAACATAGATAATAATCCGTCTCTTGAAGGAAGCTCTGCAAGTGCTTTAACATCTTCAACAGAAGCAAATCGTCCTTCAATAACACCAGCTTTAATTTCTAACGCTTCATGCTTTTTAGCAAATTCGTTAATAATTTTAGCTGGAGCGATTACATCATCGTTACTAAACGCAATTGCGTTTGGTCCAACTAACACTTCATCAAGCTCAGTTAATTCAACCTCTGCAGTCGCACGACGTGTCATCGTATTTTTATAAACTTTGAAATCAACATTCGCTTCACGAAGCTGCTTACGCAACTCAGTAACCTCGGTTACGTTTAACCCACGATAGTCAACAACTACAGTTGATTTACTTTCACGAAGTTTACTAGCGATTTCCGATACTACTTGTTGTTTTTGTTCACGTACGCTCATAATTTACACCTCCTATGATTAATAAAACCATACCGCACAAAATGAGGTGACCCTTCATATAAAAAACCTCCATGTTTAGACACACAGAGGTAATTGTTATAGTGATTAGATCAACTTTTAACAAACCTCGGTAGGAGATTAAGCACTGGCGTGCACCTACTGTCTACGGTATGAACTATTCAATTCACAACGGTTAGTATATCGAGTTATTACATTAGAGTCAACTGTTATTATTTAACAGCTGAAGCTACGTTAACTTTTACACCAGGTCCCATTGTTGATGCTACTGCAATATTCTTCATGTAAGTTCCCTTTGCAGCTGCTGGCTTAACTTTCATTAAAGTGTCAACAACTGTTGAGAAGTTTTCAATTAACTTTTCAGTACCAAAAGAAACTTTCCCAATAGGAGCATGAATATTTCCAGCTTTATCTACACGATATTCAATCTTACCAGCTTTGATTTCATTAACAGCTTTTTCTACTTCGAAAGTAACTGTTCCTGTTTTCGGGTTTGGCATTAAACCTTTAGGACCTAATACACGTCCAAGTTTACCAACTTGTCCCATCATGTCAGGAGTTGCTACTACTACATCAAACTCAAACCAACCTTGTTGAATTTTGTTAATGTAGTCTTCGTCACCAACATAGTCCGCGCCAGCAGCTTCTGCTTCTTTCGCTTTTTCGCCTTTTGCGAATACTAACACACGTTGAGTTTTACCTGTTCCGTGTGGAAGAACAACCGCTCCACGAATTTGTTGGTCAGCTTTCTTAGGGTCAACCCCTAATCTAACTGCGATTTCAACTGTTTCATCAAAAGATGCTGATGAAGTCTTTTTAACTAATTCTAATGCTTCTTCTGCAGAGTAAACTTTTGTACGATCAACAAGCTTTACAGCTTCTTGATACTTTTTACCTTTTTTAGCCAATTTTATTTCCTCCTTGATTGTGGTTTTAGCGGTAGTACCTCCCACTAAGAAAAGCGCAAGGCGCCTAGCGCCTGTTCCTGCGCCACTTCGCTTGCTCGTCGCAAAACTGCTATGAAGTATCTCATGATGCAGTCTTGGAGCTAGACAGCTTTCCAGGTTCAGAACTAAATTTGTTCTTAAATAAAGGTTGCGAGTCTAAATAAATAGACCTAATCGCAACCTCGCTCATTACCTTCTTGCAAACTGATAGGAATTAGTCTTCGATCGTAATTCCCATGCTGCGTGCAGTACCTTCTACCATACGCATAGCTGCTTCTACATCAGCTGCGTTAAGGTCTGGCATTTTCGTTTCCGCGATTTCGCGTACTTTATCACGCTTTACTGTTGCTACTTTATTACGGTTTGGTTCACCAGAACCACTCTCGATACCAGCTGCTTTTTTAAGTAAAACCGCAGCAGGTGGAGTTTTCGTAATGAATGTAAATGAACGGTCTTCAAATACCGTAATTTCTACCGGGATAATTAAACCAGCTTGATCAGCAGTACGAGCGTTAAACTCTTTACAGAATCCCATAATGTTAACTCCCGCTTGACCTAATGCAGGTCCAACTGGCGGTGCTGGGTTTGCTTTACCAGCAGGAATTTGTAATTTTACCATTTTAATAACCTTTTTAGCCACGCGACACACCTCCTTAAGTCCGTGATGTGGTAACCGGATCTTAATATTAGATCCTCCCACTCGATAGCTCTTTGTTTAAAAGCTATGTTCAAAACTCGCGTTAAGAACATAAAAATTCTATCACTTTAAAAAACAAATAGCAAGTTTTATTTTGATTACAATTTTTCAACTTGTGTAAACTCTAGTTCTACCGGTGTTTCACGTCCGAACATATTTACATGAACTTTTACCTTTTGTTTATCAACTTGAATTTCTTCAATGGTACCAACGAAGTTTGCAAACGGACCTTCTTTCACCTTAACTGACTCTTTTAACTCAAAGTCAATTTCAGCACGAGGTTCTTCAACGCCCATTTGGCGAAGAATAGCTTCTACTTCTTCAGGTAAAAGCGGTGTCGGCTTTGAACCCGCTCCAGAGGAACCGACAAAACCAGTTACCCCTGGTGTATTTCTAACAACATACCAAGAATCGTCAGTCATTACCATTTCAACAATTACGTACCCCGGGAACACTTTCTTTACAACAGATTTAGATTTTCCGTTTTTCACTTCTGTTTCTTCTTCAACAGGAACGAGCACACGGAAGATTTTGTCTTCCATATTCATAGACTCGACACGCTTTTCTAAATTTGTTTTTACTTTATTCTCATAACCTGAGTAAGTATGAACTACATACCAATTTTTCTCCATAATGAATAGGACTATTTCGTCCTTCCCTCCAATTATCCTAAAATTAAACGCACTAGACTAGAAATTCCCATATCAACAACCGCAAAGTAAATTGCGATAAATATAACTGTCGCAACAACTACTCCAGTATATCTAGTTAGTTCTTTACGAGTAGGCCAAGATACCCTTTTTAATTCTTTGACTACATCTCGCAAAAATTCACTCGTTCTTTTAACAGCTCCAGACATTAAAGCCACCTCCGCCCTTTAAGATAGATACTACTTTTAAAGCGAACCATTTATCTTTTAATAACAAACAAAGATTAAAGAAATATAATAACTCAAACTCCTCTGCCAGTTTTGGCGATTAGCAAAGTTTTCTAACCGTTTGTTATTATAGCTTGTACAAAATGATTTATTTCGTTTCAAGATGCAGGGTATGCTCGTTACACACTTTACAAAACATTTTCATTCCGATTCGTTCTTCATTATCAGACTTTTTCTTTTCTGTTGTGTAATTCCGAGACTTACATATGCTACATGCAAGAACTGCTTTTTTTCGCATAGTTATACTACCCCTATCATGAAAATGATAATATTCACACACTAAATAAACATATCATAGGGCTATGACAGTGTCAATATACTGTACAATTGTATCCATAATTAGCCATTCCAAAACCCTTTTCTTAATTTACAATTTACAATTCACAATTAAAAATTGAAAATTATTGCAAGCTAATGCTTCGGAGCCTTTACTTTCACCAACTCAACAATCAACACTCTTCATTCAAAACTTAAAAAACAGGGTTTCCCCTGTTTTTTAAAGACTTACACCTTTTAATTCTACATACCGTTCTAGCTTTCGTTTCACTCTTTGTAAGGCATTGTCAATTGACTTTACGTGTCTATTTAAGTCAACGGAAATTTCTTGATATGATCTACCATCTAAATAGAGCATTAACACTTTCCGCTCAAGATCACTTAATATTTCTCCCATTTTTAATTCAATGTCATCAAACTCCTCTTGATTAATGAGAAGTTCTTCAGGGTCAGTCACACGATTCCCACAAATAACATCTAGGAGTGTTCGGTCACTTTCTTCATCATAAATGGGTCTGTCTAACGAAACATAAGAGTTTAAAGGAATATGCTTTTGCCTAGTTGCAGTTTTTATCGCAGTAATAATTTGCCTAGTAATACACAGTTCTGCAAATGCCTTAAACGATGATAGCTTGTCCCCTTTAAAATCACGAATTGCCTTATAGAGGCCAATCATTCCTTCTTGAACAATGTCTTCATGGTCTGCACCAATCAGAAAATACGATCTAGCTTTCGCTCTAACAAAGTTCTTATATTTATTAATAAGATACTCAAGAGCTCCACTGTCTCCCTCACGGACATATTCAACTAAATATTCATCTTCCATTTCTTCAAAATCAGCATTTGTGATTTCCTTGAGGTCTATGCTCACCATAATCCCTCCGCCTTTGATGAATTGTGTTACGTTTAAAAAGGGGGTCATTAACATTTAACAAAAATGTCACTGCAATAACTTCAAACTACAAATGGCGTGAACTTTTCATTGTTGTTAATTTTCACTTACACAACTACCTATAATATAAGGTGATAGTGTGACAATATGTACCTTTTTAAACAAAAAGAATTGTCTAAATATAGGAACATTATATAGCATTCATTCGAGTAGCGTCAACCACTCACATGTCGCCTCGACGCCATTTTTCAAAAATTTCTGCCATTTCGTCAGATATCGGGATTTTTGTTGATTTTCTCTCTTTTTTCGACTTTTTTACTTCACGCTCTATCCCTTGCTCAACTACCCTCATCTCTGTTCTTAATTCTCTGGCAGATTTTCGTAATGCTCCATAACCAAAAGTGACCGATTGCTCGACAAAGTCAGAAGTCGCCACATACACTCGCGTATTAACATTTTTTAATTTTTTTACTAGTCTTTCGATCCGTTCATCCGCCGTTTCATTTTCCTTTGTGTAAACAATTTCTAGTCGATAATTTTTGTATTTCTTACCTATCCCAGGCACCATATGCGCATCAAAAATAATAATGACTTTCATGCCACTATAAGCTTGGTATTCAGCCATCTTTTCAACTAGTTGATCCCTGGCGCCTTCCAAGTCATTTACTTTCAACTGTTTTAATTCCGGCCAATCTCCGATAATGTTGTAGCCATCAACGAGAAGTATATCCCCCATTTACTTCATTCCTACAGGGGTACGCTTCCTAAGAACTTCATACATCAACAGACTAGCAGCTACCGATGCGTTTAAAGAAGTAACCTTTCCGAGCATCGGAACACTTAGTAAAAAGTCACACTTTTCTTTGATTAAACGACTCATTCCTTTTCCTTCACTACCGATGACAAGTCCAATCGGTAAATCGAAACTCGCTTCTCTAAAATCGGTATCACCTTTAGCGTCGGTTCCCGCAAACCAAAGGCCTCGCTTTTTCAGCTCGTCCATTGTTCGAGCTAAGTTTGTAACACGTACCACAGGCACATATTCAATGGCTCCTGTTGAAGCTTTTGCTACTGTAGCCGTTAAACCGACAGCGCGGCGTTTTGGGATGATGACACCATGCGCCCCAGCTGCATCTGCAGTTCTTAAAATCGATCCTAAATTATGGGGATCTTCAATCTCATCTAAAATTAAAATAAAAGGATCTTCACCTTTTTGTTCTGCTTTTCTGAACACGTCATCAATATCTGCATATTCATATGCTGCTACTGATGCTACAACCCCTTGATGGTTTTTGGTATCTACTAATGTATCTAACTTCTTTTTCGGAACAAATTGAAACTGAATTCCATTTTCTTTTGCAAGGTCAAGAACTTGGTTTACTTGCCCTTTTTGTGTTCCCTCACCTATCCATATTTTGTTGATTGTATGACCGGAACGTAGCGCTTCTAAAACAGGATTTTTACCAACGATGAATTCACTACTCACTTTTTCTCACTCCCTTCTTCTAAAATTTTAAACGTTTGTCCAATAACTTCATCTAGTCTTTCATATTTATCGAGTAAGTATAAGTAACCAATCAATGCTTCAAAAGCTGTACTTAGGCGGTACGTTTGTAGATCGGTGCTTTTACGAACATTTCCAGGCTTTGCATTCCTGCCACGCATCACCACTGCTGTTTCTTCTTCTGTTAAAAAACTAGAATTTAGCAGGCAGTTTACAACGACTGCCTGCGCTTGAGCTGAAACATATTTTGTAGCTTTTTTATGCAGTTCGTGAGGCCTTACTTTTCCTGATGCAATTAAACGATATCGTACATACGTATCTAAAATAGAATCACCCATGTAAGCTAACGCTAGAGCATTTAATTGTTTTAAATCAATGGTTGGTTTTGTTAGTTTCATCATAGCAACTATTCCCTCTTCCAGCGTACCCCTTGTGGTGTATCTTCTAATATAATGTTCATATCTTTTAAATCATCTCTAATTTTATCTGCTAGGGCAAAATCTTTATTTTTACGTGCTTCATTTCTTTGTTCAATTAACTTTTCAATTTCCTCATCAAGTAGTTCTTTTGGCGAAGATAACTGCAATCCAATAACATCAGCTAACTCATTAAAAGTTTCTAAAAACTTCTGTAACACAACTTTTTGTGTATGGTCTTCACGTAAATACACATTAGCTAACTTTGCTAAGTCAAAAAGGACCGCTATAGCGTTAGCACTGTTAAAATCATCATCCATTTCACGGATAAACTTTTCTTTTTCAGCGTCAATTTTAGCTACCCATTCACTTTCATTTTTACCTAAATCGGCTGTTTCTTCGAGGCGATATTCTAAGTTTTGAACAGCATTTTTCAAACGCTCCAGGCCAGTACCCGCACTATTTAAAAGCTCGTCATTGAAGTTAATCGGACTTCGATAATGAGCCATTAACATAAAGAAACGTATAATTTCCGGATCATACTTTTTAAGAATGTCATGAACTAAAATGAAATTCCCTAAAGACTTCGACATTTTTTCATTATCTATATTAATATACCCGTTGTGCATCCAATAATTTGCCATCGCTTTACCTGTCATCGCTTCTGATTGAGCAATTTCATTTTCATGGTGCGGAAAAGATAAATCTTGACCTCCAGCATGGATATCGATCGTCTCACCTAAATATTTCTTTACCATTGCTGAGCATTCAATGTGCCAACCTGGCCTTCCTTTTCCCCAAGGACTATCCCACGAGATTTCTCCTGGTTTCGCCACTTTCCAAAGCGCAAAATCTAAAGGATCTACCTTTTGTTGCTCAACTTCAATTCTTGCACCTGACTGTAAAGCATCTATCGATTGTTGTGAAAGTTTTCCGTAATTTTCAAATTTCCTTGTACTAAAATAAACGTCGCCATTGACCTCATAAGCGAAGCCTTTCTCTATGAGCCCATTAATAAATTCAATGATTTCAGTCATTGTTTCTGTCACGCGAGGGTGGGCATCTGCCGAACGAACTCCTAATGCACCAACGTCTTCAAAATAAGCTTTAATAAACCGCTCAGCTATTGTCGGTACATCCTCACCTAACTCTTTTGCTGCTTTTATGAGCTTGTCATCGACATCCGTAAAGTTTGAAACGTAATTGACGTCATAGCCACGATACTCAAAGTATCTCCGTACCATATCAAAAACGATCGCAGGCCTTGCATTACCAATATGGATGTAGTTGTATACGGTTGGACCACAAACATACATTTTTACTTTTCCCTCTTCAATTGGCTTAAAAATTTCTTTTTGTCTCGTTAACGTATTATAAATTTTAATTGCCACTTATTTTTACACTCCTTTTTTTTAGTTTTGAGTGTTGAATTTTGAGTGTTGAGTTGTGTGGGTAGCGCTTCGGAGCTCCTCTATCTTTGTAAAGAAAAAATTATAGAAAGCAAGGAACTTCGGAGTGATACTTTCACCAACTCAAAACTCAACACTCTTAACTCTTCACTGTTTCAATTTTTCCATTTCCTCTTGAAGGTGTTTAATCTCTTCTTCGAGTTCTTTTAATTTATCTGCTACTGGATCGGGTAAATTAATATGATCTAAGTCTCTACTAATTTTCACTCCATCTTGCATAACGATCCGCCCCGGAATTCCGACTACTGTCGAATTAGGCGGTACTTCTTTTAGAACTACGGAACCGGCACCTACTCTTGAATTTTTACCAATCGTCATTGATCCTAACACTTTAGCGCCTGAGGCTATCAAAACATTATCTTCAATTGTCGGGTGTCGCTTACCTTTTTCTTTACCTGTTCCTCCTAGTGTAACCCCTTGATAAATCGTTACATTATCACCAATTTCACATGTTTCTCCGATAACAACCCCCATCCCGTGGTCGATAAATAGACGTTGACCAATCACTGCACCTGGGTGAATTTCAACACCTGTAATAAAGCGCGAGATTTGCGAGATTAGCCTCGCTAAAAAAAACATTCGTTTTTTCCATAAGAAGTGTGCAAATCTATGTCCCCATATCGCATGGAGGCCCGAATAAGAAAAAATCACTTCTAATTTATTTCTTGCTGCTGGATCTTGCTCAAAGACAACATCAATATCATTTCTTAATGTTTTTAACAATTCCCTCTCCCCCTTCGATGTCTTCATTTCAAAACCAAAAAAGCGCCTCTGTGCCAACTTAGCACAGAGACGCTTTTAGCGCGGTCCCACTCTGTTTGAGTATTATCTACTCCTCTTAACTCGTTAACGGTGAGTACCGCCTATACTTACTTAACTTTGAAAGGAATTTTAAACTCACACTGTACGGAATTTTAAAAAGTCCGGTAATCAGGAGGTTTAAAACTTCCATTTAAAGTTTTTTAGTATAGGACTCAGAGGGGCATTTCAAAAGGTATTTCTTAAGCTGCTTTCAGCCAAGACAGCTCTCTCTATAAAGAAAATACTCCTTTTACTTCTCCTCTTCAACGTTTATCTATTTACTTTTACTAAAGTAAAGCGGTTAGTCTGTTTAAAATAACTTCTTTACCTAATAAGCTGATTGCTTGTGGTAAATCAGGGCCATGCGTTTGCCCTGTAGTTGCTACTCGAATTGGCATAAAGAGCTGTTTTCCTTTTTGACCTGTAGCTTTTTGCGTTGCTTTTGTCGCTGCTTTAATATCTGCTGCATCAAACGATGTTAAAGCTTCTAATTGATTTTTAAATTCAGAAATAACTGCAGGTACTTGTTCTCCACTTAAAACTTCCTTTGCTTCTTCATTATACTCAATATCGGTCTTAAAGAACAACTCTGTTAACTTAATAATTTCTGCTCCATAACTCATTTTTTCTTGGTGTAACAAAATTAAGTCTCGAGCCCAAACTAATTGTTCTTCTGACATGTTCTCTGGCAGTTTACCACTCTCTACTAAGTGTGGCAATGCGAGTTCAACTACTTTTTCACCATCAACCTTCTTCATATATTGATTATTCATCCACTCTAATTTTTGTGTATCAAAAACGGCTGGAGCTTTTGAAACTCTTCCTAAACTAAATTGTTCAATTAGTTCATCTTTAGTAAATATTTCTTCCTCTCCGACCGGAGACCAGCCAAGAAGAGCTAAAAAGTTAACGAGTGCTTCTGGTAAATAACCTAACTCACGATACTGCTCAACAAATTGGATAATTGACTCGTCACGTTTACTCATCTTTTGACGATCTTGGTTTAAAATTAATGAAGCATGCGCAAACTTAGGCGCTTCCCAACAAAATGCTTCAAATAACAACACTTGTCGCGGAGCGTTTGATAAATGTTCTTCTCCACGAATCACATGAGTAATCTCCATTAAATGATCATCAATGACAACCGCAAAGTTGTACATAGGAATACCATCGCGTCTCGCAATAATGAAATCACCAATTCCATCAGTTTCAAAAGAAACAGTTCCTCTAATAGCATCATCAACTACTACTTGTTTTCCCTCTTGAACACGGAAACGAACAACAGGAACTCTACCTTCTTTTTCATAAGCAGCACGCTGTTCTTCAGTTAAATCGCGATCTCTACCACTATATTTAGGTGTTTCTCCACGAGCGAGTTGTTCTTCACGTTCTTTTTCACTTTCTTCTTCACTCATGTAACAGTAATAAGCTTTCCCTTCATCAATTAAAGTTTGAATATACTTTTTATAAATATCTACTCTTTCCATACAACTATAGGGACCATATTCGCCACCAACATCAATACTTTCGTCCCAATCTATTCCTAACCACTTCATGCTTTCTAAAAGCTTTTCTTTAGCTGTATCAACATTTCTTGCTTGATCTGTATCTTCAATTCTAACAATAAATTTTCCACCTTGATTGCGGGCAAATAAATAATTAAAAAGAGCAGACCTCGCTCCACCAATGTGTAAATGCCCCGTTGGACTTGGAGCAAACCGAACTCGTACTTGCTTTGACATATGTAACATCCTTTCGTTTCTTGAGTTTTGAGTTTTGAGTTTTGAGTTTTGAGTTTTGAGTTTTGAGTTCAGTGCTTCGAAGCTTTACTTACACTAACTCATAACTCTTCACTCAACACTCTCAACTAATAAAACAACCGCCTGGGTGGCAATTCCTTCTTCTCTACCACAAAAACCTAGTTTTTCTGTTGTCGTTGCTTTAACATTGACTTGATTTTCATCACCCTCTAGCAAATCGGCAATCCGCTTTTTCATTTCCGGAATATGCGGGGCCATTTTAGGCTTCTGGGCAATAATTGTACAATCAATATTTCCGAGTTTATAGCCTTTTTCCTTAACGATTTCCCAAACATGGGAAAGTAGCTTTGCAGAATCTGCGTCTTTAAAAGTAGGATCAGTATCAGGAAAATGCTTTCCGATATCACCTTCAGCAATTGCTCCTAAGCATGCATCTGCAACCGTATGTAATAAAACATCAGCATCTGAATGACCTAATAATCCTTTTTCATGAGGGATTTCAATTCCACCGATGATTAACGGCCTTCCTTCAATTAATTGATGTACATCATAGCCTTGTCCTATTCTCATCATGATTTTTCTCCTCGTTTCAATCGTAAAATAGATTCAGCAAAAACGATATCCTCTTTCGTCGTTAGCTTAATATTAAAATAATCTCCCATGACAATCGAAGTCGGTTTGTTTAACTTTTCTAATAAACTTGCTTCATCTGTTCCTAAAAATTGATTTTTTTCTGCCCAATTATGCGCCTCTACTATAGTTTGTAAACGAAACGCTTGAGGTGTTTGTGCACTCCATAAATTCAAACGGTCAACGGTATGTGAAATCGTTCCTGCTTCACTTTTTTTGACGGTATCTTTGATCGGTACAGCGAGTATTGCAGCCTGTGATTGTTTTGCTTCCTCAACTAAGTGGTGAATTTGCTCTTTTTTTATAAAAGGACGAGCACCATCATGAACGAGCACAATTCGATCACCATTCAATGCCTTCAAGCCGTTCCGAACACTATGTTGCCGCTCAGTTCCACCTGGTACTATTTTTTTTACCTTGCAAATGTTATATGTAACTGTTAACTGTCGAATTTCTTCGATTTCTTTTTCGTTGGCAACGAGAATAATTTCATCACACCAACTGTCTTCTTGAAAAACTTCCAGTGTATGAATGATTACCGGTTTATTTTCTAAAAGAAGAAATTGTTTATTTTTCCCTAAATTCATCCTTTTACCTTGTCCAGCTGCTGGGATCACTACACAATATTTCATTTAGGACGCTTCCCCCATCACTTTTATCTTTTGACTATGATTATTATAGCGAACTCAAGACAAAAAGGAAACGTCAGGCAAGCATTTTGCCTACCTAACGTTTATATCTAAGCTATAAATTTATAATGCCTTCTCAAGTAGTTTCGGTTTCGCAAAAATCATTCTACCAGCAGACGTTTGAAGAACACTCGTTACAATAACATCAATATGCTTACCGATATAATCTCTTCCACCTTCAACAACGATCATCGTACCATCATCTAAATAAGCAATTCCTTGATTATGCTCTTTTCCATCCTTAATTACTTGTACATGTAATTCTTCACCAGGTAAAACAATCGGTTTAACCGCATTTGCTAAGTCATTAATATTTAGTACAGGAACACCTTGAAGATCACAAACTTTATTTAAATTAAAGTCATTTGTTACGACAAGACCCGATAAAATTTTAGCAAGCTTTACTAATTTACTATCGACTTCTTGAATATCCTCAAAATCACCTTCATAAATTTCAACATTTATTGATAATTCTTTTTGAATTTTATTTAATATATCTAGTCCGCGACGTCCTCGATTTCTTTTTAACACATCAGAAGAATCTGCGATATGTTGTAATTCTTCTAAAACAAATTGTGGGATAACTAAAGTACCTTCTAAAAAACCAGTTTGACAAATATCAGCTATTCGTCCGTCGATAATGACACTCGTATCTAAAATTTTCAATTCGACACCGTGTCTCTCTTTTACCACTTCTTCAATCTCTTTTTTCTTATCGCTTTTTCTCGAAAATAAATTAATTAATTCGTCACGCTTTTTAAACCCAACCTGAAAACCTAAATAACCTAATAATAATGTCAAAAAGATCGGCAAAACCGAGCTAAAAACTGGAATATTAATGGTATTCAACGGTAATACGATTAAAAATGCAACGATTAATCCAAAAATAATCCCCATTGTTCCAAAAAGAACGTCTGTTGCCGGTGCCTTTACTAATTTTTCTTCTACTAAACGAATTAAACCGACAATATAATCTGCAACCCAAAATGAAATTAAATATAATATAAGTGCGCCAATTCCTGCTCCTACGTAAGCATTTGTTGCCCAATTCGGTAAGCCAAAATTTAAAATTTTGATTAGGTCTGGAACATATAAGTATCCTAATGTTCCTCCTAAAAAAACAAAGAACAGTTTTACTACCCATCTCACCATATATTATTTCACCTCCTTTATCATTATAGACAATCAGTAAAATTTGAAACGTAATTTTTAAAAAAATAACGAAATTTTCTATATTTATTAAAGTGTATTCAAATTTTTCATAGTTTAAAAATAACAAAGTCATAGTAGGTTGTCAATTTTAACAAAAGTTTTCATTATAACGTCAATACAATTATACGTCAAGAAATTTCTTTAAATATGTCGATCTATGAATAATTGTTCTTGGATTCGTGATAACCCTTCTTTAATCTTTCTAGCTCTCGCTTCACCAATCCCATCAACTTCATCCAGTTCTTGTATTGAAGCTCTCATAATATGATTAATATCTTCAAACTTCTCAATAAGGTTATCTACAACCAACGGTGGTATACGTGGTATTTTATGGAGTATTCTATACCCTCTTGGATTTACCGTATGCTCGGACAAATTAATATTTTTAGAAAAACCTAATAACTTAACAATAATATTGTCGTCAAGTAATTCATCATTAGATAATTTTTTCAACTGTTTTAAAATATGAAGCTCATCTTGATTTGGATCTTTTGCATAATCTTTAATTAACAGCCTTGCTTCTTTTTCAGTTTTTGAGACAAGTTCTTCTAGCTGCATTGAAATTAGCCTTCCCTCATCACCAAGTTCATTAACATAGTTCAATATTTCACGTTTAATTCTAAGCACCATCTCGACACGATGAATGACTTGAGATACCTCTTGAAACGTAACTAACTCTTCGAACTCGAGTGCTCCTAAGTTAGTGATCCCTTGGTCAAGAACAGATTTATATTTTTCAAGCGTTTGAATCGCCTGGTTGGCCTTTGTTAAAATCACACCAATATCCTTTAAAGAATAACGACACTCTCCTTGGTAAAGAGTTATTACGTTCCTTCTTTGCGAGATTGAAATAACTAAATTATTTGTCTGTCTCGCTACCCTTTCTGCTGTTCGATGTCTTATTCCAGTTTCACTTGAAGCAATTGACGGGTTAGGTACTAGCTGTGTATTTGCATATAAAATACGGTCGCCTTCCTCATTTAATATAATGGCTCCGTCCATTTTAGCAAGTTCATAAAGGTAAGCAGGCGAAAACTCACAATTAATAAAGAAGCCACCATCGACAATGTTCATCATTTCATTGTTATAACCTAATACAATTAGTCCTCCTGTTTTCGCCCTTAATACATTATCGATCCCTGCCCTTAGTGGCGTTCCAGGAGCAACTAATTTTAAGACATCATTAATAAATGCTGTTTTACTACTATGATCCAAAATCTTAACCTCCCATCAAAATATCTAACGCCTCTCTCACCGTTGAGACACCTAACACTTGAATGCCATCAGGGATCGTCCAACCACCGAGGTTTTGTTCAGGAACAATGACACGTTTAAAACCTAATTTAGCCGCTTCTAACACTCGTTGTTCAATTCGCGAAACTCGTCGTACTTCTCCAGTTAAACCTATTTCGCCAATAACAACGTCTGTTTGATTTGTTGGTTGGTCTCTAAAACTAGACGCAATACAAATCGCAACTCCTAAATCTATTGCTGGTTCATCTAGTCGCACTCCACCAGCGACATTTAAATAAGCATCTTGATTTTGTAGTAACATCCCAACTCGTTTTTCTAAAACTGCCATTAATAATGAAACTCGATTATGATCTATTCCTGTTGCCATTCGCCTTGGGTTCCCAAATGTTGTCGGTGAAATTAGCGCTTGAATTTCTACTAATACAGTTCTTGTGCCCTCCATTGAGGCCACGACAATCGAACCGGATGTTGCTTCAGAGCGTTCTTCTAAGAAAATCTCTGATGGGTTTAACACTTCTTCAAGGCCAATTTCTTTCATTTCAAAAATACCTATTTCATTTGTAGAACCGAAACGGTTTTTAACCGCCCTTAATATCCGAAACGTATGATGACGTTCACCTTCAAAGTATAGAACTGAATCAACCATATGTTCCAACAGTCTTGGTCCAGCAATCGCCCCTTGTTTCGTTACGTGACCAACGATAAATATTGCGATTCCTTTCGTTTTTGCAATTCGCATTAAAGCAGCCGTACTTTCGCGAACTTGTGAAACACTTCCAGGCGCAGAAGTTACATCGGCCATATAAACTGTTTGAATAGAATCAATAATTACTAAAGCTGGATTAATCTCTTCAATCGCTTTTTCAATAAACTCTAAATCCGTTTCCGCTAAAACATATAAATTGTCTGAAGTGACATTAAGCCTATCAGCACGAATTTTTGTTTGCTTCACTGATTCCTCACCAGAGATATACAATACCTTATGGTTATTTTGTGCTAGTTTCGCTGACACTTGTAATAGCAATGTCGACTTTCCAATACCTGGGTCACCACCAACAAGAACGAGTGATCCCGGTACAATTCCACCACCTAAGACACGATTAAGCTCAATCATATCCGTACTTAATCTTTGCTCTTGGTCTCTTTCTATCGTTGTTATCGGTTGTGGCTTTTTAGAAGACGAAACTCCTGAAGTGACAAAACCTCGCTTTTTACTTTGTTGCTCTTCAAACTCTTCAGCCATCGAGTTCCAACTTTGACAACCTGGGCATTTTCCCATCCACTTTGTTGATTCATATCCACATTCTTGACATACAAATTTAGTTTTCCTCTTTGCCATAAAAATCCCCTATCTAAAGAAAAGCGCAAGCGCCTTGGTAAGCCCTGAAAAGCGTTGGAGGGCCAGCGACGGTTTATCACCTCTTGAGATGCATCACCGAGTAGATAAACATCGATGGATCGAAACGCTCGAAGGGCTAGGCGCTGGAGCTAGACACCTTTCCAAGTTCAAAAAATTTCACTTTCTTCTTTTTCAAGAAAAGCGCAAGCGCCTTGGTAAGCTTTATAAATATAATCTTATTTCATTTCATCAGCTATATTTTAACATAAATTACAAAAATACTTATAGCATGAAGGGTAAAATTGCCCTTACTTAGTTTTAAGTTAATATTATGCAGTTCTTTCAAAACTAGAGGCTGACATTTATAACTATGCCAACCTCTTTGTTCGATTTGATTTTTCTATTTTGCTTCTACTGTGAATTCTTTATTTTTTACATCTAGCTTTACCTTTTGACCTTTTTGAATATTTCCCTTTAACAACTCTTCAGAGAGACGGTCTTCTACGTGTTTTTGTAATGCACGACGAAGAGGTCGGGCTCCATATTCAGGGTCATATCCTTCATCCACAATTTTTTCTTTCGCCGATTCTGTTAAATCAAACTCTATTTCATGCTCTAACAAGCGCTTTTTTAATGTTTCTGCCATTAATGAAACAATTTCTGTAATATGCTTCTTCTCTAACGAGTGGAAGACAATAATTTCATCGATACGATTTAAAAACTCAGGACGGAAGCTCTTTTTAAGCTCACCCATTACTTTTTCCTTCATATCTTTATATTCTTGACCTTCTGACTGAGTTGTAAATCCTAAGAATTTATTTCTTCTTAATTCACTTGCTCCAACGTTTGAAGTCATAATCACAGCCGTATTTCTAAAGTCAACAACTCGACCTTTAGAATCAGTCAAGCGTCCATCTTCTAACACTTGAAGTAAAATGTTAAATACTTCAGGGTGCGCTTTTTCAATTTCATCGAAAAGAATAACAGAATACGGTTTTCTTCTTACCTTTTCTGTTAGCTGACCTCCGTCGTCGTGTCCAACATACCCAGGAGGCGAACCAACGAGCCTTGATGTTGCATGCTTTTCCATATATTCGGACATATCGATGCGAATTACTGCGTCTTCATCCCCAAAGAGTGTTTCAGCTACAGCTCTTGCTAATTCAGTTTTACCTACTCCTGTTGGACCTAAGAAGATAAATGAGCCAATTGGGCGTTTCGGGTCTTTTAACCCTGCTCTTGCTCGGCGAACGGCTTTGGATACCGCCTTCACAGCCTCATCCTGACCAACTACACGTTTATGCAAGATTTCTTCCATTTTAAGAAGTCTTTCTGTTTCTTCTTCCGCTAATTTAGATACTGGAATCCCCGTCCAACTTGCCACAACTTGGGCAATATCTTCAGTCGTGACTTCTGTATTTTCTTGTCCTTGTTTTTCTTTCCATTCTTTTTTCATTGTCTCAAGCTCTTCGCGTAGTCTTTGTTCACTATCACGTAACGATGCCGCTTTTTCAAACTCTTGGCTTTGAACAGAAGCATCTTTTTCTTTTCGTGTTTCCTCAAGCTTTTGTTCAAGTTCTTTTAAGTTTGGTGGGATCGTATAAGAGCGAAGTCGCACTTTAGAAGCTGCTTCGTCGACTAAGTCAATGGCTTTATCCGGTAAAAAACGATCAGATATATAGCGATCAGAAAGTTTTACCGATTCTTCAATCGCTTCGTCTGTAATTGTGACCCGGTGATGAGCTTCATAACGATCTCGTAGTCCTTTTAAAATTAAGACAGATTCTTCGATTGATGGTTCATCGACTTGTATTGGTTGAAAACGTCGTTCTAATGCTGCATCTTTCTCTATATATTTACGGTACTCATCTAATGTTGTCGCTCCGATACATTGCAGTTCGCCTCTAGCTAAAGAAGGCTTTAAAATATTCGAAGCATCAATTGCTCCTTCTGCTCCACCAGCTCCAATGAGCGTATGAAGTTCATCAATGAAAAGAATGACGTTTCCTGCTTGGCGAATTTCGTCCATCACTTTTTTTAGACGATCTTCAAACTCACCTCTGTATTTTGTACCAGCGACTACGGTTCCCATATCAAGAGTCATTACTCGTTTTCCACGAAGAGTTTCAGGAACTTCATTGGCAATGATTTGTTGAGCAAGACCTTCAGCAATTGCCGTCTTACCAACACCTGGTTCACCAATTAGTACTGGATTATTTTTCGTTCTACGGCTTAACACTTGAATTACTCGTTCAATTTCTTTACTACGGCCAATGACAGGATCTAAACCTTCTTCTTTTGCCATAGCTGTTAAGTCTCGAGCTAAGCTATCTAATGTCGGGGTGTTAACGTTTGAAGCTGCACCTTGTTGGCTCCCACCTGATGTTTCATTACTGCCTAACAGCTGTAACACTTGCTGACGTGCTTTATTTAAGCTTACACCTAAATTATTTAATACACGAGCAGCTACACCTTCACCTTCTCTAATTAGGCCTAGTAAAATATGTTCTGTTCCTACGTAGGAGTGACCTAGTTTTCTCGCCTCATCCATCGATAGTTCAATTACTTTTTTTGCTCTTGGGGTATAATGAACTGTTTTAGACCCTTCTTGGCCTTTTCCGATTAATGTTTCAACTTCATTTTGGATTTTATCAGAACCTAGTCCTAAGCCTACTAATGCTTTAGCTGCAATCCCTTCCCCTTCTCGAATTAAACCTAACAATACATGTTCAGTTCCAATATTGTTATGTCCTAAACGAATGGCTTCTTCTTGGGCTAAAGCCAAAACTTTTTGTGCTCTTTCAGTAAATCTACCAAACATCATAATAACTCCACCTCCACAGATTAGTTAAACTTTTCTATTTCTAAATTTAGTCGTTCTCTTATTAATGCAGCCCTTCGTTCGTCACGTTGATCTGCGGATAAAATTTCACCCGCATATTGTTGTAAAAAGCCCGGTTGTGTAAGAATCATCAGTTCATTTAGGATACTCGCTGATACTCCTTTTAAAATCTTCATATCAATCCCGAGACGAACATCAGACAGCCGTTGGGCAGCTTCTTTAGATTCAAGTGTTCTAGCATATGCTAGTATTCCATACGATCGATACACGCGATCTTCTAAAAGAAGCTTTGAAGATTGAAGTAACATTTCTCTCGCCGCTCTCTCTTGGTGAATAAGTTGAAGCACAACCCCTCTAAGATCTTCTACGATATCTTCTTCAGACTTTCCAAGAGTAATTTGGTTTGAAATTTGAAAGAGGTTTCCTAAAGCTTCGCTACCTTCCCCGTAAATTCCTCTTACAACGAGTCCTAATTGATTAATGGCGGGTAAAATTTTATTTAATTGCTTAGTAATGACCAGCGCAGGTAAATGCATCATTACCGATGCTCGTAACCCTGTACCTACGTTCGTTGGACAGCTAGTTAAATATCCTTTCTTTTCATCAAAAGCATAATGTAATTTACTCTCAAACCAATCGTCAATCCCACTTGCTAAAACAAGACCTTCATTTAATTGAAACCCTGAGAATAAACATTGTATTCGTAAATGATCCTCTTCATTCACCATAATACTAAGGGATTCATCTGAACTTAATAAAACAGCACCCTTTTTAGACTCATCCGCTAGCTGTGGGCTAATGAGATGCTTTTCGACTAATACCTTTTTTTCAATAGGTTTCATATCATCCATTTCAAGAAGTTCAAACGGACCATACTTATCATATTTCTGCTCTTCAAAATGTTCTTTAACTTGTTTGACAACTAAGTTAGCTTCTTCAGTCGTTGCAATAATTGGAAACGAATAATTTTTTAAGTTTCGCGCTAAGCGAATTCTACTGCTTAAAACGATGTCTGATTCAGAGCCTTCATTTTTCATCCAAGGGCTAATTGCCTCACTAATAAATTTTTCTAGTGACATCAATCTTCCCCCCCACTTTGTTCAGCTAATTTCTCTAAAGCTCGTATTTCATCTCTTAACTTTGCCGCTTCCTCAAACTCTTCTTTAGAGATGTGTTGTTGTAACTGTTTTTTTAATTGTTCAATTTGACGTTGCAACTGTATATCAGTACCAATTCTTTTTGGAATCTTTCCTATATGAACGGTATTACCACTATGAACCCTTTTTAACATTGGATCCAGTTTAAGGTTAAACGTTTTGTAACACTCTGCACAACCAAACCTGCCAGCACGTGCAAATTGGTGAAAGCTCATTCCGCACTTTTTACATTGCTGTTCACTTTGAAGCGACCGACTTGGAGAGTTTTGTATCGGTTGTTCAAAGTTTAGTAAGCCAGATAACAGTTGATGTATCGAAAAACCGTTTGAACCTGGCAAATATTCACCTTTTTCTCTAGCACATTGATCGCATAAGTGGATTTCCATTTTTTCTCCATTGAGAATTTTTGTGAAATGTAGTGTTGCTTCTCTTTTGTTGCATTCATGGCATAACATAATACTGAACTCCCCTCCTCAATTTAATCATTGGTATTTATACTTCAGTGTAGAGATAATTGCCCTTAATATATTTGCTCTTAGTTGATCACGATAAGGTAGTTGGACATTCAATACTGAACGGTCAATAGTACTATGAATAATGTCGGCTTCTCTTTTTGTAATTACTTTTTCATCATAAAGGCGATATAAAATATCCTCACCACCACTTTGGGATATTTTATCACCTATAAGAGTCAGCATTTGATCAAATAATTCTGCTTTATTATGAGCTTTTATTTTAATAATTCGAATGAAGCCGCCGCCACCACGCTTACTTTCTACTAAGTATCCTTTTTCAACAGTAAACCTAGTACTAATTACATAATTAATTTGAGAAGGAACACATTGAAACCGCTCGGCTATTTCACTCCGCTTTATTTCAATTAGATCACGGTCACTGTCATTCATAATGCTTTTTAAATAATGCTCAATGATATCAGATACATTTTTCACCAAATCCCTCCTCTCATTACTATATGTTTGACTTTGACTATATTTGACTTTGTTTTTATTATATCCATTTTATCGAATTTTTCAACTATCTGACACTCATTATTGCCATCTCATTTTTTTTAATTCCTATAACGAATATACTTTATGAACTTGTTTCAATTTATATAACTCGTCAATCGAGGTTAGTTTTACTTTTTCGTTTGGATAAAGAACTTTTAGCTGATATCTTAATAACTCTTCTTTTTCAGAGGTATTGTCCCTCTCGACCATCACCTTTTTTACTTTCACTTTATGTTGTTCAAAAATATCAATGATTGAAAGTAAGGTCGTATCTTTCGGTTCCGCATGAATAACGATTGACTCAAGTTCACTTTTTTTTCTAACTCTAAAAAATGATTCGTCTACTTTATTTAAAAAGATTAAGCTTAAAATGACGATAAGCGTTGTGAATAGGCCCGCAATATACATACCAGCACCTACTGATAATCCTATACCCGCTACAACCCAAATTGAAGCAGCTGTTGTTAAGCCACGAACTGTATAACCTTGAACTAAAATCGTTCCAGCCCCTAAAAACCCAATTCCACTAACCACATATGCCGCTAAACGTGACGGATCAAAGTTAACAAATTCCGGGTTAGCTTCCATGTAAGTTTGAAAACCGAACATTGATAATAACATGATTAAACATGCACCTACACATACAAGCAAATGCGTCCTAAAACCTGCCGGATGTTTATTATATTCTCTTTCAAACCCAACAAGTCCACCTAGTGCTGCTGCGATAACTAACCGAAACATAATAGTTGTTGTTTCATCTGTAAAAATTGTTTGGATAATGTCCACTATAACCACCCCTGTTACTTATTTCATGATCGTTTAGTTATTATTTGTTTGATTTGACTACGGATAGTGATTAGTAGTAAAAGACCCCTACTTCAACCCGAGAAAGTAGGGGATTAATTATTTTAAAACATTATATGCTTGTATATCGAGCATTATAATATATTTACCATCATATGCCTTGAATCCTTCTTAGTTAGCAAATTTAATTGATAAGTAATATTGAAGTATATGTAAATATTCATGTTTAATTACGTTGATAAAGGGAGTAACACAGGAAATACATGCTTTATAAAAGAGGTATGCAAAAATAATCGGATAAACGCAAAAGGAAACGGTGAGATTGCAAAATTATCTTTTTTTGCAAGTAAATCGGGGATGATGACAAAATTATTGGATTATCGCAAAAATAATCTTATTAACTCAAAAAACATCGCTCAATAAATGTTTTTTTCTTGCACCTTTGCGACGAGGAAGCCTACTGCGAAGCAAACCTAGGAGACGCAGGGACAGCTTCACAGATTATTGTAGTAACCATTAATTCTTTATAACTAAAAAAACACACTCCGATTGGAATGTGTTTTTCACCTAGCAACGTCCTACTCTCACAAGGGGAAACCCCTAACTACCATCGGCGCTGAAGAGCTTAACGATCGTGTTCGGCATGGGAACGAGTGTGACCTCTTCGCTATCGCCACTAGATTATTTAGTTTTGAATTATGAGTTTTGAGTGTTGAGTTACTTGTAAGCGTCTCTTGGAGGCTCACTAGCATCAATCTTCATATCCATAATTCATTGAAAGATTGTTCTTTCAAAACTAGATAACATACATAATTAAGTTACTTGAGTATTTCATTCATTTCATTTTTGAGCTTCATCTTTCGATGTTTGTGTTTTGCTTCTTTGAGGTACTTTCATAACTCAAAACTCAACACTCTTCACTCAAAACTTATTTTTAGGATAAGTCCTCGACCGATTAGTATCTCTCAGCTCCACGTGTCGCCACGCTTCCACCCGAGACCTATCAACCTCATCA